>JASGIC010000001.1:0-3333290 GCA_047602045.1 Steroidobacteraceae bacterium
TCAAGGGTTTCACGCCGATGTACCACTCCAGGTTGGAGACATCCTCCGGGTCACCGCCCAGTTCCGGACGGCCAATGCGATCCAGCGCATAGGTGATCTCGGGGATCTGCAGCAGCAGCGTTTCGACCTGGTGCGAGACTTCCAGCGATTGCTTCAGGCTGACCGAGGGCGCCAGCGTCAGCCGCATGCCCAGCGTGCCTTCCTCCAGCACCGGCACGAACTCGGTGCCCAGCAGTGGCAACAGCGACAGCGCTGCCAGCAGCAATCCAGCGGCGGCGAGCAGGGCGCGACGCCAGTGAGTGAGCGTACTGTTCAGCAGGCGTCGATAGCTGTTCTCCAGCCAGCGGAACAGCGCCAGCTCGCGATGCACCAGTGGCACGCTGCGGAACAGATAGGCGGCCAAGGCCGGCGTAACGACCAGTGCCACCAGCAGCGAGGCGATCATGGCCAGCATGATGGAGATGGCCATGGGCCGGAACATGCGGCCCTCCACCCCCTGCAGCGTGAACAGCGGCGCGAACACCACGATGACGATGAGCACGGCGAAGAAGATGGGTCGACCCACTTCGCGCGCTGCGGCGGCGATACGCGTTGTCGGGGCGGCATCTTCGGCGAGCTGCGCGCCGCCCAGGCGCCGATGGATGTTCTCCATCATGACCACGGCGCCATCCACCATCATGCCGATGGCGATGGTCAGTCCGCCCAGCGACATCAGATTGGCGGAAATGCCCCACCAGGACAGCGCCGCCAGCGCCATGCCCACCGACAGAGGAATCGACAGCAGCACCAGCAGCGTGGCGCGCAGGTTGAGCAGGAACAGCAGCAGGATGGCGATGATCAGCACGGCGGCCTCCAGCAGCGCGCGCGAGACGGTTTGCACGGCCTGATCCACCAGCTGCGCCTGATCGTAGAAGGGCTCGATGTGCACGCCCGCCGGCAGCGCCTGCTGCACGATGGATAGCCGCGCCTTGACGCCATCGATGGTCGCCTTGGTGTTGGCGCCCATGCGTTTGAGGATGATGCCGGTGACCACCTCACCCAGTGATTGGGCGCGGCCCTGGGCGTCGCGGCGACCCAGGGTCGTTGCGCCCTGGCGCAGCTCGGCGCCGTAGGTCACCGTGGCCACGTCGGCCACACGCACGACGCCACCGTCGTGGCTTTTCAGCGGAATGTTGGCGATGTCGCGCAGGCCGTCGTCGCCGCTGCGCACCCAGCCCACCCCCCGCAGCACCAGCTGTTCGGCGCCGCGCTCCACATACCAGCCACCGGCGTTGCGGTTGTTCTCCTCGATGGCGCTGGCCACCGCTCTGGCGTCGAGCTGCTGCGCCAGCAGACGCTGCGGGTCCAGGTTCACCTGGTACTGACGCACCTCGCCGCCGAAGGAGAGGATCTGCGTCACGCCGGGAGTCGGTGCGAGCAGCTGCTTGACCACCCAGTCGTTCAGGCCGCGCAGCGCCATGCTGTCGTAGCGTCCGGGATCGTCGGCCCGCAGCACATACTGGAACACCTGTCCGAGTCCCGAGGTGTTGGGTCCCATCTGCGGTGTGCCGATGCCGGCGGGAATGCGCTCCTTGGCATCCTGCAGGCGTTCGAACACCAGCTGCCGCGCGAAGTACAGATCGGTGCCGTCCTTGAACACTACGGTGACCACCGACAGGCCGGTGCTGGAGGTGGAGCGCACCTCTTCCACATCCGGCAGCGCATACATCACCGCCTCGACCGGATAGGTGATGAGCTGTTCCACTTCCTCGGCCGCCAGGCCGGGGGCTTCGGTATTGACCACCACCTGAATGTTGGTGACATCCGGAAAGGCATCGAGATCGAGCTTTGGAATCAGTACCAGCATGGCGGCGATGACAGCCAGCACAGCCAGCAGCACCAGCAGGCGATTGCGGATGGCCGCGTCGATGAAACGATCCAGCATGGCGCGTCTCACTCTTCTTCGGCGAAGCTGCTCTTCTGCAGCTCGGCGTTCAGAAAGAAAGCGCCCTCTGTGACGACACGCGCGCCGTCCGGCAGGCCGCCGAGCTGGATCAGCCCGCCCAGATCCTGCTGGCGTTCCACGGGTACGCGCCGATACCGGTTGGTGGCCTCCTCGACGAACACCGCCCAGTGGCCGTCACTGCCCTGATACAGGGCCGCTTCGGGCACCGCCATGGCGGCCTGCGCCACGCCGTTCTGAATGCGGCATTCGACGAACTGTCCGGTATGCAGCGCGTCGTCCTGCATGGGCAGCTCAATGCGCACGGCAATCGTGCGCGTGGCTTCATCCAGTGCATGATGCTTCTGCACGATCTTCGCGCTGCGCCAGCTGTCGTCGATCTTCACCTGTGCGGTGCCGCCGACGACGACGTTCTGCGCTTCAGTGGGAGTCAGCCGGGCCTCGATCCAGGTGGCCGATTCATCGGCAATGTAGAACAGCTCATGACCCGGCTCGACATGTTCCCCGGTCACAAAGGCGTCGCGCAGGATGGTGCCGGCGCGCGGTGCGGTGAGCGTGAACTGACCCAGCGGCTGGCGACGGTTGCCGCCGCCCTGTGCGCCGCGCGGTACACCGAAGGTCTGCAGCCGCGCCTGGGCCTGTTCCGCCGCCACGCGCGCTTCCAGATAGCGGCGTCCGCCGACCGCATCCTCGCCCAATTCCTTCACACGCGCCCATTCCTGCGCCCGCAGCTGCGCTTCACCCTGTGCGGTGGCCACTTCGGCACTGCTCAGCGTGACCAGCGGCTGGCCGATGCGCACCTGTTCACCGAGCCGCGCATGCCGTTCGACCACTTCGGCTGCGACGCGCGCGGTGACCTCGGCAGCGCGGTATTCGTTGACCTTCACCTCACCGGTGGCGTTCAGCAGTTTCGGCACGTCCTGCTGCTGCACAGGAGTCACGCGGATGCCGGCGAGTTGCGCGCCGCCCGGTTTGAGCTCTACGCGCTCCTCGCTGGCAGGCGCGGGCGCGGTGCCCGCATCGGGCGTTTGATCAGAGCTGCAGGCGGAGAGCATCAACGGCAGCAGTGCCAGCAGTGTTGACAGCCGGTGATGCGCCGCCCGGTGCGATGCAGGTCGGGTCGAATTGGCCTGGGTCATTGCAATGATCCTCTTCATTCGTCGCGTGCAGCGGTATCCGGCAGAGCGCCGAGATCCAGCCACTGATCGAGTTGTCCGCAGGCGGCGCGCCAGTCGATCCAGGCGCGCCAGGCATCGGCCCACAGGGCCGAACGTTCCAGCTCGGTGTCCATGGTCTGCTGGAGTTGCACCAGGTAATCAGCGCTGCTGAGTTCGCCGCTTTGCCACAGGCGCTGTAGCAGCGCGGTACGCTCCGTCGTAGCGCCGCCATCGGTGGTCGCATTACTCATCGTTCCTGGCAGCGACAGCCAGGCGTCGCGCAGCGCCTGGAAGCTGCTGCGCGCCTGGGCGGCTTGGGCATCGAGCTGCAGGGTGCGATCGGCCAGCTGCTGTTCGGCGGCCCGCGCGGTGGCGCGTGCGCCGCGCAACTCGGCGCCATGGCTGTTGAGCAGCGGCAGCGGAACGGATACCCCCAGCGAGAACAGGCTCTGTTTCTGCGGCAGTCCCACGTCCACCTGGCCGGTGCGCACCGACACGGTGGGGTCGGGGCGGCGCTGCAGCTGGGCGCTGCGCACCTGCAGCTGGGCAGCTTCGGCCAGCGCGCGCGCCTGCAGCAGCTGGGGTGCCTGCGTCGTATCGATGGCCGCGTCGGCATCGACAGCCGGCAATTCGCCGGGCAGTGCTGCGTCGGGAACGACGGGACTGATGCCGGCGAGTGTGGCCCGCGCACGGGCCTGCGCGCCGATCAGTCGCGCCTGTTCGATGCGCGCCTGCTGGGAGGCCAGCAGCGCCAGGTCGCGCTCCACCGAACTCAGATCGCCGACGGTGAAGCGTCGGGCCGCCAGGTCGGCGAACTGCTGCAGCACTGCGACGCGCTGCGCACCGATGCGCAGCTGCTGTTCCGCATTGCGCAGCTCCAGCCAGGCATCCAGCCATTGCAGCGCCAGTTGCTGGCGGGTATCGCGATAGGCGGCGAGCTGCGCCGCCAGCTGGGCGGCGGCGACACTGCGATGCGCGCGGCGTTTGCCGGACCAGTCGATGCCCAGATCAATGCCGACCGCGGTGGTATCGACATCGGCCTGTTCGCGCTCCAGCGTCAGTTCCGGGTTGTACAGCGGCCGTGCCGCTGCCTGCAGCTCGGCACGCGCCGCCTGCCATTGTGCGGCCGCGCCGGCCAGCGTCGGGGCCTGCGACAGGACCTCGCGCAGCGCCGCGCTCAGCGCCGGCGGTGCTGCCGCGTCCTGCGCCTGCAGGGGCAGGGCGGTGGCGCCGAACAGGCACCACGCGGCCAGCCGTTTCCAGGGACTCCACATGACTCATGCTCCGTGCGCGCGCCCGAGACGCGCGGATGACGGACGAAATCACCGCATCGCAGGCGATGCAGTGCGCTTGCCGTGACGCATGGGGCTTTATCGCGGAGGTTCGAAGGGAGTGGCCGGACACCACTCGTCGCAGGCGGTGATGCCCAGATTGGCCAGCGGCAGGGCGCTGGCCGCCAGTTCCGGAGTGGTCGGGTGCGAGCGCACGATGGAGTGACCCAGGCCATGGCTGCAGCGATCACAGCCGGGATGTGCCGAGGGCTGGTCAGGAGTCGTGGCGCTGAGGGCAGCGCCCGGCGCATGCAGCGACGCGGCGGCCTCCAGATCCTGGCCAAGTTCCTGGCTGCGCTGCATGTCGGCAGGCGCATGCAGATGCGCAGCTTCGGCCACACCGCCGGTGAGCTGTGCCAGGACGACCAGGATGACCACGAGAGTTCGCATCGTTGTCAGTGTACGCGCCGGCGCGGCCCAGCCCTCACCCAACGCGTCCCGATCATTTGCGCTGCAGCCGCCGCAGGCCGGACAGACCGCCCCGCAGCGAGCGCACCTGACGCAGCCCCCGGCTGTGCAGCAGCTGGGCCGCAGCCAGACTGCGTACTCCCGCTGCGCAGAGGATGAGCAGCGCTTCTTCCTGCCGCGCCGGGGCCTGTTCCAGGAGGTCGGCGACGCTGACGGCACTTGCGCCCGGCGCGGGCTGGGCAGCGCGCTCCCAGTCCTCGCGGATGTCGATCAGGGTAAAGCCGGCGGCCCGGGCTTCGGCCAGTGTCCCGAACTGCATTTCCAGTTCGACGCTGGGCGGCGCCATGCTTTCGCGACCGTGTCGGGCGGCGCAGTCGCGATCCCGATGCGCGGCCACGCGCCGGGTGCTCAGGAACAGCAGATCGAGCAGCAGCACTTCGTCGCGCAGCGCGCCGGGCAGATCCAGCAGCAGCTTCAGTACTTCCATGGCCTGCAGATTGCCCAGCACACCCGGCACCGGGCCCAGCACGCCGGCCACCTGGCAGTTGGCCACCAGGCCATCGCGCGGGGCCTCCGGCCAGACGCAGCGCAGGCAGGCCCCTGCGGGGCGCACCACCTGCAACTGGCCCTCATATTGATAGACGCTGGCGAATACACCGGTCTTGTTCAGGCGTCGACAGCTGTCGTTGATCGCGAACTTGGTGCGGAAGTTGTCGCTGCAATCCACGACCAGATCGTAGTTGCCGAGCAGGGCGTCGGCATTGGCCTCATTGAGCTGCAGCCCATGCACCTGCACTTCGACCTGCGGGTTCAGCGCCCGGATGCGCGCTGCGGCCAGCAGCGCCTTGGGCTGTCCACACTCGGCCAGGGTGTACAGCGGCTGGCGATGCAGGTTCGAAGCATCGAGTACATCGTCATCGACGATACCCAATACGCCAATGCCCGCGCCGGCAAGGTACTGCAGCACCGGTACACCCAGGCCGCCTGCACCCACCACCAGCACGCGCGCTGCAGCCAGCTTCTGCTGACCGGCCGGGCCGATCTGCGGCAACTGCGTCTGGCGCGAGTAGTCCGGGACGCGCGGCGTGAGCGTTGCTGCCGGCGCCGCCACACCGGCATCCGCGCGCCGGTGCTCATGTTCGTGCGCATGAGCATGCTCATGCTGATGGTGGTGTTCGTCTGCGACGTCCTGCACGGGCGCCACCGCGCAGCGCTCGCAATTCACCCAGCCGGAGTCACCATTGGTGTAGTATTCCTTCTTCCAGATCGGCACACGATGCTTGATCGCATCGATCACATGGCGCGCGGCGCGGAAGGCCTCGTCACGATGCGCTGTGGCGACGCCTACCCAGACCGCCAGCTCGCCGATGGCCAGCTCACCGACGCGATGCACGCAGCGGATCCGTTCGATGCCGAAGCGCTCGGCAGTTTCGGCGATGATGCGCTCGCCTTCGGCCAGGGCCAGTGTTTCAAAGGCCTCATAGGCCAGACGCTGCACGGTGAGACCTTCGTTGTGGTTGCGCACCCAGCCTTCGAAGGCCACGAACCCGCCGCAGGCCGGATCAGCGAGCCCGGCACGCAAGGCCGCGCCATCCAGAGGCACGGCGCTCAATGCAAAGCGTGCGGTGCTCATCCGCCCGCCACCGGCGGCAGGAACACCACGGCATCACCGCTCTTCAGATCCTGCTCCCAGTTGCCGAAGCGGTCGTTGATGGCCACACGCAGCAGCTCCGGCGCCAGCTTCAGACCGCGCACCTCACGCAGTTCGGCATACAGTTCCTTGGGCGTGCGCGCCCGGGTCTGCAGCTGTTCCTCGCTGCGGCCCGCCTGTTCGCGCAGGACCGCAAAGTACTGCACCCGCACCGCCAGCAGTGGCCCGGCAGCGCCTGCCGGCTGCGGCTGCAGTGAGGCGCGCGCCTGCAGGTACTCCTCGGAGGTATTGATGTTGTCGAGCGCGTGGGCGTTGGCGAGCTGCAGCAGTTCGGTGTCGTGCTGGGTGAGAAAGGCACGCGGGCAACTCTTGCCGGCGGCAATCCACTGTTCGAGGGGGGCGCGGCTGGCAGGCTCGTAGATGGCACACAGCGGTTCGGGCTTGCCATCGAAGCTGCTGAGGAAGGCCGTGGCCAATCGACCCGGTGCGCGCGCCGCCAGCAGCTGCTGCAGCGTGGCCGCATCCAGGAAGGGCAGGTCGCAGGCCAACACCAGCCAGGCAGCTTCTGGATGCTCGGCCTGCGCCGCGTGAATGCCACCGATGGGGCCCATGTCGCCGAGGCGATCGACGATGCGCTCGTAGCCGGCGCGCTGCGGATCGTCGAGTTGGTCGTTGCGCAGGGAAATGAAGCTGCGCGCTACCAGCGGACGGATCAGGTTCATCGCGCGCGCCAGTTGTGTCTGGCCCGCATATTCCAGTGCAGCCTTGTCACGCCGCATGCGCTGGCTGCGACCGCCCGTCAGAACCAGTCCGTACAATGCTGCGCTCATTTCACCACCTGGCCACGCTGAACCCGGCGTCGTCCGCCCGACTTGCTGATCAGCCGCACCGCTTCGATGCGGATCTCATGCGACAGCGCCTTGCACATGTCGTAGATCGTCAGCGCGGCCACAGTTGCGCCGGTCAGCGCCTCCATCTCCACGCCGGTCTTGTGATGCAACTCGGCACGGCAACGCACCTGCAGGACGCCACGCGGTCGGGCACGGACGGTTACGCTGCAATGCTCCAGGGCCAGGGGATGGCAGAACGGAATGAATTCGGCCGTGCGCTTGGCGGCCATGACGCCGGCGATGATGGCGGTGTCGAAGATCGGACCCTTGCTGCTGCGATGGCCGGTGCGCGCCAGCTCGCGCGCCACAGCCGGGGGCAAGCGCACCAGCGCTTCGGCTTCGGCCACGCGCTGCGTCACCGCCTTGGCGCCCACAGCCACCATGCTGGGGCGTCGGGCGGCGTCCAGATGCGTGAACCGCGAGCCATCCGCAGTCTTCCGTGTCAATTTTCTTCTAGCCACCGACATGATTCATCTCGACGCGCGAGCCGCGCTGCTGCAGGGGGTGTTCGCGCAGTTCGCTGTAACGATCGCCGCGCCTCACCCAGATGCCGCGGATCAGTTCCAGCAGTTCCTCGTCGCTGGCGCCGGCGCGCAGCGGGCCGCGCAGATCGGTGCCCGCGGTGGCGAACAGGCAAGTGTAGAAGCGTCCGTCCGAGGACAGGCGGGCGCGCGAACAGTCGCCGCAGAAGGGCTGGGAGACCGAGGCGATGAAGCCGATCTCGCCAGCTCCGTCGCTGAAGGCGTAACGCTGCGCGACTTCGCCACGATAGCGGGCCTGCAAAGGCTGCAGCGGCCAGTGCGCATCGATCTGGCGCAGCAGTTCCGCGGCGCTGATCACCTCGGTGCGCTGCCAGTGATTGCGGTTGCCCACATCCATGTATTCGATGAAACGCAGCACGTGACCGGTGTCGCGGAAGTGATCGACCAGCGGCAGCACGCTGTCTTCGTTGACGCCGCGCTGGATCACGGCGTTGATCTTGATCGGTGTGAGTCCGGCGCGCTCTGCGGCCGCAATGCCGGCCAGGACTTCGTCGGGATGACCGATGCCACCGGCCATGCGCGCGAACACCTGCGGGTCCAGACTGTCGAGACTGACGGTGACGCGCCTGAGTCCCGCCGCGCGCAGCTCGGCCGCATGCTGCGGCAGCAGCACACCGTTGGTGGTCAGGGCGACGTCGTGCAGGCCGGGCAGGGTGGTCAGATCGCCGATCAATTCGGCCAGACCCGCGCGCAGCAGGGGTTCACCGCCGGTGATGCGCAGCTTCTGTGCGCCGAGCTGCACGAACAGGCGCGTGAGTCGCACCATCTCCTCGAAACTCAACCGCTCGCTGCTCTTCAGGAAGCGGTAGTGCTCGTGGAAGCGTTCGCGTGGCATGCAGTAGGGGCAGCGGAAGTTGCAGCGATCCGTGACCGACAGGCGCAGATCGCGCAGCGGCCGTCCCAGCGTGTCGCGCGGTCGCGCGGCTGGCAGCGCCGAGACGGAGGCTGGATCGATCGGAAGGCCCATGACGGCTAGGCTACCAGCGATACAGCCGCGTGACGAAACCCTTGGTGAAGCGCGCCGGCCCGGGCGGCAGTTCCACGAAGCCATCGGTCAGCGCGAGCGAGGAATAATCACCCGAACCATTGGTAGGGTGCGGCGTCGCCCAGGGGCGGCCCCAGTCGTCGTGATGCACGCGCACCGGCAGGAAGCCGGTCAGCGTCGGTTCCCATTCCCAGCCTTCCGCCAGTGCCAGGCGTTCGGAACCCTCGCTGCGCAGGCCCATGGCGGCGTACAGCGCGGGCAGGACATAACGCGCCAGACAGACCAGCGTGGAAACCGGATTGCCGGGCAGTGCGAACACGGCCCTGCCATCCGCGCTGACGCCGAACCACATGGGTTTGCCGGGCCGTTGCGCAACGCCGTGGAACAGCCGTTGTACGCCCAGCTGCTGCAGCACTTTCGGAATCAGGTCGAAACGCCCCATGGACACGCCACCGGAGAGGATCAGCACTTCGTGGGTGTGCAGATGCAGCTGCAGGCGCTCGCGCAGCGTGCGTTCATGATCGGGCAGGTGATCATCGGCGACGCGCACGAAGCCGCGCTGACGCAGTGCCGCCATCACCGCGTAGGCATTGGAGCGGCGGATCTGATGCGGCAGCACTGGCTCACCGGGCTCGACCAGTTCATTGCCGGTGGAGACCACCAGGATGGCCGGCTGGCCGCTGACGCGCAGCCGCGCCATGCCGGCCGAGGCCGCTACGGCGATCTCCGGCGCGCGCAGCACCGTGCCGGCCGGCAACAGCAGCGCGCCCTGCGTCTGGTCGGAGGCGCGGCGGTGCACATGCTTCCAGGGCGCAGCGGCCGCCGCTGAATCGATTTCGGCGTGTCCTTCCAGCGAACGGATGACTTCCACCGGAATCACGGTGTCGCAGCCGGCCGGCAGCATGGCCCCGGTCATCACTTCGATGCAGTGCTGCGGCGATTCCAGCGTCAGGGGTGCGGCGCCGGCCGCCTGCACGCCCTGGATGGTGAAACGCAGCCGGCCACGCGCCGTCGCCGCGGAGTCCAGCGCAATGCCATCCATCGCGACGCGGTCGAAGGGCGGCTGGTCGCGTTCGGCATAGACATTCTCGCGCAGCACCGCACCGGCGCATTGCGCCACTGGCAGCGATTCAATGGGCAGCGCAGCGAGGTGTGCGCCGATCAGTTGCTCCGCTTCATTGGGGGTAACGAGTTCCACCCCGGCATCGTACTAGAGAAAAAGGCCGGAAGAGGCTGTTCGCGCCGCTTCCGGCCCGGGTGGTCCCTGCCTGGACTCGTGGGGGTCGTTCCCTGGTAACGCTCGATCAGAACTCGTACTTCAGACCGACACGCAGCGTACGCGGCTCTTCGGCGCGCGATAGCCGCGTGGCTTCCTCGGTCCCGGGCGCAGATACGCCAGGGACATAGGTGGTGTAGTAGTAAACGATGTCGTTGCCATCGTCGTTCAGGACGTTCAGCAGCTCGCCGTACAGTGTCCAGTTGCCCGGCTTGTAGGCCAGACGCAGATTCACCATGGTTTCGGCATCGGCGCGCTGGCTGTCACTGGGAACCAGCGCATAGCCACCCAGGTAGCGCAGGCGCGCACTGGCTTCCCACTTGCCTCGCACCGCCGAGACGCCCAGCTCGCCGGCGCTCTCGACCGCATCTTCCACGTGGTAACCGTACAGGCCGTCTTCGCCTTCCTGAGCCTGCTTGTAGCGGGCATTGCTGCCGGTGTAGACCGCGTCGATGCCCAGCCAGTCGGTGGGCTTCCAGAAGGCCACCAGTTCATAGCCGCTGCGCCTGGCGCCTGCCTTCGGTTCCACCGCATTGCTGTCGCCGACGAAAATCAGTTCGCTGGCCGTGGTCAGCCACCAGTACGCGGCCGTGATCTTGAAATCGCCGATCTCGAAACGCGCGCCGCCCTCGTAGCCGGTGCCCTTCACCAGGCCGGGCACGGCGCTTTGCTTGTTCACGACGCCGCGCGCGTCGTTGGAATGGAAGCCCTGGCCCCAGTTGGCGTACAGCTCCACATTGTCGGTCAGCGTGTAGGCTACGCCGACTTTCGGCGAGAGCTGGTTGTCGCTCTTGCTGCCAGCCACCGTTGTTTCGCCGGCGCCAGCATTCTTGCCAACATCGAAGTTGTACAGATCGCCGCGCAGGCCGCCGGTGAGGCGCAAGCGGTCGGTAGCCTTCCAGGTGGCTTCCGTATAGGCCGCAATCGAGCTTTCCTTGATATTGTTGTTGCTGACGTTTTCCACGAACACGCCCGCGTCGTCATGGTCGAGGCCGACACGACCGATGTCGTCATAGCGCAGTTCGGTGCCAGCCTTCACCTGCAGCGCCGAGCTCTCGTAGATCGAGCGCTCAAAACGCCCGCCCACGGTCCAGCGGCGGTCGAACTGGTTGATCTGGTAGTCATAGGTTGGATCCGAGATCATGTGCCAGTCGTAGTACTGGGCGTAGGCCGATGCGGTCCACTGATCGTTCAGGAGCTGGGCCGTGGTGATCCAGCGGGTGGTTTCGCCAACCGCCGTCGGATCGAGCGAACAGTAGACAGTCGGGCAGACGCTGGTGCCCACCGAGGCCTGCGGGCTCTGTTCGGTGGGGTCCCAGGTGGCGTGATAACCGGACAGCGACAGTTTCAGCATGCCGAGATCCGTCGGCAGCACGTACTTGGTCCACAGCGACTCGTGCTGCAGGTTCTCCGGCAGCTGCCACGGACCGTCATAGGTCTTCCACTGGCCGACGACGGTCAGATCGCCGCCGCCCACTTGCATGGTGCCGCCGCCGGCCAGACGGCCCCAGCCATACTGCCCGGTCTCGGCCGCGACGAAGCTTTTGTTCAGCTTGTCGATGGTGGTCATGATCGACGCGCCGGCCAGCGAGAAGTCGCCGAGGTCGGCGCGGTACGGGCCCTTGCGGTAGTCGATGCGGTCCACGACTTCCGGGATCAGGCCGTTGACGTCCAGGTAACCCTGGCCATGGCCATGGCTGCGCAGGTTCCATGGCATGCCATCGATGTAGCCCGTGAAGTCCGTGCCGTGATCCAGATTGAAGCCGCGCAGGAAGTACTGGTTGGCCTTGCCGCTGCCCGAGTGCTGGGCGGCGATCAGGCCCGGTACGGCCTCGAGCAGTTCGGCGACGCGCAGCATCGGGCGCACGGACAGATCCGCGCCGCCGACGGTACCTTCACTGGCGGCTTCGGCGGTGCCGATCAGCTGTTCACCGCGACCGAAGACCACCACTTCCTCGAGCTTCTGGCCGTTGTCGCCCTGCCCGTTGTCGCCGTCGGCGGGATGCCCCGAGCCATCTGCGGCGTCCGCAGTTGCGATGGTCGCGCTCGGGGCCGCAGAGGTGGTATTGGCCAGCGCCGTCAACGGCGCCAGGGCCAGCAGCCAGCCGGCACGTGGCAGGGCGCGGCGCACGGCAATGCTCAATGGATCGGACACGGACATCGAATACCCCTATCTGTATTTATTGAGTCGAAAAATCTGGCAAACCGCGTGAGCGGCTATTTGGTGACGGCGCTGGACACCAGGGTCAGTGGCAGGCGCGTACCGTCCGCGCGCTCCAGGCGCTGCGGATAAATGCGGTTGTCCTGGTAGCGACTGGGATTGCCGCTGACGTGCACATGCTCACCCACGGTCAGGCTCCTGTCGGTCCAGCCCATCAGCCGCAGGCGCGTGACCGGCAGCAGCTCCAGCCGCCACAGATGGGTGTGGCCGGCCGCGTCCACGTTCTCGACCACGACTTCGCCATGCGGACTGGAGAGCTCGACGCTGCGCACGGTGCCGTCCAGATCGACGCTGCGGTTCATGTCGAAGGCCGCCACCACCGAGTGATGGGCCTGGGCCGGTGCCATCGCGACCAGGCCGAGCCCGGCTGTCGCCAGAGCGGCGCAGCAGGCTGCGGTGAGCGGAGGATGCCTCTTCATGGAGAAGGTATACGCGGGGGAAGGGGATATCCCTCGCGGCGGGAGCAGGTCGTCAGGAGGCCGACGGCTGGGTCTGCGGTCCGAGCAATTCTTCGAGTTGTGAACGCGCCCGGTAGACACGCATTTCCACGGCCTTGGCATTCAGGCCCAGCAGTTCGCCGGCTTCGCGATGCGAGAGACCCTCCAGCGTCGTGAGCAGCAGCGGCTCCTTCAGCGAGCGCGGCAGGCGCTGCATGGCCAGCTCGAGCCGATCCAGCTCCTGGCGCGATTCGGCCTGGCGCTCGGGGCCCGCGGCGCCGTCCACGACCTCCGGCAGCCCCTCATCCTCGCCGCCGCCGACGAAGACGGACAGCATGCGGCGCACCTTCTCGCGACGCGAGCGGTCGCGGCACTTGTTCAATGCGATGCGCCGCAACCAGGCGCCGAACGGGCGTTGCGGATCGTAGCTGGACAGGGCCAGCCAGGCGGCGAAGAAACTCTCCTGCACCAGATCCAGCGCATCTTCCTCGCGGCCCACGTAGCGGGCCACGAAACGAAACACCCAGTTCTTGTGGCGGCTCATCAGCAGCGCGAAGGCCGCATCCTCGCCGGACAGCGCGCGGGCCACCAGGGCTGCATCGTTGTCGGCGTCGGCTTTCATCGCGGATCGGTCATCAGCGTGGCGACGACTTTCTCGTCGAATACGGCCTTCTGGTCCGGCGTCAGCACTTCGCGCAGCGCCAACACGTACAGCACCGTGTCCTTCTGCAGCTGCCCGACCGTGGTCTCCAGCTGCTGGATCGAGGCCTGGGTCTTCGGGCCGAAGCTCATCTCCTCGCCCAGGGCGTTGGCCAGATCGTAGTTGGCGTTGGTGATCTGGTAGCGCACCTTGTTGCGTTCAGCCAGATAGTGGGTCTCGATGTCGCTGATCGCGGTGCGCTGCTTGTCGGTCAGTCCCTGTAATCCATTGCGTGCCATCTTGCTCAGCACCGCGGGCAGCGGATCGGGCGGTGGTGCGGTGCTGCCCAGCTGGCGCGTGCCGAACCAGACGCCGCCGAAGCCGGCGGCACCTGCCAGCGCCACTGTCAGCAGCAGATGTCGCCAGTACGGGGTCATCAGTTGTTCGCCAGCAGCAGCGAGGGCAGGCCGGCGTCGCTGGAGACGACCACGGATTCGGACGCCGGCAGCTCGCTGCCGCGATGCGACTGTGTCCAGCCCAGCGCCAGGCCCGCGAGCAGGGCCATGGTGACAACCAGGGCGCTGACCGGCAGCGATTCGCGGCGTGCCTGACCGGCGCGCCAGGCCATGATCTGGCCGAGTACGGCGGATTCGAGATCGTCAATGGTGGTTTGCGTGGGCATTGGGGGGATACCTCGCGATTAATGATACTTCAAATACCTACGCCGGCGGCGTCCGGTACCCTCAAGAAAGTTTGAGGGGTGTGAAGCTGCACTGCGTACAGGATGCGATGGCAAAAAGCATATTGAATCGATGGGGGATTGCGCTTCTGCTGCTGATCCTGCTGGGCGCCGGCTCATTGTGGCTGCGCAATCAGGCCGAGGCCAGCCGGCTGGTGCGCACCGATCCGGCCGACATCCTCACCCAGCCGGACCTGCTGCGTTATGCCCATGAGCGCGCCGCCAAGGTGTATGCGGCCAACTGCGTGAGCTGCCACGGCGCCGACCGCAAGGGCGACCAGAAACGTGGCGTTCCGAACCTGGTGGATGGCAGCTGGATCTACGCCCCCAATGTGGTGGATCTGGAGCACACCATCACCTACGGCATCCGCTCCGGGCATCCCAAGGCGCGCAATGTCGCCGAGATGCCCGGCTTCGTGCTGATCAAGCAGCTCAATGAAACCGAGGTCAACGAAGTGGCCGAATACGTGCTTGCGCTGTCCGGCCAGCCGCATGATGAGTCGCAGATCGAAGCGGGCCGCAAGATCTTCTACGACAAGGGCAATTGCTTCGACTGCCACGCCAGCGATGCCAAGGGCGTGGTGGATTACGGCGCGCCGGCGCTGCTCGGTCCCGACTGGATCTATGGCGGGGATCGCGCCACGCTGCGCCGGACGATTTATGGTGGCCGGCATGGCAAATGCCCGGCCTGGATCGACATCCTGAGTCCGGCCGATATCCGCGCCCTGGCCATCGACTTGCTACCTGCCCGGAGCGCTGCCAGTGGGAAATAACGCAGTGGAAAACAAAGACGACTTCTTCGACCTGTCCCGTCCGCAGGCGCGCCGCTCCTTTGCCTTTCTGGCGGCCGGCGCACTCATCGGTCTGGGCATTGCCGGCTACAGCCTGTTCACGGCCAAGGGCACGCGCGGACACAACGTGCCGGCCGAGGATGTGGCGCTGGTCAACGGCCGTCAGGTGCTGCGCAGCGACTTCCTGACCCAGACCCAGACCCAGTTCAACGTGCCCTTCGAGCAGGCCACGGCCGAGCAGCGCCAGCAGGTGCTCAAGGACATGGTGAACGAGGAGCTGCTGATGCAGCGTGGCCTCGACATGGACCTGCCCAGCTACGATCCGGACGTGCGCGCCGCGCTGGTGGCCGGCGTGGAGCTGGAGGTGACGGCCGACGTGCTGGCGCAGCAGCCCAGCGACGAGGAGCTGCAGGCGTACTACAAGGCACACCAGGATCGTTATGTGGGCGAGGGCATGATGCGGCTGCGCGACCTGCTGCTGCCCACGGCCACTGCCCAGGGTGATGACGCGCTCGCCAAGGCGCGCGCAGCGGTGGCTGCCTTGCGCGGTGGCATGACTCCCGACCAGGCCATCGAGAAATTCGGGCTGCAGGATTCGGGTCGCTTCCTCGACGGCGGCAAGGTGGACACTGGCGACATCTTCGAGTTCGCCGCCAAGGCCAAGCTCGGCGACAAGCTGTATGCAACCGCCGGCCCGCTCAAGAGTGGTGAGGTTTCCGATCCAGCGGTGGCGGATGAGGGCGTGCACATCTTCGTGATGCTCGATCATCGCATGCCCAAACCCATGAGCTACGATGAGGCCAAGGATCGCGTCTGGACCGAACTGAAGACGGATCGGCAGAACAAGGTCAAGGAAAACAACCTGAAGTACCTGCGCAGCAAGGCGGACATCCTGATCACGCCGGAGTACCGCGCGGGTTATGAGCAGGCGACCGCCCAGGCGACCGCAAAGACGACCGGCCAGGGGACCGGCCAGGGGACCGGCAAGTGACACTCTGGCGCGCCATTCTCGCGGCGCTGCTGCTGGCGCTGGGTGCCACGCCAGCTCTCGCGCATACCAAGAGCGCGACGTATTCGGTGTGGCGCGTGGAAGGCAAGAGCATCCAGCTCTCCTTCACCATTCCGCTGCAGGAAACCAAGCGTCTGGCGCGCGACAACGAAGACCAGCCTCCCAACGACGTGGTCTTCGACTACCTGAAGAAGAACCTCGGCGCCACCGCCGGTGGCAAGGACTGCGCCCTGCAGGGGCAGGTGCGCGCGTTGACGGCCACTTCGCAGTTTCGCCGCTTCAGCCTGAATTTCAGCTGCCCCAGCGAGCAGAACATCGTCCTGCACACCAATGCCTTCTTCGAGCTGGTGCCCTCGCATGTGTCGCTGGCGCAGATCGAGGTGGGTGAAGACCGCTTTTTCGAGCACATGTTCACCGACGATGCGCGCAGCGTGCCCACGGCGGGCGACGATGAAGAAATGCGCGAGGCAGGTTTCCTCGACTATGTGCGCATGGGCATCATGCACATCTTCACCGGTGTGGACCACATGTCCTTCCTGCTGGGCCTGGTGCTGATCTCGCGGCGCCTGCGCGACCTGATCTTCGTGGTCACCGGCTTCACGCTGGGCCACAGCGCCACGCTGGCGCTGGCGGTCACCGGCATTTTCCGTCCGCACGCCGAGTACATCGATGCGCTGGTGGCGCTGACCATCGCCATGGTGGGGGCGGAGAACATCGCGGTGGCTACGCACCGGCCGGGCCGCGTGGCCCTGTGGGTGGGTGGCACGCTGATCGCCATGTCCGGTCTGCGCCTGCTCGGCGTCGGGCTGCTGCCGGCGGCGCTGCTGTTCGGCGCCGGCATCTTCGCGGCCAATTACTTCATGCTCTCCGGCCATCTGCGCGACGCGGCACGGCTGCGCCTGGTGGTCACGCTGGTGTTCGGTCTGATCCACGGCTTTGGTTTTGCTTCGGATCTGCTGCAGCTGCAGCTGCCCACCGGCAAGCTCGCCATGATCCTGGTGGGTTTCAACTGCGGTGTGGAAGTGGGCCAGCTCACGGTGGTGCTGGTGCTCACGGGACTGACATGGTTGCTGGTACGAGCCAGGCTGGCATTGCCGCGACCCATCGTCGTCGACACGGTATCCGCCGGCCTGGTGGGCCTGGGTTTGTACTGGTTCATCACGCGTAGCTATACCTTCTAGGCTGCATCCGCGCAGCGAATCTTCTGCTGTTCCAATGGACGCCCTCGCGCACACAAATCGTGCGCGAGGGCGTCGTTGCTGTGCAGGCGCGCAGTTTCCGCATCTCTCCCGCATCGTGCTCCGGAGCGGTTCGCTGGCCGGGGCATTCATCTAAGTCGCTGAATTCGCGACCGCAAATCGTCATCGCATCGTCACTGCGTGGCACAGATGCCAGATTCCGCACGCATGGCACAGTGGTTGCATCTCAAGGGTCAGTAGGTGCGAAAGCGCCTGCAAGCTGGCCGCGAAAGGCCAACGGCAACGCTGCCGACTGTTGAAGCTCACTCAATCCCCCCCGCGGTGAGCTCGATGTCGGCAGCGTTTTTTTTGTCTGCGTTTTCTGGAGTACTGCAAGCGTGCGTGGATGCAAGAATCTCTGGATGGTGTTTCTGGGAGCTGTGAGCGTGGCCGGCGCCGAGGGGCTCGATCCGTTGCTCCAGGCGGTGGCGGCGAGCAAGCCCATCGTGGATTTCCGGTTGCGCTACGAGAACGTCGAGCAGGAGGGCATCGTCAATCAGGCGAATGCCGCGACCTGGCGGCTCCGCATCGGCGCTGAAACCGGCAAGGCGTGGAATACCTCATTGCTGGCCGAGGCCGAGCTGGTGGAGGCGCCGAATGACAGCTACCGCGCCGACAATGCGGTGACGAATCTGCATACCACTTATCCGGTGGTGGCGGACCCCGCCAGCCACGAGATCAACCGCCTGCAGCTGACCAATACCTCGCTGCCGGCCACCACGGTGATTCTCGGCCGCCAGCGCATCAATCTGGACGACCAGCGTTTCGTCGGCAGCGTGGGCTGGCGGCAGAACGAGCAGACCTTCGACGCGCTGCGCCTCGTCAACCAGGGCGTGGAGCATCTGAGCATCGATGTGACGGCATTCAATCGCGTCAACCGCATCTATGGCGCGGATTCGCCCCAGAGCCCCTACCAGGGCCGCGGCTATCTGGGCAACGTGGCCTATCAACTGCCGTACGCGAAGCTCACCGGCTTCGCCTACCTGCTGGATTTCGATCCGATGAGTTTCGTGACCGGTCCGGGTGTCACCAGCGCGCAGGCGGCAGCGCTGAATCCGGCGCGCGCTTCAACCAGCACCTATGGCCTGCGTGCCAGCGGCGAGATTCCACTGGGTGCAGTGAAGCTCGGCTATGTGACCAGCTATGCCACGCAGAAGCCGCGTGCTGACAATCCGGTGCAATTCGACCACAACGTGTACTTCATGGGCGAGCTTGCCGCCACCTATCAGTGGATCACGCTGACGGCAGGTGAGGAGAGCCTGCATGGCGACGGCACCATTGGTTTCTCCACGCCGTTGGCTACGCTGCACAAGTTTCAGGGCTGGGTGGACAAATTCCTGAGCACGCCTGCCAATGGCATCGACGACCGCTACCTGAGCCTGGGCGCGACGCGGGCGAAGCTCGGGCCCTTCGCTACGGTCACCGCGACGCTGGTCGGTCACGACTACCAGGCCCAGCATGTGGACGCCGACTATGGTCAGGAGCTGGACATGCTACTGGCTGCCAAGTATCGGCGCACCACCACTACGCTGAAGTATGGCCGCTACTTCGCTGCAGCGACCACGCCCACCAGCGTGGCGCGCGATACCGACAAGTTCTGGGCGCAGTTCGAGTTCGCGCTCTAGCAAGACCGGGCCGCTGCTGCGCGCCGGCGTGCGGCAACCGCCGGCGCGCAGCGCGCGGCACAGCCAGGGCTTCAGCGCAGCGCCAGACTCAGCAGCAGCGCCATGCCCAGCAACAGCGCCGTGATCTGCCAGAAGCGCAGCGGGTTGCGATCGTACAGCGACAAGGCACGCGGCCGGTGCTGCTCGCCGCGCGCCATGCCGCTCTCCAGCTCCAGCGCCAGCTCCAGCGTGTCGGAGAAACGTGCGGCGCGCTGCGGGTCCACCGCGCGCGTCAGCAGATGGTCGAGCCACGCCGGCAGGTCGGGACGATGGCGCGTCAGCGGTGTCGGACGGGTGAAGCGCGGTCGCGTGAAGGGCTCGATCTCGCCATAGGGATATTCGCGGCTGAAGGCGCGATACAGCGTGACGCCCAGGGCGTATTGATCGCTGAGTTCATCGCCGTTCGCGCCGTCGAACAGTTCGGGCGCCATGAAGCTGGGCGTGCCTGGAATATCGCTGCCGGGGAAGTCTTCCAGCTGCGGCAGACGCACCACGCCCAGATCGATCAGTTTCAGGCCGCCATTGCGTTCCAGCAGCACATTGTCCGGCTTGATATCGCGGTGGATGATGCCGGCGCGATGCAGGCTGGCGGTGGCCCGCGCCAGCTTCAATGCCAGCTCGCAGCCTTCGCTCAGCGACAGCCGCGGTGCACGTCGCAGGCGCTGCTCCAGTGTCTCGCCCTCGTAGTAGGGCATCACCGAATACAGGCAGGTCTGCCGCTCGCCCGGCAGCTCGATGGTGGCGCCGATGAAAGGGCTGTGCAGGCGGGCCGCGACCCAGGCTTCGCGCAGGAAGGCGAGGTGATGGGTGGAGGCGTTGGCCACGGGCTGCGGGAATTTCAGCACCACCTGCTGGCCATTGTGCGTATCCAGGGCGCGCAGCAGCCGGCTGTAACGCCCGTCGGAGAGCTGCATGCCGATCTGGAAACCATCCACGATGTCACCCTCCACCGGTGGGGTACGCATGGGCAGTGCGGCGATGTGGCTGAGCAGTTCGGGTGCCGCGGCTTCCGGCACCGACAGCACGTCGATCAGTGCCACGCTGAGATTGTCCTGGCTGCCGGCGTCGAAGGCCGCTGCGACGATCTGGGCCGCGTCCTGCGCCGATGAATTCCTTCGCAGCAGCAATTCGCGCAGGCGGTGGTCGCCCAGCACGCCATGCACGCCGTCGCTGCAGATCATCAGCCGATCCAGGGCGCGCAGCGGCTGGATGCGATGATCCAGCCGCACCGTGGCTTCGATGCCCACGGCGCGGTACAGCACATGACTCAGATCCGGCTGGGTCAGGCAGTGATCCTGCGTCAGGCGGGTCAGCTGTTCTTCATGCAGGTGATAGGCGCGCGAGTCGCCCACGTGCAATACATGCGCGCTGCGTCCCTGCAGCACCAGCGCGGTGAGTGTGGTGGCGGCGTGTCGCAGCGCCTGGTCGTCGCGACCCTGGGCATGGATCCAGCTGTTGATGGCGCCGATGGAGCGCGCTGCCGCCTGCGGGATACCCAGCGTGGCCGCCTGATCGTAGTAGCCCTCGATGAAGCTGCCCACCGCGAGCTCCGCCGCAACGCGCCCGCCGCGGGTGCCGCCAACCCCGTCCGCCAGGGCGATCAGCTGGCCGCGCAGCGCCAGCTCGTGGCTGGTGCCGACACAGCCGGCCACGAAGTCCTGGTTGTCGGCACGCCGTCCGGTGCGACTGCACAGGCCGAGATTGATGCGCAGCGAGCGCTGGTCAGCGATCAATGTCATGCCTCAAAAAAGTTCGCGAGTCATGCTCATGCACAAGCGCGGGGCGCGAAGCAGGCGATGGCTGAGTCCTTGCAATTCGCCGCAACGCAATTTGCCGCTGAATGATAAGGAAATTCATGCGATGACGGGTGATCGTCTGTTTGGCATGGCTCTTGCTGCATCTCGATCGGGTGCAGCACCGCATTCTCGCGGTGACCACATCAAGACTGCAACGACGCAGTCGGCGCCCAACAATCCAATCTATCATCCATCTCCTTCGGAGCCGTCTCATGGACACAGGGTTCTGGAAGGCCGGTCATCGGCCGACTTTGTTTGCAGCGTTTTTCTATTTCGACATCAGTTTCATGGTGTGGGTGCTGCTCGGCCCGCTGGGTGTGGCCATCTCCAAGGATCTGGGGCTCTCTCCGGCACAGAAGGGCCTGATGGTCGCCACGCCGGTGCTGGCCGGGGCCGTGCTGCGCATCGTCAACGGTGTGCTGGTGGATCGGCTCAAACCAAAGCTGGCCGGTCTCATCGGCCAGTTGTTCGTCATCAGCGGCCTGTTCATCGCCTGGTCGGTGGGCGTGCACAGCTTCAACCAGATCCTGCTGTTGGGTGTGGTGCTGGGCATGGCGGGCGCATCGTTCGCCATCGCGCTGCCGCTGGCCTCACGCTGGTATCCACCGCAGTATCAGGGCACGGCGCTGGGTATCGCCGGCGCTGGCAATTCCGGCACGGCGCTGGCGGCGTTGTTCGCGCCCTCGCTGGCACTGGTCTTCGGCTGGCGCAATGTGCTGGGCTTGGCCATCCTGCCGCTGCTGATGGCGCTGGCCGTCTATCTGATCTGCGCGCGCAACAGCCCGAACAATCCGCCGGCCAAGCCGCTGCATGCCTACTTCAAGCCACTGGCGCACGGCGATGCCTGGTGGTTCATGTTCTTCTACGCCGTGACCTTCGGCGGTTTCGTGGGCCTGTCTTCGTCTTTGACCATCTACTTCAATGACCAGTACGGTCTGACGCCGGTGATCGCCGGCTACTGCACGGCGGCCTGCGTATTCGCCGGCTCGCTGGTGCGGCCGCTGGGTGGCGCCTTTGCCGATCGCATCGGTGGCATCCGCACGCTGACGCTGATGTACATCGTCGCGGCGCTGGCGCTGGCGGTGGTGGGGACCAATCTGCCGACAGCTGCTGGCGCGCTGGGCGTATTCGTGGTGGCCATGCTGGCGCTGGGCATGGGCAACGGCGCGGTGTTTCAGCTGGTGCCGCAACGCTTCCGCGAGGAAATTGGCGTAATGACCGGTCTGGTCGGCATGGCCGGCGGTGTGGGCGGCTTCTTCCTGGCCTCCAGCCTGGGGTTTGCCAAGCAGCTGACCGGCGGATACCAGTATGGTTTCTACATCTTCGCGGGACTGGCGGTGCTGGCGTTGGTTGGGCTGAGCCTCATCAAGCGGCGCTGGCGCACAACCTGGGGCGCTGTGGCCCAGGCCCGGATATAGTGCGCACCGTCATTGCCCAGATACGTGGATAGATGTCGGACAAACCGCTACGCATCCTGATTGTCGATCAAAACCTGATGCGCGCCTCCATCCTGCAGGAAGGACTGCGCGAAGCCGGTCATGACGATGTTGTCGTGGTGCACGACATGCAGTACCTGCTCAAGCGCATCGTGGCGGTGGATCCGGACGTGATCTTCATGGATCTGGAAAATCCGAACCGCGACGTCCTGGAGCAGATGTTCCAGGTGTCGCGGTCGGTTCATCGCCCGGTGGCCATGTTTGTCGACAGCTCCGATGCCTCGATGATCCAGGCGGCGATCGAGTCGGGCGTCAGCGCCTATGTGGTCGACGGGCTGAAGAAGGAGCGGGTCAAACCCATCCTGGATCTGTGCATCAGCCGCTTCAAGGCCTTCAGCAGCCTGCGCGAAGAGCTGGATCGCACCCGCCAGGCGCTCGAGGAGCGCAAGCTGGTGGATCGGGCCAAGGGCATCCTGATGAAGCAGAATCGCATCACCGAGGAAGAGGCGTACGCCTTGCTGCGCAAGACAGCCATGGACATGAACCAGCGGCTCGGGGAAGTCGCACAAAGCGTCATCACCGCGGCACGTCTGCTGCGTTGATGCGTGGATACGGAGCTTCAAGCATGAGTGGACCGCGCACCATTGTTGGTTTCATGCCGCTGCTGGATTGCGCCACGCTGGTGGTGGCGGCCGAAGGCGGTTTTGCGGCGGCCGAAGGGCTGGATCTGCGGCTGGTGCGCGAGACGTCCTGGGCCAATATCCGCGACCGGCTGATCGTCGGCCAGTTCGATGCGGCTCATATGCTGGGTCCCATGGTGCTGGCCTCGACGCTGGGCATCGGTCATCTGCGCGTGCCGTTGATTGCGCCGGTGGCGCTGGGGCTGGGGGGCAACGCCATCACCGTGTCCGGCCCACTGGCCGAGGCCATGCGCGATCAGCGCGGGCCGGAGGGCTTTGATCCGGCACCGCAGGGGCAGGCGCTGGCGCGGGTGGTGCGCGCCCGGGCGGCGCGCGACGCACCGCCGCTGGTGTTCGCCATGGTGTATCCGTTTTCAGCGCACAACTACGAACTGCGCTACTGGCTGGCGGCCAGCGGCATCGATCCCGACGTGGACGTGCGCCTCGTGGTCATTCCGCCGCCGCTGCTGGTGGATGCGCTGCGTGAGGGGCAGATCGACGGCTTTTGCGTCGGTGAGCCCTGGAGCAGTGTGGCGGTGGCGGCCGGTGTCGGCGAGATTGTCACTACGGCGGTTTCGATCTGGCACAACAGTGCCAACAAGGTGCTGGGCATGCGGCGCGACTGGGCGGCCGCGGATGGCGAGCGCGTGGCGGCACTGGTGCGCGCCGTGGTGCGTGCCGCGCTGTGGTGTGATGATCCCGGCAATCGCCACGAGCTGGCGCGTTTGCTGGCCGGACCGCGCTACGTGGGTGTCCCCGCGGATCTGCTCGAAGCTGCGCTGGCCGGCGAGTTGCCACAGTGGCGTGAGGCGCCGCCGCGGCGTATTCCCGGTTTCATCGGCTTCGCCACCAACGGGGGCACTTTCCCGTTTCCCAGCCATGCGCTGTGGTTCTACGAGCAGATGGTGCGCTGGCGCCAGTGCGCCGGCTCCGCGACGGATCGGCAGCTGGTGCAGCAGGCCTATTGTCCGCATCTGTATCGCGCGGCCTGTGCGAACCTGCAGGTGCTGCTGCCACCGGCGGATACGCGCAGCGAATACTTCTTCGACGGCCAACGGTTCGAGCGCGAATTGATCAGCTCGTAATGCACCCAAGCGGTGCGCCATGCACCGCGGGTGGGCAATCCGGGGCGCGTGAATTGCGCCAGCGCCGTGCATCGTGGCGCGGAAGTGTTTGATTTGCCAACCGTTCACACTGCCACCGATTGTTCCAGCGGGGTGGCATATAACTTGCTTTTAACAATCCAGAGGAAAGCCCTGCGCTGGGTCTACCTCGAAGGCAACGCTGCCGGCTCCGGAGTTTTCCCCCAAGTCCATTGACTTCAAGGAACGCTCCGGGTCGGGCAGCGTTTTTTTTTGCAGCGGATTTTTCGGAAGGTGGATATGGCCACGGATGCGCAACGCGAAAAGCTGGTCGTGATTGGCCACGGCATGGTGGGCCAGCGTCTGCTGGAACAACTGGAATCCGCCGCAGCGACCTTCGAGGTCACGGTGCTGTGCGAGGAGCCGCGGCCGGCCTACGACCGCGTGCATCTGACCAGCTTCTTCAGCGACAAGAGCGCCGAGGATCTGTCGCTGGTGCCGGCCGGCTTCTTCGAGCGCGCCGGATTCGCGCTGCAGCTCAACGCCCGCGCCACGCGCATCGACCGCGACGCGCGCATCGTGCATACCTCCACTGGACAGCAGCTCCCCTACGACAAGCTGGTGCTGGCCACGGGGTCCTATGCCTTTGTGCCGCCGGTGCCTGGCAAGGAGCGCAGCGGCTGCTTCGTCTACCGCACCATCGAGGATCTGGAGGCCATCCGTGCCGCCAGCAGGAACGCCAAATCCGGCGTGGTGATCGGCGGCGGTCTGCTGGGTCTGGAAGCGGCCAAGGCGCTGCGTGATCTGGGGCTGGAAACGCATGTGGTGGAATTCGCGCCGCGGTTGATGGCGGTGCAGATCGACGATGCCGGCGGTCGCGTGCTGCGTACTCGCATCGCCGAGCTGGGGGTCGGTGTTCACACTGGCAAGAGCACCAACGCCATCGTCGATGGCACCGACGCTGCGCACTGCCTGAAGTTCGCGGACGGTGGCGAGCTGCATACCGACGTCATCGTGTTCTCTGCCGGCATCCGGCCGCGCGACGATCTGGCGCGGGACTGCGGTCTGGAAGTCGGTCCGCGCGGCGGTATCGTGATCAACGATGACTGCCGTACTTCCGACGATTCCATCTATGCCGTCGGCGAATGCGCGCTGTGGCAGGGCAAGATCTACGGTCTGGTGGCGCCGGGCTACCAGATGGCGACGGTGACGGCACACGCCCTCATGGGGGGCGGCGCCAGTCGTTTCTCCGGCGCCGACATGAGCACCAAGCTGAAGCTGATGGGCGTGGATGTGGCCTCGCTGGGCGATGCGCATGGCGCCACGCCCGGCGCGCGCAGCTGCGCCTTCGTCGACGAGCGCGCCCAGATCTACAAGAAGCTGGTGTTGAGTCCCGACGGCAAGCAACTCATCGGCGGCATCCTGATCGGCGACGCCGAGGACTACGGCTCGTTGCTGCAGACCATGCAAAATGGTCTGGCGCTGCCCGATCATCCCGAGCAGCTGATCCTGCCGCGCTTCGACGGTGCGGCGGCCAAGCCGGCTGGCATCGGCGTGGATGCGCTGCCGGATTCGGCGCAGATCTGCTCCTGCAACAATGTCAGCAAGGGCGACATCTGCGCGGCGGTGGCGGGCGGCTGTACCACCATCGGTGCGCTGAAGAAGGCTACCCGGTGCGCCAGCTCCTGCGGCGGCTGCGCCACGCTGGCTACGCAGATCATGAAGGCCGAGCTCGCGCGCCGCGGCGTCGCGGTCAACAACCACATCTGCGAGCATTTCCCGTACTCGCGCCAGCAGTTGTTCCATCTGGTCAAGGTGGGGGATATCCATACCTTCACCGATCTGCTTCGCAAGCATGGCAGGGGACTGGGCTGTGACATTTGCAAGCCCGCCGTGGCTTCCATTCTGGCCTCCTGCTGGAACGACTTCGTGCTGGCGCGTGACAAGGCGCCGCTGCAGGACACCAACGACTACTTCCTGGCCAACATCCAGAAAGACGGTACCTATTCCATCGTGCCGCGCATTGCCGGCGGCGAAATCACGCCGCTGCAGCTGATCACCATCGGCAAGATCGCGGAGCAGTACGGTCTGTACACCAAGATCACCGGCGGGCAGCGCATCGACCTGTTCGGCGCGCAGGTGCATCAGCTGCCCATCATCTGGCGCGAGCTGGTGGACGCGGGTTTTGAGTCGGGCCATGCCTATGGCAAGTCGCTGCGCACTGTAAAAAGCTGCGTGGGTTCCACCTGGTGCCGCTACGGCGTGCAGGACAGCGTGGGCTTCGCCATCGAACTGGAGAATCGCTACAAGGGGCTGCGCTCGCCGCACAAGCTGAAGTTCGCGGTCTCGGGCTGCACGCGTGAATGCGCCGAAGCCCAGGGCAAGGATGTCGGCATCATCGCCACGGAGAAGGGCTGGAACCTCTATGTGTGTGGCAACGGTGGCATGAAGCCGCGCCATGCCGAGCTGCTGGCTTCCGATCTGGACAAGGAGACCCTGGTCCGCTACGTCGATCGTTTCCTGATGTTCTACGTGCGCACCGCGGATCGCCTGCAGCGCACCTCGGTGTGGCGCGACAACCTGGAGGGCGGCCTCGACTACCTCAAGCAGGTGATCATCGAAGATCAGCTGGGCATTGCCGCGGAGCTGGAGGCGGATATGGCGCGTGTCATCAACACCTACGAGTGCGAGTGGAAGTACGCCATCAATGATCCGGTGACGCTGAAGCGCTTCCGTCAGTTCATCAACGTGGAAAAGGCCGATCCGGCCGTGCAGTTCGTGCGTGAGCGCGGCCAGATCCGGCCGGCGCGTGCCGAAGAGCGCGAAACCGCCGTGGAGGGTGCATGAACATGATCTCGCGCTGGGAATCGGTGTGCGCGCTGGAGGACATCGTGCCGGACACCGGCGTGGGCGCGCTGCTGGGCGATCGACAGGTCGCGATCTTCCGGGTCGGGGACGCCATCCACGTGATCGGCAATCACGATCCGGTCAGCCAGGCCAATGTGCTGTCGCGTGGCATCGTCGGTGATCTGCAGGGGCAGATCGTGGTGGCCTCGCCCATCTACAAGCAGCACTACAGCCTGGTGAGCGGGCGTTGCCTGGAAGATCCGGCCTTGTCCGTGCCGGTGTACCTGAGCCGCATCGAGGGTGGCCGGGTGTGGGTGAAGACCACGCCGGAGAAGATCTCGCTGGGCACGGCCAGGCGCAAGCTGGTGGTCATCGGCAACGGCATGGCGGCCATGAAGGTCATCGAGGATCTATTGGCGGTGGCGCCGCAGGCCTATGAGGTCACGGTATTCGGTGCCGAACCGCATGGCAGCTACAATCGCGTGCTGCTCTCGCCGGTGCTGTCGGGCGAGAAGCGCAGCGAGGACATCGTCACGCATTCGCCCGAGTGGTTCGCGGAGCAGGGCATCGTGTTCCACAGCGGCGATCCCATCGAGCACATCGATCGCGCCCGGCGCGTGGTGCGTTCGCGGCGCGGCATCGAGCAGGTCTACGACCGGCTGCTGGTGGCTACCGGTTCGCATGCCATCGTGCTGCCGGTGCCGGGCAAGGAGTTGCCGGGTGTGGTGACCTTCCGCGATCTGGCGGATGTGGATTCCATGCTGTTTGCCGCGCGCACCCAGCGCCGCGCCGTGGTCATCGGCGGGGGGCTGCTGGGCCTGGAGGCGGCCAATGGACTGCTGAAGCGGGGCATGGAAGTCAGCGTGGTGCATCTGGCCGGCTCCTTGATGGAGCGCCAGCTCGATGAACCGGCGGCGGCCCTGCTGCAGGGTGAGCTGGAGCGGCGTGGCATCCAGTTCTTCCTGAAGGCTTCCACGCAGGCCATCCTGGGCAGTGAGCGTGTGCAGGGCGTGCAGCTGGCCGACGGACGCGAGATTGCCGCCGATCTGGTGGTCATGGCGGTGGGCGTGCGGCCCAACGCCGATCTGGCGCGCGCCGCCGGGCTGCGCTGCGATCGCGGCGTGCTCGTGGATGATACGCTGCTCACCTACGATCCAGCGGTCTATGCTGTGGGCGAATGTGTGCAGCATCGCAACAGCACCTATGGACTGGTGGCGCCGCTGTGGGAACAGGCTGCGGTGTGCGCGGCGCATCTGGCCGAGCGCGGCACGGCCCGTTATCCGGGCTCGCGTCTGGCCACGCAGCTGAAGGTTTCAGGCATCGATGTGTACTCGGCGGGTGAGTTCAACGTGAAGGAAGGCCGCGAATCGCTGGTGATGCGTGATCCGAAGCGCGGCGTCTACAAGCGCCTGGTGCTGGAGAACAACCGCATCCGCGGCGCGGTGCTGGTCGGCGACACGCGCGATGGGCGCTGGTACTTCGATCTGATCAACGAGCAGCGCGACGTGGGCGCCTGGCGCGAGCAGCTGCTGTTCGGCGAGGCGCATTGCACGTGACGGATGGCGCGATCCGCACCACCTGTCCCTACTGTGGTGTGGGCTGCGGGGTCCTGGCGAGCGTCGGCAGCGATACAAGTGGCGCAACCACGCTCAGCGTGGCGGGTGATCCGGCGCACCCCGCGAACCGCGGCAGTCTGTGTTCCAAGGGATCGGCACTGGGCGAGACCCTGGGTCTGCAGGGGCGACTGCTCGAGCCGCAGATCGGCGGCAACACCGTGGGCTGGGATGCGGCGCTGGATCATGTCGCGCAGGGCTTTGCGCGCATCATCCGCGAACACGGTCCGGACTCCGTGGCGTTCTACGTCTCCGGCCAGCTGCTGACCGAGGACTACTACGTCGCCAACAAGCTGATGAAGGGCTACATCGGCTCCGCGAACATCGACACCAATTCCCGTCTGTGCATGTCGTCGGCCGTGGCTGCGCACAAGCGTGCCTTTGGCGAGGATCTGGTACCCATCTGTTACGAGGATCTGGAGCTCGCCGATCTGATCGTGCTGGTGGGATCGAACACCGCATGGTGCCATCCGGTGCTGTATCAGCGCATGCTGCGGGCGCGCGAGCAGCGTGGCACGAAAATCGTGGTGATCGATCCGCGCCGCACTCCCACCTGCGATCAGGCCGATCTGCACCTGCCGCTGCGTGCCGGCACCGACGTGTGGCTGTTCAACGGGCTGCTGAGCTATCTGTTGCAACATGGTCACGCCGATCGCGGATTCATCGAACAGCACACGCAGGGGTTGGCCCGTGCCCGGGTGGTGGCGGAGAACACGGCGGGCGATGTGGCCGCCGTGGCGCGTCGCTGCGGTGTGGATGCCGAGCTGCTGTGCGAATTCTACGAGCTGTTCGCCACCACCGAGCGCACCATCACGGCGTTTTCGCAGGGCGTGAATCAATCCTCGTCCGGCACCGACAAGGGCAACAGCCTCATCAACTGTCATCTGGTCACCGGGCGTATCGGCAAGCCGGGCATGGGGCCGTTCTCGATCACCGGCCAGCCCAATGCCATGGGCGGCCGCGAAGTGGGCGGTCTGGCGAACATGCTGGCCGCGCACATGGATCTGGAGAACGCCGGCCACCGCGAGTTGGTGCAGGGTTTCTGGAACAGCCCGGTGATTGCACAGAAGCAGGGTTTGAAGGCGGTGGATCTGTTTGATGCCGTCCATGCGGGCCGCGTCAAGGCCGTGTGGATCATGGCCACGAATCCGCTGGTCAGCATGCCTAATGCCAACAAGGTGCGCGAGGCACTGCGGCGCTGCGAGCTGGTGGTGGTCTCCGACTGCATCGCCGATACCGACACCAATCGCATGGCACAGGTGCTGTTGCCGGCCGCTGGCTGGGGCGAGAAGGATGGCACGGTCACCAATTCAGATCGGGTCGTGTCACGGCAGCGGCCGTTCCTGCCATTGCAAGGCAGCGCGCGACCGGACTGGTGGATCGTCAGCCAGGTCGCGCGGCGCATGGGTTTCGAGTGTGGCTTTGCCTACCAGGGGCCGGCGCAGATCTTTGCCGAGCATGCGGCGCTTTCGGCGGTGGGCAATGATGGTGACCGCGCCTTCAACCTGGGCGCGCTGGCGGATATCGATGCCGCCGACTACGAAGCTTTGGAGCCGGCTCCCTGGCCGCGTGCGCTAGGCACCCCGCAGGGCACGGCAAGACTGTTCGGTGATGGCCGCTTCCAGTTTGCCGATGGCCGTGCACGCTTCGTGGCCGTACGTCCGCGCGCGCCACAGCAGGGGCTCGACGAGGAATATCCGCTGGTGCTGAACACGGGCCGCATCCGCGATCAATGGCACACCATGACGCGCACCGGCCGTTCACCGCGACTGGGCATGCATCTGCCGGAGCCCTTCGTGGATCTGCATCCGGGCGATGCGCTGTCCTTCGGTGTGCGTGCCGGCGATCTGGTACGCGTGCGCACCCGCTGGGGCCAGATGGTGGCGCGTCTGCAGTGCAGTGGTGAGGTGCGACGTGGCACGCTGTTCGTGCCCATCCACTGGAGCAGCGTCAATTCATCGGACGCGCGCATCGGCGCGCTGGTGAATCCCGTTGTCGATCCGGTTTCCGGTGAGCCTGAGTTCAAGCACACCCCGGCGCGTGTGGAGCCCTTCCATGCCGCCTGGTATGGCTTTGCGCTCAGCCGTCATACCTTGCAGCCGACGCTGGCAACCTGGTGGGCCAGCGCCCAGGGGCGCGAGTTCCAGCGCTACGAGATGGCCGGACGGCAGGTGCCGGGCGACTGGAGTGCCGCTGCCCGCAAGCTGCTCGGCGTTGCCGCCGATGCCGATGACTGGATCGAATACAGCGACCGGCATGGCGGTCTGTTCCGTGGCGTGTGGATTCGCGATGGGCGCATCGAGGCCTGCATGTTTGTCGCTCCGCGTCCTGAGCTGCCATCGCGCGCATGGTTGTCGGATCTTTTCCTGAAGTCCCGGCTGGATCCGCTGGATCGCGCCGGCCTGCTGAATGCCAAGCCTACCGATCCGTCTGCCGATGCCGGTGCCACCATCTGTTCCTGTTTCGGTGTTGGCCGCAATCGCATCCTGCAGGCCATTGCCGATGGTTGTGTGGATCCCAAGCAGATCGGTGCCAAGCTCAAGGCGGGCACCAACTGCGGTTCCTGCATTCCCGAGCTGCGCAAGCTGATCGCGGAAGTTCAGGCGCGCTGAGCAGCGCTGGCGATCAGCCCTCGCACGATGGCGCACCGAACAGCGCGAGCTGCAGAGCCTCAGGCTCCTTGAGCGTGCGCACCCGCAGATAGACCTCGTCGGCTTCCGGGTAGCGGCGCCGCAGATAGTTCAGCCACTGCTTAAACCGCCCAGCCTGGTGGCGCGCGATGATGTTGCGGCGGACGTGTTCCCACAGCAATTGCAGCAGAGGCAGGATCTGTCCCCAGCGCAGTGGCTCGGCCAGCGGCGATGTAATCGCCAGCGCCAGACCCGGATCGGCCACCATGCCACGACCCAGCATCAGATCTTCACAGCCTGACTCGTTCAGTGCCCGCTGTGCGTCCGTGGCAGTCCAGATCTCGCCATTGGCGATCACCGGCACGCGCACGGTCGCACGCACTTTGGCGATGCGGTCCCAATAGGTTGGCGGCTTGTAACCGTCCGCCTTGGTACGGGCATGGATCACCAGCTCGCTGGCACCGGATTCCACCATGGCCAGTGCGCAGTCCAGGGTCCTGTCGTCATCCAGATAGCCAAGACGCATCTTCGCAGAGACCGGCACATGAGCGGGAACCGCGCGGCGTACGGTCGCGACGATGTCGCGGATCAGATCGGGTTCGTCCAGCAGAACGGCGCCGCCGCGATGCCGGTTCACGCACTTGGCCGGACAGCCGAAATTCAGATCGATGCCCGCGGAGCCCAGCTGGGCAAGTCGCGCGGCGTTTTCGGCCAGACATACGGGGTCCGAACCCAGCAACTGTGCCCGCACGGGCACGCCGGCCACGGTACGGCTGCCGTGCAGCAGCTCCGGGACGATGCGGGTGAACACCCGGTCGGGCATCAGCCGGTCGGTGATGCGGATGAATTCCGACACGCAGCGATCGATACCGCCGACCCGCGTCAGCACATCGCGCAGCATGTGGTCCAGCAATCCTTCCATCGGCGCCAGCAGGATCATTACGCGGCTACTCGGTCCCGCCTGAATTGCCTGCGGCCAGCAGCTCTTCCACGGTGTGCCCCGGCGAACCCAGCAGCGGCAGCTGGGCGGCTTTCCTCAAGTACGCGATCTCGCGCGCCAGCGCCTTGCGCCACGGCTGCCCGGCCGCAGCGTGGCGACCGCAGGGCACGCAGCTCGCATAGCCGGGATAGTCCGGGGTGCGATAGGGATCGTCTTCGGGGCCACGCACCGGCTGTACCGGTTTGCCGTCCTGGTCCTCGAGCGGGAACATCCAGCAGGTGGCCGGCTTGAAGGTCCAGGGGTGCTGGCCACGGCCACGCGCGAATTTTTCCAGCTCACAGAAGCCCTGCGCATCGCTGAACACACAGCGCGTGCGCGTGAAATGCGCGGGAAAGTCCGCGGTCGCGTAGGCCTGCGGACGCGTTGCGGTCTTGCGGCCCAGGAAGGCGCCGTTCCAGTGACCATCGACGATGAATTCGGCAGGCAGCTTCGCCGCCAGCTCCGGCACACGGGCCACCAGCTCGCGCAGGAACGCTTCCTCGCCCGGCCACAGGTAGACGCCGTCGTAGCAGCAGCGGCCCTCGCATTGCCTGATGTCGCAGGTTGCGAGTTTCAGCGGGCGCCTGTGATCAGGCCCGCCAGTCAATTGCGCACCAGGCGCCATCGCTCTGAGCATCCGCTCGCCGCGGCCATTATCGTCATTCGGGTCAACGCTTGAGCGTCTGTCGTGCGTACCGTGTTGTCCATGCAGGCCAGCAGCCATTGCGTGGACTGAGCGATTGTACCGGGTGTTGATGCAGCATCGGTGTACTCCTGCACCCAGGCGAGCTTGTCCGCGTGATTGGCTGTCAGCCATTTGCCCGCCGGGGTGCCCGCATCCAGTGCCGATGCTACTGTACTGAAATTCGCGAGGATCAGAATCAGAGCTGTCATGCGCATGGGTTTCTCCCGCGAGGCCTGTCAGCCCGCAATCCGCTCGCCCTGCTTCAGGCGCTCAAGCGTATCGCGGGCACGCTGGCGGTGTTTGCCGGTGATATGGGTACGCACCGCGGTGATGGCCGTTGCCAGCACCGTCAGATCATCGCTGAAGCCGATGACGGGAATGAAATCCGGAATGGCATCGACCGGCAGCACGAAGTAGGCCAGCGCACCGACAAGAATGCCTTTGACGCGCAACGGCGTGGCGGGGTCGAAGGCGCAGTGCCAGGCGGCCAGCAGATCTTCCGCGAAGGGCACCTGCGCCAGAGCGCGCGCCAGCTTGGGGAGCAATTGCTGGCGGACAATGGTTTCGTCCTGTGTGAGCACCATGAGTGATCTCCGCGGGCATTGTCGATGCGGCGCAGCGGGTGCCGGCCGATCGGCACAGCATACGCGCGGCGCCCTACAGCCACCACGCCAGCACGAAGATGCCGATCATCGTGATCGCCAGTGCCACCTTGGCCAGCGTGCCGACCAGCAATCCCAGCCAGGTGCCCATGCCCACGCGCGCTGCCTGCGGCAGGTGGCGGCGGGCCAGCCATTCGCCGGCCACGGCGCCGACGAAGGGACCGAAGATCAGGCCCGGGATGCCGAGAAAGATGCCCAGAATGCCGCCGATGAAACTGCCCCAGATGGCCTGGGGGCTGGCGCCCACGCGTTTGGCACCGAACACGCTCGCGAAGAAGTCGATGGCGAACCCCAGCGCGGTGAGCACGCCGAGCAGCAGCAGCGTGGGCCAGCCGATGCGGCTGTAGTCATCGATCCAGGCGGCCAGCCACACGCCGCCATAGATGGCCAGCAGACCGGGCAGCGCCGGCAGGATGGTGCCGATGAGGCCGGCGATCATCAAGGCGATGGCGAGAACCCACAGCCACAGATGAGGGTTGCCCGGATTCATTGGTATTCACGCATGCTGGCGATCGCTGGCATTCATGAATGGTTGCACGAGTCGGGCTGCCTGGGCCAGCCAGTTTCTGGCGCACAGGAATGTGGTCAGCGCCGCCGCAAGAATTACCGGGATCAGCCAATTCAGCTGATGCAGCAGCTGTCCCGACAGGCGGGTCCGGAACAGGATCAGTCCGCCGATGGCGAAGATCAACAGTGCTGCCAGATCGATCAACAGGGCGAGCATGGCGTTCCCGAAGTAAGGCTGGGCCCGGCCCAGGGCATGGCTGGCCTCGAAGGCCAGCAGCAGCGCTGTCATGAGCATGAAGGCCAGCACTGCGGGAACCGCGGCCAGTTTCCAGTATGCCGTCATTGCCAGCAGCGGTGTGCCCAGCAGCGCCACTTGCAGCGGCGGTCTGCCAATCAGGACGCGCCTGAAAACGTGCTGGCGCACGCTGCCTTCACCCAGGCCAGGCAGCAGGGCCAGCTCCGCCAGCTCGGCGCTCTCACGGCGATACAGGCTGGCGAGCCGCTGCGAGAAGGCCGGGATGACCCCCATGCACAGGCCGATGCCCACGGCGGGCTAGGGCAGTTGTCGCAGGACGATCCACAGTCGAGCCAGCGTGAAAGGCCCGGACGACAGCAGCGTGACGGGCAGTACGATCGCCAGCACCAGCACAAATACCATCAGCAATTGCCTGATGAAACCTGGCGCATAGGGCGGACCCAGCAGCACACCGATGCGCCTGGCGGCCGCGTCTGAGGCCCGGGCGCGATAGTGCGGCATCAGCCAGGTATTACTGGTCACGCGCGCATTCAGGGTCGAATCGGTGACTCGTGAGCTCCACAGCGCAGACATGACCACGGCCTTCTCGGCAATGGATCCGCCGAAACCCAGGTTCAGTTCCGCGCGCAGCAGCAGTTGCCGCCAGCGTGCGGCTGCCAGAGCGCCCAGCACGACGGTGGCCAGGCAGGCCAGGCTCTCGGGCGGCGCCAGTGTGCTCAGGCTGTTCCAGAGGTGCAGGTCGGAGCGTCTGGCAAGCTGGTTCAGCAAGCCAGGTGCCATGAAGACGCAGATCATCCACGGCATGGGCAACAGGCCCCAGAGCACGCCGGCGGCGGCGGTGGCACACAGGAAAGGGAAGATAAGCGCGAGATTGCAGCCCTTGATGAAGCCGATCAAGGTCGGCAGCCCGAAGGTCAGCAATGCTGCACAGAATACCGCCCAGCGCGAGAGATTATTTTCCCCGGGGACACGCAGCTCGCGCAGCTGCCGGGCGCAGGCCAGATTGCTGGTCGACAGCGGGAACCAGATGAGCAGGGCAGCGACGAAACCCGTGCCGATCAGTGTCGGCGTCGTCACCCGCGCCGGAACCAGCAGCGCTGTCGTCATCGCGGCGAGATAAAGGATGATTATCAGGATCAGCGGCACCGGCCGGATGACCGCCGTGCAGTTCAGCCATAGCAGGCGTGCCAGCGGAAGTTTCATTCTGTTACCTCCACGAACAGGTCTTCGAGGCCGAGCACGTCCAGCCGGGCGCCAGGCAGGTGCGTGGCGGCGGGCCAATCGCTGCCGGGTGAGCGTGTGAGCAGCAGGCTCAGGCCGCCGTCGGGAAGCGAGCGGCGCCGGAGCTCTCCGGGCAGCAAGCCGGTCAGGGTGGTGGCCGCGCTTGCCGGCAGCACCAGGCGTGCATGCGTTTCCTTCAGCTCGTCCATGGTGGTGTCGAGAATCAGCGAGCCTTCGTGCAGGAAGGCCAGGTGTGAGGCAACGCGTTCCAGGTCGGAAACGATATGCGTGGAGAACAGCACCGTGGTGCCCTGATCCGCGGCGCGTTGTGCGATTTCGCGCAGCAGGTCGCGGCGCGCCACCGGATCGAGCGCGGCGGCAGGCTCATCGAGCACCAGCAGCTGCGGTCGCGATGCCAGGGCGCGGATCAGTGCAACGCGCTGACGCTCGCCCGGAGAGAGCTTCGCGAGCGGTTGCTTGGGATCGATCTGCCAGCGCTGCAACGCGTTGCGCACGAACTCGCTGTCCCACTGCGCATAGAAGCTGCCGATGAAGTCCAGCATGTCGCCGACGCGCATCCAGGCCAGCGCGTCCGGTTGCTGCGGCACGTAGCCCAGCTGCTGGCGAGTGTTATCCGTGAGCCGCAGCGGCGATTCGCCGCATAGCCGGGCTTCGCCGCGATCGGCGTGCTGCAGGCCCATCAGGATGCGAATCAGGGTGGTCTTGCCGGCGCCATTGCGACCGATCAGTCCGAGTACGCCGCCGCGTGGCACGGACAGGCGGATGTCCTTCAGAACCTGACGGCCTGCATAGCTCTTGCCGATGCCGTCGCAGAACAGGGGAATGTTGTTCACTTTTTCTCCTCCATGATCTCGCGCAGCCGCTCCAGCACGCTGCGCATGGGCAGATCCAGTTCCTGGGCCTGACGTGCCAGTTCGTGCAGCGCGTCGTCGAGGTGCTCCAGGCGCCGGTCATCGGATTGCGTGCGGCGCCGGTGGCTGGCGACCACCATGCCGCGACCGCGCTGCCGCTCGAGCAGACCCTCGCTTTCCAGCAGACCGTAGGCGCGCGATACCGTCATGGGATTGATGGCGTGACAGATCGCCACGTCGCGTACCGAGGGCAGGGTTTCCCCGGCCGCCAGCTGGCCACTGGCAATCAGCCGGCGCAGCTGGGCCATGATCTGACGGTAGATCGGCTCGGCGGCGGCGGGCTGGATGTTCAGCAGGGTCGCGTCCATGTGTATCAAGACACTAATACACATGGTGTCGGTTGGCAAGGACAGCAGCAAAAGCGGCTGGCAGTCGTGTATCTTGCTGCCCCGATGAAGACCAGGACCGCTTCCGCTTCACGCTATCTGGGCATCGAGCTCAAATCCATCCACCTGCGACTGGCAGGTCGTCAGGTTTTGAAAGGCCTGAACTGGCGCATTCAGCCGGGCGAACGCTGGGTGTTGATGGGGGGCAATGGCGCCGGCAAGACGCAGTCGATGAAGCTGCTGGCCGGTGATGTCTGGCCCACGCCGGGCAAGGGCTCGCAGCGGCTGTATCACTGGCGTGGCGAAGTTCTGCACGACCCCTATGGCATCAAGCAGGACATCGCCTACCTGGGTGCCGAGCGCCAGGATCGTTACGAACATTACGAATGGAACCAGGGCGTCACCGCGGTAGTCGGGACCGGTCTGTACCGCAGCGATGTGCCGCTCGACACGCTGACACGCACTGATCGGGCCAGGATTGCGCGCCTGCTCAAGCAGCTGGGCGTCGCAGATCTGGCGCGGCGGCGCTTCCTGACGCTGTCCTACGGTCAGCGCCGGCTGGTGTTGTTGTGCCGGGCACTGGCGTGGAATCCGGCGCTGTTGCTGATGGACGAGCTGGTCAACGGTCTGGACGCGGCCAATCGCGGGCGCGTGCTGCAGGCAGTAGAAGCCCTGCGCCGTTCGCGTCGTCCCTGGGTGTATTCCTGTCACCGGCCCGAGGACATCCCGCGCAGCGCCACGCACCTGGCCTGGCTGGAGGGTGGCCGGTTGCGCTGGAGCGGTCCGATCCGGCGTGCTCCGGTGCAGTTGCGCGCGCCGGCGGCCAGTGGCGCGCAACGCCCAAAGTCGCGTGGCGGGAAGTCCGCCCCGGGTGGTTCAGCGGCGCGCGGCGCTGTCGCGAGCACGGCGCGCGAACCCGTGCTGGTGTTGAAGAACGCCTGGGTGTGGCGCGATCACGCGGCAGTATTGAAGGCACTGGATCTGCGCGTGCTGCCAGGCGAATGCTGGGTCATCCACGGCGCCAATGGCAGCGGCAAGTCGAGCCTGCTGCGGGCCATCTACGGCGACTTCGGCGTGGCCAGCCAGGGCGAGCTGCGCCGCCGCGGCATCGAACCCGGTATTCCGCTGTCGGACTTCAAGGCGCGCGTGGGTTTCGTCGCACCGGAACTGCAGAGCTGGCATCCGCTGCATCTGCAGGCGCAGGACGTGGTGGTATCGGGTCTGCATTCCAGTCTCGGCGTGGAAATGAATGCCACGCGCAGCGAGCGACAGCTCGCACTGCGCGTGCTGCGCTCGCTCGGTGGCGCGGCGTTCGCGCGCCGTACGCTGCGGCAGCTCTCCTATGGTCAGTTGCGGCGTGTGCTGTTTGCGCGAGCCCTGGTGCACAAGCCTGATATCCTGTTGCTCGACGAACCATACACCGGGCTGGATCGGCCCACGCAGGCGCGGCTGCAGCATGTCGTCGAGCGCGCGGTCGGCGAGCACCGGACCATCATGATTGTGACCCATCGTCGCGACGAATGGCCGGCCGGCGCCACGCATGAACTGCAACTGCAGCAGGGCCGGGCCGTGTACTGCGGGCCCATCCGCCGCCGGGGGAAGTGATGAAACATCGTGGCTGGCTGGCAGGTGGACTGGTGGCGTTGCTGATCGCCGCTGCCGGTGTGTACTGGCTGCGGCCGGCGTCGCTGCCCACGGGTGTTGCCGTGCCGGGAGGCGACGGCGGCGGATTGCCGCGCGCCACACCCGCGTCCGAGAACTTCGACGCCCAGGCGCTGGAGCGTGCGCTCGATGTTGCCAGGACCTTTGGCGCACAGGCCTTTCTGGTTACGCGTCATGGTCATCTGGTCGCCGGGTACTACGCACGCGGCTTCGATGCCAACACGGTGGCGGATGCCGGCGGCTTCGCCACCACGCTGACGGCGCTGGCCGGCGCGCTGGCGCTGCAGGATGGTCTGATCGAAGCCAGCACCTTCCGTCCGTTCGAAGCGCCGAAGATGGTGGCCGCCATCAGCGCCAGCAAGGCGGGCGACTTCGCTGCCTATCTGGGCAACAACCTGTGGAAGCCCACCAACGCTGCGGCGGCCTTGCTGGCTACGACTGCTGCTGCTGCTGCGCCAAGTGGCGATTGCTGTGTGTATGCGCGCATCAGTGACTGGCTGCGCATCGGCATCCTGTTGCTGGATGACGGCCGTTTCGAAGGCACTGCCATCCTGCCCAGGGGCATGGCCGCGCGCTTCATCGCGCGCGACGGGGTCGTGGTCGGCAGCCAGGCGATCTGGCTGGGTTCGATGGCGCGCGCCAGTGAGCCATTCACGGCCGATGACGTGTTCTACATGAAGGGCAGGGATCGTTGGCGTTTGTGGATGTTGCCCACGTTGAATGTTGCCATCCTGCTCGCGGCGCCCGAGGGCAAGGCCGGCGACGGCTGGCAGGAATCACGCTTGCCGAATCTGGTGACGCGCGCCGTGAAGGCCAATCCGCATGGCGACCCGCACGCTGGTGTGCCCGGCGTGGCCGCGGGCAATGTCATGCCCGCCAACTGATCATCGACATCGAAGAGATTCCCGAGGTGCTGGTTTGAATCCGCTGCTGACCCTGTTCGTGGTGTGCGTCATCGATGTGCTGGGCTTTGGCATCATGGTGCCGCTGGTGCCGTACATGGCGGATCGCTTCGGCGCCACGCCCTCCATCACCACCTGGATCCTCGGCAGCTATTCGCTGTGCCAGTTCCTGGCGGCGCCGTTGTGGGGGCGGCTGAGCGATCGCTTCGGTCGCCGGCCCATCCTGATCAGCAGCCTGTGTGGTGCGGCACTGTCCTATCTGTTGCTGGCTCATGCGAATTCACTGGGCTGGCTGCTGCTGTCGCGGGCGCTGGCGGGCGCCATGGCAGGCAATGTATCCGCGGCAATGGCCTACGCCACCGACGTCAGCAAGCCCGAACAGCGCGCGCGTGCCATGGGCACCATCGGCGCGGCCATCGGGCTGGGTTTCATGCTGGGGCCAGCCATCGGTGGCGCGCTGGCCGGCAACGATGAGCGCGTGGCCAACTTCACCACACCGGCGCTGGTGTCGTTCGCGCTGGCGCTGCTGGCGCTGTTGCTGGTGGCGTGGCGGCTGAAGGAGAGCTATCCCGCCGAGGCGCGTGCACGGCATCTGGCCGATCAGGTGGAGCGCGGCCGCTGGGCGTTGTTGCGGACCAATCCGGCACTGCGCTTGATCGCGCTGGCGGCCCTGCTGGTGACCTTTTCGCAGTCCACGCTCGAATCCATCTTCGCGCTCTGGGCCATGAAGCGTTTCAGCGTCGGGCCGGCGATGATCGGCTACTCCATGTTCATGCTGGCCATCGTGGCGGTGCTGATGCAGGGCGTGCTGGTGCGGCGACTGGCGCCGCGTTATGGCGAGCATCGGCTGGCGCTGCTGGCCATCGTCAGCTATGCCGCCGGGTTGCTGGTGGTGGCATTCAGTCCGGCACTGCCTGGCGTGATCGTCGGTCTGATGCTGGTGGGGCTGGGCGCCGGTGCCTTCAACCCCAGTGGCTCCACGCTGGCCTCGCGCGAAGCTGGTGTCAGCAACCGCGGCGCGGTGATGGGCGCGTACCAGTCGAGCACGGCGCTGGCGCGTGTGATCGGTCCGCTGACTTCGGGGCCGGTGTATACGCACTTCGGCAGCAGCGCGCCGTTCCTGCTTGGTGGGTTGGTGACGCTGCAGGCCATCTGGTGCATCCTGGGCGCGCATCGCCGCCATGTGGCCACGGTGGGCAACGCATGATTCATTCGCTGGGCACGGGCCAGCTGCAAACCGTTGGTGATGACTACTACATTGCGCCCGGCGCGCAGATCATCGGCGCCGTGACCCTGGGCGCGGGTGCCAGCATCTGGTTCAACGCCGTGCTGCGCGCCGATGATGAGCGCATCGAGATTGGTGCTGGCAGCAATGTGCAGGACGGCACCATCATCCACTGTGATCCCGGGATGCCAACGCTGGTGGGCGAGCGGGTCACCGTGGGACATCGCGTGCTGCTGCATGGCTGCACCATTGGCGATGAATCGCTGATTGGCAATGGCGCCATCGTGCTCGATGGCGCGCGGCTCGGCCGTCACTGCCTGGTGGGGGCGGGCGCGCTGGTCACGCCGGGCAAGGAATTCCCCGACGGATCGGTGCTGATGGGTTGCCCTGCGCGCATCGTGCGCAGCGTGGGTGAGAAGGAGCTGGCCATGATCCGCCACGGCGCCGCGAGCTATCTGGCGCGCATGCAACGCTACCGGCGTGAGCTGCCGGCGGGGACAGCGGCGAATCCTTGAGCTAGTCCTTCAGCTCGAGGGTGGTTGCGAAGACGGTGACCGCATCGCCCTGGATGGTCACGCCGCGCAAGCCTTCCGCGCCCTGATCCAGGCCGATGCGCACGCTGCCGGGCCTGCCCATGTGATGGCCCTGCGCGCCGAGAAAGCCAGTGGTTCCCGCTGGCAGCAGCGCATGCTTCAGCAGATAGGCGCCGAGCATGCCATGTGCATTGCCGCTGACCGGATCCTCGGCAATGCCCAGCGCTGGACAGAACATGCGCGCCTCGGTGTCGAAGCCCGGCAGGGTGGGCTGGCGCGAGAACACGAAATAGCCCGAAGCGCCGAGCAGTGGCGAGAGTGCCGCCAGCTTGTTCTGATCCGGCTGCAGTTTGGTCAGCGCGGCACCGGAGGCGAGACCCAGCAGTAGGCGCGTGCTGCCCTCACCGGCGATCTGCGCTGGTGTCTTCGGATCCAGATCGGCCGTGGTGAGTCCCAGCGCCGCCAGCACCTGACCGAGCTCGGTGGGCGCCAGCACACGGCCCAGTCGCGGTGGCGGCTGGGCGATGGCGACCTGCGCAATGCCGCTGTGCCGATCGACGGCGGTGAACACGCTGACCAGGCCGGTGCGCTGCTTCTGGCGCAGGGTGCCGGGCTGGGTATCCGGCAGCGTGGCGAGCACGGCGTGCGCCGCCACTGTCGCGTGCCCCACGAAACCGGCTTCGGTGCGCGGCGTGAAGAAACGCACGCGCACATCATGGTCGGCGCCATCGGACTTCAACACGAAGGCGGTGTCGCCATTGTTCAGTTCGCGTGCGATGGCCTGCATCTGCGCATCGGAGAGCACATCGGCGTCCAGCACCACACCGGCTGGATTGCCGGTGAAGGCGCGCTGGGTGAAGGCATCGACCTGGAAGACCCGGATGGTGTGTGGCATGCCGGCATTCTAGAACAGCACGTGTCCGCAAACAGCGCGCGGCCTTGCATTCATGCGCCGCGTAGCAGATAGTTCGCACCGTAAACCTTGGGGTGGCCCCGTGATGGGGCCTGAGACGCCGGATGGGCCGGCGAACCCGTTGAACCTGATCCGGTTAGTACCGGCGTAGGGAGCAGGTAATGAATCCGATGACATCCCGTTGGGGGCGCATTGCGCTCCTGTCCCTCGTGGCTGCCTCCGCCCAGGCGCAGACCAGTGCCGAGTCACTCGAAGAAATCATCGTCAGCGCCACGCTGCGCGCCACGCCCGTGGTCGAGCTGCCGCAGAGCGTGACGGTGCTGCAAAAGTCGGAGCTGGAAGCAGCCGGCGTGCAGCATCTGGCCGATGTGCTGGGGCTGGTTCCCGATCTGGGCGCGGCCGGTGGCACCTCGCGGCCGCGCTACTACCAGCTGCGTGGCATCGGCGAGCAGGAGCAGTACCAGGGCGCACCCAATCCATCGGTAGGCTTCCTGATCGATGACATCGACTTCTCCGGTGCCGGCATGCCGGCCACGCTGTTCGATGTGTCGCAGGTGGAAGTGCTGCGCGGACCGCAGGGCAGCGCCTATGGTGCCAATGCGCTGGCTGGCCTGATCAGCGTGCACAGCGCCGATCCGGGTGCCGATTTCAATGGCCGTGCCGAGGCCACGCTGGGCGACTACGACACGCGCGCGGCAGCACTGGCACTGGGCGATCGCAGTGCCGATGGCGACATCGGCTGGCGCGTCTCGGCGCAGCAATACCGCAGCGATGGCTATCGCCACAATGCCTACCTGCATCGCGACGACACCAATGGCTACGACGAGGGTGTGTTGCGCGGCAAGCTGCTGTGGAAGCCCGGCGACGTCTGGCAGTGGCAGCTCAGTGCGCTGCATGCCGACATCGACGATGGCTACGACGCCTGGTCGCTGGATGGTTCGCGCACCACGCTGTCGGATCAGCCGGGGCGCGATGCGCAGTTCTCCAATGGCGCGGCGCTGAAGGGCAATGCACAGCTGGGGTTTGGCATGCTGACCACCACCACCAGCGCGGCGCGTTCCAAAATCGTGTTCTCCTACGACGGCGACTGGGCCAACGACAGCTACTGGGCCAGCAGGCCGGATTGCGCGCCGGATCCCAGCCAGTGCGTGCCGTACGATTACTTCTCGATCACCCATCGCACCCGTCGCACGCTGGCCGAGGACCTGCGCCTGGCCGGTGATGGCGCGCACACGCTGCCGGGTGGCTGGCGCTGGCTGGCCGGTGTGTATGCGCTGCGCTTCGACGAGGATCTGGATCAGCACGATTACTACAACGGCGCGCTGTACACCTATCTGCAGAGCGCCTATCGCGCCACCAGCCTGGCTACGTATGGCCAGCTCGACAAGACGCTGGCGCCGGGACTGGAATTGTCGGCGGGTGCGCGCGTCGAGCAGCGCGACGCGCATTACACCGACAGCGATGGCGGCGCGGCACTGGCGCCCTCCAACACCATGGCGGGGGGCAATGTCTCGCTGAGCTGGCAGCAAAGCACCGCGCAACGCTGGTACGCCACGCTGGCGCGCGGCTACAAGGCTGGCGGCTTCAACCTGGGCAGCAGCATTCCGGACGGCAAGCGCGAGTTCAAACCCGAGTACCTCTGGAACCTGGAGTTCGGCGTCAAGCGCGGCGCGTCCGGCGACGCGCTGCAATTGCAGGCCGACGTGTTCTACATGTGGCGCGTGGACGAGCAGGTTTCCACCTCGGTGCAGCTCGATCCCAGTGATCCGCTCTCGTATGGCTATCTGACCGACAACGCTGCCAGCGGCACCAACTACGGGCTGGAGGGCAGCGCGGCGTGGAATCTGGCGCCGGCCTGGACGCTGGGTGGCTCGCTGTCGCTGCTGCGCGCGCGGTACCGCGACTTCAGTTATGAAGTGGTCAACTACGACAGCAATGGCAATGCCGTGGTAGCCACGCGCAACCTCTCTGGTCGCGAACAGGAATACGCGCCCAGCTATCGCGCTTCGCTGTACCTGGCCTGGCACTCCGCGCAGGGCTGGTATGCGCGCCTCGACGGTCAGGCCGTGGACAGCTACTACTTCAGTGCCAGCCACGATCAGCGCGCGCCCGCGTACCAGTTGATGAACGCGCGCCTCGGCTGGGCCAGCGGCGCCTGGGACGCCAGCCTGTGGGGCCGCAACCTGTTCGATGCCTACTACGCGCTGCACGGTTTCTATTTCGGCAATGAGCCACCGTACTGGGAGAACAAGCGCTACATCCAGGCCGGTGATCCGCGCACGCTGGGTGTGACGCTGCGCTACAGCTTCGGTGCGCAATAGGGGGAGCCATGAGAATTTCCGTGGAAATCAGCCTGTACCCGCTGGCCAGCGACTTCATCCCGCCGATCCAGGATTTCATCGACCGGCTCAACGCCTATCCGGAGCTGGAAGTGACCACCAACACCATGAGCACCCAGGTGTTCGGTGAACACCGGCGGGTGTTCGAGATTCTGGCCATCGAGACCGGGCGCACCTTTGCGATGACGGGGCGCAAGGTGTTCGTCATGAAGGTGCTGGGCGGCGTGGCCTGAAGTCATGAGCGCCCACGGCGTCTGGCAGTTTCTGGTCACGATGATGGGCAGCTCTCTGCTCGAACGCATCGCGGCCGTGCTGGCGCTGCTGTACCTGCTGCTGGCCGTGCGCCGCAACCTGTGGTGCTGGCTGTGTGCACTGGTGAGCTCGGTGCTGTATCTCATCGTGATGCTGCAGGCGCGGCTGCTGATGCAGACCCTGCTGCAGGTGTTCTACGTGGTCATGGCCGGGTATGGCTTCTGGCAGTGGCGGGCCGGACGTGATGAGCAGGGCGAGGTGGCGCCGCGGCGCTGGCCGCTGCAGCGCCATCTGCAGGTGGCCGCCGCCGTGCTGGTGCTGAGCGTCGCCAATGGCGCGCTCACCGCGCACTGGCAGGCGGCACAGGCGCCGTACCTGGATGCCTTCGTGGCCTGGGGCAGCGTGATCACCACCTGGATGGTCACGCAGCGGCTCATCGAGAACTGGCTGTACTGGGTGGTGGTGGATCTGGCCGGCGCCTGGCTGTATTTCTCGCAGGGGTTGATGCCCACGGGCATCCTGTTTCTCATCTACGTGGGCATCGTGATCCACGGCTACTTCGTATGGCGTCGCTCACTCCAGATCCCCAGCTCCTAGCCTGCGTCCCCGGTCTGGAAGCCGATGCCGCGCCGCTGCTGCTGCAGGCGCTGCCAGGCGGCAGCGTCAACGAGGTTCATCGTGTCGACACGGCGCTCGGCCGTTTCGTGCTGCGCATCGACGGCGCTGCCTGGCGCCGGCCGGGCGTGCTGCGCGAGCGTGAGATCCAGCTGCACCGGCGTGCGGCCGCCGCCGGCATCGCGCCACGCATCCACGTATGGCGGCCGGAGCTGGGTGTACTGGTCACCGGGTTCATCGACGGCGCGCTCTGGTCCGACGCAGACAACACGCAGAGCCGCGCACTGGAGCAACTTGGCGAGCGGCTTGCGCGTCTGCATGCACTGACGCCGCCGCCGGTGCCGGCATTCGCCGCGCTTGAGCTCGCGGCCGGCTATGCGCAGGCGGCGCGCGCGCGGGCCCTGGCGCCCCAGAGTGAATCGGACGCATCGATGGATCTGCTGGCGCTGGATCGAGTGCTGGCGCAGCTCGACCTGTCGCTGCGCCGGCTGGCCGACGACGGCCGTCCTGCCTGCATCGTGCACGGCGATCTGACACCCGGTAATCTGCTGTGGCAACCCGTGCCCGGCGGGCGGCGGCTGTGGCTGCTGGACTGGGAGTACGCCCAGCGCGCCGATCCCTTGCTGGATGTGGCCTGCCTGCTGGCGTACCAGCCCGCCGCCTGGCCGCGGCGCGCCGAGCTGCTGGCCGCCGCCAATCTTGCTGCCGCCAGTGAGGCCAGTCTCGCCGCCGCCGTGCATGTGCACGAGGCGCTGGGCTGGCTGTGGCATCAGGCGCGCGGTGAGGTGCAGCCCATGCCGGCCGCGCCTGCCACCGCACCACAACAGCGCTGAACTGCGCCCCGCTCGCGGCGGGCCGCCTTGGCGCAGCGCGCCGTGCGCGGTGGCGCGAAACTGGCGTTGGAGCGCGCTGGCCGGCACACTAGCGGACTGGTACTTAATCCCCTGTTTTTGCGAGGTGAACCCATGCCCCTGCTGCGAGTCGTGGATCGTGACGGCGCCGAACATCAGATGAACATCGAGACCGGCGGCAAGCTGATGGAGACGCTGCGCGACATGGACGATGGCGTCACGGCCATCTGCGGCGGCATGTGTTCCTGCGCCACCTGTCACATCTACGTGGATGCCGACTGGTTCGGCAAATTGCCCGCGCCCATGTCCGATGAGACGGACATGCTCAAGGATCTGAGCACCCACAAGGCCAATTCGCGCCTCTCCTGCCAGATCGACGTCACCGACGCCCTGGATGGCCTGCGCGTGACCATCGCTCCGGAAGAATAAGGTCCCATCCCCATCATGCGTTTTGCCTGGATTTTTCTGGTGCTGGCCGCGCTGGTGGCGGCGGCACGCGTCTACACCGTGATTCGCAAGATGCGCGCGGCCTCGGGTCGCGACGACATCGACGAGCGTCTGGTGAAGAGCATGCGCGAGGGCGGCATGGACATGTTCGCGCCCACCGACGTGGACTTCTTCTTCGGCGTCGAGACGCAGCAGGGCAGTGACTCCCTGCGTGCCGCGCTGGAAGGCGAAGGCTATGCCGTGGATGCGAAGCTGCTGGAAGGTGAGGCGGGCAGCGGCTATTCGCTGCATGCCCGTCGCAGCCTGCGCGTGACGGTCACCGAGATGCAGGAGCTGTCGCGGCATTTCACGCAGCTGGCCGCTGCGCATGAGGGGCACTACGACGGCTGGGCGGCGGCCGGCATGCAGTTGCCGCGGCGTCTGGCCAGCACGCCGAGCTTCCTGCCCAAGGGCAAACGACCCGAGTGAGCGGCAGCGGGCGGCGTTGCCGACGCCCGCCCGTCATCGGACTTCCATCAGGCCTTTTTCTCGGTCTGGCGCTTCACGGCCTCGGCCGCCGCGGCAATCGCCGCGGCATCGCCCAGATAACCGCTCGACACCGGCTGGAGCTGCGCATCCAGCGTGTACAGCAGCGGCACCCCGGTGGGGATGTTCAGCTCGATGATGTCCGCCTCGGACAGGTTGTCGAGCATCTTCACCAGGGCGCGCAGACTGTTGCCATGCGCGACGATCAGCACATTGCGGCCGGCCTGCAGTTCCGGGGCAATGCGGTCGCGCCAGTAGGGCAGCACGCGCGCCAGCGTATCCTTCAGCGACTCCGTGGCCGGCAGATCGCCGGCAGCCACATTGGCATAGCGCGGATCGAAACGCGGGTGACGCTCGTCATCGAGATTCAGCGCCGGCGGCGGAATGTCGTAGCTGCGGCGCCAGATCTTCACCTGGGCTTCGCCATGCTGCTCCACGGTCTGCGTCTTGTTCAGGCCCTGCAGCGCGCCGTAGTGGCGCTCGTTCAGGCGCCAGCTGCGCTCCACCGGCAGCCACAGCAGATCCATTTCATCCAGCGCCATCCACTGGGTGCGGATGGCGCGCTTGAGCACCGAGGTGAACACCAGATCCGGCACGAAGCCGGCCTTCTTCATCTCGATACCGGCCTGACGCGCCTCCTGGCGGCCTTGCTCGGACAGATCCACGTCCATCCAGCCGGTGAACAGGTTTTCGACATTCCAGATGCTCTGGCCATGGCGGACCAGCATGAGTTTTCCGGGCACGGGCCGATTTCTCCCTCAACGAAGCCGCAAGGTCGCGGCTGCTCAGGCGCTTTTATAGCAGAGCAGGGCGGTTCCGGGTGTGTTCCGCTCGCGCGGCCGGGCGGCTACTGCACCTCGAGCACGATCGCGCCGCTGTACGTACCGGCCGCAATCGGGCGGCTCTGGCCGTCCACGCTCAGGGTCACGCTCTTGCCCGCCGGGGCCGTGATCGCCGCTCCGTCGGCCACGACCAGTCTGGTCAGGTACGAGGTGCCGGTCACCGTCCAGCGGGAAGCGGCATCCAGAGAGACGATCACGCCGTTGTTGATGGCGGCGTGCGGCGTATTGCTGACCTCACTCACCAGCAGGCGGTCCGTGTAGGTGAAGCTTTTCTTGGCATGCTGGGCGAAGGTTGCGGAGATGGCGCCGGTGACGCCGGCATGGGTGAAATTCAATACCAGGTTCCTCGACGGATAATCGGTGTTTCCCGGGATGCCGGTCACGCCGTTGTAGAAATTGCCGCGCAGCTGGATGTTGCGGAAATTGCCGACCACATCGGCGTCGCTGGCCGCCGTCGCATCGTGGGCCGGGTCCCTGACGATGTCGGCATAGCTGTCGTAGGGCTCGGTGTAGTAGGTGTCGTAGTAGATGGTGCCGGTGGTGGCATCGCGGCGGGAATTGGCCTTGTCCCGGTCCATCAGCTGCAGGATCATGCCGTTGGCGGAATTGAGCCGGGCGCCCTGCGCGCCGTCCACGTTGATTTCCGCCACCGAACCGCGCACCACGAACACTGCCTTCCTGGTGTTGAAGACGGTGCTATCGGCCACATTGGCGATGCCCTTGCTGTTCCAGAACATCACGCCGAAGCGGCCGGAATTCACCACTGTCTGGCGCTGCTTCAGCGCCCCGAGTTCGCTGGCCGTGAGCCCCCAATGCAGGCGGGTGTTGAGCTCGGCCACGCGTTCGGGAGTGCTGGCGCCGAAGTTCATCGTGCCGCCCGTGGCGATCACGCCATAGTCGGCCACGTTGAAGGTGGTGCCGTAGAAGGAGTCCGTGGTGCCATTGCCGTCGTTGTAGGCGCCGTAGCCGCTGACGCCGGTGATGACCACCTTGCTGTTGACGGCGACCAGCTGGGCGTCGTGGACCCCGTCGGTGGACAGCGCGCCCCAGCCCTGGGCACCAATGTCGCTGTGGATGTAGGCCGCCGTGGTGTTCTCGCCGAGGATGCTGGTGGCGCGCATGGTGCCGACCAGGCCCAGCATCCAGGGAACGGACCACATGTGGGGCGGACCGGAGGGGCGGTAGTCCGCCGGCAGGATGCCGTCCAGCCCGCGGATCCTGGAGTTCTTCACCACCACGTTGGCGCCGTCGGCGCCGATGATGGTGGTGCGTACCACGCCGCGGCTGCTGATGTCGGCGTGATCCAGCACCAGCGTGGTGCCCTTGCCGGCGGCCATGACGGCGGCGCCGTAGCCGGCAAAGTCATTCTCGCCATTGCCGTTGAAGTCGATCCGGGCGTCATCGACGCTGTAGTGGGCGCCGCCGGTCACGTAGATGCCGTTGAAATTCGTGCCCTGCGAGCTGATGCGGACGTTCTTCGCTGCGCTCGCCGTGAGCGTGCCGCCCCGCACGGCGCTGCGGACGGATTTGCCGGCCACGATGCCGCTCGAATCGACGTACAGGGCCTGACGGAAGTCGTAGTCCTGCTTCATGGAGCCCATTGCAAACGGCACGACGTTGTTTTCCGTGACCGCCAGGACGACGTTGCCGCGATAGGTGGCCGGCAGCAGATCACGCTGCACGCCATTCACGGTGAGCGTCAGGCTGTAGCCGTCGGGTGCCTTGACGACGGCATCCTTGCCGATGGCAAGGCTGCTCAGCGTGGTGGTCTTGTCCACCACCCAGGTGCTGCCGGCGGCAACGCTGTGGGTCTCGGCCGCCAGCGCGTTTCCCGCCAGCGGCATCGACAGCAGGGCGGCGACTACCGCCGCGACTGGTTTCGGTCCGTTCATGCTGATCATCGTTTCCCCACCTTTGTTGATCGTGACCATACTGCTGCGCAGGCAAAGGGCTGATCGCAATGGCCCTATTGCATAGCCTTGTCGGCCCAGGCGTCCTGCAACTCCTCCAGCGTGCGTACCGCCACACTGATCGCCGCCAGACCTGGCTGTGGCGTCTGGCGCAGTTCGCTCAGGGTCTGCTGCCATTGCCGGTGGGCCGCCGGCTGCGTCGCGGCCGCGGCCGGCGGCGGGTTCAGCCGCTGACGCACCAATGCCAGGCGCACGCGCCGCAGGCGCTGCTGCAGGCTCTCGCTGGCGGCCAGTGACCAGGCGTCCCCGCCGGGCAGCCGGGCGCAGGCCTGCTCCAGCCATTCCAGTCCCAGTTCCTCGCCACTTTGCACCCAGATTGCGGCCACGCGCGCCGCGCGCTGCCGGCCCGCGCGCATCAATTGGGCCAGCTCCGGCAGCGCACGCAACTGTGGCAGGGCCGCCAGCCGTTGCGCCAGCGGCGCGGGGAAACCGGCCGCCTGCAGGCGGGCGCGCTCGCCCGCCATGGTGCTGCGCGTGGCTTCGGGCAGGGCGCCGAGCAGGCTGTGCGAGAGTTCGCGCCAGGCCGTGCGCAGCCGCGTGCTCGCCGGCCCGACGGCCGCCAGTTCGCCCGCTGTGCAGATCGCCAGCAGCCGCCCGATCAGCTCGGCGAGGAACTCGTTGCAGAGGCGGTGCGCGTGGTATTGCTCGGCGGCCGCCACCGGCAGATCCAGCGCCTCGATGCCACTCCACAGTTCACGCAGCCCGCCGGCTTCGCGCGCGATGGCGTAGGCGCGGACGATGTCGGCCACCGGCGCGGCATTGCGCGCCAGCAGCTCGGGCACGAAGCCCGGCCCCAGGCGATGCACCATGCTGTTGGTCAGGCTGGTGGCCAGCAGTTCGCGGCGCAGGCGATGGCGCGCAATGGCGCTGGCGTAGGCGCGCCGCACGCGGGTCGGGAAGTAGCGCGCCAGTTCGTTCTTCAGGAAGCTGTCGTTGCCCAGATCGGCGCTGCCCAGTGCCTGTGCCAGTGCGATCTTGCTCCAGGCGATGACCTGGGCGAGCTCCGGGCGCGTCAGGCCCTGGTTGTGGGCGCGGCGCTCTTCGAACTGATCATCGTCGGGCAGGAATTCCAGCGCGCGGTTCAGACCGGCATGGCGTTCCAGCCAGCGGATCAGCCACTGGTGGGTGCCGAGCTTCCGGGCCGAAGTACTCTGCAGCAGGCTCAGTGCCTGCGACTGCAGGTAGTTGTTGCGCAGGACCAGCTGCGCCACTTCGTCCGTACACGAGGCGATCAGCTGGCGGCGCCGCGCCGGCGTCGGTTTGCGGCGCGCGGCGTTGTCGATGAGGATCTTCAGATTCACCTCCACGTCGGAGGTGTTCACGCCGGCGGAGTTGTCCACCGCATCGGTGTTGATGCGGCCGCCGTTGAGTGCGTACTCGATGCGGGCGCGCTGCGAGAAGCCCAGGTTGCCGCCTTCACCCACCACCAGGGCGTGCAGCTCGGAGGCATCCAAACGCAGCGCGTCGTTGGCGCGATCACCGATCTCGCCGTTGCGCTCGCTGCGCGCCTTCACGTAGGTGCCGATGCCGCCGTTCCACAGCAGATCCACCGGCATGCGCAAAATGGCACGAATCACGTCGGCGGGCGCGATCGGCTCATTCGGCAGCCCCAGCAGCGTGCGGGCCTCGGCCGGCAGCGTCAGCAGCTTGGCGCTGCGTTCGAAGACGCCGCCGCCGCGCGCGATCAGCCTGGCGTTGTAGTCGTTCCAGCCGGAGCGCGGCAGCGCGAACAGCCGGGCACGCTCCTTGAACGAAGCCGCAGCGTCCGGCGCCGGATCAATGAAGATGTGCTGGTGGTTGAAGGCCGCCACCAGCCGGATCTGGCGCGAGAGCAACATGCCATTGCCGAACACGTCACCGGACATGTCGCCGATGCCGGCCACGGTGAAGGGCTGCTGCTGGATGTCGCGACCCAGCTCGCGGAAGTGACGCTTCACGCACTCCCAGGCGCCGCGTGCGGTGATGCCCATGACCTTGTGGTCATAGCCTTCCGAGCCACCGGAGGCGAAGGCGTCGCCCAGCCAGAAGCTGCGCGCGGCGGCAATGGAGTTGGCCAGATCCGAGAACGTGGCCGTGCCCTTGTCGGCGGCCACCACCAGGTATGGATCATCGCCATCGCGTCGCACGATGGGCGGTGGCACGACGCGGCCGCGCACGATGTTGTCGGTGAGCTGCAGCAATGCGTCGATGAACAGCCGATAGCAGGCGGCAACCTCATCGTGGCGTGTCTGCGCATCACTGAAGGCAGCGAGGCGCCGGACGATGAAACCGCCCTTGGCGCCAGCTGGCACGATCAGCGTGTTCTTCACATGCTGAGCCTTCATCAGGCCCAGCACCTCGGTGCGGAAATCCTCGGGGCGCTCCGACCAGCGGATGCCGCCGCGCGCCACCGCGCCCTGGCGCAGATGCACTCCTTCCACGCGCGCCCCATGCACGAAGATCTCGAAGGCCGGTCGTGGCTCGGGCAGGTGCGCAATGCTGCGTGCCTCGAGCTTCAGGGCCAGCACGCCTTCGGGCGGCAGGGCCGCGCCATTGACGAAGGCATTGGTGCGCAGCGTGGCCAGCAGCACCGACAGCAGCGAGCGCAGGATGCGGTCTTCATCGGGATTGGGGATGGCAGCGATGGAGGCGCGGATCGTCGCCTCCAGCCGCGCCGCGCGCGGCGCCGAGCGATGTCGCGGATCCAGGCGTGCCACGAACAGCTGCCACAGCTGCGCGGCGATCAGCGGGTGACGCGCGCCCAGGGTGCGCTCCATCGTGGATTGGCTGAAGGGCAGGCCGGTCTGCAGCAGATAGCGGCACAGTGCGCGCAGCACCAGCACGCCCTGCGCATCCAGAGCGCTGGCGACCACCAGGCGGTTGAAGCCGTCGTTTTCCTGGCGCGCCTCGAGCACGGCCTGCAGCGCCGTCAGCAGTGGCGCGCGCAGCCTGCCCAGATGCAGCGACTGGTTCCCGGCCTGCTGCAGCTCGAAGTCCTGCAGCCAGAATTGCGTGCCCTCGCAGGGTGCCAGCGCGTAAGGATGCTCGGCCAGCACCCTGAGGCCGAAGTTCTCCAGGATGGGCACCGCCTCGGTGATGGTCAGTGGCGCGGTCCGGCGCAGCAATCGCAGATTGATGCGATCGCCGCCCAGACCCGCCGGGCGGTGCAGACGCAGGTCCAGCAGCAGCTTCTGCGTGACCATGCGCTCCAGCGCCACCATGTCGTCCACCGCCAGCGGCGGCGGCGTCTCTTCCTGGTAGGCGGGCGGCAGCAGTGGCAACCAGCGCTGCGCCAGATGCGCCGCGGCTTCCTCCTCGCATGCGCCCTGCAGGGCCTCCTGCACGTGGTCGCGCCAGCCGAGCAGCGCTTCGGCCAGCTGCTGTTCCAGGCGCGCGTGCGCCACGCGCGCGGGTGCATCGGCGCCGACGCGGATGATCACGTGCAGCTGTGCCAGCTGTGAATCGCCCAGCGCCAGGGTGGAATCCATGCGCACGCCGCCCAGGCTGTGCATCAGCTGCGCTTCGATGCGCCGGCGCGCACTCTCTTCGTAGCGCTCGCGCGGCAGGAACACCAGGCAGGACCAGAAGCGGCCGAACTCGTCCCGGCGCAGCACCAGACGCAATGCGCGCCGCTCCTGCAAGGCCATCACGGTGCGCACGCAGTGGCGCAGTTCCGGCACCGAGGCCTGGAACAGCTCGGTGCGCGGCAGCGTGATGAGCACGTCGGTGAGGCGCTTGGCGTCGTGGCTGTCGGGCGAGAAATCGAAGGAGGCGCTGATCGCCGCGATCTTCTGGCGCAGCAGCGGCACGCTGCGCGGATCGGCGTTCAGGGCGCTGGAGGTCCACAGACCCAGCAGACGCGCCTCGCCGATGGCGCGGCCCCGCTTGTCGAAGCGGCGCACGCCGATGTAATCCAGCCAGCCCGGGCGATGCACGGTGGCGCGCAGATTCGAATGCGTCAGCAGCAGAATGTCGTGATGCTGCAGCTGGCGGCGCAGCGTGCCGCTGTCCGGGCCGGGCGTGCCATCCAGCGTGCGTTCCACCGGGCGCAGGATGCCCAGCGCCGTGCCGGACACATGTCTGAGCGCCAGATTGCGGCCGCGCCGCTGCAGGCGCAGCTCGCTGTAACCCAGCAATGTGAAGTGATTGGCTTCCACATAGCGCAGCAGCTCGATGGCCTCGGCGCATTGCTCGGCCGGCAGCCGCGGTGGATTCTTCTGCAGCGCCTGGCATTGCGCCAGCAGGGCGGCGCGCATGCGATTCCAGTCGGTGCAGGCATATTGCAGGTCCGCGAGCGCGGCGCGCAGGTTCTGCTCCAGCAGCGCCGCATCGGCGTTGCGCAGGCGCCCGATGCGCAGCAGCTGCCAGGATTCGCGCGCGCCGCCCTGCTTGCCGAGATGTTGCTGCAGCCGTTGCAGCCGGCCGCGCCCGTCGCGCGTGACCTGCAGCACCGGGTGCAGCAGCATCTGGATGCTGGAGCCGGCGGCTGCCAGCGTCATGATCAGCGTGTCGACCAGGAAGGGCATGTCGTCGCTGATCAGTTCGATCAGGGTATGCGGCCCGAGTGCCGCCTGCTCGGGCGGTGGCGCCTCGCTGATCCGCAGCAGCAGCTCGCCGCTGCTGCGTACCGCGCCGAACTCGAGCTGCGAGCGCGCCAGGCGTTCGCGCCGCACAGCACCCAGCGCGCGCCAGTCCTCGTGAGGGGCGCTGCTCTGCCAGGCGGCCAACAGCATCTTCAGCGGGGCGGACCCAGCCGAAGAGCGCGGGCTGCTTATTTTCACCGAGGCAACTCCAGATCTGCGATCAAGGCGCCGAGGAAGCGCACTGCCTCGCCGCCGGTGACGACGCGATGATCGAAAGTGAGTGACAGCGGCATGCGCTTGTGCACAGCCACTTGCCCGTGGATGGCGACCACGTCGTCGCGCACCCGGCCGGTGCCGAGAATGGCCACGGCCGGCGGCACCACCACGGGCGTCGCATAGCGGCCGGCCATCATGCCGAAATTGGACAGCATGAAAGTGAAATGACGCAGTTCTTCGCTGGTCACGGTGCGCTCGCGCGCCGCGACCTTGAGACGGTTGAGCTCGCTGCGCAGCTGCCCGGCACTGAGCCGGCCGACGTCGCGCAGCACCGGCACCAGCAGACCGTCCGGCGTATCGACGGCGAGGCCCACATCGACATGGTCGAACAGCCGGCGGCTCTGGGCCTTGCTGTCGTACCAGGCATTGAGTCCGGGCTCGACCTTGCAGGCCACGCCGATGGCGCGGATGACGCGCACGGTGTAATCGGTGCCCACCGGCCAGCCATGCAGGTCGGCGTCGTCGAACACCGAGCACTCCATGACCGAGTCGCGCGCCAGCGCCATGCTCTGCGCCATGGCACGACGCAGGCTGCGCAGCTGCTGCACATCGCCGTCGTCGGGATCGATGGGCGGCAGGCGCATGGTGCTGCCGCGTGTCGTGGCGCCTTCGGGCAGCCCGGCGGCGATGACATCTTCCAGCGTGATCAGTCCGTCACGACCGGTTCCGGCCACCTGCGCCAGGTCCACGCCGAGGCTGCGCGCCAGTGCGCGCGCGGCCGGCACGGCCTGGATGCGGGTGAACGCAGCGGCGACGCCCGCAGCGCGCGCCGCCGTGGTGTATTCGGTTTCCTCGCCGCTGGGCATGTGGCCCACCACGGTGCCGCTGTCGCTTCCGGCAGCCGGCGTCGCGGCGCCGGCCGGCGCGTCGCTGACGAATTCCACCAGCGGTGCACCGGTCTCGATGCGCTCGCCCGGCTCACCGTGCAGCGCCTTGATGACGCCGCTCTGCGGCGCCGGCACTTCCACCACGGCCTTGGCGGTCTCCACCGACAGCATGGGCTGGTCCACGGCGATTGTGTCGCCGACCTTCACATGCCAGCGCAGGATCTCGGCATCGGAGAGCCCTTCGCCCAGATCCGGCAGTTTGAAGATGGTCATCGCAGGCAGTCCTCAATCAATCGGCCGGCATCAATCGGCCAACGTGGCTCGCACTGCATCGACGATGCGTTCGACGCCCGGAATGAAATCATGCTCCAGCCGGTACAGCGGCATGATGGTGTCGTAGCCGGTGACGCGGCGGATCGGAGCCTGCAGATCGTACAGCGCGTGTTCGGCCACCGTCGCGGCGATCTCGGCGCCCAGCGCACAGCTGCGCGGCGCCTCGTGCACGATCACCAGCCGGCCGGTCTTCACCACCGAATCCAGGATGGTCGGGAAATCGATGGGCGAGAGCGAAGCCACATCGATGACCTCGCAGCTGATCTGCTCGCGCGCCAGCTGTTCGGCGGCCTTGAGCGTGTCCACCGTCATCGCGCCCCAGGAAAGCAGCGTGACATCGCTGCCTGCGCGCAGCGTGAAGCACTGGTCCAGCGGCAGCGCCACGCCATCGTCCGCCACTTCCTGCTTGGAGAGGCGGTACAGGCGCACTGGTTCGAGGAACATCACCGGGTCCGGATCGCGGATCGCCGCCAGCAGCAGGCCATAGGCGCGTGCCGGTGAGGACGGGCACACCACGCGCAGGCCGGGGTGATGGCACAGCAATGCCTCCAGGCTCTCGGAGTGGTGTTCGGGGGCGTGGATGCCGCCGCCATGCGGCATGCGCAGCACCAGCGGGCAGGTGAGCCGGCCGCGCGTGCGGTTGCGCAGCCGCGCCATGTGGCTGGCGATCTGATCCAGCGCCGGATAGATGAAGCCCATGAACTGGATTTCGGCCACCGGCTTGAGCCCCTGCGCGGCCATGCCGACGGCGGCGCCGGCGATCAGACCTTCGGCCAGTGGTGTGTCCTGCACGCGCTGCGGGCCGAAGCGCTGCTGCAGGCCGATCGTGGCGCGGAAGACGCCGCCATTGGCGCCGATATCTTCGCCCAGCACCACCACATCGGGGTCGTGGGCCATTTCCCAATGGTGGGCGAGATTGATGGCCTCGACCATCGTCAATCTGGGCAGGGTCGGCTTGGACATGACTTGAAGCGTCACTTGGCGTAGCGGCGGGCCTGTTCACGCTGCGCGATCAGCTGATCGGGCAGGCGCGCGTACAGATAATCGAACATCGCATCGGTACTTTGCCGCGGCGTCTCCAGGTATTGCTGGACCGCGCTCTCCACTTCGCTGCTGCATGCGGCTTTGAGCTGCCGTTCGTCGCTTTCGTTCCACCATCCGAGCTGCTCCAGCAGCGCGCGCGTGCGCACCAGCGGCTCCAGACGCCGCGCTTCTTCCACTTCCGCAGCCGGCCGGTAGCGTGTGGCGTCGTCGGCGGTGGTGTGATCGGAGAGCCGATAGGTGAGCGCTTCGATCAGCGTCGGACCGCCGCCGCTGCGGGCGCGCTCCAGCGCGCGGCTCATCTGTTCATGCACGCCGAGCACGTCGTTGCCATCCACCTGGATACCGGGGATGCCGGCGGCGATGGCTTTCTGAGCCAGCGTCCGGGCCGCGGTCTGGGCCGCTACCGGCACGGAAATGGCCCAGCCGTTGTTCACCACCACGCAGACCAGGGGCAGCTGGCGCGCGCCGGCCAGGTTGATGGCTTCGTAGAAGGCGCCCTGCGAGGTGCCGCCGTCGCCGATGAAGGCCACTGCCACACGTGGTTCGTTGCGTACGCTGAAGGCCAGCGCGGCGCCGGCCGCATGCGGCAACTGGGAACCGATGGGCACGCAGAAGGGGAAGTCGGCGCGGTTCTTCTGATAGAGCGTGCCGCGCTCATCGCCACCCCAGTACAACAGGATGTCGCGCATCTGCGCGCCGCGCCAGAACTTGGTGCCGATCTCCCGATACACGGTGAACAGCACGTCCTCGTCGCGCATCGCGGCGCCGATCGCCACGTGCGTGGCCTCGTGGCCCAGACAGGAAGGGTAGGTGCCCAGCTTGCCGGTGCGCTGCAGGTTCACCGCCTTGGTGTCGAAGGTGCGCGTGCGTACCATGGCCTCGTACAGGCGGCGCAACAGCGCCCCGTCGGGCTTCAGGGCCGGATCGACGAGCTTTCCTGCGGGAGTCAGCTGCTGAAAATAGGGAATCTCGAAACGGGCGGTCGTGCTCTGCGGCTCCATGAACGGAATCGTAGCACTAAGCGCTGGTCATGGGCCCATCGGCCCAAATGAGTGCGCGTCCAAGCAGCTCTGGCGTGTTCCCGGACGCTGGCCTGTGTTAGGGAGCCTGAAGCTAGTGAGCGCCGGCGCCGGGCCCACCTGGATTGTTGAAGGGCGGGCGCGCCAGCCACACCAGTGGCGCAAGCACCAGGAACACATATCCGAAGGCGCGATACAGGTCGTTCGCGCCCAGTGTATAGGCCTGTTGCAGGATGACCGAGTGCACGCTCTGGTAGGCGGCCTGACCCTGCACGCCGACCTGTTGCAACAATTCGCGATAATACGGCCAATTGCCCGTGTCCGAAATGTGTTCCGACAGCACTGCGCCGTGATAGTCGGTGCGCTGGCTCCACATCCAGATGCATACCGCCGTGGACAGCGAACCCGACATGGTGCGCAGGAAATTCGACAGGCCGGCCGCGGACGCAACTTCATCCGGTCGCAGGTCCGACAACAGGATCTTGTTCAAGGGCAGGAAGAAGAAGGCCAGGCCCAGTCCCTGCCAGAAGCGCGGTGCCACGATCTGCAGGAAGCTGGCCTGCTCGTTCATCTGCGACAGCCACAGCATCGAGCTCGACAGCACCAGGAAACCGAAGGCGCCGGCCACGCGCAGGTTCATGCGATCCAGGTTGCTGCCGACGAAGGGCATCAGCACCAGACCCATGACGCCCACCGGCGCGGTGGCCAGGCCCGCCCAGGTGGCGGTGTAGCCGATCGCGGTCTGCAGCCATAGCGGATAGATGACGGTGACGCCGAAGAAGCAGAAGAAGCCGCCGCAGATGGTCAGCACACCGACACGGAAGTTGCGGTGCTTGAAGATGCGCAGATCCACCACCGGGTGCTTGTCGGTGAGCTCCCAGGCGATCAGGAAGGTGAGTGCAACCACCGCCAGGATGCCCGCCGCGGTGATCAGCGGCGAGTTGAACCAGTCCTTGTCGTTGCCATTGTCGAGCATGAACTGCAGCGAACCCACGCCCACCACCAGCAGCACCAGACCGATGGCGTCGATGGGCACCCTGGTGCGCTTCGACTCACGGCCGCGCAGCAGCGAGGCCACCAGGAGGGTGGAGAGGATGCCGATGGGCACGTTGATGTAGAACAGCCACGGCCAGGAATAGTTGTCGGTGATCCAGCCGCCGAGGATGGGGCCGAAGATGGGCGCGATGAAGATCACCATGGCCCACAGGCCCATGGCCATGCCGACTTTTTCGCGCGGGAAGTTGCGGATCAGCAGCGCCTGGGCCATCGGCACCATGGGGCCGGAGACCAGACCCTGCATCAGGCGGCCGGCCACCAGCATGGGCATGCTGGTGGCCAGGCCGCAGAAGGCCGAGAACAGCACGAACAGCGCCATCGAGGTCGTGAAGGTTCGCACCTCGCCGAAGCGGCGCGCCAGCCAGCCGGTCAGCGGCTGCATGATGGCGGCCGCCAGCGAGTAGGAGCTGATGGTCCAGGTGCCCTCGTTGGGGCTGACCGCAAGGCTCCCGGCGATGGCCGGTACCGAGACGTTCACGATGGTGAGATCGAGCACCTCCATGAACGTCGCCAGACCGATGGCAATGGTCAGCAGCGCCAGCTGCGCGCCGTGCAGCGGCTCCGGCGGGACGTAGTCGTCTTTCGCTGCGGCGCTCCCGGCCACGGATTTACTGCGCCGACTGGCCGGTGCGGATGATGGCGTCGGCGGCGGCGCTGGCGCCCTTCAGATCGTCCTCGTACACGCTGGTGGTCGCGAACGGTGTGCTCGACGGCTGTGTCGCCAGCACCGGGCCGGACTGATCCGTGGTGCTGACGCGCACCTCGGCTGACAGACCGATGCGCAGCGGATTCTTCTTCAGCTCTTGCGGGTCGAGTGCGATGCGCACTGGCACGCGCTGCACGACCTTGATCCAGTTACCCGAGGCGTTCTGCGCCGGCAGCAGCGAGAAGGCCGAACCCGTGCCGGCAGCCAGACCTTCCACCTTGCCGTGGAAGATGACGCCGCTGCCATACAGGTCGGTGATCACTTCCACGTCCTGGCCGAGGTGCAGCTTGCGCAGCTGGCTTTCCTTGAAGTTGGCATCCACCCACAGGTGATCGAGCGCCACCACCATCATCAGCGACTGGCCGGGCTGCACATGCTGGCCGACCTGCACGCTGCGACGGGCCACCTGGCCGCTGATCGGCGCGATGACCGAAGTGCGGTGCGCGGCCAGCCAGGCCTGCTGGTAGGCGGCGCGTGCTTCGAGCACCGCCGGTTGATGCGCCACATCGGCGCCATCGACCAGCTGGTGCGCGGCGTCGGCCTGACGCTGCGCGGCGCGCACCGTGGCGGCGGCCACCGTGGCTTCGGTTTCGGCGTGGCGCAGTTCCTCGGCCGCGATGGCCTGTGTGGCCAGCAGCGGGCGACGCTGTTTCACATCCTCTTCGGCACGTGCCAGCTGTGCCTGCGCGCTCTGCACGCTGGCATCGGCCTGGGCGGCGGTGGCGCGCAGCTGGCGCGCCTGGCGCACGGTCTGCGCCAGCGTGGCGGCGGCGCGATCCAGCGCGGCCTGCGCGTCGCTGGCGTCGAGCTTCACCACGCTCTGGCCGGCTTCCACGCGCTGCGTGTCGTCGGCGGCCACTTCGACCACGGTGCCGCCCACCTGCGTGGTCAGCGAAACCTGATCGCCGGACAGATAGGCATCGTCGGTGCTTTCCCGGTGCGAGAGCACCAGCAGCCAGTACAGGAACCAGGCGATGGCGGCGATCACGAAGATCGCGGTGATCACCAGCAGGGTGCGCCGGCGCTTGCCATTGCCGTTGCCATTGACGGTAGGAGTGGTGTCGGTGTCGCTCATGAGGGTCGTTCGTCCCGTGAATTCCTATTGAGGCTGATAACCGCCGCCGAGGGCGCGGGTCAGGTCGATATCGGCCGCCAGCGTGCTGGCGAGCAGCTCGGTCTGGGCGTCTTCGGAGTCGAGCCACTGGCGCTCGACTTCCAGCGCCGCGCGCGCATCGGACAGGCCGCTGTCGAGGCGGGCGTCGACGCGCTGGCGCTGCTGCACCAGCAGTTCGAGCTGCCGGGCATGTTCGGCGCTCTGTGCCTGCAGGCGCTGGCGCAGCAGGGTGCTCTGGCCCACGTCCCTGGCAGCGTCGAACACCGCGCTGTTGTAGGCGGCCAGCGCTTCGGCCAGCCGCGCCTGGCCCGTGGCGCGATCGGCCTTGAGCTGACCCATGTCGAACATGGGCAGATGGATGGCGGCGCCGATGGCCGGCACACCGCTGTCGGTGCGCAGCAGCTTGCCGATTTCCAGGCTCGATACGCCGGCCAGGGCGCTGATGGAGATGTCCGGGTAGTAGCCGGCGCGGATGGCATCGAGGTTGTGCACGGCCGACTGCACGCGCCAGTAGGCGGCAGCGATGTCGGGGCGACGTGCCACCAGATCCAGCGACAGATTGCCGGGCAGGGTGGCGTCGAGCGTGGGCAGGGGCTTTGCGCTCAACGTGGGCAGCTGCGCGGGCGCGCAGCCCAGCAGGGCGGCCAGCACCACACGGCGCAGCTCGGCGCTCTGCTCGAGCGCGAGCTTCTGTTCGCGCGCACCGCTGGCCAGCAGCTGGGCCTGCTGCAACTCATCTTCGCGGGCCAGGCCCGCCTGCTGCCGTGCCTCGATCAGCGACTGCAGGCGCTGCAGGTTGGCAAGACGCTGGTTGGCCAGGGCCAGGCGCGCCTGATCCGACTGCCAGCCAAAATAGGCCTGGGCCACCAGGCCGGCCAGGTTCAGCCCGGTGGCCGCCGTTTCGATGCGGTTGGCCTGGGCCTGATCGTTGGCGCTCTGCAGGGTCAGGCGCTGCTTGCCCCACCAGTCGAAGGTGTAGCGCGCACGCAGGCCCAGATCCGTCTGGTCATACCAGTGGAAGCCCAGGAACTCGGGCGGAAACAGGCCGTTGTCGGAGAGGCGCTGATAGGTCGAGCTCGCTTCCGCGTCGAAGTGCACGCCCGAAGCCAGCCCCACCTGACGCACATTGGCGCGCGCCGTATCGAAGCGTGCCTGTGCGCCGGCCAGTGTCGGCGCATTGGCCAGTGCTCGTTCGATCAGTTCGGAGAGGGTGGGATCCTCATAGCGCTGCCACCAGCTGCGCGCCGGCCAGCTGCCGGTGGTGGCGCCCAGCTGCAGGCCGTCCAGTGGCACGCTGCTGCGCAATTCGGGTTGTGCCTGGCGCGGCGGGATCGCCCCGCAGGCCGACACCAGCAGGACACCGGCGGCGCCTGCGGCAAGCAAACTGGATTTCATGGAAGGACGTCCGCGCGGGCAGGTTCGGTCAGGGTATCGACGGTGCGCGCCAGATGGCGCAGCTGCCCGATCAGTTTCTGCTGTTCGGCACCGGACAGATCCGCGAATACGCGTGTCAGCGTGTTGCCCAGCTTGGGCAACACATCGTTGACGACGCGCTCGCCCTCGGCGGTGATGCGCAGGGCGGTGCGACGGCGATCTTCCAGGCTGGGGGTGCGGCTCACCATGCCGCGCGCCACCAGCATGTCGATCAGGCGTGTCATGTTGGCCGGGCTCTGGGCCGTGCCCTGGCACAGCTCGGTGGGATGGCCCAGGCCATCCGGCTGGGAGAACAGCATCATCAGTACGCGGTATTCCGTTTCGTTCAGGCCATGCGGCCGGATCGACTGTTCCAGCAGCGTGGTCAGTTCATTGCCAACCAGGATCAGCGAACGGAACAGCATGACCGCATTGAGCGGCAGGCTGTCGTGCTTCTCGGCCACGCGCTTGATCCCTGCTTCAACCTTCGCAAGCTTCTCTGCCAGCATCCAGGACACCTCCAGGTGCATGTAATTTACACCTGAAATGTTTTGGATACAAACGTTCGCAAAATGAATTGTTTTATTTTGCGATAATCCCATGCGGTATCAACGCGGTGCTCGTGCGGCGCATCATGCTGACACGCCGAATCGGCTCAGCGCCGGTGCGGCCGGGCCAGATACTGCTCGCTCTGCATTTCCACCAGGCGGCTGACGGTACGCTGGAACTCGAAGCGCAGCCGCTCGCCGCGGTAAATCGCGGCGGGCTCCACGCTGGCGCCGATCAGCAGTTTCACGCCCTGGTCGTAGAACTCATCCACCAGCGCGATGAAGCGTCGCGCGGCATTGTCCTGGGTCTCGCTCAGGGCCGGCAGGCCACTGAGCAGCACCGTGTGGAATTCACCGGCCAGCTCGGCATAGTCGTTCGGGCTGCGTGCGGTATTGCATAGCGTCTCGAAATCGAACCACACCACACCGCCGGCGCGGCGCTGGGCCTGCAGGCGCCGGCCGGCGATGCTCAGGCGCGTCTCGCGCTCGGTGTCGCCCCCGGCCAGGCGTTCGAACCATTGCGTCAGGCGGGCCTCGGTGCTGCGTACATCCCCGACCACATACACCGGCGCCTGACGCAGGTGGCGCAGCCGGTAGTCGGTGCCGCCATCCACATTGAGTACGGTGAGCTGCCACTGCAACAGGTCGATGGCGGGCAGGAAGCGCGCACGCTGCAGCCCCTCGCGGTACAGATCCCCGGGCGGCAGGTTGGAGGTGATCACCAGCGTCATGCCCTGCGCGATCAGGCCGGCGAACAGGCCGTGCAGGATCATGGCATCGGCGATGTCGCTGACATACAGCTCGTCCAGACACAGCACGCGGCTGCGGCGCGCGATGCGTTCTGACACCACGGCCAGCGGATCCTGCGTGGCGCGCACGTCGCGCAGCTCATCGTGCACATCACGCATGAAGTGATGGAAGTGCGTGCGCCGGCGCAGGCCGGGCGGCAGGCTCTCGTAGAAGAGGTCCACCAGCCAGGTCTTGCCGCGACCGACGCCACCCCACAGATACAGGCCGCCGCCGCTGTCGCCGCCGGAGCTGAAGCGGATCAGGCGGCGCAGCCGTCGCGCCAGCCAGCCCGGCACCTTGCGGGCCAGCACCTGCTGGCGCAGTTCTTCCAGGGCGGCGATCGCGGCCTGCTGGGCGCCGTCGGCCAGGTAGCCGCGCGCGGCGAGCTGCGCGGTATAACGCGAGGGCAGATCGGGGAATTCCGTGGCGCTCAAACTGCAGCCACCCTAAAGGTTCTGGTAGTTCGGCCCCGAGCCGCCTTCCGGTGGCACCCAGGTGATGATGGCGTACGGATCCTTGATGTCGCAGGCCTTGCAGTGCACACAGTTGGCCGCGTTGATCTGCAGCTTCCTGCCGCCAGCTCCGTCGTCGATCATCTCGTACACCGCGGCCGGGCAGAAACGGGTACAGGGGTTGTCGTACTCGCGCGCGCAGCGATCGGCGCAGATCGAGGTATCGGCCACATGCAGGTGCACGGGCTGATTCTCGTCATGCGCGGTGGCCGCGAGGAACACCGCGGCGGTGCGATCGCGCGGCGGCAGCGTGCGCGGGTTCGGGTCCGCACCCGCGGCGGCGGGCGCTCCGGCAGCAGCGGTGTGCGTCGCGCCGGCATCGAGCCGCCGCAGCGTGGTATGCGGCGCGCGATGGCTCAGCGTCCACGGCGTGCGACCACCCAGCAGGGTTTCCAGCGCGCCGTTGGCCAGGCCCGCCCACAGCCCGTACTTGAAGCCGGGTTTGATGTTGCGCACGGCCTGCAGCTCGCGACCGCCGGCGCTGGCGCGCCAGGCGGCGTCGAAGCCGGCGCTGGCGTCGTGCTGCGCCAGATGCTCGGCCGCCAGCATGCCGCTGCGCAGGGCCTGGTGGATGCCCTTGAGGCGCGCCACGTTCAGCGTGCCGGCGGCATCGCCGATCAGCATTGCGCCCGGCATGTCCAGCTGCGGCAGCGCCTGCCAGCCGCCGGCCGCGATGCTGCGTGCGCCATAGCCTTCGGGCGTGCCGCCTTCGAGCAGCGCCCTGATCGAGGGGTGATGCTTGAAACGCTGGAATACCTCGAAGGGCTTCAGCTCCGGGTCGGCGTAGTCGAGACCGACTACGTAGCCCACGTACACCCGATCCTGGTCGAGGTGGTACAGGAAGCCGCCGCCATAGGTGTCCGAGGGCAGCGGCCAGCCCACGGTGTGCAGCACATGCCCGGGCTGCACACGGCCCGGCGGCAGGCGCCACAGCTCCTTGAAACCCAGCGCGAAGGTGGGGGGCGAGCGGCCCGCATCCAGTGCGAAGCGCGCGATCAGCTGCTTGGCGAGGCTCCCGCGGCAGCCTTCGGCGATCAGCGTATGGCGCGCGCGCAGTTCCGCACCCGGCGTGAAACCGGGGCCCTCGCTGCCATCGCGCTGCCGGCCCATGTCGCCCATGCGCAGGCCGGCCACGGCGCCGGCGGCATCGTACAGCGGCTCGACCGCGGCGAAGCCGGGCAGCACATCCACGCCGGCGGTTTCGGCATGCGTGGCCAGCCAGGCGCCGAGCTGGCCCAGCGAGGTGAGGAAATGGCCGTGGTTACGTTGCGGCGGCGGCGTGGGCAGGCGCAGCGAGCGCTGCGCGCCCAGCCAGCGGAATTCATCGTGCGCCACCGGCAGGCACAGCGCCGGTGGCTGCGCGCGCCAGCCGGGCAGCAGCGCATCCAGCGGGGCGGGGTCGAGGATGGCGCCGGACAGGGAGTGCGCGCCGACGGTGGCGCCTTTCTCCACCACGCACACGCTCCAGTCGGGTTTGCGCTGCTTCAGACGCAGCGCGGCGGCGAGGCCGGCCGGACCCGCGCCCGCGACGACCACGTCGTATTCCATCACATCGGCTTCACTCATCACTCAGATCCGGTTCGTCCAGTTCGGCCAGCAAGGCGGCGCGCGCCGCATCGCGCAGGGCCGCTGCGGGATCGGTGGTCTGCGGTGGCACCTTCACCGGCGGCAGGATAGCGATATTGATCCGTCCCGGCATGGCCAGTGCGCTGTCTGGCGGCAGGCGGCGGCGGGTGCCGCGGATGGCCACCGGCACGATGGGCAGTTTGGCGCGGGTGGCGATGGCGAAGGCGCCGATATGAAAACGCAGCAGTCCGCGCTGCGAGCTGAAGGTGCCCTCGGGGAAGAACACCAGGGCGTCACCGTCGCTGGCCCGGCGCAGGATGCGGCGCGCGTCCATGGCGCCCCGGGCGCGATCGCGGCGCTCGACGAACTGCGCGCCGATGCGGGTCAGCAGCAGTCCGGCCAGCGGCACGCCGGCCATTTCATTCTTGATGACGAAGGCGAAGTGCGGTGGCAGGGCCGCGGCCATCACCACCCCATCCAGATAGCTGGCGTGGTTGGCGACGATGACGCAGGGGTAGGGCAGATTTTCCACGCCGCGCAGCCGCACGCGCATGCCGGCAAGCCACAGAATGATCCGGCCCAGCACCCGGGCGATGTTGCGACGCAGCTCCAGGCCGGGCAGGGCCATCAGCGCCAGACCCAGCAGGCCCAGCACCAGGAACACCAGGGCGAAATAGCCCGTATAAACAATGCGTAACGGCTTTGGCAGGGTCATGGTTGGCGGACAGTGTACGGCGCATTGCAACAGGAAGGGCAGCGCAGCGGCTTCAGGCCCTGCTTAACAGTTTGTGTCCCCTGTGAGAGACATCACATCCCTGGCAGTGGTGACTGCTCATACTGGTCCGGACCGCTCAAGGCGGGCCACTTTTTGACGTAAAGCCACCCAGGACGCAAGGCTTTGAACAGTCACGCAGCAGTGATCCTCGAATCAGACAGCGCCGAGCCGCTGGATCCGCTCATCGGTCGATTCCTCGATGCGGTGTGGATGGAACGCGGGCTCTCTTCCAATACGCTTTCGGCTTATCGCGCCGACCTGGTGTCGTTGTCGCGCTGGCTGCGCGGCAATCACCTGCAATTGCAGGTGGCCGCGCGTGGCGATCTGCTGTCCTTCTTTGCGGCCCGTGTGGAATCCGGGGCCCGGCCGCGCTCCACGGCGCGCCAGTTGTCCTCGTTCCGCCGCTTCTATCGTTTCCTGGCCCGGGAAGGGCTGGTGTCGGAAGATCCGACCGCCCAGATCGCCATGCCCAAGATCGGCCGTTCGCTGCCGAAGTCCCTGTCCGAAGCCGAAGTGGAAGCGCTGCTGGGCGCACCGGTGGTCAATGATCCGCTGGGCGCGCGCGATCGCGCCATGCTGGAAGTGCTGTACGCCACCGGTCTGCGTGTCTCCGAACTGGTCAGCCTGAAGCTCACGCAGGTGAACATGAACCAGGGCGTCATCCGCGTCATGGGCAAGGGCAACCGCGAACGCCTGATTCCGCTGGGCGAAGAGGCGGTGCGCTGGCTGCATGCCTTCCTCGGCAGCGCGCGCAACGAGATCCTGCTCGAGCGCAACACCGACTATCTGTTTCCGACCCGACGCGGCGATCGCATGACGCGTCAGGCCTTCTGGCACATCATCAAGCGCTATGCGCGCAAGGCCGGTGTGGAGCGCGAACTCTCGCCGCATACGCTGCGCCACGCCTTTGCCACGCACCTGCTCAATCACGGCGCCGACCTGCGCGTGGTGCAGATGCTGCTGGGTCACAGCGACCTGTCGACCACGCAGATCTACACCCACGTGGCGCGCGAGCGCATGAAAGATCTGCACTCGCAGCACCATCCGCGCGGCTGACGGCAAAGCGCACTGCGGGCCCGTGTGCCGCAGTGCCGGACCTGACCGGTGCCCACCATGACTGGTGCCGTTCCGCGACCGATCACAACCTCGACCCAGTTGGGCTAGACTGCGGCTCGATCGCATTGCGAAGGGCTCATCCAACGTGAAACGAAGCACCCGATACCTGTCGCTGGCCGCACTGCTGTGCGCCACGGCTGCGCTGGCCGCCACGACGGCGCGCCATGACGTTACTGCCGCCGCAGCCGAGCCGGCGGTCGCCGCCACGCCGCAGGCCGATCCGCTCCCCGCCAGCGCCAGCAAGGCCGTCAATGCGCCAGGCATCGACGCCAAGGTGCTGGCCACGGTGCTGGGCCGCCTGGGCGTCAAGGATCCCGATGAGGTGCGGCCCGCGCCGATCCCCGGCCTCTATGAAGTGCGTCGTGGCACCGAAGTCGTGTACGTCAGCGCCGATGGCAAGTTCGGCATTTCCGGCGATCTGTACGATCTGAGTTCGCAGAGCAATGTCACCGAGGAGCGTCGCCGCGCCGTGCGTCTGTCGCTGCTCAGCGCCGTGCCGGAATCGCAGATGGTCATCTTCGGTTCGGCCCAGGCCAGGCACACCGTCACCGTGTTCACCGATGTGGATTGCGGGTACTGCCAGAAACTGCACAGCCAGATCGCCGAGTACAACCGTCTCGGCATCCGTGTGCGCTATGTGTCGTTCCCGCGTACCGGTCCGGACACCGAGTCCTGGTACAAGGCCGAGAAGGTCTGGTGCTCGAAGAACCGCAATGCTGCCCTGACGCGCGCCAAGCTCGGCGATCCGCTCGACACCGATATCTGCAAGGACAATCCGGTGGCGCGTGAATACCAGCTGGGCCGCTCCATCGGCCTGACCGGCACGCCGGGCATCGTGACCAGCCGTGGCGATCTGCTGCCGGGCTATCTGCCGCCGAAGGATCTGCTCGAGGAGCTCGACAGTGAGCAGGCGGAGAATTCCAAGGGCTCGAAGTCCTAGCGGATCAACGCTCCAGCAGGGCCAGCTTGCCCGGCTTGCCGTCCCATTCCTTGCCGTCGGCAGGGGCGGGACCCTTCTCGGTGAGCACCGGCCACTGCTTGGCCAGCTCGGCATTGAGTGCCTTGAAGGGTTCCTGGCCCGCAGGCAGTTCCTCTTCGGAGAAAATGGCCTGGGCCGGGCATTCGGGCTCGCACAGCGTGCAGTCGATGCACTCGTCCGGGTCGATCACCAGGAAATTCGGGCCGGCGTGGAAACAGTCCACCGGGCAGACTTCCACGCAATCCATGTACTTGCACTTGATGCAGTTTTCGGTGACGACAAAGGCCATTTCAGCTCCAGATTGATGCGCCGCCCCGAGCGTCCGTGAGCGGGCGCGGGCGGGCCGCGTATTCTGCCAAAGCCACGTGGGGGTGCAAGCCAGCCACGTCGCCGCCACGTATCGTGGCGTCCTCAGCCGGGGGCGCGGCCGGCGAATTCGGCGAAGTGCAGCGGTTCATGCGGTGCGTCGCGGTCTTCCAGCAGCCGGCGCAGGGCGAAATCCACGCTGCGGAAGGCGATCTGCTCCCAGGGGATGTCGGCGACATCGAACAGCGCCACATCGAGGCTCTCCACGCCAGCGCCAAACTTCTCTTCCAGCAACCGCGCGCGGAACAGCACATGCACCTGATGCACGGCGAGCGCGTGCACGATGGCCAGCGGCGAGCGGATTTCCACTTCGGCCATGGCTTCCTCGCGGGTTTCACGCGCTGCGGCCTGCTGCAGGGTTTCACCGATCTCCATGAAGCCTGCCGGTGCGGTCCAGTAGCCGCGGCGCGGTTCGATGGCGCGCCGGCACAGCAGCAATTGGCCATTCCATTCCGGGATGCAGCCGACCACCAGACGGGGATTTTCATAATGTATGGCGCCGCATGCGCTGCACACGGCACGCGGCAGGTGGTCCCCCGGCGGAATCCGAATTTGCACCGGCTGGCCGCAGTCTGAACAGAATTTCATTGGTACTCGTCAGGATGGCTTTCGGGGGCAGGCGTGGGGTATGGTACGCGCCCTGTGGCCTCGTGGCGGAACTGGTAGACGCAGTCGACTCAAAATCGACCGGGCTTGCCCATCTCGGTTCGACTCCGAGCGAGGCCACCAGACCCTCTCGGGTGTTGTCGGCAGGCTGAAAGTTCGGCGAGGGGCGTGCATCCGCCAGCCGTAAGGTTCATCCAGGTGCTCCGGATTTTGCGCGTCTGGAGGTAACTTCAGGTCCGATAACAAAAATTGAGATCAGTGCGCGGCGCATTGATCTTAAATGGCGCGGTTTCGGTTCGTTTCATCAAGGCAGGGGCTAGTCATGGTTAGAGAATTCGCCGACTGGATTGCGACCACGCAGATCAGCACGCTGTTCCAGAACGTGCTGTGGGTGGTGCCGCTTTCACAGTCCATCCACATCATCTGTCTGTCGACGCTGTTCGGCGCGGTGCTGATGATCAATCTGCGCCTGCTGGGCGTGGGCAGCTCCGGCCGCAGCATCTCGCAGCTGGTCAACACGTTGATCCCGATCGTCTGGGGCGCGCTGGCAGTGCTGCTGTTCACCGGCACGGTTCAGACCATTGCCGAACCGGTGCGTCAGTTCGTCACCCCGGCCTTCTGGGGCAAGATGGGCATGATCGTCGCCGTGATGGCCGGCACCTGGGTGTTCACGCGTGCCGTGCGCAAGAACGCCGCCCTGTGGGACAACCCGGCCACGCGCCCGGGCGTCGCCAAGGTGTTCGCCATCGTCTCCACGCTGCTGTGGGTCGCCATCATCGCGTGCGGCCGTTTCATCGGCTACACCTGGTTCTTCTACGCTTAAGGTCCAATCACAATGTACGAGTTTCTCGGAAAACTGCAGGATCTGGGTATCGCGCAGGCGGTTCGTGGCGACTACGGCTTCGAGTGGCTGTTCCCGATCGTCGAGACCATCCATGTGCTGGCGCTGGCCGTGGTGTTCGGTTCGATCCTGATGGTCGACCTGCGTCTGCTCGGCATCACTTCGCGCACCTCGCTGGTGTCCAGGCTGACCAAGGAAGTGCTGCCCTGGACCTGGACCGCCTGGACCATCGCTGCCATCACCGGCACGCTGCTGTTCATTTCGAAGGCGCAGACCTACTTCTACAATCTGCAATTCGATCTGAAGTTCCTGTTCATGTTCCTGGCTGCGGTGAACATGGGCATCTTCCACCTGGGTGCGTACAAGAGCGTCGCCCAGTGGGACAGCCAGGTGCCGACGCCGGCTGCTGCCAAGCGCGCCGGTGTGATCTCGCTGGTGTGCTGGAGCCTGGTGATCGTGTTCGGTCGCTGGATCGGCTTCACCAGCTGATTCGCGCAAGCTTGTGACGGCGCCGGCGGGTACTTCCGGCCGGCGCCGTCGCCCAACGCGGCCCGCCATGGCTGGTTGATGCATGAGGGCCAGCGCCATGCGGCGCAGTGATTTCGATTTCCAGCTTCCTCCCGAACTGATCGCTCAGGCGCCGCTGGCCGAGCGCTCCGGCAGCCGTCTGCTGTGCCTGGACGGCGCCTCCGGACAGTTCACCGATCGTCTGTTCCGCGAGCTGCCTGGCCTGCTGCGCACCGGCGATCTGCTGGTTTTCAATGACACGCGCGTGCTGCCGGCGCGCCTCAAGGGGCGCAAGCCCACTGGCGGCGCCGTGGAGATTTTCCTCGAACGTCCGCTGCCGGGCTGCAACGCCCTGGTGCAGCTGCGCGCCAGCAAGGGTTTTCGCGACAACGATCGCATCCTGACCGCCGGCGGGCTGGTCACGGTGCTGAAGCGTCGCGATGATCTGTGGGAGATCGAACTGCCGCAAGCGGCGGTGCCGTTCTTCACGCAGCATGGCAGTGTGCCGTTGCCGCCCTACATCGCGCGTGATCCGCACAGCACCGACCTGGAACGCTATCAGAGCGTGCTGGCGCGCGTGCCCGGCGCCGTGGCGGCGCCCACCGCCAGCCTGCATTTCGATGCGGCACTGCTCGTCGAACTGGAACGGCTGGGCCTGGAGCGCGCGCTGCTGACGTTGCATGTGGGTGCGGGCACCTTCCAGCCACTGCGCAGCGAGGATCTGAGCGCGCATCGCATGCATTCGGAATGGTACGAGGTCAGCACAGCCACGGTGCAGGCCGTGCGTGCAGCGCGCGCTGCGGGTCGACGCGTGATCGCCGTGGGCACCACGGTGGCACGGGCGCTGGAGAGCGCGGCGGCCGGCGGCGAGCTCCATGCCGGCGGTGGCGAGACGGCGCTGTTCGTCTATCCGGGGTATCGTTTCCGTGTGATCGACGGGCTCATCACGAATTTCCACCTGCCGCAGTCCACGCTGCTGATGCTGGTGTCGGCCTTCGCCGGCCGCGAAGCCGTGCTGGCCGCCTATGCGCATGCCGTGCGGCAGCGCTATCGCTTCTTCAGCTATGGTGATGCCATGCTGGTCTGGCCCGCGGCCGGGGTGCACGCATGAGCGTGGCGCTGGCACCGGGCGCCGGGTTGCGCTACGAGGCGCTGGGCACCGACGGAGCCGCGCGCCTGGGCCGCGTGCACCTGCCGCATGGTTTGGTGGAGACGCCGGCCTTCATGCCGGTGGGGACCTACGGCACGGTGAAGGGCATGACGTCGGAGGAGCTGGAGCAGCTCGGCGCTCAGATCTGCCTGGGTAACACCTTCCACCTGATGCTGCGGCCGGGCGCCGACATCGTGGCGCTGCATGAGGATGGCCTGCATGGCTTCATGGCCTGGAAGCGGCCCATCCTCACGGATTCGGGCGGTTTCCAGGTGTTCAGCCTGGCCAGCCTGCGCAGGATCAGCGAGGAGGGCGTGCGCTTCGCCTCGCCGGTGGATGGCGCGCGCATCCTGATGCGCCCCGAGGACGCCATGGACGTGCAGTTCAAGCTCCGCTCCGACATCGCCATGGCCTTCGACGATTGCACCGCGTTCCCGGCCACCTACGAGCAGGCGCGCGACTCGATGCAGCGCTCGATGCGCTGGGCGCGGCGCAGCTTCGAGCACTACTACCGCGCGCCGCCGCCGGGCAACCTGTTCGGCATCGTGCAGGGCGGCATGTACGAGGACCTGCGCAGCGCCTCGCTGGCGCAGCTGCTGGAGCTGCCCTGGCCGGGGTTGGCGGTGGGCGGGCTGGCGGTGGGCGAGCCCGAACCGGAGCGCCTGCGGGTGCTGGAGCACATCCTGCCGCAGATGCCCTCCGACCGGCCGCGCTACCTGATGGGCGTGGGGCTGCCGCAGGACATCGTGCAGGCGGTGGCGCGTGGCGTGGACATGTTCGACTGCGTGATCCCCACCCGGCATGCCCGCAATGGCCATCTTTTCACCTCCCAGGGCGTGCTGAACATCCGCAACAGCGCCTGGCAGCGCGACACCGGCCCGATCGACCCGGAATGCAGCTGCAGCACCTGCCGCAACTATTCGCGCGCCTACCTGCGCCACCTGGACCGCTGCAACGAGATCCTCGGGGTGCGGCTGGCCACGCTGCATAACCTGCATTACTACCTGGAGCTGATGCGCGGCATCCGCGCGGCCATCGCCGAGGGCCGGTTTGCCGCCTTCGCCCGCCGCATTTTGCAGCAGCCGCGGCGGGTCGGGGGCTCTGTGGCATAATGCCCGCCTTTTTTCCGGGAGCCCCAAGGCCATGAATCTGTTCATCAGCGACGCCATTGCCCAGACCGCTACGTCCTCTGCCACGGGCGGCAGCCCCTTCTCCCTGTTCTTCATGGTCGCGGTCATCGTGCTCATGTACTTCATGCTGATCCGTCCGCAGCAAAAGCGCATGAAAGAGCAGCAGAACATGCTGGGCCGCTTGGCGGTCGGCGATGAGGTGGTCACCAGCGGCGGCCTGCTCGGCAAGATCGTCGAAGTCAGCGATGCCATCGTCACGCTGGAGATTGCCGACGGTGTGCAGGTGAAGGTGCAGAAGCCGCAGATCACCGGCCTGGTGCCCAAGGGCACGCTGAAGAAGGGCTGATCGCCCACGCGCATCGTCGACAATTAGAACAAACGAAGAATCACGCCATGCTCGAGTTTCCGCGCTGGAAGTATCTGCTGGTCCTCGGCGTCACGCTGCTGGGCCTGCTGTTCGCGCTGCCCAATTTCCTCGGTGAGGATCCGGCCCTGCAGGTGGTGCGCAAGAACCGCGTCGCCATGGACGGGTATGCCTCGCAGAGCATCACCGATGCGCTGAAGCAGAAGGGCGTCGCGGTGGCCGGCAGCTTCATCGACCAGGGTCGCCTGGTGCTGCGCTTTGCCGCGGTGACCGAACAGCTCAAGGCGCGCGATCTGGTCAACGAGGAGTTCGCCACCGATTACTCCTCGGCGCTCAGCAACGCGCCGCGTGGTCCGGACTGGCTGCGCAGCGTGGGCCTGCGGCCCATGCCGCTGGGCCTGGACCTGCGCGGCGGTCTGTACCTGCTGTACCAGGTGGACGTGAACGGCGCGGTGTCGCAGCTGCTGGAGAGCTATGAGCAGGGCTTCCGCCGCACGCTGGGCAACGAGAAGCTGGACTTCACCGACATCCAGACCTTCACTTCCGAAGGCGCGGTGCCCAATGCGCTGCGCGTGCTGCTGCCGGCCGGCGCCGATGCCGAAGCGGTGCGCAGCGTTCTGAAGAAGGCCAACAGCGATCTGACTTTCACCACCGGCACGCGCGACGGCGCGCCGACGGTGGAGATGGCGCTGAGCGCGGCACAGATCAAGACACGCCAGGACTATGCCATCGAGAAGAACCGCACCACGCTGACCAACCGCGTCAACGAGCTGGGCGTCTCCGAGCCCACGGTGCAGCGCCAGGGCCTGGATCGCATCAACGTGCAGCTGCCGGGCGTGCAGAACTCGGCCGAAGTGAAGGACATCCTCGGCAAGGTGGCCACGCTGGAATTCCACATGGAAGACCAGCAGAACAATGCCATCGAAGCCCAGCAGCGCGGCCGCGCGCCGCTGGGTTCCAAGCTGTACACCATGAACGGCCAGCCGGTGTTGCTCAAGCGCGAGCTGATCGCCGCGGGTGATCAGCTGACCAACGCGCAGTCGACCACCAGCACCAGCGGTCCGGCGGTGTCCATCAACCTGAACAGCGCTGCGGCGGATGCCATGCTGCGCACCACGCGTACCAACGTCGGCAAGCGCATGGCCATTGTCTACATCGAGAAGAGCCGTGTGACCTCCGAGGTCGACGGCAAGAAGGTGGAGAAGGACGTCACCGAGGAGAAGATCATCTCGCTGGCCACCATCCGCGGCGTGTTCTCCAACCAGTTCGAGATCACCGGCCTGGCGGCGGCCGAAGCGCGCGAGCTGGCGCTGCTGCTGCGTGCCGGTTCGCTATCGGCGCCGATCTACGTGGTCGAGGAGCGCGCCATCGGTCCCAGCCTGGGTCAGGACAACATCGACAAGGGCATCTGGGCGCTGGTCATCGGCATGGGCGCGGTGTTCGTGTTCATGGCGCTGTACTACCAGGTGTTCGGTCTGGTCGCCAACGCCGTGCTGCTGGCGAATGTGATCCTGCTGACCGCGCTGCTGTCCATGCTGCGCGCCTCGCTGTCGCTGCCCGGCATCGCCGGCATCATCCTCACCGTGGGTATTGCGGTGGACGCCAACGTGCTGATCTACGAGCGTATCCGCGAAGAGGTGCGCAACGGCGTCTCGCCGCAGGCGGCCATCCGCGCCGGTTTCGAGAAGGCTTATTCGGCCATTTTCGACTCGAACATCACCGCGCTGATCGCGGGCCTGGTGCTGTGGGTGATCGGTCGCGGCGCGGTGCGCGGCTTCGCCGTGGTGCTGACGCTGGGTATTGCCACCTCGATGTTCACCTCGCTGCTGGGCAGCCGGGCGCTGATCACTCTGCTGTATGGCGGGCGTGGCAAGAACAGCCGCCTGCTGATCGGGTAGGAGCCGCACGTGGAATTTTTTCACAAGAAAACCAACTTCCCGTTCATGTCCACCCGCAAGGTGTGGTACGGGCTGTCCATCGTCATGGTGCTGATCTCCATCGTCTCGCTGTTCACGCGCGGCCTGAATTTCAGCGTCGATTTCACCGGCGGCGTGACCGTGCAGGCCACGTTCCCGGGTGCGGCCAATCTTGACGCGATCCGTGCGGCGCTGGCCAAGGCTGGCTACGCGGAAGCGCCGGCGCAGAACTTCGGCTCCTCGCGTGAGGTGTCGATCCGTCTGCCGCCGTCCACCGAGAGCTCGGATGCCATCCGCGCCAGGATGACAACGCTGCTGCAGAGCGTGGACGCCAATGCCACGGTGTCGCAGATCGAGGTGGTCGGTCCGCAGGTGGGCAGCGAGCTGGAGAGCAGCGCCATGCAGGCGCTGGCTGCAACGCTGCTGCTGATCTTCCTGTACATCGCCGTGCGTTTTCACACCTGGCGTCTGTCGCTGGGCGCGATCTTCGCGGTGCTGCATGACCCCATCCTGGTGCTGGGCGTGTTCTCGCTGACCAAGACGGCCTTCGATCTGACCGTGGTCGCGGCCATGCTGGCAGTCATCGGCTACTCGCTGAACGACACGGTGGTGGTGTTCGATCGCATCCGCGAGCGCTTCGAGAGCAACCGGCGCCTGGAGCCGCAGGTGGCGCTGGACCAGTCCATCAACCAGACGCTGTCGCGCACCATCATGACCAAGGTCGTCACGCTGATCGTGGTGGTAGCGCTGTATGTGCTGGGTGGTCCGGTGCTGCGCGGCTTCTCCGAGGCGCTGATCATCGGCATCGTGGCCGGCACGTATTCGTCGATCTACATCTCCAGCGCCGTGGCGCTGGATTTCGGCCTGAAGTCGGAGCATCTGCTGCCGGCCGCGGTCAAGCATCCCGTCGACGACCGACCGTAACCCGATGACGCTGTTGCAGATGCTGAGCGATCCCTCGTCGTGGCTGGCCCTGGCCACGCTGTCGATCCTGGAGATCGTGCTCGGCATCGACAACATCATCTTCATCTCCATCCTGGTGGGGCGTCTGGAGAAGGCGCAGCAGAAGCGCGCCCGCATCGGCGGTCTGGCGCTGGCCATGGTGACGCGCGTGGCGCTGCTGTTCTCCATCGTCTGGCTGACCCGGCTCACCAAACCCTGGTTCAGCCTGTTTGGCCAGGAGGTTTCCGGCCGCGACCTGATCCTGGCGGGCGGTGGTCTGTTCCTGCTGGTGAAGAGCGTGCTGGAGATCCATCACACGCTGGAAGGCGCCGCCGACGAACGCAAGTCGCGCGTGCTCGCCAGTTTCGTGCTGATCATCATCCAGATCGCGCTGGTGGATATCGTGTTCTCGCTGGATTCGGTGTTCACGGCGGTGGGTCTGGCGCGCGCCGATCAGGTGCCCATCATGGTGGCGGCCATCGTCATCTCCATCCTGGTGATGATGTGGGCGTCGGGTCCGATCTCCGACTTCGTCGATCGTCACCCGACGGTCAAGATTCTGGCGCTGGCCTTCCTGATCCTGGTGGGTGTGGCGCTGATCGGCGAGGGCCTGGATTTCCATATTCCGAAGGGCTATCTGTACTTCGCCATGGCCTTCTCGGTGGTGGTGGAGATGGTCAACATCCGGCTGCGCAAACTGCTCGACGCGCGCCGTCACCACGGTTAGTGGCACGGCCATGCAGCGTGATCCGGGCACGACGCCTTCCAGTCAGCTCCGGTCCGCGCTTCCGGAATCGGCCACGCATGTCGTGGTGGCTTTCAGCGGCGTCATCGCACTGCTCGCCGGTGTGGCGCTGGCCCGCTGGATTTTCCCGCAATGGCCCATTCACCGGCAGGCACTGCTGGTCATGGCGGCCACCGCTTGCGGCATCTTTCTCCCGGATCTTCTCTGGCAACGCGTCTGGCGCAGGCAGCTCGCCCGTGTGCAGAGTGCCGGCAACGCCGAGCGCACCTTCACCAAATTCCTTGGTCTGATCGGCTGTCTGGGCTTTGTCGCGCTGCTGTACTGGCTGTTCCCCGAGTACTACAAGGGCAAGACCTTTTACGGCCGCTACTGGAGCATGCTGGAGCTGCTGCTGCCGGTGTGGCTGGTGCTGGCGCTGCCGTATCTGTGGTGGGTGGATCGGCGCATGAGCGAGCCGCAGGATGCGCTGTGGCGCTTCGGCCGGCTGCTGTGCGGGCAGTGGCGCGATATGCGCGGTCAGGGCGGGGCCATCGCCCAGCTGCTGCTGGGCTGGCTGGTGAAGGGTTACTTCCTGCCGCTGATGTTCACCTACCTGTGCAACGAGCTCACCAAGCTGTTGCATTATGACTTTGCGCAGCTCGCCGATCCGAATCGCTGGTACGACTTCGCTTACTTCTTCATGTACTTCCTCGACGTGGCGCTGGTGTCGATGACCTACGTGATGTCGCTGCGGCTCACCGATACGCAGCTGCGTTCCACCGAGCCGACGCTGTTCGGCTGGGTGATCGCGCTGCTGTGTTATCAGCCATTCTGGTCGCTGATCGGCGATCAGTACCTCGACTACGATCGTGGTTTCGGCTGGAGCCGCTGGTTGGGCGACATTCCCTGGCTGTATGGCACCTGGGCCACGCTGATCCTGCTATGCGTGGCTGTGTACGTGTGGGCCACAATCTCGTTCGGTGGCCGTTTCTCGAATCTGACCCATCGCGGCATCATCACCAATGGTCCGTACCGCTTCACGCGCCACCCGGCCTACATCGCCAAGAACCTGTCGTGGTGGCTGATTGCCATGCCCTTCATGCTGGCCAGCAGCTGGCAGGATTCGCTGCGCCGCACGCTGCTGCTGCTGGCGCTCAATGGCGTGTACTTCCTGCGCGCCAAGACCGAGGAGCGGCATCTGGGGCGCGATCCCGTCTATCGCCAGTACAGCGAGTGGATCGGGCAGCATGGTCTGCTGCGTTTCGTGCACCGGCTGCCGCTGCTCGGAGCGCTGGCGCGGCTGCAATTGCGCTGAACCGGAGTTGATTGCTGCCGACGGCAGCGCGGCCATTCTTTTCCTTTCGGAGGTCTCATGGACAGCAAGGCGGCGGTGGCTTGGAAGGCAGGGCAACCCCTGAGCATCGAAACCGTGCGGCTCGACGGTCCGCGCGCCGGCGAAGTGCTGGTGGAGATCCGTGCCAGCGGCGTCTGCCACACCGATGAGTTCACGCGTTCCGGCGCGGATCCCGAGGGGCTGTTCCCGGTGATCTTCGGGCATGAGGGCGCCGGCGTGGTGGTGGACGTGGGGCCAGGCGTCACCTCGCTGAAGCAGGGCGATCACGTGATCCCGCTGTACACACCGGAATGCCGGCAGTGCAAATCCTGCCTGTCGCAGAAGACCAATCTGTGCACGGCCATCCGCGCCACGCAGGGCAAGGGTGTGATGCCCGATGGTACCAGCCGCTTTTCCATCGGTGGCGAGAAGATCCATCATTACATGGGTTGCTCGACCTTCTCGAACTACACGGTGCTGCCCGAGATCGCGCTGGCGAAGATCCGCGAGGATGCGCCCTTCGACAAGGTCTGCTACATCGGCTGCGGCGTGACCACCGGCATTGGTGCGGTGATCAACACCGCCAGGGTCGAGCCGGGCGCCAACGTGGTGGTGTTTGGCCTCGGTGGCATCGGCCTCAACGTCATTCAGGGCGCGCGTCTGGCCGGCGCCGACAGGATCATCGGCGTGGATCTGAACCCGGCGCGGCGCGCCATGGCCGAGAAATTCGGCATGACGCACTTCGTGAACCCGAAGGAAGTGCAGGGCGATCTGGTGCCGTATCTGGTGGCGCTCACCGACGGCGGAGCCGACTACAGCTTCGAGTGCGTGGGCAACGTGGAGCTGATGCGCCAGGCGCTGGAGTGCTGCCATCGCGGCTGGGGTGAATCCATCATCATCGGCGTGGCCGGAGCCGGGCAGGAGATCCGCACGCGGCCCTTCCAGCTGGTCACCGGCCGCGTCTGGAAGGGGACGGCCTTCGGCGGTGCGCGCGGCCGCACCGACGTGCCGAAGATCGTCGACTGGTACATGGACGGCAAGATCAACATCGACGATCTGATCACGCATGTGATGCCCATCGAGCAGATCAATCACGCCTTCGATCTGATGCATTCGGGCGAGTCGATCCGCAGCGTGGTGACGTTCTGATGAACGCGACCATCGAGACGCTGTCGCTGCATCGCTGTCATGGCGGCACGCAGGGCTGTTACCGGCATGCCGCGCACAGCGTGGCGGGCCCGATGCGTTTCTCGGTGTTCGTGCCATTGCAGGCCCAGGCCGGCCCGGTACCGGTGCTGTACTACCTGGCGGGCCTCACCTGCACCGAGGAGACTTTCGCCATCAAGGCCGGCGCGCAGCGCGTGGCGGCCGAGCTGGGGCTGATGCTGGTGGCGCCGGATACCTCGCCGCGCGAACCGCGTCTGCCGGGCGACGCCGATCACTGGGATTTCGGTCTGGGCGCGGGTTTCTACCTGGATGCCACGCAGGCGCCGTGGGCGACGCACTACCGCATGTACAGCTACGTCAGCCGCGAACTGCCCGAACTGATCGCGGCGCATTTCCCCGCTGATCCGCGTCGCCAGGGCATCTTTGGTCATTCCATGGGCGGCCATGGCGCACTGACGATCGGACTCCGGAACCCGGAGCGCTTTCGCAGCGTGTCGGCGTTCGCGCCGATCGCGGCGCCCATGCACTGCCCCTGGGGAGAGAAGGCCTTTGCCGGCTATCTGGGCACGGATCGCAGCGCCTGGGTGGCTTACGACGCCAGCGAGCTGCTGCTCAGCGGCGCGGTACAACCGCATCCGACCAGCATCCGGATCGATCAGGGGTTGGCTGATGCCTTTCTCGACAAGCAGCTGCTGCCGGAGCGGTTTGAAGCCGCCTGTCGTGCATCGGGGCAGGCGCTGCAGTTGCGCCGCCACGCCGGCTATGACCACGGCTATTACTTCATCAGCACCTTCATCGCCGATCATCTGCGTCACCACGCCGCCGGCCTGTGCTGAGCGGGACTCTTCACCGGATCTGCACAATCGCTGCCTAATGTGGCGGCAGCGCAGCTGTTCGTCACGGCCGGCGCATTCCAAGGGGGGATCTTCAATGAACCGGAAGCTGTCACTCAATGCGGCGGGTCTGGCCTTGCTGGCGCTGGGCCCAGGTTCGGCCCCGGCCGCCGAATCCGCGTCCTGTGACCGCAACTGCCTGCTCGGCGTGCTGAGCGACTACGAGGCGCGCCTGCTCAGGCATGACGCCAGCGGCATCGCGACCAGTGCCACATTCCGTGCCACCGAGAACTATCTGCCCATCAAGCTGGGTGAGGGTTACTGGACGCGGGTGCGCGAGATCCTCGATCAGCAGCAGTTCGCCGACGTGCAGAATGGCCAGGCGATGGCGTTGGGCCTGCTGGATGACGGCGGCAAGGATGCCTACTTCGCGCTGCGCCTGAAGGTGCAGGGCAAACACCGGATCGCGCAGAGCGAGATGCTGCTGATCCGCGATGGCGAGACCAGCTTCCTGCAGAAGGATCGCAGCGTGAAGCTGAGCAGCGTCTACAGCGAAATAGTGCCGGCCGCACAGCGCTCGACGCGTGCCGAGCTCATCCGGGCGGTGGAGAATTTCTCCGATGCCTGGCAGTACAAGGACGGCGATCTGATGTCCTTCTCCGACGACTGCACCTTCTCCGAGAACAATGTGCAGCTCAGCCAGCCGGGCTACACCAGCTGCGGACACATGCTCGAATACAACGGCAAGCGCGGCATTCCCGGTGCGGGCACTTCGCCGGAACGCGGCGATCCGGGTGCGCCCACCCGTCCGATGACGCCAGCTGATCCGTCCATCGGCCGGCCGCCGCTGCAGGGGCCGTGGATCCGCGACCGCCGCTATCCCGTCGTCGATGTGGAGCGCGGTCTGGTCATCGCCTACCACATCCAGGGCGGTTGGCCGGCGCGCGCCGGCGAGACCATCCGGTATCGGCGCAAGACGCCGTTCATCGCGTCCAGCGAAAGTCACCGGCGCACGGCGGAAGAGAATGCGCAGATGCTCTCGGCGGCGCCGAAGGCGGGGCAGGGCGCAGCGCCTGCAGGTCCGCCGGCGGGCGCGCCGCGTGAGCAGGGCGCCGCCTACATGGTGGGGCTGTTCAAGATCGTGGGCGGCAAGCTGACGCGCATCGATCACTTCGAGTGGGAAGGCGGGCCGAACGCCAGCGGCGGCTTTGCCGACGGGCCGAAGTTCTAGGACGGGCTGCTGTTGCGCAGCTTGCTGTGCCTGCGGCCGTAGAAGAAATAGAACACGACGCCGATGATGGCCCACACGATCAGTCGCACCCAGGTGTCCAGCGGCAGCGACCAGGCCATGTAGCCGCAGAAGCCCACGCCCAGCAGCGATACCAGCCACACCAGCGGCACGCGGAACGGGCGGTGCTGTTCCGGCCGGGTATAGCGCAGTACCAGCACGCCCAGACAGACCATGATGAACGCCAACAGCGTGCCAATGGAGACCAGCTCCGCCAGCAGGCCGAGCGGCAGCAAGCCACCCATGATCGCGGCGGCGGCGCCGACCAGCGCCGTCGCGACGTGTGGCGTGCAGTACCGGGAGTGCACCTTGCCCAGCGCCTTCGGCAGCAGGCCATCGTTTGACATCGCCAGCAGGATGCGCGATTGCGCCAGGATCATGACGAGGATCACCGAGGTGAGGCCCAGCAAAGCGCCGGGGACCACGAACCAGCTCAGCCACTTCAGCGAGGCATGCGCCTCGAGCGCCTTGGCAACCGGAGCGGCGTCGTTCAGCTCTGTGTAAGGCAGCAGGCCGGTCAGCACGGCGGCCATCAGCACGTACAGGAGACCGCAGATCGTCAGCCCGACGATCAGGCCGAAGGGCAGGTCGCGACCTGGATTACGCGTTTCCTGCGCGGCGGTCGATACCGCGTCGAAACCGATGTAGGCGAAGAAGATGACCGCCGACGCCCGCATGATGCCCGGCCAGCCGAAGGCCGTTCCGCCGGCGTTCGGCGGTATGAACGGATGCCAGTAGTCCTTCGTCACGTAGAACGCGCCAAAGGCGATGACGGCGATGATGATCAGCACCTTGATGCTGGCAATGACGGTGGTGACGATCGCGGACTGCTTGATGCCGATGTAGCAGATCCAGGCGGCGAACAGCGCGATGAACACGGCCGGCAGATTCATGACGGCGCCGGTGCTCACGATGCTCAGACCATCGGGCCCGGCGGCCAGTGGCGCGGAGGTGAAGGCCGCAGGGATGTGGATGCCGATCTGCTCCATGAATTTCACGAAATAGCGCGACCAGCCCACCGCCACGGTGCTGGCGGCGAACATGTATTCGAGCAGCAGATCCCAGCCGATGAACCAGGCGGCGAATTCGCCCAGCGTGGCGTAGCTGTAGGTGTAGGCGCTGCCGGCCAGCGGCACCATGGCCGAGAACTCGGCGTAGCACAGGCCGGCGAACAGCGAGCCCAGGCCGGCGATGATGAAGGCGAGGATGATGGCCGGCCCGGCGTGCTGCGCGGCTTCCACGCCGGTGAGCACGAAGATGCCGGTGCCGATGGTGCAGCCCACGCCCAGCATGGCCAGCTGCCAGGGGCCCAGTGCGCGCTTGAGGGAGGATCCCTCGTGCTCAGCCTGGATCTGCGTGAAGGATTTGGTGGCCAGTAGAGGGTTCGACATGCGCAACGGACTCCCGGGTACGTTGCCGACCGACTCTACACGTTGCGCAGCCCTTCCGGAACATGCGGGGCCAGCGCTTCGATGAGCGCGGTATAGACCTTCGGGGTTCCTGCCACAATATGGCCCCCGTGACGGTACTCCTGCCCCGTTAATGTGCCGACATGGCCGCCGGCTTCCTGGATGAGCAGAATGCCCGCCGCGGTATCCCAGGGACGCAGGCCGAACTCCCAGAACGCATCGACGCGGCCGGCTGCCACATAGGCCAGATCCAGCGCAGCGGCTCCCGGACGGCGGATGCCCGCGGTCTGCTGGGTCACCGTGCGCATCATGGCGAAATAATGATCGATATATGGCTCGTTATCACGATACGGGAAACCGGTGGCGACCAGCGCGCCTTCCAGGCCGCGCTGCTTGCTGACGCGGATGCGGCGGTTGTCGAGCTGTGCGCCGGCGCCGCGCGCCGCAGTGAACAGTTCCTGCCGCAGCGGATCGTAGACCACGGCCACTTCCGGCTTGCCGCGATGCTCGACCGCGATCGACACCGCGAACTGCGGGAAGCCGTGCATGAAATTCGTGGTGCCGTCGAGCGGATCGATGACCCAGACCACATCGCCCTCGCCACTGGCGCCGCTTTCCTCGGCCAGGAAGGCGTGGTCGGGGTAGTGGCGCTGCACGATGGCGATGATCTCGCGCTCGGAGGCCCGATCGACCTCGGTGACGAAGTCGTTGCGGCCCTTGGTGGCGACTTCGATGGATTCCAGGCGCGGGATGCTGCGCACGATGACTTCACCCGCGCGCCGGGCTGCGCGGATCGCAATATTGAGCAGGGGATGCATTGCTCTAGAATAACAGGATATGGACGCAGTTCCGATCCGCATCGTTCTGGTCGAGACCTCGCATCCGGGCAATATCGGCGCTGCGGCGCGGGCCATGAAGAACATGGACCTTGACGAACTGGTCCTGGTGCGCCCCAAGCAGTTTCCGCATCCGGAGGCCACCGCGCGCGCCTCCGGGGCCGATGACGTGCTGGCGCAGGCACGTTGTGTTCAATCGGTGGCCGAGGCCGTGGCCGGCTGCGGACTGGTGCTGGCCACCACGGCACGCGAGCGCGACCAGTACTACCGTGTGCTCGATGTGCGTGCCGCAGCCCGGCGTGCCGTCGAAGCCGCGACCGCCGCGCCGGTGGCCATCCTGTTCGGCGCCGAACGCACCGGCCTCACCAATGAAGAGCTGGCCAGCGCCCACGCGCTGCTGCGCATCCCGACCAGCTCGGTGTACGCCTCGCTGAACCTGGGCATGGCCGTGCAGCTGGTGGCCTACGAAATCCTGCGTGAGCGTGTGCGGCCCGCGGACGACGTCACCGTACGCGCCGTGCCACTGGCGCCGCCGGCGGAGATGGAGCGTCTGTACGAGCATCTGCAGCGCGTGCTCGACGTGGTGGAGTTTCGCGACAAGACCCAGAGCGGCACGCATCTGATCGGCCGCTTCCGCCGTTTCCTGCAGCGGGCCGAACTCGATGTGAACGAGGTGCAGATCCTGCGCGGCATGTTGAAGGCCATGGAGCAGAGCGTGCAGCGCGCTGCGGCCGCACCCGTGGATGAGGCCGGGCGATGAGCACTGCGCCTGTCTATCTCGACTATGCGGCTACCACGCCGGTGGACCCGCGCGTGGCCGCCGCCATGGCCGAATGCCTGACGCAGCAGGGCTGTTTTGGCAATGCGGCCTCCACCCATGCGGCCGGGCGCGCGGCGCGCGCGCGCATCGAGAAGGCGCGGCAGCAGGTGGCGATGCTGCTCGGTGCCGCGGCTCCCGAGCTCATCTGGACCTCCGGGGCCACCGAATCGAACAATCTGGCACTGCTGGGGGCGGCGCGCGCCGCGCGCGGCGAAAAGCATGTGATCACGGCGCGCACCGAGCACAAGGCCGTGCTCGACCCCTGCAAACAGCTGGAACGCGAGGGCGTGCGCGTCACCTATCTGGACACCGATGCGCAGGGCCTCATCGATCCGCAGCAGGTGGCCGCGGCGCTGCGGCCGCAGACCGTGCTGGTGTCCATCATGCATGCCAACAACGAGATCGGCGTGCTGCAGGACATCGCCGCCATCGGTGCGCAGTGCCGCGCGCACGGTGTGCTGCTGCATGTGGATGCCTCGCAGAGCGTGGGGCGTGTGCCGGTGGACGTGCAGGCGCTGCACATCGATCTGCTCTCCTGCACGGCGCACAAGCTGTACGGACCCAAGGGCGTCGGCATCCTGTATGTGCGCGATGCCTGCCGCGCCCGCCTGCAACCGCTGCTATTCGGCGGCGGCCATGAGCGCGGCCTGCGCTCCGGCACGCTGGCCACCCACCAGATCGTCGGTTTCGGCCTGGCCTGCGAGATTGCGCGCAACGAAGGCGCGGCCGACGCGGAGCGCGTCGGCGCCCTGCGCGCGCGGCTGTGGCAGGGCCTGGAGCAGCTGCCGCAGGTGTTGCTGAACGGTCACCCGGAACGGTGCGTGGCTGGCATCCTCAATGTCACCTTCGCCGGCGTGGAAGGCGAGAGCCTGCTGTTCGGCTTGCCGGAGCTGTGCGTGTCCACCGGCTCGGCCTGCAACTCCGACCGCGATGAGCCTTCCTATGTATTGCGCGCACTGGGTCGTGATACGCAGCAGGCGCAGAGCTCGCTGCGCCTGAGCCTGGGACGGTTCAGCACCGCCGCCGATGTCGATGCCGCCGTCGCCGCCATCAGCCGCGAAGTGCGACGCCTGCGCGCCATCGCGCCATGACTCCCGTTTTCGACGCGCCGCTGCCGCCCGAAGTCGCGGCCCTGTTTCGCGCGCCCCGGCATGCGGGCGCGCCGCAGCCCGGTGCCGCCATCGGCATCGCCGGCAGTCCGGCGTTGGGCACGCAGGTGGAGTTCAGCCTGCGCAGCGTCTCCGGCCGCGTCCGCGACCTGTCTTTTCGCGCCTATGGCTGTCCGTACACACTGGCCGCCTGCGAGTGGCTGGCGATCCGCCTGCAAGGCGTCGAGCTGGCCGCGGGTCTGCCCGAGGGTCCGCTGCAGTGGGCTGCTGCGCTGCAGGTGCCGGACCAGCGGTTGGGGCGCCTGCTGGTCCTCGAGGATGCACTGCGGGCCGCCTGGAATTCTGCAATGCAGCATGAGCATCAGCAGATATGAGCCACCGGCACAGTCCGGCGGGTTGGAAACGGTACACTTCACCCCAGGAATGCGGTTGGTGGGCGACAGGACCGGCAACGGTCGAGGAGCGATGGATGGCGATCAGTCTGAGTGAGTCGGCGGCGGCACGGGTACGCGACCAGCTGGGTCGACGCGGCCAGGGTCTGGGCCTGCGCCTGGGCGTGAAGGCCAGCGGCTGCTCCGGCTTCGCCTATGTCATCAACTACGCCGATGAGCAGCGCCCCGATGATCTGGTGTTCACCGATCACGGCGTGCAGGTGTTCGTCGACTCCGCCAGCCTGCCCATGCTGGACGGCACCCGCGTGGATTTCGTCAAGAAGGGCCTGAACGAGAGCTTCCAGTTCGACAATCCGAACGTGAAGGATGCATGCGGCTGCGGCGAGAGCTTCACGGTCTGAGATCGGACTGATGCGCTCGCCTCTGAGCGGGGCGGGCGGCGGCTTTACGGAAAAAGGGTTTTCGGGACCGCTGTGAAGCCATCCATGGCCGCTGCGTGGGCGACGTCCTGTCGCCCACGCTCCCGAAAACCCTTTTTCCGTAAATCCACCACCCGCCCATTCCGCGCCGTGCCGGTCTGCCCGGCACTCGGGCCGGGAAGTCGCCTCGGCGGGTTCAGAGCGCCACGCCAATTCTCCTCGCGCTGGGGTCAGCCATTTGTGGCTGGGGCCTCGGGTCTGAACGGCTGTTCTTCGCTTCGCTTGTCTTGGGCTGCGGGGAAGCGAGAAGGGTGGGGCGAAGCGGCGAGGCGGAGGCCAGTGGGTGATGAGAACGCCTTTTCCGGGACCGTGGGCGGCCATGGACGGCCGCCCCCGGAGCCTCAGGGACGGGCTTTGGGCGTTCCCGGAAAAGGCGTTCTCATCACCCGCTGGCCAGTGACATTGGTGATCCGACTCCGGGTTCGGTCAGGTGCAGCCATAGGCAAGCGTTGCGCCAGGAAAAGTCATTAAGAATCGGGTACTTCCGGCCGGAATCAAATTGCCGCCCCCGGCCCGAACGGGTACACTTCCGACCCTTTTGTTTGGAGGTGTTCAATGGCGCTCGAGCGCACCCTTTCGATCGTTAAGCCCGATGGCGTGTCCCGCAACCTGATCGGCGAGGTCTATCGCCGTTTCGAGTCGCAGGGTCTCACCATCGTGGCGGCCCGCATGCTGCAGCTGTCGCAGGCGCAGGCCGAGCAGTTCTACGGTGAGCATCGCGAGCGTCCGTTCTTCAAGGATCTGGTCAAGTACATGACCTCGGGCCCGGTGATCGCGCAGGTGCTGGAAGGCGAGAACGCCATCCTCAAGCACCGCGACATCATGGGCGCCACCGATCCGAAGAAGGCGGCTGCGGGCACCATCCGCGCCGATCTGGCGCAGAGCATCGAAGCGAACGTGGTGCACGGTTCGGACGGCGCTGCCGCCGCCGCGCGCGAGATCGCGTTCTTCTTCAGCGGCACGGAGATCTGCCCGCGCGTCTGAGGCGCGGCGCAGCTCGACAGCCATGACCACAGGCCTCGACACTCCAGTTCGTACCAACCTGCTCGGGTTGCCGCGTGCGGAGCTCGAGGCCTTCGTCACCGGGCTTGGCAACAAGCCGTTCCGCGCGCGCCAGCTGATGAACTGGCTGTACAAGCGCGGCGTCAACGATTTCGGACAGATGAGCGATCTGGCGCGCGAGTTCCGCGCCCAGCTCGGTGCGCATGCCGAGGCGCACCTGCCGCAGATCATCACCGCGCAGCACGCCAGCGATGGCACGCGCAAATGGCTGCTGCGCGCCGATGCCTCGCAGGCCTTCGAGATGGTGTACATCCCGGAGACCGATCGCGGCACGCTGTGCATTTCCTCGCAGGTGGGCTGCGTGCTCGACTGCGCGTTCTGCTCCACGGCGCAGCAGGGTTTCAATCGCAACCTGACCACGGCCGAGATCGTCGGTCAGGTGTGGCTCGCCAACCGCGAGCTGGGTTTCAAGCCGGGCGGCGATCGCATCGTCACCAACGTCGTGCTGATGGGCATGGGCGAGCCGCTGGCGAATTTCCGCAATGTGGTGCCGGCCCTGCACATCCTGCTGGATGATCTGGGCTTCGATCTGTCGCGCCGGCGCGTGACGCTGTCGACCTCGGGCCTGGTGCCGCAAATCTACAAGCTGGCCGAGGTCAGCAATGTGGCGCTGGCGGTGTCGCTGCATGCGCCCAACGACGAGCTGCGCAGCCAGATCGTGCCGATCAACCGCAAGCATCCGATCGCCGAGCTGCTGGAAGCCTGCTGGCACTACATCGACGAACAGAATGGCCGCAGTGTCACCTTCGAATACGTGATGCTCGAGGGCGTCAACGACAGTCTCGAGCATGCGCGGCAGCTGGCGAAGTTGCTGCATGGCCATCCGGCCAAAGTGAACCTGATTCCCTTCAATCCCTACCCGGGCACGCAATTCAAGCGCACGCCGGACGAGCAGATCTGGCGCTTCCGCGACGAGCTGCTCAGGCGCAGTGTGCTGGCGACCGTACGCCGCACGCGCGGCGAGGACATCGATGCGGCCTGCGGCCAGCTGGTCGGTCGGGTGCAGGATCGCACGCTGGTGCGTCTGGGAAGCAAGTCGATTGCCGTGGCGGTGGAAGCATGAACAACAAAAAGAAAGTCTGTGCCGGCCTGCTGGTGCTGGCTGCGCTTGCGGCCTGCACCACGCAGCAGGTGGTGGTCGACAAGACCTCGGACATCGACGCCGCGGCCTACAACCTGCAGCTGGGTGCCGGGTACCTGTCGCAGGGCAATCTGGCGGTGGCCAAGGAAAAGCTCGAGCGCGCCCGCAAGCAGAATCCGAAGGATGCCAACGTGCGCAGCATGCTGGCGCTGCTGTATGAGCGTCTCGACGATTCGAAGAAGGCCGACACCGAGTACCGGGCCGCCTTGCGTCTGGCGCCGGAGAATCCGGATGTGCAGAACAGCTATGCGATCTATCTGTGCCGGGGTGGTCGCATCGACGAAGGCGTGAAGTACTTCGAGAGCGCTGCGGCCAACCGCCTGTATCGCACGCCCTGGGCAGCCTACACGAATGCCGGCGTGTGTCTGCACAACGCCCAGCGCAATCCGGAAGCCAGGCAGCGCTTCGCGCGCGCGCTGGCCGCCAATCCCGCTTATGACGAGGCCGCCTACCAGATGGGCGAGCTGGAGCTGGAACAGGGCGATCTGATCGGCGCGCGCACGCGCGTGGATGCCTGGCTGATCCAGAACAAACCGACCGCGGACCTGTTGCTGCTCGGCTGGCGTGTGGCCATGAAGCAGGGCGACAACGAAGCTGCCGCGCGCTACGCCAAGCTACTGCGCGCCAGTTTTCCCGATTCGCCCCAGGCCCGGGCGCTGGCGTCATGAGCGAAGTGGAAACTCCGCCGGAACAAGGTGTCGCGCCACGCAGCGCCGGCGCGCAGCTGATGCAGGCGCGTGAGCGGCAGGGGCTGACGCTGGCTCTGGCGGCCAGCGAATTGCACCTGGATGCGCAGGTCGTGGGGCGGCTGGAACGCGATGACTTCCGCGACCTGGGCGCGCCGGTCTACGTGCGCGGTCATCTGCGCCGTTACGCGCAGCTGCTGGGCGAGGATCCCACGCTGATCGAGGCGCTGTATCGCGCCACTACCGGCGAGCAGCGCGTGCCGGATCTGGCGCGCATCGTCACGCAGCCTTATACGTCCGCGCCGCGCACGCGGCGGCTGGGCACCTGGCCCATGGTGCTGATCGGCGCCGCCATCCTGCTCGGTGGTCTGGTGTGGTGGGCCATGCAGCAGCAGCCGGCGGTGTCCATCGTGAAGCCGGCCCCTACGTCACAGGTGACGCAGCCGGCCACCGACTCGGCGGGTGGCGTAGCGGCGACCGTCGGCGGCACCGCTGCGGAGGGCGGTGCGGATTCCGTTGCGGCCCCCACTGCGGGTGCGCCGCCTGTCGCGCCGCCTGCCGATGCACTGGCCGGCGAAGGCAATGCACCGGCCGCCGCGGCCGGTGACACCGGCCTGTTGCTGCGTTTCAACTCGGGCAGCTGGGTCGAGGTCTATACGCAGAATGGCGAGCGCAAGGTTTACGATCTCGTCGACGCCGGCGGCATCCGCCGCATCGGCGGTCCGGGGCCGTGGCGCGTGGTGCTGGGCAATCCGGCCGGCGTGGCGGCCAGCGTGGATGGCCGCCCGGTGAGCATCCCGGTTGGAACGCGCGAGGATCCCATCGTGCGTGTCTGGCTGGAGCGGGATGGCCGCGTGCGCGCCAGCCGCTAGCAATTTTCCGGAGTAGGTATTTTGAGCAAACAGATTCAGCCCGTGCGCGGCATGAATGACGTGCTGCCCGGGCAGATCGCCGCGTGGCAGCACCTGGAGCAGGTGACGCGCGAGCTGTTCGTGGCCTATGGCTATGAAGAAGTGCGCGTGCCCGTGGTCGAGCACACCGAGCTGTTCAAACGCTCCATCGGCGAGTTCACCGACATCGTCGAGAAGGAGATGTACACCTTCACCGATCTGGGCGGCGACAGCCTGACGCTGCGTCCCGAGGCCACCGCCGGTGTGGTGCGCGCGGTGATCTCCAATGGCCTGCTGCGTGGCGCACGCCTGAAGCTGTGGACCGCCGGTCCGATGTTCCGCCACGAGAAGCCGCAGAAAGGCCGCTATCGGCAGTTCACGCAGTTCAGCGTCGAGGCCATCGGTTTTGCCGGTCCGGACATCGACGCCGAGCTGATCGCGCTGAGCGCGCGTCTGTGGCGGCGTCTGGGCATCACCCGCGTGAAGCTCATGATCAATTCGCTGGGCACGCCCGAGTCGCGCGCGGTGTATCGCACCAGGCTGGTGGAATACTTTCGAGCCCACGAAGCGCAACTCGACGAGGACAGCCGCAGGCGCCTGAACGGCAATCCGCTGCGCATCCTCGACAGCAAGAATCCCGCGATGCAGGCCATCGTGGCCGGTGCGCCGCTGCTCGGCGACCACCTGGACGATGAGTCGCGCACGCACCTGGCCGAACTGCGCGCCAGCCTGGATGCCATGGGTATTGCCCATGAAGTCAATCCGCGCCTGGTGCGCGGTCTGGATTACTATTCGCGCACCGTGTTCGAGTGGGTCACCGACGCACTCGGTTCGCAGGATGCGGTCTGTTCCGGAGGCCGTTACGATGGCCTGATCCCGCAGCTCGGCGGCGAGCCGACCCCGGCCATCGGCTTTGCGATGGGAGTGGAGCGCGTGGTGGGGTTGCTCGAACAGCTCGGCAATCTGCCGGCGGCAGCGCCCCCGGCGTTGTACATCGTGGCCAGTGGCGCCGCGGCGGAACGCGCGGCGCAGCAGCTGGCGGAGCAGTTGCGGGATGCGCTACCCCGACAGGGCGTGCATCTGAATCTCGGTGGGGGCAAGTTCAAGACCCAGTTCCAGCGGGCTGATCGCAGTGGAGCGCAGCTGGCGCTGGTGCTGGGAGACGATGAGGTCGCGCGCGGTGTGGTGCAGGTGAAACCTTTGCGGCGCGAGGGCGGTCAGAGCGAATGCCCACTGGCCGATTTGCCGGCGCGCATCAGCGCTTTGTTGGAGGAGTGAGGCGTGGACGAGTATCTGAGCGAGCACGAGCAGTGGGAACAGGTCAAGGCGTGGCTGCGGGTCAATGGCCCGTGGATGATCGCCGGCGTGGCGCTGGCCGCCATCGGCCTGTCCGGCTGGAACTGGTGGAACAACCGTCAGGCGGGCAATGCCACCGCGGCGCATGTGCGCTACCAGGCCATCGTTGCCACCTATAACCGCGCCGATCTGGCCGGCGGCGAGAAGCTTGCCGACCAGCTCATTGCCGATGCGCCGGATTCACCCTATGCCATCCAGGCGCAGCTGCTGACGGCGCGCGTCGAAGTGGAGAGCGGCAAGCAGGCCCAGGCCGCCGAACGCCTGGCCAAGGTGGCGACGTACAAGGCCGACCCGCAGATCGCGCTCGTGGCGCGGCTGCGTCTGGCGCGCCTGCAGATCGATCAGGGCAAGGCCGACGATGCGCTGAAGACGCTCGCCGCTGCCGAGCCGGGGGCTTTCGCGCCCAGCTACGACGAAGTGCGTGGCGATGCGCTGCTGGCCAAGGGCGACAAGGACGGCGCGCTGAAGGCCTATCGCAGCGCGCGCCAGAACGGCGCTCTGGTGGTGGACACCGAGCTGCTGGACCTGAAGATCAACGAACTCGATCCATCCTGAGGTAAGCCGATGAATCAGGCCGCGATGCTGCGCCGTGGCGCGCTGGTGATTTCCCTGGTACTGGCCGCTTCCTGCGCCAGCAACAAGGACGACAAGCCCGCCAAGCTCACCGAGATCACGCCGACGCTCGCCGTGCAGCGCAGCTGGGACGTGAAGCTCGGCGCTGCCGCGCCGAAGCTGCGTCTGGGCCTGACGCTGGCCAGCCTCGACAATCGCTTCTTCGCCGCCAATCACGGCGGTGAGGTCAGCGCCTTTGAAACCGCCACCGGCAAGCGCGTCTGGCGCACCAAACTCAAGGCGCCGCTGTCGGCCGGTCCGGGCGCGGGCAATGGTCTGGTCGTGGTGGGCAGTTCCAAGGGTGATCTGATCGCATTGGATGCGGCCACCGGCGCCAAGCGCTGGGGCGTGAAGCTCGCTTCGGAAGTGTTGTCGGCACCGGCCGTGGCCGGTGATCTGGTGCTGGCGCGCACCGTCGACGGCAAGCTGCATGGTCTGGCCGTCGCCAACGGCGACGAGCGCTGGGCGGCGACCGAGCAGGTGCCGCGCCTGAGTCTGCGTGGCACCGGCGAAACCGTCATCAGCGACGATCTGGCGATTTCCGGTTTCGACAATGGTCGCCTGGTGGCGGTGAATCTCGCCAACGGCAACAATGCCTGGGAAGCCACCGTGGCGCAGCCGCGTGGCAGCTCGGAGTTGCAGCGCCTGGTCGACGTGGACGGCACCATTGTGGTCAGCGGCACCGATGTGTTCGCGGTGAGCTATCAGGGCCGCGCCGTGCGCGTGGCGCGTGACACCGGCCAGGTGCTGTGGACGCGTGATCTGTCCAGCTATCGCGGCCTGGCGGCGGATGACAGCGCGCTGTATGTCTCGACCACCGAGGGCGATGTGGTGCGTCTGGATCGGCGCACCGGCGCCGAGGTCTGGCGCCAGAAGGCGCTGGCGCGCCGCGCGTTGAGCGCGCCCGTGATCATGGGTTCCCACGTGGTCGTGGCCGACTACGAGGGCGTGGTGCACTGGCTGGATGCCGCCAGCGGCGATTTCCAGGCACGCGCCGAGACCAAGGCGCGCGTCAGCGCGCCGCCTGTGGTGCTGGACGACGAACTGCTGGTGCTGAATGACGAAGGCAAGATCAATGCCTATCGCATCAGCGCACCGCTCGCCCAGCGCTGAGAGAACCTGAAAGACCCACAACGGCCATGCTTCCAGTTGTCGCCATCGTGGGTCGACCCAACGTCGGCAAGTCCACGCTGTTCAATACCCTGACGCGCACCCGCGACGCCATCGTCGCGGATGAGCCCGGCGTCACCCGCGATCGCCAGTACGGCTACGGCAAGCTGGGGAACATGCCCTACGTGCTGGTCGATACCGGCGGCCTCATCGAGCAGCCCTCGGGTCTGGACACGCAGATGCGCATCCAGACCGAGAAGGCCGTGGCAGAGGCCGATCGCATCATCTTCCTCACCGACGCGCGCGCCGGGCTCACGCCCGAGGATCAGTTCGTCGCGCGTCTGCTGCGCAAGGCCGGCAAGCCCGTGGTGCTGGCGATCAACAAGGCCGAGGGTCTGGATCCGGACCTGATCACCGCGGATTTCTTCCAGCTGGGCATGGGCGAGCCGCTGGGCATCGCCGCCAATCAGGGGCAGAACTGCCACGAGCTGATGGACGCCGTGCTGGCGGATCTGCCCGAGGTCATTGCGCCCTCCGAGCAGACCGACGCCATCCGCGTGGCCATCATCGGTCGTCCGAATGTCGGCAAGTCCACACTGGTCAACCGCGTGATCGGCGAGGAGCGCGTGATCGCCAGCGACACGCCGGGCACCACGCGCGATGCCATCCTGGTGCCCTTCGAACGCGACGAGCGCAAGTTCCTGCTGGTGGACACCGCGGGTGTGCGCCGCCGCTCCAAGGTCGAGGATCCGGTGGAGCGCGCCAGCGTGGCGCGCACGCTGCAGGCGATCGCCGAGGCGCATGTGGTGGTCATGGTGCTGGATGCGCACGATGTCATCGGCGAGCAGGACGCCAGCGTGCTTGGCCAGGCGCTGGAGCGTGGTCGCGTCATTCTCATCGCCATCAACAAGTGGGATGGCATTGCGATGGAGAAGCGCGAGGAGATCCGCACGCAGTTGTCACTGAAACTGGATTTCGTGCCGTTCGCGCCGCTGCACTTCATCTCGGCGCGCCATGGCACCGGCGTTGGCGAGCTGGTGCGCGACATGGTCAAGGGTTTTGAATCCGCCATGCGCTCGCTGCCCACACCGCTGCTGACGCGCGTCATGGAGAAGGCCATGCAGGCGCACCAGCCGCCGCTGGTCAAAGGCCGGCGCATCAAGCTGCGCTATGCCCACCAGGGCGGCCGCAATCCGCCGCGCATCGTCATCCATGGCGGCATGACCCAGCATGTGCCGGAGTCCTACCGGCGCTATCTCGCCAATGTGTTCCGCGAAGCCTTCGAGCTGTACGCCACGCCGGTGGCGGTGGAATTCCGCACCGACGGCAACCCTTACGACCGGCTCAAGGAGGGTAAGCGTCGTCCGCGGGCGGCAGGAACAATGCCGGGTCGACAAAGGCGTGGTTGAGGATCACGCCGAAGTGTAGATGCGGGCCGGTCACGCGACCGGTGGCGCCCACCTTGCCCAGTACCTCGCCGGCCTTGATGGTGGCACCGACCTGCACGTCGATGGCCGACAGATGGCAGTACATGGTCATGAAGCCCATGCCGTGATCGATGATCACGGTGTTGCCGTTGAAGAAATAATCCCCGCTGTCCACCACGCGGCCGTCGGCTGCGGCCCGTACCGGCACGCCCAGCGCGGCGGCGATGTCCATGCCTGAGTGCGGATTGCGCGATTCGCCGTTGAACACCCGACGCAGCCCGAAGGAGCTGGAGCGCGGCCCCTTGATCGGCGCCTGCAGACGCAGCTGATCCGGCGGCGTGAGGCCGAAGTGTGCCATGGCGGCGCGCATCTTCTTCTGCTCGACGGCCACGCGCGCCAGATCCTTGGCCGAGAGGTTGACCTGCGAGGGCTTCACCGTCAGGCGCTGCTCCACGTAGTGCTTGTCCTGCACCTCGAAATCCAGCGCCTGCACCGTGCCATTGGCATTGCGCAGCTGTGCGCTGTGCATGCCCACGTCCGTGCTCAGCGGCAGACCGATCAGCGCCAGCCATTGACCCTGATCGCGCACCACCAGCACGCGATTGCCGTCGTAGGTGACGGTGGGCGCATTCGCCGCGGTTGAATCCAGCGTGATTGCCACCAGTCCGCCGGGCACGGCCAGGCGGTCGGGCAGCGCAGAGGAGGGCGCGGCAGCACCGGGCGCTGGCGCGGCAACAGTGGTCGTGCCGGGCGCTGCTGCGAATACCGGCAACGCCAGCAGCGCGGCGGCGATCAGCGCGGGGCAGATCCGGGCGGAGCAGGTTCGGGCTGGGAACTGGGGCATGATCAGGATTCCGTGGCAATGACACGCGCCCGCAGCCCACCGCTGGCCAGACGCGCATCGAATTCTTCGCCGACCTGCAGTTGATCAGCACGTTGCACCAGCGTTCCGTCGCGCCGGGTGATGACGGCGAAACCGCGCCCCAGCGTGGCCAGCGGGCTGACGGCCTGCAGGGCGCGCGCGGCGATGTCGAAGCGCGCACGCGTCTGCTGCAGGCGCTGGCTCATGGCCTGCTCCAGGCGCAGCGTCAGCGCCTGCACCTGCAACTGCCGACGCGCCACCCGCTGCCGCGGGGAATGCAGCGCCAGCGCGTGTGTGGCCCGTTGCAGGCGATTTTCCTGCGCAGCCAGGCGGGTACGCAGGGCCTGCAGCAGGCGGATCTCCAGACCATCGAGGCGCTGCGCGCGCTCGGTGAGCCGAGCCTCGGGATGCAGTCGCCCGAGGCGGTGATTCAGATGCTGCCAGCGCTGCCCGCCGCCCTGCAGCTGGCGTTGCACGCCGGCCAGCAGCCGCTGCGCCAGCGCCACCAGGCGCTGACGCCATTCGCGCTGATCCGGGCTGACCAGCTGCGCGGCGCCCGAGGGTGTGGGGGCGCGCACGTCGGCGACGAAGTCCGCGATGGTGAAGTCGGTTTCGTGGCCCACACCGCTGACCACGGGCAGTTCCGAGGCGGCAATGGCGCGTGCCACGGTTTCCTCGTTGAAGGCCCACAGATCCTCGAGCGAACCGCCGCCGCGCGCCACGATGAGCACATCGCATTCGGCGCGCTGGTTGGCGCTCTGCAGCGCGCGCACGATGGCGGGCGGCGCGGCGGCGCCTTGAACCGGCACCGGATAGACGATGACCTCGGCGGCCGGAAAACGCCGCGCCAGGATGTGCAGGATGTCGCGCAGTGCCGCACCGATAGGCGAGGTGATCACGCCGATGCGGCCGGGTACGCCCGGCAGCGGTTTCTTGCGCTCGGCCGCGAACAATCCTTCTGCGGCCAGCCGGCGCTTCAATTCATCGAAGGCGCGTTGCAGGACGCCGAGCCCGGCTTCCTCCAGGCGCTCGATCTGCAGCTGGTAGTCGCCGCGCGGCTCGTACAGCGTGACGCGCGCACGCGCCAGCACCTGCATGCCCTCGCGCGGCGCGAAGCCCACCAGCATATTGCGCTGGCGGAACATGGCGCAGCGCACCTGGGCGTTCTGATCCTTCAGCGAGAAGTACCAGTGACCGGAAGAGGGACGCGCGAAGTTGGAGATCTCGCCTTCCACCCAGATGCTGGCGAGACCCGACTCCAGCAGCAGGCGGGCGGCATGATTGAGATCCGAGATCGAATAAACGCGCCGTTCCGGCGCCGCATCCATGGCCATGACGCCAAGGATACGTGAAATACGGTCCCGCGCGGGGTGGATCAGGGCGTGTACTGATAAGGGTCGGTGTCGTCGCCCTTGGCCAGGCGTGCGGGATTGAGCGTCACGCTCCGGCCCGAACTGCGCCGGCCCAGCGTGGTAAGGAAGGACACCACATTGGCGCGATCTTCGGTATTGCGCAGTGCTGTGACCATCGAAGAGCCGGGTACTGACAGGACCGGTGAGGCCAGGAAACGATCCAGCGTGATCTCATCCCACACCAGTGCCGAGCGGCGCAGGGCATCCGAATAGGTAAAGGCTGCATTGCTGGCGGCCTTGCGGCCGAAGATCTTGTACAACGAAGGCCCCAGTGCACCGGGTGGCGTCCTGCTCTCCGTCACGTGGCAGTTGGCGCACTGCTGCTTGAAGACACTCTGACCCTGATCGGCGTCCGCTGCATAGGCCGATGTGGCTGCGAGCGCTGCGATCACTCCGACGGCCAAATTGCGTCTGGTCATGCTCACTTCCAGATGTAGTCCGAAACCGCAATGCCCTTGCTTTCCAGGCGTGCAGCCATCGCACGCCGCAGATCGACGGCATTGCCGACACGATTCTTTTTCAGCTCCGTGACTTCTGCGCTGGTGTAGGGTTTGAAATCGGCCGGCAGATATTGCCTGCCGAAGCTCTGCATCACGTAGTTCAGCACGATGGCCGTGTCGGCGTCGGTCATGCCGGCACCCGAAACGCCACCGACATTCAGGTAGTAACGGCGGCCTTCCGGATCATTCAGGAAGGCGCTGACGCGCGGAAACAGCGGCGCGATGCGGTTTTCCTCCCATGCGCCTTCGCCATCCAGACCGTGGCAGCCGCCACAGAACAGCAGGTACTTGGCGCGCGGCGCCGAATCGGCCGCCATGGGTTGATCGGCCTGCGCAGTGACCGCGCCGCACGATCCCAGCACCAGCATCGACAGCATCAGCCTTTTCATTCAGTGACTCCGCGTCTATGGGGCGCCGCGCAGCGCTTTGAGTTCCGGCAGCCCCAGCTGTTGCTTGCGGACTTCGGCAGCGGCACGGGCCGTGACGCCAGTGCGGGTGCCATTGAGTTTCCGCAGCACGAAGCTGCCCAGCGCGCTGACGTCGGCGTCGCTCAGATCCGACCAGGGCGGCATGGCGCCGGCATAGCTCGCGCCATCCAGCTTCACGCCGCTCATGCCGTTGAGGATGACGCCCACCACATAGGTGGGCGCCTGCTTGTCGAGTTTCTTCAGCGCGCCGGAGCGCAGCGAAGGCGCCATGCCCACCGTTCCGGAGCCGTCGGCCTGATGACAGGCCGAGCAGCGTTCCATGAACAAGGCCTGGCCGCTGGCGGCGAGGATGGGGCCTGCCGCCAGCGTCAGCACGAGCAACCCGCCGGCCGCGCCGGCAATACGGGTAATCCTCCCCACGTTTACTCAGCCGCCAGACCGACGATCGCACCCACGGTGCAGTGATAATTGTTCTGGTTGTTGGCCATGCACCAGTTGATGCCGTTGTGCAGACCCAGACGGTAGCCCGGCTTCTCGCGCTCGTGGTTGGAGCAGGAGCACAGGCCGCAGGTGACCTTGCCGCAGCAGTCGTTGTAGCTGATCAGGTAGTTGCGTTTGTCGTCCGGATTCTCGCAGGTGCCGATCCAGGTCACCTTGGAGACCTCCGTACCCGGCGGGCAGGAGGTCACCGAACCGCCGCAGCAGCTGCACAGTACGCCGGACATGGCGCAGTAGCGCCAGTAGTCACAGGTCTCGGTGTTCTCGCTCTGATGTTTGCCCGGGATGGCGGCCTGGGCTTCGCCAAAGCGATCGAAGGGCAGCATCGGTACGGCGGCGGCGCCGACCATCGCCTTGCCCAGTGTGGAGAGGAAGCTGCGACGACCGACGCTGCTGGCCTGCGCGCGGGCCTTGCGCTCGGCGGTGCGATCGAGGGCGATCTCGAGCTTTTCAAATATCTTCAACATGTTTCAGGTTCCCCAAATTTTCAGACGACAGGAGTGAGGTGAGACTGCTCGATGAACTTCTGTACCGAGGGCACGCCAAGCTCCTTGGCGTTGAACAGGCTCTCGATCTGTTCGCGGTTGTTGATGAGGCCCTTCGACTTCACCAGCCCGTCCTCGCCGATCAGCACGGCGAAGGGCAGACGCGTGACACGGAAGGTCATGCCCATCTGGGTGGACAGAACGTACGGATAACGCTGCAGGTTGTGGCTCTCGGCGAACCTGCGGTGCTCCGCCTCGTTGCCGTCGCTGGCCAGCACCAGGCGCACCCAGGAGCCTTCAGTGGCCTCGAGCGAGCGCAGCACCGGCAGCATCTTCTTGCAGACCGGGCAGTTCGGGGATAGGAAGAACAGCAGCGTGCTGCGTGCATTGCTGCCGCCGATGCGCACGACGCTGCTGTCAAACAGCGAGGGCAGTTCGAACAGCGGCGCCTCGGCGCCTACCGCCGGACCGCTGTCCGTCACCAGTGCGCCCAGTGGCGAAACGCGTTCGAACAGGATACCCACCTGCCGTGACAGCGCCCACAGCGCCACCACCAGGCCGAGCACCACAATGAACAGGACAGTGACCACGATCGAAAGCAGTTCCATGGGAAGTTCCTCTGCAAAAATTGGCTACAGGCCCGAGTAGGTAGTCGCGATGGCGTGGCTGCGGTTGCCGAGCAGCTGATCGAAGATCACCACCATCAGCCACAGCACCAGCACGCAGCCGCAGGTGGCCAGCGACACCAGCCAGCCCGAGGGGTGCCTGACCTCGATGGTCAGTACCGGAACCGCCAGCAGCATCAGCAGTCCGTTGCGCAGCACATGCACCAGGGAGATGCCCTGGCCACCGCCGCCGCAGCCGCAATCGATGCTGTTGCGACCGCGGGCCAGATTGACTGCGATGCCAAGGCCGTAGACGCCCAGCAGCAGCGCACCCAGCATCGCGCCCGCTTCACGTGTGGCAGGGATGATGAGCAGCAGCGCTGCCAGGCTCTCGGCGCCCACCACTGCGGCCGCCGCGCCGGGAAGCAGTGCGGCAGGCAGCAGGCGGTAATCGCCCAGGGTGGCCTTGAACTCGGCGTAGCCTTCGAGTTTGTGCAGCAGTGCGCGCACGAAGACCAGACACAGCACGCCCGATGCAATCACCGACCAGACATCCAGGTAGGGGTTCGCGAACGTCATGATCAGCGCACCTGCAGGCGATGGTTGGCGGCCACGCCGATCTTCTTGTCGAAGCGCACCGTGTAGGCGGCCGACGGATCCAGCGCGTAGCGCACCAGCGTCTTGCCTTCGCGATCGTTCATGTACAGCGCCGGCGTGGGCAGCGCGCCGTAGGCGACGCCGGTGGCGTTGCTGACGGTGGAGCGCGACAACACCTTCTTGCTGGTCACATCCACCGACCACACTTCGCTAGAAGGCTCGACGTGATCGCCGTCCTTGGAGTTCGGACGCATCAACACGAACAGCACCCTGGCTTCCGGCGCATAGGCCAGCAACTGCAGGCCGCCCGGTTTCCAGCCGCCCTTGACGCCGGCGTTGATCGAATACTTGTCTACCAGCGTGGCAGTCGCGCCGGAAATGTCGATCTTGTAGACGTCGCCGTTGTAGGAAACGGTATAGAGGGTGTCGCCGTCGCGCTCGGCGGCAACGAACACCGGATCGACGTCGGCGTTGAAGATCGCGCTGCTGCGTTCCACCAGCGTGTTCCTGCCCCTGGCGTCGATGGTCACCGTCACCAGCTGGCCGTCGCCGCAGAAGGAGACGAACTTTTTCGGATCCTTGATCTGCGCGTAAACGCCGAAGCAGCCCGGCAGCGGAATCTCGTACAGGAACTTGTTGGTACTCAGATCCACCACGCTCACCGAGGTGGCCGGCGTCGCGTTTTGCAGAAACATCCACTTGCCGTCGCTGGAGAGCGTGGCCATGGTGCGGTCACTGCCGCGCATGGACAGGCGCGGCGGCACCTTGATCTCCAGGCCGGTGGGCGAGAGCGTGTTGATGTTCCACTGCTCGACCACATCGTCGCGCACCATCGGCACGCCGTGCGAGTAGTAGGAATTGGTCAGCCAGATCGTGTCGCCGCCGGGCGGCACGATCAGATTGCCGCGCCAGCTCGGCACTCCACCCATGCTGCCCAGGTATTTGAGCTCTTCGGCGTTGGTCACCACCAGTTTGGTGCCGTCACCGACGAACAGATACGGCCCATCCATCCTGATCCTGGGCTCGGAGATGACTTTGTCGACCGGCAGGGGATCGGCCGCGGTGGCAGCCGTGATGTAGCCTGCCAGAACGCCGGCTGCGAGTGCCGTCGAACGCCAACTGATGTGCATGTGTTAACTCCCGCTACTTGTAGGTCGCTGCCACGCGGCAGCCAGTTGCAAATTGAGAAGCGCGAATGGTTTTCGGTACCGCTCCAGAGGGAATGACGACCCAAGGCCATCATTCCCCACACGGTGCATTCTCAGAACTCGTGAGCCACACTCAGGTACCAGGCACGCGGATAACCCCGCTTGAAGGTCGCCGAGCTCTGGCCCGGTGAGATCGCCGAGATGTAGCCCTTGTCCAGCAGGTTGTAGATCGCAATCTGGAAGTTGGTGCCTTCCAGCCTGGTGCCGGAGCTGCCCTTGTAGCCCACGCTGCCGTTGAAGATGGTGTAGCTGGGCACCACGATGGTGTTCTTCGAATCACCGTAGCGTTCACCCATGTACTGACCATCGAGGCTGGCGCTGATGTTTGTGCCCGAGTACGAGGCAGCCATGCTGCCCACCCACTTGGCCTGGTCGGGCAGCTGGTTTCCGTCGACGGCTACCAGCACCGTCTGCGCGCCGCTGCTGTCGAAGGCGTAGTAGTTGTCCTGGTATTTCGCGTCGATGTAGGACACCGAGCTGGTGAATTTCCAGTGATCGATCGGGTGCCATTCACCTGACGCTTCCATGCCCTTGGTGGAGACATTGTTCACGTTCAGGTAGGAGGTGCCGGTAATGCTGGCGCGCGAGGCACCCGACAGCGCGATGATGCGGTCGTGGTACTTCAGACCGTACACGGAGACATAGCCGCTCCAGTTCGCACCCTGCGTACGCACCCCGAGATCGAGATTTTCGGAGGTTTCCGGCTTCAGGTCCGGGTTGTACACCGTGGAGGACAGCGCGGCCGAGGGGATGGCGCTGTAGTTCTCGGCGTAGTTGATGAAGCCCTGGGTTGCGTCCGTGAAGTTGAAGGTCAGGCCGGCCTGCGGCTGGAACCAGTCGTTGTGATGCGGCGAGACATCGCGGATCGTCGAACTGTTGAAGTCGATGATGTTCGCGTAGCCATGCAGGTGACGGGTGATGTCCATGCCCTTGCTGCCCAGATCCAGCGTCAGACGACCGTCGAGGAATTTGACGCTGTCCTTGAGATACATCGTGGTGATGTCGGTCTTGAGCTTGTAGTCGGCGTTGATCGTGATCACTTCATTGACCAGGATCTCGCCGGTGGTCGGGTCGGTGTTCTGCAGCGGCAGGTAGTAGTCGTAGGTGGCGTTTTCCACCCAGCCGCCCATTTGCAGCGTATGGCGACCCACATACCAGGTAAGGCCGGTGGTCAGGCCGCCGCGCGAACCATTGCGTGTCGCCAGGCGCTGCGCCGGCAGGCCGTTGGGTTCGGTGATGTCGGTACGACCCGGTGTGCCGGCCATGGCGGCTGCGTAGGCCGAAGCAGCGGTGGAGGCAGGCACGCCATACCATAGCCAGCCTTCGCGGGCTTCGTAGTAGGGCGTGACTTCCAGCTTCAGCTTGTCGGTGAGCTCGAATTTGCCGGTGGAGGACAACAGGCGCGAGTTGCGTCCGTTGCGCCAGTAGCCCACCCAGAAGGCGTCCGCTTCGGAGTCGCCGGTGATCGAGCTGTTGAGCTGGCCGCTGTTGGCGTAGTCGGGCTCAAGGCTCAGAGCCACGTTCTGCGTGTCATGATCCATGCCGTAGTCGTAGCGGAACGCGAAGTTGATGCTGTTCGCGCCCCAGTTCTTGAGGAACTTGGTCTCGAAACGATCCTGGCGCAGCGGATAGCGCGGATTCTCGAAGGCGCCGACTTCCGAGCGGGCACCGGACAGGTAGCCCTTGATGCCCGTACTGCCGATCAGGCCGGTATCGAAGCTGGCAAAGGTGCGCAGCATGTCGTAACGACCGACCGTGCCCGACACCTTGCCTGCCATCACGTCGCCGGGATCACGGCTCAGATAGCGCACGGCGCCGCCCAGCGCGCTCATGGCCGGCTGCGTCACATCGCCCGAACCGGGCGCCACCTGCACGCCGGCCATGTTCTCCGGCAGCAGATAGCGGCTGATGTAGCCGCCTTCGGAACCGGAGATGAACGGAATGCCGTCGATGGTCTGGCCGATCTGGCTGATGTCGAAACCGCGCATGCGCAGGCGGTTGTTCCATTCGTACAGACCGAAGGGATCCGAGGTCTGTACGTTCACGCCCGGCAAATCTTTGAGCACAGCCAGGGGCGAGACACCGTCGACCTGCGTTTCCAGATATTCGGGTGTGATCGTGGCGCTGGTACGCGATTCGTTGCGGCCGATGACGCTGATGGTTTCCAGCCCGTCGTCACTGCCGGTGGTATCGGTGATCGAGGAAATCTCCTGCGCCTGTGCTGCTCCAATGATCAGCAGTGCCAGGCTGCAGCAGCCGGCAACCTGCCGTGCGTACTTGCCGGCAATGGCGGCTTTTACTGCGGCCGCGGGCAAAGAAATGGAACTCATGTTGCTGTCATGCTCCCGAGGTTGAGTGCGTGTCGGTCGGATTGCGGCGCCGGCTGCAGATACAGACGCGCGTGGAAATGCAACCCCCTACGGCACGAGTTGCGTTAAGAGCGTGTGAATTTTTTGATCTGCCGCCTGGGCAAAGACGCGCAGCGCGAAACGCTGCGCGCGGCACGGATTGCGCCGCGCCCGAGCGTCGATGACAGCAAGCTGCGCAGTGGGCTACTGCGCGCGACGATTCTGCAGATACGAGATCGAATCGTCGTCGAGCGGCGCGCGATCACCGGTCTGCGTGATCGTGGTGTCGATGTTCGGTATCACCACATGGTGCAGGTGACGGGCGAGCAGTGCGCTCACCGCCATGATGCACAGGGTGATTACGGCAGCGCTGGCCCACTGGGCCCACGGTCGCTGCAGGAATACCCTGGCGGGGTGACGTGAAGCACGCCGGGCCAGCGCCTGCCCGGTCAGGGCGCGGATGCGCGGATCGTTGCGCAACACTTCCATGGATTTATGCAGCTGCTCGACCTTCAGATAGGTGGCGACATGAGTGCGATCCAGCGCCAGCCAAGCCGCGAACTCCGCCTTTTCCTCGAGGCTGCAATCCAGTGCGTGCAGACGGGCGTACCAGCCCGCCGCTTCTTCGGACAGTCCTTGTGCTTTTTCCGGATTCATCAGTCCTGGCGTTCTCTTGTCATTGTACCCCCACTCGAACACTAGGACGGGTCGCCGCGCGCTTCCCCTACCCGCGCCATGCAGAAGGCCAGGGCGTTGCTGATGTGCTTCTCGACCATCTTGACGGAGATGCCACAGTGTTCGGCGATCTGCTGGTAGGTCATGTGTTCGTAGCGGCTGAGCAGGAACACCTGCTGGCAGCGAGGCGGCAGGTCGGCGATGGCGTCGGTGAGTTGATCCAGATCCTGCTGGGCGGAGAGTTGCTGTTCGGGGGTGGCGGTACTGGCCATGAGTTCTATGTCATCGATGGAGCCGTGCTGGCGCACGTGGCGGACTTTTTCGGCGCGCGCCAGGTCGTTGGCGACATTGATGGCAATGCGCACCAGCATGGAATAGGGCGACTGGATTTCGCGGGAGCCTTCGTACTGCATCATGCGCAGGTAGGCTTCCTGGGCCACGTCCGCGGCATCTTCGCTGGCGCGCACCCGACGGCGCAGTACGCCGATCAGTGAGCGGTGGTACTTGCTGATCAGGCTGGCCACGGACAGCGGTTTGTCTTCGGCCGGCACCACGCTTTCGGATCGCACGTTCATGACTCACCCGCCAGGTCGCAGGCACGCGGCCGGCATTGGCCGCGTGCGACCAGCGAATAGCAGGATGCGTGCCAACTGCAGACGCCCGGATCTGGGACCGCCCGGCGCCCCCGGAGGAGGCACCCCGCAGGTGGGAAGGTGGGGATGCGCCACATGATCACGGTCACAAGAATCAGGCACTTGTTCCCGTTCCGCCGCCGTGGGCGGAGCGCGGCGCGGGGCTGTCCAGCTGGTTTGCCCGGCGGACCAGGCGGTTACACCGCATTGACTGACGAACAGCACTGCGGCAAACGCTGCGCGCCATGCTGGTGCCCGCTGTCTCAAATTTGCATCACGTCAGGTCGGTCCGAGGCCATTCCAGGAGCGTTTCCGGGGTGGTCGGCTGGCTCGGCGCTGCATCAATTCGTTGCAGATTGCATCACAGTAAAACTCCTCGCGAGTGTGCGAAATTCGAGCCTCATCGCGGTTTCTGCAGGAATTTTGTCATGACCCAGGGCCCTCACAGCACGCGCGGACCTCATCCGGGGCCGGGTCTGTTCGAGCAGTGGCTGCGTCCGGGTATGAAATTCATGCAACAGCGGCGTTTCCCGGCCAAATTCATCATCGTGAGCCTGGTTTTCGCGCTGCCCATGCTGGCCCTGCTGCTGGCTTATGTGTCCGCCGTCGATGCGCGTCTGCAGGGCGCCAGCGCCGCACAGGCCCTCGCTCTGCGCAGCGAGCGCTTCTGGGTGGCGGGTGGGGCGCTCAGCGCGCTGCTGGCGGGGCTGTATCTGATGGCGAGCTTCAATGTCTCCAGCCTGCGCGGCTTCGCGGCACTGCGCGCGCGCATGCGCAAGATCGCCGAAGCAGATGCCTCGCAGAGCTATGCCGCGCGCGGCAATGACGAGTTCGGCTGCGCCATCAATGAGCTGAATCAGCTACAGGCCATGGTGGCCGGCATGCGGGTGCTGGCGCATGAGCTGGATGAATCCGGTCAGACGTTGTGTCAGGTGAACGCAGAGGTGGCCGAGCACCAGAGCGCGCAGGGCGCAGCGGTGCAGGATGCGCTCGACAGCGTGCATCAGATTGCCGACAACGTGGCGAAGAATCGCGAGCACTCCTCGGATGCCAATCGCTGCAGCGAGGAAACCTACAGCGTGGCGGCCCGCGGCAAGGCCGCGGTGGATCAGGTGGTGCAGACCATGCAGACCATCACCCGCTCATCGCGCCGTATCGGTGACATCACCGCGGTGATCGACGAGATCGCCTTCCAGACCAATCTGCTGGCGTTGAATGCCGCGGTGGAAGCCGCGCGCGCCGGAGAGCAGGGCCGTGGTTTTGCGGTGGTTGCCGGCGAGGTGCGCCATCTGGCGCAGCGCTCGGCCACGGCCGCGCGCGAGATCAAGGAGCTCATTGCCGCCTCGCTGCAGGACGTGCGGTGCGGTGCCGAGCAGGTGAACAATGCCGGCACCACGATGGGTGAAATGGTGGAGTCGGCACGCAAGGTATCCGGTTTCATCCAGCAAGTTGCCGACGCCTCGCGCGTGCAGGGCGATGACGTGGAGCGCGTCAACCAGGCCATCCGGCGCATCCAGCACGGCATGGAGCACAGTGTGCTGCTGATGGGTCGCAGTGACAGCGTGGCGCAGGCCCTGCAGGAGCATGTGCAGACGCTGCTGCATGCCGCACAGCTGGCCCAGGTCGGCAGCAGCGTGGGCAGTGGCCAGTCCTCCGCACGCCATGGCGCAGCCGAGCCGGTCCGCAGCGCGCCGCGCCCGATGCCGAGCGTCCGGGCCGCCTGAGTCCGGCCGACCTGATTCGGCCGAAAAGGCTCCTCGCAGGTTTACCCGGGTGCGCCAAATGAGTACAATGGCGCGCTTCTTTCCGGGACGGGCCCCATGCGAATTCTCGAGGAAGCACTCACTTTTGACGACGTCCTGCTGGTTCCTGCCCGCTCGGATGTCGTCCCCCGCGATGTCGATCTTTCCACCCAGCTGACGCGCAAGATCCGGCTCGGATTGCCGGTTCTGTCGGCAGCCATGGATACGGTGACCGAGGCGCGCCTCGCCATCACCATTGCCCAGGAAGGCGGCATGGGCATCATTCACAAGAACATGCCCATCGAGGCGCAGGCCCGCGAGGTCATGCGCGTCAAGAAATTCGAGAGCGGCGTTATCGCAGATCCCATCAAGGTGCCACCCGAGATGACCATCCGCGAGGTCATCGAACTGACCCGCGCGCGTGGCATCTCCGGGGTGCCGGTGGTCAGCGGCTCGCGTGTGGTCGGCATCGTCACGCACCGCGACCTGCGTTTCGAGCAGCGCTTCGACGCCCCGGTGTCCACGGTCATGACGCCGCAGGAGCGGCTGGTCACGGTGCGCGAAGGTGCGCCGAAGGAAGAGGTGCAAAAGCTCCTGCACAAGCACCGCATCGAGAAGGTGCTGGTGGTCAATGGCGACGGTGAACTGCGCGGCATGATCACCGTGAAGGATTTCCAGAAGGCCACGGAATTCCCGCGTGCCAGCAAGGATGAAACCGGCCGCCTGCGCGTCGGTGCTGCGGTCGGCACCACGCCGGATACGCCGGAGCGTGTGGCCGCACTGGTCGCGGCGGGCGTGGACGTGGTGGTGGTCGACACCTCGCATGGCCATTCGCGCGGCGTGCTCGACATGGTCAGCAAACTCAAGAACCAGTTCGGAGAGCTGCAGATCATCGCCGGCAACATCGTCACCAGGGAAGCGGCGCTCGATCTGGTCGCTGCCGGCGCCGATGGCGTCAAGGTGGGCATCGGTCCGGGTTCGATCTGCACCACGCGTATCGTTGCCGGTGTCGGCGTGCCGCAGATCAGCGCGGTGGCCAATGTCGCCGAAGCGCTCGCCAAGAGCGGCGTGCCGCTCATTGCCGATGGCGGCATCCGTTACTCGGGCGATGTGGCCAAAGCCATTGTCGCTGGCGCGCACTGCGTGATGATCGGCGGCCTGTTCGCCGGCACCGAAGAATCGCCGGGCGAAGTGGAGCTGTACCAGGGCGCCTCGTACAAGTCCTATCGCGGCATGGGGAGTCTCGGCGCCATGAGCGATCGCCACGGCTCGGCCGACCGCTACTTCCAGGACACCAGCACCGAGCTGGAGAAGCTGGTGCCGGAGGGCATCGAAGGTCGCGTGCCCTACAAGGGCAGCATCGTCACCATCCTCTACCAGCTCGCCGGTGGCCTGCGCGCCGCCATGGGCTACACCGGCAGCGCCAACATCGAACAGATGCGCACGCGGCCGCAGTTCGTGCGCATCTCCAGCGCCGGCATGCGCGAGAGCCATGTGCACGATGTGACCATCACCAAGGAAGCACCCAACTACCGTGTCTCGTGACATCCACGCCGATCGCGTCCTGATCCTCGACTTCGGTTCCCAGTACACCCAGCTCATCGCGCGCCGCGTGCGTGAGCTCGGGGTCTACAGCGAGATCCATCCCTGGGACATCAGCGACGAGGCGGTGCGCGCCTTCGGCGCCCGTGGCGTGATCCTCTCCGGTGGTCCGGAGTCGGTGCTGGAAGAGGGCTCACCGCGCGCCCCGCAGAGCGTGTTCGAACTGGGGGTGCCGGTGCTGGGCATCTGCTACGGCATGCAGACCATGGCCGCGCAGCTTGGTGGCAAGGTCGAGCTCGGGCATGTGAAGGAGTTCGGCTACGCCGAGATCCGCGCCCGCGGCCACAGCAAGTTGCTCGAAGGCATCGAGGATCGCGTCAACGCCGAAGGCCACGGTCTGCTGGATGTGTGGATGAGCCATGGCGATCGCGTCACCGCGATGCCCGAAGGCTTCAAGCTCATCGCCTCCACCGCCGACGTTCCGCTGGCTGGTATGGCCGACGAAGCACGCCGCTACTACGCGCTGCAGTTCCATCCCGAAGTCACGCACACCACCCAGGGCACGCGCGTCTACGCGCGCTTCCTGCACGAGATCTGCAGTTGCGGCAACGACTGGACCGCCGATCACATCATCGCAGACGCCATCGCCCGCGTGCGCGTCCAGGTGGGGCAGCGCAAGGTGCTGCTTGGTCTGTCCGGCGGCGTGGATTCATCGGTGGTCGCCGCGCTGTTGCACAAGGCCATCGGTGATCAGCTCACCTGCGTGTTCGTCGACCATGGCCTGCTGCGCCATCAGGAAGGCGATCAGGTCATGCAGATCTTCGCCAGGAATCTGGGCGTGCGCGTGATCCGCGTCAACGCTGCCGAACGCTTCTTCCGCGAGCTGAAAGGTGTTGCCGATCCTGAAGCCAAGCGCAAGATCATCGGTCGCCTGTTCATCGAAGTGTTCGATGAGGAAGCTGCCAAGCTCAAGGATGTCGCCTTCCTCGCCCAGGGCACCATCTATCCCGACGTCATCGAGTCCGCCGGCGCAAAGAGCGGCAAGGCCCATGTGATCAAGAGCCACCATAACGTCGGTGGCCTGCCCGAGCACATGAAGATGCAGCTGGTCGAGCCGCTGCGCGAACTGTTCAAGGACGAAGTGCGCCGGATCGGCATCGAACTCGGCCTGCCCGCCGAGATGGTGTACCGCCATCCGTTCCCTGGCCCGGGCCTCGGCGTGCGCATCCTCGGCGAAGTCTCCCTGGCCGCCGCCGATACCCTGCGCCTCGCCGATCACATCTTCATCGAAGAGCTGCGCAAGTCCGGCTGGTACGACAAAACCAGCCAGGCGTTTGCGGTTTTTCTGCCGGTTCGCAGCGTGGGCGTCACCGGCGACGGTCGCCGCTACGAACCCGTTGTCGCGCTGCGCGCCGTCGAAACCATCGACTTCATGACTGCCCGCTGGGCGCATCTGCCGTATGAGCTGCTGGACGTCTGCTCGCGGCGGATCATCAATGAAGTGCCCGGGTTGAGCCGGGTGGTGTACGACGTGTCGGGGAAGCCGCCGGCGACGATCGAGTGGGAGTGAATTTAGGAAAAGTCATACTATCGTAGTTTGGCTACGATAATGGATACCAGATAAATTGGCTACCGTTTGAAATCGGTGTAGTAGTCGTAGTGTGGCTACGACTGGATCAAGCAAGTTAAAAACCCTCTACACGCGGCTGGCTCCGGGTGCGCCGCTGACCTCAGAAGATCTGGCGGGGCTGGGTATCTCCGCCGACCTGGCCGTTCACTATGCGAGAGCGGGCTGGCTCACGCGCCTGGCGCGCGGCGTGTATTGCAGGCCGAACGATCCTCCAGCGCTGCATCCCAGTCTTCTGCTTCTGCAGCGCCGGCTCGACGGTCTGCATGTCGGCGGCAAGTCGGCGCTCGACTGGTATGGCGTGCGCCAGTATGTGTCGCAGCAGCCGTTGCTGGATCTCTATGGATGGACGGCCGGGCGTCTGCCCGAGTGGTTCACGGAGCGATTTCCTGCGGAGTATCACCGCAAGCGACTGTTCGACGAGCAGCCTGATGCCTTGCTGCACGTCGGTCCGTTCGAGCAGCGCAGCGGGGCGCCGCAGGTGTCGGCTCCGGAGCGCGCCTTGCTGGAATTGCTGAGCGATGTCGGCGTGCGTCAGCCGCTGCAGGAAGCCTGCGAACTGGTCGAGAGCACCTACAGCCTGCGTGCCGACGTGCTTCGCGAGCTGCTGCAGCGCTGCACGAGCGTCAAGACGGTTCGGTTGTGTCTCAAACTCGGCCGCGAAGCGTCGTTGCCATGGGTCGCGAAGCTTGATCCGGCCACGCTGCCGACCGGCAGCAAGCGCGCATGGGTTTCTCGATCGGCAGGAGGTTTGCTGGTACTCAAGCCATGAACCCGGTCTACCTGGATACCGCCCGTATGCTTGCGCAGGTCGCGCCGCTGGTGTTCGTGGATGACACTTTCGCGTTGAAGGGCGGTACGGCGATCAATCTGTTCGTGCGCGACATGCCGCGTCTGTCGGTCGATCTCGATCTGGTCTTCCCCGACTACTCATTGCCGCGCGATCGGGCGCTGGCACGTATACAGGGAGCGATCCGGGAAGCAGCTGCAAGACTCGGACGGCGAGGCTTCACCGTCCACATTCCAGATGCCGATGTGAGCGAAACCAGGTTGCTGGTGCGCCGTGGCCGCATCGAGGTCAAGGTCGAAGCCAACTTCGTCATGCGAGGCACGGTGAAGCCGGTAGGCCGTGCCTCATTCACAGCCGCCGCTCGCGACAGGCTGTTTGCGGATGTGGAGATCCCGGTGGTCTCGCTGGAAGACATGTACGGCGGCAAGTTGAACGCCGCGCTGGATCGCCAGCATCCGCGCGATCTGTTCGACGTGATGCAACTGTACGCAAACGAAGGCATCACTCCCGGCATCCGGCGTGCTTTCGTCATGTACCTTGAAAGTGGCAAACGCCCGATTCACGAGTTGCTGTTTCCGCAACTGCGGGACATTCGGCATGACTACACCTACAACTTCCAGGGCATGACTGCTGAGCCGGTATCGCTCGAGGCGTTGCTGGAAGTTCGTGAACGCATGATCCGGCAGGTTCAGAAGGAGCTGGACGACAACGAGCGACGATTCCTTTTGTCTCTGGTCAGCAGTGAACCAGAATGGTCACTGCTCGGAATTTCACACCTCGAGCACTTGCCGGGTATTCGCCGGAAGCTGCACAACCTGCAGCAGTTGCGGAAGACCAATGCCAGGAAGTTCGCGGAGCAGACCGATGCTCTGACTGCCGGCTTCGCGAAAGTAGTCTGAGGGCGTCTACGTTTCGTGATCTATCGCCACGTCGCGCCATCAAGCGGCACGCCCTGGCGGTCAATCTGCGAACCGACACCTGCGCGCCGTGGTTGGTGCGGCGAAGCAACCGTGCTCCAGTATCAGCATTTGTTCAGCCGCGGGAAGAAACCGGTAGGCCGTTTCCGGAGCATCGCAGACGGCATGTCCGGTATTGCGGTCCCCATCCGTAGTTTTCTTGTGAAAGCCAGGCACGCAGATCCGTCGGTTTGCGGCGGCAGTCCATGACGTTTCGCCACGTGCCATGCGGCGAAACGAATCAGAATTGGGAGGCAGGGACATGAAAATCGGTGCGATCAAGTTGATCGCGGGACTTCTGGCGGCATTCCTTGCAGGCTGCAGTGGAGCGGGCGCCCCGGCTGGATCATCACCTGTCAGTGGAATTGGTGCGGCAGGGGGAACGGTCTCGGAAGGCTCCGGGGCCAAGGTTGTCGTGCCTGCCGGGGCGCTTGCGCAGACGACTCCCATTGCGGTCACGCAAAGTTCCGATGGGGCGCCACCGTTGCCCGCAGGCATCGTGCCTGTCGGCCCCATTTACGCGTTCACGCCTCATGGTACGGTGTTCCAGAAGCCGGTCACCATCACGGTTCCATTCGATGCTTCCAAAGTCTCCGCCAACGCGGTGCTTGTGATCTACAAGACGAATGCGACGCGCTCGGCGTGGGAGCTGGTCGCGGGCGCAACCGTCGACGGCAATGCGATGAGCGGCGCGGTAAGCGGATTTTCCAACGCATTCGTTGCCGCCGAACCTCCGCAAGGGTTTGCCGAGCTGACCGAAAAGGACTACAGGCTGGAATCGTTCCAGTTCACCGGCGACACGGGTGATGGTACGACGCTCCTGGCTGCGGACTCCCAGACGGGAGGGGCCCTCAGCGTCCGAATCGATGTGGGCGAAGCCCTGCCGATCGTGCCGCCGGCCATGACCCTCGATGGGCCCGCCTCTGTCGAGGTTTTTTCCAACGACACGGGAAAGACCTACTTCACCGTCGCAGAGGCCCCGCATACCTCCGATCCGCTGGCGGTGCTGCCGCTCGATTCGCGTCCGGTCGATGGCAGCAGGTCGGTGCTGACGCAGACCTATACCTTCAGGGTTGTCGATCCGTCGGCGACACTCAAATTCATTCTTACCCACGCGGATCAGACGCTGATCGACGGGGGAGGCCATCCAACCGACGATCAGATGTGTCCGTGGCTCGATCCCGCCAAGCTCAATCCAGCCGATTTGGCTGCGGCGTGCTCCGCGCTGGCGATGAACGCCGAGAATTCAGTGTTCGTGAATGCCTACAAGGTGCTGAGCCCTGACGACTTCTACTCAGGCAATGCGGAGGTCATGGTCTTCGGCTCGCATCCGGCGTGGACCTTCCAGGTCACGCATTTTCTGGACGGCGAGGCGATTTGGCAGGAGTCGGATTTCACCGTGGATCAGACGCCGCCGGAACAAGGCGGCCTCAGCATCTCCGCAGTGCTCGCGCACGCCGTCGCGATCGACATTCCATTGAATTCCTTGCTCAAGGATGACGTGTTCAATGTTCGGATTACGCTGGTGAGCAGGGTCTGGGATGCCGTCCAGGGCGAGTCTTATGCGGGTGCCTATCTGAGGGATCCCGTTGATTTCGACGCGGTGGCCGGCGCCGTGTCGATTGAGCAGACGGGCCTGGAGCAGTTGCCGGTGAATCATGATCCGCGTCCCGATCCGGTGCCCGTCGCCTGCACGAGCGGCGTCGACCCTGCGGCGGGGCAGATTCAATTCAAGACCTCGGCCTACACGACCCCCGAGCGGCCACTGGATGTCTACGTCGAAGTCGAGCGCGCCGGCGGAACGCAGGGGGAGGTGAAAGTCCTCCTGGAAAGCGTGGACGGGACAGCCACCGCCGGCAAAGACTATGAGGCGCAGCACCGGATACTGCGATTTGCCGACGGTACGGGCGGTACCCAGATCGTCCCCGTGAGCATTCGCGGTGACAACGAGTCCGAGCAGGATGAAACGTTCGATCTCAAGCTGTCGGCGTTCAGCGCCTGCGCGGCACTCGGCGCTCAAACCACCACGGTGACTATTCTCGATGACGATCGTCACATGCACGCACCCGACACCTTCACTCTTGGCGGCACGGTTACCGGTCTCACCGGAACCGGTCTCGTCGTCAAGGACCTGATCAGCGGTGGCACGTTCACCGCCAACAGCAACGGCCCTTTCACGCTGTCATCGCCAACACCGATTTTCGACCTGTTTGCTTACGACATCATCATCGCAACCCAGCCAACCAATCCGGAGCAGAGTTGCACCGTGGCCCATGCCACCGGAACGGTCGAAGGCGCCAATGTGACCGACATTGCGGTGAACTGCGTCTCCTCCGTTCCCGGTGGTGACCTTGACCCCTCGTTTGGCAGCGCCGGCAAAGTCACCACCACGATTGCGTTCGCGACCGATGTGTTCGATTCCAGGATGGGAATGGCGCTGCAGCAAGATGGCCGCATTCTGCTGGTGGGTGGGTTGACGCTCGTGCGCTTCAATCCCGACGGCTCCCTGGACACGGGTTTCGGTACGGACGGACAAGTGAAAGTGCCCTTCAACGGGGGCGCGTTCGATGGCGCCGAGGATGTCGCTGTGCAATCCGACGGCAAGATCGTGGTGGTCGGAGTGACCGATCCGGGTGGTCAGGTCGGCAAAGACGATTTCGCCATTGCGCGATTCAATGCCGATGGGTCCTCGGACACTGCGTTCGGTGCTGGCGGAATGGTGACCACGGACTTCCATGGCAGAACCGATACGGCGCGGCGGGTGCGCATACTCCCCGACGGGAAGCTGCTGGTGGCGGGATTTTCCGTCGAAGCGCTCACCCCCACGACTTCCGCGACGCAATTTGCCGTCGCTCGATACAACACGGATGGCAGTCTGGACACCGGCTTTGGCACCGGCGGCAAGGTCGAAGAGGCAGCCGGTGCGTCTTTCTCCCTTGCGCGCGGGACGGCCCTTCAGAGCGACGGCAAGATCATCATCGCTGGCAGTGGCGCACCCGATGGCGTGTCGGCTCGCAAGGTCGCGCTTACGCGTCTATTCGGCGACGGCGGCACGCGCCTGCCGGGCACGCGGGACGATACGTTTGGCCCCCTTGGCCAGGGATTCGATCTGACCGATCTGGGTACTGCACCGGAATCGGCAGCCGTGGATGTGGCGGTGCTTGCCGACGACACCATCTTGACCGCCTGTGAGGCGAACCTCACCGGACAATTCGAATTTTGCATTGCCTCATTCGACAAGAACGACAGTGAACGCCGCCCGCAGCCCGCGTTCATCTCGATCACCGGCCAGTCCGATCGTCCGAGACAAATGCTGCTGCAGTCGGACGGCAAGGCGGTGATCGTTGGTCGCAGTGGCGATCTCGGCTCCAATCCGGATATGGCCATCGTGCGATTCGCTGCCGACGGACTCACTCCGGACGCTACATTCGGAGCCGACGGCATCAGGACCGTAGACTTCTTCGGAGGTCGGGATGGGGCAGAGGCGGTCGTCCAGCAGCCGGATGGAAAATTGGTCATCGGCGGTTTTGCGCATGTCGGCAATAGCCAGGTGTTTGCCTTGGCCAGGTTGACGCCATGATCATCACGCAGTCGGGAAACCTTGGCGAGCTTACTTCCCCGGCAGCGGCGTATTGCGCCGGCTGCGCACGCGCACTATATTCCGGCGACCGTACCTCCACCCATTCTTCCGAAGGTTGGCATGGTCGAGGATGCTTCGCTCACGGATTTGATTCGAAGAGCCCGAGGCGGCGATGCATCCGCGCTGCAATCGATCTTCGAGTCGACCTATGACGAACTGCGGGGCATGGCCCGCAATCGGCTTCGCCAGGGCAACCGCGACGCATTGCTCGACACGACCGCGCTGGTGCACGAATGCTTCATTCGTTTCGCGAACTCCAGGCGTCTCGCGGCGGGTGATCGTATCCATTTCTTTCGCTACGCCGGGCGTGCCATGCGCTCGGTGATCGTGGATATGGCGCGCGCAGCGCTGGCAGAGCGCCGGGGTGGTGGAGCGGCGAACCTTCCCATGAGCACGACCATTGGCGAGTCGATCGCAGCCGGCGAAGAGGAGATCGTTCGCATCCATGAGGCGCTCGATGATCTTGCCAGGTTCGACGGCCGGCTGGTGCAGGTGGTGGAGATGCGCTACTTCGCCGGCATGACTGAGACGCAAGTCGCCGAGGCGCTGGGTGTGACCGACCGGACTATCCGGCGGGACTGGGAGAAAGCCCGATTGCTTCTGGCACGATCGCTGTCCCCATGACTTTCCGTTTCATGCGGCAAATTGCGTAACATCTGCTCAAATGGTTGTTCCGCTCCGCCATGCCACGCATTGATCTCAGTACGACGCAGGCGGCGGCGCTCAACGAGCTTCTCGATCAGGCTCTCGATCGGCGACCGGAGGAGCGGGCGGGTTGGCTCGAGCAAGTCGATGCCACGCATCCGGATCTGGCGCCGTACCTGCGTGATCTTCTTGCGCGCGCCGCATCCGTCGAGGCCCGCGATTTCTTGCGGGCTTTGCCATCCTTCAATCCGCCCGGAGAAGCGCTGCGCCCCGCGGACCGCGAACTGAGCGCTGGCACGATCATCGGTCCGTACTGCCTGGTGCGGGAGCTTGGGCGCGGCGGCATGGGCTCGGTATGGCTGGCAGGGCGGATCGATGGACTTCTGAGTCGCCAAATCGCCCTCAAGCTGCCGCATGGGGCGTGGCCGCGAGCACAGCTGGCGGAGCGGCTGCAGCGCGAACGGGACATCCTGGCTGCGCTCGAACATCCGAATATCGCACGCCTCTACGATGCCGGTCTGACCCCCGATGGCCAGCCCTACCTGGCGCTGGAGTACGTGGAGGGGCAACCGATCGATGAGATCTGTTGGCCCGACGAGGTACACCCGCGCTACGACGTGCCCGCCCGGGTGAGGCTGTTCCTGCAGGTTGCTCGAGCCGTGGCCTACGCGCATGGCAAGCTGGTGCTCCATCGCGATCTGAAGCCCGCCAATATCCTGGTGGCCGCTGATGGCACGGTACGGTTGCTCGATTTCGGCATTGCCAAGCTGCTGGCGGACGGGGAGACCCACGAGACCGAGCTGACCCAGTTCGCCGGGCGAGCACTCTCCCCGGACTATGCCTCGCCCGAACAGATCGGTGGGGAGCCGCTGGGAGTCACCTCCGACGTCTACTCGCTGGGGGTGGTGCTCTACGAACTGCTCGCCAACGTGCGCCCGTACCGGCTGAAACGCAATTCTCGCGGTGAGCTCGAGGAGGCAATTCTCCACACTGACCCGCGGCGTCCGAGCGAAGTCGCGATAGCGGCCGATCGCCGGGCGTTGCGGGGTGATCTCGATACGATCGTGCTGCAGGCGCTCAAGAAGGATCCTGCGGCGCGCTATCCCACCGCAAACGCCCTGATCGACGATCTGGAGCGTGCTCTGGATGGCCGTCCCGTGTCGGCACGACCAGATACCGTGGGTTATCGCACCGGCAAATTCATCCGCCGCCATCAGCTCGTCGTCGGCGCTGCCGCGCTCCTCTTGCTGGCGTTGATCGGAGGGACGATCGGAACATCAGTTGGTATGGTGCGTGCGCGACGTGCCGAGGTGGCCGCACGCATGGAGGCGGCGACTGCCGGGCGCTACTCGACCTTTCTGGTGGACCTGTTTGAGATCAACGCACCTGAAGGATCCAAAGGTCGCGAGGTTACCGCGCGGGAAATCCTCGAGCAGGGTACGACGCGCATCCGTACGGAGCTGGCCGGCGAGCCACTGCTGCAAGCTCGTTTGCTCGCCACGATCGGATGGGTCTACACCCGGCAGGGACGGTACATGGAGGCCCGTCCGCTGCTTGATGAGGCAGTGGAGAGAGTGCGATCCACCGGGGAAAACGGTCGGGGAGATCTGGCGCAGGCGCTGGTTCGGCGCGGCGAGAATGAGCGCAACCTCAATGAGTCATCCGCGGCAGAGGCCGATGACCGCGAGGCCCTGTCTTTGCTCGAGCATTTGTACGGTCCGGACGACGTCCGCGTCGTACCGGCTCTGACTGAACTGGGCCTGCTGTTGCGGACGAGCAATCCGGATCAGGCGCTTGGCTATTACCGCCGTAGTCATGATCTGCTGGTGGCGGCCCACGGAGACACTGACGGTGACGCCGCCGTGCTGCTGGGCAATATCGGATCGATGTACCTCCGATCTCACCAGTACAGCCAAGCCAAGGATGCCTACGAGCAGGCACTGCCCAAACTGCGGAAAAATTTTGGCGAGCGCGATCCCCATGTCGCCTCGGTGCTCGGCAACCTGTCGGTCGTCTACCGCAGTCTGGGTGATTACGCCCGGGCCGCGCAGATGGCTCGTCTGGCTTTCGCGTCAGACACCGAGGTCTCCGGTCCCGATCACCCCAACGTTGGCATGGACTGGCAGAGCCTCGCTTTGAGCAGCGACAAGCTCGGCAACCCCACGCTGGCGCTCGAACAGATCGACCATGCCATCAGCATCTTCAATCAGCGCTTGCCGCCGGGGCACCCCCTTTACATCCAGGCGGTCAATTCAAAGGCGGAACTGCTGGTCGAGCTGGGCCGATCCGATGATGCGCGCCAATTGATCGAACCGATACAGGCCCTGCAGCCCGGTGGCGCGGATTCCCGACGCTCTGTTCTGCACAGCTTGGTCATCCTCGCCGGCATCGAGAGACTCGGGAAACACTTGGGCCAGTCACAGTCATTGATGGAAGGCGTGCTGTCGGATCCCGACATCCAGACCGACCGTTCGCTGGAAGCCGCGGCCCGTTGGGTGCTGGCCTGCGCCTTGGCCGCTCAGGGACAAGGTCGGGCAGCGGATGCCGAGCGTCTACGTGCCCTGGCGCTGGAGCCTGCCGGAACAGAGGCGCCGGTGTTCTTGAGCACAGTGGCACTGTCGAAGTACCAGATGTGCGCCGGCCGCGCCGATCAGGCGATTGCCACGTTGCGCACCGCCGTGGCGGCGGGATTTCATGATCCGGTGATTCTGCGCGATCCGGATTTGCAGGCCTTGCGGGCGCACCCGGAGTTCTCATCCATCATGGCCGCGGTCGCCTCGCGTCTTCCGCGGTCTGGCGCGACTGCCTCGCCGGATCCCGTCCGCTGATCCTGCCGGTCGCCGAGCGTCCTAAAAGACACAACGAAGTGCTGGAACGTGCCAGGCCAATCCATTTCGTTGATGGCGGGTCCGCAGCCGCATCCAGGCCGTCATCGATCGTCCTGAATATCTCGTGTCGAGGCCGAAGCCTTGGCGCGCATTCGTGAGCTGCGTCACGCATGCAATGGATTATGAAATATAGAGTCGTCACGGATCATTGTTTGCCAAAGCACGGCTGCGCGAGCCTCCTGGCTCCCTGATCGCGGCCAAACCGATTCCTGACCGAGATTGAGTTCAATGCCCAGCTGCGAAGTCCTGTTGCCTGCTCGTTCCGCACCGCCCATGGGGTCGCGCTCGTGGTCATGGCGCGCGTCGAGGCTCGGTTTGCTGTGGCTGCTGGCGCTGCTGGCGCTGCTGGTCGGCTGTGGTGGCGAGCGTTCCGTATCCGTCCCCGTAAAACCCATGGTTGTGGCAGCGCCGCCGCCGGAAATTACTGCATTCAGTGTGGGAAGCCTGCCCGCTGCGGTCATCGACCAGCAGGCCAACAGCATCGTCATATCCACCCAGGAGTGGATCGAGGGGTTGAGCGCGTTGACGGCGACATTCACAGCCGTCGGCACTGTGAGAGTCGGCGGAGTCACGCAGGTCAGTGGCAGTACGGCGAACGATTTTCACACCGACCTCGCCTATACCGTTATCTCGGGTGCAGCGGCGCGCACCTACACCGTGCAGATCCGCTCGCCGCAGACGACGGGATTGCCGGTCATCAAGATCGATACGCTGGACGGCCAGGAAATCACCAGCAAGGAAGACTACGTCTACACCAATGTCGCGCTCATCGACTCCGATGAGCCGGCGTATGAGTTTACCCACACCAGTTACACGGACCAGATCCGCGGCCGGGGAAACAGTACCTGGTCCTATCCCAAGAAGCCCTATCGCCTGAAATTCGACAAGAAGATTTCCCTCTTCGGTCTCACCGCAGCCAAGAGCTGGGTCCTGCTGGCGAACTATCAGGACCCGACACTGATGATGAACAGCATCGCCTTCGAACTGGGGCGGCGTTTCGGTTTTGCCTTCACGCCCCACGACAACCCGGTGGAACTGTTCCTGAACGGGCAGTACCAGGGCAGCTACGTGCTGACCGAACAGATCCAGGTGGGTGAGGGCCGGGTCGACATCGATGCGGACAACGGGTTCCTCGTGGAACTGGACGCCTACTATGACGAAGATCCGAAATTCACCACGGACATCTATGAGCTGCCGGTGATGATCAAGTCGCCCGAGGACCTGTCGGACTCGGCGGGTTACGATTTCGTGAAAGATGCGATCAACGGACTGGAAACGGCACTGGCCGACTCCTCCTTCCCCGACAGCGGATATCGCGACCTGGTGGACATGGACAGCTTCGTGGACTTTCTCATGGTCAACGAGATCGTCATGAACAACGAAATCGGCTGGCCCAAGAGTACCTACATGTACCAGGATGTCGGCGCGAAGATCAGCATGGGGCCATTGTGGGACTTCGATTGGGGATTCAGTTTCTCCGGAACAGGCCACCAGTACTTCACCAGCACGAGCGGGCTGATCTGGAAGCATCCGTTTCTCGCGCGCTTCTTCGACGACCCCGAGTTCGTCGCGCGGTACAAGGCCCGCTGGGCCTCCATGCACGAACAGATCGAGACCTTGCCGCTGTTCGTGGCCGAACTGGCCAGTCGCCTGCAAAGATCGCAGGAACAGAATTTCATCCGCTGGCCCGAGGCGCAAAACAACGGCTTTGACCAGGAAGTGGCCGACCTGTCGGACTGGTTGCAGGACCGGGTGGCCTATCTGGACGAGGTCATTCCGGCCCTGTAGTGCAGGGCGGTGCTGCCGCTGTTGGTCGGCTTCTCATTGCGCTACTTCGTCGTTGGCGATCCGCGCTTGCCTAGGGTCTTGGCCTGTTTCGCGTACTCCCGGGATATTGCCTTCAGACCACCTGTTGCGTAGTGGTGCAGGTGGCTCGCAATCGTCTGTGAAGGCATCTGGAAAACTTCCCGCAAAGGGCCGGGAAAGGCGCGGCCGCCGACCAGCAGCATCAGGCAGGGGGCAATCACACAGAGCAGGCAACGAGTCAGGGCGGGGTCTTCAGCGGGAATCCTGGTGACCTCGCTGAGCAGGCGTCTGAGGAGTGCCACCTTGGGCAGTGCCTCATCCCGGAAAAGTGTCTGTAGATGCGAAGTGGGCGCCAGCACTTCCCGGGCCAGGACGCGCAGCTGCCACGCCTGAGGCTCTCGTGTCGCGTGCCCTACCAGCTGCTCAATCAGTGCGCGCAACTTTGAGGCCGGAGACAACTCGCTGCCGACCAGCTGCCTCAGGTCGGCAATGCCCAGTACCTGACCGTAAGACTCCGTCAACACGGCCTGGTAGAGGCCGCTGCGATTGCCGAAGTGGTAGTTGATGGACGCCAGATCCACCCGCGCATGGGCAGCGATCGCCTTGTTGGGCGTTTCGGCATACCCCGTCGTGGCGAACATTTCGCCCGCAGCCTCGAGTATCCGGGTTCGCGTGGCTTCGCCATCCGAGCGAAGTCCGCGTGCAGGTTTTTTCATTCCTCGATCATCCAGAGCGACAGATACGGGTTGCATGTTCCATAAGTCTAAAACTAAAATCAACTTAGCGTTATCCTGATCGCGGTCTGTCGTTCTACCTTCATTCCGGCTTCCTGGATCGTTTGACATGAAGAAACCTCTCATTGCCCTTGGCCTCCTCGTTGTGCTGGCGCTCGGCGCATGGGCCTGGATGCATCAGCGAGACAAAGGCCACGACGGTACCTTGGTGCTGTACGGCAACGTGGACATCCGCCAGGTTTCGCTGGCCTTCGACGGCAGTGGCCGCGTGGCCGAACTCAAGGTCGACGAGGGCGATGCCGTCAAGGCCGGCCAGGTGCTGGCCACGCTCGACACGCAAACACTGGCGCTGCAGGCCGAACAGGCACGGGCACAGATCGGCGTGCAGCGACAGAACCTGCTGCGCCTGAAGAATGGCGCGCGCCCGCAGGAACTGGCGCAGGCACGCAGCAGCCTGGGTGCCGCGCAGGCCGAGGCGGCACGTGCGCAGAAGGACCTGGCGCGCCTGCAGGGCATTGCCGACAACACCGCAGGGCGCGGCGTCAGCGCGCAGGAACTGGATCGCGCCAGCGCCGCCCTGCAGGTCGCCAACGCACAGGCCGCGCAACAGCAGGACGCTTTGCGCCTGACAGAGATCGGCCCGCGCAAGGAAGACATCGCCGCCGCCGAGGCGCAGCTGCAAGCCTCCGAGGCGCAACTGGCGCTGATGCAACACCAGATCGCGCAGGGGCAGCTGGTTGCACCGTCCGATGCGGTGGTGCGCTCGCGCCTGCTGGAACCGGGCGACATGGCCACGCCGCAGAAGCCGGTGTACGCACTGGCGATCACCCAGCCCAAATGGGTGCGCGTGTACGTGGGCGAACCGGACCTGGGCAGGGTCAAGCCCGGCCAGAGCGCGCGCGTGACCACCGACAGCGCGCCGGACCGGCCGATCGCCGGCAAGGTTGGCTACGTCTCTTCGGTGGCCGAGTTCACGCCCAAATCGGTTCAGACCGAGGAGCTGCGTACCAGCCTGGTGTACGAGGTGCGGGTGATCGTCGAGGACAAGGACAACGCGTTGCGTCTGGGCCAGCCAGCCACCGTGGAACTGGCCAGCGGCAACGCGCAATGAACGAGCCCGGCGCGACCGTCATCGCCGCCGGCCTGCGCAAGAGCTTCAAGGCGCCGGATGGCCAGCCGTTGCACGCGGTGGATGAGGTGTCGCTGGCCGTGCGCGCGGGCGAACTGACCGCCCTGGTCGGTCCCGATGGTGCCGGCAAGACCACGTTCCTGCGCATGGTGGCGGGCCTGTTCCGGCCCGATGCCGGCAGCCTGCATGTGCTGGGCGTCGACGTGGTGCGGCATCCGCAGACGGTGCAGGACCGCATCAGCTACATGCCGCAGCGTTTTGGCTTGTATGAGGATCTGAGCGTGCAGGAAAACCTCGACCTGTACGCCGATCTGCACGGCGTGCCGCAGCAGCAGCGCAGCGAGCGTTTCGCGCGGCTGCTGGACATGACCGACCTTGCACGCTTCACCGACCGTCCCGCCGGCAAGCTCTCCGGCGGCATGAAGCAGAAGCTCGGCCTGGCCTGCACCCTGGTGCGCTCGCCGGATTTGCTGTTGCTGGACGAACCCAGCGTTGGCGTCGATCCGCTGTCGAGGCGCGAATTGTGGAAGATCGTGCAGCAACTGGTGGATCACGAGCGGCTCAGCGTGATCGTCAGCACGGCCTACATGGACGAAGCCGAGCGCTGCGCGCAGGTGTTCGTGATGAACCACGGCAAGGTGCTGGCCGAAGGCACGCCACAGGCGCTGGCCAAGCGCGCGCACGGCCTGGCGTTCGTCGCCCCGCCGCCCGACGGCGTGCCGGCGCGCGATCTGCAAGCCAGACTGATCGACGCCGACGAAGTGATCGTCGATGCCGTGCCCAGCGGCGGCGCGGTGCGTTTCATCCGTCAGCCGGATGCGGACGAGGCCCGGCTCGCCACCCTGCTTGCCGGTTCGAAGGCGCAGCCGCGCGAGGAAGAACTCGAAGATGCGTTCATGATGTTGCTGCGCGAACATCAGGACGGCGACGTGGCGGCGGCGCCCCAGGCGGCGTCGGTCGCGACGATCGCAAAGGCCGCTGACGACAAGCCCGCCATCGTGGTACGCGACCTGGTGCGCAAGTTCGGTGATTTCACCGCGGTGGCCAGCACCTCGTTCCAGGTCGCGCGTGGCGAAATCTTCGGGTTGCTCGGCCCCAACGGCGCAGGCAAGACCACGACCTTTCGCATGTTGTGCGGCCTGCTGCCGGCGACCAGCGGGCATCTGGAAGTGGCCGGGCTCAACCTGCGCCAGGCCCGCGCCAAGGCGCGCGCGCGCATCGGCTACGTGTCGCAGAAATTCGCGCTGTACGGCAATCTGAGCGTACGCGAGAACCTGGAGTTCTTCGGCGGCGCCTACGGCCTGCGAGGCAAGCTGCGCGACGAACGGGTGGAGGCGAGCATTGCGCAGTTCGCGCTGGAGCCGAAGGCGATCAGCGGCCAGCTGCCCGGTGGCTACAAGCAGCGGCTGGCAATGGCCGCTGGCCTGCTGCACCAACCCGAAATCCTGTTCCTGGACGAACCGACCAGTGGCATCGATCCACTGGCGCGGCGCGCGTTCTGGCGCACCATCACTGCGCTGGCGCAGGGCGGTACCACCATCATCATCACCACCCATTTCATGGAAGAAGCCGAATACTGCGACCGCATCGCGATCCAGGACGCCGGCAAGATGCTGGCGCTGGGCAGACCCAAACAGGTGCGCGAGCAGGCCGGCGACGCCGGCAAAGACATGAACAGCGCCTTCATCGCGATCGTCGAGCAGGGCCGCGCCCGTGCCGCACAGTAGGGCGGCCGCATGAGCAGAAAGACACCGGAAAACCTGAAATCCCCGGATCCCCGCTGGCGCGGGAGTGACGGGCAAGGGCGCAGCGCGGATGACGAGCGCAGCGGCTTCTTGCGCCGCTGCAACGCGCTGCTGCGCAAGGAAGGGCGGCAGATGCTGTGCGACAGGAGCAATCTTGCGGTTGGCCTGCTGCTGCCGGTCGCCTTGATCCTGCTGTTCGGCTACGGGTTGTCGTTCGACGTGAAGAACGCGCCGGTGGCGGTGGTGCTGGAGGATCGTTCGCCGGGCGCGCGCGCCGTGGTCGATGGTCTGCAAGGCTCGCCGTATCTGGCTCCGGAGTTCGTCGCCGACATGGCCCAGGCCGAGCGCCTGATGATGGCCGGCAAGGTTGATGGAATCGTCCGCGTACCGATGGATTTCTCGCGCCGCTTCGCCGCTGGTGACGGGCGCATCCAGTTGCTGCTCAATGGCGTGGATTCCAGTTCCGCCGCAACCATCGAGGGCTATGTCAGCGGCGCGATCGGTGCATGGGCGCAGCAGCTGGCCGACCGCAGCGGCAAAAAGCAAAGCGGCGTCGGTCGCGTGGAGGTGGTGCAGCGCATGTGGTTCAACGAGGCCGGCGAGAGCCGGTGGTTCCTGATTCCCGGCCTTATCGTGCTGGTGCTGACCCTGATTGGCGGCTTTTTGACCTCGCTGCTGATCGCCCGCGAATGGGAGCGCGGCACGCTGGAATCGCTGTTCGTCACCCCGGTGCGGCCGATGGAGATCGTGTTGTCGAAGATCGCCCCGTATCTGGTGGTCGGCGTGATCGATCTGCTCATGTGCCTGCTGGCCGCGCATTTCCTGTTCCATGTGCCGATGCGCGGTTCGCTGATCGTCATTGTCATCGCCGGGCTGCTGTATTTGCTGGTGTCGCTGCTGCTGGGGTTGCTGATTTCCGGCGTCACCCGCAACCAGTTCCAGGCCAGTCAGCTGGCGCTACTGGCCAGCTTCATGCCGGCGATGATGCTCTCGGGCTTTGTGTTCGACCTGCGCAACGTGCCGATGGTCATCCAGATCGTCAGCCAGGTACTGCCGGCCACGCATTTCATGCAGTTGATCAAGACCTTGTTCATGGCCGGCAACCACTGGCCGATGATCTTCCGAGATTGCGGCATCCTGGCGCTGTATGCGCTGGTGCTATTGCTTGCCACGCGTCACACCCTGCGCAAGACCTTGAGATGAATCGGATGCAGGATCTCACCGCCATGCTCGCGCAGATCGCGGCATTGATCCGCAAGGAGCTGCTTGCGCTGATCAAGGAGCCGAGCAGCCGCGCGCTGTTGTTCGCCCCGGCATTGATGCAGTCGCTGCTGTTCGGCTACGGCGCCACCTACGACCTGACCAACGTGCCGTATGCGGTACTCGACCAGAGCGGCGGGCAGGCTTCGAGCGAACTGCTGGCGCGGCTGGACGGCACAGGCGTGTTCCATCGGGCCGCCAGCCTGACCACGCCGACGCAGATCGCCGACGTGATCGACGGCAACGATGCGCTGGTGGTGTTGAGTATCCCGTCGGATTTCCAGCAGCGCTTGAACAGCGGACAAGCCGCACCACTGCAGGTGATCCTGGACGGGCGCAATTCCGCCACCGCGGGTTCGGCGGCCAGCTATGTCGGCTCGATCGTTGCCAGCTACAACGCCACGCTCGGCGGCGGCGCGTCCGGCATCCGCATCGAGCGCCGCGCGTGGTTCAACCCGAACCTGGAATCGCGCTGGAACATCATGCCGGCGCTGATCGGTGCGCTGAGCATGCTGCAGACTCTGCTTATCGCCGCGCTGTCGGTGGCGCGCGAACGCGAGCAGGGCACCTTTGACCAGTTGCTGGTCACGCCGCTGACGCCGTTCCAGATCCTGATCGGCAAGGCGATCCCGGCGATCCTGATAGGCCTGCTGCAGTCGACCATCATCTTCATGGTCATCCGCTTCTGGTTCCAGATTCCGATGAACGGCTCGGTATGGCTGCTCTATGCCGGGCTGCTGGTCTTCAATATCGCCGCCGTCGGCGTGGGTTTGTCGGTTTCGGCGCTGTCGCTGAATATGCAGCAGGCGATGCTCTACACCTTCCTGCTGATCATGCCGCTGATGCTGCTGTCCGGTCTGCTCACGCCAGTGCGGAACATGCCGGAGATCCTGCAAATCGCCACCTACGCCAATCCGCTGCGCTTCGGCATGAGCATCGTGCGCCGGGTGTACCTGGAAGGCGCGAGCTTCTTCACTATCTGGCGCGATTTCATTCCCTTGCTCGCGATGGGCGCCGTGTCGCTGCCGCTGGCGGCGTGGCTGTTCCGCAACCGCCTCTCCTGATTGGATGTCGTCATGGATGCATTGTATTTCTCGAATCGCCTGATTCCCGCTCTGCTTGCCATGGTCCTGGCCGGCTGCGCTGCCGGCCCGGATTTCGTCAAGCCCACGCCTGCCGCGCCGGACGACTGGAATGGCTGGCGCAGCGGCGATGCCTCGCTGCGCAGTTCGCCCGAAGCCGCGCGGGCGCTACCGGCGCAGTGGTGGCAGGCATTCAATGACGAAACGCTCGATGCACTGGAACAACGCGCCACCACCGCCAGCCCGGATCTGCGCACCGCCGCGCTGCACTTCGCCCAGGCCCGTGCCCAGCGCACCACCGTTGCGGCCCAGCGCGGGCCGCAGCTCGATGCCAGCGCCAGTGCAACGCGTCAGCGCCAGAGCGAAAACGGCGCGGCCACGCGCGTCTATAGCGAACTTGGCAGTAGCAGTTCGCTGTTTGATACCTCCAGCCTGATCGATCTATTGAGTCAGCCGTACACGCTGTACCAGGCCGGTTTCGATGCCTCCTGGGAATTCGACCTGTGGGGCCGGGTGCGCCGCTCGGTCGAGGCCGCCGACGCGAATGTCGAGCAGCAGGCGGCGCTGCTCGAGCTGGCCCGCCTGAGCCTGGCCAGCGAGGTGGCGCGCAATTATTTCGAACTGCGCACCGCGCAACGACAGATCAGCTTGATGCGCCAGGACGTTGCCGCGCTGGAGGAGCGCGCCAGGCTGTTGCAGGCGCGCGTCGAGGGCGGTGTGCTGGATCACACCGACCTGCAACGCCAGCGTGCCGAACTGGCCGCGCTGAAGGCGCAACTGCCGCCGCTGCTCGCGCAGGAAGCGGCCTGCGCCAACCAGATCGCTTTGCTGCTGGGTGAGCATCCCGGTGCCCTGCAGGCCGAACTTGCGCCGCAGGACGCGGTCGCAAGCACTGCGCTGCCGGATCTGGCCCTCGGACTGCCATCGGCAATCGCCCTGCGCCGCCCGGATATCCGCGCCGCCGAGGCGCGCCTGCACAGCGCCACTGCCAGCATCGGCATCGCCAGGGCCGAGCTGTACCCAAGCATTCGCCTGGGCGGGAAGTTTGGCTACGAGTCGTACCTGAGCGGAAATTTTTCCGACTGGGGCAGTCGCACCTGGTCGGTCGGTCCCAGCCTCAGCCTGCCGATCTTCGATCACGGCCGGCGCACGGCTACCGTGCATCTGCGCGAATTGCAGCAGCAGGAAGTGGCGGTGAACTACCAGCAGACCGTGCTGAAAGCGTGGCAGGAGATCGACGATGCGCTCTCTGCCTACACTGCCGAGCAGCAACAGGCGCGCGAACTGCAGAACCGCAGTGATGCCGCCAGCGACGCTTATGCGCTTGCGCAGGCGCGCTACGACGGCGGCATCACCGATTTCACCGCCGTCCTGGATGCGCAGCGCAGCGACCTGCAAGCGCGCCGCGACCTGGTGGCAAGCGAAGGACGTTTGAACACACGCTACGTCACCGTCAACAAAGCCATCGGAAACGCGCCATTGGACACGGCGAGTGCGGAAGGAAAAGTGACGGAGTGATGCATCGGGATGGCAACTGTCAACGCTGATGTCGGGGTGGGGCGGCCGGTTGCAGCAAACGCGGGCCAGCCCGTCTCGATCACCAGAGTTTCTGCAGTCCGGCGCGATTCCCGACGTGGAGAATCGGGAACCGCGCCGGCACGGTTGAAGCGCGCTTTTACTCCGCGCCCTCGCCCTTCTTGATCTGCACGTCACCGGGGTTGTCGAGCACATCCATCACGACGCGCCGATTCTCCGCACGACCTGCGGCCGTGGTGTTCGCGGCCACTGGACGCGACTCGCCATATCCCTTGGCGCTGAGCTGTCCGGCGCTGACACCCTGGCTGACCAGGTAGTCGCGCACGGCTTCGGCTCGACTCTGTGACAGCTTCAGGTTGTAAGCGTCGGAACCGGCGCTGTCCGTGTGCCCCTGCAGTTCCACCTTGAGTCGCGGATAGGTCTTCAGATCGGTGGCCACGGTGTTCAGCACGCCCAGCGATTCCGGCAGGAGCTGCGCTGAATTGGTCGCGAAGTTCACACCCACCAGGGTGATCGAGCCCTTGCGCGGGCAGCCGTAGGCGTCGACGGCGGTGCCGCGCGGGGTACCCGGACAACGATCGACATTGTCCAGCACACCGTCGCCATCGCTGTCGACCGGCTGCGGTGCCGGCGGAGGGGATGCAACCACAGGCGCCGGAGCGGGAGCAGGCGCGGGGGCCACCACGGCCACCGGCGCAGCGACAGGCGCCGCCGATCCGCCGAAGGCGAACTCGAAACCGATGCCGGCCAGCACGTCCTGCAGATGCCCGGCGCGACCCGTGTCATCCCAGCGCAGTTTCACCTGCGGCCGGATGTTGAAGGCGGAGGAGCCACTGGCGCTCTGCCAGGCATGAATCGCCAGTCCCAGGCCTGCCTGCGTCAGGAAGTCGTTGCTGCCCTTGCCGGGGCTGGGATCGTCGCGGAGCACGCCAAGACCTGCGGTAAAGTAGGGCGACACGCGACCGCCGCTGTTGAAGCTGCGCAGCAGATCGACGGACAGCGCCGAGATGTCCAGATCCGGCATACCGCTCTTGCCGTCATGGCTGCCGCCCAGGGCATTGAACTCCAGGGCCCAGCGATCGTTCAGGTGCTTGCCGATGGCCAGCCCGTAGAACAGTGCGTCATCCACCTTGCGCTCGCTGTCGGTGAAGGTGCCGCCGATCTGCGGTGCGAGGTACCACTGGTCGTCGGCCGCGAAGGCCGCTGTGGCGAACAGCACCATGCCGCCCGCTGCGATGAATCTCTTCATGATCAAAACTCCAGTCTCTCGTTATTCGGGTAAGGTTCAGCTGCTCAGTGCTTGGCCAGCAGATTGCGGATCTCTTCGAGCAGGACTTCCTGTCTGGGCGGCGCTGCCGGCGCCGGCGGTGCCACTGGCTTCTTGAGCTTGTTGATGCCTTTCAATGCCAGGAAGATCACGATGGCAATGATCAGGAAATCGAAAATGCTCTGCAGGAACGCGCCGTACTTGACCAGTACGTCCTTGCCGGCTGGATCCTTGCCGAGGTTTGCGGCCAGATCGCTGAAGTTGATGCCTCCGATCGCGATGCCGAGCGCGGGCATCAGCACGTCGCCGACCAACGATGAGACGATCTTGCCGAAGGCGGCGCCGATGATGACACCGACCGCCATGTCGACGACATTGCCCTTCATTGCAAATTCTTTGAATTCGGATACCAAGCTCATGGTGCTCTCTCCTGGTTGGAATCAGAACGCGTAGACGAGATTCACCGTCTCTACGGTGTCCGTCTTCTTCAGTCCCGCGGTTGGATCGCTGTTGTTCTGCAGGCTCAATCCCACGCTCAGCGCGAGCTTGTCCGACATCTTCACCGCCAGGGCCAGTGTGTCGGTGAGCAGAGTGTTGCTCGATCCATATTCGACGGCCAGCTTGTTGGACAGGCTGGTGGTGCTGCTCAGCGCCTGCGTGTAATCCAGCCCGGCTGTCGCCACGGTCTCACCCACCGCCGGCTCGAGGTCACGCGCAATCACGGCACCGGCCGTATCCTTGGTGATCACTTCCGGCCGGTACCAGCTGTAACCGACGCCGACCTGTCCGGTGAGCTTGACGGACTCGCTGTCGATGATCTTCCAGCCAAGGCCAGTCGACGCCGTCGCCTGATACTGGAAGCCACTGAACTGATCGCGCGCGTAGCGCAGCGCACCGAATCCGAACATCTTCTGGGTGAACTGATAGTTGGATTGCCAGCCGGCGCTCCAGCGCTCGGCGGAGGTGATTTCACCGCTCTGCCCGTAGAGGGTGGCTGCCTGGAAGGCGTGCTTCCACGGACCGCTGACCAGCGCCAGATCGAGCGCTGCGTTGGCCGACTTCGCCTGCGTATTGCCCTGCGACAGCAGCAGTCCTGCCTGACCTTTGCCGGTCCAGCCGTCGGCGTCAGCGCCGGCGTCGGCATGCGCCAGCAGGGGTGCGAGGCAGGCGGCAAAGGGGATCAACACACGTGGTTTCATGACCGGAATTCTCTTGTTGACGAGGGATATCGTCGTGGCGCGAGTATTGCCGACGAGTTCTGCGGAAACTGTAAAACACTGTCAATTGCGCGGAGTGGCCGGCGACAGCGGCTGGGTCATCCAGAATATGGCTCCCCCGGTCGCGGCATTTTCCAGCCAGGCATGTCCGCCGTGCTTCTCGGCCACCACGCGCACGAACGCCAGGCCCAGACCCGCCCCGCCCGGGTCCGGCGTGCCGCGACGTACACGCCGCGAAAAGCGCTGAAACAGCGCCGGCAATGCTTCCTCGGGAATCCCCGGCCCCTGATCTTCGACCCGCACAAAACCCGCGCCGTCGCGAATTCCGCAGCTGACGTACACACAGCCCCCAGCCGGGGAGAATTTGAGCGCGTTGCTCAGCAGATTGACGATGGCGCGCGCCACGAGGGCACGCTCGCCGCGCGTGATCAGTGCTCCGTCCGAAGAATGCATGGTTATCGACAGATGGCGGGCCTGGGCTGCCGCCCAGACTTCGTCGTAGGCGTCTTGCACGGCATCGCGCAGATCGAACTCTTCGAAAACACGTGGATCGACCGATTCCGCGCGTGCCAGCAATACGAAGCCATCGACCAGCGCAAGCAGTCGCTGTGCCAGCAGATCCAGACGCTGCGAGAGCTCCACGGGTGGCAAAGCCCGTTTCGGGTCACGCTGCAATTGCGACAGGCCGAGCAGCGATGAAACCGGGCTCTTCATGTCGTGCGACAGGAAGCGCAAGACATCCTCGCGTTCGCGCTGCGCCGCACGCTGTTCGGTGACGTCGGTAATCTCGATGATGATGCCAATGCGCCTGTGCTCGACATCAAAAAACGGTACCGTGCGAACCAGCAGATCGCGTCCGCGATCGTGCAGCGTGGTTTCCACCGTGCCCGGTGCGCTGTCTGCCAGAGTCTTGAACTGCAGGCCGTGATCGCCCGCGAGCCTCAGCAGCTGCGCATCGATGGCTGCGTTCTCAAGCAACGCTTGATCGGAAACGCCGAACAGGCGCGCCGCGGCGGCGTTCGCGATCACGATCCGACCCTCGAGATCGACGAGAATAGTCGCGTCCGGCAAAGCGTCGATGGTGTCGGAAAACAGCCGCTGCACGCCACGCGAACGATGTACAGCATGACGAACCAGTTCGATGCGCCGTTCGACGGCGTCGATGGACGGCGCATCGACCGGAATCGAGGCCGGCCGCACCAGGAAAGGGAATGGTGCTCCGGCGAGTCGCGCCAGTTCCTCCTCCAGATAGACCTGAGTGGCTTCCAGTCGCCGCCAGCTCCATAACGGATAGATCACGAGCAGGACAGCCAGGGAAGCCATCGGTGGCCACCATCGACCATCCAGACGCAGCATGAGGACACTTGCACCCAGGGTGGCAAACCAGATCGTGACGGTGAAAATCAGAGAATGGCGTGGCGAGAGGCGCAAAAGTCCCAGCGCCACCAAAACGACGGGGAGCAGGGAGAACAGTGTGATGACGGATGGGGACAGTGGACGTATGTACGAATTACTACGCAGCGCCTGCAGTACATTGGCTGCGACTTCCACGCCGGGCATTGCCACACCCTGGCCGGACCTGGGCGTCGGATACGCATCGCCAATCCCTTGCGCCGTGACGCCCACCAGCACCAGTTTGTCGCGCAATAGCTGTGGGTCCACGCCGTCGCGCAGCACGTTCACGTAGGACAGGCGCCGAAAGTGGCCGGGCGGCCCCAGAAAGGGAATGTACATCTGATAGTCGCGCACCCACACGGCCGGCGCGCCCATCAGGTCCGGATGCCGCAATCCGCTCGGCACGGGGGGCGAGGTGACGCAGGGCGCGTGTTCAAGCAACGACAACATCAGGTGCGAACGATCTGGCGCTCCAAACCCTTCGCGCAGGAATACGCTGCGGCCAACGCCGTCGCGATCGAGTTCAAGATGAGCATGGCCGATGCCGGCGGCGGCTGAGGCAATTTCGGAAATTGGCAGACGTTCGAGCAGGGGGCGATCTCCCACCGGCATTTCCACCAGCAACGGTAGCACGGTTGGCGGTCCGCGCTGCATGGCCTGCGCGAAAGTCGTATCGCCCTGCGGCGACTGGGCGTCGGGCTCCGTGAACAGAACGTCGAATGCCACCGCGCACGTACCTGCGGCGCGCAGGCGATCCAGCAGCTGTGCGTGCAATGTCCTCGGCCATGGCCAGCGACCGAGTGCCGCGACGCTGGCGTCGTCAATGGCGATTATCACCACATCGGCAGGCGCCGGTCCCGTGGGCAGCGCGGCATCATAGACGGTGAGATTGGCTCGCCACAGGACGTCGTACCAGGCAAGCAGTGCGGTCGCGATCAGTAATACGCCAAGCAGGCCCACCCATTGCCGTCCGATGGGGCGCGCCCTTGTCCTCCGGCTCATAGCAGCAGAGGCACGAGCACCGTGGAGGAGAGCACGATCTTCAACCACAAGGACATTGGAACTTCGAAGCGGCATGTCTGGCCAAACGGATCCGCCACCCCGTCGGTATCGAGCACCTGCACACGCGCATACCAGGTTCCCGGTACCGGCTTCGGCAGCGTCAGTTGCGCAGCATCGAGCCGGGTATCGACCAGTAGATGCTCGAACTGGGCGTCGCCCGCAACCTGAATACGATAGCGCTGGGCAGAAGTTGCGCTCCAGCGCAACGTCAGTTCCCGCGCGCCGATTTGTGGTGATTCGAGGCGCGGTGCCGCCGCCTGCTGCAAGTACGCACGCGCCGCACTCCAGACACCCATCTGGCCCCGTGAATCGATGCCTGCAACCCGCCATACGTAGCGGCCTGCCGGAAGATCCGAAGGGGCGAATCGGGTGGCGGCGGCAATTTCCCGATCCATGACGATGTCCGAGAACTGCGCGTCGCGTGCAAGTTGTACGCGGTAATTCCCGGCCCTGGAAACCGGGGCCCATTCCAATAACGCCGCCGCTTCAGGAACACGCGCCTCGGATGCCGGCGAGAGCAAAAGTGGCGGTTCCGGCAACGTGCGCTGCACGATCATCCGCACCGCGTCCATCCCCTCGATGCCGAACCGGTCGATGCCGCGGACGCGCAACCAATGCTCCCCGTCGGCAATTTCGGGTATGTCGACAACGAGCTGCGGCGATTGGCTGTCAAAAGTGATGGAGCGGAATTGCGCGTCGGCCGCGAGCTGCACACGGTATGCCACTGCATCGGCGATCGGCCGCAGCTGTACCTGCAGCAGCGAGCGTGTGTTTGTCTCCGGCACCGCCGACAGATCCGGTGCGCTCAGCAATGGCACGGGCGAGAGGACAGCGCCGCTGGCTTCTACGCGCGTCCCGAAACCCGCGGCTACCCCTACAAGATTGTTACTACCGGAAACATTGACGGTGCCTTCGAGTGTCTCGGTCGTTGCATTGCCGGCGGACATATCGAAGCTGGTGCGAAATTGCGTGCCTCGCACGGCCGAGATGGCGACCGGGGTGACGATCTCGAAGCGTCCGACGTCGCGCTTGGGTTTCACTGTGGTTTCGAGACGGCCGGATTCGAGCCTTAGCTGCGCGCTGTGTCCGTCGTCGACACCCTCTGCTCGCCGCAGTTGATCCAGTTTCAGTACGCTGGATTTCTGCAAGGTCGCAGTCGATCCGTCGGCAAGCCCTAGGCTCATCGAACCGTCGGCACCTGTTTCGATCACCGCGCCCTCTGGCAGGATCTCGCCCGGCAGGAGCGCCACGCCATCCCGCGTGACCGTGCCAGAGACTGTCTGCACCTGCGCCGTATCGGTACCGAGCCGCAACCATGAATAAGGGATGCGGATGGGCGTGTCCGGCGCAATGCTGCGGGGATTGATGATGCCATTGCGTGCCTGCAATTCCGGCCACCGCTGCGGTTGCAGCAGCAGTCTTCGGGCGACCTGGATCAGCGTGTCACGCGGCAGGAAACGATAGACGAACTCCGCCTCTGCGGGCGTCGCGCCGGCGGTAACTTCGGCGCCGACTAGCTGCGGTGGACATACGCAGGCGCCTCCGAATGCCAACACAACAAACCATCTGGGCGAGAAGCGCATGGATTTCAATTCGATTCCATGCGGGTACGCTCAAGACGGTATCCATAGCCGTAGATTGCCGTGAGCCGCAGGCCGATGGCCGCCGACAATCCCAGCACCTGACGTACGCGGCTGACGTGCATGTCGACGGTGCGAGTAGTGGTGGCGTCGGCGCGCCCCCAGATTGCTTCCATGATATGCCCACGCGACAGCATCTGGCCGGCGTTGCGGAACAGCAGGACGGCAACTTCGAACTCGCGACGCGTCAGCTCGAAGATCTTGCCGTCCCTCTCGATGTGATGTCGTGTGAGATCAATGCGAAATGGCTCAAGCTCGATGACGCCGGTAGATAGCATGCCATGTCCCCGCCGGCTCAAAGCCGTCACGCGCGCCAGCAGTTCCAGCTCGCGCGCTGGCTTGATCAGAAAGTCGTCGGCGCCGGCCTGAAGAGCCTGAACGACATCCGACTCACTGTCACGATGGGTCAGGAACAGAACGGGAGTCTGCAGGTTCATGTTTCCGCGGATCGTGCGCACAACGTCGTAGCCGGAAGTGTCCGGGACTTCCCAGTCGAGAATAATCAACTCATAGGTCTCGTTGCGCAAGTCGTTGAGCAACGCCCCTCCACGGCGGTAGGTGTGCACGCGATGTCCCGCATCCTGAAGCAGGGCAGCGATGCGCTCGGCCTGCTCCAACTCATCCTCGAGAAATGCAATCCGCATATCGGAACTGACAGGATTATCTCTGCAAAAAAAGCTCACGCCGAGGTGCGCCGGAGACGCGAGACCATGCCATTTCAGCCGGCCTTCATGCCAAGCGAGCGCATGATTTCGATGCCCTTGTCTTTGATGGCCTGCGCCTTTGCGACCGCGTCGAGGGCATCGCCGGACGCAAATGCATCGCCCGCCTTGGCCCAGCCTGCTTTGAAGTCGTCGAGACCCGCCTTCGCGGACTCGAAGGTGGCTTGGTCGAGGTTTGCCGGCAGTTTCTTGGCTCGTGAAAGAATCGCGACCCGGCTCTGCAGTGCGTCGAGCATCTGGGGCAGCTCATTGCTGAGGGATTTCCACTGTTCTGCCGCTTGTGCCATGGCGGCTGCGAGCTGTGCTTTCTTGGTCGTCACCGTTTCAGACAAATTGCTGATGGCGGAGGTGACGCCGGGCACGGCGGCCATGACGTCCTTGTAGTTGCCTGCCGCGAGACTGTTCTTGAGCGATGTGACTTGCGATTCAGCCGATTGCAGGGCTTCCGGCGCGTATTTGGCAGCGCTCTCCCTGACGGATTCGAGGGAACTCTCGACCGATGCCACGGCCTGCGTGGCCGGCGTCTTGAGGTTCGAGCAGGCTGAAACCGCGAGCGCCGTGCACAGCAACACCATCCGGAAGGGGACCTTCATTTTAATCTCCTAATACGTTGCAGGGAATCGCAGAACTCAGGGAATGCGCAGCTTCTGCCCGATCTGTATTTTGTTCGGGTCAGAAAGAATGTCGCGATTTGCCCCGAAGATCGCCGGATAGAGAGCCGGATCTCCATAATACATTTCCGCAATCTTCGAGAGCGTCTCGCCCTTCGCCACTACATGATACTGCGTGTAGGGAGTACTCGCGTCGGGTACCTTCGTATCGCTTGTCATGATGCTTCCTCGAATATCGGCTCTTCAACGAGGGATTTGAGGCTACCGTGCGAACTTCCCCATGTCACCGTGAGTGTAGAAGATTTTACAAATTCCAAGCGCATCGAGGTTGTCCTGCGAGGCCATAATGGGGCGCATCCCTACGTAAGGAGTCGCGTCGTGACAATCGCGAAGGTGATCGAGATCAGCGAGAGCAGCAAAAAAGGATTTGACGACGCGGTCCGCAAGGCGGTTGAACTCTCATCCGATACTGTCGACATGACAGCCGTCGCCTGGATGAAGGATCAGAGCGTGTTGATCAGCGCGGGCAAAGTAGTGGAATACCGTGTCACGCTCAAGATCACGTACGTTCTATGAAAGCGGGCGAGAATAGTGTCAAAAGCGTCGAGCACTCTAGGGACTATTCGCAGGACTCACGGTTTGTTGTGATGCAACATCCGGAGGGAGTCCCGCATGAATGCCATCAGGATGCACCCAGACTTCGTCGACACATCTATCTATATGGCTAGTCGTTGCTGATCATCAATGTACGGCATCCCCAACCGCGATACGATCAGGAAGGCGCGCGCCTGGCTTGATGCGCAAGGCATCAAATGCGAATTCCATGATTACAAGAAGGCCGGCATCGATGCGGTGGCGGGTGGTGACAAGAGTGTGGTCACGGCCACTCATCTGACATACCTTTGATCGGCATTTGGCGTTGAATGCCCGGAGCAATGCATGGTTTCTTTTGCCGAAGCGAATCTGAAGCCGGGGCAGCCGATCCAGTTGCAGCTGCAATGTACGGACCGGGCACGGCTGTACACCTCGCTGATCGGATACCTGAATGACCATGCCATCCTGGTTACGACGCCGGGCCTCAGTCTGGCCAACGATGCCTATGCCATGCTGGAAGGCGACCAATTCGTGTGCCGCACCTTCTCCGGCCGGCGCGCCTTTGCGTTTCAGACCTCAGTGCTGCGGGTTGCCACTGCGCCGTTTCCGCATCTGTATCTGAGCTATCCGCAGCAGGTCGAGGCCGTTGTGATCCGCAAGGCTACCCGCGTGCCTTGCCGCGGCGAGGTATCGATCAGCAAGCCGGGCTGTGAGGGCACCAATGCCTTCGTCGCGACGCTGTGCGACCTGAGCCTGACGGGCGCTGGTGTACAGGGCGGGCCGGATCTTGCCAAACAGTCCGACGGTGTGGAGCTGACACTGCCCGGCGCGTCCGGACAGGAGCTGAAGATCAAGGCGACGGTGCGGGCGGTGCGGGCAGCCGAGGACGGCAAGGACCCGCGCCGGTGCCATTTTGGCCTGGAGTTCGTCGACTTGTCGCCGGATCAGACCAGTGGTCTGCTGGAAATCGTCCAGCAGCGCTTGCTCGAGGAGGTCTGAGGCGGCTCTTGAATTCTTCACTCTCGTCGCCACCTTCGCTATCCTCGACTCATTCGTTTGTGGCGCGCGGCTTCGGTGGGCGGTGCGCGCCGGACGCAGCCCACGGCAACTGAAGGAGGTGATCCAGATGGCTCATTTAAACGTTGGTTGGGTCGCGTCTCTGGTCGCGCTGGTGGGTAGCGGGGTGCACGACTAACCGGCACCTGCTGCTGGCCAGTCGGCCAGAGGGATGCGCGCAGGCGCTTGCCACGCGCGCGATTCAAGTCCAACGGATGGACGCTTCGATGCAGTTGCCGTGCGGATGAGCTTGATCCGCGTGGAGGAGTGCTCGAGCAGGATTGGCGGGGCCCGCAAGGGTTCCGCCATTTCTCCATTGGGGGAGGCATTCGCTGCCACCCATCCACTCATCCCCAGGCCAGTTTTCCACCCGCCTGCGTTGCATCCCTGCCGCCAAACTCGATCCGGCGTCTGAACCAGGGAATGATGACTTCGTTGTTCACACGAACCGCGGACCAGCCCGCCGAGAAACCCATGTGCATGCCCTTGGGATTGATCCAGGCGTCCTTGGCATCGCCGCGCGACAGCAGCAGCAGTTGATCGGCGATCGGAACCTGGCTGTCCTTCACGCCATTCATCACCAGCATGGGGGCGCAGGGGCCGTCGATCTTGTCGTCGATCAGCATGGACATGCGCGGGCCGAATTCCAGGAACTCATCCAGTGTCTTGACGCCGAAGACGGCGGAGCGCGCATCGAACAGACCCATCAGATATTCGCGCGTGCCCAGCGCCTTGAGCTGCCATTCGGGGGTGAAGAAGTGATGTACCGCGCCACCATGATTGATGGCTCCGAGGATGCGGTCCTTTTCGGCGAAGGCCACGCGCGTGGCCCAGTGGCCGCCCCAGCTCACGCCGCGCATGAACATCTTTTTGGCATCGATTTCCGGGCGGGTCTCGGCCCAGTCGAAGGCGCGCGAGAACATCCGTTCGCTGCCGACATCGCCCAGGATCGGCGCCTGCCCGGTGCCAGGCATGTCCATCGCCAGCACGGCAAAGCCCTGGGCAGTGAATACCAGGGCTTCATCGGCAATCTGTTCCTTCAGGTAGTCCAGGCCACCACACATCGCCATCAGCGGGAAGGGTCCCGGACCTTCCGGCTTTCTGAAGTAGGCGACGATCTCCTTGCCTTCGAAGGGGATGCGCACCACTTCCAGCGGCTGGGGCAGGGTGGCGGTGTAGGCAAGATAGGCAGTGATGCTCTTCTCATAGGCCAGTCGCTTGCCCGGCGTAGTGCGCGCCGGAAAGCGTCCCATGGTGTACAGCCCGTAGGCGGACTTGAACAGGGCGCCACGAGTCTTGAGATCGGCAGTCCCGCTGGCCTGATCCATCAGTCTCTCGCCTTCCGCGATCCAGACCGCAGCCCAGTCGTCGGGTTGCAGCGTGGTCAGAGCTTGCATCGCGGACTCGGCGCTGGCTATGGGTAATCCGCGGCCCGGATACCCGCTGTTTTTCACGCGGTCGAGAACATCGGCTTTCAGCTCTGCCAGCGTACGCGGGATGGCAATGCGGGGATCGTGCAAGTCCATGGGTGGAAGGCTCTCCAGGCGCAATGAGCTAGTCTGTTCCCTGATCTTAATTCCCCCAATGGGGAATATTTAATGCTGTCACAATTCTGGCCCGATGTCAGCTGTGTCCCGCGAGCGCCGCAGCGGCCCGAGCACCAGCAGACCAGCTCACGTCGCATGTTTCATCTGCAGCCTTGTTCATCTGCAGTATTGGTGGAGCCCTATTGGGTCGCGGGGAACTTCTCGAACATCTTCTGCACGGCCATGTCGATGCGCTTCTGCGCCTCGTCTCCGCCCAGACGCTCGATATCCACCGGCATGCTGCCGTGCCAGAGCGGCTCGCGAGTCCTGGCGTCGAACAGATCGACAGAGATGCGGCTTTCGCGAGCAGGGCCGGAGCCGGTGCTGACGCCCAGCCCGGCCGCGCTGTTGCCACCCCCAACCCCCACGCCGAAGCCGAACGAGAAGCGGCTTTTCTTCGGCTCGGCGTCCGTTCCGATCACGCGCCCCACGAGACAGTCCGCAGTGCCGCCAGCAGCGGTGGGTTCAATGCCGCGTGCCGCCAGATTACGGGTTACGGCGTCTTTCACGCGCTGATCGTTGACCGGGTTGTCGAAGGCGCTGGCTGGATGGCCCTCGCCGGACTGTGGTTCCAGCCATCCGAAGCGGTGGCAGCGCTCGACGCTGCCGCGTGCGCTGGTATCCGTGCGTACCGGATGGGATTCGCACGCGGCGACCACGAGCGTCGCCGTGCTCAGCATCAGCGCAATCGCTGGTTTTGATTTCATCCGCGAACCCTCCTGTCCTTGCACCTGGGAAAGTTATACGCCCGCCGTATGCGACAGGGGGCGACATCCAGGTCAGTGCATGCCTCGATCCGCAGCCAGCCGGCCACTGCATTCCTGCCGGATTTCAGATAGTATTAAGAATAATTCTTATTCGTATATGAAATATAACAAACTGTTTTAATTGGATAAGTCGTGCATAGGGAGTTGACAGAAAACCTTCGCCGGGCACTTTGGATGGCCGGATTGATCGGTGTGCCGATGGCCGCTGGAGCAGTGGAGCGCGCTGCCCCCAATCCGCAGGTAGAGACGGTCATCGTGACGGGCAGCCAGGACGGACTGGATCTGCAGCGTTCGGCGGACAGTGGTGCGCTGGGTGACAAAAGCCTGCTCGATACGCCCTTCTCGGTGACGGTGGTGGATGCCGAGGAGATTGCGCGCACGCAGGCGAGCTCGGTGGCGCAGATCTTCTTTGATGACCCTTCGGTGCTGTCGTCCTCCACCTCGGCGACCACGAACTGGTGGGGCGCGCAGGTGAGGGCATCAACGGGGCGTTGGGGCTGCGGCTGCAGTGGTGATGGCCGGGCACTGGGCTTGTGCTGACGTAAAAAAGCCCGCCCCCCCGATCCGGGGCGGGCTTCTTCCATCAGCTCGATCCGAACGTTCAGAACGTGACGTTCACCGATACACCATAGGTGCGCGGATCGCTCGGCGTCACCGTGGTGGTGTTGGCGGCGAAGCTCGAACCGCCGTTCAGCGCGGCCTTGTAGACCGTGTCCCCGATGTTGCGCACATACGCCGTGGCCGAATACATGCTGCTCGGCGAGTTCCACGTCAGGTTGAAGTCGTAGATCTCGTAGGCGTCCTGATGGTCGAAGTCGGCGCCGGTGCTGGCCGCCTGGCTGGGCGTCAGCGTCTCCACGTAGTAAGCGCCGGTGTAGCGGGCCTGCGCACGTGGAATCAGCGTCGAGCCATTGGGCAGGGTGCTGGTGTGGCTGTACGTCAGCGCCGCGGTGGCCGGGGCAACACCCGGCAGCTTGGTCTGGCCGATGTACTGGCCGGTGATGCCCGGGAAGTCCGTGATCTTCGTGTTCACGACGCCCGCTGACAGCACCAGGCGATCGACGCGCGTGGGCAGCCACTGGCCATCGACCTCGGCACCGATCATGCGCACCGGCACCGCCACGGTGGCGAAGGCCGGAATGGGGCTGTTGGGAGCCGTATTCACCGCTTCCTGGTAGCCCTGGTAATCGTAGTAGTACACCGCACCGTTCAACTGCAGCGTGTCATCCAGGAACTGATTCTTGCTGCCGATTTCGAACGAAGTCAGGCGTTCCTGATCATAGGGCAGCACCTTGAAATCGACGGTCACCGGCTCGCCATTGAAGGCATTGACGATGTTCACCACCGGCGTGACCTGTGTGTCGCCCGGGAGGAAGCCGGTGGACACCATGGCATAGGCCGAGTTGTTCGGCGTGAATTCATAAGCTGCGCGCAGCTTGAAGGTCACGTTGTCGAAATCACGCTCAGCGTCGGTCAGATCAAAGTAGGCATTGGTCGGTGGTGACAGCGAGGTCAGGTAGCTGTCCAGGTTCTGGTTGAAGATGTAGGCCGTGGAGCGGTTCACCTTGGTACGGTCGTAGCGCACGCCGCCAGTGAGTTTGAGCTGATCGGTCAGCGCATAGGTTTCCTCGGTGAACAGGCCGTAGTCCTTCACCTGGCCCCAGTTGATCTGCGAGAACATGAACGTGCCAGGCGTCGCCGCCGGGTTCGGATCCACTGTTCCCGTCGGAATGCCCGGGCCACCCTCATAGCCTTCAGTCTGCAACGAGGTGGCAGAGTAGTTGTACATCTGCGAGTAGAAGCTGCCGCCGATTACCCACTGCAGTTTGCCGTCCTGGTTGGACTGCAGGCGCAGTTCCTGGGTGTTGAACTGATCCAGCGGGGTGGAAGACTGCGTGGTTTGCACGCCGCTTTGCGACACGTAGTAGCCCGAGAAGCCATTGCGTGAGTACGTGTGCATGGAGCCCGCATAGATCAGCGAGGCATTGTCGAAGTCGTAGTCCAGGTTCGCCGCGTACTGGTTGAAGCGGGTCGGCGCTGTCTTGGCGACAGGCGTCAGATCCTGGGCCGGCCAGCGGTTGTAGTCGATCGTGTCGGGTGCCGACAGCGAAGGCGTCTGGCCGGTGGAGTTGGCCTCTATCTTCTCGGTCGAAGCGCTCAGTTGCAGCTTGAAGTGGTCGCTGGGCTGGTACAGCACCTTGATGCGGCCTTCCTCGGTGCGGCTGAAGCCGCCGTCGCCGGTGTAGTAGCCGTCGCGCTCATAATCGTGTGCGGCGATGCGCACTGCCCACTGATCGCCCAGCGGCAGATTCAGCGCCACGGTGGCATTGCGCAGATCAGCGGTGCCCACTTCGGCGGAGACGTCGCCGCCGAACTTGCCAAGCTGGGGATCGTTGGTGTGAAAGGCCACGACACCACCGGTGGCGCTGCGGCCGTACAGCGTGCCCTGCGGACCACGCAGCACTTCGACGCGACTGACGTCGTAGTCGCCGCCAATGCCCTGATAGACATCATCGACGTAGGTGGCCGTTGCAGATGGGCCCGCAATACCTGCCGTCTGCTGTGTGCTCTGCACGCCGCGGATGGTGATGTTGCCATTGGGGTTGTCACCGCCGCCGCCACCACCACCGGCGACCTGATTGGGCGGCGCATAGATGACGTTGGGAATGTCTTCGAGGATCTGCTGTGTGCTGACGCGGCCTTCCGTGCGCAGGGCATCGCCCTGCAATACCGCGATCGACGCAGGGACCTTCTGCAGATCCTGCGAACGGCGCTCGGCCGTCACGACGATTTCCTCCAGCGTCCCTGAATCCCCGCTGGCGCTGACGTCGGTCGCGGCTGTCTGCGCCATCGCGCCGGACGCAAAACCACAGAACAAGGCGAGTGTGGAACCCTCCACCAGAAACTTCTTCATGTGCCCCCCAACTAAGATAAGGTATCGCGACCTGCCCGATGCAAGCAGCGGTTCGCCGCCGACAGCGGACACAAATGGTGGGGGAAAATCAGAAGCAGGCGTGGGCGCGGCCGCGGAGGCTCGCATGTCACGCACCACCTATCGCTCGCCCCGCCCGGAATCTCCGTCCTGAAGATCTTCGTTTTCGCTTCTTATTTAATCGGGGCGACGCGGGTGAGTCCCATTACGTTCACGTAACGAATTGTATCGTGGCAGGCTAAAATTTGTTCGTAGCGGAAAGCGGCGAAATATCCCGCTATCCGACATTCTCAGATGGGAGAGGGCGGCGTGCGGCGTAGAACTCTGACGGCGGCATACCGAAGTGACGCCGGAACATGGCGCTGAAGGCGCTGGGGCTGGCGTAGCCGCAGTCCAGTGCCACATCGAGGATGCGCTCGCCGCCGGCGATCCGACGCAATGCGCTCAGCAGTCGTGCCTGCTGGCGCCATTGAGCGAAGCTCATGCCACATTCCTTCGTAAACAGCCGATGCACAGTCTTGGCGGTGACGCCCAGTTCTTGTGCCCATTGCTCGGCGGTGCGGGCATCGGCAGGATCTTCGCTGAGCGCAGCGCAGATACGTCGCAGCCGCGAGTCATGTGGCATGGGCAGATGTAATGGCAGCGTGTCGGAGCTGCGCAGCTCGTCGACCAGCAGACGCAGCAGCCGCTCGTCGCGGCTGTCGGGAGCATAGTCGCCGTTGATACGCACGGCAGCGACCAGCAGTTCACGCAACAGGGCCCCGACCTCGATGACGCAGCTCTGCACCGGCAGATGCGGTGCAATGACTGGGTCAATAAATACGGTGCGGATCTTTACCGCGCCAGACATGCGCACTTCATGCTCGAGCCCCGCCACCAGCCAGGCAGCGCGATTCGGTGGCACTACCCAGGAGCCGGCTGCGGACTTCACGATCATCACGCCCTCGATGGCGTACAGCAGCTGCCCGCGCGGATGCGAATGCAGGCCAGTGGAGGTGCCATCCGGGTAGTCCACCGCCATCGCAGCGATGGGGCGGGTGGTGTCGTGAAACTGCAGATGCCGTGTGGTGCGATCGTCACTCATGTCCCAATCCCGCCAGTCATTGTCATTCTAGAGTGAGAAGGACGCGCGCCCAAGCTCTACGCTGGCTCTTCATTTCAAGGCAGCGCAGGGGTTGTGATGATCAGGAACAAGGCGGCGTGGCTGTATCCCTTCTTTGCCATCGTCATCTGGGCGGGCAATGTCATCGTGTCGCGGCTCTCGGCGCACACCATCGGGCCGGAGGCGATCACTTTCTATCGTCTGTTGCTGGCCGTGCTGCTGATGACGCCCTTTGTGGCACTGCCGGCCTGGCGCAATCGCGCCACGCTGTGGAAGCACCTGGGGCAGTTCGCGATTCTGGGCTTTCTGGCCATGTGCCTGTTCCAGAGCCTTTCGTATCTGGCGGCACAGAGCACGACGGCCACCAACATGGCGGTGTTCACGGCGCTGACGCCGCTGCTCACTGTGGGTTTGAGTGTGTTGCTGTTGGGAGAAGGGCCCACGGTGGGCATGCTCGGTGGGGGCGTGCTGGCGCTGGCAGGTCTCATCTATCTGATCAGTGCCGGAGATCCGGCGGCGCTTTTTCGTCAGGGCCTGCATCTGGGTGATCCACTGATGTTCATTGCCGCGCTGGTGTATGCGCTGTACGGCGTGTTGCTGAAGCGCTGGAGCCTGCCGGTGCCGAGCTGGCAGTCCACCTACCTGCAAGCCCTGTGCGCGCTGATCATCATGTTTCCTGCGTTGCTGGCAACGCCCGAGCCCTCGCGTCCGCTGAATGCCGCGACGCTGCCGCTGATCGGCTATGCGGGTGGCCTGGCTTCCGTGGTGCTGCCGTTCCTGTGGGTGCGTGGCGTGCAGATCCTCGGCCCCAGTCGTTGCGCCATCTTCATGAACCTGCTGCCAGTACTGACGGCAGCCGGCGCCATCGTGATGCTGGGTGAGCCGGTGCGCGCCTGGCATGTCATCGGTGGCGCGATGGCGCTGGCGGGTGTGGCATGCGCGAGTCTGTTCCGGCGTATGCTGAGGGCATGAGTGCGACTCTTCCCTCGATCGGCATCTTCGGCGCTGGCGCCGTGGGTTGCTTCTACGGTGCGTTGCTGGCGCAGGCCGGTCATGCGGTGACGCTGATCGGCCGGCCGGCGCTGGTCGAGAGCGTGACGGCCCATGGGCTGCAACTGGAGACGGCTGCAGGCATTGCTACTGTGGCCATGCAAGCCAGCACCGATCCCGCGGCATTGGCCGCAGCCGATTGGGTGTTGTGCTGTGTGAAGTCTGCGGACACGGAAATGGCCGGCCAGGCGTTGCAGCCGCATCTGAAGCGCGGCGCCGTAGTGCTGAGCTTCCAGAACGGTGTGGACAATGCGCCGCGCCTGCAGGCCGTGCTGGGCCAGCCGGTGATTCCGGCCGTGCTGTACGTGGCTGCCGGCATGCTCGGCGCCAATCATGTGAAACATTTCGGTCGCAATGAGATCGTGCTGGGGGCGGCGCCGTCCAGTGGGGCAATCGCGGCAGCACTGAATGCGGCGGGCATCGCCACCCGCGTCTCCGAACGCGTGCTCGAGGCGTTGTGGGAGAAACTGATCACCAACTGCGCCTACAACGGCATCTCGGCCGTGGCGCAGCTGCCCTATGGTCGCATGGTGCAGGCACCCGGCGTCGCGGACTTCATGACGGACATCGTCGCGGAGTGTGTGGCTGTGGCGAATGCCGCGGGCGTTGCAATCAATGCCAGCATCATCGAACCCATTCGTGCACTGGCGGCGACCATGCCGCAGCAGCTGTCCTCGACGGCACGCGATCTGGAGCGCGGACGACACACCGAAATCGATTATCTGAATGGCTATGTGGTGCAGCGGGGCGCGGCACTCGGCATCGCAACGCCTGCCAATCGCGCTGTGTATGCGATGGTAAAACTTCTGGAATCGCGCTTCACGCCGGACGCGAGCGCTCCAGTTCCAGCAGAAAGGCCTTCGTAGCCAGACCGCCTGCGAAGCCAGTCAGCGTGCCATTGGCGCCGATGACGCGATGGCAGGGCGCCACGATGCTGAGCGGATTGCGGCCATTCGCTGCGCCGACCGCCCGCACTGCGTTCGGGTTGTTCAGGCGTCGCGCGATGTCGGCGTAGGAGCGCGTCTGACCGAACGGAATCTCCAGCAGTGCCTGCCAAACCTGCTTCTGGAACGGCGTACCCGAGAACTGCAGCGGCAGGTCGAAGCGCCTGCGTCGGCCAGCGAAGTACTCCTCGAGCTGCTGTGTGGCCAGATGCAGGATGGGGTGATCGTCGCGACGGATGGCATCCTGCAGCCGCACGCGGCGCGGATCGTCGTTCTCCCACAGAATGGCGGCCAACCCGGCGTCAGTGGCGATCAGCTTCAGAGCGCCGACCGGCGAAGGGAAGATCGTGAAGTAGTGTTGTGTGCTGGTGTTCATCGCAGTCACTCCGCATGGTCTGTCACCGGCCGCCACTATGCGCCGGGGCTGTCTGCTGACTGGCCATTTTCGGACAGAGGTATCGGAAAATCTCCCTGTCCGAAAACGGCTAGTCGGCGCACGCCGGGTATTTTACCCTGCGGGACATGCTCGATCGTGCCACAGCCTATCAGGCGTTGAAATCACGCGACCGGCGCTTCGATGGCGTGTTCTACGTCGGCGTCACCTCGACCCGCATCTACTGCCGGCCGATCTGTCCGGTACGCACGCCGAAGCAAGAGAACTGCCGATTTTATGCGACGGCGGAGGCGGCAGAGAAGGCGGCGTTCCGGCCCTGTCTGCGGTGCCGGCCGGAGCTGGCGCCGGGCCTGGCGCCGGTGGACGACGCGCAGCGCATCGCGCAATTGCTGGTGCAACGCATTGACGAAGGCCAGGACGAAACGGGCGGGCTGGAGCAGATCGCGGCGCAGTTTCATCTCAGCTCGCGTCAGCTGCGTCGCATCGTGCAGCAACAGCTGGGTGTGGCGCCCATCGATCTGCTGCAGACGCGCCGGCTATTGCTCGCCAAGCAATTGCTGACCGAGACGCAGTTGCCGGTTACGGACGTGGCCTACGCCAGTGGCTTCGCCAGCCTGCGTCGCTTCAACGACGCCTTCAGCAAGCGCTATCGCATGCCGCCCGGTCGCCTGCGCAAGCAGGTGGCCGCACGCGGGGCAGCAGTCGATGCCGGGATCGACACGGCAGCCGATACGTCTACGCTGCTGCTGGGTTATCGGCCTCCCTATGACTGGCAGGGGACGCTGGCGTTTCTGCGCCTGCGCGTCATGGCGGACGTGGAGTGGGTCGATGAGCTTGCCTACTACCGCAGCGTTGCGCTCGGCGGGCAGCGCGGCTGGATTGGCGTGCGCCATGCGCCGGAGCGTCATGCCCTGCAGGTCCAGTTCACGCATTCGCTGACGCCCGTGCTGCCGGCGCTGCTGGGTCGGTTGCGCAATCTGTTTGACCTCAGTGCGCGCCCCGATCTGATCGCTGGGCACCTGGCACAGGATCGATACCTGAAACGCGAGGTCACCGCTGCGCCTGGACTGCGCGTGCCAGGCGCTTTCGACGGCTTCGAGCTGGCAGTGCGCGCCATCCTGGGTCAGCAGATCACGGTGAAGGCAGCCACTACGCTGGCTGCGCGCTTCGCCGAGTGCTTCGGCGAGCGCTGCGTCACCCCGCTTGCGCAGCTTGCGCGTCTGTCCCCGACTCCCGTGCGGGTGGCGCGCGCGCGCGTCGAGGAGATTGCGAGGCTCGGCATGCCGACGGCGCGGGCACGCAGCATTCAGGCACTGGCGCAGGCCTGCGCGGCAGGGGCAGTGTCGCTGGAGCCGGGCACCGATCCCGCGCGGGCCATCGCGCAACTCGTCGAACTGCCCGGCATTGGTCCGTGGACGGCGCATTACATCGCCATGCGTGCACTACGCTGGCCCGATGCCTTCCCGCACGGGGATGTCGCGGTGCTCAAGGCGTTGGGCGGGATGGACGCTGCAGAGACCGATCGGTTGTCGCAGGCGTGGCGGCCGTGGCGCAGTTACGCCGTGCTGCATCTGTGGCGCAGGGCCGCGCGTCGGGGATAATAATGGCGGCAAACAAATGCGAGGTGGGCGCATGTTTCCGCTGAATACCTGGTACGTGGCGGCCAAGTCCGACGAGGTCGGCAGCCAGCCGCTGGGACGCATGATCTGCAATCAGAGCGTGGTGCTGTTTCGCTCGGCGCAGGGTATCGCGGCGCTGGAGGACTTCTGTCCGCATCGCGGTGCGCCGCTGTCGCTGGGGTCTGTGCAGAATGGCCGGCTGGTGTGTGGCTATCACGGCCTGCAGATGGGCGCCGATGGCCGCACGCTGGCCATGCCCTGTCAGCGCGTCGACAAGTTTCCGCTGATCCGCAGCTATCCCGTCATCGAGCGCCACGGCTTCATCTGGATCTGGCCCGGCGACGCTCAGTTGGCCGGTGAGGGGGCGCTGCCGCAGTTCGAGTGGCTGGGCAATCCGGCCTGGGCCTACGGTGGCGGGCTGTATCACGTGAACTGCGATTACCGCCTGATGATCGACAACCTGATGGATCTGACGCATGAGACCTATGTGCATGCCACCAGCATCGGCCAGCGCGAGATCGACGAATCACCGGTGGAGACGCGCAGCAATGGCGATGAGGTCATCACCAGCCGCTTCATGCAGAACATCCCCGCGCCGCCGTTCTGGCGCATGGCGTTGCGCATGAACGGTCTGGCCGAGGATGTGCCGGTGGATCGCTGGCAGATCTGCCACTTCACGCCGCCCAGCCACATCATGATCGAAGTGGGCGTGGCGCATGCCGGCCACGGCGGGTACGACGCACCCGATGCGCACAAGGCCTCCAGCGTGGTGGTGGATTTCATCACGCCGGAGACCGATACCTCGATCTGGTACTTCTGGGGCATGGCACGGCGCTTCCGCCCTGAGGATCAGGCGCTGACAGACAGCATCCGCGACGGGCAGGGCAAGATCTTCGCCGAGGATCGGCAGATGCTGGAGCGCCAGCAGCGCAACCTGCTGGCCTGGCCGAATCGCAAGCTGCTGTCACTGAACATCGACAGCGGTGGTGTGCGCTCGCGCAAGCTCATCGATCGCGTGCTGGCGGCGGAACGCCAGCTGCTGTCGGCTACGCCGGTGTGAGCAGTCGCAGGGCGTGCTCGCGCACGTCCTTGGGCCAGTCATGGAGGCGCTGTTCGAACTGCGCCTGATCGCCGGCGAACAGCGCGCGGGTAGCTGCCTCGAAGCCCGGCAGATCCCCGCCCAGCGCGGACATGAAGCGATAGGTGCGCTCGCGCGCACTGCGCAGCAGCGCCTCCGGATTGCGGCTGGCGGCTTCCACCAGGCGGCGCAGCGTGATCGAAGCGCCGCCGGGCTGCGCGGCCAGCCACTGCCAATGCCGCGGCAACAGCGTGACCTCACGCGCGACCACACCCAGCTTCGGCCGGCCGCGCCCGCGCGGCTCCCCGGGTTCGCAGGCGGTTTCGGACGCGGCAAAGCGCGCGGCGATCTCGGCATCGGTGCCGCGGGTATCGATGTCCAATGGGGCGCCGGTGCGGTCATCGAAGATCAGGATGGGGCGAGTGGCGTCGCGTTCGGCGCGCCGGACCTGCAGGGCCACCTCGGCCAGGGGGCCGGAAGCAATGCGCTTAAAGCCGTCGAATGCGGAAAAACGAGGGGTATCGGTACTCATTTCTAAATAATACCCGGATAATAATTGGAAATAAAGCCCGGGTATAAATTGGTAAGCGAGCCCCCTCAGTCCTCCTGGCCCAGCAGACTCGCCAGCTTCAGCGTCGTATTCCAGTTGCGGCCGGTGCCCTGGGTGGCGAGCCGCTTCTCGATCAGGGCGCTGGTCAGTTTCGAGCGGCCAATGCCATCGGGGTAGTAGAGGTATAGATCGCGCCCCCTGCACATCATGCGCTCATGTCCGGGAATTGCGGCCTGCAGCGCTGCGATGGCCGCTGCCTTGGGCGCCTCACACAGCGGCATCAGCACCAGGTGAGCCGGATCGTCGCGCGCCTCGGCTGCGAAGGGATTGGCGGCGATCGATTGCTGCCATTGCACGGCACTGCGCACCAGGATGGCGGTCTGCACGCCGAAGCGATCGGCCACGGCTGCTTCCAACCTGCGTTCCAGTGTGGCGGTGCCGGTGCTGCGACAGCTGAATACCACGTTGCCGGTTTGCAGCAGCGAACGCGGCTGCGTGAGCTGCAGCTCGGCGAACAGCGCGCATAGCGGCGCCATGCCGATGCGCGCATGGCCACCGACGTTCACGGCGCGCAGCAGGGCAAGGTATTGGCTCATGCCGCGATTATTGCGGTCGATCTGCCGGCCGGGAAGCGTGCGGCAGTGGCCAGCCCAGCGTCATGCCGGCTGCGGCCAGCAATACGGCGGCGACGCCCGCGCCCTGCAGCCAGTGGAAGCGATGGTGGAAGGCCAGGGCGTCGACCAGCAGCGCCGTGACCGGATAGATGAAGGACAGTGTTGCGACCCAGGTCGTGGGCAGCTTCTGGATGGCGCCATACAGCAGGATGTACATGAGGCCCGTGTGTACGAAGCCCAGCGTCGCCAGGATCAGCCACGTGGTGGGCGGTAGTGCGGCGCCGAGCGGCCCGCTCAGCGGCGCCAGCAGCACGGTGCCGGTGATCACCTGGATCAGGGCGATCAGATGCGGCGGGTGGCTCTTGAGCTGCTTGGTGATCAGCGCAGCAATCGCGTAGCAGAGCGCAGCGCCCAGCGCCATCAGCGTGCCGAGCAGAAAGCGGGCATGTGCCGCAGCGGGCTGGCCGTTGTCTTGCACGATCAGCAGCATGCCGACGAAGGCCAGCACCAGCCAGCCCAGGTGCCGTGCGGTCAGCCGCTCCCGGAACAGCCACGCGCTGAGTCCGACCAGCATGAAGGGTTGAGTGTTGTAGACGGTGGTGGCCACCGAGATGGAGGTGCGCGCATAGGCCGCGAACAGCAGCAGCCAGTTGACCACGATGGCGACACCGCCCAGCGCTGCCAGCAGCAGAAATCGGCTTTGCAGGGCGCCGCGGCGCAGGTCGCCACGCAGCGCGCAGATCGGCAGCAGGGCCAGCGATCCCAGCGCGTAGCGCCAGAACACCACGCGCTGCACAGGCAGGCCGGAGACGATGACAAACCAGCCGATGCTGCCCGAGATGAGCATGGCGATGCACATCGCGACTGCGCCGTGGCGCTGATCCGTGCTTGCTGCGGAATTCACCATGGGTCTATTGTCGCCCGGGCGGTGTGACTGTTTTTTTTGATTTACAAGGTTTGAATGCGAAAAGTCCTTATTAAATCAGGGCATATGAAGGATAATCCTGTGAATGAAAAACTCGATGCGCTTGATCGCCGCATCATCGAAATACTCGCTGCCGATGCGCGCATCTCGCTGAAAGCTCTGGCGCAGCGCGTGAAGCTCTCTTCGCCCAGCGTCTCGGAGCGCTTGCGCCGGCTGGAGCGGCGCGGCGTGATCCGCGCCTGCACCGTCGACATCGATCCGCAGGCCTTCGGTTACACGCTGCAGGCCATCGTGCGCATCCGGCCCTTGCCGGGAAAGCTGGCAGCGGTGCGCAGGCTGATCGAGCAGATCCGCGAGTTCACCGAATGCGACAAAGTCACTGGCGATGACTGCTTCATCGCCCGGCTGCAGCTGCGTTCCATTCAGCATCTGGATCAGGTGCTCGACCAGATCACTGACAAGGCCGAGACCAGCACCGCCATCGTAAAGTCCCAGCCCATCCGCCGCCGCCTGCCACCCTTGCAATGACTGCAAGGCGACTGTGGGAAAACCGTGGCTGCCCGTCGAACGCGTCCGGTTCCTGCGCGGCGCACTGGGGTTGCCGCCGGCGCTGGTAAAGAACGCGCTGCAGGCCGGTGCGCGCGAGGGTGTTCAGCTTCCTTGGCTGATCGGTCCGGGATAACGATTTGCAACTTCTGGAGTGCAGCGCTCGTCCGGGCCGCTCCCGGGCCCGGTTGGAAGTGCTGACGGCGTTGTAATCCGGCACAATTGCCGGTTGTCACGACGCGAAACCCAAACGTAGGGTAGGGTGTCCACATTCGCGTCCAGACAGGTAAAACCTCCGTCATCTTTTGATTTCTTTGCGTTGGGCGCTTGTTGCGTCGTGGGACGCAAAGAATCATTCACTGCAATGGTTTGTGTCCCGACCCATGCGCTAAATTCGGCGCCAGTCTCATCCCCCCTAAACCGGCCTTCCCAGGAACCCTCCGTCCGTGAGCAACTCTGATTTTTCCGCAATTTTGGATCCCGCTGCCAAGCGCAAGCGTCACCGCCTCATTGCGATCGGCGTGGTCGTCGGTCTGGTGGCTGTTACCGGTCTGGGCTGGTGGCTGGTCAGGAATGACAGCGGGGGGTCGCAGGACTTCGGTCCGGGACCGGGCGGGCGGCGCTTCGGGCCGGCGACCACGGTGGGCGTGGCCACGGCCGAGATCGCCGACATTCCCGTGACGCTCGAGGCGCTGGGCACGGTGCTGCCGACGGCCACGGTCACGGTGCGTCCGCAGGTGTCCGGCACCATCCAGAAGGTGCTGTTCAAGGAAGGCCAGATGGTCAATGTCGGTGATCCGCTGGTGCTCATCGATCCGCGCCCCTACGATGCGGCGCGGCTGCAGGCGGAGGGCAATCTCAAGCGCGACCAGGCTTCGCTGGAGGCGGCACGGCTGACGCTGAAGCGCTATCAGGTGCTGCTGACGCAGGATTCCATTGCCGGGCAGGACGTGGATACCCAGGCCGCCACCGTCAAACAGCTCGAGGGCACGGTGCTGGCCGACCAGGCGGCGCTGGATACCGCGCGCCTGAACGTGGAATTCACGCGCATCACCTCACCGGTGCGCGGCCGCACCGGTCTGCGCGTGGTCGACGTGGGCAACTACATCGCGGCCGGCGATACCAGCGGTGTCGTGGTCGTCACGGTGCTCGATCCCATCGATGTGGAGTTCTCGCTGCCGCAGGACCAGGTGCCGGCGGTGGCGCAGCGTCTGATCCGCGACAAGGCCACGCTGCCGGTGACGGCGCTGGACCGCACCCGTGCCACGGAGCTGGCCAGCGGCACGTTCTCCGCGCTGGACAATCAGGTGAACACCAGCACCGGCACCGTCAAGGCCAAGGCGCGCTTTACCAATCAGACGGGCGCGTTGTTCCCGAACCAGTTCGTCAACGTGCGTCTGCTGCTCAACAGCGAGAAGGGGGCCGTGGTCATTCCGGTCGGCGCCGTCCGCAGCAGCAACAGCGGTTCCTTCGTGTACGTGCTGAACAAGGAAGACAGCACGGTGAAGATGCGCACCGTGAAGGTCGGTGCCTCCAGCGGCGACAAGGTGGCGATCACGGACGGACTGCAGGCCGGCGAGCAGGTGATCTCCGAAGGCGGCGACCGGCTCACCGATGGCGCGCGCGTGCAGCTGCCGGGGCAGGCCAGCAATGCGGGTGCGGGTCAGCAGGGCCAGCGCAGTGGCAAGCGCAACGGCCAGAACGGGAACAAGCCGGCCGGTAACACGCCCGCATCATGAGCGTTTCAAAGCCCTTCATCCTGCGGCCGGTCGCCACCTCACTGTTCATGCTGGCGATCGTGCTGGCCGGCGCGATCGGGTTCCATCTGTTGCCGCTGTCGGCATTGCCGGAGGTTGACTACCCGACCATCCGCGTGCAGACGCTGTATCCCGGCGCCAGCCCCGAGGTCATGAGCCAGACGGTCACGGCGCCGCTGGAGAAGCAGTTCGGCCAGATGGCCGGCCTGCTGCGCATGAGCTCGACCAGCGCTGCCGGTGCCTCGGTGATCACGCTGCAGTTCGGTCTGACCGAGACGCTGGACGTGGCCGAGCAGGAGGTGCAGGCCGCCATCAATGCGGCGAACTCCTCGCTGCCCACCGATCTGCCGGCGCCGCCGGTGTATGCCAAGGTCAATCCGGCCGATGCACCCATCCTGTCGCTGGCCGTGACCTCGGATGCCGTGCCGCTGGATCAGGTGCAGAACCTGGTGGATACGCGCCTGGCGCAGAAGATCTCGCAGATCTCCGGCGTCGGTCTGGTGTCGATGAGCGGTGGCCAGCGGCCGTCGATCCGCATCCAGGTGGATACGCAGGCCAGCGCGGCCTACGGCATCACGCTGCAGTCGATCCGCAGCGCCATCGATGCCGCCAATGCCAATGCCGCCAAGGGCAGTTTCGACGGTCCGACACGCAGCTACACCATCAACGCCAATGACCAGCTGCTGACGGTCGACGACTACAAGCAGCTGGTGGTCACGTACAAGAACAATGCGCCGGTGCGCATCGCTGACATCGCCAACGTGGTGCAGGAGGCCGAGAACACGCGCCTCGGCGCCTGGGCCAATGGCAAGCCGGCCATCGTCGTCAATGTGCAGCGTCAACCGGGTGCGAATGTCATCGCCACCGTGGATGCCATCAAGGCCAAGCTGCCGGATCTGACCGCTTCGCTGCCGGATGCGCTGAATGTGCAGGTGCTGTCGGATCGCACCCTGGGCATCCGCGCCTCGGTGAATCACGTCGAATTCGAGCTGGTGTTCGCCGTGTTCCTGGTGGTGCTGGTCATCTTCCTGTTCCTGCACAACGTCTACGCCACGCTGATCGCGAGCCTGGCGGTGCCGATCTCGCTGGTCGGCACCCTGGCCGTGACCTACCTGCTGGGCTACAGCCTGAACAATCTCTCGCTGATGGCGCTGACCATCGCCACCGGCTTCGTCGTCGACGACGCCATCGTGATGATCGAGAACATCGCGCGCTTCCGCGAGGCCGGCGCGAGTGCGCTGAAGGCGGCGATGAAGGGCGCGCAGCAGATCGGCTTCACCATCATTTCGCTGACGGTGTCGCTGATCGCGGTGCTGATCCCGCTGCTGTTCATGGGCGATGTGGTCGGCCGTCTGTTCCGCGAGTTCGCGGTGACGCTGGCCATCACCATCCTGATCTCCGCGGTGGTGTCGCTGACGTTGACGCCGATGCTGGCCTCGCGCTGGCTGGATCGGGACACCTGGCACAAGAGCCGCATCGCCATCAGTGCACAGGCGTATTTCGACCGGCTGATCCATCAATACGATCGGGCGCTGGGTTGGGTGCTGGAGAGGCAACGCGCCACGCTGCTGGTGGCGGTGGGCACGCTGCTGCTGACGGCGCTGATGTACGTGTTCATCCCCAAGGGTCTGTTCCCGACGCAGGATACCGGCCAGCTGCAGGGCGAACTGCGCGCCGCGCCGGAGGTGTCGTTCGCGCGCATGGCGGAATTGCAGCAGCAGGCGGCCGATCTGATCCGGCAGGATCCGGACGTGGAGTCGATCAGCTCGTTCGCGGGCGTGGACGGCACCAACAACACCATGCTCAACAGCGACCGCATGCTGATCAACCTCAAGGACAGCCACGACCGTCAGGCGGCCATCATGCAGCGGCTCAGCGAGAAGGTGGGCACCAGCCTGCCGCTGACGCTGTATCTGCAGCCCACGCAGGATCTGACCATCGATGCCGAGACCGGTCCGACGCAGTACCGTCTGGCGCTGGAAGCGGCCAACCGTGAGGACATCACCACCTGGGCCGGCAAGCTGGTGGCCGAGCTGCAGAACGAGGACAAGGTGCGGCATGTGGTGTCGGATGCCGATGCGCAAAGTCCGGCAGCCTACATTGCCATCGACCGCGATTCGGCGGCGCGACTGTCGATCACCGCCTCCGACGTGGATGAGGCGCTGTACAGTGCCTTCGGCCAGCGCATCGTCTCCACCATCTTCACCGAGACCAACCAGTATCGCGTGATCCTGGAAGCGCGGCCCGATCTGCTGACGGATGCGCAATCGCTGGGCCTGCTGCATCTGCAATCGGGCGACAGTCAGCCCACGCCGCTGTCGGCCATTGCCAGCATCCGCGAGGGCAGGGCGCCGGCGCAGATCACGCACGTGGCGCAGTTCCCGTCGACCACGATTGGTTTCGACACCGCGCCGGGCGTCTCGCTGGGCACGGCGGTGGATGCCATCCGTGCGGCGGAGAAGCGCATCGGCATGCCGACCAGGATCACCACCACCTTCATCGGCGCGGCCAGTGCCTACGAGAGCTCGCTGCAGAACGAGCTGTGGCTGATCCTGGCCGCGGTGGTGTGCGTGTATATCGTGCTGGGCGTGTTGTACGAGAGCTTCATCCATCCGCTCACCATCCTCTCCACGCTGCCCTCGGCCGGCGTCGGCGCGCTGCTGGCGCTGTGGGTGTGTGGCATGGAGCTGGATGTGATCGGCATCATCGGCATCATCCTGCTGATCGGCATCGTGAAGAAGAACGCCATCATGATGATCGACTTCGCCATCGACGCCGAGCGCGAGCAGAAGCTGCCGCCGCTGCAGGCCATCCGCCAGGCCGCATTGCTGCGCTTCCGCCCCATCCTGATGACGACCATGGCGGCATTGTTCGCTGCCGTGCCGCTGATGATCGGCTTCGGCGAGGGCGCCGAGCTGCGCCGGCCGCTGGGTCTGTCCATCTTCGGCGGACTGATCCTCAGCCAGATCCTGACGCTGTTCACCACGCCGGTGATCTACGTGGCCTTCGATCTGTGGTCGCGACGTCTGAGTTTTGAACGTGAACCGCGCTCGCCGCTGCCTCAGGAGAGCTCGGGTTCGTGAATCTCTCGGCACCCTTCATCCGGCGGCCCATCGGCACCATCCTGTTGACGGTGGGTGTGGCGCTGGCCGGCATCAGCGCCTTCTTCGTGCTGCCCGTGGCGCCGCTGCCGCAGGTGGATTACCCGGCCATTTCGGTCAGCGCCAGTCTGTCGGGCGCGAGCCCGCAGACCATGGCCAGCAGCGTGGCCACGCCGCTGGAGCGGCGCCTGGGCATCATTCCCGGCGTCAACGAGATGACCTCGGAGAGTTCCACCGGCTCGGCGCGTATCAACCTGCAGTTCGACCTGGATCGTGACATCGACGGCGCGGCCCGGGAAGTGCAGGCCGCCATCAGTGCGGCGCGCGCCGATCTGCCGGCCACGCTGAAGGGCAATCCCACCTACCGCAAGCAGAATTCTTCGGATTCGCCGATGATCACGCTGGCGCTGACCTCGGACAGCAAGACGCCGGGGCAGATCTACGAGGCGGTGTCCAACATCGTCCAGCAGAAGATCGCGCAGGTGAAGGGCGTCGGCGACGTGGAGATCGGCGGCGGTTCGCTGCCGGCCGTGCGCGTGGAGATGAATCCCTACGCGCTGAACCACTACGGCGTGAGCATGGAGGATGTGCGCACGGCGCTGCAGAGCGCCAATGCCAATCGTCCCAAGGGTACGGTGGAGGGCAACGGGCGGCGCTTCCAGGTCTATACCAACGACACTGGCCGCACCGCGGCGGACTATCGCACCCTGATCATCGGCTGGCGCAACAACAGCCCCGTGCGCATCGGCGATATCGCCGAGGTGCTCGACAGCGTCGAGGACACCCGCACCATGGGCCTGTTCAACGGCAACCCGGCGGTGCTGGTGCTGGTGACACGCCAGCCCGGCGCCAACATCGTGCAGGCGGTGGATGCGGTGCGCGCGCTGGTGCCGGAGCTCAGCAGCGAAATCCCCAGTGACATCAAGCTGCAGGTGGTCAGTGACACCACCAATTCGATCCGTGCCTCGCTGAAGGAGATCGAGGTCACGCTGATGATCTCGGTGCTGCTGGTGATCCTGGTGGTGGGTGCTTTCCTGCGCAGCCTGCGCGCCACGCTGATTCCGGCAGTGGCTACTCTGGTGTCGCTGCTCGGCACCTTCGGCGTCATGTATCTGCTGGGTTTCAGCCTGAACAACCTCTCGCTGATGGCCGTGACGGTCGCCACCGGCTTCGTGATCGACGACGCCATCGTGGTGCTGGAGAACACCATGCGCCACATCGAGCAGGGCATGGGGCGCATGCAGGCGGCATTGCTGGGCGCGCGCGAGGTGGGCTTTACCGTGCTGTCGATCAGCGTGTCGCTGATCGCGGTGTTCATCCCGCTGCTGTTCATGGGCGGGCAGGTGGGGCGTCTGTTCCGCGAATTCGCCATCACGCTGTCGGTGGCCGTGGTGATCTCGCTGCTGCTGTCGCTGACCACCACGCCGATGATGTGCGCGCACTTCCTGAAAGATCATGTCCGCAAGGCCGGCGACGCGGCGGCCAGGCCGCCGGGACGTCTGGCGCAGTGGTCGGAGCGCATGTTCACGCGCCTGCTGCGCTTCTACGAGCGCTGCCTGGACTGGGCGCTGGAAAATGGCGCCGTGGTCATGCTGATGCTGGCCACCGTCACCGGCCTGAGCCTGTATCTGTACACCGTGGCGCCCAAGGGTTTCTTCCCGCAGACCGACAACGGCCAGATCATGGCCGGCATGCGCGCCGATGAGAGCGTGTCCTTCCAGGCCATGGCGCCGAAGCTGCAGAAGGTCGTCAGCACCATCGCCGCGGATCCGGCGGTGGACACGGTGTTCGGCTTCACCGGCGGCACCCGTTCCGGTGGCGGCTTCATGTTCGTGAACCTGAAGCCGGTGTCCGAGCGCAAGGACAATTCGCAGCAGGTGATCGCGCGGCTGCGTCCGCAGCTGTCGGGCATTCCGGGTCTGAGCCTGTTCCTGAACCCGGTGCAGGATCTGCGCATGGGCGCGCGCTCGTCGAACTCCACCTATCAGTACACCCTGCAGAGCGACAGCACCTCGGATCTGAAGATCTGGAGTGCCAGGCTGGCCGCCGCCATGGCGCTGCAGCCCGAGCTCACCGACGTGGACAGCGACAGCCAGGAGAATGGTCGCGAGCGCTTCATCACCATCGATCGCGATGCCGCGGCGCGCTTTGGCATCAGCAACAGTACCATCGACAACGCGCTGTACAACAGCTTCGGTCAGCGCCAGGCGACCACGATCTACAACGAACTGAACCAGTATCACGTGGTCATGGAAGTGGCGCCGCAGTTCGCCCAGTCGCCCGACGCGCTGAACGATGTCTACGTGCCGGCCAGCATCACGACGACGACCACGGACACCAAGGCTGCCACCGCGGCCAACTCCGCCACCAACAATGGCCTGCGTGATGCCGGCACCGGCTCGGGACTGAGTTCCTCGTCGACCACGATGGTGCCGCTGTCGACGTTCGCCTCGTTCGCAGATGCGGCTGCAGCCGGCGAGGTGCGGCACCAGAGCGGCGAGCTGGCCACCACCATCTCGTTCAACCTGGCCGACGGCAAGAACCTGGGTCAGGCCAAGCAGGCCATCAAGCAGGCCGAGGCCGACATCGGCCTGCCCAACAATGTGCACGGCAGCTTCCAGGGCACGGCGCGCTCCTTCCAGGAAACGCTGAAGCAGCAGCCCATCCTGGTCGGTGCGGCGCTGGTCGTCATCTATCTGGTGCTGGGCATCCTGTATGAGAGCCTGGTGCATCCCATCACCGTGCTGACCACGCTGCCGTCGGCGGGCGTGGGCGCGGTGCTGGCGCTGCTGCTGTTCAACATGGAGTTCTCCATCATTGCGCTGATCGGCGTGTTCCTGCTGCTCGGCATCGTGAAGAAGAACGCCATCATGGTCATCGACTTCGCGCTGGATGCCGAGCGCTCGCGCGGCCTCTCGGCGCGCGCCGCTGTGCGCGAGGCCTGTCTGCTGCGCTTCCGCCCCATCGTGATGACCACGCTGGCGGCGGGCCTGGGCGTGCTGCCGCTGGCCATCGGCTTCGGCGAGGGCGCGGAGCTGCGCCGCCCGTTGGGCGTGGCGGTGTTCGGTGGCTTGATCGCCAGCCAGCTGCTGACCCTGCTGACCACGCCGGTGGTCTATGTCTATCTCGATCGCCGCCGCCGTCAGGGCCGTGACGAACGTCATCTCACCCATGCGGGCGTCGAGCTGCCCGTGGATTCTGTCTGAGGAGCCTATGTCCCGGTCTGTGCACAAACTGATGGTGGGCTCGCTGGCGGCGCTGTGCAGCGCCTGCGCCGTGGGACCCGACTACAAGCGGCCCGAGGTGGCCTCCACCGCCCCCTTCTACAAGGAAGACCCGGCCTGGGCGCAGGCCGCGCCGGCAGATGCCGCGCCCAAGGGCGAGTGGTGGAGCGTGTTCAGTGACCCGGTGCTCGACGATCTGTTGAAGCGCGTGGAGATTTCCAATCAGACCGTGGCGGCCAGCGCCGCGGCCTATGCGCAGGCGCGCGCGCTGGTGCGCGAGAGTCGCGCCGACATGTTTCCGAGCGTGGATCTGAGTGCGGGGGCCACGCGCTCGCGCACCTCGGGCGAATCCACCACTTCAACTACCGCGGGCCGCGTCAACAACAGCTATCAGGTGGACATCGGTGCTTCCTGGGAACTGGATGTCTGGGGCCGCCTGCGCCGCAGTACCGAGAATGCGCGCGCCACTGCTGCGGCCGACTATGCCGATCTGATCAATGCGCGGCTCTCGGCGCAGGGCGAATTGGCCACGGATTACTTCGAGCTGCGCGAGAGCGATGCCGAGATCGATCTGGTCGCCAGCACCGTCGAGGCCTACCAGCGCAGCCTGCAGATCGCGCAGAACCGCTATGACGCGCGCATTGCGGCCAAGACCGATCTGCTGCAGGCCCAGGCGCAGTTGTACAGCACGCAGTCCACCCTCGAAGGACTGAAGTCGCAGCGTGCCAAACTCGAGCATGCCATTGCCGTGCTGGTGGGGCAGGCACCGGCGGATTTCACGCTGGCCAAGGCCGATTGGAACATGAGCGTGCCGGAGGTGCCCGGCGTAGTGCCGGCACAGCTGCTGCAGCGCCGTCCGGACATTGCGGCCGCCGAGCGGCGCGTGGCGGCCGCGAATGCCACCATTGGCGTGAGCGAGGCGGGCTACTTCCCGACACTGAGCCTCAGTGGTTCGCTGGGCAGCAGCAGCCGCGAGGCCAGCCAGCTGTTCAACAGCGGCACCTATCTGTGGTCGGTGGGCGCTTCGCTGGCCCAGACGCTGTTCCAGGGTGGCAAGGTGCGCGCCACCGTGGCCGCCTCGCGTGCCGCCTACGATCAGACCGTTGCCACCTATCGTCAGACCGTGCTCACCGCCTTCCAGGATGTCGAGGATCAGCTGATCGCCCTGAAGGTACTGCAGCGGCAGCACGAGTTGCGCCAGCTGGCTTCCAGCGCGGCCGACGAAGCCGAGGAGCGCACGCTGAACCAGTACCGCGAAGGTATCGTCGGCTACTCCGACGTGGTGACCGCCCAGGCCACCGCGCTCAGCGATCGTACCGCGCTGATCCAGGCCGCCCGCGATCTGCAGACCACCACCATCGCACTGATCCAGGCCCTGGGCGGCGGGTGGGAGACGAACAAGCCATGAGGCTGGTTTGGCATCCGGCGCCGATCCGCAGTCCAGGCGGCGGCCGGTACGAAGAGCAGCACGCGGGTCGGGAGCGAAAGTCAGGGCAGCCGGCGGATCGCCGTTGCAGCTGCTCGCTCCGAAATTGTGATCTGCCCGCCAGTTCTGTCCTGTCGGCAGTGTTATCAGTCCATTTCCGGACAAAACGCCGTCGCTGGCATGGATAATTGCATTCTGTAGCATGCGGGCCTGAACTCCCACCTCTCCCCGGTGAAACACACATTGCGCCGTTGGCTGTTCCTTTTCGTCTGTTTTGCCTGTGCCCTGCCGTGCCTGAGTGAGGCGCATGCAGTCGCCGTGGACAATGCACCGACGGTGACGCTGACGGGCCGCTGGTCCTACCACTGGGGCGATCTGGACAAGGCTGCGACGCCGGCAGGCTGGGCTTTCGATACCACGCAGTGGCAGCCGGCCAGCGCACCGGAGCCCATTGCCGGGCGCGGCACGCAGCAGGTGCTGTGGCTGCGTCTGCAACTGCCGCAGGGCGCCTGGCGTGACCCCTATCTGTTCATCCCCAGCATCGATCTGAGTGCGCAGATATTCGATGCGGGGGGGCAGCTGTATCACTATGGTGAATTCGATGCGCAGGGGCGCGCGCGCTTTGCCGGCTGGCCCTGGCATCTGATCGCGCTGCCCGAGGCCGATCTGGGGCGGGCGCTTTATTTCCGTGTGTACTCGGATTACACCGACATCGGTCTGGCCGGTGATCTGCTGCTGGGCGAGGGGATCGATCTGCAGCGGCGCGTGTACGAGCGTGGTTTTACCGGCTTGTTGTTCACAGCGGTGCTGTTCCTCGTCGGCCTGTTGAGCATGTGCCTGGGTCTCATCAAGCGCGACCACGGCGTGGCGCTGGCCACGGGCATGCTGTCGTTCGACCTGGCGCTGATGATGTTTGCCGAAAACGAACTGAGCCAGGTGGTGTATTTCGCGCCGCTGCTGTGGCGGCAGCTGGCGGCCTACAGCTACTTTCTGGTGCCGGCGCTGCTGGCCTGGGTGGTGATGGAATGGTTCAGGCGGCCGGCGCCGCGCAGTGTGCGGCCGGTGATGGCCTGCAGCCTCTTGTACGCGCTTGGCGTGGGTCTGGCGGCGACGCTCGCGGATTTCAACTTCGTCAGAGCTTATACGCCGTTTGACGTGCTGTTCATTGTGCTGGTGCTGGCGCTGCTGGTGGACGTGGCGCTGCATTTCAGACAGGCAGGGTTGGAAGGCGCGCTGATGGCACTGGGCATGCTGACGGTATTCGTGTCCCTGCTGATTGACATGGCCAGTGCCCATGGTCTGATCGAATGGCTGGGGCATGCCGGACAATGGGGGCTGGCGTTCTTCGCGCTCTCCTCGCTGGCGGTGTACCTGGTGCGGGACTGGAAGCAGCAGATCGAACTGCATCGGCTGCAGCACTCGCTGGAATTGCAGGTGCTCGAGCGCACCCGCGAACTGGTGCTGAGTCAGCAGCGGCTGCTGCGGCTGGCTGACGAGGATGCGCTGACCGGATTACTCAATCGCCGCGCGTTCATGAGCCGCGCCACCGAGGTGGTCACACTGGCCATGCAGCAGGGCGACCCGCTGTCGCTGCTGCTGTTCGACGTGGATCATTTCAAGTCGATCAACGACGAGCAAGGCCACGCCGTGGGTGACGAGGTGCTCAAGGCCATTGCCGCGGCTGTCCGCGCTGACAGTCGCGGTGAAGATCTGCTGTGTCGTTACGGCGGCGAGGAGTTCGTGTTGCTGCTGCCCCGGATGGGGGCCGAGGGGGCCGAGCAGCGCGCGCAGCGTGTGCGTGAGGCCATCGGTGCGTTGCGTCTGCAGGCCATTGCTCCGATGCGGCGGCAGGTCAGTGTCAGCATCGGGCTGGTGGCGCTCAGCGACGCGGCGCAGACGCCGCAGAATCCGGTGAAGATGCTGGATCAGATCCTGTCACAGGCCGATGCCGCCATGTACCAGGTGAAGAACAGCGGCCGCAACGGCATCCAGCTGCGCCATGGCGTGTGGGCCAGCGACACCGCGGTCTGGCGGGCGTTGAAGTACGTCGAGGGTTGAAGCTGCCGGGGAGGCTGCTGGGTGGCACCACCGCCACGGGTTCCAGCGAGCATCGCTCACTGCGCCGGCTGCGCCTCGGCCGTTCCCGCCAGGCCACCCCCCAGCACCCGATACAGCGTGACGCTGTTGTCCAGCGCGGTGAGGCGCGTGCTGATCAGCGTCTGCTGGGCGCTGTACAGCGTGCGCTGCGAATCCAGCGCGTTCAGGAAGGTGTCGGCGCCTTTCTCGTAGCGCGCCTCGGCCAGCTGGTAGCTGCTGGCGGCGGCATTGACCAGGGCCTGCTGTGCATCGAGCTGCTCGACGATGGTGCCGCGGCGGGCCAGGGCATCGGCCACTTCCTTGAACGCGGTCTGGACGGTCAGCTCGTAGCTGGCGAGATATTCCTGCTTCTGGCTCCTGGCATAGGCCAGCGTGGCGCGGTTGGAACCGCCGCTGAACAGCGGCAGGCTGACACTGGGCGCCACCGACCAGATGTTCGAGCCATTGGAGAACAGCGTGGACAGCGCGGTGCTGGCCAGGCCGTCGGCGGCGGTCAGTGACAGCGTCGGGAAGAAGCTGGCACGCGCGGCGCCGATGCTGAAGTTCGCCGACTTCAGCGTGTGTTCGGCGGACAGCACATCGGGTCGCTGCAGCAGCACGTCGGAGCTCAGGCCCGCGGGCACGTCGGCCAGCCACTGCGTGTCGGTGGCCAGACCCTCGGGCAGCAGGGCGTCGTCGATGCCATGGCCGGCCAGCAGTTCCAGCGCATTGCGATCCTGCGCGACGGTCGTGAGATAGCTGGCCACGTCGGCGCGCGCCTGCTGGTAGACGGTCTCGGCCTCATGCACGTCGACGGCCGATGCCACGCCGGCGTCGAGCCGCTTCTGCGTCACACCCATGGAGCGCTGCGCGCTTTGCAGGGTTTCCTGCGCGATGGCGAGCTGGCTGCGATCGGCGGCCAGTGTCAGCCAGGCGCTGGCGGTTTCGGCGATCAGGCTGATGCGCGTGGCGCGGGCCGTCTCGGCCGTGGCCAGATAGCTCTCCAGCGCGGCTTTGGACTCGCTGTGCAGTTTGCCGAACAGATCCAGCTCGAAGGAGGACAGACCCACGGTGGCGGAATAGCTCTGCGTCAGCACGGTGGTGTTGGCCGAGCCACTCGTGGTGTCGAGGCTGCGTGCACGCGAACCGCTGACACCGGCATCGATGCTGGGCAGCTGGCTGGCGCGCTGCACGCGGTACTGGGCGCGGGCCGATTCGATGGCGGCCACGGACTTGCGCAGGTCGCGGCTGTTCTCCAGTGCGATCTGGATCACCTGGCGCAGCCGCTGGTCGAGCACGAACTGCTGCCAGGGGAGGTCCGCGGCCACCGGCGTAGCGTCTTTCGCCGGTTTGGCGGCGTCTGAGGCCGAGTTACTGCCGTAAGCCGCGCCCTGCGGCCAGCTGTTCGGTACCGGGGCCGCGGGCCGTTCGTAATGTGGCGCCATCGTGATGCAGCCGGACAGCGCCACCAGCGGCAGCGCCACCAGCGGCAGCAGCGGCGCGGCGCGCTGCGTCGCGGCCTGGAAACTCTTGTCGCGAAAACTCATGTCAGGCTCCTGCGCCGTGGGTCGTGGCAGCCTTGCGATTGAATGCACGGCGCACCAGCACGAAGAACAGCGGGACGAAGAAGATGGCCAGCGCCGTGGCGGTCAGGGTGCCACCGACGATGCCGGTGCCGATGGAGATGCGGCTGTTGGCGCCGGCGCCGCTGGAGAGGGCCAGCGGCATGACACCGGCGATGAAGGCCAGCGAGGTCATCAGGATGGGCCGCAGCCGCAGCCGCGCGCCTTCGATGGCCGCATCGATGAGCTGGGCGCCGCGCTGATGGGCGGCCGCGGCGAACTCCACGATCAGAATGGCGTTCTTGGCCGACAGACCGATGGTGGTCACCAGCGCCACCTGGAAGTACACGTCGTTCTCCAGGCCGCGCAGCGTGGCCGCGAGCACGGCACCGATGACGCCCAGCGGGATGACCATCAGCACCGAGAACGGAATGGACCAGCTCTCATACAACGCAGCAAGACACAGGAACACCACCAGGATGGAGATGGCGTACAGCTTGCCGGTCTGGCCGCTGGCCATGCGTTCCTGGTAGGACAGGCCGCTCCAGGCATAGGTGCTGCCCGCCGGCAGCGCGTCGGCCATGGCGGCAATCTTGTTCATCGCCGTGCCCGAGCTCACGCCGCTGGCGGCTGCACCCTGGATGGTGTACGCGGCCAGACCGTTGAAGCGCGTCAGGCTCTCCGGACCATAGGTCCAGCGCGTGGTGGCGAAGGAGGAGAACGGCGTCATGGTGTCGGAGCTGTTTCGCACGTACCACTGATCCAGATCCTCGGGCTTGGAACGGAAGGCCGAGTCGCCCTGTATGTACACCTTCTTTACGCGCGCCCGATCGATGAAATCGTTCACGTACACACCGGCCCAGGCCGCATTCAGCGTGGCGTCGATGTCGCTCACTGCCACGCCATGCGAGAAGGCCTTGGCCTGATCGATGTCCACGTGCAGCTGCGGCGTGTCTTCCAGACCGCCCGGGCGCACGGCGGTGAAGTCCGGGTCCTTGGCGGCCTGGCCGAGCAGCTGGTTGCGCAGCGTTTTCAGCGTGGCGCGATCGGTGCTGCCGGAGGCCTGCAGCTGGAACTCGAAACCGCCCGACTGGCCCAGGCCCGAGATCGGCGCCAGATCCAGCGCATAGATCTGCGCATCACGCACCGAGGACAGCGCAATGGTGGCGCGCCGGCCGATGGCGCTGGCGGTGTTCTCGGCGCCCTTGCGCTCGCTCCAGTCCTTCAGGCGGATGAAGGCCATGCCGGCGTTCTGGCCGGTGCCGGTGAAGTTGAAGCCGGAGAGAGTGAACACGTCGGCCACATTGGCCTTCTCGTGTTCCACGAAGTACTGCTGCACCTGTTTGGCCACCGCCATGGTGCGCGCCACCGAGGCACCCGGCGGCAGCGCGATCTGCACCATGGTCGTTCCCTGGTCCTCGTTGGGCAGGAAACCGGTGGGCAGACGCACGAACAGCAGTGCCAGCACCGCGATGATGAGGCCATAGCCGATCATCCAGCGCAGCGGCTTCTTGAGCAACCGGGTCACGTGGCTCTCGTAGCCACCGACCATGCGCTCGAAGTTGCGGTTGAACCAGGCGGCGAAGCCGCGCTGCGGATGCTCGTGCACTGGCTGCAGCAGCGCCGAGCACAGCGCCGGCGTCAGCACGATGGCCACGATCACCGACAGCACCATGGACGCCACGATGGTGATGGAGAACTGGCGGTAGATCACGCCGGTGGAGCCGCTGAAGAAAGCCATGGGCAGGAACACTGCCGCCAGCACTGTGGCGATGCCCACCAGTGCGCTGGTGATCTCGCCCATGGATTTGACGGTGGCGTCGTGTGGCGAGAGTTTTTCCTCGCGCATCAGGCGCTCGACGTTCTCCACCACCACGATGGCGTCATCCACCAGCAGGCCGATGGACAGCACCATGCCGAACATGGTCAGGGTGTTGATCGAATAGCCGAAGGCCGAGAGCACGCCGAAGGTGCCGAGCAGCACCACTGGCACGGCGATCGCGGGGATCAGCGTGGCGCGCCAGTTCTGCAGGAACACCCACATCACGATGACCACCAGTACGATGGCCTCGAACAGCGTCTTCACCACCTCTTCGATGGAGATCTTGATGAAGGTGGTGCTGTCGCGCGGGTAGGCCACCTGGTAGCCCGCCGGCATGGATTTTTGCAGGTCGGCCACCGCGGCGCGCACGCGCTCGGCCGTGGCCAGTGCATTGGCGCCGGAGGCCAGCTGCACGGCCAGACCCGAGCCCGGATGGCCATTGAGGCGCGGCACGCTGTCGTAGCTTTCGCTGCCCAGCTCCACGCGCGCCACGTCGCCGAGGCGCACGGTGGCGCCCTTGCTGTCGTACTTGACGATGATGTTGCGGAACTGCTCCGGCGTCTGCAGCTTGGACTGCGCTGTCACCGTGGCATTGAGTTCCTGTTTGTCGGTGGTCGGCAGGGCGCCGATCTTGCCCGCCGACACCTGGGCATTCTGCTCCTCGATGGCGGACTCGATGTCCGAGGGCATCAGGCTGTAGGCCACCAGCTTGCTCGGGTCGAGCCAGATGCGCATCGCGTACCGTGAGCCGAACACCTGCACGCCGCCCACGCCATTCACGCGCGCCACGGCATCCTGCACATTGCTGACCAGGTAGTCGGCCACGTCGGTGGCGGTGGCCTTGTCGTTCTGGTCATACAGCGCCACGATCATCAGGAAGTCGCTCTGCGACTTGGTGACCGTCACGCCCAGTGACTGCACGGCGCTGGGCAGGCGGGTCAGCGCCTGCTGCACCTTGTTCTGCACCTGCACCTGCGCCGTATCCGGGTTGGTGCCCTGCTGGAAGGTGACGCTGATGCTGGCGCTGCCGGCGGAACTGCTGGTGGAGGAGAAGTACTGCAGTCCATCCAGACCGGTGAGCTGCTGCTCCAGGATCTGCGTGACGCTGTTCTCCACGGTCTCGGCCGAAGCGCCGGTGTAGGTGGCGGAGATACGCACCGTGGGCGGTGCGACGTCCGGGTACTGCTCCACCGGCAGCGTGGTGATGGCCACGGCGCCGGTGAGCATGATGACGATGGCGATGACCGAGGCGAAGATCGGTCGTTCAATGAAAAAGCGGGCCAGCATGATCAGCGATCCCTGGCAGTGCTCTGCGTGCCATTGGCGCCGCTGGCCACGTGGGTGGCGGCCTCGGAGGCGTTGCCGGTCGCTGCGTTGCTGGCGGCCAGGTCCACGGCGCGCACGGTGTCGCCGTTCTTCACCTTGTTCGAACCCTGCACCAGCAGGCGATCGCCGCTGGCCAGACCCGAGCTCACCAGCCACTTGTCGTCGATGGCGCGCTCGGTGGTGACTTCGCGCTGTTCCACCTTGTTGTCGGCCGTGACGACCAGGGCGGTGGCATTGCCGCGGGTGTCGTGACTGATGCCGGCCTGCGGCGCGAGGATGGCGTCGTTGTCGATGGCCTCATCGAGTTCGGCGCGCACGTACATGCCGGGCAGCAGCGTGCCGTCCGGGTTCGGGAAGATGGCGCGCAGGGTCACCGAGCCGGTGGCTTCATCCACCGCGACTTCGCTGAACTGCAGCTTGCCCTTGCGCGGGTATTCCGAGCCGTCTTCCAGTTTCAGGCTCACCACGGTGCTGCCGCTCTTCAGCGCGCCGGCCTGCAGCTGACGACGCAGCTTGAGCATGGCGGCACTGGACTGCGTCAGATCCACGTACATGGGATCGAGCGTGCGAATGGTGGCCAGTGCATCGGTCTGGCTGGCGGTGACCAGCGCACCCGGGGTCACGCTGGACTTGCCGATGCGGCCCGAGATCGGCGCCTTCACCTGCGTGTAGTCGAGATTGATCTGGGCGCTGGTGAGTGCGGCCTTCTTCTCCGCGACGCTGGCCAGTGCCTGCTGATAGGAGGTGTGCGCGTCGTCGGCGTCCTGCTTGGACACGCCGTCGATGGCCAGCAGCTCCCCGTAGCGCTGATCCTTCAGCTGCGCAGCGGCCACGGCGGCCTCGGCATTGGCGAGCGCAGCCTTGGCTTCCTCATAGGCGGCGCGATAGGCGGCGTCATCGATCTGGAACAGCAGCTGGCCGGCCTTGACCTCGGCGCCTTCGGCGAAGCTGCGCGAGCGCACGATGCCGGCCACCTGGGGGCGCACATCCGAGGTCAGCGCGGCGGTGGTGCGGCCGGCCAGTTCGGTCTGCAGGGCAACGGGTTCGCTCTTGAGCGTCACCACGCCCACTTCGACGCTGCGCGGAGCAGCATTGTTGGCCTGTTGCGAGCAGGCGGTCAGGAGGGCGGCGGCGATCAGGACGTAGGGGGCTTTCATATTGAGTGGGTCAGGTTGCAAAATATGAGAATGAGCGTTCATTCTTGTGTAGAATGGTTCGTAAGTCAAATATTTCCGATGTGAAGATTCATTCGCAAATATACTCGTGAAAAAACAATCTATTGATGGATGTCAGGAGGGGAAATGAGCGCTGATCCGGCGGTAATCAAGCCGTTCAAAGAGCCGCGGCCCGCGAAGGAACAGCGGGACGAACTGCGTCGCGACCAGATCGTTGTTGCGGCGCAGCGCTGCGTGGTGCGGCACGGCTTCCACGCCTCCAGCATGGCGCAGATCGCCGCCAGCGCGCAGATGAGCGTGGGGCAGATCTACCGCTACTTCCCCAGCAAGGAAGCCATCGTGCATGCCATCGTCGAGCGCATTGTCGACAAGCGGCTGGGCTGGATCGACAGCGGCGATGGCAAGAGCGACGTGGCCATCCGCGCTGCCGCGCGCATGCTCTCCGATGAGGCCGAGGAGCAGGACGACAAGATACTGCTGCTGGAGGCGACCGCCGAGGCCTCGCGCAATCCCGCCGTGGCAGCGATCCTGCGTGCGGCGCATGCGCGCCTGCGCGCCAAGGCGGTGGCTGCGGTCCGCCAGTACCAGCCGTCGCTGAGCGAGCATGAGGCCACACTGCGCGTGGAGATGATGGCGGTGTTGTCGGAGGGCACGGCGTTTCGCCAGGTCACCGAACCGCTGGCCGATCAGCAGGCGTTGCATGGTCTGTATCGCGAAGTGATCGAGCAGTTGCTGGTCGACGGCTGAAGGCTGGGTCAAGCGTCGAGAGTTGGATTGATCGCCCTGGCTAAGCGCGCGCAAGGCTCAGTGCGCCGCGTCGGCAGCGGCCGGACCGCCGGGGCTGCCATGGGCGGGCCGACGCAGCAGGAATACCAGCGGCAGCGACAGAATGGTCAGCCACATCATCAGTTTGAAGTCGCCCAGATAACTGATCATCGCCGCCTGACGGTCGATCAGGCTGTTGAGCGCGGCCAGACCGCTCGGTGAGCTGGGGCTCACCATGGCTGGCAGATCCTGCACGGCCTGCGAGGCCGGCGTGATGGCTTCGCTCAGACCCGCATGCGCGCGCGCCGTGCCCTCGGTGAGCAGCGCCTGCACGATGGAGATGCCCACGCTGCTGCCGATATTGCGCAGCAGGCTGAAGATGGGTGTGCCGTTGTTGCGCAGTTGGGGCGCCAGTGTCGAGAAGGTCACGGCACTCAATGGCACGAACACCAGGCCGATGCCAATGCCCTGGATGAAACCGGAGACGATGATCAGCGTGCTGTCCATGTCCAGCGTGATGGCCGTCATCTGGTACAGCGCCAGGGCGATCGCGGCGAAACCCACCGCCATGATGGTGCGCACATCGATGACATGCATCAGCTTGCCCACGGCCATCATCGCCAGCATGGTGCCGATGCCGCGCGGCGCGGTGACTTCCCCGGTGTAGACCACGGTGTAGCCCAGCAGGCCCTGCAGCAGGTTGGGCAGCAGCGCCATGGTGGCGTACAGGATCAGGCCGACGATGAAGGCGAAGGCCGTGCCGACCACGAAATTGCGATCGCGCAGCAGGGCGCGATCGAAGAAGGAATTGCCGCGCACCGTCCAGGTGTGCGCCACGAAGAAGACGAAGGCGATCAGCGCGCCGATGGCTTCGATGCGGATCTCGTTGGAGTTGAACCAGTCGAGCTGCTCGCCGCGATCCAGGAACAGCTGCAGCAGGCCGATGGCCAGGCTCAGCGTGGCGAAGCCGAACAGATCCAGTGGTGAATCGGCGGAGCGCGTCTCCGGCAGGTAGCGCGCGATGCCGTAGAAGGCCAGCACGCCCACCGGCAGATTGATGTAGAACACCCAGCGCCAGTCATAGGCCTCGGTGAGCCAGCCACCCAGCATGGGACCTAGGATGGGCCCGATCATGATGCCCGCGCCCCACACGGCCATGGCCTGACCGGCCTTGGCCGGCGGGTTGATGTCCAGCAGCACGGCCTGCGACAACGGCACCAGCGCTGCACCGAAGATCCCCTGCAGCAGGCGCGCGGCGACGATCTGCCACATGGAATCGGCCATGCCGCACAGTGCCGAGGCGATGGTGAAGCCGGTGACGGAGATCAGGAACACATGCTTGCGGCCCCACTGGGTGCACAGCCAGCCGGTCAGTGGCGTGGCGATGGCGGCTGCGACGATGTATGAGGTGAGCACCCAGGTGATCTGGTCGGCCGAGGCCTGCAGCGTGCCCTGCATATGCGGCAGGGCTACGTTGGCGATGGTGGTGTCCAGCGCCTGCATGATGGTCGCGAGCATGATCGACACGGTGATCATGCCCTTGTGACCGATCCGGCTGGGATCGATCGCGACCGGGGCGTTGGCTGCGCTGCTCATGAGTGGCGGGTCATCCTTGGCCGGCAGGCCCAGCCTCAGCTGCGCGCGCTTTTCGCCGCGCTGTCGGCCACGCGCACTTCCACGCCGTCGGCAATGCCATCTGGCGGGCTGTCGATGACGCGATCCGAGGCTTCCAGGCCGGAAGCGATGGCCACGGTCTTGCCCTCGTCGCTGGCAATCGTCACGGTCTTCATGCGGGCGCGATTGTCCGCGCCCACGGTGGCGACGCGCAGGCCGTCACCGTCGAAGATCAGCGCACTGGAGGGGATGTTCAGCGTCGCGGCACCGCCCGGCAGATCCAGATGCACATCGGCGTAGCCGCCGGGCAGCAGTTCGCCGCCGCTGTTGTCGACGGTGAGCTGCATCAGCGTGGTGCCCGACGAAGCGTCCACGGCGCGCGAAGAGGCTTCCACCGTGGCGCTGTAGCTCTTGCCCGGATGATCCGGCACGCTCAGGGTGGCCTTGGTGCCGGGCTTCACGCTGGGCACATAGCTCTGCGGCACGCTCACGTACACGCGCAGCTTGTGCACATTGGAGATCACGAACAGTTCGCTGCCGCTGCTGGCCACGACCAGCTGCCCGATGTCGGTGTTGCGCGCGGTGACCACGCCATCGAAGGGCGCGACCAGCCGCGTGAACGCCATGGTGGCGCGCAGTCGCTCCACGGTGGCTTCGGCGGAATTGGTGGCGGCCTGCTTGGCGGCCAGATCGCCGGTCTTCTCCTCGACTTCCTGGCGCGACACGGCGCCCTTGGCCAGCATGGACTCCCAGCGCTGCGCGGTGGCGCGCGACAGGGTCTCGTTGGCCTGCGCGCCCTTCAGATCGGCCTGCGCTTCGATGAGTTGCTGCTGCACATCCGGCGCATCGATCTCGGCCAGCAGCTGGCCGGCCTTCACCTGGGCGCCGATGTCGACCTTCCAACTCTTCAGGTAGCCACCCACGCGCGCGTAGATGGGCGCGCTGGAGTAGGCCTCGAGGCGGCCGGGCAGGGCGAGCGTGCCGCCGTCGGCATTGCTGGCGGGTGAGATCACTGCCACGGTGGCAATGGCCTGCTGCTGTGTCCAGGCACGCAGCCGCGCGCTCTGCGCGGCGCGGGTGAACAGACCGGCGGCCACCACCAGCACGGCCACGCTGATCGCCACGATGGCGGTCAGGCGCAGGCCGCGGCGCGGCACGGGCGGGGTTGCGGGAGTCTGTGTATCAGACGGGGACATGGCTTTCTCCGGAAGAGCGAGCGGCTTTGCGCTGCGCGTAATGAGCATGAATGACGCTGAACACCACGGGGACGAACAGCAGCGTGGCGACGGTTGCGAACAGCAGGCCACCGACCACGGCGCGGCCCAGCGGCGCGTTCTGTTCGCCGCCTTCGCCCAGACCCAGTGCCATCGGCGCCATGCCGATCATCATGGCCAGGGCGGTCATCAGCACCGGGCGGAAGCGCACGAAGCCGGCTTCGAGTGCCGCCGCGGTGGCATCGCCGAGCTCGTCGAGCTTCTCGCGCGCGAAGCTGATCACCAGTACGCTGTTCGCGGTGGCCACGCCCATGCACATGATGGCGCCGGTCAGCGCCGGCACCGACAGCGTGGTGTGCGTGGCGAACAGCATCCAGATGATGCCGGCCAGCGCCGCGGGCAGCGCCGTGATGATGACGAAGGGATCGCTCCAGGACTGGAAGTTCACCACGATCAGCAGGTAGATCAGCACGATGGCGCCGGCCAGACCGAACAGCAGGCCCGAGAAGGCGCTCTTCATGGTCTGCACCTGGCCGAGCATGGCCACGGTGGAAGCCTTGGGCACATCCTTGGCCGTGGCATCGAGGATCTTCTGGATGTCGGAGGCCACCGCACCCAGATCGCGGCCCTGCGTGGTGGCGTAGATCTGCACCATGGACTGGATGTCGTACTGCGAGACCACGGCATTGGACGTGGTGCGCTGGATGTCGGCGATGCCGCCCAGCACCTGGGTTTCACCCGAGCTGGCCGCACCCACGGGCAGGCTGCGCAGCGCCGCCAGAGAGTCCACCTTGTACTGCGGCGTCTGCATGACGATGGAATAGGACACGCCATTGGCAGGGTTCAGCCAGAAGGTCGGCGACACCTGGCTGGAGCCAGCCAGATTCACCACCAGGCTGTTGGTCACATCCTTCTCGGTGATGCCTACGTACTGCGCGCGGGTGCGATCCACGTTGATGCGAAAGCCCGGCAGGTTGCGGCTTTGCTGGATGCGCGCATCGGCGACGCCCGGTACCTGGCGCACGCGCGTCAGCAGCTGCTGCGCATAGGCGGTGTTGGCCGTCACGTTGGCGCCGCGCACCTGGATGTTGATGGGCGCGGGCGAGCCGAAGTTCAGGATCTGGCTGACGATGTCGGCGGGCAGGAAGGAGAAGGTGGTGCCCGGGAAGCGGCGCGGCAGTTCTTCGCGCAGCTTCTTCACATAGTCGTCCGTGGGCGCGTGACCTTCGTGCAGCGCGATCTGCACATCACCGTCCTGTTCGCCGATCAGGCCGGTGTTGTTGTAGGTCATGTTGATGCTGCTGGCCGGCATGCCGATGTTGTCGGCCATGGTTTCCAGCTCCTGCGCCGGAATGATCTCGCGGATCGCCGCCTGGATGGCAGCAAAGCGGTTGGCCGTTTCCTCCACGCGCGTGCCGATCGGCGCGCGCACGTGCATCAGGATCTCGCCCGAATCCACGCTGGGGAAGAAATTGCGGCCCAGGAAGGGCAGCAGGCCGAAGGACAGCACCACACAGCCGATGAAGCCGAGGATGAAGCCGCGGCGATGGGCCAGCGCCAGTTCCAGCAGGCCGTGGTAGCCGGCACGGATCTTCTCGAAGCGCGCTTCGAAGGCCTTCTGGAAGCGCGCCAGCGCATGCCGTGGCGGCTGCGCATGCTCATCCTGGCTGTGGGGATGCAGCAGGTAGTTCGCCATGGTCGGCACCAGCGTGCGCGACAGGATGAACGAACAGATCATCGCGAACATCACCGCTTCGGCCATGGGCACGAACAGGAAGCGCGACACGCCGTCCAGGAAGAACATCGGCACGAACACGATGCAGATACACAGCAGCGAGACGAAGGCTGGCGTCGCGATCTGTGCGGCGCCGTCCAGGATGGAGCGCTCCACGTCCTTGCCCTGCTCGAGATGCCAGTTGATGTTCTCGATGGTCACGGTGGCATCGTCCACCAGGATGCCCACGGCCAGGGCGAGGCCACCCAGCGTCATGATGTTCAGCGTCTCGCCGAACATGGCCAGCATGGCGATGGCGCCCAGCACCGACAGCGGAATGGACAGCGCGATGATGATGGTGGAGCGCCAGTTGCCCAGGAACAGCAGGATCATCAGGCTGGTGAGCAGCGCTGCAATCACGCCTTCCTTGGCCACGCCGCTGATGGCGCTGCTGACGAACAGCGACTGATCGCCCACCAGCGCTACGTTCAGCTGCTCGGGCAGGCCGGGCTTGAGTTCGGCGAGCTTGTCCTTGATGCCGGAGATGATGGACAGCGTGGAGATCGCGCCGCTCTTGAGCACCGAGACCAGCACCGAGCGGCCACCGTTGACGTGCACGATGTTGGTCTGCGGCGGGTTGCCGTCGCGCGCGTGGCCGACGTCGCGCATGTACACCATGGCGCCGTTGACGGTCTTGATCGGCAGGTTGTTCAGCGCGTCGATCTGCGTCGCGGCGTTGTTCAGCAGGATGCTGTACTCGTAGTCGCCGATCTTCTGCGTTCCGACCGGCGTGATCAGGTTCTGCGCGGCCAGCGCCGTGGAGACATCCTGTGCCGAGAGCCCGCGCGCCTGCAGCGCCGCGGCGTCCAGGTCGATCTGCACCTGGCGCGTCTTGCCACCGAAGGGATAGGGAATGGCAGCGCCGGGCACCGTCACCAGGCGGGTGCGGATGGTGTTGGTGGCCAGATCCGACAGGTTCTGTTCCGACAAACCCTTGCCCGACAGCGCCAGCTGCAGGATGGGCACGGTGGCGGCGTTGTAGTTCAGGATCAGCGGCGGCGTGACGCCTGAGGGCATCTGCTTCAGCACCGTCTGCGAGATGGCCGTCACCTGTGCATTGGCGGTGCGGATGTCGACATTGGGCTGGAAGAAGATCTTCACGATGCCGAAGCCGTTGTACGAGGTGGCTTCGATGTGTTCGATGTCGTTGACCGTGGTGGTCAGCACGCGCTCGTAGGGCGTGACGATGCGGCCGGACATTTCGTCGGGCGACAGGCCGGTGTACTGCCAGGCCACGCCGATGACGGGAATCCTGATGTCGGGGAAGATGTCCACCGGCGTGCGCAACGCCGCCAGTGTGCCGAAGATGACGATCAGGAGCGCCAGCACCACAAAGGTGTACGGATGGCGCAAAGCGATGCGGACCAGGCCTTGCATGAGGTTCCGTCGGGGGACTGTGGAGTGGCGACGAGTATGAAGTACCGCCCGAATTGTGTGCAGTACCAACCAATTAAAATAAGTTTACATTGTCACTGCGGCGTCACGATTGCAGCGCTGCGCGGATCGAGCGGGCAGTAAATGCTCATCAGCGTGCCCCGCGGCGCATGATCCCCGATAACAAGCCTGTAACCATGCAGTTTCACGATGGCGGCCACGATGCTCAGGCCCAGCCCGAACCCCGGCCAGCGCGCGCCTGACTGCGTGCGATAGAAGCGCCCCAGCACGGCCTCGCGTTCGGATTCGGGAATTCCGCTGCCGGTATCGAAGACCTCGATGCACAGCTCCTCGGCCAGCACTCGCGCACTCAGTCCTACGTGTCCTCCGGCCGCGGTGAACTTGATGCCGTTGCTGATCAGGTTGGTCAGTGCTTCGAACAGCAGTTCGGCGTCGGCGGTCAGTGCGGGCAGTGTTTCAGCCCGCAGCGTGAAGCGGATGGCGCGATCTTCGGCCAGAGGCGCGTACAGCTCGTGCACGCGATGCAGGATGTCGAGTACATCGACGCGGCGGAAACCGGCGCGCCGCTGCAGGTCTTCGAGCTCGGAGATGCGCAACAGGGCGCGGAAGCGATCCAGCAACGAGTCGGTGTCGTTCAGGCAGCGCTCCAGCAGCTGGCCGTGTTCGTCGCCATGCCCTTCGCGCTGCAGACGGTAGAGCTGCGCGCGCAGGCGTGTCAGCGGCGTGCGCAGGTCGTGCGCGATATTGTCGGAAACGCCCTTGACCTCGCTGAGCAGCCGCTCGAGCTGATCCAGCATGCGATTGACGATGACGGCCAGCATGTCCAGCTCGTCACGCGAGCTGGAGACGGGCAGGCGGGTGCGCAAATCGCCACGCATGATGGGTTCGATGGCCGCCTCCATGCGTCGCACGCGCTGGATCGGGCCTCGGCTCAGCAGGTAGCCGCCCAGCAGGCTGGGAATGGCGATGATGAGCAGCGCCCAGAAAAAGTAGCCGCGGATCAGTTCGCGCACCTGCGCAACCACGGCATAGTCGCGCGCCAGCACCAGCGTGGCGCCGTCATTGAGCCGCATGGCAATACCGCTGGTGCGCAGCGTGTTGCGGGTATCGCCGCTCTGCACGCCGTTGCTGAGCTCGTGCACGCTGCCGTCGACCGGCAACTCTGGCGGGATGCGGCGGATGTCGCCGGAGAGATGCCGGCCGCTGCCATCGAACAGCCCGTAGTAGCCGATGCTGCGCTGATCGAGTGCCGCCGCCAGATCCAGGCCGTCAGGCAGCGCCGAGCGTGGCAATGCCGCCAGGGCCTGTGCACGTTGCGTCAACGTGTTGCTGACGCGATTGTTCAGGTAGCGCGAGGTCTGCCAGCTGATGAGGCCCACCAGCATGAGGCTCCAGGCCAGGAAGAACGCGCCATAGATGAGGATCAGCCGCCCGGCGCTCGATCCCCACAGATTGCTGAATCGGCCGCCGGGTATCGCACTGGCATTCACGCCGGCGCTTCCAGTACGTAGCCGTGACCACGCACGGTGCGCAACATCTGCGCGCCGTAGCCATTGTCGATCTTGCGGCGCAGGCGCCCCATGTGCACGTCGATGATGTTGGTGCCGGGATCGAAGTGATAGCCCCACACCGATTCGAAGATCATCGTGCGCGTCAGCACGCGGCCGTGATGGCGCATCAGGTATTCGAGCAGTTTGAATTCGATGGGCAGCAGCTCCACCTGCGCCGTGCCGCGCCGCGCGCTGCGCGCCATCAGATCGAGCTCCAGATCGCCGACCCGCAGCGTCTGCACCTTGGCGCCGGCGCGCTCCCGGCGCAGCAGCACCTCGACGCGCGCCGCCATCTCATCGGGCGCGAACGGCTTGGTCAGGTAGTCGTCGCCGCCGGCACGCAGGCCGCGCACCCGCTCATCGACATCGCTCAACGCGCTGATCATCAGCACCGGCGTGTGGATGCCGGCATTGCGCAGCTGCGTGACCAGCGCCAGGCCGTCGAGCTCGGGCAGCATGCGATCGAGCGTGATGGCGTCATAGTCCCCGGCCATGGCGCGGGTGAGGCCTTCGCGGCCATTGCTGACGCAGTCCACTTCATTGCCATGGATCTGCAGTTCCGCGACGATTTCCGAGGCGGTGATCGCGTCATCTTCGATGGTGAGGATCCGGGCCATGCGCGCCAGTGTAGCGCGCCTCGCGCCCGTGCGCCCCGCATGCACGTTGCGAGAAGGCCGCTACAGGATGCCCGGCAGATCCAGATCGTGTTCGCGGGCGCAGGCCAGCGCGGCGCCATAGCCGGCATCGGCGTGACGCATGACGCCGCTGGCCGGGTCGTTCCACAACACCCGCGCGATGCGCTGGGCGGCGGCGGGCGTGCCATCGCAAACCACCACCATTCCCGCATGCTGCGAGAAGCCCATGCCGACGCCACCGCCGTGATGCAGGGAGACCCAGGTAGCCCCGGAAGCGCAGTTGAGCAGGGCATTGAGCAGCGGCCAGTCGGACACGGCATCCGAACCATCCTGCATGGCCTCGGTCTCGCGATTCGGCGAGGCCACTGATCCGCAGTCCAGGTGATCGCGACCGATGACCACGGGCGCGGACAATTCGCCGTTGGCCACCATCTCGTTGAAGGCGAGGCCCAGACGGTGGCGTTGCCCCAGACCCACCCAGCAGATGCGTGCCGGCAGTCCCTGAAAGCGGATGCGCTGCTGGGCCATGTCCAGCCAGCGGTGCAGCGAACGATCGTCGCGAATGAGCTCCTTCACCCGAGCGTCGGTACGGCGGATGTCCTCGGGGTCGCCCGACAATGCAGCCCAGCGGAACGGGCCGATGCCGCGGCAGAACAGCGGCCGGATGCAGGCCGGCACGAAACCGGGGAAGCTGAAGGCATCGGCGACGCCTTCATCCTGCGCCATCTGACGGATGTTGTTGCCATAGTCCACCGTGGGAATGCCCAGACGATGAAAGCCGATCATCGCTTCGACCTGGCGCGCCATCGAGCGGCGTGCAGCGCGCGCCACGCCCGCAGGATCGCTGCGGCGTTGCTGCTCCCACTGCGCCACGCTCCAGCCTTCGGGCAGATAGCCATTGGCCGGGTCATGAGCCGAAGTCTGATCGGTGACGATGTCCGGCCGCACGCCCCGGCGCAGCAGCTCCGGAAATACTTCGGCGGCATTGCCCACCAGGCCGATGGATCGCGCCTCGTGCTGTTGCGTGGCCGAACGGATCATGGCAAGCGCCTCATCCAGGTTCGCCGCCTGCTGATCCAGATAGCCGGTGCGCAGGCGCATCTGCAGCCGCGATTGCTGGCATTCGATGGCCAGGCAGCAGGCGCCGGCCAGCACCGCCGCCAGCGGTTGCGCGCCGCCCATGCCGCCCAGGCCCGCCGTCAGGATCCAGCGGCCGGCCAGAGTGCCGCCGAAGTGCTGGCGTCCCATTTCGGCGAAGGTCTCATACGTGCCCTGCACGATGCCCTGGCTGCCGATGTAGATCCACGAGCCGGCCGTCATCTGGCCGTACATCATCAGTCCCCTTCGATCCAGCTCGTTGAAGTGCTCCCAGTTGGCCCAGTGCGGCACCAGGTTGGAATTCGCAATCAGTACGCGCGGTGCGTCGGCATGAGTGCGGAATACACCCACCGGTTTGCCGGACTGGATCAGCAGCGACTGGTCGTTCTCCAGGCGCTCGAGCGTGGCGACGATGCGATCGAAGCTCTCCCAGTCGCGCGCCGCGCGCCCGATGCCGCCGTAGACCACCAGTTCGGCGGGCTTCTCGGCCACCTCCGGGTCGAGGTTGTTCATCAGCATGCGCAGCGGTGCTTCGGTAAGCCAGCTGCGCGCGCGCAGCCGCGTGCCGCGTGGGGCGCGGATGATGCGATCGGTGGCCAGGCGTGTCATCGCGATGATTCCAGAGGGTGGGTGAAAGTCAGGCAGGCGCGCAGCACTTCGCGCAGCAGATTCTTCAGCGGTGCGGCGAAGGCCTGCTGATAGGCGGTGGGCCAGTTGCTGGCGTGATAGGAGGCGGCCGGTTCACGCATGTAGCCGCGACAGGCCAGTTCCATCTGCAGCGCGTGCACGCCCTGCGCCGGCTGCCCGTAGTGACGCGTGATATGGCCACCCTTGAAGCGGCCATCGCGGACCATCAGGAAATGCTTCGTGGCGCAGACCTGTGCGACGGCGCTGGCCAGCTCGGCCGCGCAGCTGTGGCCCGAGTTCGTGCCCAGGTTCAGATGTGGCAGTTCGTCGTCGAACAGGCGCGGCACACGCGAACGGATGGCATGGGCGTCGTACACCACTACGCGCGCATGCCGGGAGCGCAGGCGTGCAATTTCCGCGCGCAGGGCGGAGTGATAGGGATCGAAGTAGAGCCGGCGCCGCCGTTCGACTTCCGCGGCGTCGGGTTCCTCGCTTTCAAAGTACAGTGCCTCGCCATCGAAGGTCGTGGTCGGGCACATTTCCGTGACAGGCTGGCCCGGATACAGCGAGGCGCCGCTGGGGTCGCGATTGACATCGATGACGGTGCGCGACAGCGTGGTGCGTAGCACGGTTGCGCCCAATTCGGCGGCGAAATCATACAGCTCGTGCACCCACCAGTCCGTGTCCTTGCGTGCCAGCCACTGCGACTGCAGATGTGCGCCGATGTCGGCAGGAATACCCGTGCCCGAGTGCGGCAGGCTCAGGATCAGTGCGGCGTTGCCACGCTGCACCTGCAGCCAGTCCGGCTGTGGCGTGCGTGCGGGGCTCACGGCGCGCTGACCCAGGGGAGGGCTGCTTCATCCGCGGCGGCGCACAGGGCGCCGCCGCGCACCAGATGCGCGGCGGCTTGCAGATCGGGATGCAGATAACGATCACCTTGCAGCGCTGGAACGGCCGCACGAATGCAGGCGCGCACCCGTTCCAGTGCGGCACTGGAGCGCAACGGCGCATGGAAGTCGCAGCCCTGGGCCGCCGCCAGCGCTTCGACGCCGATGATCATCGTGGCGTTGGCCAGCATGTCCTGCAGTCGCCGAGCGCCATGCGCGGCCATGGACACATGATCCTCCTGGTTGGCGGAGGTGGGGATGGAATCGACGCTGGCCGGGTAGGCGCGCTGCTTGTTCTCGGACACCAGCGCGGCGGCGGTCACCTGAGGAATCATGAAGCCCGAATTCAGCCCCGGCTGCGGCGCCAGAAAGGCCGGCAGGCCGGAGAGGTCGGTATCGACCAGCATGGCGATGCGCCGTTCGGACAGGGAGCCGATCTCGCAGATGGCCAGCGCCAGCTGGTCCGCAGCGAAGGCCACGGGTTCGGCGTGGAAGTTGCCGCCCGACAGCACCTGCGGTTCCTTGTTTGATGCAAAGATCAGCGGGTTGTCGGTGACGCCGTTGGCCTCGTCGGTAAGCGTACGCGCCACCTGGCGCAGCAGATCCAGTGCGGCGCCCATCACCTGGGGCTGGCAGCGCAGGCAGTAGGGGTCCTGCACGCGATCGTCATTGTCGCGATGCGAGGCGCGGATGGCCGATTCGCTCATCAGGCGGCGGATGGCCTCGGCGCTGTCGATCTGGCCGCGATGCCGGCGCAGCAGATGGATGCGTGCATCGAAGGGCGCGTCCGAACCCCTGGCCGCTTCGGTGGACAGCGCGCCGGCAATCAGTGCGCTGCGCAGCAGGTTCTCGGCATCGAACAGCGCCGCCAGGGCATAGGCCGTGGAGAACTGCGTGCCATTGAGCAGCGCCAGCCCCTCCTTGGGGCCCAGCTGCAGCGGCGCGAGTCCCACGCGTTGCAGCGCCTCGGAAGCGCTGCAACGCTCACCACGCAGCCACACCTCGCCAATGCCGATCATGACGCCGGCCAGATGGGCCAGCGGTGCCAGATCGCCGGACGCGCCCACCGATCCCTGCGCCGGTACGCAGGGCAGCAGCTGCGCGTCGAGCATGTGGCCGAGCCGTTCGACGGTGCCCAGTGCCACGCCGGAATAGCCCTGTGCCAGACTGGCCATTTTCAGGGCCATCATCAGCCGCACGATCGGAGCAGGCATGGGATCGCCGACACCGGCGGCATGCGAGAGCACGATATTTCTCTGCAGCGTGCCCAGATCCGCATCTTCGATGCGCACGCTGGCCAGCCGGCCGAAGCCGGTATTCACGCCATAGACAGGCGCGCCGCGCCCGACGATGTCGCGTACGGCACGGGCCGAGCGCTCGATCTGCGCATGGCAGTCCGGATCCAGCCGTACCGCTGCGCCGTGCAGGATGGCCTGCCAGTCCCGCAGCGTGACCTGACCCGGCCGCAGCAGACAAGGGGGCGTTCTTGTGGAGTTCATGCGGCTCTCCACACGCGCGCATGCAGCGGATTGAAACCCATGCGGTAGACCAGCTCGGCCGGTCGCTCGATGTCCCAGATGGCCAGGTCACACCACTTGCCGGCTTCCAGCGTACCGAGCTCATCGATCCGGCCCAGTGCACGAGCCGCTTCGCGCGTAACGCCGGCGAGGCACTCTTCGACCGTCAGGCGAAATTGCGTGGCTGCCATGTTCAGCGCCAGCAGCAGCGAGGTGAGCGGCGAGGTGCCCGGATTGCAGTCGGTCGCGACGGCCATTGGGACGCGCTGCGCGCGCAATGCCTCGATGGGTGGCAGATGCGTCTCGCGCAGGAAGTAAAAGGCACCCGGCAGCAACACCGCGACGCTGCCGGCCCGTGCCAGCGCGGCGATACCGCGTTCGTTGCTGTATTCCAGGTGATCGGCCGACAGCGCCTGAAACTCGGCGGCCAGCTCCGCACCGCCCTGATCGCTGAGCTGATCGGCATGCAGTTTCACCGCCAGCCCGTGCGCGCGCGCCGCCGTGAACACCCGCCGCACCTGCGCGCTGTTGAAACCAACGCTCTCGCAGAAGGCATCCACGGCATCGGCCAGCTGTTCGCGCGCGATGATGGGCAGCATGTCATGGCAGAGGCTGTCGACGAAGGCCTCGGCGTTGCCATGTACTTCAGGCGGCAGGGTGTGCGCGCCGAGAAAGGTGCGGCAGACATTTACGCGCCGCAACCTGCCGAGCTCGCGGGCGGCTTCGAGCTGGCGACGCTCGGCGCCCAGTTCCAGTCCATAGCCGGATTTGATCTCGACGGTGGTGACACCTTCGGCCAGCAGGGCGTCGAGGCGCGGCAACGATTCGCTCAGCAGCTGGTCCGTGTCCGCCTGACGCGTGGCGCGCATTGTCGCGGCGATGCCGCCACCGTGACGCGCGATGCTGGCGTAATCCGCGCCGGCCAGGCGTTGCTCGAATTCCTGCGCACGATTGCCGGCGTAGACCAGATGCGTGTGGCAGTCGATGAGGCCGGGCGTGATCCAGCGGCCCGCGCAATCGATGCGCTCGGTTTGCGGCGCGAAGCGCGGCGCATCGTCCTCGGCACCGGCGTAGACGATGCGTCCGTCGCAGGCGGCGATGAGTCCGCGCTCGACTTCGCCCAGGCCGGCAGCGGGCGCGAGCGTGGCAAGACGGGCATTGCACCACAGTCGATCGGCGCGCATGATAATGTATAGACATATCTGGTTCGCCGAGGTTTGTCAAAGTGCCTGCGCCAGCCGCTCCCGCCGAGGCGGCGAACTCCCTGTGGTTCGAAACTGCGCTGCTGCCGCAGGGCTGGTGTGCTGGCGTGCGCCTCATGCTGGGGGACGGCTGCATCGCGCGCATCGAGACCGGCGTCAATGCTGCGCCGGATGATGAACGGCATGGCATGGCGCTGCCGGGTCTCGCCAATGTGCATTCGCATGCCTTTCAGCGTGTCATGGCCGGCTTCACCGAGAACCGCGCGGCCGGCACCGATGACTTCTGGAGCTGGCGCGAGTGGATGTATCGATTCATCGCGCGCCTGAATCCCGATCATCTGCAGGCCATCGCGGCGCAGCTGTACATGGAAATGCTCGAAGCGGGCTTTACGCGCGTCGGCGAATTCCATTACCTGCATCATGCGCCGGATGGTCGGCCCTACGGCAATCTGATCGAGACCGCAGAGCGCATGCTGGCGGCAGCGCAGGAGAGCGGCATTGCGATCACGCTGCTGCCCGTGTTGTATTGCCAAGGCGGCTTCGGCGGCATTGCACCCGGCGATGGACAGCGTCGCTTCCTGAACAGTCCCGATCAATTTGCCCGCATCGTGGAACTGACGCGCACGGCTGCCGGTCTTCTGCCTGATGCCGTGGTGGGCGTTGCCCCGCACAGCCTGCGTGCGGTCACGCCGCAGCAGTTGCGGAAGGCCTTGTTGCTGGCCGCCGAGGGTCCCATCCACATCCACGCCAGCGAGCAGCAGGCGGAGGTGACGGCCTGTCTGGCCTGGTCCGGGCTGCGGCCGGTGCGCTGGCTGTTGGAGCATGTCGGACTCGATGCGCGCTGGTGCGTGGTGCACGCCACGCATCTGGACGATGTGGAACTGCAGGGGCTGGCGCGCAGCGCAGCGGTGGTTGGGCTGTGTCCAATGACAGAGGCCAGTCTGGGTGATGGCGTGTGTCGCGCTGCCGAATATCTGGAGCAGGGCGGGCGCTTTGGCATTGGTTCGGATTCGAACGTCTTGATCTCCGCGAACGAGGAGCTGAGGTTGCTGGAGTATTCACAACGTCTGACGCAGCGGCGCCGCAATGTGCTGGCGCCGGCCGCGGGTGGTTCCACCGGGCGCCGTCTGTTCGAAGGCGCCATCAACGGTGGTGCGCAGTCGCTGGGTGTGAAGGCGGGTCTGTGTGTCGGGGCGGTTGCCGATGTGGTGAGCCTCGATCGGACACATCCGGTGCTGCAGTCACGGCAAGAGGACGCACTGCTGGACAGCTGGATCTTCGCGGCCGGCAGTCCGGTGGTGGATTGTGTCTGGCGGCGTGGCCGCAAGGTGGTCACACAGGGTCGTCATCTGCAGCGCGAACCCATCCAGTCGCGCTATCAGCAGACGCTGGCGCAGCTGCTGTCATGAGTGCCGATGCCGCCAGCGATCAGCCGCTGCATGAGCGCATCCGCGCCGACATCGGTCGCCAGATTCTCTCCGGCCGCTGGCCACCGGGTCATCGCATTCCCGTCGAGCACGAGTTCATGGCCGAGTACGGCTGTTCGCGCATGACGGTAAACAAGGCCATCGCGGCACTGGTCAGCGCCGGCCTTATCGTGCGCCGGCGTCGGGCCGGCTCCTTTGTGGCGCGGCCGCGCGCGCATTCTGCGGTGCTGGACATTCCGGATCTGGAGTCCGTGATCCGCGAGCGCGGTGAACACTATGACTATGAGCTGCTGTCCCAGGATCGGCGCCGTATCGCAGCCGGCGAGACGCTGGGCGCACAGCTGGGCAGCACGCAGAAGATGCTGATCATGACCTGTCGTCATTTCGCCGCGACGCAGGTGTTCGCGCTGGAGCAGCGGGCCATCAATCTGGCCGCCGTGCCGGCAGCTGGCGAGACGGATTTCAGGACGGTGGCGCCAGGTGCCTGGCTGCTGCGCCACGTGCCATGGACCGAGGCCGAGCATCGCATCTCGGCATTGAATGTTGCAGCGGCCGAAGCCCGTCTGCTGAAGGTGAAGAGCGGAACCGCCTGTCTGGTCGTGGAGCGTCACACCTGGCGCGGCGTCGCAGGCATCACGCACACGCGACAGGTGTTCCCGGCGTCGATGTATGATCTGGTGGCGCGCTTCGGCCACACGCCGCAGCTTCAGATGCCGTAGCTGGTGGTGAGCGTGGCCTTGCCGAGGCTGTGGAAGTGCACCAGGAATCCCACCAGCGCACCGCTGGACTGCTCATCGAGATCCAGTCTGTCGGTATCGATGGCGTACACCGTGAAGATGTAGCGATGCGGCGGGCCGGCGGGCGGCGCCGCGCCGCCGTAGCAGGCGCTGCCAAAATCCGTGCGGCCATGCGTGGCACCCAGCGGCAAGGCGGTATTGGCGGTTCCGGCGCCCTGCGCCAGCTCATGCACCTGCGCCGGGATATTGGCGATGGTCCAGTGCCACCAGCCCGAGCCCGTAGGCGCATCCGGATCGAACATCGTGATCACGAAGCTTTTGGTGCCGGCCGGTTCACCATGCCTGGCCAGATGCGGAGAGAGGTTGGCGCCCTGATGTCCCATGGCATTGAACACATGCGTCTGCGGCAGACGCTGTCCGTCGTGGATGTCCTTGCTGGTGAGTTCGAATGACATGGGCGTCTCCGGCGGTTTATCGCTATCCTGCCGCTGCCGCGCGGCCCATACAAGTGGCAAAGGGATGATGAAAGACGTCGACTACATGCGTGAGGCGCTGGCGGCAGCCGAAGCCGCGGCGGCGGCGGGCGAGGTGCCAGTGGGAGCGGTGCTGGTGCGCAAGGGCGCCATCATCGCGCGCGCCGGCAACCGGCCCATCAGCGGTTGCGATCCCACGGCGCATGCCGAGATCGAAGCGCTGCGTGCCGGCGCCCAGGCACTGGGTGACTACCGGCTCGGTGGCACCACGCTGTACGTCACGCTGGAGCCGTGCATGATGTGCGCCGCAGCCATCGTGCATGCGCGCGTGGAGCGTCTGGTGTTCGGCGCCTTCGATCCGCGCGTCGGCGCGGCCGGCAGTCTCATCGACGCCTTCTCGCCGCCCGGACTAAATCACCGCGTCGATGTATTCGGCGGTGTGCTGGATCGCGAATGCGCTGAACTGATCGAAAGATTCTTCGCGGCACGGCGCACCTGAGGCGGCGCGCCGCGAGCTGCCCAGCAGGCTCAGCGCCGGTGCGGGGCACAGCGGGGCGTGGTGTTGCGCCAGCGTGCCGGCACCCACCCATTCCAGCACCGCGAGGAACTGGCGCACCTGTTCGACGAAACTGGCCGGTTCCCAGCCGCGCGCATAGCCGCGCTTGAGCTGCGAGTACCACTGTTCCTGCGTCAGCAGTGGCAGCTGGGCGCGCACATCGTCCCATTTGTCCGGATTGCCACCGCGCATCTGCGTGAGGATGCGCGCATCCTCGAGATGTCCGTAGCCGACATTGTAGGCGGCCAGCGCCAGCCACAGCCGGTCGGGCTGCGCGATGCGCTCGGGAATCATGCCGATCACCTGCGAGAGATAGCGCGCGCCGCCGCGGATGTTCTGTTCGATGTCGCTGCGGTCCTTCACGCCCACGCTGGTGGCCGTGGAGGCGGTCAGCATCATGATGCCCTGCGCGCCATTGGCCGATTGCGCGGCACCTTCCCACTTGGATTCCTGATAGCCCACCGCGGCCAGCAGCCGCCAGTCGAGGCCGCTGTCCTGCGCCGCTGCCTCGAACATGGGCTGCAGCTGTGGCAGACGCTGGGCGATGTCGACCTGGAATTGCCGCGCCGATTCGTAGTCGAGATTGACCGGATCGGGCGCGCTGGCGCGCGCCACCTGATCCAGCACACCGGCGCGCCGCGCCGTGGCGATGAAATGATTGGCGGCATTGCGCAGCGACAGATCACCGCGCCGTGCGATCCATTGCGCCGGCCGCGGGTCGGGCAGGGTGAAGGCCACCACCGTGTCCGGGAACAGATGCTGCACGAAGGCGTATTCGTCGCTGTCGACGATGGCGTAGTCGGCATCATTGCTCGACAGCCAGTCGAGCGGATCGGCCTGCTCGCGCGGCAGCTCTGTCCAGGCCAGATAGGGAATGCCGGTGCCGCGGATGTCGTGCAGCAGCTGGCCCTGCGGGCTGCCGGCGCGCACCACGACACGCGCGCCGCGCAGTGCGGCGATGTTGCGCGGTCGCGGCTGTCCGCGCCGCTGCACGACGAACTGCGTGATCTCCTGGTAGGCACCGGTGGCGTAGCCGATGCGCTTCCATTCGTCGCTGGCGGTGATCTGTGCGGCGGCCAGGTCGGCCTCGCCGGAGGCGAGCGCATCGCGCATGGCCTGGGTGTCGCGCACCTGCTGGATCACCAGCTGCACACCGAGCTCGCGTGCGAAGGCGCGCGTCAGGCGATATTCATAGCCTTCCGGGCCGTCGGAGCCGAGATAGTAGGTGGTGGGCGCATTGAGAGTGACCACGCGCAGCTGGCCGCGGCTCTGGATCTGTTCCAGAACCGAAGGTTCGGGTGCGCAGGCGCACAGGCCCGCCAGCGCCAGCGCCGCCAGGCCCCCCGACCAGCACCTCGCAACCCGCGTCACACGTTGCACGGAAGAGCTTGGCAGCGTGGAGTTTCGGGTTAGAATGCGCGCCCTCCGGAGAGGTACCGAAGTGGTCACAACGGCGCCGACTCGAAATCGGATGGTCGGGTAATACCGGCACGTGGGTTCGAATCCCACCCTCTCCGCCAAATTTGCGATATGACTCGAGGGAGGCCGACGCGCAGCGGCGGCCAATCCCACCCTCTCCGCCACCTCTGACCGCTTGCGGTTCATCGTGAGATGAGCCATCAGTCAAAAATTCGCCGTTTAAAATCAACGGGTTGCAGCATCGCTGTTGCCCCCATGGCTTTGCTCGGGCGCGCATTCTACTGTGCGCGGCGAAAAATTGTAGTGAAGAGACATTTTTGGGGAAATTGACCAAATCCCCTGGTTCGCTTGCGGCGCGCCACAACGCAGCAGCGCTGCCTCATCTCACCGACATCACGATACCTTGCCGGCGGCCAGCAGCTCACGCAGCTCACGCAACTGCGCAGTGACCTTGTCCTGGTTGGCGCGGCCCATGCGGATCAGCATCTTCTGTCCTGAGCTCAGAGCCTCGAGCTTGGGGTCGGCAAACTTGTACATCACGCTGGGGCGTACCAGCTGCACGGGCGCCTTCACCTGCGGCGTGGCCAGCAGTTGATCGATCACTTCGATGAGCCGGTCGTTGAAGTAGCCGTTCGGATAACCCAGATCCTGATAGGCCTGCTGGACCAGCGGGTAGTAATGCGTGTATTCGCTCATCAACGCCTTGGCATCGAGCTTGGTGAACACCTCCACCATGGCGTCGTAGCGCGACGCGTTTTCGGCACCGAGCATGAGGTAGCTGTCGTTGCCGTCCACCTTGAACTCGCCGGCCACGGGGCGCACGAAGCGCTGATCGACGCTCATGTGCGCACCACCCATGCTGTCGATGGTGGCGACGAAGCGGCGCACATACTGTTCGGGACGGATCCAGCGCTTGAAGGGCTCGTTGCCCAGCACGCGCATCAGGATTTCCTGCACGCTCATGTCGCTGTCGGCCAATGCGGGCAGCGGTGTGCTGCTGGCAGCCACCGCGTGCTTGATCACAGGCGCAGGCGGTTGTTCGGGCGTCGGTGCCGGCTCTGCCGCGGGCAGCGGTGTAGGCTCTTCTGCTGCTGGCGGCGCTTCGCTCTGATGCAGCACGCGATAGGCGATGCCACTGCCGACCAGTACCACGAAGATGGCTCCGATCACGATTTTCGAGTTCATGCCCTGATTCTACTCAAGCCGTCGGGACTGTCATCTGTGGCGGGCATCTGTGGCGGGCATCTGTGGCGGGCATCTGTGGCGGGTGGCCCCCGGTTGACGCCACGGGCGCCCACGCGGACCATGCACGGCAAATGGCCACTCCAGCCGTTCATGAGATCGCCCGGCACTGGCTGCGTTCCATGTGGCAGTCATTACGCGGCCAGGATGCCGTGCTCGCCGAGGTGCACTTCAGCGGCAGCGGCGATCTGCCGTCCGTGTACGCAGTGTCGGATCTTGCCGCTGCGGCAGTGGGCTGCGCCGGCGCGGCCGTGGCAGAACTGCTGGCCACCCGTTTCGGCGCATTGCCTGCGGTCGCGGTCAACCGGCGCCTGGCATCGCTGTGGTTTGGCGTTTCGCTGCAGCCGCTGGGCTGGACGCTGCCGTCGCCCTGGGATCCGATCGCGGGCGACTACGCCTGCGTTGATGGCTGGATCCGCCTGCATACCAATGCCCCGCATCATCGTGCGGCCGCACTCGGCGTGCTGGGAGCGGCAGCGACGCGTGAGGCGGTGAGTCATGCCGTGCAGAGCTGGCGTTGCGATGAGCTGGAGACCGCGGTCGTCGAGCGCGGTGGTTGCGCAGCCACGATGCGATCCGAGCAGGCATGGCAGGCGCATCCGCAGGGGCAGGCCGTGAATGCCGAGCCGTTGATGGCATGGCAGAGCGCGGCGCCGCTCGCCGGCTGGAACTGGCAGCCACAGCGCGAGCGACCCTTGCAGGGCCTGCGCATCCTGGATCTGACGCGTGTGCTGGCCGGACCGGTGGCCACGCGGCTGCTGGCGGGTTTCGGCGCGGATGTGCTGCGCATTGATCCGCCGGAGTGGGATGAACCGGCGGTGGTTGCGGATGTCTCGCTGGGCAAGCGCTGCGCGCGGCTGAATCTGCGTGACGCGGTGGATCGCGCGACTTTCGAACAGCTGCTGCGTCGTGCCGATGTGCTGGTGCATGGCTATCGGTCCGATGCGCTGGAGCGTCTGGGGTTCGATGCCGCTACGCGCCGTGCCTGGCAACCGGGGCTGGTGGATGTGTCGCTCGATGCCTATGGCTGGAGCGGGACGTGGCGCGGACGGCGCGGTTTCGACAGTCTGGTGCAGATGAGTACCGGCATTGCGGCCACCGGCATGCAGCAGCTGCGCAAAGACCGGCCCACGCCGCTGCCGGTGCAGGCGCTGGATCACGCCACCGGCTATCTGCTGGCGGCGGCTGTCATCCGCGGCATCACGCAGCGCTTGCGCGATGGTTGTGGCTGCGAGGCGCGCACTTCGCTGGCGCGCGTGGCACAGCTGCTGACGAGCGGACCACGCTGTCTGCCGGGAGAGTTTGCTGCGGCTACGATCGCGGACTGGATGGAAGAGATCGAACCCACGGCCTATGGCTCGGCGCATCGTCTGCGCCCACCGCTGCATGTGGAGCGTGCAGTGCTGCGCTGGGTCCGGCCGGCCAGCCGGCTCGGCAGCGCCAGTCCCAGCTGGTAGCGCACTGCCGCAAGCGTCAGAGCGTGCGATGGGCGGTGTCAGGCTGCCGCCCGTGTCCCGGCTCTCAGGGCAGATCCGCCAATGCATTGAAGCTGCCGGCGCTGGCTGCGTTCTGCAGCAGCACGCCGCTACGCGTGGTGTACTGGCCGCCACTCAGCGGCTGGTCCGTGCTGTTGGTGGTGACGATATCCACGGCGCCATCGCCATTCACATCGGCAACCCCGATCTGGAACGCGCCCACCGGCGTGGCGTAGCTCGTGACCGGCAGATAGCTGCCCAGGGTGCTGGAGGATTGCAGCAGCACGCTGACCACGCTGGATTCGCCGATGGCGATGTCGGGACGGCCATCGGCGTTCAGATCGGTGAGCACGATGGAGTAAGCGCGGTTCTGCACGGCGATCGGGTAACTGACCGGCGCTGCGAACGTGCCGGGGGTCGAGCTGTCCTGCAGCAGCACGTTCACGCTGGGTGAGGCGCCGCCGGTCGGGCCCGGATCGGTGATGACCAGATCCTCGTAGCCGTCCGCGTTCACATCACCGATGGCCACCAGGCTCGCACCGGGCAGATTGAAATTGACCGACTGCGTGAACACCGTGGTTGCGGCGCTGTAGGTGGTGCTGCTGGCTGCACCGGTATGGAAGAACACCTTCACGCCGCTGCCATCCACCACGACGATGTCAGGCATGCCGTCGTGATTCAGATCGCCCACGGCCACCCAGTTGGCGCCGCCCGAGGACAGGCCCAGCGGCGCGAGGAAAGTGCCGGGATTGCTGGCATCCTGGATGAAGAGCGAGACATTGAAGTCGGCGGAAACGATGTCCGGCAGGCCGTCACCATTCAGATCCGCGATCACCACCTGCGAGGCGCCGCTCGAGGGCAAGGATACCGGCGTGGCGAAAGTCCCGGGCGCGCTGCTCTGGTTCAGGAAGACCTTGATGTCGCCATCCACATAGCTGGCCGAGACCACATCGGGCAGGCCGTCGCCATTCAGATCGGCACTGGCCAGGTACAGCGGCTCATCGCCGGCGCTGTAATCCACGGCGGTGGCAAAGCCGGCCGTGGCATCGCCGTCGTGCAGATGCACGTGCAGCGTGCCGTCGTAATAAGGCGAGTGCGGGCGATACAGGGTGCTGGCGCTGAGGACATCGACAACGCCATCGTTGTTGAAATCCCCCGTGACCAGCCCGTATTCGTAGGCGTAGGGCGTGAAGTCGGGAGGTGAGTTGTCGTCACTGTTGCAGGCCGCCAGCCACAGCAGGCTGCTGGCCATCGAGCAGGACAGTACAAGACGTGCAGGCTGCGGCGACATTCTTTGTCTCCCCCGATCGTCTGATCGGCCGACTTTCCCCCATTTTATGGCGCCGCGCGCTTAAGAGAAGTTCACGCGCCCGGATGTCGCTGTGAGCCGACACTGACGCCGGTGCCGGCATCGAACAGATGCAGGTGCGCGCTGCCGTAAAACAGCGTCAGCGGCGCGCCCGGTTCAGGCAGGCTTTGCGCTGCAGTGCGCAGGACGCGTTCGGCCCCTGCAAAGCGCACAGTAAGAAACGTCTCATTGCCTACCGGTTCCACCGATTCGAGCGTGGTCTGCAGTTGCGCGTGACCGGGTGCATCGCTGCCGGTAGCGGGCGGCTGCAGGTGCAGGTCCTCGGGTCGCAGCCCTGCGATGTATTCCCGGCCCTCGAATAATTGCGCCAGTGGTGTGCCCTGCGGCAGCAGGAAGCGCTGGTCCTGGCATTGCAGATGCGGAGCGGGCGAAGCCACGTAGCGGCCGTGGAACAGATTCATCGCCGGGCTGCCGAGAAAGCCGGCCACGAAGACATTGGCGGGGTGGTTGTACAAGACCATCGGCGCATCGATCTGCTGGATGGCGCCAGCCTTCAGCACCACGATGCGCTGGCTCAGCGTCATGGCCTCGATCTGATCGTGCGTGACATACACCATCGTGGTCTTCAGGCGCCGATGCAGGCGGGCGATTTCGGCGCGCATGCCGTGGCGCAGCTTGGCGTCGAGATTGGAGAGCGGTTCGTCGAGCAGGAAGACCTGCGGGTTGCGCACCAGCGCCCGACCCAGCGCCACACGCTGGCGCTGGCCACCCGAGAGCTGGCGCGGGCGCCGCTCCAGCACGGCCGACAGCTCCAGCATGCGCGCGGCTTCCTCGACCCGCTGGCGGATCAGGCTGCGGCTCTCGCCACGCAACTGCAGGGCGAAACCCATGTTCTCGGCCACGCTCATATGCGGATAGAGCGCGTAGCTCTGGAATACCATGGCGATGTCGCGATCCTTGGGGGCCAGGGTGGTGACATCGCGCTCGCCGATGCGGATGCGGCCCGCACTGGGCTGCTCCAGGCCGGCCAGCAGGCGCAGCAGAGTGGATTTGCCACAACCCGAGGGGCCCACCAGTGCCAGCAGTTCGCCGCTGCCGGCCGTGAAAGTGGCGTCGGCCACGGCCACATGGCCGTTGTCATAAACCTTGCGCACCCGGTCCAACTCAACCTGTGCCATCGGCTGCCCCCGAACATCCCCGTTGCCGGTGGATGGTATACAATCCGCGCTCACAGGGCTATGTAAACGTTTTCTGCGGAGGCATGGAGCATGACCGCCAGCAATCAATCAGGCCAGTTTCCCCGTGGCTTTCTGTGGGGGGCTGCAACCTCCGCCTACCAGATCGAAGGCTCGCCGCTGGCCGATGGCGCCGGTCCGTCGATCTGGCAGCGCTTCGTGCATACGCCCGGGCTGGTGAAGGATGGCGATACCGGCGAGGTGGCCTGCGACCACTATCGGCGTTATCTCGAAGACGTGGGCCTGATGCAGCAGCTGGGTCTGGGCGCCTACCGCTTCAGTGCGGCCTGGGCGCGGGTGCTGCCCGAAGGCACCGGCCGGGTGAATCCGGAAGGGCTGGGGTTCTACGACCGCCTGGTGGATGCGCTGCTGTCGCGGGGCATCGAGCCCATGGTCACGCTGTATCACTGGGATCTGCCGGCGGCGCTGGATGATCGCGGCGGCTGGCTGAATCCGGATGTGGCCAACTGGTTTGCCGAGTACGCCGAGGTCATGTTCCGGCGCCTCGATGACCGCGTGAAGATGTGGGCCACGCTGAACGAGCCCTGGGTGGTCACCGACGGCGGCTATCTGCACGGTGCGCTGGCGCCGGGGCATCGCAACCGCTTCGAAGCGCCCATCGCCACCCATCACCTGATGCGCGCGCATGGCGCGGCCGTGCAGGTGTATCGCGGCATCGGCAGGCATCGCATCGGCCTGGTGGTGAATCTGGAGCCGAAGTACGCGGCGTCCGATTCCGCCGAGGATCACGCTGCGGTCAGGCGCGCCGACGCCTACATGAACCGTCAGTACCTCGATCCGGTGTTCCACGGCCACTATCCGGTGGAACTGCGTGAGGTTTTCGGCGAAGCCTGGCCGCAATGGCCGCAGGCGGACATGGCGCTGATCCAGCAGCCCATCGATTTTCTCGGTGTGAACTACTACACGCGCAATGTCACGCGCTTCGATGTCGCTTCCTGGCCGCTGCGCGCTGCGCCAGTGCGTCAGAAGCTGGCCACCTACACCGAGACCACCTGGGAAGTGTTCCCGCAGGGACTCACCGACACGCTGCGCTGGGTGAAGGAGCGCTACGGCAATCCGCCCATCTACATCACCGAGAATGGCGCGGCCTTCTTCGATCCGCCGGTGGCGGGGCCCGATGGGGTGCACGATCCGCTGCGTGTGGACTATCTGCGCAAGCACATCGGCGCGGTGCGCGACGCCATTGCACAGGGCGTGGATGTACGCGGTTACTTCGTCTGGTCGCTGCTCGACAACTTCGAGTGGGCGCTGGGCTACTCCAAACGTTTCGGCATCGTGCACGTGAACTATGACACGCTGGTGCGCACGCCCAAGGACAGCGCGCGCTACTACGCCGGCGTCATCGCCTCGGGCGGCGCGCAGCTGTAGCGGTCAGGGCGCGCTGGCCGATTTCAGCGTGCCGCCGCGGTCCACGCTGATGCGCGTGGCGCCAGCCGGCAGCGCGTATTCCTTGCCGTCCAGCGACAGCACCAGTCCGCCGGGCGGTGCGGCCAGGCCCGGTTCGATCTGCAGCAGCGTATCGCCGCCCGCGTGGCGCAGCGTGTAGCTGAGTACGCCATAGGGGGTATGCAGACCGTGCAGGCTCACACCCTTGCCGGCCAGCCAGCCCGGATCGACACCGGCAGCCAGTACCAGTGCCTGGTCGGGGCCGCGCTCGTAGGCGAACAGATCCAGCGCCGAACGGATGAAATCGCTGGCCACCCAGCCGTGTGGCATGTCGCCGATGAAGCGTGACTGGCGCGCATCGCGGCCCACCACCTCGGCCCACTGGTTCCACTCTGCCGGCCGTCGATCGCCCATGAAGAAGCCGACCATGGTGCGTGCGCGTTCAGGATAACCCAGGCGCAGCAGCGCGTTGACATTGCGCCACTCATACGGCGTGTAGGCGTCCCAGTCACGCTGGCCGAGGCGCCGCTGTTCTGACTCCTGCCAGTAGCGCTCGAAGGTGGGCAGCAACTCCTCATGCAGTTCGCGTTCGAGTCCGACGGGCCAGAGCGCCAGGGTGCTGGAGGTGGGATCGAAGTCGCCGAGTTCGGCCGCGCCGGGCAGGTAGTGGATGCCATGCTGCTGCATGCCGGCGCGGATGGAGGCCAGCAGGTCGGCCCGGAACTGGTCGGCGTTGGCGCGCCACTGCTGCGCCAGTGCACTCTCGTCCAGCCACTGCGCAATCCGCACCGCATCCTCATAACCCTGCAGTGCCCAGAAGTCATCCCAGTAGGAATGCATGGGTTCGGCCGAATAGCCTTCGTGACTGATGGAAGCGGGCAGCAGGCCGTACAGCGCGCGGCGTTCCGGCAGCAGATTGGCGGCACTGCGCTCGCTCTGGCGCAGCTTCTCCAGATAGCCGACCACCTGCTGCAGGCGCGGCCATTGCGCGCGCAGGGCGGCGCGATCCTGCGTGTAGCGATACAGCTCGGCGGCGAGGAACAGCAGTTCGCCGGAGCTGTCGTTCTCCACCACCGGATCGGCACCGCGCCGATCGACGCAGCAGGGCACCTTGCCGTCGTTCTGCACATAGGGCAGATACCAGTCCAGGTATTCGCGCGCGGTCGTCATGTCGCCCAGGCGCAGCAGTGCCGCCGACATCATGGCGCCATCGCGGATCCAGGAGCGTCGGTAACTGCGTGTGCCGGGCTCCAGCGCCTGGCCACGCCGGCTCATCAGGATATGGGCGTGTGCGGTGCGCAGGGTGTGGGCCAGCTGCTGAACGGGCGACGGTCCGTCGATGCTCACGCCTTGCAACGAGCGTTGCCAGCGCTGGCGCACGGTGGCGTATTCGGCGTCCAGGGCGCGCAGCATCGCCGCCGTCGAATCGAAACGGCGCGGCGTGCGCGCAGCGCTGTTGTTGGCCGTGCGCTGGATGTCGAAGGCCAGCCACACGCTCGCGCCAGGCGGTACCGTGCGCTCATACAGCAGTGCCGCGCTGGCCAGTCCCTGTTCGTCTTCGAGCAGCGCGGGGCCGGACTCGGTCAACGCCAGCAGATCGCGCGGTGCAAAGGCCGTGGCCAGCCGCGCTGCGCGATAGCTGGTGGGCGGTTGCAGCGGGTTCAGGCTCCAGCGCTCGTTGACGCGCAGGGTCTGGCCGTCCCAGTTCAGTGAGCGCAGCGCCGCGAAGCCGCCCGTGGTGTTCAGGAACTGCGCCGGCGGATTGACCTGGAAGGGGCGCAGCAGCGGTGCAATGACGACGCGCTGACTGCGGCTGCTGGCATTGCGGTAACGATAGCGCACCGTGTAATTCGGGCGTGTACCGCCCGTGGCATAGACGTCGATGTCGAAGCGAAAGCCATTACCGCTCCAGTGCACTGCCGGCAGCGGCAGTTCCTCGGCTTCCAGCGAGGCCTGGTTCTGCACCGAGCTCCAGTCGATCAGTGTACCATCGACACTGAGCACCGGTTCGAGGCTGGGGCCGCCGAGCAGGGGTTCGAACTGGCCGTCCTCGGACAGCAACGCAGTGCTGCCGCCCACGGGAGTACCCACCAGGGTCCAGTAGGACTGCTCGGGCAGAAAGCCGCGCGGCAGCGCGCCGCGTGGCTGACGCTGGGCCAGGGCCGTCAGATAGGCATTGGTGCTGGCACCGAAGCTCAGTGGCTCGATGTGTACGCCAGAGAGCTTTATTGCCGGACCGCGTATGGATTGCACGCGCACGTAGCGCGTCTCGGCATCGGGCAGAGGCAGGGCATCTTCGCTGCCGCGTGCCGCCGTGACGGTATGCTGCAGCGTCCAGTTCACGCCATCGTCGGAGAACAGCAGCCGATAATCAGATGGGCGCTGCTGTGCGTCCCATTGCAGAGTCAGCCCGCCAAATTCTCGCGCGGCGCCCAGATCGATCTGCGCAATGTCCGCAGCCGGCGCGGATAGCACGGGCTCGGGCCAGCTGGTCGGCACCGGGGGCAGCGCACGCAGGCGCAGAGCGCCGATCTCGATCGAGCCGCTGCCACCGCCGCTGCCGGCCGCGAAGCCGATCTCGAAGCTGGCCGTCTGGCGCAGTTGATGATCCGGCGCCGGGCCCCAGGCGAACTGGATGTGGCGTGGTTTCAGTCGCAGAGTCTGCCACTCGGTGCCGGGTCTGAAATCGCGCTGCGGGTACCACCAGACATTCTTGCCGCTGGCATCGACGAACTTGATCTGCAGATCGTTGGCGGCGCCGCTGCCGCGCACCTGCAGCGTCAGTTCGAAGTTCTCCGGGAAGTTGAGCGGCAGCGCCCGATGCAGCAACGCATAGCCGCCATGACCGGCGAAGTCGTAGCTCAGACGCAGCGTGTCGGCACCACTGCCACGCTGCATTCCCGCCTGTACGCCATCGGAGGCGATGACCTGCCAGCTGCCGAGCGTGCTGAAGCCGATGATGGTGCCTTCGGGTGCGGGCCGCGCGCGGGTGTTGGCGCGCGGCTGCGCAGCCCAGACGCTGCAAGCGACAAGCAGCAGGAAGGACAGCCCCAGCATGCTGCCAACGGACGCGGCTGGCCGCGCTCCGCACCAGCGGCAAGGCCTCATCCCTTGACGCTCCCCGCCAGGATGCCGCGCAGGTAGAAGCGCTGCAGCGAGAAGAACAGCACCAGCACCGGCAGCACCGTGACCACGGCGCCGGCCATCATCAATTCGGAATCCTGCACATGCTCGCGCGACAATCCGGCCAAGGCCACCGGCAGGGTCTGCAACGGGGCATCCGTCAGCGCGATCAGCGGCCACATGAAGTCGTTCCACGTGCCCATAAAAGTCAGGATCGCCAGCGTGATCAGCACCGGCGCCAGCAGCGGCAGCACGATGACGCGGAAGATGCGCCACTCGCCGGCGCCATCGACGCGCGCCGCGTCGATCAGCTCATCGGGAATGCCCAGCGCATATTGTCGCACCAGGAAGATGCCGAACAGGCTGGTCATGCCCGGAATGATCGCGGCAGCGTAGCTGTTGATGAGATGCAGTGCCTTCAGCAGTCCGAACAGCGGAATCATGGTCACCTGGGCCGGAATCACCAGGCCAGTGAGCAGCACGCCGAACAGCCGCTCACGCCCGGCGAAGCGCAGCTTGGCGAAGGCGTAACCCGCCATGCCATTGAGCAGCAGCGACAGCAAGGTGGTGATGCTGGCGATCAGCAGGCTGTTGCCGAAGTTGCGACCCAGGCCATGCGCGGCGAACAGTTCGCGGTAATTGGCCAGCGTCGGCGCCGAAGGCAGCAGCGGCGGTGGATAGCTGCTGGCGGTGCCGGTGGGCATGAAGGACACCGACAGCATCCACAGCAGCGGGAAGATGGTCAGCAGCGCCAGCAGCCATAGCGCGCCATTGACCAGCCAGAAGGCCAGCGTGCGCCGCTCGTTCATGCCGCCTCCATGCCGCTGCGGCGGATGCGCAACTGCAGCCAGGTGAGCAGCAGGATGATGGCGAACAGCACGAAGGCCACGGCCGAGGCCGAGCCCAGGTTCCACCACTTGAAGCCCTCGTCGTACATGAAGTACAGCACGCTCACCGTACTCTGCAGCGGGCCGCCCTGGGTCATCACATAGGGTTCGGCAAACAACTGCGCGTAGCCGGCGACTGTCAGGATGGTCACCAGCAGCAGCGTGGGCGCCAGCATCGGCAGCGTGATGCTCCACAGCCGGCGCCAGGCCGAGGCGCCGTCGATGCGGGCGGCTTCGTGCAGATCTTCGGGGATGGCCTGCAGCGCCGCTGCCAGGATGATCATGTTGTAGCCGAAGTTCTTCCACACGGCCAGCAGCACGATGCCGGGCATGGACCAGTGCGGATCGCCCATCCAGTCGATGGCATCGAAGCCCAGGTGCGTCAGCGCGAAGTTGATGAGGCCATAGCGCGTGTGGAACAGGTAGCGCCACACCACGGCCACCGCCACCAGTGTGGTGACCACCGGTGCGAACAGGGCCGTGCGCAGTGGCGCACGCAGCCTGGCGAGTTTTGAATCCAGCAGCAGCGCCGCGCCCAGCGAGGCCAGCATGGACAGCGGCACGCCCAGGCCCACGAAGAAGGCGGTGTTGCCCAGCGCCTTCCAGAACAATGGCGTGGTCAGCAGGTGCTGGTAGTTGTCGAGACCCACGAAGCGCAGGTTGCGCAGGTCGGCGAGCGCGTACAGATCGAAGTCCGTGAAGCTCAGTGCCAGCGCCGCGAGCACCGGAAACAGGAAGAACACTGCGATCACCAGCAGTGCGGGCGCGGCGAACAGCCAGCCGGCGCGAGAGGCATTCATGGCGTGCGCCTCGCCAGCATCCAGCGGCGCTTGGCCAGCAGCGTGTCGGTGCGATCATCGAGTTCGCGCGTGGCCTGATCCGTGCTCTCATCGCTGAGCGCCACACGCTCGGCCATCAGCCGCATCTCTTCCATGATGCGCTCCCATTCCGGCACCTGCGGGAAGGGGCGCAGGCGCGTGAGCTGATCGGCGAAGGCCTTCAGATACGGGTCCTGCGCCAGCGCCGGATCCTGCCAGGCGCTGAGCCGTGGCGGCAGATCGCCGGTGATGCCGTAGAAACGCTGCTGAATCTCGGGCCGCGACAGGAATTCGATCAGCATCCAGGCAGCCTTCGCATGCCGCGAGCGCGTGAAGACCGCGAAGCTGGAACCACCGGCGTTGGAGACGCCGGGCCCATCGGGGCCGGGCATGGGCGCCGTCATCCAGTCATCCTGTTGTTCCGGCGGCAGGCGGCGTTTGAACTCGCCGATGTTCCAGGGGCCGGAGATGTAGAAGGAATAGAAGCCGCGTCCCAGTTCCAGCCAGACATTGGAGATCTGGGTGTTGGAAACCTTGGGCGCGAGCTGCTCGCGGAACAGTTGCTGATAGAAATTGAGCGCCTTCAGGAAGGATTCGCTGTGGAAGTCGCCGTAGCGGCCGCCGTCGCGCAGCATGGCATCGGGCTGCTGCAGGGCCAGCACCTGCAGCGGTTCGAATTCATTCAGCGGCAGCAGCACCGCATAGCGTCGCGGGCCCACCAGCTTCTTGATGGCGCGCAGCTGGGCCAGCCATTCCTGCCAGTCGCGTGGCGGGGCATCGAAGCCGGCCTGCTTCAGCAGATCCTTGCGATAGAACAGCAGGCGGGTGTCCACATACCAGGGCACGCCGTACAGCTGGCCGTTGATCTGGTTGGTCTGCCAGACCCCGGCGAAGTAGTCCGCGGCACTGATGTCTCGCGAGGTTGCGAGCAGTGCATCCAGGGGCTGCAGTGCACCGAGCTCCACCATCTCTGGCAGCCAGGTGTTGCCGATCTGCGCGATGTCGGGCGTGGCGTCGCCGGCGATGGCCGTGAGCAGCTTTTCGTGCGCGGCCGTCCAGGGCAGCTGCTGCACTTCGACGTGGATGTCCGGATGCCGCCGTTCGAATTCCGGCAGCAGCGCCAGCACGGTCTCGGCTTCCCGCCCCATGGCCCAGAAGCGCAGCGTTTCGCCCTGGCGCGCATCGCCGCAGGCCGTGCAGGCCAGCGCCACGGCCAGTACGCCAATGCAACGCCGCAGCTTGTTCATGCCTGCCGTTACGCCAGCCATCCGCCGGAAAACCCCGCCCGCTGCAGACCCTTGCGAATGATGGGATCGTTCTGCATGGTGCGCCAGATCAGGCCGCTGCGGTAGTTCTCGATCATGGCGAGGATGGGGCCCTGATCGATGCCGAGATAGTCGTTGTCCACCCAGCCCAGTTCGCCCACGCGCCTGCCCTTGGCGGGCAGTACGTCGTCGAAATGAAAGCTCGGATTGAAGGCATCAAGGAAGCCATAGGGGCCGAGCAGGGCGCTGCCATAGTGTGAGTACAGGTGTTCGAGCATGGGCAGCACCAGATCCGGCGCGAAGGCGATCGAGGCGGCTGCCGCCGTGGGCGCCAGCGTGCCATCGTCGTAGTTCTCGATCGGACCCACACCGCGCGCCGCGTAGGTGCGGAACATGCGCGAGCCACCGTTGTAGGGCAGCGCGCCGTCGTAGGGGCCGTCGCAGGCCGTGAGGCCCCAGCAGTTCTTACCATAGCCCTGCCAGCCCAGCGGATTGCGGATGGCGTAGGCGCGCTGCGACTGCACGGCGCGCTGGCTGTTGATGAAGTAGTCGCTGTTGCGCTCACGCAGGTAGGCATCGGGCATGCCGCGGAAGTCCACCCACACATGCGTGTACTGGTGACCGAACAGCGGTCCGAAGGTGAGGTGCTCGATGCCCTCCAGCGAGGCCCAGCTCCTGGCGTAGCCGCTGGTCCAGGCCTCCCAGGCATCGGTGCCCACCGGATGCGTGGGAGAGCCCAGCGCCATCAGGTAGATCAGCATGGCCTCGTTGTAGCCGCGCCAGTCGTAGCCGGAGAAGCCTTTCTCCGGCGACCAGGCCAGGTTGATCAGCGGCGCACGCGGCTGCGCCCAGGTCCATTCCACGCGACCGATGAGTTCGTCGGCCAGGCGGCGGATGCGCGCTTCGGCATCGTCATTGCCGGTGAAGTACTGACCGCAGCAACGCACGCCGGCCATCAGCAGTGCCGTGTCGATGGTGGAGAGCTCGCAGGCGGCGTAGCGCTCGCCCGTGGTCAGGTGCAGGAAGTGATAGAAGAAGCCGCGATAGCCGCTGCGTCCCGTCGGTTCCGGGCCCTGGGGCGCATCGCGCAGGAAGCTCAGCGTGGCCAGTACGCGCTCGCGAGCCTCATCACGCGTGATCCAGTTGCGTTCGACACCGATGACATAGGCTGTCAGCGCAAAGCCGATGGCCGCGATGCTGGCGAAGGAGGGCGTGGGGTAGCGATCCGGCGCCAGGCCGTAGCGGCTCTCCGTGGTCTGCCAGAAGAAGCGGAAGGTGCGCTGCTGCAGATCGACCAGCAATGCGTCGCCTTTGAGTTCCGGTGCGCCGCCCGCTGCCACGTTGCCCGAGGCACTCGCCGCTGCACTGCTCGCGGCAGGAGTTTGTGCGCTGTCCGTCCCGCGTCCGCAGCCGGCCAGGCTCAGTGCAGCGCCGCTGCCAGCGAGCAACAGGAATCGGCGTCGGTCGAAGTGTTCAGGCAATGTCCGGTTCCTCAAAAAGAAGGGATCCGGGAGGTTGGCCTCCCGAATCCCTCGTGACTCAGCTGTGTACGGAGTGGGGGAGACTCCTCACAGGTGAGCAGACAGACCGAGTTTGAAGGTGCGCATCGGACCGCCCATGCTGTTGGGGTTGCCGACATTCGCGTTGTCGCCACCGTACTGGTTGGCCGGAGTAGTGGTCGGCCCGCCCGCCCAGCCGTCATAGCCGCCGTAGTTGATCGAATTGAAGACATTGACCACGTCCGCTCGCAGCGTCAGCGAGGAGCGGTAGATCTGGAAGTCCTTCGACAGGCCCAGATCCAGTTCGTGGAAGGCCTTGCCGTCGCCCTTGCGGAACACGCACTCGGTCCACCCGGCCGAGCAGTCGGTGATCTGGAACGGCAGTCCCGATCCCAGGGTCAGTTTGCCGGACAGCATGATCTGCCAGGGCAGCTTGTTGGTCAGGCCGGTGAGGATGGCGCGGTGCTTCTCGACGTCCACCGACGGATTCCAGCCGGCACCTGACTTGCCGTAGGTCCAGTTGAAGATGTCATTGGTCCACTGACGGTTGGTGGTCAGGCCATCACTGTAGGTATAGGTCAACGCCACGCCCCAGCCGCTTTCCATCGAGAAGGGCTTCTCGATCTTCAGGTAGGCCGTCTGGGTCTTGGCCTGGGTGATGAAGTCTCCCAGCACCAGTTGTCCATAGCCATTGGGTCCACCCCACAGCGGATCGATCGGGCTCTGCGTGGCATAGCCACCGTCCGGGTCGCGGTTGCCGCTGAACCAGGTGAACTGGTTGTGGCTGTACGAGTTGGTGTAGCCGATCTCGCCGTTCCAGTCAGCCAGGCGCTGGCGCAGGCCCAGGCTGATCTGGTCGGTGTAGGGCATCTTGTGATCATTCCTGATCAGCCAGATCTCGCCGCCGGCCTGCTGGTTCTTCTGCAGCTCATCCAGGGCGTGATTGGCCATGGTGCGGTCGTAGGCGCGGCCATAGCCGCCGAATAGCACCGTGGCATCGTTGCCGAAGAAGTCGTAGGCGAAGCCCAGGCGCGGCTGCCAGGCACCGGTGAATGCCTTGCGGCTGTGGCCATCGGCAATGTAGTCGCCGATGTTGACGCCGCCCAGCGCCAGCGACTCGGCATAGGTCTGGCCGGCAGCCGGCGTGATGCCGTAGCGCGTGACATCCGCAGCGTACAACGCGGTGACGCGATCGGCCGGCGTCACGTAGTCATCGTTGAGCATGTTGGTTTCGTAGTCCCAGCGCAAACCAAGATTGAAAGTCAGTTTGTCGGTAGCTTTCCAATCATCCTGGAAGTACAGACCAATCTGTGTGTCGTTGAAGTCGACCGCGGTCGCCGGGATCGCGTCTGTGACGTGATAGGCGTCCGTGATGTCGGTGCCCGGGCAGGCCACGGTGCTGGTGTCGGAGATCGGCAGACCGGTGGTGCTGTCGAGCACGACGTCGCAGGAGGCCACGCTGAAGGCCGTGCCGGACAGGGCAAACTTCATCAGATTGACCTTGGCGCCCATCTTCATCGTGTGATTGGCGATGCCGGTGAAGCTCAGATCGTCCTGGAACGACGTGCCCTTCTGCTCGCGATCCTGCGCGTTCGGCGAGCCACCGGTGTAGATCAGCGCGCCGCTGATGTTGTTGACGGTGTTCGACGTGGAGTAGTGATAGTTCACCTCCGTGGCGTCGGACTTCGAGTGCGGATTCCACTCGGAGTCCTGGTAGCCGACACGGGCTTCGTTCAGGAAGCTGCCCAGCGTCCAGGTATGCTTCAGATCCACGCGCGTCTCGTCATTGGCGCCGTTGTGGAAGTTGTCGCTGTCGCTGTAATTGGCATCTTCCGGCGTGAAGTCATTTTCACGCCGCAGGCGGGCTGTCAGTTCAAGCAGCTGATTCTCGTCGACCTGGGCGTCGATCTTGCCCAGCACCAGGTTCTCGCGGAACTTCACATCGTTGGCGCCTTCCAGGGCCAGCAATCCGGGAATCAGCCCGGTGTTGGTGACGTTGCCTTCGTTGAGCGCTTCGGTCACGCCACTGACCTGATGGGGCTGCAGGATGTTCTTGCCTTCATAGGCCACGAAGAAGTGCACCTGGTCCTTGATGATGGGACCGCCCGCGCTCAGGCCGTACTGCTCCTGGTGGAAGGAGGGGCGTGGGACGCCATTGGCCTCGGAGATCTTCTCGAACGGGCTCTCGGCCTGCCAGCTGTCGCTGTAGTGATCCACGAAGGCATCACCATGAAACTCATTGGTGCCCGACTTGGTCACCGCCGTGATCGCCGCCGAACTGACCTGGTCGTATTCGGCCTTGTAGTTTTGCGAGATGACCTTGTATTCCGCTACTGCCGATTGCGGGAACGGATTGCCGCGCGACGAATCCATGCCGGCGATGCCACCGCGCAGGATGTAGTTCTTCTGGCTTACGCCGTCTATGAAAACGTTTACATTGTCCTGGTTCTGCGCGCCGCTCTGCATCTTCACGTAGCCGGTGGCGCTGTCTTGCGTGAAGCGCACGCCGGGGCCAGATCGGCGAAGGAGAGGAAGTTGCGCGTGACCTGCGGCAGATTTTCGAGCTGCTCGGCGCTGACCGAGGTGCTCACCTCCGAAGTCTTAACCTCCGGCGCCTTCACACCGACGATCACCACGGTTTCCAGCTGCGCGTTCTGCGCGGCGGCGCCGGTGACATCCATGTCCAGCTGCAGCGTCTGGCCGACATGCGCCTCGATGACATCGCTGGCCTTGGTACCGTCCGCTGCGGTGACGTCGATGCGGTAGGTGCCAGGTTCCAGGCCCACCAGGGTGTAGGCGCCGCCGGCGCGCGACTCGGTGCGCAGCGTGCGGCCGGTGGCCGTGTTGGTGGCGGTGATGCTGGCGCCTTCCTGTGCCGTGCTGCCGGCCACGACCTGGCCGGTGACCGTGGCCGTGCTCAACTGCGCGTAGCTCGGCGCACTCAGCAGCGCGGCGACCGCCGCTGCGATGGCTGATACGTGTCGCTTCTTCATGGACCCCCCTCCTGGAATTTTTGAATCAAGGCTCCGTGAGTTCAGCGCCGCGAGGATTCCCCCGCGGCACGATTCTGCTGGCCCGTGCTGCCACAGGAGGCACGGACCACCAATTCGGTCTTCAGCGTCTGCTTGCCGCCACCGGCATCTTTCGGCGAGCGGATGCGCTGCACCAGTGCCTCCAGCGCACGCATGCCCAGCTCGGCGATCTGGATGCGCACCGTGGTCAGCGCCGGCTGCATGTAGCGCGCAATCGGAATGTCGTCGAAGCCAGCCAGCGCCACGTCCTGAGGTACGCGCAGCCCCGCCTCGGTGAGCGCATACAGGCAGCCGATGGCCATCATGTCGTTGGCGGCAAAGATGGCGTCCGGGCGCTGCGGCAGGGCGGCGATGAAGCGGCCGGCGAGATAGCCGGACTCTTCGGTGAAATCGCCGGCGACGATGGTCTCCGCGCTGCTCGCGCCGGGCGGCGGCGCCAGGCCACGCAACGCGGCGCGGTAGCCGCGCAGACGTTCGCCGGATTCGAAGTTGTTGGCCGGACCGCTGATATGCGCGATGTGCCGGTGCCCCAGGTTGCGCAGATGCGTGACCACGCTGCGCGCGCCCCCGTAGTTGTCGATCATCAGTGTGGTGAACTGCTTGAGCTCGTCCGGCGTGCTGATCAGCACGGCGGGCAGGGCGCCCGGAATGGCCTCGGCGAGGAATTTGCCGGTGACATGCGGCGACATGAGCAGCAGCCCGTCGACGCGCCCGCTCATGGAGCGCAGCAGTTCGGCGGCTTCGTCGGCATCGCCATGGGTGCTGGAGACCAGCAGGTGCAGGTTACGCGCCCGCGCCGCGCGGTCGATGCCGCGGATCAGCTCGGAGAAGTACTCGCCGTACATGTCCGGTAGCAGCACTCCGATGCTGTGGGTGCGCCGCGTGATCAGGCTGCGGGCGCCGCCATGCGGTGTGTAGCGCAGCTGCTTGGCGGCGCGCGTGACGCGCTCGCGGATGCTGTCGGTGACCACGCCGGTGCCATTCAGCGCCCGCGACACCGAGGCGATGGATACCCGCGCACGGCGCGCGACGTCCTTGATCGTGGCCCCCAAGATGGCAGTTTCTCCCCGTGGTCCGCCTGGTCTCTGGGAACGTTTACCCAATGGAAGTAAACGTTTTCAACCGCGGGCGAGTCTAAACCCGCCCGAACCGGGGCGTCAAACCATGGGGAGTTACCTGGATTCGCCGCGCGGCGTTTCAGGGCGTGAGCGTGCCGGCGCGCCGTTGCGGCGCAGTTCTTCCTGGAAGGCCTGGGTGAAGGCCTCGGCATACAGGTGCGGCAGGCCACCGCTGGAGGATTCGGTGATGCTGCGGAAACGGTGCGCCAGCGTGTCGTCGAGGTTGGCCGAGCCGTTGACGCGGTGGCGCTCGGCGCCGATGGACAGTTCGCGCGGGTCCAGACGCGCCACGAATTCGGCCAGCGCCACATACATGGAGCGCGCCATGGCTTCGTCATGGCGGCGGGCCATGCTGATCTTCTCGCGCAGCCACATGAGCGCGTCCAGCTCGCGGCGCTCGTGGCCGGCCAGCAGCTGCACCAGCAGATCGTCGATGGGCGCATTGCGCAGCGTGGGGCGCGATTCGCTGCCCGGCGCAGCCACCTGCAGCGTGGCCTGGATGTCGTGCTGGGCCAGCGCCAGGCCCTTGAGGCCGACCAGCGCCTCGCGCAGCAGCAGCCCGCCCAGATAGAGCAGCTTGGCATGCGTGTCTTCGGGAAAGCGCTGCGGATCGATGCCGGCGCCACGACAGAAAGCGGCCGCGCCTGAGCTGATCCGGTGGGCCGCGCCTGGTGCGGCCTGCAGATTGGCGCCGGCGCGCGGCGGTGGGGTGACGCGCGCATGTTCGCCGCTGCGCGACTGCTCCGCGCTGTGCGACTGGGCCTGATCGAACTTCAGCAATGCGTCGTCGTTGGTCAGCGCGCCATTGGTCGAAGGGGCACTGACCGCCACGGGTACGCTGGGCAGCGGTGGCGCTTCGACGCGGGGGCGCGGTGGCGCCGGCGCCTCGCCCGGCGAGAGCAGGGCGGCCACGTCCAGGTCCGAACCGATGTCGTTGCGGGTGCTCAGCGAGCGGCTGAGCTTCTGCAGCTCGGGCAGCATCTCGCCGACCGCATAGACAGAGCTGGCCTCGCCGGTCTGCGATTCGGCGCTGCCATCGATGTCCACGCGCACCCGGTAGGCGCCCAGGCGCAGCACGTCACCATGGGCCAGGGCATGCGGGCCGCGGCGCGCCAGTGCCTGCGTGGCGTCGTTGACGAACACGCCGTTGGTGCTGGTGTCTTCGATGAAGAAGGTGCCGCGGCGGAACTGTACGCGGGCATGGTGCGAGGAGAGGTAGCGCTGCGGATCGGGCAGGACCCAGTCATTGTCGCGCGCACGGCCGATGTTGCCGCCGCCGACACCGAGCACGATGCTGCCGGTGTCGCCCAGCTCGGCACTCTGTTCGCTGATCACAGTCAGCCTCAGGGCCATGCAATCGTCCCGCCTTCGACTCCGCTGCCGGTATAATAACCGTTTTCCACCCCCTGCGCCGCAATGCCTGCCAACCACATCTACAAGGTCCAGTTCATCAATCAGGGCAAGGTGTACGAGATCTATGCCCGCAAGGTCGGCCAGGGCTCGTTGTTCGGTTTCATCGAAGTCGAAGAGCTGGTGTTCGGCGAGCGCTCCAGCGTGGTGCTGGACCCGGGCGAAGAGCGCATCAAGAGCGAATTCGAGGGCGTGAAGCGCAGCTTTCTGCCCATGCATTCCATCCTGCGCATCGATGAGGTGCGCAAGAGCGGCGTCAGCAAGGTGCTGGCGCTGGAGGGCGGCAATGTCGCCCAGTTCCCGCAACTGTATCCGGCACCGGCCGGCGAATCCGGCCCCAGGAAATGAGCCTGTTGATACTGAATGGCGCGCCGGCCTTATCTGAGTTCCGGCGCCAGCGGCTGTTGCAGCAATTGCGTGCCCGGGTGCCGGCCTTGCAGGGAATCGAGGCACACTATGTTCACTTCGTGAGCACGACCCGGGCCCTGGATGCCGCGCAGCAGAGCCGCCTGCAGCAGCTGCTGGGCGGCGTCGAAGTGGTGCAAACCGGGGACTCGCAGGGGGGCGCCAGCGGTGCGGCTGCACTGTTGCTGGTCGTGCCCAGGCCCGGGACCATCTCCCCCTGGTCCAGCAAGGCCACCGAGATTGCCCGGGTCTGCGACCTGGCCGGCGTGGGGCGCATCGAGCGCGGCATTGCCTATACGTTGCGCAGCGCGCAGCCGCTGAGTGCCGCGGATCTGCCGGCGCTGGCCGCGCCCCTGCATGATCGCATGACCGAGGCCGTGCTGCCGTCGCTGGCAGCGGCCGAGGCGCTATTCGTCGAGGAGCAGGCGCGGCCCCTGCAGCGCGTGAGCCTGGCCACCGGCCGCGCCGCGCTGGTGCGCGCCAATGCCGAGCTGGGCCTGGCGCTGGCCGATGACGAGATCGACTACCTGCTCGAGGCCTTCACCCGGCTGGGCCGCGATCCCACGGATGTCGAGCTGATGATGTTCGCGCAGGCGAACTCCGAGCACTGCCGCCACAAGATCTTCAATGCCAGCTTCGTCATCGACGGCGCGGCGCAGCCCAAGTCGCTGTTCGCGATGATCCGCAACACGCATGCGCGCGCGCCCGAGGGCGTGCTGTCGGCGTACAAGGACAATGCCGCGGTGATGGCTGGCTGGCCGGGCCGGCGCTACTTCCCGGAGCCGGACAGCGGTGTGTACCGCGGCGTCGATGAATCCATCGACATCCTCATGAAGGTGGAGACGCATAACCATCCCACGGCCATTTCGCCGTTTCCGGGCGCTTCGACCGGTTCGGGCGGCGAGATCCGCGACGAGGGTGCCACGGGTCTGGGCGCCAAGCCCAAGGCCGGCCTGTGCGGCTTCTCGGTGTCCAATCTTGCCATTCCCGGCTTCGAGCAGCCCTGGGAGCAGGGCATCGGTCGGCCGGGCCGCATCGCCTCGGCGCTGCAGATCATGATCGAAGGCCCGCTGGGTGCGGCTGCCTTCAACAATGAATTCGGTCGTCCGAACATCTGCGGTTACTTCCGCACCTTTGAGACCGGCAATGCCGCCGAAACGACTACGTCAGCCGGCGCCGCGGCGCAGCCTGCGCGCCAGCGCGCGCGCGGCTATCACAAGCCCATCATGCTGGCGGGTGGCCTGGGCAACGTGCGTCGCCAGCATGTGGAGAAGGGCGAGGTGTCGGTGGGCGCCAAGCTCGTGGTGCTCGGCGGCCCGGCCATGCTTATCGGCTTGGGTGGTGGCGCGGCCTCGTCCGTGGGCAGCGGCACCAGCAGCGAACAGCTGGATTTCGCCTCCGTGCAGCGAGGTAATCCCGAGATCCAGCGCCGCGCGCAGGAAGTGATCGATCGTTGCTGGGCGCTGGGCGCCGACAACCCCATCGAACTGATCCACGACGTGGGCGCCGGCGGTCTGTCCAACGCCGTGCCCGAAGCGGTGGCGCACAGCCATCGCGGCGCGCGCATCGAACTGCGCGCCGTGCCCAATGCCGAACCCGGCATGAGCCCGCTGGAGATCTGGTGCAACGAGGCGCAGGAGCGCTATGTGCTGGCGCTGAAGCCCGAAGGCCTGGAGCGCTTCGCCGCCATTGCCGAGCGCGAGCGCAGCCCGTTCGCCGTGATCGGCACGCTCACCGGCGACGGCCTGCTGGTGGTGCACGATGAGCTGCTGAACGACGATCCGGTGAACCTGCCCATCGACGTGCTGCTGGGCAAGCCGCCGCGCATGACGCGCAATGTGCAGCGTCTGCCGGCACCGGCGTTTGCCAACGACTGCACCGACCTGCCGCTGAAGGATGCGCTGTATCGCGTGCTGCGCCTGCCCACCGTGGCGGACAAGACCTTCCTGATCACCATCGGCGATCGCACCGTTGGCGGCATGATCAGCCGCGACCAGATGGTCGGTCCCTGGCAGGTGCCGGTCAGCGACGTGGCCGTCACGCTCAGCGATTACACGCATCACACCGGCGAAGCCATGGCCATGGGCGAGCGCACGCCGGTGGCGCTGTTGGATCCCGCCGCGTCCGCGCGGCTCGCCGTGGCCGAGGCCGTGACCAATATTCTGGCGGCCGACATCGCGAAGATCGGTGACATCCGTCTGTCTGCGAACTGGATGGCTGCCTGCGGCGAGCCCGGCGAGGACGCTGCGCTGTATGCCGCCGTGCATGCGGTGGGCGAGGAGTTCTGCCCCGCGCTGGGCATCGCCATTCCCGTGGGCAAGGACTCGCTGTCCATGCGCACCGCCTGGCAGGAGCAGGGCGCCGCACGTAGCGTGGTTGCGCCCATGTCGCTGATCGTTTCCGCGTTTGCGCCGGTGCGCGATGTACGCAAGACCCTGACGCCGGTGCTGCGCACCGATCAGGGCCCGACCTCGCTGCTGCTGATCGATCTCGCCCCTGGCCGCAATCGTCTGGGTGGCAGCGCGCTGGCGCAGGTGTTCAACCGTCAGGGCGGGGCGCCGCCGGATGCGGAGGACGCCGGGTTGCTCAAGGCCCTGTTTGCAGCGGTGAGCGAACTGCGTGCGCAGGGCAGGTTGCTGGCGCTGCATGATCGCTCCGACGGCGGCCTGATCGTTACGCTGATCGAGATGGCCTTTGCCGGCCACTGTGGTTTAGATATCGCGCTGGCATCCGCTGCGCAGCCCAGTGATGGCGGCGCGCTTGCCGCGCTGTTCGCCGAGGAACCGGGCGTCGTCGTGCAGGTGCGGAATGCCGAGCTTGCCGCCGTGCAGGCACTGTTGGCCCAGCATGGGCTGGCCGACTGCGTCAGTGTGGTCGGTGCCCCGCGCACCGACATGCGAGTCGTCGTCAATGCCGGCGCGCTCAAGCTCGATGAGAGCTGGAGCGATCTGCGCCGCGCCTGGTCCGAGACTTCCTGGCAGATGCGCCGCCTGCGCGACGATCCGGCCTGCGCGGATGAAGAGCTGGCCAGCGCCATCGACCCCGCGAACCCCGGCCTGCAGCAGCAACTGAGCTTCGATCCGGCCGAGGACATTGCCGCCCCGTTCATCGCGCGCGGCGCGCGTCCGCGCATCGCCGTGCTGCGCGAGCAGGGCGTGAACAGCCAGGTCGAGATGGCCGCCGTGCTCGAGCGCGCCGGCTTCGAGAGCCACGACGTGCACATGAGTGATCTGCTCAGCGGTCGCCGCCAGCTCGCGGACTTCCGCGGCCTGGTGGCCTGCGGCGGCTTCTCGTATGGCGACGTGCTGGGTGCCGGCGGCGGCTGGGCCAGCTCCATCCTGTTCCACGAGCGCACCCGCGAGCAGTTCACGCAGTTCTTCGCACGGACCGACACCTTTTCCCTGGGCGTCTGCAATGGCTGCCAGATGATGGCCCTGCTGAAGGATCTGATTCCCGGCGCCACGCACTGGCCGCGCTTCCTGCGCAACCGCAGCGAGCAGTTCGAAGCGCGCCTGAGCCTGGTGGAGATTGCTCGATCGCCCGCCGTGCTGCTCGAAGGCATGGCCGGCTCGCGTTTCGCCGTTGCCGTTGCCCACGGCGAAGGCCGTCCCGGCTTCGCCAGCGACGCGGATCTGAAGGCCTGCGTCGATCAGAACCTGATCGCCTTCGCCTATGCGGATCCGCGCGGCGGCATTGCCACGACGTATCCCGAGAATCCCAACGGCGCGGCAAATGGCATCGCCGCCCTGACCAGCAGCGACGGCCGCGTGCTGATCACCATGCCGCATCCCGAGCGCGTGTATCGCACCGCGCAGAACTCCTGGCATCCCGATGCCATGGGCGAGGACAGTGGCTGGATGCGCATGTTCCGCAATGCCCGCAAGTGGGTCGGGTGAGGGCGCCAGCCTGGTAACTGGAGTCAGACATCAGTCGGGGGCGGGAAGTCAGGGAGAGCCCGGGGCGTTATGCGACAGGTTTGTCCATTTTCAAAAGCGACATTTCGGTCATCTGCTTCTAGTTAGGCTTCTGTTGCAGCGCCGCCGCTCAATCCGAAGGAACGTACCGTGCAGATGAAAATCTTTCGGGCTGGCTCTCGCCCATCTGTATCAGGCCCCGAGCAGTATTTCGATGGCGCAGTCCGTATCGACACGCTGTTCAACCCTCAAGAACCGGGCCGAGTTTCAGCCGCCTTGGTCACCTTCGAGCCTGGCGCGCGCTCTGCTTGGCACAGTCACCCGCTCGGCCAGCATCTCGTCGTTACTTCCGGCTGCGGTTGGACTCAGTGTCGCGGCGGCCCTAAAAGAGAAATCCGCGCCGGCGATGTCGTTTTCTGCAACTGCGGTCAAGAGCATTGGCACGGTGCTACGGACACCACCGCCATGAGCCATATCGCAATCCAAGAATGGCTCAACGGCACGCCTGTTACTTGGCTCGACAAGGTAACCGACGAGCAGTACTTATCGGCAGTCGAGCCCGACGATCCAGTCGAGGCCTAACCATGCGCTCAAGCGGACCTGCGCGGAGTAAGCTGCTCGCGTGATCACACCTCCCGGTCGCGCAGGCCACTGAATGGGCTTGGGCACGCTGGGCTCTGAGCATCGGCACAGACAAATGAAATCCGATACCACTGGATGGGCATTGCTGCTGATCGCGGGTCTGCAACTGTCCGGATTGGCTCTGGGGGCAGCGCAGGGAGCGGAGGTGGGGCCGAAGTCAGGGTCTGTGCAGGCGCCAGGATCTGGGCAGGCGCAGCGGGAGCCCGTTTTCTTCGCCAGTCAGGAATCCTTCGACAGTTTCTACGCGTCATTCTGCGCCGGGAAGCCGACGCAGGGTGCCTTTCCCGCGCGCTTCAGCGCCATGGCCAGCGGCAGCGGCAAGCAGTTCGTGGTCTATGTGGATACCAACCGCATAGACAAGGTGGAGATTCAGGAGGATGCCCACTACACAGCCGAGCGCAAGAAGGACCCCGCTGGCGAGATTTTCCAGAAGATTGACCACGTGGATTTGGGCCGGTGCATGGCGGGGCACGTGGCCAAGCCCTATTCGATCACGCTGCGTCTGGCGCGCAGCACACTGCGGCTGACGGCGCTGAGCCGACAATCGGCCGTCGCCACCACGGCCGTGGTGGTAGGGCCCAAGGCGCCTTTCAGTCCGGACAATTGCGCCAGCTGCCATATCTGCGGCTCGGACGGTGCGCCGTTGCCGGAACTCAAGGCGCGTTTCTGCTACAAGCGAGCGACGCCGTAGCGCCGGGCAGTGCGGCCCTGGCGCCGTCCGTCACGGCCCGGTCCCGTTTACGCTAAAGTGGCGGCGTTGCCGGCAATTGGAGACGCGCTTGAAGCCCAGTAAAGAGCAGCTCAATGCCCTCAGTGCCGCCAACTTGCCGGGGCATCTCGGCGTGCTGATCACCCTGGTAGGGGAGCGGGAAATCCGCGGTGAAATGGCGGTGCGCAGCCAGCTGATGGCATCCAACGGTTTCCTGCATGCCGGATCGGTGGTGGCGTTCGCGGATACCTGCACCGGTTATGGCTGCGCCACGCATCTGCCCGACGGTGCGCACAGCTTCACCACCATCGAGCTCAAATCCAATCATCTGGGCACGGCCCGCGAAGGTACGGTGGAGTGCCGGGCGACGGCCGTGCACCTGGGGCGCACCACCCAGGTCTGGGACGCGGTGGTCACCCATCGGGACAGCGGCCGGACGTTGGCGCTGTTTCGCTGCACGCAGCTGGTGCTGTACCCGAAAACCTGAGGGGCCGGCCCGACGGCGCCCGCGGCTAGGGGGCCCTCGATCCGGCGGGCCACATCTGGTATTCCGGTAACCATGGTCCCGGTGAGTACCGGGAGAGCTGATTCGCGGCGGCTTGGGGTTGTCCGCGGCTGCAGATCGAGGAAGTCGTGTTCATAGTCAGTGGTTTGCTCTTTTATGTTCTGGTCCTGGTGCTGGCGCGCGGCGTCGAGGAGGCGCAGCGTCCGCGCCTGCTGATATTGTCGGCCATCATCGCCGTGCTGCAGTTCATCGTATTGCGCGCCATTGGCGGGGCGTTGGGTGTGTTGATGTCCTTGCCGCCCCTGCTATGCCTGATCGTCGTGGCGTTGCCGCTGGCCTGCGCCGTGGAGCGCAAGGTGGCGATCAAGATCGCCGTGGCTTTCTTCGCAGTGCAGATCCTGGTCATGGCGGTGCTGGCTGTCGTGCCGGCGGCGGGTTAGTCGTATGTCTCCACAGATGTACTCGCTGGTATTTCCCTTGTTGTGGCTGTGCTGGGCGGCCTACTGGCTGATCCGCGCGCGCGACGTGAAACAGGTGGTGCGAATCGAGTCGCGCGCCTCGCGCTACGGGCATGTGCTGCCACTGGTGGTGGCAGGTCTGCTGGTGGGGGTGGCTGGGTTGCCGGTGCCATTCCTGGAGCGGCGCCTGTGGCCCTGGCATCCCTGGCAATTCTGGGCAGGCGCGGCGCTCACCAGCGCGGGATTGCTGTTTGCAGTGTGGGCGCGTCTGCACATCGGTCGCAACTGGAGCGGCATGGTCACCGTGAAGCAGGACCATGAACTGATCACCGGTGGACCCTATGCCCTGGTGCGTCATCCCATCTATACCGGTTTGCTGGCAGCCTTCGCCGGTTCCGCGCTGGCGCGGGGCGAGTGGCGCGGGATACTGGCGGTGGTCATCGTGTTCTTCACGCTGTGGCGCAAGCTGCGGCTGGAAGAGCGCTTCATGCGCGAGCAGTTCGGCCCGGCATACGACGACTACAGCCGGCGGGTGCGTGCGCTGCTGCCCTGGCTGCTCTAGACGGCGTCCACCATGCGCTGGTTCTGCTCGCCCAGCCCGTCGATGCCCAGCCGCAGGCGCTGACCGGCGCGCAGGAAGGGCGGCGGAGTCTGGCCCAGCGCCACGCCCGCGGGAGTGCCGGTGGCAATGATGTCACCGGATTGCAGGCTCATGAACTGGCTGACGTAGCTGATGAGCTGCGCCACGCCGAAGATCATGTGCGCGGTGTTGCCGTCCTGCTGGCGTTTGCCATCCACTTCCAGCCACAGCGGCAGGTGCTGCGGATCGGGGATCTCGTCGGCCGTCACCAGCCAGGGGCCGATGGGACCGAAGGTGTCGTGGCCCTTGCCCTTGTCCCAGGTGCCATTGCGCTCGGTCTGGAACTCGCGCTCCGACACATCGTTGACCACGCAGTAGCCGGCCACATGATCCAGCGCCCGGCCGGCTTCGAGGTAGCGGCCGGGCGTGCCGATCACCACGCCGAGTTCCACCTCCCAGTCGGTCTTGACCGAGCCGCGCGGGATCTCGATGTCGTCATTCGGGCCGCAGATGGCGCTGGTCCACTTGGCGAAGATCACCGGTTCCTTCGGGGTGCGCGACCTGGTTTCAGCAATGTGATCGGAGTAATTCAGTCCGATGCAGATGAACTTGCCCACCGACCCCACGCAGGGGCCGATGCGCGCATCGTCGGCGATCAATGGCAGGGCATCGATCTTCACATGCCCCAGCTGCGCCAGCGCGGCCGGTGTCAGGGCCGCGCCCGCGACATCGACGATCACGCCACTGAGGTCGCGGGCGCGACCCTGGGCGTCGAGGATGGCGGGGCGTTCCTGGCCACGGGGGCCACAGCGCAGCAGTTTCATGGCAGTTCCTCTGACATGGAAGTAAGGGAAGTTCTGTATTGAGTCTCCCCGAGCTGCGATGATACCTTCGTTGTCCACGCCCCGTTTCAGCAGGAGCTGATGTAATGGACAGCAAAGCCGTGAAGATGCGCCGCCAGTCCCCCATGCTGACGCCGACGGATCTGACCCCCAAGGCCACCCTGGAGGTCTCTGCCGCGCTGAACAAGCTGCTGGCCGACACCTTCGCGCTCTATCTGAAGACCAAGAACTTCCACTGGCACATGTCGGGGCCGCATTTCCGCGACTACCACCTGCTGCTGGATGAGCAGGCCGACCAGATCTACGCCATCACCGACCCCATTGCCGAGCGGGTGCGCAAGATCGGCGGCACCACGCTGCGCTCCATCGGCCACATCGCCAAGCTGCAGCGCGTGCTGGACAACGATGCCGATTTCGTCACACCGGAAGACATGCTGGCGGAACTGCGTGAGGACAACAGGCAGTTCGCCGCCAACCTGCGCGCAGCGCACACAGTGTGCGATGACCACGAGGATGTGGCCACGGCCAGCCTGATCGAAGAGTGGGTCGACGAAGCCGAGCGGCGTGCCTGGTTCCTGTTCGAGGCGACGCGCCGCAGCTAGCAGCGGCGCAGGCGAGCGGTCAGTTGGCGCGCCGGTACACGGCGGCGAAGCGCCGCTGCTCGGTGATGCCGTAATCGCCCGGTGCGTATTGCATCAGCCAGTCGCCGGCGGCGCCGTGCAGTACGTCGCCGCCGGTGCTGCGGCGGATGGCGAAAGGATGAGACATCTGCCGCGCCAGCACCGGCACCGCAAGGTTGCGATAGGCGCCGTCCTGTCCCATCGCCAATGGCACCAGCGCGCGGTAGCGCTGCTCGAAGCGCGCGCGCGACACCACCCAGCGGTTGCCCAAAGAGCCTGTGACCAGCGCATCGCCGCTGGCATAGGCATTGGCGCCCTCCAGGCTCTGCAGGGCGCCGGCCGCGTGCGCGAACTCCACTTGCACGATCTCATCCTTCACGTAGCGTGCGGCGGCCGGGTCGCTGGCCAGATCGATGTTCTCGAGTGGTTGCATGTCAGTACTGCAGATGATGGCGCGTGCCGCGGATCATGGCTCCACATCGGACATCCGAATCCCTTCAGGTCTTGAGGCTGCGCGCCGATTCGTCGGACAGGAACTGGCGCACTTTCAGTGCCTGCTGCAGCCGGCCACGACGCACATAGGCCTGGTGCAGCAGATCCTTGATGACTTCCATCAGCATGCCGGCCTGCACCTCATCGAGCAGCGGCGGCTGGGGATCGGCGTCAGTGTCGAACAGCACGCGCCGGATGATGTTGAAGTGCGCGCCTTCCATCTGCGTCATGTCGCGGACTTCGTGCAGTTGTTCGTACATGCGCAGCCGGCCGGCCTCGCCCTGGTCGGCGAACAGCGCCTGCATGCAGCGCCGGCACATCTGGCCGAAGGCATTGAGCATGCCATGGACATAACAGCCGAAGGCCTCGCGCAGCAGCTCCTCGACCTCACGTGGCAGGTACTGGAAGTTGAAGCGCTCACGGGCGCGCTCCACTTCGCAGTGGTGGCCGAGCTCGATCTGCAGCGCACCGTACTGGCGCACGGCGAAGCGCAGGAACAGCGGCTGATGGCAGGCATCGCAGTCGAACACGATGCCCACCTGGCGCGGCCGGTGGCTGTTCAGCGCATTGAACGAGGGCACGCCCAGCGGTGTGACATGCGTGTAGACCAGGCAGTGGGGGCAGGTGAGCGCGAACGCGGCCGGCTGATCCAGATGCAGCTGGCCGTGGATGTCGATGTAGGCGCTCATCCCCCTTGGCTCCCTTGGGTTCGTCAGCCCGGTGATCTTCAGCCGGTCAGGCGCTTATAGCGCACCCGGTGCGGCTGCGCACCGTCATCCCCCTTGCGGCGCTTCAGATCCTCTTCGTATTCTTGGTAGTTGCCCTCGAACCAGACCACTTCCGAGTTGCCCTCGAAGGCCAGGATGTGGGTGGCGATGCGGTCCAGGAACCAGCGATCGTGCGAGATCACCACGGCGCAGCCCGGGAAGCTCAGCAGCGCTTCTTCCAGTGCGCGCAGGGTTTCCACATCCAGGTCGTTGGTGGGCTCGTCGAGCAGCAGCACGTTGCCGCCGCTCTTGAGCACCTTGGCCAGGTGCACGCGGTTGCGCTCGCCGCCGGAGAGCTCGCCGATCAGTTGCTGCTGCTGCGTGCCCTTGAAGTTGAAGCGGCCCACGTAGCCGCGCGAGGGCGTCTCGTAGTTGTCGACCTTGAGGATGTCCAGGCCGCCGGAGATCTCCTGCCAGACAGTGTTCTTGTCGTTCAGGGCCTGACGCGACTGGTCCACATAGGCGAGCTTCACCGAAGCACCCATGCGAATTTCGCCGGCATCGGGCTTCTCGGCGCCGGTCAGCATGCGGAACAGCGTGGTCTTGCCGGCGCCGTTGGGACCGATGATGCCGACGATGCCGCCGGGCGGCAGGCTGAAGTTCAGGTTGTCGACCAGCAGCTTCTCGCCGAAGGCCTTGCGCAGGCCGCGGGCTTCGATGACCAGCTCGCCCAGGCGCGGCCCGGGCGGGATGTAGATCTCGTTGGTCTCGTTGCGCTCCTGGAACTCGCGGCTGGCCAGTTCCTCGTAACGCGCCAGACGCGCCTTGCTCTTGGCCTGGCGCGCCTTGGGGTTGGTGCGCACCCATTCGAGCTCTCTGGCCAGCATCTTGCGCAGGCCTTCCTGTTCGCGCTGCTCCAGCTCCAGACGCTTTTCTTTCTGTTCCAGCCAGCTGGAGTAGTTGCCCTCGTAGGGAATGCCGTGGCCGCGATCCAGCTCCAGGATCCACTCGGCGACGTTGTCGAGGAAGTAGCGATCGTGGGTCACGGCCACGACGGTGCTGGGGTACTCCTCCAGGTAGCGTTCCAGCCAGCCCACCGACTCGGCGTCCAGGTGGTTGGTGGGTTCATCCAGCAGCAGCATGTCCGGTGCGGACAGCAGCAGCCGGCACAGCGCCACGCGGCGCTTCTCACCGCCGGAGAGCTGGCCGATCCTGGCGTCCCACTCGGGCAGGCGCAGCGCGTCCGCCGCGATTTCCAGCTTGCGCTCCAGCTCCCAGCCACCACTGGCGTCGATGGCGTCCTGCAGCCTGGCCTGTTCTTCGAGCAGCTTGTTCATCTGCTCGTCGTCCATGGGTTCGGCGAAGGCGTCGCTGATCTCGTTGAAGCGCTTGAGCAGCTTGAAGGCGTCGCCGACGCCTTCCATGACGGCGGCACGCACATCCTGGTTCGGGTCCAGCTCCGGCTCCTGGGACAGGTAGCCGACGCGGATGCCGGACTGCGGGCGCGCCTCGCCCTCGATGTTGGTGTCCTTGCCGGCCATGATCTTCAGCAGCGTGGACTTGCCCGAGCCGTTCAGACCCAGCACGCCGATCTTGGCGCCCGGGAAAAAGGACAGACTGATGTCGCGCAGGATGGTGCGCTTGGGGGGTACCACCTTCGATACCCTGTTCATTGTGTAGATGTACTGTGCCATCCCGTCATTATCCGTGATGCCAACGATGCTGGCGACGGTAAATGCGCCCTGCTGTGCTAGGCTTGATCGCATATCAGGGGCCCGACTCGAGCGCGCAGTGGACGTCAACGAAAACTCGCACCAGGCCGAAGTCGCGGTGGTATTGGGGGAGAGGCTGGCGCGCTATGGATTCGGCGCGGGGCATCCCTTCGGTGCCGATCGTCATGGCGCTTTTGTGCGCGAATTCGACCAGCGCGGCCTGCGTGGGCGCGTACGGGTGCTGGAGCCGGTGGAAGCCAGTGTCGCCGATCTGGGCCTGTTCCATACCCCCGAACACATCGAGCAGGTGCAGACCCTGTCCGCGCAGGGCACGGGCTGGCTCGATGGTGGCGATACGCCGGCCTTCCGCGGCGTGTTCGAAGCCGCCAGCTGCGTGGTGGGTTCCAGTCTGGCGGCGGCCGAGTGGGTGTTGCAGGGCCCGCGGCGGCGCGCCTTCGTGCCCATTGGCGGCCTGCACCATGCGCGCCGTGACCAGTCGGCCGGTTTCTGCGTGTTCAACGATTGTGGCGTGGTCATTGAGGCCCTGCGCATCCGCCACGGGCTGGAGCGCATTGCTTATGTCGACATCGACGCCCATCACGGCGACGGCGTGTTCTACGCCTTCGAGGCCGATCCCGACCTGATCTTTGCCGACCTGCACGAGAGTGGCACCACCCTGTATCCCGGCACCGGGCGCAGCGACGAGGCGGGGCATGGCAGCGCTTCGGGCACCAAGCTCAACGTGCCGCTACCCGCCGGTGCGGGCGACGCCGAGTTCGACCAGGTCTGGCCGCAGATGCTGGCGCATGTGGAGCGCTTCCAGCCCGAATTCCTGCTGCTGCAATGTGGCGCCGACAGCCTGGCCGGCGACCCCCTGGCGCACCTGCAGCTCTCCGCCGCCGCCCACGCGCGCGCGGCCCGCGACCTGGCCGCCCTGGCCGATCGCCTCGGCCATGGACGGGTGCTGGCGTTTGGTGGAGGCGGGTACGACCGGGGGAATCTGGCCTCGGCGTGGAGCGGGGTAGTCGAGGCGCTGCTGACCTGAGCGTTTCTGATTTACGCGTCTCGTGCCACGCGTGCGGATCCGGAGCAGCCGTTTCGGAAACGCCAAAAGCCCGTCCCTGAGGCTCCGTGGGCGGCCATCCCTGGCCGCCCACGGTTCCGAAACGGCTGCTCCGGATCCGCACGCTGATACCCGTCGCGCCACTCTGAGGCGCTCAATCCGTGGCGCCGCGCCGTTCCCGATGGTGGCGATCGTGGGCATTGATTCGGGCGTTATCGGGGATTGGCAGAAGCGGGAAGGGCGGTCTTGCTGGATCCGAGCGGGTGGGCGCCAGGGTGTATGGCAGGGCGGCTTGGCAAGAAAAACCGCTTCCCGGGACCGTGGGCGGCCAGGGATGGCCGCCCCCGGAGCCTCAGGGAAGGGTTTTCGGCGTTCCCGGGAAGCGGTTTTTCTTGCCAAGTCGCCCTGCCGCAGAACGCCAAATACCCGCCTGCTCGGATTCAGCAGCGCCGCCACGCACAGCATGCTCCTCATCGGTGGATTCGCCCCTGATCCGAGTGCCCGCCCACCCGCATCGGGTACAATCGCGCTCCATTTTTGAGGGCCCCTCCGCATGTACTCGACCCGTCCCGACATTGCCGCGTTTGATCCGGAACTGCATCGCGCCATGGAGGGCGAGCGTCAGCGCCAGGAAGATCACATCGAGCTGATCGCCTCGGAGAACTACGCCAGTCCCCGGGTGCTGGCAGCGCAGGGCTCGGTGCTGACCAACAAGTACGCGGAAGGCTATCCGGGCAAGCGCTACTACGGTGGCTGCGAGTTCGTCGACATCGCCGAGCAGCTCGCCATCGAGCGCGCCAAGCAGCTGTTCGGCGCCGATTACGCCAATGTGCAGCCGCATGCCGGTTCGCAGGCCAATGCGGCCGTGTACTTCGCGCTGCTGCAGCCGGGCGACACCATCCTGGGCATGAGCCTGGATCACGGCGGCCACCTGACGCATGGCGCCAAGGTGAATTTCTCCGGCAAGCTCTTCAAGGCAGTGCAGTACGGCGTGAAGGCCGACGGCACGCTGGACTACGAGCAGGTGGAGTCGCTGGCGCGCGAGCACAAGCCGAAGATGATCGTGGCCGGTTTCTCGGCCTATTCGCGCGTGCTGGATTTCGCGCGTTTCCGCGCCATCGCCGATGAGGTCGGGGCGCTGCTGTTCGTGGACATGGCGCATGTCGCCGGTCTGGTGGCGGCGGGCCAGTACCCGAACCCGGTGCCGTTCGCGGATGTGGTCACCACCACCACGCACAAGACGCTGCGCGGTCCGCGCGGTGGCCTGATCCTGGCGCGCGCCAACGAGGCCATCACCAAGAAGCTCAATTCGCTGGTGTTCCCGGGCACGCAGGGTGGCCCGCTGATGCACGTGATCGCGGCCAAGGCGGTGGCCTTCCTGGAGGCGCTGCAGCCGGAATTCCGCGAATACCAGAAGCAGGTGGTGCTCAATGCGCGCGCCATGGCCGATGAACTGGTCAAGCGCGGCTACCGCATCGTTTCCGGTGGCACCGACAATCACCTGTTCCTGCTGGATCTGTCCGACAAGAACATCACCGGCAAGGAAGCCGATGCGGCGCTGGGCAAGGCCTACATCACGGTCAACAAGAACGCCGTGCCGAACGACCCGCGCCCGCCGATGGTGACCAGCGGTCTGCGTATCGGCACGCCGGCGTCGACCACGCGCGGCTTCAAGGAGGCCGAGGTGCGCACCGTGGCCGGCTGGATTGCCGACGTGCTGGACGCCAACGGCGCCGACGCCGTGGTGGACAAGGTACGCGAGCAGGTGCTGGAGCTGTGCCGGCGCTTTCCGGTGTACGGCGCCTGATCCAGGCGCTGACGCACGCGCCGGTTTTGCGCCGGCGCGCGACGACTGCGGCACTTGTGTAGGCTGCAGCCATGCATTGCCCGTTCTGCACCCACGAAGAAACCAAGGTGACCGATTCGCGGCTGGCGGCCGATGGCCGCCAGATCCGCCGTCGGCGCGAGTGCCTGAGCTGCGGCGAGCGTTTCACCACCTTCGAGACCGCCGAACTGGTCATGCCGCGGCTGATCAAGTCGGACGGCAATCGTGAACCCTTCGACGAGGCCAAGCTCAAGAGCGGCATGATCAAGGCGCTGGAGAAGCGCCCGGTGGCCAGCGAGGCGGTCGAGGAGGCCGTGGCGCGTGTCTGCCACAAGCTCATGGTGCTGGGCGAACGCGAGGTACCTTCGCGTACCGTCGGCGAGCTGGTCATGGAGGAGCTGCGCCATCTCGACGAGGTGGCCTACGTGCGCTTCGCCAGTGTGTACCGGAGCTTTCAGGACGTGGAAGCTTTCCGCGACGAGATCGAGAAGCTGCGCCGCCATCCGCGCAAGCGCGAAAGCGGTCGTGGGCAGTTGCCGCTGCTGCCGGGCGGGCAGACGGAGAGCGGCGAAACCGTACCGGCCGACACGGCCGCTGCCCGCAATCGGCGCTGAGTGCCAGCGCGCATGACGTCTTCGATGAATCCACCTGCCGGCGAGTTTGTTTCCAGCGCTGCCGATGAGCGCCACATGCGCCGCGCGCTGGAGCTGGCGCGCCACGGTCTGTACAGCACCGATCCGAATCCGCGCGTGGGCTGCGTGCTGGTGCGCAACGGCGCGACCGTGGGCGAGGGCTGGCATGAACGCGCCGGTGAGGCGCATGCCGAGGTGCATGCGTTGCAGAGCGCCGGCCCCGCCGCGCAGGGGGCCACGGCCTATGTGACGCTGGAGCCCTGTGCCGGTCACGGTCGCACGCCGCCCTGTGTGCAGGCGCTGCTGGCCGCGCAGGTGGCGCGCGTGGTGTATGCCGCCGGTGATCCCAATCCACGCATGCAGGGCGGCGGTTCGTTGCTGGCTGCGGCGGGTGTCGAGGTGCAGGGCGGCCTGCTGCGCGCCGAGGCGCGTGCGCTGAATGCAGGTTTCTTCAAGCGCATCGAGACCGGTCTGCCCTGGGTGCGCGTGAAGCTGGGCGCCAGCCTGGATGGCCGCACCGCGCTGGCCAATGGCGCGAGCCGCTGGATCACCAGTCCGGCGGCGCGCAAGGATGCCCAGACCTGGCGGGCGCGCAGTTCCGTGGTGCTCAGTGGCATCGGCACCATTCTCGGTGACGATCCAGCGCTGAACGTGCGGCTGCCGGGCGCCACGCGCCAGCCGCTGCGCGTGGTGCTGGATTCGCAGCTGCGCACGCCGGTGAAGGCGCGCACCGTGTATCGCGAAGGCGAGGGGTGCGCACTGATTCTCGGAGCGCTGGAAACTTTCAATGAGCCGCAGCAGCAGGCGCGCGCGGCGGCCTTGCGTGCCCGCGGCGCGCAGGTGGAGGCCCTGCCCTCCAGCGCACCTGGCCAGCTCGATCTGCAGGCCCTGCTGCGGCGTCTGGCGGAGCGGCAGGCCAACGAGATCTGGGTGGAGGCGGGCGCGCAGCTTGCTGGCGCCTTCATCGCTGCAGGTCTGGTCGATGAGCTGATCGTCTACGTGGCGCCCTGTCTGCTCGGGCCGGATGCGCGGCCGCTGGCCCAGTTGCCGCGGCTGGAAAAACTCGAGGATCGTTATCAGTTCCGTCTCGGCGAAGTGCTGCGCATCGAAGACGATCTGCGTCTTCAGTACCTGCGCACCACGCCGGGTTGAGGAGAGAAGCTCATGTTCACAGGCATCGTTCAGGACATCGGCAAGGTGGTGCAGCTCGAGCAGCGCTCCGGCGATCTGCGCATCGAGATCGAGGTGGGCACGCTGGATCTGCAGCGCCAGACGCTCGGCGACAGCATCTCCTGCTCCGGCGCCTGCCTGACGGTGGTGGCGCTGGGCGAGCGCAGTTTCAGCGCCGACGTGTCGCGCGAGACGCTGGCATTGACCAGCATCGGCCAGTGGCAGGTGGGAACGCGGGTGAATCTGGAGCCGGCGCTGCGCGTCGGCGATGCGCTGGGCGGCCATATCGTTTCCGGGCATGTGGACGGGCTTGCCAGCCTGCTGACCCGCGGCAGCGACGCGCGTTCGGAGCGCTTCTGGCTGCGCGCGCCGCATGAGCTGGCGCGCTACATCGTGCGCAAGGGGTCGGTGACGCTGGATGGCGTGAGTCTCACCGTCAACGAGGTGGCCGGCGACGAATTCGGCGTCAACATCGTGCCGCATACGCAGCAGGTGACCACCTTCGGCGCATTGCAGCCGGGCGCCCGGCTCAATCTGGAGATCGATGTAATCGCGCGCTATGCCGAGCGGCTGATGAATTCAGCGGAAGAATAATGGTGGCCGGCGGCAGGGGCCGCGGGCCGTGGCGCGTCCTGTAGCGGTGTATAGTCGGATTCATAACGCAGTCCATCTGCGGCAATCGAGTGACCGCCATGCCAAAACACCGCCTGTTTGCCTGCTTCATTGCCGCGGCGAGTCTTGCTGCATCCTCCGGCATCGCCGCGCGGGCAGCCGAGGTATGCGCGGGCTTCAAGTGGGATGTGAAGCATGAGCACGCGCTGTTCCTCGGCACTGCCCAGGCGCTGGGGGCCGGCGCCAGTGCTGCGGCGGCGCCTGCGATCGAACTGGACCGGCTCTACGATCTGACGCTGCAGCCTCAGGACACCGTGCAGTTCGCCGCACCGGTGGGCAAGAAAATGCTGACCGATGGAGGCTATGGCGGTCTGGTGCGCTTCCGGGTGCCGGCGGATGGCAGCTATCGCGTGGCCGTGAACATCGCCTTCTGGCTGGACGTTGTGGGTGACGGCAAGACGCTCACGTCCACGGATTTCAACGGCAGCGCGGGCTGCGATACGCCGCGCAAGATCGTCGTCTACCCGCTGACGGCGGGGCGTGAGTTGCTGCTGCAGCTGAGCGGCGAGGTGTCGCAGCATGTGCGGGTGACGATCACGGCGGTACCGGCCGCGCCGTGAGGCGGCGCGCAAGGCATCGCGCGCTGCACTGCTGTGGTGCTGCAGCTCTTGCCGGCCTACTCGGTGCCGATGCGACGAGCGCCGCAGAGTCATCGCAGGCGCCTTCCGCTTACGCCGATTTCACGGACAGTCGCTCACCGCCGCCGTATCGCACGCTGACAGCGGATGAGCAGGTGCAGTACGAGCTGGGTCATGCGTTGTTCAATACCACCTGGGTTGCTGCAGGCACTGCCAATGCCGCACGGCGCGATGGTCTGGGGCCGCTGTACAACGCCGCCAGCTGTGATGCCTGCCACAACGAGGGCGCGCGCTCGCAGGGACCGGCCGGCAACGGCCCATTGGGCAGTGGTCGTGCGCCCGACGGGCTGATCCTGCAATTGCAGGGCCCGGGCCGCAGTGCGGACGCTGGTGCAGGCGATGCGCCGGACCCGGTGTACGGGCATGTGCTGAACACCGCCGCCATCGAAGGACAGCCGCCGGAAGCGGTGATCGACATCGAGTACCGCGCGCGCAATGGACGCTATGCGGACGGTACATCCTGGCAGCTGCGCGAACCCCACTATCGCATCACGAAGCTCGTGAACGGTCCGCTCGCCGCACGCACACTGATCAAGCCGCGTCTGGCGCCGGCGCTGTTCGGTGTCGGGTTGCTGCAGGCGGTGCCAGCGCAGGCCGGGCGCAGCGCTGAACGCTTCGGCTGGCAGGGGGCGGCACATTCCGTCGAGGATCAGACGGCACGCGCTTTCTCCCGCGAGATGGGTTTGAGCTCGGCGCAGCGGCCCCATGACGATTGCAGCGCTGCGCAGAGCGCCTGTCGGACGGCACCGGATGGCGGTGAACCCGAGGTGTCCAGCGAGTTCATGGCTGCGCTGGTGGCTTTCCAGCAGTGGCTGGCCGTGCCGCTTGCCGCGGTGCCGGCGTTGCCCACTGAGCGCGGCGCTGCATTGTTCGCTGACAGTGGCTGCGTGGCCTGTCATGCACCGAGCCTGCCGCTGCCGGGCATCGATGGCCTGACGCAGATCCATGCCTACACCGATCTGCGTCGCCACGACCTGGGCGCGGCGCTGGCGGATCAGCGGGTCGATGGTTCGCGCGTCGCCAGTCGCTGGCGCACCGCGCCGCTGTGGGGCATGGCCAATGCGCTGCGGCCCAATCGTTCGCTGGGTCTGATGCACGATGGCCGGGCCCGCAGCATCGAGGAGGCCATCCTCTGGCACGACGGCGAGGCGTACGCGGCGCGGCAACGCTTCGAGCAGCTGCCGGCCGCGCAGCGCGCGATCCTGTGCGAGTGGATCGCGCGCCTGTAGCGCGCGAAGCGGGTCAGTAGCGGTAATCCACCTGCGCCAGCCAGGTGCGGCCCGGCTCGTAGTAGCCTTCTTCGTAGGCGTACAGCGCATCGGTCAGGTTGCGCGCACCCACCTCCACACCGATTTGCCGCACCGGCGTGAAGCGCAGGAAGCTGTTGAGCAGCGTGAACGCGCCGGCCACGCGCGTGCCGGTGCTGTTGCTGTAGCGGCTCGACTCATGATCGGCGTCGGCGCGCAGCTGCCAGCGTGGCGCGAAGCTCCAGTTGGCCGCCAGCAGGTACTTGTACTCGGGCGTGCCGGTGATCTTCACGTCCGGATCGCTGCGATTGTCGATGTGCACCACATTGACCTGGCCGTTGAGCTGCAGCGAGCGGATCGGCGCGTAGTCGAACGAGAACTCCACGCCCCGATTGCGCTGCTCGGCGACATTGCGCAGCTGCGTGCAGGGCGGTGAACTGCAGGCCGAGGCATCCACGGTCACGCTCTGGATGGCATCGGACAGATCGCTCTGGAACAGTGCGAGCCTGGCACTCCAGCCAGTACCGCGCTGCTGGTAGGCCACCTCGTAGTGCAGGGCCGTCTCCGGGTCGAGGTCGGGATTCGGCACGGCGCTGCCCAGGCCGCCGGAGAAGCGCTCCTTGAGTGTCGGGAAGCGCGTCTTGCGGCTCACGCCGGCGAGCAGCTGTTTGCCGGCATCGATGCTCCAGGTGCCGATCAGCTGGCCGTTGTCGGCCGCTGCGCTGTGCACGCTGACCGGAAAGTAGCTGGCGGAGGTATCGTCATACACCTGCACGGTGCGGGCCGACTGCACCATGTGCGAATAGCTGGGCGTCACGCTCCACTCCGGTGCGAAACGCCATTCATGCTCGGCGGCGAAATCGTAGGTGGGAATCTCCAGCTTCTCTTCGGGAGAGTACGGGCTGAGCTGCGCTTCGGTGTGCACATCGTTGCGATAGTGCGTGGCCAGACGTGTGGTCTGGGCATCGTTCCAGCGCCACTCGAAGTCGGCATTGGCGCCGTCGGTGTGATCGTCGTAATGGCTGCCATGGAAGGCGTAGGGACGCGTCTGGGTGGTGTAGGTGGCGTCGTCGTAGGACTCCAGCGCGTTCTTGAAGCTGTCGTGGAACAGGCGCCAGCGCAGCGTGCCCTGCGCGCCGATGGCATTGCGCGCCACGAAGTACAGGCTCTGCTTGTTCCAGTACGGCCACTGCCAGTAGCGCACCTGCACGCCATCGGAGTAGCCCGCGCTGCGCAGGTAACTGCCGGCATACGGAGGGTCATCCTTGCGGCCATCCTGACGGTAGAAGCTCAGTGCGTATTCGTTGTCCGCATCCGGCGCAAAGCCCACCTTGGCGCTGACGACCAGGTCGCGGCTGAAGGCGTTGTCGCGCTGCCCGCCATTTTCGGCCGCGGTGGGCGTGAAGTCGGAGGGCAGGGCGTAGCCGTTGGCCTGGGCATAGGAGGCTGTCAGGTTGCCGTACCAGTTGCCCTGCAGGCCGCCGATGGAGGCAGCGTAGTGCTGGCCGGAACCATCGCTCTCGGTTGCGGCGCGTGCCGACATCTCCAGCGGCGCCACCGGCTTGCGGCTCACCACATTGATGGCGCCGCCGAGCACGTTCGGGCCGTACAGCAGCGAGGCCAGGCCCTTGCTGACGATGATTTCCGACACATAGTCCACGCCGAAGCGCGCCAGGTCGACATTGCCGTCATAGGGGACGTACACCGGCACACCGTCGATGAACAGCGGCACCTGCCGGCTGCTGAAGCCACGCAGCGAGATCAGCCGCTCGCGGCGCTGACCCGTATTCTGCACGGCCACGCCCGGCACCAGATCCAGCGCCTGCGACAGATCGTCGCGATGCTGCGCTGCCAGCGTCGCCGCGTCCACGCTGTCGGTGGTCAGGGCGGTCGCCGCAGCGGGGCGCGTGCCGATGATTTCGACGGTACCCAGTTCGAAGCTGCTGGCGGTATTGCTGGCTGCATCATCAGCCAGCGCGGCAGCGGTGGCGCCCGTCAGTGCCGCCAGCAGCAGCGCACGGGTCATGGGCGAGGTTGGTCTCATGGAGCTTCCCTGTGGTGATCAGAATCTTTTGAGGATGGGAACACCCGGAGAGGTCCGGGGTCCGGCAACGACCGGCAGTGGTCTCGTTATGTAGGTGACTATATAGCGAAGCCGGACGTTCACCAAGACCCGGACCCCACATGCAATGTCCATCTTTGAGACACGCACAAAGTTGTGCCAAATCAGTGCAGTGCCGTGCTGGGAGGCGCTGTTTCCGGCACAATTTCTGGCACAATTGCCCGCTTAATGAGCACGCTAAACAGTACTGAAGAGATCCTGGCCGACCTGAAGGCCGGGCGCATGGTCATCATCATGGATGACGAGGATCGCGAGAACGAAGGCGATCTGCTGATGGTGGCGGAGAAGGCGCGCGCCGAGGACATCAATTTCATGGCGCGCTTCGGTCGCGGCCTGATCTGCCTCACGCTGACGCGCGAACGCTGTGCGCAGCTGCGCCTGCCGTTGATGGTCAGCGAGACCGATCGCGAGCATCGCACCAATTTCACGCTGTCCATCGAGGCGGCCGAGGGCATCACCACCGGCATTTCGGCGCATGACCGGGCGCGCACCGTGCAGGCGGCGGTGGCGGCGCAGGCGCGGCCCGAGGACCTGCGTCAGCCGGGGCATATTTTCCCGGTGATGGCGCAGCCGGGTGGCGTGTTGACGCGTGCCGGCCATACCGAGGCGGGTTGCGATCTGGCGCGTCTGGCGGGCTGCGATCCTTCTGCGGTCATCGTCGAGGTCATGAACGATGACGGCACCATGGCGCGGCGGCCGCAGCTGGAGAAGTTCGCGCAGCTGCATGGCCTGAAGATCGGCACCATTGCCGATCTGATCCGCTATCGATTGAACACCGAACGCTCGGTGGAACGCATCGCTGAGCAGCGCGTGCAGACCGAGTTCGGCGAGTTCCGGCTGTACTGCTACGAGGATCACGTCAATCGCGGCGTGCATCTGGCGCTGGCCCGTGGCGAGCTGGATGGCAGCGCGCCGCCACTGGTGCGCGTGCACCTGACCGACACCCTGCGCGATCTGCTGGCGGTGAACACCGGCGCCCGCGGCTGGACGCTGCGGGCCGCGCTGGCGCGCATCGCGCGCGAGCCCGCCGGCGTGGTGGTGCTGCTGCGCCATGGCGAGACGCCGCGCGAGCTGGCGGACGCCGTGAGCCAGCTGGGCCAGCCGCGCGCGGCCGGTGATCCGGCCCCGGCCAGCGGCGCCGTACTGCGCACCTATGGCATTGGCGCGCAGATCCTGCAGGATCTGGGGGTGCACCGCATGCGGGTCATGTCGGCGCCCAAGCAGCTGCATGGCCTGTCGGCCTTCGATCTGGAAGTGGTGGATTACATCGGCGATCCGGGCTGAAAGCCCCTATAATCGCCGCCCCCATGGGTACCTCCGACACGGATTCTGGCGAGCTCTCGGCACGCGGCCTGCGCTGCGTCGTGGTCGTGGCCCGCTACAACGCCCAGTATGTCAACCAGCTGCTGGCTGGCGCCGAAGCCGCCTGGCGGCGGCATGGTGGCGATCCGGCCGATCTGCGCATCGAGCGCGTGCCGGGCGCCTTCGAGCTGCCGCTGGCTGCGCGCGCCTTTGCGCTCTCCGGCAAGGTGGATGCGGTGGTGGCGCTGGGCTGCGTGATCCGCGGCGATACCGCGCACTTCGATTACGTGGCGGGCGAGTGTGCCTCAGGCCTCACACGCGTCATGCTCGATACCGGCGTGCCGGTGAGCTTCGGCGTACTGACGGTGGAAAACGACGCGCAGGCCCAGGAGCGCGCTGATCCGGCCCAGCTCGACAAGGGCGGTGAAGCGGTGCAGACCGCCATCGCCATGGCCCAGCTGCTGGCGCGGGTCTGATCATGAGCAGCACCGGCAACACTTCGTCCCGGCGCGCCATGGCGCGCAAGCTGGCCATGCAGGCCCTGTATCGCTGGCAGATCAATCCGGCGCCCTGGCAGGATCTGCTCACCGAGTTCAGCGAAGAAGAGGACATGCCCAAGGCCGATCTCGAGTACTTCACGCTGCTGGTGCGCGAATGCACCGAGCACAGCGCGAAGCTCGATGAGGCCATGACGGAGCTGCTGGATCGCGCACCGGCCACGCTCGATCCGATCGAGCATGCGCTGCTGTGGATCGGTACCTTCGAGCTGCAGCACTGCCCGGACGTGCCATTCCGGGTCGTCATCAACGAAGCGGTGCGTCTGGCCAAGCGCTACGGCGCCACCGATGGCCACAAATATCTCAATGGCGTGCTCGATCGCGCGGCGCGCCAGTGGCGTGTGCACGAGCGCTGAGCGCCGCTCAGGCGTTGCGCGCACCGGCCGCTGACCTCCTGGTATGGAAGCGGATCTCATCTCCAGATACTTCGTCGGGCTTGGCGCCGCGCGCGATGACGTGACGCTGGGCATCGGCGATGACGCGGCCATCGTGCGCGCACCGACCGACCAGGAGTTGGTACTCACCACGGATGCGTTGATCGAAGGCGTCCATTTCCTGCCAGGCGCCGACGCGCACTCGCTCGGGCATCGGTCACTGGCCGTCAATCTCAGTGATCTGGCCGCCATGGGCGCGGAGCCGGCCTGGGCGCTGCTGTCGCTGAACCTGCCGAAGATCGAGGCTGCCTGGCTGGAGCGCTTCGCTGCCGGCTTTGGCGCGCTGGCGCGCAGTCACGGCGTGGCGTTGATCGGCGGCAATCTCAGTCGCGGCCCGCTCTCCATCAGTGTGCAGATCACTGGTTTTGCACCGCCTGGCGCAGCGCTGCGACGCGCGGGTGCGCAGCCGGGCGATCTGATCTACGTCAGCGGGACGCCTGGAGATGCGGCGGCCGGGCTGGCCTCGCTGCTGGCCGGGCGGCAGGGGCCGGCGGAATTGCTGAGGCGTTTCGCCTATCCCGAGCCGCGCGTGATGCTGGGGCTGGTGCTGCGCGGCCTGGCCAGCGCCTGCGTGGATCTCTCCGATGGTCTGTATGCCGATCTGGCGCATCTGGCGGCTGCCAGTGGCTGCAGTGCGCAGGTCGAGGTGGAGCGCCTGCCGGTTTCGGCCGCGCTCCAGCAGCGCGATGGCGCTGCAGCCTGGCGCCGGGTGCTCAGCGGCGGCGAGGATTACGAGCTGTGTTTCACCGTCCCGCCGGCGCGGCAGGCAGAGCTCGAACACAGGCTTGCGGGTGGCTCGGTGGCCTGTCGCGCCATCGGCGTGATGGCGGGTGGCGCAGGACTGCAGATTTTGCACAGCGGCAGTGTGATCCCGTTCACGCATGCCGGTTTTGATCACTTCGCGCCGGGCGGCTGAGCGCACTGCGGCAGTCGCTTGCCGGCACTGCCGGTGATCCGCGATCTGCGTCACAGATGGTCTGCCGGACGCCTCGTATTCTCGCTGCAGCCGCGCCACTTGCTCACGAGTCCAATAACGCCATGCCAGCCCAAGCTACGCCTGCTGCCAGTGCCCGTCGTATTCCTGAACGCATTGGCAAGTACACCATCATCAATGAAGTGGGCCGCGGCAGCACGGGCACGGTGTACCTGTCGCATGATCCGTACTACGGCCGCGACGTGGCCATCAAGGTCTACAACATCGACGCCAGTGGCGAGGACGATCGTGCTCGCATCGCGCGCAAGATGTTCCTGTCCGAGGCCCACATGGTGGGCATGCTGCAGCACCCGAACATCCTGCCCATCTACGATGCCGGCGAGGAGAATGGTCACTGCTACATCGTCACCGAACACGTGCATGGCGCGCGCACGCTGTCCGCCTACTGCCGGCCGGACAATCTGCTGCGCGTCGACGACGTGGTGGAGATCATGTTCAAGTGCGCCAAGGCGCTGCACTACGCGCATACGCGCGGCGTGATCCATCGCGACATCAAGCCTTCCAACATCATGCTGACCCAGTCCAGCGATGTGCGCATCATCGACTTCGGCATCGCATTGGTGGCGGATTCGGAGATCTCGCGCATCGAGGGCATCGCCGGCAGCCCCAGCTACATGTCACCCGAGCAGGTGCAGAGCCTGGAGCTGGACAACCGCTCCGACCTGTATTCGCTGGGCGCGGTGATGTACGAACTGCTGACCGGCTCGCGGCCGTTCCGCGCCGGCAATCTCGCCAAGCTGCTGCACCAGATCGTCTACGCCACGCCGCCGCCGATCCACTCGCTGCGCAGCGAGATTCCCGAAGAGCTCGAGAACGTCGTGGCCACGGCGCTGCAGAAGGATCCGGAACGCCGCTATCGCAATGGCGTGGATCTGGCCGGCGAACTCACGCGCGTGCACCAGAAATTGCGCCAGACCAATTCGCGCATGGATCAGCAGGAGCAGTTCGCGGTGCTGCGCAAGCTGAAGTTCTTCCACGACTTCTCGCACTCGGAAATCATGGAAGTGATGCGCGCCAGCCATTGGCAGGATTACGCCGAGGGCGAGGAGATCGTGAAGGAAGGCGAGATGGACGATCGTTTCTACATCATCGTCGCCGGAAACTGCCGCGTGGAGCGCCACAACAATTCAGTGGGCCTGCTGTCCACCGGCGAGTGCTTCGGCGAGACCAGCTACGTGCAGGGCGCCAAGCGTACTGCCACCATCCGCGCGGTGGACAATGTGACCGCGCTGAAGGTGAGCTCGACGCTGCTGGAACAGGTGTCGGCTTCCTGCCAGCTGCGTTTCAACCGCGTGTTCCTGCGCGCGCTGATCAGTCGTCTGCAGAGCGGTGAAGTGCGCCAGCCCTGAGCCGCTGCGGGCCGCCCGTCAGCCGGCCGTGGTGCCCTGGCTCTTGTCCCGCTCGATCAACGCATAAGCCGAGTGATTGTGGATGGACTCGAAGTTCTCGCTCTCCACCACGTAGGCTGACACGCGCGCTTCGCTGTTCATGCGCGCGGCCACGTCACGCACCATGTCCTCGACGAACTTGGGGTTGTCGTAGGCGCGTTCGGTCACGTACTTCTCGTCCGGGCGCTTGAGGATGCCGTACAGCTCGCAGGAGGCTTCATCCTCGGCGATGTCGATCAGCTCCTCGATCCACATGTGTTCCGACAGGCGTGCCTTGATGGTCACGTGCGAGCGCTGGTTATGCGCGCCGCGCTCGGAAATCTTCTTGGAACAGGGGCACAGGCTGGTGACTGGCACCACCACCTTCACCCACATTTCGGTCTGGCCCTTCTTGATTTCGCCGATCAGCGTGGCCTGGTAATCCATCAGGCTCTCGACACCGGAGACCGGGGCCTTCTTCATCACGAAGTACGGGAAGGTCATCTCGATATGACCGGATTCGGCGTCCAGGCGCTGGGTCATTTCCGCCAGCATGGTGCGGAACGAATCCACCGAGATCTCGCGCTCGTGATGCAGGATCTCCACGAAGCGGGACATGTGCGTGCCCTTGAAGTTATGCGGCAGGCTTACGTACATGTTGAAGCTGGCCACGGTGTGCTGTTCGCCCACCGAGCGGTCCTTGACGCGCACCGGGTGGCGGATGTCCTTGATTCCAACGCGATTGATGGGCAGGTGGCGCTCGTCGGCGCGGTTCTGCACATCCTCGATGGGAGCAAATTTGGCGGGCGGGCTGGCAACCACACTCATGGGGACACCTGGATCGGGAAGTTGGGGGATTGCCGGCCGCTGACAGGTTGGGGCCGGAGTGTTCAGGCCAATTTAGTGGCGGCCCGGCCATTCTTCAAGGCCACGGCCTGCGGCAGCCACCAGCGCTCGATGCGCTGCGTGATGCTGGGCAGGTCCAGGCCGGCGGCGGCGAGACACTGCTCGCGGCTGCCATGTTCGATGAAACGATCCGGGATGCCGATGTGCAGCAACGGCACATTCAGGCCGTCGGCCGCGAGCTGCTCGGCCACGGCACTGCCGGCACCACCGGCGATGGCATTCTCTTCCAGCGTCACGATGGCGGCCGCATTGGGCGCCAGCTCGCGCAGCAGGGCCACGTCCAGCGGTTTGACGAAACGCATGTTGACCACGGTGGCGTCGAGCTTCTCGCCCAGGCTGAGCGCGTTCGCCAGCATGGTGCCGAAAGACAGCAGCAGCAGCGGGCTGCGGCCATGGCGGCGCACCTCGCCGCGGCCGATGGGCAGCGCCTGCATCTGCGCTTCGATGGCCACGCCCGGTCCCTGGCCGCGCGGATAGCGCACGGCGCTCGGGCCGTTGAGCTGCGTGGCGGTGAACAGCATCTGCCGGCACTCGTTCTCATCCGCCGGTGCCATCAGCGTCAGGTTCGGCACGCAGCGCAGGAAGGACAGATCGTAGTAGCCGTGATGGGTGGCGCCGTCACTGCCGACCAGGCCGGCGCGATCCAGCGCGAACACCACCGGCAGGTTCTGCAGGGCCACGTCGTGGATCAGCTGGTCATAGCCACGCTGCAGGAAGGTCGAATAGATGGCCACCACCGGCTTGAGGCCATCGCAGGCCATGCCGGCGGCCAGCGTCACGGCATGCTGTTCGGCGATGGCCACGTCGAAGTAGCGCTCCGGGAAGCGCCTGGAGTACTCGACCATGCCCGAGCCCTCGCGCATGGCGGGCGTGATGCCGACGATGCGCGCGTCGCGCTCGGCCATGTCGCACAGCCAGTCGCCGAAGATCTGCGAATAGCTCGGGCCCTTGGCCTTTTCCTTGTGGATGGTGCCGCTGACCGGATCGAACGGACCCGGGCCATGCCAGGTGATGGGATCGGCCTCGGCGGGCGCATAGCCCTTGCCCTTCTGCGTGACCACGTGCAGGAACTGCGGTCCCTGCAGCTGCTGCACATTGCGCAGCGTACGCACCAGCGCGCGCACATCATGGCCGTCGATGGGGCCGATGTAGTTGAAGCCCATCTCCTCGAACAGCGTGCCGGGCAGCACCATGCCCTTCACGTGCTCCTCGGAGCGCCGCGCCAGCTCGCGCATCACCGGCAGCTGCCTGAGTACTTTCTTGCCGCGTTCGCGCAGCTGCGAATAGAAGCGTCCCGACAGCAGGCGCGCCAGGTAATTGGACAGCGCGCCGACGTTCTCGGAGATCGACATGTCATTGTCGTTCAGCACCACCAGCAGATTGCTGGGCAGGCTGCCGGCGTGGTTGAGCGCCTCGAAGGCCATGCCGCCGCTGAGTGCGCCGTCGCCGATGACGGCCACGCAGCGACGTTTCTCGCCCTGTGCAGCCGCAGCCAGCGCCATGCCCAGCGCGGCGCTGATGGAGGTACTGGAGTGGCCCACGCCGAAGGTGTCGTACGGGCTCTCTGCACGCGAAGGGAAGGGCGCCAGGCCCTGCCATTGCTTGATGGTGCCGAGCTGGTCGCGGCGCCCGGTCAGCACCTTGTGCGGATAGGCCTGATGGCCCACGTCCCACACCAGCCGATCATCGGGCGTGTTGAAGACGTAGTGCAGGGCGATGGTGAGTTCCACCGTGCCGAGTCCGGCCGCGAAATGTCCGCCGCGCGTGCTGACCGTCTGAATGAGGAAGTCGCGCAGCTCGTCTGCCAGCTGGGGCAGCTCGCTTTCCGTCAGTTGACGCAACTCGGCAGGAGAATCGATCCGGCTGAGCAGCGCCTTGGGTGGCTTGCGATGCGACATCTGCGGCTAGTTTATCAATGCACGCGATCGACGACGAATTGGGCGAGCTCGCGCAGCAGGCCGGCCGCCCCGCCCAGATCGCCCAGTGACTTCAGTGCCATGTCGCGATGCAGCAAAGCACGCAGGCGGGCCGTTTCCAGACCCAGAATGCTCGGGTAGGTGGGTTTGTCGCGGGCGCTGTCCGCGCCGGCCTGCTTGCCCAGCTCTGCGGTTTCGCCGGTGACGTCGAGGATGTCGTCCTGGATCTGGAAGGCCAGGCCGATGTCCGCGCCAAAATGAGCCAGAGCGCGGCGCTGGGCCGCGCTGGCGCCTGCTGCGATCGCGCCGAGCTCGACGCTGGCGCGGATCAGGGCGCCGGTCTTGCGCCGGTGCATGCGCTCGATCTCGCTCTCATCCAGCCTGCGGCCGACGCCGGCCAGATCGATGGCCTGGCCGCCGGCCATGCCCAGCGTGCCGGTGGCTTCGGCCAGCACCGCCAGCATGGCCACGCGCGCATCGGCGGGAATGTCGGCGGGCGCTTGGGCCAGCACCCCGAAGGCCAGCGCCTGCAGTGCATCGCCGGCCAGCACGGCCGTGCCCTCGTCGAAGGCACGATGGCAGGTGGGCCGGCCACGGCGCAGATCGTCGTCGTCCATGGCCGGCAGATCATCGTGGATCAGGCTGTAGGCATGGATCAGTTCCACGGCGGCGGCCGGCGCATCCAGGTGCTCCAGCGGCGCGCCCAGAGCCGTGCCCGTGGCGTACACCAGCATGGGGCGCAGCCGCTTGCCGCCCGACAGCGCGCTGTAGCGCATGGCCGCCGTCAGTCGTGCCGTGGCGGCGTCGTTCTGGGGCAGGCAGGCATCCAGCACCTGCTCGATGCGGGCACGGAAGCGCTCGATGTGCGCCGCAAAGGCCGACGAAACGGCAGTGTCCGGCGGCAAGGGCTATTCCTCGGCGACGTCGGCTTCGAAGGGCTGCAGTTCGCTCTGGCCATCCTTCTGCATCAGCAGCTGGACCTTCTGGCGGGCGTTCTCCAGCGCACCCTGGCATTCGCGCGTGAGCTGCACACCACGCTCGAACAGCTTCAGGGCTTCATCCAGCGGCAGGTCCCCGGATTCGAGCTGTGCGACCAGCGCCTCCAGCTCGGCAAGGCCTTGTTCGAAGGGCGGTTCTTTCGCTTTGCGGCTCAAGGTGGCTGTCTGTCCGGCATTCTTGTCTGAAAAACTGCGGCGAGACTATAAGCCGCCCCCCGCCAGGTCAATGTGCCGGATCAGTGTGCAAGGGCCGCGGCTGCCGGAAGGGGGGCATTTCAGCTGTTGCCAAAGGGCGTGATGGGCAGCACCAGCACGGCTTCCAGCCCGCCTTCGGCGCGGTTCTGCAGATGGATGGTGCCGCCGTGGGCCTGCACCACATCGCGCGCGATCGCCAGACCCAGTCCGGTGCCGCCTGATTCGCGGCTGCGCGAAGCTTCGACGCGGTAGAAGGGTTCGAACACGCGTTCCATCTCTTCTTCCGGCAGTCCTTGCCCCTCATCCTGCACGCGCAGTTCCACGGACTTGCGCTCGGGCAGTTCGCTGATGCGCAGGGTCGCGCGGCTGCCGTACTTGCAGGCGTTCTCGGTGAGGTTGGTGATGCAGCGCTTGAGCGTCTGGCGCTGCGCATGCAGCGGCGTGCGCACATGCCCGACCACGCGCACGTCGGCATACAGATCCAGGAATTCGTCGCGCACTTCCTGCAGCAGCGCATTGAGATCGACGGCCGTGAAACTCTCCTGGCTGTGCAGGCCCTTGAACAGCGCCAGTGTGTTCTGCACCAGCGTCTGCATCTCGTCCAGATCGTGATCGAAGCGCGCCCGCAGCGCCGGATCCTCGATGGCTTCGGCGCGCAACCGCAGCCGCGTCAGCGGCGTGCGCAGATCATGCGACATGCCGGCCAGCATGCGGGTGCGGCTGTCCACGTAGCGCTTGAGGCGATCCTGCATGGCGTTGAAGGCGCGGGTGGCGCGCCGCAATTCGCTGCTGCCGCGCTCCTGCAGTACCAGCTGGCCGCCACCGCCGACGGCTTCGGCCGCGGTGGCCAGATCCGCCAGCGGCCGCGTGATGCTGCGGGTGATGGCGTACATGGCCAGGCCGATCAGGGTGGCCAGCACCGCAAGCTGCCAGAGGATGCGCGGCTCCAGCCACGGTGCGGCCAGCGGCGGATCCACCTGGAACAGGTACTCCGTATGGCTGCCCGGCGGCCGGATGGCGATCAGGTACCACTGCAGATTGCCGGGCGGGGGCACGTTGTTGGCTGAGTTGTCCGCAGGCGGTTGCGGAGGCGGGCTGCCGGCGCTGCCGCCATTGCCGGCTGCGCTCCCCGGAGGTGGGCCGCCGCCGTAGGTATTGCCGGGCGGGGGAGGGTTGTCGCTCGCCGGATTGCCCGCTGCACTGGCGCCGCCCGTGGGTGGCTCGGGCGCATTGCCGGGCATGCCGCCGTACGGGGCCTGGGGGGCGCCCGGTCGCAGCGGAATCGCTTCGCGCTGCGGGCCGCGCGCCAGACGGATGCTGATGCGGTATTGCCCGCCCAGCTGGCGATGCAGTTCGGCTTCGTAGCTGCGCACGCCGGATTCGGGTTCGGCGCGCCGCGCCAGGATGTCCGGCGCCAGCCCCGGAGTGCGCAGGCCGTTCAGCTGCAGGAGGCGGATTTCCGCGGCGCGGACGTCCGCGCTCATGCTCTCCAGTCGCCGCAGCGTGGTGACGATGCGGCGCGCATTGTCGGCGACACCGCCGGCCCGCAATGCCAGTTGCTGCTGTTGCTGCTGCACGAGCAGCAACACCACACCCAGGGTCACGGCCAGTGCTGCGCACAGGGCCGCGAACGAGCGCCCGAACAGCGTCTGCGGCAGCCAGCGGCCCAGCGCGGCCCGCAGGTTCACTCCGACTGCACCGTCACGCCGAGCACGTAGCCCTCACCGTAGACGGTCTTGATGATCTGCGGCGCGCGGCCGTCGTCACCGAGGCGCTGGCGCAGGCGGCTGATGCGCACGTCGATGCTGCGATCATAGGGTTCGCCGTCGCGGCCGCAGACCAAATCCAGGATCTGCACCCGTGACAGCACGCGTTGCGGGTTGGCGAGGAATACCGCCAGCAGGCGGAACTCGGCGCCGGAGAGTTCGTGGCGCAGGTTTTCCTCGCCGCTGAGCGTGCGGGTTACGGTGTCGAGCTGCCAGCTGCCGAACACGTAGCGGCGCACCGTGGCCACATCCGGGTCGCGCGGCACGAAGGCGGCGCGGCGCAGGACGGCGCGGATGCGCATCAGCAGCTCGCGCGGGTTGAAGGGCTTGGCCACGTAATCGTCGGCGCCCAGCTCGAAGCCCACGATGCGATCCACGTCCTCGTCGCGCGCCGTCAGCAGGATCACCGGCAGCGGTGAGCTCTTGCGCAGGTTGCGGCACAGGGAGAGGCCATCGGTTCCGGGCAGCATGACGTCGAGGATCATCAGGTCCACGCGCAACTGCTGCAGTGCGCGCTCCATGCCGCGCCCGTCGGGCACGGCCGTGGCGCGATAGCCGTTCTTCTGCAGGTAATCCGCCAGCAGGCTGCGGATCTCGGCATCGTCGTCCACGATCAGAATGTGTTCGCTCTGACTCACGGCGTTCCCGTCCCCCTTCCCTCGAATCGAATAGTTATTGGTCCCCAACCGCCTGAGACTGTGCCCGTTTTCATCGGTTCCGGCCAGCAGCGGGAGTTCGCACCGGCTGAAGGCGGGTGGGCCGGGCCGGCCCAAGACTGCTAGAATCCGCGCCGCGCGCGATGGGCCGCGCCCGATCTGCAACGGATCCAAGCACTTATCGATGACCCAGTCCTATACCGCATCAGACATTGAAGTCCTCTCGGGACTCGAACCGGTCCGGCGTCGTCCGGGCATGTACACCGACACCACCCGGCCCAACCACCTGGCGCATGAGGTCATCGACAACAGCGTCGACGAGGCGCTGGGCGGGCATTGCGATGCCATCGAGGTCACGCTGCACAAGGATGGGTCACTGTCCGTCAGCGACAACGGCCGCGGCATGCCGGTGGACATCCATCCGAAGGAGAAGGTCAGTGGCGTCGAGCTAATCCTCACGCGCCTGCATGCGGGCGGCAAATTCTCCGACAAGGCCTATGCCTTCTCCGGCGGTCTGCATGGCGTGGGCGTCTCGGTGGTGAACGCGCTGTCTTTGCACCTCGAGTGCCGGGTGCGGCGCGGCGGCAAGGAATACCAGATCGCTTTCAAGGAAGGCCGTCTGGCCTCCAAGCTGGAAGTGATCGGCACCGTGCCGGCCAAGACCAGCGGCACGACGGTGCATTTCTGGCCCGACGGCAAGTTCTTCGATTCCGACCGCTTCTCGGTGCCCGAACTCAAGCGCACGCTGCGCGCCAAGGCGGTGCTGTGCGCCGGCCTGCGCGTCAGCTTCGTCAATGAAGCCACGGGTGAGCGCGAGGAGTGGTTCTACACCGGCCATCTGGGTGAATACCTGGTGGAGCAGCTCGGCCAGGTGCCGCAGCTGCCCTCCGAGCCCATCACCGGCAAGCATGAATCCGAGCAGGACGTGGTCGAATGGGCGCTGTGCTGGGCGCCGGATTCCGAACAGCTGGTCGGCGAAAGCTATGTGAACCTGATTCCGACCACGGCGGGCGGCACGCATGTCAACGGCCTGCGCTCCGGCGTGGTCGAGGCGCTGCGCGAGTTCTGCGATTTTCGCAGCCTGCTGCCGCGTGGCGTGAAGCTCACGGCCGAAGACATCTGGAATCGCGCCTGCTATGTGCTGTCGATCAAGATCCGCGATCCGCAGTTCGCCGGCCAGACCAAGGAGCGCCTCAGTTCGCGCGAAGCGGCCGGTCTGGTGGAGACGCATGCGCGCGATGCCGCGGGCCTGTGGCTGAACCAGCATCCGGACGCCGGCGAGAAGATCGCGCAGTACGCCATCGCCAATGCGCAGGAGCGCATCAAGGCGGCGGCGCGCGTGACGCGCAAGCGCGCGGTCAACGGTCCGGCGCTGCCCGGCAAGCTGGCGGACTGCACCAGCCAGGATCCGGCGCGCTCCGAACTGTTCCTGGTCGAGGGTGATTCGGCCGGTGGCTCGGCCAAGCAGGCGCGCGACAAGGACTTCCAGGCCATCATGCCCCTGCGCGGCAAGATCCTGAACACCTGGGAACTGGCGCCGGGCGAGATTGGCAGCTCGCAGGAAGTGCATGACATCAGCGTGGCGCTGGGTGTGGACCCGGGTTCACCGGATCTGTCCGGGCTGCGCTATCACAAAGTCTGCATCCTGGCCGACGCGGATTCCGACGGTCTGCACATCGCCACGCTGCTGTGCGCGCTGTTCCTGCGCCACTTCCGGCCGCTGGTGGACAACGGTCATATCTACGTGGCCATGCCGCCGCTGTATCGCATCGATGCTGGCAAGCAGGTGCATTACGCGCTGGATGATGCCGAGCGCGATGCCTTCATCCAGAAGCTGGCCGAGGAGCGTGCCCGCACCAAGCCCATGGTCACGCGCTTCAAAGGCCTGGGCGAGATGAATCCCGGACAGCTGCGCGAGACCACCATCGATCCGCGCACGCGCCGGCTGGTGCAGCTCACCATCACCGCGGCCGATGAATCCGATCGCATGATGGACATGCTGCTCGCCAAGAAGCGCGCCAGCGACCGGCGCTCCTGGCTGGAACGCAACGGCAACCTGGCCGAAGTCTGAACGCACCCATTGCAGGATCGAACCGCTAAGTGAAAGAGCAGGATCTGAACTTCGAGGGCGTGGAAAAACGTCCGCTGGCCACCTTCACCGAGAAGGCCTACCTCGATTATTCGATGTACGTCATCCTCGATCGCGCCCTGCCGGCGCTGGGGGACGGCCTGAAGCCGGTGCAGCGTCGCATCATCTACGCGATGAGCGAGTTGGGTCTGTCGGCCGCCTCCAAGCACAAGAAGTCGGCGCGTACCGTCGGTGACGTGATCGGCAAGTTCCATCCGCATGGCGATTCGGCCTGCTACGAAGCCATGGTGCACATGGCGCAGGAATTCTCCTATCGCTATCCCATCGTGGACGGACAGGGCAACTGGGGTTCGGCCGACGATCCCAAGTCGTTCGCGGCCATGCGTTACACCGAGTCGCGCCTGACGCGTTACGCCGAAGTGCTGCTGGCCGAGCTGGGCGATGGCACCGTCGACTGGGGCCCGAACTTCGACGGTTCGCTGGAAGAGCCGCTGATGATGCCGGCGCGCCTGCCGAACCTGCTGCTGAACGGCACCACCGGCATCGCCGTGGGCATGGCCACCGACATTCCACCGCATAACCTGCGCGAAGTGGCCAATGCCTGTGTGGCGCTGCTGGATGACTCGGAGCTCAGCACCAAAGCCTTGATGAAGTACATCAAGGGCCCGGATCTGCCCACCGGCGCCGAGATCATCTCGCCGCGCAGCGAGCTGGCGGAGTTCTACGAGAAGGGCAATGGCAGTTTCCGCGCCCGTGCCACCTATGAGGTGGACGAGGACGGTCAGATCGTGGTGACGGCGCTGCCGTACCAGGTGTCGGGCAGCAAGCTGCTGGAGCAGATCGCCGCGCAGATGCGCGAGAAGAAGCTGCCCATGGTCGAGGATCTGCGCGACGAATCCGATCACGAGAACCCGACGCGTCTGGTGATCCAGCCGCGCTCGAATCGTGTCGACGTCGGGCAGCTGATGGCGCATCTGTTTGCGACCACCGATCTGGAGCGCAGCTACCGCGTCAACCTGAACGTCATCGGCCTGGATGGACGTCCCAAGGTCATGGGCCTCAAGGCCCTGCTGCAGGAGTGGCTGGAATTCCGCATCCGCACCGTGCGCCGCCGTCTCGAGCATCGTCTCGACAAGGTGTCGCGCCGTCTGCACATCCTCGATGGTCTGCTGATCGCGTATCTGAACCTCGATGAGGTGATCCGCATCATCCGCACCGAGGAAGAGCCCAAGCCGGTGCTGATGAAGCGCTTCAAGCTCTCCACCGAACAGGCTGAAGCCATCCTCGAGACCAAGCTGCGCCACCTGGCCAGGCTCGAGGAGATGAAGATCCGCGAGGAGCAGCAGGAACTGGCCGAAGAGAAGGCCGGCATCGAAGCCATCCTGGCCAGCGAGCGCAAGCTGCGCGATCTGGTGCGCGGCGAGATCCAGGCCGATGCCGAAGAATATGGCGATGAGCGTCGCACCAGGATCGTGGAGCGCGCCGCGGCCCAGGCCATCGAAGAGACCGAGCTGCTGGCCAACGAACCGGTGACGGTGGTGCTCTCCACCGGTGGCTGGGTGCGTTCCGCCAAGGGCCACGAGATCGATCCGCGTGCGCTGGCCTACAAGACCGGCGATGCCTTCCAGGCCGCAGCGCGTGGCCGCAGCACGCAGCAGGCTCTCTTCATCGACAGCACCGGCCGTGCCTACAGCCTGCCGGCGCACACGCTGCCCTCGGCGCGTGGCATGGGCGAGCCGCTGTCTGGCCGACTCGATCCGCCGGATGGTGCGCGCTTCGCCGGCGTGCTGATGGGCGAGGCCGAGGATCTGTGGCTGCTGGCCACCGATGCCGGCTACGGTTTCACCGTGCGCCTGAAGGAACTGCAGTCGCGCAATCGCGCCGGCAAGGGCGTCATCAACGTCACCGCAGGTGCGCTGGTGCTGCCACCGGTGCCGGTGCCGGCGGGCAAGGCGCGTGTGGCAGCCCTGCACAACGACGGCCGCCTGCTGGTGTTCGCCGCCGCCGACGTGCCCGAGCTGCCCAAGGGCAAGGGCAACAAGCTGTTTGGCATTCCTGGCGCCAAGGCTGAATCGCGCGAGGAGCTGATGCTGGGCATCGTGGTGCTGGCCGAGGGCCAGTCGCTGCGCTGCTGGTCGGGCGATCGGCACATGACCATCGATGCCGCGGATCTGAAGGACTACGTGGGTGAGCGTGCCCAGCGCGGCGCGGTGCTGCCGCGCGGCTGGCGCAAGGTCGAGCGCATCGAGGCCGTGTGAATCACTGGATCGCGCTGTTCCTGACCACTTTGCTGTGGGCAGCGACCTATCACGTCGGCAAGTTCACGGTGGGAGTCATGGCGCCGCTGGCGGTGGCCATCTGGCGCTTCCTCATCGCCAGCGCTGTGCTGGTGCCGTGGGTGGCGAAGCGCGAGGGCATCGACTGGCGCGGCCTGGGCGCCAACCTGATCCCGCTGCTGGTCATGGGTGTCGTCGGCGTGATGGGCTTCAACGTCGGCATGTTCGAGGGCCTGCAGAGCACCAGCGCCACCAACGCCGCGCTGATCATGGCCTTCAACCCCACCATGACCATGGTGCTGGGCGCATTGCTGGGTGGTGAGCGCATCAAGCCGCTGCGCTGGCTGGGGCTGCTGCTGGGCATCGCCGGTGTGGCGGTGGTGGTCACGCATGGCTCCTGGCGTGCCTTGCTCGGCCTGTCCTTCGGTCGCGGCGATCTGCTGCTGATCGGCGCCAGCGCCTGCTGGGCGCTGTACTCGGTGATCCCGAAGCGCTTCATCAGCGGCCTGAGCCCGCTGCAGGTGACCATGGGCTCGGTGCTGATCGGCGTCATCGCCATGCTGGTGTATTCCTACCAGATGGTCGGCGCGCATCTGCACCTGCCGCCCTGGCGCGCCTGGTGGGCGCTGCTGTTCATGGGCGTGGGTGCCTCGGCCGTGGCCTACATCTGGTGGAACCAGGGTGTGATGCGCGTGGGTGCGCCGCGCGCCGCCATGTTCATGAATCTCGTGCCCATTCTCACCGTGGCCATCGCCGTGGCGCTGGGCCAGCATCTGGTCACTGCGCAGATGGCGGGTGCGGCGCTGGTCATCGGCGGTGTGCTGATCGCCGCGCGCTGAAGCGCCGCACGTCGTGCGGCGATCGCCGCGTGCCCACGCGGTTGCGGTTCGTGCACCGATTCAGCCGAACCATTGCGCGACTTGCGCGACATTCGTGCAATGGCGCGGACGGTCGGCGCCTGCGGCTTGCCGGCATGCCCGCCGCGCAGTAACTTGCTGCATCCGTTCCAACGCCGGGCAGAAATTCCGATGGCCTTCTGGTCGCGCAAATCCGTTGAGCAACTCACCGCCGACTGCAACGATGCGGAAGGCAAACCTCGACTGCACCGTTCGCTGGGCGTGGTGGATCTGACCGCCTTCGGCATCGGCAACACCGTGGGCGCCGGCATCTTCGTGCTCACCGGCAGCGTGGCGGCATTGCATGCCGGGCCGGGTGTGACGCTGTCCTTCATCATCGCCAGCATCGCCTGTTTTCTCGCCGGCCTGTGCTACGCGGAGTTTGCCGCCATGGTGCCGGTGGCCGGCAGTGCCTATTCGTATGCCTACACCAGCATCGGCGAGGGTCTGGCCTGGCTGATGGGCTGGTGCCTGATGTTCGAGTACATCTTCTCGGCGTCGCTGGTGGCCATTGGCTGGTCGGGTTATCTCGTTTCGGCGCTGGCCGATCTGGGCATCCATTGGCCGGCTGCATTGGCGACGGCGCCGATCAATGGCACCACGCTCAGCGACATTCACGGCACCGGCACCTGGTTCAATCTGCCGGCGGTGCTGGTCATCTGCGCCTGCACCGTGCTGCTGCTGTTCAGCGCGCGCCAGTCCTCCATCGTCAATGCCGTGATCGTCGCCTCCAAGCTGGTGGCGATCGGCATCCTGGTGTTCATCGGCGCGCACTATGTCGATCCGGCCAACTGGCATCCCTTCATTCCGCCCAACACCGGCACATCGGGCGAATTCGGCTGGTCGGGCATCATGATGGGCGCGGGCATCGTGTTCTTCTCCTACATCGGCTTCGACGGCGTATCGACGTTGGCCGAAGAGACGCGCAATCCCCAGCGCACCATGCCGCTGAGCCTGTTCCTGTCGCTGGGTATCTGTGCGCTGCTGTATGTCGGGGTCAGCATGACCATCACCGGTATGACCAGCTACACCAACCTGAATGTGCCCGATCCGCTGTACAAGGCCCTGCAGATGGCCAACGCCAGCCTGCCGTCGCTGAAGGCGCTGGTGGCGGTGGTCGCCATCATCGGCATGCTGTCGGTGATCCTGCTGAGCCTGTTGGGCCAGATCCGCATTTTCTATGCCATGGGCCGTGACGGGCTGCTGCCGCAGGTGCTGTCACGGACCAGTCGGCGCTTTCGCACGCCCTACATCGGCACGCTGGTCACGGGGTTCTTCGCGGCACTGACCGCGGCGCTGGTGCCGCTGGATCTGCTCAGCGATCTGATCTCCAGCGGCACGCTGCTGGTGTTTGCACTGGTGTGCGTGTGTATCCCCATCCTGCGCCGGACCAATCCGCAGGCGCATCGGCCATTCCGCACACCCTGGGTGCCCGTCATTCCCATCCTCGGCGCGGTGAGCTGCGTGGGGCTGATGTTCAGCCTGTCGGGCGATACCTGGATAAGACTCGCCATCTGGCTGGTGCTGGGAGTGCTGGTATACCTGGCCTACGGTCGCCGGCACTCGCGGCTGCGTAATTCAGCCTGAGGTGCCCGCTCCGTAGCGTGGCATTGCGCAGGCGCCCCTCAGGGCGCAACCAGCGAGGTGAAACCGTACTTGCGGAACACGGCCTGTGCAGCGGCACTCTTCAGGAATGCGAGGAACGCACTCGCGCCCGGCGCTGCGCCGCTCGTCAGCGCCACGGGATAAACGATCGCCGGATGCGAACTCTCCGGAAAGCGATCCACCAGCCGCACGTTCCTGTCGATGAGCGCGTCGGTCTCGTAGACGATGCCGAACGGTGCCTCGCCGCGATCGACGAAGGCCAGCGCCGTGCGCACCGAGTCGCCGCGCACCACCTGGTCGGCCACGCTGTCCCATACGCCCAGCGACTGCAAGGCGGCGCGACCGTACTTGCCGGCCGGTACGGAATCCGGATCGCCCATGGCCAGCCGCCGAGTGCCCAGGGCAGCCGCCAGTGCGAAGCCGCTGGCGATCTTCAGTTCGCTCTTGCTGTCTGCCGGCGCGACCAGCACCAGCCGATTGCCCAGCAGGTTGGTGCGGGTGGCGGATGCGATCAGTGAGCGGGTCTGCAGGTAGTCCATCCACTCGGTGTCGGCCGAGAAGAACAGGTCGGCGACAGCGCCGGCCTCGATCTGGCGCGCCAGCGTGGAGCTGGCGGCGAAGGAGAACTGCACCGGCTGGCCGCCGGATTGCTGGTAGGCCGTGCCCAGCTCCTGCAGCGCATTGGTCAGCGAGGCGGCGGCATAGACCAGCAGCGGCCTGGCAGCAGCAGTGTCGGCGGCCTGCAGCGGCGCCAGCGGCAGCAGGGCCAGCAGGGCACCCAGACGGAGAATCCAGCGGCGGGAGAGGGTCATGATGGTTCCTGGAGGTTCGCAATAAAGATTACTACATAACGGAGGGCCAGCGTCGATCCGCCAGGTTGCAATCTGATGACCGGCAGCCGCAGCGCCGCTGGCGCCGATCAGGCGTCGACAGCGGCGCGGAACAGATGGCCGCGCAGCGTCACGGCCTTCAGCAGCACATGCAGCGCCAGCCCGGGCGCCAGCTGCAGCTCGGCCGCCGCCACATGGGTGACGCGTGCCAGCAGCAGGGCCCCACCCATGTCCACATGCACCAGCACGCTGTGCGAGCCATCGGCCTCCAGCGCCACGACCCGTCCCGGCAGCTGATTGCGTACGCTCAATCCCGCCACCGGCTGCAGCGCCAGGATCAGGTCGCGCGCCAGCAGCTGCACGCGCACGCGCTGGCCCGCCTGCAGATGATTGGCTTCCACGCGCAGCTCGCCGGCGCCGATGCGCAGGCGGGCAATGCCCTGCGCGGCATCGCTGTCCAGCACTTCGCCTTCCAGCACCGAGCCCAGCGATTCGGCGCCCACGATGCTGCGCAGGCCGGGGTGCAGGCTGACGGCGGGCAGATCGCCCTGGCCCAGCACGCGGCCGTGATCCAGCAGGACCACGTGCGTGGCCAGCTGCAGCACTTCCTCGTACTGATGGCTGACGTACACCATCGGGATGCGCAGCTCATCGCGCACGCGCTCCAGATAGGGCAGCACTTCAGCGCGGCGCGCCTGATCCAGCGAAGCCAGCGGTTCGTCCAGCAGCAGCAGCTGCGGCTGGCGCAGCAGCGCGCGGCCCAGCGCGACGCGTTGCTGTTCACCGCCGGACAGGCGCTGCGGCCGGCGCTCCAGCAGCGAGCTGAGACCCAGCAGCTGCACCACCGCGTCGAAGGACTGCCTCACGGCGTACTGCGCCGGTCGCAGCCCGTGGTTGTGCTGCGCGCGGCGCAGTCCGTAATTGAGGTTGCCGCGCACGGTGTAGTGGGGAAACAGCCGAGCGTTCTGGAACACATAGCCGATGCGACGCTGCTCGACCGGCACGTCGATGCCGCGCTCGGCGTCGAACCACACTTCCTCACCCACCTGGATGCGGCCGTGCTCGGGCCGCAGCAGTCCGGTGATCAGATTGATGGTGGTGCTCTTGCCGCAGCCGGAACGTCCGAACAGCGCCACCACGCCGGGAGTGGGCGCGGTGAATTGCACCTGCAGATCGAAGTCGCCGCGGCGCCTGCCAACCTGCACGCTCAGCGTCACGGCGCTGCGCTCCGGCCCAGGCGCCGCGCCAGGCCGCGACTGAGCAGTTCGGCGCACACCAGGCCCGCCAGGCCCAGCAGCAGCGACAGAGCGGCCAGGCGCGCGGCCAGCGCGTCGCTGTTCGGGCTTTGCAGCACCGAATACAGCGCCAGGGGCAGCGTCTGGGTTTCGCCCGGCACATTGCCGACGAAGGTGATCACCGCTCCGAACTCGCCCAGGCCCGCGGCGTAGGCGGTGATGGCGCCCGCCAGTACGCCCGGCGCCATCAGCGGCAGCGTGATGGTGAAGAACCGGTCCCAGGCGCCGGCGCCCAGGGTGCGCGCGGCTTCTTCCAGTCCCCGATCCACGCCCTCGAGCGCAATGCGGATGGCGCGCACCATCAGCGGAAAGGCCATGACGGCGGTGGCGATGGCGGCGCCGGTGCGCGTGAATGCCAGGCGCACGCCGAAGTGCTGCAGCAACCAGGCGCCCAGCGGGCCGCGGCTGCCGAGCAGCAGCAGCAGCAGGTAGCCCACCACCACCGGTGGCAGCACCAGCGGCAGGTGCACGATGGCATCCAGTGCAAAACGCCCGGTGAAGCGGCCGCGCGTCAGCAGCCAGGCGATGAAGATGGCGAAGGGCAGTGCGTACAGCACGCTGTGCAGGGACACGGACAGCGACAGCCACAGCGCCTGCCAGGCCGCTTCAGTCATTGACGGCGACCAGCACGTGCGCGGCGTTGATCAGCGCGGCGCACTGCGCGCCGCTGTGCAGTCCCAGTTGCTGGAGTTGTTCCTGATCGACGATGGCGACGAGGATGCGGCCGCCGGCCAGTTCCAGCTTCACCTCGCTGTTGACCGCGCCCGGCTTGATCGCGAGCACCGTGCCGGTGAGGCGGTTGCGCGCACTGACGCGCGGCATGGGCAGGGCAGCCAGGGTGACGAAGTTGGCCTTGATCAGCGCCAGCGCGGCACGGCCGCGCTTGAGCCCCAGCTCGCGCACCGATTCCAGCGTGATGTTGGCGCACAGGCTCAGGCCCTGGCCCAGATCCAGCACCACATCGGCATTGACGCTGCCGCGGCGTACGGCACTGACGGTGCCGCGCCACTGGTTGCGGGCGCTGGTGCGCAGGCTCAGCGCCTGCAGCTGCTGGGCGAGCCGTTGTGGTTCATCGAGTTCGGCATGCAGCCGATCGAGTACGCGACGATGGCCGCGCTCCAGTTCGCGGTACAGCTGCACCACCTGGCGACCGTAGTCGGTCAGCTGGGTACCGCCGCCCTGCGCGCCACCGGTGCTGCGCTTCACCAGTGGCTGCTCAGCCAGATTGTTCATCGCCTCGACACTGTCCCAGGCGCCCTTGTAGCTGAGCTTCACGGCCTTGGCGGCGCGCGTGATCGAACCATGCTCGGCGATGGCCTCCAGCAGCCGGATGCGTGGCGCGCCGAGAAAGCCCTGGCCATCACGGCCCAGCGACAGATTGCCCTGCAGATCCAGCGTGCCCGTGGCCGGCGGCGGGCGTGGTTTGCCGGTGCCGGACATCAGGCGGCCGGATCGCTGGCGATGGGCAGCGCGTAGGGCAGTGGCAGGCGTTGCAGCGTTGTGCCGTTTTCCAGGGTCAGTGTCTGTTCCAGCGCGGCGAGACTGACCACGGCCAGCAGTTCACAGCCCTGCGCGGTGTTCACGGCATCGACCACTTCACCCACGGCCGTGGCGTCGTGCATCAGCCGAGCGCCGGGCGCCGGTGCGGCCGTGGCCGCGGCATAGCGCTGCATGCGGCGCTTCACAGCGCCGCGATAATGCGCGCGCGCGATGATCTCCTGGCCGGTGTAGCAGCCCTTCTTGAAGCTGATGCCGCCGAGTACATCCAGGTTCAGCATCTGCGCGACGAAGCTGCCACTGGTGGCGCGATACACCTGCGCAATGCCGGCGGCGATGTTGGCGGCATGCCAGCGCTGCACCGGATCGGTCTCAGCCGCAGCCGCAGGGGCATCCGTGGCAGTGGCGGTCTGGACGCTCAGATAGTGCGACGTGCTGCCCCACCAGCGCAGCAGGCGTCCGCTCGGCGTGGCCTGCACGCGGCCCGGCCCATCGTCGGCCTGCGCGCCCAGCGCCACGGCGTCGGCGGCCTGCAACGGACGGATGTGCCAGCTGCCCGCGCTGTCATCGATCCTGACCTTGGCGCGCAGGATGTAGGGCCTGAGTCGTGCTGCCACGGTGCTGAGCATCTCCGGTGGCACCAGCAGCAGCACGTCATCGTCCCAGGCCAGCAGTGTCAGCACCGCCTGCACGCGGCCCTGTGCCGAATTCACGGAACCCAGCAGGGCCTGTTCGACGCCCAGCTGCCGGGTGTCGCAGCTGAGCTGGCCCTGCAGGAAGCTGCGCGCATCGGCGCCGCTGACACGCAGTGCCGTCAGCGCCTCGGTAGCAAGGGTGGAAGCCAGGGCGGGGCCGGTGTCGTTCACGGGGCATCCTGGGTCGGGGTGTCATCGGCGCGATTGCGCATCCAGTCCGCCAGCTTGAGCAGCGCGGCGTGGATGTGCTCACGCGCGGCCGCATCCGCTACGGTCGCTGCCAGCGCGCCGCTCATGCACAGCATCCAGGCGTCGCGCTCGGCGGCGCCGATCGGAAAGGGCAGATGGCGGGCGCGCAGCCGCGGGTGGCCGCGCTCGGCCGAGTAGGCACGCGGACCGCCCAGCCATTCGCCCAGGTATTTCTTCAGCACGCCGCGGATCTCGGTCAGATCGGCGCCATGCAGAGCCCGGATGGTGCGCGCCTCGGGCAGTGAGTCCATGCGGTCGTAGAAGGCGTCGACCAGGCGGTTGACCGTTTCCTGGCCGCCGATCTGTTCGAAGGGAGTGGTGCGGGTTGCGGCATCGTTCATGCCAGCAATTCTAATCGATGGGACGGTGACAGGCGGCAATGGCCGCGCCCTGGGCCTGCAGGGCGGGAATTTCCTGCGCGCAGCGTTCAAAGGCCTGCGGGCAGCGGCTGCGGAACACGCAGCCGGCCGGGGGCGCAAGCGGTGAAGGGATCTCGCCGCGCAGCGGCGGCGCGCGCGCGGCGCGCGCTGCCGCTGGATCGGGTGCCGGCACCGCCTGCAGCAGGGCCCGCGTGTAGGGATGGCGCGGGTGCGCGAACAGGGCGTCGCGATCGGCCAGTTCCATGATGCGGCCCAGATACAGCACCAGTACCTGGTCACAGGAGAAGCGCACCGTGGCCAGATCGTGGGCAATGAACAGCAGGGTCAGGCCGAATTCGCGCTGCAGGTCGCGCAGCAGATTGGCGATCTGCGCGCGGATGGAGACATCCAGCGCCGAGATCGGCTCGTCGCATACCAGCAGGCGCGGACGCGCCACCAGTGCGCGCGCGATGCCGATGCGCTGGGCCTGGCCGCCGGAGAACTCATGCGCATAGCGGTTCAGATGTTCGGGCAGCAGTCCCACCTTCGCCATCATCTCCAGCACCGCCGTGCGGCGTTGCGCGCGCGACAGTTCGGGCCGGAAGCTGCGCAGGGGCTCGGCGATGATGTCCTCCACCCGCATGCGCGGATCCAGCGAGGCCAGCGGATCCTGGAAGATCATCTGGATCTGGCTGCGCAGGGCGCGCAGCGCTGCGCCTTGCAGCTGCAGCAGGTCGGTGCCGTCGAGCAGCACCTGGCCGCTGGCTGGCGTGAGTCGCAGCAGCGCCCGGGCAATGCTGGACTTGCCGCTGCCGGATTCGCCCACGATGCCCAGCGTGGTGCCGGGAGCGATGCTGAAGCTGACATCACGGGCCGCCTGCAGCAGCAGGCGTTGGCCGCCGCGCGTGAGCGGATACTGTACGTCGAGGTTGCGTACCTCCAGCCGCGCGCCACTCATGCCGGCTGCTCCAGGCAGTCGCGGTAGCAGGCCTTGCGATGCTGCGCGGACACTGCCGTCAGCGGCGGCGCTGCACAGGCGCAGCGCGCGTCGGCCCAGGCGCAGCGCGGCTGGAAGGCACAGCCCGCCGGCAATTGCGCCGGGTCGGGTGGCTGTCCGGCGATGCTGAACATGCGTTCCGGCAGCGCTGCATCCAGGCGTGGCAACGAGGCCTGCAGCGCGCGCGTGTAAGGATGGCGGGCGGCGGCAAACAGGGTGTGCACGTCGGCTTCTTCGACGCAGCGGCCGGCGTACATCACGCTGACGCGATCGGCGAGTTGCGCCACGACACCCAGATCATGCGTCACCAGCACGATGGCCGTGCCCAGGCGTTCACGCAGATCGTGCAGCAGCGTCAGGATCTGGGCCTGCACCGTGACGTCCAGCGCCGTGGTGGGCTCGTCCGCCAACAGGATGTCGGGCTCGCACAGCAGGGCCATGGCGATCATCACGCGCTGACGCATGCCGCCGGAGAGCTGGTGGGGATACTGCCCCATGCGCTGCCCGGCCTCGCTGATCTGCACGGCATCGAGCATGGCGATGGCGCGGCGGCGGGCTGCACCGCGCGACGTCCCCCGATGCGTACGCAACACCTCGCACAGCTGTTCGCCGATGCTGAGATAGGGGTTCAGGGCCGTCATCGGATCCTGGAACACCAGGCTGATGCGGTTGCCGCGCAGCGCGTTGAGCGTGCGCGCATCCGAGCCCAGCAGCTCGCTGCCGCGGTAGCGGATCGAACCGCTGAGCTGTGCAGCGGAGCCATTGAGCCCCAGCAGCGCCAGCAGCAGCTGCGATTTGCCGCTGCCCGATTCGCCCACGACGCCGAGGAATTCACGCTCATGCAGCGTCAGGTCCAGGCCCTCCACGGCACGCACCACGCTGCCATCCGGCCGCGGATAGCGCACGCAGAGATTCTCCACGCGCAGCAGCGGTTCACTCATGCCGGCCGCTCCTCGGGTCGAGCGCATCGCGCAGCCCGTCGCCCAGATAGTTGAAGCCATAGATGATGGCCGCCAGGAACAGTGCCGGCACGATCAGCAGGTGCGGATAGGACTGCATGCGGCCGGCACCATCGGCCACCAGCGAGCCCAGCGAGGTCATGGGCGATTGCACACCCAGACCCAGAAAGCTCAGAAAGGCTTCAAACAGGATGACCGTGGGAATGGCCAGGGTCGCATAGACGATCACGATGCCGATCAGGTTGGGCACCAGGTGGCGGCAGATCATGGCAAAACCGCCTACACCGGCGACGCGCGCCGCCTCGATGAATTCGCGCTGCTTCAGCGCCAGCGTCTGGCCGCGCACGATGCGGGCGATGTCCAGCCACGATACCGCGCCGATGGCGACGAAGATCAGCACCAGTTCACGGCCGAACAATACGGTGAGCACAATGACGAAAGGGATGAACGGCAGCGAGTACAACACATCGACGAAGCGCATCATCAGCGCATCGGTGCGGCCGCCGGCATAGCCGGCCACCGTGCCCCACAGCACGCCGATGATCACCGTGACCAGGCTGGCCACCACGCCCACCAGCAGCGAGATGCGGCAGCCCCACATGGTCCGCACCAGCAGGTCGCGGCCCAGCGCGTCGGTGCCCAGCCAATGCCAGCCGCCGGCGCCGGGCTGCAGGTACAGGTGGTCCCAGTCCAGCGTGTAGTAGTTGTACGGCGAGAACAGCGGCAGCAGCAGCGCCGCGACGACGATCAGCAGCAGCAGCGTACCGGCCAGCAGCGCCGCGCGATGTGCGCGCAGGCGCAGCCAGGCTTCGCGCCATGGTGAGCGGGCGTTCATCGTCCCTGCCTCACGCGCGGATCGAGCCACGCATGGCACAGATCCACCAGCAGATTGCAGGCGATGATCAGCGCGCCATACAGGATGGTGATGCCCATGACCAGCGTGTAGTCGCGGTTCAGCGCGCCGGTGGTGAAGTAGCGGCCCATGCCGGGCAGTGCGAAGACGGTTTCCACGATGATGGAACCGGTGATCACACCGGCAATGGCCGGCCCGAGGAACGACACCACCGGCAGCAGCGCCGGGCGCAGCGCGTGGCGCAGCACGATGACGTGGGTGGGCAGACCCTTGGCGCGCGCGGTGCGGATGAAGGGACTGGCCAGCACCTCCAGCAGACTGCCGCGCATCAGGCGCGCGATGTAGGCCGTGTAGGGCGCAGCCAGCGTCAGCGCCGGCAGCAGCAGCGAGGGCAGGCCCTTCCAGTCGCCGGGCGGCAGCCATTGCAGCCAGATGGCGAACACCAGGATCAGCACCGGACCGATGACGAACACCGGCACCGAGATGCCGAATACCGCGACGCCCATCAGCAGGTGATCCCACCAGGAATTGCGGCGCAGTGCCGCCAGTGTGCCCAGCGTGCCGCCCACCAGCAGCGCGATCAGGATGGCGCTGCCGCCCACCGCCAGATCCACCGGGAAGCCCGCGGCGATGAGTCGCGAGACGCGTTCGCCGCGGTACTGGAAGGAGGGACCGAGATCGCCCTGGGCCAGATTGCCCAGGTAGCGCAGGTACTGGCGCCACAGCGGCTCATCCAGATGGTACTGCTGTTCCACGGCCGCCTTGATGGCGGGCAGCATCTGCTTTTCCGCGTCGAAGGGGCCGCCTGGTGCGGCATGCAGCAGCGCGAAGGCCAGTGTGGCAATCAGCAGCAGCGTGGGAATGGCGCCGAGCAGGCGCTGCAGGAGATAGCGCAGCACTCAGTTGCCCTCGTGCTCGAGCAGATACATGTAGCGCGAGTAGTTGCGATCCACGTTGTTGAGGTTCCAGCCCTTCAGATAGGGCTTCACCAGATGCCGGTCGGCATAGTAGTAGATCGGGATGTAGGCGCCATCGTCGTTGAGCAGGGTTTCGGCCTGGCGGAACAGGTTGGCGCGTTTGGTGTTGTCCGCTGCGCGGCTGGCTTCATCCAGCAATCGGTCGTACTCGGGATTGGAATAACCGCTGTTGTTCAGTTCGTTGCCGGTGGTGTAGAGCTGCGCAAAGGTGAAGGGGTCGAGGTAGTCGCCGATCCAGGCATCGTGGAACAGCTGCGGGATGTGCAGGCGCCGTTCGTTGATCAGCACCTTGAACTCTTCCTCGTGCAGCGTGATCTCGGCGCCCAGGATTTCGCGCCACATGGCCACCACCGCCTCGTAGGTCAGCTTGGTGACCGGATCGCCAGCGGAGAAGGTGAATTCGGCGCGCAACGGATGCTTGTCCGAGTAGCCGGCCTCACGGTAGTAGCGGCGTGCCAGTTCATGGCGCTGCTCGCGCGGCAGCTTTGCCCAGTCCGGAATGGGCGGATCATAGCCATCCAGCGGTGGGGTCAGGGTGTAGGCGGAGAAGCCGGCGCCATTGAGCACATGCTCGGTGATCATGTCGCGATCGAAGCCCATGTTCAGCGCCAGCCGCAGCGCGCGGTTGTCCTTGAACGGCGCCTTGGTGACATTGATGCCGATCTTGAAGGTGGCAAACTGCGGCGCGACCACCAGCTGATCGCCGAGCAGCCGCTTCAGATAGGGCGCATCCGGCGTCGGGAAGGTCTGGATGAACTGCACCTGGCCGGCCATGAAACGCTGTGCCTGGGCCGCGCGGCTGTCCACCACGTAGAAGATGACGCGTTGGATCTTCACGTTGGCGGCATCCCAGTAGTAGGGATTGCGCTCCGCAGTTATGCGCGTGCCCACGAGGTGTTCCTTCAGCACGAATGGCCCATTGCTGACCATGTGCTCGGCGCGCGTCCACTCATCACCCCAGCGCTTCACCGTGGCTTCATGCTGTGGAAAGGTGAAGGCGTTGGTCACCAGGTTAAGCAGATAGGGGGTTGGCGCCATCAGATGCACGCGCAGGGTGTGCGCATCCACGGCTTCGACGCCCAGCTGTTCCGGCGGGAGCTTGCCGTCGGCGATGGCCAGCGCATTTACCACCGGCCCCAGCGCCTGCGCGTACTGCGCACCGGTCTTCGGATCCACGAGGCGGCGCCAGGCGTAGACGAAATCCGGCGCGCTCAGCGCATCGCCATTCGACCAGCGCGCCTCGGGCCGCAGATGGAAGGTCCAGATGAGGCCATCGGCACTGATGTCCCAGGATTTGGCCACGCCGGGACCCAGATGACCATCGAGCTGGATGACGGCCAGGCCCTCGAACAGATCGTCGAGGATGTGCTGGGCGGGCACGTCGGTGATCAGCGAGGGATCCAGCGCCGGCGGCGCGCTGTCGAGCGTGCGTGACAGCACCTGCTCGGCGGCGAGCTGTGAACCTACCTTGATGGGAGCAGCGGTGTCGGCAGTCTTGCCGCCAACGCGGTCCGGATCAGCGTTCCGGCCGCCGCAGGCGGACAGGGCGAGAAAGGCGAATAGCAGTAGCGGGGGGCTGACGATCCAACGCTTCACGACTTCAGGACGACTTCTTCGGGCGCGTGCACCAGGTAGCCCTGAATGTACTGCACGCCCAGCTGCCACACCACTGCCATGGTGTTGGCATCCTCGATGCGCTCCGCCACCGTCTGCATGGAACGCTGTGCCGCCTGCTCGACGATGGCGCGCACGCGTTCCTGCGCGCTCTCGTTGCCGGCCAGACCCTGCATCAAGGCACCGTCGATACGCACGAAATCCGTCGGCACCTTCTGCAGCAACTCCAGTTCCGACTCGGCCGTGCCGAAGTGCTCCAGCGCGAATTTCAGGCCGCGCGTGCGCAGGCCGGCGCCCAGTTGCAGCGTGGCGTCCAGGCTCTGTGCGGCAAACTGGGCCGTGACCGTCAGGCACAGCCTGGTCGGGTCGAACTGCCGACCCTTGATCTGGTTGTCCAGCCAGGGCAGCAGCGTGGAGGTGTCCATCGCACTGTGGCGCGAGAGGCGCACGAACAGCAGGTCGGGGTTGTTGCGCGCGGCGAAGGACATGGAAGCACCGATCACCCAGCGATCGATGCTCTTCATCAGATCGTTGCGTTCGGCGGCCGGCAGGAATTCGGAGGGCAGGATCTCCTTGCCCGCGGCGTCCAGCATGCGGATGGCCACGTCGAAGATGGCCTGCTTTTCGCTGCGCAGGCTGGCCACCGGCTGTTGCACCAGACGGAAGCGGTTCTCCAGCAGCGCCGCGCGGATGTGCTTCACCCACACCTGATCGTAGGCCAGCACGCGCGTGTCGGTGTCGGCCTGATCGATGGTGATGACCTGGTTGCCGCCGCGTTCGCGACCGCGGCGCGTGGCGGTCAGTGCGTCGTTGATCGCGGCATCGGATTCGGGACGCGCATGCGGCACGGCGCCGAGGCCGATGGTGCAGGTGCCGCGGATTGTTTTGCCGTCGTTCTCGAACTCGTGTTTGCCGACGCGTTCCACCAGCTGTTCGCTCCAGGCTTCCACGTCGCGCTTGTTGCCGCGCTCGAGCAGCAGCAGCAGCGAGGTGCCGCCGAAGTGGCCGGCCAGATCGTTGGGCCCGAGTTGTGCGGCGACCAGGTTTGCCAGCGCGGTCAGAAAGTCTTCGGCCTTGAGCATGCCAAGCTCGGCTTCGAGCTTGATGAAGCGATCGGGGCGCACCACGGCCATGTAGCGCACACCGCCGCGCATCGGCGTCTGCAGGCGGGTCTGGATCTCCTCGATCAGCGCCCGCCGGCGCAGCAGTCCGGTGGCGGCGTCGCGTTTCACCGCGTTGGCCAGCTCGCTGGCGAGCTGATTGTCGTCGCGCCTGCGCGCCGGCACGATCAGCCGCACGCAGGGTTCGTTGTCCAGTTCGCCCAGTGCCAGCACCAGCTCCAGGTTCAGCGGTTCGCGGGCCTGGGTGAGGGCGGTGACACGCAGCGTGTGATCGTTCCAGCGGCCCTGCAGGCAGGCGGCCAGCGCACCGCGCAGCGCCGCCTGGCTGTCGGGCTCGAACAGATCCATCAGCGGGTGGCCGTTGAGCGCACCGGCTTCGCCGTAGCCGAACAGTTCCAGCCAGGCGCTGTTCACATCGACCAGAATGCCTTCCTGCACCTGGGCGATGGCGTCGTTGGAGCGTTGCAGGACGGATTCGATCTGGTGGCGGTATTCCTGCGCCGAACGCAGCGTGGCCACCAGCGTGCGCTCCATGCGAAAGGCGCGCAGTTCGCGCTGGATCACCGCCTGGACACGGCCGGGTTGGCCCAGCGAGACGGAATCGCGTGCGCCGGCGGCGATGTCGGCGGCGATCTGCGCTTCATCGAGTTGTTCGCGGATCACGATCAGCGGCACGGTATGCGCCACCTGGTCGCGCACATGCGCCAGTTCGCCCAACGTGGCGCCGGCGGGTTCGAAGCTGATCAGCAGTTCGGGGTTGAGCTGTTCGAGGCCATCGGCGATGTCCTGCATGCCCGGGATCCAGGTGCAATGCACGGCCAGGCCGGCGCGGCGCAGCAGGCTGTTGAGACCCTCGATCGGGTCGCGCACGGTGCTGTGCGCCAGGACCGGCACAGCCGTTGAATCGCTCACACCATCTCTCCGGGCGCTTGGGACAGCCGCGCCGCGCCCAAAATCTTAGCACCGGGCCCAATGCCCACTTTGCGGGGCAGTTGGCACATTCAGGCTTGCGGGCTCACAAAAGCGGTGCAATCGACACTTTGGCTGTGGCGCCCGGCACTTCCCGTACCAGCCTGGGAACCAGGTAGCCCGGCAATGCTCCGCTCAGGGCGCCAAGCAATTGACGGGCGCGCAGCTCCGGCACGTCGAAATGGGCCGTGCCATTCACGGGATCGAGCAGGTGCAGGTAGTAGGGCAGCACACCGGCTTGCCACAGCGCTTCGGACAGTGCCTCCAGCGTGGCTGGTTCATCGTTGATGCCGGCCAGCAGCACGGTCTGGTTCAACAGCGTCACGCCGGCATCGCGCAGGCGCGCGCAGGCCGCACGCACCTCGGCGTCGATCTCGTTGGCATGGTTGCAATGCAGGACCATGACCACGCGCCAGGGCAGAGCGCCGAGCCACGCCAGCAGGCCGTCATCGACGCGTGAGGGCAGCACGATGGGCTGGCGCGTATGGATGCGCAGCCGGCGCAGGTGCGGGATGTCACGCAGCTGCGCGGTGAGTTGCGTCAGGCGCGCATCGTTCAGCGACAGCGGATCGCCGCCGGAGAGCAGCAGTTCGCTGATCGAAGCATCCTGGCGCAGCACCTCGAGGGCCCCGGCCCAGCGGCCTGCCGCATCGTTCTGCTCCGAATAGGGGAATTCGCGCCGGAAGCAGTAGCGGCAATGCACCGCACACGCGCCGGTGGCGATCAGCAGGGCCCGGCCGCGGTATTTGTGCAGCAGGCCGGGCGCGCGCAGCGCGGCAGCTTCGTGCAGCGGATCGCCGCTGTGATGCGCCGGGGAGTGCAGTTCCGCGCCCATGGGCAGCACCTGGCGCAGCAACGGATCCGAAGGGTCGCCGCGGCGCATGCGCGCCACGAAGCCGCGCGGCACCCGCAGCGCGAAGGATTGGGCGGCCGCACGGGCCGGCAGCACCAGCGCCGGGTCCAGCCCGAGCAGGCTGCACAGTTCCTGTGGATCGCTGATGGCCTGGGCCATTTCGGTTTGCCAGGCCGGGGTCAGGCGGGCTGGCTGGCGGGTGCCGGGGGATGCCGTTATCATACGCGCCCTTTTTACCGCGCCGTTCCGGCGGCCCGCAACGAGAAAACCGCCATGGCCAGCTACAGCACCAGTGAAATCCGCGCAGGCATGAAAGTGATCCTCGACGGCGATCCGTTCGCCATCGTGGACAACGAATTCGTCAAGCCCGGCAAGGGCCAGGCCTTCAACCGCATCAAGGTGCGCAACCTGAAGACCGGCCGCACGGTGGAGAAGACCTTCAAGTCCGGCGACACGCTCGAAGCCGCGGATGTCGTCGATACCGAGATGCAGTATCTGTACTCCGACGGCGATTTCTTCCACTTCATGGTGCCGGAGAACTTCGAGCAGTACGCCACCGACAAGAACGTCGTCGGCGAAAATGCGCAATGGCTCAAGGACGGCATGATCTGCATCATCACACTGTGGAACAACGTGCCGCTGGTGGTGACACCGCCGGCCCATGTCGAGCTGAAGATCGTCGAGACCGATCCGGGCGTGCGCGGTGACACCGCCACCGGTGGTCAGAAGCCGGCCAAGCTCGAGAGCGGCGCCGTGGTGCGCGTGCCGTTGTTCCTGAACGAAGGCGAAGTGATCCGCGTCGATACGCGCACCGGCGAATACCTCTCGCGCGGCAAGTCCTGATCGAATCTGCACTGATCTGCTGCCGGCGCAAAGCCTGCAGCAGCAGCGCGGGCGGGAAGCGGAAGATCCAGAGGGCTTCCGGGACCGCCGTGAATACATCCCTGTAGGCTCCGTGGCGGCCGTCCTGGCCGCCACGGTCCCGTAAGCCCTCTGGATCTTCCGCTTCCCGCTCTGGCCTCTGTGCCACGACTGCGCCCGCGCAAATCAGCGCGGTACGCTCTGTTCCTGCCCCACGCGAAGCGTTTCAGTGTGCTGTGCTTGCGGTGTGCTGTGGCGCGCGTCTCTCGTGGCCTGCGCGCGCCGACGCTGAGGACGTGCCGGCGAAGAATCTCCTTCCGGGACCGTGGCCGCCAGGACGGCGGCCACGGAGCCCCCAGGGATGGGTTCACGGCGGTCCCGGAAGGAGATTCTTCACCGGCACGTCCTGCGCCTCCGTACCTCGCTGGCCGCGGGCTAAGAGGGCTGTGGTACGCCGCTCAGCACTCCGGCACGTTGACCGCCAGTCCCCCCTGCGCCGTCTCCTTGTACTTCGACAGCATGTCCGCGCCGGTCTGCCGCATGGTCTCGATGACCCGATCCAGCGACACCAGATGGCGGCCATCGCCCTTCAGCGCCAGAGATGCGGCGGCGATGGCCTTGTTGGCGCCGAAGGCATTGCGCTCGATGCAGGGCACCTGCACCAGTCCGCCGATGGGATCGCAGGTGAGACCGAGGTGATGCTCCATGGCGATCTCGGCGGCGTTCTCCACCTGCGCGGGGGTGGCGCCGAGCACGGCCGCGAGGCCGGCGGCGGCCATGGCCGCGGCGGCGCCGACTTCACCCTGGCAGCCCACTTCGGCGCCGGAGATCGAGGCGTTGCGCTTGATCAGCGTGCCGATGGCGCCGGCCGTCAGCAGAAAGTCGCGGGCCGCGCCGGCGGGCACGGCGCCCATGGTGGCCATGCCGGTGGGATCGTGGGCGATGAACTCGTGGTAGTAGCGCAGCACGGCCGGCACGATGCCCGCGGCGCCATTGGTGGGCGCGGTGACCACGCGGCCGCCCGCGGCATTCTCCTCGTTCACGGCGATGGCATAGGCGGAGATGAAGTCCATGACTTCATGGCCGCGCAAGGAGCCGGCGGCGCGCGCGGCCAGCAGCTGGTCGTGCAGCGCCTTGGCGCGGCGTCGCACCTTCAGCCTGCCGGGCAGCAGGCCTTCGCCAGCCAGGCCGCGATCGATGCAGCTGAACATCGCGGCGCGCAGCGCATCGAGTCCGCGGCTGATCTCGGCATCGCTGCGTATCACGCGTTCGTTGGCGTGCTGCAGTTCGGCGATGGACAAGCCGCTGTCCGAGCACAGCTGCAGCAGCTGCGCGGCGGAAGCGAACGGGTAGGGCAGGCGCACATCTTCGCCACCGGCAGCGCTGCCGGCGCTGTCGCCGGCCACGGCAATGAAGCCGCCGCCGATGGAATAGCACTCGAAGCGCTGCAGCTCGTTGCCGGCGGCGTCCAGCGCCACGAAGCGCATGCCATTGGAGTGCAGCGGCAGCAGGGTGCTGCGATCGAACTGCAGCTCCTGCTGCGGATCGAAGGCCACGCGCTGGCCGGCCGGGCCCGTGAAGCTGCACTCCTGCTGCAGATTCTGCAGCAGAGCGGGAATGGCGCTGAGCTCGACGCGATCCGGCTGCTGATCGAGCAGACCCAGGCACAGCGCCGCGTCCGTGCCGTGGCCATGGCCGGTCCACGCCAGTGAACCGTACACGCTCACGCGTACCTGTGCCGTGGCGGGCGGGAGTGAGGCGCGGAAACGGCGCGCGGCCACCATGGGTCCGACGGTATGCGAACTCGACGGACCGATGCCGATCTTGAACAGATCGAACACGCTGATCATGGAACCAGCGTTTTACGCCCGCTCGGCCGGGAAGGCCATGACCTCGTCGATCTGGCGGGCGCCGCAGGCGAGCATCAGCACGCGATCAAATCCCATCGCCACGCCGGCGCAGGGCGGCAGGCCGTGGCGCAGTGCGCCCAGCAGGGATTCATCCAGTCGTTGCGGCGGAAGGCCACGGCGTTCGCGTTCAGTGTTGTCGGCTTCGAAACGGGCGCGCTGTTCGCCTTCCGAAGCCAGTTCCTCGAAGCCATTGCAGAGTTCAATGCCATCCACATACAGCTCGAAGCGCCGCGCCACGCGTGCATCGTCCGGATCCAGCCGCGCCAGCGCCGCCTGGCTGGCGGGATAGCTGTGCACGAAGCAGGGCGCCGTGCGGCCCAGCGTGGGACCGACGCGTGCACCCATCAGCAGATCCAGCAGTTCATCGCGGCTGCATCGGCGCAGCAGGTCGGCCTCGAAGCCCTGCGCGATGGCGCAGTCGGCAATTTCTGCGTCGCTGGCGCCGAGCACATCGATGCCCAGCGCCTGCTGCATGACCTGCTGGTAGCTCTGGTATTGCGCGGCTGCCGTGATGCTGGGCACCAGCGCGACCAGCAGCTCGGCGACTTCGCCCATCAGCTGCTGCATCGACCAGCCCAGCCGGTACCACTCGATCAGGGTGAATTCGGCGTTGTGCTGCGGACCGCGTTCATTGCCGCGAAACACGTGGCAGAGCTGCCAGATGTCGCCGCTGCCGGCCGCCAGCAGGCGCTTCATGGCGTATTCGGGCGAGGTATGCAGGAAGGTGGCCGGCCCCTGGGAGCGCTGCGGTTCGCAGCTCACCGAATGCAGCTGCACATCGGTGACGGCATGGCGCACACGCTGCGGCGTATCCACTTCCAGCAGGCCGCGATCCCTGAAGAAGCGGCGCACGGCATGGAATGCCGCGGCGCGCGCCTGCAGCCGCTCGCGGCTGGCGGTGGGGCGCCAGTCGCGGGCGGAATCGCTCATGTGCACGCCAGGCCGAGCTGGCCGATGGCCTCGCCCATGCGCAGCACTGCGCCGGGGCGCAGGCGCGGCGCGAAGCGGCCGAAGCCCGGCGGTGTCAGCAGGATGACGGTGGAACCCATGTTGAACCGACCCAGTTCCTCGCCGGCGGCGCGCTGCAGGGGCGCGGCATCGGGTCGTGGCTGCAGCGGTTGCACGCGGCGCGGGCCGCGCATGGGGGTGACTTCACCATGCCACACGGTGCTCATGCTGCCGACGAACAGTGCGCCCACCAGCACCAGCACATAGGGCCCGTGAGGCGAATCGAAGGCGCATACCACGCGCTCGTTGCGCGCGAACAGGCGCGGTACGCGTTGCGCGGTGGCGTTGTTCACCGAGAACAGTGCGCCCGGTACATGCCAGGCGTCGGTCAGCGTGCCGGCCGCCGCCATGTGGATGCGGTGATAGTTGAAGGGCGCAAGATAGATGGTGGCGAACTGGCCGCCGCGCAGTTTCCGGCACCAATCGTCGTGGCCGGCCAGCAGCTCGGCCAGCGTGTAGTGGCGGCCCTTGGCCTGCAGCAGGCGATCTTCATCGAGATCGCCGGCTTCGCTGACCGCGCCGTCGACCGGGCTGAGGATCTGGCCGGCGGCCGCCAGGGGGCGCGCATCGCTGCGCAACGCGCGCGTGAAGAAGGCGTTGAAACTCTCGTAGGCGTGTGGATCCGGCTGCACGGCATCGCTGACCACCGGACGGTAGCCGCGCATGAAGGCGCCGATCAGGGCATCCTTGACCCAGTGCACGCGGCAGCGGGTCAGGTGATAGATACCGCGTGATAGCAGATGCTGCGGCAACAGGTATTGCAGCAGGACGAACACTCTGGCCATGGGATGCCTTCTAGAATTGGCCGCGGGCAGCGACGAGCTGCAGATCGTTGTGGAGTGCCGTGGCATTGAAGGGCGGCGTGAACACGGCCACCAGCTGTGCCTCGGCGTCGAGCAGGTACAGCGTGGCGGAATGATCCATGGTGTAGCTGCCGTCGGCCAGGTTCTGGCGCACGGCAATGGCACCCACGCTCTTCATCAGCGGCTCGAGGGCCTGCGAGGCGCCGCGCAGACCGATAAACTTGCTGTCGAAGGCCGACAGGTACTGGCGCAGGTTGTCGGCGCTGTCACGCTCGGGATCGACGGTCACGAAGGCGAAGCGCAGGCCGGGCAGCGGCGCGGTGCGCATGACCTCGGCCAGCGTGGCCAGCGTGGTCGGACAGATGTCCGGGCAGTTGGTGAAGCCGAAGAACAGCAGGGTAGGTGCGCCCTTGAGCTGCTGGCGGCCGAAACTCTGGCCACTAAGGTCGGTCAGCGTGAAGTCCGCAACGCTGCGCGCGCGCGGCAGCCAGGTGCCGGCGGTGAGCGGCAGCGGCGGATGAGTCAACATACGGGCGATGACGGCACCGGCCAGAGTGGCCACGGCGGCCAGCACGGCCCACAACACAAGGGATCGACGCGATTTCATGACGGCAGTATCTCACAGACGCAGCACCGGCCGCGGCACGCGCACTGTCGCCGCCAGCAAGACGCTTGACGTTGCCACGCTGCTGCGTCGTCTGAGCGCGCGCCTGCAGCGCGCGCGCCTTTACTACGGCCACGGCACCGACAATGCGCGCGACGATGCCGCAGCGCTGATCTGGCATGTGATGCAGCTGCCACGCGAGGCCGATGAACGCATCGCCCGGCGTCGCGTGACGGCGACACATCTGGCCGCGCTCGAGCCGCTGGTGCAACGACGGATCCGTGAGCGCGTGCCGGTGGTGTATCTGACGCAGCGCTGCTGGTTCGCGGGCCTGGAGATGTACGTGGATGAGCGGGTGCTGATTCCGCGCTCACCGATTGCGGAGCTGATCGAACGGGGCTTTGCGCCCTGGGTTGACCCGCCGGCGGTGCGGCGCGTGGTGGACATCGGCACCGGTTCGGGCTGCATCGCCATCGCCTGCGCCGTGGCGCTGCCGCGCGCGCAGGTGGATGCCGTGGATATCTCGCCGGCGGCGCTGGAAGTGACACGGCTGAACATCCGTCGCCATCGGCTGGGGCAGCGCGTGCGCCCGGTGCTCTCGGATCATTTCAGCGCTCTGGGGCAGGCCAGCTACGATATCATCGTCAGCAATCCGCCCTATGTGGGCCGGCGTGAAATGGCCAGTCTGCCGGCCGAATACCGGCATGAGCCGGAGCTGGCGCTGGCCTCGGGTCCGGATGGTCTGGATTCGGTGCGGGTACTCCTCGCGCAGGCCGCACAGCGGCTGCGCCCGCGGGGGATTCTCGTGGTCGAGGTGGGCAACAGCGAACGGGCATTGCGGCGCGCGTTCCCGAAGCTGCCCTTCACGTGGCTTGAGTTCGAGCGCGGCGGCGGCGGAGTGTTCGTGCTGACGCGTGAGCAGTTGGAGTTCTGATGTCGGGTAATACGATCGGCAAGCTCTTCACGGTCACCACCTGTGGCGAGAGCCATGGGCCGGCGCTGGCCTGTATCGTCGACGGCTGTCCGCCGGGGCTGGAGCTCAGCGAGGCGGATCTGCAGGGGGATGTGGAGAAGCGCCGTACCGGCACTTCGCATTTCGTCAGCCAGCGCAGGGAGCCGGATGCCGTGCGCATCCTCTCCGGCGTGTTCGAGGGCCGCACCACCGGCACGCCCATCGGCCTGCTGGTGGAGAACACCGACGCGCGCTCGCGCGACTACGACAAGATCAAGGACCGCTTCCGCCCTGGCCATGCCGACTACACCTACCAGCAGAAATACGGCCTGCGCGATTACCGCGGCGGTGGCCGTTCCTCGGCGCGCGAAACCGTCATGCGCGTGGCCGCCGGCGCCATCGCCCGCAAGTACCTGGCCGCGCGCCTGGGCGTGCGCATCTACGGCTATGTGAGCCAGATCGGTGCGCTGCTGCTGGAGCCCAAGGATCCGGCCGCGGCCTACGAGAATCCGTTTTTCTGTCCGGACCCGCAGCGGGTACCGGAGCTGGAAAAGCTGCTGTGGGACATCCGCGGTGCTGGCGATTCCATCGGCGCACGCGTCACGGTGTGTGCCGAGGGTGTGCCGCCGGGGCTGGGTGAGCCGGTGTTCGATCGTCTGGACGCCGACATCGCCTATGCGCTGATGAGCATCAATGCCGTGAAGGCCGTGGAGATCGGCGCCGGCGTGGCCGCTGCCGCTCAGCGCGGCAGCGAGCATCGCGATGAACTCACGCCCGGCGGTTTTCTCTCCAACAATGCCGGCGGCGTGCTGGGCGGCATCTCCTCGGGCCAGCGCATCGTGGCGCATATGACGCTGAAGCCCACTTCCAGCATCCAGGTGCCGGGCAAGACCATCGACGTGCACGGCGAGCCCACGGACGTGGTCACCACCGGCCGTCACGATCCCTGCGTGGGACTGCGCGCCACGCCCATTGCCGAGGCCATGCTGGCCATCGTGCTGATGGATCACTACCTGCGTCAGCGCGGCCAGAACGCCGACGTCGTCTGCGCCACGCCGGTGATCACGCGATGAGCCGGCGCTGGAATGTGGCGGTACTCGGCGCCACCGGGCTGGTCGGCGAGACCCTGGTCAAGGTGCTCGGGGAGCGCGATTTCCCGGTGCAGGAACTGTTCGCGCTGGCCAGCAACCGTTCGCTGGGCAAGAGCGTGGAGTATCGCGACGACGAGCTGCCGGTGCTGGATGCCGCGGAGTTCGACTTCAGCCGCGTGCAGGTGGCGCTGTTCTCGGCCGGCAGCGAGGTGTCGGCGCAGTACGTGCCCAAGGCGGTGGCCGCCGGCTGCGTGGTCATCGACAACACCGCGCAGTTTCGCTACCAGGACGATGTGCCGCTGGTGATCCCGGAGGTCAATCCCGAGGCCATTGCCGGCTACAGGCAGCGCGGCCTGATCGCCAATCCCAACTGCTCCACCATCCAGATGCTGGTGGCGCTCAAACCCATCCACGCTGCCGTGGGCATCGAGCGCATCAATGTGGCCACCTACCAGTCCGTGTCCGGCGCCGGTCGCGCGGCGGTGGAGGAGCTGGCGCACCAGACGGTGGAGCTGCTCAGCGGCCGTACGGTCAAGCCGCGGGTGCTGAGCCGCCAGATCGCCTTCAACGTCATCCCGCACATCGACAGGTTCCAGGACAATGGCTATACCCGCGAAGAGCTGAAGATGCATTGGGAGACCCAGAAGATCCTCGGCGACAGCAACATCCGGGTGAATGCCACGGCGGTGCGTGTGCCGGTGTTCTTCGGCCATTCCGAGGCCATCCATATTGAGACCCGGCGCAAGATTTCCGCGGCCGAAGCGCGCGAATTGCTGAGCCAGGCACCCGGGGTGGCCGTTCTGGACGAGCACAAAGCCGGGGGTTACCCCACGGCTGTTGGCGAAGCAGCGAACCACGACACGGTTTATGTCGGGCGCATTCGGGAGGATATGTCTCACGAACGCGGCCTGAATTTGTGGGTGGTCTCCGATAACATCCGCAAGGGTGCGGCCACCAACAGTGTTCAGATCGCCGAGATTTTGGTACGCGACTATCTTTAAGTTATATTGCAGCCCGAGCCGGCGTGGGGCCGAGGAATTACGCGTAAGTGCGCGTAAGAGAACGGAAACTCTCCAATCTCACGTCCCGTGGGAGTCATGAATGGTTTGGCGAAATTCGATCCGCGCTCTTCCCTTGTTGCTGGCGCTGCCTGGCAGTGCCCTGGCCCTGGGGTTGGGCGATATCCATCTGCGTTCCACGCTCAATGCGCCATTGCTGGCCGAGATCGACCTGGTGGGCGCCACCAGTGAGGAACTCAACAGCCTGACGGCGAATCTGGCCTCGCGCGAAACTTTCTCGCGCTATGGGCTGGATTACCCGAGCTTTCTGTCCTCGGTCACGCTGCAGTCGGTGCGCACCAGCGATGGTCGCAACGTCATCCAGCTGCGTTCCAACGACAGCATCACCGAGCCCTTCGCCATCCTGCTGGTGGAGGTGAACTGGGCGCGCGGTCGGGTGGTACGCGAATACACCGTGCTGCTCGACCCGCCGGTGTTCACGAACAATGCGCCGGCCGCCGCCGCGGTGGCCGCGCCCAGCAGCGCCGCGGCCACGCCGCGCAGCGCTGCCATCGAGCGTCCTGCGGCCACAGCGGCCGCTGTGGCCCCGGCGGTTGCGGCCCCGGCCTCCGGCGCTGGCGTCACGCCCGGCAGCAGCTACCAGGTGCGCAGCGGCGATTCGCTCTCCGGCATCGTGGCGCGCGCCTACGGCAGTGGCCGCGTCAACCGCGACCAGGCGCTGGCCGGCATCTATCGCGCCAATGCCGGCGCGTTCAACGGCAACATGAATGAACTCAAGCGCGGCTCCGAGCTGCGCCTGCCGCCCGAAGCCGAACTCACCGCCATCAGCCCGGCCGAAGCGCGCGCCGAAGTCGTTGCCCAGTCGGGCAGCTGGAAGGCAGCTCGTTCCAGCACCGAGGGCGAGGGACGCCTGCGCCTGGTGCCCCCCGAGAGCGCGCCGGCGGCAGCGGCGCCGGCCACGGCCGGCACGGCTGCGTCGGCCGCGGGCACCGCTGCGGCGGGCGCCAACCTGCAGCAGCGCGTCCAGCAGCTGGAGAGCCAGCTGGCCGAGACCAGGCGCGCGCTGGAACTGAAGAACGCCGAACTGGCCGCGCTGCAATCGCGCGCGGGCAGCAGTGCCGCTGCGGTGGCCAGCGCCCCGGCCGCGGCGCCTGCCGCCGTGCCGCCTGCGGCCCAGCCGGCCGCGCCTGTCGCTGAAACGCCGGCTCCGGCCCCGACCACTGAGACGGCGGCAACCCCGGCCGAAGCCCCGGCGCCTGCGGCCGAAGCGCCCAAGCCGGTCGTCAAAGCCAAGCCTGCCGCCGTGGCAGCGACGGCCACGGACGACGATTCACTGCTCGGCCTGCTCAAGCGCTTCTGGTATCTGCCGGCGGCATTGCTGGCGGCCCTGGCAGCATTCATCGGCATGCGCGTGGTGCGCGCGCGTCAGGCCGAGCTGGATGATTCGCTGGATCGCCTGATGCCAGCCGGTGCGCTGGGCGGCGCGCTGAACCGTGGCGGTGGCTTTGGTGCCGCCAACCGCGGCAGCAACGCGGCGGATTCCTTCCTGGTGGAGGAGTCGGGTTCGCATGAGCAGCCGCTCATCATGGAGCGCACCGCCGAGAATCCGGTGCCGGCCCGCAGCGTCACCGTGGACGACACGGTGTCGGGCGACACGGCCGTGGCGCTCGATCAGGGCGATCCGCTGGCCGAAGCCGATTTCCACATGGCCTATGGCCTGTACGATCAGGCGGCCGACCTGATCCGCATTGCACTGAACCGCGAGCCGGAGCGCCGCGACCTGAAGTTGAAGCTCCTCGAAGTGTATTTCGTGTGGGGCAACAAGGAGCAGTTCCTGGCCACGGCGCGCGAGCTGGCGGCCAGCCGTGACAAGGCGGGTGCCGGCGAGTGGGAGAAGGTCGTCATCATGGGCCGGCAGATTGCCGGCGACGATCCGCTGTTCGCCGAAGGCGGCAAGCTCTCCGGTGCCGGCAGCGCGGTCGACCTGAACCTGGAAGGCGGTCAGAACCGCGTCGACTTCGACCTGATGGGCGAGCCGACGCTGAGCGCCCATGAGCCGCATGCCAGCGACATGGATCTGGATCTGGGCGCTGCGCTGGGTGAGGCCACGGGCTCGACTGCCGAAGCGCCCACCGTGGCGCAGGACGCCGGCGTGGACTTCGTGCTCGATGACCCGGCGCGCGGCGCCGAGGAAGACACGGGCATCACCCGCGAAATGATCAACGAGGGCGACGCGCCCACCGTGGAGCAGCCGCAGCTGCGCTCCGGCGACAACCCGACCATCCGCGAGAAGCTGGCGGCGCCGCTGCGTCAGCAGCTGCACAACGCCGATCAGACCGCGGAAGTGGCGCTCGACGATCTGGGCCTGGACCTGCAGGGGGTGGAGCTCGATGGCCTGGCGGAAGTGCAGGCCGGCGCCGATGCCACGCGTCCGAATCTGGGCAAGGCGGCGCCCGCGCCGGAGGCCCCCAGTGACAGCGGCACCTGGCTGTTCACCGACGAGGATCTGTCCGAGCTCACCACCATCGCGCCGGCTGCGCCCGATGCGCCGACGCAGAAGGTCAATGCGCTGGACCTGCTGGCCGCCGGCCCCACGCCGACGCAGCAGTTCGAAGCCTTCAAGTCCGAGGGCGTGGATCTGGATGTGGGCAACACCAGCGCCACCAGCATCCGCAACCGCGGCCTGGATCTGGACGTCGGCCCGGCCACGCTGGAGAACGATCCGGGTTCCACGGCGCGTACCCAGAGGCTCAGCAGCGATGACATCGCGCTGCCGGATCTGGAACCGGTCACCATGAGCGAAGTGGGCACCAAGCTGGATCTGGCGCGTGCCTACATGGACATGGGCGATCCGGAAGGCGCCCGCAGCATCCTCGACGAGGTGCTGGCCGAAGGCTCGCCGTCGCAGAAGCAGGAAGCGCGGCGGCTGCTGGACACGCTGCCGGGCTGATCCGCATTGCGTATCGCGGTCGGCATCGAATACCACGGTGCCGCCTATCGGGGCTGGCAGTTGCAGCCCCATGCGCCCAGCGTGCAGCACTGTCTGCAGCGGGCGCTGGCCACGGTGGCCGATGCTCCCGTCGAACTCACCTGTGCCGGGCGTACCGATGCCGGCGTGCATGCGCGTGGCCAGGTGGCGCATTTCGACACCGGGGCACGACGCAACGCGCGCGCCTGGGTGCTGGGCGCCAACAGCCACCTGCCGCCGGACATCAGCCTTACCTGGGCCATGGCGGTCCCCGAGCACTTCCATGCGCGCTACAGCGCCACGGCGCGCAGCTATCGCTACCTGATCCTCAATCGCCAGGCGCGCTCGGCGCTGGCCGGCGGCCGCGCGCTGTGCGTGCACAGGCCGCTGGATGCCGAACGCATGCAGACGGCCGGCGCAGATCTGATCGGCGAGCATGACTTCAGCGCGTTTCGCGCCGCCGGGTGCCAGTCGCGCTCACCGGTGCGACGCCTCACCCGGTTGCAGGTGCAGCGCCAGGGCGAATGGCTGGCCATCGACGTGAGCGCCAATGCCTTCCTGCACCACATGGTGCGCAATATCGTCGGTCTGCTGCTGGCCATCGGCACGGGTGATGAACCCGTCGCGCGCGCGCGCCAGCAGCTGGAGTCACGCCAGCGCAGTCTGGGCGAGGCCACTGCGGCGGCGCACGGTCTGTACTTCTGGCGGGTGCATTACCCGGCGCAGTTCGGCCTGCCGGACGATTCGGCTATCATTGACGTTCCTGAACAGGGGATATCGCATGTCCTGGTTTGAAAAGATTGTCCCCTCGCGCATCAAGACCGAGCGCCGCTCGCGTTCGGTGCCCGAGGGCCTGTGGATCAAGTGCCCGGCCTGCGATGCGGTGCTGTATCGCGCCGAGCTGGAACGCAATCTGAACGTCTGCCCCAAGTGCTCGCATCACATGCGCATCGGTGCGCGTGAGCGGCTGCGCGGCTTTCTGGATGCGGACAACCAGGTGGAGATCGGTGCCGACGTGATGCCCACCGATCCGCTGAAGTTCAAGGACAGCAAGAAGTACAAGGATCGCCTGGTGCAGGCGCAGAAGGCCACCGGCGAGCGCGATGCCTTCGTGGTGTTGGCCGGACGGCTGCACGGCCTGGAAGTCGTGGCCGGCGCCTTTGAATTCAAGTTCCTCGGCGGCTCGATGGGTTCGGTGGTGGGTGAGCGCTTCAAACGCGCCGTGGACCATTGCCTGGAGCATGGCTGCGCTCTGGTGTGCTTCTCCGCCACAGGCGGCGCGCGCATGCAGGAGGCGCTGCTGTCGCTGATGCAGATGGCCAAGACCAGCGCCGCGCTGGCGCGGCTGTCGCAGGCACGCCTGCCGTTCATTTCGGTGATGACGGATCCGACCACCGGCGGCGTGTCGGCGAGTCTGGCCATGCTGGGCGATCTGAACGTGGCCGAGCCGCGCGCGCTGATCGGCTTTGCCGGTCCGCGTGTCATCCAGCAGACGGTGCGTGAGACGCTGCCCGAAGGTTTTCAGCGCAGCGAATTCCTGCTCGAGCACGGCGGCCTGGACATGATCGTCGACCGGCGCGACATGCGCGATCGGCTCGCGGCGCTGCTGCGCCTGATGCAGAAGCGTCCAGCCCTGCCGCCGGCCGCCTGACCGGGCGGTCTTGCATCGCAGGGGTTGCGGGCAGGGGAGTGCGTCGTGCCTGAGCCGCCGGCTACGCTGCAGGCCTGGCTGGAATACCAGCAGCGCCAGCACATCCACAGCATCGAACTGGGCCTGGCGCGCGTGCGCGAGGTGGCGGCGCGTCTGCAGCTGTTGCAGCCGGGCGTGCCGGTGTGGACCGTGGCCGGCACCAACGGCAAGGGCTCCACCTCGCATGCCATCGCAGCGATGCTCGGGGCCTGTGGCTACAGCACCGGCCTGTTCACCTCGCCGCATCTGCTGCGCTATACCGAGCGCATCCGTATCGACGGTACCGAAGTCTCCGAGCCCCTGCTGCTGCAGGCCTTCGCCGCCATCGAGGCGGCGCGCGGCGCGGTGCCGCTGACTTTCTTCGAATACAACGCGCTGGCGGCGCTGTGGGTGTTCCGCGCGGCTGGCGTGCGCGCCATCGTGCTGGAAGTGGGGCTGGGTGGACGGCTCGATGCCACCAACATCATCGATGCGGACGTGGCCGTGATCTGCTCCATCGGCATGGACCACGGCGACTGGCTGGGCTCCACGCTGGATGCCATCGGTGCCGAGAAGGCCGGCATCCTGCGCGCCGGGCGGCCGGTGGTGCTGGGCACGGCGGATCTGCCAGCCAGCGTCTGGCAGCGCGCCGCGCAACTGCAGTGTCCGCAATGGTGCGCGGGTCGCGATTTCCATTGGCAGGTGGGTTCCGACGGCCGCTGGAATTACCAGAGCGCAGCCTGCCGGTTGCAGGCGCTCGCGCCCCCGGCGCTGGCCGGCGCCATCCAGTATCGCAATGCCGCCACCGCGCTGGCGGCGCTGCAGGCGCTGCGGATTCCCGGCAGCTGCAGTGCCGAGCCGCTGTCGCGCGCGCTGGCGCAACTGCAGTTGCCGGGGCGCCTGCAGATCGTGCCCGGCGCAGTGGAATGGCTGCTGGATGTGGCCCACAACGTGCCGGCAGCCCAGGTGCTGGCCGATGCGCTGGCCCAGCGCCCCTGCGCCGGCCGCACGCTGGCGCTCTTCGCCGCGCTCACCGACAAGGATGCTGCCGGCATTGCGCAGGTGCTGGATGCGCGCATCGATCACTGGGTGTTATGCGGCATCGATGAGCCGCGTGGCGAGAGTGCCGCCGAACTGCGCGCGCGCCTGAGTGTGCTGCGCGCGCCGGTGGAGCTCGCCGTCGATGTGGCCAGCGCCTGCGCGCGTGCGCAGCAGCTGGCGCAGCCCGGTGATCGTGTCGTGGTGTTCGGATCATTCCATACCGTGGGACCGGCGCTGGCCTGGCTTGGGCTATACTGAAATCGATGGAGGACAAGCTCAAACAACGACTCACCGGCGCCGCCATCCTGATCGCGATCGTCGTGCTGGTCGTACCGGAGTTGTTCCGCGGCCAGGCTCGCAACGACACGCCGCAGAAGAACACGCAGACCACAGCGCTGCCACAGCGCTCGGTCACCATCCAGTTGCAGGACGCCCCCAGCAACCCCAGCGCGGAATCGGGTGGCGCCAGCAGCGGCAATGTCGGCATGGCCGTCGCGGCGGAACAGCACCCGGCGCCGGAAGCCGCGGCCGCAGCGGAGCAGCAGGACGAGGCCACCTCGGCCGCTGCTGCCGCCGCCACCGCCGCTGCCGCCGAAGCCGCCCGCGCACAGAATCCCGCGGCGCTTCCCGCCGACACTGCGGCCGTGGCGCCGACCACCCAGGCACCGGAGGACAGCGCCCGGTCCACGGCGGCCGCCCAATCGTCGGGCGCCGCCAAGGCGGCGGCAACGGCGCAGCCTGGCGCAGCCAGATCCGGCGCAGCGAGACCCGAAGCGCCGAAGCCGGAACCCGTCGCCAGGCCGGCGGCGAGCTCCGCTGCGTCCACACCGTCCAACTCCACAGGCAGGAGTGGCTGGAGCGTGCAGCTCGGGGTGTTTTCGCAGCGCGAGAATGCCGAGCGGCTGCGCAAGCAGGCCTCGGGCAAGGGCATGACGGTGGAAATCAGCGGGCCGGACCAGCGCGGCCTGTACCGGGTGCGCAGCGAGATCCAGTCCGATCGCGCTGCGGCGCAGCGTTGGCAGCAGCGGGCGCAGGGCCTGGGCTTCGCCGGCGCACTGACCCAGCAGCCCTGAGCCCGGCCCGGTTCCAACGCAGGGCGGGGTACCATCGTGGCGGTGCGACGCATGCCAAATGCCAACCAGTTGCCAGTGCCAGCCTGGGGCGCTCTTGTAGAATTCGTTCGCGCTCCGGGGCTTGGGCCCATGAGTCTGGAAGCAGGTAGACAATGAACTGGCTGGACTACGTGATGATTGTGCTGGTTTTGGTGTCCTCGATCGCGGGCCTGCTGCGCGGGCTGCTGCGCGAGCTCATCGGGGTCATTACCTGGATTCTGGCGGTGTTCCTGGCCTGGCACTTCGGGCCGTCGCTGGAGCCGCACCTGGGTGGTGCGCTGGCGGATCCCAGCGTGCGTCCGTGGGCGGCGCGCGTGCTGATTTTCACGGCGGTGGTGGTCCTGGGCCTTGTAATCGCTGCCATCACCTCCCATTTCGTGCGTCTGTCGATCTTCAGTGGCATGGACCGGCTGCTGGGCTTCGTGTTCGGCCTGTTGCGCGGTGTGCTGGTCATCGCCGTGCTGATCATCGTGGCGCATCCGCTGCATCTGGATGGCGAGACCTGGTGGAAGCGCTCCTCGTTGCTCCCCTATGGCGAGCGTGTTGCCAATGTGCTGCGCGTAATGGTCGGGGAGAGTAAAGTACGCATCGCGGAATCGTTGCAGGATAAGCGCCTGCCACTGGAGTGACATAAAGCATGTGCGGCATCGTCGGTATCGTCGGAACCAGCCCGGTCAACCAACGCCTCTACGATGCCCTCACGGTGCTGCAGCACCGGGGCCAGGATGCCGCGGGCATCATGACCTCCGATTCCGGAGCGCTCTGTGCCCACAAGGGCGCCGGCCTGGTCCGCGACGTGTTCGGCCAGCAGGACATGCTGGAGCTGCGCGGCAACGTCGGCATCGGCCATGTGCGCTATCCCACCGCCGGTTGCGGCGGCGCTACGGAATTCCAGCCGTTCTACGTGAATGCGCCCTATGGCATCTGCCTGGCGCATAACGGCAACCTGACCAACGCCTCCGAGCTGGCCGAAGTCATCACCCGCGAAGACCGCCGTCATCTCAACAGCAGCTCCGATTCGGAGGTACTGCTGAACGTATTCGCCTCCGAGCTGCAGCGTGTCGGTACCCCGCGCGTCACGCCGGCCGACATCTTCGCCGCCTGCAATGCCGTCTACCGGCGCTGCCGCGGCGGTTACGCCGTCATCGCCATGGTCATCGGCCACGGCGTGCTGGGCTTCCGCGACCCGAATGGCATCCGCCCGCTGGTACTGGGCACGCGCCGCACTTCGCGTGGCCAGGAATACATGCTGGCCTCGGAGAACGTGGCGCTGGACATGCTCGGCTTCGATCTGGTGCGCGACGTGGCGCCGGGCGAGGCGGTGTTCATCGACGATCACGGCCGCCTGCATACGCAGCAATGCGTGGCCACGGTGCGCCATACGCCCTGCATCTTCGAGTACGTGTATTTCGCGCGTCCGGACTCCATCATCGACAACATCTCGGTGTACCGCGCGCGCATGCGCATGGGCGAGAAGCTGGCCGAGAAGATCCGCCAGCGTCATCCCGACCACGACATCGACGTGGTGATCCCGATTCCCGACACCAGCCGCACCAGCGCGCTGCAGATGGCGCAGATCCTCGGCATCAAGTATCGCGAGGGGTTCAACAAGAACCGCTACATCGGCCGCACCTTCATCATGCCGGGCCAGGAGCAGCGCGAGAAATCCGTACGCCGCAAGTTGAACGCCATCGACCTGGAGTTCCGTGGCAAGAATGTGCTGCTGGTGGACGATTCCATCGTGCGCGGCACCACCTCGGCCCAGATCATCGAGCTGGCCCGTGAGGCCGGTGCGCGCAAGGTGTACTTCGCTTCGGCCGCGCCGCCGGTGCGCTTCCCGAACGTCTATGGCATCGACATGCCGGCCGCCAGCGAGCTGGTGGCCGCGGGCCGCACCGAAGAGGAAGTGGCCCAGCTCATCGGCGCCGACTGGCTGGTCTATCAGGAGCTGAGCGACCTGGTGCAGGCCTGTCAGCATGACAACGCCAAGATCACTGAGTTCGACACCTCCTGCTTCTCGGGTGAATACGTGACCGGTGACGTCACGCCCGAATACCTGGAGCGCCTCGAACAGTCGCGTTCGGATTCCGCCAAGGCCCAGCGTCGCTCGGGCCAGAAGTCATTGAAGCTGGTCGGCGGCGGCTGACGCGCCGCACGGCGCCGGATTCTCCAGCGAGGGATGTGACGATGGCGGATCTGCGCCGGGCGTGGCTGTTGCGCCTCTACCAGCTGGCTTGCGAAAGTGTGCTCGATGAGTCGCGGCTGCAGTTGCTGCAGGCCGAAGCGCGCGCGCTGGGCATCGGCTGCAGCCTGCATCGCCTGCCTGCCCATACCAACCTCGATCATCTGGCCGTCGCACTGGTCCATCGACTGGAGATGGGCGAGAGCGGTCTGCGCATCTGGAGCGGCGTGCTGCAGCCGGCCGGGATGGAAGGGCCGGCACAGCGTCTGGCGTTGAATGCCGCGCGGCTGCTGGCCGGTCGCGAGGAACTGCTGGTGCTGGCCGGCGCACTGGATGGCATGGATGGCCGCAGCGTCGACAACGGCGCGCTGGTCGACGGTGAAACCTGCGCGCGCGTTGCCGTGGCTGGCCTGGATCCGGAGACCGAACTTCAATGCAACAACAGCGCCGAAGCGCTGCAGGCGGCCGGTGATCTGCTGACGTTCAGCGAAGGCGCGCTGGGCACGAACTACCTGGTGCTGGGGTTGAAGCTCGGCAGCGCAGCGGCCGAGCCGCTGACGCGTCTGCATGGCCTGCAACGGCTACGCATGGTCTAATCGCTCCCCGCATGCGTCTGCTGCATATCGAAGATGATCCGAAGCACCGTGCCCTGATCCGCCATCATCTGGCCTGTCGCTGGCCGGAGGCGGAGGTCAACGCCTATTCACCCACCCAGCGTGGTCCGATCCCCCCCGAGTTCCTGGCGCAGGGGTATGACGCCGTGCTGCTGGCGCATGAATGGCATGGCGGCGAAGGCCTGGAATGGCTGCAGGAGCTGCGCGCACGCGCCGGCTTCGCGCCCGTGATCTTCCTGGGCGAACCGGGCAACGCCGGCCTGCGCGCGCAGGCGGAGGCCGCCGGCGCCGCCACGGTGCTGGCACGCGGCGAGATGAGTCACGCCGAACTGATCGGCGCGGTGGAAAGCGCCGCGCAACGCCATCGTGCCGAGCTGGCCGACTGGCGGGTCACGCCGGCGGCCGAGGAATCGCGGCGCTTCGGCGATGCGCGCATCCCGGGCTACCGGCGCGCGCGGCTGCTGGCGCGCGGCTCGGTGTCGCAGCTGTATGTGGCCGAGAGCGAGAAGGCCGCCACGCTGGTGGTGCTGAAGGTTTCGCCCTCGGTGCGCGATGAATCGGGCGTGGACCAGTCCTTCAACCGCTTCCTGCAGGAGTACGAGATCGCGCAGCGTGTGCGCCATCCGAACATCGTGCGCCTGTACGAGTTCGGCATCGCCGACGATCATGCCTATCTCGCCATGGAGTATTTCCCCCAGGGCGATCTGCGCCGGCGCATGCGCCTGGGTATCGCGCCGGCTGAAGCGCTGGAGATCGCCACCCAGATCGCACGCGTCATGATCGCCATCCACGGCGCCGGCATCCTGCATCGTGACCTCAAGCCCGGCAACATCATGCTGCGCAATGACGGCCAGATCGCCCTGATCGACTTCGGTCTGGCCAAGCACGCGGCGCTGGAATACGAGATCACCGACACCGGCCTGATCTTCGGCACGCCGCATTACATGAGCCCGGAGCAGGGCCATGGCCAGGAGCTCGATCCGCGCTCGGATCTCTACAGCCTGGGCGTGGTGCTGTTCGAGATGCTGGCGGGCCGCAAGCCGTTCACGGCCGACAACCCCATGGGCATCATCTACATGCACCGCAACTCGCCGCTGCCCGAGTTGCCCGAGCCGGTGCGCGCGCTGCAGCCGCTGATCGCACGACTGCTGGCCAAGGATCCGGTGGATCGTTTCGAGAATGCCGCCGAGGCGGCGCGCGAGCTGGATGCGGCGCGCAGCGCCTGGCTCAGTGCCGGCGTGACGGGATGAGCGCAAGCGGCTACGCAGCCATTCTTGCCGCGCCCACGCCCGATGCCTGGCTGCAGGCGGCTGCGGCCGATTGGCCGCTGCTGCTGATCGATCACGCCAACTGCGAGAAGAAGGCGGCCTCCACGGCGCTGGCGCTGCTGTTCGCCTATCCCGAGGATGAGGCGGCCTGCCATGCGCTGTCGCGTCTGGCGCGCGAGGAGCTGCGGCATTTCGAGCAGGTGTCGAAGCTGATGCGTCAGCAGGGCGTGGCCTTCCGGCGCCTGGCACCGAGCCGCTACGCCGCCGGCCTGCGCAAGCTCATGGCCAGCGCCGAGCCGCAGCGCAAGTGCGATCTGTTGCTGGTGGGCGCGTTGATCGAGGCGCGCTCCTGCGAGCGCTTCGAGCGTCTGGCGCCGCTGCTGCCGGCGCCGCTGTCGGGTTTTTATGCGGATCTGGCGCGTTCGGAAGCGCGTCATCACGAGCTGTATCTGCGTCTGGCCGCGCAATGCGATGCGGCCGGGTGGCGCGCGCGTCTGGCGGAGCTGGCGGCGGGGGAAGCGGAGCTGATCGTGACAGCGGACACCGAACTGCGCTTCCATTCCGGTGTACCGCAGCGGGCCGCCCTGGCGTCGCCTGCCGGGTCCTGAAGGCTCGGGCCCTTCAGGTCGCCGCGGGACCGCGCGGCATCCGGTGCAGCAGGTGGCTGCCATCCTCATTCCAGCGCAGGCACCAGCCTTCGTGGTGCCAGGCGCCGAGCACGAAGCGCCGCGCCAGCTGCTTGCCCATGGCGTAGCGGTGGATGCCGGGGCGATGCGTGTGGCCGTGGATCAGCGTGCGCACGCCGGTGGCCAGCAACACGGCCTGCACGGCTGCCTCGTTCACGTCCATGATGTACTCGTCGGTGCTCTGCGTGTGGCGCCGGCTGCCGGCGCGCGCCGCATCCGCGAGCACCTGCCGCGTGACCAGCGGCAGTGCCCGCAGCGTCTTCTGCCAGCCGGGCCGGCGCACGATGCTGCGCAGGTTCTGATAGGAGCTGTCGGCGGTGCACAGCAGATCGCCATGCGTCAGCAGGACGCGCTCGCCGTACAGATCGATGGTGAGCGGATCGCTGATCAGGCGTGTGCCGCTGCGACGCTCGAAGCCGGGGCCGAGCAGAAAATCGCGGTTGCCGCACATGACATACACCGGCACCTGGGCGGCCAGCTGCCCGAGCGCGGCGCAGGCCCGGGCACGCACCGGGTCGCGGTCGTCGTCGCCGATCCAGACCTCGAACAGATCGCCGAGGATGTACAGACAGTCGGCGGCGCGCGCCGGGCCGGCCAGCCAGCCCAGGAACTGTTCCAGCGCCTCGGGTTCGGCCGCATCCAGGTGCAGATCGGAGACGAACAGGGTGTGCATCGCATACCATTGTACGGATGTCATCCGGCCAAGTCGTCACGCGCTTCGCACCCAGCCCCAGCGGCGAATTGCACCTGGGCAATGTGCGCACGGCGCTGTTCAGTTACCTGCTGGCGCGTGCGCGCGGCGGGCGTTTCCTGCTGCGCATCGAGGATACCGACGCCACGCGCTCCAGCGACCCGCATGTCGAGGCGCTGCTGCGCGACCTGAAGTGGCTGGGCCTGAGCTGGGACGGCGAGGTCTGGCGTCAGTCGCAGCGCACCGGCCTGTATGTCGAACTGCTGGAGCGCCTGCGGAACCAGGGGCGCGTGTATCCCTGCTTCTGCACGCCGCTGCAGCTGGAGCTGTCGCGCAAGGCGCAGCGCGCCGCGGGCCAGCCGCCGCGTTATGCCGGCACCTGCCGCGATCTGGCGGCCGCCGAGGTGGCGGCGCGTTTTGAGCGGGGCGAGTCGGCCACGTTGCGCTTTCGCGTGCCGGCCGGTGCGCAGATCCGCTTCGAGGATCGCGTGCACGGTGCGCAGCTGTTTCGCAGCGATGACATCGGCGATTTCATCGTGCGCCGTGAGGACGGCAGCGCTGCGTTCTTCTTCGCCAATGCCGTGGACGATGCGCTCAGCGGCGTGAACCTGGTGCTGCGCGGCGAAGATCATCTGAGCAATACGCCGCGCCAGATGCTGGTGCTGGAGGCGCTGGGCCTGCCGGTGCCGCGCTACGGCCATCTGGCGCTGCTGCTGGGCGGTGACGGCGCGCCGCTGTCCAAACGCAATGGTGCGCAGAGCCTGCGCGAGCTGGCGGAGCTGGGCTATGCGCCGCTGGCGGTGGCGAACCAGCTGTTCCGGCTGGGTCATTCCACGCCGGTCAACGATCTGCTCGATCTGCCGCAGCTGGCGGCGCATTTCGATGCCTCGCATCTGCAGCGCGCGGCGGCGCATTTCGACCTGGCGCAGCTGGATCACTGGCAGAGCCTGTGGGTGCAGTCACTGCAGCCCGAGTACGCACGGCGCTGGCTGCAGCCGCTGCTGCCCGCGGGTCTCAACGAAGATCAGGCGGCGGCGCTGGTGGCGGCCATCCTGCCCAACACGCGCCGGCCCGCCGATGCCGCGCACTGGATCAGTGTGATCTACCGCGATCCGCTGACGCGGGACGAGGAGGCGCGCGCCGCCATCGAGCGCGCCGGACAGGAGTTTTTCCGTGCCACTGCGGCGGCCGTGGGTGAGCGCGTGGAGCTGGCCGAATTGCGCCGCGCCAGCGGCCGCAAGGGCGCCGAGTTCTTCCGGCCGCTGCGTGCGGCGTTGACCGGCAGCCTGCACGGGCCGGAGTTCGGACCGCTGCTGGCGCTGATGCCGGTGGAGCGGGTGCGCGCGCGGCTGCGCGAGTTGGCGGGATGAGTGTGGGCATGCTGAGCATTCACAATTCACTGACGGGCAAGAAAGAGCCGTTCGTGCCACTGCGTGCGGGCGAAGTGGGCATGTACGTGTGCGGCGTGACCACCTACGACTACTGCCACGTGGGCCATGCGCGCGCCTACACGGTGTTCGACGCGGTGGCGCGCTACCTGCGCCATTGCGGTTATCGCGTCACCTATGTGCGCAACATCACCGACATCGACGACAAGATCATCGCGCGCGCCGCCGAGAACGGCGAGCGCATAGAGGCGCTCACCGGCCGCTTCATCGCCGCCATGCACGAGGACTTCGCCAAGCTCGGGCTTACGCCGCCGGATCACGAACCGCGCGCCACCGCGCATGTGCATGGCATCGTGGCCCTGATCGAGCGGCTCATCGCGCGCCAGCATGCCTATGTGGCCGGCAACGGCGATGTGCTGTATGCCGTGGCGAGCTTCGCGCCCTATGGGCGTCTGTCCGGCAAGAAGCTGGAGGATCTGCGCGCCGGCGCGCGCGTCGAGGTGGAGGAGAGCAAGCGCGATCCGCTGGACTTCGTGCTGTGGAAGCGCGCCAAGCCGGGTGAGCCGGCCTGGGATTCACCCTGGGGTCGCGGCCGGCCGGGCTGGCACATCGAATGCTCGGCCATGTCCGAGGCGCTACTGGGCGAGTGCTTCGACATCCACGGTGGCGGCATGGATCTGAAGTTCCCGCACCACGAGAACGAGATCGCGCAGTCCTGCGGCGCCAGCGATGCAGGCTTCGCGCGCTTCTGGATGCACAACGGCTTCGTCAACGTCGACAACGAGAAGATGTCCAAGTCGCTGGGCAACTTCTTCAGGCTGCGCGATGTGCTGGCCAAGCTGCGCCATCCGGAAGTGATGCGCATGTTCCTGCTCTCCAGCCATTACCGCGGACCGATCAACTACAGCCAGGTGCAGCTGGAGCAGGCCGACGCGGCGCTGGGGCGGATGTACACGGCGCTGCGGCGTGCGGGTGGCGGGCGGGGCACCCATCAGCAGCGCGACGCTGCGGCGTCTTCGACGTTGCCGGCCGCGCAGGCGGCTGAGCGGGCGTTCAGCGCCGCCATGGACGATGATTTCAACACGCCGGAGGCACTGGCCGCGCTGCAGGGGCTGGCGCGCGAGATCAATGCGCTGGCCGCGGGCGGCGAGCATGCGGAAGCGGCGCTGCTGGCGATCGAACTGCGCCGTCTTGCCGGCGTGCTCGGGCTGCTGCAGGTCGATGCCGAAGAGTGGTTCAAGCTGGCCGCAGCCGGCTTCGGCCCGCCGGATGCCGGCGCCGGCGCGGAGCTGGCCGAGGCGCAGATCCAGACACAGATCGAAGCGCGTCTGGCGGCGCGCGCGGCGCGTGACTTCGCCGCGGCGGACCGCATCCGCAAGGAACTGGCCGCGGCCGGCGTGATCCTGGAGGATCAGCCCGGCGGACGCACCAGCTGGCGACGGGCATAAGCCGCCTCCAGCGTGTTCTGCATCAGCATGGCGACGGTCATGGGGCCGACTCCGCCCGGCACCGGCGTGATCCAGCCGGCGCGCTCGGCGGCCGGCGCGTACTCGACATCACCGCCGAGCTTGCCGTCCGGCAGGCGGTTGATGCCCACGTCGATGACCACGGCGCCCGGCTTGATCCACGCGCCGCGCACCATGCCCGGCTGGCCGACCGCGGCCACCACCAGATCGGCGCGTGCCACTTCGCCCGCCAGGTCGTGCGTGCGGCTGTGGCAGACCGTCACCGTCGCGCCGGCCAGCATCAGCTCCAGCGCCATGGGCCGGCCGACGATGTTGGAGGCGCCGACCACCACGGCCTTCATGCCCCTGGGATCGATGCCCGAGCGGCGCAGCAGCTCCATCACCCCATAGGGCGTGCAGGGCCGCAGTGTCGGCTCACGCTGCGCCAGGCGGCCGAGGTTGTAGGGGTGAAAGCCGTCCACGTCCTTGGCCGGTGCAATCGCTTCGATGATGGCGCGCGAACGGATCTGCGCCGGCAGCGGCAGCTGCACCAGGATGCCGTCGATGGCTGAATCGCGATTGAGCAGATCGATCAGCGCCAGCAGATCGTGTTCGCTGGTGGTGGCGGGCAGGTCGTGCGCGCTGGAGACGATGCCGGCCTCATCGCAGGAGCGGCGCTTGTTGCGGACATAAACCGCCGAGGCCGGATTCTCGCCCACCATGACCACCGCCAGGCCCGGCCGCTGGCCGTGCTGCGCGGCCAGCCAGTCGGTCTGGCGCCGCACTTCCACCTTGATCTGTGCCGCAATGCTCTTGCCGTCAATGATTTTCGCCGTCATTCGCGCTCGTTCCCAAAGAATCCGGATTTGTGGCATTGTGGCACGGTCATGCGCATTGACGCTCGCGCGGCACATTCGTATGATGCGCGCCCCCACGGGGTGGAACCTTGGGGGTTGCCGCGGCAGGTAGCACGTCGGGGCATGGCGCAGTCTGGTAGCGCATCTGCTTTGGGAGCAGAGGGTCGCAGGTTCGAATCCTGCTGCCCCGACCAGTTTAGAAGCGTCCTGCGCCCGTAGCTCAGCTGGATAGAGCACCGGCCTTCTAAGCCGGTGGTCGCAGGTTCGAGTCCTGCCGGGCGCGCCAACGAAGTTTTTGTCGATGGTGGACGTAGCTCAGTTGGTAGAGTCCCGGATTGTGATTCCGGCCGTCGCGGGTTCGAGTCCCGTCGTCCACCCCAGATTCTGGGACATTTTGTTCGAGCAGGGCCGTTAGCTCAGTTGGTAGAGCAGGAGACTCTTAATCTCTTGGTCGAAGGTTCAAGTCCTTCACGGCCCACCAACCCCTTCAAGGCGTTACGCGCCTTGCACTTCTCCTCCTTCGGGCAATGTGCCGGGATTGCGTCCCGGTCCCTTCAGGTGCCGTTCGAAGGCATCTACGCGGGGGGCAGGTGCGCGGTCGCTAGTCGCCGGCTTCCAGCACCAGCAGCAGAAAGTCGGCCTCCTCGTGGCGCACGCGGATCTGCGCGCGCGGCCAGGCGCCGAGGAACAGACGCTGGGCGCGATCGCCGTTGTTGGGGTAGTCGGCCGACGGATGGCGCCAGTGCAGCAGCACCAGCTCGCCATGCGGCTGCAGCGATTCGCGCGCGCGGCGCGCCATCTCCTCGATGGCGCCATCGTCGAGGTAGTACAGCAACTCGCTGATGACGATCAGATCGAACTTCTGGTTGATGGGCCAGTTCTCGGGCAGGTGACCCGAAGCCACCACCGCGGCCGGGAAGTCGCGCAGGTTCATGCGGGCGCGCGACAACGCCGCCATCGACCAGTCCATCATCAGGATGCGCTCGCAGCGCGGCGCCAGTTCGCGCGTCAGTACGCCGGTGCCGCCGGCCGGTTCGAAGGCATATTCATAGCGCGGCGAGCGCAGTGCCGCCAGCAGCAGCGAACGCTTGCGCAGTTCGTACCAGCTCTGGGCCGCGCCGAAGGGTTCGTCCTTCTGCGCATAGGCGCTCTCGAAATATTCCCGGCCCGTCCGCATTGTCACCTCGCGTGCCGCTCATGCCCCCTGTTTACGTGGTGGCGCGTGGCTGCGCTGTAGGTATCGTGTGTTTATGCCGCCGAGAATTGTCCTACAGACGAAGCGCGCATCGCCGCAGATTCCGGACGGCTACGTTTTCCTGGACAAGGCCAACACGCGCAAGCAGTTCGATGCCGGCGGGACCTACGCCGAATACAAGCCCGGCGACAAGATCGCCGAGTACGGTCTGGCCGGTCTGATCGTCGGTGGCGCGGCGGTGGCCGCCAGCGGCTGGCTGTGTTCGCTGTGGGCGAAGAGGACGTGATCGACTCTGCGTTGTTCCTGCATGTGAATGAGGCCGTGCTGTCAATGCGCGGCGCGCGCAGCTCGAGCTCGGCGCCCCTCGTGTGCCGGGTGCGGCATTCGTGGCGCCGATCTGCTTTACCTGCGCCGCGAATCTGGCGGCGGACGATGCTGAACTCGGTCTTGCCGAGTAGGAACAAAATGGTTCGCAGCAAACGCTGCTACAGTGGGCGCAGCAACAACACCAACAACCTCGGGGGGACAATGAACAAGCTGATCGTGGCAGGGCTGGTGGCAGGCGGTGCCCTGGCGGCACCGGCTTTCGCGGATGTGAGTTATCTGAAGTGCGAGGTGCAGGTCACCTTCCGCAAGCCGTACGTGAAGGACACGGTGTGGGAGCACAAGGAGAACAAGTACACCAAGTACTACAAGCTCGACAGCACCGCGCGCATGGTCTACAGCTATGACAACCGCAAGGACAGCTACAAGCCGGTGTGCTCGGCGGCCAACAAGGCCTGTGCCGTGCAGTGGAATGCCGGCGGCATCAGCATCGATGGCACCAAAGCCGCGGATGATCCATCGCCGCCGTCCATCGACTTCCGCCGTTCCGTGCAGCTCAGTGCCGACAACAAGCGCGTCAGCTATGTGATAGCCGACTTCGGTGATCCGGCGCAGAAGGGCAGGATGGGTGTGAGCTGGACCTATGACGGCGATTGCGCCACCACGGAACAGCCGGCGCGCAATCCGCGCTATGCCAATGGCCCGGGTGCGGGTGCTTCGCGTCCGCCGGAGAATCCCAACTACGATAAGGCTGCCGCACCTGCCAAGGCTGTCAGCAAGGAAGAGGCTGACAAGGCGCTGGCCGGTTACTACGGCAACACCATGACCGGCTTCTCCGGGGGTGGCCACTGGTTCCACATGTGGTTCCTGGAAGGCGCGCAGGCTTACACCGGCGACGACGAGGACATCACCAGCGAAGGCAAGGCGCGCAGCTGGTACGTGGGCAAGGATTCCACCGGCTATCGGTTGTGCGGCGAGCCCATCCCGGCGGAAGGCAGGTCGGGTTGCTACCCGCTGCCGGTCCGCAAGGTGGGAGAGAGCTGGGTGCAGCACGACATGGATGGCGACGCCTACTTCAGCCTGCTGCCGGGGCGGCAGTAAGGCTGCGGCACCCTGTCGATATCGGCGCTGACATCCGGGCTGAGATGGGGCCGCGCAGCGCAAGGCATGGCTTCTGCTGCGCGGCTGCCGTGACGCAATCGTCATCGCTGCGCCGTGCCGGACGGCGCACAATCATCGCTTGCATACGGCCATCCGGAAAAAAGCTGACATGATCGAGATCCCGAGACAGGCGGCCTGGAGCGCAGCGCTGGCATTGGTGCTGACGGCAGCAGTGCACGCTGCCGATACGGTCAGTCCCAATCCGGTGGGCGGCAAGCCTGGCAATGTGAATGTCGATCAGCCGGCCAGTGAAGCCGCGGCCAGGACCGAGCGCAAGCAGAGTTTCAAGGACAGCGTGCGCAATGCCGGTCACGTGGTGGCCGAGGACAGCAAGAAGGCGGCGCACTCGGTGGCCCGGGGCGCACGCAAGGTGAGCAACAAGATCAAGCAGAAGGTGCACGCCAGATCCGGCAGCCGGAGGACCACGCCAAAGGCTGCTCGGCAGGCGACCCCAAAGCCGGGTACGGCAGCGAGTACGCCGGCACAGTAAAACCCGAGGATGAAACGAAACGCCGGTCGGATGCCGGCAGTCGGCCAACGCGTTCAGCGCGGCGGGACACCCACCACGTCCCGCGTGGTCACCACCAGCCAGCCCAGACCCAGCACTACCAGCAGAGCCACCAGCTGCTGCAGGCGCGTCCACTGGCCCACTGAACCGTCCAGCGCACCCACGCCGATGGCGGTGACCACGAACCAGATGGCGGTCTGGATGGCCGCGCTGCCCACGCCCAGCACCTGCATGAAGCGCACGGCCACGATGTAGAGCATGAGTCCGGCCAGGAAGCAGCCGATGGCCAGCAACGCCATGGAGGGGCGCAACTGGCCCTGGTTCCAGGCCTGCGGCGCAAAATTGAAGCCGCGCGCATCCATGATTCCCGACAGGACGGTCAAAGCGAAAACCATCAATGCGTTGGCCCAGTGCGGCATCATCTTTTTCCCTCGAGCGCCGACCTTGGCGTCATGTCTTATGCCTCCATTATCGGTGCCGCGGCCCCAAACTACCGGCTGCTTTTGCAAAATCGTGGAGCAGTGCCGTAAGGGATCGGTCTCAGGTATAATCCGCGCCCATTTTTTGGGCATAAAAGAGCCCCAACGGCACAGCGCGAAAGTGGCGGAATTGGTAGACGCACCGGATTTAGGTTCCGGCGGGGCAACCCTTGAGAGTTCGAGTCTCTCCTTTCGCACCACTTGGCGCGGTCATCGACAGTAAGGAATCGAGCACATGCAGGTATCGTTGACGACAACCACGGGTCTGGAACGCCGGCTGGAAGTGGCCGTGCCGCGCGAGCGCATCAGCGGCGAAGTCCAGCAGCGCCTGCAGCGCCTGTCGCGCACCGTGCGCATCAAGGGCTTCCGCCCCGGCAAGGTGCCGCTGGCGGTGGTCAAGCAGCAGTTTGGCGACCAGGTGCAGGGAGAGGCCATCTCCGATCTGATCGAGCGCAGCTTCGCCGAGGCTGTTGCGCAGCAGCAATTGAAACCCGCTGCCAACCCGCGCATCGAGCCGCTGGCCGTCGCTGCCGATGCCGACCTGCGTTATGCGGCGGTGTTCGAAGTGCTGCCGGAAGTGGTGGTCAAACCGCTGGCCGACCTGAAGCTGGAACGCGCCGCCGCCACGGTTACGGACGCGGACGTGGAGGCCATGCTGCAGAGCATGCGCCGTCAGCGCCCGGTGTTCACCGAGGTCACGCGCGCCGCGCAGAAGGATGATCGCGCCACGCTGGCCTACGAAGGCCGCATCAACGGCGAAGTATTCCCGGGTGGCCAGGGCGACGCGCTGCAGGTGGTGCTGGGCGCCGGCCGCATCCTCAAGGAACTCGATGACGCCCTGGTCGGCATGAAGGTCGGCGAGAGCAAGAGCGTGACCGCGCGCTTCCCGGACGATTACGGCGCCAAGAGCGTGGCCGGCAAGGATGCGCTGTTCCAGATCACCGTGAACAAGCTCGAAGAGCAGAGCCTGCCGGAGGTGAACGAGGAGTTCGTGCGCGCCTTCGGTCTGACCGAAGGTGGTGTGGACGAGCTGCGCACCGAAGTGAAGAAGAGCATGGAGCGTGAGCTGGAGCAGTCGATCCGCACGCGCCTGCGCCAGCAGCTGCTGGATTCGCTGTATGCAGCCAATCCGCTGGAGCTGCCCAAGGCGCTGGTGGATGAGTCGGTGCGCGAACTGCAGGTGCAGATGCTGCAGCGGGCCGGCGTGCGCGAGATCAAGGAACTGCCGCCGCGTGAGCCGTACGAAGAGCCGGCCCGCAAGCGCGTGGCGCTGGGTTTGCTGGTCGGCGAGCTGGTGCGTGCCCAGGAAATCAAGCTGGATCGGGCCCGCGTGGAAGAGCGCCTGGACGCCATCGCCAGCTCCTACGGCGATCCGGCCAACGTGCGCCGCCAGTACCTGCAGAGCCGCGAGGCCATGGCGCAGCTGGAATCGGCGGCGCTGGAAGACCAGGTGCTGGACTGGGCGCTCACCCAGGTGCAGCTCACCGACAAGCCGGCCAGTTTCTCGGAATTGACCGGTTTCAATGCCGCGCAGTAAGCGTTTGGGTTAACGTTGAGCCTTGCCAAGCCAAAGGTGTTGCCATGAATGAGCGTGCGCTGAATCTGGTTCCCATCGTCGTCGAGCAGACCTCGCGCGGCGAGCGGTCGTACGACATCTACTCGCGCCTGCTCAAGGAGCGGGTGATTTTCGTGGTCGGCCAGGTGGAAGAGCAGATGGCGAACCTGATCGTCGCGCAGCTGCTGTTCCTGGAGTCGGAGAACCCGGACAAGGACATCTCGCTGTACATCAACTCGCCGGGTGGTTATGTCACGGCGGGTCTGGCCATCTACGACACCATGCAGTTCATCAAGCCGCAGGTGAGCACCATCTGCATCGGCCAGGCGGCCAGCATGGGCGCGGTGCTGCTGGCGGGTGGCGCCAAGGGCAAGCGCTACGCGCTGCCGAATTCGCGCATCATGATCCACCAGCCGCTGGGCGGCTTCCAGGGCCAGGCCTCGGACGTGGAAATCCATGCCCGCGAGATGCTCGATACGCGCAGCCGCCTGAACCACATCCTGGCGCACCACACCGGCCAGTCGCTGGAACGCATCCAGCAGGACACCGACCGTGACAACTTCATGGGCGGCAAGGATGCGGTGGCCTACGGCCTGATCGACACCATCCTCGACAAGCGCGGCGAACTGCCCGGGTCCGCAAAGACCTGAAAACCGCATCCTGGGTCACATTTCCCAGATATAACAATGCCTTGCGAGTGATCTGTGGCTTTGCGCCACAGGTCCGCGCCATGCTATAACGAAACCATGACCCCGGGCCCCTTGCCCGCAAACCTGGTGATTCACCGATGAGTGACGATTCCCGCGGACGTACCGACGACGGCAAGCTGCTTTATTGCTCTTTCTGCGGCAAGAGCCAGCATGAAGTGCGCAAGCTGATCGCCGGCCCCTCGGTGTTCGTCTGTGACGAGTGCGTCGAGCTGTGCAACGACATCATCCGCGAGGAACTCGAGGACCGCACCGAGAAGTCGCGCGACAAGCTGCCCAAGCCGCAGGAAATCCGCCATGTGCTCGACGAGTACGTGATCGGTCAGGAGCGCGCCAAGAAGGTGCTGTCGGTGGCGGTGTACAACCACTACAAGCGCCTGCAGACCCGCGGCGCCAACCGCGCCAAGGATGAGGTCGAGCTGGCCAAGAGCAACATCCTGCTGATCGGCCCGACCGGCTGCGGCAAGACGCTGCTGGCCGAGACGCTGGCCCGTCTGCTGAATGTGCCGTTCACCATCGCCGATGCCACCACGCTGACCGAAGCCGGTTACGTCGGCGAGGATGTCGAGAACATCATCCAGAAGCTGCTGCAGAAGTGCGACTACGACGTCGAGAAGGCGCAGACCGGCATCGTATACATCGATGAGATCGACAAGATCTCGCGCAAGAGCGACAACCCGTCCATCACGCGTGACGTGTCGGGCGAGGGGGTTCAGCAGGCACTGCTGAAGTTGATTGAAGGCACGGTCGCGTCGGTTCCTCCCCAGGGCGGCCGCAAGCATCCGCAGCAGGAATTCCTGCAGGTGGACACCTCGAACATCCTGTTCATCTGCGGTGGCGCATTCGCCGGCCTGGAAAAGGTCATCCTGAACCGCACCCAGAAAGGCGGTATCGGTTTCACCTCCGATGTGCGCAGCCAGAACGAGAAGCCGCATGGCGTGGACGTGTTCCACGACGTGGAGCCCGAGGATCTGATCAAGTTCGGCCTGATCCCCGAGTTCGTCGGGCGCCTGCCGGTGGTCGCGACGCTGGAGGAGCTGGACGAGGCGGCGCTGATGTCGATCCTCACGGAGCCGAAGAACGCGCTCACCAAGCAGTATCGCAAGCTGTTCGAGATGGAAGGCTCGGAACTGGAGTTCCGCGAGGACGCGGTCCGCGCCGTGGCGCGCCGCGCCATGCAGCGCAAGACCGGCGCGCGCGGCCTGCGTACCATCCTGGAAAACATCCTGCTCGACACCATGTACGACCTGCCGTCGCTGCGCAATGTGCAGCGCGTGGTGGTCGATGAGTCGGTGATCGAGGGTCAGGCCAAGCCCTACATCGTCTACCGGACGGAAGAGGGGCGTGTGGCCCCGCCCGAGGAGCCTCGCCGCGTCGGCGGTGCGCATCTCGCCTGAACGTCCCAAAGCCTAAATAATGGGGGCGCGCGGCCGTTGAAAAGACGGTGGCGCGCCCCCATGGTTTCTGGTGGCTGCTGTCATGTTCAAATCTTGAGGTTGGAGGGACCGCCACCGTGAGCGAAGAGAACCCGAGCAAGGAATCGAATGAAGTGAGCGCGCGGCCCGTCCCGGTCCTGCCGTTGCGCGATGTGGTGGTCTATCCCTACATGGTGATCCCGCTGTTCGTGGGCCGTGAGAAGTCCATCCAGGCACTGGACGCCGCCATGAAGGCCGACAAGCGCATCCTGCTGGTGGCCCAGAAGCAGGCCGACATCGACGATCCCAAGCTCGACGACCTGCACGGCTTCGGCACCCTGGCCTCCATTCTGCAGCTGCTGAAGCTGCCGGACGGCACCGTCAAGGTGCTGGTCGAGGGTCTGTCACGCGCCCGCATCCAGCACATGCTACCCGGCGATTACTACTCCGCCGACGTGCGCGTGGAGCTGGACAACGATCAGTACGACGAACGCGAGATGGATGTGCTGGCGCGTTCCGTGGTCTCGCAGTTCGAGCAGTACGTGAAGCTCAACAAGAAGGTGCCGCCGGAGGTGCTGACGGCGCTGGCCGGCATCGAACAGCCGGGCCGCCTGGCCGACACGGTCGCAGCGCATATGTCGCTGAAGCTGGCCGAGAAGCAGAAGGTGCTGGAGATCCTCGACGTGCGCGCGCGCCTGGAGCACATGCTGGTCGCCATCGAAGGCGAGATGGACGTGCTGCAGATCGAGAAGCGCATCCGCGGTCGCGTCAAGGCCCAGATGGAGAAGAGCCAGCGCGAGTACTACCTCAACGAGCAGATGAAGGCCATCCAGAAAGAGCTCGGCGAGATGGAGGATGGCACCAACGAGATCGGCGAGCTCGAGCAGAAGGTCGCCAGGGCCGGCATGCCCAAGGAGGCCCGTGACAAGGCCACCGCCGAGATCAACAAGCTCAAGATGATGTCACCGATGTCGGCCGAGGCCACCGTGGTGCGCAACTACGTGGACTGGCTGGTCAAGGTGCCCTGGAAGAAGCGCACGCGCCTGCTGAAAGACGTGGCGCATGCCCAGAAGGTGCTGGATGAGGATCACTTTGGCCTGGAGAAGGTCAAGGAACGCATCGTCGAGTACCTGGCCGTGCTGCAGCGGGTGGAGAAGATCAAAGGTCCGATTTTGTGTCTGGTCGGACCGCCGGGCGTGGGCAAGACCTCGCTGGGTCAGAGCATCGCGCGCGCCACGAACCGCAAGTTCGTGCGCATGAGCCTGGGCGGCGTGCGTGACGAGGCCGAGATCCGCGGTCATCGCCGCACCTACATCGGCTCCATGCCGGGCAAGATCGTGCAGAACATGGCGCGCACCGGTGTGCACAACCCGCTGTTCCTGCTCGACGAGATCGACAAGATGGCCATGGACTTCCGTGGCGACCCATCCTCGGCGCTGCTCGAGGTGCTCGATCCGGAGCAGAACGCGGCGTTCAATGATCATTACCTGGAGGTCGATTTCGATCTGTCCGAGGTGATGTTCGTGTGCACGGCGAATTCGCTGAACATTCCCGCGCCGCTGCTCGACCGCATGGAGGTGATCCGTCTGCCGGGTTACACCGAGGACGAGAAGCAGAACATCGCCAGGCGCTACCTGGTGCCGAAGCAGATGAAGCAGAACGGCCTGAAGGATGACGAGCTGAAGGTGGCCGACGCCGCGCTGCTCGACATTGTGCGCTATTACACGCGCGAGGCCGGTGTGCGCAATCTGGAGCGTGAGGTGGCCAAGATCAGCCGCAAGGCGGTCAAACAGTTGCTCAGCGACGGCGCGGACGCCAGGAGCGCCAGGAAGGAGAAAGGCAGGGGCAAGGCGCAGGCCAGGGTGGTCGAGAAGAGCGTGCAGGTCACCTCGAAGAATCTCGACCAGTACCTGGGCGTGCGCCGTTATCGCTACGGCAAGGCCGAGGACGAGAATCGCGTCGGCCAGGTCACGGGGCTGGCATGGACCGAAGTGGGCGGCGAACTGCTGACCATCGAGGCCGCCGTGGTACCGGGCAAGGGCAAGCTGCAGCACACCGGCCAGCTCGGCGAAGTGATGCAGGAGTCCATCCAGGCCGCCATGTCGGTGGTGCGCGCGCGCGCCGATGTGCTGGGGCTGGAGCCGGACTTCTATTCGAAGAACGACGTCCACCTGCACATGCCCGAGGGCGCCACGCCCAAGGATGGCCCGAGTGCCGGTATCGGCATGTGCACGGCGCTGGTCTCCGCGCTGACGCGCATTCCGGTGCGCTCCGATGTCGCCATGACCGGCGAGATCACCCTGCGCGGCGAAGTGCTGCCCATCGGTGGTCTGAAGGAAAAGCTGCTGGCGGCCCAGCGCGGCGGCATCGCCATCGTGCTGATCCCCGACGAAAACCAGAAGGATCTCGTGGAGATTCCCGACAACATCAAGGGCAAGCTGGACATCCGTCCGGTGCGCTGGATTGATGAGGTGCTGGCGGTCGCCCTGACGCGCCAGCCGGCGCCGCGCGTGGAGAGCACGGGTTCGGGCGGTGCGCAGCCGGCCAAGCCGCGTGGCCGTCGCAGCGGGCGTTCGGGTAAATCGGTGCAGGCGCACTGATGCAAAAAAAGCGCGCCGAAGGTGTTGGCAGGGCAGTGCCGATCACTTAGACTACGCGCCCTTCTGAACGGGGGCGTCGATTGTCCTGACGCGCTTTGGATCGGGTGCTTAGCTCAGCTGGTAGAGCGTCGCCCTTACAAGGCGAATGTCGGGGGTTCGATCCCCTCAGCACCCACCAACAACGGAGCGGTAGTTCAGCTGGTTAGAATACCGGCCTGTCACGCCGGGGGTCGCGGGTTCGAGTCCCGTCCGCTCCGCCATTTTTTCTAAAAATATGCTGCAGAATATCGGCGATAAACTGAAGACCCACCGCTGGCTGTCGCTGGTGATCCTGGGTCCCCTGGCGCTGATCTTCGCGGTCTGGGGTGCCTACGGCATCGCCAACCTGGACTTCGCCGGCAACGATTACGGTCTGAAGATCAACGGTCAGACCATTTCCAAGACCGTGCTGGCCAATGCCTGGCAGACGCGCCAGTCGCAGTACCAGCAGCAGCTCAAGACCGAACTCACCGATCAGCAGAAGCAGACGCTGCAGGATCAGCTGGTGCAGGAATACGTCAGCCGCACCCTGCTGCAGCAGCGCGCCACCAAACTGAAGCTGCAGGTCAGCGATCAGGAAGTGGAAGCCGCCTTCCGTGCCGAGACCGCCTTCCAGGTGGATGGCAAGTTCAACGTGGACATGGCGCGCGCCGTGCTCGCGCAGAACGGCATGACGGCTGCCACCTTCGAAGCCGAACAGCGCGAGCAGCTCAAGCTCACGCAGATCAGCGATGCGCTACAGCTCTCCGATTTCCTGACACCCACCGAACTCAAGCGCATCTATGCGCTGGAAAACGAGCAGCGTGAGCTGCGCTATGCGCTGCTGCAGGCCGAGCCTTACGGCGCGGCGGCCAAGCCTGACGATGCGGCCATCCAGGCCTGGTACCAGGCGCATATCGACCAGTACCAGACCCAGGAGACGGCGCGCGTGCAGTACGCCGAGCTGCGTCTGGACACCATTGCCAGCGGTATCCAGGTCAGCGACGAGGCCCTGCAGGCCTGGTATGACAAGAACAAGGATCGCTATGGCGTGGCCGAACGTCGTCGCGCCAGCCAGATCCTGGTCACCGGCAGCGACGATGCCGCGGCACTGGCCGCCGCGCAGAAGGTGTTGACCGAGATCAAGGGTGGCAAGAGCTTCGCCGCCGCCGCCCGGCAGTATTCGCAGGATCCGGGTTCGGCCGCCAAGGGTGGCGACATGGGCTGGGTGAATCGCGACACCTACGCCGGCGGCAACCTCAAGGAATTCGGCGCGGCGCTGTATGCGCTCAAGCAGGTCGGCGATCTGAGCGAGCCGGTCAAGACCAAGTACGGCTATCACATCGTGCGTCTCGACGCGATCGATGCCGCCACGACCAAGACGCTGGACGCTGCCCGCGCCGAGATCGAGGCCGACTATCGCAAGGAGCAGGCCGCCCAGCTGTTCGGCGATCGCCAGGAACAGCTGCAGCAGAAGCTCGAGGGCGGTGCGGTGCGCGATCTGGCGCCGCTGGTGCAGCAGTTCGGCCTCAGCACGGGTGAGGTGCCGGTGTTCACGCGTACCGGCAGCCAGCCGCTGCCGTCCACCACCGATCTGGTGCGCACGGTATTCGATGATGCCGATGTGGCCGACGGCGGCCGCGTGGGCGGTCCGGTGGCGCTGTCGGATGATCGTCTGGTGCTGGTGCGGGTGCTGGATCACAAGAAGCCGCAGGCCCGCCCGCTGGCCGAAGTGCGCACCGACGTGCTGGCAGCGCTGCGCAAGGATGAAGGCGCCAAGGCCGCCAGGGCGGCTGCGGAAGCGGCCGTCAAGGAATTGCAGGGCGGTGGCAGCTTCGATGCCGAGCTCAAGAAGCTCAATGTCAATGCAGCGCCGGCGGCCTTCGTCGAGCGCGGCGATGCGCAGCTGCCGGTGCAGGTGCGCGAGGCGGCCTTCGCTGCCAAGCATCCGGCCGCTGACAAGCCGAGCTACGTTGCGCTGGCGCTGGACAATGGCGATGCCGCGCTGTTGCAGATCAGCGCTGTGAAGCCGGGGGTGGCGGGCGCCAACGGCGCCAATGACAAGCAGCTGGCGCTGCAGTACGCGCGCCGTCACAGCCCGCTGGATCTGGCCGCCTACCTGCAGGACCTGCAGCGGCGCGCTTCGGTCAAGCGCAACGCTGCCGCGTTCGAATAATCCCGAGGATTGCTTCAAGGGCCCGGTCTTGTCGCCCGGGTCGGCGGCGCGCCGCGTAAGGCTGCGCACCGCGCCGTGCACTTTCCCGCGCTTCCTATTCCTCTGCGCCGCCGCCGAAGCTCATGCCGACGGTGGAAAAGCCGTTATCCACGTACAGGATCTCGCCGGTCACGCCTGAGGCCAGGTCCGAGCACAGGAAGGTGGCGGCCTTGCCCACGTCCTCGGTGGTCACATTGCGGCGCATGGGGGCGATCTGCGCCACCTGACCGAGGATCTTGCGGAAGCCGCCGATGCCTGCGGCCGCCAGTGTCTTGATGGGGCCGGCAGAGATGCCGTTCACGCGGATGTTCGCCGGGCCCAGGTCTGCGGCCAGGAAGCGCACATTGGCCTCCAGGCTGGCTTTGGCGAGGCCCATGACGTTGTAGTTCGGAATCGAACGCACGGCGCCCAGGTAGGAGAGCGTCAGCATGGCGCCTGCGCGGCCCGCCATCAGGGGGGCGGCGGCGCGCGCCAGCGCGGTGAAGCTGTAGCTGGAAACATCGTGCGCGATGCGGAAGGCCTCGCGCGAGGTGCCGCCGACGAAGTCGCCCGCCAGTGCTTCACGTGGCGCGAAGGCCACGGCGTGCACCAGGATGTCCAGATGACCCCATTGTTGCCTGACCAGTTCGAAGGCCGTATCGATCTCGCTGTCGACGCTGACGTCCATGGGCATGGTCAGCGTCGAACCGATGGATTCGGCCAGCGGCACCACGCGTTCCTTGAACTTGTCATTGGCATACGAGAAGGCCAGCTCGGCGCCGTGGGCCTTCATGGCTTGCGCAATGCCCCAGGCAATGGAACGGTCGGTCGCAACACCCACGATGAGTGCGCGCTTGCCGGAGAGTATCCCCATGATGATTCCTCGTAATGACTGGAAGGAGCGGGCGCGCGCCGACAGCTTGGAGCTGTCTCCTCAGGTACGCGCGCTCACGAAAGCGACGAGCTTCTGGCCCGGCTTGATGCTGTTGCTGGAGACCAGATCGTTCCAGCTCAGCAGTTCGGCCACGGTGACCTGCAGCGCGCGCGAGATGCTGTACAGCGTGTCGCCGCGGCGCACGGTGTAGGTGACGCGCCGGTCGCTGTTGGCGGCTACCTTGGTGGACGTGCTCTTGCCGCCGCCCTTGTCGGCGATCTGGTCGGCGATCTGGTCGGCGATCTTCGCTGCAGGCGCGCTCTGCCTGGAGGAGCCGCCGGCGATCACCAGCTTCTGGCCGGGCCTGATGATGGACTTGGCGCTCAGGCCATTGAGGCGGGCCAGCGTATTCACATCCACGCCGGTGCGGCGCGCGATGCTGTACAGCGAATCACCCCGGCGCACCACGTGCAGGCCGCCGCGCAGTGTGCGGCGCAGCGCTTCGCCGCGATTGTCGACCAGCGCGGCTGCGCGCGCCGCCTTCTCGGGCAGCGCCACGTTGCTCGACGGTACGCGCAGATCGGTGCCCACCTGCAGGCGCTCGTCGTTGCCCATGCCGTTGAGCTCGCGCAGCACGGTCGGCGAGGTCTTGAAGTGCGCGGCGATGCTGGCGACCGTATCGCTGCGCTCCACGCTGTAGTGCTCGACGCGCATGCGCTGCTCGGGCGTGAGCTGCAGCATGGCGTCTTCGGCGGTGCTGGCCACATCGGCCGGCAGCAGCACGGTGTACGGGCCGGTGGGATCGGTGGCCCAGCGATGGAAGGCCGGGTTCAGCTCATACAGCTCTTCGCGCGTGATGCCGGCGATGTCGGCGACCACCTGCAGGTCGATCTGTCCGCCGGTTTTCGCCTCGCGGAAGTAACGCACATTCGGAATGGAGCTGAATTCCAGGCCGTACAGCGCCGGATCGGCGAGCAGGCGGCGCATGCCGAGCAGCTTCGGCACATAGGCGCGTGTCTCGGTGGGCAGCTTCAGGTTCCAGAAGTCCGTGGGCTTGCCGGCACGCTGGTTGGCGGCGATGGCGCGCTCCACATTCATCTCGCCGCAGTTGTAGGCGGCGATGGCCAGCAGCCAGTCGCCGTTGAACTCATCGTGCAGCGCCTGCAGGTAATCGAGCGCGGCGCGGGTGGATTCCACCACGTCGCGGCGACCGTCATACCACCAGTTCTGCTTCAGGCCGTAGTGTTTGCCGGTGTCAGCGATGAACTGCCACAGGCCCGAAGCGCGCGCGCGCGAGTAGGCATAGGGTTCAAATGCGCTCTCGATGACCGGCAGCAGCGCCAGCTCCTGCGGCATGTTGCGCTTTTCGAGCTGCTCGCTGATGTAGAACAGGTACAGCTCGGCGCGTCCCCAGACGCGCTCCAGGTAGTCCGGGTGGTTGGCGTACCAGTTCAGTTCGCGATCGATGGCGTTCTGGTCCACGTCCTCGATCATGAAGCCCTTGCGGATATGATCGAGCAGATCCGGTTGCAGGCTCAGCGGCAGGTTGGCAGCCACCACGGCGTTGACTTCGACGCGCGGTGTCTCGATCAGCGCCATCGGCGCTGCAGCGCTCAGCGGGCTCGCCCCGGATTCCACGTTGACGCTGCCATTGGCGGTGGCATCGTGCGAGGTCGGCTGGGAATCATGGCCGAACGAGTCGGCTACCCTGGGCGCCGTGGCGCAGCCACATGCCAGCAAAGCCAGAAGAGAAATGCCAGGCAAGCGCCAGGTCGCGATCAGATTCGGCAACTTCTATACCCCCCCGGCGCAAGGCCGGCTGCATGGTACGGTATGGGGCCCAAGCCTAGCGCGGCGGGCTGTGGTATTTAACATGTAGCCTCACAAAATTGCTATCTTTTTGATGCACATGAGTGAGTTTCCCGCATCGCTGCAACGCTGGTTGCAGAGCCCGCTGGCGCAGTCGTTGATCGAAGCCGAAGCCCAGCTTTTGACCGAGGCGTTTGACAATGCTTATGGTCCCGAGTTGCTGCAGCTCGGTCCCTGGGGTGCCTGTCGCAAACTGCTGACAGCCAGCCGCAACCGGCGCCAGAGCGTGCTGGCGCGTGCGGCTGTGCCAGGCTATGTCGATGTGCAGGCGCGTCTGTCGCAGTTGCCGGTGGCCGCGGGCAGCATTGATGTGGTACTGCTGCCACATACGCTGGAGTGGAGTTCCGATCCGCAGGCCGTGCTGCGTGAGGCAGACCGGGTGCTGGTGGGTGAGGGGCAGATCATCGTGCTGGGTTTCGCGCCACTGGGTCCGTGGGGACTGCGCTCGCTGTGCAGCAGGGGCGGTTTCCCGCCGGGCCTCAAGCGCCTGTTGTCGGAGCGACGTCTGCGTGACTGGCTGGGTGTGCTGGGGTTCGAGGTGGCCGCACCGCGACCCTACCTGTATCGCTGGCCCTTGCAGAGCAACGGCGGTGAGGGCGGCAGTGCACCGATGTTGCGTCGTGGCCTGTTCAATCCCTGGCCGGCGGGGGCGTATTTGTTGAAGGCGCGCAAGCGCATCTATGGCATGACACCGCTGCGGCAGCGCTGGCGTGAGCAGCGCCGCGGCGTTCTGGGAGGTCTGGTGGAGCCGTCGACGTGAGTGATCTGGTGATTTATGCGGATGGTGCCTGCCGTGGCAATCCGGGGCCGGGTGGCTGGGGTGCTTTGCTGATCAGCGGGGATCATCGCCGCGAGTTGTCGGGCTCCGAGCCGCAGACCACCAACAATCGCATGGAGCTGCAGGCCGTGATCAGCGCACTCGAAGCATTGCGCCGGCCGGTGCGCGCCGAGGTGTACACCGATTCGCAGTATGTGTGCAAAGGCATCAGCCAGTGGGTGCCGCAATGGAAGTCGCGCAACTGGCGCACGGCGGACAGGAAGCCGGTGAAGAATCAGGATCTGTGGGAAAAGCTCGATGCGTTGAATGCCGGGCACCAGCTGTCCTGGCACTGGGTGAAGGGTCACGCCGGCGTTCCTGGCAACGAGCGCTGTGATGAGCTGGCCAATGCCGCCATCGATGCCATGCTTGCACTGAGATCGGGTACCTGATGCGCCAGATCATCCTCGATACCGAAACCACCGGCCTGGATCCGGGCCAGGGCCATCGCATCGTCGAGATCGGCGGCGTGGAACTGGTCAGCCGGCGTCCCAGCGGGCGTTCGTTTCACAAGTATCTCAATCCGGAACGCGACATCGATCCCAGTGCCCAGGCCGTGCACGGATTGTCCCGCGAACGCCTGGCGCGCGAACCGCGCTTTGCCGAGGTGGCCGATGAATTCCTCGAGTTCATCAGTGGCGCGGAGCTGGTGATCCACAACGCGGCGTTCGATATCAATTTCATTGACGCCGAGCTGGTGCGCCTGCGCGGTGTCGGGGTGGCGCGCGTCGCCACTCTGTGTCCGGTGCTCGACACGCTGATGCTGGCGCGTGAGATGCACCCGGGCCAGCGCAACAGCCTCGACGCGCTGTGCAAGCGCTATGGCATCGACAATTCGCATCGCGAGCTGCATGGTGCGCTGCTGGACGCGCGCATTCTCGCCGACGTTTATCTGGCAATGAGCGGCGGCCAGAGTTCGCTGGGTTTCGCCGACGGGCCGCGCGCCACGCGCCAGAACCAGTCGGCCAGGACCAGCGTGGTGCGTGTCACGCGGCCGGCACAGGAGCTGGTGGTGCGCGCCGCCAGCGCCGCGGAGCTGGCCGAACATGCGGCGCTGCGCGCGGTGATCGGCAAGGCCAGCGGCGGCGTGAGCCTTTGGCAGCGACTGGAAAGTGAGGGTGCGGAGTCTTGAAAGTACTGGTCACTGGCGCCGCCGGCTTCATTGGCTCGTTCACGGCCCAGCGTTTCCTGGATCGCGGTGATGAGGTGGTCGGTCTCGACAATCTCAATGCCTACTACGACGTGCAGCTCAAGGAGGCTCGGCTGGCGCGACTGGTAGCGCAGAGCGGCTTTCGCTTCGCGCGTCTGGATCTGGCCGATCAGCAGGGCATGCGGGAGCTGTTCGCCGCCGGGCGTTTCGATCGCGTGGTGCATCTGGGGGCGCAGGCCGGCGTGCGCCACTCGATCACCGATCCGCACGGCTACATTTCCAGCAATGTCATGGGCACGCTCAACGTGCTGGAAGGCTGCCGCCATCAGCAGGTGGAGCACCTGGTGTATGCCTCCACCAGCTCGGTGTACGGCGCCATCACCAAAATGCCGTTTTCCGAGCATGAAGCGGCCGCTCATCCGCTGTCGCTGTATGCCGCCAGCAAGCGTTCCACCGAGCTGATGGCGCATTCCTATTCGGCGCTGTTTGGATTGCCGACCACCGCTCTGCGCTTCTTCACCGTCTATGGTCCGTGGGGGCGGCCGGACATGGCATTGTTCCTGTTCGCGCGCTCCATCATGGCAGGCAAGCCCATCGAGGTGTTCAATCACGGGCATCACAGCCGCGATTTCACCTATGTGGATGACATCGTCGAGGGCGTGGTGCGCGTAACCGATCATATCGCCGGCGCAGCTCCCGGCTGGGACGGCGCGCAGGCCGACCCCGCCTCGAGCAGCGCGCCGTTCCGCGTCTACAACATCGGCAGCAATCGGCCGGTGCAGCTGCTGCGCTACATCGAGGTGCTCGAAGAGTGCCTGGGTCGCAAGGCCGAGAAGATCATGAAGCCGCTGCAGCCGGGCGATGTGCCCGATACTTTCGCCGATGTCAGCGACCTGATGCGTGACATCGGCTATCAGCCGCAGACGCCGGTGGAAGAGGGCGTGCGGCGCTTCGTCGAATGGTTTCAGGATTACTATCGTTGAGTCCGAAGCACGGGAGTGCTGGCATGCCAACTGCGACGCGTGCGGGAGTGGATACCCCCGCCTGGACCGAACTGACGACTCTGGCTGCGCGGATGCAGCGCACCCCCACCGCGGCGCTGTTCGCGGCTGATCCGCAGCGCTTCACGCATTGCAGCGTGCAGGCCGGTGCCTTGTTGCTGGATTATTCGCGCCAGCGCGTGGATGCAGCGGTGCTGGCGGCGCTGCTGCAGCTGCCCGAGCTGCTGGGCTTGCGCGAACGTATCGCTGCCATGTTCGAGGGCGCCATCGTCAACAGCACCGAGCAGCGGGCAGTGCTGCACACCGCGCTGCGCCGGCGCGAGACTTCGCCGTTGCGCGTCGGCGGGGCGGACGTCATGCCCGAAGTGCTGGCCGAGCGGGCCCGCATGCTGCAGTTCGCCACCGGCGTGCGCGAGGGTACGATCCGCGGCAGCAGCGGCGCGAGTTTCGATCTGGTGGTCAACATCGGCATCGGCGGTTCGGATCTCGGGCCGGCCATGGCGGCGCGGGCGTTGAGCCACCATGCACAGGGCGCGCCGCGCCTGGCATTTGTTTCCAATGTCGATGGCTGTCATCTCTGCGACGTGCTGGCGGGGGCCGATCCGGTACGCACGCTGTTCATCGTCTGCTCCAAGACTTTCACCACGCTGGAAACATTGAGCAATGCGCGCAAGGCGCGCGCCTGGCTGGTACAGCAGCTGGGCGAGAGCGCGGTGCCGGATCACTTTGCGGCGGTCTCGGTCAACGAGCAGGCCATGAACGAGTTCGGCGTGCATCCGCAATATCGCTTCGCCATGTGGGACTGGGTTGGCGGCCGCTATTCGGTGTGGTCGGCCATCGGCGTGTCGCTGGCGATTGCCCTGGGTGCGGAGGGCTTCGAGCAGTTTCTTGCCGGCGCTGCCGCGATCGATGCGCATTTCCGGGAGGCGCCCTGGGCCGGGAATCTGCCGGTGCTGATGGCACTGCTGGGGATCTGGAACATCAACTTCCTGCAACTGCCATCGCTGGCCATCCTGCCGTACGACGATCGCCTGCAGCGGTTGCCAGCCTATCTGCAGCAGCTGGAGATGGAGAGCAACGGCAAGTCGGTGCGGGTGGACGGCAGTGTGGTCGGCGTGGCCACCTGCCCGGTGATCTGGGGCGAGCCGGGCAACAATGCCCAGCATTCCTTCTTTCAGCTGCTGCACCAGGGCAGTCACCGTGCTGCGCTGGATTTGCTGATGACGGTGAACTCTTCCTGTGCAGACCAGTCCATGCAGGATCTGGCCATCGCCAACTGTCTGGCGCAGGCCGAGGCCTTCGCCTTCGGGCAGACGGCAGAGCAGGTGCGCGCCGATCTGGCCAGGCAAACGCTGGACGCCGAGCAGCGCGAACTGCTGGTGCGCCACAAGGTGCATGAAGGCAGTCGGCCGGTCTCGCTGCTGATGGTTCAGCGGCTCGATCCGGGCACGCTGGGCCAGCTGCTGGCGCTGTACGAGCACAAGGTGTTCGTGCAGGGCGTGGTGTGGGGCGTGAATTCATTCGATCAGTGGGGCGTGGAGCTCGGCAAGAAACTGTGCGAGCGCATCGTGCCGCTGGTGCGTGCCGGCGCCGCCGGGCCGGACGACACCAGTTCGCTGCGCGGTGCGCTGGATGTGGTGCGGCGCTGGCGCGGAACCGACTGATCGCGGGGCCGCGCTTTGCGGGCGGGTTGGTTATAATTTCCGGATGAGTCAAATTCAACGCAAGGGCATCATCCTCGCCGGCGGTTCAGGCACGCGCCTGCATCCTGTCACGCTCGGCAGCAGCAAGCAGCTGCTGCCGGTGTATGACAAACCGATGATCTACTACCCGTTGTGCACCCTGCTGCTCGCCGGCATCCGTGACATCCTGGTGATCTCCACGCCCGTGGATCTGCCGGCCTTCCAGCGCCTGCTGGGCGATGGCAGCCAGTGGGGCATCCACCTCAGCTATGCCGAACAGCCGCGACCCGAAGGTCTGGCGCAGGCCTTCGTCATCGGGCGCTCCTTCCTGGGGAAGGGTCCCGCTGCGTTGGTGCTGGGCGACAACATTTTCTACGGACATGGGCTGCCCGAGCAGCTGAAAGCCGCGGCACTGCGCAGCGATGGCGCCACGGTGTTTGCCTATCACGTCAGTGATCCCGAGCGTTACGGCGTCGTGAACTTCGATGCCAAGGGCAGGGCGCTGGACATCGAAGAGAAGCCGGATGAGCCGAAGTCGAACTACGCGGTCACGGGTCTCTATTTCTACGACAATGACGTGCTGGACATCGCCGCCAACCTGCGGCCGTCGCCGCGCGGCGAGCTGGAGATCACCGACGTGAACCGCGCCTATCTGGAGCGCGGCACGTTGCAGGTGGAACTGATGGGGCGCGGCATCGCCTGGCTGGATACCGGCACGCATGAGTCGTTGCTGCAGGCCGCGATGTTCATCGAGGCCATAGAGAACCGGCAGGGCCTGAAAGTGAGCTGCCCGGAAGAGATCGCCTATCGCGCGGGCTATATCGACGCCGCGCGGCTGGAAAAGCTGGCGCTGCCGCTGGCCAAGACCGGTTATGGCGCGTATCTGCTGCGTCTGTTGCGTGAGGAGCGTCTGCGCTGATGGAATTCGTACCCACCGCACTGCCAGAAGTCGTGCTGGTCAAGCCGCGTCGCTTCGGTGACGATCGTGGTTATTTCATGGAAACCTGGCAGCAGGAAAAATTCGCGGCCGCCGGCATCCATGCGCGCTTCGTGCAGGACAATCACAGCCACTCCGTGCGCCACACGCTGCGCGGCCTGCATTACCAGATCCAGCAGCCGCAGGGAAAGCTGGTGCGGGTGACCTCCGGTGCCGCGTTCGATGTGGCGGTGGACATCCGCCGCGGCTCGCCGAACTTCGGCCGCTGGGTGGGTTTCGAGCTCAGCGCTGACAATCACCACATGTTGTGGGTGCCGCCGGGTTTCGCCCATGGCTACCTGACACTCAGCGAGCGCGTCGACTTCCTGTACAAGTGCACCGACTACTACGCGCCGGCCCATGAGCGCGCCATCATCTGGAATGACGCGCAGATCGGGGTGCAATGGCCGCTGCCGGCCGGTGTTGCGCCGCTGCTGTCGTCGAAAGATGCCATCGCGCCGGCGTTCGCGGATGCCGAGACTTATTTGTGAAAGTTCTGGTGACCGGAGCGGGTGGTCAGCTGGGCCGTGAGCTGCTGCGGCGCGCGCCGGCCACGGCCAGCGTGCGCGGCGTGGAGCGCAGCGAGCTTGATATCGCCGACGCCGCGGCCGTGAACGAACTGATCGGCGAGTTTGCGCCGGATGTGGTGATCAACTGCGCGGCGTACACCGCCGTGGATCGCGCCGAGCATGAGCGTGCCGATGCCTGGCGGGTCAATGCCGAGGGACCGCGGATACTGGCCGCAGCGCTGGTGCGCACGCCGGCACGCCTCATCCATGTGTCCACGGACTACGTATTCGATGGCCGCAGCGCGCGTGCCTACCAGCCCGGCGATGCAACGGCGCCGCTGGGTGAGTATGGCCGCAGCAAGCTGGAAGGCGAGCGTCTGGCGCTGGGGCTGCTCGGCGAGCAGGCGCTGGTGGTGCGTACCGCCTGGGTGTATGGCGCGCATGGCCGCAACTTCCTGCACACCATGCTGCGCCTGATGCGCGAGCGCGGCAGTGTGCGGGTCGTGGCCGATCAGATCGGTACGCCCACCGCGACGCCGGCGCTGGCAGAGGTATTGTGGGCGGCGGCGCGGCGCGGTACCCATGGCGTGCATCACTGGACCGATGCCGGCGTGGCCAGCTGGTATGACTTCGCCGTGGCCATTGCCGAAGAGGCCACGCCATTGGGACTGCTCAGCGATCGCGTCGAGATCACGCCGATCCAGACCGAAGATTATCCGACGCCAGCTGCGCGACCAGCCTTCAGTTTGCTGGACAAGCGCTCGGCCATCGCCGCCTTCGGCCTGCAGCCGCAGCACTGGCGGCAACGACTGCGCGAGGTTCTGGGAGACATGGTGCATGGCTAGATTGCTGGTGACCGGTGGCGCGGGCTTCATCGGTGCAAACTTCGTTCATCACTGGCTCAAGCAGCACAGCGGCGAACCGCTGGTGGTGCTCGATGCGCTGACCTATGCCGGCAATCGCGCCAGTCTGGATTCCGTGTCTGGCCGCAGCGGATTCCAGCTGATGGTCGGTGACATCGGCGACGCCGAGCTGGTTGGGCGGCTGCTGCGCGAGCATGCGATCGACACCCTGGTGCACTTCGCAGCCGAATCGCATGTGGATCGGTCCATCTCCGGACCCGACGCCTTCGTCACCACCAACGTGAATGGCACACATGCGCTGCTGAAGGCGGCGCGGCAGGTGTGGTTGGGGGGCAGCGGCCGGCCGCATCGCTTCCACCATGTGTCTACCGACGAGGTGTACGGCTCGCTGGGTCCGCAGGATCCGGCCTTCAGCGAGAACACCCCGTATGCACCGAACTCGCCGTACTCGGCCAGCAAGGCCGGTTCGGACTTTCTGGTGCGCGCCTATCACCACACCTATGGCCTACAGACCACCATCAGCAACTGCTCGAACAATTACGGACCGTTCCAGTTCCCGGAGAAGCTGATTCCGCTGATGATCATCCACGCCATTTCCGGCAAGCCGCTGCCGGTTTATGGCGATGGCATGAACGTGCGCGACTGGCTGCATGTTGAGGATCACTGCCGCGCCATCGCCACCATCCTGCGGAAGGGCGAGGTGGGTGAGACCTACAACGTCGGCGGCAACAGCGAGCGCAACAACCGCCAGGTGCTGGCCGCGCTGTGCGCGCGCCTCGATGCGCGCTTTGCCGCGGAACCTGCCTTGCGTGCGCGCTTCCCGCTGGCTCCGGCCGCGCAGGGCAAGCCGACCTCTTCGGCCATCCAGTTTGTCACCGATCGTCCCGGACACGACCGCCGCTACGCCATCGACGCCAGCAAGCTGCGTCGTGAGCTCGGCTTCGACCCTGCCTGGCAGTTCGACGCCGGTATCGAGGCGACGGTGGACTGGTATCTCGACAACGAGGCGTGGTGGCGCGCGATTCAGGCGCGGCAGATCTGAACACCCTCGAATCAGCGAAGAATCAGTAGCGTGGTGCCGGCGCCCTGGATCGCATGGGTGCTGGCGAAAACGCTGTGAATCCGTCCCTGGACGCTCCGCGGCCGCCATCCCTGGCGGCCACGCAGCGGCCATGGATGGCTTTACAGCGGTCCCGGAAGCCGTTCTAAGCCGGCCGCCGCCACCGCTGTGCTCAAGGACTCACCAGATCTTGGTATCCGGCCCCGCCGACAGCGGGAACACGATGGGCGTCACCCCATTGATCGACACGCCACCGTGCATGCAGGGCCCGGCCACGAACTCCGAGTGACGCACGAAGTTCAGCGGCGGTTCGGAGGCGGCATCGAGCTGCGCGACGATGTCGGCGCTCAGCGTGACGGCGGCGGCATCGAGATTGGCGTCGAGCTGCTGCAGGGTGCGGGCACCGACCAGCAGGCTGGTGAGGCCTGGGCGGGCCAGCAGCCAGGCCAGTGCCACGCCGGCCGGAGTCGCGCCCAGCGTGCGCGCAGCGGCGTTCAGCGCGTCGACCACGGCGAAGCCGCGTTCGTTGAAGTTGCCGGTGACCAGCGGACCGCGATCCGGCTTCACGGTCGCGGCGTTCTCGCGCGTGTACTTGCCGGTGAGCATGCCGCCCTTCAGCGGGCCCCAGGCGGTGACGCCCAGGCCCAGCTCGCGCGCCATCGGCACCAGCTCGGTTTCCACGGTGCGCTCCAGCAGGCTGTATTCCACCTGCAGGCCGGCCAGCGCGCTCCAGCCGCGCAGCTGCGCGATGGTCTGTGCCTGCGCCGTTTTCCACGCCGGCGTGTCGGAGAAGCCCAGGTAGCGCACCTTGCCGGCGCGCACCAGATCGTCCATGGCACGCAGCGTCTCTTCGATCGGCGTGTACGGATCCCACATGTGCATCCAGTACAGGTCGATGTAATCGGTCTGCAGACGGCGCAGCGACTGCTCGCAGGCGGCGACCAGCGACTTGCGACCAGCGCCACCGCCATTCGGGTCGCGCGCATACAGGTTGCCGAAGAACTTGGTGCTGATGACGGCGCGATCGCGACCGCCGACGCGTGCGAAGTAATCGCCGATGATCTTTTCGGCATGGCCATGCGTGTAGACGTTGGCCGAATCGATGAAGTTGCCACCGCGTTCCAGGTAGCGCGCCAGGATCTGCTCGCTGACCGCCGGCGTGGCGCCCCAGCCCTGGTCTTCGCCGAAGGTGGCGGTGCCGAGGCAGAAGGGACTGACGCGCAGGCCGGAGCGGCCCAGCGTGACGTAATCGGTGACGGAGCGAGCCGGAATGCTGGGACTTGTCATGGTTGCGGTTATACTCCGCGGCCTTGTTTTCTTGCGGGGGACGCAATGATGAATGGCAGGCGGCATTCGGGCAAGGTCGCGGTGGTGACGGGTGGCAGCTCTGGCATTGGCCAGGCAATCGTGCTGCGCCTGGTGAACGAAGGCGCGAGCGTCGCCATCATCGACGTGGCCGATGGCGCCGAAACCATTGAGCTGGCGCGTGCCGCTGGCGGCAAGGTCACCAGCCACAGGTGCGACATCAGCGACTGGGAACAAATGTGTGCTGTTGGCGAACAGATTCGTGCGCAGCATGGCGATCCCAGCATCCTGGTGCATTGCGCGGCCCTGCAGTTCATGAAGCCCTTCGCCGATCTCACGACCAAGGACTGGCGTGCCACGCAGCAGGTGAATCTCGACGGTGGTTTCCACCTGGTGAAACTGTTTCTCGCGCCGATGCAGAAGGCGGGTTGGGGACGCATCGTCATGGTGGCGTCCTCCAGTTTCTTCGCGCCGCCGGGCGGCATGACGCACTACATCGCCAGCAAGGGCGCATTGCTGGGCTTGGTGCGCGGTCTTGCGGAAGAAGTGGGTCGTTATGGCATCACGGTGAATGCGCTGGCGCCGGGTCTGACCAAGACCAGGAACGCGCTGCTGGGTGTGCCCCAGGCGCATTTCGATTTCGTCGCCGGACGCACGCATGTGAAGCGCAACGGCACGCCCGAGGATCAGGCCGGCGCGTTGTCGTTCCTGGTCTCCGACGATGCCGGCTACATGAGCGGCCAGACGCTGCTGGTGGACGGTGGCGAGGGGCATGTCTGAGGCCGCGCTGCCTTATAATGCGAAGCGGCGGCCGGCAGCGGCCGCCGGGGTGCTGACAGCCCTTCTTGTAAAATCTTTAAAGTCTTCGCAGAACGTTGATAGTTAACGGAAATTCCCCATGAGTACTGTATACAGGCTCGCGACCTTTTCGGCGGCCGGCTGTCCCCCGTTTGGCGCGCTGGTGGTGGGCGAGAAGGCGGTGGCGTTCACGGCCGTGAAAAGCTACGCGCAGCGCATCCGCGCCGACTTCCATTCCGATGGCAGCACGCTGTCCGTGCTCGATGCCTGGGAGCTGAATCGTCCGCTGCTGCAGCGGGCGGCCCATGAGCTGGCCAGTGGCGTGGCGGCGGATCTGGTGCGTGCGGCGGTGCCGGTGGCGGCCCTGCGCTTCGAGGCGCCGGTGCGCTCGCGCAATGTGATCTGCGCCGGCGCCAACTACTTCAAGCACGTGGTCGACATCATCGTGGCGCAGCCCTCGGATGAGACCACCGGCATGGACGAGGCGCAGCGCCGCGCCTTCGGCATGCAGAAGATGACCAACCGCCGCAACCATGGCACGCCGTTCTTCTTCATCAAGGCCAACTCCACCATGATCGGGCCGTTTGACGACGTGGCGCTGCCGCCCGATGTCAGCACCATGGACTGGGAGCTGGAACTGGGCGTGGTGATCGGCAAGCGCGCGCGCTTCGTGAAGCAATCAGAGGCGCTCGATTACGTCGGCGGCTACATGGTGGTCAATGACGTCACCATCCGCGAGCGTGTCAACCGCAAGGACGCCAGGGAAATGGGCATGGACTGGGTGGGTTCCAAGTGCGCGCCGACGGCGCTGCCGACCGGCCCGTACCTGGTGCCGGCCGAATTCGTCGGCGATCCGCAGCGGCTGCATGTCAATCTCAAGCACAACGGCCACGTCATGCAGGACGAGGGCACCGATGACATGATCTTCCCGGTGGCGCGCCTGATCGAAACGCTGTCGAAGTTCATGATCCTGGAGCCCGGCGATCTGATCTGCACGGGCTCTCCAGCCGGCAACGGCATCCATCATGGTGTGCTGCTGAAGGCAGGCGACGTCATGGAAGGCACGATCACGGGCCCGGTCGAAGGGCTGGGTACGCAGCGCAATGCCTGCGTGCCGGAACAGGCATAAGGAAACAACGCAAGCGATGGCAACCAGGAATCCGCTCAAGGGCTGGCAGATCGATCCGGCGCAGCTCAAGTTCGCAGGCAAGGACCTGCAGCGTCCCGAGTGCGTGCTGGCCGAGAAGAATGGCACGCTGTGGAGCGCGGATGCGCGCGGCGGCATCATGCGCATCAACGCCGATGGCACGCAGCAGTTCATCGGCCAGAGCGCCGATACGCGCTTCACCGAAGCCGGTGGCGGCGCCGAGCGTTACATCCTGCAGGGCACGCTGCCGAACGGCGTGTGCTTCGCGCCCAACGGCGATTTCATCATTGCGAACTTCGGCACCAATGCCGTGGAACGCATGAAGCGCACCGGCGAGAGCCGCACGCTGTACACCGAGATCAATGGCAAGCCGCTGGGCAAGACCAACTTCGTGTTGCGCGACTCCAAGGGCCGCATCTGGCTGACGGTGACCACGCGCGCCGAGCCGTGGACGCGCTCCATCAACGAGAAGCTGGCCGACGGCTACATCGCGCTGATCGACGAGAAGGGCATCCGCATCGTGGCCGATGGCCTGGTGGGCACCAATGAAGTGCGCATGGATGCCAACGAGGAATGGCTGTACGTCGTGGAGACCAATGCGCGCCGTATCTCGCGCTTCCGCGTGCAGAACGATGGCTCGCTGACCCATCGCGAGGTGTATGGCCCCAGCAAGCTCAAGGGCTGGCCGGATGGTTTCGCCTTCGACAGCATCGGCAATCTGTGGATGACTTATGTGCTGTACGACATGATCGCCGCGATCACGCCGGAGGGTGAGGAGCTCATCCTGCTCGACGACAGCAAGCCCGAAGCGGTTGCCAACTACGAAAAGCATGCCGAGGCGGGCACCGTGAATCCGGATGTCATGATGACCATGGGCGGCACCATCGCGCCCTGGATGGCCAGCCTGACCTTCGGTGGCCCGGATCTGCGCACCTGCTACATCGGCAGCCTGCGCGGCACCACGCTGCCGTATTTCACGGCGCCGGTGCCCGGTCTTCCCATGGTCCACTGGAACGAGAAATTCTGAACATGATTCTCGAAGTCGCAACTTTCACCATCAAGCCCGATCAGCTCGCCGAGTTCGAAAAGGCGTTCGTCGAGGCCCGCAAGGTCATTACGCAGTCGGACGGCTGTGGTTCGGTCGCGCTGCAGCGCTCGATCGAGAACCCCGGCCGCTACGTGCTGTTTGTCGAGTGGCCCACGGTCGCTCATCACATGGAGGGGTTCCGCAACTCGCCGCTGTTCGCGCAATGGCGCGCGCTGCTGGGACCTTATTTTGCCGCCGCACCGGCGGTTGAACATTTTGATTTCGTGCGCTGAAAGCCGCGCGTTTAAAGGAGATTCACCATGATCCGCTATCTGAAGACTGGGCAGTTGCCGGAAGAGAAGGCCGAGAAGCAGGCGGCTGTGAGGAAGACGGTGGAGGAGATACTGGAGGCGATTTCGGCGCGCGGGGAAGCGGCGGTGCGCGAGTACTCGCAGAAGTTCGACAAGTGGGCGCCGGCGAGCTTCCGCATGTCGGATGCGGAGATCGAGGCATGCATCAAGAGCGTGCCGGCCTCTGCGAAGGCGGATATCGAGTTTGCGCAGAAGCAGATCCGCAACTTTGCACTGGCGCAGCGCGCCTCGATGAAGGACATCGAGGTGGAGACGATGCCGGGAGTGATCCTGGGCCACAAGAACCTGCCGGTGAACTCGGTGGGCTGTTATGTGCCGGGCGGTCGCTACCCGCTGATCGCCAGCGCGCACATGAGCGTGGTGACGGCCAAGGCGGCGGGCGTGAAGCGCGTGATCGCCACGGCCCCGCCGTTCAATGGTGCGCCGCACCCCGCGATCGTGGCCGCAATGGCCATGGGCGGAGCGGATGAGATCTACACCTTCGGTGGCGTGCAGGCTGTCGCCGCAATGGCGCTGGGCACCGAGAACATCCCCAGTGTCGACATGGTGGTGGGCCCGGGCAACGCCTTTGTGGCCGAGGCCAAGCGCCAGCTGTTCGGCAAGATCGGCATCGACCTGCTGGCAGGTCCCACCGAGACGCTGATCATCGGTGATGAGGAGACCTGCGACGCGGAGATGGCGGCGGCGGACCTGCTGGGTCAGGCCGAGCACGGGCCGGGCAGCCCGGCGGTGTTCCTGACCACGAGCAAGAAGGTGGCCGAGGAGCTGCCGGCGGCGATCGAGAAGCAGCTCGGCTGGCTGCCGACGGCCGATGTGGCGCGGGTGGCCTGGGAGAACTGCGGGGAGATCATCCTGTGCGACACGGTCGACGAGATGGTGGCCAAGGCGGATGAGATTGCCTCGGAGCACGTGCAGGTGATCACGAAGGATCCGGACTACTTCCTGAAGAACATGACCAACTACGGTGCGCTGTTCCTGGGGCCTCGCACGAACGTGTCCTACGGCGACAAGGTGATTGGCACCAACCACACGCTGCCGACGATGAAGGCGGCGCGTTACACGGGTGGTCTGTGGGTGGGCAAGTTCATCAAGACGTGCACGTACCAGCGCGTGACGACGGATGAAGCCAGTGCACTGATCGGCGAGTACTGCTCGCGGCTGTGTGCGCTGGAGGGCTTTGCCGGCCACAAGGAGCAGGCGGATCTGCGCGTGCGTCGCTACGGCAAGAAGAAGGTCGCCTGATCCATGGCTGCAGCAGCCGCATCGCCCGGCAGCGCGCCGGTCGCGTTGATCACGGGCGGTGCCGGCGGCATCGGCGAGTGCATCTGTCGCGGGCTGGCCGGTGCCGGCTTTCGCATCGTGGTGGGTTACAACCGTTCGGCCGATGCGGCTGAACGGTTGGCCGCGGAACTGCCGGGCAGCGGTCACGTTGCCCTGCAGGCGCCGGTCACCGACAGCGCGGGCCTTGCGCACATGGCCGGGCAGATCGGTACGCGGCTGGGCCGTCTCGATGTGCTGGTGAACTGCGCCGGCACGACCCGCTTTGTGCCGCATGCCGATCTGGAAGGGCTGGACGATGCCCTGTTCGATCAGATCTTCGCCACCAATGTGCGCGGTGCCTTCGCGGCGTTGCGTGCCGTGAAGCCGCTGCTCGAGCAGAGCGATCTGAAGGGCGGCGCCGTGGTGATCAACATCTCCTCGATCGCCGCTGTCATCGCCATGGGCAGCAACGTGGCCTACTGCGCTTCCAAGGCCGCGGTAGACAACATGACCAAGTCGCTGGCGCGCGCGCTGGCGCCGAAGATCCGCGTACTGTCGGTGTCGCCGGGTCTGGTGGACACCGAGTTCGTGAAGTCGCTGGACACCAGGTGGCGCGACGAGCAGGCCGAGCGCACGCCGCTGAAGCGGCTGGCCATGCCGGAAGAGATCGGCGCTGCCGTGGTGGCTGCGGTCACGCAGCTGACCTTCTCCACCGGTGCAATCATTGCTGTGGATGGTGGACGGCCGCTGAGCTGAGCTGGGCTGAACTGGGCTGGGCTGGGCTGAGATCAGCCGTTCACCGCGGGTTTCCCGCGGTTCAGGATGTCGGGGGATGCATGAAACTGGCGACATTGAAAGACGGCAGCCGCGATGGCTTGCTGCTGGTCGTGGCGCGTGATCTGAAGCAGGCCGTGGCGGCGACGGGGATTGCACCCACGCTGCAGGTGGCCATCGAGAACTGGGACAACGTGGCGCCGCAGCTGGACAAGCTGTATCGCGCTCTCAATGCCGGCAAGGCCTCCGGCGCCTTCGCGCTGGAAACACAGCGTCTGGCGGCACCGCTGCCGCGTGCCTGGCAGTGGCTGGATGCTTCGGCATTCCACAGCCATGGTGATCTGCTCGAGAAGGTTTTCAACATGGTGCCGCCGGCGGAAAAGCGCACGGTGCCGCTGATGTATCAGGGCGCCGGCGATGATTTCCTCGGCCCCAACGACGACATGCCGCTGCCCAGCGAGGCGGATGGCATCGACTTCGAAGGCGAGGTCACCATCATCGTCGATCGCGTGCCCATGGGCACCAAGGCAGCACAGGCGACCCAGCACATCAAACTGCTGATGATTGCCAATGATGCCAGCCTGCGCGTGCTGGCCGGCAAGGACATCAAGACCGGCTTCGGATTCCTGCAGGCCAAACCGGCCACCAGCTTCGGCCCTGTGGCGATCACACCCGATGAGCTGGGCCCGGAAGGCTGGCGCGATGGCCGTGTGCAGCTGCCGTTGCAGGTGTACTGGAACGGCAGGGAGTTCGGTCATCCGAATTGCGGCGCCATGGGCTTTTCATTCGAACAGCTCATCGAACACGCGGCGCGCACCCGCAATCTGGCGGCGGGCACCGTCATCGGCTCCGGCACCATCTCCAACGACAACTACCGCGAAGTCGGTTCGGCCTGCATCGCCGAGCGCCGCGGCATCGAGCTGGTGGATCAGGGCAAGCCGGCCACGGACTACATGAAATTCGGCGACCGGGTGCGCATCGAGATGCTTGACTCGCATGGGCAATCGATCTTCGGCGCCATCGATCACATTTACGTACAGGCCCGTTCTCCATGAATAAAGAAGGTCCAATGAAAGTACTGGTTGTCGGTTCGGAAGGCTTCATCGGCCAGGCACTGGTGTCGCGCATGCTCAAGGGCGCATCGGTGGCCGGCGGCGGTGCGGCCACGCAGATCACGCTGCTGGACCTGCGCATTGCGCCGCGTGAGCCGGATGCGCGCATCCGCGCCATCGAGGGCGACATCTGCGATCGCAGTGTGCTGAACCGTGCCATCGAAGGCGGTGTGGATGCCGTGTTCCACCTGGCCAGCATCCCGGGCGGTGCCGCCGAGGCCAACTTCGAGCTGGGCATGAAGGTGAACCTGCAGGCCACCATCGAACTGCTGGAAGTGCTGCGGCTCTCCGGCCGCAAGCCGCGTCTGGTGTTCGCCAGCACCATCGGCATCTATGGCGTGCCCATGCCGGAGGTGATCGACGAGAACACCGTCCCCGAGCCGTCGCTGAGCTACGGCGCGCAGAAGTACATCGGTGAGGTGCTGGTCAGCGACTACGGCCGCCGCGACTTCGTCAATGGCGTATCGGTGCGCATCCCCGGTATCGTGGCACGTCCGCCGGCCAAGGGCATGCTGTCCATCTTCCTGTCGGATCTGATCCGCGAGCTCTCGGCCGGCCGCAGCTTCGTCTGCCCGGTGGCGGCCAATGCGCCCTCGTGGTGGATGAGCCGTCCAGGCATCGTCGACAACCTGCTGCACGCCACCACGCTGCCGGCGGACATCGTGGCGCGCCAGCGGGCCTTCCTGATGCCGGTGCTGCGCCTGACCGTCGAAGAGGTGGTCAATGGCATTGCCGAGATCCACGGCGCGGGCGTGAAGCAGCTGATCCGCTACCAGCCCAACGAGAAACTGCAGGCGCAGTTCGCCAACTATCCGCCGATGCTGTGCCCGAAGTCCGAAGCCGCCGGCTTCCAGCACGACGGCAGTGCCAAACGACTGGTCACGCGCGCCCTCGAGGCGATCTGAGGTCAGTCATGAGCGCATTCACGTATCGCTGCAGCGCCGGTCATCTGCACTCAGCCGAGACACCGGTGCGCGTCGGCGGACAGCAGGGCGGCCGCACGCGCCACTACACCGTGGACATGCACTGCCACATCCTGACGCCGGCGGCCGAGCAGCTCACCGCCGAGCGTCCGGAGAAAAAGAACGACTTCGAGAACATGCAGAAGTCGGTCACGCCCGACACGCTGGAATTCACGCTGAAGAACATGCTGCCCGCAGCATTTCCGAAGCTGACCAGCCTGGAGCAGCGGCTGCGCGACATGGATGCCATGGGCGTGGACCTGCAGGTCATGAGCCCCGGTCCGAACCAGTACTACTACTGGGCCGATGTGGATCTGGGCCGCGAGCTGTGCAAGACCATCAATGAGCACATCGCCAGCGAATGCGCCAGGCATCCGGATCGGCTGCTGGGCATGGGCAGCGTGGTGCTCCAGCATCCCGAGCTGTGCGTGGAGCAGCTCGAGTACGCGGTGAAGACGCTGGGCCTGAAGGGCGTGGAGATTTCCTCGCTGGTCGGGGGTCTTGAGATCGCGAACCCGAAGTTCGAGCGCTTCTGGGCCAAGTGCGAGGAACTGGGCTGCGTGGTGTTCCTGCATCCGCTGGGCACGACGTTGGGTGAGCGCGCCAGGCCGTTCTACCTGACCAACCACCTCGGCCAGCCGCTGGAACACACCATTGCCCTCTCGCACCTGATCTTCGGCGGTGTGCTGGATCGCTACCCGGGCGTGAAGTTGTTCGCCGCGCATGGTGGCGGCTATCTGGCCTCGTACATCGGTCGTGCCGACCATGCCTGGAATGCACGTCCCGATGCGCGCACCTGCAAGAAGCCGCCGAGCGAGTACCTGAGGCAGATCTGGTTCGACACCATCGTGTACCGCTCGGAGGGTCTGCGCCATCTGGCGGCGGAAGCCGGCGTGGATCGTCTGGTCGTGGGCACGGATTATCCCTACGACATGGCGCACTACGCCATGCACGATCTGGTCAACGGGGTGGAAGGATTCTCGGACGCGGATCGCGCCGCCGTCCTCGGTGGCAATGCGGCGAAGCTGCTGGGGATTGAATTGCCCCGGCGCGGCTGATCCGCGCCAGTCGTCGCGGGGCTGGCGGTTTCCCGCCAGCCCCATCCTTCAGGTTCAAGTCTTACCGGTCGATCCAGTCGATCGACGCGTTGCGGATCGTCGAACCGAATTTCAGGATGCGCACCCGAGAATCCCCCAGCTCGTAAAACGCGATCGCATCGGTGCCGATGGCCGTGGTGGTCAGCGAACCGATGCCACGGCCGGTGTCATTGTCCAGGTAGAAGTAGCCCGAGGCATAGTTGGCCGAGATGATGCCGTTGTGGAGCACCACGATGGGCAGCAGGCTCATCGGTCCCTCGGTGATCGGGAACTGCGTGTTGCTGATGAACTGGCCCGCCAGCGTGTTATCGAAGGTGCCGCTCTGCGCTTCCAGCAGGCCGGTATTCTGGTCGGTCGAGTCGTGTTCGACCACGTAGCCGTTGCTGGTGGCGTCCAGGTACACGGCAAAGCTGCGTGAGGTCGAGCTGCCGGTCAGTGTCAGCGCGGCGCGGCCATAGCTGTCCACGCTGTAGCTGCCGCTATAGCTGTTGGCCAGCGAGCTGCTGCCTTGTGCGGTTTCATCCAGCGACGCGCTCAGCGTGCCGGAGCTGGCGCCGCTGAGGCGGCCGAGCGCAGCGGCAGCGCGCGGCTGCGAGCTGCCATGGGCGCCCCACAGACTGAGCACGGCGCTGGTGTCGAGGCTGGCCGAACTGAAGGTGCCGGACTGCCGTGTGATGGCGCCGCTGAGCGAATCGGCATTGGTGGCCGTGTCGCCGTTCATGGCAATCAGCTTGTCCGAGTTCAGCACGTAGTACACCAGGTTGATGGTGCTGGTGTCGGCTGTCAGGCTGATGGTGCCGCGGCCATTGGTATCCGGCGCGCTCATGGTGCCGGTGGCCGACACGTCGGTCAGCGGCGTGCTGCCGTTGCGGTCCACGTAGGCATTGGTGATGTTGCCGCTGGAATCCACGGTGAAGCGGCCGGCCAGACCCAGGCGGGTGCCGCTGGTCTCGGTGCCCACCAGGCCGAAGGCATAGTCGCCGGCCAGCGTGGCGAGCGCGAAGGCGCTGCTGTCCTGCTCGTAGAAGCTGCCGGTGCCGGTGGATGTGCCCGAACCGGTGCGCTGCAGGCGACCGTGCGCCAGATCCGTGGCCGTGGCGTAGGTGTACTTGTAGTCACCGCTGCTGGCGGAGAGCTTGAGTTTGCCGGCATTGGTCTTCGCCACTGTGCAGGTGCCGGAGATGCTGCCGTTGGTGTTGCTGCTCGAACCCGACTTGAAGTCTTCGGCACCGGTGACGTTGCCGCTGGAGTCGATGGTCAGGCTGGCGAGGCGCGTGGTCGGCTTGCTGCTGGAGAAGCCGGAGTACAGCACGGCGTACTGGCCATCGAGCAGGCAGGTGACCGTGGCGTTGACCACGAAGGTCAGATCCACGGTGGCGGTGCGCGATTCCGCATCGGTGACCTGCAGTGTGACCGTGGAAGATCCTTCGGTGGTCGGCGTGCCGCTGATCACCACCTGCGAGGAGGTGCTGGAGCCCAGCGACAGACCGTCGGGCAGCGTGCCGCTGGTGATCTCCCAGCTGTAGGAGGCCTCGCCGCCGGCGACCACGACACGCGTGGCGTAGGGAATATCCACGTAGGCCGGGAACAGCTCCACCGAAGTCAGCACCGGTGTGCCGGCTACTTCCAGCGTGACCGAGCCGCTCTTGCTGGTATCGGCAATGGAGGTGGCCGTGATGACGGCCATGGCCGTGCCAGTGACCGAATCCGGCGCCGTGTACGTCACCGTGGTGGTGGTCGCGTTGCTGAGCGTGCCTTCGCCCTGCAGCGTCCAGGTGACACCGGCATTGGTCGAGTCGTCGGTGACCGTGGCGGTGATGGTGCGCGTGCCGCTGGGCAGCAGGGTGGCATCGTCATCGCCGAGGGAGAGCGTGACACCGGCGCTGACGCCCGTGGTGCCCGTGACGCTGGTGTTGGTGGTGCTGCCGCTGCTGCAGCCGGCCAGCAGGAGCACGGTGGCTGCGGCCAGCGCCGACAGCGGACTGACAATCTTCATGGCACTCAACGCGTCTCTCCTTCGTAGACGAATCCCGGATTATCGCACGGCCGGCGGGGCCGGGTGCGTCTTGCGGGCAATAGGGGTCGGTTTACCGGGGGTTGGACAACCTGCGGCGGCGAATGATCGCCCCGAGCGCCAACAAACCCAGCCAGATCAGTTCGCTGCGCAGCGCGCCACCGCCGGCCTTGCCGATGTCGCTGGAACTAATGGCGCCCTCGATGGTCACCGAGGCGCTGGCGGTGCGCCCCGCGCTATCGGTAATCGTCAGTGTGGCGGTGAGCGGGCGCAACGCGGGGAACAGGAAGTAGGCGCTGGCCGTATCGGCATTGGCCACCGACACATCCGGATCCGTACTCCAGTGGTAACGGGTGATGCTGTAGCCATCCGAGGCGTGGCTGCCGGTGGCATACAGCTGCACTTTGTCGCCAATGCTGGCCTTGCTCTCCGAGGCCGTGACGACCGCATAGGGTTGCTGTGCTGCCGTCACCGCAGCCGCCGCATTCAGCATGCCGGCACCGCAACTCGCGGTGGTGCAGTTGCAGGCCACCAGATCGCTGTCGCTGGGCACATCCGTATAGTAGCCGTCGCTATCCACCGTCTCGCTGCGCACGGCGCAGTTCGCCACCGCAGCGCCGGTGGAATCCGTAGCCACGACCGGGAAGGCCGTGGCCGTGCTCTGCATGCGCGTGATCAGCTGCGCCGGCGTGAGCTGTGAATCCACCGCCAGCATCAGCGCGGCCACACCCGCAGCCAGTGGCGCGGAGAAGCTGGTGCCGACGCTGGCCTCATTGCTGCTGTTGCCGCTGTAGCTGCTGTCGAACACCGCGTAGGTGTAGAACGAGGTGCTGTCCGGCGTGGTGCTGCCTTCGTTGGTCGTGGTTTCCATCGAATACAGGCAGCTGGAGCCGGTGGTGTAGTTGTCGCCGCAGTTGCCGGCCGGGGCCGCGATGCTCACCGGTGTGGTGGTGCCGCTCACGCTGCTGTAGCCCACCTTCTCGCCGTTGTGACGCAGGCCGGCCACGGACAGCACGCCGCTGCAGTTGGCCGGCGCATTCACCGGGCCGCCGTCGTTGCCGGCCGAGGCCACCACCACCACGCCCGCGGCGATCACGTCGTCGATGGCGCTTTGTTCCTCGTCCGTGCAGGGCACGCTGCTGCCCAGGCTCAGGTTGATGACCTTGGCTGGATAGGGGTTGGTGGGCGCGCCGCTGACCGACAGGCCGGCCGCCCAGCGCATGGCGTCGATGACATCGGCCAGGTAGCCGCCGCACTTGCCCAGCACGCGCACCGGCTCGATCAGCGTATTCGGGGCCACGCCGGCGATGCCCAGGCTGTTGTGGGTCAGCGCGCCGATCAGCCCCGCGGTGCGGGTGCCGTGCCAGCTGCTGGGCTCGGCCTCGTCATAGTTGTCGCCGCCGCCGCAGCCGGAGAAGAAACCGTCGCTGCGCGCCAGGTCGGTGGCGTCGATCCAGTCGCCCGGATCGGTCGGGTCGCTGTCCCAGCCATCGCCGTCGTTGGCCACCAGCGTGCAGGTGCTGGAGGAGATGGTGCAGTCGTGGCTGTTGTTGTAGCTGGTCGTGGCCGTGCAGGAGATGGCGCCGGTGTCGCAGCTGACGAAGTCGTAGCCGGGCAGCAGCTTGCCGCCGGAGCCGTAGGCCAGCAGATCGTTGTGGGCGAAGTCCACGCCGGTATCGAGCACCGCCACCACCACGCTCGCCAGCCCCTCGGTGACATCCCAGGCGCCCAGGACATTGATGGAGCTGGCCAGGGTGCTGGTAGGCGCTCCCAGGTACCACTGACCCACCCAGGAACCCACCGTGTCCGAGCCGGCCACGTAGCGGGTGTCGTCCGGGGCCGAGGCATGCGCGAAGACACGCACATCCGGGTGCACCGAGGCCACGGCCGGGTCGGCGCGCAGGGTGGCAAGCCGGGCCGCCAGGCGCGCGCCGCTCAGCGGCTCGTTCAGGGCATACAGGTCGGAGCGGCCGGTCAGGTGACGGGCGGCGACCACCCCGGCGCCCATGCGCTGCTGCAGGTGGGAGCGGCGGCTGGCCAGCGGCGCCGCGGCCACGCTGCTGGTTGCGTTCCATTTGACCACCAGGCGGCTGACCACCGTGGTGCCGCGCGCCGGCGGGTTGCGCTCGGCCGCGCCCGCGGCGCCGGCCAGCAGCGTGGTGCCGGCCAGCAGCACGGTGCCGGAAAGGGCCGCGGCCAGGAGCCGGAAAGTCAGTCGCCAGTCGCGAAACAGCATGGGGTTCTCGGAAGGCCTGTCGTCGAGGGTGGACCCGGGATGGCAAGTTACCCTTTAGACGGGGTTGGCGAAAGGAGTTCGATGCCCGGGCCTTTCGCGCCGCTCGCGTGAGATTGACGAGCGGCGCCCCAGTGCTCCTCAGCGTTTCAATGATTGCGAACCCGACAGGGCCACCAGTCAGCGAAGCGGAGGACTTGCAGATGAATAGCCATGCAGTGCGCAGCCGCGGTCAGGGCATGACCGAATACATCATCATCGTCGCGCTGATCGCCGTCGCGGCCATCGGTGTGTATACGGCCTTCGGCAAGACCGTGCGCGGCCAGATGGCCGTCACCACCCAGGCGCTGGCCGGCAAGAGCACCAGCAGTGCGCGCTCGGCCAGCAACGAAGGCGGTACCGACGCGCAGGATCAGGCTGCCCGCGACGTGCAGCTCGACAACTACGATCAGGCGAACTAGACGACCATGCGCGCCTCCCGCCGTCCGCAGCGTGGTGCCGTCCTGCTGGTGATGCTGGCGTTGACCGCCATGCTGTGCGGTTGTCTGCTGCTGGTCTTCAATGTGGGCCAGCAGGTCAGCGCCAAGGCGCGGCTCATCGGCGCGGCAGACAGCGCGGCGCTGAGTGCCGCCGTGTGGGAGGCGCGCTCGCTGAACCTGCAGGCTTACATGAATCGCGCCATCGTTGCCAACGAGGTGGCCATCGGGCAGTTCGTCAGTCTGCAGTCCTGGTCGCGCTATATGGACCGGCTGCTGACCAACTCGGCGCTGGTGACTTCCTGGGTGCCGTATCTGGGAGAGGCGCTGGAGGCTTTGTCCGGCGTCTGGCGCGGCGTGGATCGCGCCCTGCAATCCACCTTGCCACCGATGGAGGTCGTTGTCAGTGTCTGGAACACGGACATGCTGGCACGTGCCGAGGTGCTGGCCCAGCAACAGGCAGCGCTGGTGGCGCAGCAGATCACGCATCAGGTGGCTCAGGACAATGTGGCGGCAGCAGAACAGAGTGCGGCGGCGCCCTTGCTTGCGGCCCGGAATCTCGCCGCGTTCGAGGCGCTGACGCGCACCTACACGGCGGAGGGTTCGCAGCGCCAGCGGTTGCGCACGCTGGTCATGAACTCGCGCGATGGTTTCACCGCGCGGCGCAACTGGAGCGAGTCGCTGGCGGGCCTGGTGAGCCTGGAGAAACGGGGTGGCACCGATCTGATCCGCTATGACGCCTGGCGCGGACTGGACGATCTGTCGCTGCACACCGCCAGCTGGCTCGGCGATGCCGAGGCGCCGCTGGTCTGGGGCGGCGCCGAGTTCCGGCAGAGCGTGGACAATCTGCGCGGCAGTCATGGCGGCAGCTGGAGTCGCAATCCCAGGTCCACCCGACGTGCCAATCGTTCGCGCGTGATTCGCGCCGGCTACCGGGGGCTGTCTGCCTATCGCGACATCGCGCAGCCGGCGCAGCGCACCGGCCTGCAAGCACGCTGGGTGGTTGAACTGCAGCAGTCAGCGCGCAGCGTCGGCACCAGCGAGACCACCCTCAATGGCGCGGGCAGCGTCGCGCCCGGTCATGCGACGCATGTATGGCAGCCTACCTATCCGCAGGATCGGCTGTATGCGCTGGGCGCGGCGCACGTGTTCTACCAGCGGCCTGTGGCCCGCAGGGATGGGCGCAGCGAGTATCCCAGTCTTTTCAATCCCTACTGGGAGGCGCGGCTGGCGCCGGTCAATGCGGCTGATCGGCAGCTGGCAGCCTTCAGCAAGGGCCTGAGTGTCGATCCGCTGGAGGCGCTGCCATGAAGGCGCACGGCCAGGCCATGGCGGAGTTCGCGGTTGCCTGCGCAGTGCTGGCCCTGTTGCTGCTCGGCCTGCCGTTGATCGCGCGCTATCACGACATCCAGTTTGGCCTGATCAGCGCGGCGCGCGCAGCGGCAACGCTGCAGGGCTGGAGTCCGGGCCAGGCAGTCGACGTCGAACGCCTGCGCGGCGGTGCGCTGCTGCGGCTGGACGATCCGCGCCGGCCTGAAGTGCAGCAGCTCACCCTGCGCAGCGAGCAGGCCGTCGCGCCAGGAACTGCGGCAGCCGTGGTGGATGCCTTGCTCGAACCGCTGTTTGTCGCGGGTGCGCTGGGGTCGGGTGCCTTCGACCTGAATCGCTCCGGCTACCAGCACAGCACACTCTCGGCCCGCGTCGCCGCCGAAGCCCAGGATTCCCTGCCCCAGCCCTTTGCGGCTCTGCAGCTGCAACTTCGAGAACACCACGCCGTGCTCACCGATGGCTGGAACAGCTCGGGCCCGGAGCAGGTGGCGGCGCGTGTGGGTGGGCTGGTGCCCACGGCTTCCCTCGCGGCCATTGGGCAGGTGCTGGGGCCGGCACGCGCGGCCGCCAGTGTGGTGGAGCCGGCGCTGCGTCGGCTGTGTCTGGGGCAGATCGATCCGGAGAAGGTTCCTGCGGATCGGCTCGGAGCGGTCAGCGACGATACGCCGCGCAGTCGCTGGAGCGCGCCATGCTGAGTGCGCGCTGCGCCACCGGCGCCCTTGCGATGTTCGCATCGCTGTCTGTCGCGGCGGCGCCGCTGTGGAGCGACATGGAGGCATTGCCGGGGCAACTGCGGGTCAATGGACTGGCGTTGCAGGTGCAGAGTCTGCGGGCACGCGCAGCCCCTGAGCAGCAGCTGCAGCGTCTGCGTGATAGCTGGGGCCCGCTTTCGCAGCGCTGCGCGATTGTCAGGCAGGGGCAGTGGTGGCTGCTGGATCGAGTCGTCGGTCGCTGGCACGAAACCTGGCAGTTGCGTATCGCGGTGGCTGGCGGCAGCGAAGGATATCTGTCACGTGCTGATCTGAGTCTTGCGCCGCGTCGGCCGGCTGCACCGCCGCTGTCACTGCCCGCGCAGTTGCTGTTGCAAAACAGTGTCGAAGATTTGCAGAGCCCGCATCCGTTCAGTCAATGGACTCTGCGCGCTGTGGTGAGCCGCGGGGATGTCAGCGCGCTCAGTCAGACGCTGCGGCGAGCCGCGCTGCGCGCGGGCTGGCAATGGGTGGAGGGGGCGGAGGATGCCAGCCTGATGCGCTGGCGGCGCGCCAACCAGTTGTTGCAGGGCCAGTGGGTGGAGCAGGGCTCGCAGCACTGGTTGGTGCTGATGCTGAGCCACGAAGGGTGAGGCGTCATGCCAGGCATCGTCCGGAGCATGCAGCGGGGGCAGAGTGCCGTCGAATATCTGCTCGGGTTCGCGGTGCTCGGGTTGCTGCTGAGCCTGCCACTGCTGGACGGTCAAAGCGTTGCGGAGGCGCTCGGCGAGGCGTTGCGCGGGCGTTATGCGTTGCTCAGCACCTGGCTGGCATTGCTGTGATAGCAGGAGAACGCTGATGCAGGGGGCGGCTTGGATCAGGACGCGGTTGACCAGTCGCACGTCGTGGCTGGTGCTCGGAGCGGTGGTGACCGGTGTGGCCAGCTTTGCTGCGGCCGGACGGTATCTGCGTGTGCGCGGCGTGGAGGCTGAACAGCGCGTGGCGGAACGCTATGTACAACGTCAGGTGCTGGTGGTCCGTCAGGCTGTTGATGCCGGCATGACGCTCAGCGCGGCCCTGCTGGCCACGCGTTCCGTTCCGGAGCGCTATCTCGCCGGCGACGCGCTCGATGCGGCGGCGGCAGGCAGCGTGCTGGGCGCGCGGCTTGTGCATGGGCTGCACGCGGGTGAGGTGGTGACGCGCTCAGCGCTGCAGAGCGCCAGCCAGGTTGCGCTGTCCGCGCTCATAGAGCCGGGATCGCGGGCCATCACCATCGCGGTAGATGAGCTCAGCTCATCCGATGGGCTGCTGGTGCCCGGGGATCGCATCGATCTGCTCTATATCCCGCACACCGGCTCCGACCAGCGCATCGAACCGTTGTTGCAGGGGGCGGCGGTCGTGGCGACAGGTCATCAGCTGCGCCGCGAGCAGGTGCACGCGGCCGATGGCAGCGTGCAGGAGGCCGAGCGTGAATTCGGGACGATCACCTTGCACGTTGCCGCACGGGATGCCGAGAAGATCGCCTTGGCGCAGCGCGCCGGTGAGCTCACGGCCATGTTGCGGCGATCCGATGATGGTGCGGCGGCTCCGCTGGGTGCGCTGTCGGCAGATGCCCTGCTGAGCGGGCGCAGCGGAGGTGCCGCTCCGGCAATGCGGGCGCAGCGTGCCGCTCAGCACGTGGATTTCATCATCGGCGGGCAGGGATTGGAGCCCGAGATCCGTTCAGCGGCTCTTGCCACGGCCACTCAGGAGCATTGAACCATGTGCAGCGGGCGTCACAGCGTCATCGGGTCGTGGATCTGTCTGCTGTTCTGCGTGCCTTGCGCGCACGCGCAAGCAGCACAGCCGTCCCGGTCCGAGCATCTGCAGATGGTGGTGGGCGACACCGAGTTGCTGCAGGTGCTCGACGTAAAACGTGTGGCTGTGGGGAACGGGCGAGTCGCATCGGTGTCGGCCGTCGATACGCACTCGTTGCTGGTGCTGGCGGAGAGTGCTGGCAACACCGGTGTGCGGGTATGGCAGGCCGATGGCAGCGTACGCGAGCTGCAGATCAGCGTGAGCGCCATGCGCGGCACGGAGCTGCTGGAACGGGTGCGGCAGTTGCTCGGACCCACCGACCATCTGCGCGCACGTCTGGTCGGCGAGCTGGTGATCATCGAAGGCGAGCAGATCGCCCAGCTGGAACGCGAACGGCTGACTGCGCTGCTGAAGCTGATGCCTGCGCAGCTCGTGGATCTCACCGACCATGTTGGCTGGGACGCGATGATCCAGATGCAGGTGCGCATCGTGGAACTGCGGCGTACGCGCGGTGAGAATCTGGGGTTGCGCTGGCTCGAGCAGATGGGCGGTCCGAGCCTGGCGGTGCAGGCCGGCAGTGATGGCAGCCGCTCGGCCACGCTGCGGTGGGATGCCACGCTCAGTTCGGCACTGGAGCTGCTGGTGAAGCGCGGGGTGGCGCGCCTGGTGGCTGAGCCTGTGCTGAGCTGTCGCAGCGGTGGTCGCGCGCATTTCGTGTCCGGCGGAGAAATGCCCGTACCCGTGCTCGATGGCAACGGCACGCCGGACGTCCAGTACAAGGAATACGGCGTCATTCTCGATGTGCAACCCACGGCCGATCGCGACGGCAATGTTTTTGCCCGTCTCGAGGCCGAGGTCAGCGACGTCGACAATTCGGTGCAGGTCATGGGCGTGCCGGGGTTGCTGAAACGGCATTCGACCACCGAGGTGAATGTGCGGCTCGGCGAAACCATCGTGGTCGCGGGGCTGTCGCGGCACTCGCGCTCGAACGATCGTCAGGGCCTGCCGTTGCTCAGTGCGATCCCATTGCTGGGTGGTCTGTTCCGCACCCGCGCCGCGGAGCAGTCGGACAGTGAACTGCTGGTCCTGATCACACCGCGCCTGATCAGCGCTGGCGCCGGCACCGAGGCCGCGCAGCTCAACCAGGAACAACGCGGGCGCTTCGATTCACTTCTGGGCGAGGAGGCGCTGCCGTGAGCGTGGGATCAGACCACGACTACGGGAGTGCGGCGCAGCCCGTGATCGAGGAGCTGTTCGCGAATCTGGATTGCCGGCGCCACGAATTCGCGCGGCTCGGGGACGCGCAGCTGCGCGAGCTCATCATCAGCCAGGCAAGGACAGTCATCGCGCGGCGCGCCTGGCCGGAATGGCTGCATCCCGAAGAGCTGGCGCGCGTGGTCACCGCTGAGGCCGTGGGGCTTGGTCCCCTGGAGTCGCTGCTGGTCGATCCGGAAGTGTCGGAGATCATGGTCAACGGACCGCGCTGCATTTTTGTGGAGCGCCGTGGCCGCATCGAGCGCGCGCGCTGTGTTTTCAGCGGAGAACGCAGTCTGCGGGCCGTCATCGATCGCATGGTGACACCCTGCGGGCGGCGTGTGGACGAGTCCTCGCCCATGGTTGATGCCCGGCTGGCGGATGGCTCGCGTGTCAACGTCGTGCTTGCGCCGTTGTCCGTGGACGGTGCGGCAATAACCATCCGCCGCTTTGCGCGCTCGCGTATCGATCTGGCGGCAATGATCGAGCGCGGCTCGATGAGCGCGGCCATGGCGGCCTTCCTCGACATCGCCGTGAAGGCCCGACGCAACATCGTGGTGGCGGGTGGTACCGGCTCGGGCAAGACCACCCTGCTCAATGCGCTCTCCAGTCTGATTCCCGCTGCGGAACGCCTGGTCACCATTGAAGATGCAGCTGAACTGCAGTTGCAGCATTCCAACGTGGTGCGGCTCGAAGCACGACCCGCCAACGCCGAAGGAGCGGGCGCCATCAGCATCCGGGAGCTGGTGCGCAATGCGCTGCGCATGCGGCCCGATCGCATCGTGGTGGGTGAATGTCGTGGCGGCGAGGCGCTCGACATGCTGCAGGCGATGAATACCGGCCACGAAGGTTCGCTCACCACGCTGCACGCCAACACGCCACGCGATGTGCTGTCCCGCCTGGAGATCATGACCTTGATGGCCGGCATGGATCTGCCGCTGGCCGCCATCCGTGGGCAGATTGCCGGCGCGCTGGATCTGATCGTGCAGCAGGCGCGATTGCCGGAGGGCCGCCGTCTGGTGACCAGCATCGTCGAGATACTGGGCATCGACAGCGGCGTCATCCAGATGCAGGAATTGTTCCGCTACGAACGCCGGGGCGATCGCTTCAGCGGCTGCGGGCGCGTGCCTGATTTCGTTGCGGGCGCGGCAGGCGGGGCATTGATCGATGCGGGTCTGTTCGACGCTGCGCCAATTGGCGGGGCTGCGCCGTGACGGCCGGATGGCCCGCCGCCCTGATGGCCCTGAGCGTCGTGCTGCTGTGGCCACTCATCGCTGGTGGCGTGGCACGTTGGGCCCGCTCGCTGCAGCAGTCGCGTGCGACGACCCTGGATCGGGGCTTTCATGACAACTTCCAGTTCATCGAGCCGCGCCGCTTTGCGCTGGTGAACCTCGCCATCGTGCTCGGCGCGGCCGGACTGGCGTTGCTGGTGACGCGCAGCGGGCTGCTGGCCTGTGGTTCAGGGTTGGCGGCGCTGGCGGTGCCGGCGCTGTGGGCCCGGCGGCTGCGCCGGCGTCGACAGCAGCGTTTGCGTGCGCAGCTGCCCGATGCACTGGACCTGCTGGCTGCCGGACTGCAGGCCGGATCCGGTCTGCTATCCGCCTTGCAGCAGCTCGCCACTCATCAAAGTGCGCCGTTGCTCGATGAGTTGCAGTTGCTGCTGCGGCGGCAACGACTGGGTGTACCGCTGGAGCAGACCATCGAGCAGTTGCGGGTGCGCATTCCGGGCAGCGAAACCGATCTGCTGGTGATGGCCATCGCTGTCAGTCGCCAGCTCGGCGGCAATCTGTCGCTGGTCCTGACGCGGCTGGCGCAGACCCTGCGCCAGAAGCAGGCCATTGAACGCAAGATCGACGCGCTCACTGCGCAGGGGCGTCTGCAGGCACGCATCGTCGGTCTGCTGCCATTGGTGCTGATGTGGGTGATGTTGCTCATGGAACCACGCGCCATGCACAAGATGTTCGAGACGCCTGCCGGCTTGGCTGTGCTGGGGGTGCTGATCACGCTGGAACTGTCCGGCTTCCTGCTGTTGCGCCGCGTATTGCGCATCGACGTCTGAAGGAGAATCAGATGGACTGGGCTCGCTGGTTGGTGGCCTTGCTGTTTGGCGTGTGGATGCTGACGTTGGGTGCACTCCTTTGGCGCCTGCTGATTGAGGCGCAGCCGTGGCGTCGGCAATCCGATCGGCGCATGCCCTGGCTGTTTCGCTGCATGTGGTGGCCCACGGCCCTGTGCGCCCACTACCTGGACCGGCATCTGCGCGCTGCATGGCGGGTGCGCATCATGGAGCGATTGCGGCTGGCGGACCTGGATGCCGAACTGGATCCGGCTTGCTGGTGTGGATTGCAGCTGTGGTTGACCGCTCTGGTGATGTTCCTGGCGCTGCTGTGGCAGCTGGGTCGCGGCAGTTCCGTGGCGTGGTTGCTGTTCTGCGCCAGCCCGGCGCCGTCGCTGGCCCTGGAGCTCTGGTTGCAGGAGCATATCCGTCAGCGTCAGCGCTCCATCCTGCGGGAATGGCCGGCCTATCTGGATATGCTGACGCTGGGTCTGGAGGCTGGCTGCGGGTTTGGCGTTGCGTTGCGCATGGCAGTGGAGCGGGGCGCTCCAACGCCATTGCGCGGGCTGTGGCAGCGTGCGCTGGATGAATTGCGGACCGGGCTGGCTCGTTCCGAGGTATTGCTGCGGCTGCAGCGACGCAGTGGATTGCTGGCGGTGACCGGCACGATCAGTGCGATCAACCAGGCAGAGGCCAGCGGCGCCAGTCTCAGCGGCATCCTGCGTGCGCAGGCCACTCAATGTACGCAGGAGCGCTTCGCGCGCGCCGAGAAGCTGGCCATGGAAGCGCCCGTCAAGATGCTCGGGCCGCTGATCACCTGCATCTTTCCCTGCACCTTCATCGTGGTGGGCTTTCCGATTGCGGCGAAGATCGTATGGGGCGTGTAGTGCTGCTGTGTCACAACGGTCGGCTGCTCGACTGGCCAGTGCGCCGCTGCGAGAGCTTTGGCAGCCGTTCGCGCGGCATGCTGGGCAGTCGTTGCGCCGGAACGCGGCAGGTGTGGCGTCTGCAACCCTGCAATGCCGTACACAGCATGGGGATGCGTGAAGCCATCGATCTGGCCTTCTGCGGAGCCGGAGGACGCATCCTGAGGCTGGTTGAAGCGTTGCCGCCATGGCGTCTGCGTTGGGTGCCTGGCGCACGCAGCGTCTGGGAGTTCCCGGCCGGCAGTCTGCGGCAGCTGAAGCTGCAATGCGGCGACTGGCTGATGGCCATGGAAACCCAGGAGCCGGGACGGTGAGGCGCACGCGAACGCGGGTGCATGGCGCTGCCTGCGTCGAACTGGTGCTGGTACTGGGTTTCGGTCTGTTGCCGTTGGCACTGGGGATCCTGCAGATCTCGCTGGCGCTGTGCGCGCACCACACTCTGAATCTGGCGGCGCTGCTGGCGGTGCGTGCCGGCAGCGTGGCGCAGGCCGATCCAGACATCATGCGGCGCCGTCTGGCCACGGGGCTGGTGGCACTGTATCTGCCCAATGATCAGGATCCTGCCCGGGATGCGGGCGCGCTGCTGCAGGCGCAGTTGCAGGCGCTGGCCGATCTGGAGCTGTTCGGGGCAGTGCGCATGGTGTCGCCGACCGCGGCGATGGCCGATGACTTTGCCATCCGTCGCTCCGGGCAGCGTGTCATCCCCAACGATGCGCTGCAGGTTCGCAGTCAGGCGATGGGCGCCGCCAGTGGAGTGAGTCTGCAATCGGCCAATGTTCTCGAAGTCGAATTCACCTACTGCCTGCCGATGATCGTGCCCCTCGTGGATGTGACGCTCAGCTCCTTTCTGTCGCTGCTGGACGCCGATACGCTGCATCGGCGCTGTTACGCCGATCGCCGCCTGCCGCTGGTCAGCCATGTCCGTCTGCCCATGCAGAGTGATGCGCGATCCTGGGGCACTGATTGATTGTTGTGCCCATCACTGGTGCGTAACATGCGCCTGATATGTGTGGTAAGGCGTCGCCTGCGGCGCCTAGCACGAAAATTGCACCGCAACTGCCTAGCAGGGGCGGTTGAGACCCCGACAGCGAGGCACGATGAGCGCAGTGAGTCCAGATCCCAACGCCACCAGCACCCAACTGACCCTGGTTGAGGAGCGCATCTCCCTGAGCAAAGAAGCGCTCAAGGATGCCTTCATCAAGAACCTCTTCTACATTCAGGGCAAGTTCCCGACGCTGGCGACCAAGACGGACTATTACCTGGCGCTGGCGCATGCGGTCCGCGACCGCATGCTGCAACGCTGGATCAGCACGGCGGCGGCCTACACCGAGCAGGCCTCGCGGACGGTGGCCTATCTCTCGGCCGAATTCCTGATGGGCCCGCACCTGGGCAACAACCTGGTGAACCTGGGCATCTACGACACGGTGCGCGAGGCCTGCCAGGATCTGGGTCTGAGCCTCGAAGAGCTGCTGCGCCAGGAGGACGAGCCGGGCCTGGGCAACGGCGGTCTCGGGCGCCTGGCGGCCTGCTTCATCGATTCGCTGGCCACGCTGCAGATTCCGGCGCTGGGCTATGGCATCCGCTACGAGTTTGGCATCTTCCAGCAGGAGATCGTCGACGGTTGGCAGCACGAGAAGACCGACAAGTGGCTGCGCTTCGGCAACCCCTGGGAGATCGTGCGGCCGGAGTGGACGGTGGAGGTGAAGCTGGGTGGCTACACCGAGCGCTACACCGACGAGCGCGGCCGGCAGCGCACCCGCTGGGTGCCGGGCAAAGTGGTCAATGGCGTGCCCTACGACACGCCCATCCTCGGCTATCAGACGCACACCGCCAATACACTGCGCCTGTGGCGCGCCGAGGCACCCGAGTCCTTCGACTTCTCCACCTTCAACCGCGGCGACTTCTATGGCGCCGTGAACCAGAAGATCGTCAGCGAAAACCTCACCAAGGTTCTGTATCCGAACGACGAGCAGCTGCAGGGCAAGGAGCTGCGCCTGGAGCAGCAGTACTTCTTCGTCTCCTGCTCGCTGCAGGACATGCTGCGCATCTGCCGCACGCAGAAGGTGCCGCCGGAGCGCTTCCACGAGAAGTTCGCCGTGCAGCTGAACGACACGCATCCGGCCATCGCGGTGGCCGAGCTGATGCGTCTGCTGCTCGACGAACTGGGCATGGAGTGGGACAAGGCCTGGGCGATCACGCGCAAGACCTTCGCCTACACCAACCACACGCTGCTGCCCGAGGCGCTGGAGCGCTGGCCGCTGGGCCTGTTCGGCCGCTCGCTGCCGCGCCACCTGGAGATCATCTTCGAGATCAACGCGCGCTTCCTCGACGAGGTGCGCGTGGCCTTCTTCGGCGACGACGAGCGCATCGCGCGCCTGTCGCTGATCGAGGAGCATGGCGAGCGCTACGTGCGCATGGCGCACCTGGCCAGTGTCGGCAGCCATGCCATCAATGGTGTGGCGGCGCTGCACTCCGAGCTGCTGAAGAGCGATGTGCTCAAGGACTTCTATGACCTGTGGCCGGAGAAGTTCGGCAACAAGACCAATGGCGTGACGCCGCGCCGCTGGGTGGTGCTGTCCAATCCACGCCTCTCCGCCAGCATCACGCGCCGCATCGGGGCTGAGTGGATCCGCGACCTCGGCAAGCTGCGCCTGCTGGAGGCACATATCGAGGATCCGGACTTCCGCGCCGAGTGGCGCGAGATCAAGCACGCCAACAAAGTGCAGCTGGGCGCGGTGATCCGCCAGAGCACCGGCGTCATCGTGAACCCGGATGCCATCTTCGATGTGCAGGTGAAGCGCATCCACGAGTACAAGCGCCAGCACCTGAACATCCTGCACGTCATCGGGCTGTACCACCGCCTGAAGACCGACCCGAATTTCCGCATCGAGCCGCGCGTGTTCATCTTCGGCGGCAAGGCGGCGCCGGGCTATCGCATGGCCAAGCTCATCATCCGCCTGGTTACGGCGGTGGCCGAGATCGTCAACCGCGATCCGGCCGTCAACGACTTCCTGAAAGTGGTGTTCCTGCCGAACTTCAATGTCACCAACGGCCAGAAGATCTATCCGGCGGCCGACCTGTCCGAGCAGATCTCCACGGCCGGCAAGGAAGCGTCCGGCACCGGCAACATGAAGTTCCAGATGAATGGCGCGCTGACCATCGGCACGCTCGATGGCGCCAATGTGGAGATGCGCGAGGAGGTGGGCGCCGAGAACTTCTTCCTGTTCGGCCTGACCACGCCGGAGGTGGAGGCGCTGCAGCGCAGCGGCTACCGCCCGCTGGACTACTACCACAGCAATCCGGAACTGCGCGCCGTGCTCGATCTGATCAGCGAAGGCTTCTTCTCGCGCGGCAACGCCGATCAGTTCCGGCCGCTGGTGGACAACCTGATGTACCACGATCCGTATCTGGTGCTGGCCGACTACCAGGCCTATGCCAATGCCCAGACGCAGGTGGACCAGGTGTACCGCAACCGCGACCTGTGGACCCGCATGTCCATCTACAACGTGGCGCGCTCCGGCAAGTTCTCCTCCGATCGCACCATCCGCGAATACGCCGAGGACATCTGGAAGGTGAAGCCGGTGCATGTGCGGTTGTTGTCGCCCGAGGACGTGAAGGGCGGTCTTATGCAGTAGGCGGCCGCAATGCGACCCGCGTCATAACATTTTGACAAAAACGGCCCGGATTTTGTTCATTGCAATGCAGTATGTCTCGGGCTGACGCCTCGGAACGACACTGCGCAGGCAGGCTCCAAAGCTTCTAGCATGTGCGGTGTCTTTGATCGCCAGCCGAGGAGCCCATGAAAAGTGTGTCGATGAGCTGGAGCGTGGTGGCCATGGCTGGCCTCGCTCTGGCGGCTTGCAGCCGTCAGGCAGATACCACGGCGGCTCTGGCCGCGCAGGCGGCGGCCGTGACGGCGCAGGACGATGCGCAGAAGCAGGCCGAGGAACAGGCCATCGATGCAGCGGCCGCGCGGGATCCGGAGGCGTCCACCCCTACCGATCCGGCCAGCGAGGTGAGCGCCAGCGCACTGCCGGCAGCCGGCCCGCCGGCAGCGTCGGGTACCGCAGCTGCCGCCGGCGCCGCCGCTCAACGCGTCTTCGTCGATCCGGCCACCGGCAAGGCGCGCCAGCCCACGGATGCGGAAATGGCGGAAGCAGCCGCGCGCAGCAGCGGGCGTGTCAGCGCCCAGTCGGCGCAGGCGGCCTCTGAAACCAGCACCACCACCGTCCTGTCCAATGGCGTCACCGAAGTGCATGTCGGTGAGCGCGGCCGTCACAAGCTGCAGATGTGCCGCAAGCCGGGCGGCGGTTTCCAGGAATGCGACGAGAAGGATGCTGCGGCCATCCAGAAGGCTGATGCCGCCGGCGGCAAGCTCGAGCAGGTACCGGCCCAGTGAGTCGCACCGGGATGCGAATTGCCTGGTTTGGAGTGCTGGCGCTGGCGGCAACGCTGCCGGCAGTCGCCGCCACCATCGTCATCAATCCGACGGATGCCGCCGGTGAGGGTTTTTACGACACCACCGCCTGGACGCCGACCGGCGGCAATCCGGCCACCACGCTCGGAGAGGCGCGGCTCAACGTATTCAAACGCGCCGCAGTCATGTGGGGCCAGCGCATCACCAGCAGCGTCACGATCAACGTCGACGCCAGTTTCGATGAGCTGGATTGCTCCGCCAATTCCGGCACGCTGGGGCAGGCCGGTTCAGACTATTTCTATCCCGTCGTCACCAGCACGCCCTACGTGCTGTATCCGAAGGCCCTGGCGAACAAGATCCATGGCTCGGATGTGAACAGCACGAAGGCGGATATCTACGCCACGTTCAACAGCCTGGTGAACAACAACAGTTCCTGCCTGGGTGGCGAGAACTTCTACTACGGCTATGACCACAACCTCGGCTCCAACGACATCGCCGACCTGCTGGGAGTCGTGCTGCACGAGCTGGCGCACGGCCTGGGGTTTCTCTCGCTGGTGGACAGCTCGGGTTCCTCCGGTTCGACCGCCAGCAACGGCACCGAGTACCTGAGCATCTTCGATCAGTTCATCTACGATGAAACACAGGCGAAGTTCTGGAGCGCGATGACGGATGCACAGCGCGCCACCTCGGCGGTGAACAACGCACATGTGGCCTTCACCGATGCAGGTGGGAGCAAGCGCATCAGCTCCATTGCTTCCAGCTATCTGACGGCGGGCTTGACCAGCGGTGGGCGAGTGCGTCTGTATGCGCCGACGAGCTTCGACAGCGGCTCGTCCATCTCGCATTGGGACAAGGTGGCAACGCCCAACCTGCTGATGGAGCCGAGCTACAACGACGACATCACCAACGCCGATCTGACCACCTGCGTGCTGTACGATCTGGGCTGGGGTGGTTCGCGCTGTCCGGATACCGACAACAGCGCGCCGGTGGCCACGTCGCAGACGCTGACCACCAGCGAGAATACGGCGCTGTCGATCACGCTGGCAGCCACCGACGCCGACTCGGACACCCTGACGTACAGCATCGTCACGTCGCCCGCCAACGGCACGCTGAGCGGCTCCGGCACGGCCTATGTGTACACGCCAACCAGCGGTTTCACGGGTGCGGATTCGTTTACCTACCAGGCCAACGACGGTCTGGACGATTCGGCTGCCGCCACGGTTTCGATCACTGTCAGCGCCGCGAGTTCGTCCAGCAGCTCCAGTTCGAGTTCATCGGGCGGTTCGAGCAGTTCCAGCTCCAGCAGCTCAAGCAGCAGTTCCGGCAAGCGCTCCTCGGGTGGCGGCGGCTTCGGCGGTGCGTCGCTGTGGATGCTGGGCCTGCTGACCCTGGTGATGGTGCGCCGGCGTCTGCGCGGCGCACGGCCTGCAGCCACGAAAGGGTGAGCCGCGGCGCTATACTGGCGCCGATGTCTGTTCCGAACGATCCCTCCGGCTCCGCGCTGCAGCCGACGCCGCCGGATGGCAACTGGTATACCGAGCACACGGCGTTGTTGATCAGCACGTTCAAGTGGACGTTGCTGGGCGCAGGCGCCGGTCTGTGTGTGGGGCTGGCCACGCGCGGCTTTCTGTGGGTGCTGCGTGCCGTGGCAGTGCCGCTCGCAGCGCTGCCGCGCGCGGGCGTGCAGGTGTACTGGCTGCTGCCTCTGGCGTTGCCCCTGTGTGTCTGGCTGATCCGCACTTTCGCTTCCGAGGCGCGCGGTCATGGTACCGAGGCGGTCATCGCCGCGGTCCATCAGCGCTCCGGCCGCATCGACTGGCTGATTGCGCCGGTGAAGCTGCTGGCCACGGTGCTGACCCTCAGCTGCGGCGGTTCGGTGGGCAAGGAGGGACCGGCGGCGCAGATCGGTGCGGCGCTGACCAGCCTGTGTGCCGATCTGCTGCGGCTCAATGAGCGCGACCGGCGCAACCTGGTGATCTGCGGCATCAGTGCCGGCTTCGCCGCAGTGTTCGGCACGCCGGTGTCGGGGGCGCTGTTCGGACTGGAAGTGCTGTATCTGGGTTCACTGGAATACGCGCTGATCTTCCCGGCGCTGGTGGCCGGCATCGTGGCGCATCTGGTATGCGGCCAGCATCCGCCGGTGACGGTGCTGCCGCAGAGCATGGCCACGCTGTCGCAGCTGCGGCTGGTGCTGGTCTCGCTGCTGTCCGGTCTGGTCTTCGGCCTGATAGCGCTGCTGCTGATCGAAACCCTGCGGGTGTTCGAACGCCTGCTCAGGCGCTGGCGAGCGCATCCCTACTGGCTGGCGCTGCTGGGCGGCGTGGCGTTGATCGGTCTGTATACGCTGGCCGGCGAACGCTATGCGGGTCTGGGTACGGACAGCATCGAGGCCGTGCTGGCCGGCACGCTGATGCTGGGCAGCAGCGCCTTCCTCATCAAGATCCTCGCCACCACCATGACACTGGAGACCGGCGGCAGCGGCGGCATCCTCACGCCCATCTTCTTCATCGGCGCAACCGCTGGCGCGGCGCTGGCGCCGTGGCTGGGCGTTGCGCCGGCCATGCTGGCAGCCTTTGGTTTCTTCGCGGTGCTGGCTGCCGCCGCCAATACGCCGGTGGCTGCTACGGTCATGGCCATCGAGGTGCTGCCATCCTCCATTGGCGTGTATGCGGCGTTGGCGGCGGTGACAGCCTATTTGATGGTGGGGCATCGCAGTGTCTATGGCAGCCAGAAGCTGGGGCTGTCGAAGTCGGCCGGACTGGAGGTGCCGCTGGGGCTGGCCATCGGTGCCGTGGATCGCAGTCAGCTACGCATCCGCAAAGGCAGTCTGACCGAACAGGTGCACCGCCTGGGCCGGCGCGGGGATGAATGATGTTCGCGGCGTTCTGCGGGTAGTTCTCGACCCGTCACGCGAGATATTCCTGGCGTGGAGCGCGGTAAATGCGCTCCGCGCTGACATCGTGGCGCCGCTGGGCTGCGCTAACATTCGTTCAATTGCATGAACGGCCCGGATCTCCCCACTTGTTGACCGTAATCGCGCGTCGTGGCTTCTGGCTGATCCCTCTGGTGCCTGTGGTCTTCGCGCTGCTGGCGCTGGGGCTGGGCAAGGAAGCGGGCTGGGATCTGCAGAATTACCACTGGTACAACCCCTACGCCTGGCTCAGCGGCCGCCTCGGGTTCGATATCGCCGTCGCTCACGTCGCCACGTATTACAACCCGCTGGCGGACCTGGCGGTCTACTGGCTGGGCAGCCATGGCCCGGCGTGGTGGGTAGGGGCCTTCCTCGGTGCGCTGTTTGGTGTGGTGGTGCTGCTGATCGGTGCCGTCGCGTATCAGGGGTTGCAGGGGCTCCCGGCGTCGCTGCGTGCGTCATTGGCAGTGCTGGTGGCGGTGGCGGGGGCGCTCGGCGGCGGCGCCTTCGGTTCGCTGGGCAGTACGACGAATGACGTGCCTTCGGCGCTGGGGATCTTTCTGTCACTGTGGTTGCTGCTGCGTACGCCGTTGCCGGATGCAGGCGCCATCGCGCACTCCAGCTCCAACCTGCGGGGCGTTGCCGGCGCCGGCGTGGCGGCGGGTATCGCGGTGGGTTTCAAACTCACCAATGCCGTCTATGCGCTGGGATTGGTGGCGGCTGTGCCCTGGCTGTGCGCCTCCTGGCGGCAGCGTGCCGCGGTGCTTGCGGTGCTGGGGGCGGGGCTGTTCGCCGGCTATGCCGTCAGCGGTGGCTTCTGGCTGTGGCGCATGTGGGAATACGGCCGCAATCCTTTCTTTCCGTATTTCAACCACTGGTTCCATTCGCCGCTGCTGCTGAATTCGGATTACCGCGACACCAGCTACGTCAGCGGCAACTGGCGCGATCTGTTGCTGTTCCCCTGGCTGTTCACGAGGGACTCGCTGCGCGCTTCGGAGGTGTCGTTCCGCGACGCGCATGTGCTGGCGGCCTATGTGCTGGTGCCGCTGGCGCTGCTGATGTTGCTGTGGCGCGCGCGGGTGCTGCGCGTCATGCCCGATGCGCGCGTGATTTTTCTGCTGCTGTTCGGCGCCGTCAGCTATGTCGCATGGCTGGTGATGTTCAGCATCTACCGTTATCTGATCCCGCTGGAGATGCTGGCACCGCTGCTGATCCTGCTGGCGCTGCTGCAGTTGCCACTGGGCAGCTTCACGCTGCGCACCGCCATGGCGTTGCTGTTGCTGGTCGGCCTGCAGTGCGTGGTGCGCTTGCATCTGGAGCGTGTCCCCTGGACACGCGATTACGTCAGCGTGCAGGCTCCGCCCGTCGAGCCGGACAGCATGGTGCTGATGGCGGGCACTGCGCCGATGGCCTTCGTGATTCCGAGTTTCCCGGCCAGCGTGCCTTTCCTGCGCATCGATGGCTGGCTGGTGGCGCAGGAAGATGCGAGCAGCGGTCTGGCGCGCGCGCTGCATGCGCGTGTCGCGGCGCATCGCGGTGCTTTCTACATGCTGTTCGTGTCCTATGAACTGCAGCGCGCACAAGGCGCGGCACGGGCTTATGGGCTGGAGTTGCACGCCGGCCAGTGCCGGCCGGTGTTCTCCAATATTGCCGCGCCGTTGCGGCTATGCGCCGTGCGGCGCGCGACGGGCGAAGACGAAGCTCGCCAGGCCGCAGTAGTTGAACAGCATGGCCAGCGCTGAAGCCAGCGCCAGCGCCATCACCGGCTGCGCGCGCCAGGGCGGATGCAGCCACAGCGCGGTGGCGAAGATGCCCAGGTTCAGCAGCGCACCGGCGCCCTGTGTCAGCAGGTAGCGCGCATATTCGCCGGCCATGGCACGCGGCTGCGTGGCGCGCCGATCGCCGAAGGTCAGCCGGCGATTGATCAGCCAGGTGACACTCACCGCGCCGAGGAAGGACAGGATGCGCGCGCCCAGCGCCGGCCAGTGCGCCCCGCGCACCAGGGCGGTGAGGATGGCAGCGTCGACCAGAAAACCGATGCCACCGGCAATCGCGAACTTCAGGATGCGACGCAGATCGCGCCGCGGCGCGTCGCTCATTGCGTCGCGGCGCTGCGGCCAGCGCGGGCCGGGGCGCGTGGCAGATAGCGGCCCAGCGACAGATAGTGCAGGCGCTTGAGCTCGCGCCGGCCATGCGTGACCGTGTCCAGGATCAGACCGGCTACCAGGCTGATGCAGGCCAGGATCACCAGGCCGGTGGCCAGCACTGCCGTGGGCAGGCGTGGCACCAGTCCGGTCTGCAGATAAGTGGTCAGCAGCGGCCAGGCGATCAGCAGCGCGCCGACCAGCAGCAGCAACGCGATGCCGCAGAAAAAGGGCAGCGGACGCTCATCCTTGATCAGTGTCAGGATGGTGCGCAGGATGCGCGTGCCGTCGCGCACCGTATGCAGTTTGCTGTGCGAGCCGTCGGGCCGTTCGCGGTACGGCGTTTTCAGTTCGGCCGTCGGCAGGCGCAGCTCCAGGGCATGCACCACCAGTTCGGTTTCGGTCTCGAAGCCGCGCGACAGGGCCGGGAAGGATTTGACGAAGCGCCGCGACATCACCCGGTAGCCCGACAGCACGTCGCTGATCTGCCGGCCGAAGATGGCGGCGATCAGGCGGCTGAACCCAAGGTTGCCGAAGCCGTGGCCACCGGGAAAGGCATGTGCGCTGATCGCCTGGCGGGCCGCATTGACCAGATCCAGCTGGTTGCGCAGCAGGTGCTCGATCAGTCGCGGGGCGCTGGCGGCGTCATAGGTGCCATCGCCATCCACCAGCACGTACACGTCGGCATCGATGTCGGCGAACATGCGGCGCACCACATTGCCCTTGCCCTGCAGCGGCTCCAGGCAGACGGTGGCGCCCGCGGCCTGCGCCACCTCGGCGGTGCCGTCCGTCGAGTTGTTGTCGTAGACATGGACGCTGGCGTGCGGCAGGTAGCGGATGAAATCCGCCACCACCGTGCCAATGGTCGGGGCCTCGTTGTAGCAGGGAATGAGTACGGCGATGCGCGTGGTCATGTCGGCCGCCACGGGCTCGGCGTACAGGCTCAGCAGCCGGATTTCACGGGCATAGTTGGGTTCGGCGTGCTGCTTGACTGTCACCGGCGATCTCCGGGTGTGCGTCGCATGCCCGGCAGTAGACGTGAAGCGCTTCATACCGGTCAATACGTCAAGTGGGGGCACGCAACGTAGGGAGCGGCCGACAGCAGCGCCGAGCTTGCGGTGCGCGCACTGCCTCATTAGAGTGCCAAAGTTTTTTGTCGCCAAACTCAATGCTCCCATGACCAAAGCCGTTTCCCGTGACTGGGTGGTCCACAAATTCGGTGGATCCAGCGTCGCAGATGCCCAATGTTTTCAACGGGTTGCGGAAATCATTGAAAGCCAGCCGCAGGCGCGGCTCGGCGTGGTGCTGTCGGCCTGCAAGGGCGTGACGGACGGTCTGCTGGCGCTGGTCGCCGCGGCCGAGAAACAGGATGAAGCCTGGCGTACCCAGCTGCGCGCATTGCGCGCCCGGCATGAGGGTATTGCCCAGACCCTGTTGCCCGCCGCCGCGGTGTCCGAATACCTGGCCGAGTTCGATCGCGACAGCGCGGATCTGGCCAGCGTGCTGCATACCACCCAGGTGATGCGCACGGCCACCCAGCCGGTGCGCGACAAGGTGGCCGGCTATGGCGAGATCTGGTCCACGCGCCTGTTCGCGCGCTACCTGCAACAGCGCGGCAGGCGCGGCGGCGTGCAGTGGCTGGATGCGCGCAGCGTGCTCACCGTGCAGTGGGGACCGCTGGGTCCGGCGGTGCAGTGGGAGCTGTCGCGCGAGCGTCTGGCAGCCCGGTTGCCCGCGGCGGACGACAAGGCAGGCGCCACGCTGATCATCACCGGCTTCATCGCCACCGACACCTCCGGCATCCAGACCACGCTGGGCCGCAATGGCAGCGACTTCTCCGGGTCGATCTTCGGCTCGCTGCTCGATGCCGCCGAGATCGTCATCTGGACGGACGTCGATGGCGTGCTGTCGGCCGATCCGCGTCGCGTGCCGGATGCGCAGATCATCCATTCGCTGTCCTACAACGAGGCCATGGAGCTGGCGTACTTCGGCGCCAAGGTCATCCATCCGCAGACCATGGCGCCGGCCGTGGGCCGCAGCATTCCGATCTGGATCCGCAACACCTTCGCCGCGCAGAAGCGCGGCACACTGATCTGCGCCAGGCCCGAGTCCGACGAACAGCCGGTCAAGGGCATCACCAGCATCGAGAACGTGGCGCTGGTCAACATCGAGGGCGCCGGCATGATCGGCGTGCCGGGCACGGCGCATCGCCTGTTCGGCGCGCTGCGCGAGGCCGACATCTCGGTGATCCTGATCTCGCAGGGCAGTTCCGAGCATTCCATCTGCTGCGCCATTCCCGAGGCGCAGGCGGTGCGCGCCAAGAGCGTGCTGGATCGCGCCTTCGCCGGCGAGCTGGCCGAAGCTCAGATCCAGGATGTGGACGTGGCCAGCGGCATGGCCATCCTGGCCGTGGTCGGTGACGGCATGGCCGGCATGCCCGGCGTGGCCGGCAAGGTCTTCAATGCACTGGGCGGTGCCAGCGTGAACGTGCGCGCCATCGCGCAGGGCGCTTCGGAGCGCAACATCTCGGTGGTGGTCGAAGGCCGCCATGCCACGCGCGCGCTGCAGGCCGTGCATGCCAGCTTCTATCTGTCGCCGCACACGCTGTCGATCGGCGTGATCGGACCGGGCACCGTGGGCCGCGTGCTGCTCGACCAGCTCGCCAGCCAGCGCGAGCGCCTGGCGCGCGAGTTCAACATCGACCTGCGCGTGCGCGGCATCCTCAGTTCCAGGAGCATGAAGCTCTCGGAAGCCGGCGTGGATCTGGCGAAGTGGCGCGAGGAGATCGCGCGCGATGCGCAGCCCACCGATCTGGCGAAATTCGTCGATCATCTGCGCGTCGACTATCTGCCGCATACCGTCATCATCGACTGCTCGGCCAGCGAGGCCGTGGCGCGCTGCTATCAAGACTGGCTGGCCAAGGGTGTGCACATCGTCACGCCGAACAAGAAGGCCAACAGCGGTCCGCTGGGCTACTACGAGAGCCTCAAGAGCGCGCGCCGCGCCAGTGGCGCGAACTACCTGTACGAAACCACGGTGGGCGCGGGTCTGCCGGTGATCCAGACGCTGCGCGACCTGCGTGAAACCGGCGATGGCATCACCAGCATCGAAGGCATCTTCTCGGGCACGCTGGCCTATCTGTTCAATATCTACGATGGCAGCAAGCCGTTCTCGGCCATCGTCACCGAGGCCAAGAAGCTCGGCTACACCGAGCCGGATCCGCGCGATGATCTGTCGGGCACCGACGTGGCCCGCAAGCTCATCATCCTGGGCCGCGAGATAGGCCTGAAGCTGGAACTGGCCGATGTGCAGGTGGAAAGCCTGGTGCCGAAGGGACTGGAGGGCCTGTCCATCGACGCCTTCATGGCCAAGCTGCCCGAGTACGATGCCGCCATGGCCAAACGCTACGCGGAGGCGCAGGCGCGCGGCCATGTGCTGCGCTACGTGGGCCGCCTGACGGCCGACGGCAAGGCCACCGTGGGTCTGGTGGAGCTGGAGCGCAAGCACGCCTTCGCCAACATCGCCCTGACTGACAACGTGGTGCGCTATGCCACCGGGCGTTACTGCAATAATCCGCTGATCGTGCAGGGCCCGGGCGCGGGACCGGAAGTCACGGCCGGCGGCGTGTTCGCCGACCTGCTGCGTCTGGCCACCTACCTCGGAGCGCGCCTGTGAGCACCCCCCGTACTTCGGCAACCGCTTTTGCCCCGGCCTCCGCGGCCAATGTCGCCATCGGTTTCGACATCCTGGGCTTCTCGGTGAACACGCTGGGCGACACCGCCACGGTGCGTCGCACCGACCAGCCGGGCGTGAAGATCAAGGCCATCCGCGGTGTCACCGAGGATCTGCCGCTGGAAGCAGAGAAGAACACGGCTGGCCGCTCGCTGCTGGCCATGAGCGAGGCGCTGAGCCTGCGCCATGGTCTGGAGCTGGAACTGCAGAAGGGCATTCCGCTGGCCTCGGGCCTGGGCGGTTCGGCCGCCTCGGCGGTAGCCGCGGTGGTGGCGGCCAATGCGGTGCTGGATCAGTCCTGCTCGCAGCTGGAACTGCTGAAGTTCGCCATGCAGGGCGAGAAGGTGGCCAGCGGTTCGCTGCACGTGGACAACATCGCCGCCTCGCTGTATGGCGGGCTGGTGCTGACGGTGGGCATCGATCATCCGCGCGTGAAGCAGATTCCGGTGCCGGCGCAGATCCGCGCCGTCATCGTGCATCCGCATATGTTCCTGGCCACGCGCCAGGCGCGCTCCATCCTCAAGAGCAGCGTGGAGATGAAGGATTTCGTCTGGCAGACGGCGAATCTCGCCGGCTTCATCTCGGGCTGCTACACCAACGATCTGGACATGATCCGCGAATCCTTCGAGGATGTGGTCATCGAACCGCAGCGCGCCGCGCTGATCCCCGGCTTTGCCGACGTGCGCCGCGGCGCGTTGTCCGCGGGTGCGTTGGGCTGCTCGATCTCGGGCGCCGGTCCCACCGTGTTCGCCTGGTGTCTGGAAACGCATGCCATCGCCGTGCGCGAGGCCATGGTGGTGCAGTTCTCGCATCATGGCATGGAAACCGATCACTGGATCATGTCCGTCGAATCGCTCGGCGCGCACCTCGTCGACTGATGCAATTCCTCAGCACACGCGACCCGTCGCATCGGGTGGGATTCAGTCAGGCGCTGAGCCAGGGTCTGGCGCCGGATGGCGGGCTGTACGTGCCCGAGCAGTGGCCGGAGCTGGACATCCGGGCGTTGCCGGCCGATACGGCCGCACTGTCAGCCACGGCTGCACCCTTCATCGGCAGCTTTGCCGCGGGCGATGCGCTGGGCGCGCAGATGCCAGCCATCACGGCCAATGCCTTCAATTTTCCGGCGCCGCTGGTGCCGCTGGATCAGAACGGCCGCCTGTCGGTGCTGGAGCTGTTCCATGGCCCCACGGCAGCCTTCAAGGATTTCGGCGCGCGTTTCCTGGCCGCGGCGCTGACGCGTCTGCGCGCCGGCGCCGCACGGCCGCTGAAGATCCTGGTCGCGACCTCGGGTGACACCGGCGGTGCGGTGGCCGCGGCCTTCCATCGCCAGCCGGGCATCGAAGTGGCGGTGTTGTTCCCGAAGGGCCTGGTATCGCCGACGCAGGAGCGGCAACTCACCTGCTGGGGCGACAACGTGCAGAGCTTCGCGGTGCGCGGCACCTTCGACGATTGCCAGAGCATGGTGAAGGCCGCCTTCCTCGACGGCGCGCTGCGCCAGCGCTTCGAGCTGTCCTCGGCCAACAGCATCAACCTCGGTCGTCTGCTGCCGCAGGCCGTGTACTACGTGGTGGCCAGCCTCGAGATCTGGCGGCGCCATGGCGCGCCGGCCTCGTTCATCATCCCCAGCGGCAATCTGGGTAATTCCACGGCCTGCATGTGGGCCAAACTGATGGGGGCCCCCATCGATCGCATCGTGCTGGCGCACAACGCCAACCGTACCGTGCCCGACTATCTGGCCGAGGGCGTACTGCGCACCCGGCCGAGTATTGCCACGCTGGCCTCGGCCATGGACGTGGGCAGCCCCAGCAATCTGGAGCGCCTGCTGGCGCTGTTTCCGGACGCGCATGCGCTGGGCCAGGCCCTGTCGGCCCTGTCCATCGAGGACGCCGCCATCCGCGCGCGCATCAAAACGGATCACGCCCGCTACGGCCAGATCTGGTGCCCGCACACCGCCACTGCGGCCGAGGCCTACGAGCGCCTGGATCCGGCCGTGCGCGCCGCCGGGCGCTGGGTGCTGGTGTCCACCGCGCATCCGGCCAAGTTCTGTGAAATAGTGGAACCGCTGCTCGGTCTGAAAGTGGCGGTGCCTGATAATCTGGCGCGACTGTTCGAACGGCCGGTGCAATGTCGCGAGATCGATGCGACGCTGGCTGCTCTGGATTCGCAGCTGTAAAGGGATTGGAACGCTTGGAACAGACTCTGCCGCTGCCGACCTTCACGCACACACAGCTGGTGTTCGCCGCTGGCGCCGCCGCGGGCGCGCTGGTCGTGGCTCTGGCGCTGGCTGCCTGGCGCTGGTTTGCGCGCCGCCATGCGCGCCAGAAGCTGATTGCCTCGATCACCGATTGCGGCTTCGAGAATCTGCGCGAGGTGCTGCTGCCGGATGGGCAGGGCGGCTGGCTGCATTTCGATTTCCTGCTGCTGACCGCACGCGGCGTGGTGGTGGTGGATCTGCGCGATGTTGCCGGCAATATCTTTGGCGGCGATCAGATGACCGAGTGGACGGTCATGCATCGTGCCCGTCGTTACACCTTCCAGAACCCGCAGTCCGGTCTGTATGACCGCCTCGCTGCGGTGCGCGCCATCGCCTCGGATCTGCCGGTGGAAGGCCTGGTGCTGTTCACCAATCGCGGCCGTTTCCCCAAGGGGCTGCCCAGGTACACGCGCATGCTCGAATCGCTGGCGTCGGAATATCCGGTGCTGGATCGGGGCGCCGTGGCTTCCACGCTGGAGCGCTGGAAGCCCTCCTGGCGGAAGCTGGTCGAGCTGAGCAAACCCAGCAAGCTCGCCGACCCCAAACCCGCGGTCTGATCGGGCGCGCGAGCCGGGCTCACCACTCCTTCAGGATTGCAGCGCGGGAAGGCCGAACAGGCGCCGCGCATTGGCGGCACACCGGGCCGCGCAGGCCAGCGGATCCTCGCCGCGCAAACGTGCCACCACCGTGGCGATATGCGGCAGGAAGCGCGGTTCATTGCGGCGTGAGGCCGGTTTGGGTGCAAGATCGCGTGGCAGCAGATAGGGGCCATCGGTTTCCAGCATCAGGCGGTCGGCCGGAATGCGCGCCACCAGCGGCTGCAGATGCTGACCGCGGCGTTCATCGCAGATCCAGCCGGTGATGCCGATGTGCAGTCCCAGCTCCAGGTAGACCTCCAGCTGCGCCGCACCGGCCGTGAAGCAGTGGGCCACGCCCCCCGGCGCATGCGGCAGGAAGTCGCGCAGCGCCGCCACGAAATCCTCATGCGCGTCACGCTGATGCAGGAACAGCGGTTTGCCCAGGGCCGCCGCCAGCTGCAGCTGACGCGCGAAGGCGCCGCGCTGGGCTTGGGGCGGCGAGAAATTGCGGAAGTAGTCCAGCCCGCATTCGCCCACGGCCACGACTTCGGGAGCCGCAGCCAGCGACTTCAGCTCATCCAGGGCCGCATCGTCCAGTTCCAGCGCATGATGCGGATGCACGCCGGCGGTGGCGAACAGCCGGCGCGGATGTGCTTGCGCCAGCGCAATGGCCTGGCGACTGTGCGCGACGGTGGCGCCGGTGACCAGCAGCTGGCGCACGCCGACGGCGGCGGCATGGCTGATGACGGTGTCCCGGTCCGGGTCGAAGCTGTCGTGGGTCAGGTTGATGCCGATGTCGATCAAATCCATCATGATGGCCAGTATGCATCAGCTGTCATTGCTGGATTCGACCGAAAAACGCGCCGCCTGGAGGGTGCGCGAGAGCCGGCGTGCACGCCGGCTTTCATTGCGCGTGTATCGCGACGGTGCCGTCGAAGTGGTGGCGCCGCCGCGTACCACACCCCGACTCATCGAGAGCTTCGTGGCCCGGCATCGCGACTGGATCGAGCGCAAGCAGCGCCACGCCACGCTGCGCCCGCCAGAGGCCTTTCCGCCGGCGACACTGAATCTGGCAGCCTTCGGTGAGCAATGGCAGTGCGTGGTGGAACCGGCGGCGCTGCGCGGCGTGCGCATCCGTGAGCCGTCCCCCGGTGTGTTGTGTCTGCGCGCGCCAGCCGACGCATCCGCGCAGAGTCTGCAGCGCTCCTTGCGCGACTGGCTGGGGCGGCGCGCCGCGACGGGTTTCGAGGGCTGGTTGCGCGAAGTGGCGCTTGGCATGGGGCTGCAGTTCCAGCAGCTGCAGATCCGCTGGCAGCGCAGCCGCTGGGGCAGCTGCTCTTCGCGCGGCACCATCAGCCTCAATGGTGCGCTGCTGTTCCAGCCGCCGGCGCTGGTGCGTTATCTGATGGTGCATGAGCTGTCGCATCTCAAACACATGAATCATTCGGCGCGCTTCTGGGCGCTGGTCGAGCAGCACGAACCCGACTGGCGCCGGCTGGATCGTGAGCTGCTGGCCGGCTGGGTGCATGTGCCATCATGGCTGCATGGGCCCGGCGGTGGCGCCGGCATGGGATATTGAGGCGAGCATGAGCGAATCGGGCGACAAGTCGGCGAGCAGCGTGGATCTGAGCGATGAGCGCGTGCACTGGGATCTGGGCAGTTCGCAAAGCTATGGCGAATACCTGGATCTGGAGCGGCTGCTGGCCGCGCAGCATCCGCTCTCCAGCGAACACGACGAGATGCTGTTCATCATCGTGCATCAGGTTTCCGAGCTGTGGATGAAACTGATGCTCACCGAACTCGGCGGCGTGCTCGAGTGCGTGCAGCGCGACGATCTGGATCCCTCCTTCAAGCGTTTCGGGCGCATCGCACGCGTGCAGGCGCAGTTGATGACGGTCTGGGACGTGCTCGCCACCATGACGCCGTTCGATTACACGGCCTTCCGCAATTTTCTCGGCCGCTCCTCGGGCTTCCAGTCCTGGCAGTACCGCCTGCTCGAGTTCACGCTGGGCAACAAGAATGCCGAAGTCATCCAGGTGCACAGCCGTGACGCGAAGATCCACGCCACGCTCAAGCGCGCGCTGGCCGCGCCCAGCCTGTACGACGAGGTGCTGCGGCTGCTGTCGCGCCGGGGTTATGAGATGCCGCCGGAAGTGCTCAGCCGCGATGTGTCTGAGCCTTACGAGACAAGCAAGCAGGTGACCGCCGCCTGGCTGGGCGTGTATCACAACTCCGCCAAGGACTGGGATCTGTACGAACTGGCCGAGCGGCTGGTGGATCTGGACCACAAGTTCCAGCTCTGGCGCTTCCAGCACATGAAGACCGTGGAGCGCATCATCGGGTACAAGCCCGGCACCGGTGGCACCGCCGGTGTGGCCTACCTGGCCAAGGCGCTGCGCCTGCGCTTCTTCCCCGAGCTGTGGGAGGTGCGCACGGCGATGTAGTGCATGCGCGCCATCCCTGTCGACCTGTCAGACGAACACTGATTCTGCGCCGGGATGCCCGCCGGCCTATGGTCCCTGTGCCAGCGGGCTGACACGCTGCCGACCAGTAGCAAGACAGCGGAGCCATGCTCATGAAAGAACGCGTGCGCGCATCGGGCGGCAAGCGGCGCTCGGTATTCGATCACTTCGCCGGCAGGATGACGCAGCTGGCCGGTTCCTCCTGGGCCTTCGGCATCGCGGTGCTGATCGTGCTGATCTGGGTGGCCACGGGTCCGATGTTCCACTTCTCGGATAGCTGGCAGATCGTCATCAACACCGGCACCACCATCGTCACCTTCCTGATGGTGTTCCTGATCCAGCAGTCACAGAACAAGGACAGCGTCGCGATCCACATCAAGCTCAACGAATTGCTGGCCTCGCATGAAATGGCCAGCAACCGCGTGGTGGCCATCGAGGATCTGGACGAAGCGGAGCTGCGCACGCTGCGCCAGTTCTACTGTCATCTGGCGCAACTGGCGGCGCGTGAGGGCAGTGTGAAGAGCTCGCACTCGCTGGATGAGGCCGAGGCTGTGCATCAGTGCAAGAGCCGCGGGCACGCGCGTCGCAGACGGCAGGCTGAGGAACCGGGTTAGCCAGCCAGTTCCTGCTGCAGGTGGCGCGCTTCGCGCAGGTGCGGACTGTCGGCAAACCGGCCTTCGAAGCCCTCCAGCAGGGCCCGCGCCAACTGACGCTGGCCGGCCGCGTGTGCGTACTGCGCCAGCGCCAGCGTGGTCGTGGCGTCCGACAGGCGCACCGCCAGCCCTTCGCGGCACAGTGGCGCAAGCAGATCCAGTGCACCGGAGAGTTGCTGCCGCTGGATCAGGGCGGTGGCAAAGCGATCAGCCAGATAGATGCGGGCGGCCGGCAGCTCCCAGCTGCGGGCTTGCTCGAGCACCTGCGGCGCTTCGCTTTGCCAGCGTGCCGGATCACCGCTGGACAGCCAGCGTTGCAGGATGAGTTGCGCGCCGGCGTAGTTGCGGCTGCGGATGCTGGGATAGAGTTCATCGAGGAATCTGGCGAACTGCAGGCGCCGCTCGCTGTCGGCGCGCTGAGCGCTGCGCTCCGGGCTGTAGATGGGTTCGAAGCCCAGTTGCAGGCGGCGCAGGTGGAACAGGCTGCCGATCAATGCGGCGGCCGAGAACAGGCAGAAGATCATTACGAGGTACTGCAGCAGTGGCCAGAGGGGTGCGCGCAGGGCCAGTGTGCACAGGCCAAGGTAGCCGGCGACGATCGCCAGGGCCAGTGGATACCAGAGGCCCAGCGCCAGGATGGCGCGCCCCAGCACCACAGGATTGATGGCATCGAGGCGGCGAGCACCGACGCATAGCAGCCCCGTAACCAGCGGCAGCAGCAGGAGCAGCAAGCCGCGCACGCCAACGCCGAACGCGGTTCCCAGCAGGGCGCTGAGCTGCCAGGCCAGGACCACCAGGCTCAGCAGCAGCAGCGGCCCGATGGCTGCGACGTTCAGATGCTCGGGTTCCAGTGGCCGCGCCTCGCGCAGGCCATTGGCGGTCTCCTCCAGCTGGATGAGTGCATAGCGCAGCAGCACGGCGCAGATGAGGATGCGCGGCACCCAGATGACGACCCCGACAATGCCGGCGCTCAGATCGCACAGCGCCAGCAGCAGGGCCGCCGCCACCAGGGTCAGCAAGGCGGCCGGCTGCAGCGGTCGCAGCAGCGCCCTCAGCAGCGGCATCGGGCCTGCTGCCGGCGGTTTTCAGTGCTGGTGGCCACCCGGGCCATGCACATGACCATGACTGAGTTCCTCGGCCGAGGCGGCGCGCACATCGACGATCTGCACCGAGAAGTGCAGCCGCTGGTCGGCCAGCGGATGGTTGGCGTCCACGGTGATGACATCGTCGGCCACCTTGGTGACCGTCACAGTGCGTGGGCCGGCATGAAAGCGCATGCCCACTTCGATGTCCTTCACGCCCTGGAAGGCGCTGCGCGGTACTTCCTGGATCAGTTCGTCATCGCGTACGCCATAAGCCTGTTCGGGCGCAACGGTGACTTCGGCCTGTTCGCCGGCGCTGCGGCCTTCCAGCGCGGCCTCCAGGCCCGGAATCAGATTGCCATGCCCCTGCAGGTAGGTCAGGGGGTCGGAACCGCTCGAGGTGTCGAGCACCTCGCCGGCATCGTTCTTCAGCGTGTAGTGGATCTGCACGACGGTGTTCTTGGCAATCTGCATGGGGCTCCAGTGGGGATCAGGCGGGCGCGGGCTGCGCTCGCTTCTTGTACAACTTCTTCCAGATGCGCCAGCCCAGCAGGATGCTGAGGATGGCTGCATACAGCAACGGTTCGCGGATGTCCTTCTTCACCTGCCACCAGTAATGCCAGACGGCGCAGATGGCGATGACGTAGATGAGCCGATGCAGCTGCTGCCAGCGACGCTTGAGCCGGCGCATCATGCCCTGCGTGGAGGTCACGGCCAGCGGCACCAGCATCAGCAGGGCAGCGAAGCCGATGGTGATGTACGGCCGCTTGACGATGTCCTTGGCGATCGCATCCCAGCTCAACCCCTGGTAGGGCCAGATGTAGATGACGAAGTGCGTCAGCGCATAGAAGAACGCATACAGGCCCAGCATGCGGCGCAGGCGCACCAGGTTGGCGTTGCCGCTGATCTGGCGCAGCGGCGTGACCGCCAGTGTGATCAGCAACAGGTTGATGGCCGTCTTGCCGCAGATGCCCAGCAGCCGGCGCACCGGATCGACGCCCAGGTCGTAGACCTGGAAAGGGATGAGGCCGAAGCCATGCAAAGTGGCTCCGACGCACAGGGCGATGGGCACCAGGCAGGCGATGTGCACCAGCGGCTTGTAGATCAGCCGATAGCGCCGCTGCGTATTCCAGCCGGAAGGCCCGGACACTAGAAGTAGCGGCGCAGGTCCATGCCCTGGTACAGGCTGGCCACCTGATCGGCATAACCGTTGAACATCTGCGTGGGCTGGCGCGCGGCGAAGAAATTGCCGCCGATGCGCCGCTCACTGGCCTGGCTCCAGCGCGGGTGATCCACCTTGGGATTCACGTTGGCATAGAAGCCATACTCGTTCGGCGCCAGGATCTGCCAGGTGTTCCTGGGCTGGGTCTCGGTAAAACGGATTTTCACGATGGATTTGCCGTTCTTGAAGCCGTACTTCCACGGCGCCATGACCCGCAGTGGCGCGCCGTTCTGAGCTGGCAGCGGTCGGCCGTAGACGCCCACCACCATGAAGGCCAGCGGGTGCATGGCTTCATCGATGCGCAGGCCCTCGACATAGGGCCAGTCGATGCCGATGGAGCGATCGGCCTGTCCGGGCATCTGCTTGGGGTCGTAGACGCTGGTGAATTCGACGTACTTGGCCTTGGAAGTGGGCTTGAAGCGCTTGAGCAGATCGCCCAGCGGAAAACCCACCCAGGGGATCACCATCGACCAGGCTTCGACGCAGCGGAAGCGGTAGATGCGCTCCTCGAGCGCATGCGGCTTGATGAGGTCCTCGAAGCTGAAGGTGCCGGTGGTTTCCGCTTCGCCGGCGATCGTGACATTCCACGGCGTGCTGCGGAAGTTCTTCGAGTTGGCCGCCGGATCGGTCTTGTCCGTGCCGAACTCGTAGTAGTTGTTGTAGTTGGTAATCTCTTCGTAAGTATTGGCCTTCTCGGTCACCGAGAAGGCGGCGTTGTGTGTGTACTTCAGTGTGGCCGGAGGATTCTCGGCCGCTGGCAGCGCTGCGGCGGCGCTGCCACCCAGCAGGCCGGCCAGCACCGTGCGGCGATCGAAGAAGAACTCCTCGCGAGTGATCTCGGAGGGGCGGATGCTCGGAGCGCGGAACCTGGACATGGGGTCAACCTCCTGTGGCCCGATTATCGCCCTGACGACGCCGTGTTGTCACACACCACCCCGACGCTGCCAGCGCACGGCGCGGATCTGTGGCGCGTCGGCCGGAATGTCTGTGGCGTGGCCGTTCACATACCAGCCCTCGCTGGCCAGCTGCATATGATCCAGATCAGCCGGGCTGTTGCCATAGGCGAAGATCTGCGCGGCCGCGTAGGATTTCAGGAAGTCGCGCAGGCAGCGGGTCTTTTCCGGACCGCGCCGGTTGGCCGAGGCGAGCCGGCCGTCCAGACAGCCATCGCTGCGCCAGCGCACCGGTGTACAGATGCAGTCATCGAAGCCCAGTGCCGCCGCGATGCGCGGCACGTAGAAGTCGGTGCTGGCCGACATGAGCAGCAGCCTGTGCTGCTGCGTGCGGTGCCAGGCGATGCGCTCCACCGCTTCGGCGAACAGGCCCGCGCGCAGCAGCGCGGGCAGTCGCGTGTCCACGTAGCGGTCCAGCTCGGCGCGCGTCAGGCCACCGAGCACCGCATGCGTCATCGCGCCTTTGAGCGCGCCGCGATCGCCGCGGCCGATCAGATAGGGAAGAATGGCCGGCAATGCCAACGGCATACGCAGCAGACGCCAGGGATGGCGCAGCAGGAAGGCGCTGAGCAGGGGCGTGAGGGTGTCGTGGCGCGTGATGGTGCCGTCGAGATCGAAGACGGCCAGGGTGGGCTCACCCATTGTCGTGGCGCTTGCTGACACTTGCGCAGGTCACGCAGCGCTGCGAAGCGCAGGGCCGGGCGCGGAACGGCGCGCCTGATTCACAAGCTGCGCCGCTCCGCTCGATCATGACCGGTCCTCAGGCCGCCTTGGCGGGCGCGGCCAGCTGACGCAGCACGTAGTGCAGGATGCCGCCGTGCTGGAAGTAGTCACGCTCCTTCGGCGTATCGATGCGCACGCGCGCCTCGAACTTGATCGCAGCGCCGGAGGCGGGCGTGGCCACGACCGTGACAGTCCTGGCATTGCCCTGATCCAGGCCCTGGATCTCGAAGGTTTCCTTGCCGGTCAGGCCCAGGCTCTGCGCGTTCTGGCCATTGACGAACTGCAGCGGCAGCACGCCCATGCCGATCAGGTTGGAGCGATGGATGCGCTCGAAGCTCTCGGCGATGACCGCCTTCACGCCCAGCAGCATGGTGCCCTTGGCCGCCCAGTCGCGCGAGGAGCCGGTGCCGTATTCCTTGCCGGCCAGGATGATCAGCGGCGTGCCCTCGCTCTTGTAGCGCTGGGCCGCGTCGAAGATCGACAGCTGCTCGCCCGTGGGCACGTGCAGCGTGACGCCGCCTTCGGTGCCCGGCAGCAAGAGGTTCCGCAGGCGGATGTTGGCGAAGGTGCCGCGCATCATCACCTCGTGGTTGCCACGACGCGCGCCGTACTGGTTGAAGTCGGCCGGCTGCACGCCCTGCTCGATGAGGTACTTGGCGGCGGGGCTGGTTTTGGCGATGTTGCCGGCCGGCGAGATGTGGTCGGTGGTGACCGAGTCGCCCAGCAGCGCCAGCGCCCGCGCGCCCTTGATCTCGCCGACCGCGGCCGGCTTCATGGTCATGCCATCGAAGTACGGCGGGTTCTTCACGTAGGTGGACTTGGCGTCCCACGAGTAGATCTGGCCGGCCGGCACCTTGATGGCCTGCCAGCGCTCGTCGCCGTTGAACACGCCGGCGTAGCTGCGGCGGAACATCTCCGAGGTGATGTTCCTGTGCACGTAGTCGGCCACTTCCTGCGGGCTCGGCCAGATGTCCTTCAGGAACACCGGTTTGCCATCCTTGCCCGTGCCCAGGGCCTCGGTGTTGAGGTCCATGTTGAGGTTGCCAGCCAGTGCATAGGCCACCACCAGCGGCGGCGAGGCCAGGTAGTTCTGCTTCACTTCCGGATGCACGCGGCCGTCGAAATTGCGGTTACCCGACAGCACCGAGCAGCCGATGATGTCGCCGGCCTTCACGCCGGCGGAGATCTCGCTCTTGAGCGGGCCGGAGTTGCCGATGCAGGTGGTGCAGCCGTAGCCGACCAGATTGAAGCCGATGCCCGCCAGCTCATCGAGCAGGCCGGCATTCGACAGGTAGTCGGTGACCACGCGCGAGCCCGGCGCCAGGCTGGTCTTCACCCAGGGCTTGCTGGTGAGGCCCGCCTTGCGTGCGTTGCGCGCCACCAGGCCGGCGGCGATCAGCACGTAGGGATTGGAGGTGTTGGTGCAACTGGTGATGGCGGCGATCAGCACGGCGCCGTCGCTGAGCTCGAAGTTCTTGCCGGCCAGCGACACGTCGGCCTTGCCGGTGGCGCCGGGGTTCTTCCTGGCGCGCTCCTCCGACTGCTTCTTGTAATGCGTCTGGAAGGTGCTCTTGGCCACGCGCAGCGGCACGCGATCCTGCGGACGGCTCGGGCCCGCGAGGCTCGGTTCCACCGTGGACAGGTCCAGCTCGAGCACGTCGGTGTATTCGGCCGCCTTGGCACCGTTCACCCGCCACATGCCCTGGGCCTTGGCATAGGCTTCGACCAGCGCGACCTGATCCTTCGGGCGACCCGACAGTTCCAGATAGCGGATGGTCTCCTCGTCGATCGGGAAGATGGCGCAGGTACTGCCGAATTCCGGCGACATGTTGCCGATGGTGGCGCGATCCGCCAGCGGCAGGTTGGCCAGGCCGTCGCCGAAGAACTCGACGAACTTGTCCACCACGCCCTTCTTGCGCAGCATCTCGGTGACCGTCAGCACCAGGTCGGTGGCGGTGGCGCCGGGCTTCAACTGGCCCGACAGCTTGAAGCCGATGACCTGCGGAATCAGCATTGTTACCGGCTGGCCCAGCATGGCGGCTTCCGCCTCGATGCCGCCCACGCCCCAGCCCAGCACGCCCAGGCCGTTGATCATGGTGGTATGCGAATCGGTGCCCACCACGGTGTCCGGATAGGCCTGTGGCAACTCGTTCGCTTTCGGGCCCGGCTTCTCGAACACCACGCGGCCCAGGAACTCCAGGTTCACCTGGTGCACGATACCGGTGTTGGGCGGCACCACCTTGAAGTTGTGGAACGCGGTCTGGCCCCAGCGCAGGAACGAATAGCGCTCGCCGTTGCGTTCGAATTCGATGCGGTTGTTGTCGGCCAGCGCCTGCGCCGTGCCGTATTCATCCACCTGCACCGAGTGGTCGATGACCAGTTCGGCCGGCGCCAGCGGGTTGACCTTCTCGGCATCGCCGCCGAGGCGGGTGATGGCCTCGCGCATGGCGGCCAGATCCACCACGCAGGGCACGCCGGTGAAGTCCTGCATGATCACGCGCGCCGGCGTGAAGGAGATTTCATACGAGGGGGTGGCCTTGGCCTCCCAGTTCACCAGGGCCTCGATGTCCTTGCCGGTGACGTTGACGCCATCCTCGAAGCGCAGCAGGTTCTCGAGCAGGATCTTCAGCGAGTAGGGCAGGCGCGCCACGCGCTCCGCACCCAGGGCCGCCAGATTCCAGTATTCGTAATTCTTTCCCCCGACACCGAGGGTGGTGCGCGCCTTGAAGCTGTCGCTCATTGATGGTCTCCAGATACCATGCCAGCAAACCGCGGATTATAGGGTTTCTTCGATCACTCCGCCGCCCAGACAGCGCTGTTCGCGATACAAAACCGCGAACTGGCCCGGGGTGGCAGCGCGCTGTGGTTGCGCGAATTCCAGCAGCAGCCGTCCGTCGGGCTGCAAAATGGCCCGGGCGGCCTGGTCCGGCTGCCGGTAACGCAGCTTGGCGGCGGTGGCAAAAGCCCCCTCGGGTACCGTGTCCAGCCAGTTCAGCGCCGCAGCGCGTACCGCATGGCTTTGCAGGGGCATGAGCTCATGTCTTTGCACCACGATGAGCGCATTGCGTGCGCGCACCTTGTGCGCCACGTACCAGGGCTCCTCGCTGTGCCCGCTGCGACCGCCGATTTCAAGGCCGCCACGCTGGCCCAGCGTGTAGAAGTGCAGGCCACGGTGCTGTCCCAGCACCTCGCCCGAGCCGGTCTCGATCGGGCCGGGCTCCTCGGGCAGGTAACGGGCCAGGAACTCGGTGAAGGGCCGCTCGCCGATGAAGCAGATGCCGGTGCTGTCAGGTTTGTCGTACACCGGCAGGCCGGCGCTGCGGGCCTGCTCGCGTACCTCTTCCTTGTGCAGCTCGCCGAGCGGGAACAGCACCTCACGGAACTGCGCCCGCGGCACCGCGTGCAGGAAGTAGGACTGGTCCTTGGCCGCATCGCGCGCCTTGAGCAGCGCCGGACCGTCGTCGAGCTGTTCCAGGCGCGCATAGTGGCCGGTGGCGAAGCGGCTCGCGCCCAGGCGCCGCGCGTAGTCGAGGCAGATGCCGAACTTGATCTCGCGGTTGCACAGCACGTCGGGGTTGGGGGTGCGGCCGGCGCGATACTCGTCGAGGAAGTTCTGGAACACCTGCTCGCGGTACTGGGCGGCGAAGCTGACCCGATGCAGCACGATGCCCAGCTCCTGCGCGCAGGCGCGCGCGTCCTGATAGTCCTGGGCGCTGGTGCAGTAGGCGTCGTCCTCCTCCCAGTTGCTCATGTACAGGCCGTGGACGTCGTGCCCCGCTCGTTTCAGCAGCAGCGCCGCCACCGCCGAGTCCACGCCGCCGGACATGCCCACCAAGATGCGCGCCGGGCTCATCGCCATCTGCCTCATTTGTCCAGCAGATTGCCCAGCGCCGCCAGCGGCACGCGCTGGCCGGAGAGGTAGTCGTCGATACAACGCAGCACCAGCGGCGTGCGCAGTTGCGCGTCGCGCGCCTGCAGCTCGGAGCGGCTCAACCAGTGGGTGCGGATGATGGGCGCATCCAGCGGACGACCCGGATCGTGGTCCTGCACCGAACCGGTGAAGGCAAAGCGCAGCGTGCTGCGTCCGCTGTGCGGATGCCGCCACAGGTACACGCCGATCAGGGCGCTGGGGGCGAACTCCCAGGCCGTTTCCTCGCGGGTTTCCCGGCGCACGGCATCGACCAGCGATTCGGCGTCTTCGACGTGGCCGGCCGGCTGGTTGAACACGTGACGGCCGTTGATGCGCTCTTCCACCACCAGGAAGCGTTGTTCACGCTCGATGATGGCGGCGACGGTGACTTCGGGTTTCCATACCATCCGGCAATTATACGTGCCGGCGTTGCGCGCCGCGGTCGGTGCAGGATGAGCGACCGTATGGCGGTCGGCGGGGGCGTGCCTACAGCGACAGTGCGCGCTGCTCGGCGTCCGGCGCACTGGCCTGCCAGATGCGCTCGAATTCTTCCAGGTACTGGCGGGCGATGGCCGGGCTCTTGTGGGCGGCGATGCCCTCGTAGCTGTCGGCGCGCAGCCGATAGACGATGGCGCGGTCATCGGCGATGCAGTAGCCGGCCTGCATGTCACGATAGGCCGGGGCGCGCAACCGCATCTCCACGTGGGTGGTCAGGCGCCGCGCCAGTGTGACCAGCTGCGTGGGCTGGCTGATCAGCGCGGAATGATCGCGCACCAGCACGCGTACCCGCGCGAAGCGATGGCCCAGCACCAGGCGCTTGATGGTTTCCAGAAAGCTGGTGGAGGAGTACAGCGCCGGTTCCAGATCCGGCGTGAAGATCGAGACCAGGCGTTGCGCCATGCCGGTGACGGCCAGCGTGGCGGCGGCCACCTCGTCCTGGGTGGTCAGCACCTGCAGGCTGTCGCTGGCGTCCAGATCCGGCACATTCAGCGGACGCAGGGGCGCGTCTTCCAGTCCGAAGCTGGACAGATCGGCCGAGGTGCGATGCGGCGGCTGCGAGGCGACCAAACGAATTCCTGCCAGTCCGAAAGGGTCGGGCAGGTCATCGTATGGGGCCGCTCACATGGCCAAGCGCCAACTGCGTCACGTTGGCGCATCAAGGACATGTGAACCAATTCGCGCTTTGTTTGTTAGCTCCGCATGCGCCTTGCGAGCTGTGCCGCCAACCCGACATATTCTGCCGGAGTGAGGGCCGAGAGCCGTTCTTTTTCGGCCTCGGGCAGCGGCAGCGTGGCGATGAAGCCGCGCACGCTGTGCGCGTCCAGCCGCTGGCCGCGCGAGAAGTCCTTCAGCAGCTCGTAGCCATCGGGCACGCCGGCGGCACGCAGCACGGTCTGGATGGGCTCGGCCAGCACTTCCCAGGCCTGATCCAGATCCAGTGCCAGTCGTTCCGGGTTGGCGGCGATCTTGCCCAGACCCTTCTGCAAGGCTTTCCAGGCGATCAGCGTGTGGCCGAAGGCCGTGCCCAGGTTGCGCAGCACCGTGGAGTCGGTGAGATCGCGCTGCCAGCGCGAGATCGGCAGCTTGTCGGCGAAGTGGCGCAGTAGTGCATTGGCGATGCCGAGATTGCCCTCGGCATTCTCGAAGTCGATGGGATTGACCTTGTGCGGCATGGTCGAGGAGCCCACTTCGCCGGCCACGGCGCGCTGGCGCAGGTAGCCCAGCGAGATGTAGCCCCAGGCATCGCGGCAGAAGTCGATGAGGATGACGTTCAGCGCCACGCAGGCATCGCTGAATTCGCCCACCCAGTCATGCGGTTCGATCTGCGTGGTCCAGGCATTCCAGGTGAGCTGTTGCGCTTCGATGAAGCTGCGGCTGATGGCGGTCCAGTCCGACTCGGGCAGCGCCGCGTGGTGGGCATTGAAGTTGCCGACCGCGCCATTCCACTTGGCGAGGATGGCCACCGAGGCCAGACGTACACGGGCGCGCAGCAGGCGCGCTTCGACATTGGCGAATTCCTTGCCCAGCGTGGTCGGGCTCGCGGTCTGGCCATGGGTGCGCGCCAGCATGGGCAGATCCGCGTACTGCAAGGCGAAGCCGCGCAGCGTTTCGATCAGCAGGTCGACTTGCGGCAGCAGCACCTTCTCGCGGGTGGCGGCCAGCAGCCGCGCGTAGCTCAGGTTGTTGATGTCCTCGGAGGTGCAGCCGAAGTGCACCAGCTCCAGCTGCGCCGGTGTGGCGCCGGCCGCGGCCAGCTGCTCGCGTACGTAGTACTCCACGGCCTTCACGTCGTGGTTGATCTTCTTCTCGATGGCCTTGACGGCTGCCGCCGCGGCACTGTCCGGCTGTGCCGCGATCTGTGCGGCGCGTGCATCCAGCGCGCTGCTCACGCCCTGCGGCACCAGCTGCGGCACCTGTGCGGCCAGGCACTGGAACCACAGCGCTTCGACGCGGATGCGCTCATTGATGAGGCCGGCCTCGGACAGGTAGGGACGCAGTGCTTCGGTGGCGGCCGCATAGCGGCCATCGACGGGGGACAGGGCGTACAGCGGATCGGAATGCATTGGGGCTCTTAAGGCTGCCGGAAGGGGAATGCTAAGATCGCGCATGATACCCGATGCGAGCGCTGCCACGGCTGCTGGCCTGCCGGACGACTGGTCCGTGCGGCTGCCGGCCTTTCTGGCCCGCGAGCCGGATCATGCGCCCGAGCACTGGCGTCTGGGCGGAACCGGCGTGCGGGGCCTGGTGCGTGAGGAGTGGCTGCAGCATCCGTTGCAGGCCGCGGCGGTGCTGGTACCCATCGTGGCGCGGCCGGTTGGCGCTGCGCTGCTGTTGACGGTGCGCGCCGACCACCTGCGGCGCCATGCCGGGCAGATCAGCTTCCCCGGCGGCCGCAGTGATGATTCCGATGCCGATCTGCTGGCTACGGCGCTGCGCGAGGCCGAGGAGGAGATCGGTCTGTCGCGCCAGTGCGTGCAGCCCATCGGTTATCTGGGCGATCACGTGGTGCTCACTGGTTTTCGCATCACGCCGGTGGTGGCGCTGGTGGAGCCCGGCTACGAACTGCGACTGGCCGAGGAAGAGGTGGCTGGCGTGTTCGAGTTGCCGCTGGCGCAGGTGCTGGCGGCCGACAGTTTCCAGCGTCGCACGCGCCTGCTGCGCGAGCGCACTATCGAGGGTTTCGAATTGAGCTATCAGGGACACCAGATCTGGGGTGCGACCGCCGGCATGCTGAGGCATCTGCGCGATGTGCTGCTGCAGGCGCTGGCATGAGCGCGGCGGCCGAGCGGCTCGAGGCGCTGCTGGCGCTGATGCGGCGGCTGCGCGATCCCGAGCAGGGCTGCGAATGGGATCGCGCCCAGGATTTCACCAGCATCGCTCCTTACACCATCGAAGAGGCCTACGAAGTCGCCGATGCCATTGCGCGCGCGGATCGCGACGCCCTGCGCGACGAACTGGGCGATCTGTTGTTCCAGGTGGTGTTCCATGCGCGCCTGGCCGAGGAGCGTGGCTGGTTCGACTTCGCCGCCGTCGCGGCCGGCATCCACGACAAGCTGGTGCGCCGCCATCCGCATGTGTTTGCACCGGAGCGGCAGGTGGCCGGCGAATCGCTGGGGCAGAGCTGGGAGCGACACAAGGCCGCCGAGCGCGCCGACCGGGGACAGCAGGGAGCGCTGGATGGCGTGCCGGTGGGTCTGCCCGCGCTGACGCGCGCCGCCAAGCTCGGTAGGCGCGCCGCGCGCGTGGGCTTCGACTGGCCCGATGTGGTGGGGGTGCGCGCCAAGATCGAAGAGGAGCTGGCGGAACTGGCTGCCGCACATGCCGATCCGGCGCTGCATGACACGCTCAGTGAGGAGCTGGGCGACGTGCTGTTCTCGCTGACCAACCTTGCCCGCCACCTGAAGCTCGATCCCGAGCAGGCACTGCGTTCCGCCAACGACAAATTCCTGCGCCGCTTCGCACACATGGAGGCCGCGGTGGGTGATGGCAGAGCGCTGCAGGCCCTGAGCGCGGCGGAATGGGAACAGCTGTGGCAGCAGGCCAAGCGCGCCGAACGTGATGGCTGAGGATTGAGGGAACGAACGGGTTTTCGCCGCTGGAGGAAGAATTCAGGCCAGGTTCAGCCGCCGTTGGGCACGCTTCGCCCGGATACAGTTGCGAGCCCAGAGGTTAGACTTCACCGATGCCGGTGCGGGTGTTCAGATTGGCGGGAGTTGGAGCGCTGCTGCTTTGTGTGGCAGGGCTGTTCAATTGCGCCAGCGCTCTGGCCGACAAGAACGATCGCCGCGACAACAATCCGCCGCGCGCCACCGCCGTCATGTCCCGCGAGCGCATCATCGAGATGGCGCAGAAACGTTTCAAGGCGCGCGTGGTGCGCGCCGATCCCATCGACATCGGCGGCCGGCCCGGCTATCAGCTGCGCCTGCTGTCCGATGCCGGACGCATCTGGACGGTGCGTGTGGATGCCCGGACCGGGGAGCAGATGTAGATGCGAGTGCTGATCGTCGAGGATGAGGCCGCGCTGCGTGAAACCCTGCGCGACGACCTGGTAGCCGCCGGCTATACGGTGGATGTGGCCGCCGATGGCCAGGAAGGGCTGTATGCGGCGCTGGAATATCCCATCGACGTGGCCATCGTGGATCTGGGGCTGCCCAAGCTCTCGGGCCTGGATCTGATCCGCCAGCTGCGTGCCAAGGGCAGGAGCTGCGGCGTGCTGGTGCTGACGGCGCGCGATCGCTGGCAGGACAAGGTCGAAGGTCTGGGCGCCGGCGCCGATGACTACGTGGCCAAGCCCTTTCATTTCGAGGAAGTGCGTGCCCGCCTGGGCGCGCTGCTGCGCCGTTCCGGCGGCTGGGCCAGCCCGCTGCTCAACTGCGGTCCGGTGAGCCTGGATACGCGTGCCCAGACGCTGGCCGTGGACGGCAAGCCGGTAGAGCTCACCAGCTTCGAGTACCGCATCCTGGAGATGCTGATGCTGCGTGCCGGTGAGGTGATCTCCAAGACCGATCTGACCGAGAAGCTCTACGAGCAGGACTTCGAGCGCGACAGCAATGTCATCGAGGTGCTGATCGGGCGCCTGCGCCGCAAGCTCGATCCGGCGGAGACCCTGCATCCCATCGAGACTCTGCGCGGTCGCGGCTACCGCTTCGCGCTGGCGCGCAGCCACAGCTGATGCGCGCTCCGGCGTCGGTCAGCCGCCGCTTGCTGATCTCGGTGGCCGTGCCGCTGGCGCTGTTCTTCGCGCTCACCGTTCTGTTGCTCGACATCATCTACCGCAACCTGGCCGACCAGTCGCTGGGCGAGCTGCTCGACGAGCAGATGATCGCGCTGCTGGCCGCCACCGATGTGGACGATCAGGGCAACATTGACGTGCGCCTGCAGGATCCGGAGTCGCGGCTGGTGACGCCGGGCTCCGGTCATTACGCACTGGTGCGCGACAAGAGCGGCGCCGTGCTGTGGAGTTCGCTGTCGCTGGTGGGCGTGCGGCTCAACTGGGGGCCGCCGGTAGCCGTCGGCAGTACCCAGACCGACAAGCGCGAACTCACCGACGGCGGTCACGTGGCAGTTTCCAGCCGCGGCCTGCAATGGGAGATCGCGCCGGGTGTGAACCGCGACCTGGTGTTCAGCGTGGCCGAGATCACCGCGCCCTACGAACGGCGGCTGCAGCGTTTCCGCACCCAGCTGGTGGGCTGGTTCCTGCTGCTGGCGCTGGCGCTGCTGGGCACGCTGGCCTGGCGCATGCGTCGGGCGCTGGAGCCAGTGCGGCGGCTGGAGCGCGAGATCGGTGCCGTGGAGCGTGGCGAACTGCAGCACCTGGGTGCCGACTATCCGCGTGAGCTGGCGGGCGTCACCGGCAATCTCAATGCCATGATCGACATCGAGCGGCAGCGCATCGCGCGCTATCGCGACACGCTGGGCAACCTGGCGCACAGCCTGAAAACGCCGTTGGCGGTGATGCGTGCGCTGATGCAGAAGGAGGGTGGTGTTGCGCGTGAAGCCCTGGAGCCGGAGGTGGCGCGTATCGCGCAGATCGTCGAGCACCAGCTGCGCCGGGCGGTCAGCGGCGGCGGTGGGCCGATGCTGGGGCAGGCGGCGGTACCGGTGGCGCCGCTGGCGGCCGAGCTGCGCGTGGCGCTGCTGAAGGTGTATGCCAGCCGCGATCTGTCCATCGAGATCGATGTGCCCGCACCCATCGGCTTCCTCGGGGATCGCGGCGATCTGCTGGAGCTGCTGGGCAACCTGCTCGACAACGCCTGCAAGTGGTGCCGGCAGCGCGTGCGACTCAGCGTCCAGCTGACGCCGCAGGCGGCAGCCGGCCAGCGCCTGCGGCTGGTGGTCGAAGACGATGGCCCCGGCATCGCGCCGGATGATCGCGAGCGGGTCACCCAGCGGGGCGTGCGCGCCGACGAGCGCCAGCCTGGCCACGGCCTGGGGCTGGCAATGGTGCGCGAAACCGTCCAGATGTACGGCGGTTCGCTGCAGATCGAGACCTCTGCGGCGCTCGGCGGGGCCGCCCTGATCGTGACGTTGCCGGGACGGTAATGATACGATCAGGACATGCAATCTTCTGAATTGAAACAGTGGCATCCGGCCAGTTGGCAGTCCCGCAAGGCGCAGCAGCAGCCCACCTATCTGGACGCCGCGGAACTGGAACAGGTGGTGGCCGATCTCGCCAGGCTGCCGCCCATCGTGGTGAGCTGGGAGGTCGAGAAGCTGCGTGAACGGCTTGCTGCTGTGCAGCGTGGCGAAGGTTTCCTGCTGCAGGGCGGCGATTGCGCCGAGAGCTTTGCCGACTGCGAGTCCGACCACATCGCCAAGCAGCTCAAGGTGCTGCTGCAGATGAGCCTGGTGCTGCTGCAGGGCATGAAGCGCCCGGTGGTGCGTGTGGGCCGTTTTGCCGGCCAGTACGCCAAGCCGCGCTCCTCGGACACCGAGACGCGTGATGGCGTGACGTTGCCGGCCTATCGCGGCGACAACGTCAATCGTCCCGAATTCACGCCCGCCGCGCGCCGGGCCGACCCGCAGCTGATGATGCGCGGCTACGAGCGTTCGGCGCTGACGCTGAACTTCGTGCGCGCGCTGGTCGATGGCGGCTTCGCCGACCTGCATCATCCGGAATACTGGAATCTGGGTTTCATGCGCGATGCGCCGCTGCGCGAGGCCTATGAGCGCAGCGTGCAGTCGATTGCCGATGCGCTGGACTTCTTCGAGTCGCTGTCGGGGCAGGGCATCCACGAGGCCACCAAGGCCGACTTCTATGCCAGCCATGAAGCGCTGCTGCTGCACTACGAGCAGGCGCAGACGCGTTTCATCCCGCGCCAGGAGCGCTGGTACAACCTCTCCACGCACTATCCGTGGATCGGCATGCGCACGGCGCAGCTCGATGGCGCGCACGTGGAATACTTCCGCGGCATCGCCAATCCGATGGGCGTGAAGATCGGCGCCGCCATGGACGATGAGTGGCTGCAGCGCCTGGTGACCACGCTGAACCCGCAGAACACGCCGGGGCGCCTCACGCTGATCTGCCGCTTCGGCGTCAAGGAAGTGGAGAAGCACCTGCCGCGCGTCATCGACGCGGTGCGCCGCACCGGTCATGCGGTGCTGTGGTGCTGCGATCCCATGCACGGCAATACCGAGACTTCCAGCGGCGGGCTCAAGACCCGGCGCTTCGAGAACATCCAGCGTGAGCTGGAGCTGTCGTTCGCCATCCACGCCGAGCGCGGCTCGTACCTGGGCGGCGTGCACATCGAGCTCACCGGTGAAGACGTCACCGAGTGCACCGGCGGTGCGCGCGGTCTCACCGATGCGGATCTGCAGCGCGCCTACAAGTCGCAGGTCGATCCGCGCCTGAACTATGAGCAGGCGCTGGAGATGGCGCTGCTGATCGCCGGCAAGGCGAAAGCGCGTACGTGAGCGAATCCGCCGATCTTCCGGTCCTGCTCGAGCGCAATCGCGAGTGGGCCGCCGGTATCACGCGCTCGCAGCCGGAGTTCTTCAGTCAGCTGGCCGTGCAGCAGGCGCCGCGCTACATGTGGATCGGCTGTTCCGACAGCCGCGTGCCGGCCAACCAGATCCTGGGCCTGATGCCGGGCGAGATCTTCGTCCATCGCAACGTGGCCAATGTGGTCGTGCACAGCGATCTGAACTGCCTCTCCTCGATCCAGTACGCGGTGGATGTGCTGAAGGTGCGTGACATCATCGTCTGCGGCCACTATGGCTGCGGCGGCGTCATGGCCGCGTACCACAACACCAAGGTCGGGCTGGTCGACAACTGGCTGCGCCATGTGCAGGACGTGCGCGATCGCAACCGGCCCGAGCTCGATGCGCTGGGCGAGGACGGGAGGCGGGTGCAGCGGCTGTGCGAACTCAATTCGGTGGCGCAGGCCATCCACGTGGCGGAGACCACCATCGTGCGCGAAGCCTGGGAACGCGGCCAGGAGCTGGCCATTCATCCGCTGGTCTATGGCGTGAATGATGGCATCCTGCGGCAGATGGGCCTGTCGATCGAGTCCAGCGAGGCCCTGCGCGCGCTGCTGCCGTGAGCGCCGCGCTCTTCGACCCCAGGTCATTCGTCGCCAGCCTGCCGCGTCGGCCGGGCGTGTACCGCATGTACGACGAGTCCGGCGAGCTCATCTACGTGGGCAAGGCCACGCGGCTGCGCGATCGGGTGGGCAGCTACTTCAGCAAGAGCCAGCTGGCGCCCAAGGTGGCGGCGATGGTCAAACGCATCGCGCGCATCGAAGTGACCGTGCTGGGCTCGGAGACCGAGGCGCTGCTGCAGGAATGCGCGCTGATCAAGAATCACCGGCCGCGTTACAACATCCTGCTGCGCGATGACAAGAGCTTCCCCTACATCCTGATTCCGGCCGCGCATCCGTTTCCGCGCCTGGTCTGGCATCGCAGTGCGCGCAGGCCGCCGCCGGGCCGGCTGTTCGGGCCCTATCCGAATCCCGGCGCCGTGAAGGAAGTGCTGCAGCAGCTGCAGAAGCTGTTCAAGCTGCGCAATTGCCGTGACAGCTTCTTCGCGCATCGCACCCGGCCCTGCCTGCAGCACCAGATCGGACGCTGTTCGGCCCCCTGTGTGGGGCTGATCGACGCGGCCGACTACGGCCGCGACGTGGAGGCCGCCATCGCCGTGCTCGAGGGCAAGTCCGATCTGGTCTCGCGGCTGTGGCGCACACAGATGGAACAGCACGCGGAGGCGCGCGAGTACGAGCAGGCCGCCACGCTGCGCGATCGGCTCAGCGGGCTGCAGCTGATCCAGACCCGCCAGCTCACCGACACCCGCCGCAGTGGCGATGTGGACGTGATTGCACTGGCCGGGGAACCCGGCCAGTACGCCATCTGTGTGTTGCCGGTGCGCGATGGCCAGACGCTGGGCACGATGGCGCACTTTCCGGCTCATGCCGTCGATGAACCCGGCGAGGCCCTGAGCTCTTTTCTGATGCTGCATTATTCGCGCGAGTCGCCGCCAGCCGAGGTGCTGGCACCGCTGGATGAGGACAGCGCCCAGGCGGTGGGTGCCGCGCTGTCCGAACGCGCCGGCCGCAACATCCAGGTGCACCGGCCGCAGCGTGGTCTGGGGGTACGCTGGCTGCAGCTGGCCGAGGAGAATGCGCAGGCCGCGCTGCGCATCAACCAGACGCGGCGGCAGCGCGCCGGCGAGGGGCTGGCGCAGCTGGCCGAAGTCTTTCACCTGCCGGCCGCGCCCGAGCGCATCGAATGCTTCGACATCAGCCACACCATGGGCGAGGGCACGGTGGCGTCCTGTGTGGTGCTGGGACCGGAGGGACCGCTGAAGAAGGATTACCGGCGTTTCAACATCGAAGGCATCACTGCCGGCGATGATTACGGCGCCCTGCATCAGGCGCTGCTGCGCCATGGCCGGCGCATCGTCAGCGGCGAGCGACCGCGCCCCGATCTGCTGCTCATCGACGGCGGTCCGGGCCAGGTGCAAGCTGCGGCGGATGGGCTGCTCGAAGCCGGCCTGAGTGAGGTGCGGCTGGTGGGCGTATCGAAGGGGCCGGAGCGGCGCGTCGGTCAGGAGCGCCTGCACCTGTATCCGGAGGGCGAGATCATCGCGCTGCCGCCCGACAGCACGGCGCTGCATCTGATCCAGCGCGCCCGCGACGAGGCGCACCGCTTTGCCATCACCGGGCATCGCCGCCGGCGCGCGGCGCGGTTTCGCGAATCGATTCTGGAGACCGTGCCGGGACTGGGGCCGGCGCGCCGTCGTGAGCTGCTGACGCGCTTCGGCGGTCTGCAGGGGGTGTTGCGCGCCGGCTTGGCTGATCTGGAAAATACGCCAGGAATCGGCGCAGCGCTGGCCGCTTCGATTTATGATCACCTGCATCCGGGGATACGATGATCTGGAATCTGCCCAATGCACTGACCTGGCTGCGCATCTTTGCGGTGCCGCTGGTCGTTGTCCTGTTTCTGGTCGGGATGCGCGACACGCACAGCCTGGCCGGTCCGTTTGCGGCCGTGGTTTTTGCGCTGGCCGCTATCACCGATACGCTGGATGGCTACCTGGCGCGGCGTCTGGGGCAGATGACGCGGCTGGGCGCCTTCCTCGATCCGGTGGCCGACAAGCTGATCGTCGCCGCGGCGCTGGTGCTGCTGGTCAGTCGCAATCCGCGCGTGCTGATGGTGCTGGCCGCCATCGTCATCATCGGTCGCGAGATTGCCATTTCGGCGCTGCGCGAGTGGATGGCCGAGCTGGGCAAGCGCGCCACGGTGGCCGTTTCCAATCTCGGCAAGTACAAGACCATCCTGCAGATGGTGGGTCTCACCATGATGCTGTGGGGTTCGGACCTGTTCGGCCTGCCTGTCTACGAGATGGGATTGTGGCTGACGCTGGTGGCCGCGGCGCTGACGCTGGTGTCCGCGGGCGTGTACCTGCGCGCTGCGTGGCCGCATCTGCGCGATCCGGGGCCATGAGCGGGGGATTGTTCGATCTGACCGGCAAGGTGGCGCTGGTCACCGGGGCGACGCGTGGCATCGGTCTGGCGATTGCGGAGCAGATGGCGCGCGCCGGCGCGCGCGTCATGATCTCCAGCAACGAAGCGCAGGCCTGCGCCGAGCAGGCGGCACGCCTGGCCGAGCTGGGCCTGCAGGTGCAGGCACGCAGCTGCGATGTCGCGCGGCGCGAGCAGCTGCAGCAGCTGGTGCAGGCCACCGAGCAGCGCTGGGGTCGCATCGACATCCTGGTCTGCAATGCCGGCGTGGCGCCGCATGCGGGGCCCATTGCCAGCGCCAGCGATGCGGAGTGGGATCTGACCATGACCGTCAATCTGCGCTCGGCCCTGTGGCTCAGCAGCCTGGTCATTCCCGGGATGGCCGAGCGTGGTGATGGCGTAGTGATCTTCACCGCCAGCCTCTCCAGCCTGCGCGGCAACAAGTCCATCGGCCTGTATGGCCTGTCCAAGGCGGGCCTGGCCCAGCTGGCGCGCAATCTCGCGGTCGAATGGGGGCCGCGCAATGTGCGTGTGAACGCCATCTCACCTGGCGTCGTTGCCACCGAATTTGCGCGACCGCTGACCGATAACCCGCAAGTACTGCAGAAGCGCCTGTCGCTGACACCGCTGCGGCGTACCGGCACGGCGCTGGAGATTGCCGGCGTGGCCGTGATGCTGGCAGCGCCGGCGGGCGCCTTCATCACCGGCCAGAATCTCGTGGTCGATGGCGGCACGCTGATTTCCGACGGCAACTAGCCCGGATTTCTCACAGATGAGGGGCGATTCGGGTTCCTGAATACCGGTCGCAGACGCGACCTGCGTCACCTTTTCGCGGCAAGCCCTGGCCGCTTCGGCAGTGCATCAGTGTGCGGTGCCGGGCCGCCCGGGACACTCGATGTGAACTGGGTCGCGGGCCGCACGTCAAGCAGCGTCACTGCCCCTCTGCAGCTCAAGAAGCCTCGTGCGCGGGCCGATATGTCATGCAGCCGGCGCATCGGGTAGCCGGCAGGCTAACGGAGGCAAGGCTTGAGCGCGCCCAAAGACATGAATTTCCTCGTGGTGGACGACTTCTCCACCATGCGCCGGATCATCAAGAACCTGCTGCATGACCTGGGCTATGCCAACGTCACCGAGGCCGACGACGGCAAGACGGCACTGCCGATGCTGAAGAACGGCAACTTCGACTTCCTGATCACCGACTGGAACATGCCCGGCATGGCCGGTCTGGATCTGTTGAAGGAAGTGCGTGCCGATGCCCGCCTGGCCAAGATGCCGGTGCTGATGCTGACCGCCGAAGCCAAGCGCGAGCAGATCGTCGAGGCTGCGCAGGCTGGCGTCAGCGGCTACGTCATCAAGCCTTTCACCGCCACGACCCTGAAGGAAAAGATCGACAAGATCCTGACCACGATGGGCGTGGTCGTCTGATGCGGATGAACGCCGCTTCCAGGGCGCTGGCCAGTTTCGTGCCCTGGGTGGACGCCCTGCGCGACGCCCTGGACAGGAAAGACGAGAGCGCCTTCCTGCGCGCGCTGAGCGGCATCAATTCCGTGCAGGAATCGGATGTGGTCACCGGCGTACGCCGCGTGGCCGATCACCTGCATTCAGCACTGGTGCAGTTCCGGCTGGACTCGCGTCTGGAGGATCTGGCCGGTCGCCAGGTTCCCGATGCGCGCCAGCGCCTGGCGCATGTGCTGAAACTCACCGACGACGCCGCGCACCGGACCATGGATCTGGTGGAACAGTGTGGTCCGCTCACCGATCTGATCATGCGCGAGGCCCAGCAGCTGCTGGAGGGGCAGGCCGCACTGCTGCAGCAGCGACCCGAGCTGCGCGGCTTTCTCGCCGAGACGCGCGAACGCATGCAGAAGGCCCGTGGCATGCTCGGAGAAGTCCTGCTGGCACAGGGCTATCAGGATATCTCCGGCCAGATCATCCGTGGCGTGATGAAGCTGGTCGACGAACTCGAGCAGGCGCTGGGCCAGCTGGTGTTCATCACCGGCGGCGAACTGCAGCCGGCCGCGGCCAACGAGGCCGGCAATGAGTTGGCCGGACCGGTGGTGCCGGGCGTGGCCCGCGCGCCCAGCGTCGCCGGCCAGAACGATGTCGACGATTTGTTATCCAATCTGGGGATGTAGGGCCGAAGCTCATGACGATCGATCTGTCACAGTTTCATGATGCCTTCTACGAAGAGAGCTTCGAAGCACTCGGTTCGATGGAGGAGGCGCTGCTCGGTCTGGATAGCGGTTCGCCCGATCCCGAGCAGATCAACACGATCTTCCGTGTGGCCCATTCCATCAAGGGTGGCGCGGCCACCTTCGGCTTCAACGAGATTGCCTCGTTCACCCACACGCTGGAGACATTGCTGGACGAGCTGCGTGCGCAGCGCATGCATGTCACCGCCGGTCTGACCGACCTGCTGCTGAAGTCGGTGGACGTGATGCGCGACATGCTGCGCGCCCAGCAGCATCGCCAGGGCATCGATTCGCAGCGCGTGGCTGATCTGCAGTTCGACCTGGAGTTGGCGGTGGCCAGGAAAGTGGCGCCGGCGACACGGGCGCCGGCGGTCACGCAGCCGCAAAGTGCTGCGCCGGACAGGGGGGCCGGATCTTCCGGCGAGTCTGCCGAGGTTGCCGGCAAGGGCTTCGAGATCAGTTTCCGTCCCTATCTGCACCTGATGGCACGCGGCAATGATCCCCTGCGCATGTTCAACGAGTTGCGTCAGCTCGGCGAGCTCGGCGTGTGCGCCGACGTCGGCAATATTCCCGAGGCCGCCAATCTCGATCCGGAGAGCTGCTACCTGGCCTGGTCGCTGCGTCTGCTGACCGATGCCACGCAGGCGGCGGTGGCCGATGTCTTCGACTGGGCGGAAGGTGACTGCGAGCTGGTGATCCGTGAACTGGCAGCGCCGGCCGCCGCGGCGACTGGCACGACATCTGTGGTTGCCGCGGTCGTATCAGGCGCGAATGCGCCCACGGCCGAAAGCTCGGCGCAGGCGCAAGGCGCGCGTGCCCACAATGAGGCGAAGCCGGGCAAGTCAGCGGCCGCCAGTCAACCCCAGGAACCTCGTGCCAGCGACGCCACTTCCATCCGCGTCAGCATCGAGAAGATCGACGATCTGATGAACAGCGTCGGCGAGCTGGTGATCACGCAGTCCATGCTCGGCCAATTCGGTGCGCTGCTCGAAGGTGCCTCCGGCGAGCGGCTGCGTTCGGGTCTGGCGCAACTCGAGCGCAACGTGCGCGAGCTGCAGGAGAGCGTCATGCGCGTGCGCATGGTGCCCATCAGCTTCGTCTTCAGCCGCTTCCCGCGCATGGTGCGCGATCTCAGCCAGCGCCTGAACAAGCAGGTGGAGTTGAAGATGACCGGCGGCGAGACCGAGCTCGACAAGACCGTGCTGGAGAAGATCGGAGATCCGCTGGTGCACCTGGTGCGTAATTGCGTCGATCATGGCATCGAGATGCCGGAAGTGCGCAAGGCGGCGGGCAAGAATCCCCAGGGTACCGTGCATCTGCATGCCTACCACCGCGGCAGCAGCATTACCGTGGAAGTTTCCGATGACGGCGGCGGCCTGAAGCGCGAGCGCATCCTGGCCAAGGCGCGCGAGCGCGGCTTGATCGGTGCCGACGATCGTCTCAGCGACGAAGAAGTCTGCAACATCATTTTCATGGCGGGCTTTTCCACCGCCGATCAGGCCACCGACATTTCCGGGCGCGGTGTCGGCATGGACGTGGTCCGCCGCAACGTCGAGGAGCTCGGCGGTAGCATCGATCTGCGCAGTGAAGAGGGCAAAGGCTCACGCTTCATCATCACGTTGCCGCTGACGCTGGCCATCGTGGATGGTCAGACGGTGGCAGTGGGAGAAGAGTCCTACATCGTGCCACTGACGGCCATCGTCGAGTCCCTGCAGGTGCGCAGCGCCTCGATCAGCAAGATCGTGGGGCGTGGCGAGGTGCTGTCATTCCGCGGCGACTACCTGCCCATCATCCGTCTCGACCAGGTGTTCCGCTCCAGCCGCAGGACGCGGGGTGATGACGAAGGTCTGGTCATGGTGGTGGAGGGCGACGGACGGCGCGTCGGGTTGTGCGTCGACGATCTGCTTGGGCAGCAGCAGGTAGTGGTCAAGACCCTGGAGGCCAACTACGGCCATGTCGACGGCATCGCCGGGGCCACCATCCTCGGCGATGGCTCGGTGGCGCTGATCCTGGACGTGGCAGGGCTCACGCGCGCCGCGACATCGCGGATCGCGGCCTGAGTGCGCCGGCAGCCGATGAACCGCAGAGTGTGACGGATGACCCATTCTGTGCGCTGCAAACAGGCAGGGTCATCAAGAGTCGCCGTGATGCGGTCGATACGCACGGAACGGGAGAGCCGCGGACGCGCAGCAGCGCCGCGTGAGGGATTTGGGAGCAACACATGATGTCGAAGGTAATTCTGGCGGTCGATGATTCGGCCTCCATGCGCCAGATGGTGGGGGTGACGCTGCGCTCCGCCGGCTACGAAGTGGTCGAAGCAGCGGATGGGCAGGAAGCCTATGAGTACGCCCAACGGCACGAGGTCGATCTGGTGCTGACCGATGTGAACATGCCGCGCATGGATGGCATCACCCTGGTGGCGGCGTTGCGCAAGCTGCCGACCTATCACCTCACACCGCTGTTGCTGCTGACCACCGAATCCGGTCCGGAGCGCAAGGCACAGGGCAAGCAGGCCGGTGCCACGGGCTGGATGGTCAAGCCCTTCAATCCGGATCAACTGCTGGCGACGCTGGCGCGCGTGCTCGGCACGCAGATCGCGGCACGGGCCTGAAGGAAGACGACATGAGTGCAAGTGCGCAGAAAGCTCAGGAAGGCGTCACGACTGCCGTCTCCGATCAGTACCTGACCTTCCAGCTGGCGGGCCAGGACTACGGCGTGCCCATTCTCAGCGTCCAGGAAATCAAGGGCTGGGACAAGCCGACCCGGCTGCCTTATTCGCCGCCCTATGTGCAGGGCGTCATCAATCTGCGCGGTTCGGTGGTACCCATCATCGATCTGCGGCTGCGTTTTGGTCTGGGCGAAACCGAATACAGTCCCACCACCGTGGTGATCGTGGTGAAGGTGCGTGGTGCGCGCGGTGAACTCACGGCCGGCATCGTGGTTGATGCCGTGTGCGGTGTGGGCAATGTGAGCGCCGACAACATGCGCGCGGTACCCGAGATCGGTACGCCGATCGATTCCAACTTCATCCGTGGCATCGCTACACTGGATGAACGCATGCTGATCCTGCTCGGCATCGATCGGCTGGTCAGCGACGCGTTGTCGGACCCCTCGCTTGCCGACCGGGTGGCCTGAGCATGGCGCGGGTGAAGCCCGGCACTGGCGTGCGGCAGAAGGCCGAGGCAGGGCGTGCCGGGGGCGCGAAGGCGCCGGCCAGGCGCGCGCCGCGCGTACGCAAGGCGGACACGGCTCGGTCCCCTGCGGTCGATGCGCAGCTCGATGCGCATGTCGCCGCGCTACTGGCCGAATTCGAACGCGAAGTCCCGGTGGCTCCGCCGCCGGTGGCGCGATCGCAGCCGGTCAAGGCACCGGCCGCGACGCAGGAGATCTCCCGGCTCAACGGTCCGTTGCTCATCAAGGATGTGCGCGAGGGCTGGGGACGTCTGCAGGGTCTGCTGGGGGGCGGTGCGGTTGAGATCGACGTCTCCGGACTGACCGCGGTGGACACCGCCGGCGTGCAGATGCTGCTGGCCCTGACACTGGAAGCCCAGCGGCGCAGGCAGCAACTGAAGCTGACGGGGGCCTGTGCGGTACTGGATGAAACGGTGCGGGCGCTGGGACTGCAGAGCGCCTTTGCCGCTGCAAGGGATTGAAGGACACAATGAACCTAGCGGAACTCTCGCTGAGCGAGTCGGACCCGGCCGAAGCGATGACCAGCGTCAACACCCTGGCGCAGGAGATGCGCCAGTTCCTGGAGTTGGGGGCCGTGCAGCTCGAGGCGGCCATCAAGGAGGCGGACAGCCGTGTCAACAGCCTGGCCATGGCCGTGACGGCGGTCGCTACCGATGCGCGCGAATTGCAGGTTCAGGCGCATCAGTACACTGCTGCCACCGGTGCAGCCCACGAGGCCATGCGGTCCCGCATCACCGAACTGGCCGATGCGCTGTCGGCCCATGTGCGCATCGCCGTCACCTCCCTGCAGTTCTACGACAAGCTGATCCAGCGCTTGAGTCATGTGCGCGACGGTCTGGTCATTCCGGCCGATCGCAGCGGCGGCGCGCCGCGCAGCGCGGACTGGGACAACCTGCTTGAGCAGGTGCGCGGTCGCTACAGCATGGTCGAGGAACGTGTGCTGTTCGATTTCATGATGCGCGGACTCAGTGCCGATCAGATGCTCAAGGCGCTGACCGGTCTGCAGGAAGCCACGCCGGGTGATCTGGAACTGTTCTGAAGAGCTTGAAGCGCTCCGTTCGAGGGATGGAATGAGTGTGATGCCCGCAGCGAATGCGCAGCGCGAATTCGATTTCACGAGCAGCGACTTTGAGCGTATCCGTCACCTGGTGCGCCGGCATGCTGGTATCAGCATGGCGGAATCCAAGCGCGAGCTGGTCTACGGCCGTCTGGTGCGCCGGCTGCGGCAGCTGCGCCTGGACAGCTTCGGCGCCTACCTGCAGCGGGTGGAGGAAGGCGATCCCGCCGAGGTCCAGCAATTCTGCAATGCGCTGACCACCAATCTCACCTCCTTCTTCCGCGAGCAGCACCATTTTGACTGGCTGACGCGCACCTGCCTGCCGCACCTGGAGGCGAGCAACGCGGCGACGCGCCGCATCCGCATCTGGTCGGCGGGCTGCTCCACCGGCGAGGAGCCGTATTCGATCGCCATGGTGGTGCTGGAGACGCTCGGTCATCTGCGCGGCTGGGACATCCGCATACTGGCCACCGACATCGATTCGGACGTTCTGGCGCGCGCCCGGCGCGGCGTTTATGACGCCGAGCGCGTCGCGCGCATGGATCCGAAACGTCTGTCGCGGTGGTTTGCGCTCAGCGGCGAACAGTTCAGCGTCGGTGCGGAGCCGCGCCGCCTGATCAGCTTCAAGCCGCTCAATCTCATCGGTGAATGGCCGTTCAAAGGACCATTCGACATCATCTTCTGCCGCAACGTGATCATCTATTTCGACAAGGATACGCAGCGCAACATCATCGGTCACATGGCCGGCATGCAGCGTGCTGGCGATCATCTGGTGCTCGGCCATTCCGAATCGCTGCTCGGCGTGAGCACGGTCTACGAGTCGGCCGGCCAGACCATCCACCGGAAGGCGCGCTGAAATGCCCCATCGTCTTGCGCAGCGCTCTGGCGGCCAATTTGCTCATATTTCCCGCCGCGTCGACCAGGCGCTGGGGGCGACGGTGGCGACCCTGCATCCGGGCGACTACTACGTCGCGGAGCAGGGCGAGTGGATCGGAACCGTGCTGGGCTCCTGTGTATCGGCCTGCATCCGCGATTCGCGCCTGAAGATCGGTGGCATGAATCACTTCATGTTGCCGATGGAGAGTCCCGATCGGCAAGGCGACTGGGGCGCCAGCGCCAGCGCCGCGACGCGCTACGGCAACGTTGCCATGGAGCGGCTGATCAACGAGATCCTCAAGCGCGGCGGTTCACGCCAGACGCTGGAGATCAAGCTGGTCGGCGGCGGCAAAGTTCTGGACGCCATGACCGACGTGGGCTCGCGCAACATCCATTTCGTGCGCGACTACGTGCGCGCCGAAGGTTTCCGCGTGGTCGGCGAGGACCTCGGCGATTTGTTTCCGCGCAAGGTTCTGTACGACCCGACCACCGGCAATGCCCGCGTCAAGAAGCTGGCACGCACCGCCGACAGTCATGTGGTCATCGATGAGAAGCGTTACATGCAGAAGATCGACCACACTGCCGTGTCCGGCGAAATCGAGTTGTTCTGATCATGAATGCATCCAATGCCAGGCGTATCAAGGTGCTGGTCATCGACGATTCCGCGCTGATCCGCGGACTGCTGACCGAGATCCTCGGTCAGGATCAGGACATCGAAGTGGTGGGAGCGGCACAGGACGCCTTTGTCGCGCGCGAGAAGATCAAGCAGCTCGAACCCGACGTGCTGACGCTGGATGTGGAAATGCCGCGTATGGATGGCCTGCAGTTCCTGCGCAACCTGATGCGTCTGCGGCCCATGCCGGTGGTCATGTGCTCTTCGCTGACCGAACGCGGCGCGGACGTGACGCTGACGGCGCTGGAACTCGGTGCCGTGGATTTCGTGACCAAGCCGCGCGTCGACATTGCCCGTGCCATGGAGAGCTATGCGGCCGAGATCATCGGCAAGGTGCGCGTGGCCTCGCGTGCGCGTGTTCGTCCGCTGGGCACCGATGGCGGTGCGGCCGCAGCCGGGCCGCAGCCCGTGGCGTCGTTGGCCGAGCGCGCCGCCGGCGGCCTGCGTTACCGCACCACCGACCAGATCATCGCCATCGGAGCTTCCACCGGCGGCACCGAGGCGATCCGCGAAGTGCTGTGCCGCATGCCGCCGGATTCTCCCGGCATCGTCGTCACCCAGCACATTCCCAAGGCCTTCAGCGGCCCGTTCGCGGCCCGCATGAACACCTGTTCGCAATTGACGGTGCAGGAGGCCGGCGACGGCCAGCTCATCCTGCCCGGTCACTGCTACATCGCGCCGGGTGACCTGCACCTGCTGGTGGAACGCGATGGCGCCAGGTACCGCTGCCGCCTCAGCAACGCTGATCCGATCAGCCATCACCGGCCCAGTGTCGACGTGCTGTTCCAGTCGGTGGCGCAGCAGGTGGGTGCCAACGCCATTGGCGCCATTCTCACCGGCATGGGAGCGGACGGTGCGCGCGGTATGAAGGCCATGCGCGCCGCCGGTGCGCAGACCATTGCCCAGGACGAACGCACCAGCGTGGTGTGGGGCATGCCGGGCTCGGCAGTGCAGGCCGGTGCGGTGGCGCGCGTTTTGCCGTTGCAGCAGATCGCCGAAGCGTTGCTGACGGCGGCGGGAGCGAAGCGGGACAAGGTCGCGTCGCAAGCGTGACGTGTGGCGCAGTTGCGGCGGTCAAGTTTCGCCACGTCGCGCCGTAAGTGAATGGACAGGCTAAACAGCGTGCCCCGGGGCGCGCCACTTCTGGAGAGCGCTCGAAATGAAAGGCTGGATCAGTCACCTGAGTTTTCCGCAGAAGATGGCGGCCATCATTGTCGCCAGCACGATTCCCATCGTGCTTCTGTCGGTGCTGTTCTTCCGCTCGCAGCAGAACGACATCCAGCAGACCGCGCTCGAAATCGGCGGCATGACCATGTACCACCCGGTGGAAGAGATGCTTGCTCCGGTGGGCGAACATGAAGTCTGGGCCGCCGCTGCCGCCTCCGGCGATCCGGCTGGCAAGACCAAGGCGCGCGCTGCCGCCGAGGAGGCCGCGAAGCAAGTGGCCGAGATGGATGCGCTGAGCGCTGTTTACGGTGCCCCGGATGGCGAGGATCGCCGTCGCTGGAACGAGGTCAAGGCCAAGTTCAACGACGTGGTCGCGGCCAGCCCGGGTTCGGTGGCCGAGGTGCAGAAGCAGCATGATGAGTTGCGCACCAAGATGCTCGACTACCGCAACTACGTGGTTACCACTTCGCACATCGTGCTGGACCAGCAGGCGGTGTCCTACTACCTGTTGCGCGCCGCGACGGTGGAGCTGCCCGATTTCGAACAGCATTTTTCCGAGATGCGCACCGCCGCCGCCGCCATCGGTGCCGCCGGTCAGCCGTCCACTGCGCTGGTCAGCGACGTGGTGGAAGCCCAGGTGCTGGCCGAGCGCGCGCTCGAATCCATCAAGGATGATCTGCGCCTGTCGCGTGAGGCGAGTGGCGCCAACGACGAGCACACCAGCGATGCCAGCGCCAAGCTCGAAAAGTTGACGGCGGCCTTCCAGTCCTTCGTGAAGTATTGCTCCGAGAACGTCACTACCGGCACTTTCAGCTCGCCGGTGGATGACATCCTCTCCCAGTCCTCTTCGATGGCGGATCTGGTCGATACGTTGCATGGCGAGATGCACGGCATCGGCAACGATTTGCTCAATGCCCGCCTCAGTTCGCTGCGCACCAGCCGCGCCATCGTGTTCTCGATCGTCGCGCTGGCGCTGTTGGCGGGGCTGGGTTTCACGCTGCTGGTGGCCCTGAACACCATCGAAGGCCTGCGGCAGGCCGGCGAGGTGGCCAACAAGCTGGCGGAGGGCGACTATACCCACGGCTTCAGCGTGCATGGCCGCGACGAGCTGTCGCGCATGATGAAGTCCCTGCATGACATGAAGGAAAAGGTGTCGCAGGTGTTGCGCGGCGTGAAGGAAAGCGCCGATGCCGTGGCCGTGGCGTCACGCGAAATCAATGCCGGCACGCTGGATCTGAGTCAGCGCACCGAGCAGCAGGCGGCCAATCTCGAAGAGACCGCCTCCTCGATGGAAGAGATGACCGCGACGGTGCGCCAGAATGCCGACAACGCCAGGCTTGCGAATCAGCTGGCCCAGGCAGCGCGCGATCAGGCCGAACACGGCGGGCAGGTGGTGCAGCACGCGGTCAGCGCGATGTCCGCCATCGATTCCTCCAGCAAGAAGATCGCGGACATCATCGCGGTCATCGACGAGATCGCCTTTCAGACCAACCTGCTGGCGCTCAACGCCGCCGTGGAAGCGGCGCGCGCCGGCGACCAGGGTCGCGGCTTCGCGGTGGTGGCGAGCGAGGTGCGCTCGCTGGCCCAGCGTAGCGCCTCGGCCGCCAAGGAGATCAAGGATCTCATCAACGACAGCGTCGGCAAGGTGGAAGAAGGCAGCCGGCTGGTCAGTGAATCGGGCCGTCACCTCGAGGAGATCGTGGCATCGGTGAAGAAGGTCAGCGATGTGGTGGGCGAGATTTCCAACGCCAGTCAGGAGCAGGCGGTCAGCGCCGAGGAGATCAGCCGCGCCGTGCTGCAGATGGATCAGGGCACGCAGCAGAATGCCGCCATGGTGGAGCAGGCCAGCGCCGCCGCCCAGTCCATGAACGAGCAGGCCGACAAGCTGATGTCTGCCACCGCCTACTTCCGTATCGAAGGTGTGGAAGCCGATCCGCGTCGCGGCGCTGTTGCCGCAGTTGCCGTACCGGCCCGCCCGGCCACGCGTCCCGCCGTGGAGCGCCGTGCCGCCGCGCGTCCCTGGAGCCAGCCGGCGGCCCGGCCGGCCGCGGCTACCAGGCCGGCTGCAGCCGCTGCTGCGGTGGCGCGCCCCAAGGCCGTCGCCAATGGAGCGGACGCGAATGACTGGAGCGAGTTCTGATCGCGTGCAAGGCAGGGAGGCCATGGTCGCGTCTGATCCAGGTCCGGTAACCCGCAGCAGCAGTGCCGCGTTCGAGTTCGTGCGCGAACTGGCGATGGCGCTGTCGGGCGGTGCCATCGAGCTGCCCAGCTATCCCGAGGTTGCCGAGCGCGTGCAGCGCATGCTCTGCGATCAGGATGCCAATGTCGAGCGGGTGGTGCGGGTGCTGGGTGCCGAACCGGTGCTGGCCACACGCGTGCTGAAGCTGGCCAATTCGGCCGCCATGAACCGGACCGGGCGGTCCATTCTGGATCTGCGCAATGCGGTCACGCGCCTGGGTTTCGACGCATTGCGCACCACGGTCATCAGTTTCGCCATGGCGCAGCTGCGCCAGGTGCAGGACTACCGGGGCATCGAGCGCCAGCTCAATGCGCTGTGGCAGCAAAGCGTGTGGATGTCGGCGCTGAGCTTCGTGCTCGCGCGGCGCGGCGGGCGCTTCAATCCGGATACGGCCATGCTGGCCGGTCTGGTGGAAGGCATTGGCCGGCTCTACGTCCTCACGCGCGCCAGTCGCCACCCGGTGCTGTTCGGCGATGCAGCCATGTACCAGAGCATCGTGCGTGACTGGCAGGCGAACATTGCGCGTGCCGTGCTGGAGAACTGGCAGGTGGCCGACGAGATCATCACGGCGGTGCACGCCTCGGAGAGCGCCGGCGACGATGAGCGCTCCACGCTGACGCTGGCCGACGTGCTGGTGTGCGCTGCCATCCTGTTCTCATGCAAGGAGGCGCCGGACATGCTGGAGATCAAATTGAGCGCAAGCCGTTCGGCGCAGCGGCTGGGTCTGTCCGGTCCGCTGGCCGAGACGCTGCTGAGTGAGTCCACCACCGAGATCGCGGCGCTGCGCGAGGCGCTGGCCCAGTAGTGATTCCAGTAGTGATTGCAGTAGCGATTCGGTAGCCGCGGGATCATAGCAGGCCTTTTGCGCCGCCACAGGGCTATGATCCGGAAGTTCCCCCAAAAGAACTTCCGGGAGACCTCCATGGCGTCATCAAGCCTCATGCAAGTGCGTCTGACCTTGCTTACCTCCTGCGTGCTGATTCTGGTCGCCTGCGGCAGGCAGGCCGCGGCGCCGCCCACCGCAGCCGCTCCCAGCACCGCGCTGGAGAAGGAAGTCGACATCATCGCCTGGCCCGGTTACATCGAGCGCGGCGAAACCGACAAGAACTACAACTGGGTCACCCGGTTCGAAGCGGATACCGGCTGCAAGGTCAATGTGAAGACCGCTGGCACCAGCGACGAGATGGTGGCGCTGATGACTCAGGGCGGTTATGACCTGGTCACGGCTTCGGGCGATGCCTCACTGCGCCTGGTGCGCGGTGGCACCGTGCAGCCGGTGGACATCAGCCGTATCCCCTCGTACGAGAGCATCGATGCGCGCCTGAAAGAGGCGCCCTGGCACTACGTGGATGGCAAGCACTATGGCGTGCCGTACCAGTGGGGCCCGAACGTGCTGATCTACAACACCAAAGTATTCAAGACAGCGCCAACGTCCTGGGGGGTGCTGTTCAAGGAGCAGAAGTTTCCGGATGGCAAGACCAACAAGGGCCGCATCCAGGCCTACGATGGCGCCATCTACATTGCCGACGCCGCGCTGTATCTGGCGGCCACCAGGTCTGAGCTGGGCATCAAAGACCCCTATGAACTGAATGAGGCGCAGTACGCCGCCGCGCTGGCGCTGCTGCGTGCCCAACATCCGCTGGTGCAGCGTTACTGGCATGACGCCAACGTGCAGGTGCAGGATTTCACCAACGAGGGCGTCGTGGCCTCCGGTTCCTGGCCCTTCCAGGTGAACACGCTGGTGGCCAACAAGCAGCCCGTGGCCAGCACCATCCCGGCCGAGGGTGCCACGGGCTGGGCGGACACCACCATGCTGCATGCCAAGGCCAGTCATCCCAACTGCGCGTACAAGTGGCTGGAGTGGTCGATCAATCCGAAGGTACAGGGCGACGTGGCCTCCTGGTTCGGTTCCGTGCCGGTGGTGCCGGCCGCCTGCACCGGCAACGACCTGCTCGGCGCCGAGGGCTGCAAGACCAACGGCATCGACAAGTTCGACCAGATCCACTTCTGGCGCACGCCGGAAGCCAAGTGCGCGGCGCAGGGCGACATGTGCGTACCCTACAGCCGCTGGGCCACTGACTACGTGGCCATCATGGGCGGTCGCTGAAGCTTTCAGTGGGTGGTTAATCCGGCGCGGGTTGTCGCCTGACCCTCCGCGCCGTCTGTCGGTGCGGGATGCATCATGTCTGCTGCGATTGAATTCCAGGATGTGGTTCGACGTTATGGGCAGGTAAAGGCCGTCGACGCTGTTTCGCTCAGCGTCGAGTCCGGCGAGTTCTTCGCCATGCTGGGGCCTTCGGGATCGGGCAAGACCACCTGTCTGCGGTTGATCGCGGGTTTCGAGGCGCCCGACGCGGGGCGGGTGCTGCTCGACGGCGTGGACGTCACGACCACGCCGCCCAGCGAGCGCGACGTGAACACCGTATTCCAGGACTATGCGCTGTTTCCGCATATGAGCGTGCTGGAGAACGTGGCCTATGGTCTGCGTGTGCGCGGTGTGGCATTGGCGGAACGGCGCCAGCGCGCCATGGCGGCGCTGGACATGGTCAAGCTGGCGCAGCTGGCGCAGCGCCGGCCGGCACAGTTGTCCGGCGGGCAGCGGCAGCGAGTGGCCCTGGCGCGCGCCCTGGTGAACCGGCCGCGGGTGCTGCTGCTGGATGAGCCGCTGGGCGCGCTGGATCTGAAACTGCGCGAAGCCATGCAGCTGGAGCTGCGCACGTTGCAGCGCCAGCTGGGCATCACCTTCGTGTTCGTCACCCATGATCAGGGCGAAGCGCTGTCGATGGCGGATCGCGTGGCCGTGTTCAACAGCGGCCGTATCGAGCAGCTGGCCGCGCCCCGTGAGTTGTATACACGGCCGGCCACGGCCTTCGTGGCGCGTTTCGTGGGCGGTGCGAATGTGGCGGAAGGTGAACTGGCACGACGCTTGTCCGGCAGCGACGAACCTTTTGCGGTTCGCGGCGAGCATGTGGAGCTGTTGATGGACGGGCAGGAGTTGTCCGGTGACGCCATGGGCAGCAGCGCGCGCGTGATGGACGTGCAGTATCACGGTGCGCAGAGCCGCTGGCAGCTGCAGCTGCCGGACGGCACGTTGTTCAGCGCCGTGCGCGACAGTGACGGCACCCACGCCTGGCCCGTGGGTGCGCAGGTGCGCATCGGCTGGCAGCGTCGTCATGCCGTGGTGCTGAACGATCCGGATGCCTCGCATGGCTGAGGCGTCGAGCCTGGCGCTGCCATCGGGCCGGTCGCGGCGCGTGTCGCTGTGGCTGTACCGCCGGCCGCTGGCGCAACTGCTGCTGTGCCTGGTGCCGCCGCTGCTGTGGTTCGGCACCGTGTATCTGGGCTCGCTGTTCGCGTTGCTGGCGCAGAGCTTCTACGCCATCGACGAATTCACGGCGCGCGTGGTGCCCACGCCCACGCTGGCCACCTTCCGGCAGATGCTGACGCAGCCGGCCAATCTCGACATCATCGTGCGCACGCTGCTGATGGCCATCGCCGTCACCATCGCCTGCGCGCTGATCGCATTCCCCATCGCCAACTACATGGTGCGCTACACGCGCGGCAGCACCCGTGCGTTGTTCTACGTGGGCGTCATGTTGCCGATGTGGATGAGCTATCTGGTCAAGGTCTATGCCTGGCGCCTGATCCTGGCCAGGCAGGGCGTGCTCAGCTGGCTGCTGGATGCCGTGCATCTGGGCGGCGTGCTGGACGCCGCGCTGCAATTGCCGGCCGTGGGCGGCCCTTCGCTGTCGGCGTCCTACCTGGGCATGTTCATCGTGTTCGTCTACATGTGGTTGCCGTACATGATCCTGCCGCTGGTCGCGGCGCTGGAGCGCGTACCGCTGTCCCTGCTGCAGGCCTCGGCGGATCTGGGCGCAGCGCCCTGGCAGACTTTCCGTTACGTGGTACTGCCGCTGGCGCTGCCCGGCCTGGCAGCCGGTTCGATCTTCACCTTCTCGCTGACGCTGGGGGATTACATCATTCCCAGCGTGGTGGGCGCGCCCGGTTACTTCATCGGCATGATGGTCTACCAGCAGCAGGGTACGGCCGGCAATGTGCCGTTGGCGGCAGCGTTCTCGGTGGTGCCCATCGTGCTCATCATGCTCTACCTCGCGCTGGCCAGGCGCGCCGGAGCCTTCGATGCGCTCTAGCCGGGCAGCAAAGGGTCTGGGACTGGATCGGCCGTCACTGACGGCGCGGGTGGCGGCCTATGGTGGCCTGCTGTTCCTGCACCTGCCGGTGCTGGTCATCGTGCTGTATGCCTTCACCACAGCGGATCGCACCTACGAATTCCCGCCGCCTGGGCTGACCCTGCACTGGTTCGGCGTCGCCTTCGCGCGCGACGATATCTGGGAGGCACTGCGCATGTCGCTGGGCGTGGCGGCGCTGGCTACGTTGTGCGCCATCCTGCTCGGTGTGCTGACGGCGCTGGCCATGAACCGTGCCCGCTTCTGCGGCAAGGAAGTCATCACCACGCTGCTGGTACTGCCGATCGCGCTGCCCGGCATCATCACGGGTCTGGCATTGCTGTCGGCCATCAAGGGCGCGGGGCTCACGCCGGGCTTCTGGACCATCGTGGCCGGGCATCTGACCTTCTGCGTGGTGATCGTCTACAACAACGTCATCGCGCGGCTGCGGCGGCTGCCGAAGAGCTGGAGCGAGGCGTCGCTGGACCTGGGGGCGGACAGCTTCCAGACCTTCCGGCTGGTGGTGCTGCCACAGATTGCCAGCGCGCTGCTGGCCGGTGGCATGCTGGCCTTCGCACTGTCCTTCGATGAAATCATCGTGACGCTGTTCACCGCCGGGCATGAGCGCACGCTGCCGATCTGGTTCTTCAATGAACTGTTCCGGCCGCGCGAGCGGCCCATCACCAACGTGGTGGCGGTGATGGTCATGGTGATCACCTTTATTCCCATCCTGCTGGCGTACTACCTGACGCGTTCGGCCGAAGAGCACTGACGTGAGAGGTCCGAAATGGATAGCAAACTGCTGATTGGCGGCAAACTGGTGCTGGGCAGGGGAGCGAAGCAAGCGGTGCTCGATCCGGCCACCGGCAAGACGCTGGCGCAGATTCCGGAGGCCTCCAGGGAACAGATCGAAGCCGCGGTGGCCGCGGCGCGTGCGGCCTGCGATGGCTGGTCGGCCACGGTTCCCAGGGATCGCGCCACGCTGTTGTTGAAGCTGGCGGAGGCCATCGAGGCACAGGGCGAGAGCTTCGCGCGGCTGGAGTCGCAGAATTGCGGCAAGCCCTATGCGGCGGCCTTGAACGACGAGATCCCGGCCATTGCCGATGTATTCCGTTTCTTCGCCGGTGCGGTGCGCGCCCAGCAGGGCGCGGTGGCCGGCGAATACCTGAGCGGCTTCACCAGCATGATCCGTCGTGATCCGGTGGGCGTGGTGGCGTCGATCGCGCCGTGGAACTATCCGTTGATGATGGCGGCATGGAAGCTGGCGCCGGCGCTGGCCGCTGGCAATGCCGTGGTGCTGAAACCGTCGGAGCAGACACCGCTGAGCGCACTGAAGCTGGCCACGCTGCTCGCCGAACTGTTCCCGCCCGGCGTCGTCAATGTCCTCTACGGCCGTGGCAGCAGCGTGGGCGCTGCGCTGATCGCGCAGCCGGGTGTGGACATGATCTCGCTGACCGGCGATGTGGCCACCGGCGAAAAGGTGCTGGCCGCCGCCGCCCAGGGCATCAAGCGTACCCACCTGGAGCTCGGCGGCAAGGCTCCGGTCATCGTGTTCGATGACGCTGATCTGGAGCAGGTGGTCAGCGGGGTACGCACCTTCGGGTACTACAACGCCGGTCAGGATTGCACCGCCGCCTGCCGCATCTATGCCGGTGCGAAGATCCACGACAGGCTGGTGGCCGATCTGAGCGCCGCGGTCGGCAGCATCAAGGTGGGGCGGCAGAATGACGAGGGCGTGGAAATGGGGCCGCTGATCAGTGCCCGGCAGCGCGAGCGCGTCATCGGATTCGTGGAGCGCGCGGCCGATAAGAAGCACATCGAGATCACCACTGGTGGCAAGGTGCGCGCGGGGGGTGGTTTCTTCTTCGAACCCACCGTCATTGCGGGGGCGAGGCAGAGCGATGAGATCGTGCGCCGCGAAGTGTTCGGTCCCGTGGTGTCGGTGACGCGCTTCAAGGATGCCGAGCAGGCCATTGCCTGGGCCAACGAATCCGACTATGGCCTGTCATCCTCGGTGTGGACCCAGGACGTGTCCAAGGCCATGCGCGTGGCTGCGAAGCTGCGCTATGGCTGCACCTGGATCAACACGCATTTCATGCTGGTCAGCGAGATGCCGCATGGCGGGCTCAAGCGTTCGGGCTATGGCAAGGATTTGTCGGCCTATGCGCTCGAGGACTATTCCTGCGTGCGGCATGTGATGGTGAAGAACGGCTGATCAGCTCGTTGCCAGCGGCAGCTCTGCGCGCGGCGGCGGGAAGCGCGCATCGATCCTGGCCAGAGTGGCAGCATCCAGTGTGACATCCGCGGCCCGCAGGTTCTGCTCGATGCGCTGCGGATCCGAACTCTTCGGAATGGCCACCATCTCCGGGTGCCGCAGCACCCAGGCCAGCGCCAGCTGCGCCGGCGTGAGCTTCAGGTCGGCGGCCAGCTGCTTCACCATGGGGTCACGCAGCAGATCGCCCTGGCCCAGTGGCGAATAGGCCATGGTGCAAAAGCCATGGGCGCGCTGCCATGCCAGCTGCGCGAACTCGATGCCGCGCTGGGCCATGCAGTAGTAGACCTGGTTGGTGCAGGCGCCGTCGGTAATGCCCAGGGTCCTTTCAGCCGCGCGCCATTGCTGCAGTTCCCCGGCATCCAGGTTGCTGACGCCGAAGTGGCGGATCAGGCCACGCTCGCGCAGTTCGACAAAGGCTTCCAGCGTCTGCGCGAGCGGGTGCCGTCCGGGCCAGTGCAGCAGATACACGTCGAGATAGCCGCAGCCCAGGCGTTCGAGCGAGGCTTCGCAGGCACGCACGGTGCCGTGGCGCGAGGCATTGTCGGGCAGCACCTTGCTGACGATGCAGAGCCTGGGACGATGCTGCAGGCCATGCGCGAGCAGCGCCTTGCCGATGACCCGCTCGGCGCCGCCCTGGGCATACATCTCGGCGGTGTCGATCAGCCGATAGCCGTGCTCGAGCGCATGGCGGATGGCCGGCAGGTCGCGCCGATCCCCTTCGCCCATTTTCCAGGTGCCCAGACCGATGCGTGCCGGAAACGGGGTGGCTGCGTTCATGTGCCGACTATAGCCGCGCGCCGCGATCAGCGGAAATCGCGCGAATGACGCTGCAGCTCCGGCAGCCAGCCGGAACGATCGTACAGCCGCTGCGCCACCACATGCCGCACGCCGGTGCGGTTCTGCAGGGTGCCGCTGACCACCAGCAGACTGGCCCGCGTGGTCGCGTCGATGCAGGCATCGAACACATCCGGCCACAGGATGGTGTTGACGATGCCGGTTTCATCCTCCAGCGACAGGAACACCACGCCGGTGGCGGTGCCCGGCCGCTGCACATGCGTGACCAGTCCGCCGATGCGCACCGCGCAATTGTCGGGGCGATCGTGCAGTTCGGCGGCGCTGAGAATGCGCTGCCGTGCCAGCCGCGGACGCAGCAGCTGCAGCGGATGGCGGCCGGTGCTGAAACCGATGTGACGATAGTCGGCCATCAACTCCTGCATCTCGGTGGGTGCGGGCAGGGGCGGCAGGTTCTCGGCGGCGGCGTGACCGCTCAGCAGTGCCGGCAACCGTTCGCTGCCCAGCGACTGCCAGTTCGCCGCATGCCGATGCTCGGTGAGACTGCGCAGTGCGCCGGCGGCGGCCAGCCGGCGCAGATCGCTGCGGCTCAGGTTCGCGCGCAGCGCCAGAGTGTCGATGCTGTCCGGCGGCTGCTGCCGGCAGAGCGTGGCGATGTGCCGCCCCAATATTCCGTTCAGACCCTGGATCTGATTCAGCCCCACACGCAACGCCAGAGAAGCGTCGCCCTGGCGCTCCAGCGTGCATTCGTAATGACTGTGCAGCACATCGACGGGCAGCACGCTGACGCCGCTGCGACGCGCTTCGGCCAGCAGCTGGGCCGGCGCATAGAAACCCATGGGCTGGCAGTTCACCAGCGCGGCGAAGAAGGCCGCAGGATGATGGTGTTTCAGCCAGCTCGAGACATAGGTGAGCAACGCGAAGGAAGCGGCATGCGATTCCGGAAATCCGTAATCGGCGAAGCCTTCGATCTGCGCGAAGATCTGCGCGGCAAAGCTCTCTTCATAGCCGTTCCTGCGCATGCCGGCGAGCAGCCGTTCGCGATACGGGGCCAGTGAGCCGGTGCGCTTCCACGCTGCCATCGAACGGCGCAGCTGATCGGCTTCGCCCGGCGTGAAATCGGCCGCCACCATGGCGATCTTCATGACCTGTTCCTGGAACAGCGGCACGCCCAGGGTCTTCTCCAGCACGCTGCGCAGTTCCGGCTTGGGATAGCTGACCTGCTCCAGGCCCTGCCGACGCCGCAGATAGGGATGCACCATGCCGCCCTGGATGGGGCCGGGGCGCACGATGGCCACCTCGATGACCAGATCGTAGTAGGTGCGCGGCCGCAGTCGCGGCAGCATGCTCATCTGCGCGCGCGATTCGATCTGGAATACGCCGATGGTTTCGCCGCGACAGATCATCTCGTAAGTGGGCCCATCACCTTCGGGAATATCCTGCATGCGCGTCGGTCCGCTGCCATGCTCACCCAGCATCTGCAGGCAGCGGCGGATGGCGGAGAGCATGCCCAGCGCCAGCACATCCACCTTCAGCAGGCCGAGGGTCTCCAGATCGTCCTTGTCCCACTGGATGACGGTGCGCTCGGGCATGGCGGCGTTTTCCACCGGCACCAGCCGATGCAGCGGCTCACCCGAGATCACGAAGCCACCCACATGCTGCGACAGATGACGCGGGAAACCGCGCAGCTGCCGGGTCAGAACCGCCAGCTGCTGCAGGCGGTGCGGCTCGATGTCCGGTGCCAGGGCGCACAGCTGCTGCGGCAGGGTGTTCGGATCGCGCCATTCCAGCGGCGCCGCGATGATTTTCTCCAGCAACGCCTCATTGAGACCCAGCGCCTTGCCCAGATCGCGCAGCGCACTGCGCCGGCGGTAGCAGATCACCGTGGCGGCCAGCGCCGTGCGTTCACGCCCATAACGCTGGTAGATCCACTGGATGACTTCCTCGCGCCGCTCGTGCTCGAAATCCACGTCGATGTCGGGCGGTTCGCCGCGTTCGCGGCTGATGAAGCGCTCGAACAGCAGTTCGGCACGCTGCGGATCCACCTCGGTGATGCCCAGCGCATAGCAGACCACCGAGTTGGCCGCCGAGCCGCGGCCCTGGCAGAGAATGCCCGCGTCACGGGCATAGGCCACGATGTCGTGCACGGTCAGGAAGAAGTTTTCGTACTGCAGATCCTCGATCAGCTGCAATTCATGATCGATCTGCTGGCGCAGCCGCGCGGGGGTGCCCTGCGGCCAGCGCCGCTGTTCGCCGGCCGCGACCAGATGGCGCAATTGTTGCGGCGGCGTGCGGCCCGCCGGCACCAGTTCGGCGGGATATTCGTAACGCAACTCACTCAGAGAGAAGCGGCAGCGTCCGGCAATGGCCAGGGTCTCCGCCAACAGGGCCGGTGGATACAGTTCCTGCAGTTCCGGCAGCGGCCGCAGATGGCGCTCGCCATTGGCGAACAGCCGCCAGCCGGCTTCGGCAATGCTGCAGCCACGGCGGATGGCGGTGAGCGCATCCTGCAGTGCGCGCCGCTCGCGCGCATGCATGTGCACGTCGCCGGCCGCCACCAGCGGCAGCGTATGCTCCGCACCGAGCTGTCCACAGCGCTGCAGCCAGGCGCCATCGTCGGCTGCACGGTGCAGTTCCACAGCCAGCCACGCGCGTCCGGGGAAATGCGCCTGCAGCCAGCGCGCCTGCGCAGCGAGTTGCGCGTCATCGCCCAGGCGCGTGGCGCGGCTGCGCGCCGGAATCCACAAGGCCAGACAGTGATCCAGGTCCGTCTCGAAGTCGGCGCGTTGCAGCTGGTAGCTGCCCTTGTCGGCACGCCGCCGCGCGCGCGTGATCAGCGCGCACAGCTGGCTGTAGGCCTCGCGGTCCGCACATAGCAGCACCATGTGCAGGCCATCGGGAGCGTGGAATTCGGAACCGATGATGAGCTGTGGTGGAACGATGCCTTGCTCCTGCAGCTTGCGCCAGGCCTCGTAGGCGCGCACCACGCCGGCCACGGAACATTCATCGCACAGCGCCAGCGCCGTATAACCCAGCGTTGTGGCCTGCAATACCAGCTCGCCCGGATGCGAGGCGCCACGCAGGAAGCTGAAATTGCTGAGCGCATGCAGCTCGGCATAACCACCATGCGATGCGGCTGCGCTCACGACCACAGTCCGTGCAGATACCAGCGCTGGTCGCCGGCTTCGCGGAACACCCACAAACGCGCGCCCTGCGCGTCGTGCGCCACGAAGTAATCGCGCACGCAGTCCGTGCCGCTCCACCAGCCGCTCTCGATGCGTTCCGGGCCGGACAGCAGCGTGGGCGTACCCGCCAGCAGCTGTGGCTCGGGCAGCAGCACGCAGGGGCGTGCAGCCATGGTCGCAGCGCAGCCGTTCCTGCCGGCCGATGCATCCGCCGCCTCGTTGTTGCTGTCATAACGGAAAGCCCGCTCGGGCCGGTGATCGGCCTGCAGTTCGGCACGCAGCAGCGCATCGGCGCCGAGCCGGGCCCGCAGCCGGTCGCAGGTCTGATGGAATTGCTGCGGCTGTTCGGCGCTGCGCTCGAACAGATCGCCCTGCAGGATGGCCGGCGCGCTGAAGCGGCGCGCCTCGATGCGTACGGCGCGCACCGGCGCGGGCAGCATGGTGCGCTCCAGCTTATGGCGCAGCAGTGTCAGCAGTTGCGCGGCGGCGCGTTCGGGTTGCGCCAGGCCGATGCCGAGCACCGTATCTGGTATTGGCCGCGTGCGACTGCGCGGATGCTCCAGTGTCAGCGTGAAATCCTGCACGGCGCGATCGCGCGCGCGCAGATAACCCTGGAATTCGCCCAGCAGCCGCTGCAGCGGAAACAGCAGCGCGCTGCTGTGCTGGATCTCGGCCGGGAATTCGCAGCGGCTGCGGTACTGCTGCGGCAGACCGAGCAGCGGCAGCGGATCCGCCTGCAGACCCTGCAGGCGTTGCAGGTAGTGGCTGGTCTGGGGGCCAAAACGGCGCGCCAGCGCGGCAGCCTCCAGTGCCAGCACTTCATCGATGCGGCGCAGACCGCTGTCATGCAGGGCTGCCAGGGTCGGTTCGGGCAGGGCCAGCCAGCGCAGGCGGAACAGCCGCCAGCTCTGCTGCAACTCCGGCAGCGTGAGGCAGGGCTGGGTGCAACCGGCGCGGGCGCGCAGCAGTGCGGCGGCGGGGGTAGGGGCCCAGCCCAGCCGCGCATTGCACTCGAGTTCCTGCAGCGCCGTGGCGATGCGCGTCTGCAGCGCTGGCAGGCCGCCGAACAGTTTCAGGCTGGCGCCGATCTCCAGCCACAGTGCCGCTTGATCGCGGCGCGCATCCGGCTGCGTTGCGATGCTGACGGCGCTGCTCCACTGCTGCGCCCACCAGCCCAGGCGTTGCAGCGCTGCGCGTTCAAGCGGCGGCAGCAGGATGCACGACCACAGCACCGGGCGCTCCTCCGCGGACCTTGCGCAATTGCACTTCCAGGCCCGCCGGCGTGGCCTGCAAACGCAGGCGCAGGGCGGCGGGTGAGCTCTGTTCCAGCGCCTGCAGCGGACGATACAGCCAGCCACTGCCGCCACCGGCCTCGGCCGCGAGCTGCAGGCGCCGCACACTGCGTGCATCGATGTCAGGGCACCAGCCCAGCACGGCACCGAAGGCATCGCAGCGCAGGCATTGCTCCATGGCCCACAGCGCATCCTGCGGCTGCGCCGGCTGGATCAGCAGCAGCTGCGACAGGGGCAGCCCTTGTTGCGCCAGAGCGGGCGGGTTTGGCAGCCAGGGGGGCGCAATGCAGGCGATCTGCCGGCCTTCCCGTGCCAGTGCGCACAGCGTTGGCAGCAGCAAGGACAGCTCGCCAATGCCGGATTGCGCGCTCATCACTTCGATGAGCGCGCCCAGCGGCCAGCCGCCACCGGGCAGACGCTCATCCAGCGTCGCATGACCGGTGCTTTGGTGAGTGCGATGGCTGCCGTCGCTGCGGCTGAAGCGGCAGTGCTCGGCCAGCTGCTCCAGCACTGCGCTGCGTTCAGGAGGCGGCAGCGGACGGACGGTGGCGAATAGGGGCGTGACGGCGGACATCGCGGAGCTGCGGTTCTTCAGTGTTCTTCAGCGCCGTTTTTCGGTGCCGCTTTTCAGAGCCACTGGGGGGATGCCGGTGCGCACGATGCCCACCACCAGTCCTTCGATGTGGCAGGGCTGGCGGCGCAGATCGACGCGGATGGGTTCGAACAACGCATTGGCCGGCTCCAGGCTCAGCTGATGGCCGCTGCGCTGGTAGACCTTCACCGTGGCTTCCTCGCCCAGGCGCGCCACGACGATCTGGCCATTGCGCACGCTGCTGGTGCGATGCACGGCCAGGATGTCCTGATCGTGGATGTCCGCCTCGATCATGCTCTCGCCGCGCACACGCAGCAGGAAGTCGGCGCGCGGTTTGAACAGGCTGGCGTCGATCAGCAGTTCGGCTTCGACATTGCCACTGGCCAGTGTGGGCAGGCCGGCGGCCACCCGGCCGTACAGCGGCAGACGCGCAGCGGCAGGAAGGCTCTCTGCACCTTCACTCGCGCCGTGACCTGGAGCGCGGTTTGCGGGCAGGCCGCGCGGATCGGCCAGCAACCGGATACCGCGCGAGGTTTCCGGCATAAGTGCCAGATATCCCTTGCGTTCCAGGGCGCGCAGATGCTGTTCGATGCCCTGGCGGTTGCGCAGCCCCAGCAGCTCGGCCAGTTCGCCGCGGGTGGGTGGCAGGCCCTGCTGTTCCAGCTGCCGGGCGATCAGGCGCAGAATCTGCTGCTGTCGGGAAGTGAGCGCTGGCAGGGATGAAGGCATGGCGATACCATACACCTGTCTGGTATCGATGTGAAACCGCAGCGACGTTCGTGGGTACTAGGGTCAGTACAACTCACCTTCGGTACAAGAACGATGCGTCAGCCGCGTTGGATCCTCATCGGCGCCGTCCTGTTGCTGGCCACGGCCATTGGTCTGCGTCTGGGGCTGAAGGCCAAGCCGGTCAGCACGGCCAGTGATCTGCCGCTCACGGTCAGCGTCGTGGCGCCGGTGCCCGGCGACATCACCGCCGCGGTCACCCTGGTCGGCGCCATCAGCGCGCGCAACGACATGCCCATCAGTCCCGAAGGGGATGGCGGACGCATCGCGCAGGTGCTGGTCGAAGCCGGCCAGCAGGTACGCGCCGGCCAGCTGCTGGCGCAGATCGACCCCAGCGTGGCGCAGTCGCAGGTGGCGGCCGCGCAGGCCTCGCTGGAGGAGCTGCGCGCCTCGGCCGATGTGGCCGATGCCGAGTACAAGCGTGCGCAGAAAGCCAATGGCGTGTTCTCGGTGGAAGAGTCCGAGCGCCGCCGCACCACTGCGCTGACGGCGCATGCCAAGGTGGGGGCGGCCGAGGCGCAGCTGGCCGAAATGCGATCGAAGCTGGCGCGCATGCGCATCGTGGCGCCCACCGATGGCCTGGTGCTGACGCGCACCGCCGAGGTCGGCCAGGTGGCCGTGCCGGGCACCACGGTGCTGTTCCGGCTGGCACGCAACGGCGAGATCGAGATGCGCGGCCAGGTGGCCGAGCAGGATGTGCCGCGGCTGAGGATCGGACAGGAAGCGCAGGTCTGGTTGAGTGGCATTGATCGGCCCTTTGCCGGCAAGGTCTGGCAGGTGGGCGCCATCATCGATCCCGCTTCGCGTGAAGGTTCGGTGCGTATCGCGCTGTCGAGCCGCGAAGCCGATCTGCGTCCGGGCGCCTTCGCGCGCGCCGAGATTGCCGTGGGCGCCACGCAGGGTTCCATCGTGCCGCAGACCGCCGTGCTCACCGATGAGCAGGGCACCTATGTGCTGGCAGTGCAGGCGGACCAGAAACTGGAGCGGCGCGCCGTCACCGTGGGTGGCGCGCATCGTGATGGCCTGCTGGTCACGGCGGGTCTGAAATCCGGTGATCGCATCGTCGCCACGGCGGGTGCCTTCCTGCGGCCCGGTGAGAAGGTGACGGTCGCGGGCGCTGCGGTGGCTGCGGCGGCGAGCAGCGGCACATGAAGAACATCTCCGCCTGGGCCATCCGCCATCCGGTCTTCCCGCTGGTGCTGTTCGCGGTGCTGACGGTGTACGGCATCGTCTCCTTCATCCGCCTGCCCATCAATCTGAACCCGGACATCTCCGCGCCCTACGTGGAGGTCATCATCAGCGAACCCGGCGCCGTGCCCAGCGAGCTGGAAACGCAGGTGATGCAGAAGGTCGAGGGCGCCATCGCCAGCGTCGGCAACGTCAAGAACATCACCTCGCGCGCCATCGAAGGCCAGGTGTACATCAGCATCGAGTTCCAGATCGGCACGCCGGTGGATCGCGCCGTCAACGACGTGCGCGATGCCGTCACACGGGTGCGCAGCGTATTGCCGCAGGACATCCTCGAACCGCTCGTACAGCGCGTGAACATCGACGGCGATGCCATTGCCTACTACTCGGCCACCACCTCGTCGATGACCGAACAGCAGCTGTCCTGGTTCGTCGATGACACCATCACCAAGCGGCTGCTGGCCGTGCCCGGCGTGGCGCAGGTGGGACGCAGCGGTGGCGTGAACCGCGAGCTGCGCGTGGATCTGGATCCGGCGCGCATGCAGGCGCTGGGCATCACCGCCGCGGAAGTGAACACGCAGCTCATGCAGGGCAACCTGGACGCGGCCGGCGGTCGCGCCCAGGTGGCCGGTGGCGAGCAGGCCATCCGCGTGCTCGGCAGCGCCGAGACCGCGCAGTTACTGGGTGAGCGGCGCATCGTGGTCAATGGCGGGCGCGTGGCGCGCCTCTCCGACATTGCCAATGTGCGCGACGGCAACGAGGAAGTGCGCAGCATCGCGCGCATCAACGGCCGTCCGGCCACCACCTTCGCCATCATGAAGGCGCGCGGTTTCTCTGACGTCGCCGTGCTCAAAGCCGTGCAGGCCGAGCTGGCCAGGATCGGTACCGAGACGCCGGGGCTGGCGCTGAAGATGGTGTACACCACCGTCAACTACACCCGCATGACCTACAACTCCTCGATGAAGGCGCTGCTGGAGGGAGCGCTGCTGGCCGTGGCCATCGTGTTCCTGTTCCTGCGCAACTGGCGCGCCACCGGCATCGCGGCGCTGGCCATTCCGCTCTCGGCGCTGCCCACGTTTTTCTTCATGGAGCTGGCGGGTTTCACGCTCAACCAGATCAGCCTGCTGGCGCTGACGCTGGTCACCGGCGTGCTGGTGGATGACGCCATCGTGGAGATCGAGAACATCTCGCGCCACATGGCCATGGGCAAGAGCGCCTATCGCGCCGCCATGGATGCGGCCGACGAGATTGGTCTGGCGGTGGTGGCCACTTCGATGACCATCATCGCGGTGTTCCTGCCGGTGAGCTTCATGGGCGGCATCACCGGGCAGTTCTTCCGCGAGTTCGGCCTGACCATCGCCGCCTCGGTGTTCATCTCGCTGCTGGTGGCACGCCTGATCAGCCCCATGATCGCCGCCTACACGCTCAAGCCCGGCGCGCATGCGGCCGCCGGTGCACCCGATGGCCCGGTGACGCGCTGGTACATGGGCGTGCTGAAGAGTTGCATCCAGCACCGGCTGCGCACGCTGCTGATAGGTCTCGCCATCTTCGCCGTCTCCGTCGGCGGCCTGATGCTGCTGCCCAAGTCCTTCGTGCCGGCCTCGGACAATTCTTCTTCCGGGCTGACCATCGAGTTGCCGCCAGGCGTGCGGCTGGAGCAGACCGCGGCGGTGGCGCAGCAGGCCAGTGAACTGCTGCGCCGGCAGCCGGAGGTCACCGATGTGGTGGAGTCCATCGGCGAGGATGCGGATGGCGAGGTGCGCAATGCCTCGCTGTACATCACGCTGGTGCAACCGGAGCAGCGCCAGCTCAGCCAGCAGGAGTGGGAACGCAAGATGAGCCGTGAGCTCAAGGCGATTCCGGATGCGCGCATGAACTTCCAGAGCCAGTCCAGCGGTCTGGGCCGCGACCTCACGTTGTTCGTGGTGGGCAGTGATCCGCAGCTGGTGGATGAGACGGCGCGCACCGCCATTGCGCAGATGAAGACGCTCAAGGAGCTGCGCGATCCGCGCATCAATGGCGATCTGCGCCGGCCCGAGTTGCAGATCAAGCCGCGTGCCGACCTGGCTGCGGAGCTGGGCGTGACGGTGGCGGAGATCAGCGAGACCGTGCGCATCGCCACGCTGGGCGAGAGCGCGCAGAACAGCGCCAAGTTCTCGCTGTCGGATCGGCAGATCCCGGTGCGCGTGAGCCTGGTCGAGTCGGCGCGCCGCGATCCGCAGGTCATCGAGAACCTGCCGGTGCGCACCGCCAGCGGCGCGGCGGTGCCGTTGAAGTCGGTGGCCGACATCACCTACGGCGAAGGGCCTTCGAAGATCCGCCGTTACAACCAGAACCGCCGCGTGGCGCTGGAAGCCGATCTCAACGGCGTGGAGAGCGGCACGGCGCTGAAGCTGATCCACGCGCTGCCCATCTTCAGGAATCCGCCCACCGGCGTGCGCATCATCGACATCGGCGATGCGGAGCTCATGAACGAGCTGTTCAGCAATTTCCTGATCGCCATCGGCGCCGGCGTGCTGATGGTGTTCGCGGTGCTGGTGGTGCTGTTCGTGCGGGTGTTCCAGCCGCTGACGATTCTCTCCGCGCTGCCGCTGTCGCTGGGTGGTGCGGCGCTGGCGCTGGCGCTGACCGGCAGCTCGCTGTCGCTGTCGGTCATCATCGGCATCCTGATGCTGATGGGCATCGTGGCCAAGAACTCCATCCTGCTGGTGGATTTCGCCATCGAGGAGATGCGTGCCGGCAAGGATCGCACCACCGCACTGCTGGAAGCGGGGCACAAGCGTGCACGGCCCATCGTGATGACCACGGTGGCCATGGTGGCCGGCATGCTGCCGGTGGCCATGGGACTGGGCGGAGCAGAGGCCTTCCAGGCGCCGATGGCGGTGTGCGTCATCGGCGGCCTGATCACTTCCACCGGCCTGACGCTGGTGATCGTGCCGGCGGTGTTCACCTGGGTGGACGATCTGGAGCGTGCCCTGGCGCGGCGCTTCAGGCGCGGGTTGCTTACGCGGGATGATGCGGCAGAACTTGAGGCTGCGGCCAAAGCACGACAAACTGCCTGACGTGAAGCCCAGCAAATGGTTATTTTCATGTGCCCTGGTGGTGGCGCTGCCGTGTGAGGCGACGACTTACACGCTCGGCGATCCGAACGTCCAGGTGGTCGGCGAGGATCAGACCGTGGTCACGGTCTATGAGGACACCCTCTATGATCTGGCCCGCAAGTACAGCCTCGGTTCCGAGGAACTGATCCGCGTCAATCCCGGTGTCGATCCGTGGATTCCGGGCGCCGGCAAGACGCTGACGGTGCCCAACCGTCACATCCTGCCGCCCGGGCCGCACGAGGGTGTGGTGGTCAACCTGCCCGAGCATCGGCTGTACTACTACCCCAAGCCGAAGAAGAAGGGCGATCCGCAGATCGTCATCAGCTATCCGGTCAGCATCGGCAAGATGGACTGGAAGACGCCGCTGGGCGAGACGCATGTGATCCAGAAGCAGATGAATCCGGTGTGGTATCCCACCGCGTCGGTGCGCAAGGAGCATGCCGAGGCCGGCGATATCCTGCCGGCAGCAGTGCCGGCGGGCCCGGACAATCCGCTGGGTACGCGCGCATTGCGTCTGGCGGCGGGCAATGGCACCTACCTGATCCACGGCACCAACAATCCGATCGCGGTGGGGCTGGCGGTGACGCACGGCTGCATCCGCATGTATCCCGAGGACGTCGAAGCGCTGTTCCCCGAGGTTCCGGTGGGCGCCAAGGTGCGCATCATCAATGAACCCATCAAGGTGGCCACCCTGGATGGCGAGCTGCTGCTCGAGGTGCATCCCCCTGTGGATGCGCAGGGGCAGTCGACTGCGGTGGATGTGGAGGGCTTCGCCACACGTCTGCGCGAGGTGGCCGGACCGAATGTGGCCATCCACTGGGACTATGCGCTGGAGGTATTGCAGCGGGCCGACGGCGTGCTGGCCACCGTCGGCATCGAAGCGGATCTGAGTGCGCCGGAAGACGCCGCCAGCGTACAGGCGGCCAGCAGTGGCCAGGCGGCCAGCAGTGGCGCAGCGGCCGCCGATGCGGCGGCGCAGCCAGCCGGCGCCGCGGGCGCGAGCGGTGCAGCACCTGCCGTCCAGCCCCCCGGTTCCGCGCTCAGACCCTGATCTGCAGGGGCAAGCCCATGAATTCGTTGATCGGAGGCGCTGTGCCGGCAGGGCACGGGGCGGGTGTTCGCATCTGACATAATTCAAATTATTTTGATGTGCCGCAGCAAAGACGGCTCTTGGTTTTCATCCCGCTGACACTTACATATTGGGGTTGAACCGCGGCGCAAATCCGCTATAGTGCGGTGCCCTGACGGGTGCCCGGTTTGCTTCCAAGTTATTGAAACTAAAGAAGTATCTTCAAGAGAGCCAATGTCCGAGCGCGACAACGAAAGCTTCGATCTGGACGATGAGTTCACAGCCGAGTCGGAAGACAGCACCGACTACGACGGCCTGCTGGCCCGTGTGGACCGGCGTGTACGCACGCAGGGCAAGAAGGGCAAGGCAGCCTGGAGCAAACTCGAAGAAGTCCTTGCGGATCGCAAGCTGGAAAAGGAATTGCGCGAGATCTTCGACGACGAAGAACTCTGACGCTGCATCCCTCACGCTGTTTCTAGGAGCTGTCGATGGCCGCGCGCCGCGATGCTGATTGGGTCGTGCTCAAGTTCGGTGGCACGAGTGTTTCCACGCTGGCCAACTGGCGCAACATTGCCGCCGTCGTGCAGGGGCGCCTGAAGAGCGGCGCGCATGTGCTGGTGGTGCATTCCGCCGTCAGTGGCATCACGGATCGTCTCGAGAAATTGCTGGTGGCCGCCCAGGCGGGCGCGCATGAACCGGTGCTCGCAGCCATCGAAGAGCGGCATCGCAGCCTGGCCGCCGAGCTGGGTGTGGGTGTCAGCGCCGAACTCGAATGCTATTTTGCCGAGCTGCGCCAGATCGCCGCCGGCATCGCGCTGATGCGCGAGATCTCGGATCGTACCCGCGCCCGCGTGATGGCCAATGGCGAGCTGATGGCCACGGAGCTCGGCGCGCGCTTCCTCAAGGCGCAGGGTATCGATGTCAGCTGGTTCGATGCGCGCACTGGCCTGCATGCGCAGCAGCGCGACAGCGCTTCCTCGCGTGCCAGCTACCTGTCGGCTACCTGTGATTTCACGCCCGACGCAGCGCTGCGCGAGCGCCTCGCTGCGCTGACGCCGGTGGTGCTGACGCAGGGTTTCATCGCCAGCGATGCCGCCGGCGATACCGTGCTGCTGGGTCGTGGCGGTTCGGATACCTCGGGCGCGTACTTCGCGGCCAAGCTCGGCGCGCAGCGCCTGGAGATCTGGACCGACGTGCCTGGCATGTTCAGCGCCAATCCGCGCTCCACGCCGGCGGCACGCCTGCTGCGCGCCCTGCATTACGACGAAGCGCAGGAGATTGCCAGCAGCGGCGCCAAGGTGCTGCATCCGCGCTGCATCCTGCCGGCCAAGTCGCAGCAGATCCCGGTGTGGGTGTATGCCACCCAGATGCCGGAATTCGAGGGCACGCATATCAGTGCGACGGCCGGCGATGGCGCCGCGCAGGTCAAGGCCGTGTGCATCAAGAAGGGCATCACGCTGGTGAGCCTGGAGAGCCCCGGCATGTGGCATGAGGTCGGCTTTCTCGCCGACGCCTTCCAGATCTTCAAGAGCCACGGCCTGTCCGTGGATCTGGTCTCCACCTCGGAGACCAATGTCACCGTGTCGCTGGATCCGGCAGCCAACTCGCTGGATCAGCCCACGCTGGATCGGCTGCTGGCCGATCTCGCGCCGCTGTGCCGTGCGCAGGTGCTGGGCCCGTGCGCTTCGGTGAGCCTGGTGGGTCGCAACATCCGCGCCATCCTGCACCAGCTGGGCGATGCGCTGGAGCTGTTCGCCGAGCAGCGCATCTACCTGGTCAGCCAGGCGGCCAATGATCTGAACTTCACCTTCGTCGTCGACGAAGAGCAGGGCGATCGGCTGGTGCAGGAGCTGCACGATCTGCTGATCCGTCCGGTCGGCGACAGCGGTGCGCTCGGTCCCACCTGGGAGCAGCTGCATGCGCCTGCCAGGCCGCAGACGGCGCCGGCGCAGCCCTGGTGGCAGCAGAAGCGCGCGGCCCTGCTGGCGGCGCTGGGCGAGGCCGATTGCGCCTACGTCTACGATCGTGAGCACGTGCGCGCCGCGGCGCGTGCACTGAAGGGGTTGAAGTCCGTGGACCGGGTGTTCTACGCGATGAAGGCCAATCCGAACGCCGAGCTGCTCAAGGTGCTGGAGGCCGAGGACGTCGGCTTCGAGTGCGTGTCGCGCGGCGAGATCGAGCAGGTGCTGGCCACCTTCCCGGCCATCGAGCGCAGCCGCATCCTGTTCACGCCGAATTTCGCGCCGCGCTCCGAGTACCAGCATGCGCTGAAGCTCGGCGTGCACGTCACCATCGACAACCTGTTCGTGCTGCAGGAGTGGGGCGAGGATTTCCGTGGTCGCGAAGTGCTGGTGCGTGTCGATACCGGCACCGGCCGCGGTCATCACCATCACGTACGCACGGCGGGTGCGCACGCCAAGTTCGGCGTGCCCCATGAGGACATGGACGCGCTGCTGGCGCTGGCTGCCAAGCTGCAGGTGCGCGTGGTCGGCCTGCATGCCCACACCGGCAGCGGCGTGTTCGATACCCGCAACTGGTCCGATACCGGCGAGCAGCTGCTGGCGCTGGCGCAGAAGTGTGCGGACCTGAAGTATGTGGATCTGGGCGGCGGCCTGGGCGTGCCCGACGGCCACGACCAGCCCGGCGTGGATCTGGACAAGCTGGAGATCGCACTGGCGGCCCTGCGCCAGGTACACCCGCGCGTCGAGCTGTGGATGGAGCCGGGCCGCTACTTCGTGGCCGGCGCCGGCGTGCTGCTGGCGCGGGTCACCCAGTGCAAGGCCAAGGACGACATCCGCTACGTGGGCATCGCCACCGGCATGAATTCGCTGATCCGTCCGGCGCTGTACGGCGCCTGGCATGAGATCGTGAACCTCACGCGCATCGACGAGCCGGCCACCCAGGTGGCCAATGTGGTGGGACCGATCTGCGAGAGCGCCGACTTCCTCGGCCACGACCGGCTGCTGCCGCCCTGCCAGAGCGGGGATGTGCTGCTGATCGCGAATGCCGGTGCCTATGGCCGCTCGATGAGCTCGCAGTACAACCTGCGTGCGCCGGCCGGGGACCTGCTGATCTGAAGGGGACCTGCTGATCTGAACGGCGATGCCTGGCGGCTGGATGTGCGGCAAATTGGGAAGGGATCGGCAGATCAATCGGGGACTTTAGCCGCTCCGACGCGAATTGGGAGTCGCATCACATCGTGCCTGTGATGGCCTGAAAGAATCGCCCTGCAGCAGCGGCATGCGTTTGCCGCCGCGCTACAAGAAACGGGGCATTCTCCAAGGAGTTCACATGCGCAAGATTGTCTCGGCCGCTCTCGCGGCCGGCGTTCTGCTCGCCGCGGGCAGCGCCACGGCGGCGACTACCACCACCACCGCCACCTTCACGGTTTCTGCCACCGTGCAGAAGGCCTGCTCCGTCAGCGCAGCCGGGCTGGCCTTTGGCAACTACACCCCCGGCGGCGGCGCGATCACCGGCAGCACCACCATCAGCGTGGCCTGCACCAAGGGCACGTCCTACACCGTGGCGTTGAACAAGGGCGCTAACGGCACGATTGCGCAGCGCCTGATGACCAACGGCAGCGACACGCTGCAGTACAACCTGTACACCAGCAGCGCGCTGACCACCCTCTTCGGCGACGGCACCAGCGGTTCGACCAGCACTGGTTCAGGTTCGGGTCTGGGCACGACCAATTCGATCACCGTGTACGGCAACCTGCCGGACAACACCAACAACCAAGCCGTCACGCCGGGCAACTACAGCGACACGGTCACCGTGACGGTCACCTACTGAGGTGGCCAGCCGGACGGTCATGATGAGCCGGTGTGTGGATTCCAGGCGCTCCACAGCTCTTCGGGCCGTTCTGGCGTTCACGTTGTTCGCGGCGACCAGGACGGCCGCCGCGGGCAATTTCAGCCTGGCGCCGATCCGCGTCGAGCTCGATCCCGGGCATCGCTCCGAGGTGCTCACCGTGCACAACGAAGATGATGCGCCGGTGACCATCCAGATCAGCGCCGTGGCCTGGTCGCAGGCCAGCGGCGAGGAGCAGTTCGCCGACACGCGCGAACTGCTCGTCACGCCGCCGGTGCTGCAGGTGCCGGCGCATGGCGAACGCATCGTGCGCGTGGCGCTGCGGCGCGAACCGGATACGGCGCAGGAGCTGAGTTACCGCCTGTTCTTCCAGGAAGTGCCGCAGGCCAGCGCAACGAATTTCAATGGCCTGAAGGTGGCGCTGCGGGTCAGCCTGCCGGTGTTCGTCGCAGCCGGCACACCCGGCCATGCCGATCTGCAGTGGCAGGCCCGGTGGCAGCAGGACGGTTCGCTGCGTCTGGAGGCGGACAACCGGGGGTTGATGCACCAGCAACTCACCGGCTTCGATGTGCAGCTGGGCGATCGCAAGGTGCCGGTGCAGCTGGCGCGCTACGTACTGCCCGGCAGCCGCATCAGCTGGGACGTCAAACTGCCGACCGATGCTGCGCACGATGCGCCATTGCGTGTCAGCGGTCTTTCCGATCTGGGCGCATTCCAGGCCGACGTCAGATTCACGCCGGGGCCATGACCCTTTGTCCAGCGCAACTCGCGCGGCCATTGCAACGCGCCGCCACGCTGGGATTCGCCGCGTTGCTGTGCATTATGCCCGCACGTCATGTGGCGGCTGCTGACGCTGCCGTTGCCGATCTATCCGAAGCCGTGCTCGAAGTGCAGCTCAATGAGCAGAGCGGTGGCGCCATGCTGGTGGTGCTGCGCAATCCGGCCGGGGCGCTGTGGATCGAAGAGAGTGATCTGGCGCGCCTGCGCCTGATGATGCCCGGCACCGAACCCTATGTGTACGAGGGGCGTCGCTACTACGCGCTCGCGGCCATCAATGGCGTGAAGGTGCGCATCGACGAGGGCATGCAGCGCGCCATCGTCGAGGCGCCGGCCGAGGCCTTCGTCGCCACGCGGCTCACACCGGCGCCGGGCACGCCCATGCCGGTGACGCCCGCGTCGCCGGGGGCCTTCCTGAACTACCAGCTCTCCGATCAGCGCATCGACGCCGCCAATCTGGCCGGTGCCTACAGCGAACTGGGCGTGTTCGGTGCGCCCGGGGTGCTGACCAACACGGCGGTGTGGCGCTCATACGGCGGTGACTCGGCCGTGGTGCGACTGGATACGGCCTTCACGCACGACTTCGCCGCTCGCATGGAACGCCTGATCCTGGGCGACAGCATCCGCAATGCCGGCAGCTGGGGCAATGCCATACGCATGGGCGGCATCCACTGGGGCACCGAGTACGGCATCCGTCCCGATCTGGTGACCACACCCACGCTGAGCACCACGGGCGCGGCCGTGGTGCCGTCCACCGTGGACGTGTTCGTCAACAATCAGAAGATCCTCTCGCAGGATCTGCAGCCCGGCCCATTCATCATCGATCGTCTGCCGGCCGTCTCCGGCGCTGGCGATGTCAGTGTGGTGGTGCGCGACGCGCTGGGTCGCGAGCAGGTGGTCACGCAATCCTTCTACTCCAGCAATGCGCTGCTGCGTTCGCAGCTGACGCAGTACAGTTTTGATCTCGGCGTCATCCGCGAGAACTACGCCACCGACAGCACCTCGTATGGTCATCTGACCGGCTCGGCCCTGTACCGGCGCGGCCTGAACGATCGCATGACGCTGGAAGCGCACGGCGAGTTCCTGGTCGATGGCGCGCACGCCACGGGTCTGGCGCTCTCCAGTGCGCTGGGCCAGTTCGGTGTGCTCAATCTCACCGCTGCGGCCGGCGGCGACGGCACTACCTCCGGTTGGCTGGGCGGCGTTGGCTTCGAGCGGCGCGGCGAGCGCGCCACGCTGCTGGCCAGCAGTTTCTTCGCCTCGCAGGGCTATCGGCAGGTGGGAGATGCCGAGCTGGCCGTGAGTCGCTTCCGGCAGCGGCAACTGCTGCAGGGTGGCGTGAATCTCGGTCGCGCCGGCACCCTGACGCTGGCCTGGGCGCGTGCCACCTACGACACACAGCCCGCGCAGCGTACCTTCAGCCTCACGCACAGCCTGCAACTGCGCAATCGCGGCTCGCTGAGCCTGAGCTGGACCGATGTGCGCGGCGCCACGCATGCCAGCAGCGTGAACCTGCTGTTCACACTGCCGCTGGGTGAGCGCAGCTCGGCCACCTTCAGCGGCACTTCCGGTCAGGGCACGGGCGCCGCCAGCGACGAGGTGATGGCGGGTTATCAGATGAATGCGCCGGTCGGGCCCGGCTACGGCTATCGCGTCAGCGCCTCCAGTGAGGGCAACTACGACGCCGGCGGCCGCGCGCAGTGGCATGGCGGCGATCTGCAGGCCGAAGCCGCGCGCAATGCCGGCGTCAGCGGCCAGAGCCTGATCTGGAACGGAGCCGCGACGCTGCTGGGCGGCGAGCTTACGGCGGCGCGCACCGTGAACGGCAGTTTCGCCGTCGTCGATCTGGGTGGTCTGGCCGATGTGCCGGTGTACGTGGACCACCATCTGGTGGCGCATACCGATGCTGCGGGGTACGCGCTGTTGCCGAATCTGCGCTCCTATGAGGCCAATCGCATCAACATCGATCCGCTCGAGCTGCCGCTGGATACGCAGATCGATGCACGCACGCTGGTGGTGGCGCCTGCCTGGCGCAGCGGCGTGGTGGCGCGCTTCCCGGTGGAGCGGGTGCAGGGTGGCACGTTCCGGCTGATCCGCTCCGATGGCAGGCCGGTGCCGGCCGGCGCGGAAGTGGTGCTGAAGGGCAAGGTCTTCCCGGTGGCGCTGGAAGGGCTGACCTATGTGACCGGCTTCGATCATGGCATGGGCGGGCGGGCGCAGTGGAGCGGTGGGCAGTGCGAATTCCGGCTCGAGCCACCGCCGGCCGGTGATCCGCTGCCCGACATGGGGCAGGTGCCGTGCTACGACAGCGGCGCGCCGGCGGGCACATGAGGCGCGCATCGCCGGCTTGCGCGCTGCTCATGCTGCTGCCCGCCATGTCGCAGGCGGCGGTGAGCTGTTCGACCTCGGCGACGGGGCCATCCTTCGGCGTCTACAACCCGTTGAGCAGTACCGCGACGCCGGCCAATGGCAGCATTTCGGTGACCTGCTCGCTGACCAGCGGCAATTCGGCCACGGTGCCGGTGACCGTGGCCTTCAGCACCGGTTACAGCGGCACGTACAGTTCGCGCTACATGCTCTCCGGCACCAACCGGCTGAGCTACAACCTGTACAAGGATTCCGCCTACACGCTGATCTATGGGGATGGCACGGGTGGTTCCTACACGGCCGCCGCGAATCCATCGTTCGAGCTGACGCGCAGCAATCCCTCGCAAACGGCCAGTGGTGTGATCTACGGGCTGATCGGCGCGAAGCAGGATGTGGCGCCGGGCAGCTACAGCGACACCATCGTGGTCACGATCAGCTATTGATCCCCAGTCCGCGATCCCACAGCTCGCCGGCGGCAAACGCGGCCGCCAGCCGCTCGATCAGCAGCTTCAGTTTGCGCACGGGCTGGCGCGCATGTGGGTACACCGCCCAGATGGCGGAGCTCTGCAATCGCTGGTTGCGCAGCACGCCTATCAGCCGGCCGTCGCGCAGCGCATCGGCCGCGATGAAGGTGGGCAGGTGCACCAGTCCCAGGCCGGCGATCGCCGCGTCGCGCATGCCCTCGCCGTTGTTGACCATGAGACGGCAGCGCATGGCCACCGTGGGCGCGGTGGCCTGACGACGCGCTGGTTCGAACTGCCAGCTCTGGCCGGCGGGGCTCAGCGAGTAGCCCACCGCCACATGCTGGGCCAGATCCTCGAGCTTCTGCGGCTCGCCATGACGCCGGGCGTAGTCGGGACTGCAGCAGATGACGAAGCGGCAGGTGGCCAGCCGCCGCGCCTGCAGCGAGGAATCCTGCAGATGGCCGACGCGTATCGCCAGATCGTAACCGCCGGCCAGGATGTCGACCCGCCGGTCGTCCAGCTCCAGGCCCAGGCTCAGGCGCGGGTGATCCTGCATGAAGGGATACAGCGCCGGGCCCAGCCAGCGCGTGCCGAAGTACACCGGCGCGGTGATGCGCAGCAGGCCGCTGAGTTCCTGATCACTGCGGGTGAGGTTCTCGGCGGCTGAATCCAGCTGCTGCAGGATGCCGCGCGCCTGCTGATAGAAGGCATGGCCCTGTTCCGTGGGGGTGACACCGCGGCTGGCCCGGCGCAGCAGGGTGGCACCCAGCGCGCGCTCCAGGCGCGCGATGCGCTCGCTGACCACGGATTTGGCCAGATTGAGCCGCAGGCCCGCGGCGCTGATGCTGCCGGTCTCCACTGCTGCCAGCAGCGTTTCGATGTCTTCCAGCTTGTACTCCATCGTTCGATTATACCGAACGCTGGTTTCGGTCCACAAGGGCTGCGTCACGGGCGCTGCAGGGTTAGATTGGCGGCCATGAACGCTCAAATCAGCACTCCCGGTTCGATCCGCCCGCTGCTGCAGCGGGTGCGCGGTCAGGCCACCAGCGATGGGGATGGCGTGAAGCTTTCGCGCGTCATCGGTACGCGCGAACTGCCCGATCTGGATCCCTTCCTGCTGCTGGATGAATTCGGTTCGGAGGAGGCCAGCGACTACATCGGTGGTTTCCCGGCCCATCCGCATCGCGGCTTCGAGACCGTCACCTACATGCTCGAAGGACGCATGCGCCATCGCGACAACCACGGCAACGAGGGGCTGCTGCAGCCCGGCAGCGTGCAGTGGATGACCGCAGGGCGCGGCATCGTGCATTCAGAGATGCCGGAGCAGGAGCAGGGGCGCATGCGCGGCTTCCAGCTGTGGGTGAATCTGCCGGCGCGCGCCAAGATGATGGCGCCGCGCTACCAGGACATCGCGCCCGAGAGCATTCCGCTGGTCAGCGATCCCGCCAGCGGCGCGCAGGTGCGCGTGGTGGCAGGCGAATTCAACGGCGTCACCGGGCCGGTGCAGGACATTGTCACGGCACCGACGTATCTGGATGTCACCCTGCCGGCCGGCGCGCTGTTCCAGCGGGCGCTGCCCGTTGCGCATACGGTTTTCATCATGCTGTTCGAGGGCAGTGCCCGCGTGGGCGCCAGCGCCGAACTGCTGACGGCCAGCGAGCTGGGCGTGCTGGGTTCCGGTGAGCGTACCGAGGTACAGGCCGGTGCCCAGGGGGCGCGCTTTCTGGTGGTGGCAGCGCAGCCGCTGCGTGAGCCGGTGGCCCGCTATGGTCCGTTCGTCATGAACACGCGCGAAGAGATCATCCGCGCCGTGGAGGACTACAATGCCGGGCGCTTCTGATTCTGTCGGGTTGGAAATTTCTCAAGGAGAGAAGCAAGTGAAACATCGCAGTCTGTCGGCCCGCGGCGTGGGCCTCGTGGCGCTGGGTATGCTGGGCGTCGCGGCGCTGGCCAATGCCGAGCCGGTGACTTACAAGGTCGACTCGACCCACACCTATCCGTCCTTCGAGGCGGATCACATGGGTGGCATGTCGATCTGGCGCGGCAAGTTCGACAGCACCACCGGCTCGGTCGTGCTGGACACCGCGGCCAGGACCGGCAGTGTCGACATTACCGTCGACACCAGTTCGATCGACTTCGGCTTCGCCAAGATGAACGAGCATGCCAAGACCGCCGACATGTTCGACGTGGCCAAGTATCCGACCGCCACCTACAAGGGCACCCTCAGCGACTTCGTCGACGGCAAGCCCACCAAGGTGGTGGGTTCGCTGACATTGCATGGTGTGACCAAGCCGCTGACGCTGACCATCAATCAGTTCATGTGCAAGCCCAATCCGATGACCAAGAAGGAAGTGTGCGGCGCCGACGCGCTGGCCAGCTTCGACCGTTCGGACTACGGCATCGATTTTGGCAAGGCTTTCGGCTTCAAGATGGAGGTGACGCTGCGCATCTCGATCGAGGCCGGCCGCGCCTGATGGGATCAAGCCCGCGCTGGCAGGCCCGCGCCTGCTAGCGCGCGGCGATTCCGGGAGCGGCTGCGAGCAGCGGCCGCACCTGGAACTGCAGCGGCCACGGGTAGTTCCCTGGCGTCAGGCCCGCCGCCAGGGTCAGACGAAAATGCAGTGACACCGCCAGCGACTGGCCATGCTGCCAGCGCTGCACCAGCGTGCCGCCCTCGGCTCCCAGTTCCGTTTCGCCGCCCAGCCCCTGCACCGTGACGCTGCGCGCCAGCGCTGCGATGGGCAGCACATCGAGCGCGAATCCTTCCGGGCTGTTGCTGCTGATTTGCAATGCAGCAGGAGCCGCCACATCCACGTAGCCGCGTTGCAGGTCGCTGGCGGAGATGACCACCTGATCCGGCAGCGTCTGCGCTTCGATGCGCGCCACCGCCAGCACGCGCGAACTGACCATGAGCTGTCGTGAGCTTTCGGCCGCCGACACACTGGTGCAGCAGGCGAGGCCTATGGACAGAATGCTGAAGCGGCGGACGGTTTTCATGGTGGCTCGCCTGTTAGCGGCCCGCCACCCTGAAACTTGATGTGGAAGTGCGCTGCCAGCCACCGTGGCAAGGCGCGGTGGCTGGATCTCAGTCGCCCTTCTGCATATGCCGGTGCTGCAGCTCCGCGACCACCTGCGGCAGGCGCAGGTCGCGGCTCTTCAGCAGCACCAGCAGATGGAACAGCAGATCGGCGCTCTCGCCCAGCAGTTCTTCATCGCCCTGGGCCACGGCGGCCAGCGCGACTTCCAGTCCTTCTTCACCGACCTTCTGCGCCATGCGCCGCACGCCACGCTGGTAGAGCTTGGCGGTGTAGCTCTGATCCGGGTTCTCGGCGATGCGCTGCGCCACGATGCCTTCCAGCTTCGCGAGGAAGGCCAGTTCGCCAGCGCCGGTCACGGCCGGTTCACCAAAGCAGGTGGGCGTGCCGGTATGGCAGGTGGGGCCGATGGGATTGGCCAGCACCAGCAGTGTGTCGCCATCGCAGTCGAGCTGCAGATCGACCAGATTCAGCGTGTGGCCGGAAGTTTCACCCTTCTCCCACAGCTTCTGGCGTGAGCGGCTGAAGAACACCACCTTGCCGCGGGTGCGCGTGGCCTGCAGCGCTTCGGCATTCATCCAGGCCAGCATCAGCACGGCGCCACTGACGGCGTCCTGTACGACGGCGGGGATCAGGCCGGCCGCGTCCCACTTGATGCGCGCGATGTCCGCGTTGCTGAGCGTCATGGCCGAACCTCGATGCCTTCCTGCTGGAGATAGCTTTTCAGATCCGGAATGGCGATCTGACCGCTGTGGAACACGCTGGCCGCGAGTGCCGCATCTACCGAGGCGGCACGGAATACGCGCGCGAAGTGTTCGGGAGCGCCGGCACCGCCCGAGGCGATCAGTGGCACCTGGCAGGCGGCACGCACGGCGCGCAGCTGCTCCACATCATAGCCCTTGCGCACGCCATCCGAGGCCATGCAGTTCAGCACGATCTCGCCGGCACCGCGTTCCTGCACTTCCTTTACCCAGCTCAGCGTGTCACGACGCGAGTCACGGCTGCGATCCGGATCGCCGGTGAACTGGTAGACACGGTAGCCTTCGGGCGTGGTCTGGCTGTCGATGCCCACCACCACGCACTGCGAACCGAAGCGTTCGCTGAGCGCGTCGATGAGACCGGGATTCTGCAGGGCCGGCGAGTTCACCGAGATCTTCTCGGCGCCCGCATTGAGGATCTCCTCCGCATCGGCCACCGAGCGGATGCCGCCGGCCACGCAGAAGGGGATGTCGAGCACGCGCGCCACGCGCTTCACCCATTCGCGCTCCACGGAGCGGCCCTGCGGGCTGGCCGTGATGTCGTAGAACACCAGCTCGTCGGCGCCCTCATCGCGATAGCGCTGCGCGAGTTCCATGATATCCCCGACCACCTTGTGGTCGCGGAAGCGCACGCCCTTGACGACCTGGCCGTCGCGGACGTCCAGACAGGGGATCAGGCGTTTGGCAAGAATGGGCGTAACTCCTCGGGTTGCATGCGCTCTTCGAGCAGGGCCTTGCCGCTGATGGCGCTGGCGAGGCCGATACTGGCCAACGCTGCGAGATCGGCGGCCGAGGACACTCCACCGGAGGCCTGCCATTCGATCTGCGGATAGCGGCGCTGGGCTTCGGCATACAGTTGCAGGTTGGGGCCGGCCAGCGCGCCGTCGCGGTTGATGTCGGTGCACAGCACATGACGCAGGCCAGCGGGCAGGTACCTCTCCACCGCCTCCCACAGCGACAGTGACGAGGCCTCGCGCCAGCCGCGGGTGCGCAGGCGGGGCACGCCGGCGGCGTCGAGCAGCACGTCGAAGGCAAGGCAGATGCGCTCGGCGCCATGCTGCGCGAACCAGCCGCGTACTTCATCGGGCGATTCGACCGCGGCGCTGCCGACGGCCACACGTGCCACATGCGCGTGCAGCAGATCGTCGACCACGGCGGCGGAGCGCACGCCGCCGCCCACCTGCAGCTTCAGCGCCTGCTGTGAGGCCAGCTCGACGATGGTGCCGCGATTGGCGAGCAGCCCGTCGCGTGCGCCGTCGAGATCCACCACATGCAGCCAGGCGGCACCTAGTTGACGGTAGCGCTGCAGCAGCTCATGCGGCGCGAAGTCATAGCGCGTTTCGGCGCCGAAGTCGCCCTTGAGCAGGCGGACACAGCGGCCGCCACGCAGATCAATGGAGGGAATCAGTTGCATGGGATTCGCCGAACCTAGAGTTCCATGAAATTGCGCAGCAGGCGCGCGCCGGCCGGGCCGGAGCGCTCGGGGTGGAATTGCACGCCCCAGAAGTTGCCGCGGCGGACCACGGCCGAGAGGGCTGCGCCATACTCCACCTTGGCCAGCGTCGCTGGTCCCGCCGGCGCTGCGTAGCTGTGCACGAAGTAGAAGTAGTCGCTGTCAGTGAAGCCCTGCAGCAGCGGGTCTTCATGCTGCAGCTGCAGTGTGTTCCAGCCCATGTGCGGCACGGGACGACCCAGCGCCGGCTCGAGCTTCTCGACGCGATCGTCGATGATGCCCAGGCAGGGCGTATCGCCCTCGGCGGACTTCTCGAACAGCAGCTGCATGCCCAGGCAGATACCCAGCAGCGGCTGCTTCAGCTGCGGAATGACTTCGTGCAGGCCGGAGTTGGTCAGCCGACGCATGGCATCGGCTGCGGCGCCCACGCCCGGCAGCAGCACGCGCTTCGCGCTGCTCACCGTGGTGGGATCGTTGCTGACCAGGGCTGTGGCGCCGAGGCGCTCGATGGCATAGACCACCGAGGCGAGATTGGCGCCGCCGCTGTCGATGATGACCAGTTCTGCGGATTTCTTGCTCATGCGATGTTCTTGCAACCGGGCGTTACAGCACGCCCTTGGTACTGGGCAGATCACTGCCTTCGCGGCGCAGCGCCGGGCGCAGCGCGCGGCCCACGCCCTTGAAGCAGGCCTCGATCATGTGATGGGTATTGTCGCCGCGCACGCTGACATGCAGCGCACACAGCAGCGTATCCGACAGCGAGCGGAAGAAATGCGGCACCAGTTCGGTGGGCAGTTCGCCCACCTGATCGCGGCCGAACTGACCTTCCCAGACGAAGTAGGCGCGGCCGGACAGATCGATGGCCACCTGCGCCTCGGCTTCGTCCATGGCCAGCAGGAAGCCGTAGCGGCCGATGCCGGTCTTGTCGCCCAGCGCCTTGCGCAGCGCTTCGCCCAGGGCCAGCGCGCAATCTTCGATGGTGTGGTGTTCGTCGATGTGCAGGTCACCCTTGCAGGTGAGCTTGAGCGCGAAGCCACCGTGTTTGGCCAGCTGCTCCAGCATGTGATCGAAGAAGCCGATGCCGGTGCTGATCGCAATGGGTGCGCTCTGATCCAGTTCGACGTCGACCTGGATGTCGGTCTCGCGGGTCTTGCGGCTCACCTGGGCGCGACGCGCCAGCAGTTCGCGCGTGACGGCCGGCCAGCTGTGGGCCGCGTCGCCATCGTCGCGCACCCGCAGACCGCGGATGCCGAGATTGCGCGCCAGTTCCAGATCGGTGTCACGATCGCCGAGCACGGCGCTGCGGGCGCGGTCGTAGTCATGCCCGGCGAGATAGCCGTCCAGCAGACCGGTCCTGGGCTTGCGGCAGCTGCAGTTGTCGCGCGGGAAGTGCGGGCAGATGCAGAGGGCGTCGAACTCGATGCCCTGCGAGCGCAATACATCGAGCATGAACTGCTGGCAGCGTTCGAAGTCCGCCGTCGGGAAGCTGTCCGTGCCCAATCCATCCTGATTGGTGACCATCACCAGCCGGAAGCCGGCGCGGCGCAACTCCGTGAGCGCGGCGAACACGCCGGGCAGGAAGCGGATCTTGTCGAGCCGATCGACCTGCTGGTCAGGCGGTTCGACGATCAGCGTGCCATCGCGGTCGATGAAGAGCGTGGGCAGTTGCGGTTTCATGGCAGGGATTCCAGTACCCGGTCATTCTGTTCCGGAGTGCCGAGGCTGATGCGCAGGGACTGCGCCAGTCCGGGGCTGCGGCGAAAATCCCGCAGCAACAGCTTGGCGGCATGGGCGCGTTCCAGCACGGCGGCCGGATCCTTGAAGTCGATCAGCAGGAAGTTGGCGTCGCTGGGCCACACGCGCTGCACGGCGGGGTGTTGTTGCAGCGCTGCGCTCATGCGTGCGCGCTCGGCGCTGATGATCTGGCGGCGCTGCAGAGACACGGCCAGCACTTCGGGCTGCAATACCTTGAAGATGGCTTCGATGGACAGCTGCGCGATGGCATAGGGCTGGATGACCTTCTGCAGCAGCTGCACGATCTCCGGCTGCGCCAGCAGCGTGCCGCAGCGTGCACCGGCCAGGCCATGCGCCTTGGACAGCGTGCGCAGCAGGACCAGCGCGGGATAGTTCGCGAGCTGGCTGACCAGCGAAGCATGCGTGGAGAATTCCACGTAGGCCTCATCCACCACCACCAGTGCGCGGCCTTCCAGGCGACGCGCCAGCGCCAGCAGCCAGTCCAGATCCAGGCTGTTGCCGGTGGGGTTGTTGGGCGAGCAGAAGAACAGCAGGCGCGGATCCTGGGCCAGCGCGGCTTCGATGCCGGGCTGGTCCAGCGCGAAGCCCTGTTCGCGCAACAGCGGTACTTCCAGCACACGCGCACCCTGGATGCGCGCCGTCACGCCGTACATGCCGAAGGTGGGCGGGCAGATGAGCACCGCATCCTGTCCAGCGCGGCAGTAGGCGCGCACCAGCAGATCGATGGTCTCATCGCTGCCACGGCCGGCCAGCGCCCAGCCATGTGGCACGCCGTACAGGTCGGCGAGCCGGTCCATCAGCTCATGTGGATGCGGCTCGGGATAGATGTTCAGGCCGGCCTCGCTGCTGTCCGCCAGCGAGCGCCAGGGCAGTTCATTGGCGTGCAGCCGCGTGAGGCCCGGCTCCCAGCTGGCATGCTCATACGCCTTGAGCGCCTGGATCTCCGGGCGTGCGATCTCGCTGAGCCAGCTCATGCGTGACCGCCCGACAAGGTGCCTTGCGCCGCCGCCGATTCCAGTCGCAGTTCCACGGCGCGCGCATGCGCGTCCAGGCCTTCCAGGTGCGCCAGCGTGGCAGCCGTGGGGCCGAGACCCTTGAGGCCCGACCGCGAGAGTTCCTGCACCGTCATGCGTCGCACGAAGTCCAGCACCGACAGGCCACTGTAGGCACGCGCGTAGCCATACGTGGGCAGCACGTGATTGGTGCCCGAGCAGTAATCGCCCATGGACTCCGGCGTCCAGCGGCCGAGGAACACGGAACCCGCGCTATCCACGTGCGGCAGCAGCGCGCGCGGCTCGCGTGTCTGGATCAGCAGGTGCTCGGGTGCGTAGTCATTGACGATGTCGAGCGCGGTGTTCAGTTCATTCACTACCAGCAACCGCACCGACTGCACCGACTGCTGCAGGATGGCGTTGCGGCTCAGCGTCTGCATCTGGGTGCGCACCGCCGTGTCCACCTGCGCGGCCAGCGTGGCGGACGTCGTGACCAGGATGGCCTGGGCGCTGGGATCGTGTTCGGCCTGCGCCAGCAGGTCGGCGGCCACGAAGCCGGCATCGGCGCTGTCGTCGGCGACGACCATGACTTCGGAGGGGCCGGCCGGCATGTCCAGGGCGGCCCCATCGGGATCGGCCGCCACCAGCTGCTTGGCCGCCGTGACCCAGGCATTGCCGGGCCCGAAGATCTTCGCCACCTTTGGAATGGATTCGGTGCCATAGGCGAGGGCGGCGATGGCCTGCGCGCCACCCACCTTGAACACCGTGTCGATGCCGCATAGTTCGGCGGCCACCAGCACGGCGGGATTGGCACGGCCATCGCGGCGCGGCGGTGTGCACAGCACGCGCTGCGGGCAGCGGGCAATGCCGGCAGGCACGGCCAGCATGATGACGGTGGAGGGCAGCGGCGCGGAACCCGCCGGCACATACAGCCCGACCGCTGCGAGCGGACGGTTCAGACGTTCGCAGCGTACGCCTTCCTGGGTCTCGAGCGCGTATTCCTGCGGCAACTGCGGCGCATGAAAGCGGCGCACATTGTCGATGGCGATCTGGATGGCCTGGATCTGCGCGGCATCCAGTTCCGCGCGCGCGGCCGCGAATTCCGCAGCGGTGACCTGCAGCGCTTCGGGAGCTGCGCCATCGAAGCGCAGCGCCAGTTCGCGCAATGCCGCGTCACCACCGGTGCGCACCGCGTCGATGATGCTCTGCGCCTGCGCGCGCACGCTGTCGCTGCGCTCCGCTACCGGACGCGCCAGCGCCGCGCGGCGCGCTTCTGTATCGAGTTGTTCCCAGATCAGCGTCTGCATGCGTACGATCGCTTCAAGCCAGCATCTTCTCGACCGGCAGCACCAGCATGGCGCTGGCGCCGGCCTTCTTCAGGCTTTCCAGGGTTTCCCAGAACACATTCTCGCGGCACACCGCGTGTACCGCGACGCGATCCGGATGGCCTTCCAGCGGAATGATGGTGGGCGACTCGCTGCCCGGCAGCAGCTCACGGATCGCCGGCAGCGCACTGCGCGGCGCATGCAGCATGATGTACTTGCTGCCCTTGACCTGTTCGACGCCGTCGATGCGCATCAGCAGGCGTTCCACCCATTCGTTCTTTTCGGCGGCCAGCTGCACCGGCGTGCGGATCAGCACGGCATGGCTCTCCAGCACCGTCTCCACCTCGCGCAGGTGATTGGCCTGCAGTGTGGAACCGGTGGACACCAGATCGCAGATCAGATCGGCGCGGCCCAGGCGCGGCGCGATTTCCACGGCGCCGGACAGCGTAACGATCTCCGCCTTGATGTTCCGCTCGCGCAGGAAGTTCGCCAGCATGTACGGATAGGTGGTGGCGATGCGCCTGCCGTTCAGGCCGTTGACGCCTTCGTAGCTGAAGCCCTCGGGCACGGCCAGCGACAGGCGGCAGCGGCCGAAGTCCAGGTCGCGCAGGCGCTCATAGCGCGCTGGCGTGCCGCGTGCTTCCAGCTCCAGGCGGTTTTCCTCGAGCACGTTCAGTCCCACCAGACCCAGGTCGCAGACATCTTCCTGCACCAGATCGGGGATGTCATCGTCGCGCACGAACAGCACGTCCAGCGGCATGTTCTCGCCGAAACCAACCAGCTGGTCCTTGCCACGCGAGAGCTTCAGGCCGACGCGTGACAAAATGTCCAGCGACGGTTCGGTGAGCCGGCCGGACTTCTGCACGGCCAGCTTCAATCGGGTCTGTTTGTTATCCATGATGGTTGTGGGTTCCGTTGCGACGCACGGCCAGCGCGTAGCCGCCGTTGCCGGCGGCGAGGTAACGCGCCACCCGGCCGATGGTGGTCAGGCTGACGCCGGTGAGGCGATGAATCTCCCGGTAGGGCAGATTCTGTTGCAGACATTCCACGACCGCCCAGCGATCCGCCATGGCCTGCAACTCTGCCGGCGTGCACAGATCCTGCAGGAAGGCGCGGCATTCCTCCACGGAGCGCAGACTGACCAGGGCGGCAGCCAGATTGCGCTCCGCCAGGGCTTCCTGGCGCGGCGAGAGGGAACGGTGGGCCTTCATCGGTTGGACGGATGTCGTGTACTAATGTATTAACGCGCTAGTACATTAACACGAGCGAGGGCCGGTGGCAACTTGGGTGCCCATCCACTAGAATGGCCGGACTCATCGAGACCGGCTGAGGGAAAAGGCCCTTAGACGCCGGGGCAACCGGCGGGATCTGCCCGACACGGTGCCAACTCCTGCGGCAGCCGCTGATGCAAATCAGATTTCGGGCCGACAGATGAGCGAGCTACCACTCGGTGCACGTCCGGGTGGTCCTGCACCGGCGAGTGGGCCGGTGGGGTCGCGGGAGTTCCGATGCCTTGAGGTTGTTGCATCCGGAATGGGCGGAGCTGAAGCGTGAATTCTGTTGGACACTCCATCGACGCGGGCGGCGCATTGGCCGAAGGGCTATGCGCACTGCCCGATCCATTCGCCTTGCATCATGGCGGTGAACTGCGCGGTGCGCAGCTGGCCTGGAGCCTGAGCGGCACGCCAGGCCTGCCGGTGGTGGTCGCCATCGGTGGCATTTCGGCGCACCGCCGCGTGTTCGATGTGGCCACGCCGCGCGCCGGCTGGTGGCATGAGCTGGCCGGTCCGGGGCGGGCGCTGGATACCACGCGCTGCCGTATCCTGGGCCTCGATTATCTGGGCGGCAGCGGCGCATCGAGTCATCCCGCCAGCGGTCAGGAATTTCCCTCGCTGTCGAGTTTCGATCAGGCCGAGGCATTGCGTCTGCTGCTCGATGCGCTGGGCATCGAACGCGTGCGCGCCATCGTTGGCGCTTCCTATGGCGGCATGGTGGCGCTGGCTTTTGCGCAGCGTTACGCAGCGCGCGTGGGACGTCTGATCGTCATCAGCGCGGCGGATCGTACCCATCCGATGGCCACGGCCTGGCGCAGCGTGCAGCGGCACATGGTGCGCTTCGCCATGGCGCAGGGCGTGCCGGCCGAGGGTCTGAAGCTGGCACGCGCGCTGGCCATGGCCACCTATCGCAGTCCCGAAGAGTTCGCGGCGCGCTTCGATGCCGAGGCCACCCGCGTCGAGGGGCGTTTCGTGTTTCCGGTCGAGGCCTATCTGATGGCGCGCGGCGCGGACTACGTGAAGCAGTACCAGCCCGAGTCCTTCCTGTGCCTGTCCGAGTCCATCGACCTGCATCGTGTCGACGCTGCCACCATTGCCGTGCCCTGCAGTGTGGTGGGCGTGCGCGAAGACGTGCTGGTGCCCATCGGTGACATGCGCGCGCTGGCGGCACGCCTGCCCAATGCCCGCCTGTACGAGATTTCCTCGCCGCATGGCCACGATGCCTTCCTCAAAGAGGCCGGCCAGCTGCGTCCCATCTTTGCCTGTATCGACGGAGACTGCTGAACGTGAGCGATCAGCCTGATGTGATGACCCGCGCGGTGCGCGCGGGCCTGGAGAGCGATGAAGTCACCGGCGCCGTGGTGCCGCCGCTGCACCTGAGCTCCACCTACGCCTTCCACGGCTACGGCGAGAAGCGCACCTACGACTACTCGCGCTCCGGCAATCCCACCCGCGATCTGCTCGGCAATGCGCTGGCGGATCTGGAAGGCGGTGCCGGCGGCGTGATCACTGCCTCGGGCATGGGCGCCATTGCGGCCGTCGTGCACACGCTGCCGGTGGGCGCACGCATCATCGTGCCGCATGACTGCTACGGCGGCACCTTCCGCCTGTTCACGGCGGCGCAGAAGCGCGGCGAGTTTGCCGTGGAGTTCGTCGATTTCGGCAGCGCCACCGCGCTGGCAGCGGCGCTGGCCAGGCCCGCGGCGCTGGTGTGGATCGAGACGCCCAGCAATCCCTTGCTGCGCATTACCGACATCGCCGCGGTGGCCGAGGCCGGTCACAAGGCCGGCGCGATTGTCGTTGTCGACAATACCTTCCTGTCGCCGGCCTGGCAGCAGCCGCTGGCACTGGGCGCGGACATCGTGGTGCATTCGACCACCAAGTACATCAATGGTCACAGCGATGTGGTCGGTGGTGCGGTGGTGTCGAAGACCCGCGAGTTGCATGAGCAGGTGGCCTGGTGGGCCAACTGCCAGGGGCTCACCGGTTCGGCCTTCGACAGTTTCCTGACCTTGCGCGGTCTGCGCACGTTGCATGCCCGTCTCGCCATCCACGGTGCCAATGCGCAGGCGCTGGCCGAATGGCTGGCGCAGCAGCCGCAGGTGGAGCGTGTTTACTACCCGGGTCTGGCGCAGCATCCGGGCCATGAGCTGGCGGCGCGCCAGCAACAGGGCTTTGGCGCCATTGTCACGCTGGAGCTCAAGGGTGGCATTCCGGCGGTGAAGAAATTCCTGCCCGGCCTGCAGTTCTTCTCGCTGGCCGAATCGCTCGGCGGTGTGGAGAGCCTGGTGGCGCATCCGGCGTCGATGACGCATGCGGCGATGGAAGAGTCCGCGCGTCGCGCTGCGGGTCTCACCGATGGTCTGCTGCGTCTGTCGGTGGGTATCGAAGCGCTGGCCGATCTGCAGTCGGATCTGGCCGCGGGCCTGGCGCGGCTTTAACACTTCTGGCGCTCGGGCCACCCGGTTGTCGCAACGACAACCGGGCAGGGGTTTCGCAACAGGGCGCGCCAGCCGGAATGAGCCGGCGCGCCGTGCGACTGGGGCTCCGCTTCCCTAGAGCTGCCAGTTCAGACCGACGGTGAGCAGATCGCCCGTATAGCCGTCGTCGTCAAACCCGTCGCGCATGGTGCGCACCCACTCCACATTCAGCGCCATGTCGCGGTTCAGCCAGTAGTCACCGCCGACACCGAACGAGAAGCTGCTTTCCTGGAAGTGGCTCGACTGGCCGTCGGACTTCACTTCCAGGTTGGTATGGGCCGCACCGGCCAGGCCGTACAGCGAGAACTGCGGCGCCAGAGGCAGGCTGCCCTTCAGATAGCCCGCGTACATGCTGTCGATGCCCACGTCGACGGGATCGCCGTCCACATAGGTACGGGTGTCGGAGAAGCCCGTGCCCACGCGGCCCTCGATGGCCAGGTAGCGGCTCAGCGGCACACCCAGACGGAAGTTGAACGCTGATGGATACAGCGTCTCCAGGCCGGGCTCACTGTAGATGAGCTCGCCCACCGACGCGCCGATGTAAGGGCGGAAGTCGTTGCCACCGCGATCATAGTCGGGGCCGTAATAGCCCTGCGCCATGGCCGAGGAGGTGACCACCGTACCCAGTACGACGGCACCCAACGAGAGGCTGATGATCTTGCTGTTCAAGCGTGGTTCCTCAACTGCTGCAACCATGGCTGCAGTGTAGGAAGCGCTGTCTGAACGGAGGCTGAAAGCCGCGGGCCGCCTTCAGAATGACGGCCTTGTCATTCTTCAGCGCGGCGGAATGTTCAGCCCGCGGATCACGGCCGGGCGGGCCACGAAGGCGTCGAGCACACGCGCCACGTTCGGGAAGTCCTTGAAGCCCACCAGCTCGCCGGCGCCGTAGAAACCGATCAGGTTGCGCACCCAGGGGAAGATGGCGATGTCCGCGATGGTATACACGCTGCCCATCATCCATGCCCGGTCATTGAGGTGCCGCTCGAGCACGCCGAGCAGCCGACGTGACTCGGCCACGTAGCGATCACGCGGCCGCTTGTCCTCGAAGTCCTTGCCAGCGAATTTGTGGAAGAAGCCCAGCTGGCCGAACATCGGCCCGATGCCGGCCATCTGGAACATCAGCCACTGGATGGTTTCGTAGCGCGCACCCGGATCCTGGGGGATGCACTGGCCGCTCTTGTCGGCCAGGTACAGCAGGATGGCGCCGGATTCGAACAGTGCCAGCGGCCGGCCGTCCAGACCGTTGGGATCGATGATGGCGGGAATCTTGTTGTTCGGGTTCAACGACAGGAATTCCGGCGACATCTGATCGCTGGTCTCGAAGCTCACCTTGTGCACTTCATAGGGCAGGCCGGTCTCTTCCAGCAGGATGGAGACCTTCACGCCATTGGGTGTGGGCAGCGAATACAGCTGGATGCGCTCGGGATGCCGGGCGGGCCATTTCTTCGTGATCGGAAAACCGGCGAGGGCGTCCATCCGAACTCCTTGAGGCTTCTTGAGCCTGGGGCCGCGAGTTAACCCAGGGCCGCGAGCACCGCGGCACCTGCTTGGCGGGTCGACACGGCGGGCTTGCCGGCCGCAGCGATGTCCGGCGTGTGAACACCGCGCGTCACGACCTGCGCGACGGCCTGCTCGATGGCCACGGCTTCCTTCTCCAGGCCCAGCGAATGGCGCAGCAGCAGCGCAGCGCTGAGGATGGTGCCGTAGGGATTGGCGATGCCCTTGCCGGCGATGTCCGGAGCCGAACCGTGGATGGGTTCGTACAGGCCGCGCCTGCCGTCGCCCAGCGAAGCAGAAGGCAGCAGGCCCAGCGAACCGGCCAGCATCGAAGCTTCATCGGTGAGGATGTCGCCGAACATGTTCTCGGTGACGGCCACGTCGAAATCGCGCGGGCGGCGGATCAGGTGCATGGCGGCGGCGTCCACCAGCATGTGCTCGAGCTGCACCGTGGGGAATTCGCTCTTCACCACGCGCTCGGTGACTTCACGCCACAGCCGCGAAGTTTCCAGCACATTGCTCTTGTCGATGGAAACGAGCTTGCCGCGGCGGCTCTGTGCCAGACGTGCGGCCACGCGCACGATGCGCTCCACTTCCATGACCGAGTAGCTGCACAGGTCGGTGGCTTCGGTGGCGGTGCGCGTCTTGGCGCCGAAGTAGATGCCGCCGGTGAGTTCGCGCACGAACACCAGATCCACACCCTCGAGCACCTCGGGCTTGAGCGAGGAAGCATCGCGCAGCGAGCGATGCACCGACACCGGGCGCAGGTTGGCGTAGACGCCCAGTTCCCGGCGCAGCCGCAGCAGGCCGGCTTCGGGACGGATCCTGGTCTGTGGCGTGGACCACCTGGGTCCACCGATCGCACCCAGCAGCACGGCGTCGGCCGCCAGGCACAGATCCAGCGTGGCCTGGGGCAGTGGATCGCCGCCAAGGTCGATGGCGGCTCCGCCGAAGGGCGCTTCGGTCAGTTCGAAGTCATGGTTGAAGCGCTGCGCGATGGCGCGCAATACCTGCACGGCTTCGCCGGTCACTTCCGGTCCGATGCCGTCGCCGGCAATCACTGCAATCCTGGCTTTCATTCGGTCTTCTTGTTGATGGCGGTCAGGCGTGGGCTTGTTCGTAGGCGGCGATGCGTTCCTGCTGCGAGAGCAGGTAGCCGAGTTCGTCGACGCCGTTGAGCAGACAGTAGCGGGCGAAGCCCTCGATCGGGAACTGCACGCTGCGGCCGCCCGGCAGGTTCAGCGCATTGTTTTCCAGATCGACTTCGACGTCGGCGCCGGGATTGTCCAGCAGCCACCGGGCGGTGGCTTCGTCCACCACGATGGGCAGCAGGCCGTTCTTCAGCGAGTTGTTGCGGAAGATGTCGGCGATCTCGGTGCTGATGACGGCGCGGAAGCCATAGTCCAGCAATGCCCAGGGCGCGTGCTCGCGTGAAGAACCGCAACCCAGGTTGCGGCCGGCCACCAGGATCTGGCAGCCCGCGGTCTGCGGCTGGTTCAGCGCGAACTCGGGATTGGGTGTGCCATCGGGCAGGTAGCGCCAGTCGGCGAACAGGTTCTTGCCCAGACCCAGACGCGTGGTGGTGCGCAGGAAGCGCGCCGGAATGATCTGGTCGGTGTCGATGTTGGTGAAGGGCAGCACCGCGGTGCGCGAGTGGAATTTGCGGATGGGTTCCATGAGGTTCAACCGTTCATGAACTGGCGCGGATCGGTGACGCGGCCGGTGATGGCCGACGCAGCGGCGGTCAGCGGACTGGCGAGCAGGGTGCGCGCGCCGGGGCCCTGGCGACCTTCGAAGTTGCGGTTGCTGGTGCTGACCGCGTATTCGCCCTTGGCGACATTGTCGCCGTTCATGCCCAGACACATGGAGCAGCCGGACTCGCGCCATTCGGCGCCGGCTTCCTTGAAGATGCGATCGAGACCTTCGGCCTCGGCTTCCTTCTTGACCTGCTGCGAACCCGGCACCACCAGCATGTGTACACCACGCGCGATCTTGTGACCGCGCAACAGCGAGGCCGCGCTGCGCAGATCCGAAAGACGACCGTTGGTGCAGCTGCCGACGAACACCACGTTGATGGGCTGGTTGCCGATGGGCTCACCGGCATTGAGGCCCATGTACTTCAGCGCCTTGTCGAACACCGGATCGTTCTTGCGGTCCGGCACATGACCGCAGACGCGCGTGACCATGCCCGGATGCGTGCCGTAGGTGATCATGGGTTCGATGGCCGCGCCATCCAGCGTGACTTCGCGATCGAATTTCGCGCCGGTATCGCTGGGCAGGCTGTGCCACTGCGCCAAGGCGCGCTCCCAGGCTTCGCCCTTGGGGGCGCGCGGACGATCGGCCAGGAAGGCGTAGGTGGTTTCGTCCGGCGCGATCAGGCCGGCGCGTGCGCCGGCTTCGATGGACATGTTGCACACGGTCATGCGCTCATCCATGGACAGCGCACGCACGGCGCTGCCGCGATACTCCAGCACATGGCCGGTGCCGCCCGAGACGCCGATCTCGCCGATGATGGCGAGGATCATGTCCTTGGCGGTGACGCCGGCATGCAGCGCGCCCTCGACATTGATGGCGAAGGTCCTGGCCTTACGCTGCAGCAGGCACTGCGTGGCCATCACATAGCCGACCTCGCTGGTGCCGATGCCGAAGGCGAGGGCGCCGAAGGCGCCATGGGTGCTGGTGTGGCTGTCGCCGCACACCACGGTCTTGCCGGGCTGCGACAGACCGAGCTCGGGGCCGACGATGTGCACGATGCCGCGCTGCGAGCTCTGCAGCCCGAACAGTTCGACGCCGAACTCGCGGCAGTTCTTCTCCAGCTGCGCGATCTGCTGGGCGGCCGATTCGATGGTGATGGGCGCGCCGCCGAACACCTGCTCGGTGCGCGTCGGTGTGGAGTGATCCATCGTGGCCAGCGTCAGATCGGGACGGCGCAGTTTCAGGCCGCGCTCGCGCAGCACGTCGAAGGCCTGCGGCGAGGTGACTTCGTGCGCCAGGTGCAGGTCGATGTAGAGAACGGCGGGTGTGTCCACCGTCTCCGGGACCACTTCATGGCGCTCCCAGATCTTCTGGAACATCGTTTTCATGCTGCTTACCCCGCTACGGCGCGCGGTGCGGCCTGCATGTCGACATAGTCCAGCCAGCCCCACTGGTCGGCGGTGCCGCCATTGAACAGGCCGAAGAAGCTCTTCTGCAGCTGCTCGGTGATGGGGCCGCGGCGCCCGGCGCCGACAGTGATGCGATCCACCGAGCGGATCGGAGTCACTTCCGCCGCCGTGCCGGTGAAGAACAGCTCATCGGCGATGTACAGCATCTCGCGCGGGATAGAAGTTTCGCGCACCTCGAAGCCGGCTTCCTTGGCGAGCCGGATCACGGAGTCGCGCGTGATGCCACTGAGCACCGAATGCGCGAAGCCCGGCGTGTAGAGCACGCCGTTCTTGACCACGAACAGGTTCTCGCCGGCGCCTTCGCTGACGGTGCCATCCGGCGCCAGGCCGATGCCTTCGGCAAAACCCAGGCGCTTGGCTTCCATGCTGATGAGCTGGCTGGAGAGGTAGTTGCCGCCGGCCTTGGCCATGGCGGGCAGGGTATTCGGCGCGACGCGCTGCCAGGAGGAGATGCACACATCCACACCCTGTTCTTCGCTTTCGCTGCCCAGATACTTGCCCCATTCCCAGGCGGCGATGGCCACCTCGGTGGGCGGCTCGATCTTCGGCGCCACGCCGATCTCGCCGTAGCCGCGGAACGCCACCGGGCGGATGTAGGCGCCCTTGGCCAGGTTGTTGGCGGCGATCACGTGACGGCAGGCGTCATTGATCTGATCCGCATTGAAGGGCATCGGAATGCGGTAGATCTTGGCCGAGTCGAAGAAGCGGCGGGTGTGATCCTTCAGGCGGAAGATGGCCACGCCCCTGGGGGTTTCGTAGGCGCGCACGCCTTCGAACACCGAGGAGCCGTAGTGCAGGGCATGCGAGAGCACGTGCACCGTGGCCTTCTCCCAGGGGATCAGTTTGCCGTTGGACCAGATATACGGGGTTGCGGGAATGGGCATGGAGTTCTCCTTCAGACGCCGCCCTGTGCGGCGCGCGGCGCATCACGACGCTCGGCAGCCGTACGGGCCCCGTTGCGCTGTGACAGCTCGATGCGATTGATCACTTCCAGCAGCGCCTTGCCGCTGGCCTCGACGATGTTGGTGCTGACCGCGGAGCCGCGATAGCTGCGCTCGTTGTACTCGACGTACAGAATCGCTTCGCCCTGCGCATCCTCGCCGACGCTGACGGCATGCACTTCGTACTTGCGTACGGTGACATGGATGCCGGTGGCGGCCTCGATGGCCTTGTAGGCGGCATCCACGGGGCCGTCGCCCTGCGCCTTGCGCTCCACCACGCGGCCGTCCGCATGCGTGAGCTTCACCAGCGCGCTGGATTGCTGGCCGCTGTGCGTGCCGATCTCCAGGTTCGCCAGCGTCCACGGTCCGGCCGCGCTGCCTTCGGCACGCAGCACCAGCGCTTCGATGTCGCCGTCGAACAGTTCTTTCTTGCGATCGGCCAGCGCCTTGAATTCCTCGAACACGCGGTTGAGCTCCAGCTCGTCGAGCTCGAAGCCGAGACTCGCTACGCGCTCGCGGAAGGCATGGCGGCCGCTGTGCTTGCCCAGCACCAGATTGCTGCGCGACAGACCCACGTCCTCGGGACGCATGATCTCGTAGGTGCTGCGGTTCTTCAGCATGCCGTGCTGGTGGATGCCGGATTCGTGCGCGAAGGCGTTCTCGCCGACGATGGCCTTGTTGCGCGGAATCGGCTGGCCGGTGATGTTCGACACCAGCCGGCTGGTCGGATAGAGGCGGTTGGTCTGCACGCCGGTGGTCAGATTGAAGAACTGGCTGCGCGTGTTCAGCGCCATCACCACTTCCTCGAGCGAGCAGTTGCCGGCGCGCTCGCCGATGCCGTTGATGGTGCACTCGATCTGGCGCGCGCCGGCGACCACGGCGGTGAGGCTGTTGGCCACCGCCATGCCCAGATCGTCGTGGCAGTGCACCGACAGTACCGCCTTGTCGATGCCGCGCACGTTCTTGCGCAGGTAGCGGAACAGCTCGCCGAATTCATCCGGCACCGTGTAGCCCACGGTGTCGGGGATGTTCACGGTGCTGGCGCCGGCTTCGATGACGGCTTCGACCACGCGCGCCAGGAAATCCAGCTCGGTGCGCGAAGCGTCCTCGGGGGAAAATTCGATGTCATCGCAGAATTCGCGCGCGATCTTCACGCCTTCGACGGCGCGCCGCACGATCTCGTCCTGCGCCATGTTCAGCTTGTACTGGCGATGGATGGCGCTGGTGGCCAGGAACACGTGGAGGCGATGACGGGGCGCGGGCTTGAGGGCCCGCGCCGCCGCCTCGATGTCATCACGCACACAGCGTGCCAGACCCGCGATGATCGGACCCTGCACTTCCTGCGCCACCGCCTGCACGGCTTCCCAGTCGCCGCGCGAGGCGGCGGGGAATCCCGCTTCGATGATGTCCACACCCAGTTCCGCCAGGCCGCGCGCGACGCGCAGCTTTTCGGGCTGGGTCATGCTGCAACCGGGCGATTGCTCGCCGTCGCGGAGCGTGGTGTCGAATATCAGTACTCGATCGGGATTGGGAGCCATGGCGGCCTCCTGATTTTCCATTGCTGCTTATATGATGATTGAGCCCGGGAAGGCCAGCGCTCCTCAGCGCGTGGCTTTCAGCCAGGGCATACGTTCACGCAGCTTCACGCCGACCTTCTCGATCGGGTGGGCCATGTCGGCCTTCAGCATGCGCTTGTATTCCTTGGCGCCGGTCTCGTTCTCCTCGATCCAGCGGCGCGCGAACTTGCCGGTCTGGATCTCCTTGAGCACCTTGCGCATCTCGTTCTTGGTGCGTTCGGTGACGATGCGCGGGCCGGTGATCAGATCGCCCCACTTGGCGGTGTCGCTGATGTACTTGTGCATCTTGGTGATGCCGCCTTCGTGCAGCAGATCGACGATCAGCTTCAGTTCGTGCAGGCACTCGTAGTAGGCCACTTCCGGCTGGTAGCCGGCTTCCACCAGCGTCTCCCAGCCCTTGACCACCAGCTCGGTGGCGCCGCCGCACAGCACGGCCTGTTCACCGAACAGATCGGTTTCGGTCTCTTCCGCGAAGGTGGTGTCGAGCACGCCGCCGCGGGTGCCGCCGATGCCATCGGCATAGGCCAGCGCCTTGGCGTGGGCCTTGCCGGAGGCGTCCTGCGCCACGGCGATCAGGCAGGGCACGCCATAGCCCTGCTGGTACTGGCGACGCACCAGGCCACCCGGGCCCTTGGGTGCGATCAGGACCACGTCCAGATCCTTGCGCGGCTTGATCTGCTTGAAGTGGATGTTGAAGCCGTGCGCGAACAGCAGCGTGGCGCCCTTGGGCAGCGCGGCTTCGATGCTCTGGTACAGCTTCTTCTGGGCGGTGTCGGGGATCAGGATGGCGACCAGCGTGGCGTTGGCGACGGCGGCGAGCGGTTCGGCGACTTCCAGACCGTCCTTCTTGGCGGCCTTCCAGCTGTCACCACCCTTGCGCACGCCGACGACGACATTGAAGCCGCTGTCCTTGAGGTTCAGCGCATGGGCACGCCCCTGGCTGCCGTAACCCAGCACGGCAATGCGGGCGCCCTTGAGGGCCTTCTTGTCGACGTCCTTACGCGAATACAGATGCATTGTTTACTCCTGATAAAGCCAACAAAAAACCCCGCATCGGAAGCCGGTGCGGGGTTTACAGTGTCTGTGCGTTCCGGGGCTTCAGAAACGCATGCGATACCCGCACCGGCTGCCCGACAGCAGCAGGGTTACAGGCAGCAGCAGTACGCCGGCCACAAGCCCGTGGCCCAGCTCCAGCTTCTGCGCTTCGACCTGATCCTGCATGAGTCGTCGGAAATACCAGTGATGCGAATAAATGCACCCGAAATATCAGCATATTGACCGCATATTTGTCAATGTCTGCGGCCACCCGCCATGGTCACCCGCATGAGCGTACTTTAAGCTTGTCGCCGTGAGCGAACTTCCCATCTCCCTGTTGCCGGCGGCAACCGATCCCGCCTCGGCCCGAGCGCTGTGGCTCGTGACCGAACCCCGGTTGCAGACTCTGCGCAGCACGCTCGATGAGCCTGCGCAGCGCTGGCTGGCAGCACAGAATTTCCAGGCCGAGCGCCAGCGGGTCTTGCCGCTGCCGGACGCTTCGGGCGCAGTGGAAAGCTGTCTGATCGGTCTGGGCACGCTGGCCGGCGCCGATGCACTGAGCCTCTGGGATGGCGCTGCTCTGCCTGAGCGCCTGCCGCCCGGGGTGTATCGCGTGGCCACGGAGCTGGCACCGCGTGCGGCCACCCGGTTGGTGCTGGGCTGGCTGCTGGGGTTGTATCGTTTCAACAAGCTGCGCACCCAGCCGCGACCCACGCCGGCGGTGCAGCTGATCGTGCCGCCCACTGCGGATCTGGCCTATGCCACCCAGGCCGCCGCAGCCATGACGGGCGCGCGGGATCTCATCAATGCAGCGCCCAATGTCATGGGCCCGGAGGAGCTGGCCGCAGCCGCGCAGCAATTGGCGCAGCGCAGTGATGGGCAGTGCGAAATCACCCTGGGCGAATCCTTGTGCAGTGGCTATCCGCTGATCAGCGCCGTGGGGCAGGGCAGTACGCGTGCGCCGCGGCTCATCGACTGTCGCTGGCCGCGTCCGGGCGCGCCGCGCGTGACGCTGGTGGGCAAGGGCGTGTGTTTCGACAGCGGCGGCCTCGACATCAAGCCAGCGGCCGGCATGCTGCTGATGAAGAAGGACATGGGCGGCGCCGCCTGCGTGCTGGCGCTGGCCGAGCTGCTGCTGGCGCAGCAGGCGCCGATCGAGCTGCGGGTGCTGATTCCGGCGGTGGAGAACGCCGTGGGTGGCAATGCCTTCCGGCCCGGCGACGTCTGGTCCTCGCGCGCCGGCCTCAGCGTCGAGATCGGCAATACCGACGCCGAGGGCCGTCTGGTGCTGGCGGATGCGCTGGCTGCAGCCGATGCGGAGACGCCGGATCTGCTCATCGATCTGGCCACGCTCACCGGCGCGGCCCGCACGGCGCTGGGTCCCGACCTGCCGGCGGTGTTCAGCAACGACGAAGCGCTGGCGCAGGCGCTGCGCCAGGCGGGCGATGAGGAAGAGGATCCGGTCTGGCCCCTGCCGCTGTGGGCAGGCTATGACGAGGAGCTGGGCAGTCGCGTCGCGGATCTGAACAATGTCTCCGCCTCGCCGTTCGCCGGCGCCATCATCGCGGCGCTGTTCCTGAAACGCTTCGTGGCGCGCAGCCCGGCCTGGCTGCATGTGGATCTGTTCGCCTGGAATCCCAAGGATCGTCCGGGCCGTCCGCTGGGCGCCGAGGCCCAGTGCGTGCGTGCGCTGTATCGTCTGATCCGCTGCCGCTACGGCTGAAGTGCGCGCATGACTGCCTTGCCGCAGGGAGCCGCGGCCACCGCTCCGATCCGTCCCAGTGCGCTGGTGGAGGCCATGTTCCGCCGCGAACTGCTGCCCTGGGCCACGCTCGGGCTGGCGCTGGGGCTGGTGGAAGGCGCCACGGTGGCGGTGCTGGTGAAGAAGACCTTTGCCACCTCGGTGACGCCCACGGCGGTGAATTTCGCCGTGGCGCTGGTCAGCGGAGCGCCGGCGCTGGCCAACATCGTCAGCTTCATCTGGGCCAACATCGCCCATGGCCGCGCGCGCGTGGCGCTGCTGTCACGGCTGCAGGCGCTGTTCGCCTTGCTGGTGGGCGCAATCGCCCTCGCACCCGCCGGCAACGGCGGACTGGTGCTGACCATCCTGCTGGTCATCCTCACGCGCATGGTGTGGGCCGGCGTGCTCACGGTGCGCGCCGTGGTCTGGAGCGCCAACTATCCACGTCACCTGATGGCGCGCATCACTGGCCGCATCGTGCTGCTCAATTCCATCGGTGTGTGCCTGGTGGCATTGCTGGCCGGCTGGCTGCTGGATCGCGGCGCGCATCAGGCGCGGCTGCTGTATGTGCTGGCGGCTGCCGTCGGCCTGTTTGGCGCCTGGCGCTATCGTCAGGTGCGCGTGCGGCGCGAATACCAGTTGCTGGCGGCCGAGGGGGCCGAGGGCGGCAGCCAGCCCTTCAGCCTGTCGATGCTGCGCGAGATCCTGCGCGAGGATTCGGGCTTCCGTGCCTACATGTCCTGCATGGCGCTGTATGGCTCGGGCAACCTGATGATCAGCGCGCAGCTGGTGGTGCTGTTCACCGACCGGCTGGGCATGGCCGGCGCGCAGCAGATCCTGCTGCTGACGGTGCTGCCGCTGGCCATGATGCCGATTGCGCTGCCATGGTGGGCGCGGCAGTTCGATGGCGGGCATATCGTGGCGTATCGCTCGCGCCAGTGCTGGGTGCTGGTGGCCTCCACGCTCATTTTCACCACCGGCGTGCTGCTGAGGCAGCCGTGGTTGCTGTGGCCGGCCTCGCTGCTGTATGGCGTGGGCATGGCCGGCGCCAACCTGGGGTGGAACCTGGGCCACAACGACTTCGCCTCGCGCGGCCGCTCGCAGCACTACATGGGTGTGCATGTCACGCTCACCGGCCTGCGCGGCCTGGCCGCGCCGCCGCTTGGTATGCTCTGCTACGAAATTCTCGAACACTGGCGCGCCGGGCTCGGTTGTGTGGCGATGTTGCTGCCGCTGAGCATGGTAACGGCCGGCGCCATCGGCTTCGTGCGCATGCGCGCGCGCTTTGGAGGTTAAGTCATGAGCAGCAGGAAGAAGGCCGGGCGCAAGGTCGATCCGCGCGCCTACTCGTCGCTGGTGGTGGACGGGCTCAAGCAGGCGCCGGCGCGCGCCATGCTGCGGGCCGTGGGTTTCGCGGAGACCGACTTCGCCAAGCCGCAGATCGGCATCGCCTCCACCTGGTCGAACCTCACTCCCTGCAACATGCATATCGCCGATCTGGCGCGCATCGCCGCGGCCGGTGCGGATGAGGCCGGCGGCAAGAGCGTGGTGTTCAACACCATCACCGTGTCCGACGGCATCTCCATGGGCTCGCCCGGCATGCGCTACTCGCTGGTGTCGCGCGAGGTGATCGCCGATTCCATCGAGACGGTCGCGGGTGCCGAAGGCTTCGATGGCTTCGTGGCCATCGGGGGCTGCGACAAGAACATGCCCGGCTGCGCCATGGCCATGGCGCGCCTGAACCGGCCGTCCGTGTTCGTGTACGGCGGCACCATCCGGCCCGGCGTGAACCAGCGCGACATCGTCTCGGTGTTCGAGGCGGTGGGCGGCAATGCCGCGGGAACCGTCAGCGACGCGCAGCTGCTGGAAGTGGAGCGCACCGCGATTCCGGGGCCCGGCAGCTGCGGCGGCATGTATACCGCCAACACCATGGCCTCGGCCATCGAGGCGCTGGGGTTGTCGCTGCCGGACAGCTCGGCACAGGAGGCTGTGGGCGATCGCAAGCGCGAGGACTGCCGGCGCGCCGGCGAGGCGGTGGTGCGCCTGGTGAAGGAGGGCATCCGTCCCAGCGACATCCTGACCCGCAAGGCCTTCGAGAATGCGGTCACCGTGGTCATCGCGCTGGGCGGTTCGACCAATGCCGTGCTGCACCTGCTGGCCATCGCCCATGCCGCCGGAGTGAAGCTTTCGCTCGATGACTTCACCCGCATCGGCAAGCGCGTGCCGGTGCTGGCCGACCTGCGCCCCAGCGGCCGGTATTCGATGAGCGATCTGGTGGCCATCGGTGGCATCCAGCCGCTGATGAAGCGGCTGCTGCAGGCCCGCCTGCTGCACGGCGACTGCCTGACGGTCACCGGCCGCACGCTGGCCGAGAATCTCAAGGGCGTGGCCGACTACGCCGCCGATCAGAAGATCATCCGTTCCTTCTCGGATCCCATCAAGAAGGACAGCCATCTGGTTGTTCTTTATGGGAATGTAGCACCCGAAGGTGCGGTGGCCAAGATCAGTGGCAAGGAAGGCCTGAGCTTCACCGGCACGGCGCGCGTCTTCGAGGGTGAGGAATTGGCCACAGCGGCCATCCTGGCCGGCAAGGTCAAGGCAGGCGATGTGGTGGTGATCCGCAACGAGGGCCCCCGGGGCGGACCGGGCATGCGCGAGATGCTCAGCCCCACCGGCGCCATCATGGGGCGCGGCCTGGGCGACAAGGTGGCCCTGATTACCGATGGCCGCTTCTCCGGCGGCAGCCACGGCTTCGTGGTCGGTCATCTGGCTCCCGAGGCGGCCGAGGGCGGACCCATCGGCCTGCTGCGCAATGGCGATCGCATCACCATCGACGCGGTGAAGCGCCGCATCGAGGTGGCGCTGTCGGCTGCCGAGCTGCAGCGGCGCCGCAAGGCCTGGAAACCGCGGCCGCCGTACGCGCGCCACGGCGTGCTGGCGAAATACGCCCGTGCCGTCAGCAGCGCCTCGCTGGGTGCGGTGACGGACAGGATCTAGTGCTTCCGCTCCTAGACTGGGGACGGCGAATAATCTACGGGTCTATTGAGATAAATCTTCAGAAGGCGTTGAAAAGACTTAAAGGGTTGTCACGATTCTTTTCAACAGTTAAAGTCCCGGCGCTTGTTCCGATACCTGCGAGCCTCGCAAGAGTTTCGCAGGTATCGGCAGCAAGGCTCGGCCGAACCGCTAACTGCGCAGGAAGCGTGATAGGGTATTTGCCGTCTCGCACGTCTTATACCCGGCATGAACAGTGGTCGTTGCAGCCCTTGTCGATGGTGTTGTGGTGTTTGAGAGTTATTGCGTTGGATGAGCCCGGGGGTTGTGCCGCGTATGCTGCATTGTTCCGGTTGCGTTCAGTTGCCCGTCCGGGCGACCCGCAACTTGAGGATTGGACGCGCAGACGAAGCCCTTCCCGAACGGTGAATCCGTAGGCGAATCAGACGAAATCCGGTAGCAATCGAAACAATGTCTTCCTATTACTCTACGTATAACTCTGGCAACAGCGGCCGCAAGGCGGTCGTTTTTGTCGGCATCGTCGCAGCCCATGTGCTGCTGGCCTGGGCCTTCATCAACGGCACGTTGCAGCGCGTGGTCAAGGCGGTAGCCCCGCCCATCGTCGCGGATCTGCTCGAGGAGCAGAAGCAGGAAGAGAAGCCGCCGCCGCCGCCGCCGGTCGTGGTGCAGGAGCGTCCCCCGGTTCAGGTCGTGACCCCTGACATCAACATCAGCATTCCGGTGGAGGCGCCGCCGCCGCCCATCACCAACGTCACCACCCAGCCGGTTGCCCCGGTGGCGCCGCCGCGTGCTCCCGTCGTGGTGGGCACGGGCCTGGTGACGACCTACGCCCCGAATTCCGAAGACTATTACCCGCCGGCTGCCAAGCGCGAAGAGCGCGAGGGCCGTCCGGTGGTGCATCTGTGCGTGAGCTCGGCCGGCAAGATCACCAGCGTCGATATCAAGCAGAGCTCCGGCTCCCCGGATCTCGACGAGGGTGCCGTGAAGCTGGGCAAAGCCATGCGCTTCAAGCCGGCAACGGCCGAAGGCAAGCCGATCGATGCCTGCAAAGACATCGCGGTCAAGTTCGAAATGAAGAAGAAATAGCAACGCACCGATTGGGTTTTGGGTTTGAAACTTTGAGTTGACGGTTACCGGCTTGACCGGGCAGCCAGGGGTTTAACGAGGACAATCATGGAAACCGAAGCGACTACCGCAGCAGCACCTGCATCTGAAAATCCGTACGGCCTGGCTTCCCTGTGGAGGGATGGCAACATCGTCACCCGCTCCACGCTGGTGATCCTGGTCTTCATGTCCCTGTATTCGTGGTTCATCATCTTCACGAAGCTGTGGGACCAGCGCACGCTGCGTCGTTCGGCGAAGATCGCCGAGAAGCAGTTCTGGAGCGCCGGTTCGCTCAAGGAAGGCGTGGAGCGCCTGAAGAAGGGCGACGACTTCCGCTTCATCGCTGAAGACGCGCTGCGCGCTGCGGCCCATCACGAAGGCCGCCTGACCGATCGTATCGACCTGCACGAGTGGATCACTCTGTCGCTGGGTCGCGCCACGGAAGCCGTCAGCAACAAGCTCTCCAATGGTCTGGCGTTCCTGGCCACCGTGGGTTCGACCGCGCCGTTCATCGGCCTGTTCGGTACCGTGATGGGCATTCTGAACGCGCTGATCGCGATCGGCGTCGCCGGTCAGGCCAGTATCGACAAGGTGGCCGGCCCCGTGGGTGAGGCGCTGATCATGACCGCCATTGGTCTGATCGTGGCCGTCCCGGCAGTGCTGGGCTACAACTGGCTGCTGCGCCGTAACCGCGGTCTGCTCGACAGCATCCACAACTTCGCCGCCGATCTGCACGCCTACCTGGTGGGTGGTTCGCGCGTCGGTGGTGACGCTCCGGCGGTGCGCAAGTAAGCGCACCGACCCCTAACGGTTTCGGAGTAACGCCATGGCGATGAAGGTTGGTGGAGACGACGGCAGCGGCGGGATCATGAGCGAGATCAACACCACGCCCCTCGTGGACGTGATGCTGGTGATGCTCATCATCTTCCTGGTGACCATTCCGGTCATCACGAAGAACGTGAAGGTCGAGCTGCCCAAGGCCGTGAACATTCCGACGCAGACCAAGCCGGAGAACATCACGGTTTCAGTGGACCGTGAGGGCAACCTGTACTGGGGCAACCAGAAGGTGCCAACCGTCACCGAGCTCGTCGACAAGGTGAAGGTCGAGGCCGTCAAGGTGCCGCAGCCCGAAGTGCACATCCGTGCCGACAAGGGCGCGCTGTTCAAGGATGTGGGTCGCATGATCTACGCCATCCAGCGTGGCGGTATCGTCAAGGTGGGCTTCATTACCGAGCCCGACCGCGGCATCCGCGGTTTCCGCTAAGAGGTTTTCTGCAATGGCAATGAGTGTAGGAAACAGTGGCGGCGATGGCGTGATGTGCGAGATGAACACCACGCCGCTCATCGACGTGATGTTGGTGTTGCTGGTCACGCTGATCGTGTCGCTGCCCATCATGACCCACGCGGTCAAGCTGGACATGCCGCCGCCGAACCCGAACCAGCCGCCGCCGCAGGTGCAGCCGGAGATCGTCGATCTCGACATCGACTCCGACGGCGCGGTGGTCTGGAACGGTGAGGTGCTGGCAAGCATCGGTGATCTGGAAGCACGCTTCCGGACCAAGGTGAACGACGATCCGCAGCCGGAAATCCATCTGCGTCCCGATCCGCGTGCCCGCTACGACCAGGTCGCCAAGGTGCTGGCAGCCGCGCAGCGCAACAGCATGCAGAAGATCGGCTTCGTCAACATCGCCCAGTTCGCTGAAGAGTAGGTCGTGAGCGCCCCCGGCAGCGTCGGGGGCGTTCAGCTTCAGTTCACGGGCAAGTCGCAAGATCGATTCCGGGCCGGCCGCATGACTTCGCAAGGCATGCCCGGCCCGGAACTTTATCGGGCTGCGGGTTTCAATGGAATTTCGGGCTTAATGGAATTTCGGGCTTTCTGAAGAGAGAGATATGAGCAAGAATTTTCGACGCGTTGCAGTTGCATGTCTGGCTCTGACGACCAGTGTGGCCGCCTGGCTGCCGGCAGCGGCTGAAGAAGGCCCGACGGTCAGCAAGGCTCTGGCCAAGCCATTGAAGGCCGCGCAGGATTCCCTGAACGCCGGCAGCCTCGATCAGGCCATTGCGCAGCTCAAGGAAGCGCAGGGCAGCTCCGACAAGAACGCCTACGACGTGTTCGTCATCAACGAGATGCTGGGCTCGGCCTACGCCAAGAAGAAGGATTTCGCCGCTGCGGTGACCCCGCTGCAGGCGGATCTGGATTCGCCGTATCTGGGTGGTGCTACCGCCGTCAACCAGCGCCTGAAGGCGCTGATGCAGCTGAACTGGCAGCTGAAGAACTGGCCTGCGGTGACCGATTACGCCAGCCGCCTGGTCAAGGCCGGCGAGGGTGGCGATGACATCCAGGTGCTGCTGGGCAATGCCTACTACCTGCAGTCCAAGTGGAAGGACGCGCTGAGCGCCATGCAGACGCTGGTGGCTTCGCAGGAGAAGGCCGGCAAGAAGCCGGAAGAAACCTCGCTGCGCATCATCCAGGACTGCTACACCAAGCTCGGTGATGATGCCGGTGCCGCCAAGGCCATGGACAAGCTGGTGGGTTACTACCCGAAGCCCGAGTACTTCCAAAACGCGGTCGTGGCGCTGCTGAAGACGCGTGAGGGTGGCGATCGCTTCAAGCTGAATGTCTACCGTCTGGCGCTGGACCTGGGCCTGCTGAAGGTGGGCGATTCCTACACCGAGATGGCGCAGATCGATCTGGACCAGGGGCTGCCGGGCGAAGCCCAGGCCGTGCTGGAGCAGGCCGTCAGCAAGAAGCTGTACACCGAAGTGCGTGATCAGCAGCGCAACGAGCGCCTGATGGAGAACGCCAGGAAGCAGGCTACGGTCGACAAGGCGGGCCTGGCGGCCTCGGAGAAGAGTGCTGCGGCTGCGGCCACCGGCGACAGCCTGGTGCAGGTGGGCGTGGCCTACATGACTTATGGCGACAACGCCAAGGCCGTCGCGCTGATCACCCAGGGCATCCAGAAGGGTGGCCTGAAGAGCGCCGACGAAGCCTACCTGGAGCTGGGTATTGCCCAGTTCCGCTCGAAGAACCAGGCCGAAGCTGCCAAGGCCTTCGACAAGGTTTCGGACAATTCCATCTGGGGCCGACTGGCCAAGCTGTGGTCGCTGCGTCGCTGAAGCCAGCGCGCTGACCAAGGGACACCTGCCGGGCGGGTCCTGCGAGGGACTCGCCCGGCATCGTTTTGGGGCAGCCTGTAAACTCCCGCACCATGGAAAACACCACCAACACCGGGACCATCGCCGTCATCCGCGCCAAGCTCCACGATCTGCGCGTCACCGATGCGGATCTGAACTACCGCGGTTCCGTCACGCTGGACCCCGAGCACTGCGAGGCCGTCGGCATCGTGCCGCTGGAATTCGTCGAGATCTGGAACAAGAATTCCGGTGCGCGCATCACCACCTACGTGATCTGGGGCGAACGCGGCTCGCGTTGCTGCGTGCTCAATGGCGCTGCGGCGCGCACCTGCCAGCCCGGTGATGCGGTCATCATCGTGGCGCGCACCAGTATCCACCCGGCGCAGATCGACCGGCATCGGGCCCGCGTGGCGGTCATGGATGCCGACAACCGTATTCAGGAGCTGATCGAATACCGCGTCGGCGACGATGCGGCGGGGCGCATGGAATTCAAGGCCGTGCGGCTGCGGCGCAAACCGGCGCAAGGCGCCGGCCGGCGCGGCGCGCGCGGCAAAACCAACAAGGGGAACAAGCGATGAGTATCCAGTCAGGTGAGCGCATGCCCGCGGGCAAGTTCAAGATCAAGACCGACGATGGCGTGAAGGAGCTCGGCACCGGCGAGCTGTTCGATGGCAAGACCGTGGTGCTGTTCGCGGTACCGGGCGCCTTCACCCCGACCTGCGATGCCCGTCATCTGCCCGGCTACGTGGATCAGGCCGAGCAGCTGCGCGCCAGGGGCGTGGACACCGTGGCCTGCATGGCGGTGAACGACGTGTTCGTCATGAACGCCTGGGGCAAGTCGCAGAATGTCGGCAGCAAGGTGCTGATGCTGGCGGACGGCAATGGCGATTACGCCAGGGCGCTCGGCCTGCAGCTGGATGCCAGCGGTTTCGGCATGGGGCAGCGCGCGCAGCGCTTCGCCATCGTGGTGAAGGATGGCGTGGTGCGCGACCTGTATGTGGAAAAGCCCGGCCAGTTCGAAGTCTCGGCCGCCGACTACGTGCTGCAACGCCTGTAAGCGCTGCAGTCCTTGCGGCGCTACTTTGCGGCGCGCTGCTGCAGCTCGCGTTCCAGCTCGGGCAGCAGCGTGAACAGGTCGCCGACCAGTGCCAGGTCGGCGATCTCGAAGATCGGCGCCTCGGCATCCTTGTTGATCGCCACGATGGTGCGCGCATCCTGGATGCCGGTGAGATGCTGGATGGCACCGGAAATGCCCACCGCCACGTACAGCTCCGGCGCGATGATCTTGCCGGTCTGGCCCACCTGCAGTTCGTTGGACACATAGCCCGCATCGACGGCGGCGCGCGAGGCTCCCACGGCCGCCTGCAGCTGGTCAGCCAGCTGGTAGATGATCTGGAAGTTTTCCTTGCTGCCGACGCCGCGCCCGCCAGACACCACGCGCCGGGCGCTTTGCAGCTCCGGGCGTTCGCTGGCCGGTGCGGCGCGTGACACGAAACGCGTGTGCGTGGGCAGCGTGACGGCCGGAGCTTCCACGCTGCGGATCGGCGCGGCGTTGTCCGCGGTGGGCGCCAGACCGAAGGAGGCGGTGCGCACCGTGCCCACCAGCTGCATGGCCGGCGCTTCCACCGTGGCGATGGCATTGCCGGCATAAACCGGCCGCTTGAAGCGCGTCGGGCTCTCGATGGCGGCGATGTCGCTGATCTGGGGCACGTCCAGCAGCGCGGCGACGCGCGGCATCAGATCCTTGCCGAAGGTGCTGGCAGCAGCCAGCAGCAGCGTATAGGGCTGCGCCAGCGCCACGATCTGCGGGGCGAGCAGGGCCGCCAGCGGTGGCTGATCGAGCGGTGTCTGTACGGCGAGCACTTCGTGCACGCCGGCGATCTGTGCCGCCTGTCCGGCCGCGGTGGCGGCGCCGAACACGGCGATGCTGATGCGCGCATCGGCCAGGGCCCGCGCGCACTGCACGCAACGCGCCGTGGCGCTGTTGAGTTCCTGGCCGTTGAGTTCCGCTATGACGAGGATGTGGGTCATGATGGCTTTCAGGGCAGCAGGTTGCGGGCGGCCAGTTCGCTGACCAGCTCGGCGGCGCTGGCCACCTTGCGGCCACGGGCGCGCACCGGTGGCGCTTCATATTTCACGGTGCGCAGCCGGGCGCGCGGCTGGTAACCCAGTTCCGTCACGCTCAGTGCCTGCAACGGCTTCTTCTTGGCCTTGATGATGTCGGGCAGCTTCACGTAGCGTGGCTCGTTCAGGCGCAGATCGCTGGTGAACACGGCCGGCAGCGCGACTTCGATGGTTTCCAGGCCGGCGTCGATCTCGCGCTCCACCAGCGCCTGCGCGCCCTCCAGCGTGATGCGTGAGGCGAAGGTGGCCTGCGGTCGGCCCCACAGCGCCGCCAGCATCTGGCCGGTCTGATTGTGATCGCCGTCGATGGCCTGCTTGCCGAGCAGCACGCCAGCGGGCTGCTCGCGTTCCACCAGTTTCAACAGCAGATGGGCCACGTCCAGCGGTTCGAGCTCGCCGTCGTATTCCACATGCAGCGCGCGATCCGCGCCCATGGCCAGCGCCGTGCGCAACTGGGTCTGGGCGTCGGCCGGGGCGATGGTGGCCACCACCACCTCGTCGACCTGGCCGCGCTCACGCATGCGCAGCGCTTCCTCCAGGGCGATCTCGTCGAAGGGGTTCAGGCTGAGCTTGACGCCGTCGCTGATGATGCCGCTGCCGTCGGGCTTCAGGCGGATCCGGACGTTGTAGTCGATGACGCGCTTGACCGCGACCAGTAGGCGTTTCATAGGGTGCGCAATATAACATTCCAGGGCCCGATTTCGTGCAGCCGGGGCCGCCCGCGGGTATCCTTGGCAGCACCATGAGTACCGAAAACCAGCTCCGGCCCAGCGACTCCCTGCGCAATGTGCGCTACGAAATCCGCGGCAGCCTGGCGCGGCGCGCCCATGAGCTGGAACGGCTGGGCTACGAGATCGTGCCGCTGAACATCGGCAATCCGGGTGTGTTCGGCTTCCGCACGCCCGAGACCATGCGTCTGGCCATGATCGAGAACCTGCCGGAGGCCGAAGGCTACTGCCACCAGAAGGGCATCTTCCCGGCGCGCGAAGCCATCGTCATGCAGCAGCAGAACCGCGGCGTGAGCGGGGTGAGCGCCGAAGACGTGTTCATGGGCAATGGCGTCAGCGAGCTCATCGACCTGGTGCTGCGCGCGCTGCTCAATGACGGCGACGAGGTGCTGGTGCCCAGCCCCGACTATCCGCTGTGGACGGCAGCGGTCACGCTCAACCGCGGCCGCGCCGTGCACTATGCCTGCAAGCCCGAGAACGGCTTCGTGCCGGATCCGCAGCAGATCGAAGCGCAGATCACGCCGCGCACGCGGGCGCTGGTCATCATCAATCCGAACAACCCCACCGGTGCGGTGTATCCGCGCGCGGTGCTCGAGCAGCTGGTGCGCATCGCCGAACGCCACAAGCTGGTGTTGTTCAGCGACGAGATCTACGACCAGATGACCTACGACGGCGCCGAGTTCGTGCCTATTGCCACGCTGGCGCGCGACACACTGTGCTGCACGCTGTCGGGTCTGTCGAAGATCTACCGCGCCTGCGGTTATCGCTGCGGCTGGGCGGTGTTCTCCGGCCGCACGGCCGGTGCCGGCGACTATCTCGCTGCGCTGGAACTGCTCAGTTCGCTGCGTCTGTGCAGCAACGTGCCGGCGCAATGGGCCGTGCAGACGGCGCTGGGCGGCTATCAGAGCATCCGCGAACTGGTGTCGCCGGGTGGCCGCCTGTATGAATCGCGCCGCGTGATTCTGGAAGCCACGGCCAGGAGCGCCTACATGAAGCTGGTGCCGCCGCAGGGTGCGCTGTATGCCTTCATCGGTGTGGATCGTAGCGTGCTGCCGGAATTCGACGATCAGCAATTCGCGCTGGATCTGCTCGAACAGAAGCATGTGCTGGTGGTGCCGGGTACCAGCTTCAATGTGCCGTACCGCACACACTTCCGCGTGACCAATCTGCCGGATGCAGCCACGCTGCGCATGGTGTTCGGCCGCATCGACGAGCTGCTGCACAGCTATGCGGCGCGCACCCAGCGCAGCGGCACCGTGGTCGAGGCCCAGCAGCGCTTCAACAAATAGCGCCGCATGCTGGCGCTGCCTGCCGCAACGCTCGCGCTGCTGCGCTCGCAGGCGACGCTGGTGGTGCCGAACCGCCAGCGCGCCAATGCGCTGCGCGTGGCGCTGGGCGCCGCCGAACTGGCTGCGGGGCGCCGCGCCTGGCGCGCTCCGGAAATCCTGCCCTGGTCCAGCTTTGTCAGCCGCGAACTGGAACGCGGTGTGCGTGCCGCTGGCTATGCACAGCGCGTGCTGCAACCCCTGGAAGAATGGCTGCTGTGGCGCGCGGCCGCGGCGGCTGCGGCCACGGATCATGCCTTGTTGCAGGCGGCCGACCTGGCGCAGAGCGCGCAGCGTGCGGCAGCACTGATGTCCGCCTGGCGCATCGTGCCCGCTTCAGCCACTGAAGAAGGCCGGTTGTTGCATGCGGTGCTGGGGCGTTTTCGCGGGTATTGCGCCGATCTGCACGCGCTTTCAGCCAGCGACGGCGCAACCTGGCCGGCGCAGGTATGGCCGGACAGCGCCGGGACCTGGAGTGCCGGCCTGGAAGACATCGGGCCGGTATGGGAACAGCGCCTGGCGCAGGCGGGCGTGCAATGCGTGGCGGACAGCGCCGGCGAGCCGGCCGCCGCGCAGATCCTGCCGTGCGCAGACGGTGCCCAGGAACTGCTGCAGGCGGCGCACTGGTGTCGCACTCGCCTGGCGCAGGATCCACAGGCACGTCTGCTCGTGGTGATGCCGCATCTGCGGCGCGTGCAAAGTGCCGTGCTGCGTGCCTTCGATGCCGAACTCGATACCGGGTTGTATGCCATCGAAGGCGGTGCGCCACTGACGGATCATGCCCTGGCGCGGCATGCGCTGCTGTTGTGGCAGTTGACCGGTTCGGGGCTGGAGTTCGCGTCGGCAGCGGAACTGCTGCGCAGCAGCTACGTGGGGCGCGTGTCGCAGGCGCAGCGCTGCCGCCTGGAATTGTGGTTGCGCGATCAGCGTGTCACGCAACTGGACGTGCGGCTGCTGCTGCAGATCACGCCGGCCGTGGCAGCCGGGCTGGGTGCAGAGCTTGCCGGCATGCTGCGGCAATGGTCGGTGCGCATCCAGGAGGCGCAGCGGCTGCGCCAGAGTCCGGCGCAATGGGCGCAATGGCTGGTGGACTGGCTGAATGAAGCGGGCTGGCCCGGCGCGGAACCGCTGGGCAGCGAAGAGCAGCAATTGCAGCAGCGCGTGATCGATCTGCTCAACGAACTGGCGTTGTTGCCGCAATCCGGCGCGCGCTGGCGTTGTGGCGAAGCGCTGGAAGTGCTGGGCAGCCGCCTGCGTGGCGTGCATTTCGAAGCCGCGCGGCCCGATGCCGCTGTCACGCTCACAGATGATTGTGCCGACCCGTTGCTGCGCTATGACGGCATCTGGGTAGCCGGTCTCACCGCGGATCGCTGGCCCATGCCGGCCAGCGCGCATGCACTGCTGCCGGTTGCTGCGCAACTGCAAGCCGGTATTCCTGGTGCAAGTGCTGCCGACCAGCTGCGGCGCGCCGAGCGGGCGCTGCAGCAGTGGCAGCGCAGTACCCCGCAGCTGATGCTGAGCCACGCGCTCACCGAAGATCAGGTGCATCAGCAGGCCAGTCCGCTGCTGCGTGCCATGCCGAAATCGGAGCAGATACCTGGGCAGGCTGCTGGCGCGGACCAGTCCGAGACATCGGTGGCGTGGCGTGGCATGGCCATCGAGCAGCAGCGCGGCAGTGGCGAGCTCGAGAGCTATCGTCAGGCAGTGGGGCAACCCTGGAACCCGCAATTATCATTGCCAGGTGGCACGCGGGCCCTGCAGCTGCAATCGGATTGTCCGTATCGCGCCTACGCCGAGCTGCGCATCGGCGCCGGCGTGATGGAGGAGCCCGCGCCGGGCATCGATTCTGTGTTGCGAGGGCTGCTGTTGCATGGCGCGCTGGAGATATTCTGGCGCGCGCTGCCCGATCAGGCAGCGTTGCGTGCGCTGGGCACGGAACCGCTCGAGACGGCGCTGCAGGCCTCGGTGCAACAGGCACTGCGCGACGAAGTGCAGCGACGAGTGGTGCCACCCGACGCAGGATCCCTGCGCCGCGAGGCGCAGCGCTGTCTGCGTCTGCTGCGCGAGCTGATGCAGTGGGAGTTGCGGCGGGCGCCCTTTGCCGTGCAGGAGCTGGAGCGCGCGCATCAGCTCGAGCTGGGCGCGGCGCGGCTGCGGCTGCGCTTCGATCGCGTCGATCGGCTCTCCGACGCAGCTGAAGTGGTGCTCGACTACAAGAGCGGCCGCGGCGCCGTTTTCAGTTGTGAAGAGGAGCGGCTCTCGCAGCCGCAGCTGCCGGCCTATGCGCTGGCAGCCGGTGCGGCGGTGAGCGCCGTGGCCACGGTGCATGTGCGGCCCGATGGCGTCAGTGTGCGCGGCGCGGCAGATCAGGACGGCCGTTTGCCGCGATTGCCGGTGACACCACTGGCCTGGCCCGAACAGTTGGCACGCTGGCAGCAGCAATTGCAGGGGCTGGCTGATGAGTTTCTGCAGGGGCACGCGGCCGTGCAGCCACAGCGGGGTGCTTGCCGCTACTGTCATCTGGCCAGCAGCTGCCGCGTGCGCCGCGACGCGGATGAGCCGCAGGGTACGGAGCCGGGCAATGGTGGCTGAGACCGTGCAGGATGCCGCGGCGCTGCTGCGCGATCAACAGGCGCGCGCGTCGGCCTGCGATGTGGAGTGCTCCTGGTTGCTGCAGGCGCCGGCGGGTTCGGGCAAGACCACGGTGCTGACCGCGCGTTTTCTCGCTTTGCTGGCGCGCGCCGCGGCGCCCGACGAGATCCTGGCGCTGACATTCACCCGCAAAGCGGCCGCTGAGATGCGCGAGCGGGTGCTGCAGTCACTGGAACTGGCGGCGCACCGACCCGAGGAGCTCAAGGCGCCGCTGCGCGATCTGGCTCTGGCAGCGCTGGCGCATGCCCGCGTGCAGGGCTGGCGACTGCTGGAGAATCCGGGTCAGCTGCGCATCCAGACCATCGATGCCCTGAACAGCTGGCTGGCCAACCAGCTGCCGGTCACGGCGGGCAGTGGTGCGGCATTGCAGATCCGCATGCCTTGCGAACCGCTGTACCTGCGCGCCGCCCGACGCACGCTCGAGGACGCGCCGCAGGCGGGAGAAGAACTCGCTGCGGCGGTGGAACTGCTGTTCAATCGTGTGGACAACAGCTGGGCGAAGCTGGAAGGTCTGCTGGCGCAGATGCTGGCGGTGCGCGCGCACTGGCTGCCGCGCGTGCTGGCCAGCGACGCCGGCGATCTTGCGGCGCGCGTGCAGGAGGGCCTGGCCAATCTGCTGACGGCGCGTCTGCAGGTCATTGCCACGCAGTTTGACGCCAGTGTGCTGCGTGAGGCCGAGGAACTGCTGGTGCATGCCGCCTTCACACTGCGCGGCCAGGGCGTCACGCCCGATGCGGATCTGGCGCACTGGCTGAACGACGCGCCACGACTCGATGGCACCTTGGCGGCGCTGCCGCTGTGGCGCGCGCTGGCGTCGCTGGCGCTCACCAGGGAAGGTGGCTGGCGCAAGAGCTTCAACAAAAACAATGGCTTCGTCGCTGAAGAGAAGCTGATGAAGCAGCGCGTGCAGGAATGGGTGCTGCATCTGGGGCGTCACAGCGGCATGCAGATCCTGTTGCAGGAGTTGCGCGAGCTGCCGGATGCCCAACTGGCTGTGCAGGATCGTGCCGCACTGGAGGCGCTGGCGCGCGTGCTGCGCTTCGCCGTGAGCCAGCTGCACCTGCTCTTCGCCGCGGCCGGCGCGGTGGACTACAGCTACATGGCCGGCGCGGCGCGCGCGGCGCTGAGCGAAGCCGGTATGCCCACCGAACTTGCACTGCGTTTTGGTGGCGGGCTGCGCCACATCCTGGTCGACGAATTCCAGGACACTTCGCAGGAGCAGTTCGAATTGCTGGCCATGCTGACGGCCGGCTGGAGCGCGGGTGATGGCCGGACCCTGTTCGTGGTCGGCGATCCGATGCAGTCCATCTATCAGTTTCGTGAAGCCGAGGTCGGACTGTTCCTGCGCGCGCGCGCGCGTGGCGTGGGCGAGGTGGGCCTGGGCGCGCTGGAACTGTGCCGCAACTTCCGCAGCAGCCCAGCCATCGTTGCCTGGGTCAATGAGCGCTTCGCAAGCCTGTTTCCTCAGCAGGAGGACGAGCGGCGTGGTGCCATCGGCTACCGCCCCAGTCTGGGCGCCACGCAGATCGAAGGCGGCGGCGTGCAACTGCATGTGTTCGCCGTCGACGACCGGCAGGCTGAGGCGCAGCGCGTGCTCGACATCGTGCGTGCGGCCCGGGCACGCGATGCCGGGGCCAGCATTGCCGTGCTGATTGCGAGCCGCTCGCATGCCCCGGCCATCGCACAGGCGCTGCGCGGCGCGGGCATCGCCGTGCATGGCGTGGACATCGATCCACTGGCCGAGCGTCCGGTGGTGCGGGATCTGAGTGCGCTGGCGCGGGTGCTGCAGCATCGCGGCGATCGGGCTGCGTGGCTCGCGGTGCTCGGGGCGCCCTGGTGCGGGCTGACGCTGGCGGAGCTGGAAGGATGGCTGGCGGTGGACGGCAGCGATGCGTGGGAAGCCTTGCAGGCGCGACTGAAGGACGTTGCCCTGGCCCTGCCAGAGCGGCAGCGCCTGGAACGTGTGGCGGCCGCGCTGGAACCGGCGCTGTTCGCAGAGGAGCGCGGCTGGCCGCTGTGGCGGCGGGTGGAGCGCTGCTGGCTGCGGCTGGGCGGGCCGGCAATCTTCGCCAGCGATGATGAACTCAATGACGCGGACGACTATCTGGCTGCCCTGGCCGGCAACGTGGAGCTGGAACAGGCCGCGGGTCAGGCGCTGGAGGAAGTGGTCGGCAGTCTGTATGCGCGTGGCTCGAGTGTCGCCGGCGCAGTGGAGATCCTGACCATCCATGGCGCCAAGGGGCTGGAGTGGGATGTGGTCATCCTGCCTGGGCTGGGCCGGCGCTCGCGTGGCGATGCCGAACCTTTGCTGCATTGGCTGGATCTGCCACGCGACGATCAGGGTTCGGATCTGCTGCTGGCACCCATCCGCGAAGTTGAGGGAGTGCGGGTCAGCGGCGGGCTGGGTGATTACATCCGCGGCCTGCGCGCTGATCGCCAGAAGCTCGAGCGTCTGCGCCTGATGTACGTGGCCGCCACCCGAGCGCGGCGTGAATTGCATGCGCTGCTCCATGTGGATGCGCAGGGCGAGCCGCAGAGCGGTTCGCCGCTGGAACTGCTGTGGCCGGCGCTGGCGGACGAAGTGGCTGCGCAATTTCAGGGGCTGGCAGCTGCCGTGGCGTCGACGACAAGCGCGACTGCGCCGGTGGCCACATTGGCCGGTGTCGAACCGAAACTGCAGCGCCTGAGTGCCCTCTGGCAGCCTCCCACGCGGCGTCTGCCGGCCATCCAGCAACTCGAGGTGGCCAGCTTCGAACCGGCACAGGAGCTGGAATTCAGCTGGGTGGGCACCGCGGCGCGCGCCGTGGGCACGGTGGTGCACGCCGAACTGCAGCGACTGGCAGGACTGCAATGCCTGCCGGATGCGACCGGGTGGCAACGCGCTGCACCGGATTATCGCCAGTGGCTGGCGACGCTGGGTGTGGCGGAAGAGGAGCGCGTGGCCGCCGCCGCGCGTGTTCATCAGGCGTTGAGCGATGCGCTGGCCGATCCGCGCGGCCGCTGGTTGCTGGACAGCGGTCGGTATCGCAGCGCGGAAAGCGAGGTGCGGGTCAGCGGCGTCATCGCTGGGCGCATCGAACACGCGATCTTCGATCGCATGTTCGTCGACGACCAGGGGCAGCGCTGGGTGGTGGACTACAAGACCAGCAACCACGAAGGCGGTGGTCTGGATGCCTTCCTGGACAGCGAAGTGCAGCGCTACACCGGACAGATGACGCGCTATGCACGGCTGGCAGCGGCGCTGGGCACGGAGCCGGTACGCACTGCACTCTACTTCCCGCTGCTGGGCAGTCTGCGCGAACTACGTTGAACGACGGTGGCGCTCTGGCGCCGGCCGGCTATGATCGGGGCATGTCAAAACAAGCAGACGTGTTGCGCGTGGGCGTGGGTGGGCCGGTGGGCTCGGGTAAGACGGCATTGGTGGATGCCTTGTGCAAGCGATTGCGCGATGAGCTCAACATCGCCGTGGTCACCAATGACATCTACACGCGCGAGGATGCCGAATTCCTGATCCGCAGCCAGGCGCTGCCGCAGGAGCGCATCCGCGGCGTGGAGACCGGCGGCTGTCCGCACACCGCCATCCGCGAGGATGCCTCGATGAATCTCGCAGCCATCGACGATCTGATGCAGCACTTTCAGGGGCTGGATCTGATCATCGTGGAGAGCGGCGGTGACAATCTGGCAGCCACCTTCAGCCCCGAGCTGTCGGATCTGACGCTGTATGTCATCGACGTCGCTGCCGGTGACAAGATTCCGCGCAAGGGTGGTCCCGGCATCATGCGATCGGATCTGCTCATCATCAACAAGATCGATCTGGCGCCGCATGTCGGCGCCTCACTGGAAGTGATGGATCGCGACGCCCGCAAGATGCGCGGCGAGCGCCCGTTCGTGTTCACCAATCTGAAGACCGGTCAGGGCCTGGAGAACGTGGTCCAGTTCATCCTGCGCGAGGGCATGCTGGCCAGCCAGTGACCAGCATGCCGCCCGCGCCAGCGCTACAGAAGCGGGCTCATTCCGTCACCGGCTGCAAGGCGGGCGCCACGGCGGGTTCCTCACCGTGACTGTGTGCCGTCACGGGTGCTGCCGAGAGCCGCGTGCACAGCAGCAGCACGGCCGCGAAACCCAGGTAGCCGATCGCCACCATCGGGTTCTCGCCGAAGCCGATCTGTTCGCTGTGCATGAGGCCGAAGAAGCTCAGGAGAGCGGCTCCCATGGCGAAGCCGGATGCCTTGAAGAACTCACGCTCGATGGCGAACACGGTGATGGCCGCCAGCATCAGTCCACCCAGCGTCGCGCCATTGCCCAGCAGCGATAGGCCCTGATAGAGCACGCCGGCGCCGTCGAGCTTGTCGAAGCCCACCGCCGAAGCCGAGGTGCCGGCCACTGTCAGTGCGTTGTCCACCTGGTTCTTGGTCCATGAGGCGATGTTCGGCAGCAGCGCCAGGATGATGGCCGGGGCATGGCGCGCCGGTGTTTCCTGGAAGGCTTGCGAGCCGATCAGCATGCCGATGTAGACCAGGATGGGCAGAATGGCTACTACAGGCACCAGTGCCATCATCAGTGAGATGACGCCGAACCAGGCCAGCACGATGACCAGCAGACCGGTGGCGGCCGAATAGCCAATGCGCCCGCCCATGGCTTTCCAGCCGGGATGGCCGATGTACACGGCATTGATGAAGGGGTTGCCCATCATGCAGCCGATGAAGCTGACTACACCATCCGCCGTCAGCACCCGCGTGGTCGGATAGCTGTCGCCGGCGGCGCTGGCGCTCTCCACGTTATCCAGTGCTTCCACCAGATCGTAGATGCCGAAGGGGATCGCGGTGATCAGGATGACGCCCAGGTATTCGAATCCCGAGAACACATGACCGATGGCGGGGATCGGCAGCGAGAAGCCGAAGTTGCTGAATGACGCGGTGAGATTGGCCAGGCTCAGACCACCGATGCCATGACCGACGGCCGTGGAACCCCAGGCGATCAGCATGCCGGCGCCGATGGCGATCAATCCGGCCGGAATACCTTTGAAATAGCGCACGCCGCCGAACCAGCTGGCCAGAATGATGGCGAAGCACACCAGACCGATCAGCGGTGTGTTGATCATCTGGAAGGCCGGACGCAGCGAGATGAAGGTGATCGATACGCCGGCCAGCGTGCCCAGCAGGGCGGCGCGCGGGGTGATCCGCCGCACGATGGGGCCGATGAAGCCGCCGATCATCAGCACGAAGCTCTGGATGAACACCCAGGTGAGACCGGCCTCCCAGCCCTTTATCGGATCGCCGCTCTTCAATGCGATGGGCAGCATCACCACGAAGGTGACCACGAACATGTGGGGTACGCTGATACCCGAGGGCAGGGCGCAGACATCGCTGCGTCCGGTCTGTTGCGCCAATCGATAGGCGAGCCAGGCGTAGTACAGCGTGGACAGGCACAGCATCAGGCCGGTGGCCGGCAGGATGCGGCCATACACCAGTTCATTGGGCATCTTCAGCACGAAGCTCAGCAGGCCCGTCAGGGTCAGCAGATTGACCAGGATGTTGGTGCCGAAACCGAAGAACGCGTTCCAGTCACCCGGCACCCACAGTCTTATGGTTTTATTGGAGGTTCTGCAGGACGCGCGCTGAGTCGGTGACCCATCCGAAGATGCCGCCTTGCGCCTGGATCATGGCGAGGCCGGCCTGGTGGAATTCCGGGAAGTAGGACGCGCAGCAATCACCGGGCACCAGGCAGCGATAGCCGCGATCGTTGCCTTCGCGCACCGTGGTGTGCACGCACACCTCGGTGGTCACGCCGCACACGATCAGTGTTTCGATGCCGCGCTGGACCAGCAGCGAATGCAGGTCGGTGGCGTAGAAGGCGCCCTTGCCGGGCTTGTCGATGACGGGTTCAGCGTCGATGGGGGCCAGCTCGGGAATGATGCCGTGGCCGGCCTCGCCGCGGATCAGGATGCGTCCCATGGGTCCGACATCGCCAATGCGCTTGCCTTCCGGCATGCGCGCCAGCTTGGCGGGCGGAGCATCACTAAGGTCGGGTCTGTGACCTTCGCGCGTGTGGATGATCAAGAGATTCTTGCGGCGTGCCGCAGCCAGCAGTGCGCGACAGGGCGCCACGGCGCGCTGCAGCTGGGTGACGTCATTGCCCAGTGCGGCGCCAAAGCCACCGGGCTCGAGGAAGTCGCGCTGCATGTCGATGAGGATGATCGCAGTGCGATCCAGATCGACCTGCAGCGGCTGCGGTTCGGCCGCGATAGTTCTGGGACGCATCGTGCATCTCTCCCTTGTGCGCAAAGCGCAGCAATTTCCGGACCACGCGAAATTGGCGCTTTTGCCGCGATGGATGGCGATCTTTGGTGCAGGCCGCGCGAGTGATGACGTCGGCCTGCCACATCAGGGCGCGGCGCTGACGCTGACGTGCGCCGCCGCGATCTTCCAGCCCTGCGCGCTGCGCACCCAGGTCTGCGTCTGACGCCCGAGTTGCTGCATGTCCGGAGCACCGAATTCCACGCAGACGCTGGCGTAGTCGGGACCGTAGGTGGTGATGACCTCATTGCGGATCTGACGCTGCGGGTGCACCGGGGCGGCGCTGACGCGCCAGTGGGCAATGGCTGCAGCACCGTACTGCTGTTCAGCCACCCCGTAGCGCACGGTATCGGGCCGCTGCAGGAAGCAGTCGGCCAGCACCGGCAGATCATGACGCAGCAGCGCCTGTTCGTAGCGCCAGAAGGCAGCACTGACCTCCGCGACCACCCAGGGCAGATTGATGTCGGGTTCGACGATCACGACCAGGCCTCCAGGACGTTGCTGCTGGGTGCCACGGAGCCGAACACGCCGCCCTGCATCTTCACCATCTTCAATGCAGCCAGGTGATTGCCGTAGTCGGTGGCTGCGCAGCAGTCCTCGACCAGCAGGCATTCGAAGCCACGATCGTTGGCTTCACGCATCGTGGTGTGTACGCACACATCGGTGGTGATGCCGGTCAGCAGCAGATTGCGGATGCCGCGCGTGCGCAGCAGCAGCTCCAGATCCGTGGCGCAGAACGAGCCTTTGCCGGGCTTGTCGAGCACGATCTCGCCGGCGGCGGGTGCCAGCTCGGGGATGATTTCCCAGCCTGGCTGGCCGCGTACCAGGATGCGACCACAGGGGCCGGGATCGCCGATGCCGGCGCCGAGCTGGCGCGAACGCCAGCGCTTGTTGGCCGGCAGATCGGACAGGTCGGGGCGATGGCCCTCGCGCGTATGGATCACGGTGATGCCCAGTGCGCGGGCCCGTGCCAGCAAACGGGCGATGGGATCGATGGGCGCGCGGGTCAGTGCGATGTCGTACCCCATCTTGTCCACGTAGCCGCCGCGACCGCAGAAGTCGGTCTGCATGTCGATGATGATCAACGCCGTGTCCTGGGGGGCATGCTGGCCATCGAAGGGCCAGAGGTAGGGATCGGCCGTGATGCTCTTCAATGTCATGGGATCAACGCTCCTTGCTTGACTGGGCATGGCTCGAACCGGCCGCGCGGCTACGCCAAATGGCGCAGGCGCTGTACGCCGGGCTGGCTATAATCGCGGCGGGAACTGCTGCATGGCCGGGAGCCACACGATGAACAAGACGGTCCTTCGCACTCTGCTGCGCTTCGGCGCGTTGCTTGCTCTGCCGGCGATCGCCGCCGCGCATCCGGGGCATCCTGGACATGAGAGCTTTGCGGCGGGTTTCGCCCATCCGCTCTCGGGTGTCGATCACCTGCTAGCCATGCTGGCCGTGGGCCTGTGGGCTGCGCAGCTCGGTGGCCGGGCGCGCTGGGCGGTTCCCGCGGCTTTCGTGGTGTTGATGCTGGCCGGCGGCGCCCTGGGCCGGGCCGGTGTGTGGCTGCCGCAGGCCGATGCCGTCATCGCCGCCTCGGTGCTGGTGTTGGGCCTGCTGGTGGCCGCGCTGGTGCGACTGCCGACCGTAGCCGCCATGGCTGTAGTGGGTGCCTTCGCGCTGTTCCACGGTTACGCGCATGGTGTGGAGATGCCGCTGAGCGCGCAGGCGCTGCCGTATGTTGCTGGCTTCGCCGCTGCGACGGCTGCCTTGCATGCCGTCGGCCTGGGCCTGGGAGTGCTGGCCGCGCGCCTGCAGCCGCGCCTGCTGCGTCTGGCCGGCGCGGCGACGGCCCTGGCCGGTGCGCTGCTGCTGGCCTGATCTGAAACCACAACGGATCGCTGCCGTGGCGGCTGCGATCCGTTGTGTGCTGGCGCCCCCATCTAGCGCGCCAGCGCGCGCACCGCCTGTGCGGCGGCCGAAGCGCGATTTTCCACGCCCAGCTTCACGAACACCTGTTCCAGGTGCTTGTTCACCGTGCGTGGGCTGATGCTGAGGATCTCGCCGATGTCGCGATTGGATTTGCCGCGGCTGATCCACAGCAGCACCTCGGCTTCACGGGCTGTCAGCAGCAGCGCCTGCTGCAGCAGCTGCTGCTCGTTGTCACTGCCGGTTTCGGTGAGACAGAACAGCAGTTCATCAGCTCCGGTGGCGCTCAGATACGAGAACTCCAGCCGGCGGCCATCCACATCCAGCACCGAGCGGGTGCGGGCGCGGGCCGGATCGCGCTGCAGCCGCAGCAGTTGATCCACCACGGCAGCGGGCAGACTGGTGTCGCGACCGTTGGGTGAGGGAAACAGTTCGATCAGCAGCTGCCGGGCCTTGGGTGTACACCACAGCAGTCGGCCACTGCGGTCGGTGGCGAGCAGGAAGCGTCCGGCGGCATCGAGCGCGGCGCGTGTGCCGTGCGCGGAGCGCGCATTGGCCAGGTGCACGCGGATGCGCGCCAGCAGCTCATCGACGATGATGGGCTTGGTCACATAGTCCACACCGCCGGCCGCCAGACCCTGCACCACATGCTCGGTCTCGGTGAGGCCGGTCATGAAGATCACCGGCATGTGCGTCAGCAGCTTGTCGCGCTTCAGGCGCCGGCAGGCCTCGAAGCCATCGATGCCGGGCATGACCGCATCCATGAGCACCAGATCCGGCGTGATCTGATTCACCAGCGACAGTGCTGCGGCAGCGTCGGTGGCGATGAGCACGGTAAAGCCGGCCTGGTCGAGCATGTCGGTCAGGAAGCCCAGGGTCTCGGGGGTGTCGTCTACAACCAGTATGGTGTCTTTGCGCATGGTGGCCTCAAGCATCGCGGCGCATTGCCTCCAGCACGCTCATGTAGCGGCGCAGGTCGAAATTGGAGATCAGCGTGCGCAACTGCGCCGCCAGGCCTTCATTGGCCGGGTTCTCGCTCTCCATCTGGCGCAGCTTGGCTTCGATGCCGCGCACATGGCCGATGCGGCCGAGCTGGTACAGATCGTCGAGATGGTGGCGGCCGTATTGCAGCGTGGCATCGTTGGCGGCAACGCCGGCATCCACGGAGTGGATCCAGGCCACGTTGAGCAGCGCGCCGATGTGCTCGAGCAGGGTGTGCATGTCGATGGGTTTCATCAGGAAGGCGTCGTGCACGTCCTGGCCGCCGCCGGGGCGGTATTCATGGGCGTTGGCGGAGACGACCATCAGCCGGGTGCGCGCCAGATCGCCGTGCTCGCGCAACCGGGTGGCCAGCTGCCAGCCCGTCATGTCGGGCAGGTTCAGATCCATCAGGATCAGATCAGGCGTCGCCGCCAGCGCGGCTTCCAGGCCCTCCACGGCACGCGTGGCCGTGTCCACCCTGAAATCCAGGGGCGTCAGCAAATCGTGCAGCAGTTGCAGATGTGCCGGATCGTCGTCGATGGCCAGCAGCCGCAGGCGTCGGCCGGCGTAGCCGGTGATGCGTCGCGACTGCGGCGTTTCCTCGGCCGCCACGGGCGCTTCGGACAATGACAGCCGTACGGTGAACACCGTGCCTTCGCCTGGTGTACTGCGCACCAGCAGTTCGCCGCCCATGATCTGGGTCAGCAGCTTGGTGATGGTCAGGCCCAGGCCGGTGCCGGGCAGGGCGCGTGCGGCGGCCGCGCTGCCACGTTCGAAGGGCTGGAAGATGCGCTCCAGATCCTCGGGAGGAATGCCCATGCCGGAGTCGGCCACTTCGAACTCGGCCACCTGGCTGCGATAGCGCAGCGTCAGCGCCGCGTGTCCGCTGGAGGTGTACTTGATGGCATTGGACAGCAGGTTGATCAGGATCTGGCGCAGCCGTTTCTGATCGGTGTGCACGTACAGCGGCAGGTGCGGCGGCCGGTTGAAGCGGAATTCGATGCCGCGCGCCGAAGCCTGCAGCCGGAACATGTCCGCCAGCTGATCCAGGAAATCGACCAGCTGCACGCGGTCGCGATTCAGATGCACCAGGCCGGTCTCGATCTTGGAGATGTCCAGCAGGCCGTCGATCAGATGCGCCATGTGCTCGGCGCTGCGCCGTATGACGCGTACGGCATTGTCGCTGGAGTTCAGCGTGCCGCGCTCCAGCAGCTGGGCGTAACCGAAAATCGAGTTCAGCGGCGTGCGGATCTCGTGGCTGATGCCCACCAGGTAGCGCGTCTTGGCCACATTGGCCGATTCGGCGGCTTCCTTGGCCTTCTGCAGCGCTGCGTCGGTGCGCCGGTGTGCTTCGATCTCCTCCATCAGCATGGTGGTCTGGCGGGCGGATTCGGCCTCGGCGTTGCGGCGGCTTTCATGCGCCAGCACGATCAGCCACGCTGCCACGCCGGACAGCACCAGCAGCGTGAGGAATACGATCCACAGCGTGGCGCTGATCGCGGCGCGCTGCTCCAGGCTCTCGCTGCCGAACTGACGCCCGATCAGCGCCAGCAGCAGTCCGATCGCCAGATTGAACAGCAGCAGCAGGCCGACGAACTGACCGGCACGGGTGTTCAGCGATGCGGCCAGGCGTTGCGGCAGCAGTTTCTGCAGCAGCAGGATGAGCTGCTGGGTGGCGCGGCTGTTGGTCTTGCACTGATCCTGGCAGCGCGCCTCCAGCGTGCAGCACAGCGAGCAGATGGCGCCGTCATAGGCATGGCAATGCGCCATGTCGTGCCGGTCGAACTCGTTCTCGCAGATGCTGCAGCGGATCAGGACACCGGCGCCGAGATCGGTGGCCTTGCGGGCCAGATAGAAACGTCCGTTGGTACCCCAGGCAATCAATGGCGCCGCAAAGAAGGCGGTGAACAGTCCGACGAAGGGCGAGAGGACCTGCGCCACGGTTCCGAACACGCCGAAGAAGGTCAGGCTGGAGGCAATCACCGAGATCAGCAGCGCGCCGACGCCTACCGGATTGATGTCGTACAGGTGCGCGCGTTTGAATTCGATGTGGCGCGGCGAGAAACCCAGCGGCTTGTTGATGACCAGGTCCGCCGTCAGCGCCCCGATCCAGCCGGCGGCGAAATTGGCATATACCACCAGGATGTTTTCGATGGCATGGAAGATGCCGATTTCCATCAGCAGCAGCGCCAGCAGCACGTTGAATACCAGCCACACCACACGGCCCGGGTGGCTGTGCGTCAGGCGCGAGAAGAAATTGGACCAGGCGATCGAACCGGCATAGGCATTCGTCACGTTGATCTTCAGCTGGCAGACGATGACGAACAGGCCGGTGAGGGCCAGCGCCATGGTGGGTGAATGCAGGATTTCGCGGAAGGCCACGAAATACATCTGCGTGGGCTGGTCCGCCTGATCCAGCGGTACGGCGTGGCGCAGTGCGAATACCGCCAGGAAGGAGCCCACCAGCAGCTTGATGCCACCGGGAACCACCCAGCCAGGGCCTGTCACCAGCAGCGCGGTCCACCAACCCACCCGGCCGGTCTTGCGCGCCTCGGGCAGGAAGCGCAGGTAATCCACCTGTTCGCCGATCTGCGGCAGCAGTGACAGCAACACCGAGCAGGCCGTGCCCAGCAACAGCCAGTCCACTGAGCCATTGGCTGCGCCCTGCTGGCCGCTGTAGTGCGTCCAGGCATCCAGGTCCGCCGGATTGCCCAGCGCCAGGATGGCCACGGGGATGAATTGCAGCAGCAGCCAGATCGGCTGAGTCAGCAGCTGCATGCGGCTGATCAGGCTGATGCCGTACACGGCAATGGGAATGACCACCAGTGAACTGATCAGATGTGCGATGGCCAGCGGGATGTGGAACACCATCTTCAGCGCAGCCGAGAGGATGCTGGCTTCGATGGCAAACAGCAGGAAGGTGAAGGAGGCGTAGATCAGCGAAGTCAGTGTGGAACCCAGATAGCCGAAACCGGCGCCGCGGGTCAGCAGGTCGATGTCCACGCCATAACGCGCCGCGTAGTAGGCGATGGGCAGGCCGATCAGGAACATCAGCACCGAGAAGCACACCACAGCCCAGAAGGCGTTCGGCACGCCATAGGCAATGGTGATGGCGCCCCCGATGGCTTCGCAGGCGAGAAATGAAATGGGGCCCAGCGCCGTATTGCCGACGCGAAAGCTGGAACGTCGCGCCCGGCCGGCGGTGTAGCGCAATGCATAGTCTTCCAGGGTCTGGCTGTTGACCCATTGGTTGTACTGCCGGCGCTCGCGCACGATGCGTTGTTGTGGGCCCAAGACAATCCTCACTCTTACAGGGCCTTTTCCCTATTCGTCGAGCAACGATTGTGCCACTGCCACGCAAGTGCCGAGTCGCGGAATGCGCTGGGTCGTATACGTCGAATGACCTAGATCGCTACGTCAAACGGCGGATTTCGAGGCCGGTGGCGCTCCCGTAGCGTCTGTCCCGCAGGCACGAACAGATTGCCCAAGACAGACACCAAGGGACATGGACCAATCAAGTCGCACCAGTTTGGAAGAACAACAACCAGTCTTGCACCAAGGCTGCGCTGGCGCGACGTGCGGGGGGTCGATGGGATTCGCAACACAACCAAACGATAGGGAACCTCTTATGCACGTCAAACCAATCGAACCGCGCAACGCTCAGCGCAAGGTTCGCATCGCTGCCACGTCGCTGGCCCTGCCGCTGCTCGCCGGTCTGGCGGCTGCGGACGCCTCGGCCGCCGAGCTGACGCTGCCGCCGATTTCGATCGGCGCCGGCATGCGCACCAGCTTCACCCACGAGAGTTACGACGGCGAGAGCGCCAGTGACTTCAATCTCGACAGCGCGCGCCTCTACATCAACGGCTCGGTCACCGACCAGATCAAGTTCACCTTCAACACCGAGTACAACAGCTCCAGTGACGCGCTGATCGTCATGGACGCGGTGGCGCAGTTCTCACTCTCCGATCAGGTCAACATCTGGGCCGGCCGCTTCCTGCCGCCCAGCGATCGCTCCAACCTGTACGGACCGTACTACGCCAACAACTGGTACGTGTATACCGACCAGACGCAGGACTGGTATCCCAATGTGGCGGTGGGTCGTGACAACGGCCTGGCCTGGTGGGGACAGTTCGGTGCCCTGAAGCTGTCGGCCGGTGTGTTCGACGTGCCCGACACCACGGGTGATGTCAGCGGCACCGATCACGGCGACGTGCTGTATGCCGCGCGCGCCATGTACGACTTCTGGGACGTGGAGAATGGCTACTACCTGAATGGCACCTACTACGGTGACAAGGACCTGCTTGCCATCGGCGCCGCCTACCAGAAGGAAGGCAGCTTCAACTACTACAGCGCGGATTTCCTGCTGGAGAAGAAACTCTCCGCCGGCGCCTTCGGCGTCGAGGCGGAATATGCCAAGCAAAACCATGGTCTGTCCTACTACACCACCACGCCGTCACACGATGGCTGGTACGCACTGGCGCATTACGTGTTCCCCGGCCAGGTGGGTATCGGAAAATTCCAGATCCTCGGCAAGTACGGCAGCGGCGGTTACCAAGGTTCGGATGACGTCAAGACCTCCGAGCTGGATCTGAACTACATCATCAAGGCTTTCAACGCCCGAGCCAGCCTGTTCTACGCCAGGCAGGAACAGGGCGATAGCCCCAGCTACACGGTCGCCGGTCTGGGTCTGCAGATCCAGATGTAACCCACACGAATTCAAGTAAAGGGAGTTGTATTCATGAAACTGAAGAGCACATTGATCGGGCTTACTGCGCTCGGATTGAGCGCAGTGGCTTCGGTGGCCGCGGCCGCCGACACCATCAAGGTGGGCATCCTGCACTCGCTGTCGGGAACCATGGCCATCAGCGAGACCACGCTGAAAGACACCATCCTGATGATGATCGACGAGCAGAACAAGAAGGGCGGTCTGCTGGGCAAGAAGCTCGAACCGGTGGTGGTCGATCCGGCGTCCAACTGGCCGTTGTTCGCCGAGAAGGCGGCGCAGCTGCTGGAGAAGGACAAGGTGGCCGTGGTGTTCGGCTGCTGGACCAGCGTGTCGCGCAAGTCGGTGCTGCCGGTGTTCGAGAAGGACAATGGTCTGTTGTTCTACCCGGTGCAATACGAGGGTGAAGAGTCCTCGAAGAATGTGATCTATACCGGCGCCGCGCCGAACCAGCAGGCCATTCCGGCTGTGGACTACCTGATGAAGGAAGTCGGTGTGAAGCGCTGGGTGCTGGAAGGCACGGATTACGTGTATCCGCGCACCACCAACAAGATCCTGGAGGCCTATCTGAAGGCCAAGGGCGTTGCCGATGCCGACATCATGATCAACTACACGCCGTTCAGCTTCTCCGACTGGCAGAGCGAGGTGAGCAAGATCAAGGCTTTCGGTTCGGCCGGCAAGAAGACGGCGGTGGTTTCCACCGTCAACGGTGACGCCAACGTGCCGTTCTACAAGGAGCTGGGCAATCAGAAGATCTCCGCCGAGGACATCCCCGTGGTGGCGTTCTCGGTGGGTGAGGAGGAGCTCTCCGGCCTTGACACCAAGCCGCTGGTCGGCCATCTGGCGGCCTGGAACTACTTCCAGAGCATCGACACGCCGGCCAACAAGGAATGGATCAAGAAGTGGCATGCGTTCACCAAGAACGACAAACGCACCTTCAATGATCCGATGGAGGCACATGTCATCGGCTTCAACCTGTGGGTGAAGGCGGTGCAGAAGGCTGGAACCACCGATGTCAGCAAGGTCATCGATGCGCTGCCTGGACAGGAGACGCCCAACCTGACAGGTGGGACGGCCAAGCTGCTGCCGAACCATCACATCACCAAACCCGTGTACATCGGCGAGGTTCGTGCCGATGGTCAGTTCGACGTGGTCTGGAAGACCGACAAGGAAGTGCCGGGCGATGCCTGGTCCGATTTCCTGCCGGGAAGCAAGGATGTGGAAGCCGACTGGGTGACCCTCAAGTGCGGCAACTACAACACCAGGACCAAGGTGTGTTCGGGTCAGAACTACAAGTAGTCCTGCCGGTTTGATCGGATTGACATTCGGGTGATTCGGGGCGGCCTGGGTCTTGCAGGATCCAGGTCGCCCCTCCTTGTCCGGGTGATGAGGTTCATGCGCATGCGAAAGATGCTCTGGTTGCTGCTGACTCTGTGCTCCTGGCTGGTGATCAGCGCTGCACCGGCTGCGGAGGCGGGGGCGAATGCGGAACTGGCGCCCTTGCTGGCGCAGTTGCCCGCGGCGAACTACGCGGACAAGCAGCAACTGGTGCGCCAGATCGGTCAGTTGAAATCAGCGCGCAGCAAGGCGGTGTTGGAAGCCATGCTGAACGGGCGGCTGTTTGTGCGCGATGCGGATGCCGTATTGCTCATCAGCGACGTCGAGGATGCTCCCTTTGGACTCAGCGACGCCGGATCGGGCCTGGCGCTGGGTCAGAGCGACGGGGCCGGTCTGAGCAAGATCGGGGTCAACAATCAGCTGCGCAAGGTGTTACGCGGCGTGTTGGCGCAGTTCGATCTGCAGGATCCGGATGCGAAAGTACGTCTGGCAGCGGTCAAGGAGATGCTGCGCTCGCCGGACGATGAGACCACCACGATATTGAGCGCCCAGCTGGCGCAGGAGAAGGACGCCTCGGTCCGCTCCGCGCTCGGGGTGGGGTTGGCGCTGGCGCAGATCGACAGCAGTGATCCTGCGCTGCGTCTGTCTGCAGTCAAGGCACTGCGCGGCAATCTCAGCACCGATGTCTACAATCGCCTTACGACGCTGGTGCAGCAGTCTTCCGACGGCACCTATTCGGAGACCGACGGGCAGGTACGATCCGCGGCTCAGAGCGCCCTGGTCAGCATCGATCACTGGCGCAGCTTCTATTCCGGCATCCAGACGCTGATCTTCGGCCTGAGTCTGGGTTCGGTGCTGGTGCTGGCTGCGATCGGCCTCGCCATCACCTTCGGCGTGATGGGCGTCATCAACATGGCGCATGGCGAACTGATGATGCTGGGCGCCTACGCCACCTACGTGGTGCAGCTGCTGATGCCGCAGCACATCGGTGCTTCCATCCTGGTGGCCATTCCGGTGGCCTTCCTGGTGTCCGGCCTGATGGGCGTGCTGATCGAACGTGGCATCGTGCGCTTTCTCTACGGTCGGCCGCTGGAGACTCTGCTGGCCACCTTTGGCGTGAGCCTGGTGCTGCAGCAGCTGGTGCGCGACATCTTTTCGGCCAACAACCGACCGGTGGAGACGCCGCAGTGGCTGGCGGGCACGCTGCAGTTCAACGATGCGCTGTCCATCACCTATAACCGGCTCTACATCATCCTGTTCACGGCCGTGGTGTTCGCCGTGTTGCTGATGGTGTTGAAGCGCACCCGTCTCGGACTGGAGGTGCGCGCGGTCTCGCAGAATCGTGCCATGGCCAAGGCCATGGGCATACGCACCGAATGGGTGGACGCCATGACTTTTGGCCTGGGTTCGGGCATCGCTGGAGTGGCTGGTGTTGCGCTGAGTCAGCTGACCAACGTCGGCCCGAACCTGGGTCAATCCTATATCGTGGATTCCTTCATGGTGGTGGTGTTCGGTGGCGTCGGCAATCTGTGGGGAACCCAGGTGGGTGGCACCACGCTCGGTGTCGTCAACAAATTGCTGGAACCGCTCGCTGGCGCCGTGCTGGCCAAGATCCTGGTGCTGCTGTTCCTGATCCTGTTCATTCAGCGTCGGCCGCGCGGATTGTTTCCGCAGAAAGGCCGGGCGGCGGAGGGCTGAGGCATGGCAACGAACTGGGTGGCGGCGCAACTTCGGCAGGATCGCGGCGGCAGCATCCTGATCGCGGTGCTGGTGGTGGTGGCGGTACTGGCACCGTTGCTGAATCTCGCGGTGCCGGAATCTTCGCTGCTGCATCTGTCCGGTTACACGATCACGCTGCTCGGCAAGTACATGTGCTACGCGATGCTGGCCATCGCGGTGGATCTGGTGTGGGGCTATTGCGGCATTCTCAGCCTCGGGCATGCCGCCTTTTTTACGCTGGGCGGCTATGCCATCGGCATGTACCTGATGCGCCAGATCGGGACTCGTGGCGTGTACGGTGATCCGGTGCTGCCGGATTTCATGGTATTCCTGAACTGGAAGGAACTGCCCTGGTTCTGGCACGGCTTTCACAATTTCGGCTACGCCACGCTGATGGTGTTGGCGGTGCCTGGCGTGCTGGCCCTGGTGTTCGGCTGGCTGGCGTTCCGTTCGCGCGTCACCGGCGTCTATCTCTCCATCATCACCCAGGCTCTGACCTATGCGCTGATGCTGGCTTTCTTCCGCAACGATATGGGCTTTGGCGGCAACAACGGTTTCACCGACTTCAAGGACATCCTGGGCTTTGATCTGAAGGCCCCCGGCACGCGCATGACGCTGTTCGTGCTGACTGCCGTCGCGCTGGGCGGCAGTTATCTGCTGTGCCGCTGGATCGTGCGTTCGCGTGCCGGCCGGGTGATCGCGGCCGTGCGCGACGCGGAGAGCCGCGCGCGCTTCATCGGCTATCGGGTCGAGAACTACAAGCTGTGGATCTTTGTGTTCTCGGCCATGCTGGCGGGCCTGGCCGGAGCACTGTACGTGCCGCAGATCGGCATCATCAATCCCAGCGAATTCTCTCCGGCCAATTCCATCGAGATCGTCATCTGGGTGGCCATTGGTGGGCGCAACACGCTCTATGGCGCCATCATCGGTGCGTTGCTGGTGAACTTTGCCAAGACCTATTTCACCGGCGCATTGCCCAGCGCCTGGTTGTATGCGCTGGGTGCGCTGTTCATCCTGGTGACACTGTTCCTGCCGCGCGGCCTGGTGGGCGCGTTGCAGGATCTGCGCCGCTCCGGCCTGCGCGGCAAGGAGGCGGCATGAACTGGCAGCAGGCGGTGCGGCGCCTCAGCGGCCGCTCGCAGAGCGATCGGGCGCCACGCAGCGGCGATCTGCTGATCGGGGATCCGCTGGAGCAGGGACCGGATGCTTCGCGTGGCGTGATCCTGTACCTTGAAGACATCACCGTCAGTTTCGACGGCTTTCGCGCGCTGAACGCGTTGACGCTGTATGTGGAGGTCGGCGAGCTTCGCTGCATCATCGGCCCCAATGGCGCCGGCAAGACCACCATGATGGATGTGATCACCGGCAAGACCCGCCCGGATCAGGGCTCGGCCTGGTTTGGCCAGACCATCGATCTGCTGGCGCACCACGAGCCGGAGATCGCGCAGGCCGGCATCGGCCGAAAGTTCCAGAAGCCCACGGTATTCGAGCGTCACACGGTGCTCGAGAACTTGGAGCTGGCCATGGCCGGCGACAAGACGGTGTGGAAGTGGCTGTTCGCACAGCTTCACGCCGAGCAGCGCGAGCGCATCGATGAGGTGCTGGAGACCATCGGCCTGACCGCAAGGCGCGATGAGCTGGCGGGGGTGCTCTCGCATGGCCAGAAGCAATGGCTGGAGATCGGCATGCTGCTGATGCAGAACCCGCAGCTGCTGCTGGTGGACGAACCGGTGGCCGGCATGACGCCGCAGGAGACCGAACGCACAGCCGAGCTGCTGCTGTCGCTGGCGGGCAAACATTCGGTGGTGGTGGTCGAACATGACATGGCCTTCGTGCGTTCCATCGCGCGCAAGGTCACGGTTCTCCACGAAGGCAGCGTGCTGGCAGAGGGCAGCATCGATGCCGTGCAGGCCAATCCCAAGGTCATAGAAGTCTATCTGGGCGAGTCACAGCATGCTTGAGATCAAGGATGTCAATCAGTTTTACGGCGGCAGCCACACGCTGTGGGACATCGACATGAGCGTGCCGGCAGGCTCCTGCACCTGCCTGATGGGCCGCAATGGCATGGGCAAGACCACCCTGTTACGCAGCATCATGGGTCTGGCAGCGGTGCGCACCGGCCAGATCCTGTACGAAGGGCGGGATCTGGCCACGCTGCGCGCCGAAGATCGGGCGCGCGCCGGCATCGGGTATGTGCCACAGGGCCGTGAAATCTTCTCGCAGCTCACGGTGGGTGAGAACCTGCGCGTGGGTCTGCCAGCCCGGCGCAACAAGCTGCGTCAGGTGCCGGAGCACATCTTCGCCATGTTCCCGGTGCTGAAGAAGATGCTGAGCCGGCGCGGCGGCGATCTGTCTGGCGGTCAGCAGCAGCAGCTGGCCATCGGTCGGGCGTTGGTGCTGGATCCGAAGCTGTTGATCCTCGATGAGCCCACCGAGGGCATCCAGCCCAATATCGTGCATGACATCGGCGAGGTCATCATGCGCCTGAACCGCGAGGTGGGGCTTACGGTGTTGCTGGTGGAGCAGAAGCTGCCGTTCGCGCGGCGCGTGGCCAGCGAAGTGCGCATCCTCGACAAGGGTCGGCTGGTGGTATCCGGCGGCATCGGTTTGCTGACCGATGAGCTGGTACGTCAACATCTGACGGTATGAATGCTACTGCGGCATCAAGCCTGCGAGCCGGCTGGCGCGGCGAACTGTCCCTGGAATTCGGCAAGGTGGCTCAGCGCACCGTGCTGCGCTCCCGGCAGCACACGGGCCCGTTGCTGGTGCAGCGGCCCTTCTATCCGGAAGGCCATCCCGACAACGATCCCTGTCATCTCTACCTGATCCATCCGCCCGGCGGCGTGGTCGGCGGTGACGAGTTGCAGATCAACGTGCGAGTAGATCGGGGCGCCCACGCGTTGCTGACCACACCGGCTGCCGGCAAGTTCTATCGCAGCCTGGGTGCTGAAGCGCGCTTCACCCAGGATTTCGCTGTCTGCGATGCGGATCTGGAATGGCTGCCGCAGGAGAACATCTACTACAGCGGCACCGCGGCGCGAGTGTCGACCCGCCTGCAGCTGCACGGGCAGTCGCGGGCGCTGTGCTGGGAGATCGGCTGTCTGGGATTGCCGGCCAGTAATGCGGCGTTCGCGGCCGGCGCTGTACGTCAGTCGCTGGAGTTGTGGCAGGACGGTCAGCCGCTGCTGATCGATCAACTGGTGCTGCGGCCGGAAGCCTTGCCGGCGCGCTGGGGACTGGCTGGACAGGTGGCGTTGGGTACGTTGCTGTGCTTTCCGGCGGATGCAGAGCAGCTGCAGAAGGTGCGTGCGCTGCTGGCGGAGCATCCCTATGCTGGCGTGACGCTGGTGGAGCGCATGCTGATCTGCCGCGTGTTGGCGCCGCGCGCCGATCAGCTGCGTGAGTTGTTCGTGCGGTTGTGGTCGGTGTTGCGGCCGGGCTTATTCAACCGCGCGGCGGTGGCGCCGCGCATCTGGGCGACCTGAATGGAACTGACACCGCGCGAGAAAGACAAGCTGTTGCTGTTCACCGCTGCCTTGCTGGCCGAGCGTCGCAAGGCGCGGGGCCTGAAACTGAATTATCCGGAAGCGGTGGCCTTCATCTCCGCCGCCATCCTCGAGGGCGCGCGCGATGGCCGCAGCGTGGCCGAACTGATGAGCTACGGCGCCACGCTGCTCAGCCGCGCCGACGTCATGGAGGGCGTCCCCGAGCTCATTCCGGAGGTGCAGGTGGAGGCCACGTTTCCCGATGGCACCAAGCTGGTCACCGTGCACCATCCCATTCCCTGAATTCCATGACATTGGACGAGGCAAGACGATGATTCCCGGTGAAGTGCTTACACAAGACGGCGAGCTCGAGCTCAATGCCGGGCGCGCCACGCTGCGCCTCACGGTGGCCAACAGTGGTGATCGCCCCATCCAGGTGGGTTCGCATTACCACTTTGCCGAAACCAATCCGGCGCTGCGCTTCGACCGTGCGCAGGCGCGCGGCTATCGGCTTAACATTCCGGCTGGCACCGCGGTGCGCTTCGAGCCAGGACAGCAACGCGAAGTGGAGCTGGTGGCCCTGGATGGTGCGCGCGCGGTCTACGGTTTCCTCGGGCAGATCATGGGGCCGCTGTCATGAGTCGCATGGATCGGCGTGCCTATGCGGAGATGTTCGGGCCCACGGTCGGCGATCGGGTGCGCCTGGGCGACACGGAGCTGTGGATCGAGGTGGAGCGCGATCACACCATTTATGGCGAGGAAGTGAAATTCGGCGGCGGCAAGGTGATCCGCGATGGCATGGGTCAGAGCCAGCGTCCGGCCTCCGAATGCATGGATACGGTGATTACGAATGCCGTGATCCTCGATCACTGGGGTGTGGTGAAAGCCGACATCGGTCTGAAGGGCGGCCGCATTGCCGGCATCGGCAAGGCTGGCAATCCCGACATCCAGCCCGGTGTCACGCTGTGCATCGGCGCCGGCACCGAGATCGTCGCCGGCGAAGGGCTGATCCTCACGGCAGGAGCCATCGATGCGCATATCCACTTCATCTGTCCGCAGCAGGTGGAGGAGGCGCTGATGTCCGGTGTCACCACCATGATTGGTGGCGGCACGGGCCCGGCCACCGGCACTGCTGCCACCACCTGTACGCCGGGTCCATGGTACATCGGGCGCATGCTGCAGGCACTGGATGCGCTGCCAATGAATTTCGGGCTGCTGGGCAAGGGCAATGCCAGTCTGCCCGAGCCCATCGAAGAGCAGATCCGCGCCGGGGTGATGGGGCTGAAGCTGCATGAGGACTGGGGCACGACTCCGGCGGCCATCGACAACTGCCTGAGTGTGGCCGAGCGTTTCGACGTGCAGGTGGCCATCCATACCGATACGCTGAACGAATCCGGTTTCGTCGAGGACACACTGGCCGCGTTCAAGGATCGCACCATCCACACCTATCACACCGAAGGAGCGGGTGGCGGTCATGCGCCGGACATCATCCGCGCCTGCGGTTCGGCCAATGTGCTGCCATCCTCCACCAACCCGACACGGCCCTACACGATCAATACGGTGGACGAACACCTGGACATGCTGATGGTTTGCCATCACCTCGATCCGGGCATCGCCGAGGATGTGGCGTTCGCCGAATCGCGCATCCGCCGCGAGACCATCGCCGCCGAGGACATCCTGCACGACCTGGGTGCCTTCTCGATGATCTCCTCCGACTCGCAGGCCATGGGCCGGGTCGGCGAGGTGATCACGCGCACCTGGCAGACCGCGCACAAGATGAAGGTGCAGCGCGGTGTGCTGGGACCGGATACACGCGCCGACAACTTCCGCGCACGCCGCTACGTGGCCAAGTACACCATCAATCCCGCGCTGGCCCATGGCGTCGCGCACGAGGTGGGTTCCGTTGAAGTGGGCAAGCTGGCCGATCTGGTGTTGTGGAAGCCGGCATTCTTTGGCGCCAAGCCGGCGCTGATCCTCAAGGGTGGCATGATCGTGGCTGCTCCCATGGGCGATCCCAACGCCTCCATTCCCACGCCGCAGCCGGTGCACTACCGACCCATGTTCGGTGCGCTGGGGCTGGCGCGCGCGGCCACGTCGCTGCACTTCGTGTCGCAGGCGGGTCTTGCGGCGGGTATCGGTGAGCAACTGGGATTGCGCAAGGCGCTAAGCGCCGTGCACGGCACGCGTTCGGTGCGCAAGCGCGATCTCATCCTCAACGATTACCAGCCACACATCGAAGTGGACGCTCAAACCTACGAAGTGCGCGCTGATGGCCAGCTGCTGAGCTGCGAGCCGGCCGGCGTGCTACCGTTGGCGCAGCGTTACTTCCTGTTCTGATTGCGGAGCGCAACGATGTCGGGTGTCCTGCTGCAGATTTCGCGTCGCCTGCCGGTCGTGGCCGCAGCCGATGGCGAGCCATTGCGGCTGGTGCTGCCCTATGAGACTCGCAGTCGCAGCCGCTTTCGTGCGCGGCTCAGCGACGGCCAGGAAGTCGGTGTCATCCTGGAACGCGGCCAGGTGCTGCGCGGCGGCGACTGGCTGCAGATGGACGACGGCCGCGCAGTGCGCGTGGATGCGGCGCCCGAAACTGTCTCGACGGTGCAGGCCGCTGATCCCTGGCAGCTGGCACGCGCCGCCTATCATTTGGGCAACCGCCACGTGGCGCTGCAGGTGGGCGCGGGCTGGCTGCGTTACCAGCATGATCACGTGCTCGACGAAATGGTGCGTGGCCTGGGCCTGCCGCTGGAAGTCGGGCAGGCGCCGTTCGAACCTGAACCCGGCGCGTACTACAGCGCGGCAGGCGCTCACAGTCATCAACACCTCCTGCACCACCACGGCTGAATCGCTGCTGCCATTGTTGCGGCTGTGCCAACTGGTCAGTCCAGCGTTGCCCGTTGGCGCGTATGCGTATTCGCAGGGGCTGGAGTACGCCGTTGAAGCAGGCTGGGTGCGGGATGAAGCCACCACCCATGAGTGGCTGCAGGGATTGATGCGCCACTCGCTGGCTCAGCTGGATCTGCCGCTGCTGATCCGGCTGCTGAGCGCCGCGGGCGCTCGCGATGGGGCGGCCCTGCGCAGCTGGAATGCGCGGCTGCTCGCGAGCCGCGAGACACAGGAATTGCGCGACGAGGATCGGCAGCTCGGCCGGGCCTTGTGCCGGGTGCTGATCGACCTGCAGATCCCGGGGGCTGAGGCATGGCGCGACACGCCTGCCGGCTATGCGACGCAATACGCGCTGGCCTGTGCGCACTGGCAGATCAGCGAGCGCGCGGCGCTGGCCGGCTACACGTGGTCGTGGCTGGAGAATCAGGTGCTGGCTGCAGTGAAGCTGGTGCCGCTGGGGCAGAGCGCCGGGCAACGTCTGCTGCATGCGCTGGCATTGCAGATCGAAGCCTGCGTGGTGGTGGCGCAGGCAGTGGGCGATGCCGACATCGGCATCGGTGGCGTCATGCAGGGCCTGGCCAGTGCGGCGCACGAGTCGCAGTATACGCGGCTGTTTCGTTCCTAGAATCGGCCAGCGACCGACAGCGGATGCACGCCATCGGCGTCGGCCGGACCAGCCCAGTCGAGCACACCGGCCAGCTGCGGATCGGCGTTCTGACGCAACGCCACGCTGCCCTCCAGATCGAAGGTCATATCGGCGCTGATGCGCAGCGCGGCGCTCAGTGCAAAAGGACCGCTGCGATCCCGCAGCCGGCCATTGAAGGGCGGATTGTCGGCGCCCGCATCCGGGAACTGCAGCTGATACTCGCCCAGCGCACTGTCGCCGGCGCCGCTCAGATCAGTCAGCACGCTCTGGCCCGCCAGATGCGTGAGCGAGCGTTGCCGCAATGTCAGGCTGACATTTTCGAAGCGCACGTTGCCGCGGACATTGTGCGGCAGCGGGATGCCCAGCAGCTGGGTGCTGGTCTGTCCGGAGAGTTCACTCACCGCGATGCCGCCGTCGCTGCGCACCTGCACTTGGCCGCGCAGATCCAGTTGCGCTGCCCGGGCCGTGAACTGCAGTGACAGACGACCCAGCAGCAGCGGCAGCGCCCGCAGTTGCCAGCTGAGCTGGCCCAGCTTCAGACCATCGAAATTCAGTTGCATGCAGCGGCCATTCCAGAGGGTGCCGTCGTAGCCGGCGCATTGCACCTGGGCTGGCAGGGCGCGATTCAGCCAGCTGGCCGGAGCACGCCACAGCAGCGTGCCAAGGAAGGCCAGCAGCGCCGCCGGCAACAGCAATACTTTGCGCATGGAGAAGTTTCAGCCGCCGCGCAGCACCAGGCTGGCGTTGACATGACCGGTGGTCTTGGCCGCCTCGATGGTGGCATTTTCGATGTGCACGCCATCCTGGTCCGCGAGCCGCGCCAGCAGCGCGACCAGCGTATCGAAGCTGGCGTTCTCCAGGCGTACGCTCAAGCCTCCGTCGCCGCTGGGCTGGCTGTTCACCAGCGATTCGCCCAGGCCGGTGGCGCGCGCCTGGCGATCCACCAGCGCCACCAGCGATTGCCGCTGTCCGCCAGGACCAGCCGAGCCCGGACCAGCTGAGCCTGGACCACCGGGGCCTTGACGAGCAGAGCCGGGCCGCCGGTTGCCGGTGGCGGCGGCGGCTTGCAGTGGCGCAGTCATGGAGCGCAGCCACTGCAGATCGGCGCTCTTCTGCGTGATGCGGCTTTCAGCGGCGCTGGTACGCTGCTGCAGTGGCAGCAGGATGGCCAGCACCAGCAGCACGGCGGCCGCAATGCCGCCGATGAGCACGATGCGTCGTTCACGTGCGGCGAGCGCGTCGTACCAGGTTTGCAGCCGCTCGATCATGATCTGCCCTTCAGTTTGACCTGCACCCGGCCTTCATAGGCTTCACCCTGTGCGGCGCCGGAAGCCACCTCGGACTGCCAGCCCTGGCTTTGCAACGACTGGTTGATTTTCTCCAGGCTGTCGGCATTCGGCGTGCGCAGCTTCAGCTCCAGCGCATCGCGCCGGTAGCTCAGCGTCTGCAACTGCGTGCCGTCGACGCCGCGCGTGGCCGTGGCCAGCGCGCCCAGAATCTCCAGCATGGCATCCCGGCCTGCAGCACCCTGTGCGGCCAGCAGCAGTTTCTCGGCCCGGGCGCGCACGGCGCCGGTGCCCGGATCGCCAGGCATGTTGCTGGCGGCAAAATCCTGGATGGCCGAATCGAAGCCTGCCTCACTGCGCGTGAGCTGGTGCAGATGCAGGGCGGAGCCTGCGGCATGCACCAGCAGCAGAGCGCCCAGTAGCAGGGCCGCGAGGCGCCAGCGCTGCCACTGCGCACCCCACGAGGTATGCGGTGCGAACTCGCCCTGCAGCAGGTTGATGGCGCCGTGGTTCAGCAACAGCGTGCCAAACCAGGGCAGTAGCCCGCTGCTCAGTAATTGCACGTTCAGCGTGGCGAGCAAGGGACGCAGCGCCTCCAGCTCGCTGCTGTGCCGCTGCCAGTCCAGTGGCGAGATGTACAGGATGACGTTCTGTTCCTGCAGCGGCGCATTGGCGCAGGCGATTCGCAGGGCTTCGGCAGGATGCGTGGCTGGCAGCGTCAGCGGCGGCGCTGAACTGCCATGCGGCCGCACGTACAGCGCATCGCCCTCGAGCAGGGCCACCACATGCCCGGGATTTTCCGGCAGCAAGGCGCTGTCGGCGCACAGCAGCTGCGGTTGCAGACCGGCGCTTTGCAGTGCGTCCAGCCAATCCTTGAACAGCGCGCGATCCACGGCGGCCACGCCGACCCGCGCGCCATCGCCGGAACGCGCGCCGACAGCGAAGTGCTGGCCTTCGATATCGCCGGCGAGCTGCTCTTCCAGCGCGAACGGCACCACCTGCAGCAGGCGGCTGCCGGCATTGGGCGGCAATTCCACCGCGGTCTGCAGCAATTCGGTGGCGGGTACCAGGACGGCGACATTGCGGCCGGCCGCCAGCGCCGCCGCTGCTTCGAGCGGGCCGCTCTGCGGTGAGCTCAGCGGCTGACCGAGCGCATCGACCGTCAGCCACTGGGCCTGCGGGTCCTGCGCACGGGGCATGCGAATCAACAGCCAGTCAGCCATGATCACTCGGTGCCAAAGGTTCGGAGAATGGGGCGCGTGGTGCCATTGTTGGCGCGATACATCAGACTGTACAAGGTGAACTGGGTAGTGCCAATAGTGATCCAGCTGCGCAGCCGGAAGTAGCTGGAAGTCTCGGCGATCAGCGGGTAGTCGCCGTCGGTGAGCTTCTCGTACTGCGTGTCGCCCAGCGAAGTCTTCAGCTCCGCCAGCGTCGGAAAACAACCACTGGCGCGGCGTTTGGCCAGCGCATCGGTATCCAGGCTGTATTCCTGCTGATCCACTGACAGGGCGTCGAGCACCATGCCCGGTGCCGTGCAGACATTGATCGGACGGATGCCGGGCAGCGCGGTGATGTAGGGTTTGATCTTCTCGTAATTGTCATGGCCGAAGCCGGGCAGCGCCAGCAGTTCGGAAATGCTGCTGATGCGCAGGTTCGGTGTGCGATAGGGCGGCAGCTGACCGGCATAGCTGCTGTCCTCGGCGCCATCCGGCAGCGTGGGATTCACATCGGTGTCGATCCAGTCGGTCAGCAAGGCCGACCATTTGGTCTCCATGCCGAGCAGCTCCAGCAGGCGTGTGAACACCGCCTGCGCATTGGTGTCGGCCACGCCGTTGAGATCGACGAGATTGTTGATGTTGAACTTGCCCTGTTCGTCTTCGAGCGAAGCTTCCAGCGTCACGCCGCTGTCGAGCTCGGTGGGGCCGTAGGGCATGGCCCAGTCTTCATCCAGCGAGTCCACCTTGCTGCTGGTGTTCAGCTCATCCTGCTTCAGCGCATAGGCGGCAATGGCTTCGGCGCCCGCCGCATATTGCAGGCCCTGCGCCACCGTAAAGGTGCCGATGGCGCGGCGCGCCGACAGCGCACTGCGAAAGCCGATGGCGGTGGCCAGCGCGGTGGCAATGGCCACCAGGATCAGCGCTGTCAGCAAGGCAATGCCGCGCTCACGCTGGCGCCGGATGTGGAGGAGGGTCTTCACGAAAAGCTCATCCGGCGATCTCGTAGATGCGCACCAGCGTGCCCCAGTCCTTCAGCACCACGGTCACTTCCACGGCGATGGGTCGGTAGCGCAGTGCCTGGGTCTGGGCTTCAGCGTTCAACTCCGTGGTCGGCCAGCTGGTGCGCCACTGGCGCGAGACGTCCATGAAGCGCAGGCTCAGGCTGGTGACGTCGGTGAGCAGATCGCGCTTGATGCTGGTCACCGCCGTGGTGGCATCCAGCACCGGCTTGTACATGCGGATCAGCGTGCCGTTCTCGACGTAGTAGGCCACGCGCTGCAGCTCGCTGCGCTCCAGTCCTGCGGTGTTGGTCCAGCCACCACGCGTCAGCGTCACCACCGGTGCGGCCTCGCTGCCGCTGGTGCCGCCCTCGGTGCTCGACGCGGTGCTGGTCAGCGTGCTGCTGAGATCGGGGGCAACCATCGCGGCCTCATAGCCATCGCCGATCAGATTGCGCACCGGTCGCGGCTGGGCCAGTTCGAAATCCTGCTCCATGATACGCAGCGCCTTTTGCACGCTGAGCAGGCGCTCGGCCTGGGCCTCGACCGCAGTGCGGTTGCCCAGCGCCTGGTTGATGGCCGCGTAGCCCATGGCGGCCACGATGGCGGTAATGAACATTGCCACCACCAGCTCGATCAGCGTGAAGCCGCGGTTGCGCATCAGCGGTTGCGGCTCGAGCCCGAGGTCCAGTTGGGCGCCTCGCCATTGGCGTTGCCGATGTCCTCGCCGCGAAAGCCGACCACGCTGGCCTCCCAGTTGGCATCGTCGCTGTCGCTGCCCTTGCCGCCGCTCTTGCTGGAGCGCTTCACCTGCACGGTGACGCGATGCACGCCGGGGAAATCGATCAGCGCCACGGTCTGCTTCCAGTGCCAGGTGCTGCCGGCGAAGTCGCTGTCGCCTTCGCTGCTGCCGTCGGCCACCTTCTGCAGCGACATGCGCTCGGTGCTGAGCTGATTCAGGCCCACCCATTCGGCGAAGGATTTCTCGCGCAGATAGCTGACCGAGTCGGCCGCCGAGCTGAGCGTGCTCAACAGCGCGCCCATGCCCAGCGCCACGATGGCCAGCGCCACCAGCACCTCGATCAGCGTGAATCCGCGGCTGCTGTGCATCACTTGCTCTGGTCGACGTTCGCAACGGCGATCTTGCCGTCGTCGGAACTCTTGAAGGTGACGGCGCGACTGCTGCCGTCGCGATACAGGGTCAGTACGAAGGAGTTGGTATCGCCATTGGAGTACAGCAGGATCTGCGGCGTGAAATCGACGCCGCGCAGCGGGTCGAGCACGATCTGGCGACCCTCGATGACCAGCGTGAATTTCAGACCGGCCGGCAGATCGCGGGCGCGCAGCAGATCGTCAAGCTCTTCCTTGATCCACTGCGACTGGCGTGTGTCGTAGCGCACCACCCAGTAACCCGAAGGGCCGCAGCGCAATCCGTAATCGAAGCTCTGCAGCTCGCCGCGCTCACGCACGTAGTCGAGCAGGGCCTGCAGACGATCGCGCTCGGTGTCGAGCTGCTGGTCGCTGTCGCCGCGCCCGAAGGCCAGCACCGCGGCAGCCGCCAGGATGCCGATGATCACCATGACCACCAGCAACTCGATCAGCGTGAAGCCGGCGGCGCGACGTGCCACGCAGTGCTACTGGTCCAGGTTCCAGTTGCCGACATCGGCCGCCGTGCCTTCGCCGCCCTGCTGGCCATCGGCGCCCTGGCTGTACAGGTCGTAGTCGCTGCTGTGTGTGCCGGGTACGGCATACTGGTAGTCGTTGCCCCACGGATCCTTGTTCAGGCGCTTCAGATAACCTCCGGTGCGCCAGTTCTTGATGGTGGAGTCCTCGGGTTTGGTCACCAGCGCCTGCAGCCCCTGTTCGGCCGTGGGGTAGGTGAAGTTGTCCAGCTTGTACATCGTCAGCGCCGTCTCGATGGCCTGGATGTCCTGTTTGGCCTTGGCCACGCGCGCATCATCGACGCGGTTCAGGAACTGCGGCACCACCACCGCGGCCAACAGACCGATGATGATGACCACCACCATGATTTCGATCAGCGTGAAGCCAGCTGAGTAGCGCGCGCGGCTGGGGATTTTCATGTCTGCCTTGATTTTGAATGCGTTATGGTGCGATGCCTGTGCCTGGCGGATCATAACAAATGCATGTGTCGGATAAGGACCAGCGCCGCGCCGCTTGGTTCCGGTCGCTGAATTGCGACGGTGGTTACGGGTTCGCCCTGCTGGCCTGTCTGCTGCTGCTGGCGCTGCTTGAATGGCAGTTTGGCGCGCTGCGCACGCGGCTTTATTACGATCGCATTGCAATCGCGCAGGGCCAGTGGTGGCGCCTGCTGAGCGCTCAGCTGATTCATCTCGATACGCGCCATCTGCTGTACAACGCCGCGGGCCTGGCTCTGCTGTGGGTGCTGTTCGTGCGCCTGCTCGAACCCTGGCAGTGGCTGGTGGTGGTGCTGGCGTCGATGGCCTGCATCGACATCGGACTGTGGTGGTTCGATCCATCGGTGCAGTGGTATGCCGGTGCCTCGGGCTGGCTGCATGGTGTGCTGGCGGCCGGCGCGCTGCTGTCGCTGTGGCGGGAGCGCGACGCGTGGTCGCTGGGTGTGATGGCCGTGCTGGTCGTGAAGTTGGCGCTGGAACAGTGGTGGCAGGGCAGCCTGATCCTCGCTGAGCTGCCCGTGGTCGTGGATGCGCATCTGTATGGCGCCCTGGGCGGAGCGCTGGCGCTGCTGGCATTGGCAGGCGCGCGCAAGCGGCTATAATCCGCGCCGTTTTTCCTGGCGGCCCGCAGCGGGCCAAGGCGGAAGGTCCCGATGGCAGTTGCACTGGTCTTTCCGGGTCAGGGGTCGCAGAAGCAGGGCATGCTCGCGGATCTTGCCGGCAGCTTTCCCGTCGTGCGCAAGACCATCGACGAGGCTTCCGACGCGCTGGGTTTGGATCTGTGGAACCTGATCAGCACCGGTCCGGCCGAACAGCTCAACGCCACCGAATACACGCAGCCGGCCATGCTGGCCGCCGGCATCGCCACCTGGCGGGCCTGGCAGGCGCAGGGCGGCCCGGTGCCGGATCTGGTGTCCGGCCACAGCCTGGGCGAATTCACCGCGCTGGTCTGTGCCGGTGCGCTCGACTACGCCAGCGCACTGCAACTGGTGCGCTACCGCGGGCAGATCATGCAGGAGGCCGTGCCGGCCGGCAGCGGCGCCATGGCGGCGTTGCTGGGGCTGGATGACGCGGCGGTGGCAGCCGTGTGCGCCGAGAGCGCGCGAGGCGCAGTGGTCGAGGCCGTGAACTTCAATTCGCCGGGGCAGGTGGTCATCGCCGGCGACGCCGAGGCGGTGGAGCGCGCCCTGGTGCTCGCCAAGGCCCGGGGCGCCAGGCGCGCCGTGAAGCTGCCGGTCAGCGTACCCTCGCATTCCTCGCTGATGAAGGGCGCGGCGGAGAAGCTGGCTGTGCGTCTGGACAGCATTGCGGTGCAGACCCCGAAGATTCCGTATCTGAGTGCGGTGGATGCCGAGTTGCACAGCGACCCGGCCGACATCCGCGCGACGCTGGTGCGCCAGCTCGCCAGCCCGGTGCGCTGGACCGCGACCGTGCAGGCGCTGGTGGCGCGCGGCGCGAACTGGGTGATCGAGTGTGGCCCGGGTGGTGTGCTCACCGGCCTGAACAAGCGCATCGAGAAACGCGATGGCCTGTACTACATCGCTCTGGAAGATACCGAGGCGCTGCTCGGTACGGCCGACGCCGCCAAGGGGCTGACATGACGCTGAACAACGACATCGCCCTGGTCACGGGCGCTTCGCGCGGCATCGGCCGCGCCATTGCCGAAACCCTGGCGCAGGCGGGCGCCACGGTGGTGGGCACCGCCACCACGCCCGAGGGTGCTGCGGCCATCACCGCCTGGCTGCAGGCCAGTGGCTGGAAGGGGCATGGCGCCGTGTTCAATGCCGCCGATCCGGCCTCCGTGGACGCGCTGATGGCGGACATGGGCGAGCACGAGGGGTTGCCCACCATCCTGGTCAACAACGCCGGCATCGCGCGCGATGCCCTGCTGCTGCGCCTGAAGAACGACGACTGGGATGAGACGCTGGACATCAATCTGGGCTCGGTGTTCCGGCTCTCCAGGGCCTGCCTGAAGCGCATGCTGAAGGAGCGCCGCGGCCGCATCATCAATATCAGCTCGGTGGTGGGTGCGATCGGCAACGCCGGGCAGGCCCATTATTCCGCCGCCAAGGCCGGCCTGATCGGTCTGACCAAGTCGATGGCCCGGGAGTTGTCTTCGCGCAACATCACCGTCAATGCGGTGGCGCCGGGATTCATCGAGACCGACATGACCCGGGCACTCAACGAAACCCAGCGTCAGGCCTACCAGGCGCAGATTCCGCTGGGTCGTTTCGGCGCCGTCGAGGACATTGCCCATGCCGTGTTGTTTTTGGCGTCACAGGAGGCGGGTTACGTGACCGGCCAGACCCTGCACGTCAACGGCGGCATGTACATGAATTAGCGCGCCCTAGCGCCTATTCGTTGCAAAATCAAGCACTACCGGAACGGGTAGGTAGCGGTAGGGCGGGTGTTCCCCTACAATACGGCGCCCGCGCGGGGCCCCTGCGGGACCGTCCGGGTTTTTAGTCATCATGCTATGAGGATCTGATACAGATGAGCTCCGTAGAACAACAGGTGAAAGCCATCGTTGCCGAACAGTTGGGCGTCAAGGCCGAACAGGTCACCAGCGCCGCTTCTTTCGTCGACGATCTGGGGGCGGACTCGCTGGACACGGTTGAGCTGGTCATGGCGCTCGAAGAGGAATTCGAGATCGAGATCCCGGATGAAGATGCCGAGAAGATCACGACTGTGCAGCAGGCAATCGACTACATCAGCGAGCGCCGCAACAAGGCCTGATCCAGGCGGTACCGGCCCCACGCCTGCCTGGCAGGCTGTGGCCGGTCGATTTCCAATAGGGGCCCGTCCGGGGCCAGGAAAGAGCGATACGTGAGCAAGCGCCGAGTCGTCGTGACGGGCCTGGGACTGGTCTGTCCGCTGGGTTCAAATGTGGCCGATTCCTGGGCCGCCGCGTTGAGCGGCCAGAGCGGTATTGCGCCGATCACCCGTTTTGATGCCAGTGCCTTCACGGTCCGCTTCGGCGGCGCCGTGCGCAACTTCGACGTGTCGAGCTACATCTCGGCCAAGGAAGCGCGGCGCATGGACGAATTCATGCACTACGGCATGGCGGCCGGCATCCAGGCGGTCACCGATTCGGGTGTGGATTTCGAGAAGCTGGATCGCGAGCGCTGCGGTGTGGTCGCCGGTGCCGGCATCGGTGGTCTGAAGACCATCGAGGACGAGCACAGCGCCTACCTCAACGGCGGTCCGCACAAGATCTCGCCGTTCTACATTCCGGCCTCCATCATCAACATGCTGGCCGGGCATCTGTCGATCCATTATGGTCTGCGCGGACCGAACCTGGGTGTGGTCACGGCCTGCACCACCTCCACGCATGCGCTGGGCCTCGCGGCCCGCACCATCCAGCACGGCGATGCCGATCTGATCCTGGCGGGTGGCGCCGAAATGGCCACTACGCCCACCGGCGTCGGTGGTTTCGCCAAGGCCAAGGCGCTCTCCGCGCGCAATGATTCGCCCGAGACCGCGAGCCGCCCCTGGGATCGCGATCGCGACGGCTTCGTGCTCGGCGATGGCGGCGGTGCCGTCCTGCTCGAGGAGTACGAGCACGCCAGGAAGCGCGGCGCGCGCATCTACGCCGAGCTGGCCGGCTTCGGCATGAGCGGCGACGCCTATCACATGACCTCGCCGCTGGAAGACGGCGATGGCGCCCGCCGCGCCATGGTCAATGCGCTGCGCGATGCCGGGCTCAATGCCGATCAGGTGCAGTACCTCAATGCGCATGCCACCTCCACGCTGCTGGGTGACAAGGCCGAGACGGTGGCGATGAAGCGCGCCTTCGGTGAGCACGCCTACAAGCTGGCGGTCAGCTCCACCAAGTCGATGACCGGGCATCTGCTCGGCGCTGCCGGTGTGGTCGAGGCCATCTTCTCCATCCTGGCGCTGCGCGATCAGGTGGTGCCGCCGACCATCAACCTGCACAACCCCGATCCGGACTGCGATCTGGACTTCGTGCCGAACACCGCGCGCCAGATGAAGCTCGACGTTGCCATGTCGAACTCCTTCGGCTTCGGCGGGACCAACGGCACGCTGCTGTTCCGGCGTCTCGCCGGCTGACGCGCTGCCGGTTCTCAGCCAAAGCATCGCGGCCAGCCCCGCCCAGCTGCGGGCGCTGGCCGCACTGCATCCGGCAGACTTTCCCGTCCTGCTCGACAGTGCCGCCAGCGGTCCGCTGGCGCGTCATACGCTGCTGGCTGCCTATCCACTGGGGACGCTGACGCTGGCCGCCACGGGTGCCCTGCAGGCCACAGGCGCTTGCCGCGTGCGGGCAGGCGAGCGGGACTTCCTGGGGGCGCTGCAGCGGCTGTGGGAGGGGGCGGCAGGCCCGCTGGCTCAGGTGGACGCCGGCGGCGATCCTGCGCCGTTTGGGGGCGGCTGGTTCGTCTATCTGGGCTACGAGCTGGCCAGCCAGATCGAAACCTGCCTGCAGCTGCCCATGCCTATGCCCGCGCCCTGGCCCAACGCCCAGCAGGGCCCCGCAGCAGAGCCGGTGGCACGCGCCTGGCGCATCGCGGCAGCACTGATCTACGACCACGACAGCGGGCGTTGTACTGCGCTGGCTGAGGCGGGGCAGGGCGAGCTGCTGCGGCGACTGGTCGTGGCGGTGCAGAGCGTCGGGCCGGAGCAGGCCGAGGCGTGGTTGTCCGGGCTGGGCAGCGCCGCGCTCACGCATCAGCCTTTGCTCGAGGATGCGCCCGAGCAGTTTCTGGCGGCAGTGGCCGTGGCGCGCGAGGCCATTGCCCGTGGCGACATCTACCAGGCCAATCTGTCGCGTGCCTGGCGCCTGCAGCTGGCCCCGGGCGCCTACCGGGCGGCGGCCCTGCATGAGCGGCTGCGCCGGGCCAATCCCGCGCCGTTCGCGGCCCTGGTGCAGCAGGACGGGCAGGCGCTGATCAGCTCCTCGCCGGAGCGGCTGGTGCGGGTGCGCGACGGCCGGGTGGCTACACGGCCCATCGCCGGCACCCGGCCGCGCTCCGGCCGCGCCGGGGCGGATGGCTACGAGAGCGCGGAGCTCATCGCACACCCGAAGGAGCGCGCCGAGCATGTCATGCTCATCGATCTGGAGCGCAATGACCTGGGCCGCATCTGTCGCGCCGGCAGCGTTCACGTCGACGAGTTCATGGTGCTGGAGCGTTACGCGCACGTACACCACATCGTCTCCAATGTCAGCGGCGCATTACGCGCCGATGTGACGCCCATGCAGGTGCTGCGCGCCGTGTTTCCCGGCGGCACCATCACCGGCTGCCCCAAGTTGCGCAGCATGCAGATCATCGCGGCGCTGGAGGGGCAGACGCGCGGCGCCTACACCGGCTCGCTGGGTTACGTGAATCACGATGGTTCCATGGACTTCAACATCCTGATCCGCACGCTGAGTCTGCACGGTGACGCCCTGAGCCTGCGCGCCGGCGCCGGCATCGTCGCGGATTCGCTGCCCGAACTGGAGCTGGCCGAGACCCGCGCCAAGGCGCGTGGTCTGCTGCTGGCGCTGGGCCTGCCGGCGTGAAAGGATTCCACTTCATGCGCGCATTGAGAAATCTGTTGTTGCTGCTGGTGCTGATCGCGCTGGCCGCGGGCTGGGCCTGGTGGCACAGCGCGCAGCTGCTGCTGCAGCCATTGCAGGTCAGCGCCGCTCAGCGCGTCAAGGTGCCGGCCGGGCGCAGCTTGCGCACGCTGCTGGCCGAGCTGGGTGAGCAGGGCGTGATCAGCGAACCCACCCTGATCGCGTGGCGACTGCGTCTGTTCGGTCCGCCGGTGGCGCTGAAGAGTGGTGTCTATGCACTGGCGCCCGGCATGACGCTGCAGCAGCTGCTGCAGAATCTGGCCACCGGGCGCGTGCTGCTGGAGCAGCTCACCATTGTCGAGGGCTGGAGTTTTGCGCAGATGCGCGCGGCGCTGGCGGCGCAGGAAGGCCTGGAGCATGACTGCGCCACGCTCGACGACGCGGCCCTGATGCAGAAGCTCGGGCATGCCGGCCAGGCGGCGGAAGGACGCTTCTTCCCGGATACCTACCGCTTTGCCTACGGCAGCCAGGAGAGCGCCATCTACACGCTGGCTTATCAACGCATGCAGAGTGAATTGGCGCAGGCCTGGAATGCCCGCGCCGCCGATCTGCCGGTGAGTTCGCCCGACGAGGCGCTGACGCTGGCTTCCATCGTCGAGAAGGAAACCGGTCGCGAGAACGAGCGACCGCTGGTGGCTGCGGTGTTCATCAACCGGCTGCGCCAGGGCATGCGCCTGCAGTCCGACCCGACCGTCATCTACGGCCTGGGCGATCGCTATGACGGCAACATCCACGTGCGCGACCTGCGCACCGACACCGTCTACAACACCTACACACGCGCCGGCCTGCCGCCGACGCCCATCGCGCTGCCGGGCGCGGCCTCGCTGCAGGCCACGCTGCATCCCGCCGACAGTGCGGCGCTGTATTTCGTCGCCCATGCCAACGGCGATGGCGGCCACTATTTTTCTGCGACCCTGGCCGAGCACGAACGTCACGTGCGCGAGCTGGTGTCGGCAGCGCGGAGCCGGTGAGCCAGGTGAATCCATTGAGTCCGGCGCGCGCGGCGCGCTTCATCACGCTGGAAGGCATTGAAGGCGCGGGCAAGTCCACTGCCGCACCCAAACTGGCCGCCTGGTTGCAGCAGCGCGGCATCAGCGTCGATGTGACGCGCGAGCCGGGCGGTACGCCGCTGGCGGAGAAACTGCGTGGCCTGCTGCTGGAGCGTGACAGCGAGGGCATCACGCCTGCCACCGAGACGCTGTTGATGTTCGCGGCGCGTGCCGCGCATGTGGCCAACCGCATCCGGCCGCAGCTGGCCGCCGGCCGCTGGGTGCTGTGCGATCGCTTCACCGATGCCACGCGCGCCTATCAGGGCGCGGGCCGCGGCCAGGATCGGGCATGGATCGATCAGCTCGAAGCGCAGCTGCTCGATGGTCTGAAGCCCGATCGCACCCTGCTGTTCGATCTGCCGGTGGCCGAGGGGCTGGCGCGCGCGCAGCGCCGCGCCGGTGACACCGATCGCTTCGAGAGCGAGCGCCACGAATTCTTCGAACGCGCGCGCGCCGAGTATCTGGCCATCGCCAGGCGTGAGCCGCAGCGTGTGCGTGTGCTGGATGCGCGCCTGCCGCCCGAGGCGCTGCTGCAGGCCGCGCAACGCGCGCTGGAGGATCTGCTGTGAGCCTTGCGCTGCCGTGGCTGGCGCCGCTGACCGAGCGGCTGCAGGCCGCGCGGCGTCTGGGCCGTTTTCCGCCGGCACTGCTGATCCAGGATCAGCCCGGTGCGGGCGGCAACTGGCTGGCGGACTTCGCGGCGCGCACCGCGCTGTGCGAATCGGAGCAGGCGCCCTGTGGCGAGTGCCGCAGCTGCCAGCGCTTCGCCAGCAACCAGCATCCCGATCTGCTGCGTGTGGGTCTGGAGGAGGACTCCAGGCAGATCCGCATCGAGCAGATCCGCGAGCTCACGGCCGGGCTGGTGCTGACCAGCCATGGTCATGGGGTGACCGTGGCCATCCTGACGCCCGCGGACGCGATGAACACGCATGCCGCGAACGCCTTGCTCAAGACGCTGGAAGAGCCGCGTGCCGGTGTGTCGCTGATCCTGGTGACGCAGGTGCCATCGCGACTGCCGGCCACCATCCGCAGCCGCTGCCAGAAGCTCGTGGTGCGGCGACCCACATTGACCGAGGCGCTGGCCTGGTTGCGCCAGGAACGCGGCGCAGGCGACTGGGAGGCGATTCTGGAGGTGCTCGGACCCGCACCACTGGCCGCCGCGGAACAGGATCCGGCCGCCTTCACGCGGCTGCGGCGTGAGAGCTGGGAGGCGCTGCGCGATCTGCGCGGCCCGCAGCCGCCGGCCATTCCGCCACTGGCCGAGCGTTGGGCCAAGGCGCCGGATCTGCCGCTGCGCCTGCTGTGTCTGGAGAACTGGCTCACACTCCTTCTGGACGCGCACTGCGGCAGCCGCGCCGCGGCCGCGAAACTGCCAACTGGCGCGCACTTGCAGGGCGGGGCTTCGGTCATCAATATGGCAAGTCTGTTCCAGCACCTGGAGCGGCTGCATGACATCCGGCGCCTGCAGGGCACGCCGGTCAATATGGCATTGGCGCTGGAACAGCTGCTGTGGCAATGGCGCCGCGGTCCGGACCAGCCGAGAGGATTGGGTTAGTGAAGGATCTGAATGGCCGGCCTGGCGGCAGCAAACCCGGTTTGCTGACGCTCACCATCAAGGACAAGAGTGCACTGTATCTGGCGTACATGCCCTACGTGCAGAACGGCGGCCTGTTCATCCCCACCAACAGCAACTATCGCCTCGGCGATGAAGTCTTCATGCTGCTGAACCTGATGGGCGAGGACGAGAAGCTGCCCGTGGCGGGGCGCGTCATCTGGGTCACACCCAAGGGCGCCACCGGCAAGCGCACCGCCGGTATTGGCGTGCAGTTCTCCGAACAGGATCGCGGCCAGACGCGCAACAAGATCGAGAATTACCTGGCCGGCGCCCTGTCGGGCGACAAAGCCACGCACACCATGTAGCAATCGCCGGCGCGGCGCCTGCTAACCACAACAGTTGAAGTAGCGCGCCCGTGTCGCGGCGGATTCGTTGCCTGTGACTTCGGTCGGCGCGACGCTGTCATCTTCGAGCGCATCCGCCCCATGGGCCTCCAGATCATCGAACTGGCCGCTGTCCACGGCCCAGAAGAAGGCCCACAGCGCTCCCGCCAGGATCACCAGGGCCAGGGGAATCAGCAGCCAGACGCTGTTCATGTCGATCTCCGTGCAAAACGTTGGGCGCGCCATACGACCAGCAACGAGCTCGCGGACATGCCGATGGCCGCCAGCCAGGGCGGAATCAGGCCGAGCGCTGCCAGGGGTACGGCGCACAGGTTGTAGGCGAGGGCCCAGCGCAGATTGCCGCGTACCAGTCGCAGATAGCCGTGTGCCGTGCGCGCTGCCGCGGCCAGGCTTGCCAGGCGCTCGTTCATCAGCAGCAGATCCGCGGCGCTCTGCGCCAGCGCGGCACCGCGGCCCATGGCGCAGGACACATCCGCGGCGGCCAGTACCGGCGCATCGTTGATGCCATCGCCCACCATCAGCACGCGATGTCCCTGCCGCTGCAGTTCGCGCACCAGCTGCAGCTTGTCGAGTGGCTCCAGCCGGCTGTGGGTGCGCGTCAGTTCCAGCCGCGTTGCGGCTTCCCGCACTGCGCCAGCGTGATCGCCGCTGGCGATGATGGGTTCCAGGCCCGCCGCCCGCAGTTCACGCACGGCCTGCAGCGCATCGCCGCGCAATGGGTCATGCAGCGTGAAGGCGGCCACCACGGCGCCCTCATGTCCCAGCCACAGCAGTTCATCGCTGCCCGCGCCTGCGACCATGGGCAGGGCGCCGTGGCTGAGTTGCGCGACGTAGTCCGCACGCCCGCAGCGCCAGCGCCGCCGGTCGATCACGCCCTCGATGCCCCGGCCGGCGAATTCGTGCAGTTCACCTGCCGGTACGCCGGGTGTGGCGGCGCGCAGCAGCGCGGCGGCAATCGGATGGCCCGATCCCTGCTCAAGTGTTGCCGCGATGGCCAGACAGGTGGATTCCTGCGCCGTGGGCGCCAGGTAAGCACAGCGCACCTGCAGCTCCTGCGTGGTCAGCGTGCCGGTCTTGTCGAGTACCACCGTGTCCACCGTGGCCAGCTGCTCCAGGGCGCTGGCGCGCGTCACGATGATGCCCATGCGTGCCAGTCGCGTGACCGCCGCGGCGCCCGCCACCGGTGTGGCCAGCGACAGGGCGCAGGGGCAGGTCACCACCAGCACCGCCAGCGTGGCTGCGAAGGCGCGCGACGGATCGATCCACAGCCACAGGCCGGCCACCACGGCCGCCAGCACCAGGATCACGGCGACGAAGTGCACGGCCGTGCGTTCGGCCAGCTCCGCCGCCCGTGGCCGTTGTTGTCCGCAGCGTTCCACCAGCCGCATGAGCGCGCTGAGGGTCGAGCCCTGCATGTCGCTGCAGGCCCGCACCGTCAGCGCCTGCGACAGGTTGATGCTGCCGCTCACCAGGCGTGCGCCGATCGGGCGCTCGACCGGCCGCGATTCACCGCTGATCAGCGATTCATCCAGCTGTGCGCCATCCGGCGCCGCCGTGCCCACCAGCTCGGCATCCACCGGTACGACGGCGCCATGCGGAATCAGCAGCCGATCCCCCTGCCGGATACGCTGGAGTGCGATGCGCTCGCTGCCGTGCTCGAGCAGCCGGATGGCTTCGGCCGGCAGCGTGCGCAGCAACGCCTCGCTGGTGTCGAGGTGGGCGCGGCGCACGCCGGATTCGATGAAGCGGCCCAGCAGCAGGAAGAACACGAACATGGCCACCGAGTCGAAGTAGACCTCGCCGCGATCACGCAGGGTGTTGGCGACGCTGGCCACGAAGGCCAGCAGCAGGGCGGCGGCCACCGGCACGTCCATCCCCAGGCGGTGCGCTTTCAGATCACGCCAGGCGCCGCCGAGAAAGGGCGCGCCTGAATAGAACAGCACCGGTGTGGCCAGCACCATGCTGGTGACGCGCAGCAGCCAGGCCATGTCGCCGTCGATGCCGCTGATGGCGCCGGCGTACAGGCCCACGGTGTACATGGACATCTGCATGGCCACCAGGCCGGCCAGCCCGATGCGCTTGAGCAGGGTGCGACGCTCGCGCTGGCGCAGGCTGAGCGCCTGATCACCGGACAGTGGCACGGGCTGGAAACCCAGGGCCGCCACGGCGCGCAGTACCGTTTCGATGGACGTCTGCGCCGGCTGCCAGGCGACGCTGACGCGGTTGCCCGGCAGATCCACCTCGACTGCACGAACGCCGGGCAGGCGGCCGAGGTTGCTGCGGATGCTGTTGGCGCAGTTGGCGCAGTGCATGCCCTGCACGAAGAAGCGGGTCTGCCGCATGTCCGCTTGCACCTGCCATTGCAGATGGCCGCTGGCGACGTTCATGACGGGCTGCACATTCAGGAGGGTGAACGGCGGGCGCCGAGCATCAGCGGGATGCCCAGATCGCCATCGGTGCGGGCGCGCAGCATCCAGCCGGCGCGCTCATCGCGCAGCTGTATCCACCAATGAGCGCTGGCGGGTGCTGCGCAGGGGCCGCGATACAAGGTGCCGGAGCGCTGCATCAGCACGTGCTGGTCCAGCGCTGCGGCGGTGGGGTGTGTCAGGGTGAGCTGCAGCGTGGGTGCTGTGGTATTCGACACCGCGAGCTGGCATTCATGTGCGTTCGCGTCGTAGCGCAACCAGGCCGAGATCGCCAGCGTCGCGGCCTGTTGCAGTGAGCGCTCGTCGGAGGCCAGTGCCTGGCCTTCCCAGTGATAACCGTCCGGCAACGGGGCATCACCGCCGTGCACGCTGAAGTACAGCGAGACGAAGCTGGCGATCACGGCTGTTGCGGGCAGGGCGATCACCAGCCACAGGGCTGGATTGGCGCGCCAGTTCGAGGCTGTGGTGTTCATTCGGCGGGTCCCAGGAAGCGCGAGGTGTGGTGGGCGCGCAGACGCGCATCGTCGAGCGCCGTCACGTCGAAATCGAAACTCTCGGCGCCGCCAACGGTGAAGGCGGCGCGGCGGACGCGGATGATCACCGAGCGAACCTCGCCGGGAGCGGCGCGGTAGCGCCCTGCGCTGGGGTCGACGGAGAGCTGCGGTGATCCCGGGATGCTGACGGCATAGGTGTGCGGCTGTTCGCTCTTGTTGAGGATCTTCAGGGTGTAGACGTTCTCGACCCGTCCGTCATCGAGCAGGCGATACAGCGAGCGGCGATCGCGGATGACATCCAGACCCAGGGGCTTGCGCAGCAGCAGCGCCCCGGTAAATCCCGCGATCAGCGCACCCAGGACGCCGCCGTAGATCAATACGCGTGGCCGCAACAGATGCGTGGGCCGGTGGTCGAGCGCATGCTGTGTGGTGTAGCGGATCAGTCCGCGCGGCGAGCCGACGCGATCCATGATCTGGTCGCAGGCGTCGATGCAGGCCGCGCAGGCGATGCAGTCGGACTGCAGGCCGTTGCGGATGTCGATGCCGGTGGGGCAGACCTGCACACACCAGGTGCAGTCGATGCAATCGCCACCGCGGCTGCCAGGGCCGCTCGGAGCGCTCGGCGGCTGGTTGCGCCGGCGTGCGCCGCGCGGTTCGCCGCGTTCCGGGTCGTAGGTGATGATGAGCGTATCGCGGTCGTACATGGCGCTCTGGAAACGCGCGTACGGACACATGTACTTGCAGACCTGTTCGCGCAGCAGACCGGCATTGCCGTAGGTGGCGAAGGCGTAGAACAGGATCCAGAACGTCTCCCAGCCACTCAGCGAGAGTTGCGCCGCGTCACCCACCAGTGTGCGGATGGGTGCGAAGAAGCCCACGAAGCTCGCCCCGGTCCACAGCGCAAAACTGATCCACAGCAGCTGCTTGAGGCCCTTGCGGCGCAGCTTGTCCAGGCTCCAGGGGGCGGCATCGAGTTTCATGCGCGCGCTGCGATCGCCTTCGGCAAAGCGCTCCATCCACAGGAACGACTCGGTCCACACCGTCTGTGGGCAGGCGTAGGCGCACCACAGCCGGCCGGCCAGCGCCGTGAAGAAGAACAGCGACAGCGCCGCGATCACCAGCAACCAGGTCAGGAAGATGAAATCCTGCGGCCACATCACCAGATCGAACAGGTAGAACTTGCGCGCGCCCAGATCGAACAGCACGGCCTGGCGGCCGTGCAGGTTCACCCATGGCAGCAGGTAGAACAGACCCAGCAGCAGCCAGGCAGCCAGCCGCCGGCGTCGTGCGAAGCGTCCCTGGATGTCGCGCGGGTAGACCTTCTCGTGAGCGAGGTAGGCGGCCTGGACACCAGCGGAGGCAGCGTCCATTCAGCGACTCCGCAGATACAGGGTAAGCGCGCTGGCCAGCGCGGTGAGCAGCCACAGACCCAGAAATCCCAGGCTGTAGACCGCGAGCTGGGTGCTGCGATCGTTGCCGGTGGTATCGATCAGGGTGTCCGGCGCGATGAAGGCAAAAAAGAACATGGTGCCGACACCGGCGGCGAGGAACGATGCCCAGAGTGCCGCACCGATGTCGCGCGCGCGTCGCGAGAGCCTTGCTGCGTCACTGGCCATCGGAGCGCGCTTCCGACTGCGCGTCATGCAGGCTCAGCACGTAGGCGCTCAGCAGCCGGATGCGCTCTGCATCCAGCGTGCCGGCCCAGGCCGGCATCTGTCCGGTGCGGCCGTTGGCGATGACATCGCGGATGGTCTTGATCGAGCCGCCATGCAGCCACACCTGATCGGTGAGATTCGGTGCGCCCACGATCTGGTTGCCCTTGCCGTCGGCGCCATGACAGGCCACGCAATTGGTCATGAAGAAGGCTTTGCCGTTGGTGACATCACCGGCCGCCGTCTTGCGACCGGACAGCGACAGCACGTAGGCGAGTACATCCTCCAGCGCGGCATCGCTGCCCAGTACGGCATGCCAGCCGATCATCACGCCGGTGCGGCCCTGGGTGATGGTGGTTTCGATGGCCTCGGGCGTGCCACCCCACAGCCAGTCGGAATCGGTGAGATTGGGGAAGCCGGGCGCCCCGTGGGCATCGGCACCATGGCAGGCGATGCAGTGATCGGCGAACAGATTGCGTCCGATCGCCAGCGCTTCGGGCCGGGCACGCAACTGCGCCACGCTGAGTCTGGCGTAGGGCGCGAGCTGGCGTTCGACTTCCGCGGCGCTGAGCTGCTGTTCCTGCTCATGCTGCCCAGCCGAGCTCCAGTGCAGCGCGCCCGCGTAGTTGCCCAGGCCGGGGTACAGGCACAGGTAGATCAGGCCGAACACCACCGTGAGGATGAACAGCCACAGCCACCAGCGCGGCAGCGGATTGTTGTATTCCTGCAGATCCCCGTCCCACACATGGCCGGTGGTCTCGGTGGTGGTGCCGCTGTGTTCGCCGGGGTGGCGTCGGGTCCACCACAGCAGCCAGCAAACCGCCAGGATGTTCAGCAGCACGATGACGACGATGTAGGTGCTCCACGCCGGGCTCATGGGCGTTGCTCCTGCGACGGGTGCGGCGGAGCCCCGTTGTCTTCTTCCAGCGGCAGATGGGCCGCGGCATCGAAGGCGGCGCGCCGCCGTGAACTCCAGGCCCACAGCACCAGGCCGGAATACAGCACGATGAGCAGCGCGATGACGAGGCCGTTGATGATTCCGAGGGTTTCGTTCATGGCAGCAGCCTCATTTCCAGTCGCGTGCAGCCACACCCAGGCCCTGCAGATACGCGATCACCGCCTCCAGCTCGCTCTTGCCGGCCACATCGTCCGAGGCGGAAGCGATCTCGGCGTCCGTGTAGGGCACGCCGAGTTTGCGCAGCACGCGCAGCTTGACCGGCATCTCTTCGGCGTCGACGTTGCGCTTGGCCAGCCAGGCGAAGGCCGGCATGTTCGATTCGGGCACGACGTCGCGCGGATTCATCAGGTGGACGCGATGCCATTCGTCGCTGTAGCGGCCACCGACCCGGGCCAGATCCGGGCCGGTGCGCTTGGAGCCGAACTGGAAGGGATGGTCGTACACCGATTCGCCGGCTTCGGAATAGTGCCCGTAGCGCTCGGTCTCGCCGCGCAGCGGGCGGATCATCTGCGAGTGGCAGTTGTAGCAGCCCTCGCGCACGTAGATGTCGCGGCCGGCCAGTTGCAGCGCCGGCAGTGGATGAATGCCGGGCGCCGGTGTGGTGACCTTGCTGGAGAAGAACAGCGGCACGATCTCCACCAGGCCGGCGACGCTGATCACGATGGCGATCAGCACGCCCATCATGCCCACACGGGTTTCGATGGTTTCGTGTTTCATGAATGGGCACCCGCTTCGCTCAGGGTTGCCGGGGCCAGCACGGGGGTGTCGATGCTGGCCGCCCGCGCACCGATGGTGCGGCGGACGTTGTAGGCCATCAGGAACATGCCCGAGAGCACGATCAGGCCGCCGAGCAGACGCACCGCGTAGTACGGGTAGGTGGCGGACAGCGCTTCCACGAAGGTGTAGGTCAGCGTGCCGTCGGCATTGGTGGCGCGCCACATCAGGCCCTGCATGACGCCGGCAATCCACATCGCCGCGATGTACAGCACCACGCCGATGGTCATGGTCCAGAAGTGCCAGTCGATCAGCCGCGTGCTCCACATGCTGGTGCGGCCATAGAGGCGTGGAATCAGCGAGTACATGGTGCCGATGCTGATCATGGCCACCCAGCCGATGGCGCCGGAGTGCACATGACCGATGGTCCAGTCGGTGTAGTGGGACAGGGCGTTGACCGTCTTGATGGACATCATCGGACCTTCGAAGGTCGACATGCCGTAGAACGACAGCGCCACGATCATGAATTTCAGGATCGGATCGGTGCGCAACTTATGCCAGGCGCCCGACAGCGTCATGATGCCGTTGATCATGCCACCCCAGGAGGGCGCCAGCAGCATCAGCGAGAACACCATGCCCAGCGACTGCGCCCAGTCGGGCAGGGTGGTGTAGTGCAGGTGATGCGGGCCGGCCCACATGTAGATGGAGATCAGCGCCCAGAAGTGCACGATGGATAGCCGGTAGGAATACACCGGCCGCCCCGCCTGTTTGGGGATGAAGTAGTACACCATGCCGAGGAAACCGGCCGTCAGGAAGAAGCCCACGGCGTTATGGCCATACCACCACTGCACCATGGCGTCGGTGGTGCCGGCATAGGCCGAATAGGACTTGCCGAGCGACACCGGCAACTCGGCGCTGTTGACGATATGCAGGACGGCGATGGTGATGATGAAGGCTGCAAAAAACCAGTTGGCCACGTAGATGTGGCGCACCTTGCGGATGGCGAGCGTACCGAGGAACACGACTGCATAGGCCACCCAGACGACGGCAATCAGGATGTCGATGGGCCACTCCAGTTCGGCGTATTCCTTGCCGCTGGTCATGCCCATGGGCAGTGTGATGGCCGCCAGCACGATGATCAGCTGCCAGCCCCAGAAGGTGAATGAAGCCAGCGGGCCGCCGAACAGCCGCACATGGCAGGTGCGCTGCGCGACGTAGTACGAGGCGGCGAACAGTGCCGAACCGCCGAAGGCGAAGATCACCGCGTTGGTGTGCAGCGGGCGCAGACGCCCATAGCCCAGGAAGGGCAGACCGAAATTGAGGTCTGGCCAGATCAGCTCGGCGGCGATGATGACGCCGACCAGCATGCCGACGATGCCCCATACCACCGTCATGATGGCGAACTGGCGCACCACGACGTCGTTGTAAACCGGGGGTTGCTCTGCTGCCTGCGTCTCGCCTGTCATCGCGCCTCCAGCCGGTTCGAAAGAACTGCTGTGGCACGATTCTCGCGGTCAGGCTCGCGACCAAGTATCCGTATGAATCCCTAGAGCTTTACGTGCTGGCTTGACGTCCTGATTCAACGTCCGGGGCGATGCAGTGAGCCTTCGGCGCCGGGCAGACCGCCCTTGAGGACGTAGGCGTCGAAGCCGCGTTCGATGAGGATGTAGGCTCCGGCGGAACTGCGCCGACCGGTGTCGCAATACACGACGTAGGGGACGTTGCGATCCAGGGTGGCGAGCTTGAGGCGGATGAAGTACAGCGGGATGTTCAGCGCATCCTCGATCGCCAGGTTCTGGTATTCCGAGGGCAGGCGCACGTCCAGCCAGCGGCCGCCACGGCGGATCAGCTCCCGGGCCTGCTGGTAATCGACCCATTGCAGCAGTGGCTCGTTCATGAGCTCGCGGAAGTCCTGCTTGTTGAGTCGCATCAGCACGCCGTCGGTGAGCATGGTCACCGTGGCATTGCGTTTGGCTTCGGAGATCAGGGCTTCTTCGCCGAAGGTATCGCCCACACCCAGTTCGGCCAGTTTCAGACCTTCGCGGTTCAGCGGTGTCTCGCGTGTCACCACGCAGCGGCCACTGACGATGGCGTAAAAGTAGTCGCCTTCGCCGCCTTGCTGGATCACGACTTCGCCGGCACGGCACACCACGCGTTGCATGCGCATGAAGATGGCCTGGATGTTGGCGGGCGGAATGCGATGGAAGGCCTTGGTCTGCAGCAGCGTGGTCATCCAGTCATCGCCCGACGCATTGCCGAACTGGGCGTGCAGCTCCGCCACCTCGTAGGTGCCGGTCTGGTCCCAGGTGATCATCATGTCGAGCAGATCGCTGTCGATGGCCAGGTATTCGACGGCTTCGACGGCCCGCGCGGTGATCTGGCGCGGCAGTTTCATGGGCAGCGGGCTGCGCGCCTCGGGCGTGCCAGCCTTGATCATGGCCACGGTGCGCTCACCCTCGCGCAGTTCCAGCAGGCCGCCCAGCAGCCAGATGGTGCGCCGATCGTTGTCGCCTTCCTTGAACAACAGCCGATTGGCGGAGAGCTGGCTGATGCTCACCTTGCGGGCTAGGGAGACCAGGTTCTCATTCTTCATGCCGTCCAGGGGCGAGAGTTTTCTGAGCAACCCGACTTCAACGGCACGTTCTTCACTCATGGCCGGGGCATGCTAGCACACCGCCCCGGCCATCCCCGGCATGCAGTTCACACGGCGGACCAGCCCGCATCCGGTCTGAAGCGCGCGCCAAAACGGCGCTCGAAGTCCTGCAGCCTGGCCACGGTCTGCGCCACGCCCTGTTCGCGCGCGTAGTTCAGCGGGCCGCCGCGGAACGGCGCGAAACCGGTGCCGAACACCACGCCGGCGTCGACCAGATCGACATCGGCGACGATCTGCTCGCGCAGGCAGGCCACGCATTCGTTGACCAGCGGGAGCAGCAGGCGCTCGGCGAGATCGGCCGGCACCGGCCCGGCCGCCGCGGGCCGCACGCACTTGCCGTCCTGCCATACGTAGAAACCTTCACCGCTCTTGCGGCCGAGCTTTTTCGCCGCCACCAGCTCGCGCACTTTCTGCAGGTGCGGGGGCGGTTCGCGATCCAGCTGCGAGGTGAAGATTTCGCCCACATGCAGCAGTACATCGAGCCCGACCACGTCGGCCAGTTCGATCGGTCCCATGGGCATGCCGAACTCCACGGCGGCGCGATCGATGGTGGCCAGCGGGATGCCTTCGCCGGCCGCGAACAGTGCCTCGTGCAGATACGGGAACAGCACGCGGTTGACCAGGAAGCCCGGGCCGCTGCGGCAGGGCAGCGGCAGTTTGTCGATACGGCGTGCGAAGGCCATGGCGCGCGACACGTGCGCGGCGCCGGTGCGCTCGCCGTGGATCACTTCCACCAGCGGCATCTGCGGCACGGGATTGAAGAAATGCAGGCCCAGCATGCAGGTGGGATCGGCCAGCTGTTCGGCCAGCGACTCGATGGGCAGGCTGGAGGTGTTGCTGGCCAGCGTGGTGCCCGGCCGCATCTTCGGTTCGGCCGCGGCGTACAGCGCGCGCTTGGCCGCGAGATCCTCGAAGATGGCTTCGATGATCAGATCCGCCTGCTTCACGCCATCGCCGGCGACATCGGCCTTCAGGCGTGCCGTGGCGGCGGCGCGCTCCTCGGGCCTGGGAATGCGCTTCTCGTACAGCTTGGCAGCGCGCTGCAGGGCTGGTTCTATGTACTTGAGTTCGCGATCCTGCAGCGTGACGTTCAGGCCGCGCAGCGCGCACCAGGCGGCGATGTCCCCGCCCATGACGCCGGCGCCGATGACATGCACGTTGTTCACTTCGCCGGCGCCCTTGGCCAGGCCCTTGAGCCGCTCCTGCAGCAGGAACACGCGCACCAGGCCACGTGCCGAGGGCGTCTCGAACAGACTGGCGATGGACTCGGCCTCGGCATCGAAGGCGGCGCGCCCATGGGCACCGTAACGTGTCCACAGATCCAGCAGCGCATACGGCGCCGGGTAATGTTCGGGGCGCGCCTTGGCGCGCAGCTGCCGCTCCAGCATCGGCCGCAACAGACCGCGCAGCGGCGCCCAGCTCAGCGCGCGCTCCAGCAGCGGCGGACGATGCGGCGCGGGCGGACGCAGCACCAGTTCGCGCGCCACGGCCTCGAGTTCGGCAGGCGCAGTCACGAGCCGATCGACCAGCCCGATGGCGCGTGCCTTGGCGGCGCGCACCGGCTTGCCGGTGAGCATCAGCTCCATGGCGGCGCGCACGCCGAGCACACGCACCGAGCGTACCGAGCCGCCGAAGCCCGGATGAATGCCCAGCATCACTTCGGGCAGACCCAGCGAGAGCTTGCCGTCGTCGAGGCCGATGCGATAGCGGCAGCCCAGTGCCAGCTCCAGGCCGCCGCCCATGGCGAAACCGTGGATGGCCGCCACGCTCGGGCAGGGCAGTGCCTCGATGGCGTCGCAGACACCCTGGCCCAGACGCACCTGGGCCAGGGCTTCAGCGCGTGACTTGAAGCCGACGAATTCGCGGATGTCCGCGCCGGCAATGAAGCCCGAGGGCTTGCCGGAGCGGATGACGAGGCCCTTGGGGGGCTGCTGCGCCAGGCCCGCCAGCACCTGCTGCAATTGCAGCAGCACACTCCTGCCCAGGGTGTTCACCGAGGCGCCGGGCAGATCCAGCGTCAGCCAGGCAATGCCATCGGCATCGCGTTCCAGACGGCAGGCAGTCACATCGCTCATATCGACCCCCGAATGCGCCGCAAGGGCTTGGCAGCGCCCTAGCGTACGTGAAAATCGCAGACCAGCGGCCGGTGATCGGAGAAGTCCACCGCCGGCACGCGAAAATCGCTGACCTCGATCTGCGGGCTGGTCAGGATGAAGTCCAGTTCGGCGCGCGGCCGCTTGGCCGGATACGAACCCACGCCATCGACATTGGCGCTCTGCAGGCGCGCGGCGCGCATGAACAGGTAGATCTCGTGGCTGCCCCAGAAGGTGTTGAAATCACCGGCCACGATGACGGGTTTCGGTGCGCGCACCACCAGGTCATGCAGGGTACGCAGCTGATACTGGCGATGCCGGTACTTCAGCGACAGGTGCACGAGGAATACGCAGACGTCATCGAGTTCCAGCTCGATGATCAGGCGTTTGATGCCGGTGTCGAAGTAGTGGAAACGCTCGCCGGTCACGCGCGGCGCGGCCAGCAGCGCATTGCCCTGCTTGCGCATCACCGGCAGGCGCTGGTTGATCGAGCCGCGGCCGTACTTGCACTCGTAGGCCGTGTAGTGGCCCAGCGCATCGGCGATATGGTCGGCCTGATTGACCATGCCGGAGCGCACCGAGCCCATGTCCACCTCGATGAGCCCGACCAGATCGGGGTCCTCGCCGCGGATGAATTGCGTGATGTTCTGCAGGACCCTGGGGTTGTTGCGCAGGTAGCCGGCCCCCGGGACCGGCAGGTGGAAGGCCAGGCCGGTGCCGGTGGCGTAACGGATGTTATAGCTCAGCAATCGCAAGGGTTTTGAACTCCGCTGGCTTCCCAGTACCATTAGGACGCGATGTCACAGCAAAACCCAATCAGGGTCTTCGTCACCCACGCCTGGGAAGAGGCCGACGATTATCTGCGCGTCTTCGAGTATCTGGAAAGCGCGCGAAACTTTTTTTACAAGAACCTGAGTGTTCCGGCGACGCGGCCACAGAATGGCGCTGTGGACGCCGAGCGCGAAGAGCTGCGCCGGCAGATGGCCAATGCCGAAGTCGTCATTGCGCTCTCCAGTCTCGGTGCCCAGCATCTGGATCTGCTGACCTTCCAGCTCAACTACGCCAAGGCCTGCGACAAGCCCGTGGTGCTGCTGCCGTATTTCGGGGCCGATACTCCATTGCCGAAGCCTTTATACGGGCTGGTGGATGAGACGGTGCGCTGGGATGAGCGTTCGCTGGCCGACGCCGCGCGCCGCCAGGGGCGGCATGAGGACACGACGCGCTGGGATACCATCGAGTTCAAGCTCGAGTAAGCCTTCTGGGGTCCTGGAGCACCAGCGCGGGGTATTCGCCGCTGTTGGCGGCGTCGTCCTGCGGCTGACCATTGCGGAACTGCCCGTCACGCGCAGTGAAGCCATACAGCCGCACCAGACGCTCGGCGCAGATCTGCAGCTGATCCACCGAGAGTTTGCGGATCGAGGCGCGCACGACGTCTTCCCCTGGCATCGCAGGTTCCGCATGTAGCATATTGAAAATACAGATGAAATCCCCGCGGATAGAGGCGGGGAAGTCCTGCTCGCGCAGGTCCGACAGATAACGGCAGTAGGCGCTGGCGAGGCGGTCCTTGATGGCGCCGGCCCCAGCCAGGGACAGCGCGACCTGCTCCAGTCGTTCGTTCAGATCCATCTTGTCCGCCTCGGATAGCGTTTTGTTGCTGCTTAGTTCATGTAGCTTGTGATCGGAACTTCGCGTGCTTTCTCAAGTAAGCACCAAAACTATCATATGTAAAACCGGAGGGCTGCAAGCCTATCGGTGCTCCGACCAGGAGTCGGGTGGGCGGTTCCCCTTAAGGTAAATGACGGCTCAGGGCAGGCGACGGGCGAGGGTGAACGGATTCCAGCCCTGCTCGGCCAGGGCCACCCAGGCCAAGGCCGCCAGATGGGGGCGCCGTTCGTACACACGTTCGGTCTGCGGGGCGGTGGCCAGGCCCAGACCCGTTGCCACGCCGCCGGGCCCGGCGGCGTAATAGCGCCCTTGGGCGTCGCGCTGGGCGGTGAGCAACGCCAGCAGGGAGCCGGCTTCCGATTGCCGCTGCATCAGCCGGTACAGCAGCGCGGTCTGCGCCGTGCCCTCGGTCCACAGGGCGCCCGGCGCATCGCTGTAGCGCAGGCCGCCGCCCCTGGCGGCCAGACGATTCCGCGCCGTATCCAGCGCCTGCGCATAGCGCCGTGTGGCCTGCGGCAACCCCAGCAGCGGCAACACCTGCGCGTCCAGCGCGCGCAGCGCATTGGGTGTGAAACCATCCTCCTGCGTGCCGGCTGCGAAGCAACCGCAGCGGCTGCTCCACATGGCGGTGACGAAGCGCTGCGCCTGTTGCGCTGCCTGGGTCCAGCGTGCATCGTTCTGGCGCTGCGCCAGCTGGGTGAAGGCGGCCGCCAGATCCACGTTGTGTTCGGTGGATTTCCAGCGCTGCACGACGGGTTGCGGCTCCTCCCCCTGCAGACCGCCGGCGAAGCCGGCCACGCCACGCGCATCCAGGCGCGTGACCAGCCAGCTGCCGAGTTTCACGGCGCCCTGCAGATACTGCGGATGCCCGGCGTCGGCGAGCGCCAGCAAGGCCAGCAGGGCCCAGGCCTGATTGCCGCTGTCGCTGCCGGCCTGGTAGCCATCTTCCTGCCAGCGTTGCTGGTCCGTGCTCCACCAGCCACCCAGCTTCACGGCGCCGCTGGCGAGGCCACCGGCCGCATAGGCATTGCGCAGCCGGCCGTCGCGCCAGTAGCGGTCATGCTCCTGCGCATACAGCAGCGCCGTACCGACGCGCCGTGCCAGTTCAGGCTCGCCGCAGGCGCTCAACGCCAGGACGGCCAGGGCGTTGTCGTAGGTGAAGGCCACGCCACGCAGCGCCGGTTCGTTGCTATCGGGCCAGCTGGTGAGCAAGCCGCCGCCGGCAGGCAGAGCCTGCGCGTCGGCGCGCAGGCGTGCGCAGGCAGGCGTGGCGGCGCCGGGCAGCTTGGCAGGGGTCGTGGCGCCCTGCGCGGCACCGACCGTACTGAGCCCGAGGCCGAGCAGACACAGGCAGGCCAGCCCGCCGTGCGCCGGGCGCGACTTCGGATCGGGTGTGTCACAGGTTGCTGGAATTGCTGCTCCAGTCGTTGAGTGACTGGCGCTGGCGGATGCGCGCCACGTCCATCAGCATGCGACCCGCCCAGCGATAGACGTTGTTTTCCGATACGGTACGCCGCATCAGCTGCATGCGTTTGCGACGCTCGTCACGCGGCATGTCGAGCGCAGCGACGATGGCACTGGCGGTTTCACCCACGTCGTAGGGATTCACCAGCAGCGCTTCGACCAGTTCGCGTGAGGCGCCGGCGAAATTGCTGAGGATCAGCACGCCGTCCTCGTCCTCGCGGGCCGCCACGAACTCCTTGGCCACCAGGTTCATGCCGTCATGCAGGCTGTTGACCAGGCAGAAGTCGGTTGCGCGGTACAGTTCGAACACCTGCACCGGCTCCTGGTGCTCGGCGATCAGGATGATGGGCTTCCAGGTCCCGGTGCCGAAGCGCTCGTTGATGCGCTGGACTTCGGCCAGCGTCTGCTGCTGCAGCGCCTGGTAGGCAGGCAGCTTGCTGCGCGAGGGAGCGGCCACCTGCAGGAAGCAGAGCTTGCCGCGCCATCTGGGATGCTTGTCGAACAAGGCTTCCAGCGCCAGGCAGCGCTCGATGATGCCCTTGGTGAAGTCCCAGCGCTCCACGCCGAGGCCGATGCGCACGTCGGCGTCGAGATTGAAACGCTGGCGGACAGCCAGGCGGGCATTGACCGGGTCCGGCACCTGCGGCAGCCAGCGCGGCGGCCATTCAATGGAGATGGGGTAGGCAATGACGCGGCAGACATGGCCCTGCAGGGTCACGGTCATGTGTTCCTGGTCGATCTGGCACTCGATGTAGCGATCGCAGGTGGCCAGGAAGTTCTGGCAGTGATAGCGCGTGTGGAAACCGAGGATGTCGGCGCTCAGCAGGTGCGTGAGGATCTCGCGCTTCCATGGGCAGACACCGAAGGTCTCGGCGTTGGGCCAGGGAATGTGCCAGAACAGCGCGATCGTGGCGCGCACGCCGCGCTCGCGGATCAGGCGTGGCAACATGGCGAAGTGGAAATCCTGGATCAGGATGACCGATTCGGCGCCTCCCGATTCGCGCGCCACCACATCGGCGAAGGTGCCGTTGACCTGCACATACTGGCGCCAGTCGCTGTCGCGGAACGCCGGACGCACGTAGGCGAGGTGACACAGCGGCCACATGCCCTCGTTGGAAAAGCCGTAGTAGTAGCCTTCCTCCTGCTCCGGTGTGAGCCAGACGCGGCGCAACGTGTAGCTGGGGTCATCCGGCGGCACGCGTACATGATCGTTGCGGTCCACCACCAGACGGTCCGCGGGCCCGCTGCCATGCGCGATCCAGGTGCCGGAACAGGCGCGCATGATGGGTTCGATGGCCGTGACCATGCCGCTGGCCGGTACCTGCACCACCGGCTTCTGGTTGGCGTCGAAGTTGTGGATGTACGGCTCACGATTGGACACCACGATCATCGGGCAGCCGCCGAGCTGCTCGCGCGCCACCTGTTGCAACGCCAGGGGCGTCCAGTTCTCGCGGAAGTCGATCTCCAGACGCTGGGAAGCCTCCATTTCCTGCAGCACCTCGCGCACCTTGGCGAGGATGGGCGAGGCGCCCGACGATTTGGCGTCATCGAGAAAGCGTCGGCTGCGGATGTCACCGAGGATCAGCCGCACCCAGCGATGCAGCAGCAGGCGGATGAAGATGGCGGCCAGCCCGGCCAGCGCACCCACGGCCAGAACTGCAAAGGCGACCACGAAATTGCGTGCCGTGGTCTGGCGCCGGTCGATGAATGACAGGTCGTGCACCAGGCCGACCTTGTAGCTGCGATCCTCGGCGCCGTTGACGCTGAAAGTGGTGACTTCGATGGGACCGGAGGAGGCGCGCAGCACGGTACTGCCGCCGCTGGCCTGGCCCCGCAGCCCCTGGCAGTCGACCACGGCCGGCACCAGCGCCGTCTTTACCGTGATGCTGTTGTCATTGCAGACCAGGATGCCGAGCAGACGCTGATCGCTGGCGACACGCGACAGATAGCTGCGGGCGCCTTCCACGTCGTCGCGCCTCAGCAGATCCGAGAGCCGATCCTCGATCGGGGTCATCACCAGCTTGGCGCGCAGTTCCACGTCGGTGCGAAACCAGTTGGTCAGCATGCGGTCGATGTAGGGCACACCCACGAAGGCGATCAGCGAGACCGCGCCGGCGATGGGCAGAACGTAGCGGATGAGCAGGGTACGGATCATGTCAGCGCAGCTTCACAGGGCATCGTCCCAGGACTGGCTCAGCCGCAGGGCACTGTTGATGAGACCCACCAGGCTGTAGGTCTGCGGGTAGTTGCCCCACAGCTGGCCGGTGGCGGGATCGATGTCTTCGGAGAGCAGGCCGAGCGGATTGCAGCGCTCCAGCAGTCGGGTGAAGTGCTGGCGTGCTTCGTCGCGCCGACCGGCCGCGGCCAGCGCGTTCACATGCCAGAACGCACACACCGTGAAGGTGGTTTCGGGCTTGCCGAAATCATCGCGATGCCGGTAGCGATACAGCAGATCGCCCTCGCGCAGGTCGCGGCCGATGGCGTCGAGGGTGGCGTGGAAACGCGGGTCCTTGGCGGAGATCAGACCGAGCTCTGGCAGCAGCAGCAGCGTGGCGTCCAGTTCGCCGCCACCGAAGGAGCCCACCAGCGACTGGCGGGCATCGCTCCAGGCGCGAGTGAGGATGCGTTCCTGCATGGTTGCTGCATGTTCGCGCCACAGCGCGCCGCGGTCGCGATGGCCCATGCGTTCGGCAATGCGCGCCAGCCGGTCGCAGGCGGCCCAGGACATGGCGGCCGAGAAGGTGTGCACATGCTCGCTGCCACGAAATTCCCAGGGGCCGGCATCCGGCAGTTCGTACACGGCCACGGCACGCTCCCCGAGCTTTTCCAGCTGCCGGAACAGCGCTTCATCGCCGGGTCGTGCCAGGCGCTCATCGAAGAACAGCTGGGTGGCGGCCAGGATCACGGCGCCGTACACGTCATACTGGGTCTGCAGTGCCGCCTGGTTGCCGATGCGTACCGGCCCCATGCCCAGATAGCCCTCCAGCGAATCGACAATGCGCTCCTCGACCTCGGGAAAGCCGGTGATGCGATACAGCGGCTGCAGATCGCGGGCCCGCGAACGCGCCACGATGTGGTCGATGTAATGCAGATAGCCCTCCATCGTGCGTGTCGCCCCCAGGCGATTCAAGGCCTGCACGACGAAGTAGGCGTCCCGCAGCCAGCAGTAGCGGTAGTCCCAGGTACGACCGCTGTTGGCACTCTCCGGGATGGAGGTGGTCAGTGCTGCCAGTACAGCGCCCGTGTCCTCGTAGGTGCATAGCTTCAAGGTGATGGCGGCGCGGATCACAACCTGCTGCCATTCGAACGGGATGGCCAGCGTGCGCACCCAGTCCTGCCAGTACTGGCGCGTCTCCTCGAGGAACTTGTGCGCCACCATGCCCGGATGGTCTTCGACGGTTTCGTCCGGACCGATGATGAAGCTTAGCGATTCTTCCAGCACCACCGGGCGCTCTTCGTGCAGCGCCGAGATCGATGCATCGGTGGTGACGCGGTAGCTGACCTCATTGCCGGCGAAGCTCAGGTGATGACTGCCGGAGCGGCCACGCGCCGCGTGCTGCCCGTAATGGCTGGTGGGTTGCAGCCGGATGCTGATCAGCGGGCGGCCGTGCAGGCGTTCGATGCGGCGGATCAGCATCATGGGGCGGAAGTTGCGGCCACGTGAGCGAAAGCGCGGACAGAAGTCGACGATGCGCACGCTGCCGCCATGGCTGTCGGTCAGTACGGTTTCCAGAATGGCGGTATTGCGCAGGTAGCGCTGCTCGGAGTGCACCAGATCGACCAGCTCGACGGCGAAGACGCCGGTTTCGGAATCGCCGAGCCGCTCGGTGAGCAGTGCGGAGAACACCGGGTCGCCATCGGGCTTGGGCAGGCACATCCAGACGATGCGCCCACGCGTGTCGATCAGTGCGGCCACTTCGCAGTTGCCGACTACGCCGAGATCGAGATTCTGGGCTTCAGTGCGCATTCAGGGCTCCAGATTCAGCCAGATGACCGAGCCAGGCGCGCACTGCGCCCGGATCGTGCAGGTGCCAGGCGGCGGTCACGCGATCGCCCACCGAGATGGCGATGCCCGAGTACTGTTCGACCGCACGGAAGCCATCCTGATCGGTGATGTCGTCGCCGATGAAAACCGGCACCCGCGCCGAGAAGGGCGCTTCACGCATGAAGGCCTCCACCGCCGTGGACTTGTCGAAGGCCGCGGGCTTGATTTCCACCATGTGATTGCCGTCCAGCAACTGGAAGTGCGGCAGCAGCGGCTCGGCCGCACGCGCCACGAAGTTCCGCACCAGTGGCTCCAGTTGTGGCCTGGCGCGATAGTGCACGGTCAGTGAGGATTGCTTGTCTTCGAGCAGCAGGCCGTTGTGCTCGGCGACGAAGGCTTCCAGCGCGGGGCGGACACGCTGCAGCTCAGCCACCGGAATGGCGATGCGATCGACATGACCGCTGCCATTGCGACGCTCCTGGCCATGACGACCGGCAGTGGGCAGTCGCAGCGGATCGAGCAGACGATCCAGATCTTCGATGGGGCGGCCGCTGACCAGCGCCAGGGCACCGTCCAGTGCCTGCTGCAGTCGGCGCAGAATCGCGACCAGCTGCGCATCGATCTGCACCTGCGCGGGATCCATGGCGAAATCTGCCAGCGTGCCATCGAAATCCAGGAACAGGCAGATCTGCGAGACCGGCAGCAACGCGGGCGGGAGTTGGTCCTTCACCTGCATCGCAACCTACCTCGACAACCAACGATGCGGGTCTTTTTAGCACGCATCGATCGTCTCGCAAACTATCGGCAGCAGGCGACAGCACGCGGCGATCGTGTCAGGAATCCGGTGTCGGTGCGGCGCGCAACGATGCGTAGGAATCCGCTGGCTTGCGGGCAGCGCGCGCTGCCCGCAAGCGTCGTCACAGCGTCGGGCGATAGCTGTTCGGCAGGTTCAGGCGGTCGAGACAATGATCCTCGACAATGGCCGTCTCCGGCTGGCGTTTGAAGGTCAGCACCGCATCCCAGGCCTGCGTGAACGTGGCCGCGTCATCGAAATGCAGACGCGCCTCGAGCGTGTCCGCGTCGATCAGACGAAAGCGCTCGGTGAGTTTCAGGTCCTCGGTGTGCGGTAGTCCGGTGCTGTCCAGCGCCACTTCCTCGCGGATGCCGATGACGTCGACCACCAGCGTGTCGCCATCCCAGCGGCCCGAGGATTTTCCGAAGAAGAACGGGCCGGCGAAGTCGGGGAGCTTCAATCCCATCTCCACCACGCGCACCGCGCTGTTCCACTGGAACATGAAGGTGACGCGCTTGTCGTTCTGACCGATCTGGAACGGCCAGCCATTCTCGAACAGCGTGCGCGGTTCGCCGGGCGGCTTGCACTTGGCGGCATCGTCCCAGGAGTTGTCGCCGGCGCGCGTGGCGGCGCGGCGCGCGTCGTAGGTCTTCTGTGCGTCTGCGGTCAGCGGCGGCGCCTTGCCATCGACGGTCTGCAGCGCCTGCATGGGCTGCGCGATCTGCCAGACACCGGAGAGATCGTGCGGGTTGGCGATGGCGGCTGCAGTCTGCGGCGCCTTCGATGAGCAGGAGAGGCAGCCGGCCAGTACGGCGGCTGCCAGGCTGATGCCTGTCAGTCTGTTCATGGTGTATTCCTGAATGCTTATTTCTGGCTGTCGGCGTACTGCGGGCCGAACAGATCGTTGCCGTCCTCGCAGAACTGCTCCAGATACTCGCCGCTCTGGCTCAGCGTGAAGATGGCCTGCATGGTATAGGGCTTCATGCCCGTGGCCGGATCCTCGAAGCTCAGATCATCCTGCAACTGGGTATTGCCATTGATCTTGCGTAGACGCTCCACCACATGCAGCGTGGGCGAGGCCATCACCACGGTGTTGTCAAAGTACTGGGTCGGCGGCGGCAGCTTCTCGCCCTTGGTGGTCACCTGGTCATAGATGTCCTTGCCGGGCGTGTGATGCTTGGTGCCGAAGTATTCGAACACGCCTTGCAGGCCCACGGTGTCGACCACCAGCGTGTCGCCGTCCCAATGACCGACGGAGTGCCCCATGTAGGTGGGTTTCAGATCCTTGGGATGCTCGGCATTCAGATAGATGCGGCGCAGGTGCGAATCCATGCCAGTCGCCACCCAGGTGATGACCTTGTCGGTCTGGAAGATCTCGCCGCCGGCCGGTTCCACGCCCGGATCGGCCAGGCACAGCAGCGCCAGTTCGTACTTGGACTTCACCACTGGTCCGGGCCGGGCATTGGCTTCGTAGCTGCGCTGGGTGGCGCGACCGTTCCAGGTGCCGCGCAGATCATGCGGATCGGCGGAGGGTGTGGGAGCCGGGCCTGCGCTGGCACCCGGAGGACCGCCGGGTCCACCTCCCGGGCCGCCCGGGCCGCCACCACCGGGTCCACCTGGACCGCCGGCGCCGGGCGGGCCACCGCGATCGTTGGCGTTCCTGCCGCTCTTGTTGCCACCCACCGGACCGAGCCCGCGGGCGATGTCCTGATGGCCGGAGGGCACGGCGTCGAGCTCATCGGGCGTGACCTTCTCGATCTGGGCCTGCAGCGTGCTGCTCGCCAGGGTGACGCCGGCAAGTGCGGCCAGAATTGCTGGAATGCGCATGATGATTGAACCTCTAGAACTTGAGCTGCTGGCCATCCTTGAAGATGGCCATGAACTCGCCGCGCTTGGTGCCGTCGCGATAGGGCGCTACAACCACCTTGATCTTGTCGCCGGGTCGCAGCGTGCGGCCGGTCCAGCCGCTGCGCGCCATGCTGTTGAGACCCGGGCCTTCCAGCTCATAGGTGTCCGAGCCACCCTTGCCATCCGGCACATCGACGTGGATCCAGGCATGAGGATTGGCCCAGATGAATTTTTTCACCGTACCGGTCATCGAATACGGTTTGCTGCGATCGAAGGCCGAAGCGGAATGATGGGCTGTAGCGGTTGTGCACACGGCAAGGCCGCACAGCAGAGCTGCACCAAATCGAGTCATGTCGATCCCCCCAACACAGTCTGAGCAAAGTCAGCGTCCGTGGCCGATCTTCTGTGGGCGCCTCGGTACGTGACGACGAGCGGAATTCTGCCATAGCGTCGCATTTGTGACATCTTGTCGCGTGAAAATCCCGGGATGGTTTTCCGATACTTTTGGCGTGCATTGTCAGCAAATGAAAAGATCCAGGATTTTGCGCCTGGCGCGCGAGGGTGTGGATTTCACCAGCAGCCACTCGCTGTTTCCGACCTTCACGACCCCAATGTACTTGGCGCGCTGCGCGGCGCGTGGTAACAAGACTGGCCGTGTCATCGGCGAGGCGCTGGGCAGTGCAGGTCGGCTGGCTAGATCCAGGCCACGATCCAGAAGGCGATGCCGCTGAGCGCGCAGGCGCCGGAAAAACCCAGCAACCAGCGCTGACGCGTCAACACCGTCAGCGCGGCCATGGCGATGGCCACCTGCACCAGCGCCAGCGCCTGGGCCAGGCGGTGATGGGGCGCTATGGCGTCCTCGCTCTGCTTGTTCAGTGCTTCGGACTCGCTGTCGAGCTCCTTGGCTTTGCTTTCCAGATCCTTCTTCTCGGTATCGTAGCGCTGGGCTTCTGCCGTCAGCGCCGCGCGCTCGGCGTCGGTGCCGCCGGCGTGGCTGACGATGACCTGCTTGATGCTCTTGGCCTGGTAGTAGGCCCATTGGTCCGAGGCGGCGGACTTCTTCAGAATGGCCTCGTTCTTGTATTCGAGTCCGCGTGATTCGGCATTGCCGTTCTGGTAGCTGATCAGCGCGCCGACGGTGGCCAGGACGGCGGTGAACGTGGCCACCCAGCGTCCGAGATTGTCGGCATGCGCGGCATGCTCCACAGCGTGATCGTGCTGGCCGTGGACTTCGTACTCTTCGCTCATCTGTGACTCGATCTCAGGAAAAGGGCCGGGAATTCTACCTGCAAAATCACGCTTTCCGTAGCGCCTGCGCACAGGCAATATGGAGCGCATGGCGCACGTCAAATCGTTGCGGGCCGATCTGTGGCAGGCGCGTTGCGCCGTGCTCGGCATCCTCGCGTTGCAGTGGCTGGTGCAGGGACAGTTGCATCTGGCGGGCCGGCGCGTGTGGCTGATCTCGGCACTGGAACTGACGCTGCTGCTGTGCCTGACCTTCACCACCGAGCGGCACGTGCGCCGCGCCCAGCCGGCGCAGGGCGCCGCGTTGCGTTTCATCGAAGGCGAGGGTGGACTGGTGCGCGTGCTGGCGCTGATCATGATCGGCACGGTGTCCGTCATCAATCTGGTCAGCCTGGTGCGCCTGATCATGACGCTGCTGACCACCAATGGAGCGAAGGCACAGATCCTGCTCGCCGACGCGCTCATCCTGTTCGCCACCAATGTGATCGTCTCGAGCCTGTGGTACTGGGAGCTGGACCGTGGCGGCGTGTTCCGGCGTCACTCGACCCATCCTGGCAAGGCTGACTTCCTGTTTCCGCAGATGACGCTCGATGCCGAGATATCCAAGCAGTACGTGTCCGGGCACTGGTGTCCGCATTTCGCCGACTACCTGTATGTGGCGTTCACCAATGCCACGGCGTTTTCACCCACCGACGTGCTGCCGCTGACGCGGCCGGCCAAGCTGTTGATGGCCATCCAGGCAGGCGTGTCGCTGCTGACCATCGCCTTCGTTGCCGCGCGCGCGGTCAACATCCTGGCTACCTGATAAAGATAAAGGCCCGGCGCCATCGCTGACGCCAGGCCTCCTGGCTCGAACCGGCGTACCGCTCAGGGGCGGATCGCCGCGTCTGCTGCCTTTTCTACTTGGCAGGGGCCGGCGGCGCGCCGCCCGGGATCGCGCCCGGCGCCGTCTCGATGCCCGCACCCTGCAGGCGCTTGCCCGTGTCGATCTGCTTCTGCATGCGATCGGAGAAGGTCTGATCGTGCGCGCTGATGTTGCGCGCGGTCGGCGGCGAGGCATCCCAGTGGTCGGTGATCTTGCCGTCGTGGACGCGGAAGATGTCCACGCCTTCGCCGTACTGCGTCACCATCTCGCCATTCACGGTGGCGACCACCGGGAATTCGATCTTGCCGCCCTTGGCCATCATGGCAGCCATGCCGCTGAACATCTTCTGCGCGTCGTCATAGCTCGAGCAGTTCTTCAGGCCGGCGTTGATCATGTGGCTGTGATCGCAGAAGTCCTTCGATACATACTTCTCGAACGAAGCCTTGGCCGTGCCCTCCACCAGCACGCCGCAGGCCCACTTGAAGGCGACCAGCTTGTTGGCGACTTCTTCCTTGGTCTCGCCGTAGGTGGTGCGCGGACCCACGTCGTTGGCGGCGCACTTGGCCTTGGCTTCCGCCACGGTGATCTGATCGGCATTGGCCGCGCCCACGGCCATCAGTGCGCAGACGCACAGTCCCGCCAGCATTACTCTCTTCATCGTTGAGCCCCCCAAGGCAATTGCCGGAAAACGAATGCGCTGCGGGCGCGTAGGTCCGCAGCGGGCGCCAAGCATAGTGGGGGCGGGGCGCCCGCGGCAATTGGCTTTACGCCGACGGCCTCAGAAGCGGTAAGCGATGCCGAAGTTCAGCACCGGCCAGACCTTCAGATCATCGGCCTTGTCCTGCAGGTCGGCGATTTCTCCCCGGGCCGCCTGCTGCACCTGAGCGCATTCCGAATTGGTCAACGAACTGTCACAGACCACGTCGAGCGAAACCTTGGGTTTGCCGGTCAGCATCACGCCCACATCCAGCATGACGTGGAAATGATGGCCGGACAGCGGGTTGCCGAAGCCGAAGCCCACATAGGGCGCCAGGCTGCTGCCGGTCTTGATATGACCGACCGCGGAGTCGATCTGATCGCTGGAGTAGGTGTTGCCATCGAAGCTGTAAATGCCATTCACCGGCACAGCAGTGATGTTCACCTTGTTGCCAGTGGCAACTGCACCCGCGCTCAGGCGCAAGAAGTGGCCGCCCGGGTACCAGTCCAGCAGCGCACTGGCGTTGCCGAGTTTGAGCTTGCCGTCGTAGGTGGCGTCGGTGTCATCGACCGTCTCGGTGCGCGAGAACGCCGAGAAGCCGACGCGCGCCGCCAGCGATGCGGTGAGGCTGACATTGAGGTCGGCGCCCGCGCCCAGCGTGCCGGCACGCAGATCCAGCGCCACGGCGGCGTTCGCCCGCGGCAGCATCAGCATGCTGGCGATCAGCGCCAGGATCAGTGCCGCAATGGCGTGTTTGTGAGTGGTCATGACGTTTCGAGAGCTCCTGAAGCTGACCGGACAGTGGGTTATGCAGAAGGGGGTCGGCCTTATGTTCAAGGGCTGTGGCGCCGATTGCTGCGCACACGGTCACATCTGGGCGTGCCTGATGTGCACCTCGTCTTGCGAAAACGTAATGCCGGCAAGTGGTTGCCGCCGCAGTGTGCGGCTATTCTCGCTACATGGACCTGAAACTGGCTGGCAAGCGGGTGCTGATCACCGGCGGTAATTCCGGCCTGGGCGCGGCCATGGTGCGAGCGTTCGCCGCCGAGGGCGCACGCGTGGCCATCAACTATGTAACCCACCCGGAAGCGGCACAGAGCCTGGCCGATGAAATCCGCGGGCAGGTGCCGGACGTGCTGACGCTGGCGGCGGATGTGAGCCAGGCCGATGCGGTAGCGACGCTGTTCCAGCAGCTCGATGCCCGCTGGGGTGGTCTGGACATTCTGGTGAACAATGCCGGCGTGGATGGTGCGCGGGCGCTGGCCTGGGAAGCCGATCCGGCCGCCTGGCAGCGCGTATTGCAGATCAATCTGCTGGGCGCATTCCTGTGTGCACGCGAGGCACTCAAGCGCATGGTCCCGGGGCGCTGCGGCGTGATCCTCAATACCAGCAGCGTGCATGAGCAGATCGCCTGGAGCGGCTACAGCGCCTACGCGGCCAGCAAGGCAGGATTGTCCATGATGGCCAAGACGCTGGCTCAGGAAGCCGGGCCCTTTGGTGTACGCGTGCTGTGCCTGGCGCCGGGCGCCATCCGCACGCCCATCAATGCCGATGTGTGGCAGGACCCGGCCGGTCAGCAGGATCTGCTCAGCAAGATCGCGCTGGCGCGGGTTGGCGAGACCGGCGATATCGCCGGTATGGCAGTGATGCTGGCTTCCGACGTGGCCGCCTATGTCACCGGCACCAGTGTATTCGTCGACGGTGGCATGACCGATTACCCGGCTTTCAGCCATGGGGGATGAGTCCCCGGCCTTCGGCGCGCCGGGGCTGGCGCCGACCTGGTGCTCCAGTGACAAGGACTTCGTGACCACGGCGCTGGGTAGCTCGCGCGTCTGGGTCAGCATCGGCCACGGCATCCTCAACGAGATCTACTGGCCCTCCACCGGCCAGCCGCAGGTGCGCGATTTCGGTTTCTATCTGGTGGGAGCGGGGCGCTGGATCGATCTGAAGCGCGTGCGCAGTTACGTCCTGACCACGCCAGCGCCGGATCTGCCGGCGTTGACGATTACGCATCGCGGCGCCGACTATGAACTCCGGCTCGAGGTGCTGCCCGATCCGCATCGCGACGTGGTGCTGGTGCGCTATGAACTGACCGGACCGTATCGGCTGGTGGTGATCCTGGCGCCGCATCTGGGGGCGACGGGGCGCGACAACAGCGCCTGGATCGAAGGCGAGGTGGGCTATGCCGAACGCGGCGATGCAGCGATCGCCCTGGCCGCGGATGTGCCGCTGCGCAAGCTCAGCTGCGGCTACGTGGGCGCATCGGACGGCTGGCAGGACCTGGACCGGCACGGCGAGCTCACCCATGCGTTCACGCGTGCCGATCACGGCACCGTGGCGCTCAGCGCCGAAGTGCAGGGCGCTCGCGGTGTGCTGGCGCTGGGTTTCGCGGATTCCTGCTATGGCGCCGGCACGCATGCACGCACGGCGCTGGCCGAGTCCTTCGACACCTTGCGCAGTGAGTTTCTGCAGGCCTGGCATCAGTGGGGCACGGGGCTGCTGTTGCCGGAGGCGGATGTCGAACTGCAGAACGCCGCGCGGCTCAGCGCCGCGGTGCTGAAGATCCATGAAGATCGCGCCTATCCCGGTGCCGTGGTGGCCAGCCTCAGTGTGCCCTGGGGTAACAGCACCGACACACTGGGCGGCTACCATCTGGTATGGCCGCGCGATGCCACGCTGACGGCCTTTGCGCTGCTGGCCGCGCATCAGTTCAACGACGCGCGCAACATCCTCGCGCATCTGATGGCGGCTCAGCGGCCCGACGGCCACTGGCCGCAGAATTACTTTCCCAGTGGCGCGCCTTTCTGGAGCGGCGTGCAGCTGGATGAAACGGCGTTTCCCGTCCTGCTCGCGGCCAAGTTGCGTGAGCTGGGCGAGAGCGAACTGCCGGGCACCGCCGAGATGGTGCGCGCGGCGGTGCGCTTCATCGCTGGCAGCGGCCCGTCCAGCGATCAGGATCGCTGGGAGGAGAATCCCGGCGTCAGTCCGTTCACTCTGGCTGTGGCGATTGCCGCGCTGGTCGCGGCCGCACCCTGGCTGGACGAACCACAGCGCGCCTATGCGCTGAATCTCGCCGACGACTGGAACGAGCGCCTCGAGGGCTGGTGCTATGTGCAGGGCAGTGCGCTGGCGCAGCAGCTTGGCGTGGCCGGCTACTACGTGCGGCTGGGCGATGCCACGAAGACGGGCGCGCCAGACGGCTCGGTCCTGCTGCGCAACCGCGCTGGCGAGCACATCGGTGCCGCTGCGCTGGTGAGCCTGGATTTCTCCTACCTGGTACGACTGGGGCTGCGCAGCGCGCAGGATCCGCGCATCGTCGACACGCTGCGCGTGGTGGATCGGGTGCTGCAGGTGCAGACCCCCTCTGGCCCGCTCTACTACCGCTACAACGAAGATGGCTATGGCGAGCACGCCGATGGCCGACCCTTCGATGGCGATGGGATTGGCCGTGGCTGGCCCCTGCTGGTGGGGGAGCGCGGGCATCTGGCGCTGCAGGGTGGGGCGGATCCGCTGCCGTATCTGCAGACCATGTGGCGCTGTTCCAGCGCCGGCGGCCTGCTGCCCGAACAGGTATGGGAATCAGAACCGATTCCTGCGCTGGGTCTTGCGCCGGGCCGGCCCTCCGGCAGCGCCATGCCGCTGTTGTGGTCGCATGCCGAATTCCTGAAGTTGCTGGTGGCGCGCGAGCTGGGTCGGCCAGTGGAACTGCTGCGCGCCGTCGCGGAGCGTTACAGCGCCGGCGCGCCACAGCGGCCCGGGTACTGGCACTGGCGCGACGAAGTGCCGGTGGCGCATCTGCAGAACGGTCGCGGCCTCATCATCGAGGATCGCGAACCCTTCACGCTGCATCTGGGTTTCGATGGCTGGCAGCGCATCGAAGATCGGCCCGCGCAGCCATCGCCCTTCGGCCTGTGGGGTGTACAGCTCGAACCCTCCGAGCTCGCGCAGGCCGGTTACCTGAATTTCACGCGTCATTACCCGAAAGGCTGGGAGGGGCGCGATCATGGCGTGGAGCTGGGTCATCCCGGTGTCGCACACGCCCTGCCGTGGATCTGAGGCCACGCACTTCGCTGTGACTTGGAGGCGATGCAGTCGTGCGCGTAGTATCACGCGCAGCTGCGGACCCGTGCCGCGCCATTCCAACGCAAAGAGGGGCAGAGCATGTGCGACCAGGACGCCTTCAACGACATGGACGAAGCCGCGCGCCGCGCCGGCGGCATCACGCGCCGCCATTTCGGTGCACTGACACTGGCCAGCAGCTTTCTGCTGCTGCTGCCCAAGGGCGCCGACGCCGCGGAACTCAAGGAAGAGGAAATAAACATCAAGACACCCGACGGTGTCGCCGATTCTTATTTCGTGCATCCCGCCAGCGGCAAATATCCTGGCGTGCTGATGTGGACTGACATCATGGGTCTGCGCCCCGCCTTCAAGATGATGGCGCAGCGGCTGGCCATGCAGGGCTACTCGGTGCTGGTGCCGAATCCCTTCTATCGCAAGGCCAAGGCGCCCATCGTGCCGGCCGGCGCCGGCATGCAGGACGAGGCCACCCGCAAGGTGCTCATGGACATGATGGGTTCGCTGACCGCGGATACCAATGTCACCGATGCGAAGGCCTTCGTCGCCTTCCTCGATGCGCAGCCCTCGGTGGACAAGAAGCGCAAGATCGGTACCTGCGGCTACTGCATGGGCGGCCCGCTGGTGATGCGCACTGCCGCGACCTTTCCCGATCGCATCGGCGCCGCCGCCACCTTCCACGGCGCCAACCTCGCCAGCGACAAACCGGACAGCCCGCATCTGCTGATCCCCAAGATGAAGTCCAGCTTCCTGATCGCCATCGCCGAGAGCGACGACATGCGCGATCCGCAGGCCAAGGTCCTGCTGCGCGAGGCCTTCGACAAGACCAGACTGCCGGCCGAGATCGAGGTGTATGCCGGCACCCAGCACGGCTGGTGCCCACCGGACAGTCAGGTCTACAACGAGGCCGCCGCGGAGAAGGCGTGGAGCCGATTGCTGGCCCTGTACGGGAAGGCGCTGGCGTAAGTGGTCAAGCGAGTCGGCAAGGGTCATCGAGACTCTTGCTGACTCAAATTCACGGGAAGTCAGGGCGGGGTGGGGTTGATTCCGGCCCGCTCGAGTTGGGCCAGCAGGACATCCTGCTCACTGCGATACGTCCGGCACAGCTCCAGGTATCTGCGGGCGTCGTCGTCGCTGGAGTCCTGGCGGAATTCCACCCGCGTTCCCATCTTCGAGCGATATTCGTACAGGCGTCGCGCCTCCTGGGCCGCCAGCCACTGCGGAGAATTCTCCTCCCAGACCCGCTTCGCGATGGCGACACCCATCATCTGCGTGATGAGGGTATCCGAGTTCTGCAGAGATCCTGCGATGCTCCGGCAGACTTCAGTCCGACCGGGACGCGCAAGTTCAGCCCCCTTGCATGCGTCGGACAGCGCAGAGTAGGCGGGGATGGCTTCGGCAGCCAGCGAACCGATGATGGCCGCGACGGAACTGGAGGGAGACAGGGCGCCGGCGCCCGTCGCCTTCGACGCCAGCTCTGCGACCACCCTGTTCCAGTAGATGTCCATGCGCCCGGTGCGGGCCAGCGACTCCAGCGTGGCATCCAGTGCAGATGCATCGCCCGAACGATACGCCCGCGTGACGGCACCGAACCAGGCAATGCCATTGCCCGGATCCAGCTGGCGCAATCGACGTTCCATCGGTTCAGGGTTGCATTGAGGGACCGTGCCGCAGGCGTGGAGCTGCAGCCACACGAACTCGGCCCGGGTTGGATCCAGGGCCACTGCCCGATTCAGCAGATTCAATCGATGGCGGTTGGTCGCGGCGGCGTCTGCCTGATGCCCGTCCGGAAAATACAGCAGCGCAGCTGCGGCGAGGGATTCGGCGTCGCCCTGTGCTTCCAGTGTGAGCGCCGCTGATCGGGTGCGCGTCTCGGATACCTGTTCGCGCTGCGGTGAGATTGAATGACAGCCCGCAGCGGTCGCCGCCAGGGCAGACAGCAGAACCCAGCGCACTTTTACTGTCACGGTCTTCTCCGTAGGCACGAGGCGGGATCAGTGTTGGATGTTTTTCCGAGTCTCGCAAGGGTTTGCGCGCGACATCCTGTTTGCGCACGGCACCTTGGCGCCTGAAGACCCAGGTGGCGACGGTGTGCCACTGGTCAAACCGGTGATGGCCGGGCGTCACGGCCCTGCGCCGCAATTGATCCGATTGCCATCGCTTCAAGCTGAAACGCAGCACCTGATTCACATGCTTGGCAAGATGCGCGCCGCCGGTACGCTGTGGCATCAGATGGCGGTGCTGTATGCCGCGCCGTTTATCGGTGAAAAAGTAGCTGCGGCGTTCACCGCGGCGGGCATACCCTTGGAGTGGCTGAAAGACAGCCGCTCCAAGCGTTACAACGCGTCGCATCCATCCATCAAACTCATGCATCTGAAGAGCAGCAACGGACTGGAGTTTCCGGTGGTGGCCATCGCCGGCGTTGGACATCTGCCGTATGAGTCGCCGGTAGATGATGCACGTTTGCTGTATGTCGGCATGACGCGGGCTACAGAGCGACTGCTGATGACTGCCAGCCGTACCAGCGACTTTGTGGAAAGACTGCGGGATTTTGAGCAGGCGGCATAAGCATGAGAAAGCTGGCGATTGCGCTAGTCGATGCGCCAGGTAGTTCGCATAAGGTATATTATGTAATCTCCGTAATTGGGTTGGACGACTGACCAATTGGCTTTGCCTGCCCGTGACCGCGTTCGCGGTCGCTTTGTGACGATCCTGTAATCCTCCTGCATGATGACCGGATACGGCTACAGCGCCGCGTTGTTGGCTCAGTTGACCGGCGTCACCCTGAGAACTGCGCAGCGCTGGAAGCGCGCCGGGGCCATTCCCCAACGCTATCGCGACAGTCTGTCGCTGACTCTTGAGGGTGATCTCGGCCACCTGTGCCCGCAGTGGCGCGGATTCAGGCTCCTGAAAGGCACGCTGATGACCCCCGAAGGTGAAGCCCTCACCCCGGGCGATCTACGCGCCGTGCCCATCCGAAAGGCGCAGGTGCGGGAATTGGAGCGCCGGCTGTCCGAACCCCAACAATGGAGGCTGCTTTGAAACTGATCTTCGGAATAGTCGCCATCGTCGCGGCGATAGTGCGGGACCGCTGCTGACGGCGGCCGAGCTGCGATTCCTCAGCCACCTTGAAACTGTCATCCCGAGTACAGCGCGCGTTAGCGCTCCAGGTACTCGGCCGCACAGAACCGAGTCATCTCCAAGCACGCCGACTTTGTAGGGTGCGATCGCGCGACAATGGCCTTAACCGTCAGCGCATTGAGTGCCGCACTGACAGCAGTGCAGTGAGACCCTGCTAACCTGGGAGCCGGGTCAACTCAGCCCGTTCCGATTTTCAAAAGAGAGGTGTCATCATGAGCAGCCAGTACGGCAAGAAGGCGGCGGAAAAGGTCGGACGCGCCCTGCATGAGATGAAGGCGGGCAAACTGCGCAGTGGCCATTCGGACCAGAAGGTCACCAGCCGCAAGCAGGCCATCGCCATCGGGTTGTCCGAGGCGCGTCAGGCGGGCGGCAAGGTACCTGCCCCGCGCAGTGACGCTGCGCATCGCAGGACGCATTCCGCGCGCCACTACTGACGGGCCCATGTGCAGCGGGGCGAGCGATCACCCGCCCGTTGCGCGGCCTTCAGTCAGTTGCGCCCCAGGCTCAGCAGCCGCGCCGGCAGCAATACGATGCTGCGCAGAAGTGCAAACACGCCTTCCATGGCAATGCCGACCAGGCGCAGCGGCAGGCTGATCAGCCAGATCAGCGGCCACAGCAGCAGCGCCACCAGCGCCAGCGGCCAGCACAGCACGAACAGCAGCAACCAGATCAGAAAGCCGATCATCCCCACTCCTCCATCCGGCGCGGCCTGCAGGTGAGACAAAAAAAAGCCGGTGATGTATTAACACCACCGGCCTTCATCGGTTGCAAGAAATGAGCTTGCGGCTTACTTCTTGCTCGCTTCCGGCGCCACCGTCAGGATGATCTTGCCTTCGGTGTGGTTCTGGGCGCCCAGCACCTGGGCATCGCCCGCCTTGTCCAGCGCGAAGGTTTTGTCCACCTTCACGGTGAACTTGCCTTCGCTGGCCAGCTTGGCCACTGCCGCCAGCATGTCACCTTCCGACGGACCGGCAGCGCCGCCCGGACCACCGCCGATGCAGTTCACACCAGCCGCCGTGCACTTGTCGGCGGCCACGCCACCCGCCACACTGACCAGCTTGCCGCCCTTCTTCAGGGTCTTCAGCGAGCGCTCCGCGTCGGTGCCGGTGACGGTGTTGATGACCACATCGACGTCCTTCACCTGGTCTTCGAAGTTGCCCTTGGTGTAGTCGATGACCTGATCCACGCCGATCGACTTCAGGTAGGCATTGTGCTGGGCCGAGGCCGTGCCAACCACCGTGGCGCCACGCGCCTTGGCGATCTGCGCGGCCGAGCTGCCCACGCCACCGGCGATGCCGAGGATCAGCACCTTCTGGCCCTTGGCGACGCCGGCCTGATCGACGGCACGCTCACCGGTCATGCCGGCGGTGCCGATGCCGGCCGCCTGCGCGTAGGTGAGGTTCTTCGGCTTGGCGACCACGTTGGCCACCGGGGCAACGACATATTCGCTGTAGCCGCCGTTCAGGCCCGTGACCTTGCCGCGACCGATCATCGAGAATACCGGATCGCCGACCTTGAACGTCGTGACGCCCGGGCCGACCTTCTCGACTACGCCGGCCACGTCCATGCCCGGCACGCTGGTCGACGAACCGCCGCCACCTCCACCGCCCGGAGGACCGCCTGCACCGCCGCCACCCGGGGCGCCGCCGCCCGGAGGACCACCGGCACCGCCACCCGCGCCACCTGGGGCACCGCCGCCCGGAGGACCACCGGCACCACCGCCACCGGGGGCACCACCCGCACCACCGCCCGGCGGCCCGCCGCGACCGGTCATGCCGGCGCGCATCTTCCAGTCCACCGGATTCACGGCCGCCGCATAGACCTTGACCAGCACCTGGCCGTCACCGGGTTCGAGCACCGGGATGGTCTGCAGTTTCAGCACTTCCGGACCACCGTTGCCGTTCTGCACGATGGCTTTCTGTTCCTTGGGAGTGGCGGCAACGGCGACGCCGATGCAGGCCCCCATGACACCCGCCCAGACTCCGCTCCGAGCAATCGATTTAAGACGATGATTCATGCCCACTCCTCGTTTAAGTTGGCGTTGGATTCTTGTGTGCACTTGGGCCCCACCCGGCCTCATATAGTTTCACGGCGCCCGCTTCCTGTGCGCCTTCAATTCGGTTACTTCACTCTTCTTTGCCTTCGTTGCCGTCAATTGGCGGGTGCTGGCGCTGTGGTGGCGCTCGGTCCGCTCCTGGCGACAAATACCACCTTGCCGTCGGCAACCGTGACGATCTTCGCCACCGAGCCGGCCTTCTGTCCGTCCTTGGCCGGATGCAGCGTGATGATGATTTCGTCGCCGGGTTGCACCGTGGTACGCGTGAAACCTTCGCGCGGCAGATTGCTCGGTCCGCCGGCGAACTCACCGCCCCAGCTCTCCACCTGACCGTCGCCCTTGTCGACATCGACCCAGATCCACGAGTGCGGGTTCTGCCATTCCAGCGCACGCATCGTGCCGCGCACATCGATGGTCCTGTCGAAGTCGAACATCGCGAACGAATGATGGGCCAGCGCCAGCGTGCTGGCGGTGAGCATGGTGACGGCGAACAGCGGATGAATCCACGAATTGTGCTTCATATTCGCGCTCCTACTTGCCGGTGCGCTTCTGAGGCGGTGGCGGCGTGAGCTGCAGGCTGGTGCCGGTGTTGCGGTTCTTGCTGGCCACGCAGAGATTCTCGGCGACGTTCCTGGCCGCCTGACGCTTGTATTGCTGGCTGCGCACGAAGTCGCTCTTCAGCATGGGCAGGCCGGAGATGGTCAGATCATCCTGCAGCGTGTCGGCATCGACCAGATGGATGCGCTCCACCACGTGCAGGGTGTCGGCGCCGGCGTCCAGGCCGATGACGATCTGGTTGTCATCGCGCAGCGCCACCGTGTCGACCACCAGCGTCTGCCCTTCCCAGTGCCCGATGGAATCACCGAAGTAACTGGGCTCGGCATCCTTGGTGTGGCCACGGCCATCGGTGTAGATGCGGCGCACCTGGTTGTCGGCCGTCAGCAGCGTGACGCGACCCGCGGTGAACAGGAACTCGAAGCCCAGCGGCGTCTCGGTCATCATGGCCGGGAAGGCCGGCGGATCGCAGGACGACCAGGGCACACGAAAACTCCTGGCGTCGATCTGCTTCTGGAAATCGGCTGCGTCTTCGGCCTTCAGGAAGGGCAGCACCTTGGTCGGATCCGGATGCTCCAGCCCTTCCTTGCGCGCCCACACTCCCGACCAGTCGGGCAATTTGGCGGCAGTGGCCGCATGCGCCGCCGCGGCCAGTTGCAGACTGAAAGCAGCGGCCATGCAGGCCATGCGTCGCATCGTCATACGTTCCCCCCGGAAGCGTCGAAGATTCTTGTTGTGCGTACCGGCGCGTATTGTCGATGAGTCAGCCGGGCGAACTCAAGGGCTCTGCTGGTCGATGACGATGGTGCCGGCGCTCTTCTGGCCCGCCACCATTCTCAGCTCGCCGAACGGATCGCCGCTCTGCGCGGTGGGCGTGCCGCTGCGCGACAGCCGTGCAACGACATCCACTTTCTGTCCGGCCTTGATCTCGCGGCCCGCCAGCATCGAATCGCGCGCCGAGAGTTCCAGCGTCGCCGGCAGCTGCGCCGCCAAGCGTTTCACGGCCAGCGGCGCGCCCCCTTCCGGTGCACGCACGAACACGAACAGCTGCCAGGAGCCGTCCACCTTGGCGGCCAGCTCCGGCTTGATCTGCACCGTGAGCTTCAACGCCGTGGCGGGATCCGCAGGTTCCGGATGCAGCGCGGCGTCGATGGCGGCCACCTGCTTTTGCAGTGCCGCGCGTACCTTGTCCGGTGTGTCGAGCTGCAGCATCAGCGCGAAGCGATCACGCGCCAGCTGCAGCTGGCCGCTGCGCAGCGCAATCGCGCCGCTGTAGAACAGCGCCTTGGCGTTGCGCGGATCAACCTGCAGCGCCTGCTCGAGCTTCTCGCTGGCGCGTTTGACCAGCGTGCTGTTGGCGTCACTGGCCTGCAGCAGCAGGATCTCGCCCATCCCGGCCAGTGCTGCGGCATTGCCGCCCGCGGCCAGCGTGTCAGCCTGTTCGAAGGCGCGCAGTGCCAGTGCATACTGCTCGGCGCCCGTATAGGCCTGCGCCAGCTGCAGCCAGGCGGTTACGTTCTGCGGTTGCGCATCCGTGGCACGCAGCGCCGCCTGGATGGCTTCGCTGCCGGGAGCCGCGCTGCGTTGCCACTGATGATTGCCAAGTTGCCAGTACAGCGCCGCGCCCAGTGCCACGATCAGCACGCCCAGCGTCACGGCCGGAAGCACTTCGCGGCGTCTGGCGCTGTCGTCGCCGGAGCGACGCAGCAGCGGCAGCAGCACGAAACCCACGGCAGCCAGCATCAGCACGGCAGCCAGCACGACAAAGGTGATCACAGTTCGGGGTCTTCCGTTTCGGCGGCCAGCAACTGCTGGCGCTGACGCAACACGCGCAGGGCGATGACAGCGCCCAGCGCCAGCAATACCAGCGGCGCCGCCCACAGCCACGCATTGCGCAGGTTCATGCGCGGGCGCAGCAGGATGAATTCGCCGTAGCGCGCCACCATGAAATCGCGGATGTCCTCATCGCTCTTGCCGGCCAGCAGCTGGTCGTGCACTTCCAGGCGCAGATCTGCAGCCAGCGGCACGGTGGAATCCGCAATGGCTTCGTTCTGGCATTGCACGCAGCGCAGCTCATGCACCAGATCGCTGTAGCGCTGCTGCAAGGTGGCATCCGACAGCGTTGGGGTATTGTCCACGGCCCAGGCGGCTACGCTGAACCAGGCCGATAACAGCAGCATCGCAGTGCCGGTGGATGCGATGCGCCTCACTGCAAGCTCCCCGCAGCGGTGGTCGTGCCGGTTGGCGGTGTGGCTGCGCCAGTCGCGACGGCCGGCAACAGTGGCACGAATTTCTCGCGCCAGATAGCTTCGCTCAGTGCGCCCACATGCTTCTGCACCACGATGCCCTGAGCGTTCACCAGGAAGGTCTCCGGCGCGCCATATACGCCCCAGTCGATGGCGGTGCGGCCGTCATGATCGGTGGCGATGCGTGCAAACGGATTGCCGAGCTGGGCCAGATAGGCCAGCGCGTCGCTGTCATCGTCCTTCCAGTCCATGCCGATGATGGGCACGCGGCCTTCTTTCTGGATGACCAGCAATGTTTCATGCTCGACGCGACATTCCGGACACCAGGTGCCCCAGACATTGAACAGGTACCAGCCGCCCTGTAGCGAGCGCGAATCGATGGGCTGTGCGGCGTCGAGCAGGTTGGGCAGCACGAATTGCGGCGCACTCCTGCCCAGCAGCGGCGAGACGATGATGCCCTTCTCCGGCGCACGCATCAGTCCGACGACCAGTACGATGACCAGCAGCAGGAACAACCCCAGCGGCAGCAGGAAACGCTTCACGAACGCCCTGCCCCTGGATCGCCGGCGCCAGCGGGCACGGTGCCGCTGCCCGCGGCAATCGGGGCGCCCAAGCTTTGTTCCTGCCGCACACGGTAACGACGATCGAACAGCGTGCAGACGCCACCAATGGCCATGATGAGCGCACCGAACCAGATGAAGCGGATCAGCGGTCGGTATTGCAGACGCAGACTCCAGGCGCCGGCGCCCACATCCTCGCCCAGCGCGGCGAACAGATCGCGGTTCCAGCGCGGCTGGATGGCCGCTTCGGTCATCACCGATCCCTGCACCAGGTAGCGGCGCTTCTCCGGCTCCAGCGTGGTCACCAGCTGATTGCCGCGATACACCTGCACCGCGCCGCGAAAGCCCTCGTAGTTCGGCCCGCCGATGTCGGCGCCGCCCAGGTATTCGAAGCGATAGCTGCCGAGCTGCGCGCTCTGGCCCTGCTTCAACGCCACGTCGCGCTCGATGGTGTTGGACTGCACGAAGGTCACGCCGAGCACGAACAGGCCGAGGCCAATATGCGCCAGCGACATGCCGACGATGGAGGCCGGCAGGCTTAAGGAGCGACGCAGACGATCGATGGGATCGATCAGCGAGCAGCCGATGATCCACAGCGCCAGCACGGCGCCCGTGACCGACAGCACGGTGCGGTTGGCATACACCCCCAACGCCAAGGCACCACCGAGCACCGCAGCCAGTGCCAGCGCGCCGAGAATGCGCCGACGCGATTCACCCAGGGCGCCGCGCCGCCAGCGCGCATGCATGCCGATGGCCAGCAGCCCCAGCATGGGCAGCATGGGCACCATGAAGCTGGGGTTGAAGTACGGCGTGCCCACGGACAGCGTGCCCAGACCCAGCGTGTCCGCAATCAGCGGCGCCAGCGTGCCGCCGAACACCACCGCGCAGGCCACCACCAGCAGGATGTTGTTGAACAGCAGGAAGGCTTCTCGCGACAGCATTTCGAAGCCGGCGTTCGATTTCAGATACGGCGCACGCCAGGCATACAGCGTCAGCGCGCCACCGATCATCACGATCAGGAAGGCCAGGATGAAGATGCCGCGCCTGGGATCGGCGGCGAAGGAATGCACCGACACCAGCACACCCGAGCGCACCAGGAAGGTGCCCAGCAGGCTCAGCGAGAAGGCCGCCACGGCCAGCAGCAGCGTCCAGCTCTTGAACAGGCCGCGCTTGTCGGTGACCGCCAGCGAATGGATCAGCGCCGTGGCGATCAGCCAGGGCATGAAGGAGGCATTCTCTACCGGATCCCAGAACCACCAGCCGCCCCAGCCCAGTTCGTAGTACGCCCACCAGCTGCCCAGCGCGATGCCGCAGCTGAGGAAGGCCCAGGACATCACTGTCCAGGGGCGCATCCAGCGCGCCCATTGCTGCCCCTGGCCGCCTTCGATCAGCGCCGCGCAGGCGAAGGCGAAGGCCACCGCGCAGCCCACGTAGCCGGTGTACAGGATGGGCGGATGCACGGCGAGCGCGAAATCCTGCAGCAGCGGATTGAGATCATTGCCATCGGCCGCTGCCGGGATGATCCGCACGAAGGGATTGGAGGTCAGCAGTGTGAAGGCCAGAAAGCCGAAGCTGACGATGCCCAGCACGCCCAGCACGCGCGCATGAAATGCCGGCGTCAGCTGTCGGCCACGCGCGGCCACCGCCACCGTCCACAGCGACAGGATCACGATCCACAGCAGCAGCGAGCCCTCGTGCGCGCCCCACAGTGCCGCGACCCGATAGAACAGCGGCAACGCCGAATTGGAATTCTCGGCCACATACTTCACCGAGAAATCGCTGCTCACGAAAGCATGGATCAGCGTGCCCACCGCGAAGCCCACCATGACGAACTGACCGGCGACGGCGCTGTGCGTGGCAGCCAACCAGCGCTCGCGCTGCCGGTGCGCGCCGGCCAGGCCCAGGAAGGCCTGCGCGCCGGCCAGCAGCAGGGCGAGGATCAATGCCAGATGGCCCAGCTCAACCCACATCAGCGTGCCTCCCCGGCCTTGGGTGCAGCGGCCGCGGCACTGCCGGCCTGCAATGACTTGCTCACTTCCGGCGGCATGTACTTCTCGTCGTGCTTGGCCAGCACTTCGTCGGCCACGAACACGCCCTGCGCGTTGAGCTTGCCGTGCGCGACCACGCCCGCGCCTTCGCGGAACAGGTCCGGCAGCACGTTCTCGTAGGTAACGGGCACGCTGTGATTGAAATCGGTGACCACGAAGCTCACCTGCAGTGAACCCGGCGTGCGCTGCAGACTGCCCTTCTGCACCATGCCGCCGAGGCGAAAGCGCGTGCCGGGTTTGACCTCACCCGCCGCCACCTTGGTGGGGTCGAAGTAGAACATCACATTGTCGCGGAAGGCCTGCAGCGCGAGGCCGCCGGCGACGGCCACACCGAGCAGGATGCCGCCCACCAGCGCCATGCGCTTCTGGCGTGGCGTCACGGGCTGGCCTCATCGCTGCTGGCCAGGCGCCGGCGCGCCGCGGCACGCGCGCGTTGGGCGCTGGCGAGCGCCCAGCGGATGTTCAGGCCGAGCAACGCCAGCCCGAGCACGTACGAGGGCCACACATAGCGGGCATAGCCGCCCATGGCGAACCATTCCTGCATCAGCTTCTCTCCAGCGTTTCGACCATCCAGCGCCCGCGCCGTTCGCGATTGAGCACCTCGCCGCGCGCCCGCACCAGCAGCAGCGCCGCGAAGTACAGCGTGAAGCCCAGCAGCATGGACAGCAGCGGCCACAGCATCGAGGCCGGCATGGTCGGACTGCCGAACTTCATCACGCTGGGCGCCTGGTGCAGCGAGTTCCACCACAGCACCGAGTAATGAATGATGGGCACATTCACGAAGCCGACGATGGCCAGCACGGCGCTGGCGCGATCCGCGCGGGCCGTGTCATCGATGGCATTGCGCAGTCCCAGATAGCCGCCATAGAGGAACAGCAGCAGCAGGAAGGACGTCAGGCGCGGATCCCATTCCCAGTAGGTGCCCCACATGGGCCGGCCCCACAGCATGCCGGTGGCCAGCGCCACCGCCGTGAACGAGGCGCCCATCACCGCGCAGCTGGCCGAAACGGCATGCGCGACGTTCATGCGCCAGATGAGGCCCACGGCGGCGCTGAAGGCCATGACCGAGTAGGTCAGCAGCGCCAGCCACGCGGCGGGCGCGTGGATGTAGAGAATGCGAAAGCCCTGCCCCTGCTGGTAATCGGGCGGCGCGAAGGCCAGCCCTCCCGCCAGGCCCGCGCCGATGCACAGCGCGGCCAGCCAGGCGAACCAGGGCACCAGAAGGCCGGCCACCCGGTAGAAGTACGGCGGTGAACCGAAGCGATGCAGCCAGGTCCAGCTCAAGGGTTCATTCCAGACTGATGCGCACGGCGGCGGCGGCGGCCAGGGGTGCCAGCGTTGCGGCCAGCACGGCCAGCGCGCCCAGCAGATACAGCGGCGCCGCGATGGAGGCGCCCGCGATGGCCAGCTGCGTGGTGCGGGCGCCGAAGATCAGTACCGGCGCCACCAGCGGCAGCACGATGAGTGCCAGCAATGCGCCGCCACGCCGCAGGCCGAAGGTGAGCCCCGCACCGACCGTGCCGATGAGGCTCAGTGCCAGGCTGCCCAGCAACGTGGCCGCCAGGATGCCCGGCAATGCACCGTAGGGTGCGCCATAGGCGATGGCCACCAGCGGCGCCGACAGCACCAGCGGCAGGCCGGTGAGCAGCCAGTGCACCGCCGTTTTGGCGCTCAGCAGGGCCGCAAACGGCTGGGCGGAAAGCGCGAGTTGTTCGAGAGTGCCATCCATACTGTCGTCGCGGAACAGGAGCTCCAGAGCCAGCAGCGAGGATAGCAATGCGCCCACCCACAGTGCACCCGGAGCAACGTCTCTGAGGCGCGACAGCTCTGGATTGGTGGTCAACGGGAACAAGGACGTCACCACCAGGAAGAACCCCCAGGGCAGCAGCCATTCCCCCGGACGGCGCAGTGCCAGCCGCAGATCGCGCTGCGCCAGCACGCGCGCGGCACGCCAGACGCTCGCTGCGGCGCTCATGTCAGCTCCAGGCTCATCAAGCGCGCCGGGTCGAGTTCCAGTGCCTGGTGCGTGGCGATCAGCACCAGTCCCCCGCCCTGCAGATGGGCCCCGAGCAGTTCGCCCACCAGCTGCTGGCCGCGCACATCCAGGTTCGAGGTGGGTTCGTCCAGCACCCACAGCGCGCATTCCAGCAACAGCAGACCGGCCAGCGCCACGCGCCGCCGCTGCCCGGCCGAGAGCTGGCGCACCGGGCGCCCGCGCGCCGTCAGTTCCACCTGCTCCAGGGCTGCGTCGATGGCCCCCATGGACACCTGCCGGCGCAGGTTGGCAGCGAAATACAGGTTCTCGCGTGCGCTGAGCTCGCCCTTCAGCGCCGGATCGTGGCCCAGGTAGGCCAGCTCGCGGTGCAGGACCCCGCGTTCGCGCTGCGTATCCGTGCCGCACCAGCGGACGCTGCCGCTCTCCAGCGGCGTCAGCCCGCACAGCGCGCGCAACAGCGTGGTCTTGCCGGCGCCATTGCGGCCGGTGACCTGCAGGCACTGGCCCGAGCGGACCGAGAACGAGAGATTGCGCAGCAGGTGGGTATCGCCGCGCCAGACGTGCAGGTGTTCAACGGCGAGTTCTTTCATGGTGGTGGTGCGGACGGTGGGAATCGAACCCACACTCCCTTTGCAAGGAAGCAGATTTTCATACCACTTCGGCTTGCGCCGCCGACTGCCGCACAGGCGGGTCGTTCGTGGTCTGGACTATCCCTTCGCCCTGGCCTGCTCGCGCCGGCTTTAGGCGCCGCCCGTCTAGTCTCTACACCTTCCTGCACCCGGAGGGGCCAGGCTTGGCTCGGGATTGGCTCGGATCTGGCGGTCCGGCAGCGTTCCCCGAATTTGAGCGGTTCTACTCCGCGGGTTTCCCCGCAGGCACTCCAATGGCGATGCCGCCGAAGTCTGCTGCGTCTACCAATTTCGCCACGTCCGCGCGGTAAAGAACTGGAGGCTAGGGTCGGAATCGAACCGGCGTAGACGGCTTTGCAGGCCGCTGCATGACCACTCTGCCACCTAGCCCCAAGACCCTGGAACGGGTCCCACATTACGCGATGCGCCCTAAACCAAAAAGCCCTGCGACAGCCTGACAGGCCGGCAGGGCTTTCCAGCAGAAGATCTGGAGCGGGAAACGAGGCTCGAACTCGCGACCTCAACCTTGGCAAGGTTGCGCTCTACCAACTGAGCTATTCCCGCACCGTGCGCGAGGGCGGCATTGTAGGGCGCGCCCGTTGCAAGTCAAGTAGTTGAATGCGGGAATGCGGCATAGTGCTGGCGCAGCAGGTCCAGCCCGTAGTCGTTCCCGTTCGGAGTGCGCACCACGGTGTGGATGTGGAACGGTTCCGGTTCGTTGTTGGCGATGAAAATCCCCGAATGGTGGTCGAATTCGATCAGTACCACCGGGCTGTGGATGCGGTAGTAGAACGGCACCTTGTCCGGGTCGCCGATCCAGGCGAAATGCGTCTCGTCGAGCTTCTGCGTGACCTCGTGCATCTTCAGGCGGCTGTGCTCGTCGTTCATGCGGCCGACGTACAGCCCGATCAGCTTCAACAGTTGTTCGCGCTGCCCCGCCGACATGGCGTCGGCGCGCAATCCCTCGTAGGGCAGCACCAGATTGTCGCGCCCCGCCGCCGCCTGATGACGGCCGTCCAGGCCCGCCAGCGCCGGCGGCAGATCCTTCGACTGCATCGACGGATACAGCACGGCCCGGACACGCTGCACGGCATTCATCGAGGTGGCCAGTTCCAGGCCATGACGCTGCTCCTCCTGCAGCAGCGACAGGCCGGCCAGCGGCCCTGCATCGATCACCGACATCTCGGCGCCGACGAACGACGGCGTCAGCACCATCTGGTCGCCGACCATCGTGCAATACACCACCAGGTGATAGCCCATCAGACGCCAGCCCCACGGCTGGGTCTCCGAGGGCTCGCCGAACAGTGTGAAGAAATAGCCGTATTCGCAGATCGAGTCGGTGGAGTGATTGATGAACTCGCCCAGCGCCTGGTTCACCTTCATGGCATTGCGCGTCTCGAGGAACCCGCGCGCGCTCAAGGAAGCCTCGATCACCTTGAAGGCCGCCTCGCGCTCCGCCGGCTCCAGATCCGCCAGGAACAGGCCCGTGGGCATCCAGTCCGGGAAGGCGTTGATCCAGCGGCGCCGGTCCGGGCTGTCGAGTGGCTCCACCGCCAGACGCCGGAAATCCTTGCGCTTGAGGGTATTGAGGTAGGCGCGCGCCGCCGACACGACGGGCGCGGTGGCAATGCCGGTCTGCTGCAGCGGGAAGAGACCCTCCTGCGCCTTGCCATCGGTGGTGATGCCCACCAGCGGCTGGGCGAAGGCCTCGCGCAGCCGCTGCATCATCGGCCGACCCTTCTCCGGGATGTCCACGCCCAGACCATGAAACACGCGCCCGGTGTTGTGATTGCGCGCCGGGTAGCCGCGGTACAGCGGTTCCGGATCATGCGAGTGCGAATGCGCACCGCCGCCATGCGAATGGGTGGTGCCGTCGGCATGCGTGTGGGTTCCGGGCGGATGCTTGTGGGTCATGGCGACTCGTCCGTCATGGCGAAGGGGGCGTTCCTCACAGATACAGGCGCGCGGCCAGCATCTTCTCGGCCGAGGCGCGCTGGTACACCGCCACCGCCGGGCGACCGCTGGGCATGTAGCACTCCAGCGCCGTGATGTCGCCGGCATCGGTCTTGTTGCAGTAGCGCAGCACGATCGGGCCGGGCTTGAAGAACTTGGTGAACGCGGCACGCAGCTTCTCGCTGCCGCTGTGACGTTCGCCGTTGGAGTGCTGCATGTAACCCTCGGCCGCGAAGGTGGCCAGCGTGGCATCCACATCGGCGCTGTGCAGTGCGTGGAAATACGTAGCGAGGATGTCGTCGGCGCTGCGTTCGGCGTGAATGCCGGCATCCACTTCGAGGATGGGCTTGCGGTCTTCGACCAGCTGATGCGCGGCGTACAGACGCGCCACCGAGCGACCGTCGGCAGCGCGTTCGAACACTACCGCCACCGGTTGATCGCAGCCCGCAAAGGTCGGCAGGTTCGGACGCGCGGCATCGCTGGGCGTGAACATGTACTCCTCGAGCCGGCGATTGCCCTGCTCGGTGACGGCGATCAGGCGGATCCGCGTCCAGGCGGGGTTTTCCGGCCAGATCGGACTGCTGGCCGCGACCACGTCCGGCGCGACCTTGCCGGTGGTCGGATCATCGATTGAGACCTGCTGTCGCAGCTTTGCAGCCAGCGTCTTGGCATCCACCACCGTTTCCGACATGCGCGTGTTCTCCCCTGTGTGTTCGATGTGCGCGGCGCGGGATGATAGCCCAGCGGGCTGCGTGCACACAGGGGTTTGCCGCCGCGCGCGGCTGCGGCCCTTGCGCTCGGTGGATCGGTTGCGGGCGGCGCGGAAGAATGGCCTGACCTTCGCCAGCACCAGTCAAGCTGCTGCAGGAAGAGATCGCCGCGCTCATCAACGAGCAGAGCAACAACACGCTGTTCGTGCTGGCCATGGTGACGGTGCTGGCCCTGCCCATCAATCTGGTGGTCGGCCTGCTCACCTGCGTGCTGGCCTGGATCGGCTTCCGGCGCAGCGATTAGCAGCGCCGGAAGCCTGATGGAGTCGGGGGGAATTGCCCCCCTTCTCATCGGGGTCTTACCAGTGGCGATGACGGAAGTTGAAGTTCCAGTCGCCGTTCGAGTCGCCACCCCAGCTGCCCTGGCACTCGCGGCGCGAGAGCTGCTGACGCTGGTAATTGGGCAGATCCGCCCCATCCCAGGCGAAGGCGAAGAACTGGTTCGGGTTGCTGATGCCCGAGGGATGGTTGGTATCCGTGATGCTCGCCAGGAAGTCGTTGTCATTGGCGATGAACAGCGTGTGGCGCAGCGTGCCATTCACGGTGACATCGGGACCGAAGCTCAGGCTCTCGAGCTTGGCCGGGATGTCGGTGGCGGCATAGCCGTAGCTGGTCAGCGCGCTGGCGATGTCCAGGAACAGTGTCTTGCCGACCGCCAGCGGCGCCAGCGTGCTCTCGCCTGCCAGACCCGTGGCGTCGGTGGCGCTGGCGAGGTCGATGTGGAACACCTGCTTGAAGCTGGCGCTGGAGTCATCGCCCAGCCCCTTGCCGTCGCGCTCGTCCACCAGCAGCTCGTGATCGTTGACCGCGAGGATTTCGCTGATGGTCGGGTACTTGGGCTTGGCGGTGGTGCTGATGTTGGTCAGCGGATAGACGTACTGCCGGGTGGCTCCGGTGCGCAGGTCGATGCGCAGGATGCGTGTGTAAGCCGCCGCAGTGCCGCCGTCCTGGATCAACGGGCTTTGCATGGCGCCGAACAGCGTGCGGCCGTCTGGTGAAATCGCCAGGCCTTCCATGCCCTTGTTGGCCACGCGGCCCGCGGTGTTGCCGCTGATTTCGGTGTCACCCAGCGCGCTCAGGGTGCTGACGGCGAACTCGGCCGGCACCTTGATGGTGGCGATGCGCACGCCGCTGTCGCGATCGAACATGTAGATGTACGGGCCGTACTCGTCTGAGGTGAACACGAAGTCACCGCTGTTCGAAACACGGATGCTCTCCGGGTCGAGACGGCCGTCGCGTGCGTAGGTGGAAAGCTGCGTCGCATCGAAGTTGTCCGAGCGACCCACGAAATACTGGCGACGCTTGCTGTTGAGCGCCGGTGCGCCACTGCCGACACCGGCAGCCACGCCGTCGCCATACACCAGCGGTTCCGCGGCCGACAGCAGCGTCGTGTCGCGCAGCGTGAGGCCGAGGTTGAACGGCAGCGCGGCGCTGGCATCGTCATTGGCGGTGAGCTTGATACGCAGCGTCTGGAAGCGGTTGATGTAGGACGTGGTGTTGTCCACGGCGGTGTTGTACGTCACCGCGTTGGGGCCGCGATCCGGGACGGCGAGGAAGGTGTTGCAGCCGGCATAGGTCATGCCCGAGCCGAGGCCGCCGAACAGGTTGCCGGCCACCCCATTTTCCAGCGCTCCTGCGGTCTGTCTGGCGAGATCGCCGACACTGGAATCCATCGAACCGATGGCGATGAGATCGACACTGGCCTGCGCGCTCGAAACGCAGGCCAGCGCAGCGGCAATGGCGGAAGCAATCAGGCGATGCGACATGCGGGTATCCCCAGTTGTTGGATTGGAAGGACCCGCATGCTCGGCGCGTCATGTGACGCGCGCATGACGATTCGACGACAGTGTGCCGCGCCCTGGACATCAATCGTTTTCCCGACGGTCATTTCTGATCTGATCGCCATCTGATTCCCACAGCGCATCGGGCGGGATTCCTACAGTCGGGCCCGCCTGCCCTGCGCTAAAAATTTCGCCAGGCTTATCGAACCGCGAGATGTTCAAATGCCGTTGGCGATGGTAGTTGACCCGGACTGGAGCACCCGGCAGGTGGCGGGACATGTGCTGGCCCGCGAGGGTTTCCAGCCGCTGAGCACGACGACGGTGAGTGGCGCGCGTGCGCAACTTGCGCACTGCATGCCACAACTGCTGCTGCCGAGCTCCAATCTGCCGGATGGCGACGCCCTGGAGTTGCTGACGGAGTTTGCGCGTGCTGAACCACCCGCCGTCATCGTACTATCCACGGAGTGCCGGCGACGGCGCCACTGGGTTTCGGACAACGGGGTCTTTGATTGCGTCATGAAACCTATCAATCCCAGTGAACTGCAGGCAGTGATCCGTCGTATGGATCTGAGCAGCGCCGCCGAACGGCGCGGCGAGTCTCATGATTTCGGTCCCATGATCGGCCGCTCGGTGGCCATGCGCGAGCTGTACGCACAGATCGGGCAGGCTGCCGCAGCCGATGCGCCGGTGCTGATCGAGGGCGAAAGCGGCACCGGCAAGGAACTGGTGGCGCGCACCCTGCACCAGTTGAGCGCGCGCCATGTCCGAGCGTTCGTGACGGTACGCAGCGGTGCGATTGCCGCGGAGCTGGCGGAGAGCGAGCTGTTTGGTCACGCGGCCGGCAGCAGTGGCGCGCCGCGCCGTCATCTGGGCTACGTCGAGGAAGCCCAGGGCGGCACGCTGTTTCTGGATGAGATCTGCGAATTGCCGCTGCTGCTGCAGGCCCGCCTGCTCGACGTGCTGCAGAACCGCGCCCCGCTGCGGGGCGGTGTACCCGCGCCGCCAGGCGTGGATGTGCGCGTGATTGCTGCCACCAGCCGCGATCCGGATGCGGCCGTGGCGGCCGGACTGCTGCGCGCGGATCTGCTGCAGTGGCTGGCGGTCATGACGCTGCGCGTGCCGCCGCTGCGGGCCCGCGAGGACGATGTCCTGCTGCTGGCGCATGCCTTCAGCGACGAAATGAATGAACGCTACGGCACGGTGCGACGCATGAATGCCCCCTTCTGCGACTGGCTGATGGGGCAGGCCTGGCCGGGCAACGTGCGCGAGCTGCGCAACGTCATCGAGCGCAGCCACACCCTGGCGCGCGGCGAATTTCTGATGCCGCTGGAGGCGGCAGCGGCCGCCCCCGAGCCGGTGATGAGCGGCCAGGCGTTGCTGGCCCTGCTCGAGATTCCAGTGCCCAGCCGCATCAGCGACGTGGAGCGGCAGCTGGTGATCGCCACGCTGCGCAAGTTCGGCGGCAGCAAGATCCGCACGGCCGAGGCGCTCGGGATCAGCCTGAAAACCCTCTACAACAAGCTGCGCAGCTACGGCCTGTAGGGCGGTCAATTGCGTCAGTCGTGACGCAGCTCTCCGTTTTCCGGTTCAGCCATCACAGTTCTGCCGATAAGGAGGGGCAGAAGGAACTGGATATCGACCACGCCTCGGGTGCAGGCACTGGTCGGACATGGCGGAGCCAACGGGAGTCGTTCATGCAGCGGTCGAGGATGAAAGTCAGTGTGCAATTGGGAGTGGGTTTCGGTCTTGTTCTGGCACTGCTTGGCCTGGTCACGGTGTTGGGGGTCGCGCGGCTCTCGGATCTGAATGGCCAGATCCGCCAGCTTGCCGATCAGCGCGTGGTTGATCTCGACAACCTGATCGCAGCGCGCAATCTGGCCGCCAGGACCTACGCCGGCGGCCGCAATCTGTTGCTGACCCTGGGTTCGCTTACGGTATTGCTCGGCACGGCAATCTCCTGGTTCATCGGCCGCCGCCTGCTGCTGCAGCTCGGCGGTGAACCGCATTACGCCGCCCGGATCGTCGGCGAGATCGCCGCGGGCAATCTCGACATGAAGATCCACATGCGCGACGGCGATCAGTCCAGCCTGATCTTCGCGATGCGCACCATGCGCAACCGATTGCGCCAGATCGTCGCCGACGTGCGCGGCGCCGCCGATACCATGCGCGACGGCACCACACAGCTCAGTCGCGGCAACGACGATCTGAGCCAGCGCACCCAGGAACAGGCCTCGGCGCTCGAGGAAACGGCTGCCAGCATGGAGCAGATGACCAGCACGGTGCGCGGCAATGCCGAGAGCGCCCGCAACACCACGATCCGCGCCAATGAAGTGCGCGCCCAGGCCGAGAAAGGCGGTGAAGTGGTTCAGCGCGCCATCGAAGCCATGGCCGAGATCAACGCATCGAGCCGCAAGATCGCCGACATCATCGGCGTCATCGATGAGATTGCCTTCCAGACCAACCTGCTGGCGCTCAATGCCGCGGTCGAAGCGGCGCGCGCCGGTGAACAGGGCCGCGGCTTCGCCGTGGTGGCCAGCGAAGTGGGCAACCTCGCCCAGCGCAGCGCCAGTGCCGCCAAGGAGATCAAGAGCCTCATTACCCTGTCTGTCACGCAGGTGCAGACCGGTTCGCGCCTGGTCGACGAGTCCGGGCAGGCGCTGCACGAGATCATTCGCGACGTGCAAAAGGTCGCCGACATCGTGGCCGAGATCGCCAAGGCCAGTCATGAGCAGGCCGCCGGCATCGATCAGGTGAATGTGGCCGTCACGCAGATGGATGCCACCACCCAGCAGAATGCGGCGCTGGTGGAGGAAGCGACTTCGATCAGCAAGTCCATCGAGCAGCAGGCGCTCGAGCTGGTGCGGCGCATCTCCTACTTCCGCACGGCGACCACCCCCGGGGAAGCCGCCCGCCAGGTGGCCGAGGATCAGCGCAAACGGGTCGGCACAGCGCAGCACTGCAGGCACCCCGAGAAGCTGCAGGAAAGCCTGCAGGCGGCGTAGCGGCGGATCTTCCCTGACGCGCCACCCGCGCAGCCCCCCCTCTGGCCGGACGTGAGTTGCCGTGACTTGCTGGCGGAAGCCAAGTTACCGGCAGTTCACGCCCGAAGGAGGATCCTATGCGCATTCAGGACAGGATCATCGCCCTCTTTCCCGACCCGATGACGCGCGCCTGGCCGCGCATCAGGCGTCGTCATTGCTTGATACTCTCCGAAGCGTAGGTTTCTCGTAACCGCAAGAGAAAGGCCCGGTCGAGACGCCGGCCCGGGTCGCGTCAGCCTCGTGAAGCGCAGCCAGAACGGCGAGATCCGCTACGTAGCGATGCTGCGCCTGCGGATGGCGCGGGCCTGGAGCGATCCGCCATCTCGCGCAGCCCATATCAGGCGGCCGCGGTCACCGTTATCCGCAGGCCCAGTGCGCGCAGCACCTTCAGCACTGTTTCCAGGCTTGGATTTCCCTCGCTCGACAGGGCCTTGTAGAGCCCCTCGCGACTGAGGCCGGTGTCACGGGCCAGTTGCATCATGCCGCGTGCGCGCGCTACGTCGCCAAGCGCTGCAGCCAGGAAGGTTGCATCGTCGGGCGCTTCCTCAAGGCACGCCTGCAGGTAGGCGATGATGTCTTCCTCCGAGCGCAGGTGATCGGCTGGATCCCATGGGGAGAAACTGACTTTCTTGGAGATTCGCTTGCTCATGATTCACTCCTTCTTGCCGGGCCTGGAGGGCATTTCCCAGTGCGCGGCCAGATCGATTGCGCGCTTGATGTCCGCGGCCTGAGTGCGCTTGTCGCCGCCACACAGCAGCAGTACCACTGAACGCCCATGGCGCGCGTAATACACCCGATACCCGGGGCCATGGTCGATCCTCAATTCACTGACGCTGCTGCCCACGCCCTTGGCAGCGCCGAAGTTGCCAAGCGATACCCGGCGGATTCGGGCATCAATCCGAGCCTTCGCCTGCCGGTCGGCCAGCGCCTCAAACCAGGCACGGAAAGCGTCGGACTGGATCACCGTGAACACGAGGGGAGTGTAAACCACAGCACTCAGTGTGTAAACCATGGTTTACAGATGAGTGGCAGGAAAAAGGCCCGGCCGCAGGCGCCGGGCCCTGGGGAGCTCAGAGGTTGACCAGCTCTTGAACGGTGCAGTTCAGGTCCGCCAAGTCGTCGCGAAGCAGCGCAGCGACGGAGAAGATGCAATCGTCTGAGTCTGAAGTGGCCAATTCCTTGATGCTCTGAAGCGCACCCTGCGCGCGCAGCAGCCGGAGGTGGATGTCTGCAAGGACCTGCTTCACTTCAGCGCTCACGGCGTTCTTCATGCGTGCAACTCTGGCCCGTGCTGCCAGGAGGTGCTGATAGCGCCTAATCAATGCGCGCCCACGATGCGGCTCTTTCCGGATGAAACTGTGGTCTGGCATCAGGTGCGTTGCATCGAGGAAAGCGCTTACCTCGTCGCGCATGTCAGCGACGTGGGTCTCCACGTCGAGAGGGGCATCGCACGGCGGCGCGCTGTGTGCTTTGCTGTGGACTAGCGAGATCGTCGGCATGGTCTTCTCCCGTTGGTTGGTAGTAACGGGGGTGCCTAGGGCCATTTTCGGTCAGTGACCACAGAGGTGACCACACACCGATTGCCGAACAGCCGGAAAAGTTGGTCGGAGCGCCGAGATTTGAACTCGGGACCCCTTGCACCCCATGCAAGTGCGCTACCAGGCTGCGCCACGCTCCGACTCTCGAGAACTCGATGCCGCGGTGGGGAGAGGTCCGCGGGCGGCGAATCATACCCGTCCGCGATCGGGACGGAAACAGCGCTGTTTCAGCGCCGCAGGATCTTCAGGATGTCCTCCAGCTCGGTGCGCATCTGGCGCACGATCTGCTGGCTCTGGCTGACATCGCTGCGCGCCTCGTCGCCGCCCAGCTTGTTGCGGGCGCCGCCGATGGTGAAACCCTGCTCGTACAGCAGGCTGCGGATCTGGCGGATGATGATGACGTCCTGGCGCTGATAATAACGACGGTTGCCGCGCCGCTTCACGGGCTTCAACTGCGGGAATTCCTGCTCCCAGTAACGCAGCACATGCGCCTTCACGCCGCACAGCTCGCTGACCTCACCGATGGTGAAATAGCGTTTGCCGGGGATCGCCGGCAGTTCGTTATTGTTGCTTGGTTCCAGCATAGGCCTCGACCCGCGCCTTCAATTTCTGCCCAGGACGGAAGGTGACCACGCGCCGCGCGCTGATGGGAATCTCCTCGCCGGTCTTGGGATTGCGCCCAGGTCGCTGGTTCTTGTCACGCAGGTCGAAATTGCCGAAACCGGAAAGCTTCACCTGCTCGCCATTGGCGAGGGCACCACGGACTTCCTCGAAGAACAGATCAACGAGCTCGCGCGCTTCGCGCTTGTTGAGCCCCAGTTGATTGAACAGCGCCTCGGCCATCTCGGCCTTGGTCAGCGCCATCGACTTATTCTCTGATTTTTCCATCAAACCCGTCTCGCAGTTCGGCGGCAACAGCGGCCACGATGTGGTCCGCCTCCTCATCCGTAAGAGTGCGGCTAAAATCCTGCAAAATCAACCCAAAAGCGACACTCTTTCGACCCGTTTCTACGCCCGGGCCTTGGTAGAGATCGAAGAGGCGCAGCTCGCGGAGCTGGGCTGCGGCGACAACACTAACACGATCGCGCAGGCTGCCAATAGACACGTCGGCCGGCACGGTGCAGGAAATGTCGCGACGGATCTGCGGGAAGCGTGACAGCGGCTGGAAGGCTGGCACCCGCCCCTGCGTGGCGAGGGCGTAATCGAGCTCCACCAGAATCGGGACATATGTCAAATCGATCTGGCGCACCAGATCGGGATGCAGCTCACCGATGAAGCCCACGCGCTCGCCATTGCGACGCACGACGGCAGTACGGCCCGGATGCAGGCAACTGATCTGTGCCGGTTCGAAGCGGAATTCCTCGCGCGCGCCCGACAGCGCCAGCAGCGCCTCGATATCGCCCTTCACGTCGAAGAAATCCACGCCGTCCTTGCCCTGCCCCCACTGCTCGATGGCGCGGCTGCCACTGACCAGCGCACTGATCATGCGCTGTTCCAGGCCCTTGCCGTCGGCGCCTTGCATGAAGCGCGCGCCGATCTCGAACAGCCGCAGCCGCTCCTGCTGGCGCCGCTGGTTCTCCAGCGCGGCATTGATGAGACCCGGCCACAGGGAACTGCGCATCACCGCCAGGTTGCTGGCGATGGGGTTGGTGAGCTTCACCGGGGCCTGGCCGATGCCGGCCACGCCGCGCTGAGCCGGCGGGAACAGCTGATCCTGCAGCTGCGGATCGACGAAGCCGAAGGTGATGACTTCCTGGTAGCCGCGCGCAGCCAGCAACTGCAGCACGCTGCGCTCATCGGTGAGCGATTCCGGCAGCGGGCGCAGACGCACGGCGCTCTGCGCATGCGCTTCGGGCACGGTATCCAGCCCGCGCAGGCGCACGATTTCTTCGATCAGATCGGCTTCGATGGTCAGATCGAACCGCCAGCTCGGCGGCGTGGCGCGCCAGGCATCGGGGAAGGCCTCGCTCTTCAGACCCAGCGACAGCAGGCGCGCCTGCACCTCGGAGGCCGGCACATCGGTGCCCAGCAGCTTCTTCAGGCGCGCGGCGCGCAGCGTGATCGGTGCGCGCTGCGGCAGTTCGCTGCGCTGCTCGTTCACTTCCACCGGACCGCCCTGCGCGCGCGTCAGGCGCATCAGCAGTTCGCCGGCCCGGGTGATGGCGCGTTCCTGCAAGGCCGGATCCACGCCACGCTCGAAGCGCTGGCTGGCGTCGGTGACCAGACCCAGGCGACGGCCGCGGCCAGCCACGGCATCGGGCGCAAACCAGGCCACTTCCAGCACCACTTCGCGCGTTTCTGCGCTGACGGCGGTGCGCTGACCGCCCATCACACCGGCCAGGCCGATGGCCGAGTGCTGATCGGCAATCACCAGCATGTCGGCATCGAGTTTGACTTCACGGCCGTCGAGCAGCGTGAGCGCCTCGCCGGCCTGGGCACGACGCGCCTGGAGGTCGCCGCGCACGCGGGCGCGGTCGTAGGCGTGCATGGGCTGGCCCAGCTCCATCAGCACGTAGTTGGTGACGTCCACGACGCGGCTGATCGAACGCAGGCCGGCGCGGCGCAGACGCTCCACCAGCCAGCCGGGGCTGGGCGCCGTGTTGTCCACGCCGGTGAACACCTGCGTGACGAAGCGGCCGACACCGATGCCGGGCTCGACGCGCACGCCATGGCGCTCGGCGTTGATGACCGGGACCGTATCGGCCACCGGGTTTTTCAGCGGCAAGCCGGCCAGTGCCGCCACTTCGCGCGCGATGCCCAGCACCGACATGGCGTCGCCGCGGTTGGGCGTGACGGCCAGTTCGAGGATGGTGTCGTCGAGCTGCAGGTAGTCGCGCAGATCCGTGCCCACGGGTGCATCGGCCGGCAGTTCCAGCAGGCCAGCAGCGGCTTCGGACAGACCCAGCTCGCGGGCCGAACACAGCATGCCGGCGGATTCCACGCCACGCAGCCTGGCGGCCTTGATCTTCAGATCCCCGGGCAGCCCGGCACCGACGCACGCCAGTGGCGCCTTGAGGCCCGCGCGCGCATTGGGCGCGCCGCAGACGATCTGCAGCATCTCGCCGCCACCGGCATCGACCTGGCAGACCTGCAGCTTGTCGGCCTGCGGATGACGTTCACAGCTCACGATCTGCGCGACCACTACTTTGGAGAACGGCGGCGCGGCTGGGGCAATGGCTTCCAGCTCGAAGCCCGCCATGGTCAGGCGACGGCCCAGCTCGGCCGGCTCCCAGGGGCAGTCCACCCATTCCTTCAGCCAGGACAGCGGCAGCTTCATGCTCTTCAGCTCCCGCTGAATTGCGCCAGGAAGCGCAAATCGTTTTCGAAGAACAGGCGCAGATCGTTCACGCCATAGCGCAGCATGGCCAGGCGCTCCACGCCCATGCCGAAGGCATAGCCGGTGTAGCGTTCGGCATCCACGCCGCAGGCCGTGAACACATTCGGATGCACCATGCCGCAGCCGGCCACTTCCAGCCAGCCGGTGTGCTTGCAGACGCGACAGCCCGCTCCGCCACACAGCACGCAGGAAATGTCCACTTCCGCGGAGGGTTCGGTGAACGGGAAATACGAGGGGCGCAACCGCATGTGAAGCGTGCGCTCGAAGAAGCCTTCCATGAACTCGTGCAGCACGGACTTCATGTTGGCGAAGCTGATGTTCTCATCCACCAGCAGGCCCTCGACCTGGTGGAACATTGGCGAGTGCGTGACGTCGGAATCGCAGCGATACACGCGGCCCGGCGCGATCAGCGCCAGCGGCGGCTTCTGCGACAGCATCGTGCGTACCTGCACCGGCGAGGTATGGGTGCGCAGCAGGCGCCCGTCCTCGAGGTAGAAGGTGTCGTGCATGGCACGCGCCGGATGGTTGTCCGGGATGTTCAGCGCGCCGAAGTTGTGGAAGTCGTCTTCGATCTCGGGCCCAGAGGCCACGTCGAAGCCGGCACGGCGGAACAGCGCTTCGATACGCAGCCGCGTGCGAGTCACGGGATGAATGGCACCGCGCGGTTCACCGCGGCCTGGCAGGGTGACGTCGATGCGTCCTGCCGCCAGCTGGGCTGCCACGGCGGCCTGCTCCAGGCGCGCCCTGGCTTCATCCAGTGCGCTGGCGAGCTTCTGCTTGGCAGCGTTGATGCTCTGGCCGGCCACCTTGCGCTGCTCGGCCGGCAGCTTGCCGAGCGCCTGCAGCTGTTCGGTGAGCACACCCTTGCGGCCCAGCCAGTGCACCCGCAGCGCCTCGAGCGCGGCGAGATCCGTGCTCGAGGACGCCTGCGCCAGCGCCTCGTCGATGAGGCCCGCCAGCTCGCTCACGGCCGGTCAGGCGGCGAGCGCCGTCTTGGCCTGCTCCGCAATGACGCCAAAGGCGTTGGCGTCGTTGACGGCGAGGTCGGCGAGCAGCTTGCGATCGATCGTCACGCCGGCCTTGATCAGACCCGCGATCAGACGGCTGTACGACAGACCGTGGGTGCGGGCCGCGGCGTTGATACGCGCGATCCACAGCGCGCGGAAATCGCGCTTCTTCAGGCGGCGGCCCTTGTACGCATACTGGCCGGCCTTGATGACGGCCTGCTTGGCGGTACGGTAGACCTTGCGGCGGGCGTTGTAATAGCCCTTTGCCTTGCCCAGAACTTTCTTGTGACGGCGCCCGGCCGTCACACCACGTTTGACTCGTGCCATGGTAGGTAACTCCTTCTAACTGGGCTTAATGGTTGGGCAGAAGCTGCGTCAGACGACCGACGTCGCTTTCGTGCACCAGACTGCTACCGCCCGAGCGCAGGTGACGCTTGCGCTTGGAGTCCTTGTGGCCGAGGTTATGGCGGCGGCCCGACGCATAGCTCTTGAAGCCCTTCGCTGTCTTGCGAAAACGTTTGGCCGCGGCCCGGTTGGTTTTCAACTTGGGCATTGTTCAATCTCCTGTTTGTACTAGCCTGGCTCACAGGATCGGCTCGCCTGGCGCTTGCCGTCCGCTTGCCCGCGGAATCACCGTTGCCGGCGATTCACTTCTTTTTTGGCGATACCACCATGACCATCTGGCGGCCTTCCATGAGCGGGTTCTGCTCGACGATGCCGATGGCGGCAAGGTCGGTCTGCACCCGATCCAGAAGGCGACGCCCGATTTCCTGGTGCGCCATCTCTCGGCCACGGAACCTCAGGGTTACCTTGGCCTTGTCACCCTCGGTCAGGAAGCGGGTCAGATTACGCAGCTTGACCTGGTAATCGCCCTCTTCCGTACCGGGACGAAACTTCACTTCCTTGACCTGCTGCTGCTTCTGCTTGCGCTTGGCAGAGTGGGCCTTCTTGTTCGTCTCGAACAGGAATTTGCCGTAGTCCATGACTCGCACCACCGGCGGTTCGGCCGTGGGCGAAACTTCAACGAGATCCAGCTCTGCCGTCTGGGCCATGTTCAATGCGTCGAATCGACTCATCACACCGGCCTGGGACCCATCCGCCGCGATCACCCGCACCATCGGGGAAGTGATCTCTTCGTTGCGGCGAACACGCTTCGTTGAAATGGCTATACGTCAATCCTCCAAAGTTCTGCGCCCGCGGGTTTCGAGCTCGATGGCCAGACGTTCGGCGAACGTCGCGGGGCTCATCGTGCCCAGGTCCTTACCGCTGCGGGTACGCACTGAAACCAGATGGGCTGCAACTTCCTTGTCACCTGCGACCAGCAGGTACGGGACGCGTTGCAGCGTGTGGGCGCGGATCTTAAAGCCGACTTTCTCGTTCCGCAAGTCGCTCTCGGCCCGAACTCCCTGTTTTTTAAGGAAATCCGTAATTTCCTGCGCGTAATCCGCCTGTTTTTCCGAAATATTCATCACCACGGCCTGCACCGGCGACAGCCAGGTGGGCAGTTTTCCGGCGTGATGTTCCAGCAGGATGCCGAAGAAGCGCTCCAGAGAGCCGAAGATCGCGCGATGCAGCATGACAGGCACCTGCTTCTGGCTGTGCTCGTCGATGTAGTGCGCGCCCAGACGTCCGGGCAGGTTCAGATCCACCTGCAGCGTGCCGCACTGCCAGTCGCGGCCGATGGCATCGCGCAGCACGAACTCCAGCTTCGGGCCGTAGAACGCGCCCTCGCCCGGATTCAGCGTGTAGTCGATGCCGGCCGCGGTGGCGGCCGCTTTCAGCGCCGTCTCGGCTTTGTCCCAGACCGCATCGTCACCGACGCGCTTGGCCGGACGGTCCGAGAACTTGATGCGCACGTCTTCGAAGCCGAAGTCCTTGTAGATGTCCAGGATCAGCTGCGTGACGGCCACCGACTCGGCGGTGATCTGCTCGGGCGTGATGAAGATATGCGCGTCGTCCTGCGTGAACGCGCGCACGCGCATCAGACCATGCAGCGCACCCGAGGGTTCGTAGCGGTGCACCTTGCCGAACTCGGCGAAGCGCAGCGGCAGATCGCGATAGCTGCGCAGGCCCTGCTTGAAGATCTGCACATGGCCCGGGCAGTTCATCGGCTTGATGGCGTAGACGCGCTCGTCGGGCGTCTGCGTCGTGAACATGTTCTCGCCAAACTTTTCCCAGTGGCCCGAGGCCTCCCAGAGGCTGCGGTCCATCAGCTCCGGCGCGTTCACCTCATCGAAACCCGCGGCCTGCTGCTTCTCGCGCATGTAGCCGATCAGGCTCTGGAACACGCGCCAGCCCCTCGGGTGCCAGAACACCGCGCCCGGCGCCTCTTCCTGCATGTGGAACAGGTCGAGTTCGCGGCCGATCTTGCGATGATCGCGCTTCTCGGCTTCCTCGAGACGATGCAGGTAGTCGTCCAGCTGCTTCTGGTCCGGCCACGCCGTGCCGTAGATCCGCTGCAGCATTTCGTTGCGATGATCGCCGCGCCAGTAGGCACCGGCCACCTTCATCAGCTTGAAGACGCGCAGCTTGCCGGTGGACGGCACGTGCGGACCGCGGCACAGATCGACCCAGTCGCCCTGCCCGTACAGGCTGATGACTTCCCTGGCCGGAATGCTGGCGATGATCTCGGCCTTGTACTTCTCGCCCATGTCGGAGAAGAACTTCACCGCATCGTCGCGCGCCATCTCGCGGCGCGAGACCTTCTCGTCCGCCCGGGACAGCTCGCGCATGCGGTTTTCGATCGCCACCAGATCCTCGGGCGTGAATGGGCGCGAGTAGGCGAAGTCGTAGTAGAAGCCGTCTTCGATGACCGGACCGATGGTCACCTGCGCTTCCGGGAACAGCTGCTTGACCGCCTGCGCCAGCAGGTGCGCGGTGGAGTGGCGGATGATCTCCAGCCCGTCCGCATCGCGGTCCGTGACGATGGCCAGCTGCACGTCGTGATCGATGACGAACGAGGTGTCCACCAGCTTGCCGTCGACCCGGCCGGCCAGCGCGGCGCGCGCCAGGCCCGCACCAATGCTGGCCGCGACCTCCGCCACCGTCAGCGGCGCGGGGTAGCTGCGTTGACTGCCATCGGGAAGCGTGATGACCGGCACGATGAAGCCCTATGTTCCTGCTGCCACATAACCAAAACGCCCGCGTGCCTTGAGAGGCAGCGGGCGCGCGGGAAGACTGGTAGGCGCGAGTGGGATCGAACCACCGACCACCACCATGTCAAGGTGATGCTCTACCACTGAGCTACGCGCCTGTCGTCGAGGGGGCGGAAAGATACCTGATTGGTCAGGCATTTCCAAGCAACACGGGCGCGCCGCGTGCCGGGCACAAACCACTCTCCTGCCGGCGCAGCCGTGCGCCTGAAACAGCCTTCCGGGACCGCTGTAAAGCCATCCCTGGCCGCTGCGTGGGCGACGTCCTGTCGCCCACGCTCCCGGCAGGCGGATTCAGTCACCCGGCTGCGCTGACGCGCTGGTGCTCGCTCCCAGCCCCCTACCTTCACGTGCAGGCGCCAATCTCTTGCGCCGTATCCGTCGCGTCTCTTGCGGCGCGGAACGGTACGTGGCGTCTCGGTTGGCAGGAAGCGGTGGGCTTGGGGGATTTGTCTTTGCCGGGACCGTGGCCGCCAGGACGGCGGCCGCGATCCCGGAAAGGCCCTTCTCCCCAAACCCGCCGCGTGCTGAATTACGGACGGATCCTGCGTGCCGTTCAGAGCAGCGCCTGTCTGCGCTCGATTTCGTCGCGCAGCTGCGCCGCTGCCTCGAATTCCAGATTGCGCGCCAGGCGCAGCATCTCCGCTTCCAGGCGCTTGATGTCGCGGGCGCGTTCCTCGGAGCTGTGCGGCATGCCGGGGCGCGTGGCGGCCTTGCTGCCCTTGTCCTTGCCCTTGATCTGCCCGGCCGGCGCTTCGCGCGCGCCTTCCATCACATCGACGATGGGTTTGATGATGCTGCGCGGCTCGATGCCGTGCTCGGCGTTGTATTCGAGCTGGCGGGCGCGGCGGCGGCCGGTTTCTTCCATGGCGCGCTGCATGGAACCGGTGACGCGATCGGCGTACAGGATGGCGCGGCCGTTCAGGTGGCGGGCAGCACGGCCGATGGTCTGGATCAGCGAGCCTTCGGAGCGCAGGAAACCCTCCTTGTCGGCGTCGAGAATGGCCACCAGCGACACCTCGGGCATGTCCAGGCCCTCGCGCAGCAGGTTGATGCCCACCAGCACGTCGAACTGGCCCAGGCGCAGGTCGCGGATGATCTCCATGCGCTCCACGGTGTCCACATCCGAGTGCAGATAGCGCACGCGCACCTGGTGCTCGTGCAGATACTCGGTGAGATCTTCGGCCATGCGCTTGGTGAGCGTGGTGATCAGCACGCGCTCATCGCGCTCCACGCGCTTGTGGATCTCGGAGAGCACGTCGTCCACCTGCGTGGCCACGGGACGCACTTCGATTTCCGGATCCACCAGACCGGTGGGCCGCACCAGCTGCTCCACCACCTGCGATGAGCGCTTGCCTTCGTAGGGACCGGGCGTAGCGGAAACGAAGATCATCTGCGGCGCGAGCCGCTCCCACTCCTCGAACTTCAGCGGGCGGTTGTCCAGCGCCGAGGGCAGCCGGAAGCCGTACTCCACCAGGGTTTCCTTGCGCGAGCGATCGCCGCGGTACATGGCACCGAGCTGCGGGATGGTCTGATGGCTCTCGTCGATGACCAGCAGCGCATTGTCGGGCAGGTAGTCATACAGGCACGGCGGCGGCTCCCCTGCCTCACGCCCGGACAGATAGCGCGAATAGTTCTCGATGCCCGAGCAGTAACCGACTTCCTGGATCATTTCCAGATCGAAGGTGGTGCGCTGCTGCAGGCGCTGCGCCTCCACCAGCTTGCTGTCGGCATTGAGCACTTGCAGCCGCTCGCCCAGCTCGTCGCGGATGTAGTCCATGGCCTTGACCAGGCGATCCTTGGGCGTGACGTAATGCGTGCCCGGATACACGGTGTAGCGCGGCACGCGCCGCTGCACCTGGCCGGTCAGCGGATCGAACAGCGAGAGATTCTCGATCTCGTCGTCGAACAGCTCGACACGCAGCGCATCGCGGCTGGATTCCGAGGGGAAGATATCGATGACGTCACCGCGCACGCGGTAATTGCCGCGCGTCAGCTCCACATCGTTGCGGGTGTACTGCATCTCCGCGAGGCGGCGCAGCAGACGGCGCTGGTCGATTTTTTCGCCACGCACCAGATGCAGCACCATGGACAGGTAGGCGCGCGGATCGCCCAGGCCGTAGATGCAGGAGACGGTGGCGACGATGATGGCGTCGGAACGCTCCAGCAGCGCCTTGGTGGCCGACAGGCGCATCTGCTCGATGTGCTCGTTGATGGCCGAGTCCTTCTCGATGAAGGTGTCACTGGCCGGCACATACGCTTCAGGCTGGTAGTAATCGTAGTAGGAGACGAAGTACTCCACCGCGTTGTCCGGGAAGAACTCGCGCAGCTCGCCATACAGCTGCGCCGCCAGAGTCTTGTTGTGCGCCAGCACCAGCGTCGGGCGTTGCACGCGCTGTATCACATTGGCGACCGTGTAGGTCTTGCCCGAACCCGTGACGCCCAGCAGGGTCTGCGCGGCCAGCCCCTCCTCCAGACCTTCCACCAGCTTGTCGATGGCGGCGGGCTGATCGCCGGACGGCGCATACGCGGATTTGAGCTGGAAGGGAATGTTTTCCAAGCGGCTTTTACCTTGGGCACCCGAGGGCCGAATCGCTTAATATAACGCCTCAAACGAACCCGAAGCCGCCTTCCAAGAGGATCATCGTGACTCCAGCCGTTTCTCGCCGTGTCCGGCGCGTCAAGCCCTCGCCCACTCTGGCTGCCACTGCCCTGGCCGCGCGCCTGAAAGCCGAGGGCAAGGACATCATTTCGCTGACCGCCGGCGAACCGGATTTCGACACGCCGGCGCATATCTGCGCTGCCGCCATCGAAGCCATCAACAAGGGCTTCACGCGTTACACCGCGGTGGAAGGCATCAACGAGTTGAAAGATGCGGTGATCGCCAAGTTCAGGAACGACAACGGCATCAGCTACGAGCGCAACCAGGTGCTGGTGTCCACCGGCGGCAAGCAGACCATCTACAACCTGTGCATGGCCGTGCTCGATCCGGGTGATGAGGCCATCATCCCGGCGCCGTACTGGGTGTCGTATCCGGACATGGTGATGCTGGCCGATGGCGTGCCGGTCACGCCCGATGCCGGCCCGGAACAGAACTACAAGATCACGCCGAAGCAGCTGGCTGCCGCGATCACACCGCAGACGCGCCTGCTGCTGCTGAACAGCCCGAGCAACCCCACCGGAGCCGCGTACACGCGCGCCGAACTGCGTGCGCTGGGCGAGGTGCTGCTCGAGCATCCGCGCATCCTCATCGGTACCGATGACATGTACGAGAAGATCTACTGGGGCGCCGAACCGTTCTGCAGCCTGCTCACGGCGGTGCCGGAACTGTACGAGCGCACCGTGACCATCAACGGTTGCTCCAAGGCCTATGCCATGACCGGCTGGCGCATCGGCTTCTGCGGCGGCCCCAAGGACATCATCACCGCCATGGCCACCATCCAGAGCCAGTCCACCTCGAACCCGACCAGCATCAGCCAGAAGGCTGCGGTTGCGGCGCTGGCCGGCGATCAGGAGCCGGTGCGCAGGATGAATGCGGCATTCAAGGAACGCCACGACTACATCATCCCGGCGTTCGACTCGCTGCCGGGTTTCGCCTGTCGTCCTTGTCAGGGCGCGTTCTACGCCTTCGTCGACGTGCGCGGCGCCATGGCCAATCTCGGCCTGCGCGACGACAACGCCTTCGCCGAGTTCCTGCTGCACAAGGCCGGCATTGCCGTGGTGGCCGGTTCGGGCTTCGGTGCGCCGGGGCATTTCCGCGCCTCCTTCGCCTGCAGCATGGATACGCTGAAGAAAGCAGTCGAGCGCATCCGCGCCGTGCTGCCCGAAGCCGCCGTCAAAGCCTCGTAAGCGCAGGGCTGCAAAATTCTGGCGACAGTATTGGCCCGAGGCGGTGGATCAGTTCTTGACGCCACCGCCCCGGGCCACGACAATGCGCCCCGCCTTTTCGGGAGCCCCTTTCGGTGGCCCCATCCAGCTTTCGGTTCCCCGGTAGCTCAGTCGGTAGAGCGTCGGACTGTTAATCCGCAGGTCGTTGGTTCGAGTCCAACCCGGGGAGCCATTCACCTCTTCCATGCCCGTCCACAGACGTCCATCTGTGTCTGGAATGAATCCATAACTTACTGTTTTTGAATAATTCTTACTGCCACGAGCTTCCCTGAGGCTCCTTTGACAGCCAGACCCAGCGGGGATAAATACGGCGAACTGCGCAAGGCGATCTGGGTGGAGATCAATCTCGATGGCATAGTGGTCATATGGGAGTTCGCCACGCGGAAGATCCAGCTGAAAGACGCCAAGGCCAAGTTCTCGACCGTAGGCGGCGCGCCTGAGAGAGTGGCTGGAAACGCTGGTTCATCTTTACAGCGCGCGCATCCTGCCCTCCAATCTCGAGGCCGCACGGATTGCCGGGTTGCTGTCTGATCAGGCGCACGGTCGCGGGCACACAGCCGGATTCGCCGATCTCGCAATCGCGGCAATTGAATGTCAAACACTATGTCCCGCTCAGGGTGCCGTCATACGATCCGGTGGCACAGTTGCCACCGGAGTGATGCAACCGCCCTGTCGCGATAGTCCCTGAGCAGCCCGTTCGCCGTCTTCCTGGAATCTGGATTACCATGATTTGCACTTCAGCAAAGCAGCGGTGAGCTCAAGCCATGTCGCAACCGTTTTCACGCCGTGTCCTCATCCGGTCGGCTGTGCTGCTGGGGACTTCCCTGGCGGCCACGCTGCGTGCAACGCAGGCATCTGCCGCGGGTTCCGATCCGGAAATCCCGTTGCTGGCCGAGGACAGCGTCACCGGTCAATCGCTGGGCTATGTGGCCAAGGCCAGCAAGGTGGATGTGAAGAAATATCCGACCTACAAGCCCGGACAGCTGTGCCGCAACTGCAGCCTGTATGACGGTGAAGCCGATGCCAGCGCCGGTGGTTGTGAGCTGGTGCTGGGTCAGTTCGTGCGCGCCGACGGCTGGTGCAAATCCTGGGCGGCCAGGCAGGGATCGTGATCGGGCACTGATGAGTGCCCGGGCCTGGCCAGGCTCAGCCCAGACGATCGGCCGCCTCACGCATGCTGGTGCAGAGATTCTGCTCGCCGACCAGATCGAGCACGCCCCCTGAGCGCAGATCTTCGCGCAGTGCCCCGCTCAGGCCACAGAGCATGAGGCGCACCCCATGGTTGCGGAAGCGCTGCACGAGCTCGATCAAGGTCTGCATGCCGGTGGCATCCACGAACGGCACGCGACCGAAACGCAGCACCACCGCGGTGATGCCCATGGGGATGCGCTCCAGCGTACGCTCGAAGGTCTCGGCCGCCCCGAAGAAGAACGGGCCGTCGATGCGATAGACCATGGCGCTGGCCGGCAGCGTGATGTCTTCGCCCACCACGGCGTCCGTCTGGGCACCGCTGAACACCTGTTCCTCGATCCGCACCGACTCGGACATGCGCTTCATGAACAGCAGCGCCGCGAACACCACGCCGACGTTGACGCCGACCACCAGGTCCACGAACACCGTCAGCAGGAAGGTGACCAGCAGCAGCAGTTTGTCGGCCAGCGGTGCGCGTCGGAGCATGCGCGTGAAGTGCGGCAGGTCGCTCATGTTCCAGGCCACCGTGAACAGGATGGCGGCCAGTGCGCTCAGCGGAATGGCCGCCGCCCAGGGCGCCAGCAGCACGATCACCAGCACCAGCAGCACGCCATGCACCACACCGGCCACCGGGCTGTTGGCGCCGTTGCGGATATTGGTGGCGGTGCGGGCGATGGCGCCCGTGGCGGCAAAACCGCCGAACAGCGGCGCCAGCAGGTTGGCAATGCCCTGCCCGATCAACTCCTGGTTGGAATCATGACGGGTGCCCGTCATGCCGTCGGCCACGACCGCCGTGAGCAGCGATTCGATGGCACCCAGCAGCGCGATGGTGAAGGCCGGACCGATCAGCTGCAGCGCCTGGGCGACGCTGATGCTGGGCAGGCTCAATCCCGGCAGTGTGCGCGGAATGCCGCCGAAGGCCGTGCCGATGGTGGCCACCGAGGGGAACTGCCCCAGCGCCTGCGCGCCGGTGGCCAGCAACATCGCCACCAAGGGCGAGGGGATGCGCCGCAGTCCCGGTATGCGTGGCAGCAGGCGCGCACCGTAAATGGTGACCAGCAGCGTGCCGGCGGCGATGGCCGTGGTCGGTGCATCGAACTTCGGCAATGCCTGCAGCAGCACCCACAGCTTCTCGTGAAAATGCGGACCGGCGGCGCTATCCGGATGCAGACCGAAGAAATCCTTCCACTGACCCACCCAGATGATTACCGCGATGCCGGAGGTGAAGCCGACGATGACCGGATCGGGGATGAAACGGATCACACCGCCCAGGCGCCCCAACCCCATCGCCAGCAGGATGCCACCGGCCATCAGCGTGGCGATCTGCAGGCCGGCGATGCCGTACTGAGCAGTGATGCCAGCCAGCACCGCGATGAAAGCGCCCGTCGGCCCAGAGATCTGGATGCGCGTCCCGCCGAACAGCGCGGTGGCGATGCCGGCGACGATGGCCGTGTACAGCCCCTGTTCCGGCTTGGCGCCGGAGGCGATGGCAAACGCCATCGCCAGCGGCATGGCGACGATGCCGACCACGATGCCGGCGATGACGTTGCGCGACAGGTTGGCCCGGACCAGTAATCCCGCCCGCCTCGCCTCCAGCAACGCGATCATCGCAGCGCGGCCTCAGGCGCGGTGCCGGCGTGGTGCGCGTGCCCCGGCCGCCTTGCCGGGTTCCCAGGGCTTGCCGGTTTTCGCCTCGATGTATTCGCGCATCAGGCGCCGCAGGACTTGCGAGGGTGTCAGGTCTTCTGCGGCGCACAGCCGCTCGAACACGGCTTTCTTGCGCGGATCCACCAGGATGGTCAGACGGGCGGTACGCTCTTCCAGCGGCATGGCGGTTGATCTCGGCCGGTGCGGGACAGGAGTGGCAAATGCCGGTTTGATGATAATAGCATTATCATCAAATACTATGACGGTGACGCGCCATGCCGACGACGGCTGACGTACCACAGCCCGATCAGCAGCGCGGCAAAACCCGATGCGGCGCCCACGCCCATACCCCAGCGCGCACCGAACTGGTCGGCCACCCATCCCACCAATGGCGCGCCGATCGGTGTGCCGCCCAGGGCGATCGCCAGGAACAGCGCCATCACGCGGCCGCGCATCGGCGCATCGGTCCACATCTGCACCGCCCCGTTGGCCGTGGTGGTGAAAGTCTGGGCCGACCAGCCCACCGAGATCAGCACCAGGCCGAACAGCACGAAGGTGGGCATCAGCGCGGCAACGACCAGGCCGATGCCGAACACGGCGGCCGCGATCAGCAGCACTGCCATGCGCGGTTTGTCGCGCCTGGCCGAGAGCAGCGCACCGGCCACCGAGCCCAGTGCCATGGTCGAGGTCAACAGCCCGAACTCGCCGGCACCGGCATGGAACACCGCCACGGACATGGTGGAGATGTAGATGGGGAAATTGATGCCGAAGGTGCCGATCAGGAACAGCATGGCCAGCACGGTGAGGATGTCCTTGCGGCCGGCCACGTAGCGAAAACCATCCAGCAGCGTGCCGGCGCTGCGTTCAGCGGCGTTGCCGGGCTGCAGTTCGTCCACGCGCAGCAGGAACAACGAGGCCAGCACCGCGGCATACGAGAGCGCGTTGATCAGGAATACCCAGGCCGAGCCCACCTGGGCGATCAACAGACCGGCAATGGCCGGACCGATCATGCGCGCGGCATTGAACGAGGTGGAATTGAGCGCCACGGCATTGGAAACCATGGACTGGGGCACCAGTTCGGCCACGAACGTCTGGCGAGCCGGCGCATCGAACGCGGCCACGCACCCCAGCAGCAGTGCAAACACATCCACCTGCCACAGCTGGGCCGCACCGAACAGCGTCAGCAGGCCAAGGCCCAGGGCCAGCAGGCCCATCAGGGCCTGTGTGGCGATCAGCATGCGCCGACGGTTGAAGCGATCCGCCGCATAGCCGGTGAACGGCAGCAGCACCATCTGCGGCCCGAATTGCAGGCCCATGACCACACCCACCGCCGTGGCGTTGTGATGGGTCAGTTCGGCCAGCACGATCCAGTCCTGGGCCGTGCGCTGCATCCAGGTGCCGATGTTGGAGACGGCGGCGCCGCTCGCCCACAGGCGGTAGTTGCGGATCTGCAGCGAACAGAAGGTGCCGCTGGCCGCCGGCGGCGGCGTCATGAGTCGGCCAGCCGGCGCAGCAGCTCCACGCTGGCAGTCAATCGCGCCTGCTCGTCCGGGGCCAGATGCTGGCGCAGTGCCTGGACCAGCCAGTCCTGGCGCGCGCTGCGCTCGTCCTTGATGAGTTCGCGGCAGGCCGGGGTCAGTGACAGCAGGATCTGGCGGCCGTCGGCCGGGTCTGGTGCACCCGCCACCAGGCCGGCTGCCTGCAGGACGGCGACGCAGGCTCCCATGGATTGAGGGCGCATGCGCTCCGCACGGGCCAGAGCGGTGGCCGTTGCCGGCCCCTCGCGCTCCAGGCGACCGATGACGGCCATCTGGGTGGGGGTGAGATCCTGGGGGTGCGAATATTCGCGCAGCCGGCGGCTGAGCTTGCCCAGCACCCGTCGCAACTCTCCGGCCAGTGCCAGCGTCCGGGACGTCTCGGCATCGCCAGGAGTGGGGTTCAAACAGGGCTCCGGAAGAAACTACCAAGTTCTACTGATCAGTGTAGCTGATAAGTTTATCTTCTTAAAATGGCCGACTACCGCAGGCAGACGTCCATGTCCGGCCTGGCGGTGCCGGCGCATTGCACCGGCACCCGTTGTCGATCTCAGGCCTTGCGGCGCGCGTTCAGCAGGCTGAGCAGCTGGTCGACGGCGGTCTCGGTGAGCATGCCCTTCTCCACCAGGCCCGGAACGTCCTGGGAGTCGGTGACCGCCGGCGCCAGCATTTTCACGGTGCCGTTGAGCTGGGCACCTTCGAAGATATTGATACGCGGAGCGGTGATGTTGCCCGTGACCACTGCGCTGGGAATCACGACCACCGACTCGGTGGCTTCGATATCGCCTTCCACCGTGCCCTTGATCGTGATGCTGCGGCCGCGCACATCACCGACGATGACGCCGCCAATGCCGACGATCAGGCTCTCGGAGTGCGTGAACGCGCCCTCGACACGCCCCAGCAGCAGACAGTCTTCGCCGACGCTCAGTTCGCCCTTGAAGACCAGCGTCTTGCCCAGCTTGATGGCCGGACGCCCCGCGACTCCCTGCAGGGGTTCGACGGATTGCGGTGGTTCGCTGTTCTCGGCCGGTCCGACCGGGATCGGCGTTACGCCGACCGGCTCCTCGCCGCGTACGCGCGGGTTGAAGACGGACATGATGGTGCGGGACATGACTTACTGCTCCCCGGTGTGGCGTGTGCAATCCGTGGCGCCGACCAGCGCACCCTTGCGATGTGACGGGGTCGGACGGCTGGTTTTGACGGTTTCCATGGTCACTTTGCCGTTCACATCGGCCCCGTCGTTGATGCTGATGCTGGGTGCCCGGATATCGCCGGTCAGATGGCCGGTGTCCGTGATCGCCACCGAAGTCTCGGCGGTCAGATCGCCCTCCACCGTGCCCTGGACGGCAATGATGTGCCCCTGGATGTCGGCCTTCACATGTCCATCGCGTCCAACGGTGAGGTACTTGGTGTGGGTGATGGTGCCCTCGACGTGACCGTGGATCTGCAGGTCTTCATCGGCGTGCAATTCGCCTTTGAAGCGCAGCGTGGGGCCGAGAACCGAGACGTTCTCGTTCGAGCTATTGCTTGGCATTGACATCGGCTGTCTCCGTATCGTCACTGGCCCTGCGCCGCGGCTGCACCCCGGAACGCAGGAAATTCACATCTCATTCAATTATCGGGTGGTGATGGAGCAACTTGAGTGCGACCCCGGCACGTATGACCTGGAAAAAGGCTGCGTCGGTCACGGTTCCAGGTCGGCGTTGCCGGGGCACACCGCTGCGGCAATTCCCTGCCGCTGGATTCAGAAGCGGTAGTCGAGCGACACTGTCTCCTGCCAGAAGCGGTTGTCGTTGCCGGAGGCATAAAGGTCCACGCTCAAACCCACACCCCAATGCTCACCCAGCGCGAGATGCGGGCCAGCGCCGAAGGTGTAACCGAAACCGTGGTCGGTACGGGACAGCGCATGCATGCCATCCACGTACAGATTGCTGTCCGCGCTCCAGAGATAGGCGCCGGCACGCAAATCCAGGTCCAGCCAGCCGAACAGCGGATAGCGGTACTGGGCCGCCAGCCACTGGGTATTGCCGCCGCCGTGGGTGACGTCGGCCGCGACCGCGAGCAGCGCCTGCAGGTCCTCGGGGGTCGGACCGGTGAAGGTGGTGCGCGCATGACCCAGGTAGGTCCAGCCCATCTCCAGACTCCAGTCATCGCCCATGCCGTAGTCGGCGTAGAAGCTGGTGGTGGTACTGCCGCCGCTCACATCGTCGCTGATGGCATAGCCCCGCCCGGCCAGTGTGCTGGCCAGTCCATGATCGTCGAGGGTGGAGTTGCTGCTGCCGAAGCGTGCGCCCAGCGTGACATTGGGCCACAGATCACTGAGCACGGAGGCTGCGGCCAGCGATGCGTGGCAGAACATTGCCGTCAACAGCAGTGCCGCGGCCGGCAACGCGCCTGGCGGCCGAGTGCTGCGCCGGCGGGGATGAGGCGCGACGTCGCTGGACAGAAGCGGCAAGTGGCATCTCCGTGAAATATTTTTCGGCTCGCTGCATTTATCGGCGTCGCAGCATCGCATCTTGAGAAGCGACGGCATTGCATGCACACACTCGCGACTGTGTTCTCGATTTTCGAAAATCTCCACACCGCAGCCCTCAAGCCCCCTGCCCGGCGATGCCTGCGTGCCGTGCCCTGCAATGTGCTCAGCGGGCCAGACACCTCCTACCTGCGAATGGCGCTCCGGCCCATGGCGCCCGACAGCGCGCCTACGTAGCGTTCGACTCATGGATGAGCGGATGCTGACAACGCAGGCCAAGGACACCGCCACCGAGATCATTGCGCAGGTCATCGACGCCGTGGCGCATGGCATCGTGGACACCAAGGATCGGAGCTGTGCGCGCTCGGCGCTGCAGTCGCTGCAGGCAGCAGCTGATCTGGCCATACCGTACAATTTCGATGATGTGGAGAGCCTGGAGGCGTCGCTGCGCGCGGCAACCGCCTCACTGGAACAGTGCCGCACCGTCCGGGCAGCGCCACTGGCCAGCCGGTTGCGCGATCTGCTGCAGATGCTGGCGCAGCAACCATCCAAGAATTGAACGCGCCCGCCACGAAAATTGACGCTCGGGGCGGTTAAGGCCAAGGCCTGCCAAGATTTGTAAAGGGCCGGCCCGCTGGTGCAAGCTCTCCCCCACAATGGCTCGCATGCAATCCGGCAATGAAAATGCCTCCCAGGACGGCGCACAGAACAATGCGCCGCTGTCCGTGCTGCTCGTCGACGACGATCGCGAGCTGGCGCGCATGCTGGGAGAGTACCTGGGTCCCGAGGGCTTCAAGCTGACGGTGGTTCACGACGGCGACGAGGCACTGTACGCGCTCGGCCGGCATCACTTCGATCTCATCGTGCTCGACGTCATGCTGCCGCGCATGGGCGGTCTGGACGTGCTGCGCACGCTGCGCCAGAAGCTCAACACTCCGGTGCTGATGCTGACGGCGCGCGGCGAGGAAGTGGATCGCGTCGTGGGCCTGGAACTGGGCGCCGACGACTATCTGCCCAAGCCCTTCAATCCGCGCGAACTGGTGGCGCGCATGCGCGCCATCCTGCGTCGCAGTCTGCTGCTGGAGCCGCAGCCCGGGCGGCGCGATCGCATCGACGTGGGTCCGGTGAGCCTGCATTTCGTCAGCCGCACCGCCAGCGCGCGTGGCCAGACCGTGAACCTCACCGGCGTGGAATTCCGCGTGCTCGAGGTGCTGATGCAGCAGGTGGGCGTGGTGGTGTCGCGCGAGCAGCTCACGCGCCAGGTGCTGGGCCGCCGGCTCACACCCTACGATCGCAGCATCGACACCCACATCAGCAACATCCGCCGCAAGCTCTCCGCCGTGGCCGATGAAGTCTCGATCGTGAATGTGCGGCGCTCCGGCTACGTATTCACGCTGGCACCGGCCAGCGCCGAAGCCGAGTCGGCGGCCCAGCCGGATTAGCCGCGCCCGCGCGCCGCTACCCGCAAACCCGCTCACCCATGCGCAATCTCTTTCTCCGCATCTTCCTGTCGTTCTGGACGTCGATGACGCTGGTACTGGCGCTCACCGTGATGGTGACGCTGTGGCTGGCCAACGAGCGTGTGCAGCGCGAGCAGGAGCGCCAGGACGGGTTCGCCCGCCAGGCCTCGCAGGTTCTGAGCAGTGGCGGCGTCAGCGGGCTGCGTCACTGGCTGGTGGAGCAGCTGCCTGCGGTGTGGCCGGACCGGTTGTACGTGCTCGATCATCGCGGCATGGATCTGCTCGGCCAGTCGGTGCCGGAGTTCCTGCAAGCCAGCATCGGTCGCCGGCCATTCCCCACCCGTGGCAAGGAAGACCCTACCCGCAGCATGCGGCTGCTCTCGCAGCTGCAGACCACCGGCGGTGATACCTACGCGCTCTCGCTGCTGCGTCAGCGCAACGGCGGGCCCTTCGGCGCCTTCGGTTCGGCGGACACGCTGGTGATCGGCGGCATTGCCACACTGCTGGTCAGCGCCGTGGTGTGCTTCCTGCTGGCGCGCTTCCTGAGCGCGCCCATCGGCCATCTGCGCGCCGCCACGCGCTCCATTGCCAGCGGCAACCTGAGCGTGCGCGTGGCCGGTCTGCTCGGCCGGCGCCGCGACGAGCTGGCCATGCTGGCGCTGGATTTCGACTCCATGGCCGAGCGTCTGCGCGCGCTGCTCGAATCGCATCAGCAGCTGCTGCGGGACGTCTCCCACGAACTGCGCTCGCCGCTGGCGCGCCTGCAGATCGCCCTGGGTCTGGCACGCCGGCCATCGGCCAACCTGGAGCAGGAATTCGACCGCATCGAGCAGGAGACACAACGGCTCGATGAGCTGATCGGCGAGATCCTGAGCCTCTCGCGCCTCGACGACCCGGCCCGCTCCATCGAAACCGAAGAAGTCCCGGTCGATGAGTTGCTCGAACCCATCGTGGAGAATGCGCGCCTGGAGGCCGAGCCGTTCAACGTGCGCGTCGACAGCGAGGTAGCTCCCGGTCTGATGCTGGAAGCGGATCGCGAGCTGCTGTTCCGCGCCCTGGAAAACATCGTACGCAATGCCGTGCGCTTTTCGCCCCGGGATGCGGTAGTGCTGGTGCGTGCCGAGCGTCAGGGCGAGCGTGCCATCCAGATCTGCGTACGCGATCGCGGGCCGGGCGTGCCAGCCGATCTGCTCGACAGGATTTTTGAACCTTTCTTCCGTGTCAGCGATGCACGCGATCGCGACAGCGGCGGTCACGGCATCGGCCTGGCCATCACCTCACGCGTGGTGGGATTGCATGGCGGCACGGTGCGCGCGGTCAACGAAGAGGGGGGCGGGCTGCGCGTGATCATCACGCTGCCCGTACGTCATGGCGCGACGCTGGAACATCCGCCGGGACACAGGCGTTCCTGAAGAAGCCGGCGGCTGTTGTGCAGCCGCCCCGTCACGCCGCGGCACAACGCCGGTTCAATGCTTCGCGACCGGCGCCCTGCCCGCGTCAGGCGATCTAGCCCTGCGGTTTGGCGGCCGCAGCCAATGCCGCCTTGTAAGCGCTGACGTCATCGGCCGTAACCTGACGCACGGCCAGGATGCCGACACGCTGTTCCACTGGACCGCCGATGCGCAACTGATCACCGCTGCTGCACAGCTGGTTGTTGTGATCGCCGTCCTCGAAGCCCAACACCTCCTGGAAGCGCAATCCGGTGGCGGGCTGGAACAGTTTGACCAGGTAGGTGTCCTTCTGCATCGGGGCGTGCACGATCAGATTCTGCTCGTCCAGCACCTCCCAGCTGCTCACCGTATTGACGTACAGGCAGGCATCCTTGCCAGGCAACGGCACCTGCGCGGTGCGCGGTGCGTTCGTGGCACAGGCGCTCAGCGCGGCAGCAGCGGCCAGGACAGGAATCAGGGTGCGTTGCATAAACCCTCCGTGGGTGTGCGTGACGTTCAGCCTTATGGACTGCACCGTACGCCCATCGGTTCCCTGCGGGGCGTTACAACGGTTTTATTGTGCCGGTGGCGTGGGCGCTGCGGTCGCATTCGTGGCGGCGGCGCCACGGTTGGCGTCCGCGGTGCCGGCGGCCGCCGTACCGGGGGCCATTTCGCCATCGGCGCCCGTGCCCGCGCCACTGGCGCCATCGGCGGCATTGGTTTCGAAGCTGTCCGTCTTGCGTGCGCTCTCCTCGGCATCGCGTGTCATGACGATGATGCTGATGCGACGATTGACGGGGTTGCGCGGGTTTTCCTTGTCGAACAGCACCGACGAGGACAGGCCCACCACGCGTGCCACCTTGTCGGGATTGAGCCCACCGGATTCCAGTGCGCGTCGTGCCGCGTTGGCGCGATCGGCCGACAGATCCCAGTTGGTGTAGCCATTCCTGGCCTGGTACGGCGTGGTGTCGGTGTGGCCGGTGATGCTGAGCCGGTTCTCCACGTTGTTGAGGTAGGTGGCCAGTTCCTTCAGGATGGACACGGTATAGCTCTTCAGCGACGCGCTGCCCAGATCGAACATGGGGCGGTTCTGCGCGTCCACGATCTGGATGCGCAATCCATCCGGCGTAATGTCCAGCAGCAGCTGGTCCTTGAACGGTGCCAGCGCCTGGCTGGCGTCGATGGCCTTGCGCAACTCTTCCATCAGCGATTCGAGTTTCTTCTTCTCCAGCTCGGCGGCCTGCTTCCTGATCTCTTCGGCGCTGTTCTGTTCCTTGCGCTTGTCCGGGTTCCTGCCCTGGACGATCTGATCCTGAGGGATGCCCAGACCCCTGCGGCTGGATTGGCTGGAGCGCATGGCATCGAGCCCGCCGCCCATGTTGATGACAGCGGTGCTGGCGCCGCCCGGGCCATTCTGGCCCGCGGCAGCCTCGGGCGCATGCCCCACCCGCATGCTGGGATTCTTGAAGTAGTCGAACAGCGCGGCGCGTTGCTCCTTCGACACCGAAGCCACCAGCCACATGACCAGAAAGAAGGCCATCATCGCCGTCACGAAGTCGGCGTAAGCCACCTTCCACGCGCCACCGTGGTGAGCGCCGTCACCGCCCTTCTTCTTCTTGACGATGATGATCGGCCGCTGGGCCTTGTCATCCTTCGCAGCCACGCTCAGGCGGCCTCTTTCTTCTTGTTCTTCAGGTGATTCTCGAGATCCGCGAACGTGGGACGCACATCGGCGAACAGCAGCTTGCGCGCGAACTCGACGGCCACCGGCGGAGCGTAGCCGCGCACGCTGGCTACCAGCGCCATCTTCACCACTTCGAAAGCCTTGCCTTCCTCATGAACCTTGTGGCTCATGGCCGCGGCCATCGGACCGACGAAGCCATAGGCCACCAGGATGCCGAGGAAGGTGCCGACCAGCGCAGCGCCGACCTTCTCGCCGATGGTGGCGGTATCGGCGCCCTGCAGCGAACCCATGGTGTTCACGATGCCGAGCACCGCGGCCACGATACCGAAGCCGGGCAGTGAGTCCGCCGCGCCCTGCACTGCGTGGGCCGGCTCGCCAGCTTCCTTGTGATGCGTCTCCAGTTCGTACTCGAGCAGCGCTTCGAGCTCATGAGGATCGAGGTTGCCGCCGACGATCAGCCGCAGACAATCGGTGATGAATTCCATCATGTGATGGTCGGCAAGGATCTTGGGGTACTGCTGGAACAGGGCGCTGTTGTCCGGGTTCTCGACGTCTGCTTCGATGGCCAGCATGCCGGACTTCCTGATCTTCACCAGGATGTCGTACATCAGGTTCAGCAGGTCGACATAGTCGCTGCGACCGTAGCGCGGACCCTTGAACAGGCCCAGCGCGCCGCCGAACGAAGCCTTGACCACCTTCAACGGGTTGCTGGTAATGAAGGCGCCGAGCGCAGCGCCGCAGATCACGATGATTTCGCTGGGATGCCACAGCGCCAGGATCTTGCCTTCCTCCATGAGGAAGCCACCCAGCACGCAGCCCACAACGATGACGGAACCAATGAATGAAAACATGGATGGTACGAATCGCGGCCGGCGACGGGCGCACGCGCGCCCATAGAACTTATCGGCCGGAGGCAGCGCTTCTGGAATCGGAAAACTGTGCGCTGCAAGCACAAATCCGGCCGCCATCCGCGGCCGGATTTGTGATGCGGATCACTTGCCGCGGGCGGGGACGCCCTTGGACCTGGCAGGAGCCGGTGCCGCGGCCGGCCTGGCCGGCAGATGGCTCGCCAGCTCGATCAGGTATTCGCGGAACGGGGCCCCGAGCTGCGGGTGGGCCAGCGCATGTTCGACCGTGGCCTGCAGGTAACCGATCTTGCTGCCGCAATCGAAGCGCTTGCCGCTGAAGCGATGGGCATAGACCGCGCTCTTCTTCATCAGACGGGCGATGCCGTCGGTGAGCTGGATCTCGCCGCCGGCGCCATGCCCGACCTGCTCCAGCTCGGCGAAGATGCGCGGGGTGAGGATGTAACGGCCCACCACCGCCAGGTTCGACGGCGCCACGGCGGGCTTCGGCTTCTCGACGATGCTGCGGATGCGGCTGACCTTATCCGCATCGTTCTGCACCTCGACGATGCCGTACTTGTCCGTATCAGAATGCGGCACTTCCTCGACACCCAGCACACTGGCCCTGCGCTTCGCATAGGTGCCGGCCATCTGCTTCAGGCAGGGCACACGCGCATCGATCAGATCGTCTGCCAAGTGCACGAAGAACGGCTCGTTACCCACCGCCGGCCGCGCGCACAGCACCGCATGCCCCAGGCCCAGCGGCGCGGGCTGACGGATGTAGATGCAGGTGGCGTAGCTGGGCAGCACGCCGCGCACCAGATCCGCCAGTTCGGTCTTGCCCTGATCCTCGAGCAGCTTCTCCAGCTCGTGATCGGTATCGAAATGATCAGCGATGGCACGCTTGGTGGAGCCGGTGATGAACACCAGGCGCCTGGCGCCGGCGGCCAGCGCCTCTTCCACCGCATACTGGATCAAGGGTTTGTCGACGACCGGCAGCATCTCCTTCGGACTGGCCTTCGTGGCCGGAAGAAAGCGGGTACCGCGTCCCGCTACGGGGAAAACAGCTGTGGTGATCTTGCCTGCCGCCACGATGGCTCCTTGTTGCGATGGTCCCTGCGGGGTTGATGGCAACAAGTCTAAGTTAAACGGCAGCCCAAGACATGGTTGGAAGACACAAATGCGCCGAACGCTGACGTCGCAATTCGGCAACGTCCGGCACGGCCCGGGTTTCAGCGGGCCTTGGGAGCGGTCGTGGTGGGCGCCACGGCGGCGGCCGTCTTGTCGATGCGCAGATTGGCACGATTACGTTCAACGAATTTGCTGCCGATGCCGGGCACCAATGCCAGATCGTCGATGGTCTTGAACTGGCCGTGTTTCTGGCGGTATTCGACGATGGCCGCGGCCTTCACGTCGCCGACGCCGGACAGCTCGCGCGCCAGCGTGGCGGCATCGGCGGTGTTGATGTTGACGATGCCGGCGTGCGCCAGCAGTGGCAGCAGCACCAGGCCTGCGATGGAGAGAAGTCTGTGCATGACGGGCTCCTTAAGGAATGGGAAGGACGGAGCCAATCTACGGACGCCGGCTGAGCCGCACGACGGCCCAATCGGCGCGGAGTGCGCAGAAACAGTGCGTCGGCAATGCGCCATGCGCCTGCTCATCGCCGGGCGCAGCCGGGAACACCAGCGTGATCTGTCAGTCGCGGATCGGCTTGTCCGCGCCTTCGTTGACCCGCTCACGCAGGTCCTTGCCCGGCTTGAAGTGCGGGACGTACTTGCCGGCCAGCGCCACGGCTTCGCCGGTCTTCGGATTGCGACCCTGCCGCGGCGGGCGGAAATGCAGGGAAAAGCTGCCGAAACCACGGATTTCGATGCGATCGCCCTGCGCCAGGGAATCGCTCATGATCTCCAGCATCTGCTTGAGCGCCAGCTCCACGTCGCGTGCCGGCAGGTGCTTCTGCTTGGCCGAGATGATTTCGATCAGTTCAGACTTCGTCATAGGGCTCGAGGGCTCCCGCTCAACCCGCCCGGGGCGTCGTGCGGACGACCCGGGGGATTGATCTTTCGGCGTTGGCCTTTAGGTCCTTGCCTCAGCCACGATCCGAGTTGATCTGCTCCTTGAGCAGATCGCCCAGGCTCGTGCCGCTGGAAGGCTGCTCGGAGCGGTAGTTGGAAACAGCTTCCGCCTCCTCGTGCACTTCCTTGGCCTTGACCGACAGCGTGATGCTGCGGGTTTTGCGATCGACGCCAACGAACTTGGCTTCGATTTCCTCGCCGACCTTCAGCACCGAACGCGCGTCTTCGACGCGGTCGCGACCCAGCTCGGAGGCACGCAGCTGACCCTCGATCCCGTTGCCGAGATCGACGATCGCGCCACGGGCGTCCACTTCCTTGACCACACCACGCACGACGCTGCCCTTGGGGTTGTCGGTGATGTAGCCGGAGAACGGATCCTTGGCGAGCTGCTTGATGCCCAGGCTGATGCGCTCACGCTCCGGGTCGATCGACAGCACCATGGCTTCCAGGTTCTGGCTCTTCTGGTAGGTGCGCACGGCCTCTTCGCCCGGCTGGTCCCAGGAGATATCGGAGAGGTGCACCAGGCCGTCGATGCCGCCCGGCAGCCCGATGAAGATGCCGAAGTCGGTGATCGACTTGATCTGGCCGCTGACATGATCGCCGCGGTTGTGGTTCTCGGCGAACTCCTTCCACGGGTTGGCGCGGCACTGCTTGAAGCCCAGCGAGATGCGGCGACGCTCCTCGTCCACGTCCAGAACCATGACTTCGACTTCCTGGCCGGTGTGCACCACCTTGGCCGGGTTGACGTTCTTGTTGGTCCAGTCCATTTCCGAGACGTGCACCAGGCCTTCCACGCCGTCCTCGATCTCCACGAAGGCGCCATAGTCGGCGACATTGGTGACCTTGCCGAACACGCGGGTGTTGGGCGGGTAACGGCGGGCAATGTTCTCCCACGGATCCGCGCCCAGCTGCTTGAGGCCCAGGCTGACGCGCGAACGCTCGCGGTCGAATTTCAGGATGCGCACTTCGATCTCGTCGCCGACCTTGACCACTTCGGAAGGATGCTTGACGCGCTTCCAGGCCATGTCGGTGATGTGCAGCAGGCCGTCGATGCCGCCCAGATCCACGAACGCACCGTAATCGGTGAGGTTCTTGACCGAGCCCTTCACGACCGCGCCTTCCTGCAGATTGTCCATCAGCGCGCTGCGCTCGGCGGAGAATTCCTGCTCCACCACGGCGCGGCGCGAGACCACGACGTTGTTGCGCTTCTGGTCGAGCTTGATGACCTTGAACTCCAGCGGCTTGCCTTCCAGGTAGCTGGTATCGCGCACCGGACGCACATCGACCAGCGAGCCGGGCAGGAACGCGCGCACGTTCTCGATCTCGACCGTAAAGCCGCCCTTGACGCGGCCGGAAATGATGCCGGTGATGATCTCGGCATCGTTGAAGGCCTTCTCCAGGCGCGTCCAGGTACGGGCACGCTTGGCCTTCTCACGCGACAGGCGGGTTTCGCCGTTGCCGTCCTCGACTGCATCGAGGGCGACTTCGACCGACTCGCCGACCGTCACTTCAATCTCGCCCCGCTCGTTCTTGAACTGCTCGACCGGGATGACGGCCTCGGACTTGAGGCCCACGTTGACGATCACGACGTCCGGGGTGACGTCCACGATCAGACCCGTCAGGATGGTGCCCGGACGGATGCGCTGGCTGGCCAGGCTTTGTTCAAACAGTTCGCTGAAACTTTCGCTCATAACACCTGCTCGCGGCCCGTGTTGGTTGATGGACCGCATGACTTCCCGTTGCCGCAATCCCTGGCGTCGGGGGTAACTGCACAAGGTTGACGCACTCCGGCGCCACCCACCTCGAACTCCTTACGGATCAGCGCGACAGACCCCGCGCACGCGCCAGCTCCAGAACCTGGGCCAGCACTTCGGTTGCACCGAGCGTGGTCGAATCGAGCATCACCGCATCGGGCGCCGGCACCAGAGGCGCCACCGACCGATTCGCATCGCGCTGATCGCGTTCGGCGATCTCCCGCGAAAGGGCGGCAAGGCTAACACCAGAATCCTTGTCTTTCAACTGGTTATAGCGTCTGCGGGCCCTCTCCCCGGCGCTCGCCGTCAGGAATATTTTGAGCTCGGCGGCGGGGAAAACCACGGTGCCCATGTCGCGGCCGTCGGCGATCAGTCCGGGAGCCACGGCGAAGTTGCGTTGGCGTTGCAACAGGGCCGAGCGCACCTCCGGCCAGGCGGCCACGCGCGAGGCCCCGGCTCCGCCGGTTTCGGTGCGCAGCGCCGCGGTGACCTCGCGGCCCTCCAGCAGGATCAGCTCCGAGCCGTCCAGGTGCGCGGCAAAACGCACCCGCATGTCGCGCGCCAGCTCGGCGTGGCCGCTGCGATCCTCCGGGTCCAGGCCGCGCAGGCTGCCGGCCAGGGCCACCAGCCGGTACAGGGCGCCGCTGTCCAGCAGCTCCCAGCCCAGCTCCTTGGCCAGCAGGCGGGCCAGCGTGCCCTTGCCGGCCCCGCTGGGGCCGTCGACGGCAATCACCGGAATATGGGTGTCGTTCATGTCAGATCCAGTCCGATGGCGCGGGCGTGGTGCGGGAATCCGGGGAAGGACGTGGCCACATTGGCCACGTCGTCGATCTCGATGGGCGCGCTGGCGCGGCAGCTGGCGATGGCGAAGGACATGGCGATGCGATGATCGCCGCGGCTGTCGATGCGCCCGCCGCGGATCTGGCCGCCCTGGATGCGGAGACCGTCCGGCAGCAGTTCGCAATCGATGCCCACCTGCGCGAGCCCCTCGGCCATGACCGCCAGGCGATCGCTCTCCTTGACCCTCAGTTCCGCGGCGCCGGTTACCAGCGTCTCGCCCTCGGCACAGGCGGCGGCGATGAAGAACACCGGGAACTCATCGATGGACAGCGCCACCAGCTCCTCGGGCACGCGGATGCCGCGCAGCCGGCTGGCGCGTACGTGGATGTCGGCGATGGGTTCGGGCCCCGCCGCCGGGCGCGGCTCGATGCGGATATCCGCGCCCATGAGTTTGAGCATGTCCAGCAGGCCGGTGCGGGTCGGGTTGATGCCCACATTGCGCACCACCAGGCCGTCGTGGGCCGCCAGGCAGCCGGCCACGATGAAGAACGCCGCCGAGGAGAAATCCGCCGGCACGTTGATCTCGCAGGCATCCAGGCTCTGGCCGCCGGCCAGCGCCACCATGGCACCGGAACGCTGCACCGTGACGCCGAAGCCCTGCAGCATGCGCTCGGTGTGATCGCGGGTCGGCGCCGGCTCGGTGACGCGCGTGGTGCCCGCGGCGCGCAGCGCAGCCAGCAGCACCGCGGATTTCACCTGGGCGCTGGCCATGGGCATGGCGTAGTCGATGGCCGCCAGCGGCGTGCCACCGCCAATGCGCACCGGCGGCCTGCCGTCCAGGGTGTCGATGCGCGCGCCCATGGAACGCAGCGGCCTGGCCACCCGCTCCATCGGCCGGCGCATCAGCGAGGCATCGCCCACCAGCGTGGTGTCGAAGCGCTGCCAGGACAGCAGGCCCATGAACAGGCGGATGGCGGTGCCGGCATTGCCCATGTCCAGCTGCGCCGCCGGGGCACGCAGGCCATCCATGCCCACGCCGTGCACGATCACTTCAGTGGGCGCCGGCCGCTCGATGCGCACGCCCATGGCGGCCAGGGCCGCCAGCGACGCCAGGCAGTCCTCGCTGGCCAGGAAGCCGTGCACACGGGTGGTGCCACGCGCCAGGCCGCCCAGCATCAGCGAGCGATGCGAAATGGATTTGTCGCCGGGAACGCTGAGTTCACCGCCGACGCGTTGCACCGGCTCGAGCCGGTAGCGCGCGCTGGAAGCCGCGTGGGTCATGCAGTACGTCGATCCTTGCAAACAGACAGGGTAGCCAGCAGGCGGTCGTTCTCCGCCGGCAGACCGATGGAGAGGCGCAGGTATTCGGGCAGGCCGTAACCGCCCACCGGGCGCACGATGATGCCGGCGCGCAGCAGTTGCTGGTTCACCTCGGCCGCGCGTGGTCCGATATGCACCAGCACGAAATTGGCGGCCGACGGAATGCAGCGCCAGCCCTCGGCCTGCAGCGCGCCCTGCACGCGGCGCAGCTCGGCCACGGTGCGCTCCACGGCGCCCAGCATATGCGTCTGGTCGCGCAGTGCGGCCGTCGCGCCCACCTGCGCCAGGGTATTCACGTTGAAGGCCGGCCGCAGGCGGTTCAGTACGTCGGCGACTTCCGGATGCGAGATGGCGTAGCCCACGCGCAGACCGGCCAGGCCATAGGCCTTCGAGAAGGTGCGCAGCACCACCAGGTTCGGGAACTCCGCCACCCAGGCAGCAGCGTCCTGGCAGCCGAGCAGCCGCCCGTATTCCACATAGGCCTCATCCAGCACCACCAGAGCCGTGGCGGGCTGCGCCGCGACGAAGGCGCGCAGACGCTCGGGGCTCACCCAGGTGCCGGTGGGATTGTTCGGGTTGGCGACGAAGATCAGCCGCGTGTTGGCATCGACGGCGCGCGCCATGGCGTCGAGATCGTGGCCCAGCGGCATTGCGGATTCCTGCTTCAGGGCCGGCACTTCGCGCGCCTGGGCGCCGGTGGCGCGTGTGACCAGCGGGTAGTAGGCAAAGCCGTACTGGGCGTACACGGCGTTGAACTGCGGGGTCAGGAAACTCTCGGCCAGCAGCACCAGCAGATCGTTGGAACCATTGCCCAGCGTCAGCGTGTCGGTGCTCACGCCCAGATGCTCGGCCAGCGCCTGCTTCATCTCGTGGCCGCTGCCATCCGGATACAGCCAGGTCTCCGCCAGCGCCGTGCGCATGGCGGCCAGCGCCTGCGGGCTGGTGCCGTACGGATTCTCGTTGGAGGCCAGCTTGATGATGTCGGTGAGCCCCAGCTCGCGCGCCAGCTCGGTGATGGGCTTGCCGGGCACATAGGGCGAGAGCGCCCGCACCGCCGGGACGGCCAATGCACCCGGATGGGCTTCGATCTTGCGTTGCGGAGCATTCATGGACATCCGTCCTTACAGCACGGCCTGCGGATAGGAGCCGAGCACACGGAACAGCGAGGCACGCTGCTTCAGCGCGGCCAGCGCCTTGGCGACCGGAGCATCCTCGACATGGCCCTGGATGTCGATGAAGAACACATAGTCCCACTTCCTGCGGCGCGAGGGACGCGATTCGATGCGCGTCATGGTGACGCGGTGACGCGCCAGCGGTTCGAGCAGATCGTGCAGCGCGCCCGGCGCCTCGGTGTGGCTGGCGGAGACCAGCAGCGTGGTGCGGTCGCGGCCGCTGGCGGCCAGCAGCTTGCGGCCCAGCACCAGGAAGCGCGTGCTGTTGTCCTCGCTGTCCTCGATCTGCTGCGCCAGCAGCGTCAGGCCATACACTTCGGCCGCCGTCTCGCCGGCGATGGCCGCCGTGCCGACTTCATCGCGCGCGCGCCGTGCGCCTTCGGCGTTGCTGGAGACCGGAACGCGCTCGACCTCGGGCAGATGCTCGTTGAGCCAGCCGCGGCATTGCGCCAGCGCCTGCGGATGCGCACAGATGCGCTGGATCTTCTGCAGATCCTGCATGCGGCCCATCAGGCAGTGATGGATGCGCAGTTCCACCTCGCCGCAGATGTGCAGCGGGCTGGTGAGGAAGCGATCCAGCGTGTTGGTGACTGTGCCCTCGCTGGAATTCTCCACCGCCACCACACCGAAGTCGGCATTGCCCGCCTCCACTTCATGGAACACGTCGTCGAAGCTCGGCAGCGCCAGCGAGCGCACCGAATGACCGAACTGCTTGAACACCGCTGCCTGCGTGTACGTGCCTTCGGGGCCGAGGTAGGCCACCTTCAGCGGCTCCTGCTGTGCCAGGCAGGCGGACATGATCTCGCGGAACAACCGCGCCACTTCCTCGTCGCGCAGCGGGCCTGCATTGCGCTCCAGCGCGCTGCGCAGCACCTGCGCCTCGCGTTCAGGGCGATAAAAGTCCACGGTGTGCCCATCCTGGTGCTTGGAAATGCCCACCTGCTGCGCCAGCCGCGCGCGCTCGTTGAGCAGTTCCTGCAGGCGTGTATCGATGCCGTCGATGCGCGCGCGGATCTGCTCCAGCGGCACGGCCTTGGAGGCGGCGCTCTTCTTGGGCGGTGTGGATTTGCGGGGCGGTTTCGGGGCGGCAGCCATGTTCGATGAAATTCCTTGGGTTCCTTGCAGCGGCGTTCAGGCGGCGGCGTTCAGGCCAGCAACGGCACCAGACGCGCCGAGAGCACGCCCTCGATCTGCGCCAGACGCGCGATCAGCTCCGGCGCTACGGTGGCGTCGGTGTCGATCAGCGTATAGGCATATTCGCCGCGCGATTTGTTCAGCAGATCGGCGATGTTCAAGCCGGCGCCGGCCAGCGCACTGCTGATCTGGCCCACCATGTTCGGCACATTGCTGTTGGCAATGGCGATGCGACTGGTGCCCGGCACGCGCGGCAGCACGGCTTCGGGGAAGTTCACGGCATTGCGGACGTTGCCGTTCTCCAGGAAGTCGCGCAGCTGCTCGGCAGCCATCACCGCGCAGTTTTCCTCGGCCTCGCTGGTGGAGGCGCCCAGATGCGGCAGACACACGGTGCGCGGATGATCCTTGATGCGTTGCGTCGGGAAGTCGCACAGGTAGGCATGCAGATGCCGCGCATCCAGCGCCGCCAGCACATCGGCCTCGTTGACGATGGGGCCGCGCGCGAAATTCAGCACCACGCTGCCCGGCTTCATCAGCTTCAGGCGCGCGGCGTTCACCAGGCCGCGCGTGGCATCCATCAGCGGCACGTGCACGCTGATGAAATCGCTGCGCGCGAACAGATCCTCGAGCGAATGCGCCTGTTCGACACTGGAGGAGAGCTGCCAGGCGCGCTGCAAGGTGATCTGCGGGTCATAGCCCAGCACCTTCATGCCCAGGTTCAGTGCGGCATTGGCCACTTCCACGCCGATGGCGCCCAGGCCGATGACGCCCAGGGTGCGGCCCGGTAGTTCGAAGCCCACGTAGTCCTTCTTGCCGCGCTCCATGGCCTCTTCCAGCGCGTGATCGTCACCGCTGAGGCCGCGGGCGTAGGCCCAGGCCTGGCAGATGTTGCGTGCGCCGATGAACATGCCGGCCAGCACCAGCTCCTTCACGGCATTGGCATTGGCGCCGGGCGAATTGAACACCGGCACGCCGCGCTGGCTGAGCGCGGCCACCGGAATGTTGTTGGTGCCGGCGCCGGCGCGCGCCACCGCCAGCACCGAGGCGGGGATTTCGATCTTGTGCATGTCGGCCGAGCGCACCAGGATGCCGTGCGGTTCGCTCTGCGCATTGCCCACTGCATAACGCCCGGCCGGCAACCGCGCCAGACCACGCGAGCTGATGTTGTTCAGCGTCTGGATGCGGTAGTTCATGGAGCGCGCTCAGCCGTTGCGACGGGCGAACTCGCCCATGAAGTTCACCAGCGTTGCCACGCCTTCGGCCGGCATGGCGTTGTAGAGGCTGGCGCGCATGCCGCCCACCGAGCGATGGCCTTCCAGATTCACCAGACCGGCGTTCCTGGCCTCGGCGATGAAGGCCTTGTCCAGCTCTGGCCTGGCCAGCGTGAACGGCACGTTCATCCACGAGCGCGCCACCGGGTCCACCGGATTGCGGTAGAAACCGCCGGAGCCGTCGATGGCCTGGTACAGCTGGTTGGCCTTGGCGCGGTTGCGCTGCTCCATGGCCGCCAGGCCGCCCTGCTTCAGGATCCACTTGAACACCAGGCCGGCGAAGTACCAGCCGAAGGTCGGCGGCGTATTGAGCATGGAGCCCTCATCGGCCATGGCCTTGAAGTCCCACACCAGCGGCGTGCCCGCGCGCGCCTTGCCGATCAGATCCTCGCGCACGATGACCACGCAGATGCCCGACGGGCCGATGTTCTTCTGCGCGCCGGCGTAGATCAGGCCGAAGCGGCTGACTTCCAGCGGGCGCGACAGGATGGTGGAGGAGAAATCCGCCACCAGCGGCACGTCGCTGCCCGGGATGAACGGGAATTCCACGCCACCGATGGTTTCATTCGGCGTGTAGTGCAGATAGGCCGCGCCCGGCGTGGTCTGCCATTCGCTCTGCGCCGGCACGTTGTTGTAGCCCGACGCTGCGGCATCGGCGGCCACGTTGACCTTGCAATAGCGCCTGGCTTCGCCCAGCGCCTTCTTCGACCAGGCGCCGGTATTCACGTAATCGACCACGCTCTCGGCGCTGGTCAGGTTCATCGGGATGGCGGAGAACATGCCGGTGGCGCCGCCCTGCATGAACAGCACCTTGTAGTTGGCCGGCACATTCAGCAGCTGGCGCAGATCGGCTTCGGCCTGGGCCGCACAGGCCACGAAGGCCTTGCCGCGATGGCTGACTTCCATGACCGACATGCCGCTGCCCTGCCAGTCCAGCATCTCGTCGCGAGCCTGTTCCAGCACTTCCACCGGCAGCACGGCCGGCCCCGCAGAGAAATTGAATACGCGCACGCTGATCCTTTTAGCTGTTATGGATAGCCGTTGAGGAAATCTTCCGCCGGGCCGGCCCGTCATCGCTATTCGGGATGACGCTCCTCGCCCGGTTCACCGCCCAGATCGCTGCCCGCCCCTTCGCCTTCCGCGCCCTCGAGGGTGTCGACGCGTTCCACGCCGGTGAGGCGCTCGCCCTCGGCCAGACGCATCAGGCGCACGCCCTGGGTGTTGCGGCCGACCACGGAAATCTCGTCGGCCGCGGTGCGCACCAGCGTGCCGGTGGAGCTCACCAGCATCAGCTCGCTGCCCGGCGTGACCTGCAGCGCCGCGACCATGTCACCGTTGCGCTCGCTGGTCTGCAGGGCGATGACGCCCTGCCCGCCGCGGCTGTGCGACGGGAAATCTTCCAGCGGGGTGAGTTTGCCGTAGCCATTGCTGGAGGCCGTCAGGATGTGGCCCTGATCGACCACGATGAGCGCGATGACGCTCTGGCCAGTGCCAAGCTTGATGCCGCGTACGCCGGCCGCTTCGCGACCCATGGCGCGCACCTCCTCTTCGGGGAAGCGGATGGCCTTGCCGCCGCTGGTGCACAGGATGATCTCGCGCTGGCTGTCGGTGAGCGCCACGCCCACCAGACGGTCGTCGTCATGCAGATCCACGGCAATGATGCCCGAGGCGCGCGGCCGCGAGAACGCCGCCAGCGGCGTCTTTTTCACGGTGCCCAGGCTGGTGGCCATGAACACGAAGTGCTGCTCGTCGAACTGCTTCACCGGCAGCATGGCGTTGATCTTCTCGCCTTCCGACAGCGGCAGCAGGTTGACGATGGGCTTGCCGCGCGAACCACGGCCGGCCATCGGCAACTCGAACACGCGCAGCCAGTACACCTTGCCGCGGTTGGAGAAACACAGCAGCGTGTCATGGGTGTGCGCGACGAACAGCTTCTCGATGAAGTCCTCGTCTTTCACGGCCGTGGCACTCTTGCCGCGACCGCCGCGGCGCTGCGCCTGGTAGTCGGACACCGGCTGGCTCTTGGCGTAGCCGGCATGCGAGAGCGTGACCACCACGTCCTGCGGCTCGATCAGATCCTCGGTGGACAGATCGAGGTGATCGCGGTTGATTTCAGTGCGACGCTCGTCGCCGAACTGCTCACGCACCGCGATCAGCTCTTCGCGCGCCACCTGCAGCAACCGCTCGGGCCGCGCCAGGATGTCGCAGAGATCCGCGATCTGCGCCAGCAGCTCGGCGTACTCGTCGATGATCTTGTTCTGCTCCAGCCCGGTGAGCCGGTGCAGGCGCATATCGAGAATGGCCTGCGCCTGTGCCTCGCTCAACAGGTAGTCGGCGCCGTTCAGACCCAGCTCGGCGGCCAGCTGGTCGGGCCGCGTGCTGATGGCGCCGGCCCGCTCGAGCATGCCGCTGACGGCACCCGGCAACCAGCGGCGCGCCAGCAGCGCGGCGCGCGCGGCGGCCGGCGATTCGGCGGCGCGGATCAGCGCGATCACTTCATCGATGTTGGCCAGCGCCACCGCCAGGCCTTCGAGGATGTGGGCGCGTTCGCGCGCCTTGCGCAGTTCGAAGAGGGTCCGGCGCGTGATGACTTCGCGGCGATGGCGCAGGAAGGCATCGAGCATGTCCTTGAGGCCCAGCAGTCGCGGCTGTCCATCCTGCAAGGCCACCATGTTGATGCCGAACACCGTTTCCATCGGTGTCTGGGCATACAGGTTGTTCAGGACCACTTCGCCGACTTCGCCGCGCTTCAATTCGATGACGACGCGCATGCCGTCCTTGTCGGACTCATCGCGCAGTTCGGAGATGCCGTCGATTTCCTTGTTGCGCACCAGATCGGCGATGCGCTCGAGCAGCCGCGCCTTGTTCACCTGGTACGGCAGCTCGGTGACTATGATGTGCTGGCGGCCGGCACGATCGTCCATGTCCTCGATGGTGGCGCGGGCGCGGATCGACAGGCGGCCGCGACCGCTCTTGTAGGCGGTGGCGATTTCCTGCGCGCCGTTGATGATGCCGGCGGTCGGGAAGTCCGGACCGGGCACATGCTGCATCAGGCCGGCCAGCGAGATGTCCGGATCGTCCAGCAGCGCCAGGCAGGCGTTGATGATCTCGGTCAGGTTGTGCGGCGGGATGTTGGTGGCCATGCCCACCGCGATGCCCGAGGAGCCATTGACCAGCAGGTTCGGCACCCGCGTCGGCAGCACCGTGGGCTCGGTCTCGGACTCGTCGTAGTTGGGCTGGAACTCGACCGTTTCCTTGTCGATGTCGGCCAGCAGCTCGTGCGCGTAGCGCGACATGCGCACTTCGGTGTAACGCATGGCGGCGGCGGTGTCGCCATCCACCGAACCGAAGTTGCCCTGACCATCGACGATCAGGTAGCGCATCGAGAACGGCTGCGCCATGCGCACGATGGTGTCGTACACAGCCGTGTCGCCGTGCGGATGGTATTTACCGATCACGTCACCGACCACGCGCGCCGACTTCTTGTACGGCTTGTTGTAGTCGTTGCCCAGCTCGCGCATGGCATGCAGCACGCGGCGATGCACGGGTTTGAGGCCGTCGCGCACGTCCGGCAGGGCGCGGCCCACGATCACGCTCATGGCGTAATCGAGGTACGATTGCCGCATCTCGTCTTCGAGGCTGACAGGCAGGATTTCGCGGGCTATTTCGCTCATGATCGATCCATGTTCCAAGCCCTCAATTCTAGCATAGGCGCTATACTTTCTGTCCCGTGCGGACGCTGGCGGTCCGTCCTGTGAATTCGATGGGATCCGAGGGATTTTCATGAACAGCGGCGCCAATGCCGATCCGGCCGAAATCGGCAAATTTCACGACCTGGCCCAGGAATTCTGGGACCCGCGCGGCGCCTTCAAGCCGCTGCATCACCTCAATCCGGTACGGGCCGATTACGTGGCGGCGCGCGCCAGCCTCGCCGGCGCGCGGCTGCTGGACGTCGGCTGCGGTGGCGGCCTGCTGGCCGAGGCGCTGGCCACGCGTGGTGCGCAGGTCACGGCCGTGGATCTGGCCCCCGGCATGATCGAAGTGGCGCGCCTGCATGCGGCCGGTTCCGGCCTGACCATCGACTATCGCGACGTGGCGGTGGAATCGCTGCTCGGCGACCCGGCGCAGCGTTTCGATGTCATCACCTGCATGGAGATGATCGAGCACGTGCCCGATCCGGCGGCCATGCTGCAGACCCTGGCGCAGCTGCTGCGTCCGGGCGGTCAGCTGTTCATGTCCACGCTGAACCGCAACCTGAAGTCCTTCCTGCTGGCCATTGTGGGCGCCGAATACGTCATGCGCCTGCTGCCGCGGGGCACGCATGAGTACGCGCGTTTCCTGCGCCCCGCGGAGCTGGCGGCCATGGCACGCGCCGCGCGGCTGGAGCTGCGCGACATCAGCGGCCTGCACTACAACCCGCTCAATCAGCAATGCCGGCTGGGGGGCACACCGGATGTGAACTACCTGGCGCACTTCGAGCGCGAGGCGCTGCACTGATGGCCGCACGCAAGGCGAGCGCGGTGCTCGTGGACATGGATGGCACGCTGCTCGACACCGCGCCGGACATGGCCAGCGCGGTCAATGCGCTGCTGGTGGAAGAGCGCCGCGAGCCGCTGCGCTACGAGCAGATCCGTCCGCAGGTGTCGCATGGTTCGCTGGCCGTGGTGCGGCTGGCCTTTCCGCAATCTGAGGGCGAAGAGTTCGAGCGATTGCGGCAGCGTTTCCTGCAACGCTATCGCGCCGACCTCGCCCGGCAGACGCGCCCCTTCGCCGGTTTCGATGTGGTGTTCACGCAATTGGCCGCGCACAACATTCCCTGGGGCATCGTCACCAACAAACCCGCCTGGCTGTCCGAGCCGCTGATGCAGGAGTTGGCGCTGCCCTACCCGCCCGGCTGTCTGCTCAGCGGCGATTCGCTGCCGGAGCGCAAACCCCATCCGCGGCCATTGCTGGTGGCGGCCGAGCAGCTCGGAGTTCCGCCCGCCGACTGCCTGTACCTGGGCGATGCCCGGCGCGACATCGATGCGGCGCGCGCCGCCGGCATGATCGCGCTCGGCGCTGCCTTTGGTTATCTGGGCGAGAACGACGACCCGGACAGCTGGGGGGCGGAAGCCTGGCTGCAGACCCCGGACGAGCTGCTGCAGTGGGTGCAGCTGAACGGAGCCGAGCGTGGCTGAAGTAGGACTGCTGCTGGCCTTCGCCGGCGGCCTGATCGTCGGACTGGTGCTGGCGCTGCTGGCGGCGCGCGTCATGGCGCGACGCGAGGCGCAGCTGCTGGCGCGCGCCGAAGCCGAACTGCAGAACAGCTTCAGCAGCGCCGCGCAGACTGCGCTGCGCGAGAACAGCGATCTGTTCCTGAAGCTGGCGCGCGAGAGCTTCGGCCGCGAGCAGGCCGGCATGCAGGGCGCGCTGCGCGAGCGCGAGCAGAGTTTCGCGGCGCTGGTGGAACCCATCCGCGCCACGCTGGCCGCCACCAGCGAGCAGATCGGCGCCATGGAGCGCGAGCGGCGCGAGAGCTTCGCCAGTCTGCGTACGCAGCTGGAACTGCTGGCCTCCAGCCACAACAGCCTGCAGCGCGAGACGCATAATCTGGTCACGGCGCTGCGCCGGCCCGAGGTGCGCGGCCGCTGGGGTGAACTCACGCTGCGGCGAGTGGTGGAGCTGGCCGGCCTGTCCGAACACAGCGATTTCACCGAACAGCCCAGTGTCGCCACGGCCGGCGGCGTGCAGCGACCCGATCTGATCGTGCGCATGCCCGAAGAGCGCGAGCTGGTGGTGGATGCCAAGACACCGCTGGACGCCTATCTCGAAGCCGTGGACGCCGGCAGCGAGGAACAGCGCCGCGCGGCGCTGGCGCGCCATGCCCAGCAGCTGGAGGCGCGCGTGCGTGAGCTGGGCTCCAAAGCCTACTGGAACCAGTTCGAGCGCAGCCCCGACTTCGCCGTGCTGTTCCTGCCGGGTGACCAGTTCCTGAGCGCCGCGCTGGCGGAACGGCCGGAATTGCTGGAAGAAGCGCTGCGCCAGCACATCATCGTGGCCACGCCTTCCACGCTGATCGCGCTGCTCAAGGCCGTGGCCTATGGCTGGCGGCAGCTGCGCGTGGCCGAGAATGCCGCGCAGATCCGCGATCTGGGCCAGCAGCTGCATCAGCGCATCAACAGCTTCGTCAATCATCTCGGCAAGCTGGGCCAGCGCCTGGGTGGTGCGGTGGAGAGCTACAACTCTGCCGTGGGTTCGCTGGAGCGTCAGGTGCTGCCGGGCGCGCGCAGGTTCACCGAACTGGGTGCCGCCACCGGCGAACCCATTGCGCCGCTCGAACCCGTGGAGAAACTCACGCGCCGTCCGGCCGGCAGCAGCGATGCGTCGGATGCCACCACGCCGGCCGCCAACGACTGATTGCCAACCACCGATTGAACCGATCGCCACGGGCCCACGACATGACGCAAGCGGCCAGCACGCTGCCTGATTTCTCCACGCTGCAATTACCCGCCGACGCGCTGGACGGGCGCGTCATCGCCATCACCGGCGCCACCGATGGCCTGGGCCGCGCGCTGGCCGTGGCCTGTACCGCCCATGGCGCACAGGTGATCCTGATCGGGCGGCAGGTGAAGCGCCTGGAAGCCGTGGAACGCGAGGCGAACGCGCTGGGCAAACACCGCGCCCTGCTCGCGCCCCTGGATCTGGAAAAGGCCCTGGCCGGCGATTACGACCAGATCGCCGTGGCGCTGGAGCAGCAATTCGGCCGGCTTGACGGGCTGGTGCATGCCGCCGCGCAGGTGGGCAATCTCGCGCCCATCGAGCACTACGACGTACCGGGCTGGTGCCGGCTGCTGCATGTGAATCTCACCGCGCCCTTTGTGCTGACGCAGGTGCTGCTCTCGAATCTGCGCGCGGCGCCCGATGCGTCCATCCTGTTCACCAGCTGTGCGCAAGCCGTGCGCAGCGGCCCCTACTGGGGCGCCTATGCCGCATCCAAGGCGGGTCTGGATGCGCTGGCGCATTCGCTGGCGGCCGAATGGGATGCCGGCAAGGGGCCGCGGGTGAACAGCGTGGATCCCGGCGCCTTGCGCACCCGGCTGCGCCGTCAGGCCTATCCGTCCGCCGATCTGGAATCGCTGCCGCTGCCCGAAGCGCGCGTGGCGGCCTTTCTGTGGCTGCTCAGCGGCGCCAGCCGCGGCGTGCATGGCCAGCGTATCGCGCTGGATGCGATGACAGCGGATCCGTAGCGTCGGATCCGCGGCGCGCGAGGATGCGCGCTGCGCTCAGGCCACCGGCGGTGGCGCCAGCAAGGCCTGCAATTCCTCGTCCGTCAGCGCCCGCGTGCGACCGCGCGGCAGGCTGCGCTCCAGCTGCAGCGTGCCCAGGCGCACCCGCATCACGCGGCTCAGCGTCGCGCCCTGACGCTCCAGCAACTGGCGTACATCCTTGCCGCTGGCACCCAGCGTGACCAGCTGGTACCAGCGATTGCTGCCCTCGCCGCCGCTGGGCGTGAGTTCCAGCACCTGCAGCGTCACGCCGCGATCCAGTTCGCCGCCCAGCGCGCCCTGGATCTGCTGATCGTTGAGTTCACCACGCACCCGCACGCTGAATTCGCTGTGCAGACCACGCACCGCACGCTGGATCTGCGCCGCCAGCGCACCATCGGCGCTGAGCAGTTCCAGGCCGCCATCGATCTGCGGCATGGGACTGACGCTGACCCAGCGCTTGCCGGCACTGCGCGGCATGCGCTCGGCCAGGCTCAGCTGCGGCTCGGCGTTTTCGCCGGCGTTTTCCTTGGGCAGTAGTGGTTCGCCCGGAGAGCGGTGACACAGATACACCTGTTCGCGGGCGGTGGCGCGCTGACGGACCTGGCGGCCATCCAGCCGCAGGGTATCGCCCTCCTGCACGCGCGTGCCCAGCACGGCCGTCGTGCCATTGACGCTCAGGCGGCCTGCACGTATCCACTCCTCGGCCTCGCGGCGCGAGGCCAGCCCCAGCTGCGCCAGCACCTTCTGCAGGCGTTCGCCGGGCGCGGCGCCCCGCGCCGCAGCGGGCGCACCGCGGGCGGCGGAGGCGCTGCGCGCACCGGAGGGTGCGCCGCCGCGGGTAGCGGGACGCCGTGTGCGCATCAGGCGCCTTCTGCCGGTTCGGCCTGCGATCCGGAACCGGCGTCGGCGTTCTCGTCGCCGGCATCAGACGGCGCCTCTTCCGGCAAGGCAGCGCTGGCCGTGGCCGGCTCGATCAGTTCGGTCAGTTCCAGCTGCGGCTGGCTCTCGCCCAGCGACTGCAATTCGGCCAGCGGCGGCAGTTCATCCAGCCCCTTCAGACCGAAGTAATCGAGGAAGTCGCGCGAGGTGCCCAGCAGTTCGGGACGGCCCGGCAGGTCGCGATGCCCCACGACCTTGATCCAGTTGCGCTCGTGCAGGGTCTTGAGGATGTTCGGGTTGACGGCCACGCCGCGCACCGCTTCGATCTCGGCGCGCGTGATCGGCTGGCGATAGGCGATCAATGCCAGCGTTTCCAGCAGCGCACGCGAATAGCGCTGCGGCCGCTCGGGCCACAGGCGCGCTACTTCGTGCGCGTATTCACGCCGCACCTGGATGCGAAAGCCGGCAGCGGTCTCCACCAGCTCGGTGACGTGCCCGGCCAGGCTCTCACCCAGCTGGGCGAGCAGCGCGCGCAGCTGCGCATCGATGGGACGCGCGGCCTCATCGAACAGGTTCGACAGCTCGGTGAGGGTCAGCGATTTGCCGGCCGCCAGCAGCGCGGCCTCCAGCACATTGCGCGGATACTGTTCGTCGTTCATGGTCGCAGCCGTCATTCGGAAATCTCTTCGCTGTCGTCTTTGCTGTTGTCTTCGCTCTGGGTGGCAGGCGCTGCCTCTTCCAGCAGTTCGCCGGTCACGGGGTTTTCGGGCAGCGGCGCCGGACGCGCCGAGGCGCCGCGCACGTGGATGGGCGCATAGGGCGCCGCCTGCACGATGTCGATCAGCCCCTCGCGCACCAGCTCGAGGATGGCGATGAAGGTCACGGCCACGCCCATGCGGCCCTCCTCGGCCGTGAACAGCCGGCCGAACTCGAGAAAGGTGTCGCTCTCCAGCGCGGCCAGCACCTGGCTCATGCGCTCGCGCACCGACAATGGTTCGCGGCGGATGTGATGGTGCGCGAACATCTGCGAGCGCAGCGCCACTTCCTTGAAGGCGATCAGCATCTCCTGCAGCGTGATCTGCGGCACGGCCTTTGCGACCGGGCGCTCGAGCATCGCGGCGCTGCCCTGCCAGACATCGCGCTCCAGACGCGGCAGATGATCCAGCTCCTGCGCGGCACGCTTGAAGCGTTCATACTCCTGCAGACGCCGCACCAGCTCGGCACGCGGATCTTCCTCGCCCAGCGTGTCGGTGCTGGGCGGGCGCGGCAGCAGCATGCGCGACTTGATCTCGGCCAGCGTGGCCGCCATCAGCAGGTACTCGCCGGCCAGTTCCAGCTGCAGCTCGCTCATCACCTCGATGTACTGGGTGTACTGGCGCGTGATCTCCGCGATCGGAATGTCCAGCACATCCAGGTTCTGGCGCTTGATCAGATACAGCAGCAGATCCAGCGGTCCCTCGAAGGCTTCGAGGAAGATCTCCAGCGCCTGCGGCGGGATGTACAGATCGCGCGGCAGCTGCGTGATCGGCTCGCCATGCACGATGGCGAACGGCATCTCACCCTGCTCGGGCGCGCCGTTGCCGTTCTTCGCCGCCAGCGCTTCAGTCTCTGCGACGGGTGGCGTGGCGTCGGTGCTTTCGATGTTTTTCTGGGCTTCGGAATTCATCAATGACTCATTCGCCGCGCAGGTGCATGACCGCGCGTACATCATCGAGCGTGGCGCGCGCCACTTCGCGCGCCTTCTCGCTGCCCTCGGCCAGCAGGTTGTTGACCAGCTCCGGGTTCTGCTCGAACTCCTGGGCGCGCGCACGGATGGTGGTGATCTCCTCGACCACCTTCTCGATCAGCGGCTTCTTGCACTCCAGGCAGCCGATGCCGGCGCTGCGGCAGCCCTTGGCGGCCCAGTCCTGGATGCCGGCATCGCTGTAGACCTTGTGCAGATCGAACACCGGACATTTGTCCGGATCGCCGGCATCGGTGCGTCGCACGCGGGCCGGATCGGTCTGCATGGTCTTGAGCTTGCGCGCCACGCTGTCCGGATCCTCGCGCAGCCCGATGGTGTTGCCGTAGGACTTGGACATCTTGCGGCCGTCCAGACCCGGCAGTTTCGGCGTCCTGGTCAGCAGCACCTGCGGCTCGGGCAGGATGGAGAGGCTCACGCCCTCCAGGTAACCCAGCAGGCGCTCGCGATCCGCGACGGTGATGCGCGTGTTGGCTTCCACCAGCGCGCGGCCCTGTTCCAGCGCCGTTTGTTCACCTTTTTCCTGAAATTGTCGACGCAAGCTACGGTAAAAAGTGGAATTCTTGCCACCCAGCTCCTTGATGGCACGCTCCGCCTTCACTTCAAAGTCGTTTTCGCGGCCATACAGGTGGTTGAAGCGCCGCGCCACCTCACGGGTGATCTCCACATGAGCCACCTGGTCCTCGCCCACCGGCACGAAATGCGGGCAGTACAACAGGATGTCGGCGCTCTGCAGCAACGGGTAACCCAGGAAGCCGTAGGTGGCCAGATCGCGGTCCTTGAGCTGCTCCTGCTGGTCCTTGAAGGTCGGGACACGCTCAAGCCAGCCCAGCGGCGTGATCATGGACAGCAGCAGGTGCAGTTCGGCGTGCTCGGGCACATGCGACTGCACGAACAGGGTGGCCACGCCCGGATTCAGGCCGGCAGCCAGCCAGTCGATGACCATCTCGCGGATCAGGGTCTGCAGACCGGTCGTGTTCTCGTAGCCCGTGGTCAGGGCGTGCCAGTCGGCCACGAAAAAATAGCACTCGTACTGGTACTGGAGATCGATCCAGTTACGCAGCGCGCCGTGGTAGTTACCCAGATGCAACTGGCCGGTCGGCCGCATGCCCGAGAGCACGCGTTTGGCCTGCGGAGCAACGCTCATCCCTTTGTGAACCCCGCTGGCGCGGGCCCCTGACGATTTAGGACCGGCGATTATACGCAAACTGCCGCCGCCCTTCGGCCCCCTTGCCGCAGGCGGCTGTCAAGGGCTGCCCAGCTCCCCGGCCCCTCACGTACCGGGCAGGATCCCCTTGCCCTGGCGCAGCACCCGCGCCGGCTGCTCCAGCAGATCCACCACCGTGGTCGGTTCCAGGCCGCAGTTGCCGGCGTCCAGCACGGCATCGAGCTGGTGCTCCAGCCGCTCGCGGATCTCCGCACCGTCGGTCAGGGGCAGCTCCTCGCCGGGCAGCAGCAGCGTGGAGCTCATCAGCGGCTCGCCCAGCTCTGCCAGCAGCGCCAGCGGCACCGGGTGATCGGGAATGCGGATGCCCACGGTGCGGCGCTTCTCATGCTGCAGACGCCGCGGCGTCTCGCGCGTGGCCGGCAGCAGGAAGGTGAAGGGTCCCGGCGTGGCCGTCTTCAGCAGCCGGAACTGCCAGGTTTCGATGCGCACGAAGCGCGCCGCCTCGGCCAGATCGCGGCACACCAGGGTGTAATGGTGATGCCGGTCGGCCTGCCGCAGCCGGGCGATGCGCTCCAGCGCATTCTTGTCGCCGATATGGCAGCCCAGCGCATAGCACGAGTCGGTGGGATAGGCGATGACACCTCCGTCACGAATGATCTGCACCGCGCGGTGCACCAGCCGCGCCTGCGGGTTCTCGGGGTGGATCGAAAAATACTGGCTCAATCGAGCGCTCCTGAAGGCAGGGTGGATGCCATTTGGCTATCATATTGGGCTTTGGCAGGGGCATCACGGGGGCCGGGTTTCAGCCAATGCAGGCGTTACTGGATTTCATGCCATTGCTGGCATTCATGCTGGCATACAAGCTGGGCGGCATTTACGTGGCCACGGCCGTGCTGATGGCGGCCATGCTGTTGCTGCTGCTGATCGACTGGCTGCGCCTGCGCCGCATCCCGAGCATGCACTTGCTCAGCACCGCGCTGGTGTTCGTGTTCGGCGGCGCCACGCTGCTGCTGCGTAATCCGGTATTCCTGAAATGGAAGCCCACCATCCTGCTGTGGCTGCTGGCGGTGGCCTTCGGCGCCACCACGCTCTGGGGTCGGCAACCGCTGCTGCAGCGGCTGCTGCAGACCAATCTGCCACAGGCCGGGCAGCTCAGCGGCGCCGTCTGGCGCAAGGCGAGCTGGTTCTGGGTGGGCTTCTACACCCTGCTCGGCGCATTGAATCTGGTCGTGGCTTATCATTTCAGCGAGAGCGCCTGGGTCAACTTCAAGGTCCTGGGGCTCACCGCTGCGCTGGCAGTTTTTGCCGTGGTGCAAACACTGTGGCTGTCACGCCAGACGGAACCCGGCTGAATCTGGACACTCCAACCCTTTTTTCGCGACTACCAACAACGAGCCCATCCATGAGAAATAGCATGAAGTCTTCCCGCATCCTGATCGTCGCCACGGTGGCACTCCTGGCTGCCTGCTCGCAGTCCAAGGACGGCGCCGCCGCCAAGCCGGCCGGTGAAACCGTCGCGACCGTCAATGGCACGGCCATCAGCAAGGAGCTGTTCGAGTTCTACGCCAAGAACGTCGCCGGCAAGCCGGTGGCGGAGCTGAGCGCCGAGCAACGCACCCAGCTGCTGGACAACCTCGTCAACGGCGAGCTGGTGGCCCAGCAGGCCGAGAAGGATGGCCTGGACAAGACCGGCGATACGCCGTCGATCCTGGCGCTGTCGCGTGTGCAGGCCCTGCAGCAGGCCGCCAGCGAGGCCTACTTCAAGGACAAGAAATCCACCGACCAGGAACTGCGCGCCGAGTACGACACGCAGGTCGCCGCGCTGCCGAAGCTCGAGTACCGCGCGCGCCACATCCTGGTGGCCAGCCAGGAGGCTGCGCAGAAGATCATCGACCAGCTGAAGAAGGGCGCGAAGTTCGAGGATCTGGCCAAGGCCCAGTCCACGGACACCGGCTCGGGCGCCAAGGGTGGCGAGCTGGGCTGGTTCTCGCCCAACAATATGGTCAAGCCGTTCGCCGACGCCCTGGTCACGCTGAAGAAGGGTGAGATCACCCAGGCCCCGGTGCAGTCGCAGTACGGCTGGCATGTGATCCAGCTGGAAGAGACCCGCGACTACACGCCGCCGCCGTTCGACTCCGTGAAGGATCGCGTCGAGCAGATCGTGCAGCAGAAGAAGTGGAAGGCCTACGTCGAGCAGCTGACGAAGACCGCCAAGATCGAGAAGAAGGCCAGCTGAGCCATGCGCTCGCAAGGCCATCCCGCGCCCGTGGCGGGATGGCCTTGACGGGACCAGATGACGGGACCAGATGAGGGCGGCAGCAATGCCGCCCTTGTTCTTTAGCCAGGCAGGTTTCTGCGGCTGATCAGGGCCGTTCGCCAGCCAGCAGCTGCTGCAGGCCGGCCTCATCGAGCACCGGCACGCCCAGCTTCTCGGCCTTGGCCAGCTTGCTGCCGGCCGCCTCGCCCGCGATCAGGTAGCTGGTCTTTTTCGAGACCGAGTCGGTCATGGTTGCACCCAGCGCGCGCAACTGGTCGCGCGCCTCGTCCCGGCTCATCGCGGCCAGCGTCCCGGTGATGACCAGTGTCAGGCCGCTGAGCGGCAGGTCGCCGGCCGGGGCGCTGCGCGCCGCGGGTGGGCCTTCCGGCCATCGCACGCCCAGCTCACGCAACCGCTGCAGTTCGCGCCGATGTTCGGGTTGCTGGAAGAATTCATGCACTTCGGCCGCGATCACCGGACCGACATCCTTCACTTCCAGGATGGCATCCGTGGAGGCGGCTTCCAGTGCCGCCACGCTGCCGAAATGGGTTGCCAGGGCCAGCGCCGTGGCCTCGCCCACATCGGGGATGCCCAGGCCCAGCAGCAGGCGTGGCAGGCTGGTCGAGCGGCTGGCGGCAATGGCCTTGAGCAGGCGCTGCGCGGACTTCTCCGCCATGCGCTCCAGCGGCAGCAGCTGTTCCAGCCCCAGCGCGTACAGATCCGCCGGCGTCTTCACCAGTTCCTGGTCCACCAGCTGATCGACGATGCTCTCGCCCAGGCCATTGATGTCCAGCGCACGGCGGCTGGCAAAGTGCAGCAGCGCCTCGCGCCGCTGCGCCGGACAGGAGAAGCCGCCACTGCAACGCGCCGCCACCTGCCCTTCCTGCAGCACCACGGGCGATTGGCAGATGGGACAACGCTCGGGCAGCACCGGCAGCTCGGCGCCCCTGGGGCGCTTCTCCGGCAGCACGCGCACCACTTCCGGAATCACGTCGCCGGCACGGCGGATCACCACCGTGTCGCCGCTGCGCACGTCCTTGCGGCGCACCTCGTCCATGTTGTGCAGCGTGGCGTTGCTGACGGTCACACCGGCCACGCTGACCGGCTCCAGGCGCGCCACCGGCGTCAGCACGCCAGTGCGGCCCACCTGGAACTCGATGGCACGCACCGTGGTGAGCTGCTCATCAGCCGGAAATTTGTGGGCGATGGCCCAGCGCGGCGAGCGCGACAGGAAGCCGAGCTGCTGCTGCCGGGCGCGGTCATCGACCTTGTAGACCACGCCATCGATCTGGTACGGCAGCTGCGCGCGGCGCGCGCCAAGCTCGGCGTAGTACGCCAGGCATCCGTGCACACCTTCGACCGTGCGGCTCTCCGGGCAGACCGGCAATCCCCAGGCACGCAGCTGTTCCAGCAACGCCGAATGGCTGGTCGGCTCGGTGGGCTGGCCCTGCCAGGCGCCGCTGCCATAGCAGTACAGACTCAGCTCGCGCTCGCGCGTGATGGCCGCATCCAGCTGGCGCAGGCCGCCGGCCGCCGCATTGCGCGGATTGGCGAAGCTCTTCTCCTCGCGCGCGGCGGCGCGCGCATTGAGCGCCTTGAAGGCCTTCCAGGTCATGAACACCTCGCCGCGCACTTCCACCAGCGCCGGCGCCTTGCCCTGCAATCGCAATGGCACGGAACGGATGGTGCGCACATTGGCGGTGACGTCTTCGCCCTGCGTGCCATCGCCGCGCGTGGCGGCGCGCTCCAGCACGCCGCCGCGATAGGTCAGCGAGATGGCCAGACCGTCGAGTTTGGGTTCCGCCGAGTAGCGCAACGCCGGCCACAATTCGACCTGCTTGTCACCCCTGTCCGTCTTGTCGCTCTTGTCGCGTGGTGGGGCCGCTGCACGCGCCAGCAATTCGCGTGCGCGCCGATCGAAGGCTTCGACGTCTTCCCGGCTGAAGGCGTTGTCCAGCGACAGCATGGGCACGCCGTGCACCACGGCAGCGAAGTGTTCGGCCACCTGCCCCGCCACGCGCTGCGTGGGTGAATCCGGCGTGATCAGCTCGGGATGCTGCGCTTCGATGGCGCGCAGTTCGCCCATCAGCTGGTCGTAGGCAGCGTCGGTCAGCTGCGGCTCATCCAGCACGTAGTAGCGGTAGTCGTGCTGCGCGATCTGTTCCCGAAGCTCGCCGGCGCGTCGCTCGGGCGAGCTTTTCTTCACGCGCCCGACCCTATCCCACCTGCTTCGCTGCGCAGCTGGCTCAGCGCCACCTCATCCAGCGTGGCGCCACGATCGGTTTGCAGCCGGGCATGCAGACGGTCGGCCAGCAGATGGCCCACGGACACCAGCTGGTCCAGGCAGACCTGCGGCGCCAGCGGGCCGGGCAGCACCGCGAACAGGCTCAGTCCGGAATAGCTGAGGAAGTCCATGTTCTCGGGATCGAGGATACCGGGACGGCTGAGGCTGGCAGCACTCAGTACGGCGCGGCCATCCGGTCCCGGCTGGTGATAGATGCCGAAGCGGCCGTGCATGAAGCCGAAGGCTTCCAGGCTCTGGCGCACCGCGCGACCGGAGAGCCGCTCATCACTGCGGCAGGTGATGCGCAAGGAGAGAATGCGGCGCTCGCTTTCCGGCGGCCAGTCCACCACCAGCGCCAGCGGTGCGGTCGGAGGTTCGGGTTCGCGCGCAATCGGCGCTGGCCGGGCGGCCTCGAAGGGCGGTGCCATGGCGTCGATCACCGGCATGTCGATCTGCAGTTCGGTGCTGGCCGCCACTTCCATGACCGGCAGACGCTGCAGCGGATCCGGCAGCTCGTCGAGTTCCGGCAGCACCGGTTCGCGCCGCTGCGCCGCTTCGGCATGCACGCCGGGCGCGTCGAAGCGCCCGGTGGTCGACGTCGACGCTTCCGCGCCGCCGCGCCAGCCGGCGTCCTGCGCGGCCGCCTGCCGTGAGCGGCGCCGCTCCCACGCGAACACGCCGATCATGAACAGCGCGCCCACCCCCAGCAAAATCCAGCGCAACCACATCATGGTGTTTGTCACACGGCTGCCAGTTTCACTGCCTCATCGAGGTCCACTGCCACCAGTCGCGACACGCCCGGTTCGTTCATCGTCACACCCAGCAATTGCGAGGCCAGCTGCATGGTGGCCTTGTTGTGGGTGATGAAGATGAACTGCACGCGCTCCGACATCTGGCGAACGATATCGCAGAATCGACCGACATTGTGCTCGTCGAGCGGTGCGTCCACTTCGTCCAGCAGACAGAACGGCGCGGGGTTCAGATCGAAGATCGAGAATACCAGCGCCACGGCGGTCAGCGCCTTCTCGCCGCCCGAGAGCTGCGAGATGGTGCTGTTGCGCTTGCCGGGTGGGCGCGCCATGACGGCGACGCCGGAGGACAGCGCATCGTCGCCGGCCAGCTCCAGGTAGGCATGGCCGCCACCGAACAGCTTGGGGAATTTCTCCTGCAGGCCGGCGTTGACGCGGTTGAAGGTGTCCTCGAAGCGGCTGCGCGTCTCCTTCTCGATCTTGCGCATGGCCTCTTCGAGCGTGTTGAGCGCGTCGCTGACGTCGGTGAACTGCCGGTCCAGGTAGGTCTTGCGCTCGCTCTGCTCCTTGAGCTCGTCGATGGCCGCCAGGTTCACCTGGCCGAGCTTCTCGATGTCGGCCTGCACGCCGGCGATGCGTGTCTCCCAGGGGCCGATCTCGGCCTCCGCGGCCAGATTGCCCAGCACCACGGCGAGCTCGCAGCGCGTCGCGGCGAACTGCTCCAGCAGCGATTCGCGCCGTACCCGCGATTCCTGCGCCGCCAGGCGCGCCTGCTCCATGGCATCGCGTGCCACGGTGACGCGCTCTTCGGCGCCCATGCGGCGCTGATCCAGGGCACGCAGCTCGCGTTCGGCATCTTCCAGGCTGCGGCGCGCGGCCGCCAGCTCCGACTCCACCTCGACGCGGCGCGCCAGCGATTCCTGCAGCCGGCCTTCCAGTTCGACGATGGGCGCATCGCCTTCGGCCAGCTGCCCGGCCAGCTCCTGCTGGCGCTGTTCCAGTTGCGCGCGCTGCTCATGCATGCGTACCAGCGCGGCGCTCACGCCGCTGTGGGCGGTGCGCTTGCTCTCGGTGCGGATCAGCATGTCGCGCAGCGCCAGCTGGGCGCTCTGGGCGCTGGCGCGCTGGGCATGCGCATCCTCGCGGGCCTGTTGGCGACCCTCCTCCAGCTCCAGACGCTGCTCGTCGAGGCGCGACAGCAATCCCACCGCGGTTTCATAGGCCTGCCGGGCGCGTGACAGCGCCTCATCGGCCTTCTGCGTCTCGCGCTGGGTCTCCTCGCCTTCCGCGTCCAGACGGGCGCGACGCAGGCGGGCTTCTTCCAGGCGCGCCTTCATGGCCTCGAGCTTGCCGCGCAGTTCGGCGTGGTCACGGTGTGCGGCCTGGATACGGGCCTGCACTTCGTCGCGGCCACGCTCGGCCTCCACGGCCGCGCTGCGCAGGGATTGCAACTGCTCTTCCTGCTGCTGCACGCCTTCGTCCAGCGCCGCGACGCCGCCGCGCAGCTGCTTGATGCGCTGTTCGCGTTCCAGCACGCCGCTGTGGGCATCGCCGCCGCGGCTGACGCGCAGCCAGCTGCGACCCAGCCATTCACCGCCGCGGGTGATGATGGACTCGCCGGCCGCCAGGCGCGTGCGCTCGCGCAGCGCCTCGCTGAGCGTCTCGCAGGTGCGTACGCCGGCCAGCAGCGTCTGCGCCGTGGCCGAACCCTGCACACGCGCGGCCAGCGAACCCTGCACAGCGCCGGCACCGGGCCCCTGGAGTTCGAGCTGGGCCTCGATGAAGGTGAGCTGCCCCGAGTCGAGCCGGCCCAGCGCGCTTTCCAGCGAGTCGAGCTTGCCGACGCAGACGGCTTCCAGGTAATCGCCCAGCGCGGTTTCCACCGCGCGTTCCCAGCCGGCTTCGACATCGAGCTGTTCGGCCAGGCGCTGCTGCCTGCCGCCCAGGCCTTCCAGCCAGCGATGCGCGCCGGCGTTCTTCTCGCTGAGCGCCGCCTGCTGCAGGGCCTCCAGCGACATCAGTTCGGCGCGCGTGCGTTCGCGATCACGGCGGCGCTGCTCGAGCTGGGCTTCGACATCGTGCTGCTGGGCGCGCAGCTGCTGTGCCCGCTGCAGCGCTGCCTGCAGGGCGGCGGACAGCTCATCGGCCAGATCGCGCGCATTGGCTTCCTGCTCGGTGAGACCGGCCAGCGGCGTCTGGGCTTCCTGCTGGCCGAGCTGGGCGCGTTCCACCTCGATGCGATCCAGCTGCGTGCGCAGCCGGCGCAGCTGACCTTCCAGCTGCTCGATGCGCGCCGCTTCCACCTGGCTGCTCTGGTTGGCGCCACCGAGCTCGCGCGACAGCGCCTCCCAGCGCTGCTGCCAGTCGGTCAGGCGGCTCTCGGCCTCCGCCAGCTTGGCCACGCACTCCTGCTCGGCCTGCTGATGGCTCTGCACCTCGGGCTCGAGTGTATTGAGCTCCTCCTGCAGCGCCGCCAGCGCCAGTTCATCGCTCTGCACCTGATCGGCCAGGCGCGTGGCGTTGTGCCCCACCTGCGCCAGGTCGTTGCGCTGCCGTTCGCGCAATTCGCGCGCATAGCGGATGCTCTCCTCGCTGCGGGTGACTTCGGCACCGATCTCGTAGTAACGGCCCTGCACCGCGGAGACGCTGTCGGTCAGTTCGGTGTGGAATTCGCGCTGCCGCTCGATACCGGCCTCGGCCGAACGCTGTTCGGCCAGCGCCTGCTGCATGGCCAGCTCGCGCTCGCGCACCGTGCTGTCCTGCAGCTCCACGCCGCTGTCGAGGTCGCGCAGGCGCAGCGCCAGCAGCTCGGCCGTGAGCTGGCGCTCCTGGGCCTTCAGATCCTGATACTTGCGGGCCACGCCGGCCTGGCGCTGCAGATGGCGGATCTGCTTGTCGACTTCGTCGCGCAGATCCTGCAGGCGATCGAGGTTCTCGCGCGTGTCGCTGATGCGCGCCTCGGTCTCCTTGCGGCGCTCCTTGTACAGCGAGATGCCGGCCGCCTCTTCGAGGAAGGCGCGCAGGTCTTCGGGCTTGGCCTCGATGACGCGCGAGATCATGCCCTGCTCGATGATGGCGTAGCTGCGCGAGCCCAGGCCCGTGCCCAGGAACAGCTGCGTGATGTCCTTGCGGCGGCAGCGGCCGCCGTTGATGAAGTAGCTGGAGCTGCCGTCGCGCGACACCACGCGCTTGAGCGAGATCTCGTTGAAGGCCGCGTACGGGCCGGTGATCTTGCCGTCGCTGTTGTCGAACACCAGCTCCACCGACGCCGTACCCACGGGCTTGCGCGCGCTGGAGCCGTTGAAGATGACATCGGCCATGGAGTCGCCACGCAGGTGGCGCGCCGAGAGTTCGCCCATGACCCAGCGCACCGCATCGATGATGTTGGACTTGCCGCAGCCGTTGGGACCCACGACGCCGCTGAGATTGGAGGGCAACTGCACCGTGGTGGGATCAACGAACGACTTGAACCCGGCAATCTTGATCTTGTTCAACCGCATGGAGGTCTGCTTGATCCTTAGGTAAGCGCTGGTTGGGCGCGCGCAGGGCGGCGCTCAGGCCCGCTGGCACCAACCGCTACGGGGGCGGGCGCGCCGGGGCGGGGTAGTGTAGATTATCGGCCCCGCGCAATCGACCCACGCGCCCTGTCCCGATCATGCCCAGCAAGCCATCCACCGAACTCGAAACGTTTGTCAATCCGTCGCCGCAGCGGGACTACACCATCCGCATGAGCATTCCGGAGTTCACCTGCCTGTGTCCGAAGACCGGCCAGCCGGATTTCGCCACGCTGGAGCTCGAATACGTGCCGGCGGAGCGCTGCGTGGAGCTGAAGTCGCTGAAGCTGTATGTCTGGAGCTTCCGCGATCGCGGTGCCTTCCATGAGGCCGTGACCAACGAAATCCTGGGGCAGCTGGCGGCCGTCACCGCGCCGCGTTTCATGCGCCTGACCGCGCGTTTCAACGTGCGCGGCGGCATCTACACGACGGTGGTGGCCGAACACCGCCAGCCGGGCTGGCAATCCCTGCCCGCGGTGCACCTGCCCTGATTGCGGCTCCGTCGCTGCCCGGTATAATTGAGGGCTCTCACAAGGGAGCTGACGATGCCGGGCAAAAAGACCGCATCCAAGACCTCGAGAATCCGCAAGCGCGCAGCGCCGGCCAAGGCCGTCGCGCGCAAGCCGGTGGTCGTGGCACGCGCCAAGACGGCGCCGGCGCGCGGCGCCGCGAGCAAGAGCGTGGTTGCGAAACCTGTCGCCAGGCAGGTCAAGCCGCCCGTGGTCGCCAAACCTGCGGTTGCAAAACCCGCAGTTGCAAGGCCCGCGGTTGCAAAACCCGTGGCGGCACCGCCGCGTCCTCTCAAAGTTTCCGACGACAAGCCCAAGAAGGATACGAGCGCTCCGGCGGCCGTACAGAAGATGCCCAAGACCGTTAAAGAAATTCCCGTTCCGAGCCGCGTAGTGAGCCCGACCGTCAATGAGGACGAGCATGAGGGCAATGAAGTCAGCAGCCTGCTGGCCGGTCCGCGCAACGTAAAGCCGTACGTCGCCAAGCGTGGCGAGCAGTACATGAACAAGGAGCAGCTCAGCCACTTTGCCCAGATCCTGGGCAGCTGGAAGCGCGACTTGATGGAAGAAGTCGATCGCACCGTCACGCACATGAAGGACGAGGCCGCGAACTTTCCCGATCCGAATGATCGTGCCACCCAGGAAGAGGAATTCAGCCTGGAGCTGCGCACCCGCGATCGCGAGCGCAAGCTGATCCGCAAGATCGACGAGGCGCTCAAGCGCATCGAAGACGGCAGCTACGGCTACTGCCTCGAAACCGGTGAGGAAATCGGCATCAAGCGTCTGGAGGCCCGTCCGGTGGCCACGCTGAGCCTGGAAGCCCAGGAGCGCCGTGAGCGCCGCGAGCGCCAGTACGGCGATCGGGACGATCGCTACCGCTAGTACGGATCCGGCCCCCTACCGGGGCCGGTTTGCCCCCTCTCCCACGGGCGAGCTGCATCTGGGCTCGCTGCTGGCTGCCATGGCCAGCTACCTCGAGGCGCGCCGCCATGGCGGGCACTGGCTGCTGCGCATCGAGGATCTCGACACACCACGACTGCAGCCTGGCGCTGCCGGACGCATTCTTGCGGTGCTGGAAGGCCTGGGTTTCGAGTGGGATGAGACCCCTGCCTATCAGAGCCAGCGTCTGCCGCTGTATGCAGCGGCCCTGCGGGACCTGCAGCAGGCCGGCCTGCTGTATCGCTGCCGCTGCAGCCGGCGCGAGCGCGGCGCCGAAGCAGCCTGTGTCGCCGATTGCTGCGAACGGGCCCTGCCGCCGCACCTGCCCGCCGCCTGGCGCCTGCGTCTGACCCTGCAGTCCGCGCTGGGTTTCGTGGACGACTTCCAGGGCGCCTGCCCGGTTGGGCCGCTGCGGCGCGTGGATCCTATCCTGCAGCGACGTGACGGCCTTTTCGCCTATGCCCTGGCTGTGGTCGTGGATGACGCCGCCCAGCGCATCAGCGCCGTGGTTCGCGGCGCCGATCTGCTGGAACAGACCCATGAGCAGATCGGGCTGCAGCACTGCCTGTCGCTGCCCACGCCGCGTTACGCCCATGCGCCGCTGCTGACGGAAACCGGTGGCGCCAAGCTGTCCAAATCGCGCCATGCCGTGGCCATCGGCGGCGCGGCGCCGGCCGTGGTTTTGACGCATACATTGGCGCTGCTGGCACAACGGCCACCGCCCGAACTGGCCCGGGCCTCCGTCGCCCAGGTCTGGGACTGGGCCCGCCAGTACTGGAATCCGCAGGCCTTCCGGGGAATTCGCAGCCTCAGCGTCGCCGCGGGGGCTCAGGTGCGCTTGTAGGACTGCCGCTGAAAGTGATGGCAAACCCGACAATAAACTTGGGTGCAGTGCCCGGTCTGTACTATGGTTAAAGCTTCGGGAAACAAGGAGGTCTGCGATGTCGGATACGCGGATCATCAAGAAGTATCCCAACCGGCGTTTGTACGACACGACCGAAAGTCGTTACATCACGCTGGAGGATGTACGTCGTCTGGCTGTGGCGCGTCTGCCCTTCCGCGTGCTCGAACAGCGCACGCAACAGGACATCACGCGCATGGTGCTGCTGCAGGTGATCGCCGAGCAGGAGCAGGCGGGTGCGGGTTTGCTGAGTGAATCGCTGCTGCTGCAGCTGGTGTGCTGTTACGGCACGCCGGATGCCAACACGGTGAGCGCTCAACTGGAGCAGGGTCTACGGCGGTTGCCAAGCAATCCACCGTAGCCCCGCTTCTCCAAGGCCCCCTCGTCCTGAACCGTTGCGATCAGGCGGCGGTGTCGACGTTGCGCATCGAGAGGCGGATGCGGCCCTGCCGATCCACTTCGAGCACCTTGACACGGATCACGTCGCCTTCTTTCAGCTTGTCGGCCACGCGCTCGACGCGCTCGTCCGAAATCTGCGAGATATGCACCAGGCCGTCGCGGCCCGGCAGGATGGTCACGAAGGCGCCGAAGTCCATGAGCTTCACGACCTTGCCCTCGTAAACACTGCCCACTTCCACGTCCGCCGTGATCAGCTCGATGCGGCGCTGGGCTTCCTTGCCAGCCAGGCCATTGACCGAGGCGATCTTCACGGTGCCATCGTTTTCGATGTCGATGGTGGTGCCGGTCTCTTCGGTGATCTGACGGATCACCGCGCCACCCTTGCCGATGACGTCGCGGATCTTCTCCGGATCGATCTTCAGCGTGATGATGGAAGGCGCCCACTCGCTCATGGTGGTGCGCGAGGTGGAGATGACCTTGTTCATCTCGCCGAGGATGTGCAGGCGGCCTTCACGGGCCTGCGTCAGCGCGATTTCCATGATCTTGGGTGTGATGCCCTCGACCTTGATGTCCATCTGCAGCGCGGTCACGCCATCTTTGGTGCCGGCCACCTTGAAATCCATGTCGCCCAGGTGATCCTCGTCGCCGAGGATGTCGGTGAGCACCGCGAAGCGCTCGCCTTCCAGCACCAGGCCCATGGCCACGCCGGCCACCGGCGCCTTGATCGGCACGCCGGCATCCATCAGCGCCAGGCTGGTGCCGCACACGCTGGCCATGGAGCTGGAGCCATTCGACTCGAGGATCTCCGAGACCACGCGGATCACGTACGGGAAGCTTTCCATGTCCGGCATCACCGCCGCCACGCCACGACGCGCCAGGTTGCCGTGACCGATTTCGCGGCGCTTGGGCGAGCCCATCATGCCGGTCTCACCCACCGAGAACGGCGGGAAGTTGTAATGGAGCATGAACGGCTCGCGCCGCTCGCCTTCCAGCGCGTCGATGATCTGCGCATCGCGGCCGGTGCCCAGCGTGGTGGTGACCAGCGCCTGGGTTTCGCCACGGGTGAACAGCGCCGAACCGTGGGCACGCGGCAGCGCGCCGACCTTCACGGTGATGGGACGCACGGTCCGGGTGTCGCGACCGTCGATGCGCGGCTTGCCGGCGAGGATGTTCTCGCGAACGATGCGGCTCTCGAGGCCGAAGAATTCATCGCCCACCTGTTCCTTGGTGAACGCCGGCGTTTCGCCCGCGGTCAGTGCGGCCAGCGTGGCGGTCTTGATCTCGCCGATACGCGCGTAGCGCTGCTGCTTCTCGGTAATCAGGTAGGCGGCGCTCAGACCGGCTTCCGCCTGGGCGGCCACGGCCTGCTTCAGCGCGCTGTCCACGGCCGGCGGCTGCCAGTCCCAGCGAGCCTTGCCGGCTTCGGCGGTCAGCTCGTTGATGGCCTTGATGGCCACCTGCATCTGCTGGTGGCCGAACACCACCGAGCCCAGCATCACTTCTTCCGAAAGACCATCGGCTTGGGATTCGACCATCAGCACGGCGCCCGCGGTACCCGCGACCACCAGCTCCAGCTGCGAATCCTTCTGCTCGGTGCGCGACGGGTTCAGCAGGTACTGGCCGTCCTTGTAGCCGACGCGTGCGGCGGCGATCGGGCCCTTGAAGGGCACACCGGCCAGGCACAGCGCGGCCGAGGCACCCAGCATCGCCGGGATGTCGGCGTCGATGTCCGGGTTCAGCGAAACCACGGTGGCAACGACCTGCACTTCATTGAAGAAACCATCCGGGAACAGCGGCCGGATCGGACGATCGATGAGACGCGACACCAGCGTCTCGCGCTCCGAGGGGCGACCCTCGCGCTTGAAGAAACCGCCGGGGATGCGTCCCGCAGCGTAGGTCTTCTCGATGTAGTTCACCGTCAGCGGGAAGAAGTCCCGGCCGGGAACCGCGTCCTTGCGGGCACAGGCGGTGACCAGCACCACCGTGTCACCCATGCTCACCAGCACCGCGCCATTGGCCTGGCGAGCCAGCTCGCCGGTTTCGATGGTTACGCTCTGGGATCCGAACTGGAAGGATTTCTTGAATACAGTCACGTTGAACCTTGTCGGAATTCTTGGTGTTGAATGCGGCGAGGGCCGCGCGGTCTTGGATGACGGCGCGGCCCTCGCGTGAAGCCTAGCGGCGCAGCCCCAGGCGCTCGACGATTTCCTGGTATTTCCCAGGAGACGTCGACTTCAGGTAATCCAGCAGCTTGCGGCGCTGGTTCACCATGCGGACCAGGCCGCGGCGCGAGGAGTGATCGGCCTTGTGTGCCGAGAAGTGTTCGCCCAGGCCGTTGATGCGCTCGGAGAGCAGCGCGATCTGGACTTCGGGCGATCCGGTGTCTTTGGGATCGCGGCGGAACTGGGCCAGCACGCCACCCTTCTGTTCAGTGGACAAAGCCATGGGGTCGAAAACCTCGTATCGATATGACAGTCGTTTTGCGGGCGCGGATGATAACCGCGAAGGGCTCAAGCCTCAAGTGGGACGGGCACTTACGAACAGCCTGCGCACCCGCAGCACACCGGCCGCGTCGCTCTGGCCCAAGCCCATGAATTCGTCGCATTCGTCATAAAGCCGCAGTCCGGCGGCATTGCGCGGCACCTGCGGGCGCCACGGCAGCGCGCGGCCCTGGCGCAGCGCGGCGGCGGCGGCGGCATCCAGGCGTACTTCCGGCAGTTGCGGCACGGCGCGATCGGCCGGCAGCAGGGCCTCGACACGCGCCTGGGGCGATTCCAGCTGCTCCAGCGTCCACATCGGCAGCGCCTCGAAGGGCTCCACCCACAGGCGGCGCAGGGCCGCCAGGTGCCCCACCGTACCCAGGGCACGGGCCAGATCCTCGCCCAGCACCCGCACGTAGGTGCCCTTGGAACAGTGCACCTCCAGCTCGATCTGATCCGGGCTGACCGCCAGTGGCTCCAGGCGCAGGATTTCGATGGCGCGCGCCTCGCGCGCCACCACTTCGCCCCGTCGCGCCAGTTCGTACAGCGGCCGGCCGTCGCGCTTCAGCGCCGAGTACATGGGCGGCACCTGCTGCTGCGGTCCGCGAAATTGCTGCAATACAGCATAGAGTTGAGCGGCATCGAAAGGCGGCACCGGCTGCCGCTCCGAGACCTCGCCCTCGGCATCGCCGGTGGCGGTGGCCGCGCCCAGCGCCAGCGTGAAGCGATAGGCCTTGCGCTGGCTCAGCAGCTCGCCGGCCAGCTTGGTGGCCTCCCCCAGGCAGATGGGCAGCATGCCGCTGGCCAGCGGATCGAGACTGCCGGTATGCCCGGCTTTGACGCGGCCATACAGGTGCCGCACCTTCTGCATGGCGGTGTTCGAGCTCAGTCCCAGGGGTTTGTCGAGCAGCACCAGGCCGGTGCCGCTGGCTGCAGCGGTCAAGATCTTCCGGAATCCCGGGACTCGTCGTCACGGGCCGCATCCTGGCGCGCCTGATCGCCGGCCACGGCCTTGTCGATCAGGCTGGTGAGCGTCTGGGCGCGCTCCAGGCTGGTGTCGAATTCGAATTCCAGCCGCGGCGCATGCCGCAGTTGCAGCTGGCGACCCAGCTCGCCGCGCAGGAAGCCGGCCGAGCTCTCCAGCCCCGCCTGCACCTGCTCGGGCGGCTGGCGCGACGCGAACGGCACGAAGTAGATCTTCGCCACGCTCATGTCCACGTTCAGCCGCACCAGCGTCACGGTAACGCTGCCAACGCGCGGATCCTTGACCCGCGGCAGCAGCAGCGCCAGGGCACGCTGCATCTGCGCCTCGATGCGCTGCTGGCGTGCGCTGGGCTGCTTGTCGGCCTTGCCGGACGATCTGGCCATGATCCCTTACGCGATCGAACGCGCCACTTCGACGCGCGAGTAGCATTCGATCTGGTCGCCGACGCGCACGTCCTGATAGTTCTTCACGCCGATACCGCACTCGGTACCCGCGCGCACTTCGCCGGCGTCGTCCTTGAAGCGCTTGAGCGATTCCAGGGCGCCTTCGAAGATCACCACGTTGTCGCGCAGCACACGGATCGGATTGTTGCGCTTGACGGTGCCTTCCGTGACCAGACAGCCGGCGACCACGCCGAACTTGCTGGAACGGAACACCTCGCGCACCTGCGCCACGCCGACGATCTGCTCTTTGATCTCGGGCGCCAGCAGGCCGCTCATCATCTGTTTCACGTCATCGATGGCTTCATAGATGATGCTGTAGTAGCGGATGTCGACGCCGGTTTCCTTGACGGCTTCGCGCGCCGAGGCATCGGCACGCACGTTGAAGCCGATGACGCGTGCCTTGGAGGCCGCCGCCAGATGGATGTCCGAAGCCGTGATGCCGCCCACGCCGCTGCCCACGATGCGCACTTCCACTTCGTCCGTGGCCAGCTTCAGCAGCGAGTCGCGCAGCGCCTCGGCGCTGCCCTGCACGTCGGTCTTCACCAGCAGCGTCACTCCGGCGCGCGCCGCATCGCCCATGGTGGAGAAGATGTCCTCGCCACTCTTGGTGTTGCGCGCCAGCTTCACGTCGCGGAACTTGCCCTGACGATACAGGGCCACTTCGCGCGCCTTGCGCTCGCTCTCCACCGCCATCAGTTCATCACCGGCATTCGGCGTGCCGGACAGACCCAGCACCACCACCGGCATCGAGGGCAGCGCCTCGTCCACCGATTTGCCGGTCTCGTCGAACATGGCACGGACGCGACCGAATTCGGTGCCGGCCAGGATGGGATCGCCCAGCTTGAGCGTGCCGCGCTTCACCAGCGCGGTGATGACCGCACCGCGGCCCTTCTCGACGCTGGACTCCACCACCACGCCGCTGGCCAGACCTTCGCGTGGCGCCTTCAGCTCCAGCACTTCGGACTGCAGCAGGATGGCTTCGAGCAGCTGGTCGATGCCCGTGCCGGTGCGTGCCGAGACATTCACGAACATGTTCTGGCCACCCCACTCTTCGGGGATGACTTCGTACTTGGAGAGTTCCTGACGCACCCGATCCGGATCGGCATCGGGCTTGTCGATCTTGTTGACGGCCACGACGATGGGGACGCCAGCCGCCTTAGCGTGCTGGATGGCCTCGATGGTCTGCGGCATGACGCCGTCGTCGGCCGCCACCACCAGGATGACCACGTCGGTCATGTTGGCGCCGCGGGCACGCATTGCGGTGAACGCGGCGTGACCCGGCGTATCCAGGAAGGTCACCGAGCCCTTGGGCGTATCCACGTGATAGGCGCCGATGTGCTGGGTGATGCCGCCGGCCTCGCCCGCCGCCACCTTGGCGCGACGGATGTAGTCCAGCAGCGAAGTCTTGCCATGGTCGACGTGACCCATGACGGTGACCACCGGCGCGCGGCTCTCCAGCTCGTGCGTGGTATCGCCCTGCAGATCCTCTTCGATCTGGTTTTCCTTCAGGAGCTTGGCGGTGTGGCCCATCTCCTCGACCACCAGGATGGCAGTCTCCTGGTCGATGGGCTGGTTGATGGTGGCCATGATGCCCAGGTTCATCAGGTTCTTGATGACCTCGTTGGCCTTGACCGCCATCTTCTGCGCCAGTTCCGCCACGGTGATGGTCTCGCCGACCACCACTTCACGCACCACCGGTGCGGTGGGCATCTCGAAGCCGTGACGACCATCGCCGGAGCTGCTGCCGGCGCGTCCCAGCGGGCGGAAACCGCCGCGCTGCTTGGTCTTTCTCTTGTGGCGCGCGCTGACATCGCCCTGGATGTGCAGTTCCTCGCGTCCATAACGTGTGCGCTTGTCATCCACCGGCGCGTTGCCGGAGGGACGCGCCGGGGCTGCGCCCTGCGGACGGGCCGCAGGAGCGGCATTGGCGGCATTCTGCGGCGGACGGGCGGCCACCGGCGGCTGTACCACCGGTGCGGCGGCGGGCGACGGCGCTGCCGTGGCTTCCACGGCACGGCGTTGACGCTCGCGCTCGGCGGCTTCGGCGGCCTGCTGCTCGGCCACGCGGCGCGCCTCTTCCTGCTCGCGCTTGCGCTGCTGCTCTTCCTCGACACGGCGCAGGTTCTCGGCCTCGATGCGCTCGCGTTCACGGCGCTCGGCTTCGAGTTTCTCGGCAGCGGCCTTCAGGGCTTCCTCGCTCTCGCGACGCGCCTGATCGACCGCTTCCTGCTGGTGACGGGCCTGGTCCTCGAGCACTTCGCGCTTCACGTAGGTGCGCTGACGGCGCACCTCCACGTTGACGGTGCGGGCGCGCCCCTGGGTGCTGGCCAGCTTCAGGGCGCTTTGCGTCTTGCGCTTGAGCGTGATGCGCGACGGTGCCGTCGTGCCGCCTTCGGCGCCATGACCATGCGTCTTGCGCAGGTGCGTCAGCAGCTCGAGCTTGGCTTCCTCGCTGATCACCGCATCGGGACCGGAAACTTCAATGCCCGCCTGGTCAAGCTGCGTCATCAGCTTGTCCACGGGGACCTTCAATACATCGGCAAACTGTGCCACTGTCACATCGGCCATAGCCACCCACCTTCGCGCCGCAACCGCCTACGGCCGCAGCGCCTGATTCGTTGTCCGTTCAGTCACGCGCTCAAAACCAATGCGCGCGTGCTGTCATGATCAGCTTGCCAGCTTCCTCCGCACTCAGACCCTGGATGTCGGACAGATCATCGATGGCCTGCTCGGCCAGCTCCTCACGGGTGCGTACCCCGCGGCTGGCCAGCGCCAGCGCCAGATCCGGGCTCATGCCCTCCATCGTCAGCAGATCATCGGCAGGCAACGCCTGGTCCATGGTCTCTTCGCTGGCAATGGCCTGCGTCAACAGCACGTCACGCGCGCGGTTGCGCAGTTCCTTGATGATGTCCTCGTCGAACTCTTCGATACCGGCCAGCTCGGCCGCCGGCACGTAGGCCACTTCCTCGACCGTCGAGAAGCCTTCCTGCACCAGGATGTTGGCGACGTTCTCGTCGACATCGAGCTGCTTCATGAACAGCTCGACCAGCGAACGCGCCTCGGTCTCGCTCTTGGCTTCGGCATCCGATTCGGTCATCACGTTCAGCTCCCAGCCGGTGAGCTGGCTGGCCAGACGGATGTTCTGGCCACCGCGGCCAATGGCCTGCGACAGCTTGTCCTCGGCCACTGCGATGTCCATGCTGTGCGAGTCCTCGTCGACGACGATGGACTGCACCTCGGCCGGTGACATCGCATTGATGACGAACTGCGCCGCATTCTCGTCGTGCGGGATGATGTCGACGCGCTCGCCGCCGATCTCGTTCGACACGGCCTGCACGCGCGAACCGCGCATGCCGACGCAGGCGCCGACCGGATCGACGCGCGGATCGTTGCTGCGCACGGCGATCTTGGCGCGCACGCCCGGATCACGGGCCGCGCCCAGGATCTGGATCAGACCCTGGCCCACTTCCGGCACCTCGAGCTTGAACAGCTCGATCAGGAACTCCGGCGCGGTGCGCGTCAGGAACAGCTGCGGGCCGCGCTGTTCGGAGCGCACTTCGCGCAGGAAGGCCTTGACGCGATCCTGCGGCTTCAACTGCTCGCGCGGGATCATGTCGCCGCGCGCCACGAAGCCTTCGGCGTTGCCGCCCAGGTCCACATAGATGCCATTGCGGTCGATGCGCTTGATGACGCCGCTGACCAGCGTGCTGACGCGGTCGCGATACTGATCGACCACCTGGGCGCGCTCGGCCTCGCGCACCTTCTGCACGATGACCTGCTTGGCCTGCTGGGCGGCGATGCGCCCGAAGGCCACCGACTCCAGCGGCTGCTCCACATAGCCGCCGACCACGGCACTCTTGTCCAGATCCAGGCCGTCTTCCAGACGCAGCTCGGTTTCCGGATTCTCCAGCTCCTTGGAATCGTCGGCGAACACCTTCCAGCGGCGGAACGTGTCGTATTCGCCGCTCTTGCGGTTGATGGCCACGCGCACATCCCATTCTTCGCTGTATTTCTTGCGGGTGGCCGAAGCCAGAGCCGCTTCCAGCGCCTCGAAGATGATCTCCTTGTCGACGCCCTTCTCGTTCGAGACCGCGTCCACGACCATCAGGATCTCTTTGTTCATGCTTATGCCCATGCCCATCACCTCCGCCTGGCCTTGTTTTCAGGCCATTCTGGAACCAGTCGCGCCTTTGCGATCTCTGCGTACCCGAGGGTCACAGCGGTTCCGTCCACTTCCAGTTCGATGCCCGATGCGTCAGCACGCCTCAGACTGCCCGTATAGCGCTTGCGGCCATCGCGTGGGAGCTTCAGCTCCACATGCACGCGCTGGCCGACGAAACGCTCAAAATGCGCCGCAATGCGCAGCACGCGGTCCATCCCCGGCGAGGAGACCTCCAGCGTGTACGCCTGCGGAATCGGATCTTCCACGTCCATCAGCGCGGAAAACTCGCGGCTGACGCGTTCACAGTCATCGACGCCCACGCCATCGGCGTGGTCGATGAAGATCCGCACCATGGCCTGATGGCGACCGGGCGCAAATTCGAGGTCCACGAGCTCGTAGCCGAGCTGTGTCAGCAAAGGCTCGGCAAGCGCCAGCAATTTGTCGCGCAGCTCCAAAGCCATGACCTGATCGTTACGCCTCTGCGATATCCGCAACCCAGGAAAAAAAAAGGGCCCCTAAGGCCCACCATTGGCTGATGCTCTGCACCCGCCGCGCCCGGACAATCCCCTGATTCTCCGGCTCGATTAATAAAAAAAGCCCCAAGCGGGGCTACATGGCAGCGACCGAAAGCCTCCTGGCCACCGGCCGAAAGTGTCGGGCTCAGCCATGGCTGAGCCTCCTCCTTCCACCGGCGCGGATTCTAGTGCCAAAAGCCCAGCGAATTCAACCTGATTTACGCCAACTGGACCGGGATCCGATACAAGATCCGCACGTTGCTTGACGTGGGTGCGGTCATGGGCTGGCTATAATTTTCCCGATTTCTTTCGGGGGGCGTCATCTGCAGCGTGTTGCGCATGGCGGGGTCGCCGATTTTTTTAGCAATCCATTCGGAGCTTCCGCAGCATGTCATCCGATTCCAGTCGCGTTTCACTCGCACCTGCCCTGTCCCTGGCCGTCACGATGGCCATCCTGATGCCTGCCGCCCTGCAGGCGTCGCTGGCCCAGGCCGCCGATGCCCCGCCCGGATCGGGGCCCGGCGCCGATGCTGGGGCTGGCGCCGGCGGACCGCCGGGTGCGGGTGGCCCGCCGCCGGGCGGCATGCCGGCCGGTGGTCCGCCTGGGGGTGGTCCACCGGGCGGCGGCATTCCGGGGGCCGGCGGCATGATGCCCATGCCCGGCGCGCATGCCGAGGCGGCGATCTACATCAGCGGTGGTGCGCGCGTGGGCGCCAAGCAGTACACGGATTCGAAGGTGGCGATCAGCACGGCCGCCGGCGCGGCGGGCGTCAGCGGCAGTGTCGCAGATGGTGTGCTGCTCGCGTCCAATCAGTACGACGCCACCGGTGTCGTGGTCGCCGACGGCAGCTACCGCATCGGTGGCGCGAAAACCTACTACACCGTGTACTCGAACCTCGGCGCTGATTACGTCGGCACCTCCACCAAGGCCGGCCGCGACAAGCTCGGCGCCTTCAACAGCGTATTGCTGTTCGGTCTGGATAGCGACGTGCCGGCGGCAGCCAAGAGCGGCTCCAGCGGCGTGGATGCCGATCACCAGGCGGTGGTGAACTTCGATCACGTCTACATGCAGGTGGATGGTTCGCAACGCTACGTGGACAGCTCCTACGGCAGCAGCAAGACCATCGTCAACGACTCCTACTTCGTCTCCACCGGCAACGCCGGCGGGCGCACCAACGCCATCAAGGGCCCGTTCTCCAACGAGGCGCTGTTCATCTCCGGCAATGCGCGCACCAACTTCACCATCGGTGCCAGCAAGACCTACTACTTCAATTCCACCGTCATCGCCGAGGGCTGGGCCGCGCTGTCCACCGACTCCTCCACCGGCAATGGCCTGGACCTGTACGCCTACAACACCACGGCCAAGGCGCTCAACGGCGGCTACGGTACCTATGCCGATTTCGGCTGCCGCGTGTGGCTGTATGGCAGCAGACTGGATGCGGCCGAAGTGGGCGCCATCATTTCCAAGAGCGGCCAGATCAGCCTGCTCGACGGCGCCTCCGCCGGCAAGGAACTGCTGGCCCTGAACAAGGGCAAGACCACCCAAGGCGGCACGGTGCTCACCGGTGGCCGCAACGCCGTGATGATCCACGCGCCGGACATGTTCAAGGGCGGCATCAGCGCCGTGGACTACGGCCACTTCAGCGCCAGGAACAGCACACTGGCCACCAGCCGCAAGCTGGTCAGCAAGTTCGACTATGGCAGCTACGGTGAGGCCGCGAAGAAGTTCGTCGAGCTGGTCAGCGGCGACATCATCCTGATCAAGAGCACCAGCGCGCGCATCGATCTGGATCACGCCACGCTGAATTCCTACAACGGCGTGCTGGTGCACTCGGTGCTCAACTCGGATCGCATGGGCAACTTCATCGCCCCTGGCGACAACCAGAAGACCGACAAGAGCGGCAACCTGCTGGTCAAGCCGATCACGGTGAACCTGGCCAACATGACGGCCAGCGGCGCCATCCTGCATGACGATTATCAGCGCAACATGGATGTGCACCTGACCGCCACGGCCCTTGCTGGCAAGCTGCGCCAGGGCACCTATGGCAGCTGGCAACAGTTGTGGTCAGGGCAGAATGTCAGCAAGGCCAACTGGCTGCCCAATGACTCGTGGAGCGGCAGCAATACGCTCAGTATGACACTGGATGCCAAATCCACATGGACGGTGACCGAGGCTTCGTCACTGTCGGGCCTGACGATTGCCGCGGGCGGCAGCGTCGTCGCCCCCAGGGGCTCCACCCTGACGATGACGGTCAACGGTGTGCGCACCGCCATTGCACCGGGCGCCTACCGCGGCGCCATCGTGCTGACGCCGACGAAGAGCTGAACCTGCCAGCGCCGCTGCGCTGATGCATCCCATGGCGGTATCTGGTCGCAACCAGTACCGCCATGGCTGCGTCCATCGGCTCGCGTGAAAGTTTTTTTACGTTGCGCGGCCGATCTTCATCTTCACGCGAAGAATCCGGCGCCCCGGACACTCGTTGACAATCCCAAAGACTGGTTGACAGACGCGGCATCGACTCGCGTCTTCGATGTCGACTTGCCACATAACTCCACGCATCGACGCGCATTAATTCGCAGATAATTTGCATTCGTTCTGGAGCGGATCGCTATGCTCCGGCCGAAGATGCCGGAGCCCAACAACACCAACGACGGACAAAACATCCCGCCATGAATCGCGCTCTGTTCTATCGCAACGCTCTATCCCAACGGCAACGCCTCGCGATGACCACGGTCATCACCATGGCCACGCTGCAGCACGCCTCCACCGTGGCGGCCGCGGAGAGTACCGCGGCGTACGCACAGACACAGGGGGTGGAGGAAGTGGTCGTGACCGCTGACCTGCCGCCGGGTGCGGTGATCGGGGACATCCCGCCGGAAAACCAGCTCACGCCCACCGACATCGCCTCCTACGGCGTCAGCACCATCAACGATCTGCTCAGCGAGATCGCCGATCAGACGCAAAGCGATCAGGGTCGCGACAGCAGCTCGGGCCCCATCATCCTGGTCAACGGCAAGCGCGTGTCGGGCGTCAATGAGGTGGGCGATCTGCCGACCGAATCGATCGCCCGCGTCGACATCCTGCCCGAGGAGGTGGCACTCAAGTACGGCTACGGCGCCCAGCAGAAAGTCGTCAACATCATCCTGCGCCGCAACTTCCGGGCCAAGGTCACCAACCTCACCGGCGGCGCCTCCACCGCCGGTGGCAACGAGAACGGCAGCGGCGATCTGAGCTACAGCCGCATCCACGACAACGACCGGCTCAATGTGGTCGGGCGCATCCGCTACCAGGCGCCGCTGCTGGAGAGCGATCGTGGCGTATCCTCGAGCGCCGGCACGATCAGCGATCCCACCGGCACCATCGGCAACGACAGCGATGCGCGCACCCTGAAGGCGGCCAGCAACAACTACTCGGTCAATGGCGTGGTCGCGCATACGCTGAGCGATGCCATCACTGCCTCGTTCAACGCCTCGGCCAGCTACCAGACCAGCCGTGCGCTGGGTGGCTACCCTTCGGCCAATCTGGACGTACCGGCCAGCAGCCCTTACGCGCAGAGCGATGAGGACGTCACCATCGACCGCTACCTGTCCGACGACACGCTGCAACGGAACAGCAATACGACTGCGGCCCATGCCGGTATCACGCTGAATGCCGATCTGCCCAAGAAGTGGCGACTGTCCGCCATCGGCAGCTATGACTACAGCGACGCGCGCAATCAGGTGGATCGCGGCTACGACAGCAGCGATCTGCAGGACGCCATCGATGCCGGTACACTCGACCCCTATGGGGTGCTGCCCTCCTCGCTGCTGGGTTCGCTGCAGCGGCAGGACACGACGGCCATCACCAACACCGGCAGCGCCAGCGTGCTGGCCAACGGTGCGCTGTTCAGCCTGCCCGCCGGCGATGTCGCCACCAGCCTCAGGGTGGGGGTCGACTTCAGCAACCTGGATTCCGGCAGTTCGAGCGAATCGAGCACGAGTTCCAGCCGCACCCGGCCCAGCGGGCAGGTGAGCGTGGACGTTCCGCTGACCAGCCGCTCCAGACAGGTGCTGGGCGCCATCGGCGATGTCAGCGTCAATGTCACCGGCGCACTGACCGAAGTGTCCGGTTACGGCTCACTCGGCACCTTCGGGTATGGCCTGCACTGGACACCACGCACCGGCATCAGCGTGATCGCCTCGGTCAACGAAGACCGCCAGGCTCCCTCGCTCGACCAGCTCAATGATCCCGTCGTCACGACCTCGAACATGCGCGTCTACGATTACGTGCAGGGCCAGAGCGTGACGGTCACCCAGACCTCCGGCGGCAATCCTGATCTGAAGGCCGACGATCGGCGCGTGTTCAAGCTGGGCACGACCTGGGCCGCCGTCAGCAACAGCAAGCTGAAGCTGAACCTGACCGCCAGCTATCTCGACAGCGTGACCCGCAACGCCATCGGCATGCTCAGCAGCCCGACGGCAGCCACCGAGGCTGCCTTCCCGGATCGCTTCGTGCGCGACGACGACGGCACGCTGGTGGCCGTGGACAGCCGCGCCGTCAACTTTGCCCGCGAGGCACGCCAGCAAGTGCGCTGGGGCTTCAATCTCACCTGGGTGCTGCGCGCACCGGTACGTCCCACGCCCGGTGGCGGCGGCCGACCGCCCGGCATGCGCAACCGCGACGGCGCCGCAGCCAATGGCCCGGGCGGCCCGCAGGGCGAAAATGCCCGGACCGCCTCTGGCGCGCCCGCGGCCAATGCCGACGGACAGTCGGCGCCCCGCCCCACCCAGGACGGGCAGGAAGAGGTGGTCATCACCGGACAGAATGACAGCGGGCAGAACAACTCCGGCCCTCCGGGTAGTGGCTTTGCGGATGGCAATGGCCCTCCGGGTGGCGGCTTTCCCGATGGGGGTCCTCCGGGTGGTGGCGGTCCGCCGGGTGATGGCTTTGGTCCGGGTGGCGGTGGCGGCCCTGGAGGAGGAGGTGGTGGTGGCGGCGGTCGGGGCGGTGGCTCCGGCGGTGGCGGCTCCGGCGGCGGCAACGGCGCGCAACTGGAAGTGTCGCTGTATCACAGCTGGTATTTCCGCGACGACGTGCAGCTCACCAGCACCAGTCCGACCATCGACCTGCTCGACGGTGGCACCATCGGATCGGCGGGTCAGGCGCGCCACAAGGTTCAGCTCAATGCCGGCGTGCTCGACAATGGCATCGGCCTGCGTGTCAGCGGCAGCTGGACCAGCCCGATCACCGTGCTGGATCGTGGCGATGGCGCCGGCGCGCTCTACTACGCCTCATTCACCACACTGGATCTGCGGCTGTTCGCCAATCTGCAGCAGCGCTTCACGGGCAAGACCTGGGCGCGCGGCACGCGCGTGACGCTGGCGCTGGGCAATGTGTTCGATGCTCATCAGAGCATTCACGACGCCAGCGGTGCTACGCCGCAGATCTATCAGCCGGCGTTCCTGGATCCGACCGGGCGGACGCTGAGCCTGTCGGTCAGAAAGCTGTTCTAGGTCGCGATCGGAAAGCGTGACTGCCAGCAAGCCTGTTGGCGGCAGGCTCCAGGATTCGGACTTGCGAGCTTCGCAAATGAAAAATGTCCGCTGTCAAGTCATCCATGGACAAGGGGCGTGAAAGAAAAGGCTATACAGCGTCCAGGGTTAGAGCAGATTTCGGGGCAGCAGGCGCTTGGATCGTCCAAGCGTCAGGGGCCACATAAGTGCATTGCCATGGCAAGCCTTGGCTCAAGGTAGCGCGGCTTGGCGCGGGCTGCGAAGGACATTGCCACCGATACCGGCCTGGAGCATCGCCCGGTAGCCGACGGGCAGCGCGTGTCCGGCATCTACCGCCGAAGCGTCATGCTTGCCAGCGGGCGCTACGCGATGCTCGATGACGGCATGGGTTTCTCGCTGGTGCCGTGGAAGCCGGTAATCGAACAACGGCCGGGGCAGCAGCTTGCCGCGACGGTGCGCGATGGCGGCGTATCTTGGGAGATTGGGCGGCTGCGAGGACTATCCTACTGACCTGAAACCACTCGGTCAGCTCCAAATGTGGGGGCTTCGGCGGCTCGGAGTGGAAGTCATCAGGTTGCACCTTGCAGGCGACGCCGCGTCGTTGAGGCGAGTGTTCGAAGGCTACGAGACCGACGCGTGGGTGGGATCAACACCTATTCTCACAACGTTTCGTCATATGCCAAACGAGCCTTCCTGATGGCGGCATGGCTGCGGTCCGCCCACTGCACCAGCACCGTCAGCGGCTCCAGAAGCGTCTCGCCCAGAGGCGTCAGACCGTATTCGACGCTCGGCGGCTTGGTCGGGAACACCGTCCGCGCGATCAGCCCGTCGCGCTCCAGATCGCGGAATGTCTGCGTCAGCATCCGCTTGGAGATGTCCGGGATCGACCGCTGAACGGCGCTGAAGCGGTGCGGCCCGTTCGCCAGCGTGACCAGGATCAGCGTGGACCACTTGTCGCCGATCCGGTCGAGCACATCCCGCACCGGGCACTGCCGATCGACCGTCCAGGGAGCCTGTTGCACACGGCGGACGGCGGATCGGCCGGGGCCGCCCGTGGATACGGCTGCGGTTACTTCTATCTCACCCTGTCCCAAGATTCCGCCTCCTTCACACCGTTGATGGTCTTTCTTAAGATCATTGTCTCTATTTTAGACCATAAGGAAACGACCATGTCCAACACTTCCGCTACCCCCAGGCTCTTCGTCACCGGCGCCACTGGCCAACTCGGCGGCCACGTCATCGACGTGCTGCTCGAAACGCTGCCCGCCAGCGTCATCGTCGCCGGCGTGCGTGATCCCGCCCAGGAAGGCGGGGCCGCCGCCGCGCTGCGCGCCAAGGGCGTGGAAACCCGCGAAGCCGACTACACCCGGCCCGATACCCTCGCGCGCGCCTTCCAGGGCATCGACCGGCTGCTGCTCATCTCCAGCAGCGAGAACGGCAAGCGCAAGCCGCAGCACCGCAACGTCGTCAACGCTGCCAAGGCCGCCGGCGTGGGCCTGATCGCCTACACCAGCATCCTGCGCGCGGACGCCTCCCCGCTCTTCCTGGCCGATGAGCACCGCGACACCGAGGCGGCGCTCCGGGACTGCGGCGTGCCGTTCGTGCTGCTGCGCAACGGCTGGTACAACGAGGTGTTCACGTGGCGCCTGCCGCTGGCCATGAAGCTAAGCGTGCTCATGGGTGCGGCAGGCAGCGGCCGCTTCTCGTCCGCCGCGCGGGCCGACTACGCGCGGGCGGCGGCCACGGTGCTGGCCGAAGAGGGCCACGCCGGCAAGACCTACGAACTGGCCGGCGATGGCTCCTTCACGCTGGAGGATCTGGCCGCCGTGATGACCGAAGCCGCAGGCCAGCCGCTGGCGTACCGCAACCTGTCACCCGAGGAGTTCGAGGCGGCGGCCATCCAGGCCGGCGTGCCGGAGGCCGTGGCGCGCGTGCTGTCCGACACCGACGCTGGCGTGGCCCAGGGCGCGCTCTTCGATGAAGGCCGCCAGCTCTCGCGCCTGATCGGGCGGCCGACCACGCCGTTCCAGGACACGATCCGGGCCTTCGTGCGCGACCAGAAGGCCGGCGCTTCGGCCCCCGGCCACCACTGATCCGGCCGTGCGCCGGAGGCGAAGGCCGCTGCGCCCACGCGGCCGGCCTTCGCCAGCCCGGCGCGCCCTGTCCGGCTCCTTCCATCAACCCTGCTCAAGAGGTGTCCCATGACCCCACCGATCCTGCACTACATCTATGACCCGCTGTGCGGCTGGTGCTATGCCGCCAGCCCGCTGATCGAAGCCGCCGCCAACGCCGGCATGTCCATCCGCCTGCACGGCGGCGGCCTGTTCGGCAGCCCCACGCACGTTGACCTGGCCAAGCGCAGCTACATGCGCCAGAGCGATGGGCGCATCGCCGAGCTGGCCGGCGTGCGCTTCGGCCCCGCCTATCTCGACGGGCTGCTGGACAACCCGGCCACCGTCTTCTGGTCGCTGCCCGTCATCGCCGCCATCGTGGCGGCCGGGCGCGTGAAGGAGGGCGCTAGCCTGCCGATGCTGCGAGCCATCCAGCGCGCGCACTACGTCGAGGGCCGCCGCGTCGTCGAGGAGGACGTGCTGCGCGATCTGGCGGAATCGCTCGGTCTGGCCGCCGCAGACTTCGCCCAGGCGCTGGCCCACGCAGAGGTGGACGAGCACGTCGCCGCCACCCGCGCCTTGATGGCGCGCGCCGGGGTGCACGGGTTCCCCGGCTTCCTGCTGGAACGCGGCGGCCGGCTGGCGCGCGTCGAGCACACGTCCTTCTACGGGCACCCGGCTGAATTCGTGAACGCCATCGCGGCGCTCGACCAGGCCGCGACATGAGTGCGCCCGGCATGGCGATGGCACCCGCCGCGAGGAACCCCGGCCTGGCCCACGCGGTGCTGGCCCTGGGGGGCTTTGCCATCGGCACCACCGAGTTCGCGGCCATGAGCTTCCTGCCCGCCTATTCGGCCGAGCTGGGGGTGGATGTGCCGACCGGCGGGCACGCCATCAGCGCCTACGCGCTGGGCGTCGTCGTGGGCGCGCCGGTGCTGGCCGTGGCCGGCGCGCACCTGAACCGCCGCCTGCTCCTCGTCCTGCTGCTGGCGTGGTTCGGCCTGGGCAACGGCCTCAGCGCGATGGCGCCGGGCTTTCACGCGCTGATGGCGCTGCGCTTCATCACCGCGATTCCGCACGGCGCGTATTTCGGCATCGCGGTGCTCGTGGCCACCGGCATGGTGGCGGCGCCCAAGCGCGGCGCGGCCATCGGGCGCGTGCTGCTGGGGCTGACGATGGCCACCACCATTGGCGCGCCCGTGGCCAACCTCATCTCGCAATGGCTGGGCTGGCGCTGGGGCTTCGGCGCGTTGGGGCTGCTGCCGTTCCTTGCCGCCGCGCTGATCCTGCTCGTCATTCCGGCCCAGGCGCGGGTCGCCGGCGCATCGGCGTTGCAGGAGCTGCAGGCGCTGCGCCGCCCGCAGGTCTGGCTGAGCCTGGGCATCGGCGCCATCGGCTTCGGCGGGCTGTTCGCCGTCTACACCTACCTCGCCTCCACGCTGGAGCTGGTGACGAAGGCGCCCGCGGACGCCATCCCCATCGTCCTGGCGGCCTTCGGGGTCGGCATGACGTGCGGCAACCTGGCCGCGCCCCGCCTCGCCAGGCGCAGCCCCATGCCCGCCGCCGGCCTGCTGCTGGCCTGGAGTGCGCTGGCGCTGGCCCTCTACCCGCTGGCGGTTAACCACGTGTGGTCGGTCGCGGTGGCGGTGTTCGCGGTCGGCTTGGGTGGCGGCCTGGGCGCGGTGCTGCAGATGCGCTTCATGGACGTGGCCGGCCACGCGCAAGGGCTGGCCGCCTCGCTCAACCACGCCGCCTTCAACGTGGCCAACGCCCTGGGGCCGTACCTGGGCGGCCTCGCCATCGCTGCGGGTTACGGCTGGTCATCGACAGGCTGGGTCGGCTGTGGCCTGGCGCTGGGCGGGCTGGTGTTCTGGGCGCTGGCGGTCGCGCGCGAACGCCGCGCGGTGAATGAAATTCAGCCCGTTGCGCTTACTAGGGAGGCACCAAACAGGTGAAGTCATATGGATCTCCGTCACCTTCGCTGTTTCTTAGCTGTTGCCGAAGAACTTCACTTCGCCCGGGCTGCGGAGAGGCTGCACATCGAGCAGTCGCCGCTGTCGCGGGCCATCAAGGAACTGGAAGAAGACCTGGGCGTGCGCCTGTTTATCCGAACCACGCGCAGCACCCGCCTGTCGCGTGCCGGGCAGGTCTTCAAGGAGCATGTGCCGCGCATCTTCACCGCCTTGCAGCAGGCCCGCGAGGGCGCCAAAGCGGTGGCCGCCGGCTACGACGGCCAACTGCGTATCGCCCTGTCCGACGGCATCACGCCGCCGCGCCTGAGTGCCTTCCTGGAGCGGTGCCGGGACGATGATCCCGAAGTCGGGATTCATCTGGCCGAGATACCGCTATCGCAGCAAATCGCCGGACTGCGCGAAGACCTCTACGATGCAGGATTCTCGCAGTCCGATGACGTGGGCGATGGTCTGCTGTCGACGCCCGCCTGGCATGACCAGTTGGTGGTGGCAGTGCCGGCCAGGCATCCACTGCTGACCCACAAACGCATCCCGCTGGAAGAAGTCTTACGCTACCCCTTGGCGATGGGCGACCCGCATGTCTGCGAGGGCTATTGCCGACAGATTGCACGGGTGCTGCGGACCGTGGACATGGAACCGTTGGTGGCGGAAGAAGTCGCCTCGCTCGACCTGATGCTGACCCTGGTTTCAGCCGGCTATGCCTTGGCGCTGCTCGGGGCGTCGCAGATCGCCGCCTGCCGCTCGCCGGACGTGACCAGCCGCCCGCTGGCGGGCATCTCCCCGGTTCTGACAACCTATCTGCTGCGAGCCGACACGGCTCCCTCCGCACCGCTCGCCCGTTTCATCGAACGCGCTGTTTCGGGCGTTTCTGGCCCGAGCCGCTGACTCACTTCCGATACTCGATGCGCTGCGGTTCTGGCGCAGCATGGCGTGCTGCTGCGCAGGTGGCACGCGGTCAAGCCTGCTTTCATGCGGCTTCGCGTATTTCGGCGGCACGGTGCCGCAATAGGGCGCGTGCCGTGCCAATCCCATGTGCAGACTGGCTTTCCTCGCGGCGAAGTGCCGCGACCTTTTATCTCGCCTTCCACCGTTCCGTGCCTGACGGCACGCACGGCGGCGAAGCGCTGCACATGCAGCCGTGCCACGGCGGGCGATGCGTGTGCATCGCCGATGCCTCGGGCATGGAATCTGTGTAGTCCCGATGCAGGCGCAATGTCGTGTTGCTGGCAGCAAATCGTGCAGCCGGCGTGCAGGTTCATGGCGGCAGGATCAGGAAGCGTTGCTGCGGCTCTTGATGCAGTTGCGCCGTCAAAACACTGTTCTCCTGCGTGCTTCGCGCCACCAGTTCGGCCAGCACATCCAGCGAGTCGATTTGATGCACCTGTGCCAGATGCTGGAAGCGCCGAATCTCGGGCGACGTGCAGGCTCGGTGCGCCTCCCGCAGCAGGCCATTGGCCTGCAACAGCCGCAGGTTCTCCGGGTGTATCAACGCCAGCAGGCTTTCCGCCTTGCCGATCTTCTCTTGCAAGTGCTGCAAGGCATCCGCCTCGGTCAGTACGCCATACCGCTTCCATGCCGGCTCGTGGTGAAACAGGCGGTTGCGGAAGTCGCGCAGCGTGGCGATCAGATCATGCGCGTGGGCCAGCATCGCGCCCGCCTGATGCACCGGCCACGGCCCACGAAACACGCCGGACAGATGCTTGGGCCAGATCAGCCCGCGTCCCATGAACTCAGCATCCAGCAGGAATTCCCATGTCGAAAACTCCGTCTTGGCAATCACTCCATGATGGTGCGGTGTGACGTTGCCGCGCACGGCATGGCGGCGGCGCTGCTCGGCGGCATAGTTGCGCGTCGCCTTGGCGAAGTTGTCGCGCACGGCTTGCACCGGATGCGGCGCATCCGCGCCGGGCGTGAAGGAGCGATAGCGCAGCTTGCTGCCCGCCCACCAGAACCGCCCCAGGTCGGCGACCAGCGCCTGGTCGATGGCGTTGCGCAAGGTGATTTCCACCGCGCCCATCAGCGGGTACAGTGCGCCGCAGACGTGCGCGTTCCAGAGGTACACGCCCATCAGTTCCACGTCGTTGGCCGGGTGGAAAACGCTCTGGTAGCTGTTGATGCGCTCGTTGCTGATGAGCGCATCAATCAGCAACGGGCGGTATTGCAAGGTATGGGGCATGTTGCCGAGCCTCGAAAACAGGGGGGGCCACGGTGGTTGACGGTGGCCGACGGGAAAGCATACAATCGGCCCAAGGTTGGTGATGGCATCCAATGGGCGCAAGCCTACGACCCATCATGTAAGACCTGATACCCACCCCGGCCTAGAGCCGGGGCTTTTGTTTTCAGGCCCGAAAAACCTCACACCGGGGCCGCTTCCTCTCTGGTCTGCGGGCCGGGCCGTCCACCCGCCACGACGCTCTTGCGCCGGTTCGCCACCAGTTCGGCGGCCTGACGCACCGGGTCGTCTTCGGTGTGGACGTAGCGCATGAACATCGCCACGGTCTTGTGCGCCGTCAGCGCCATGCCGACCTTGACCGGAATGCCCGAGTTGGCAATGTCGGTCGCCGAGCGATGCCGGATGCCGTGCGTGCCGACATGCGCCGCGCCTGCCGCCTTGAGCGCACGGCTCCAGCCGTTGTAATACTCGCCCGTGCTCAAGTGTCGGCTTGGATGGTTCGGGGACGGCAGCACATAAGGGCAATCGTCTCGACGTGGCGCCGTCGAAAGCAGTCGGTAGGCTTCCTCGCTCATGGGCTTGGACATGCCGCCGGTCTTGCTGTCGGGCCAGACGACGCGCCGGTTCTCCAGATCGACCCAATCCCATTTGAGCGCGACGATTTCGCCTCGGCGGGCGGCGAACTCGAATTGTAAGCGGATCGCCAAAGGAATGACATACGGCTCCAGCCCTTCGGCCTCGATCTTGTCCAGTTGCCGGAACAACTTGCCCATGTCCTCGTCGCTGATGAGGTGGGTGGCCTTGCCGTTGGGGAACATCGGGACGTGGCGGCAGGGGTTGGTGCCGTCGGGCCGGTAGCCCCACACTTCGGCTAGGTTGAACATGCGACGCATGACGCTGAACGTCCGGTTCGCATCGGCGGGCTTGTGGGCCATCTTCTTCATCATCGCAGCCACGTCCGGGCGCTTCACGTCCTGAACCTTCATGCGGCCCAGGATGGGAATGATGTTGCGTTCGATGGTGCCTTGGTAGCCTGCCTGTGTGCTGGGCTTGTTGCGTACCTTGGAGTAGTCCGCCATGAACTTCACGCACAGTTCCTTGACCGTGGGGGCGGAACGGGCAGCAGCTTTGGCCGCGCTGGGGTCGCCGCCACGGCGCACCTCGGCCATCCATTCCTGCGCCAGAGCGCGCGCCTGCTCGACGGTGAGTTCTCCGTACAAGCCCAACGCGGGTTTGCGACGCTCTCCAGCGTTGGTGCGGTACTGGAGCATGAACACCTTGCGACCTGCCGGGGTAACCTTGCACATGAAACCCGGCACGACGGTATCCCGCAACTCGACGGCCCGCGCCTGGGGTTGCGCCGCATCGACTGCGGACTTGGTGAGCTTGAGCTTTGCCATGATGACTCCTCGGAACGACCCGGTTCCCAGGAGCCTCATGGGGGCCATCAGCAGGGAAGGAGGGTCAGGTTTCGGAAAGCACCGGCATATGGTGAACTCGCCCAAGTCATTGATAAACCTGCTGTATCTGGCTTTGGCGTAGTCCAGCGAAATGCGGCACTGGAGTCATGGTGAAATGAAAAACCCCGTGACACCGACAGTGTCACGGGGTCATTTCATCCTGTTGGTAGCGGGGGCAGGATTTGAACCTGCGACCTTCGGGTTATGAGCCCGACGAGCTGCCAGACTGCTCCACCCCGCACCGGGAAGGCGCGCGATTCTACACGAATAAGGGCTTCTGGGAAGCCCTTTCCTCGCATTGCGCCAAATATTTCAGGGCAGCAATTTCTGGCACAGCGCCAGCAGCGTGTTGGGCAGCAGGCCCAGCACCAGCACCGCCAGCGTGTTGAGCGTGATGACGAAGCCCGCGGCGCCACTGCGCTCACCGGCCGGCTTGTCCACGCCCTGCTCGAAGTACATGAACCAGATGACGCGCAGGTAGTAATACGCGCCGATCACGCTGGTGAACACGGCGAAGCCGGCCAGCCAGATGTGGCCGGCGGCCACCAGTGACTGCAGCACCCACAGCTTGGCCCAGAAGCCGACGAACGGCGGCACGCCAGCGGTCGACAGCATCAACGCCGCCATCAGCGCGGCCAGCAATGGCTCGCGGCGGGCCAGGCCCTTGTAGTCCTCCAGGCTGTCGAGCTCGGAGGCCTGCGATGAGGCCAGCAGCACAATGCCGAAGGAACCCAGCGTCGTGAGGATGTATGCCACGGTGTAGTACAGCGCGGCCTGGTAGCCGGCCGCACTGCCTGCGACGAAGCCCAGCAGGATGAAGCCGACATTGGCCACGGTGGAGTACGCCAGCATGCGGCGCAGATTGCTCTGCGCGATGGCCACCACGTTGCCGACCACCAGCGACAGCACGGCCACGGCCATCAGCATCTGGCCCCAGGCCGCCGGCATGCCGGACAGCCCTTCGGCCAGCAGGCGATACGCCAGTGCGAACGAACCGATCTTCGGCGCCGAGGCGATCAGCAGCGTGACCGTGGTGGGCGCGCCCTCGTACACATCGGGCACCCACATGTGGAACGGCACGGCGCCGAACTTGAAGGCCACCGCGACGATGACAAAGGCGATGCCGATCAGCAGGCCGGTGCTGCCCTGATCGCGCGCCAGGTTGGCGAGTTCATGCAGATCCAGCGTGCCGGTCAGGCCGTACAGCATGGACATGCCGTACAGCAGCGCGCCGGAGGCGATGGCGCCCAGCACGAAGTACTTGATGGCCGCTTCCGCCGCCACGCCCGACTTGCGATCCGCCGCCACCAGCGCATACAGCGACAGCGACAGCAGCTCCACGCCCAGGTACACGCTCAGCAGGCTGCCGGCCGACACCATGATGAAGATGCCCAGCAGCGCGGTCAGCACCAGCACGTCGTATTCACAGGCGCGGATGCCGTGGCGATGACGATAGGCCTGCGAATACAGCAGCGCCACGCCCACGGCCACGAAACCGGTCAGCTTCAGGAAGCCGGCCACCGGATCGGCGATGTACAGGCCGTCGAACAGCACCGTGCTCTGCCCCACCAGCGCGAAGCGCGCCGTGAGGATGGCACCGATGCCCAGCAGCACCAGCGTCAACGTGCCGAGGGCAGCGCCGCCGCTGTCACGCTTGAATACACCCACCAGCAGCGCCACGCAGATGGCGGCCGTCAGGTAGATCTCCGGGATCACCGGCAGCAGGGAGGAGAGGGTCAGGGCAGATTGCATAACAGCTCAAACTCCCGCGATCTTGCTGACCACCGCCTGCTCGAGCAGGTGGTGCACCGAGGTTTCCATGGTCCTGACCAGCGGCGCCGGCCACAGGCCCAGCGCCAGCACGGCGATGGCGAGCACCGCCAGCACCAGGAACTCGCGCGGCTCCAGGTCCTTCATCGTCGCGACGTGATCATTGCCCACCGGCCCGAAGATCACGCGCTTGACCAGCCACAGCGTGTACGCAGCGCCCAGCACCAGCGTGGTGCCGGCCAGCAGCGCGTACCAGAAGTTGGCATTGAAGCTCGCCAGGATCACCATGAACTCACCGACGAAACCAGAGGTGCCCGGCAGACCGCTGTTGGCCAGCGCGAACAGCACCATGAAGGCGCCGAACTTGGGCATCACGTTGATGACGCCGCCGTAGGCGCTGATCTCGCGCGTATGCAGACGGTCGTACATGACGCCGATGCACAGGAACATGGCGCCGGAAATCAGGCCATGCGAGATCATCTGCACCATGGCGCCGTCCAGACCCAGCACCGCGCCCGACAGGTTACCGCTGTTGCCGGCGATGTCGTAGGCCAGGAAGGCGCCGAGCGTGACGAAACCCATGTGCGCGATCGACGAATAGGCGATCAGCTTCTTCATGTCCTGCTGCACCAGGGCGACGAAGCCGATGTAGACCACGGCGATCAGCGACATGCCGATGATCAGCCAGTCCAGTTCACGGCTGGCATCCGGGGTGATGGGCAGCGAGAAGCGCAGCAGACCGTACCCGCCCATCTTCAGCATGATGGCCGCCAGGATCACCGAACCGCCGGTGGGCGCTTCCACGTGCGCATCCGGCAGCCAGGTGTGCACCGGCCACATCGGCACCTTCACGGCGAAGGCCAGCAGGAAGGCGATGAAGATGTAGCGCTGCTCTGCCAGCGACAGCGGCAGCGACTGGAAACCGGCGATGGAGAAGCCCCCTGCCTTGCCCTGCATGTAGATCAGGGCGATCAGCATGAACACCGAACCGAGGAAGGTGTACAGGAAGAACTTCAGCGTCGCATACACGCGCCGCTTGCCGCCCCAGATGCCGATGATCAGGAACATCGGGATCAGCATGGCTTCCCAGAAGAAGTAGAACAGCAGCGAATCCAGCGCCGAGAACACGCCGATCATCAGGCCTTCCATGATCAGGAAGGCGCCGAAGTACTGCGACGGACGCTTGTCGATCACCGACCAGCCGGCAATCACCACCGGAATGGTCATGAAGGTGGTCAGCAGGATCAGCGGCAGCGCGATACCGTCGATGCCCAGCGCGTAGTCGCTGTGCCACTGCACGATCCAGGGCAGGCGCTCGACGAACTGGAATTGCGCCGTGGCCGGATTGAAGCCGGCGTACAGCGGAATCGACAGCGCGAACGTCGCCAGCGTCGTGAGCAGCGCCAGCCAGCGCGCCACCCGGGCGTGCTTATCGCCCAGCAGCCAGGTGACGATACCGCCGACGATGGGCAGCCAGATCAGAACCGACAGTAGTGGAATTGCTTGCATGCCTTGCCCCGCCCTCAGCCGCGCACCAGCAGCCAGCCGAGCAGACCGGCCAGACCGATGATCATCCAGAAGGCATACGAGTACAGATAACCGCTCTGCACGCGGCGTACGATCAACGCCAGACGTCCGACGCCCTGCGCCGAGCCGTTGACCAGCGCGCCGTCGATCAGCCCCTGATCACCACCGCGCCACAGGCCCAAGCCCAGCAGGCGCGCGCCGCGCGCGATGACGTTCTCGTTGAACCAGTCGAAGTAGTACTTGTTCAGCAGCACCGTCTTCAAACCCTTCAGCGTGCGTTCGAAGAAATCAGCCACCTGCGGCTTCCGGTGCATCAGGAACGCAGTGCCGACACCCGCGACCGCCAGCCAGAACGGCAGCGCCAGCATGCCGTGCAGTGCGAAGGCCGTCGGCGTACTGAATTCCTCGCCGATCTTCTCGACCACGTTGTTGCCCTCGTGCACGACGATGGCACCGTCGAAGTAGCCGCCGAACAGCATGGGGCCGATGGCGAAGGCGCCGATCAGCAGCGAGGGGATGGCCAGCGCCACCAGCGGGCCCTTCATGTCCCAGCCCACGTCGTGGAAATGTTCCGCCGTGTGGTGATCCATGCGCTCTTCACCGAAGAACACCATGAAGATCTGCCGGAAGGTGTACAGCGCCGTGACGAACACGCCAGCCACCACGCAGAAGTAGGCGTAATGGGCCACCCAGCCGCCGCGCTGCGACTCGCCCACCGCTTCGATCAGCGCATCCTTGGAATAGAAGCCCGAGAAGAACGGCGTGCCGATCAGCGCCAGCGCACCGATCAGGCTGGTCCAGAAGGTCACCGGCATGCGCTTGCGCAACCCGCCCATCCTGGTCATGTCCTGCTCGTGGTGCATGGCCACGATCACGGCGCCGGCCGCCAGGAACAGCAGCGCCTTGAAGAAGGCGTGCGTCATCAGGTGGAAGATCGCCACGCTGTAGGCCGACACGCCCAGACCCACCGTCATGTAGCCCAGCTGCGAGAGCGTGGAATACGCCACGACCCGCTTGATGTCGTTGTTGACGATGCCGAGGAAACCCATGAACAGCGCCGTGGTCGCGCCCAGGAACAGCACCACCGACAGCGCGGTGTCCGAGTACTCGAACAGCGGCGACATGCGCGCCACCATGAAGATGCCGGCGGTCACCATGGTCGCGGCATGGATCAGCGCCGAGATCGGGGTCGGGCCTTCCATCGAATCCGGCAACCACACATGCAGCGGCATCTGTGCCGACTTGCCCATGGCGCCGATGAACAGGCAGATGCAGATCACGGTCATGGCCGACCAGGGCGTGTGGCCCCAGAGGGTCAGCGTCTTGGTGGCAATGACCGGCGCCTGCTCGAAGGCCACGGCGTAGTCCAGCGAGCCGGTGAAGTACATGACGCCGGCGATGCCCAGCACGAAGCCGAAGTCGCCGACACGGTTGACCAGGAAGGCCTTCATGTTGGCGAAAATGGCACTCGGGCGCGTGTACCAGAAGCCGATCAGCAGGTAGGAGACCACGCCCACCGCCTCCCAGCCGAAGAACAACTGCATGAAGTTGTTCGACATCACCAGCATCAGCATCGAGAAGGTGAACAGCGAGATGTACGAGAAGAAGCGCTGGAAGCCCTGGTCATCGTGCATGTAACCGATGGTGTAGACATGCACGCACAGCGACACGAAGGTCACCACCACCATCATCATGGCGGTGAGCCGATCGACCAGGAAGCCGACCTGCATGTTGATGCCGTCGCTCACCAGCCAGGTGTACACGCTGTGGTTGTAGGCCGGCAGCGCATCGATCAGCAGCTGCTTGAACACGACGCAGGAGAGCACGCAGGAGACGGCCACACCCAGGATGGTGATGGCGGCGGCGCCGGCACGACCCACCTGCCTGCCGGCCAGGCCCGCGATGATCGCGGCCAGCAGCGGCAACAGCGGAATGGCCAGCAGCAGGTTCGGATTCAGGGAAGTGATGGCTTGCACGGGCAGCTCAACCTTTCAGGCTGTCGAGTTCTTCGACGTTGATGGTGCGCCGTTCGCGGAACAGCACCACGAGGATGGCGAGACCGATGGCCGATTCGGCCGCGGCCACGGTCAGCACGAAGAACACGAAGATCTGTCCGTCGAGCTGCCCGAGGTAGCGCGAGAAGGCCACGAAATTGAAGTTCGCGGCCAGCAGCAGCAGTTCGATGCACATCAGCAGCAGCAGCACGTTGCGGCGGTTGATGTAGATGCCGGCCACGGCCAGCGCGAACAGCACGCCCGACAGCGTCAGCATGTGTCCCAGCGTGATCATGAGCGCTTCTCCGCGTCCATCTTGATGATCTCGAAGCGATCCCTGGCCTTCACGGCCACCTGGCGCGCGATGTCCTGGGCCTTGAGGCCCGAGCGCTTACGCATGGTCAGCGAGATGGCGGCGACAATGGCCACCAGCAGCACCACTGCGGCGATCTCGAAGGCATAAAGATACTTGGTGTACAGCAGCGCACCGAGCTCGGTGGTGTTGCTGTAGTCGGCCGGCAGCGGCACCGCACCCCTGGTGACGTCGATGCCGAGCTTCCTGGCCAGCACCACGCCCACCACTTCGACCACCATCACCACGGTGACGATGACGCCGAACGGCGCGTAGCGCACGAAGCCGCGACGCAGCTCCTCGACGTTGATGTCCAGCATCATGACGACGAACAGGAACAGCACCATGACCGCGCCCACGTACACCAGCACCAGCACGATGGCCAGGAATTCGGCTTCGATCAGCAGCCAGATGACGGCGCTGGTGACGAAGCACAGCACCAGATTCAACGCCGAGTACACCGGATTGCGGGCCGTGATCACGCCCAGCGCCGATACCAGCAGCACTGTGGCAAACACGTAAAACAGGATCTGAGTCAGCACTCGCCTCTCCCTACCCGCGGCTCTCAGCGGTATTGCGCGTCAGCCGCTTTGTCGGCGTTGATCATGGCTTCGTAGCGCTCGCCCACGGCCAGCAGCTTGTCCTTGGTCATGATGTTCTCGCCACGATGTTCCATGTGGTACTCGTGGATGCGAGTCTCCACGATGGCGTCCACCGGGCAGGCTTCCTCGCAGAAGCCGCAGTAGATGCACTTGAACAGGTCGATGTCGTAGCGCGTGGTGCGGCGCGTGCCGTCGGCGGCCACGTTCGAGTCGATGGTGATGGCCAGCGCCGGGCACACCGCCTCGCACAGCTTGCAGGCGATGCAGCGCTCTTCGCCGTTCGGGTAGCGACGCAGCGCATGCAAGCCACGGAAGCGCACCGACTGCGGGGTCTTCTCTTCCGGATAGTTCAGCGTGACCTTGGGCCTGAACAGCGAGCGCCAGGTGACCGCGAGGCCGGAGCGCAGCTCGCCCAGCGTGAAGGTCTTGACGAAATCAGCAAGTGCCATGAATCGTTACCTCTAGCGGCCCCAGGGGCCAACCTTCAGCCAGACCATCACGCCTTCGACGGCGATCCAGACCAGCGTCACGGGGATCAGGATCTTCCAGCCCAGACGCATGATCTGGTCGTAGCGGTAGCGCGGAAAGGTCGCGCGCAGCCACAGGAAGACGAACAGGAAGGCGAACACCTTGGCGATCAGCCACTGCGGACCGTTGCCGAGCAGCGCGCCCAGCAGCGGCACGGCCAGCAGGCCGCGATCGGCCGGCAGGATGCCGTCCAGCGGGCTCAGCGTGCCACCGAAGAAGAAGATCGCGGTCAGCGCCGAGATCAGGATCATGTTGGCGTATTCGGCCAGGAAGAACAGCGCGAAACCCATGCCCGAATACTCGACATGGAAGCCCGCGACGATCTCCGATTCACCTTCCGCCACGTCGAACGGCGCGCGATTGGTCTCGGCCACGCCGGCGATGAAGTAGACGATGAACAGCGGGAACAGCCAGGTCCAGTTCCAGGTGAACCAGCCACCGGCCTGGGCCGCGACGATCCTGCCCAGATTCAGACTGCCCGCCGCCATCAGCACGCCCACCAGCGCGAAGCCCATGGCGATTTCATAGGCCACGATCTGCGCGGCCGAGCGCATGGCGCCGAGGAAGGCGTACTTGGAGTTGGAGGCCCAGCCCGCCAGGATCACGCCATACACACCCACCGAGGTGAGCGAGAGCACGTACAGCAGACCGGCATCCACATTCGCGATGGCGAAGCGGTTGCCGATCGGTACCACGGCCCAGGCCGCGAACGCCGGGATCAGCGTGATGGCCGGTGCGATGCGGAACAGCAGCTTGTTGGAGGCCGACGGAGTGACGATCTCCTTCAGCAGCAGCTTGACCACGTCGGCGAACGGTTGACCGATGTACTCGGTGTGCGGAATGCCGAACAGACGCACGCGGTTCGGACCGCGGCGCAGCTGCATCCAGCCGATGACCTTGCGCTCCCACAGCGTCAGATAGGCCACGCAGAGGATCAGCACGATGGTCACGCCGAGGATGAAGAGCGTCGAGTGCACGAAGTCCGGAAGCGATTGCCAGAGTTGCGAAATCGACATGCGCATCAGCTCCCGTACACGCTGGTGGCCAGCTGCGCGGTACGCGTGCGCTGCAACGAAACCGCCCGGCGCAGCAACGGATCGAGCTGGTACATGGGCACGTCGACCACGTCGCCCGCGGCGGCGCTGCCATTCACGGCATGCGGGCTGGCGACATTCAGCGCCGCAGCGGCCTTCACGGCACCCTGCAGCTCGTCACGCACGCCTTCCGATGACTGGTACTCGAAACCGGCAAGGTTCAGCAGATTGCCGAGCACACGCAGGATCTTCCAGGCCGGACGCGCCTCGCCCACCGGAAGTGCCGCGCCGGCGAAGCTCTGCCAGCGGCCTTCCAGGTTCACGAAGGTGCCGGAGGTTTCGGCAAACGCGGCCGCCGGCAGCAGCACGGTGGCCACGCGCTTCATCTCCTCGCTGGCGAACGGCGTGATCGCGATCACGCAGCTGGCCTTCTCCAGTGCCGCGCCGCCCTGCAGCGCATCGGCCCAGGGTTCGGCGCCGAGCAGCACGTAGGTGTGCAGCGGCTTGCCCAGCATCTGTTGAGCACTCAAGCCCGTCTGGGCGCGGGCCTGACCGGCCACGCCACGATGCGGCAGTACACCGGCCAGCGACGCACCGGCGGCATTGGCGCCTTCGGCCAACTCGCCCAGGCTCGCGCCCGTGGCAGCCGCCAGCGCACGCGCCAGGGCGCGCAGATCGGCGTAGGCCGGATGGCGCAGCGCCAGCGCACCCAGCCAGATGGCGCGCTTCTCGCCCTGCTTCAGGGTCGCAGCCAGCTGGCGATGCGCATCGCCGGGCTTGGCGCCCGCGACTGCGGCGGCCACGGCAGCCGGCGCGGCAGCCCCTTCCAGCGCGGCGGCCAGCACGGCGGCCAGATCCGCCACCTGCTGCGCCGGCGGCGACACGAGGTACTGCGCCACCGGGAACAGGTAGTCGAAACGCGCCGGATTCAGGAAACCGATGCTGCCACCGCGCAGCGCGGCCTTGCGCACGCGATGCGCCAGCAGCGGCAGCTCGGCACGCAGGTTGGAGCCGACGACCAGCAGCGCATCGAGTGTATCGACATCAGCCAGCGCCACGCCCAGGCCCGGGGCCAGCGCGTCGCCGGCCTGGTCGCGCAGATCGCTCTGGCGCAGGCGGTAGTCGATGTTGGCACTGCCCAGACCCGCGGCAATGCGCGCCAGCAGATAGTGCTCTTCGAGCGTGTTCGAGGCATGCGCCAGGAAACCCAGGGAGTCGGCCGGAGCCTTCTGCAGCGCCTGTGCGGTCAGCTCCAGCGCGCTTTCCCAGGAAATGTTCCGCCAGCTGCCGTCGGCCTGACGCGCCATGGGCTGGTTCAGGCGATCGTCGCTGTACACGCCTTCGTAGCTGTAGCGGTCGCGATCCGAGATCCAGGTCTCGTTGATCTCCTCGCTGGGACGCGGCACCACGCGCATGAGCCTGCCGCGCAGCACGTGGCCGTACAGCTGCGAGCCCACGCCGTCATGCGGCGAGATGAGCGGATGCTGGGTCATTTCCCAGCCGCGGGCGCGGAAACGGAACGGCTTGCTGTTCAGCGCACCCACTGGGCACAGGTCGATGATGTTGCCCGACAGTTCGTGATCGACGCTCTTCTCGATGAAGGTGCCGATCTGCATGTTCTCGCCGCGGCCGGTGGTGCCCAGCTCCGGGATGCCGGCGATCTCCTGCCCGAAACGCACACAGCGCGTGCAGTGGATGCAGCGGGTCATGTCGGTGGAGACGAGAGGCCCAAGGTTCTTGTCCCGGACCACGCGCTTGCGCTCGTCGAAGCGCGCCTGGTCACGACCGAAGCCCACCGCCAGATCCTGCAGCTCGCACTCGCCGCCCTGATCGCAGATCGGGCAATCGAGCGGATGGTTGATCAGCAGGAATTCCATGACCGCCTTCTGCGCGGCAATGGCCTTGGGGCTCTTGGTGAAGACCTTCATGCCTTCGGCCACCGGTGTGGCGCAGGCCGGCAGGGGCTTGGGCGCCTTCTCCACTTCCACCAGGCACATGCGGCAGTTGGCCGCGATGCGCAGTTTCTCGTGGTAGCAGAAGCGCGGCACGTAGACGTCATTCGCATCGGTGACGCGGATGATCATCTCGCCCTTGCGCGCCTTCATGGGCACGCCGTTGACTTCGATGTTGACGAATTCGTCGCTCATGCTGCCTGTCTCGTGTCCGTCACGATGCTGCGGCCACCGTGATCAATCATGTATTCGAATTCGTGCCGGTAGTGCTTCATGAAGCTCTGCACCGGCCAGGCCGAGGCGTCGCCCAGCGCGCAGATGGTGTGGCCTTCGATGCGATTGGCCACATCCAGCAGCAGGCCCAGATCCTCGCGGCGGCCCTCGCCGGCCAGGATGCGTTTGATCAGGCGGTTCATCCAGCCGGTGCCCTCGCGGCAGGGCGTGCACTGGCCGCAGGATTCGGACATGAAGAAACGCGAGATGCGCTCCAGCACGCGCACCATGCAGGTGGTCTCGTCCATCACCATGACCGCGCCCGAGCCGATCGCGGAACCCGCGGCCTTCATCGAGTCGTAGTCCATGTTGGTCTTCATGATGATCTCGGCCGGCATCACCGGTACCGAGGCACCGCCCGGAATCACGGCCTTCAACTTGCGGCCACCGAGCACACCCCCGGCAATCGCCAGCATCTCGGAGAACGGAATGCCCAGCGGCAGCTCGTAGTTGCCCGGCTTGTTGACATGACCGGACACCGAGAACACCACCGTGCCGCCGGCATTGGCCACGCCCAACCCCGCGAACCACTCCGGGCCCTTGCGCAGGATGGTGGGCACCGAGGCATAGCTCTGGGTGTTGTTGATGGTGGTCGGCTGGCCGTACAGGCCGAAGTTGGCCGGGAACGGCGGCTTGAAGCGCGGCTTGCCCTGCTTGCCTTCCAGCGATTCGAGCAGCGCGGTCTCTTCACCGCAGATGTAGGCGCCGGCACCGACGAAGCAGTGCAGATCGAAGTCCACGCCCGAGCCCAGCACGTTCTTGCCGAGCAGGCCGGCCGCGTAGGCTTCCTTCAGCGCCGCTTCGAAGCGCGGCACCGGCTCGCCCAGGAACTCACCGCGGATGTAGTTGTAGCCCACCGTGGCGTTCATGACATAGCCGCCGATGGCCATGCCCTCGATCACCGAATGCGGGTTGTAGCGCAGGATGTCGCGATCGTGGCAGGTGCCAGGCTCGCTCTCGTCCGAATTGCACACCGCATACTTCTGGATCGGCGAATTGCGCGGCATGAAGCTCCACTTCACGCCGGTGGGGAAACCTGCACCGCCGCGGCCGCGCAGGCCCGAGGCCTTGAGCTGCTCGATGATGGTCTCGCGCGGAATCTTCTCGGTGAGAATCTTCTTCCAGGCGTCGTAACCGCCGAAGCTCTGGTAGGTCGCCAGTTCCCAGGGGCGCTCGGCCTGCAGCGGCTCGAAGCACACCAGATTCATCTTGTCGGTCCATGCACTCATCGTTGCACCTGCGCCTGAATGCCTTACTTCAGCCCGTCGAGAATGCCGTCGATCTTCTCCGGCGTCAGATTCTCGTGGAACACGTGGTCAACCATCATCATCGGCGCACCCGTGCAGGCGGCCAGGCATTCCTCCTCGCGCTTGAGGAAGATGCGGCCATCCGCGGTGCTCTCACCGGTCTTGATGCCGAGCTTCTGCTCGACATGCTCGCTGAGCGCATCGGCGCCGCGCAGCATGCACGAGACATTGGTGCAGATGCTGACGTGGTGGCGGCCACAGGGATGCGTCTCGAACATCGAGTAGAACGAGGCCACCTCGTACACCTGGATGGGCGGCAACTTCAGGTATTCGGCCACGGCGTCCATCAGCTCGGTGGTCAGAAAGCCGTTGTTCTGCTCCTGCGTGAAGCGCAGCGCCGAAATCACCGCCGAACGCTGCCGGCCGGCCGGGAACCTGGCGACCCACTCGTCGATCTCGTGGCGCGTGTGCTCGCTGAGCAGCGCGCTCTTGCCGGTTGGGCTCTCCATCAACGATCGACCTCCCCGAATACGATGTCCTGGGTGCCGATGACGGCCACCACGTCGGCCAGCATGTGGCCCTTGACCATCTCGCCCAGCGCCGAGATATGCACGAAGCCCGGTGCCCGGCACTTGAGTCGGTACGGCTTGTTGGCGCCGTCCGAGACCAGGTAGATGCCGAACTCGCCCTTGGGCGCTTCCACCGCGGCGTAGGTCTCGCCGGCCGGCACGCTGTAGCCCTCGGTCATGAACTTGAAGTGATGGATCAGCGACTCCATGTTCCCCTTCATGTTCTCGCGCGACGGCGGACGCACCTTGCGGTCATCGACCATCACCGGACCGGGGTTGGCGCGCAGCCACTTGATGCACTGCTGGACGATGCGGTTCGACTGGCGCATTTCGGCCACCCGCACCAGATAGCGGTCGTAGCAGTCGCCGTTCTTGCCGATCGGGATGTCGAAGTCCAGATCCGCGTACACCTCGTAAGGCTGCTTCTTGCGCAGATCCCAGGCGATGCCCGAACCGCGCAGCATGGCGCCGGTGAAGCCCAGCTGCATGGCACGCTCCGGCGACACCACACCGATGTTCACGGTGCGCTGCTTCCAGATGCGGTTGTCGGTCAGCAGCGTCTCGTACTCGTCGACGCAGGCCGGGAAGCGCTCGGTGAAGGCTTCGATGAAATCCAGCAGCGAACCGCTGCGCGCCTGGTTCAGCTTGTCGGCCTCGGCCGCCGTGCGCCAGCGCGAGGCCTGGTACTTCGGCATGGCCAGCGGCAGATCGCGGTACACGCCGCCCGGACGGTAGTAGGTGGCGTGCATGCGCGTGCCCGAGACCGCCTCGTAGCAGTCCATCAGGTCTTCGCGCTCGCGGAAGCAGAACAGGAACATGGTCATCGCGCCGATGTCCAGACCATGCGCGCCCAGCCACATCAGGTGGTTGAGGATGCGGGTGATCTCGTCGAACATCACGCGGATGTACTGGGCGCGCGGCGTCGGCGTGATACCCAGCAGATTCTCGATGGCCATGACATAGGCGTGCTCGTTGCACATCATCGAGACGTAGTCGAGACGGTCCATGTAACCGATCGACTGGTTGAACACCTTGCTCTCGGCCAGCTTCTCGGTGCCACGATGCAGCAGACCGATATGCGGATCGGCCTGCTGGATGACCTCGCCGTCCATCTCCAGCACCAGGCGCAACACGCCGTGCGCGGCCGGATGCTGCGGACCAAAGTTCAGGGTCAGATTGCGGATCTCAGCCATTGCCGGCGGCTCCTTTGACAGGGGCCGGCGCGGCAGCGGGCGCCATCGGCGCATTGAGCAGGGCCGGATCGTAACGGTTGTCTGCGCGGATCACGCGCGGCACCAGGGTGCGCGGCTCGATGTCCACCGGCTCGTAGATCACGCGGCCCTGGTTGGCGTCGTAGCGCACTTCCACATGACCGCTCAACGGGAAGTCCTTGCGGAACGGATGACCGATGAAGCCGTAGTCCGTGAGGATGCGGCGCAGGTCCGGATGACCCTTGAAGTAGATACCGAACAGGTCGAAGGCTTCGCGCTCGAACCAGTTGGCCGAGGCCCACACGCCGCACAGCGAATCCACCACCGGATCCTCGGCGCCCTCGCACCACACCTTCAGGCGTACACGCTCGTTATGCGTGACCGACAGCAGCTGGTAGACGACGGCGAAACGCGCGCTGCCTTCCTTGAGCGGATGCGCCGTGGTGCGGCTGGCGCCGCGGCTGAAACCGCTGTTGGTGGCCGACAAGGCCGTCCACTCCACCTTGCCGTAGTCCAGGTAATCGACGCCGGCGGCATCGATCAGGATCTCGAAACGCAGCGCCGGATCGTCGCGCAGCAGCGTGGCGATGGCGATCAGTTCGGCCGGCGCCACTTCATACGAAAGTTCGCCCGGCAGGCTGGCGTAACGCCGGACCCGCTCGCCCAGGCGCTCGGCGATGCGCGTCGCGAGCTGTTCAATGTGTGCAGTCAAACCGCTCTCCTCGCTTCGGCCTGATTTCAAGCCGCAGCGGCTTCACGCCGCTCGATCTTGCGCTGTAGCTGGATGATGCCGTAGATCAGCGCCTCGGCCGTCGGCGGACAGCCCGGCACGTACACGTCCACCGGCACGATGCGATCGCAGCCGCGCACCACCGCATACGAATAATGGTAGTAACCGCCACCGTTGGCGCAGGAACCCATGGAGATGACCCAGCGCGGCTCGGGCATCTGGTCGTAGACCTTGCGCAGCGCCGGCGCCATCTTGTTGACCAGCGTGCCGGCCACGATCATTACGTCGGACTGGCGCGGGCTGGGGCGGAACACCACACCGAAGCGATCCAGGTCGTAGCGCGACGCGCCGGCGTGCATCATTTCCACCGCGCAGCAGGCCAGACCGAAGGTCATCGGCCACAGCGAGCCGGTGCGCGCCCAGCTGACCAGATTGTCGACCTGCGTGGTCAGGAAGCCACGCTGCGCGAAGCCCTCGGGGCTTGCCGTTTCGCTCAGTCCCACTCCAGCGCTCCCTTCTTCCACTCGTAGATGAACCCGACCACCAGGATGGCCAGGAAGATGCCCATGGCAATGAGGCCCTGGGTACCGATGCGGCCCAGCGAAACCGCCCATGGAAACAGGAAGGCGATTTCCAGATCGAAGACGATGAAGAGGATGGCCACCAGGTAGTAGCGCACATCGAAGCGTACGCGGCTGTCCTCGAAGGCCTCGAAGCCGCACTCGTATGGCGAGAGTTTCTGCGCGTCACCGCGGCGCTTGACGCCGAGGCGGCCGAGCAGCGCACCCAGCGTGAGCAGCAATCCGGCCAGCCCCGTGGCCAGAGCAAGGAAGATCAGAACAGGCACGTAATTGCCGAGCATGGCGTATACCGCTATCTAAATGGCCACTATCAAAAAAGGGCGGTCCCCGGTGCGCTCGAACACGAACCGTACCGCCCCCGATATCCCGATTCCAATTCTAGACAATCAATCGTCCAATGGATGGCCGATCTGGTGCCGACGGCGAGATTCGAACTCGCACACCTTGCGGCGCTAGCCCCTCAAGCTAGTGTGTCTACCAATTCCACCACGTCGGCAAGCAAACGGTCACTCAAAAAAACTTCACGAATCCGCGCGCCGCGCGCACCTGCGCCTCGCTGTGCCCCGTGCTCATTGCCCCTTGGCGGGCGCCGTATCCGTGGTCGCAGGCGCCGCCGGCTGCGTCACGGCGCTGTCCGCCGCTGTGCTGCCAGTGGCCGGCTGCGCCGGCGCTTCGGTCGCCATCTTGTCGAGCAGCGAGCTCGGCGCGGCAGCGCTGCTCTTGGTGCCCAGGTAGGCCAGCGACAGGCTGGTCACCATGAATACCGCCGCCAGCACCGCAGTGGTGCGCGACAGGGCGGTAGTCGCACCGCGCGCGCCGAACACCGTGCCCGAGGCACCGGCACCGAAACCCGCGCCGGCATCGGCGCCGCGGCCCCGCTGCAACAGCACCAGCCCGACGATGCCCAGGGCGCAGGCGAAATGAATGATCATCAGGATCGTGTGCAACATCTTTTGCTCGAATTTCAGCTTGCGTCTTCAACCGCGCGCTGCGGCCACGATCGCCAGGAATTCCTCCGCCTTCAGCGAAGCTCCTCCGATCAGTCCGCCGTCGACATCGGGCTGAGTGAATATCTCGCGGGCATTGCCTGCCTTGACGCTGCCGCCATACAGGACCCGCAAACCGGCGGCGATATTACCATCCCGCCGGGCCACTTGTTGACGGATAAATGCATGAATCTGCTGGGCCTGTTCCGGCGTGGCGGTGCGCCCGGTGCCGATGGCCCAGACCGGCTCGTAGGCCACCACGGCCCGGGCCAGGGCCTGCACGCCACACAGGGAAATCACCGCGTCGAGCTGCGCGGCCACCACGGCCTCGGCCTGCCCCGCCTCGCGCTCGGCCAGCTGCTCCCCCACGCACAGGATGGGAACCAGCCCGTGCGTCTGGGCCGCGGCAAACTTGCGCGCCACCAGGGTGCTGTCCTCGCCATACAGGCTGCGGCGCTCGGAGTGTCCGACGATGACATGGCTCACGCCCACATCTTGCAGCATGGCCGCCGAGACCTCACCGGTGTAGGCGCCCTGCGCTTCGGCACACAGATCCTGCGCACCGAGCTGCACCGAGCCGTCGCGCAGCTGGCGGGCGATCTCGTACAGGTAGACGAAGGGCGGGCAGATGATGCACTCGGCGAAGTCTCCGGCAAACGCGCTGGCGACGGCTTCGACCAGCGGCGCGTTGTCCGCCCGCGAGCCATGCATCTTCCAGTTTCCGGCAACAATCTTGCGACGCATCAGGGCATCCTTGAGAGGCGCGCGATCATAACGACGCGCCTGCGCGGGTGCAATTCAAGTACGCGGGGAATCGGCGTGTTGGCGATACTGCGAACGGTGACGGCGCGGCTCAGGCAGCCTTGCGCACGATTTCCGCGAGTTCTTCGGCCGTGCTGCGCGCCAGACTCTCTTCGGTAGCCTCCACCATCACGCGGATCACCGGTTCGGTGCCCGAGGCGCGCAACACGATGCGCCCCTCATCGCCGAGCTGGCGCTCCAGCCGCTGCAGGGCCTGCTCCACACTGGGCCGGGTGGCCGGATCGAAACGCTGCTTCACCCGCACGTTCAGCAGCACCTGCGGATAGCGCGCCATGGGCGCCACGAGTTCGGCCAGCGAACGGCCGCAGCTGCGCATGACGGCCAGCACCTGCAGGGCGCTGACCAGACCATCGCCTGTGGTAGTGCGATCCAGGCACAGCACATGGCCCGAGGTTTCGCCACCGAGGGTGCCACCGCTCTCCTTCAGACGCGCCAGCACGTAGCGATCGCCCACTGCCGCGCGCTCGAAGCCGATGCCCTGGCGCTTCAACGCGACCTGCAGACCCAGATTGCTCATCAGCGTGCCGACCACCGGCCCGCGCAACACACCCGCGGCCTGCCGCGCCGTGGCCAGCACATACAGGATCTGATCGCCGTCCACGAGCCGGCCCTCGTGATCCACCATGACCACCCGATCGCCATCGCCATCCAGCGCAATGCCGACATCGGCGCGTACGCCCGGCACGGTCAGCTGCATGAGCTGTGGCGCGGTCGAACCGCAGCCGGCATTGATGTTGCGGCCATTGGGCGAGCAGCCGATGGCAATCAGATCGGCGCCCAGATCCGCCAGCGTGCGCGGTGCGACCTTGTAAGCCGCGCCATTGGCGCAGTCGATGACGATCTTCATGCCGGCCAGGTTCATGCGCTCCGGCAGCGTGCTGGCGCAGAACTCCTGGTAGGCGCTGTGCGAGGTGTTGTCCATGCGCTTGGCGCGCCCCAGCGATTCGGACGGCTGCGTGGTGGCGCCCCGTTCCAGCTCCTGCTCGATGCGCTGCTCGAGTTCATCGGAGAGCTTGCCGCCCTCGGCATCGAAGAACTTGATGCCGTTGTCCTCGTAGAGGTTGTGCGAGGCGCTGATGACCACGCCAAAATTGCATTTGAAATGCCGGGTCAGGTAGGCGACGCCCGGCGTGGGCATGGGACCGATCATCAACGCGTTGACACCGCAAGCCACGAAGCCGGCTTCCAGCGCCGCTTCGAACATGTAGCCGGACAACCGGGTGTCCTTGCCGATCAGCACCGAACCGCCCTGCGGCGCCAGCACGCGCGCGGCGGCGCTGGCCAGGCGCAATGCAAAGTCCACGCTCATCGGATCCTGGCCCACGCGACCGCGGATGCCATCCGTCCCGAAGTAATGCCTGGCCATCAATGCTCCTTGCCGCCCAGTCTCTTGCCGGTCATGTTCCTGCCGCTGCTGCGCGCAGGGCCGCTGCCACCTGCAGCGCATCGCGGGTCGCCCCCACATCGTGGGCCCGTACGATACGCGCCCCGTTGAGGACGGCAATGGTGGCCAACGCCACGCTGCCGGCCAGCCGCTGTTCCACCGGCCGCCCGGTCAGGGCCTGCAACAGTGACTTGCGGGACAGCCCCACCAGCAACGGGCAGTCCGCGGGGGCCAGGGTGGCCAGTTCGCGCAGCAGTGTCAGGTTGTGCGCGGCGCTCTTGCCGAAGCCGAAACCCGGATCCAGGCACAGACGCCCGGCCGCCACGCCGGCGGCCCGGCAAGTCTGCAGCCGCTGCGCCAGGAAGGCTTTGACCTCGGTCACGACGTCAACATAATGCGGCTGCTGCTGCATGGAGCCCGGTTCGCCCTGCATGTGCATCAGGCAGATGGCGGCGCCGCTGGCCGCCGCCGCCGCCACGGCGCCCGGCCTTTGCAGGGCGCGAACGTCGTTGATGAGCCCGGCGCCGGCCGCCACCGCAGCGCGCATGACCTCCGGCTGGCTGGTGTCCACCGACACCACCACATCGCATTCGCGCGCCACGCGCTCCACCACACCGACCACGCGGTCGAGCTCTTCCTGCAGGCTGGGGGTGCGGGATCCGGGGCGGGTGGATTCACCGCCCACGTCGATGATGGCCGCACCCTCGCCCGCCATCTGCCGGGCATGGGCCAGCGCGGCGTCGGCCCGCTGGTAGCGACCGCCGTCCGAGAAAGAGTCCGGGGTCACGTTGAGGACGCCCATCACAGCGGGGCTCGACAGGTCGAGCACCCGCTGTGCGCAGACCAGCTTCATCTCAATGCTGGCTGGCGGGCGTTCCGGGCAGGCTGTCGGAAGAACCACCGAGCGGCGCCATCGACGGGCGGCCGCCGCTGCCACCGCCGACGGAATCGTCCCAGCCTTCCGGGGGCTGCGGATTGCGGCCGGCCATGATGTCCTTGATCTGCTCGTCCGTGATGGTCTCGTACTTCACCAGCGCCTCGGCCATCACATGCAGCTTGTCGAGATTGGTCTCGAGGATGCTGCGCGCCTGCGTGTAGTTCTGGTCGATGACGCGACGGATCTCATCGTCGATGGCATCGGCCGTCTTGTCCGACACTTTCTTGTGCTGCGTGACGCTGCGGCCGAGGAACACCTCGCCCTCGTCTTCCGCATAGGCCAGCGGCCCCAGGCGGCTGGAGAGGCCCCACTTGGTGACCATGTTGCGGGCCAGATCGGTGGCGCGCTCGATGTCGTTGGAGGCGCCGGTGGTCACGGCGTCGGGTCCGAAGATCAGCTCTTCGGCGATGCGACCGCCGAACAACGTGGCGATGGCGCTCTCGATGCGCCGACGGCTCATGGAGTAGCGATCCTGCTCGGGCAGGAACTGCGTGACGCCCAGGGCACGGCCGCGCGGAATGATGGTGACCTTGTACACCGGATCATGCTCGGGCACGGTGATGCCGACGATGGCGTGGCCGGCCTCGTGATAGGCCGTCATGCGCTTCTCGGAATCGGTCATGACCATGGAGCGACGCTCGGCGCCCATCATGATCTTGTCCTTGGCGCGCTCGAACTGGTCCATGTTGACCAGCTTCTGGTTGGCGCGCGCCGCGAACAGCGCCGCCTCGTTGACCAGGTTGGAGAGGTCGGCACCGGAGAAACCCGGCGTGCCGCGTGCGATCAGCGCCGGTTTCACATCGTCGGCCAGCGGCAGGCGGCGCATGTGCACGCGCAGGATCTGCTCGCGGCCGCGCACATCCGGCAGCGGCACGATCACCTGGCGGTCGAAACGGCCCGGGCGCAGCAGCGCCGGATCGAGCACGTCGGGACGGTTGGTGGCGGCGATGACGATGATGCCCTCGTTGCCCTCGAAACCGTCCATTTCCACCAGCAGCTGGTTCAGCGTCTGCTCGCGCTCGTCATGACCACCGCCGAGGCCCGCGCCGCGATGGCGGCCGACCGCGTCGATCTCGTCGATGAAGATGATGCAGGGCGCATGCTTCTTGGCCTGCTCGAACATGTCGCGCACGCGCGAAGCACCGACACCGACGAACATCTCGACGAAGTCGGAGCCGGAGATCGTGAAGAACGGCACCTTGGCTTCGCCGGCAATGGCGCGGGCCAGCAGCGTCTTGCCGGTGCCGGGCGAACCGACCATCAGCACGCCCTTGGGGATCTTGCCGCCGAGCTTCTGGAACTTGCCCGGGTCCTTCAGGAAGTCGACGATCTCGGCCACTTCCTGCTTGGCCTCGTCCACGCCCGCGACGTCCGCGAACGTGACGTTGACCTGGTCCTCGCCGAGCAGGCGCGCGCGGCTCTTGCCGAAGCTCATCGCGCCACGGCCACCGGCAGCGCCCTGCATCTGGCGCAGCATGTAGACGAACACCAGGATCAGCACCAGCGCCGGCGCCATCTGCAGCAGCAGCTGGGTCAGGAAACTCGGCTGCTTCGGAGCCTTGCCCTCGATGGCCACGCTGGCCTTGGACAGCTCACCGATCAGCGCCGTGAAGCTGGTCTCGGGGTTGTAGGTCTCGAACTTGCTCTTGTCCTTGCGGGTGCCATAGATCATCTCGCCCTGCAGCACCACGCTGTCGACCTTGTCCGCCTTCACTTCGTCCAGGAAGGTCGAGTACTTGACGGTCTCGGGTTGGGCGGTGTTGGGCATGTAGCGGCTGAACACCAGCATCATGACCACTACCAGCAACACCCAGACCAGCACGTTCTTGGTCAGATCCTTCAAGGCAGTCCACCGTTGGCCCGACGCGAAGCGGGCCCGAAGTTGAATTGAATCAAGACACTACTCCAATCGTAACCCGCTGGCCAGCAAGTAAATCTCGGTGCTGCGGGCCCGGGAAGCCTCGGGTTTGACAAACCGCAGCTTCTTGAAGCGCTTACGCATCATCGCCACCAGTTCCTCGAATCCGGACCCCTGAAACAGCTTCATCAGGGCGCTGCCGCCCGGTTTCAAGACCAAAGCTGCCATGTCCACCGCCAGCTCGGCCAGATAGATGGAACGCGGCATGTCGATGGCGTCCATCCCGCTCATGTTGGGGGCCATGTCCGAGAGCACCAGATCCACGCTGCGCTCGCCGGTCAGGGCCTGGATCCGGTCGTAGATCTCCTGCTCGCGGAAATCGCCCTGCACGAACTCCACCCCGGCGATGGCATCCATGGGCAGGATATCGCTGGCTACCAGCCGGCCTTTAGGGCCGATGCGCCGGATGGCGTACTGGCTCCAGGCGCCGGGGGCCGCTCCCAGGTCCAGAACCGTCATCCCCTGCCTGAACAGACGTTCGCGCTGATCGATCTCCTCCAGCTTGAAGACGGCGCGGGAGCGCCAGCCCTCCTTGTGGGCGCGCTGCACGAAAGGATCGGTGAAGTGCTCCTTCAGCCAGGCCGCGCTGCTCTTGCTGCGGCCGACCTTGCCGGTGCGCGGATCGCGGCCGCTGCCCTGACGGCTGCTCATGGGATCGAACTCACTTCACTCTCCAGCATGGCGCGATTGCACCCGTATACTACGGACCATGACTCTCTCTGAAAAACAGCTGCGCTTTCTGCGCGGCAAGGCGCATCCCCTCAAACCCGTCATCCTGGTCGGCCAGGCCGGCCTGGCGCGGGGCGTCGCGGCGGAAACCGACCGCGCCCTGGAGGATCACGAACTCATCAAGGTGCGGATACGAGCCGCGGATCGCGCCGCGCGCGATGCGCTGCTGGCCGAACTGGTGAAAGGCACCGGCGCCGCGCTGGTCACGCGCATCGGCCATGTGGCCGTGCTGTACCGGCCACGCCGGCAGCCGCCGCGGATGGTATTGCCCGCCGCCTGAAGCCGGCGCGACGGCCTTCTTCAGACGTAGCGGACCTTGACGATCTCGTAGCTGCGCGTCTTGCCCGGCGCAGCCACGTCCACCACATCGCCCTCATTCTTGCCGATCAGCGCGCGCGCGATCGGCGAGCCCACCGAGATGCGCCCGCTGCGGATATCGGCTTCGTCCTCACCGACGATCTGGTAGGTCACGGTGGAATCGTCGTCCTGATCGAGCAGCTCGACGGTGGCACCGAACACCACGCGATCGCTGGCCGCGAGGCTGGCCACGTCGATGATCTCGGCATTGCCCAGGCGCGCTTCGATCTCCTGGATGCGCCCTTCGGTGAAGCCCTGCTGTTCGCGGGCCGCATGGTATTCGGCATTCTCGGACAGATCACCGTGGCTGCGCGCCTCGGCAATCGCCTTGATGATGCGCGGCCGCTCCTCGCCCTTCAGACGCTTCAGTTCGTTACGCAGCAGCTCGGCGCCGCGCAGGGTCATGGGCGAACGCTTCACGCACGGATCTCCTGGTGCAGGTCCTGCAGCCGGTAGACTTCGTTGTCGTCGATGTGATCCAGAGCTTCGCAGGTCGCCAGCGCCGCCGCCAGCGTCGTGTAGTACGTCACCCGCTTGTGCACGGCTTCACGACGGATGGAATTGGATTCCAGCACCGCCTGCTTGCCTTCGGTGGTGTTCACGATCAGCTGGATCTCGTCATTCTTGATCATGTCGACGATATGCGGCCGGCCTTCGCGCACCTTGTTGGCGCGCCGGCATTCCACACCCGCCTCTTCCAGCACCGCGGCGGTGCCGGAAGTGGCCACGATCTCGAAGCCGTGTTCGATGAGGCGCCTGGCCAGCACCACGGCACCCGGCTTGTCGCGCTCGCGCACGCTGACCAGGCAGACGCCACGGCGCGGCAGCACCACGCCGGAAGCCGACTGGCTCTTGGCATAGGCCTCGCCGAAGGTGCGGCCGGTGCCCATGACCTCGCCGGTGGACTTCATCTCCGGGCCCAGGATGGGATCGGCCTCGGGGAATTTGGTGAACGGGAACACCGCTTCCTTCACCGAGTAGTACTCGGGCACGCGCTCCTCGGTGAAACCCATGTCGCGCAGCTTGCGACCGGCCATGACGCGCGCGGCGATCTTGGCCAGCGGCCGGCCGATGGCCTTGGAGACGAACGGCACGGTGCGCGAAGCACGCGGATTGACCTCGAGCACATACACCGTGCCCTGCTGGATGGCGAACTGGATGTTCATCAGTCCCACCACATTCAATGCGCGCGCCAGCTTGCGGGTCTGGTCGCGCAGCTCATCCTGGATTTCGGCCGAGAGACTGTTGGGCGGCAGCGAGCAGCTGGAATCGCCCGAGTGCACGCCGGCCTGCTCCACATGCTCCATGATGCCGCCGATCAGCACGTCCTCGCCGTCGCAGATGGCATCCACGTCCACTTCGATGGCCACATCGAGGAAACGATCCAGCAGTACCGGACTGTCGTTGGACACCTGCACCGCGCTGCCCATGTAGGCGCGCAGGTCTTCTTCGGTGAACACCACTTCCATGGCACGGCCGCCGAGCACATAGGAGGGGCGCACCACCAGCGGGTAGCCTACCTCGCGCGCCAGCTGCACGGCCTGCTCTTCGGTGCGCGCGGTGGCATTGGCCGGCTGGCGCAGGCCCAGGCGCTTGACCAGCTGCTGGAAGCGCTCGCGATCCTCGGCCACGTCGATGGCATCCGGCGAAGTGCCGATGATGGGCACGCCGGCCGCCTCCAGCGCCCGCGACAGTTTCAGCGGCGTCTGGCCGCCGAACTGCACGATGACGCCGTCCGGACGCTCCTTGGCCACCACTTCCAGCACGTCCTCGAGCGTCAGCGGCTCGAAGTACAGACGATCGGAGGTGTCGTAGTCGGTGGAGACGGTTTCCGGGTTGCAGTTGACCATGATGGTCTCGAACCCGTCCTCACGCAGCGCCAGGGCCGCATGCACGCAGCAGTAGTCGAACTCGATGCCCTGGCCGATGCGGTTCGGACCGCCGCCCAGGATCATGATCTTGCGACGCTTGGTCGGTTCGGCCTCGCACTCCTCCTCGTAGGTGGAGTACAGGTAGGCCGTCGAGGTGGAGAACTCGGCCGCGCAGGTGTCGACGCGCTTGAACACCGGCGTGACGCCGAACTCGCGGCGCTTGCCGCGGATCTGCGCTTCGGTGCTGCGCGTCAGGCTGGCAAGGCGACGATCGGAGAAGCCCTTGCGCTTGAGCTCGCGCAGGCGCTCCACGCCCATGGCGGCCTCGCCCTCGCGGCGCACGCGCGCCTCCTCGGCCATCAGATCGGCGATCTGCGCCAGGAACCACGGATCGATGCCGCTGATCTCGTAGATCTTCTCGATGCTCCAGCCGGCGCGCAGCGCATCGCCCACGTAGCGCAGACGATCGGGACCGGGTGAACCCAGTTCATAGGTGAGCTGGTTGGCGCCTTCGTTCGACAGCGGCAGCGTCAGCACCGGATCCAGGCCGTCCAGCCCGGTTTCCAGACTGCGCAGCGCCTTCTGCAGCGATTCCTGGAAGGTGCGGCCGATGGCCATGGCCTCGCCCACCGACTTCATTTGCGTGGTCAGGCGGCTGTTGGCGGCCGGAAACTTCTCGAAGGTGAAACGCGGAATCTTGGTGACCACGTAGTCGATGGTCGGCTCGAACGAGGCCGGCGTGGCGCCACCGGTGATGTCGTTCTTCAATTCATCCAGCGTATAGCCCACGGCCAGCTTGGCCGCGATCTTGGCGATCGGGAAACCGGTGGCCTTGGAGGCCAGCGCCGAAGAGCGCGACACGCGCGGATTCATCTCGATGACCAGCAAGCGGCCATCCTTCGGCGAGAGCGCGAACTGCACGTTCGAGCCGCCGGTTTCCACGCCGATCTTGCGCAGCACGGCGATGGAGGCATCGCGCATGCGCTGGTATTCCTTGTCGGTCAGCGTCTGCGCCGGCGCCACGGTGATCGAATCGCCGGTGTGCACGCCCATGGGATCGAGGTTCTCGATCGAGCAGATGATGATGCAGTTGTCCTTGCGGTCACGCACCACTTCCATCTCGAACTCTTTCCAGCCGATCACCGACTCTTCGAGCAGCACCTGCGTGGTCGGCGAAGCGTCCAGACCGCGCGTGACGATGGCCTCGAACTCCTCGCGGTTGTAGGCGATGCCGCCGCCGCTGCCGCCCAGCGTGAACGAGGGGCGGATGACGCAGGGATAGCCGATGCCGGTCTGCACCGTGAAGGCTTCTTCCAGCGTGTGCACGGCCTGCGCGCGCGGGCATTCCAGCCCGATCTCGCGCATGGCATTGCGAAACAGCTCGCGATCCTCCGCCATGTCGATGGCGCTGCGCGAGGCGGCGATCAGCTCGACGCCGAACTTCTCCAGGATGCCTTCGTCGACCAGATCCAGCGCCGTGTTCAGCGCCGTCTGTCCGCCCATGGTCGGCAGCAGCGCGTCGGGGCGCTCCTTCTCGATGATGCGCGCCAGCGTGCGCCAGTTGACCGGCTCGATGTAGATGGCGTCGGCCATCTCCGGATCGGTCATGATGGTGGCCGGATTGGAGTTCACCAGGATGACCCGGTAGCCCTCCTCGCGCAGCGCCTTGCAGGCCTGGGCGCCGGAATAGTCGAACTCGCAGGCCTGGCCGATGATGATCGGACCGGCACCGATGATCAGGATGCTCTTGATGTCTGTGCGTTTTGGCATGTTCGTCTCAGGTCTCGGCGCCGCGGCGCCTGCCGCCGGCGCGCAGGTTGCGCAGCTGCAGTTGCAGCCGGCGCAGCATGGCCTGGGTGAAGGCATCGAACAGCGGCTTCATGTCACGCGGACCCGGACCCGCTTCCGGATGTCCCTGGAAGCTGAAGGCCGGACGGTCGGTGCGCGCAATGCCCTGCAGCGAGCCATCGAACAGTGAACGGTGCGTGGCCACCAGCGTCTCGGGCAGCGTGCTCTCGTCCACCGCGAAACCGTGGTTCTGGCTGGTGATCATGACGCGGCCGGTGGAGAGTTCCTGCACCGGGTGATTGGCGCCGTGATGACCGAACTTCATCTTCACGGTGCGCGCGCCGCTGGCGAGACCAAGCAGCTGATGACCCAGGCAGATGCCGAAGATCGGGATGTCCGTCTGCAGCAGCTCCTTGATGGCCGCAATGGCGTAATCGCAAGGCTCCGGATCACCGGGGCCATTCGACAGGAACACGCCGTCGGGCTGCAACGCCAGCACTTCGCAAGCCGGCGTCTGCGCCGGCACCACGGTGACGCGGCAGCCCTGATCGGCCAGCAGGCGCAGGATGTTGCGCTTGATGCCGTAGTCATAGGCCACCACATGCAGGCGCTGCGTGGCGCGTATCGGTGTGCGCTGTTCCAGCGGCGGCCAGAGGGTGCCGTCATTCCACTGGTATTTCTGCCGCACACTGACGACCTTGGCGAGATCCATCCCCTTCAGGCCGGGGAAGGAGCGCGCCGCGCGCAACGCGGCCGCTTCATCGACGCGCTCGCCGGTCATGATGCAACCGGATTGCGCACCCTTCTCGCGCAGCACACGCGTGAGCCGGCGCGTATCCACGCCGGCGATGGCCACTACCCGGGCGTTGTGCAGGAATTCGCTCAGCGAACTGGTCGCACGCCAGCTGCTCGTCGCCAATGACAGGTCGCGGATCACCATCCCGGAGGCGAATACCTGCGGCGACTCCATGTCTTCGGTGGTCGTGCCGGTGTTGCCGATGTGCGGATAGGTGAGCGTGACGATCTGTCGTGAGTACGACGGGTCGGTGAGAATTTCCTGATAGCCGGTAATGGCAGTATTGAAAACAACTTCGCCAGTCGCATTGCCACTTGCACCGATCGACTGGCCGCGGAAGATTGAACCATCCGCCAAGGCCAGCACCGCAGCTACCGTCACGCTGGAATTCCCTCGTCGCTTTTCGAACCGCACATGCACAAAGCGGGAGGAGTTCTTGTGGAACAACCTCCCGCCTTGTGCGGACTAACCCGACAATCGGATTACGGCGCGAATTCTACGGACCAAGGGTGCGCCTGTCCATGCAATATCCGTAAAACCGCTGCCGGATTCTGTCCATGGTCAGGCGCGGCACACTATCTCGTAACAATATGATTTAACAGGATACTTTCAGCATGTCGGCCATGCGGTAAGCACCTGGTTTCTGCCCGGCCAGCCAGCGGCCGGCGGCCAATGCCCCGCGCGCAAAAACCGCCCGATCCGTGGCGCTGTGGCAAAAACGCAACCGTTCCTGGCTGCCCAGGAAGTGCACCTCATGCTCCCCCACCACATCGCCGCCGCGCACCGAGGCAAAACCGATCTCGCCCGGCGTCCGCGGCCCGGACAGGCCTTGCCGGCCGGCCACCGCCACCGCATCCAGCGCCAGATTGCGCCCCTCGGCGGCCGCCCGCCCCAGCGCCAGCGCCGTGCCCGAGGGGGCGTCGCGCTTGCCGCCATGGTGGGCCTCGACGATCTCGATGTCGAAACCGGCGGGCAGCATGGCCGCAGCCTGGCGCACCAGCTCCACCAGCACGTTCACACCCAGGCTGGTGTTGGCCGCCACCAGCACGGGGATCTCTGCCGACGCGGCGGCCAGTGCCTGCTGCACCTCCGCACCCCAACCGGTGGTGCACATCAGCAGCGGCACGCGCGCCGCGCGGCACGCGGCCACCGACGCCGCAGCGCCCACATGCGAGGAAAAATCGATGACCAGATCGGCGCCCTGCTGCAAGACGGCGGCCAGATCGGCGCTGCAGGGCACCGCGGTTCTGCCCGCCGGAGGCTTCAGGCCGGCGATCCCGAACGCATCGCGCCCCAGCGCCTGGCTGCCGACGCTGACGATGGCTCCCACCAGCTGCAAGGGTGCGTACTGCGGCAACAGCCGGATCAGATGCTGTCCCATGCGGCCGCTGGCGCCGACGATGACGGTGCGCACCATGGCGCCGCTCACGTGGAATCGCCTGCGAAGAAGCGCTTCACACCCTCGAAGAAACTGCCCGAACGCGGCGTGTGACGACCGCCATCGGCGCGCAGCGAAGTCTCGAGGCTGCGCAGCAGATCCTTCTGCTCACCCGACAGATTGACCGGTGTCTCCACCACGACGCGGCAGAACAGATCACCCCGCTCGCCACCGCGCACCGACTTCACGCCCTTGCCGCGCAGGCGATGCACCCGGCCCGACTGCGTCTCCGCATGGATCTTCAGCGCCACCTGGCCGTCCATGGTGGGCACTTCCACCGAGCCGCCCAGGGTGGCGGTGACGAAACTGATGGGCACTTCGCAGTGCAGATGCTGGCCATCGCGCGTGAAGATCGGATGCTCACGCACATGGATCTCCACGTACAGGTCACCCGGAGGACCGCCATTGCGGCCGGCTTCGCCTTCTGCGGCGAGGCGCACGCGATCGCCGTTGTCGACACCGGCGGGAATCTTCACCGACAGCTTGCGCGAACGGCGCACGCGCCCCTGCCCCAGACAGGCATCGCAGGGGTTGCGCACGATCTTGCCGCTGCCGCGGCAGTGCGGACAGGTCTGCTGCAGCGTGAAGAAGCCCTGCGAGACGCGCACCTGGCCGCTGCCATGGCAAGTCTCGCATTCCACCGGCTTGCTGCCCTTGGCCGCGCCACTGCCGTGGCAGACCTCGCATTCCACCAGCTTGGTCAGATCCACTTCCACGGTGTGGCCGAACACGGCCTGCGCGAGATCCAGCTCCACCTCGTAGCGCAGGTCCGCGCCGCGAAACACCTGGCTGCGGCCGCCACGGCGGGCGCCACTGCTCGCGCCGAAGATGTCCCCGAACACATCGCCGAAGATGTCGCCAAAGGCTTCGGAGCCGCCGAAGCCACCGCCCGCGCCGGCATTGCGGCTGGCATCCAGGCCTTCGTGGCCGTACTGGTCGTACAGCGCACGCTTGCCCGAATCGCTGAGCGTCTCGTAGGCCTCCTTGGCCTCCTTGAACTTCTCTTCGGTTTCATGATCACCCGGATTGCGGTCCGGGTGATATTTCATCGCCAGCCGCCGATAGGCCTTCTTGATGTCGGCCTCGCTGGCGTTCTTCGGCAGGTCCAGGACCTGGTAGTAATCGCGCTTTGCCATCAGGACGGCCGCTGATCCTTGTCGCGCACCTCTTCGAACTCAGCATCGACCACGTCATCCTTCTTGTCGCCGGCCGGCGCCTCGGCACCCGGCGCTGCGCCGCCTTCAGCGGCCGCGCCCTGGTTCTGCGCATAGGCCTTCTCGGCAATGCCGGCCGCCGCCTTGGACAGCGCCTCGGCCTTCTTCGCGATCAGCTCCTTGTCGTCGGACTTCAGCGCCGAGCGCAGATCCGACAGCGCGGATTCCGCAGTGGCGCGCTCCTCGCCGCTGACCTTGTCGCCCAGATCCTTCAGCGCCTTCTCCACCGAGTGCACCAGACCATCGGCGCTGTTGCGCGCCTCGACCAGCTCGCGGAACTTCTTGTCCTCTTCCGCGTGCGCCTCGGCGTCGCCGACCATGCGCTTGATCTCGTCTTCCGACAGACCGCTGGAAGCCTTGATGACGATCTTCTGTTCCTTGCCGGTGGCCTTGTCCTTCGCCGACACGTGCATGATGCCGTTGGCGTCGATGTCGAAGGTCACTTCCACCTGCGGCATGCCGCGCGGCGCCGGCGGGATGTCGGAGAGATCGAACTTGCCCAGCGACTTGTTGTCGCCGGCGCGATCGCGCTCACCCTGCAGCACGTGGATGGTCACCGCGGTCTGGTTGTCCTCGGCGGTCGAGAACACGTTCGATGCCTTGGTCGGGATCGTGGTGTTCTTGTCGATCAGCTTGGTCATGATGCCGCCCAGCGTCTCGATGCCCAGGCTGAGCGGGGTCACGTCGAGCAGCAGCACGTCCTTGACCTCGCCGGCCAGCACGCCGGCCTGCACCGCCGCGCCCACAGCCACGGCTTCGTCCGGATTCACGTCCTTGCGCGGCTCCTTGCCGAAGATGTCGCGCACCTGCTTCTGCACCAGCGGCATGCGCGTCTGGCCGCCAACCAGGATGACCTCGGAGATATCCGCAGGAGACACGCCGGCATCCTTCAGCGCCGTGCGGCACGGGCCCACGGTCTTCTGCACCAGATCTTCCACCAGCGACTCGAGCTTGGAGCGCGTCAGCTTGATGTTCAGGTGCTTCGGACCCGAGGCATCCGCCGTGATGTACGGCAGGTTCACATCGGTCTGCTGGCTGGAGGACAGCTCGATCTTGGCCTTCTCGGCCGCTTCCTTCAGGCGCTGCATGGCGAGCGGATCGCGGCGCACGTCGACGCCCGACTCCTTCAGGAACTCGTCGGCCAGGAAGTGGATGATCTTCAGGTCGAAGTCTTCGCCACCCAGGAAGGTGTCACCGTTGGTGGAGAGCACCTCGAACTGGCGCTCGCCATCGACCTCGGCGATCTCGATGATGGAGACGTCGAAGGTGCCACCACCCAGATCGTAAACCGCGATCTTGCGATCGCCGCCCGACTTGTCCATGCCATAGGCCAGCGCGGCCGCGGTCGGCTCGTTGATGATGCGCTTGACGTTCAGGCCGGCGATGCGGCCGGCATCCTTGGTGGCCTGGCGCTGCGAATCGTTGAAGTAAGCCGGCACCGTGATGACGGCCTCGGTGACTTCCTCGCCCAGATAATCCTCGGCGGTCTTCTTCATCTTCATCAGCACGCGCGCCGAAATCTCCGGCGGCGCCATCTTCTTGGCCTGCACGTCGACCCAGGCGTCACCGTTGTCGGCCTTGACGATCCTGTAGGGCACCATGTTGATGTCCTTCTGGACCACGTCGTCCTGGAACTTGCGGCCGATGAGGCGCTTGACCGCGAACAGCGTGTTCTGCGGATTGGTGACCGCCTGGCGCTTGGCCGACTGGCCCACCAGCACCTCGTTGTCCTTGGTGAAGGCGATGATCGAAGGCGTGGTGCGATCGCCCTCGCTGTTCTCGATGACGCGCGGCTTGCCACCCTCCATCACTGCCACGCAGGAGTTGGTGGTACCCAGATCGATGCCGATAACCTTGCTCATGACTCGCTCCGACAATTCTGATTCTGTTGGGCTATAAGGTGGGGCGCAGCCGCACTAATTCAAGGCAGCCCCGCCGCCGGTAAATTCAGCTGGCCGCTCCGGCCACGATGACGCGCGCCGGGCGCAGCAATCGACCATTGAGCTGGTAGCCGGCCTGCACCACCTGCAGCACGGTATTCGGCGCCGCCTCGGCACTGGGCTGCATCAGCATGGCTTCGTGCAGCGCCGGATCGAAGGGCGCGCCCAGCGGCTCGAGCTTCCTGATCTCGTACTTGTCGAAGGCCTTCTCCAGCAGCCGCAGCGTGGCCTGCTGCCCCTCGAGCAGGGATGCCGGATCGGCATTCTGGCCACTGTTCGCCACGGCCAGCTCCAGGCTGTCGCGCACCGCCAGCAGTTCGCCGGCGAAACGCTCCAGCGCAAAGCGGTGCGCGTTCTCGACCTCGCGCTGGGCGCGCTTGCGGACGTTGTCGAGCTCGGCCAGGGCGCGCAGTTGCTGCTCCCTGGCCTGCCCGGCTTCCGCCTGGGCGGCGACCAGCTGGGCCGTCAATTGCTCGATGGCGCCGGAAGCCGCCTCGGGTACGGCTGCGCCGCCCGTGTTTTCAGGAGCTGAATCAGTCATCAATTTACCCTAGATTCAATGCTTTAAGATATAAAGCCGCACTAAAATCAGAGATCACTGCAACGTGCAACCCGCGCATAGTGGGGGTTACTTGCGCGAATTCAAGGCCGTACCCAGCAATCTCGCCGTCATGTCGACGATGGGAATGACGCGCTCGTAGGCCATGCGCGTCGGGCCGATGACACCCAGCACGCCGACCACCCCGTCCGCGGTGCTGTAGGGCGCGGTGACCACGCTGCACTCGTCGAGGATCTGGTAGCCGGATTCCTGGCCGATGAAGATCTGCACGCCTTCGGCGCGCAGGCTCTGATCGAGCAGATGCAGGATGTCGCGCTTCTCGTTGAAGGCTTCGAACAGGCGCTTCAACTTGTCGACACGCGACAGCTCGGCCACACCCATCAGGTTGGTCTCGCCGGCGATGACGTACTCGATTTTCTCGCGTGCACCAGCCTCCGCGAACACCGTCTGCGCCATGGTGATGGCATCGACCATCAGCGCATTGAGATGCTCGTGGGCCTCCTTCATCTGCCGGATCAACTCCTCATGCACCTGCTCCAGGCTGCGACCCCGGCAGTGCTCATTGATGAAATTGGCAGCGCGGCGCAGCTCTTCCGATCCATAACGACGATCGAGCTGGATCACGCGGTTCTGCACCTCGCGATCGTTCAGCACCATGACCACCAGCACACGGTTGTCGGAGAGGCCGAGGAATTCGATCTGCGTCAGCGCGGAGGCCTGCGTCAGCGGCAGGGTCACCACGCCGGCCAGGTGCGTGATGCTCGAGAGCAGTTGCGAGGCCGTGGCCACCAGGCCGCGCGCGCTGTCGCCCGGCCGGCCCAGCTCGCGGCGGATGTCGCTGAGCTCGGTGAACTCGGTGTTCAGGCGCGCCTGCAGCAGCGTGTCGACGAAGAAGCGGTAGCCCTTGTCGGTGGGGATGCGGCCGGCCGAGGTATGGGGCGAGGCAACGAAGCCCAGCTCCTCCAGATCGGCCATGACATTGCGGATGGTGGCGGAACTGAGGCTCAGGCCCGAATCGCGCGATAACGCCCGCGACCCCACCGGCTGCCCTTCGCGGATGTAGCTCTGCACCAGAGCCCGCAGCAGGTGCTGGGCGCGTTCGCTCAGGGCGTCTTCGTGGGCGTCGGAACTCATGTGGATCGCAGGCTACCGAGGCCCTTTCCATTACGTCAAGCAAAGTGGGGAACCAGTTGGCAGACAAGGCATTTCATCTGTCAGGAGTGAGCTTTGGCGCATTGGCCGGCCCATACGCCTCGTGCTACAAAGCGGCTGTAATCATGACGCATCCAACCCTACGCACCTGCGCCCTGGTCGGCAGGTTTTCCGAGCCGGCCGTCGCTGAGTGCGCGGGCGCCCTGGTACCCGAGCTGCGCGCCCGCGGCATCGAGGTGCTGGTGGCCGAGGATGGCGCCGACGCCACACCGCCCGGCACCCAACCCGCTTCCCTGGCGACGCTGAAGGCCAGCGCAGAGCTGCTGATCGCCATCGGCGGCGACGGCACGCTGCTGCGCGCTGCGCGCCTGGCCTCGGAGCGCGACATCCCGCTGCTGGGCATCAACCGCGGCCGGCTGGGCTTCCTGGCGGATGTGCTGCCCCAGGAGATGGTGCGCAGCATCGATGCCGTGCTGGAGGGCCGCTGCACCCGCGACCGGCGCTCGCTGCTGGAGGCGCGGCTGTGGGCCGCCGACGGTTCCGTGGCACGCGAGCTGGCGCTGAACGACGTGGTGCTGCAGCGCTGGGATGGCGGCCGGATGCTGGATTTCGAAACCCGCGTCAACGATGTCTACGTGAACTCGCACAGTGGCGACGGGCTGGTGGTGGCAACAGCCACCGGCTCCACCGCCTACGCCCTCTCCTGCGGCGGCCCCATCGTGCAGGCCGGTCTCGATGTGCTGGTGGTGGCGCCGATCTCGCCGCATACGCTGTCGGATCGCCCCATCATCATTCCGGGCAGCGCTACGGTCGACGTGCGGCTCGACGCGCATGACGAGGCGCGCGCCCAGGTCACCTGCGATGCGCAGGTGGTCGGCGAACTGCGTCCGGGCGGTCGCCTGGAAGTGGGCCCGTCGGAGCGCGCCATCACGCTGCTGCATCCGCCTGGCTACGATTACTTCCGTCTGTTGCGTTCCAAGCTGCACTGGGGCCGCGGTGGCCTGGTGCATGAGCGGTAAACCCATGCTGCGCCATCTGCAAATACGCGATTTCGCCATCATCGACGCCATCGAGCTGGAGTTCGGCCCCGGCCTCACCGTACTCAGCGGTGAAACCGGCGCCGGCAAATCCATCATGGTCGATGCACTCGAGCTGCTGTGCGGTGCCCGTGCCGGCGCCGACGTGGTGCGCGCCGGCGCCGAGCGCGCCGATGTCACCGCCACCATGGACATCAGCACCTCCGGCCAGGCTCTGCGCCAGCTGCTGCAGGAACACAGCCTGGAGGAAGACGGCGAGCTGGTGCTGCGCCGGGCGGTGGGCAATGACGGCCGCAGCCGCTGCTGGATCAACGGCCAGACCGTGCCGGTGCAGGTGCTGCGGCAGATCAGCGAGCTGCTGTGCGACATCCATGGCCAGCATGAATTCCAGTCGCTGGTGCGCGCCGCCACGCAGCGCGAGCTGCTCGACGACTACGGTCGCCTGGAGAGCGCCGTCGCGCAGGTACGCGCCGCCCATGGCGTGTGGCTGGCGCTGCTGAACCGCACGGTCGAACTCGAATCCGCGGCCAGCGACCAGAATTCCCGGCTGGATCTGCTGCGCCACCAGCTGCAGGAACTGCAGGCGCTGCAGCTGCAGGAGGGCGAAGTGACGACGCTGGGCGAAGAGCGCCAGCGCCTGAGCCAGGCCGACCGGTTGCTGGATTCCACGCGCACCGCGCTGGAAGTGCTGTACGAAGCCGACGGCGCCAGCGCCCACGCGGCCCTGGCACGCGCCCAGTCGGCGCTGCGCCTGGCAGCCGAATCCGACAACCGCCTCGCTGCGCAGCTGCCGCTGATCGATGAAGCCCTGGTGCGCGTCAAGGAAGTGGGCAGCTCCCTGGCCCACTACCTCGATACGCTGGATCTGGATCCGAAGCGACAGGACTTTGTGGAGCGGCGTCTGGCCGCCATCGAAGAGCTGGCGCGCAAGCATCGCTGCCGCCCCGAAGAACTCAGCGCCCGCGGGCAGAGCATCGGCGACGAGCTGCACACCATCGAGCAGGCCGGCAGCAACCTGGCCACCCTGCGGCCGCAGCTGGCCCGTGCGCTGGCCAGCTACCAGGAACACGCCAATGTGCTCTCCACCCGGCGGCGCGAGACCGCCACCGCGCTATCCGGCGAGGTCAGCGGACGCATGCAGGAGCTGGGTATGCCGGGCGGCCACTTCGAAGTGCTGGTCGAACCGCTGGATGCCAACGAACCCGCCGCGCATGGCGTGGATCGCATCGAATTCCGCGTCAGCCCCAATGCCGGCATGCCGGCGCGCGCGCTGGCCAAGGTGGCCTCGGGCGGTGAACTCTCGCGTCTGTCGCTGGCCGTGCAGGTCAGCTGCGCACGTCACGCCGCCCCACTGATGGTGTTCGACGAGGTGGATTCGGGCATCGGCGGCGCAGTGGCCGAGATCGTCGGCCGTGAACTGCGCTCGCTGGGCGCGCGCGCCCAGGTGCTGTGCGTCACCCATCTGCCGCAGGTGGCCGCCCAGGCCCATCAGCACTGGCGCGTAGCCAAGCTGGCGGATCAGCGCGGCACCCGCACCCAGGTCACCCGGCTGGATGAGACGGCGCGCGTGGAGGAACTGGCCCGCATGCTGGGCGGCGTGGACATCACCGACCGGGCCCGGGCCCATGCCCGCGAGATGATCGAGAAGGCACGCGAGCCGGGCGCCGCGCGCGCGAGCACCGAGCGTACCGCCCGCCGCCGCAGCGGCGTACGCCAGCCGGGCTGATCGACCCGGCGCTGGATGGAGGAGAGCGCCGCAGTGCCGCGCGCCGACCAAACCGGCGCAGCGCCTCCCTCAGTTCTTCTTTTTCCTGTCGGTCTTGCGCGAAGGGCAGTTCTCGCGGATGCAATGCCCGTACAGCACCAGCGAATGCTCGCGGATCTGGAACCCGGCGCGCTCGGCGATGGCATCCTGGCGCGCCTCGATCTCCGAATCCATGAACTCTTCGACCCGGCCGCAGTCCACACACACGATATGATCGTGGTGCGCCCCCTGATTGAGTTCGAACACGGCCATGCCATCCTCGAAGTGATGGCGGCTGACCAGCCCCGCCCCCTCGAACTGGGTGAGCACGCGATACACGGTGGCCAGCCCGATGTCCTCGCTGGATTCGAGCAGGCGCTTGTAGATCTCTTCGGCCGACAGATGCCGGTTCTGGCTGTGTTCGAGAATTTCCAGAATCTTCAGCCGTGGCAGCGTGACCTTGAGTCCGGCCTTGCGTAAATCCTTGCCTTCCACCTTTGCAACCTCTGGCCGTGATTCGGCCGCGAATGTGCCGATGCGGTATCATGACACCATGAACGGACTACTCAAAACCCTTTCCGCTGCGTGCGTTGCGGCGCTGTGCCTCTCCGGCTGCGTGTACCGCATGCCGATCCAGCAGGGCAACTACATCGACCCCAAGGCCATCGAACAGGTCAAGCCCGGCATGACGCGCAGCCAGGTACGCTTCCTGCTCGGCACCCCGATGACGCCGGTGGCCTTCGACAATTCGCGCTGGGACTACGATTACTTCCTCAAGGCCCGCCGTCTGCGTACGCCCGCCAAGGGCCACGCCACGGTGTACTTCAAGGAAGATGTGGTGGATCGCGTCGACAGCAGCGTCGCGAAGCAGCTGCCCACCGCGGTCAGCGAGCGCTCCGTCTCCGCTCCTGAACCCTGAGCCGGCGGCGGACGCGCGGGTCCGCCGGCAATTCCCGATAGATCTCGATCCGGTCGCCCTCGGCCGGGATGGCGGCGCGCGCGCAGACGCGGCCCCAGATGCCGCAGCGTGCCACCGACCAGTCCAGCTGGGCATCCGGCCAGCGCTGCTGCGCCAACGCCAGGGCATCCGCCACGCTGGCACCGGCAGGCAGCAGCAATGGTGCCTCGAGCACGCCGGCCGGGGTATCGCAGACCAGCACGCAGTGCAGCTCACTCATGGGCGCGGACTCACTTGCCCGGTTCGCTCTGCTGGGCACGCTTGACGAAGGCGCGCAGCAGATCGCCCATGGTCTGCTCGAACAACGGCTCGAACAGCGCGGCCTTGAGGGCATTGGAAAACTGGAAACGCAGCGTGAAATCGATCTTGCAGCCTGCGGCGCCCGCCGCATGGAACTGCCAGTCGCCCTCCAGCTGCTTGAAGGGCCCTTCCACCAGGTGCATGTGCACGCTGTGATGCGGCTTGAGGCGATTGCGCGTGGTGAAATGCGTGCTGAGCACGCCGCGCTTCACCGACAGGCGCGCCACCACTTCGTGGGCCGATTCGGACAGCACCTCGGCCGCCGTGCACCCCGGCACGAATTGCGGGTAGCTGCGGATGTCATTGACCAGCTCATAAACCAGTGCCGGCGGGCGGGCCACCAGCGCCGTACGTTTCACGGTGCGCATTGCCGGTCAGTTTGGGGCAAGCCCGCTGCGCGCTCAACCGTTACAATGGCCTATGACCCGCAAGGACGAAAAACCCGCGCCGCGCGTGATTGCCGAGAATCGCCGCGCCCGCTTTGACTACTTCATCGAGGAGCGCCACGAGGCTGGCCTGGCCCTGCAGGGCTGGGAGGTGAAGTCGATGCGCGCCGGACGCGCGCAGCTGGCCGAAGCCTACGTGCACGTGCGCAAGGGCGAAGCCTTCCTGATCGGCTCACATATCGCACCGCTGAGCACCGCCTCCACTCACAAGGTGGCCGACCCGTTGCGCACCCGCAAACTGCTCATGCATCGCAGTGAGCTCGATACGCTGGTCGGCGCCGTGGAGCGGCGCGGTTACACGCTGGTGCCGCTGGAGATGTACTGGAAGAACGGCCGCGCCAAGCTGCAGGTGGGGCTGGCCAAGGGCAAGCAGCAGCACGACAAGCGCGCCACCGAGAAGGATCGCGACTGGCAGCGCGACAAGTCGCGCCTGCTGCGGCGAGGCTGAGGCCGCAGGACGTTGCAGGAGCGCGGCGGCCCGCCCAGCGCGCTCCGCCGCGCTTACTTGGAGGCGTCCAGCTTCTTCAGACCCAGACGCTCCACGCACACGTCCTCCTTCAGGACGGTGTCCGCCGGCAGGCGCTGATACTTCAGCACCGTCTGCCAGGACTGCGTGAAGGTCCGCGGGTCCTCGATGGTCAGCGTATCCACCAGCGTGTCCTGCCCTTCCAGCTGCAGCTGCTGGCGCACATGCAGGGCGTCGCTGTGCGGCAGGCCGCTGCGATCGAGAATGGTCTCGTCGTTGAAGTACACGCTGTCGACGATCAGCGCATCGCCTTCGTAGCGGGCGATGGCGTGACCGACGTAGTACGGATAGGCGTACTGCTTCGGATGCTGCTGGCGCACCGGCGCCTGCAACACATAGCGGTTCCACTCGAACACGAAGTCGACCTGCTTGTCGGTCTGCACCAGTTCGAAGGGCGACTCGGCCATCAGGCGCGTCAGGCCGATGGGCAGGCAGTTGTGCTCGTCGTCGAATTTGCGATCGCCACGCGCCGCCGCCGCCTGGTTCGCTTCATAGGTCTTGCGCGCCGCGGCCTTCAATGGCGGGGCCGCGCCCGTGGCCGTACGCAGCGTCTCCACCTTGCTCACCGGCTGCCAGAAGCCGGCAAAGCCGGCGTTCGCCGCACTGGCCGGGCCGGCCAGACCCACCAGCCCCGCGCCCAGCGCAGCCACGATCCATTTTCCGCCGCTCATCGCTTCGCTCCGCTGTTGCCGCCCGGCGGCGCCGAATACTGGCCTTCAAAAGGATCGGAGTACTCCTCGCAGGGAGCTTCCACCACCTTCAGATCGGGCCGGTAGTAAGCGGTCAGACGCCGGAGCACCGGCGCTTTGAGGGCCGGATCGGTGATGGTCACCATATCCTCGATGGTCATGTTGTTGTCGATCTTGTGGATACGCTCCACCACCTTGCTCTGCGCGGTGAAGTTGCCACCGGCGCCACCGCCGCCCATGCCGCCCACGCCCAGCGAGCCCTTCAGACCGACCGTCTCGACGACCAGAGTGTCGCCATCCCAGTGACCGATGGAGTGCCCGCCATAGCTCGGCACCGGGTTGGCCGGATGCTGGCCATTGAGCACGATGCGGCGGTAATTGCCGTTCGCGCCGTTCTTGAAGATGTAGATGACGCCCGGCGTCTGCACGATCTCGCCCGGCATGCCGACGGTGAACGGCGCGCTGGGCGCGCAGGACACCGGCGCCGTACCACCGCCCGCCGGGCCACCTGCGCCCGGAAGCCCCCCGCCACCCGGCGGGCCGCCCTGGGGACCACCTTGGGGACCACCGGTACCACCAGGCGCCGCGCCGCCCGGAGGACCACCCACGCCGCCTGGCGCCGCGCCCGCAGCACCCGCCGCGCGCGGCAGGCCCTCGGAGTAGGTGAAGCTGCCATCGGCGTTCACCGTGTACACCTTGCCGTGAATCCAGGTACCCGCGATGTTGCGCGGATCGGTGGAACCAGGCTTGGTGCCGGGCGCCGCCGGCACGGACTGGCCGAGATTGTTCTCGCGGCGATAGTCATGCTCGGGCGCGAATTCGATCGCATCCTTCGGAATGCCCTTCAGGCCTTCGGAAGGAATCTCCTTGATCTGGGCCTGCGCACCGCTGGCCACCAGACACAGCAGCGCGGCACCCGCCGCTGCGTGATGCAGATTGTGTTTCATGTGCACTTCCTGGCGCCGGGGTCAGTAGGCGATCTTGTTCTTCAGCGTCTCACCGGCGGCGGTGATGACGGACTGGATCTCGCCACGTTTGGTGCCGTCGCGCGCGATGACGGCGACGACCTTCACCTTGTCGCCCGGCTTGATCTTCTCCTTGGTCCAGCCGATGTTCATCAGCTGCACCGGCGTGCCGGCCTCCAACGCCCACTCTTCCTCGCCGCCCTTGCCGTCCGGCACCTTCACGAACATCCACGAGTGCGGATTGGTCCACTTGAAGCGCTCCACCGTACCTTCCACCAGCACCTTGTGCTCATGGTCGTACTGGGCGGTGGAATGATGTGCCAGCGCGACACCTGCAGCCGCCAGCGAAGCCAGCGTCAGCGTGGCAGCCTTCATTTCGGGTTCTCCACCGGCAGACGGTTCTTGTTGGTGTTGAGGTTCTGCAGGCCGAGACGATCCTCGCAGACATCCTCGGGCAGGCGCGTGTCGGCGCTCATGCGCTGGAAGGTCAGTGTGGTCTGCCAGGACTGGCTGTACAGCTTGCTGTCGTCGATGGTCACGGTGGCGACCAGCGTGTCCTTGTCCTTCAGCGTGTAGCGCTCCACCACGTGCAGCGCATCGCTGTGCGGCAGACCGCTGTCATCGAGGATGGTGTCCTCGTTGAAGTACACAGAGTCGAGCACCAGCGCGTTGCCGTCCCAGCGTGCGATCGGGTGACCGAGGTAGTACGGATAGGCGTGATCGAAATCCGAGTGCGTGTTGCGCACCTCGGCCGGGCGCTGCAGACGATTCCACTGATAGAGGAACACCACATCACGCGGCGTCTGGCCGAGCTCGAAGGCTGACTGCGTCAGCAGGCGCGGCACGCCGAGCGGACGGCACATGGTGCCGTTGTCGAAGGAGCGATCACCGGCCTTGGCCGCGGCCTGATTGGCTGCATAGAGCTTCTGGCCCAGCGCATTGAGCGGCGGCGCCTTGCCATCGCTGGTGCGCAACGCGCTGACCGGCTGCGCCGGCTTCCAGAAGCCGCTCAGATCCGGCGTGCCGGCAGCTTGTGCGCTGCCGCCCAGCGCCACCGCCATTGCCAATCCCATTCCCAACAGATTCTTGTTCATGCTCGATCCTCAGCGTGGCTGCGCAGGCGTGGAGGTCGCAGGAGCCGCTCCGGGTGCGGCACCCGCCGCTGCTCCGCCACCCGGCGGACCCAAGCGCTGCTGCTCGTCGCCGCCGGAGAACGGACCGCTGGATTCGGTCTCGAGCGGATCGGCGTACTCCTCACACGGCGCTTCGATGAATTTCAGGTCGGGACGGTAGTAGCCCACCAGACGCAGCTGCGTGGGTTGTTGCAACGAGGGATCGGTGATGGTCACCAGATTCTCGAGCTTCAGACCGCCTTCGATCTTCTTGATGCGCTCGGTCACCACGCTCTGCGTGCTGAACTGGCGCGCCGCGCCACCGCCGCCGCCCGGCGGGCCACCCGGACCACCACCGGCCGACATGGCTCCCTTCAGGCCCACGGTTTCCACGATCAGCGTGTCACCTTCCCAGTGGCCGATGGAATCGCCGTTGGTCGAGGGCACGAGATTCTTCGGATGAGTGCCGCCCATGGCGATGCGCCGGTAGCTGGTGCCGTTCTGGGACATCGAGGAGGCCTTCAGGATGTACAGCACCTTCTCGCTCTGGATGATCAGACTCGGTGTGCCCAGTGGCCAGGGCGCGCCCGGACGGCACAGACCCTGCGCCTTGGCACGCGTCGCGCCCTTGGTGGTCGCCGCACCGGCTCCCGCCGCACCCGGACCACCCGGAGGGGCCCCGGCACCAGCTCCGCCGCCGGGACCACCCGGCCCACCGGCCCCGCCGGGACCGCCGGCACCACCCGGGCCACCGCGACTGCCTGCCGTCTGGCCCACGGTTTCCGACGTGCCCGCGATCCAGACACCTTCGATGTTCTGCGGATCGGTTGAACCCGGCTTGGTCCCCGGCGCGGCCGGCGCGAACTGGCCCAGCCCCTTTTTCATGCGCTCGCGGTACTCGGGTTCGAACTCGATCTGTTCCTTGGTCAGACCCTTGATGCCCTCGGACGGGATGCTCTGCACCTGGGCATGCACCAGCGTGCTTCCCAGCAGCAGCAGCGCGCCCGAAGCGGCCTGCGTCAGTTTGCTTTTCATGAGCTCACCCTTCACTTCAGTAGCCGACGCGGTTCTGCAGGCTCTCGCCCGACTGCGTGACCAGCGTGAACACCTCGCCACGCTTCACGCCATCCTTGCGCAGCGCGCCGACCACCTTGACCTTGTCGCCGACCTTGACCTTGTCGCGCGTCCAGCCGATCTGCATGAGCTGCGCGATGCTGCCGCACTCCAGCGCGTAGTCGTCCAGGCCGCCCTTGCCGTCCGGCACCTTCAGCCACAGCCAGGAATGCGGATTGACCCAGTCGAACTGCGAGACCGTGCCTTCGATCAGCACCTTGTGCTCGGTGTCGTACATCGACGAGGAGTGATGCGCGAAGGCCGGAGCGGCCAGCGCTGCACTCAACATCAGAGCCGTTGTCTGCCAATGCTTCTTCATCGTGCTTCTCCGCAAATGCTCAGTAGGCCGTAGCCGGATCGAAGGTCTCATAGGGCTGCGGCAGCGCCGGCTGCAGCGGCGGCAGACCCTTGCCGTTGTATTCCCACATCTTTTCCTTGTCCTGGCGATCGGGCTGCATCATGCCGCCGCCACCGCCGCCCGGAGGCGGGCCACCCGCACCGCCTGGTGCGCCGCCGCCCGGAGGAGCACCGGCGCTGCCACCAGCAGGAGCACCGCCGCCGCCGCCCGGGGGACCGCCGCGACCACCGCCGGCAGCGCGCTCCTTGGCGGAGACGGTCCAGCTCTTCGAATAGCTGGTGCTGAGGATGGGGAAGCCATGCAGGTGCCAGATCTTCCAGACGCCGTCCTCCTTGATGAAGTCCACGCCGTAACGCACCCAGGCCCAGACACCTTCGTCATCGATGCTGTTGGCGCCGGCGCCCAGCGACAGGAACACGCCCTTGGCGGTCTTGCCGTCGCCCGCCACGACGATCACCGGCGTCTGCATGGGATGCAGGCGGAACTGGCCGTCGGGCTTGGTGCTCTTCTGGCTCTGCGCATAGAAGGCCTTGACGTGATCGCCACCCACCATGGCGCCGCCGCTGGGCAGCTCCACGCTGACGCCCGGCGTCTTCAGCGCATACAGGTTGGCCGTCTCGTTCTGCAGATCCGAGAACTGCAGGTACGTGTACGTGCTCATCAGGTTGGAGACTTCGTTGACGGCGCGTTCGCGCTCCAGCTGCAGGCGCAGCTGTGCGATCTCGTCACCGGCATTGCCCGCCTCGCTGGCGCCGAGCAGCGGCACACAGGCGAGACCCACGGAAAAAGCGCCGAGCAGCACCGCGGCGCCACGGAACATGGACATTTCTGTTTCCCCCCAACAAATGAACCCGCAACGTAGCCCAGCCGGTGCGTTGCCGGCAATCAACTTGACGTTGCCTGACGCTGATGTGTCAGATGCGCTATGATTGTGATTCTTCTGAAGGGGCCGACCGGTTTCGACGTGGGTTACGAACCTTCAGGGGCGTGCCGAGGCGCAGTGGCCCTCGTTAATAACTGCTGCAAAAACTTAGTTGCCAACGACGACAACTACGCTCTGGCCGCTTAATCCGGCCTAACCTCCGACCCGCTGGTGCCTGTGCCACGGAATTCGGGGGACGCGCTCACAGGATCGCGATGCATTGTGCGACGGGATGCATCGTTAAGAGACACTGTCTGCTGGCCAAGCATCTTCCCTGCTGCTCGGGTAGTGTGAGGCGAGAACCAATGAGTCAGCTACGCGCGTAGATCCTGAAGTCTAGGGCTTGCGGACGGGGGTTCAATTCCCCCCGGCTCCACCAATTCCACGCTTTGTGCCATACGAAGAAGAACAGGCACTTGGCGTTTGCGTGTTATGGACAACGCGGCCTGATCCAATTGAATCCGGCCGGGTTTGGCCACGTTTTGCGCCCCATCACCCTCTCAGCCCGGCAGTCGGCATCGACGCGATGCGATGCGATGCGACGCTGCTCATCATCGACCGCTACAACGCACAAACACTCGCCCTCCGATCACAATCAGCGCCGTGTTGCAGACCGATTATTATTTCTCTAATATTGAAGATATGAGAAAACGTGAATACCTTGGGCAATTGGAACTGATGGTGCTACTGGCCGTGATGCGCACCGGGCAGGATGCCTATGGCGTGCTGATTTCACGTGAAATCGCCGAGAAAAGCGGACGTGAAGTCATGCTGGGCAGTGTCTATGCAGCACTGGAACGCCTGGAGAAGAAAGGGCTCGTCGTTTCAAGGCGCGGCGAGCCCACTGCCGAGCGAGGCGGCAAGGCTCGAACCTATTTCAAGACCACGGCAGCAGGACTGAAAGAAGCGCGCGATACACATGAAATCCTGCAACGCCTTAGTCAAGGGTTGCCGAATATCCAGGGGAAAACCGCATGAAGATGCGCATGCCACCAGAACTGGCCACCCGGGCATTGAAGCATCTCTGCCGGGGACCACACAGCGAGTCCCTGGCCGGAGATCTGATCGAGGAATATCAACAGGGCCACAGCAAGCTGTGGTACTGGCGGCAAGTGTCAGTTGCCATAGTCATTGGCTGCACACAGTTTTCCTGGTCCAAGCTATTGATCAGCGCAGCAAAATTGCTTGGGTGGCTTTTGATTGAATTCACGGTCGTTGTCGGCACCGTGTTGATCGCGGATCAAAAACATCACGTGCACACGATACAGGATTGGATGAACCCAGCGGCCCTCCTCAGTCTGACAGCGCTGATCGTTGGCTCATTGGCAGGGTTTGGAGCCTGCCTGTGGGCCAAGAAACAAGAAACTCGGCTTGCGCTCAGCAAGAACTTGCTCGTTCTTCTGCTGACAGTAACGGCTGCGGGGGCCGGAACGCTTGTGTGGGCCGATACCAACCAAAGCCATGCCAATCAGACCAAACAATGCGCGTGTTGGCGCGCACCAACCCACGCGCAAGAGCGCTGACGGATGAATATCGACTTTTCCGTCATCCTGCTGACCGCGCTCTGCTTATCTGGCGCAATATGGGCCGGTAGCGCCTGGGTGCTCAAATCGGGACTGCTCGTCAACACCAAAAAATGCTCTGCTCGTGCACTCGTGGCTTTGGAGCATGCGCGCTCGTTTTTCCCGGTGCTGCTAGTGGTCTTCCTGATCCGTTCCTTCCTGTTCGAACCATTTCGCATTCCATCCCCATCGATGATGCCCGCATTGGTGGATGGTGATTTCATCTTGGTGAACAAGTTCACCTATGGTTTGCGCATTCCGGTGTTCAACACCAAGATCATCTCGATCGGCGAACCGAAACGGGGCGATGTGGTCGTGTTCAGGCTTCCTTCGGATCCCTCCACCAATTACATCAAGCGGCTCGTGGGATTGCCCGGCGACCACGTCGTGGTGAAGAACAACCGCGTCTTCATCAACGACGCCCCCGCTCCACTGCGGGCCGACGGCATCTATTCCGGCGGCTACGGCTTCACGGGTTCAGCGCTGGGAATTGAAGAACTGGGACAGATCAAGCACGTTGTGATGTTTGCGTCCGACCGTCAATCCACGGATTTCGACGCTGTCGTACCTCCCGGTCACTATTTTTTCATGGGTGACAATCGCAACGACTCCCAGGACAGCCGCTTCCCGATTGTGGGATTTGTGCCCGAACAGAATCTGGTCGGCCATGCCATGCGAATCTGGCTAAATTGGAAATTTCCCGGACTACCGGTTTGGAACCGCATCGGCCACAGGGTTCAGTAAGTCCTCACCGGTTTTTCGGAAACCATAGAGCAAGGATCTCAGCGTGCGCATATTCACCGGGCTGCTGGCATGCGTTGTCGTTGCTTCCCAATCCGTTCATGCCGGACAGTCCGTCGATGCCGACCAGGCATTCTCTCCAGATCACTGGCCGAAAGCAGACCTCGCACGATACCTGGATCTGGAATTCCAAAGTCGTGTGCCGGTATCAATGAACACAGCAACCGCTGCACATGGAATGGTGGTTGGCACGCCCAATCCGCTTGCGATACACGCTGGAGTGGAAGCACTCAAACACGGCGGCAATGCGGCAGACGCCGCGATCACCACCGCACTGACGCAGGTGGCCCTGACGGCGGGAGCGACGATGAGCTATGCCGGCATCCTGCATGCCATCTATTACGATGCTGCCGCCAGTCAGGTCTATGCATTGGATGCGGGCTACAACACCCTCAAATCGGAAACAGATCCGCTTTCGATTCCAGCCAAAGGCACACACAGCGGTCGCACCGTACTGGTACCCGGTTTCATCGCCGGCATTCAGGCATTACACGATCGCTTCGGAAAGCTGCCGCTCCGGCAACTGTATGAGCCGGCAACCTGGGTCGCCGATCATGGCGTTCCGTTCAATCCGGCCGTACAGGGGTGGTTGAGTCAATCCGGGAGTACCATGACGCGGTTACCCGACACCAGACGGATATTCACCCACGACGATGGTCGCCCCTATCAGATTGGTGAAAACTTCCGCCAACCGCAGCTGGCTGCAACACTGAAAGAAATCTCGACGACTGGCGCCTCCTATTTCTACACCGGCACGTGGGCGAGTCACTTTGTCGATGCCGTGCGTCGCGAAGGTGGCAATCTGACGCTGGACGATCTCGCCAGTTACCGAGCGCAGTGGTCTGAACCCATACGTGTCCGCTATCGGGACTTTGATGTGCTGTCCGTGGGCAACCGTGATCCGGAAGCCTTACGCGTTTTAGGGGGACTGAAGACGGCGGAAGCGCTGGATCTGAAGAGGCTGGGCCCCTACTCCCAGTCGTCCGAAGCGCTTTACAGTCTCATCCAGATCTATCGAAAAGAGCTGGGGTTGCTGTATCAACCCGGCTTGCGCAAGGAACTTGAATTGGCGGTCCCGGGTGCGCAGCAGGACGAGAATTTTCTGCTCCGTGCCGATACCGCTGCATGGATAGCCCAACGCATACAATCGGAGGCGATCATCCCGCGCCCGGCACCGGAAGCATCAGGCGAAGCGATTTCCGCGCATACCGGCGCCGTGGTCACTGTCGATGAACAGGGCAACGTTGCTTGTGTCATTCACACCATCAACACCAGTCTATGGGGAACCACCGGCTTGTTCGTCGATGGAATATCCATCCCCGACTCGGCCTCGTTTCAACAATCCGCCATCGCGGCAGTCGGCGCAGGCCACCGTTTGCCCGCCACCACCGTTCCATTGATGGCCCTGCAGGACGGCCACCCGATACTCGGCGCGGGGGTCACCGGTTCATCGGGGGCGATCACCATGCTTGAGAATGCGCTCAATGTGCTCGACTTCAATATGGATCCGGCAACTGCCGTCGCACAACCCAACACACTGGGTCCCTATCTCGGCATATCGGTCGGCAGCCCTTCGCGTCCAGTATGGGAAGTGGAAGCCATTCGAGCGGGGGATTTCCCGGATTCGGTGCTCGAAGGAGTGCGTGCCCGCGGCCAGCCAATCAGGATCATTGACGACTATTCCCAGGATGCATACTGGGTCGGCATAAGGCTTGATTTCAAAGCACATCGCCTCTTGGGTGGCAGTACGTACAAGAATCAATCCTTGGCGGAAGGCTATTGAGTCGTTTGTGGACGAGCAACTCAGCCAGCGCGGCTACGGCACGAGCAGCGAGTACATACGCGAGTTGATCCGCAAGGATCGGGATCGCCTGCATCAATGAGCCGGATCCGGTCCCCGGGATCCGCTTGCGTCAATGACGCCCCTGAGTTGTCCGGCTGACCGGCCCTGTCGCAGCCAGCGACTCGGCCACCCCCAGCCGCTGCGCGGCATTGACCACCGCCATCAGTGAGGCGGCCACGATGTTGTCGTGCAGGCCGGCACCGAAGCGCGCGCCGGCGGCACCATCGAAAGACGCCTCCACGATGGCCAGCGCCTGCGCGTCGGAGCCGGCGCGGATGGAGCGCTCCTCGTAGCTCTGGATGCGCACCGGCACGCCCAGCGCATCCACCGCCGCCGCGATCGGGCCGGAACCCGTGCCGCGCAGCGTGCGCACGGCCCCGGCCACTTCCAACTGCAGTTCGATGGCCTGGCCGCTCGCATGCTCCAGCAGCCGATGGCCGCGATACACCAGCTGCGCCGGTGCTTCCTGCTGCGGCAGCAGATAGGTCTGCTGGAACAGTTGCCAGAGCTGTTCGGAAGTCACCTCGGTCTCCGTGGCATCGGTGATCTTCTGCACCACGGCCGAGAACTCGATCTGCATGCGCCGCGGCATCACCACGCCGTAATCGCGCTCCAGCAGATAGGCAACGCCACCTTTGCCAGACTGGCTGTTCACGCGGATGACACTGTCATAGGTACGCCCCAGCTCGGCCGGATCGACGGGCAGATAAGGCACCTGCCATTGCGCATCGCCTTTCTGCACCGCGAAGCCCTTCTTGATCGCGTCCTGATGCGACCCAGAAAAGGCCGTAAACACCAGATCGCCTACATAGGGATGGCGCGGATGGATGGGCAGCTGCGTGCACTCCTCCACCACGCGTGCAATGGCATTGATGTCGGAGAAGTCCAGGCCCGGCGCGATTCCCTGGGTGTACAGGTTCAGCGCCACGATCATCAGATCCAGATTGCCGCTGCGCTCGCCATTGCCGAACAGACAGCCTTCCACGCGCTGTGCACCGGCCAGCTGCGCCAGCTCGGCTGCCGCCACACCGGTGCCGCGATCGTTATGCGGGTGCACCGAGAGGATCACATGCTCACGGCGCGGCAGGCGCCGGTGCATCCACTCGATCTGATCCGCGAACACATTGGGCGTGGCGTTCTCCACCGTGGTCGGCAGGTTCACGATGATGGGCCGGCCCGGACCCGCATCCCAGGTGCGGATCGCCGTCTCGCAGGCCTGCAGCGCCACCGGCAGTTCAGTCATCGAGAAGGTCTCCGGTGAATACTGGAACACCCATTCGGTTTCGGGGGCGGCATCGGTGAACCTCTTCAGCAGACTCACATGCTTCTGGATGAGCTGCATCACCTCGGGCACGCTCATGCCGAACACCACTTCGCGCCATACCGGCGCCGTGGCGTTGTAGAGATGCACGATGGCGCGGCGCGCGCCCTTCACGGCGAGTACGGTGCGCTCGATCAGATCCTCGCGCATCTGCGTCATCACCATCGGGGTGACATCGGCCGGCAACAGGCCCTGCTCGATCAGCTGACGCACGAAGCTGAAATCGGTCTGCGAGGCGGCCGGGAACCCCACCTCGATCTCCTTGAACCCCACCCGCACCAGCTCCTTGAAGAAGCGCAGCTTGGTGGCGACGTTCATGGGTTCGAACAGCGCCTGGTTGCCGTCGCGCAGATCCGTCGACAGCCAGATCGGTGGCTGCGTCAGGGTGCGGTTCGGCCACTGCCGGTCGGTCAAAGCGATCGGCGCGAAAGGCGTGTAGCGCGTAGCAGGATTATTGAGCATTTTCATTACCATCGAAGTGAAACTTTAAGTTGCTTCGATCCCCCATTCCGCCAGGTAGCTGGCGGAATCGATGGCCGGGGCCAGAGGGAGATCGAGACGTTTCGCGTTACGGGAGGCGCGAAACAGACCGACCCCGGCCGGGGGTCAGGCCCGGCAGTCGCAGTAGCGTGGGGTGCAGTCGGATGCTCATTGGCGCTGAAGGTTAGCCGATGCGCATCGGACTTGCCACCTGCCACGGCGCAAATCCCGTAACCAGAATGTTACCAACCGCAGACTGCGCTCATAACCAAAACGCACCTAGCATTACGTCACTGGTTACGAGGCAGTCATGTCGATCAATTTCGAGCAGATCACCAAGCGCTATGCGGATGCGCCCGTCGTCAACGACGTGTCGCTGCAGATCGAGACCGGTGAATTCTTCGTGCTGCTCGGGCCCAGCGGCAGCGGCAAGAGCACCCTGCTGCGTGCTGCGGCCGGCCTCACCGACATCGATCATGGCCGCATCAGCTTTCATGGCCGCGACGTCACCCATCTGCCGGCGCGCGAACGCGGCGTCGGTCTGGTGTTCCAGCACTACGCCCTGTTCCGTCACATGAGCGTGGGCGAGAACGTCGAATTCGCACTGCGTGTGCGTGGCGTGAAGCGCGAGCTGCGTCGTACCCGCCGCGAAGAGCTGCTGCAGCTGGTGGCACTGGAGGGCTTTGCCGATCGCATGCCCGGCCAGCTCTCCGGCGGCCAGCAGCAGCGTGTCGCGGTAGCGCGTGCGCTGGCGCACGAGCCCGCCGTGCTGCTGCTGGACGAACCCTTCGGCGCGCTCGATGCCAAGATCCGCGTCGAGCTGCGCGACACCATCCGCCAGGTGCAGCGCCGCCTCGGCATGACCACCATCCTGGTCACACACGATCAGGAAGAAGCCTTCGCACTGGCCGATCGCATCGGTGTCATGCACAACGGCCGCCTGCTCGAATCGGGCCCGGCCGAACTGCTGTACCGCCATCCGGCCACGCGTTTCGTCGCCACCTTCCTCGGCGCCGCCAACCTGTTCCTGGGCGAACTGGCCGGCAGTGCGCTGCGCCTCGGTGATGAGCATATTCCTGCCGCCGATCAGCGCCATGTGCAAGCCGGCGCGCAGGAGACCGTGACGGTGGTGCGTCCCGAGGACATCGAACTCGCCGATGCCGGCCAGCGCACCGTGACGCCTTATCTGGCCACCGGCCATGTCAGTTCACTGGGCTTCGCCGGCAACCTGCAGCGCGTGCGCGTGGAACTGCCCGCGCAGGGCGCACTGCGCTCGGCCATCGCCACGGAAGCCGCCGGCGAACAAGGTCCGCTGGTGGTCGAAGTCACGCGCACGCCGGCCGAACAGCAGCAGTTGCCGCTGACATCGGGCCGGCGCGTGGCGCTGGGTGTAAGGCGTCTGCATCTGCTGCCCACCCCCATCTCCAGTTTCCGTCTGCTCGCGCAGGGCGCGGCCAGTGAAGCGCTGCGCCGTGCGCCGTTGCTGGCGCAGCTGGCCAGCAGCATGCGCGCCCGCGTCGATGAGGCTTCTGGCAACGTCAACCCGGCGCAGATCGGCCAGGCCGGCGTTGGCGTGCTCCCACTGGGTCCGGATGCGCTCAACACCATCGGGCCGGCCCTGCAGGCCGGCGCAAGGCGCCTGCTGTTGCTGCCTGCGCAAAGTGAACTGCCGCGCCAGATCTTCGTGGTCTGCGAAGACGAAGCCGCTCGCCGCCCCACGCTGGCGCTGGTGGCCAGCGTGATGCGTCACCTGCATGCCGAGGTGAGCTTTGTCACCGTGCAGAGCCCGGCCACGCCGCGCAACGAACTGGCCACGGCCTTCCGTCGCTCGCTGGATGCGCGTGCCGAACTGCTCGAATCGCATGGACTGGATCTGCGCAGCGATGTGCAGCTCGGCGAACTGGCCGACTGGGTCGCGCGCGTGGTGTCCGCAGAGCGCAATGCCCTGATCGTGCTGGGCTTGCAAGACGACATGCAGGATCTGCTCACCCGCCTCAATGGCCCCTTGCAGGCGCTGTTCTCGGCCAGCAGCCGCTGCCCGGTGCTGCTGTCGTGTAGCAGCGCATCGGCTGCCCATGCCGCGACTGCGGCAGCCGATGTCACGTACCCGGCAGTCCAGCCCGGCGCGGCTGCGCCCATTCAAGACTGATCATTTCTATTTTTGGAGAGACTTCGAGTGAACAAGAAAAACCTTTCCGCCGGCACGCTGTCGGCCGCCCTGCTTACCGCCCTCGGCCTGCCCGTCGGCAGCGCCCTGGCGCAGACGGCACCCGCCGGCAACGCCGATCTGGAAACCCAGATCCAGCAGCAGGAGGAGCGCATCAAGGTTCTGGAGCGCAAGCTGGAAATCGCCGCGGATGACGCCAAGAGCGCGGCCGCCACCAATGCGGTTCCGAAGGCTTCGGCCGGCGGCTTCTCGATCGCCTCGGCCGATGGCAAGAGCGTCATCAAGCTCCGTGCCAACCTGAACATCGACAACCGCCACTTCTTCAATGACGAGATCCCGAGCGGCACCGTGGTGCCGGCGGGTTCCAACACCACGCTGCTGCGCCTAGCGCGGCCGTGGATCGACGGCACCATCAATGGCTGGATCGACTTCCGCTTCGTGCCCGACTTCGCGCAGGGCAAGACGGTGATCCAGGATGCCTACACCACGCTGCGCTTCAAGCCGTTCGCACAGCTGACCGTCGGCAAGTTCAAATCGCCGTTCGGCCTGGAACTGCTGCAAAGTGACAGTGACATCCATTTCATCGAGCGCTCGCTGGTCTCGCGCCTGGTGCCGAACCGCGATATCGGTCTGTCGCTGGGCGGTGATCTGGCCGGCGGCAAGGTGACTTACGCCCTCGCCTGGCTGAACGGTTCGGCCGACGGCAGCAGCTCCGACGCCAACACCAGTGCCGATGTCGACAGCAACAACGACAAGGACTTCGTGGCGCGCGTGTTCAGCACGCCGTTCCGCGACGGCAACAGCTTCCTGCTGCGTGGCCTGGGCCTGGGCATCGCCGCCACCTACGTGCACGCCACCGGGACGGTGGACAGCACCGGCGCTGCCGTGAACTCGCTGCTCTCTTCATACAAGACCAACGGCCAGCAGACCTTCTTCAGTTACCGCGGCAGCACCACGCCGACCATCGCCGCCGGCGAGCGTCTGCGCCTCTCGCCGCAGGCCTACTGGAACTACAACTCGCTCGGCCTGCTGGGTGAGTACGTGTCGGTGAAGCAGGACGTGCGCCGCACGATCAGCAGTGCCGACGTGCGCGAAGGCACCCTCACCGACAAGGGCTGGCAGCTGGCGGCGGGTTACTTCCTGACCGGCGAGGATGCCGGCTACAAGTATCCGGCACCGAAGAGTCCCTATGCCGTGGGCAAGCCGGGCTGGGGTTCGTTCGAGCTGACCGCGCGCATCGCAGTGCTGGACTTCGACGACGCCGCCTTCGCGAACGGCTCGGCCTCCTTCGCCAACCCCGCGGCGGCGGTCAGCAAGGCCACGGCCGTCACCGCTGGCGTCACCTGGCAGTTCACGCAGAACTTCAAGACGCTGCTGAACTACGAACAGACCAAGTTCGACGGCGGTGCGGCCAGCGGCGATGCGCCCACCGAGAAGGTGCTGTTCACGCGCTTCGCGCTGTCGTACTGATCCGGCCCTATTCAAGACACTCTTACTCAAGGACTTCCTCATGAAATTCCAATCTCTGCGTCGCACCGCGCTGGGCCTGCTGGCCGGCGCTGCCACGCTGGCCATCAGCGGTGCCGGCATCGCCGCACCGGCACCGGTCACGCTGCTGAACGTCTCCTATGATCCGACGCGCGAACTGTACGAAGCGCTGAACAAGGCGTTCGCGGCCGACTGGCTCAAGCAGACCGGTCAGACCGTCACCATCCGCCAAAGCCACGGTGGTTCAGGCAAGCAGGCGCGCTCCATCATCGACGGTCTGGAAGCCGATGTGGCCACGCTGGCACTGGGCTATGACGTCGATGCGCTGAACGTGCAGGGTCACCTGATCCCCTCGGACTGGGCCAAGCGCCTGCCCAACAACAGCACGCCGTACACCTCGACCATCGTGTTCCTGGTGCGCAAGGGCAATCCGAAGAACATCCGTGACTGGAGCGATCTGATCCGTCCGGGCGTCTCGGTGGTCACGCCGAACCCGAAGACCTCGGGCGGCGCGCGCTGGAACTATCTGGCCGCCTGGGCCTGGGCCAGGCATCAGCCGGGGGGTTCGGATGCCACGGCCGAAGCCTTCGTGAAGAAGCTCTACCAGCACGTGCCGGTGCTCGACTCCGGTGCACGCGGCAGCACGGTGACCTTCGTCGATCGCGGTATCGGTGATGTGCTGCTGGCCTGGGAAAACGAGGCCTTGCTGGCGAAGAAGCAGCTCGGCCCAGAGAAGGTGGACATCGTGGTTCCCTCGCTGTCCATCCTGGCCGAACCGCCGGTGACGGTGGTCGACAAGGTGGTCAACCGCAAGGGCACGCGTGCCGTGGCCGAGGCCTATCTGAAGTTCCTGTACACCAAGCCGGCCCAGCAGATCATCGCCGAGCAGTACTATCGCCCGCGCGATGCCGAGATCGCCGCGAAATTCGCTGCGCAGTTTCCCAACGTGCAGCTGGTGAACATCGATCAGGAGTTCGGCGGCTGGTCCAAGGCACAGCCCACGCACTTCAATGACGGCGGCAGCTTCGATCGCATCTACGGCCAGTAAGCCGCAACTTTGCGGGTATCGACGATGAGCACCATTGCAGCCCATCCCCCCACTGCAGTGGCCCCGCGGGGCCGGGCAGCGCGCAAATTCCGCGCGCTGCCCGGCTTCGGGCTCACCATGGGTTACACGATCACCTATCTGTCGCTGATCGTCCTGATTCCGCTGACGGCCTGCTTCGTCAAGGCCGCGCACCTGAGCCCGGCCGAATTCTGGGCGGTGATCACCAGTCCGCGCATCCTGGCGTCGCTGCGCCTGAGCTTCGGCGCCTCGCTGCTGGCGGCGCTGGTCAATTCCGTGGTGGGTTTCGTCGTGGCCTGGTCGCTGACGCGTCAGCGCTTCCCGGGCCGCCGCCTGTTCGACGCCGTCATCGATCTGCCCTTTGCACTGCCTACCGCGGTGGCTGGCATTGCGCTGACGGCCCTGTACGGAGCCAACGGCTGGATCGGCCAATGGCTGGAGCCGCTGGGCATCAAGGTGGCCTACACACCGCTGGGTGTGGTGGTTGCACTGATGTTCATCGGCCTGCCTTTCGTGGTCCGCACCCTGCAGCCGGTGCTGGCCGATCTGGATCAGGAAATCGAACGTGCCGCGGAAACACTGGGTGCCTCGGGTTTCCAGACTTTTCGCTGGGTGGTGCTGCCCGCCGTGTGGCCCACGCTGCTGACCGGCATGGCACTGGCCTTTTCGCGCGCCGTGGGTGAGTACGGCTCGGTGATCTTCATCGCCGGCAACATTCCCGGCGTTTCGGAGATTGCGCCACTGATGATCATGACGAAACTCGAGCAGTACCAGTATGCGCAGGCCACCGCCATCGCCGTGGTCATGCTGCTGATCTCCTTCGGCATGATGCTGGGCATCAACGGCCTGCAGCTCTGGGCGCAGCGCCGCCTGCGGAGCCGCGCATGAGCGCGCGTCCGCCAGGAACCCGGATTGTCGGCAGCGCGCTGCTGGGCCTGGCACTGCTGTACCTGGTGGTACTGCTGGTCATGCCGCTGCTGGTGGTGTTTGCCCAGGCGTTGCAGAAGGGGTTTGGTGCCTACTTCGAGGCTCTGGCCGACCCGGATGCGCATGCCGCCATCCGGCTGACGCTGCTGACCGCCGCGATCAGCGTGCCATTGAATCTGGTGTTCGGCGTGGCCGCAGCCTGGGCCATCGCCAAGTTCGAATTCCGCGGCAAGAACGCACTGATCACCCTGATCGACCTGCCGTTCGCGATCTCGCCGGTGATCTCCGGCCTCATCTACGTGCTGGTGTTCGGCGCGCAGGGCTGGTTCGGGCCGTGGCTGGCCGATCACGACATCCACATCATTTTTGCCATTCCCGGCATCGTGCTGGCCACGGTGTTCGTCACCTTTCCATTCGTGGCACGCGAGCTGATTCCGCTGCTGCAGACGCAGGGCTCCGACGAAGAACAGACGGCCCTGTCGCTGGGCGCCAGCGGCTGGCAGACTTTCTGGCTGGTCACACTGCCCAACATGCGCTGGGGTCTGCTGTACGGCGTCCTGCTCTGCAACGCGCGCGCCATGGGTGAGTTCGGCGCCGTGTCGGTGGTATCGGGACACATCCGTGGCCTGACCAATACGCTGCCGCTGCATATCGAAATCCTGCACAACGAATACAACCCGGTAGGCGCCTTCGCGACCGCCTCGCTGCTGGCCATGCTGGCGCTGGTCACGCTGCTCGCCAAGACCTGGCTGGAGCGCCATCACCCCGAGGTGCGGCGCGGGATTGCCCGCCACGCGTGAGGCCGCTTCCTGCTAGGCTTCGCTCCGTCGTGGAAAACCGCTCTCCCCTCTCCTCGCGCGAGCTCGGGCTTGCCACCTGGCTGGGCGCCGGCAGCATCGTCATCGTGCTGCTGGCGGTCACCGTCATGTCGCTGGCCTGCGCGCTGCTGCTGAACCGGCTGATGCAGCAGCAGGCCCTGGTGCGCGTGCAGCTGGCGGTGACCCAGGGACGCGAACAGCTGCGGCGCGTGAGCGAAGATCTGCTCACCGACACACGCGTGCTGGCCGAACGACCCACCCTGCAGCGGCTGCTGCAGGAGCAGGATGAGGCCGGCCTGTTGCTGTTCATGCAGCGCTACTGCCAGTCCAGCCAGAACAGCGCCTGCGCCGTGCTCGATGCCGATGGCCAGGTGCACAGCACCGATGCCACCCTGCCCTGGTCGCAGGTACTGACGGCCCTGCAGGAACAGGGCGAACGCTTCGTACTGGCCCCCAAGGACGGCAGCGCGCCGCTGTGGGGCGCCGTGGCACGCATCAATACCGCCGCGGAGCGCCGCGCACTGATCCTGCGCCGCGCCTCACCGGCCATGCTGGCGCAGATCGGGCAGGATGTGGGCGCGCAGCTGGCGCTGCAGAACTTTGCCACCTATCAGGCGCCGCAGGACGATCCGATGACCACGCTGCACTCCGCAGCGCTGGCGCTGAAAGACGCAACCGCGGCGCGCGTCAGCGGCAGCGACGACTTCGCTGCCAGTCTGAGCATTGCCGCCTCCACCGGCGAGGTGGTGGCGCTGCTGGATGCGCGCCTGGCTGGCGGTGAATTCCGCCAGGCCCTGCAACGCTTCCGTGGTCTGCTCATCGTCATCGCGCTGCTGGTCGCGGCCGTGGCCGGCTTTGCCGGTCTGCGGTTCGGCCGCTACCTGGCGGCGCCGGTGGTGGGTCTGCGCGATATTTCCGAACGCATGGGCCGCGGCGATCTGATCGCCTCGGTGCCCCCGCTGCCCACGCGTGAACTCGGTTCGCTGGCGCGCTCCATGGACGAGATGCGCCACAACCTGCTGACGCTCACCGAGAGCCTGCGCCAGCGTGAAGCCGAAGCGCAGGCGCTCCTCGGTGGCATCGTCGAGGGCGTGTACGCCGTGGACGCCGAGCGGCGCATCCGCTACGTGAATCCGCAGATGGCGCGTCTGCTCGGCCGCAGCGGCGCGGAGTTGCAGGGCCGCTTCTGTGGCGATGTGCTGAACCCGCTGCCGGTCAATGGCCAGCGACCCTGCGACAACAACTGCCCCATCCTGCAGGCGCGCCAGCAATCGCAGGCCACCGCGCGCGAACTGCTGTGTCTGGCGCAGGACAACCGCCGCTCCGCCATCATCGTCAGCGCCCCACCAGTGGGCGGACTGCAGGTGCAGGTGCTGCGCGACGAGACCGACCTGGAAGCCGCGCGCCGCGCGCGCGACAGCGTGCTCGGCAACATCTCCCATGAATTTCGCACACCGCTGGCCGCGCAGCTGGCCTCCATCGAACTGCTGCGCGATGGGCTCAACAATCTCCCGCCGGAGGCGCACAGCGAGCTGCTGGGCAATGTCGAACGCGGCGTGCTGCGCCTGATGCGTCTGATCGACAATCTGCTGGAGAGCGTGCGCATCGAGGCCGGCCAGCTCGCCATCCGCGAGCAGCAGGTGGATCTGAGCGAAGTGATCAGCGAGGCGCAGGAACTGCTGCAACCGCTGCTGCTGCAGCGGCGTCTGACGCTGGAGGTACAGCTCGATGCCCTGCAGGACAGTGTGCGCGGCGACAGCCAGCGGCTGCTGCAGGTGTTCGTGAACCTGATCTCCAACGCCATCAAGTACGCGCCCGATACCAGCGCCATCTGCATCAGCGGCCGCATGCTGCCGGCGTCCATCGAGGTCTGGGTGGAGGATGAAGGTCCGGGCGTCGCCGCCGAACACAACGACACGATCTTCGAACGCTTCCGCCGTGCCGGCAACAGCGAACCCGATGCGCCGGGCCTGGGCCTGGGACTGTGGATTGTGAAATCCATTGTCGAACGCCACCACGGCACCATCCGGGTCGCACGTACGCTCGGTGCGCGCACACGCTTCACTCTGACTTTGCCGCGGGATACTGCCGAATGAAACTGATGGTAGTCGACGATGACGCCGACATGCTGGCCGTGGTCAGCTTCGCGTTGCGCCAGGCGGGTTTTCCCGTCGTGCAGGCCAACAGCTATGGCACCGGCCTGGGCGTGTTCCGCAATGAACAGCCGGATCTGGCCATCCTCGACATCAACCTGCCGGGCGGCTCCGGCTTCGATCTGTGCGGCGCGCTGCGACGTGAATCCAGCCTGCCTATCATGATGTTGACGGTGCGCGGCGAGGAAGGCGATCTGGTGCGCGCGCTCGAGCTCGGCGCGGACGACTATCTGACCAAACCCTTCAGTCCACGCACGTTGATCGCGCGCGTCAAGGCGCTGTTGCGCCGGGCCGGACTGGAAGCCGCGCAACAGGGCGCCCCCACACAGGTGGGCGAACTGGCGCTGGATGCACAAAGCCTGATGCTGCGCATCGGCGCCGAACGCGAGCTGCGCCTCACGCCGCTGGAAGCACGCCTGTTGCAGCTGCTGTTCGCCAACGCCGGCCAGGTCGTGCCCTCGGACCGGCTGCTGGTGCATGTCTGGGGACATCGCGGCGGCGGTGACCGGCAGCTGCTCAAACAGCTGGTGCATCGCCTGCGGCAGAAGATCGGCGACGATCCCGAGCAGCCTCGCTGGCTGGAGACAGTACCCAGCGTGGGCTATCGACTGCGCGCAGCAGAAAACCCTCAGTCGCGCTCATGATTGCCCTCCTCCCAGGCGCAGCAGCCGCACCGTCAGGATGCCGCAGGCCGTGGCGGTGAACGAACCCGCCAGATGCGCCAGCATGGTGAGCAGCGCCCAGCCCACGCGTGCCTGTGCCAGCAATGACACCACTTCCATCGAGAAGGTCGAAAAGGTGGTCAGACCGCCGCAGAAACCCGTGATGACCAGCAGGCGCCATTGTGGCGCTACGGCGCTGGCCGCGAAGAAGGCAAAAGCCACACCAATGATGTAGCCACCGATCAGATTGGCCATCAGCGTGCCGGGCGGCAGCGTCGGAAACAGGCTGTTGAGACGCAGACCCAGCCACCAGCGCAGCAAGGCGCCGAAGCTTGCGCCGATACAGATCACTACCACGGATTTCCACATCATCACCGATCTCCGGATCGCTCCAGATCGAAGGATCACCGGTTGAGGATGTGGGCGTTACGCCTACATCGTCCCCGCCGGGCTCGCGTAGGCATCATCAGCTGCGATTGCAGCGGTTCGAGGAGGCATGCCATCTCCTCGGCAAAGTCTAGAGCAGCCTCCCGCCCGCATGCAATCAGGCACGCGGGCGGCAGACCGCAAAGCGTCGTCAGTGGCTGCCCTTGGCCAGCGTACCCTGGTACTTCTCCACTTTCTCAAAACGCACCTTGCTCTGTTCATCGCTGGGCACTTCAGCCACGCAGCCATTGCGCTGTACACCCAGGCCCGTAATCGAACCCTCCATGACATCGCCGGGCTTGAGGAAACGCTGGTAGTGCGTGCCGTTGCCTGAGGGCGAACCGGTCAGGATCAGATCGCCGGGTTCGAGCTGCACATGCGTGGACAGCCATTCGATCAGCCGCGCCACCGGGAAGATCATGTCAGCGCTGGACTCATCCTGCATGGTCTGGCCGTTGAGCTTCAGCGTGATCTGCACATTCTGCGGATCGGGTACGAAGGCCGCCGGCACGATGTAGGGGCCCAGAGTCTGGAAGGTTGGCGCGCACTTGCCCTGGATCCAGTCGTGCCCCAGAGACGGAATGTCCGGACGACCCAGCATTTCGCGACCGGTGAGATCGTTGCCGATGGTATAGCCGGCCACGTAGTCCAGCGCCTTCTCCTTCGGGACGCGGCGCGCGCTGCGACCGATGATCACGCCCAGCTCCAGCTCCCAGTCCGGCTGCGTCATGTCGAAGGGCAGCACCACGTCATCGGTCGGACCGATGACACAGGAGCTCATCTTCACGAAGGCGAAGGGCTTGCCCTTGCTGGCGCGATGATCCATCAGCGCCTCGGCATGCTTGCGGCGCTCTTCGCGCGGCACATTCGAATCCACGGAGATCGGCTGGTCGAGGATCAGATCGATGACGTGCTTGCGGTAATTGGCGCTGGCACAGAAGACCTGGCGCGGCCGCAGCGGCGCATGCACCTTCAGCAGCGACACCGGTACCGCCTGGCGCGCGACGGCAGCGCCCGCCGGGGCGGCCAGGGCAGCCACCAGGCTCTGCAGCACCGGCCAGTTGTGCTGCCAGTGATCCAGCAATGCCTGCACATCCTCGCCGATCAGACTCTTGCCCAGCGTCGTGGCCAGCTGGGCCAGCGGCGGCAGCGCCAGCACCTGCTCGTTGCGCACCACACCGGCGAATGGCGCCGAACCCGCCACCGAGAAGGTGCCCAGCCCGAATGACTCCCCCATAATTCCTCTCCCAGGGAAAAACCCGCCGCAGTGTACTCGAAGCTGCCGCCCGGGCGGCAACAGTCCGCCGCAAAGCGGCAAGCGCCGGCCAAAAAAAGGCGAAAAAGCAGGGTTTCCGCCCCTGGCGCGGACTTTGCACCGCAGCTTCGCGCGCCACAACGGCGCGCCATAAAGGAGAACCTCATGATCAGCAGCCTGGGTGGAGCATCGAGCTCTGCACTGAGCTATCTGCAGTCGCTGAGCGGCGGCCAATGTGCCGGCGGCACCGATAGCACCAGTGCCAGCAGTTCGACCGGCTCCACCTCGTTTGCGAGTCAATTGTTCGAGCAGATGGATAGTGATGGTGATGGCTCCATCAGCTCCACGGAGTTCACGGATGCCGTCAATGAGCTGAGCAGTTCGCTGCTGAGCCAGGTCCAGCAATCCCAGGCCAGTGGCGGCGCAGCGGGCGCCGGCGGCCCGGGTGGGCCGGGCATGGGCCCGCCCCCGCCGCCACCGGACGGCGATGGCTCGGACGAGGGCTTCACCGCCGATCAGCTCAGCAGCATGGCAAGCGCAACGTCGAGCTCGGATCCGGACGCTTCGGATCTGTTCGCGGCGCTGGCGAACGACTTCGGTACTGCCGATACCGACGGCAATGGCAAGGTCAATCGCAGCGAAGCCATGGCGTACATGGACACGTATCTGAGCTCCGCTCCGAGCGTGACCTACAGCAGTACGCTGACCATCTCGGCCTGATCGGGGCCAGATCGCCAGGGACGGCGATCCTCCCCCCGCCGCAGCAGCCCGCATGGCGCAGCACCCGCCCAAAAAGCTATAATTTCCCGCTGCAGCAGCCATTCTTTCGCAACGTTTCCGTGGAGATCCGGGCATGAGCAAGCATGTGGTCGTGCGCAATATCGCGCGCGCCGAGAGCACCGTCATCGACGCACTGGCCAGCTATGGCGTGGCCACCGTGCATGAGGCCCAGGGCCGCACCGGCCTGCTGGCGCATTACATGCGCCCCATCTACCGCGGCGCCACCGTAGCCGGCTCCGCCGTCACCGCACTGGTGACTCCGGGCGACAACTGGATGATTCATGTCGCCGTGGAGCAGTGCAAACCCGGCGATATCCTGGTGGTGGCCCCGAGCTCACCCTGCGACGATGGCTACTTCGGCGATCTGCTCGGCACTTCGCTGCAGGCCCATGGCGTGCGCGCACTGATCATCGACACCGGCGTGCGCGATGTGGCGACGCTGACCGAAATGAAGTTCCCGGTGTGGAGCAAGTGCATCTGCGCCCAGGGCACCATCAAGGCCAGCCTGGGTTCGGTGAACATCCCCGTGATCTGCGCCGCGCAGCGCGTCGAGCCCGGTGACGTCATCGTCGCCGACGACGATGGCATCGTGGTGGTACCGCGCGCCACGGCAGCCGAAGTGGCGCAAGCCGCTACCAAGCGCACCGCCAACGAAGGCGAGAAGCGCGACCGCCTCGCTGCCGGCGAGCTGGGCCTGGACATGTACAAGATGCGCGAGGCGCTGGCGAAGCTGGGGCTGACTTACGTCTGAGCAGCCTTGCGGTCTGCCGTGAATGGCACCATGACAGCGGGACGATCTATGGATCTGATCGTCAGACCGGCCAGCCGCGCGGTGGATGTGAATCCAGACAGCCCCAACATCGCCAGCGACATCTGCAAGCGCGTGGCCTGAAGAGGGGCCTGCGTCCGCACGAACGCGGGCGCGGCGTCCATGCTCACTCAGTGCTGCATGCCCGGCATGCTCATCCCCGGCATCTTCATCGCTCCGCCCAGCGCCGTCACCGGCACATTCACCTTGAGTTCGCCCGCCTTGGCGAACTTCAGCGTCAGCTCGAACTTGTCACCGGCCTTCAGCGGCTGCTTCAGACCCACCAGCATCAGGTGCTGCTTGCCGGTGGCGAATTCGATCATGCCGCCCACGGCCAGATCCAGGCCATCCACCGGGCGCATCTGCATGACATCGCCTTTCATCTCCACGGTGTGGATCTCCACCTTGTCGGCGATGGGCGTGCTGGCGCCGATCAGCCGATCGCTGGAGGCGCCGGCGTTGTGCACCATCAGATAGACGGCCGCCGTGGTGGCAGTCGGCGGCGTGGCCGACGCGGTGGGCTGCATGACATGCAGCGTTTGCGCGGCAACAGCCACCGTGCCGAGGCACAGCATTGCCAGCGCGCACAGCGTGCGGCTCATCGAACCCATACGGGAACCGGACAGTTGCGGCATGAACAGTTCTCCTGGCAATTCTGCTGGATGGATCAGGCAGCGCGCCGCCTCAGACGCGCATCCAGGCGCGGGAAGATGCGGCGGGCATTGCCCTCGAAAATGGCCTGCTTGGCGGCGGCGGGGATCGCCAGTGCATCGATGTAGCGCTTGGTGTCGTCGTAGTTGAAACCGGTGGTCGGATCGATGCCGCGCACCGCGCCCACCATCTCCGAACCGAACAGGATGTTCTCCACCGGAATCACACGCGTCAGCAGATCGATGCCGGGCTGGTGATACACGCAGGTGTCGAAGAACACGTTCTTCATCACCGATTCGGCCAGCGGCGGACGCTTCATGTCCTGCGCCAGACCCCGGTAGCGGCCCCAGTGGTAGGGTACCGCACCGCCGCCGTGTGGAATGATGAAACGCAGCGTCGGGAAGTCCTTGAACAGATCCGACTGGATGAACTGCATGAAAGCCGTGGTGTCGGCATTGATGTAGTGCGCGCCGGTGGCATGGAAGTTGGCATTGCACGAGGAGCTGACGTGCACCATGGCCGGCACGTCCAGTTCCACCATCTTCTCGTAGAACGGATACCAGTGGCGGTCAGTCAGCGGCGGCGAATTCCAGTGGCCACCCGACGGATCCGGATTCAGGTTGCAGCCGATGAAGCCGAAGTCCTTCACGCAGCGCTCCAACTCGGCGGCGCTGTGGGCCGGCGAAACGCCCGGCGATTGCGGCAGCTGGCAGACACCGACGAAGTTGTCCGGGTACAGGTCCACGACGCGGTTGATCAGATCGTTGCAGACCCGCGTCCAGGCCAGGCTGACGGCTTCGTCACCCACGTGGTGCGCCATGGCCGAGGCGCGCGGCGAGAAGATGGTCAGGTCGGTGCCGCGCTCGCGCTGCAGCTTCAGCTGTGCCTTCTCCAGGCTCTCGCGGATCTGATCGTCGCTGATCGCCAGCTGGTTCACATCGGGCGTGGCGCCCTTGCCGTTGAAGGCGGCGATCTGCGCGTCGCGGAAGGCCTGCAGTTCGCCGGGAGCCGTGGTGTAGTGGCCGTGACAGTCGATGATCATTTTTTGTCGTCCGTAGTCTGGAAAGGGCCGCGCCCGCCGCGGTGCCAGGTAGCCATTTTACCCAAACTCGGCTGCGGAAAGTGCGTATCGCCCCGCCCCTGCCCGCCTCCTACAGTGAAAGCCGCAGGAGGGGATTGACATGACCACCGCCACCCAGCCCATCGCGGGCACCACGCTGTTCGACGGCGCCGAAGCGCAGAAAGGCTACGCCCTGAACCGCATGTGCTACTCCTTCAACAGCGCCGTAAACCGCGACGCCTTCCGCACCGACGAGGACGGCTACTGCACCCGCTACCAGCTGACGCCAGAGCAGCGCGAGGCCGTGCGTCGCCGCGACGTGCTGGCGATGATCGCCGCCGGCGGCAACATCTACTACCTGGCCAAGCTGGCCGGCATCTTCGGGTTGAATGTGCAGGACATCGGCGCCCAGCAGTGCGGTGTCAGTGTGGATGAATTCAAGGCGCGGCTGCTGGCCGCGGGGCATTGAATATGGCAAACATCGTCGGCTACATCGGTACCTCGCATGTTCCCGCCATCGGCAAGGCCGTGGCGCAGAAGCTTCAGCAGGAGCCGTACTGGAAACCCTTCTTCGACAGCTTTCCACCGCTGCGCGCATGGCTGGCGCGACTCAAGCCCGATGTGATCGTGGCCTTCTACAACGATCACGGTCTGAACTTCTTTCTCGACCAGATGCCGACCTTCGCCGTGGGCGCAGCACCCACCTACAGCAACGCCGACGAGGGCTGGGGACTGCCGAACTTCGGCACCTTCCGCGGCCATCCGGAGCTGTCCTGGCACATCATCCGCCAGCTGGTGGACGATGAGTTCGATCCGGTCAGTTGCCAGGAAATGCTGGTGGATCACGCTTTCTCCATCCCCATGGCGCTGCTGTATCCGGACACGCAGGATTTTCCGGTGCGCGTGGTGCCCATCTGCCTGAACACAGTGCAGCTGCCCATGCCCTCTCCCAAGCGCTGCCTGGCGCTGGGCCACAGCGTGGGCCGCGCCATCCGTTCCTGGCATGAGGATCTGAACGTGGTGGTCATGGGCACCGGCGGCCTGTCGCACCAGCTCGATGGCGAGCGCGCGGGCTTCATCAACAAGCCTTTCGACCTGATGAGCCTGGATGCCCTGGTGAATGATCCGCAGGCGCTGGCGCGACTCACCACGCTGGATCTGGTGGAAAAAGCCGGCGCGCAGGGCGTGGAACTGGTGAACTGGCTGGCGGCACGCGGCGCCATCGCAGCCGCCGTGCACGAGGTACAGCGCAGCTACCACATCCCCATCTCCAACACCGCGGCCGCCGTGCTGGCACTGGAACCGGCGAGCGGCTAACCTGCGCCCCGCGCGCCGCTTCGGGCGCCTGCGATACGAGGGCTGAACATGCAAATGCGTCCACTGGGCCGCACCGGGGTGCAGGTTTCCGCACTGGGCTTCGGCTGCATGGGGTTGATCGGCTGGTATGGCGTACGCGACGATGCCGAAGCCACGGCCACGCTGCTGGCCGCCGTCGATGCCGGCCTCACGCATTTCGACACCGCGCAGAGCTACCAGAACGGCGCCAACGAACAGTTCGTCGGCACGGTACTGGCCAACGCCCTGAAGAGCCGTCGCGAGCGGATTTTCCTTGCCTCCAAGTACGGCATCACCCGCGATGCGCAGGGCGCCATGGTGATCGACAACCAGCCGGCCGCCTTGCGCACGGCGGTGGATCTGAGCCTCACCCGCCTGGGCGTCGAGCACATCGATCTGTACTACCTGCATCGCATCGACCAGCGCGTGCCCATCGAGGAATCGGTGGGTCAGCTGGCCGAGATGGTGCGTGCCGGCAAGATCCGCCACATCGGTCTGTCCGAGTGCAGCAGCGCCACGCTGCGCCGGGCGCATGCCGTGCATCCGATCGCCGCCGTGCAGAATGAATACTCGCTGTGGGTGCGCGATCCGGAGGCGGGCGTGCTCGGCGTGTGCCGTGAGCTGGGCGTGGGTCTGGTGGCCTACAGCCCACTGGGCCGCGGCTTTCTGGCCGGTGATTTCCGCCGCACCGAGGATCTGCCTGCCGACGACGCGCGCCGCAACCAGCCACGCTTCCAGGCGGCGGCCGGCGCGCACAATCTGCAACTGGTCGATGCCCTGCGCGACTGCGCCGCGCAGAAGCGCTGCACCGTCGCGCAGCTGGCCATTGCCTGGGTGCTGCATCAGGGCAGCGATGTGCTGCCGATTCCCGGCACCAAGAAGCGCGCGCGGCTCAGTGAGAACCTCGGCGCGCTGCAGGTGACCCTGAGCCCCACCGAGTGCGCCGAACTGGGCGCGCTGGTGAGTCGCATCGGCGTGCTGGGCGATCGGCACCCGCCGGCGATGATGAAGGTGCTGAACGGCTAGAGTGAGATGGGGCCGGGCTCGCGCCCAGCCCGGCTCAGGCCTGCTCCACCGCGGCGATGGCCGCCTCGATCGCGCTCTTCACCCGCTGCACCCGCGCCTCGTCCCAGGGGCGGCTGTTCAGCATCAGCGCCGCCTTCAGCGTACGGGCGCTCTCGCGCACCTCGGCCGGGACTTCGTGGCCACGCAGCGCGCCGGCCTGCAGTCGCACGCGCGCCTTCAGCCCGTCGATGACGGCCTGATTGGCGCTGACATACTCGCTGCCCGCCGCCGTGATCGCGTAACGCTTCTTGCCATCGGCGCCCTCGTCCTGCGGCGCGACCAGATCCTGCTCGGCCAGCAGCGTCAGCGTCGGATACACCACGCCCGGGCTGGGAGCGTAGGCGCCGCCGAACAGGTCCTCGATGGTGCGGATCAGCTCATAGCCATGGCGCGGCTGCTCGGCCAGCAGCGCCAGCAACAGCAGGCGGAAATCGCCGGGGGCGAACATGCGCTGCGCACGGCGACCGAACTCACCGCGCTCCTCGCGACGGCCAAATTCCCGGCCACCACCGCGATCGCCGAACCCGCCCTCGCCACCACCCCGGCCCTCGCCAGGACCCGGCCCCTCGAAACCGCGGCCGCCGCCGCGATGATGACCGCGCTTGCCGCGCGGCCCATCTGGATGTCTCATCAGAAAATACCCCTGTGGGTTGCATTGGACGGGATTAAGATATATCTTACGACTCGTACTTTCAACTAGCATTTAAGAGAAGGTTTTAAATAATGTCGCAATCCGCAACCGGCCGCGGCGTACAGCGCGTGCGCCATACCCTGAGCTTCCGCCTGCTGGAGGTGGTCGGCGTACGCCCGCTGTCGCCGCATATGCGGCGCATTACGCTGGGCGGCCCCCAGCTGGCCGGCTTCCACAGCCCGGCCCCGGATGATCACGTCAAACTGTTCTTCTTCCCTGCTGGCGTGGCACCCGTCGCCCCGACGCCCGGCGAAGCCGGTGCACCGCCGGTGTGGCCGGCCGGCATGGACAAGCCGCCGATGCGCGACTACACGCCGCGCCGCTACGACGCCGCGCGCGGCGAGCTGGACATCGACTTCGTGCTGCATGAGGAGTCCGGTCCGGCCGGCGACTGGGCAGCGCAGGCGAAAATCGGCGACCAGCTGCTGCTGGCCGGTCCGCGCGGTTCGGGTCTGGTGCCCCACCGTCCTGCCGGCTATCTGCTGATCGCCGATGAGGCCGGTCTGCCGGCGCTGGGTCGCTGGCTGGAGGATCTGCCGGCTGGCACGCCGGTGCAGGCCTTCATCGAAGTGGATTCGCCCGCCGAGGAACAACCGCTGTACACGGCCGCACAATTGAACCTGCACTGGGTGCACCGGCGCGGCGCGCCGGCCGGCGATCCGGCGCTGCTGCTGGGTGCGTTGCGAGCCGCGAATCTGCCCAAGGCCGATGTGTTCGCCTGGGCGGGGGCGGAATCCAGCGTGGTGCGCGCGCTGCGTCCCTACCTGATCGAGGAACTGGGCGTGGCCGAGGATTCGATCAAGACCGCCGGCTACTGGAAGCGCGGCGTGGCCGATCACCACGATTGAAACCGTGGCGGCGGCTGCGGATCCATATCGTCTCCCGCTTGTCCGCGTCTTGCGGCAATCTAGGGGGCGAGGGGCGTCAACACAACGTCGAAGTTTTTCGCCACCCGGGATACCGCCATGACTTTGCCCATCTCTGCGATGCGCGCCAGGCGCGCCCCGTCTGCATGCCGTGGCCTCCGTCTTGCACTGCCGCTGTGCGGCGTCTGGCTGACCAGCGGTTGCGCCATCACCGGCAATGAGGCGCGACTGCGCGAACTTTCGATCGCGCAGCTGCATGCCGACGTGCAGGCGCAGCGCTACACACCGCGCACCCTGCTGACCTACTATCGCGCACGTATCCAGCTCGTCGATCGCAACGGGCCGGCCTTGCATGCCGTGCTGGAAACGAACCCTGACGCGGCGGCCCAGGCGCGCACTGCGACCGGCAACCCCGCACAGCCGCTGGCTGGCGTTCCCATCCTGCTGAAGGACAACATCGACACGGCCGATCGCATGCACACCACGGCCGGCTCGCTGGCGCTGCTGGATTCCACGCCCGCGCAGGACGCCTTCATCGTGACCAGGCTGCGCGCTGCAGGCGCCGTGCTGCTCGGCAAGACCAACATGAGCGAGTGGGCCAACTTCCGCTCACGGCATGCCTCCTCCGGCTGGAGCGCGCGCGGCGGCCAGACCCGCAACCCCTATGTGCTGGATCGCAGTCCCTGTGGCTCGAGCTCGGGTTCCGGTGTCGCAGTCGCCGCGGATCTGGCACTGGTGGCCGTGGGCACCGAAACCGATGGCTCCATCACCTGCCCTGCCGCGGTCAATGGCATCGTGGGTCTGAAGCCGACAGTGGGCCTGGTATCACGCAGCGGCATCATTCCGATCTCGGCCAGCCAGGATACGGCGGGCCCGATGGCACGCACGGTCGCGGATGCGGCTGCAGTGCTGAATGTGCTGGCCGGCTATGACCCGGCCGACCCGGCCACGCTGCCATTGAAGGATCGGCCCGCCGTGGACTACACCGCGGGTCTCAAACGCGATGCGCTCAAAGGCGTGCGCATCGGCGTGCTGCGCTCTTACGCAGGCTTCCACGAAGGCGTGGATGCGGCCTTCGAAGCCGCCCTGCAGGTGCTGCGCGCGCAGGGCGCCATCCTGATCGATCCGGTCAGCATCCCCAGCGACGACAAATATCCGGGCGATGAAACCCGCATCCTGCAGTTCGAATTCAAGGACGGCATCAACCGCTACCTGGCACAGCGACCCGGCGCGCCGCAGGATCTCGCCGCGCTGATCGAATTCAACCGGCGCATGGCCAGCCGCGAAATGCCCTGGTTCCAGCAGGAGACCTTCGAGAAGTCACAGCAGCGCGGTTCACTGCAGGATCCGGAATATCTGGCGGCACGCGAACGCGCGCAACGCCTGGCGGGCCGCGAAGGCATCGACGCCGCACTTGCCAGTGCACAGGTAGAGGTGCTGGTCGCGCCGACCATGAGTCTGGCCTGGCCCATCGATCTGCTGAACGGGGATCATGTCATCGGCGGCGACGTGTCCACGCATGCTGCCGTGGCCGGTTGTCCGCACCTGACGGTGCCGATGGGCCTGGTGAAGGGCCTGCCGGTGGGCCTGTCGTTCGTCGGAACGGCCTGGAGCGATGCGCGCCTGCTGGCGTTCGGCTACGCCTACGAGCAGGCGGCGCAGGCACGTCGTTCGCCGACGTACCTGCGCACTGCCCGGCTCAGTCCTTGAAGCACTGCTCCAGGCGATCGAGCGTGCGCATGGCCGACAGGCATTGCGCCACGCTGGCATTGGGCTCGCGATCTTCGCGGATGGCCGCGAAGAACTCGCGATCCTGCAGTTCGATGCCGTTCATTGACACATCGACCTTGGAGACGTCGATCTGGTTGTTCTTGCCGTCGAACAGATCGTCGTAACGGCAGATGTAAGTGCCGTTGTCGCAGATGTAGCGGAAGAACGTGCCCAGCGGACCGTCGTTGTTGAAGGACAGCGACAGCGTGCAGATCGCGCCCGAAGGCGTCTTAAGGCCGATGCTCATGTCCATGGCGATCTTCAGATCCGGATGGATGGGGCCCTGCAGCGCCTGCACCTGCGAGGCCGTCTCACCGGTCTGATACTGGAACAGATCCACGGTGTGGCAGGCATGGTGCCACAGCAGATGGTCGGTCCAGCTGCGCGGCTTGCCCAGCGCATTCATGTTGGTGCGACGGAAGAAGTAGGTCTGCACATCCATCTGCAGCACCTTGAGCTCACCGGCGACGATCTTCTTGTGCACCCACTGGTGGCTGGGATTGAAGCGGCGCGTGTGACCCGCCATCGCAATCAGGCCGGTCTCCTTCTGCACCTTCACGATCTCTTCGGAATCCTTGAGGTTGTCGGCCATCGGGATTTCGACCATGACGTGCTTGCCGGCACGCATGCACTGGATGGCCTGACGCGCATGCATCTGCGTCGGCGTGGTCAGAATCGCGGCCTCGACACCGGGACGCGCCAGGCACTCGGCCAGATCGGTGGACCAGTGCGGAATGCCGAACTTCTCGGCCACTTCCCTGGTGCTGTCCGGACTGCCGCCGGCCAGCGTCACCACTTCGATGCCCGGTATGTTGCGGATCGCTTCCAGGTGCTTGACACCGAATGCGCCCTGGCCCGCCATGCAGATCTTCATCGCTTACCCCTCATTCTCGAGAATCATGTGTCCCACCGCCGTGTTCGACGCGGGCACATGGTAAAAACGCTTCACACAACGCACGCGCTCGTTGAGCGCGCCGCGCATGATCAGCCACATCACCAGTTCGATGCCTTCGGAACCTGCCTCGCGCAGATACTCCACGTGCTGGATGGCCGCAGCCTGCTCCGGCGCGTCGGTGAGCAGATCCATGAAGCGGTTGTCGAATTCCTTGTTGATGAGACCGGCGCGCGGCCCCTGCAACTGATGCGACATGCCGCCGGTGCCGAACACCACCACGCGCAGATCCTGCGGATAGGACTCCACCGCCTTGCGGATGGCCTTGCCGAGGTTCAGGCAGCGATTGCCGGTGGGCGCCGGATACTGCACCACGTTCACCGCCAGCGGAATGATCTGGCAGGGCCACTCCTGCGGCTGCCCGAAGGCCAGCGACAGGGGCACGGTGAGACCGTGATCGACATCCATCTGGTTGACGATGGTCAGATCGAACTCATCGAGGATCAGCGACTGCGCCAGATGTGCGGCCAGCTCCGGATGCCCCTTGACCACCGGCACCGGACGCGGGCCCCAGCCCTCGTCGGCCGGCTGGAATTCGGCGCCGCAGCCCAGCGCGAAGGTCGGGATCAGCTCCAGCGAGAACGCCGAGGCATGATCGTTGTAGACCAGGATGACGACATCGGGCTTGAGCTCGCGGATCCATTGCTTCGCGAATTCGTAGCCTTCGAACACCGGCTGCCAGTACGGCTGGGCGGTCTTGCCCAGATCGATGGCCGCACCGATGGCCGGCACATGCGAGGTGGACAGTCCTGCAAGAATCTTCGCCACGATTACTTCTCCACCTTCGGGTGCGCCTGCTTCTGGTCCCATTCGGACTGATAGCGGTTGCCATCGGGTGAGCGGCCGCCATCGAGCATCATCCGCGCATACGCTTCCTGCGAAGCGCCGGTCATCAGTGCCGCGACGTACTGGAACGACTTGCCGTCGCTGGAGAAGATCTTCGCCAGGAAGTAGATGTTGCCGCCCAGGCTGATCATGCGGTTCCAGTCACGAGCCAGCACCGCCTGGCGCTGATCCTCGGTCATGGCCCACTTCTTGAGGTAGGCCGCTTCGTCGGCCTTGAAGGCTGCGCGGTTTTCGGCCTTCATCAGCGACATGCAGAACTGGTTCAGCCAATAGCCCTGGCGCGAACGTTCGGCGTCGAACACCGTGGTGCCCGGGATATCGTCGTACTCGTGCGGTTCACGCATGCAGCAATCCTCAGCTCAGGCGCCGAAGCCGTACAGGCGATGCGGGTTGTCCACCAGCACCAGCTGCTGGGTGGCGGCATCCGGCATCATCAGCGGGATCAGATCGACCAGATCACCGTCGTTTGGCATGTGCTTGGCGATATTCGGATGCGGCCAGTCGGTGCCCCACAGGATGCGATCGGCGCCGGCCTTGATGAGTTCCTGCGCAAACGGCACAGCGCTGGTGAACGGCGGGCCCTCGCTGGCAATGCGCTCTGAACCGGAAATTTTTACCCAGCACTTCTTGTTGGTGCGATGCAGGTTCAGCAGCACCTGGAACGGCGCCTGATCCAGGCCATCCTTGGTGGGCACACGCGCCATGTGATCGATGATGAACGGCACCGGGAAGTTCTGCAGCATGTCACCGTACTGCGGCAGATCCTTGGCATCGAAATGCAGATCCACATGCCAGCCCAGCGGCTGGATGCGCGCCAGGATGCGACGGAACTCGTCCATGTCCGGCACGCCGCCGAGGTGTGCGACGAAGTTGAAGCGGCAGCCGCGCAAACCCCGCTCATGCAGCTTGCGCAGATCGGCTTCGCTGAAGCTGTCATCGACATTGGCCACGCCACGGAATTGACCACCGCTCTGCGCGATGGCATCCACGATCACGGTGTTGTCGACACCATGGCAGCTGGCATTGACCAGCACGGCGCGCGACAGGCCGAGCGTCTGCTGCAGTTTCTTGAAAGCGGACAGCGGCGCATCCGGCGGCGTGTAGCTGCGATCGGCCGAGTACGGGTACACATCCCCGGGTCCGAAAATATGGCAGTGCGCATCGCAGGCGCCCGGGGGCGGCTGGTAATGCGGCTTCTTGGTGTTGGGATCAGGTGCCTTGCAGGTGGGGATTTCTTTCATGTAACGGCCCGTGCGCTAATGGAGGTATCGCAGTCTGCTATGGTAGCTGTCCGCGGCCCCTCCGCACAACGCGCGCCGCCCCTTCGGGAGTCGTAAATGCCTGTCGCCGCTAGCCAGAAATCCCCGCAACTGCTCACCGGTTTTCGTCAACTGATCGATGGCCGGCTGCTGGAGAGCGCCGACAGCTTTGCGGTCATCGATCCGGCCCTGGGTGAGCCCTTCGCACTGGCGCCGCGCGCCACTGCAGCGCAGCTGGATACGGCCGTCGCTGCGGCCCGCGCCGCCGCGCCGGCCTGGCAGGCCACCAGCTACGAGCAGCGTCGCACGCTGATCGGCCGCATGAGCGAGGCGCTGCGCCAGCACGCCGAAGCACTCGCCCCGCTGCTGACACGCGAACAGGGCAAGCCGCTGGCCCAGGCGCGCGAGGAAATTGCGCGCGCCGGCACGCAGTCGGATGGCATGGCGCAGATCGTCATTCAGGACGAGGTGCTGATCGACGAAGCCCAGCGCCACATCGAGCTGACTTATGTCCCCCTTGGCGTGGTCGGCATCATCACGCCGTGGAACGCCCCCATCAACCTGGCGGCGGGGCCATTGACCTCAGCCCTGTACACGGGCAATACGGTGATCCTCAAGCCCTCGCCGTTCACTCCGCTCACCACGCTGAAACTGGGGGAACTGCTGGCGGAGATCTTCCCGCCAGGCGTGATCAACATCCTCTCCGGCGATGACGAGATCGGTCGCCTGATGAGCGAACATCCAGGCATCGACAAGATTTCATTCACCGGTTCGGTGGCCAGCGGCAAGAAGGTGCTGGCGGCTTCGGCCGGCAATCTCAAGCGCGTGACGCTGGAGCTGGGCGGCAATGATGCCGCCATCGTGCTCGACGACGTCGATCCCGCGGCCATTGCGCCCAAGCTGTTTTTCGCAGCCACGGTCAACAGTGGTCAGGTCTGCATGGCGGTGAAGCGCATCTATGCGCACGAGAAGATCTACGACGCGCTGTGTGCGGCGCTGGCCGAGCAGGCGCGCAAGGCGCGCGTCGGCAGCGGACTCGACCCCGAAGTACAGCTCGGCCCCATCCAGAACCGCCGCCAGTACGATCGCGTGCTGGAATTGCTGGCCGATGCCCGCGCAGCAGGCGGCACCTTCCTCGCAGGTGGCAGCGCCCTGCCCGGTCCCGGCTACTTCATCGCGCCCACCGTGGTCACGGGCCTTGGCGATGACAGCCGCCTGGTGCGCGAGGAACAGTTCGGACCGGTGATTCCGGTGCTGAAGTATTCGGATGTGGAAGATGCCCTGCGCCGCGCCAATGCCACGCGCTTCGGCCTGGCAGGCTCGGTATGGGGCAACGACGTGGCACGCGCCACGGCGCTGGCGCGCCGCCTGGAAGTGGGCACGGCCTGGATCAATCATCATCGCGCCACAGCCGCCACCGTGCCCTTCGGCGGCTGCAAGGAATCCGGCCTCGGCCGGCACTATTCCATCCTCGGCCTCAAGAGCAACATGGAGCCGCGCGTCGTCAGCCTGCTACGGTAGGAAGGCCCAGTCGCGCTCGATGATGCCCTGCCTGCGCAGGTGCTCGATGATGAGCTCCGCGGCTTCCACCGCGCTCAGCGACGTGGTGTCGATGCGCAGTTCCGGATTCTCGGGCGGCTCATAGGGCGAATCGATGCCGGTGAAGTTGCGGATCTCGCCGGCGCGCGCCTTGCGGTACAGGCCCTTGGGATCGCGCTTCTCCACCTCGGCCAGCGGCGCGTCGATGAAGATCTCCAGGAACTCGCCTTCCTTGAGCAGTGCGCGCGCCATGCGGCGCTCGGCGCGGAACGGCGAGATGAACGACACCAGCACGATCAGTCCGGCATCGGTCATCAGCCTGGCCACCTCGCCGACGCGACGGATGTTCTCGACGCGATCCGCGTCGGTGAAGCCCAGGTCGCGGTTCAGGCCATGGCGCACGTTGTCGCCATCCAGCGTGTAGGTGTGGCGGCCCAGGCCGAACAGCTTCTTCTCCACCAGATTCGCGATGGTGGACTTGCCCGCTCCCGACAGACCGGTGAACCACAGCACGCAGGCCTGCTGGTTCTTCTGCCCGGCGCGGTTGTCCTTGTTCACATCCAGCGCCTGCCAGTGGATGTTCTCGCTGCGGCGCACGGCGCCCTGCAGCAGGCCGGCGCCCACGGTGTTGTTGCTGATGCGATCGATCAGGATGAAACCGCCGGTATCGCGGTTGGCCGTGTAGGGATCGAAGGCCAGCGGCTGATCCAGATTCAGCTGCACCTGCCCGATCTCGTTCAATTCCAGCTGGCGTGCGGCCAGCTGTTCGAGCGTGTTGACGTTGATCTTGTGCTTCAACGGCGCGAGCGTCGCGGTCACGGTGCGCGTGCCGCACTTCAGCAGGTAGGGACGACCGGGCAGCATGGCCTCATCGCTCATCCATATCACGGTGGCGTCGAACTGCTCGGCCACCGCCGGCGGTGAGTCGGCCGCGGCCAGCACATCACCACGACTCACGTCGATCTCGTCGGTGAGCGTCAGCGTGACGGACTCGCCTGCCACACCTTCGGTGAGATCACCGCTGCCGCCAACCACGCGTGCCACGCGGCTGCGTCGCCCGGAAGGCAGTGCCACCACGGCATCACCCGGCCGCACGCTGCCGGCCACGATCTGGCCGGCGAAACCGCGGAATTCCTGATTCGGCCGGTTGACCCACTGCACTGGCAGGCGGAACGGCGCACTGGCGACACGATCTTCCACCGGCACAGTTTCCAGATGCGTCATCAGCGTCGGGCCGCGATACCAGGGCATGGTCGAGCCTGACTCGATGATGTTCTCACCGCGCAGCGCCGACATGGGAATGGCGACGATGTCGTTCAGGCCGATCTGCGCCGCGAAGGCGCGATAGTCGCGCTCGATGTCGTCGAACACCTTCTGCTCGTAACCGACCAGGTCCATCTTGTTGATGGCCAGCACCACGCGGCGGATGCCCAGCAACGACACCAGGAAGCTGTGGCGACGCGTCTGCGTCAGGATGCCGCGGCGCGCATCGATCAGGATCACGGCCAGATCGGCGGTCGAAGCGCCGGTCACCATGTTGCGCGTGTACTGCTCGTGGCCCGGCGTGTCGGCCACGATGTACTTGCGCTTCTCGGTGGCGAAGAAACGGTAGGCCACGTCGATGGTGATGCCCTGCTCGCGTTCGGCCGCCAGGCCGTCCACCAGCAGCGCGAAATCCAGATCGCCGCCCTGGGTGCCGACCTTCTTCGAATCGCTCTCAAGCGCCGCCAGCTGGTCTTCGAACAGCATGCGCGATTCGTACAGCAGGCGGCCGATCAGCGTGCTCTTGCCATCGTCGACGCTGCCGCAGGTGATGAAACGCAGCAGGTCCTTGCGGCCCTGCGCTTCCAGGTAGGCGATCACGTCGCCGCCGCTGCCCTCGGCTCCGGCGCGCATCAGAAGTACCCTTCCTGCTTTTTCTTTTCCATGGAGGCGGCGCCATCCTTGTCGATGACGCGGCCCTGGCGCTCCGAGGTGGTGGCGACCAGCATCTCTTCGATGATGCCGGGCAGCGTGTCGGCCTCGCTCTCGATGGCGCCGGTCAGCGGATAGCAGCCCAGGGTGCGGAAGCGCACGCTCTTCATCTGCGGCTGCTCGCCCGGCGCCAGCGGCATGCGCTCGTCGTCGACCATGATCAGTGCGCCGTCGCGCTCCACCACCGGGCGCCTGGCGGCGAAATACAGCGGCACGATGGGAATGTTCTCGCGATGGATGTACTGCCAGATATCCAGCTCGGTCCAGTTGGACAGCGGGAACACGCGGATGCTCTCGCCCTTGCTCTTGCGGGCGTTGTACAGGTGCCAGAGCTCGGGACGCTGACGCTTCGGGTCCCAGCGGTGCTGCGCGGAGCGGATCGAGAACACGCGTTCCTTGGCGCGCGACTTCTCCTCGTCACGGCGCGCGCCACCGAAGGCGGCGTCGAAGCCGTAGCGATCCAGCGCCTGCTTCAGGCCCTGGGTCTTCATGATGTCGGTGTGCAGCGCCGAGCCATGCACGAACGGGCTGATGTTCATCGCCACGCCGTCGGGATTGACGTGCACGATCAGATCCATGCCGAGCTTGCGGGCTGTCTCGTCGCGGAACGCGATCATCTCGCGGAACTTCCACGTGGTGTCCACATGCAGCAGCGGGAACGGCGGCCGCGCCGGATAGAAAGCCTTTATCGCCAGGTGCAGCATCACCGAGCTGTCCTTGCCGATCGAATACAGCATGACCGGTCGTTCGCACTCGGCGACGACCTCACGCATGATGTGGATGCTCTCGGCTTCGAGTCGCTCCAGATGCGACAGGCTTTTCATCGAAACAGCTTGATCCCGCAGTAAAAATCGCGCGGGATTCTAGCGGCTCCGGGCCGATATGTCCCTATTCCGGCTGGCTTCCCGGGTGCATGAGCTCATGCGCCCTGCGACTGGGCCCCGGCCTGGGTCTGGATCATGCCCGTGCCCAGGGTCTGGGTCTGCCCGGGGCGCGATTCCCCCAGGAAATACAGGCGCGTGACCTCATCGTTGGCCCGCGCCAGGGAGCGCTGCAGCCGGTCGATGAAGCCATGCAGTTCCGCCTGCCCGAGGCTCTCGAACCGGGTATGGGTCACGGCCTGGCGCATGCGCGCCAGCCGGCGCTGCAGGGCGCTGCTGTTGGGCAGCGCGCGCAGCACCTCTTCGGCATGCAGCAGGCAGCAGACGCAGGCGCGCGGGAAGTTCTCGTCGGCGAGCAGAAAGCGCACCACGCCGGCGCCGTACACGCGCTCGCGGGTGTTGATGCGATACATCTGGTAGCCCGACAGCGAGCGCAGCACGCTCATCCACAGCACGGTCTCGAAGGGGCGCAGCTCGGCGTCGCGTCCACCGCTCATCATGGCCGCCGCCCGCACGTCGACAATGCGGCTGGTCATGTCGGCGCGCTCGAAGTTGCGGCCCAGCTTGATGAAGGACAGCGCATCGCCATCGCTGACCATGCCCTCGAACATGCCCGTCAGGCTCTGCACGCCGCGGCTCACCTGCGCCAGGAAGGCGTGACGGGTGCGCTTGCTGGTCGCCTCTTCGGCGTGTTCGCGCACGTACAGGTTCAGCTCGTTGATCTGCTCCCACACCTCGCGTGGCAGGATGTCGCGCACCGTGCGCGCGATCTCGCGCGCGCCGGCCATGGAACTGACCATGGAACCCGGATTCTTGGCGTCGGCCACCACGAAGCGCACCACGGTCTTCTCGGAGTAATCGCGGTCCTGCGAGCCGAACGCCGCCTCGCTGCCGGAGATTGTGATCAGGGGCTGCCAGCCCGGCGCCAGGTGTCTGGGCAGATCCAGCATCAGGCTGGTGCTGACCTCCACCAGGCGCGCGAGGTTCTCCACGCGTTCCAGGTAGCGGGCCAGCCAGTACAGGTTGTCGGCAACGCGCGAGAGCATGTGTTTTCAGCCCGTATCCACGATCCAGGTGTCCTTGCTGCCACCGCCCTGCGAGGAGTTCACCACCAGGGAACCCTTGCGCATGGCCACGCGGGTCAGCCCGCCGGTGGTCACATGCGTCTCGCGGCCGGAGAGGATGAACGGACGCAGATCCACGTGGCGCGGCTCGATCCCCGCCTCCACCAGTGTCGGCACCGTGGACAGGTTCAGCACCGGCTGCGCCATGTAGTTGCGCGGATTGGCGCGGATCAGTGCAGCAAACTTGTCCCGCTCGGCGGCCGTGGACTTCGGCCCCATCAGCATGCCGTAGCCACCGGACTCGTTGGCGGGTTTGACCACCAGGTTGGCCAGATTGGCCAGCACGTGTTCGCGCTGTTTGGGATCGGCGCACAGGAACGAAGGCACGTTCGGCAGGATGGAATCCTGATCCAGGTAGTAGCGGATCATCGCCGGCACGAAGGTGTAGACCAGCTTGTCGTCGGCCACACCGGCGCCCGGCGCATTGGCCAGCGCCACGGTGCCGGCGCACCAGGCGCGCATCAGTCCGGGCACACCCAGCGCGGAATCCTTGTTGAACACTTCCGGGTCGAGGAACAGATCGTCGACGCGGCGATAGATGACATGCACCCGCTGCCAGCCATCGATGGTGCGCATGTAGACGATGTCGTCGTCACCCACCGCCAGATCGCGCCCCTCCACCAGCTCGCAGCCCATCTGCTGCGCCAGGTAGGAGTGTTCGAAGTAGGCCGAGTTGTAGATGCCCGGCGTCAGCACCACCACTTCCGGATGCTCCACGCCCGGCGGCGCCAGTGCGCGCAGGGTTTCATAGAGCTGCGAGGGATAGTCGTCCACCGGCAGGATGCCGGCCGCTTCGAACAGCTCGGGAAACACGCGTTTGACGACCTGGCGGTTCTCCAGCATGTAGGAGACACCGGAGGGCACGCGCAAATTGTCCTCGAGCACATACATGGTGCCATCGCCGCCACGCACCAGATCCGAACCGCAGATATGCGCCCACACGCCCAGCGGCGGGCTGATGCCCAGGCACTGCGGCCGGAAATTCACCGAATCCGCCAGGTACTCCATCGGGAACACACCGTCCTTGACGATGCGCTGCTCGTGGTAGATGTCGTCGATGAACAGGTTCAGGGCCCGCGCACGCTGGATCAGCCCTTCCTCGATGCGGCGCCATTCGGCCAGGTCGATGACGCGCGGCATGATGTCCAGCGGCCAGGAGCGGTCGATGGAACCGCCTTCCTCGTGATAGACGGTGAAGGTGATGCCCATGCTGCGGACCGCAGCGTCGGCCGCCTTCTGGCGTGTGGCCAGCTCTTCCGAGCCCAGCTCCCCCAGGTATTTGATCAGCGCCGCAGCGCCGCGGCGCGGCACGCCGCCCGAAGCGATCAGTTCGTCATGATTCGGTTCGGCCGGATAGTCCTGCCAGTTGATCGCCATGCCGTAGCGCTTGCTTGCGTTGTTGAGCTTGAGTGCAACAGTATCAGGGCTGGTGCTGCGTTTGCACGTCACATCGATGCTGCGCAAGATGACTGTGCAATCCCTTACCATACCGCCCTTTCTTGGTGCACACGGATTACGGCTCCCATGACCTATTGTCTGGCATTGCGATTGAAGGAAGGCCTGGTGTTCGCGACCGATTCGCGCACCACGGCGGGCGTGGATCACATCAACACCTACCGCAAGATGCATGTGTTTCAGCCCGGGGCGGAGCGGTTTTTCGTGGTGCTGACCTCGGGGAATCTCGCCACCACGCAGGAGGTGCTCGACAATCTGCACCGCGACCTGGACAGCCCGGATGCGAAGGAGAGCTTCCGCAGCGCCAATTACCTGTTCGAAGCAGCGCGCTACCTGGGCCGGGTGCTGTGCCAGGTGGAGCGCTCCCATGAAGCGGCACTGAAGGGCAGCGGCGCCAGCGGCAATGCCACCCTGATCCTGGGCGGTCAGATCGCCGGCCAGCCGCCCGGCCTGTACCTGGTGTACCCCGAAGGCAATTACGTGGCTGCCACCGAGGAGACGCCCTTCCTGCAGCTGGGCGAATTCAAGTATGGCAAACCCATCCTCTCGCGCATCGCCAATGCCACGCTGTCGCTGGACGATGCCGCGCGGCTGGCATTGATCTCCTTCGATGCCGCAATGAAATCCAACCTGTCGGTGGGACCGCCGCTGGAAGTGGCCATCTACCCCACCGACTCGCTGGCTTTCTCGCACCATCTGCGGCTGGGAGCGGATTCGGAGTTCTTTCGCGACTTCAGCCGGCGCTGGAATGCCAAGATGCAGGCGGCGTTCAGGCAGTTGCCGCGCTTCGAGTGGGAGCGGCACCATGGCCAGTGACGTGGTCGATGCGAACGGCGGCGCCACCGGCGATGCGACCATGGCCGCCGCTCTGGGCGGGCGCGTCATCGCCCTGCCCGAAACGCGCGAGCTGGACATCTTCGCCGCCCTGCTGGAGCGGCGCGGCGCCAGCGTGCTGCGCTATCCACTGGTCAGCATTCTCGATGCGCCCGACCCGGAACCGGTGCTGGCGTGGCTGGAAGCCTTCTGTGCCGGCGGCTGCGACGATCTGGTGCTGCTGACCGGTGAGGGCCTCAGACGCCTGCTGCGCCGGATCGAGCTGAACCCTGGTCGCCTCACCCGCGCGGCCTTCGTGGCCGCCCTGGGCCGTGTACGGCGTTTCACGCGCGGCCCCAAGCCGGCGCGCGCGCTGCGTGAGCTGGGATTGCGGCCGGATGTCGAAGTCTCACCGCCGACCACCGCCGGAGTGATCGCCGCCCTGCAGGGCCTGCCGCTGGCCGGCCGGCGCGTGGGGGTGCAGCTCTACGGCGCGGATCCCAACACGCCGCTGATGGATTATCTGCGCGCGGCGGGGGCCATGGCCGTGCCGGTGGCGCCCTATGTGTACGGCGATGCCGTGGCCGATCCGGCCGTGCAGGAACTGCTGCAGCGTCTGCAACGCGGCGGCGTGGACGCCATCGCCTTCACCAGCCGGCCGCAGGTCGAACGGCTGTTCCGCAGTGCTCCGGCCGATGAGGTGCGCGCCGCGCTGGCGCGCACGCGGGTGGCCGCCGTGGGGCCGGTGGTGGCCGACACGCTGGCGACCCATGGCGTGGCCATCGAGACCATGCCGGAGGACTCGTGGTTCCTGAAACCGCTGACCGTGGCGCTGGTGGCGCTGCTGAACCCGGCGGCGGATGCCGCGGCCGGTTCAGACGCAGGCTGACTTCCCGCGGGGTGGTTTCCCCGCGGCTTGTTTTGTGGCTTGTTCTAGGGCTCGTAGAAGCGCTGCAGGAAGCCGAGGAACTGTTCCAGTTCCGCCTTGTTGAAGCGGCTGGCCATCTGCCTTTCGAGCTGGCGCACCTGCACCATCAGGCGCTCCAGCGCGGCACTGCCGGCCACCGTCAGCGAGATGCCCTGGCGACGGCGATCCAGCGTCGAGCGGCGCCGCTCGATCAGGCCGACCCGTTCCAGCCGATCCAGCAGCGCGACGATGCTGGCCTTGTCCACGCCCAGGTGGGTTCCCAGCTCGATCTGGGCGATGCCTGGATTGGCCTTCACCAGCACCAGCAGGCTGAACAGACCCGGCCGGATGTTGTTCTCGCCGATGACACCGACATAGGTGCGCCACGACACCTGGTGCGCCCGACGCAGGTTGTAGCCGAGCATGCGCGGCAGTACACCCAGGTCTACCTTGGCATCGACCGCCCGCTCAGCATCGCTGACCGGGGCGTTGTTGCGACGGTTACGCCGCCGTCCAATGGCGGATCCCATCTGTTCGTTTGCTGCGCTCGCGCTCATGGTGTGCCCTCGCTCCGACGCCCGCGGCGCCCCGGAATCGGGGAAGTATATTTTCATTATCGTTCGTGTCGCAAATGAATGACAGAGCGACTACTTCGCGAACCCACCCTCGGACGGCGCGCCATGGCTGCCGATGACCCCGTACAGCTCCGGCCGGCGGTCGCGGAACAGGAACCAGGCATCGCGCTGACGACGCAGCGCATCGAGATCGAATTGCGCCTGCAAAATGGTGTTTTCAGTGTCATTGGCCTCCGCCAGCAACGCGCCCTGCGCATCGGCGATGAAGGAGGAGCCGTAGAAACGGATATGGGTGCCGGGCAGATGCTGCGCCTGCTCCGTGCCGACCCGGTTGGCGGCCACCAGCGGCATCAGGTTGGCCGCCGCATGCCCCTGCTGCACCCGCTGCCAGTGGCGTCGTGAATCCACCGGCGGCGCCGGCGGTGGTTCGCTGCCGATGGCGGTCGGATAGCACAGCAGCTCGGCGCCGGACAGCGCCATGACACGCGCGCTTTCCGGAAACCATTGATCCCAGCAGATGCCCACGCCGATGCGGCCCAGGCGGGTATCCCAGACGCGAAAGCCGGTGTCGCCCGGACTGAAGTAATACTTCTCCTGGTACCCCGGACCATCCGGAATATGCGACTTGCGGTAGATGCCCAGCAGCTCGCCGGCCTCGGCCATGGCCAGCGAATTGAAATAGCTGTGCTGATGACGCTCGAAGAAACTCAGCGGCAGCACCACACCGAGCTCGCCGGACAGTGCGGCAAAGCGCCGCAGGATCGGGCTGTCCTGCGCCGGCTGCGCCAGTTCGAAATATCCGGGCTGCTGTTCGATGCAGAAATACGGCGTGGCAAAGAATTCCGGCAGCAGGATGAGCTGCGCGCCCTGCGCAGCGGCGGCACGCACCATGCGCTCGGCATTGTCCAGATTCGCCGCCAGATCCCAGCTGCAGGCGAGCTGCAGCGCCGCCACCTGGATGGTTCGTGCCGCCATGCGCCTACCTCCCCTGCTGCACGCTGCGCGTGATGGCGATGGCCGTCTGCAGTGCGCGCAGACCGTCTTCACCGCTGACCACCACCGGCCCCTCGCCGCGAATCGCCGCAATGAAGGCTTCGATCTCGGCGCGCAGCGCATCGCCCTGTTCGAAGGACTGCTCATTGATGCTGACCGGCAGCTGGCCGGCGGCGGCACCGGCCGGGTCCTTGCGGATGACGGTCAGGATCTTCTGCTGCAGATCGATGGACAGGTAGGTGTCATCCTGGAACACGCGCAGCTTGCGCTCGGTCTTCATGCTGACGCGGCTGGCCGTGACATTGGCGACGCAGCCGCCGGTGAAATGCAGGCGCGCGTTGGCGATGTCGATCTGCGGCGAGAACACCGGCGTGCCCACCGCATCCACCTGGGTGCTGGCCGACCCCACGATGGTCTGCACCAGGTCGATGTCGTGGATCATCAGATCCAGCACCACGTTCACATCGGTGCCGCGCTCGCGAAACGGCGCCAGACGCAGGCACTCCATGAAGCGCGGCGCCCTGAGGTAGGGCTCGGCGGCGCGCAGGGCCGGATTGAAGCGCTCCAGATGCCCCACCTGCAGCACGCGGCCACGCGCGCTGGCGAGTTCGATGAGCTTGCGTGCCTCTTCGGGCGTGGTGGTGATGGGTTTCTCCACTAGCACATGCGCGCCCGACTCCACAAAGGCACTGGCCACGCCAAAATGCGCCGGCGTGATGGTGGCCACGCTGACGGCGTCCACCTTGCCGAGCAATTCGCGATGATCGGTGTAGGCCCGGGTGTTGAGCTCGGCAGCGACACGCTCGGCAGTCTCCGCGCGCGCATCCACCACGCCCACCAGCTCGCACCCTTCCAGCGCGGCGTATTTCTGTGCATGGAAGCGACCGAGATAGCCGACGCCTACGACTGCGGTTCTGAGTTTCTGCATGATGGCGGTATTATGCCCGCAAGTGATGCCTGACGATTGCACCTGATGGAGCCGCAAGTCCCGTGAAACTTCCCGGTTGGTTGAGTTCCGACGCCTGGCGCCGTGGCCCGGGTCCCGAAGCGCTGGTCCTGGCGTGCGCCCTGGCCATCGGTGTCGTAGTGGTGCCGCTGCTGATCTGGGTGGTGGGCAGCGCCGCGCTTGGGCCCTACGCCGGCGGCAGTGTCTTCTCGCTGTGGGGAGCCTACCTGAGCGCTCTGGTGCACTTCTCGCTGGCCTTCTGGCTGCTGGCCCTGGCGCCCTATGCCCTGCTGTGGTTTGTCAGAATCTGGCGCGGAGTCCTCGGCGCCTGAATCAAAGCCGGCGGCGGCAGGCATGCCGCAACCGCCGGCTGCATCAGGAACTTGTCCCGACCCGCCTGTGTCGAACTTTATGTGCGATTGCGTCGAACGCGGGATGTCCTCATGGCATCCTATCGTGAGGAGTACTGCATATCTTGAAACCGAGCATTCACAGCCTGGCCAACCGGGAACGTCAGGCCCCCGCTGCAGCGGGGGGCCAGCCGCGCGATCCGCGCGCCGAACCACCACGCCAGCGACTGGATGAGGTTCTGACTGCGTTGAAGTTCGATCTGCTGACCACCGGCATCGCCGTGGACGAGCGCGAAAGTGGCTTCGATCCGTACAACTCGCGCATGGGCCGCACGCCCGATGTCTGGCCCGATGTCTGGAACGGATCGCGGCGGCGTCGCTGATCGGCGACGCTCGAGCCCCGCAACACGCGGGCCGGGCCACATCCCTCAGGTTCTTGGCCAGTACCAGGCCGCCAGCGCCGCCAGCGACAGCAGCAGACCAAACTGCGGATAACGACGCCAGGGCCACTCGCGCAGTTCGGCGCGAAACGCCGTTGCGGCCAGCGCTGTCAGCACCCAGGCGCCGACGATTCCTTTGACCAGCGACGGCACCTCGCTGGCCAGCCGATCGGCGTATTCCGGCAACAGCAGGAAAACAATACCGGTCATGGACAGCGACACGGCCACCGCGATGGCCGAACCCATGACAATTCCTAACAGCACACTCAGCGGACGCATCTGCCCAAGGACCTCCGAAGATGTCACACTTGAGAGCAGTATGTTCCTGAATCGCCATCGCCCGCTACGCAGCGCACAGCGCCACTCGATGCTTCTCGGCGTCGCGGTGCTGACGTTGACGACCCTCACCGCCTCCGGCTCGAGCAATGCACCCGCCATCACTGGCGTGCTGCCGACCGGCGCCATCCAGCCCACCACGCGCCAGCGCCAGCTGGCACCGCGCATCGCCGGCATCCTCGAGCAGGGCCACTACCGCCAGCTCAAGATCGACGACGCCTTCTCGGCCCAGGTGCTGGAGCGTTATCTGGATGAGCTCGACGCTCAGCACAGCTACCTGCTGGCCAGCGACATCGCCAGCTTCGATCACTGGCGCACGCGTTTCGACGACATGATCCACACCGGCCTGGTCGAACCGGCCTACCTGATCTTCAACACCCTGCAACAGCGCAACAAGGAACGCATCCAGTACGCCCTGCAACTGCTCGACAAGGAACCGGACTGGAGCCGCGACGAGAGTTACACCTTCGATCGCAGCAAGGCGCCCTGGCCGAAGAACGAAGCCGAGCTCAACGAGATCTGGCGACTGCGCGTGAAGAGCGATGCGCTGACGCTGATGCTGGGCGGCAAGAGCTGGAGCGAGGCGGCGGACACCCTCAAGAAGCGTTACCAGCGCGTGCTGGCGCGCGTCGACCAGGTGTCCAGCGACGATGTGTTCGAGATGCTGATGAACGCGTACACGTCCGTGTACGACCCGCACAGCAGCTTCTTCTCGCCGCGCAATTCCGAGCAGTACCGCATCCAGATGAGCCTGTCCTACGAGGGCATCGGCGCGTCGCTGCAGTCGGTGGATGACTACGTCACCATCACCGATCTGCTCACCGGCGGCGCAGCCGCGGCGGCCGGTACGCTCAAGATCAACGATCGCATCACTGCCGTGGGTCAGGGCAACGAAGGCCCGCTGGTCGACGTCATCGGCTGGCGCCTCGACGACGTGGTGCAGCTGATCCGCGGCAAGGGCGGCACCGCGGTGCGCCTGCAGATTCTGCCGGCCGGCGCCGCGCCCGGAACGCCCGAGAAGGTCATCGAGCTGGTGCGCGCCAAGATCCAGCTCGACAGCGGCGCTGCCAAGAAGGAAGTGCGCGAGATCGAGCGCGACGGCCGCAAGCTCAAGGTCGGTGTCATCACCGTGCCGGGCTTCTACCAGGATATCGCCGCGAGCAGCGCCGGCGACAAGGACTTCCGCAGCACCACGCGCGATGTATTAAAGCTGCTGAAGGAAATGGAAAGCAGCGGCGGCATCGACGCGCTGGTGCTGGATCTGCGCGGCGACGGTGGCGGCTATCTGCCCGAAGCCACGGCGCTCACCGGCCTGTTCATCGATCGCGGCCCGGTGGTGCAGATCAAGGACAGCAGCGGCCGCACCGAGGTGCTCGAGGATCCGGAGCCGGGCGTGGCCTACGATGGTCCGCTGACGGTGCTGATCGACCGCACCAGCGCCTCGGCCTCGGAGATCTTCGCTGGCGCCATCCAGGACTACCATCGCGGCCTGATCCTGGGTCAGACCAGCTTCGGCAAGGGCACGGTACAGAGCCTGGTGCCACTGAGCCGCACCAGTGACGCGCCCGGCGACGGCCAGATCACCGTGACCATCGGCAAGTTTTACCGGGTCACCGGCGAGAGCACGCAGCTGCATGGCGTGGAGCCGGATATCACCCTGCCCTCCAGCATCGATGCCCGCGACGTGGGCGAGAGCTCGCTGGTCTTCCCCATGCCCTGGGATCGCGTCGCGGCAGCGAATTTCACCGCGCAGGCGCCCATCACCGGCGCCGTGGCCACGCTGCAGGCCAACGAAGCACAGCGCGTGCAGGGCAACGCCGATTACCTGTGGTTCACGCAGACCCTGGCGCTGCTCGACAGCACGCGCCAGGAGAAGTCGCAGTCACTGAACCTGGAAAAGCGCCGCATCGAGCGCGCCGCCCAGGAGAGCAGCCGACTCGATCAGGAGAATGCGCGTCGCAAGGCCGATGGCGTCGAGGCAGTGAAGACACTGGAGGACATCGTGCCCGCCCAGCAGCCGGATGTGGTGCTGGAGCAGGCGGCACAGATCACCGCCGACTACGCGATGCTGGGTGCGACGGACAAGACACTGTCGCAGGCTCCCAGGCTCAGCGAGCCCATGGTCAGCAACGCGCTTCAGCGCAGTACGGCGCGGTAGATATCGAACAGATCGTCACGCAGCAGCGCCGCACTCTCGGGGCTGCTGCCCAGCGCCGCCACGCTGCCTGGCTCCGGCAGGGTCTCGGCGGCGCTGCGATAGCGCACCGTGCTGCGTAGCTGTTCGCAGCGCAGACGGATCTGCTGCGGCAGATCACCGCGCTGCGCCAGCAGCTGACGCCCCACCCTGATCTCCGCCATCAGCTGTTCGCAATCCTTGCGCTCGCCGTAGGCGTGCTCGCGCGGCAGGCGCTGGGCACTGGCCTCTCGCGCCAGCATCAGCAGCCGCCCTGGCCGCAGCCGCTCACACAGCAGCTGGCCGTACCCGACGGCGGAGAGATTGATCATGCGCCGCGCATCCACCGACAGGCCCGGAAACTCCGGCGGCAACTCGGCACGCAGCGCCTCGGCCTCGCCGCGTGCGGTTTCCAGATCCTGGGCGTTGAGCATGGCGCTCATGCTGGCGGCCTGCAGCAGCTGACGCACATGGCGGCGGCGGAAGTAATGCCAGAAGCGCTGCAGCTGCTCGAGCTGACGCTGGTACTCGGCGCAGGTGTTGCGCGCCTGCAGATGCACATGCTCGGCCTGATTGACGCGTGCCTCGGCCTCCTGGCGCTTGCCGAACTGGCCGCGGTTGAAGTCGGCCAGCAACTGGCGTCGCTCGCGCTCCTCCTGCTGGGCGGCGAGATCGGCGATGAACTGCTTGAGCAGCCCATGGGCAAATTCCCACAGCTCGCGCAGCTGGAAGTGCACCAGCAGCGGATAGCCACTCTCCTGGCGACTCAGGCGCAGTTCCTGTTCGGCAAGCAGCTCCTGCACCCGGGCCGTGGCGCCTTCCTGCTGCTTGACGCGGTCGCGCAGGCGCATCACCTCGTCCTGCGAGGCGCCATAGGCCTGTTTGAGTTCGGCGCGCTTGCGAAACAGATGCAGGACACGCTTGTCCTCCACATCGCTCTCGCGTTGCGAGCCGATCTTGAGAAAACCCAGTTGTGAGATCAGCCGCATCAGTGGCGCCCGGATATCCATGGGCCACCCCTACCCGTCCAATGGCAATCAACTACCAGGCGCGGGCGCGAACCGGTGGCCGCAGTCCACGCAATACTCCAGCCATTTATTTAACATCAGGTTGCGGCGGAAGCGTTGATGCAGTTCACGCTCGGCCCCCTCGGCTTCGACCAGGCGGGCGTCGTGATAGATGCGCAGGCGCAGATCGGGATAGCTCTCCAACGCCGGCGCCAGCGCGCCATCCCGCGGCAACAGGTAGCTGAGCGTCAGGGCCGAGGTGTAGACGGTGTGTTCCAGCAATGCGAGAACCAGATCACACTGGCCGCCGACGCGCGACACGCGCTGCTGCGGCAACTGCCTGAAATCGCCGCATAGCGCGCTCAATCGCAGGTAGTTGCTCTCATACAGGTTCATCAACGCCACGAAGCCCCGCGGCCGCGCGCGCCATGAAGTTGCAATGTCTGCTTCACAGAGCATGGTCCGACTATAGCACGCGATCCTTGCGCGCCAAGACCGGCAAAATTAAGCGTTGATCGCAGCCTGCGTGATGAACAGATGCGTGCGATAATGCTTGAGCTCGGCGATCGATTCATGGATATCGGCGAGCGCCACGTGCGCGGACTGCTTGGTGAGTCCGGCCAGCACCTGCGGTGCCCAGCGCCGCGCCAGTTCCTTCACGGTGCTGACATCCAGGTTGCGGTAATGGAAGTACCGTTCCAGTTGCGGCATGTGCCGGGCAAGAAAGCGCCGATCCTGACAGATGCTGTTGCCGCACATCGGTGACTTGCCGGCCGGCACCTGTGCGGCGAGAAAGGCCAGTGTCTGCTGTTCGGCCTGCTCGGCACGGATGCTGCTGGCACGCACCCGCTGCAGCAGACCCGACTGGCCATGGGTGCGCTGGTTCCACTCGTCCATGCGCGCCAGATTCTGCTCCGGCTGGAACACCGCCAGATTCGGGCCCTCGGCGATGACGTTCAGATCCTTGTCCGTCACCAGCGTGGCGATCTCGATGATGAAGTCCTGCTCGGGGCTCAGGCCCGTCATCTCCAGATCGATCCAGATCAGGTGTTCGTCTTGCGCCATGACTGCTCCATCCGCAGCAAATTGCGGCATGATACCAGCACCTTGAAACACCCCGCGTCCGCCAGCAGCCCGGGCAGCAGCGCCTGCATCATCGCCGCACACGGCCGGCATTTTCGCATCCGCCTCGACGACGGCAGCCTGCATGCTGCGCGCCCGGCGCGCCGCGATGTGCAGCCGGTCTGCGGTGATCGTGTGCGCTGCGAACTCGATCAGCTGCACGGCGAGTACCGCATCGTCGCCATCGAAACGCGCCGGACCCGCCTGGCACGCACCGACAGCCGCGGCGCCAGCGAGCTGCTGGCCGCCAATGTCACGCTGATGCTGACCGTGGCCGCCCCGCAGCCGCTGGCCGACTTCTTCATCATCGACCGCTATCTGGCCGGCGCCGCCTGTGCAGGCATGCGCGCTGCCGTCGTGCTCAACAAGCAGGATCTGGGAATCAGTGCGGACACCCTGGATGAGCTGGCAGCCTATCGGCGCACCGGCTACACCGTGCTCAGCTGCAGCAGCCGCGACCTGGCTTCACTGCAGCCACTGCAGGATCTGTTGCGTGATGAAACCGCCATCCTGGTCGGTCAGTCCGGTGTCGGCAAATCCTCGCTGCTGAAGGCGCTGATTCCCGGCAGTGACGCGCAGGTCGGCGCGCTGGATCGCAGCGACGAGGGGCGCCATACGACGGTGGCGTCGCGGCTGTACGAACTCGCCGCGCACGCGGCACTGATCGATTCCCCCGGCGTGCGCGACTTCGCACCGGCCATCGCCGATCTGGAACCGAGCACGCTGGGATTCATCGATGTGGCGCAGCTGGCGCCGCGTTGCCGCTTTCCTGACTGCCGGCATCTGGCCGAGCCGGATTGCGCCGTACGCCTCGCCGCGGGCAGCGACACCTTGAGTGCCCGGCGCTACGAGAGCTACCGGCGCATGCGCCGGCTGTATGAGCGTCTGCAACCACCGCCGGGTGGCCGGCGACGTTAGATCAGGCGCTGCCAGGATGCCGCGCGGCCTGCGCGGCATGGGATTTCACAGCAGCTGCTGTCGACCCGCCAGCGCATGCGCCAGCGTGCTGCTATCCACGTATTCGAGCTCGCCGCCCATGGGCACGCCATGCGCGATGCGGCTGGCGCGCAGACCGCGCCGCTGCACCAGCTCGGAGAACAGATGCGCGGTGGCTTCGCCCTCCACCGTGGGATTGGTGGCCAGGATCACCTCGCGCACCACGCCATCGGCCAGCAGGGCCTCGAACTCGTTCACGCCCAGCTGCTCGGGGCCGATGCCATCCAGCGGCGAGAGCCGCCCCATCAGCACGAAGTAACGACCGCGATAGCTGCCCGACTGCTCGATGGCCACCACGTCGGCCGGCGATTCGACCACACACAGCAGCGCATCGTCCCGATTCGGTGCCGTGCAGGTGGCGCACAGCGAGCCTTCCGTCAGCATGCGGCAGCGCTCGCAATGGCCCACGCGCTCCAGCGCACGCTGCAGCGCCTGCGCCAGATGCTGGGCGGCCGGCCGGTCACTTTGCAGCAGCTGGAAAGCCATGCGCTGCGCGCTCTTCGGCCCCACGCCGGGCAGGGAGCGCAGCGCCTCGATCAGGCCTGCCAGTGCCGGAGAATGCTTCATCCGTCTAGAACGGCAGCTTCATGCCCGGTGGCAGCTGCAGGCCACCCATCAGGCCGGCCATCTTGGCCTGCGAAGCCGCCTCCGCCTTGTGGAGCGCATCGTTGAAGGCCGCAGCGATCAGATCCTCGAGCATCTCGCGATCCTCGCCGATGACGCTGGGCTCGATCTGCACGCGGCGCACTTCGTGCTTGCCGGTCACCGTCACCTTGACCATGCCACCACCGGCTTCACCGGTCACTTCCAGCGTGGCCAGCTCGTTCTGGATCTTCTGCATCCCGGCCTGCAACGCCTGGGCCTGCTTCATCGGATTGCCGAAATTGCCGCGCATCGTCATTGCTCCTTGACGCGAATGTCGTCTGTTTCAGTTCTTGGCGCGTACCGAGTCCGGATGCAGAGTGGCTCCGAACTGCTCCTTGAGGGTGCGCACCGTGGGATCGTTCTCCAGCGCGGCGCGTGCAGCATCGACATGCTGCTCCTGGGCACGCTGCTGGACCTGCGCCGGCGTGGCCTGCGCGGCTGCGCGCAATTCGAATTCCACACGCACGCGCTGACCGAAATACTTGCCCAGCGCCTGATTGAGCTTTTCTTCCTGCTGCGGCGTACGCAGCGCCGCGTGACGCGGGTCCAGCGCCAGCTTCACACTGCCGCCCTCACGTCCCAGCAGCGCACAGTGCGAGGCCAGCGCCCGCGCCGGTCCGCCCAGTTCCAGCGCCGCGACAATCGCCGGCCACTCCGTCGCATCACCTGCCGCTGCAGCCATGGGCGCGTCCGTCACGGCGCCAACCCCACGGCCCGGCGCACTGCCGACGCTCACCGCCGCAGCGCCTGCACTGGCTGCCGGACGCGCCGCGCCACGCGCAGCGGGCTGGCCGGCGCCAGCCCCCGGACCCGCGCCATCAGGCTGCGGGCGGAAGGCCAGCATGCGGATCAGCGTCATGCGAAAGCCGGTGGCCGGATCCGGCGCCCAGGCCAGATCGCGCCGGCCCAGGATGGCGATCTGGTAGTACAGCTGCACGTCCTCGGACGCGATCGCGGCCGCGAATTCGTTCAGCAGCTCCAGCGCATGCAGCTCATCCCCCTCGTAACCGCTGACGGCCTGCTTCAGCGCCACACGCTCCAGCAGGCTGGCCATCTGGTCGAGCAACTGGCCGTAATCGGGCGACCACTGCTCCAGGGCCTGCAACTCGGCATACAGCGCGGCCGGATCGGCCTTGGCCAGGCAGCGCAGCAGCCGCAGCACGTATTCGCGATCCACCGTGCCCAGCATGGCGCGCGCCTCGGCCTCGGTGGCGCGGCCATTGCCGTAGGCCAGCAGCTGGTCCAGCAACGACAGCGCATCGCGCAGGCTGCCGTCACCGGCATGCGCAACGAGCTGCAGCGCGGCCGGCTCGAACTCGATCTGTTCGGCCTCGAGGATGTGGCGCAGGCGCGCCGCGATCAGCCCCACCGACAGACGCTTGAGATTGAACTGCAGGCAGCGCGACAGCACCGTGACCGGCAGCTTCTGCGGATCGGTGGTGGCCAGCAGGAATTTCACATGCGGTGGCGGCTCCTCCAGCGTCTTCAACAGCGCGTTGAAGGAGTGCGTGGAGAGCATGTGCACTTCGTCGATCAGGTAGATCTTGTAGCGGCTGTGACTGGGTGCGTACTGCACGTTGTCCAGCAACTCACGCGTATCGTCGATCTTGGTGCGCGAGGCGGCGTCGACCTCCAGCACATCCACGCTGCGGCCGGCATCGATCTCGCGGCAGCTGGCGCATTCGCCGCAGGGCTCGGCCGTTACTCCGGCCTCGCAATTCAGGCACTTGGCGAGAATTCTTGCAACGGTGGTCTTGCCCACGCCGCGGGTACCGGCGAACAGGAAGGCGTGATGCACGCGACCGCTGCCCAGCGCATTGGCCAGCGCCTGCAGGACATGCTCCTGCCCGGTCATCTCGCCAAAGCGCCGCGGGCGCCATTTGCGGGCCAGTGCCGTGTAAGCCATCAGTTGCTACCTGGAGGCGGCCCGCGCCAGCGGAACTTCGGCACCCGACTCGACCGTTGCCGCTGCTCCCTTCCGGGCCTGACGGGGTTGGCGGCTCATCGTCGCGAAGGAACCGGCGCGGACCACCATTGAACCTTGGCGGAGAGGGTGGGATTCGAACCCACGAACACCCGTGAAGATGTTACTGGAATTCCAGTCCAGCGCCTTCGACCACTCGGCCACCTCTCCAATCGACATGCAGGAAACGCTTTTTAAGCTGCCTTGCCCAAAGCGTCCATTGTACCAGTCAGCGGGTGCTGGCGTCCGCCGTCTGATACGAAGGCGGCTGCGACAGACAGGGGTCGGTCGCAGCACGCGGGCGCTCGGGCTCATCGAGCGCCGGGATCTGCACGGCGCCACGGGTATCCGGCGCCTCCAGGCCCTCTGGCGCCGTCAGCGCCGGCAGGTTGCGATCATCCAGCTCCAGTTTGTTCTCCTTGCAGCCCGCCATCGTGGTGCGCGCGCTGCGGTGGAACCAGGAGCAGCCCTGCAGCAACAGCAGCGCCGCCATGGCCGGGATCAGAGCCTTGTTTGTCATCATCATGCGTTTCCAACCTTCTTCGCCGCGGAGCCCGGGGTCAGGCCCGCGTGCTGCAAAGCGTTCAGCACAGTCGTTTCATTGCCGGTGGCCAGCCAGGTCAGGGGCAAGCGGATGCCGGTGCCGATGTAACCCAGCTGCGCCAGTGCCCATTTGACCGGCACCGGATTCGCTTCGACGAACAGCGACCGGTGCAGTTCCGCAAGTGGCCCATCGTGTCGTGCCGCCAGCTCCGCCTGCCCCTGCCGGGCGGCCTGGATCATGGCGGCCATGGCCGCCGGCGCCACATTCGCGGTCACCGACACCACGCCACTGGCACCGGCCAGCACTGCGGCGCGCGCCGTGGCATCGTCGCCGGACAGCACGGCGAAATCCCCGCCACACAGGGCCACCAGCTCGCGCACCCGCTCCACCGAGCCCACGGCCTCTTTGACCGCGACGATGCCTGGCAGTTTCGCCAGCCGCGCCACGGTCTGCGGCAGCATGTCCACGGCCGTACGGGCCGGCACGTTGTACAGCATCAACGGCACGTCGCCAGCGGAGGCCACCGCCTCATAGTGGCGGTACAACCCTTCCTGGCCGGGTTTGTTGTAGGCCGGCGTGACCACCAGCAGCGCATCCAGGCCCAGGCCCTGCAGCCGGCGCACACGCTCGACGGTTCCGGCGGTGCTGCTGGTACCGGCGCCGGCCAGCAATTTGACCCGGGTACCGACGTGCTGCCGCGCCGCGCTCACCAGCGCCTGCAATTCCTCTTCCGTCACCGTGGGCGATTCGCCCGTGGTGCCGCCGATCACGATGCCGGCGGTACCGGACGCGACGTGCAGATCCAGCAGACGCTCCCAGGCGGCGTAATCCACGCTGCCATCCGCGTTCATCGGCGTCACGATCGCTACCAGACTGCCTGAAAACATCACTTCCTCGTCGCGCCTGCCCGGTGCGCGCCTGCAGGTCAATTGCCAAATCGGGCGCGCGATGTTACGGGCCCCGGCAGTACCCAGGCAAGCATCCGTCAAAGACCCTGCGCAAGCCCCCCGCAGCCGTTAGACTTGGAGCTTGCACAGGTTCAGGGTACCGAAGAGTCTTAATGAAGCAATACTTGGCTGTTTCCGCCATCGGCAGTGACCGGACCGGCATGGTCCACGACCTCTCCCGCGTGATCAGCGACTGCGGTGGCAGCATTGCCGAGAGCCGCATGGCGGCCCTGGGCACTGAATTCGCCATGCTGCTGCTGGTGCATGGCAACTGGCATGCGCTGGCGCGCATCGAGTCGGAGCTGGGCCGGCTGGCCGAATCCGGGGCGCTCAGCATCCATATCCGGCGCACCGAGCCGCGCGCCGCGCGTACCGAGCTGCTGCCCTACTCCGTGGACATCGTCAGCCTCGACCAGACCGGCATCGTCACCGGCCTGTCGGGTTTCTTCGCGGCGCGCAGCATCGACATCAGTGAGGTGTCGACCCGCGCCTATGCCGCCGCCCACACGGGCGCACAGATGTTCGCCGTACAGATGATCATCCAGGTGCCCGGCAACAAGCTGCACGTGGCCCAGCTGCGCGAGGAGTTCATGGACTTCTGCGATTCGCTGAACCTCGACGCCATCCTCGAGCCGGTGAAATCATGAGCCCGGCGGCAGCCATGGGCGCCGTGACGCCGGGCAAGGCAGTGCCCGAGTTCAAACTGGAGTCCACCGGCTCGGATGAGGGTTTCAGCCTCAAAGCCGCGCGCGGAACTGCGCTGGTGCTGTACTTCTATCCGCGCGACAACACGCCGGGCTGCACGCTCGAGAACCTTGAATTCCAGCAACTGCTGCCGAAATTCCGCCGCGCCGGCGTGCGCGTGCTGGGTATTTCGCGCGACACGCTCGGCTCGCACCAGCGCTTCTGTACCAGGCAGAACCTCAGCATCGAGCTGCTGGCCGACCCCGAAGAGCAGGTCTGCAAGCTGTTCGACGTGATGCGCGACAAGAACATGTACGGCAAGAAGGTGCGTGGCATCGAACGCAGCACCTTCCTGATCGATGCGAGCGGTGTGCTGCGCCAGCAATGGCGCAAGGTGAAACCCGAAGGCCATGCAGCCGAAGTGCTGGAGGCGGTCAAAGCCCTGTGAAGAACGTTACCAAGCGCCTGTTCGTGCTCGACACGAACGTCCTGTTGCACGATCCCACGGCCATCTTCCGCTTCGAGGAGCACGACATCTACCTGCCCATGGTAGTGCTCGAGGAACTCGACGCCAACAAGAAGGGCATGTCCGAACCCTCGCGCAATGCGCGCCAGGTCAGCCGCTTCCTCGACGACATGATGCGCGATGTCACCAAGGCGCAGATCGACGCCGGCCTGCCACTACCCACCGGCATGTCCGGCAACCATGGCAAGAAATCCTCCTCCGGCCGCCTGTTCTTCCAGACCCGCGAGCTGGCCAGCAGCCTGCCGGCCGGCCTGCCCGGCCACGGCGCCGACAACCTGATCCTGGCACAGACCCTGGCGCTGCAACTGGAGCGGCGCGATGCGCGCGTGGTGCTGGTGTCCAAGGACATCAACCTGCGCATCAAGGCGGCGATTATCGGGGCGCACGCCGAGGACTATTACAGCGACAAGACCATCGAAGACGCCGATGTGCTGTACACGGGCGTGGAGAAACTGCCGGCCAATTTCTGGGAACAGCATGGCCGCGACATGCGCTCCTGGAAGGAAGGGGACCGCACCTACTACGAGATCAGTGGTCCGGCCGTGGCCGGCTGGCAGATGAACCAGTTCGTGCACGAGGACAGCGATTCGGGCATCGAAGCCATGGTCCGCAAGGTCGAGGGCGAGCAGGCGCAGCTGGAGCTGACGCGCGATTTTCGCAGCGAGCGCCATGGCGTGTGGGGCATCACCGCGCGCAACCGCGAGCAGAACTTCGCGCTGAACCTGCTGATGGACCCGGAGATCGACTTCGTCTCCATCCTGGGACCGGCCGGCACCGGCAAGACCCTGCTGGCGCTGGCGGCGGGCCTGACGCAGACGCTGGAGCGCAACCGCTTCGCCGAGATCATCATGACGCGCGTCACCGTACCGCTGGGTGATGACATCGGCTTCCTGCCCGGCACCGAAGAGGAAAAGATGGAGCCGTGGATGGGCGCGCTGATGGACAACCTCGAGGTGCTGACGCGCAGTGAAGAGGGCGGCAACTGGGGCCGCGCCGCCACCAATGATCTGCTGCGCAACCGCATCAAGATCCGCTCGCTGAATTTCATGCGCGGCCGCACCTTCCTGAACCGCTTCATCATCCTGGACGAGGCACAGAACCTCACGCCCAAGCAGATGAAGGCCCTGGTCACACGCGCTGGCCCGGGCAGCAAGCTGGTGTGTCTGGGCAATATCGCGCAGATCGACACGCCCTATCTGACGGAAACCACCTGCGGCCTGACCTATGTCGTCAACCGCTTCCGCGGCTGGAGTCATTCGGGTCACATTACGCTGGTGAGAGGTGAGCGCTCACGGCTGGCGGATTTCGCCTCCGAGGCGCTGTAAGGAACCGCAGCCCCCCCGGGATGGTCACAACCAGGATGGTCACATTCAGGATGCGTAACTTGCCAGCCCTGCGTCGCCTGTTCTCCGCCCTGCTTGCCTGCGGCATCTGTGTTCATGCCAGCCTGGCCGCCAGCGGCGGCTCCGCGGCGGCCGACCTGCCCGACATCGGCACCCCGGCCGATTCCACGCTGACACGTACCGACGAGCTGCAGCTGGGCCGCATGGTGGTGCGCGGTCTGCGTGACCAGAACGAAGTGCTCGACGACCCCGAGGTCACCGAATACATCCAGTCACTGGGCCAGCGCCTGGCCGCGCAGACCGGCGACGACAACCAGCAGTTCCAGTACTTCGTGGTCAAGGACCGCGCCGTCAATGCCTTCGCGCTGCCCGGCGGTTTCGTCGGCGTGAACGCGGGTCTGATCCTGTTGACCAACAGCGAATCGGAGCTGGCCAGCGTGCTCGGCCACGAGACCGCGCACGTCAAGCAGCGCCACATCGCGCGTGCCATCCAGGCGCAGGGCCGCTCGGCGATGACTTCCACGGCGGCACTGCTGGCCGCGCTGCTGATCGGCGCCGCCACCGGCGCCGGCGGCGATGCCATGATGGGCGCGGTGGCCATGTCGCAGGGCATGGCCATGCAGCAGAGCATCAACTTCACGCGCAGCGAGGAAGCCGAAGCGGATCGCGTCGGCATCACGCTGCTGGCCGGCGCCGGCTTCGACACCACGGCCATGGCCAACTTCTTCGAGACCATGGGACGCAGCGAAGGCGTCTCCGACGCCGGCCCCCTCGATCTGCTGCGCTCGCATCCGGTGACGCGCGAACGTATTGCCGAGGCGCGCGCCCGCGCTGCCCAGTACCCGCGCGTGCAGCCCGCGGACTCGCCCAGCTACGAGCTGATGCGCGAGCGCGTGCGCGTACTGAGCGCCACGGCCAGCAGCCCAGCCACGCGCTATTACGCAGCCCTGCAGAAACAGCGCAAGCTGAGCACCGCCGAGCGCTACGGCCAGGCGCTGGCCGAGCTGCAGGAAAATCACGACACCACGGGTCTTGCCACCCTGCGCGCCCTGCGCGACGCCAACCCGCAGATCACCCCGCTGTATGGCGCGCTGGGTCAGGCGCTGCTCACCAGTGGCGACGTGCCGGGTTCGCTGCAGGTGTACGAACAGGCCAGCAAGCTGTTTCCGCGCAATGTGCCACTGACCGTGCGCTACAGCGAGGCCCTGATGCAGGCTGGCCAGGCACAGCGTGCCCACGAACTATTGCTGGATCTGTTCAACAATGTCGAGCCCACGCCCGACCAGATCCGGCTCACGGCGCTGGCGGCCAGTGCCGCCGGCGATCCAGGCGATGCCTATTACTACATGGGCGAGTACCACATCTCCGGCGGCGATCTGCAGCTGGCCATGCAGCAACTGGAGCTGGCGCTGGCCGCGCCCAATCTCACCGACGTGCAGCGCCAGCGCTTCCGTGCCCGCCTCGACGATGTGCGCGGCTGGGTGCGCGAGCAGCGCCAGAGCCAGCGCGGCGGCGACCAGGGTGATCGGGGCGGCAGCGGACGCGGTTGAAGGGCTGCGGCTGTTAGAATGGGCGCATGTTGAAATACCTTCTGGCCGCTGGCCTGACGCTGCTGTTCGCCGGCTGTGCTGCCGCGCCGGCCAAACGCGATCCTCGTGATCCGCTGGAACGCATGAATCGCAGCATCTACAGCTTCAACATGGCGCTGGACCGCGCGGTGACGAAGCCCATTGCCACCGGCTACAAGCGCGTGACCCCGGCACCGATCCGTCGCGGCATCTCGAACTTCCTCGACAACCTCGCCTACCCGCGCACCATCGTCAACGAGCTGCTGCAGGGCAAAGTCGCCGACAGTGGCCGCGACTGCGTGCGCCTGGTGGTGAACACCGTGTTCGGGCTGGGTTTCTTCGATCCGGCCGGCCGCGCCGGACTGGAACAGCATGACGAGGATTTCGGCCAGACACTGGGCAAATGGGGTGTGCCGTCCGGCCCGTATCTGATGTTGCCCTTCCTGGGTCCTTCCACCGTGCGCGATGGCCTCGGCGAATTCCCGGACGAATACACCACCGGGCGCCACTACCTGCCGACGGCACCGGAGCGCTATGGCGTGCTCGCCGTCGATGTGATCGACACGCGCGCGCAGCTGCTCGACAACGATCAATTGATCGCGCAGTCCTACGACCCCTACGCCTTCGTGCGCAACGCCTGGCTGCAACGCCGCGCCTACCTGGTGAACGACGGCACTACGCCCGATGACGATGCGGACGCGGATGCCGATCAGGATGCCGACGCGCCCTGACGCAGGGGTCAATCTGCCGGGTCATTCCGGCGGGACACGCGTGGCTACCGTACGCCACAGCTGTTCCCACGCCGTGCTATCGGCCCACTGACCCGCCGGCAGCAACCATTCGGCGCGACTGTCACGCCGCCAGGCGCTCTCCTGCACATCCAGCGCGCCACCGCTGGATTGCACCAGCAACCAATGCTCCGGACCGCTGCGCAGCACGGCCTTGAAGCGCAGGCTGGGCAGATCGCGCAGCAGTGCCTGGAGGCCACCGAGCAATGCCGGACGAGCGAACTGCCAGTCGCGCTCGAAACGCCAGCTCACCGCCTCGTGGCCCAGCTCATGAGTGGTCTGACGCCAGGCGCCGTTCATCGAGGCCACCGGCTCCTCAACTCCCGATGCCGTCCCGTGCTCATGAGAGTGCCCGAGCCGATCGGTGTTGCGCCAGGACGCATGGGGGTCGCCAATCTGACCGCGCAGCGACTCATAGTCGGTGCCGCTCTCCAGCCACTCCAGCGGCAGCCGGCCCGCCTGCAGCAGGCCGTGCCGGCGCGGCGGCGGATACAGGCTGGCCACGCAGGCATGCCACTGCGCCAGCTGTTCGCTACTGGCGGTATCGGCCTTCGACAGCAGCAGCGTATCCGCCACCTGGATCTGCGCGCGCAGCAACTCGGCGTCGGCGCGATCCAGCCGACCCAGGGTGGTCGGCTCCAGCAGGCACAGCACCGCGGCCAGCCGCAGCGCGCCCTGCTGCTGCCACTGCAGCAGCGGCTCGATCATCCGGGCGGGATGACCGAGACCGGAAGGTTCGATCAGCAGCCGTTCGCACTGCCCGTCACGCAGGATCTGGCGCAGCCGGCGCGCGAAATCCAGCTCGCCGCTGCAGCACAGACAGCCACCGGGTACCAGCTGGACGTCGTAGGCGCCGCGCGCCGCGCCGGCCACGGTCAGCGCGTCGATGCCGCTGGGAGAGAATTCATTGAGCAGCACCACCCAGCGTTCGGCCTCGGGCTTGGCCGCCATCAGTGCGCTGATCAGCGTGGTCTTGCCGGCGCCGAGCGCGCCGCCGATGACATTGACGGGGAGTGCGGGCCGGCTCACGCCGTGGCGCTGGCGAACAACCACTGCTCCACTTCGCTCAGGCGCGCCAGCGAACGCAGCGCATCGGGAGCGGCGTGATAGCTGAGCTTCACGCCCTGCCGCTGCGCCCAGGCATACCAGTCCACCAGCAGGGCCAGGATGGCGCTGTCGGCGCCGGTGATGCCGGCCAGATCCACGCGTACGGGCTGCTGGCTGGCCAGCGTCGCGCCGAATTCGCGCAGCCCCTGGGCATGCAGGCCGGCCACGTCGGCCACGCCGAGCCGGCCGGAGAGGCTCCAGTCGTTGGCGCCGCGGCTCTTCAGCATCAGCTGGACTTGCCCTTGCCGGCACTGGCCTGGCCCGCATTGGCCGGCGTGCCCTGCGACTCCAGGCGCTGGATCAGCGCATCCAGGCCCTTCTGGGTGATCTCGGCGTCGAAATCTTCCTTGAAGCTCTTGGTGGCGCTGATGCCTTCGATGACCACGTCCCAGGCCTTCCAGCCGTCGGCGGTCTTGCGCAGGCTGTAATCCACCTGCACCAGCGTGCCATCGTCCTTGCGGATCTTGGTGTTGACGGTGGCGCTGGTGGCATCGGGCTTGCCGCGATAGGGGTTCACCTGCAGACGATCGCCGGTGAAATCCACCAGCCGATCGGCATAGGTTTTCAGCAGGAAGTTGTAGAACACCTTGATGAAGCGCTGCACCTGCTCGGGGCTGGCCTCCTGGCGATGCGTGCCGAGTACGCGGTTGGCCGCGTACTGGGTATCGAAGTGCGGCAACAGCACCTGGTCGAGCAGCACATAGGTGCGCGCCGGATCCTTGCGATAGTCGGCGCGATGCGCATCCAGCTGCTTGAGCATGGCGCGCGCGGCCGTGTCGATCAGTTTGCCCGGATCGCTGGCATCCACGGTTGCGGCAGCCGCCGCCAGTTCGGCATCGGCGGCCGGCGCCGCTGCCGCCATGACCGGCGCCAGCGGCGCCGCCGCGCAAACCATTGCCGCCACGGCGGCCATCATCCAGCGCTTGCTCATTTCTGCTCCTTCGTGGATTCATCGGACTTCGCCGCGGCGTCGTCCTTCTTGCCGCCACCGGCAATGCTGGCGAACAGCTTGTTGACCAGGCTCTCCAGCACGATGGCCGACTGGGTGTTCTCCAGCGGGATCTCGCTGCCATCCTTCAGGTAGGTATCCGAACCGCCAGCGCCGAGCCCGACGTACTTGGCGCCCAGCAGACCCGCGGTCTGGATCGAGGCATCGCTGTCATCGGGAATATGGTCGTACTGCTTTTCGATGCGCATGACGACCACGGCCTTGAAGTCCATGGGATCGATGCCCACGGTTTCGATGCGACCCACGCGCACGCCGGCCATGCTCACCGGTGCGCCCACCTTCAGATCACCCACGTTGCCGAAGCGCGCGGTGATGCGAAAACCACTGTTGCCACGGGCCAGACTCAGGCCACTGCCCGGCAACTGCGTGGTCAGGAACGCCAGTGCGGCGAAGCCCAGCAGCACGAACAGGCCCGTGCCGATTTCCAGACTGCGTGATGCGCGCGACATACCTTGGGATTCTCCAGATTCGATGCTTACAGGAAAGCGGCGGTCAGCATGTAGTCCAGCAGCAGCGTCAGCACTGCGGAACTGACCACCGTACGTGTCGTCGCCAGGCCGACACCGGCTGCGGTGTTCTCGGCATGGTAACCCTCGTACACCGCCATCAGGCTGCAGGCGATGCCGAACACCACACTCTTGATCAGACCTTCATTGACGTCGGCGTGCTCCACAGCGCTCTGCATCTGCGACCAGAAAGAGCCGGATTCCACACCCATGACACCGACGCCGATGAGCTGGGCGCCGAAAATACCGATGCAGTTGAAGATGGCCGTCAGCAGCGGCACGGCGATCACGCCGCCGAGGAAACGCGGCGCCACCACGCGGCGCACCGGATCCACCGCCATCATCTCCATTGCGGCCAGCTGATCGGTGGCGCCCATCAGGCCGATCTCCGAGGTCAGCGCCGTGCCGGCGCGACCGGCGAACAGCAGCGCCGTGACCACCGGCCCGAGTTCCTTGATGAGCCCGAGCGCCGCGGCCACACCCAGCGCCGATTCGGAGCCAAAGCGCTGCAGCAGGTCGTAGCCCTGCAGACCCAGCACCATGCCGACGAACAGGCCGCACAGCATGACGATGATCAGCGAGCGCGCGCCGGCGTTGTAGATCTGCTCCACCACCAGACGCGGCCGCAGCAACGCAGCCGGCACCTGCCCCAGCACGCGGAACAGGAACAGGCTGACGCGTCCCATCTTGACCAGCGCCGAAGGAGTGAAGCCGGTTTCGCTGACCACGCTCATGCCGGTTCCTCGAGCATCTGCTGGTGATAATCCGGCGCCGGATACTGGAACGGCACCGGACCATCCGGCAGACCATTCATGAACTGATGCACCACCGGCTGGTTCTCGGCACGCAGCTGCTCGGGGCTGCCACCGGCCACCACGCGGCCACCAGACAGCAGGTAGCTCTGGTGGGCGATGCTGCTGATCTCCTGCACGTCATGCGACACGACGATGCTGGTGATGCCCAGCGTCTGGTTCAATGCCTGGATCAGCCGCAGGATCACGCCCATCGAAATCGGATCCAGACCCACGAAGGGCTCGTCATAGATCAGCAGTTCCGGATCCATGACGATGGCACGCGCCAGCGCCACACGCCGCGCCATGCCGCCGGAGAGCTGCGCGGGCATCAGCTCGGTGGCGCCGCGCAGACCGACGGCCTGCAGCTTCATCAGCACCAGACGGCGCAGCACCGACTCGGGCAGATCGGTGTGTTCACGCAGCGGGAAGGCCACATTTTCGAACACCGACAGATCGGTGAGCAGTGCGCCGTTCTGGAACAGCATGCCGACGCGCTGGCGCAGATCGTACAGGCCGCGACGCCCCAGGTGCGCCGGTTGCTGGCCGAACACTTCCACCGTTCCGCTCTGCGGCCGGATGGTGCCCATCAGCAGACGCAGCAGCGTGGTCTTGCCGGTACCGCTCGGCCCCATGATGGCCGTGATGCGGCCGCGCTCGGCCGTCAGCGACAGGCCATCGAAAATGGTTCGGCCATCCAGACCATAGCGAACGTCGCGAACCGCGATGACGGGATCAACCACGCCTGGCTTCATAGGGAATGCGCATCATCCAGCAACACGCCCGCTTCGACGCGCGCAACGACGTTTGGTTCCTGCCACAGTGGCGCGCCACCCGGCGGTACATGTGCGTTGGTGTCATGGGCGTAATCGCTGAGCATGAGTCCAATCCTGTCAAAGCGCTTCTTAATGATGACTGAACTGCCGTGAAGCCGCCGGCAGCCCGCATCGCGCCCCCTGAAAATGGGGGGGCGCAAGCATAACAAACCGCCGGGCGCGGCCTGCCGCAAATGGACTTCTCCTGCGGGGCATATAGTACTAAAATAGTGCTACTTGCAGGAGAACCCCTCGAGTCATGCTCAGGATCAGCAAACTCACCGATTACGCCACCGTGATACTGGCGCGCCTGGCGCGCGATCCGCAGGTGCGCTTCAACGCCGCCCAGCTCGCGGCCGACACCCATCTGACGCTGCCGACCGTCAGCAAATTGCTCAAACAGCTGCACCAGAACACGCTGGTGGACTCCACCCGCGGTCAGCATGGTGGTTACCGCCTGGCGCGGCCGGCGCAGCAGATCAGCGCCGCAGACATTCTCGCCGCGCTCGAAGGACCGGTGGCGTTGACCGAATGCTCGGGCGATCACAGCCATTGCGACATCGAGGCCAGCTGCCGCGTCGGTCAGGCCTGGCAGCGCGTGAATCTGGCGATCCGCCGTTCGCTGCAGGAGATCACCCTGCTGGAACTCGCCGGTCTGCCGGGTGGGCGCCCGGCAGCGGCGGCCACTGAAGCCACCGTCCATTTCCGTCGTGGAGTGACGCCATGAGCAACGCTGAAATCGACGCACTGGTCAATCGCAGCTACCGCCATGGCTTCGTCACCGACATCGAATCCGACACCGTCGCGCCCGGCCTCGACGAGGACGTGGTGCGGCTGATCTCGCGCAAGAAGAACGAACCGCAGTTCCTGCTCGACTTCCGGCTGCGCGCGCTGGCGCACTGGCGCACGCTGCAGGAGCCGCACTGGGCGCAGCTGAACTACCAGCCCATCGACTACAACGACATTTCGTACTACTCCGCGCCCAAGGCGAAGAGCGATGGTCCGAAGAGTCTGGATGAAGTCGACCCCAAACTGCTGGCCACCTACGAGAAGCTCGGCGTGCCGCTGCATGAGCGCGCGCGCCTGGCCGGCGTGGCGGTGGATGCCGTGTTCGACAGCGTCTCGGTGGCCACCACTTTCAAGGATCGCCTGGCCAAGGCCGGCGTGATCTTCTGCCCGTTCTCCGAAGCCGTGCAGACCCATCCCGAACTGCTGGAGCAGTACCTGGGCAGCGTGGTGCCGCTGGGCGACAACTTCTTCGCGGCGCTGAACTCGGCGGTGTTCTCGGACGGTTCGTTCGTCTACATCCCGCCGGGCGTGCGCTGCCCGATGGAGCTGTCCACCTACTTCCGCATCAACGCGGCCAAGACCGGCCAGTTCGAACGCACGCTGATCATCGCCGATGCCGGCAGCCACGTGAGCTACCTGGAAGGCTGCACCGCGCCGATGCGCGATGAGAACCAGCTGCATGCCGCGGTAGTGGAGCTGGTGGCGCAGGACGATGCACAGATCAAGTACTCGACGGTGCAGAACTGGTACCCCGGCGACGAGCAGGGTCGCGGCGGCATCTACAACTTCGTCACCAAGCGCGGCGAATGCCGTGGCCGCAACTCGCGCATCTCCTGGACTCAGGTCGAAACCGGTTCGGCCATCACCTGGAAGTACCCAAGCTGCGTGCTGCGCGGCGAGAATTCGGTGGGCGAGTTCTACTCGGTGGCCACCACCAACAATTACCAGCAGGCCGACACCGGCACCAAGATGATCCACATCGGCGCCAACACGCGCAGCACCATCGTGTCGAAGGGCATCTCGGCCGGTCACGGCCAGAATGCCTACCGCGGCCTGGTGAAGATCCTGCCCTCCGCCACCGGTGCGCGCAATTTCACCCAGTGCGATTCGCTGCTGATGGGCGCCGACTGCGGCGCGCACACCTTCCCTTATATCGAGGTGCGCAACCCCTCGGCCACGGTCGAGCACGAGGCCAGCACCTCGCGCATCAGCGAGGACCAACTGTTCTACTGCCTGCAGCGCGGACTGTCGGGCGAGGATGCCATCAACATGATCGTCAACGGATTCTGCAAGGAAGTGTTCAAGGAATTGCCGATGGAATTTGCCGTGGAAGCGCAGAACCTGTTGAGCGTGAGCCTGGAAGGAGCCGTGGGATGAGCGTCGCCAATGAAAAGTCGGCCAATGCAACACAGCCGGGCAACGAGCCGCTGCTGCTCATCGACAACCTGACAGCCAGCGTCGCCGGCCAGGACGTGCTGCGCGGCATCTCGCTGACGGTCAACGCCGGCGAAGTGCACGCCATCATGGGCCCGAACGGTTCGGGCAAGAGCACGCTGGCCAATGTGCTGGCCGGCCGCCCCGGCTACGAAGTCACCGGCGGCAGCGTGCGCTACCGCGGCCAGGATCTGTTTGGGCTGGCGCCGGAAGAACGCGCCCGCGCCGGTCTGTTCCTGGGCTTCCAGTATCCAGTGGAAATCCCCGGCGTGAACAATGCCTACCTGCTGAAGGCCGCGCTGAACGCGCAGCGCCGCGAACGCGGCCTGGCTGAAATCGACGCCTTCGACTTCCTGAAGCTGGTGCGCACCCACATGCAGACCATGCAGATGGACGAGAGCTTCCTGTCGCGCGGCGTCAATGAAGGTTTCTCCGGCGGCGAGAAGAAACGCAACGAGATCCTGCAGATGCTGGTGTTGCAGCCGACACTGGCCTTGCTCGACGAGACCGACTCGGGCCTGGACATCGATGCACTGAAGGTGGTCGCCAACGGCGTCAACTCGCTGCGCGGCGCGGCGCGCGCCATCGTGCTGGTGACGCATTACCAGCGCCTGCTCGAGCACATCGTGCCCGACCAGATCCATGTGCTGGCGCGCGGTCGTATCCTCAAGAGCGGCGATCGCACCCTGGCACTGGAACTGGAGCAGCGTGGCTACGACTGGATCCTGGAGCAGGCAGCCGCCTGATGAACATGGCCAACGATCTCGCCACCCGGCTGCTGCACGACTATCCGGCGCTGCCCGAGCAGCGCGCCGCTGCCGTGGCGCTGCTGCGGACCCAGGGATTGCCCGACAGTGGCAGTGAACACTGGCGCCACGCCAATCTGCGCCCGCTGGCGCAGGTGCGCGCCTTCCACAGCGCCGGCGCGGACAGCGCGGTTGCCGCGCAGGCCCTGCCCACGGTGCTCGACGGCTACACGCGTATCGTCTGCATCAATGGCCAATTCAGCGCTGCCCTGTCGGCTCCGCCCGCGGCCCTGGAGGCCGCCGGCCTGCAGATCGATGCCAGACCCGCACTGCCGGGTCGCGGCGAGGCCCTGCGTTTCGCCTTGCTCAATGCACTGTTCGCACCGCAGCGCCTGACACTGCGGGTGCGCGGCAGCAACGCACTGGAGATCGTGCATCTGGCCACGGCTGCGGCCAGCGCCGGCAGCAGTTATCCGACGCTCGAGTTGCACCTGACCGCCGGCGCACAACTGAAACTGGTGGAGCGGCATCTGGGATCACCGGGCGCGCAGACGCTGGTCTCGGCCGCGTTGAACCTGCAGCTGGAGCGCGATGCCCAGCTGGAGTTCGATCGGCTGCAGCAGCTGGGCGATGACGTGCTGTTCCTCGATCAGCTGCAGGCCGAACTCGATGACAATGCAGCACTGCGTGTGCGCAATATCGCCACCGGCGGCGCCAGCACGCACCTCGGCGCGCAGATCCATCTCGGCGGCCGCAATGCCGAGCTGCAGTGGCTGGGTCTGGCCGTGGCGCACGACACGCAGGTGCACGATGCGCTGCTGCGCGTGGAGCATGCAGCGCCGGGCACCCGCACCGATCAGGTGTTCCGCGCCCTGGCCGCCGGCCGCGGGCGCGTGGCCTGCAATGGCGACATGCTGGTCAGCGCTGCGGCGCGTGGCGCGCAGCTGACGCAATCGCTGCGCGGCCTGATCGACGGCGCCGGCGCCGAGATCGACCTGCGTCCGCGCCTGGAGATCCACACCGACGACATCAAGGCCGCGCATGGCGCGACCACCGGGCAGCTCGATGAGAACCTGCTGTTCTATCTGCTGAGCCGCGGCGTGCCGCGCGACACGGCGCGCGCACTGCTGAAGTGGGCCTTCCTCGGCGATGTGCTGCGCGCCATCCGCATCCCCGAACTGCGCCGCGCGGCCGAGACCGCCGCCGCCGGCCATCTGGCCGACGTGCTGGCCACCGGAGCGCTGTCATGAGCGCTCCGGCCCAACCGCTGCCGCCCGCGGCCGATTCCGCGGCGCCTGCGTCGGCCGCGCCGGCCGGTGCGCGCGCCACGGCGGGCGGCTATCACGACGCGCAGGGCAACCTGAATGTGCAGCGCGTGCGCGCCGATTTCCCCATTCTCGAGCAGCACATCAACGGCAAGCCGCTGGTATACCTGGACAGCGCGGCCTCGGCGCAGCGGCCACGCAGCGTCATCGCCGCCGTGGATCACTACGAGACCCACCTGCACTCCAACGTGCATCGCGGTGTGCACACGCTCAGCCAGCGCGCCACCGAGGCCTTCGAACAGGCGCGCGAGCGCGTGCGCCGCTTCCTCAACGCGCGCTCCACGCGCGAGATCATTTTCACGCGCGGCACCACCGAGGCCATCAACCTGGTGGCGCAGAGCTTCGGGCGCGAGCGGCTGCGACCGGGCGATGAAATCCTGATCACGCAGCTGGAGCACCACGCCAACATCGTGCCCTGGCAGCTGGTCTGCGCCGCCACCGGCGCCACGCTGCGCGCCGCGCCGATCAGCAGCAGCGGCGAGTTGTTGCTGGACGAATTCGCGCGACTGATCAACGAGCGCACGCGGCTCATTGCCGTGGCGCATGTCTCGAACGCGCTGGGCACGGTGCTGCCGCTGGCCGACATCGTCAGACTGGCGCGTGCACGTGGCATCCCGGTGCTGCTCGACGGCGCACAGGCCATCGCGCACCAGCCGGTGGACGTGCAGGCGCTGGACTGCGACTTCTACGCCTTCTCCAGCCACAAGATCTACGGCCCCACCGGCATGGGGGTGCTGTACGGTCGCGAGGCGCTGCTGCGCGAGATGCCGCCCTGGCAGGGCGGCGGCGACATGATCCTCACCGTCAGCATCGAGCGCAGCACCTGGAACGAGCTGCCGTGGAAGTTCGAGGCCGGCACGCCGAACATCTCCGGCGCCATCGGCCTGGCCGCAGCGCTGGACTACGTGGAGCTGCTCGGCCGCGAGACGCTGTTGCGCCGTGAACAGCAGCTGATGCAGCGGCTCACGACGCAGCTGCAGGCGCTGCCGTGGATACGACTGGTGGGCAGCGCCGTGCAGCGCGTCGGCGCCCAGTCCTTCATGGTCGAGGGCGTGCACCCGCATGACGTGGGCACCATCCTCGACAGCGAGGGCATTGCCGTCCGCACCGGGCACCATTGCGCCATGCCGGTGATGCAGTTCTTCGCCGTGCCGGCCACGGCACGTGCCTCGCTGGGCTGCTACAGCAGCGAAGCCGACATCGATGCGCTGATCGCGGGTCTGACCCGCGTGCGCGAGGTATTCGCCTGATGGAACTGAAGGATCTGTATCGCGAGGTGATCCTGGATCACAACCGCAGCCCGCGCAATTTCGGCCGGCTCGAGCCCGCCGATGCCGCGGCCGACGGCCACAATGCACTATGCGGCGATCGCCTGCACCTGACGCTGCGGCTGGCCGGCGACAAGCTCGACGCGCTGCGCTTCGAGGGCCAGGGCTGCGCCATCTCGGTGGCCTCCGCCTCGCTGATGAGCGAAGCCGTCACCGGCCTGGATCGCGCGCAGTTCGAAGCGCTGTACCAGGACGTGCACCAGCTGCTCACCGATCCCGATCATGTCCCGGCCCGTGATCTGGGCAAGCTGATGGCGCTGGCCGGTGTGCGTGAATTCCCGGCGCGCGTCAAATGCGCCAGCCTGTGCTGGCGCACGCTGCACTCGGCGCTGCACCCGGAAATGCATTCCGGGGCCGGCCACGCGCCGGTGAGCACGGAGTGAGCATGCGCGGCTACGAGAACGAGCCCTTCGTGATCCTGCGCGACGTCGAGGCCGTCATGGTGCCCTCGGGTCAGGCGCTGACGCTCAAGAGCGGTCTGGCCGGCTACATCACCCAGGCGCTGGGCGGCAGCTTCACGCTGTACGTGGAAGGCAATCTGTATCGCCTGGCCGGCGAGCAGGCCGACGCCATCGGCAAGGAGCCGATCAAGTCGCCCGAGCTGCCGCCCGATGCCACGGTCGAGGATGTGAAGAACCTGGCCTGGAAGCAGATGGAAACCTGCTACGACCCGGAGATCCCGATCAACATCGTGGATCTGGGGTTGATCTATGCCTGCAACGTCACCGCCAACGATGAAGGTTCGCGCGACGTGCAGGTGGATCTGACGCTGACCGCGCCTGGCTGCGGCATGGGCGACGTGCTGGTGCAGGACGTGCGTGACAAGGTCGGCCTGATCCCGACGGTGCGCCGCGTGGATGTGAACCTGGTGTTCGATCCGCCCTGGGATCGCTCCATGATGTCGGAAGCAGCCCGCCTGCAGACCGGGATGATGTAAGGAAGCCAGATGCCACGCCAACTGATCCTGCTGCGCCATGCCGAAGCCCTGCCCGCCAGTGGCAAGGTACGCGACCATGATCGCCCCCTGAGCGCGCATGGGCAGGGCCAGGCCGAGGCCGTGGCGCATCAGCTGCTCGATCAGGAAGTGAAGCTGGATCTGATCCTGTGCAGCAGCGCGCTGCGCACCCGCGAGACGGCCGCGCGCACCCATCGCCGTTTCGAACACTGCCGCCTCGAAGTGCTGGAGGCGCTCTACAACGCGGATCCGGTGACGCTGCGCGCGCAGCTGGCCGCACACGCCGGCCAGGCGCAGTGCGTGATGCTGGTGGCCCACAATCCGGGCATCAGCATGCTGGCCGGAGAGCTGTGCGCGCTGCAGGGCGCTTCAGGCCTGGCCACGGCCGGCGTACGCATCATCCCGCAACCGGATCAGGGCGACTGGCGACACCTGGCGGTGCTGACGGCATGAACGCCATGGCGCGCATGCCGGCCCTGTTCCTCGGCCATGGTTCGCCGATGGCCGCCATCGAGCCCAGCCAGCACACCGCGGTGTGGCAGCAGCTGGGGCGCGATCTGCCGCGGCCGCGCGCCATCCTGGCCATCTCCGCCCACTGGTTCACGCGTGGCATTGGCATCACCACCAACGAATCGCCGCGCACCATTCACGACTTCTATGGTTTTCCGCCGGCCCTGTTCGCCGTGCAGTACCCGGCGCGCGGCGACGCGGCGCTGGCCGCGCGCGTGGCGCAGCTGCTCGCAGCAGAAGGCGCCCAGGGCGTCGAGGAATGGGGGCTGGATCATGGCAGCTGGTCGGTGCTGCGTTATCTCTATCCGGACGCCGACATCCCCGTGGTGCAGCTATCCATCGACGGATTGCGCAGCGCCCGCACGCACTACCAGATGGCGCGCAAGCTCGGTGTATTGCGCGATGAGGGCGTACTGATCCTCGGCAGCGGCAATGTGGTGCACAACCTGCGCGTGATGCAGCGGCGTACCGATGCCCCGGCGCCGAACTGGGCGCTGGATTTCAACACTGCGATCCGCGCCGCCCTGCTGGCGCGCGATCACGACACGCTGATCGACTACGAAGCGCAGGGCGAGTCGGCGCGCATGAGCGTGCCCACGCCGGAACACTATCTGCCGCTGCTGTACGTGGCCGCCCAGCAGGATGACGGCGACAGCGTCACCCTGCCCACCGATGGCGTGGAGATGGGTTCGATCAGCATGCTGAGCGCGCTGATCAGCCCCGCCCGCCGCGCGGCCTGAAGGCGCGCTGGACGCGCGCCCTTCTCATATCAGTCAATCGTGCAGAAACAGTAGGCGTAGACATTGTTGAGCGCGCGCATGCGCTGCCAGCGTTCGATTTCACGCGCCACCGGGTCCAGGGTCTGCGGCAGCACGCCCAGCCCCTGCGCGGCGGCGCCCAGGCCCAGAGTCGTTTCGATGTGCGCCACGCTGGAGCGCACCTCCAGCATCATCTGCTGCGCGAAGTTCAGCTCCGGCTCGACGCGACGCACGCGATAGTCGCTGCCGAGACCGGCGCGCTTCGCGGCATCCGCGACGGCATCTTCGTAGCTGCCGATGCGATCGACCAGCCCCAGACCGAGCGCATCGCTGCCCGCCCACACGCGGCCCTGTGCCATCTGATCCACCGCAGCCACTTCCTTCTTGCGGCCCGCCGCCACGCGCTGCAGGAACTCGCCGTAGGTGTGCTCCACCGTGGCCTGCAGCACCAGCTGCATGTCGCTGGACAGTGGCCGATCGACGCGCTGGGCACCCGACAGCGCCGTGGTGCCCACGCCGTCGACATTGACGCCGATCTTGGCCAGGGTGCGATCGAAGGTGGGCAGGCCGGCGAACACGCCAATGGAACCGGTGATGGTGTTGGCGCTGGCGAAAATGGCATCGGCCGGCGCGGCGATGTAGTAGCCGCCGGAGGCGGCCAGATCGCTCATCGACACCACCACGCTCTTGCCGGCGCTCTTCAGCGCCTGCACTTCGCGATAGATCTGTTCGGAGGCAAACACGCTGCCGCCCGGGCTGTCGACCCGCAGCACCACGGCCTTCACGTCCTGATCTTCACGCGCCTTGCGCAGCAGCTCGGAAGTGGAATCGCCGCCAATGGTGCCAGGCGGCTGCTTGCCATCGAGGATCTCGCCACTGGCGACCACCACGGCCACCTGCGCCTTCGGCTGCTTGCCGAGCTTCTGCTCGGCGCGCACCACCTTCAGGTAGTCGGCCAGATCGATGCTGCGATAGCTGTGACGATCGTGATCCTCACCCACCAGATCGATGACACGCTGCTCCACCGTCGCTGCGTCGGCCAGTGCGGTGACCAGCCCCTTCTGCCTGGCGACGCTGGCCATGTCGCCACCGGCGGCCTTCACGGCGCGCGCGTAGCTGTCGGCATAATCGGCCAGGGTCTGCGCCGGCAGGCCGCGCGCACCGGTCACGGCGCTTTGATAGCCGCGCCACAGCGCCTGCAGATAGGCCAGGCTCTCCTCGCGATCCTCGGCCGACATGTCGCGACGGATGTAGGGCTCGGCCGCGCTCTTGAACTTGCCGGCGCGGAACAGGTGGATGTCGATGCCGAGCTTGTCGATGGCCTCCTTGTAGAAGGTGCGATAGCGCTCGTAGCCGTCGATCAGCACATAGCCGAAGGGATCGAGGTAGATTTCATCGGCCTGCGCGGCCAGGTAGTACTGGCGCTGGTCGAAGCCGCTGCCCTGGGCGATGACCTTCTTGCCGGTGGCGCGGAAGACCTTCAGTGCGGCGGCGAGTTCTTCGAGCTTGGCCTGGCCGGCCGAGGACAGATCATCGGTCTGCAGCACGATGGCCTGGATGCGCACGTCGGTGGCAGCGGCGCGGATGGCGTCGGTGACATCCCACAGCAGCGTCTGCGGCTGCTCCTTGCCCTGGTATTCATTCAGCGCCCGCGCCAGCGGTTCGCCGGAGAGCTCCTCCACCAGCTCTCCCGAAGGCCGGATGACCAGCGCGCCCTTTTCCGGCAGCGTCGGCAATCTCTGGCGCAGCAGCCCCACCAGAAAGCCGAACAGCACCAGCAGCAGGATCAGGTGCAGCGCCCGGCGCAGCACGTCCAGACCATGCCACAGCGATCTCAGGAAGCGACCGAGGAAATGCATGCGCAGCTCTCCAGCAGCTCTAGCGACAATGCCCGGACATCAAAGCGGCGGCGCCCGCCCGCTGGCTGCTGCCAAGGAGCGGAGCGCCGCCGGGCGGATCGGATCCGTAGTCTCAGACTTTCTCTTCGATGCGCGCCGACTTGCCGGCGCGATCGCGCAGGTAGTACAGCTTGGCGCGGCGCACGTTGCCACGACGCTTCACGGCGATGTCCGTGATGGTCGGGCTGTGCAGCTGGAAGGTGCGCTCCACGCCCTCGCCGTGCGACATCTTGCGCACCGTGAACGAGGAGTTGAAGCCGCGGTTGCTGCGACCGATCACCACGCCTTCAAAGGCCTGGGCACGTTCGCGGTCGCCTTCGACCACCTTGACCTGGACCACCACGGTGTCACCGGGCTTGAAATCCGGCACCTTGCGCGTGATGCGTTCGGCTTCCAGAGTCTGAATGATATTGCTCATCGAAGTTTCCTCTACCGACTATGCAGTTCAGCCGTCTTCCGGCGCTTGCTGCTCTTCCAAAAACTCATTCAACAAAAACGCCTGATCGCCGTCGAGCTCGGCCTCGGCCAGCAGCCCGGGGCGTCGCAGCCAGGTACGGCCCAGCGCCTGCTTCAACCGCCAGCGCGCAATCGCCGCATGGTCGCCCGACATCAGCACCGGCGGCACCCGCCGCCCCTCGAACTCTTCCGGCCGCGTGTAATGCGGCCAGTCCAGCAACCCGGCGCTGAAGGACTCCTGCTCACTGGAGCGCTCATCCCCCAACACGCCCGGCAGCAGACGCGCCAGGCCGTCGATCACCGTCAGCGCCGGCAGCTCGCCGCCCGACAGCACGTAATCGCCGACCGACACTTCCAGATCGATCGCGGCATCGAACACCCGCTCGTCGATGCCCTCGTAGCGCCCCGCCACCAGCAACAGTCCCGGCAACGTGGCCAGCTGCTGCAGACGCCGGTGCGTCAGCAATTCTCCCTGCGCCGAGAGCGCCACCCGCAGGCTTCCCTGCGGCAGGCGTTGCGTCGCGGCGCGTATCGCAGCCAGCAACGGCTCGGGCTTCATCACCATGCCGGGACCACCGCCGTAGGGGCGATCGTCCACGGTCTGGTGCACGTTGTGGGTATGCGATCTCGGATCCTCGCAGCCCACCGCAATCAAACCGCGCTGTACCGCCCGACCCAGCACCCCGAACTTCAGGGTGTTGGTGATCAGCTCCGGAAACAGCGTCACCACTTCAATGCGCACGGCGCCCAACCTTACAGCTCAGCCGGCCAGTCCACGTCGATCTCGCCGTCTGCCATCCGCACCTTGCACAGGTGGGGCGGCGCGGCCGGAATCCAGTGCTCGGCAGCGCCCTGCACCACCATCACCGTCTGGGCCGGAGCCTCGACGAAGTAGCTCAGCGTGCCGAGCTCCACCCCTTCCAGGTTGCGTACCCGCAGACCCAGCAGGTCGACCTGGTAGTACTCGCTGTCGGCCGCGGCGGGCAGCTCACTGCGCCATACCAGCACTTCACAGCCATTGAGCGCCTCGGCGGCATTGCGATCGGCGATGCCCTCGAGCTTCGCGCGCAACTGCCGGCCGTCCCAGTGGCCCTCGACCAGCTTCACCGCCTGCGGCTCTGTCTGGCCCGCGCGGCACAATTGCCACAGCGGATACTTCAACAGTGCCTGGGGTGGATCGGTGTGCGATGAAACGCGCACCCAGCCCCGTACACCATGCGCTCCGCCAATGCGACCCAGAACGACGCGTTGGGCCACCCCGGGAGCGGTGTCTATCAGGCCGCGACCTGCTTGCGGGCGGTCGAAACCAGCTGCGCGACGCGCTCGGACTGCTGCGCACCCACGCTCAGCCAATGATCGATGCGCGGCAGATCGAGCTTCAGGCGGGTTTCCTTGCCACGCGCCTGCGGGTTGAAAAACCCGACCATCTCGAGGCTCGCGCCGCCCTGGCGCTTGCGGCTGTCGGTCACGACCACGTGGTAGAACGGCTGGTTCTTGGCGCCACGGCGGGTCAAGCGGATTGTCACCATAGGATTCGTTACTCAGGCCCGGAAAAAAGAGCGCGGATTCTACGCAAATCAATTGCTTAAAAAAAGAGGCGCGTTTGAGGCGCCGCAGCGGCCACCTCAGGCCTTCAGCGCCGCCCGCCGGGCATGCCCGGAAAGCCGCCGCCCTTCAGCCCGGCCAGCATGCGGCCCATGCGGCCGCCCTTCATGGACTTCATGGCGCGCTGCATCTCCATGAACTGCTTCAGCAGGCGGTTCACGTCCTGCACCTGCACGCCGGCACCGGCGGCAATGCGGCGCCGCCGCGAGCCGTCGATCAGCCCCGGCTGGACCCGCTCCCTGCGGGTCATGGAATCGATGATGGCCATCTGGCGGCGCAGTTCGCGCTCGGCCTGATCCACCTGGCCGGCCTTGCCCGCCAGCTGCTGCGGCAGCTTGTCGAGCACCGCGCCCAGGCCGCCGAGGCGTTTGACCTGCTCCAGCCGCGAGCGCAGATCATTGAAAGTAAAGGCTTTTCCTGAGACGACCTTGCGCGCCAGCTGCTCGGCTGCGGCGGCGTCGATCTTGCCCTGCACCTGCTCGACCAGGGCCACCACGTCGCCCATGCCCAGGATGCGGCCGGCCATGCGCTCCGGATCGAAGGGCTCCAGCGCCTCGGCCTTCTCGCCCACGCCCAGGAATACGATGGGCTGGCCGGTGATCTCGCGCACCGACAGCGCCGCGCCGCCCCGGGCGTCGCCGTCGGCCTTGGTCAGGATGATGCCGGTGAGCGTGAGGGCAGCACCGAAGGCCTTGGCGGCATTGACGGCGTCCTGGCCGGCCATGGAGTCGACCACGAACAGTTTTTGGTGCGCAGCAACGGCCGCGTCGATCTCCTGCACCTCGCCCATCAGCTCGGCGTCCACGTGCAGGCGGCCGGCCGTATCGACGATCAGCACGTCGTAGACACCGCGGCGCGCCTGCTCCAGGGCCTCGCGAGCGATGGCGGCCGGCGCCGCGCCAGCGGGCACCGGGAAGAAGCCCGCGCCCACCTGCCCGGCCAGCCGCTCCAGCTGCAGCACCGCCGCCGGACGGCGGATGTCGGTGCTGACCAGCAGCACCTTCCTGCGCTGGCTCTCGATCAGCCAGCGTGCCAGTTTGCCGGCCGTGGTGGTCTTGCCGGCGCCCTGCAGGCCGGCCAGCAGCACCACCAGCGGCGGCTGCGCATTGAGCGCGAAGCCGGCGCGCGCGCCGCCCAGCAGCCGCACCAGCTCCTTGTGCAGGATGCCGATCAGCGTCTGGCCGGGCGACAGGCTGGCCAGCACCTCCGCGCCCAGTGCCTGCTGCTTGACCGCCTCGATGAAGCTGCGCACCACCGGCAGGGCCACGTCGGCCTCCAGCAGCGCCATGCGCACCTCGCGCAGGGTGTCGGCGATGTTGTCCTCGGTGAGGCGGCCACGGCCCCGCAGGGCGTTGACGGCCGCACCCAGCCTTTCGGTCAGGCGGTCAAACATGAAATCCGGTGCTCCAGGACGAGAATTTTGCGACAGCTGGCAGGCAGGCGATTATAGGACAGCCTGCCGCCGACGCGCGGCGCATCGAGGTTCCTGTTTGAACAACGCTCCGACCGTGGTGCTGATCCTGGTATTGATCGGCCTGCTGATCGTCATCGCCTTCTCCTCCGGCACCGAAGTGGCCATGCTGTCGGTGAACCGCTATCGCATCCGCAACCGCGCCGCCGCCGGCGAGCGCCGCGCCCAGCTGCTGGAGCAGCTGCTGGCCAAACCCGACGAATGGCTGGGTGCCAACCTGGTGATCCTGGCGCTGGCCAGCGTGGCTGTCTCCACCGTGGCCACGCTGCTGGCGCTGCGCGTCGGCCACCCCTACGCCCTGCCCATCATGATGGGCGCGCTGACCGTCACCATGATCGTGTTCTGCGAACTGGCACCGAAGATCTATTCGGCCGTGCACGCCGAGCGCGTGGCGCTGGCCACGGCGCGCGTCTACCACGCGTTGCTGTGGCCAACCCGGCCGCTGCTGTGGGTCACCAACCGCCTCGCCAATGGCTTCCTGCGCCTGATGGGCGTGCGCGGCCAGGCGCATGGCAGCCAGTCGCTGACCAGCGATGAGCTGCGCACCGTGGTCAGCGAGGCCAGCCCCATGGTGCCGCAGCGTCACCGCCAGATGCTGCTGTCCATCCTGGATCTGGAGCGCGTGACAGTGAACGACATCATGATCCCGCGCCAGGACATCGCCGGCATCGACATCAGCGCCCCCTGGGACGAGATCATGGATCGGCTGCGCCAATCCCCGCACACGCGCCTGCCGGTGTACGACGGCGAGCTCGACAACCTGATCGGCATCCTGCACATGAAACGCGTCGCCCAGGAGCTGGCGCGCGAGGGGCTGTCACGTGAACGGCTCATCGAAGTGGCTGCGGCGCGTGAACCCTACTTCGTGCCCGAGGGCACCACGCTGACCACGCAGCTGGGCGCCTTCCAGCGCGACCGGCGCCGCCAGGCCTTCGTGGTCAACGAGTACGGCGACATCGAAGGGCTGGTGACGCTGGAGGATCTGCTCGAGGAGATCGTCGGCGAGTTCACCACCGACCTGGTCACCGTGGCCCACAAGGACGTGCATCGCGACGCCGCCGGCAACTGGCTGATCAATGCCGGCGCCACGCTGCGCGCGCTGAACCGTTCACTGGGCTGGACACTGCCGGTGGATGGTCCGCGCACCCTCAACGGCCTGCTGCTGGAGAAGCTCGAGACCATCCCCGAGCCGGGCACCTCGCTGCGCATCGGACAGCTGGAGTTCGAGGTGCTGCAGATCGCGGACAACACCATCAAGACGGTGCGCGTGCGGCCGGTGGCCCAGGCAGTGGCGCAGGCCTAGCCACGCTCGCCCCAGGCTGCCTGCAACAGGCGGGCTGCGTCAAACAGGCTTGAACACCGCCGCCAGCGCCTCGGCCAGCGAACCAACCGGATGCAGCGTCAGGCCCTCGGGCGCCTGACGCGGCGCGTTCTCCCTGGGCAGCAGCACACGCTGGTAGCCCTGCTTGGCCAACTCGCGCAGACGCTCGTCGCCATAGGGCACCGGCCGCACTTCGCCGGTCAGGCCCAGCTCACCGAAGGCCACCAGCGTCGGCGGCAGCGGCTCGTCGCGCAGACTGGAAGTCAGCGCCAGCGCCACGGGCAGATCGGTGGCGGTCTCGGCGATGTCGATGCCGCCGACCAGATTGACGAACACATCGTAGTCACCCAGCGCCACACCGGCATGCCGGTGCAGCACCGCCAGCAGCATGGAGACGCGCGCGGTATCCACGCCCTGCGCCACTCGGCGCGGCGAACCGAAACGCGCGGCATCCACCAGCGCCTGCACTTCCACCAGCAGCGGACGGCCACCGTCGCGCGCCACCATGACCAGGCTGCCCGGCACCTGCTCGAGCTTGCGCGTCAGCAGGATGGCGGTGGGATTCTTCACTTCGCGCAGACCCCCGCCGGTCATGGCGAAGAAGCCCAGCTCGTTGACCGGTCCGAAGCGATTCTTGGTGGCGCGCAACAGCCGGTAGCGGCTGCCGGCATCGCTCTCGAAATACAGCACCGTATCCACCAGGTGCTCGAGCAGCTTGGGACCGGCGATGCTGCCGTCCTTGGTCACGTGCCCGACGATGATGACGGCGCTGCCACGGGTCTTGGCGAAACGCACCAGCGCCGCCGTGCATTCACGCAGTTGCGCCACCGACCCGGCGGTGGATTCCACGCCCGGCCATTGCATGGTCTGGATGGAATCGATGACCAGCAACGCCGCCTGGCTGCGCTCGGCCAGATCGAGGATGGCCTGCAGGTCGTTCTCATGCAGCAACTCCAGCCGTGCCGGGGTGAGCCCCAGGCGCTGAGCCCTGGCGCCGGTCTGCCCGGTGGATTCCTCGCCACTGGCGTAGAGGATGGGATGCGCGCCGCCCAGCGCGCTGGCCACCTGCAGCAGCAGGGTGGACTTGCCGATACCCGGCTCACCGCCCAGCAGGGTCACGGATCCCGGCACCAGCCCACCGCCGAACACGCGGTCGAGCTCGGCCATGCCCAGCGCATGGCGCTCGCGGCTCACGCCGGCCTGTTCCAGATTGACGGCACGCGCCAGCGGCCCGGCTGGCAGCGCCGTACGCCCGGCATTAAGGCCGCGCGCCTGGGTCAGGGTGTTCCATTCGGAACAGTGCGGACACTGTCCCTGCCACTTGGGGCTCTCGCCCCCGCAGGAGCTGCACAGATAGAGGGTTTGCGTGCGCGCCATGGCCGCGATTCACCGGGGAGAAGGTGGCCATGCTAGCACGTGCCTGTAGGACAGACGGGGGTGCTCAATGCACTGTCGTGGCTGACAATCGCAGGCAATCTTGGCTAGGATGCCGCGACTGTGACCTGCTGCGCGCACGCACTGTTCAGCGATGCTAGCGTATGGGGCTACCGGGAACTGGCTTTACGGCCGCGCGAGCTGCACAGGCATAGGATTGTGAACCATCTCACGCTGCTCGAATCCGGGGAGAGCTTGTAAAGTGCGGAGCCGTCCGGAATGAGCGTCAAAGGCAAGATTCGTTGTGTGGGGCTGTCCGACACCGGACGGGTCCGCGAGCACAACGAAGACACGGTGGCCTTCGATGCGGACGTGGGCCTGCTGGTGCTGGCGGACGGCATGGGCGGCTACAACGCCGGCGAAGTCGCCAGCGGCATCGCCGTGAAGACCATCGTGCAGCTGGTCCGCGAAGCCGTGGCCAGCCAGGACCTGAACATCCCCGACCCCACTTCCGGGCTGTCGCGCGCCTCCATCATCCTGCGCGACGCCATCCAGCGCGCCAACAAGATCATCTTCCAGACCGCCCGCACCCAGCCGCAGTGCGAAGGCATGGGCACCACCGTGGTCGGGGCGCTGCTGCACGACAACCGCATTTCGATTGCCCACGTCGGCGACTCACGCCTGTACCGGATGCGCGGCCACAGCTTCGAACAGGTGACACTGGACCATTCGCTGCTGCAGGAACTGGTGGATCGGGGCTTCTATACGCCCGAGGAAGCGCAGCGCGCCGCCAACAAGAATTACGTGACGCGTGCCCTGGGCGTGGAGCCCACGGTCGAGGTCGAAATGCAGGAGCACCCTGCCCAGAAGGGCGATTATTACCTGCTGTGCTCGGACGGCCTGACCGACATGGTGGAAGATGACGACGTTCACTTAACCCTCAGCACCTTTGGTGCTAATCTGGAAACCGTCGCCAAGCAATTGATTCAACTCAGCAATGACAATGGAGGCAAGGATAATGTCTCCGTGATCATTGCTCAGGTCACCGATTCCTTCCCCGCCCGACGCGGGTTCGTCGACAAGATGCTGGGCTGGTTTAGCTAAACCTGAGGCACGCACATGGCAAGGCTGATACTGAGTCTGGATGGCCAGATTCTGGCGGAATACAACATGAACAAGGAGCGCTACACGATCGGGCGCCTCCCTGACAATGACATCCGCATCGACAATCCAGCCGTCAGCGGCCATCACTCGCTGATCATCAACATCCTCAACGATTCATTCCTCGAGGATCTGAACAGCACCAACGGCACCTACGTCAACGGCAAGCTGATCAAGAAGCATGCCCTGCAACACGGCGACGTGGTCACCGTGGGCCATCACCAGCTGCGCTTCGTCGAAGACGACGACGCCCAGCAGGACGAATTCGAGAAGACCATGGTCATCCAGCCCTCGGCCCGTCCGGTGGAGCGCGTGCGCGCCGCCGTGTCCACCGAGGACGCCACCGCCTCGCGCCGTGCGCTGCCCGGCGATGCGCAGCCGGTGCACAAGAAGGCGCGCCTGCAGGTGCTGTCCGGCGCCTTCGCCGGGCGCGAGCTGGAGCTGACCAAGACGCTGACCACGCTGGGCCGCCCCGGCGTGCAGGTAGCGGCCATCACGCGCCGCGCCGGCGGCTACTACATCGTCCACGTGGACAGCGAAGGCGATGGCAACGTCCCGCTGGTCAATGGCCAGCCCATCGGTGCCCAGGCCCGCATGCTGGTGGACAACGACGTCATCCAGCTCGCCGGCGTGAAGATGGGGTTCTTCGAGGGCTGAGCGCGGTTCATCGCGTGTGCAGACATCTCGGCTCGGGGTGCCTGCACGCGTGAGTCCGGACGGATTTTTGCGCGCTGTTGGCACGCGAGCCGCCACAGTGCTACCGCTTCCGCCTCTCCGGCACGTCAGTCCCGCAGTTCAAATTTCCGCATGGCACGGGCGGCTTGCATCGACGCAGCGCAGTTTGAATGCAGCGCGCGAAAAGATCCGTCCGGACTCACGCGTGCAGGCGCTCCTGGCCTAGAACAGCTCCACGGGAACGCGCTGGCTCACGGCGCACAGCAGCTCGTAGGGAATCGTGCCGGCATGGCGCGCCACCTCTTCCACCGGCAGCTGATGACCCCATAGCTCCACCGCATCACCGACGGCCGGGACGTGCTCCAGGTCGGTGACATCCACGGCGCTCATGTCCATGGACACGCGGCCCACCAGGCGGGCGCGCCGGCCATTGACCAGCACCGGTGCGCCATCCGGCAGGCTGCACAGCAGACCATCGCCATAGCCACCCGCGACGATGGCCACGCGGCTCGGCCGCGTGGCGCGCCAGCGCGCGCCATAGCCCACGGACTCGCCCGCCGCAACCTCGCGCAGCGTCAGCACCGTGCTCTCCAGCGTCATCGCCGCCTTCAGACCCAGCTGGCTGCCGATGCGATCGGCAAACGGCGAGACGCCATACAGCGCCAGTCCCGGCCGCACCCAGTGCACATGGCTGGCCGGATGCGCGAGGATGCCGGCGGAATTGGCGATGGACAGCTCCACGCCCAACGACTGCACCAGCGGCCAGAAGCGCGCCAGCTGCGCGGCGCTCGCGTCGCTGTCCAGCTCGTCGGCGCGGGAGAAATGCGTGATGGCACGCAGTTGCAGCGGCGCGGGTGTGAGCTGCTGCAGGCGCTGCCACACCGCGGCGAACTGCTCGGGCCGGAAACCCAGGCGGTTCATGCCCGTGTCGATCTTGACCCACAGCGAGAAGCGATGCGCGCCGCGATACTCCTGCAGCAGCGCCAGCTGCAGCGGGTTGTGGACCACCAGATCCGCCTGCAGCGCCGCGGCCTCGAGCAACTGCTCGCGTCCATACACCCCTTCGAGCAACAGCAGGGGCTGGCGCACGCCGGCGGCGCGCAGCTGCACCGCCTCCTCGATGCGCGCCACCGCGAACGCATCGGCCTCAGCCAACGCCAGCGCGGTGGACACCAGGCCATGACCGTAGGCATTGGCCTTGATGACGGCCATGACACGCGAGCGTGGTGCGCGCTGGCGCAGGATTGCCAGGTTGGCGCGCAGCGCCTGCGTATCGATGTGCAGGCGGATCAGCCGTCTCAACGCAGCACGCCCTCGGCGTAGGAATCCGGCGCGTAATTGACGAAGCGGCTGTAGGCGCCCTGGAAGGTGACCATGAAACTGCCGGTCTCGCCGTTGCGATGCTTGGCCAGCTCGATCTCGGCGATGCCCTTCTTGGTGCTGTTCTTGTCGTAGTACTCGTCGCGGTAGATCAGCAAGACCATGTCCGCGTCCTGTTCGATGGCGCCCGACTCACGCAGGTCGCTCATCACCGGCTTCTTCTCCTGGCGCTGCTCCACACCACGGCTGAGCTGGGACAGCGCGATCACCGGGCAGTCGAGCTCCTTGGCCAGGGCCTTGAGGCCGCGCGTGATCTCGGCGATCTCGGTGGCGCGGTTCTCCTTGTTGCCCGGCACCTGCATCAGCTGCAGGTAGTCGACCACCACCAGGTTCAGGCCATGCTCGCGCTTGACGCGGCGCGCGCGCGCGCGCAGTTCGGTGGGCGTCAGGCCGGCCGCCTCATCCACGAAGATGCGCGACTCGGACAGCAGGCTGGTCGCGGAAGTCACCCGCACCCAGTCGTCATCAGAGATCTGGCCATTGCGGATATTGGCCAGCGGCACGTGCCCGATCGAGGAGAGCATGCGCATCACCAGCTGCTCGGAGGGCATTTCCATGCTGAAGATGGCCACCGACCCCTTGATGGCCGGATTCACCGCGATGTGCTCGGCGATGTTGATGGCCAGCGTGGTCTTGCCCATGCCGGGGCGGCCCGCGACCACGATCAGATCGCCGCCGCGCAGACCGCCGGTGAGCCGGTCGTATTCAGCGAAACCGCTGGGCACGCCGCGCAACGCAGCGGGGTTGTGCTGCCATTCATCGATCTTGTCGATCAGGCCCGGCAGCAGCGTGCCGATGCGTACCGCGCCCTCGCGCGAGCCGCTGCCGGCCTCGGCGATGCGGAACACCTGCTGCTCGGCATGCTCGACCAGATCGCGGGCGGTGAGTCCGTCCTCGTTGTTGAGCACCGAGGCGGTGATGCTCTGGCCGGCGTGGATCAGCTGCCGCAGCAGCGAGCGCTCGCGCACGATCTGCGCGTAGGCGCGCACATTGGCGGCACTGGGAGTATCGCGGGCCAGCGAGCCGAGGTAGGCCAGGCCACCGCATTCCTCGAGGCGGCCATGACGGTCGAGTTCCTCGGCCACGGTGACCACGTCGCCGGGTCGGGCGGCGGTGGTCAGCGCCACCAGCGCTTCAAAAATCTGACGGTGATCCGGACGATAGAAGTCGTCGGAGCTGACCAGGTCGGCCACCTGGTCCCAGGCCTTCTCATCGATCATCACGCCGCCGAGGACGGCCTGTTCGGCCTCGACGGAATGCGGCGGGACCAGCGCGCCGTCGGCTACGCTGGTACCGCTGTCCTTACGGGAACGTAGCGGACCCGCCATGCGGGTGCGCTACCGGCTCAGGCCTGCTCGTCGGCGACGATGTTCACGATCAGCGCGACATCCACATCGGTGTGCAGATGCAGGCTGACCGTATGCTCGCCGACCGTACGTAGCGATCCACCCGGCATACGCACTTCACTGCGCGCCAGCGTATGACCGGCGGCCGTGACGGCCTCGGCGATGTCGGTGGTGCCCACCGAACCGAACAGCTTGCCTTCGGTACCGGCCTTGGCCGTGATGGTCAGGCGGTAGTCGCGCAGCGCGTTGGCACGCTCCTCGGCGCTCTTCAGTTCGGTCGCAGCCGCCTTCTCGAGCTCGGCGCGACGCGCTTCGAACACCTTGACGTTGGCGGCGGTGGCCAGCGTGGCCTTGCCCTTGGGCAGCAGGAAGTTGCGGCCGTAGCCGCTCTTCACCTTGACCCGATCACCGATGTTGCCGAGGTTGGCAACCTTCTGCAGAAGAATGACATCCATGGTGCAACCTCAATGCTGATCGGTGTACGGCAGCAGCGCCAGGTAGCGGGCGCGCTTGACCGCGGCCGCCAGCTGACGCTGGTAGTAGCTCTTCGTGCCGGTGATGCGGCTCGGAACGATCTTGCCGGTTTCGGTGATGTAGTTCTTCAGCGTCGCCAGATCCTTGTAGTCGATCGAGGCGGCGTCATCGGCCGTGAAACGGCAGAATTTCTTGCGACGTGCGAAACGTGACATGTGTGTTCTCCGGATCAGGCGTTGGCGCCGACAGAATCGTCGTCGCGGTCATCGTCACGGGCGTGACGGTTCTCACCCTCTTCCTCGGCGCGCGCCATCGGCGAGGCCTCGGTGATGGCGCCATCGACGGCGGTCACCAGGAAGCGCAACACGGCGTCGCTGAAGCGGAACAGGCCGGTGAGTTCCGGCAGCGTCTTCTGGTCGCACTCGATGTTCATCAGAACATAGTGCGCCTTGTGCACCTTGGAAATCGGATACGCCAGCTGACGCCGGCCCCAGTCTTCCAGGCGATGCACCGCGCCGCCACCCGTCGTGATCAGGCTCTTGTAGCGCTCGATCATGGCCGGGACCTGTTCGCTCTGGTCCGGATGAACCAGGAACACGATCTCATAATGCCTCATGTTGTCCTCCTTGCGGATTGAAGCCGCCCGCCCGAGGCGTTGGGTGGTGCGGCAAGGAGACGCCACCGGATCAGAACCCTGGGGGTTTTGGGGCCGGCGGCACCTAAAAAAGGGCGCAAAGAATACCCGAGCCCGGGCGCCCCGGCAAACTCCGCGCCCCGCGTCTTTTCAGCGCACCACAGGAGCACCCGGCGTGGCAGCCGGCTGCGACGGTCGCGGCGTCACAGTAGGATCGGCCATGGCCGGCAATTTCACATAACCGTCCATGATCTTCATCAGCACCGCCGGCAGGCGCCGGCCAGGGATGACCTCGGTCATGGTGCCCCGACCCTCGGTGAGGCCCAGCCAGACGCCGGTGGCACCCTGGTAGGGGCCGGTGCCGTCAATGACCAGGTTGACCATCTGGTTCTGACCCCCGTCATCGAAGCGCGCGCGCGTCCCGGCCACGGCGTCATAGACGAAGAACGTACCTTCCGCAGTGGTGTAGACGCAGAACAGCGGGTCGTCGCGACCGGTCAGCGACTTCATCAGACCCTTGCCCCACTCCGGCAGCGGATGCTCCCTGGCTTCGGGAAAATTCTCGCCACAGTAGTAGGTGGCCTGACCCAGCGGCTCGATGTAGCCCTCGCCGTAGTGCCAGGTGGTGCCGCCACTGGGCCATTTCTTGAAGATGGCGCTGCTGGCCTGCATGTGGATGTGGGTGGCCACGATCCTGGCCGGCGGCGCATCCGCCGCCAGCGCCACCATACCCATGCAACCGGCCAACGCCGCCGCCAGCCAAGCCCTGTGCTGAATCATGCTCATCCCCCTCGAGATTGAATCCGGACGCTATCTGGTTCTGGACGATACGGCCGCTGCATCCGTCCGCGCGGATCTCACTTCTTGTTGGTGGCGGCCGGGGCACTGCGTTGACGCAGTGCTTCGTACAGCATCATACCGGTGGCGACGGAAACGTTCAGGCTCTCCACCGCTCCCAGCGAGGGCAGTCGCGCCAGCCAGTCGCAATGCCGGCGCGTGAGCTCACGCAGACCATGCCCTTCCGCACCCATGACGATGACGCGCGGTCCGGTGAGATCCACCTGCTGCGCCGGCCGTTCCGCCTCGCCCGCCGCGCCGACGATCCAGCAACCAGCCTGCTTCAGCAGCTGCAGCGTGCGCGACAGGTTGGTCACCGTCACCACGGGCGTGGTTTCGGCGGCGCCGGCTGCCACCTTGCGCACCGTGGCATTGAGCGGTGCGGCGCGATCCCTGGGCACGATGACGGCCAGCGCGCCGCAGGCATCCGCCGTGCGCAGGCAGGCGCCGAGATTATGCGGATCCTGCACCCCATCCAGCGCCAGCAGCAGCGGATCCTGTACCTGCTCCAGCGCGGCCAGCAGCTGTTCCTCGCGCCAGGGCGCCAGCGTCTCCACTTCCGCCACCACGCCCTGATGCACCACCTCGCCCACCAGGTTCTTCAGTCGGGCCGCATCGGCCCGCTCCAGGGTGCATCCCCGAGTGCGCGCCAGCGCTTCGATCTCGGCGCCGCGCGCATCACCGCGGCCACTTTGCAGCAGCACGCGCCGCACCCGCGCCGGATGACGCGTCAGCAGCGCGCGCACCGCGTACATTCCGTAGACCCGTTCGAGCGTGCTCATTCGGTCAGCGCCAGATCGATCATGCCTTCCACCGGCCGCACCGCCATGATGGTGACGCGTACGGCCACACCGGGTGCCAGGCGCCGTTTGTTGCGCTGGCCCAGCCACTGCCCGCCATCGCGGCTCATCTGGTAATCGTCGTCCTGCAGCGCGGACAGATGCAGCAGTCCGTCGATGCCGGCGGCCAGGATGCGCACGAAGCAGCCGAACTCCACCACGGTGGTGATCAGCGCCTCGAAGCTCTGGCCGACGCGATCGCGCAGCCATACGCACTTGAGGAAATTCTCCACGTAGCGATCCGATTCATCGGCGCGCTTCTCCAGGCGCGACAGATCGACACCGGCAGCGGCCAGCGCCTCACCCTCGGGCACGCTGTGCCGATCCGCCAGCCCCAGCGTCACACGCAGCGAGCGATGCACCATCAGGTCCGGATAGCGCCGGATCGGCGAGGTGAAATGCGCGTAGTGCGTCAGCGCCAGGCCAAAGTGTCCGATGTTCTCGGGCTGGTACAGCGCCTGCGCCATGGAGCGCACCACCAGCGTTTCGACGAAGGCGCGCTCGCCCGGATCGCGCACCTTGGTGGCGATGCTGGCCAGATCACGCGTCTTGAGTTCCTCGGGAGCCGGCAGCGGCACCTCGATGCCCAGCACCCGCAGCGTGCTGGAAAGCTGTTCGAGCTTGCGCTCGTCGGGCGCGGCATGGACGCGATACAGCGCAGCCTGATGCTGCGCCGAGAGCACCTGGGCGACGGCCACATTGGCCAGCACCATGCACTCCTCGATGAGCCGGTGCGCATCATTGCGCGAGGGGAAGAACACATCCTCCACCTGGCCGGCTTCATTGATGCGGAACGCGGCCTCGGGCGCATCCAGATCCAGCGCACCGCGCTTGCGGCGCGCCGCCAGCAGCGCGCGATACACCTCCACCAACGGCAGCAGCCGCTCCACCAGCGCGCCCAGCGGCGCGCGCGCCGCCGGTTCGCCCTTGAACAGCGCGGCGTAGGCCTGGTCGTAGGTGAGCCGCGCCGCCGAGCGCATCACTGCCGGATAGACCTTGCAGTTGCGCAGCGTGCCGCGGCTGGCAATCTCCATGTCGGCCACCATGCACAACCGATCCACCTGCGGCTCCAGCGAGCACAGATGGTTCGACAGCGCCTCGGGCAGCATGGGGATGACGCGATTGGGGAAGTACACCGAAGTGCCACGGGCGCGCGCCTCGTCGTCGAGCGCCGTGCCCGGTCGCACGTAGTGACTGACATCGGCAATCGCCACCACCAGCCGGAAACCGCCGGTCACGGGTTCGGCAAACACCGCGTCGTCGAAGTCGCGCGCATCCTTGCCGTCAATGGTCACCAGCGGCAGCTCGCGCAGATCGACGCGGCGCGCCGCTTCGGCTGGATCCACACTGCCACCCCAGCGCTCGGCATCGGCCAGCGCCTGGGCCGAGAACTCCACCGGCAGCTCGAAGCGCGCCAGGGCGGTCTCGGTGGCCATCTCGACCGGCTTCTCCGGATCCAGCACGCGCATGACGCGCGCCGTGCCGCCCTGGCCCTGCTCTGGCGCCGTGGCCAGCTGCGCCAGCACCCAGTCGCCATTGCGCAGCGGCGGACCAGCGACGATGGCCTGACAGTACAGGCCGAGTTTCGGATCAGCCGAGCGCAGCCAGAAATCCTTGCCGGCCGCCTCCACGGTGGCGAGAAAGGCCTTCAGCGTGCGTTCCACCAATGCCTCGAACTGACCGAGCCAGCGTCCCTGCGGATCGTGGCGCAGCGTGACACGCACGCGATCGCCATGGATCAGCCCCTTCATCTGCGGCGGTGGCAGGAACACGCTCTCGGCCATGCCTTCCACGCGCACGAAGCCAAAGCCGGCGCGATTGGCGCTGAGGATGCCCTCCACTTGCTGGCCGACGCGCGCATTCGACGTCGTGACAGCACCCGTTGCGGGAGCGCGCGGCGGGCGTTGCCGCCCCTGTGCTCCCGACCCTCGATCACGTTTGGAAAAATTTTTGCGTCTCATCAATTGACAGTTCCAGACCCCTTACGTACATTTCGCCGCCCACCTAATTGCCCAGGTGGCGGAATTGGTAGACGCACTAGTTTCAGGTACTAGCGGGTAACACCGTGGAGGTTCGAGTCCTCTCCTGGGCACCACCTAAAATACTAACAAAATCATAATGTTAGGTGGTTAAGTTAAGGAAACGCATCGCCGGAGTTGACGATGCCGCACTCCGCGGCGCGGAGCCTAACAGCTTTACACTGTCGACGTTTGACGGGATGAAGGCCACTGCGGCGGGCGCAGCCGCCCGCACGGCGCCAGCAGGATGAACGCGGCGGCCCCGGGGCCTCAGCTCACCGGCACGATGCCCGGCACGACACTCAGACGCTCGCACTGCGCAGCCAGATTCAGATGGGCTGCCTCGACGATCAGATCGCGCATCTGCGCCAGCCGCGGCTGGCGACGCAGCGTCTCCGTGACTCGGCGTGGTGTACCCAGATCGTTCCAGCCACAGCGCGGCACCGCCAGCACCCGCAGGCGCGACTCGCGCCCCACCAGGATGTGATGCGAGAAATCCAGCTCCGGCAGACGGTCATACAGGTCATGCAGACTCAGCTCGCCGGGCGGTGAGCTGGCCAGTTCCCATTTGAAGGCCTGCATCTGCAGCACCAGCTCGGGACAGCGGGATTTGAACAGCATCAGCAGACTCTGGGCGCGCGCCGCGACGATGAAGGTGTTCCACAAGGCGCCCGCCTCGATCAGCTGCTGCGCATAGAGCGCAGCAGGCTTCTCCGCGAAATGCGCCACGGCCGAGCCCTCGCGGGATCCCGGCTGCTGCGGAAGGATGTAGCCGAGCTCGGCATCGGCTTCTTCGGGCTCCATCCCGAGCAGCACCACCGCATCGCTGCACAGACGCGCCTGATCGATGGCCTGGCGCAGCGCAGCGGCCAGCAGCTCCTCGTTGTCCACATGATGGTCCGAGGGCAGCAATACCACCACGGCATCCGGATCGCGCTCCAGGATATGCAGCAGCGGCCACAGCACACCATTGGCGGTGCCGCGATTCTGTGGCTGCACGATGACATTGGATTCCGGCAATTGAGCCAGCGACGGGCGCCACCAGATGCGATGCTGTTCCGCGACCACGGTACAGATCTGGGCGGGCTTGCAGACCGCGGCCGCACGCTGCAGGGCTTCGTGAATCAGCGCCGGCCCGCCCTGCAGCGAACAGAACTGCTTGGGAATGGTTTGACCCGAGGCCGTGGTCGTCAACATCTCCAGCCGACTACCCGAACCGGCTGCCAGCACCAAAGCCCAAGTCGCGCCGCGCTCTGTCATGGAACCTCCTGGCGTAAGTCGGTTCATTTTCCGGCCAGTGCAGCGCGGTAGACAGCAGTCCAGCTCGCAGCGCCCTGCCGGATTGCGCCTACAAAGTCCCTTGTGCCGAGTGACTATGATCAGTCCCCGTCCTCCGCAAGGACGCAACTGATCGGTGTCATACTGCTGCGAAGCAGCCGTCAGAACGAGGATTTATGCGCCGTCGATTCATGCAACCGGCCACACTGATCGCGCTGATGGGCGTCGGTGCCATCCTGTACTTCGCGCAGCGCGCTTTCATTCCGATCGCCATGGCATTGTTCCTCGCCATCCTGCTCTCGCCGCTGGTGAACCGATTGCACAGCTGGCGCATCCCGCGCAGCCTGGCTGCAGCCTGCGTGATGCTGCTGGTGGCGGCGCTGGCCATCGGTGCGGTGAACGCCGTGTGGGATCCGGCCCGCAACTGGCTGGAGCGCGCGCCGGAGGTGATGCGCAAGATCGATCAGCGCGTCAAACCGCTGCGCGCCACCATGGCGCGCTTCGATGCGCTGACGCGCCGCGCCTCGCAACTGACGCAGGCGCAACCGGACAGCACTCAGCCAGCCGCAGCCGCAACCATTGCCGTGGCCCCCAGCGTTGCCGGCGGCATGGCACTGAAAGTCACCGCCTCCTTCCTGGAATGGATCACGGTGATCCCGCTGGCCCTGTTCTTCCTGATCGGCGGTCCACCGTTGCTGGCGCGCATGGGTGCCGCCCTGGCTGGCAACCCCATGCCGGCGCGGGCATTGAAACTCACCGAGACCATCCGTGTGGAAGTGACGCGTTACTTCGCCACCATCGCCCTGATCAATCTGGGACTGGGCCTGGCCACGGCGCTGGCACTCACCGCGCTGGGCATGCCCAACGCCTTTCTGTGGGGTTCGCTGGCCGGCGTACTGAACTTCGTGCCCTATCTGGGGCCACTCACAATCACCACCATCCTGGCCGCCGCCGCCTTCGTCACCTTCGATCGGCTCGGCGACGCGCTGGCCGTGCCGGCGGCCTTCCTGGTGCTGCATCTGATCGAGGGCCAGATCGTGCAACCGCTGACCGTGGGACACCGGCTGGCGCTCAATGCGCTGAGCATCCTGCTCGCGGTGTGGTTCGGTTTCTGGTTCTGGGGCATCCCCGGCGTATTGCTCGCCGTGCCCTCACTGGTCACACTGAAGGTGCTGGCCGAACATGAGCCTTCCTGGCAGGCGGTGCGCAATTTCCTGGCGCCCAATGACACCTGGCAGGCCGGCAGTGCCCGCGGCAGGACCAGGAAATGACGCCATGCACAGAACCCTGCTGATGCTCTGCAGCCTGTTCGCCCTGTCCACCGCCGCCGCCGACACGCTGCGTATCGGCAGCGGGCGGCTGACGGGGATCCGCAGCGACGACGGCAAGCTGCGTCTGTATCTGGGTATCCCTTATGCACGCCCGCCGCTGGGCGCGCTGCGCTGGCAGGAACCGCAGCCACCCCAGCCCTGGAGCGGCGTGCGCAAGGCCAGGCGCTTCGGCTCGCGATGCATGCAGCTGCATTACTTCGACGACATGGTGTTCCGCTCGGCCGACATGAGCGAGGACTGTCTGTACCTGAACGTATGGACGCCAGCGACCCGCCGGCGCGAGCGCCTGCCAGTGCTGGTGTACTTCCATGGCGGCGGCCTGTTCGCCGGCGACGGCTCCGAACCGCGCTACGACGGCGCCCGGCTGGCGCGGCAGGGTATCGTGGTGGTCACGGTGAACTACCGCCTGGGCGTATTCGGCTTTCTGGCTCATCCCGAACTGAGCGCCGCAGCCTCCCATCGCGGCTCGGGCAACTATGGCTTCCTCGATCAGAGCGCAGCGCTGCGCTGGGTGCGAGAGAACATCGCGGCATTCGGCGGGGACCCGCGGCGCATCACCATTGGCGGCGAATCCGCCGGCTCGGTGTCGGTGAGCGCGCTGATGGCTTCGAGCCTGTCGCGCGATCTGATCGCCGGCGCCATAGGCGAGAGCGGTTCCATCCTCGGCACGCTGAGTACCCTCCCGCTGGCCGAGGCTGAACAGCAGGGAGTGGAGCTGGCGCAGCGCGCCGGTGTACCCAATCTCGCCGGGCTGCGCGCGCTGCCCGCCGAGCGGTTGATGACGCTGGCCGGCCGTGATGAGCGTGGCGCCAATATCTACTACCGGCCCACCCTCGACGGACGTTTCTTCACACGCCCGCCGCGCGCCGTGTTCGCAGCCGGTGAGCAGGCGCAGGTGCCACTGCTGGCGGGCGCCAACAGCGCCGAGGGTGAAGGCCAGATGGCGGTGATCCTCGGCCGCGAGCCACCCACGCTGGAGAACTATCGCGCTGGCATGCAGCGCAAGTTCGGCACGCTGGGTGCGCAGCTCGCGGCGCTGTATCCCGCCGCAGCCGATGGTGTTGCCGTTCTGGATGCCGCGCGCGACGTGGCCGGCGATCTGTTCATCGGCTACAGCACCTGGCGCTGGGTGGATGCCGCCACGCGCAGCGTTGCGAGCCCCACCTACTTCTACCGCTATGCGCATCCGCGTCCGGCCGCGCGTGGGTCGGCCGCGGTCACGACTGCCCAGCAGCCCACGCCCGGCGCCACGCATGCCTCGGAAATCGAATATGCGCTGGGCAATCTCGACAACAATCCGGACTATGACTGGAGCGCTGCCGACCGGCAGGTATCAGCCACGATGTTCGGCTACTTCACGAACTTCATCCGCAGCGGCGATCCCAATGGTCCAGGGTTGCCCACCTGGCCACGCTACGCCAGTGGACAACGACAGCGCATCGACGTCATCACCCTGGCCGAGCCCGACGACAGCGTCGCGCGCCTGCGGCTGCTCGATCAGGCTCTCAACACGCCCTGACCTGCCGAACAACCCGTCGGGAGCAAACCCTCAGGAGCCCAACATGGATCGCAGCCATCCCTTCCAGCTCAGCCCATCCGTCGGCAGCACCGATCACCTGCTCGGCCCCGAGCACGCACCGGTCACGGTAGTGGAATTCGGCGATTTCGAATGCCCCAACTGCCGTCAGGCAGCACCGGCCGTGAAACTGCTGGCGGAGCGCTTTGCCGGCAAGCTGCGCTTCGTGTTCCGCCACTTCCCGCTGGAGAGCGTGCATCCGCATGCCCTGGCGGCGGCAGAAGCAGCCGAGGCGGCCGGCGCGCAGGGCAAGTTCTGGCCGATGCACGATCTGCTGTTCAACCATCAGCTGCATCTGGACGCCCGCCAGATCGCGGGCCACGCAGCCACGCTGCAGCTGGACACGGGACGCTTCGCCGCCGAACTCGACGATCACATCTACCTGCAGCGTATACGCGAACATCAGGCCAGTGCCGAGGCCAGCGGCGCGCGCGGCACCCCAACGTTCTATGTGAATGGCCGCATCCAGGACGTTTCCTTCGGCCTGCAGGGGCTGTTCGATGCCGTGGAGCAGGTGGTGCAGCGGCTGTGATGCCACAGCCCGCACCCGGACACGAATCCGGGTACGGGCCAGGCGAGCATGCGGCGACTACAGACTCAGGCGCACCGTCAGCTGCAGATCACGGCCCGGCAGCAGCACCTCATCCTTGTTGAGCGCAATGGCATTGCGCTGCGTGGAGTCGGTGAGGTTATGTGCCACCAGCGACAGCGTCAGCGCCGGCTGCTGCCGCAGCGTCCAGCTGGTGTAGGCGTCCACGGAGGCGAAACCACCGGTCTCGCTCTCGCCGTCTGCCACCGCGGTCTGGCGCCCCGAGTATTTGATCAGCGCGCCGGCCGCGAAGCGCTCGCGACTCCAGTCCACACCTGCGCCCACGTGGTACGGCGGAATGCGCGGCACATTGCCACCGGCATCCAGCGTGGCGCGCACGTAATCGGCGAACAGGTTGGTCTCCAGCACGCCGCGTGCTGAATCCAGCAGTGTCCAGGTGGACTTGGCCTCGGCGCCCCAGAAGCGCGCATTGGCCTGCGTGTAATCCAGCTCCTTGAGCTCACCGCCATCGCCCGGCACGCACACGCCACTGTCATCACAGGTACGGCCGGTGAGGCGGCCGTAGATGTAGTTGGAGAATTGCGCGCCCCATAGCGAGGCATCGAGGCGGTAATGCTCCTCACGCAGGCGCAACGACGCCTCCAGCGAAGTGGCACGCTCCTGCTGCAGATCCGGGTCGCCGGTCTCATAGGTCCCCGGACCATCATGCGGGCCGCGTGCGAACAGCTCGGTCTGCGCCGGCGCGCGCGCGGCGCTGGAGAGCGTCAGTCCCAACCGCGCCGTCTGCGTGGCATCCAGCACCACGCCCAGCGAGGCACTGATCGGCGTGAAGTCACGCTGCACTGCCTGATCATCGGCCGGCGTGCCGGAGATCTGTACCCGCTCCACGCGCGCCCCGCCCTGCAGCTTCGCGCTGCCAGCCAGCGGCGCCTCGGTGAACAGGAACACGGCGCCGCTTTGCGTGCGGGTGGGCAGCAGATAGTCCTGCCCTTCGCCCAGCGCCGAGAAGCTGCGCTCCTGGTACTGCGCACCCACGGCGCTGCTGTCCAGGGGACCGGTGGCGCCGAGCAGCGCCTCGCTGCGTACATCGGACTCATGATCGACGAAGGTGGCCGTCGCCGTGCCGTCGGGCAGCCGCTCGCTGTGCTGATAGTCGGCGTGACCGCCTTCGACGTTCAGCGTCTGCAGCGCATCACCGTTGATGGCAAACGAGGAGCGCACCAGCTCCTTGGTCTGCTTCATGTCGATGTAGGTGTCTTCGCCGGGAATGCCGTAACGCGCGTCGTAATGGATGATGCCGGCACCCACGTGGCTGTCGCCGAAGAAGTACGACGAACCCAGCGCCATGCCATCGCCCTTGAAGAACGAGTTGCTCTCGGTGCCGCCGGGGATGTCGTAATCACCGGTATTGCGACTGAAAGCATCGGCGTGGAGGGCGAACTGACCGGCACGCGCATCGGCCAGCGCCGACAGCTGCGTGGCATCCGCGTCTGTGCCATAGCCTGCCGACACATCCGCGGCGAAAGCCTTGTCCGGCAATTGCGTGGGCACGCGATTGTTGATGGCATTGACCACACCGCCGATGGCCTGGCTGCCATAGCGCAGCGTGGCCGCACCGCGCACCACCTCGATACGCTCCGCCGACAGCGGATCGATGGGCACGCCATGATCGGGACCGACATCCGAAACATCGAAGCTGCCGACCCCATCTTCCAGCACCCGCACGCGATTGGCATCGAAACCGCGGATCACCGGACGGCTGGCACCGGAGGCAAAACTGGTGCCGGTGACGCCGGGCTCAGCGGCCAGCGCATCGGCCAGATTGGCCCCGCCGCGCTTCAATATCTGATCGCGATCGACGCTGTCGACAATGGTGGCCAGATGATCCGGATCGCTGGCCAGTGGCGAACCGCTGACCACCACGGTTTCAACGGCGTCCGGTGCCGTATCGGCCAATGCAGTATCGAACGGTGCCGCAGCACCGCCCACGGAAGCGGAAAACAACGCCGCACGCCACAGGCGGCGACGCCAACGAAGGGTAGGCATGATCGTCTCTCTCTTGAATTCAGACCGGCAAGTCACGCCGCGCGATACGCAGGTTCGATGACGAACCTTCGGTCGCGGCGCTGCGATTCGAGTCAGAACTGCGAAGAGAGGGGCGGAGCGCGGCTGCGGTAGAAGGGGCTGAAGCGGCTGGCGGCACCCAGCGGCAGGAGGGTGACGATGCGTTCGGCCTGCGCCAGCACCGGCACGACGATGGGCGCAACGCTGATCAGCGCCGAACCCATCGAGCTGAAGACGGCACACTTGGCACACAGCGTATCCGACACCAGCCCGGTGTCGTCGCCACCGCTCAGGCGCTGGGCGGCATGCGCCGTGAGATGCGCCACGCCCAGCTGCTGGGTGAACACCAGCAGCAGCGCCAGCAGCCAGTGCAGGCGAACGCGATGACGCAGGGCAAGATGCATGATGCTCCGATAGTACCCGATACGATCTTTCTCTGCTCATCCACTGCGTTAAGGATTGGTGAATCAGCCGCTTGGCCACGGGCGCGGGGTATTCAGAGTCCGTTCAGGCGCTGCGGCGCAATCTGGCTCCCGCAACAGACGGCCGATCCGTCTGCAACGGAGCCAAGCGATGAACACGAATCAGGGTTTGTTTGCACGCACCACCACCGGGCTGTTCGCAGCCGGCGCGCTGCTGCTGGCAGGGATGGCCTCGGCCCATGACTACGACTCCGGCAACGGCAAGCGTCATGAGGCCTCGCGTTACAGCCAGCCGGCTCCGCGCCACGACAACGGCCGTCCGGGCGATGGTTATCGCAGCAACTACCGTGGCGGTGATTACCGTGTTGACTATCGCCGTGTGTATGCACCGCGCCCGATCTACGTGCAGCCGCGCGCAGTATACGTGGCGCCGCGCCCGACCTACTACGAGCGCCCCTACTACACGCCGGTTTATGAGCCCGCTGCGGTGTACAGCGCGCCGAGCTACTACGCCCCGCCGGTGAGCTACTACAGCGCGCCCGCTGCGACCTACTACAGCGAACCCGGCTATCGCTGCGGCAGCAACGGTGCTGCAACCGTGGTCGGCGCAGTGGCCGGTGGCCTCATCGGCAACCAGGGCTCGCGGCCCGAGAATCGCGGTGCAGCCACCGTCATCGGCGCACTGGCCGGTGGCGTGATCGGCAATGCCATCGATCACTCCTCGCGCTGCTATCGGTACTAGCCCGGATACTGGCCCGGCCGGGCCGGCAACTCGACGCGGCAGCCGCTCTGGCTGCTGCGTCGGGCCGCCTCGATGAGCTGCATCACCTTCCGGCCCTCCACACCACTGACCGGCGCGGGCCCGCCACGGACAATGCAAGCCACAGCCTGACGATAGAACTGCAACCACTCGCCGCGTGGCAAGGGCAGCGCTTCGCTCTGCGCTGCATCCCGGCGCCGCAAGCGGCCGGCATCCTCGACGGCGGGCACGCCAAATGCGGGTGAGAGCGGATCCAGACCGGCGCGCAGCTGGGCTTCCTGCACGTCCGGAACACCGCTGGTGAAACTCGCGGCGCTGCCCAGCGCGCGGATGCGCAGCCCGGGATCGACCGCCATGGAGCTCACCCCCAGCGTCACACGCACGGCGCCGCATTGCATATGCAGATCGAACCCGTCATCCACCGTGGCTCCGGCGCGCTGGGCAAAGACATCGGCCCACAACCGCTGCGGTGGTCCCAGCAGATACAGCACCTGATCGAGCAGGTGCGCGCCCAGATCGTTGAGCACGCCACCACCGCACTGCGGCTGCTCACGCCAGCGCTCCACCCGCTCGGGACGGAAGCGATCCCAGCGCAGCTGCAGGGCCTGCAGCTCACCCAGCCGTCCGGCCTGCAGCAACGCACGCAGCGCCAGCAAATCGCTGTCCCAGCGGCGATTGTGGAACACCATCAGCTCACGACGCGCGGCGCGCGCAGCGGCGATCAGCTCATCCGCCTCCCGCACATCGCGGGTCATGGGTTTCTCGACGATGACATGACAGCCTGCCGCCAGCGCCTGCAGACAGTGTTCGCGATGCAGGTGATTCGGAGAACACACCACCACGAGCTCAGGTGCAGCGGCGGCCAGCAGTGCCGGCAGAGTGTCATGGCAGCAAGCGTCTGGCAGCAGCGCGGCAACTTCATCGCGGCGCCGGCTCACCACGCCGCCGACGACAAGGCCAGCCGCACGGATCAGCGGCGCATGCAATATCCGCCCTGACAAACCGAAGCCGACCAGCGCCACACGCAAGCTCATCGCGCTCTCACACGCCCGGTTGTGCCGCGAACGGCAGCGTCTCCAGATCGACGTTGCCGCCGCTGAGCACGATGACCACGGGCCCGGGCAGCGCTGCGAAACGACGCTCCAGCAACGCCGCCACCGGCACCGCCGAGGACGGCTCGATCAGGATCTTCAACCGGTTCCACACCAGCCGCATGGCCGCGACGATGCCGGCCTCAGTGACGGTGACGATGTCATCGACGCTGGTGCGGACCAGCTCGAAGGTACGCTCGGAGAGCTCGCCGCGCAGACCATCGGCCATGGTCTGCGGTGCCTTCACGCCCTGGCGTGCACCGCTGGCGAAGGAGCGCGCCGCGTCGTCGGCGCCAGCCGGCTCTGCCGCCAGCATGCGTGCCTGCGGCCACAGTCGGCGCGTCACCAGCGCGGTGCCACTGAGCAGACCGCCGCCGCCCACCGGCGTCAGCACCGCGCCGGGCACGAACGCCGCGCTCTCCAGCTCCAGCATGGCCGTACCCTGCCCGGCGATGACCAGAGGATCGTCGTAGGGATGCACGAAACAGCCGCCGGTGCGCGCCTGCAGCGCGGCGGCCGTCTGCTCGCGCGCCGCCAGCGTGGCCTCGCATTCGACGATCTCGGCGCCATAGGCGGCCACATTGGCGCGCTTCAAGGCCGCGACATTGCGCGGCATGACCACGTACGAGGGAATACCGCGCAACTGTGCGGCGCGCGCCAGCGCCGCGCCATGATTGCCGGAGGAATGCGTCAGCACGCCGCGCGCCGCTGCCGCCGCGTCGAGCGCGAAGACGGCATTGCAGGCGCCGCGCGCCTTGAAGGCCCCCATGTACTGGAAGTTCTCGCACTTGAAATAGCAGCGCACGCCCAGTTGGTGCGACAACTCCTCGGAATGCAGCAACGGGGTGCGCCGCACGTAAGGAGCAATGCGCAACGCCGCCGCGCGCACGTCGGCGAATCCGGGCAGGTAGCCGGCTTCAGCTGGATTGTTGGTCGCCTGATGGTTCATGGGCGTGATTCTCGCACGCCCACGCGCCGTCGGTGCGCGCCTCAGCGGCGGCCCTTGAGGACCGCCGGCAGGGTCAGCAAACAGGCCACTGCGCAGGCCAGCGCATAGACCAGGATGGCATGCGACAGCGAACCGGTGAGCTGTTTGAGCTTGACGATGGAGAACGGGCTGATGAACTGGCCCAGAAAGCTCGCGGCCATCCAGATGCCCGAACCGCGCCCCTGATGGACGGCGGGGACATCGGCCAGCGCCCAGGTGATCAGCGTGGGCAGAATCATGCCCGCGCCCAGGTTGGCCAGCGCCGCGCCACCGATCGCCGCCTGCCAGCTCTCCGACAGCGCCATCACCGCCTGGCCGGTGCACATCAGCGCAAAGGCCAGGGCCAGCTTGCCCATCAGCCGCGCCGGCAGCAGCCGGAACGCCACGGCCCCGACGGGATTGGCCAGCATGGCCAGACTGACCCAGGTGCCGATCTGCTGCGGTGAAGTCAGGCCGCGTTCGGCAACCAGATAGGAGCTCTGGATGGCCGTAACCAGAAAGGCGGACAGGCCGAACACCGTGACCACACACACCCACAGCAGTGAGCGCATCTGCAGCGGCGCTTCGGCCTCGACCGTCGTGACTGCATCCGGGCCAGCAGCCAGTGCAGGTTCCACGGGCAACCCGCGTCGGCCAACGTACGACTCCCACAGCAGCACGCCGGTCAGCGGCACCAGCATGAAGCCGAAGCCGTAGATCCAGAAGGGTTCGCGCCAGCCCTGCTCGCCCAGCACACCGCCCAGCTTGGTGACGATGAAGGCCACGATGGGTGCCGTGCCGGTCTGCAATGCCAGATAACGCTCGCGTTCGCTGCCGACGAAGTAGGCCCCGATCAGCGCCGTGCTGCAGGTCATGATGGCCGCCTCGGCCACACCGACCACGGCGCGCGACACCACGATGGATTGCAGCGAGGGCAGCCACAGCGGCGCGATACCGACGAAGCCATACAGCAGCGTGGCGAGGAACAGCACCCGCTTGTGACCGATGCGATCGCCCAGCACGCCAAAGGGCGCGGCCAGCAGCGCCACGAACAGCGCCGGCAGCGTGGCCACGGCCGACATGTACTAGTCTACCCCCTCGATGCCGGAGAAATGATCGCGCATCGAGGGCAGCACCGAGGCCAGCACCTGATTGGCCATCACGGCCAGCCAGGCCGCCGACACCAGCACCCAGCCCTGTACCGGGCCGGCCAGGTGACGCGCCCGGGCCGTCGTTGCGGTATCCATCAGTACACGTCCTCGAGCGAAGTGGTCGGTTGCGAGACTTCCCAGTGTTCGGCGATCAGGCCCCGGGCGAGACGGTAGATGTCGATGATCTGCTCGCCGCTCCTGGGCGCGACCTCGCCGCCCTTCTTCATGTTGGTGATGCGCTCGCCCACGCCCGGCCCGCCGCTGGCATGCGAATGCACCACGACATAGTCACCCTGCGCCACCACCAGCTTGATGTCACGGTGCGACTGCGGAAACTGCTGCGCCAGCCGCGTGGCGGCCGCGATGTCATGCTGGACGATGTCGCGATGATCCACGCCGCTGGCCCACTGGGCATGGTGGTGGAAATCCGGCGCCGCGTAGCGCGCAAACGCCTGGGCCGGATCGTGATCGTTGTAGGCCAGATTGGTGAAGGCCACCACCACCGCCTTGTTGCGTTCGGCCAGTGAACTGCCAACCGCGCCCGCCAGGGCCATACAGACCAGCGCTACGGCCAGCAGGACCGCCGCCGCCCAGGGCAGCGCTGCATGCGCCCGCCTCACCTGCAATACCATTCCCATGAACTCCCCCCGTGTCATCCGTCTGCGCGGATTCGCGGCTGATGCTACCACCAACGCTGCCGCGACCGCAGCGCGTTGCCGGCCGGCGTGGGAGTCAACGGCCTGGCTTGCAGCTCGACACCGGCGCCGCGAACTGCGGCTGGGCCAGGCAGCTGGCGAAGTCGTGGGCCAGCATCGGCATGCCGAGGTGAAAGCCCTGCATCTCATCGCACTGGCTGTGCGCCAGATAGACACGCTGATGCTCGTCCTCCACGCCTTCGGCCACCACCTTGAGGCCCAGCTTGTGGCCCAGCGCGATGACCGCCTGGACGATGGCGGCGTCGTCGGGGTCATGGGCCAGATCGGTGACGAAGGAGCGGTCGATCTTCAGGTAGTCCACCGGGAAGCGCTTGAGATAACTGAGGCTGGAAAAACCGGTGCCAAAGTCATCCAGCGCGATCTGCACTCCCAGCCGCTTGAGCCGCTCGAGCATGATCACCGCCTGCTCCGCGTCGCGCATCAGCAGGCTCTCGGTGAGCTCCAGCTGCAGGTACTGTGGCGCCAGGCCGCTGTTCTGCAGCGCCGCCGCCACGGTGGCGACGAAGTCCTGCTCGCAGAACTGGCGCGCGGAAACGTTCACGGACACCACGACGGGCGGCAACCCCTCCAGCTGCCAGGCGCGGTTCTGCTGGCAGGCCGTATCCAGCACCCAGGCGCCGATGGGCACGATCAGTCCGGTGTCCTCGGCCAGGCCGATGAACTTGTCGGGTGGAACCAGACCCCGCTGTGGCACGCGCCAGCGCAGCAGCGCCTCGGCGCCGACGATGCGGCCATCGTGCGCATCCACGCGCGGCTGGTAGTGCAGCAGGAACTGGCGGCGTTTGAGCGCGCCCCGCAGCCGGTTCTCGGTGCTGAGCCGCTCGGCCATCATGCGGCTCATCTCGCCGGTGAAGAACTGGAAGTTGTTGCGGCCGCTGTCCTTGGCCTTGTACATGGCCGAGTCGGCGTTGCGCAGCAGGACGTCGGCGCTGCGCCCGTCGGCCGGATACAGCGCCACACCAATGCTGGAGGTGATCTGGAATTCGCGTTTGCCGGCCTGCCAGGGCTGCGCAATGGCCGCCAGCACGCCGTCGATGCGGCGGGTCACCTCCACCACACTGCCGCAGTCGCGCAGCAGCAGCACGAATTCATCGCCGCCCTGGCGCGCCACGGTATCCTGCGGACCGACACAGCCGCGCAGACGCTCGGACATGGTCTGCAGCAGCTGATCGCCGAGCTGATGGCCAAAGGTGTCGTTGATGAACTTGAACTGGTCCAGGTCGATGAAGGCCACCGCCACCTGCGCAGCGCACTGCTCGGCCTGCTGGATGGCCGCCTGCAGGCGCTCATTGAGCAGCGAGCGGTTGGCAAGGCCGGTCAGTGCATCGAAATTGGCCTGCTGCTCGATGCGCGCCTGGTACTGGCGCCGCTCGGTGACTTCCTCCACCGTGCCCTCGAAGTACTGCAGATCGCCGTCGGCGCCATGCCGGGCGCGCGCATTCTCCGATATCCAGATGACCGAACCATCGCGCCGATAGACCTGCGACTCGAAACCGCTGATGGTCCCGGTCTCCATGACCTGACGGCGAAACTCCGCGCGACGCTGCGGATCCACGTAGATCTGCCGCGAGATGTCGTTGACCGCCCCCAGCAGCTGCGCCGGGCTGTCATAGCCGTAGATGCGCGCCAGGGCCGGATTGGCCATCAGATAGCGGCCATCGGCGCTGGTGCGGAACACCCCTTCCAGCACGTTTTCGAACAGGCTGTGGTAGCTCTGCTCCGCCTCGCGCAGCGCCTGCTCGGCGTGGCGCCGCTCGCTGATGTCCTCGATAAACCCCTCGAAGAAGGCCAGCTGGTCCGCCGCATCGAACACCGGCACGCCACGCTCCCACACCCAGCGGACACTGCCATCGGCATGCAGCAGGCGATATTCGAGCTGGTAGGGGCTGCGGTCGATCACGGCGCGCGCGCAACGTTCGCGCACCGGGGCGCGATCATCGGGATGGATCAGTGCATTGAAACTGGTGGCCGCGTTGTGCAGCAGCTGCTCGGGCGCATAGCCGGTGAGCTTCAGACAGCCCTGGGAGATGAACTCCATGGTCCAGGGCTCGTCGTTGCGGCAGCGGAAGACAATGCCTTCCAGATTGCCGATCAACGTGCGCAACATGCGTGCGTATTCGCTGTCGGCGTGACCCGTACCGGCCAGTTCGTCCTGGCCAGCACCGGTCCGCCGGGTCGCACTTTCCGTCAAGGGCGGCTCCGTTCGGATGGACTATGACGCGATGCGACGCAGTATCCGGCAGGAACGCGCGCGCCAAGAACCGGCGCACGCTCTAGTTGTGGAATGGGTCTCGCAAAACAATGGTCTGTTCGCGATCGGGCCCGGTCGAGATCAGATCGACGGGCACACCCACCAGCTCCTGGATGCGCTCCAGATAGCGGCGTGCGTTGATGGGCAATTGACCATAATCGCGGATGCCGATGGTGGACTCGCGCCAGCCCGGCAGTTCCTCGTACACCGGCTCCACTTCCGCATAGGCATCGGCGAACAGCGGCGGCTCGGACTGCACCTTGCCGGCGACGCGATAGCCCACGCAGACGCGCAGCGTATCCAGGCCATCGAGCACGTCCAGCTTGGTCAGGCACAGACCCGACACGCTGGAATGCACCACGGCGCGGCGCAGCGCCACCGAATCGAACCAGCCGCAACGGCGGCGGCGGCCGGTGACCGAGCCGAACTCGTGACCGACACGCGAGAGATGATCGCCGTACTCGTCGAACAGTTCGGTGGGGAACGGACCAGCGCCGACCCGCGTGGTGTAGGCCTTCACGATGCCCAGCACGTAGTCGAAGGAGCACGGACCGATGCCGGTGCCGGTGCAGGCGCCGCCGGCCGAAGTATTCGAGGAGGTGACGAACGGATAGGTGCCCACGTCCACGTCCAGCAGCGCACCCTGCGCGCCCTCGAACATGACGTCGGCGCCACGCGCACGCAGCCCGGCCAGCACGCCGGTGACATCCACCAGCAGCGGGCGGATGCGCTCGGACTGCGCCAGCAGATCATCCAGCGTGCGCTGGAAGTCCACCGGCGCCTGCCTGAAATAGTGCTGCAGCGTGAAATTGTGGAAGTCCAGCACCTCGCCCAGCCTGGCAGCGATGCGATCGCGCTGGAACAGATCGGCGACGCGCACGGCGCGGCGCGCCACCTTGTCTTCATACGCCGGGCCGATGCCGCGGCCCGTGGTGCCGATGGCATTGGCGCCACGCGCCGTCTCACGGGCGCGATCCAGCGCCACATGCGAGGGCAGGATCAGCGGACAGGACGGCGAGATGCGCAGGCGGTCGAACACCGGCACGCCCTGGTCGATCAGCGTCTGCGCCTCGCGGAACAGCGCCTCCAGCGATAGCACCACACCATGACCGATCAGGCACTGCACGCCCGCGCGCAGGATGCCCGACGGAATCAGCGACAGGATGGTCTTCTTGCCACCGATCACCAGCGTATGGCCGGCGTTGTGCCCACCCTGGAAACGCGCCACGGCGGCCGCCTGCTCCGTGAGCAGATCCACCACCTTGCCCTTGCCCTCGTCACCCCACTGGGTGCCGATCACCACTACGAAACGACCCATCAGGAACGCACCCAAAAAAGCAGACCCACACCCACCGCCATGCTGAACAAACCGCCCAGCCGCAGCTCCCTCTCATCCATGGACGCCAGCCGGGCCAGCGTACGCTTCATGCCAGCCGGATTGGCAAACGGCATCACACCCTCGACCACCAGCACGATGGCCAGGGCCGCAAACAGATCTTTCCAGTCTAAACCCACCACACCCCTCCCGCCCGGATCAGGGTTGATCGGGGTTGCGCAGGTAGCGGAAGAATGCGCCATCCGGCGTGATGACCAGCAGATCACCATCACGCCCCAGCACCTTGCGGTAGGCCTGCAGGCTGCGATAGAAGGCGGCGAACTCAGGGTTCTTGCCGTAGGCGCGATCGTACACGGCGGCCGCCTGCGCATCGCCTTCGCCGCGAATGCGGCCGGCCGCGGCAGCCCCTTCGACCAGCACCTGGTCGCGGTGCGCTTCAGCGGCAGCGCGCAGGCGCGCCTGCTCGCCGGTCGCCTGCTCGGTCAGCGCCCGCGCCCGTGCCGGCAGGCGCTCGGCCATGCCGGTACGCATCTGCATGGCCAGCGAATCGGCCGGTTCGACCCGGACCAGATCGAGGCGCTGCACATTCATGCCCAGCTGCGCGGCGGCCACGCTCACCTGCCGGAGCGCGTCCGCATCGAACTGCGCCGCATCGAGATGCGCCAGGGCTTCGTAGGAGTGCCCGCCCAGCAGCAGCGGCAACTGCGTGCGCAGCAGTGCCTTGAGCTGCTGCGCGGCGCTGGCGGCGTCGGCGCCGGTCGCCGCAAAATAGCGCTGCACATCGCTGATGCGCCATTGCGCCCCGACATCCACCAGCAGATCCTCGTTGCTGGCGCTGCGCAGCGGCTCGCCGGTCAGCAGCGTCAGTTGGCTGCGTTCATCCAGTCGCACCAGATGCTGGGCCGGGCTGAAGAAGTAGACACCGGGTTCACGCAGAACTCCCAGCAGCTGCGTACCGGCCAGCCGCAGGCCCAGCGTGCCGCTGTCGAGCACGCGCACACACAGCAGCGGCACGGCAATCAAGGCCAGCAGCGCCACGATCAGCATCAGTCGCAAGCTCTTCATCGCGTGATCCGCTCGCGCGAGCGCGCGTCCTCGATGGAGCGTTCGTCGACGCCGCCGCTCGCGGCGGGCGCCTTGGCCGCTGGCGGTGCCGGCGGCGCCTCGCCGTTGAGCAGCTTGTCCAGCGGCAAGTAGATGGGGGCACCGGCGCCGGCGCGGTTGTCCACCACTACCTTGCGCGCCCGCGTCAGGATTTCCTCCACTGCCTCGATATACAGGCGCTGACGCAGCACCTTGGGAGCAGCCTGGTAGGCCGGCAACAAGGCTTCAAAACGCGCCGCCTCGATTTCGGCTGCGGCAATCGTGTCGCTGCGATAGGTGCGCGCCGCGGCCAGCGACTGCTCCACCTGCTGCTGCGCCGGCGGCAGGATCTGCGCCTCGTAGGCGCGCGCCTGCCCGGCGGCCAGCTCGCGCTGGTTGACGGCGTCGCTCAGTGCCTGCGCACCGCTGTTCGCCAGCGGCGGCACATCGGCCCGTTCGATCTCGACATCTTCGACCGACAGGCCGCTTTGCAGGGCATCGAGCCGCGCCTGGATGGCCGCGCGCACCGGTTCGATCAGCGTCCGGCGCCGCTCCGGCTGCAGCATCTCCTCGGGTTGCAGATCCGCGACCTGGGCGCGTAACGCGCTCTCGCTGACGAAGCGCAGCGTGGCGTCCGCATCGGCCGGCCCGCTCAGATAGCTGCGCGCGTCGCCGACACGATAGCGGACCATCAGCGCGACATCGTAGAGATCCGCGCCACTGCCGCGCATGCGCGAATCGAATTCCATGCTCCGCACCGTGTCCACGTCGATGACGCGCAGCGTCTCGATGGGCCAGGGCAGTCGCCAGGCACTGCCTGGACCGAGCAGCGCCACCTCACGACCCAGGCGCAGCACCTGACCGCGTTCGCCGGGATTGATCTGATGCAGGCCAGTGGCAATCCAGCCCAGCAGGATGATGGCGCCGATCAGCGCCAGGCTGCGCGCGCCCGGCCAGCGCGGCGGCGAACGCAGCCAGCGCTGCCAGCGCCGCTGGATCACGGCCGCGCGCTGTGGTGCGCGCGGCTTGTTGTCATCGGGTTGATTCCACGCCATGGGATCTGGACTACCGCTGTCGCGCCGGCAGCGATTCTAGGTAGCTGTCCGACGCGGTACAAGCCGCCTCCGACAGCAATCGCACCGCGCCGCGCCCCAGGAGCTGTTCCAGCTCGCGCTCCGGCAGTTCCACCTGCAGCTGCATGGCACCCTGCTCGTCGCTGCGCTCGCCGCGCACCACCCCGGACTGGTACAGCCGTGAACGCAGCGCACCCGCACCGGGCGGCAGCTGCAGCCAGCTGCGCCGCACCCCCAGGTCGAGCCGCTCGCCCACCGCCTGCAGCAATCCTTCCAGTCCCGAGCCGCCCACGGCCGATACCCAGGCCTGCACCACCCGACCCTCGGCATCCCGTTCCAGATGCGGCTGCACTTCGAGCCGGTCGATCTTGTTGTACACGCGCAGCTGCGGCAGTGCGCCGGCCCCGATCTGCCCGAGCACCGCATCGACTTCCTCGATGCGCGCATCGCGATGCGGATCGCTGGCATCGACCACATGCAGCAGCAGGTTGGCGTCGCGCGCCTCCTGCAGGGTCGACTGGAACGCCGCCACCAGCTCATGCGGCAGATCGCGGATGAAACCGACCGTGTCAGCGAGCACGACGTGCACGCCCCCCGGCAACTGCAGGCGGCGCACAGTCGGATCCAGCGTGGCGAACAGCTGATCGGCCACGTAGGCATCGCTGCCGGTGAGCGCGCGGAACAGCGTGGATTTGCCGGCGTTGGTGTAGCCCACCAGCGCCACGGACGGAATGGGAATCTCCACGCGCGCGCTGCGCCCGGTCTCGCGCTGCTGCTTGAGTTTCTCCAGGCGGCGCGTCAACGAACGCACGCGATTGCCGAGCAGGCGGCGGTCGGTCTCCAGCTGCGTCTCGCCGGGACCGCGCATGCCGATGCCGCCCTTCTGTCGCTCCAGGTGGGTCCAGCCGCGCACCAGGCGACTGGCGATGTGCTTGAGCTGCGCCAGCTCCACTTCGAGCTTGCCTTCGAAGCTGCGCGCGCGCTGCGCGAAGATGTCGAGGATCAGGCCGCTGCGATCAAGCACGCGCCGCTCGATCAGCTTCTCGAGATTGCGCTCCTGGCTGGGCGAGAGCGGATGATCGAACAGCACCACATCGGCATTCTGCTCGCGCGCCACCGCGGCGATCTCTTCAGCCTTGCCGCTGCCGACGAAGAAACGCGGATTGGGCCGCTCCATGCGCCCCGTGACCTGCGCCACGGGCTGCGCGCCGGCTGACAGCGCGAGCTGTTCGAACTCCTCGAGATCCTCGGCGCGCACGGCTGCGCCGATGCCGGCCCTCACCAGGACGGCGCGCTCACCCGCACGCGGACGCTCAAACATTGCCCGGCAACCGCCTCGGCAACAGGGCTCGGCGGCAGCCTGTGGGCATTACTCGGCGGTGACCTCAGCTGCGGCGCCTTCCTCGACCGGCAGGCGCACGGCACGCGCCGGCACCACGGTGGAGATGGCGTGCTTGTAGACCATCTGGCTGACGGTGTTCTTCAGCAGCACCACGAACTGATCGAACGAATCGATCTGGCCCTGCAGCTTGATGCCGTTGACGAGATAGATCGAGACAGGAACATGTTCCTTGCGAAGTGCGTTGAGGAAAGGGTCTTGCAATGACTGACCTTTCGCCATGATCGTTCTCCTTATTTTTCATCCATTACAAATATCCAGACCGCGTCGGCGTATGCGCTGTACCGGAGCGTCAAGCTCCGGCGATCGCGGCCCGTGGGGGTTTATTTCAGCTCGGTAATTCTAGCACGCCTGCTGATATCGAAGTGGACACGGTTTTTCATTCCAGGTGTATTGAAATCGCTGTCTTCAGTTGCAGGGGAATTCCGGCGCCGCCCGCATCCAGAAGCTGCAGGCCGGAATCCGAACGCATCCAGGTCATCTGACGCCTGGCGAGCTGATTGGTTGCATGCAATGCAGCATCCCAGGCGGCGGACTCCTCGCTCAGGCCGGCGCAGAAGCGCCACAGCTGCCGATAGCCCACAGCACGGATGGACGCATGCGCGTCGCTCAAGTTCCCGCGCGCGTGCAAGGCGCGCACTTCATCGAGAAAACCCGCCATGCGCATGCGTCGCAGCCGCTCCGCCAGCCGCTCACGCAGCCAGCTGCGGTCGGCCGGCAACAGGCCCAGCCTCAGCCAGTCGTAATGTGCGCGCGCACCGCTCGAATCATGCTGCCAGTCACTGATGGCACGCCCCGTGAGCCGCTGCACCTCCAGCGCGCGCTGGATGCGTTGTGCGTCATTGGGATGGATGCGTTGCGCTGCCAGCGGATCCACCACCGCCAGTTCGGCATGCAATGCAGGCCAGCCCTGCTCGACCGCGCGCGCCTCCAGTTCACGGCGCAGCGCCGCGTCGGCCTGCGGCAGCGCTGCAATGCCATCCAGTAACGCCCGCAGGTACAGCATTGTGCCTCCCACCAGCAGCGGCACCCGCCCCTGCGCATGCGCGGAGCGGATCAGCGCGGTGGCGTCGCGGACGAACTCACCCGCCGAATAACTCTGATCCGGTTCGCGGATGTCGATCAGATGATGCGGCACACGGGCAAGCAGCTCGGCTCCGGGCTTGGCGGTGCCGATGTCCATGCCGCGATAGACCAGCGCCGAATCGACGCTGATCAGATCCAGCGGAAATTGCGCCGCCAGCTCCACCGCATGGTCGGTCTTGCCAGTGCCGGTGGGCCCCGTGAGCACGAGCACCGGCGGCAGGCGCTTGGCATTCATGACGTGCTGGCGCCCGAAGACTTCAGCGCCCGCGCAGGAACAGCGCGTCGAGTTCCGGCAGGCTCAGACGCGTCCACGTGGGGCGACCGTGATTGCACTGGCTGGCGCGCGGTGTGCGCTCCATCTGGCGCAGCAGCGCGTCCATCTCCGGCAGCGTCAGACGCCGGTGCGCATGGATGGCCGTACGGCAGGCCAGCGTGCCCAACACCTGGTTGGCCGCGGCTTCCAGATGATGCGAACCCTGATCCTGCGCCAGATCGCGCACCAGCTGGCGCAGCAACTCGGGCACCGCCCCCATGCCCAGCAGGGCCGGCACCTGCCGCACCACCAGCTGCGTCGGCGCCAGCGCATCGATCTCGAATCCCACCTCGGCCAGCTGCTCGCGCCAGCCCAGCAGTGCTTCGACCTGGGCTTCCTCCAGCGTCACCGCCAGCGGCTCCAGCAATCGCTGCGCGGCCGGCGGGCCGGCCGCCAGCTGCTGCTTCATCTGTTCGTACAGCACGCGCTCGTGCGCGGCATGCATGTCCACCAGCACCAGCCCATCCGGGTTCTGCGCCAGGATGTACAGACCATGCAGCTGCGCGATGGCCGTGCCCAGCGCCCGTGGTGGCGCGTCGCCCTGCTGCTGCGGGTCTGCGGCGTCCGGCCACGCCATCCAGTCCAGCGCGCGCGGCAGGTTGCCAGCGGATTCGCCCAGAGCCATCGCCGCCTGCAACGCTCTGTCGCCGGCGTAGCCGTAGGCAGTTCCTGCAGCGTAACCACCCGTGCCTCCTGCCACGCCAAAGCCCCGCGCGCCCGCAATGCCCGTGGCATCGGCTGCGCTCCAGTCACGGACGCCCAGGCGCTGCGCGGCCGCCACGGCTGCCGGCTGTTCGATGCTCGGCCTGGTATGCGCCAGTGCGCGCTCGATGGCACGGAACACGAAGTCGTGCACGGCGCGACTGTCGCGGAAGCGCAGCTCCAGCTTGGCCGGATGCGCATTCACGTCGACGCGCTCGGGCGCCAGCTCCAGCTGCAGCAGATAGGCGGGATGACGATGTCCGTACATCACGTCGCGATAGCCGAGACGCACCGCATTGCCCAGCAGGCGATCACGCACGGCGCGGCCATTGACGAACCAGTACTGCAGATCGTTCTGCGCGCGCGCCGCCGTGGGCAGGCCCAGCCAGCCATGCAGGTGCAGATCGGCGGCGCGCAGTTCGATGGGCAGCGCCTGCGCCAGGAATTCGGGACCGAGCACGAGATTGATGCGCGCCTGTTGCTGCGCCGGTGTCAGCGCCGGCGGCAGATCGAACACCACGCGCTCGTTATGCCGCAGCCGCACGCCCACCTGCGGTCGCGCCAGCGCCAGCCGCTCCACCGCCTGCTGGATATGGCTGAATTCGGTGGCCTCGGTGCGCAGGAACTTGCGCCGCGCCGGCACGTTGTAGAACAGCTCACGCACTTCCACCGTGGTGCCGGGTGGATGCGCGGCCGGACGCAGCTCGCCGAGTTCGCCGCCCTGCACCTGCAGCTCACTGGCGTGGGCATCGCCGGCGTGATGCGAGATCAGACGCAGGCGCGCCACCGAGCCGATGGAGGGCAGCGCCTCGCCGCGAAAACCCAGCGTGGCCACGGCTTCCAGATCCGCCAGCGAGCCGATCTTGCTGGTGGCATGCCGCAGCACCGCCACCGGCAGTTCGGCGGCGGGAATACCGCAGCCATCGTCGCGGATGCGGATCAGCTGGATACCACCGCGCTCGATATCGATGTCGATGCGCCTCGCGCCGGCATCGAGGGCATTTTCGGCCAGTTCCTTGACGACGGCGGCGGGACGCTCAACCACTTCGCCGGCGGCGATCTGGTCGATCAGCTGGGATTCGAGGACACGGATGGGCATGCGTCAAGTGTAACGCATGCCCCTTGCGGTCTAATCGGCGCTGCGCGCCAGCTTGACGCCACCGCCACCGGCGCTGTCGTCGCGGTGCAGCCGCGCATACAGGCTGCCGGCCGGCGGATGATCGGTGAAGTAGCGCTGCAGACCGCTGAAGATGGCCTGCGCCAGCTGTTGCTGACTGCCGGCGGACTTCAGGCGCAGCTCCTCGCCGGGGTTGGAGATGTAGGCCGTCTCCACCAGCAGCGAGGGAATGTCCGGTGACTTCAGCACCACGAAGGCGGCGTACTGCACCTCGGGCTTGCGCACCACGCCAACGCCATCCAGTGACTTCAAGACTTCGTCAGCCACTTCCACGCTGGCGCCCTGACTCGCCGACTGCGACAGATCCATCAGCACCGAGGCCAGATTGCCGCTGACATCGGCCAGCGACACACCGCCCTTCAGGTCGGCAGAGTTCTCGCGCTCGGCCAGCCAGCGCGCCGCTTCACTGGAAGCGCCGCGGTTGGAAACCACGTACACCGAAGCGCCCGACACATCGCGGTTGCGCACGGCATCGGCGTGAATGGAAAGGAACAGGTCGGCGCGCGCATTGCGCGCCCGCACCATGCGATCGCGCAGCGGAATGAAGTAATCGCCGTCACGCGTCAACACCGCGCGCATGCCGGTCTCGGCGTTGATGCGCGCGGCCAGCGCCCTGGCAATAGCCAGCGTGACATCCTTCTCATGCGTGCCACGCATGCCGGTGGCACCGGGATCGGCGCCGCCATGGCCGGCATCGATGGCGATGATGATGTCGTTGCCGCCGCCCTGCGGTGCGCTCTTCACGGCCGCGAGCCTGGCTGGCTCGGCCGCTGCCGTCGCGGCTTGAGAGGCCGCGGTGAGCGGCGCAGCGGGCGCCGCCGCAGCCACGGCGGCGGTGCCGGCGCCATCCGCGGCACGCGCCAGGCGCTTGTCGGCACGCCCGCCGCCAGCCAGCTGCACGCGCAGGGCGTAGCCGCCGGCGACGTTCTGGCGACTGAGCTGATACTTGCTGGCAGCGCGCAGCTGCAACACCACGCGCAGCGTGCCATTGCTCTGCGGCCCCACCCGCACCGCCTCCACCACGCCGGCGGCAGCCGGCACTGTCAGGTTGTGGGCACGGCGCGTGGCCGGCAGATCGATGACCAGACGATCGGGATTGGACAGCTGGAATACGCGCTCGCTGACCGCGGCGCTGAGGCGCAATTCCAGCGAAGCGCCAGCACTGCCGGCGTTCAACGCCAGCTTCTGCAACTGCTGGGAGGAGCTGGCAGCCTGAGCGGAGGCGGCACACAGGCCGAGCAGCGCCAGGCGCATGCCTGCACAGCACTGCCAAGCTGAAAAAAACCGCCGTATCGTCGCCACCGCCATGTACCAGAATCTAGGCCAGTCCCGACAAAGATTCAATGGTATTAGATAGATACGTTGCGAGCTTAAGTCAGTTCGTCATGGATCGGCGGCAACTGCCTGCAGCCATTCAGCTCCGGCTGGAGTGCCCGCGGCGACTTCGGCGCGCCTTCCCTGGGCCAGAATCACCAGATTCAGCTCCAGATCGGCCGCTGGCAGCGCATCCCGCGCCCGCTCCGGCCACTCCACCAGCCAGGTGGCGCCGGGCCGGAATTCCTCGCGCAGGCCCAGCTCCTCGAATTCCTGCGCGGCTGCCAGACGATACAGATCGGCGTGCACCAGCGCCTGTCCGGCGTCCCCGACATAGCTCTCCACCAGCGTGTAGGTGGGACTGCGCACCGCAGCGCGCACCCCGCAGGCTGCGAGAAAGGCCTGCACGAAACTGGTCTTGCCGGCCCCCAGTTCGCCATGCAAGGCGATCAGGCGCGGCGCATGGGCGGTGGGCTGTGCCTGCACCACGGCGCGCGCCAGTGCAGCAGTGGCTTCGGCATCGCGCAGCAGCCAGGTACGCATCAGGACAGGTTGACCCAGCGTGTCAGCTCCTCGGCCAGCTCGCCGGCCAGCAGGCCGCGCGCACCGATCACCCGGGCCATCTCGTCACCGGCCATGGCATGCACCAACACGGCGGCGCGCGCTGCCAGCCAGGGATCGCGGCACTGGCCGAGAATGCCGGCGATGGCGCCGGTGAGCACATCGCCCATGCCGGGACCGGCCATGGCGGGGTTGCCACGCTCGCACAGCGCCGTGACCTGCCCGCGCCGACCCACCAGCGTGCCCGCGCCTTTCAACACGATGGTGGCGTCGTGACGCTCCAGCAGCGCATCGAGCGCAGCCAGGCGATCCTTCTGCACCAGCGCGCCATGACGGCCCAGCAGCCGTCCGGCCTCGCCCGGATGCGGCGTCAGGATGGAACCCGGCGGCGCACTGCGACCCGCCTCGGCCAGCAGGTTCAGCGCATCAGCATCGATGATCAGCGGCCGGTTGGCTTCCAGCACGCGCTCCAGCACACGCCGCGACCAGGCACTGCGGCCCAGGCCCGGTCCGATGGCGATGATCTCGGCGGCCTGCAGTGCGGCGGCCAGGGGCGCGGCATCCGGCAGCGGCAGCAGGATCAGCTCGGGACGGCCGGCCGCGACGATGGGCAGGTTCTCCGGCGCGCAGGCCACGGTGACCAGACCGGCGCCACAACGCAGCGCCGCCTCGCCCGCCAGCCGCACGGCACCTGGCATGCCCACGGCACCGCCGATGATCAGCACGCGGCCGAACTCGCCCTTGTGCGCCTCGCGCCGGCGCCGCGGCAGTGCCTGGCTGATCAGCGTTTCGTCGAGGCGCAGCAGCTGCGGCTGGAACCGGGCGGTGTCGGGCACCTGCACCTGCAGGTCATCGAAGAACAGCCGGCCCGCCAGCTCCGGGCCCGCTCCCAGGAACAGGCCGCTTTTCAGCGCCACGAAGCTGATGGTGCAATCGGCACGCACCGCCAGATCCTGTTCGGCGCCGGTGTCGGCATCCAGGCCCGAGGGCAGATCCAGCGCCAGCACCGGTTTGCGGGCGGCATTGATCGCAGCGACGGCCTGACGATGGGCATCATCCAGCGGGGCACGCGCGCCGATGCCGAGCAGCGCATCGACCACCAGCTCCACGCTTTCGAGCGCAGCCATCTCGAAGGGCAGGATCTGCCCGCCGCTGGCCTGCCAGTCATCGCAGGCCTGACGCGCCTCATCCTTCAGACGCTCCGGCGGCACCACGGCCAGCACCACCGGCTGCAGGCCGGCGGCCTGCGCGAAACGCGCCAGCACATAGCCGTCGCCGGCGTTGTTGCCACCACCGGCCACCACCGCGAAATGCAGCACCGTCGGCCAGCGGCTGCGCAGCACCTGCAGCGCTGCCTCGCCGGCGCGGCGCATCAGCGTGTAGCCGGGCGTGCCCTGCTCGATGGCGGTCGCATCGAGGGCACGTACCTGGGCAGCGCAGTACAGGGCACAGGGTAAAGCCATCCCGCCATTATACTGTTGTCTTGAGCACTGCCATGACTGCCTCCTCACCCACCCCGCCGCCACTGGACGCCACGGCCCTGCGCACGGCCCTGCAGGCGGCAGCGCGCGAGCTGGGTTTTGCGGCACTGGGCATCAGCGGCGTCGAGCTGGCCGAGGACGAAGCGCGGCTCAATGCCTGGCTGGCGGCCGGGCGGCATGGCGACATGCAGTACATGCAGCGCCATGGCAGGCGCCGCTCACGCCCGGCCGAACTGGTGCCCGGCACGCTGCGCGTGATCTGCGTGCGCATGGACTACTGGCCCGACGCGGCCCACGACGCACAGGCGCTGCTGCAGGAAACCGAGCACGCCTATGTGTCGCGCTATGCGCTGGGTCGCGACTACCACAAGGTGCTGCGCGCGCAGCTGAAGAAGCTGGCGCAGAAGCTCGTGGAACTGGCGGGCCCCGCCGGTGTGGAGCGCGTCTTCGTGGACAGTGCGCCGGTGCTGGAAAAGCCGCTGGCGCGCAATGCGGGCCTGGGCTGGATCGGCAAGCACACCAACCTGATCGCGCGCGACGCCGGCTCGTACTTCTTCCTCGGCGAGATCTACACCGATCTGCCACTGCCCGTCGATGCGCCGCCCAGCGCCCATTGCGGCAGCTGCAGTGCCTGCATCGAGGTGTGTCCAACCCAGGCCATCACCGCGCCCTGGCAGCTCGATGCGCGGCGCTGCATCTCCTATCTGACCATCGAACTGGATGGCCCGATTCCAGAAGAGCTGCGGCCGCTGCTGGGCAATCGCATCTACGGCTGCGATGACTGCCAGCTGGTCTGCCCCTGGAACCGCTATGCGCGCGCCGCCGCCCATCCCGATTTCCAGGTGCGCAATGGCCTGGATCACGCCCGCCTCGCCGAACTGTTCGGCTGGAGCGAGCAGCAGTTCGGCACGCGCATGCAGGGCTCGGCCATCCATCGCATCGGCTATCGGCGCTGGCTGCGCAATATCGCCGTGGCGCTGGGCAATGCACCGGCCACGGCCGAAGTGCTGGCTGCGCTGGAGTCACGCCGCGAGGATGCGGATGCGCTGGTGCAGGAGCATGTGCACTGGGCGTTGCGCCGCCACGGGCGTTGGCCGCCCGCGCCGGGGCCGCGCCCATGAAATCCGGTATCGAAGCTTTCAGCGGGCGCGGACGCGCAGGTTGTCGATCAGGCGTGCGCGCCCCAGGCGCGCGGCGGTCAGTACCACCAGTTCCTGGCCACTGCCCTGTGGCGGCTGCAACTGCAGCGTGTCACGCACCGAGAAGTAGTCCGGGCGCAGCCCGGCGCTCTTCAGCGTGGCGAGCCCCTCGGCCTCGATGGCGGCCCAGTCGGAATCGCCGCTGTCGATGCGCTGCACGGCGCGGCGCAGCGAGTGATACACCACCGGCGCGCGGACCCGCTCCTCGGTGCTCAGATAACGGTTGCGCGAACTGAGCGCCAGGCCATCGGGGGCGCGTACCGTGGGCGCGCCGATCACTTCGACGGGAATCGCCAGATCCTGCGTCATGCGCCGGATGATGGTGTACTGCTGGTAGTCCTTTTCGCCAAACACCGCCACGTCGGGCGCGACGATGCCGAACAGCTTGGCGACCACGGTGGCCACGCCATCGAAGTGGCCGGGCCGGAATTCACCGCACAGGGTATCGGACAGGCCGCGCACCGTGACCAGCGTGGCCTGACTGCCGCCGCCGGGATAGATCTGTTCCACACCGGGCAGGAACAGCAGATCGCAGTGCGCCTCGCTGAGCAGCCGCTGGTCGTCCTCGGGCGTGCGCGGATAGGCCGCGAAATCCTCCTTCGGCCCGAACTGCAGCGGATTCACGAACACGCTGGCGACGATGCGATCACTGCGGTAGCGCGCCGCGGCGATCAGACTGATGTGCCCCGCATGCAGATTGCCCATGGTGGGCACGAAACCCACGCGCTGGCCGGCCATGCGCCAGGCGCGCACGCGCGCGCGCACTTCAGCCACGCTGGTGACGACTTCCACGCCGGTACTCAGAAACAATGCTCCGGCGCCGGATAGCTGCGATCGCGCACCGCCGCCGCGTAACGCTCGATGGCGCCGGCACAGCCGCCCTGGCCGGACGTGCCCGCACCACAAATGCCGTCGCCAGACATGAAGTTGCGCACGAAGCGCGGCTTGCGGCCACTGGTGATGTCGAGGATATCGTACAGCACCAGAATCTGGCCATCCACATCCGGACCGGCGCCAATACCGATCACCGGCACGTGCGAGGCATCGGTGATCTGCTTGCCCAGTGAGGCCGGAATGCATTCGAGCAGCAGCAGATCCGCGCCTGCTGCCACCAGTGCCCTGGCATCCGCCATCATGCGATCGGCCGCCTCGTGTTCACGGCCCTGCACGCGAAAACCGCCGGTCTTGTGCACCGACTGCGGCCGCAGGCCCAGATGCGCACACACTGGAATATCGTGGCGGGCGAGGAATTCGACGATCTCCACCTGCGAGCCGCCGCTCTCCAGCTTCACCATGCGCGCCCCACCCTCCTGCATCAGGCGCACTGAATTGCTCAGGGCCTGCTCGCGCGAGGAATAGCTCATGAATGGCAGATCGCCGATCAGGAAGGCCCGCGACAGTCCGCGCGCCACCGCCGCCGAGTGATAGACCATCTGGTCCATGGTCACCGGCACCGTGGTATCGAATCCCTGGATGACCATGCCGAGAGAATCACCCACCAGCGCCACGTCGATGTCGGCGGCGTCGACCAGCGCGGCAAAGCTGGCGTCGTAAACCGTCAGGGAGGTGATCTTGCGGCCCTCGGCCTTGTTGCGCGCCAGGGTGGCGAGCGTTACCGGCTGGCGGGCCGCATCACGCTGCTGCAGGTGGGTGTACATGGGCGCGCAGAATGACGGACTTGCCAGCCACAATCAACCGAGGCATGAATTGCACAGAAGTGGGCTGTTTTGCCGGTGCCGAAGCCTGATCGGCACCCGATCCCGGCACGATGCCGGCAAGACAGCGACCCGCGCCCCTTACAGCTCGGCGTGGCGCAGCGGATTGTAGTAGTGCCGGCCGCGCCGCGCGCGCGCGATGGCCCCCTGCAGCTCATCGAAATCCGCCGGATTGTTGACCGGGTCGATGGCGGCGGCGTTCACGATCAGCAAGGGCGTGGCGTCGTACTCGTGGAAGAAGCGCGCATAAGCCTTGTTGAGCTTCTCCAGGTAGGCGCGATCGATGTGCTGCTCGTAGGCGATGCCACGGCGCGCGATGCGCTCGATCAGCACATCCACGGGCGCCTGCAGGTACACCACCAGATCCGGCCGCGGCGCCTCGATGGCCAGCCGTTCGTGGATCTGCTCGTACAGGCGCAACTCTTCCGCGTCGAGCGTCACCTGCGCAAACAACCGGTCCTTGTCGAGCAGATAATCGGCGACGCGCACCGGCGCGAACAAATCCTGCTGCTTGAGCTGCGCCAGCTGCTGGGCGCGCTGGAACAGGAAGTACAGCTGCGCCGGGAAGGCGCCGACGCGCGGGTTGCGGTAGAAGCGCTCGAGAAAGGGATTCGCGTCGGCCTGCTCCAGCACCAGCTCCGCGCCCAGATGCGCGGCGAGCTTGCGCGCCAGAGTGCTCTTGCCGACGCCGATCGGTCCTTCAATGACGAGAAAACGGGGTGCGGCCTCTGCGGTCATGACGTGCTTTCCGGCTCAGGACAGGCGCTCGAGGCCCGTGGCCGGCAGCCGCGCGGCCAGATCCGCCACGCGCCCCAGCGCCGGAATCCAGGCCTCGGGCGCGATATCAGCCAGAGGATACAGAACGAAATTGCGCTCCACTATCCCGGCATGCGGCAGCGTGAGCTCGGGCGTCTGCATCTGCACCGCCCCCAGCGCCAGCAGATCCAGATCGATATGCCGCGGCCCCCAGCGCACGGCGCCGCGCTCCCGGCCGAGCTGCGCCTCCAGCGCACGCAGCCGCGCCAGCAGTTGCGGCGCCTCCAGCGTGGTCAGCAGTGCGGCGGCCGCATTGATGAAATCCGGTTGCTGCACTGGACCGAAGGGCACTGAACGCCACAGCCCCGAACTGCGCAGCGAGCGCGTGTCAGGGAGCCGGGCCAGCGCTGCGAGCGCAGCGCGCACCCGGCCGGCAGGATCATCGAGATTGCTGCCGACACCGATGTAGGCCGGCCGCCAGAGCTGCATCACGCCCGGCTGGATTTACGGCGACGGCGGCGCGGCCGCCGGCTGCGACGCGGCTCGCCGCCTTCGGACGCCGCCGCAGCGCTGCCCTGCTGGGGCAGCGCATCGCACTGGCGCTGGCGCTCTTCGGGTCCAACCTCCTGCAGATGCGTCCACCAGGCCGCGACATCCGCGGCGGCCAGACCCACGCCGGCACGCAGCAGCAGCAGATCATAGGCGGCACGGAAGCGCGGCTGCTCCAGCATGCGCAGCGCGCTCTTGCCGCGCGGTCGCTCCAGGCGCGGCTGCAGGGCATACATGTCACGGATGCCGAAGGCGAAACGCTTCGGGATGGTGACGCGCTGATGCACTTCGCGCAGCACGCGATCACAGGCCTCCAGGATGGCCGCCGGCTCATGCCAGCGCTGCGGCGGCATGGATTCGATCTGCAGGGCGATCGGTCCATACAGCAACAGCGCGAACAGGAAGGTCGGCGTCACCGGCTTGTCGAGCACCACGCGCGAATCCGTGTTGCGCAGCCCCTGGTGCAGCAGCCGCTCGGCTGCGCCACCTGGATAGCGGCGCAGGTAGCTGCCCAGTGACGGCAACAGCACTTCGAGCAGGCCGTGATGCTGCAGCACTTCGAAGCTGCGCTCGCCGTGACCGGTGAGGAACAGCTTGAGCATCTCGTCGAACAGGCGCGCCGCCGGCACGCCGGCCAGCAGATTGCGCAACGGCGCGATCGGCGCCACGGTCGCGGGCGCCAGCTCGAAGCCCAGCTTGGCCTCGAAGCGCGCCGCACGCAGCATGCGCACCGGGTCCTCGCGATAACGGGTCTCCGGATCACCGATCAGGCGCAGCCGCCGCGCGACCACGTCTTCCATGCCACCGGTGTAATCCCAGATCGAGTAGTCGGCGATGTTGTAGTACAGGGAATTGGCCGTGAAATCGCGGCGCCAGACATCGTCATCGATGCTGCCGTAGACATTGTCGCGCAGGATGCGGCCGCTGCTGTCGAGCACCCGCTCGCCCGAATGGCCGCGGGAAGGCAATTCGGCGGTGGCATCTTCCGCGTCTTCGTCCTCTTCTTCCTCTTCCTCATCGTCCTCGTCAGACTCGCCCTCGTCCGTATCGTCCGCGTCGGACTCATCGTCCTCGGCGTCGATCTCGGCATCGAGTTCGGCCTCCTCGGCGCCCTCCTCGGCTGGCTCCTCGCCCTGGTCGGGTGCGCCGGAGGCACGGAAAGTGGCCACCTCGATGATTTCGCGGCCGAACACCACATGGGCCAGCCGGAAGCGGCGACCGATCAGACGGCAGTTGCGGAACAGCGAGCGCACCTCTTCGGGCTGCGCATTGGTGGCAACGTCGAAGTCCTTGGGCTCAAGGCCCAGCAACACATCGCGCACGCAGCCGCCGACCAGGAAAGCCTGGAATCCGGCATCTTTCAGCCGGTACAGCACCCGCAGGGCATTGGGCGACAGATGGGTGCGCGAGACGGTATGTTCGGCGCGCGGAATGATCCGGGGCGCTCGCGGCGCCGCAGGGTTCGGAGGAAGATCGTTCAATTCGCCGCTTTCCGCTTGAGCATTCTTCAGGGACCCTTATAATACCGCGCCTTTCACGCGGCCGACCGAAGATTTGCTCCCTTCGTCTAGAGGCCCAGGACACGGCCCTCTCAAGGCTGTAACACGAGTTCGAATCTCGTAGGGAGCGCCAATCTTCCCCTTTGCCTTATCCTAGGCACGCCGATCAACGGCGCCGGCCGACGCTCAGCACTGAGACTGCGCGCGGTATTGGGGGAAACATGCCACGAATCCGTCACGCGTTGCGCGGGGCAACGCCATTCATTGCGCTTGTCGTTACGATGATTTCATGGCTGCCGCAGGCCCTGGGAGCCGATGCAGCGGCACGCAGCTGGGCCGATGTGGCCAAGTGGCCCGACTTCCAGGGCGGCATCTGGGTGCGTGAGCGCGGCCCGCAAAGCGCCGAGAGCACACCCGTCTATGTTCCCGGTGTGGCCAGGGCGCTGGCGGCGCGTGGGCCCATCGACCCGTCCACGCTTGGCTCCAGCACCTGCGAACCGCAGGAAGGCCCTTTCGAACGCACTGGCGAATTCTTCTATTCGAAGGATGCGATCTTCATCATGATGGATGAGGATTATCTCAGCGTGCGCCACATCTACCTGGATGGCCGCGTGCATGGCGATCCGGATCCTTCCTACTACGGCCACTCGATCGGACACTGGGAAGGCGACACGCTGGTCGTCGATACGATCGGCTTCCTGCCGCAGGTATGGATCGCGCCCTATGTGCCCGGCCAGGGCGCCACGCACAGCGTGGAGCGCATCCGCCTGATTGCGCCAGATACGCTGGAGCAGCGCGTTACCCTGACCAACCCGCAAGTACTGCAACAGCCATGGACCCGTACCCAGCGATTCAAGCTGCGCCGCGACCTGCACGTGCAGGAAGCCTTCTGCAGCCAGAACAACCGCGATCTGCCGGTGAACGGCCAACCCAGCCTGGATCTGAGCGCGCCGCGCTCCTGAAGCTGCAGCCAAACGAACAAGGAGCGTTCCATGTCGCGATTTTCCACTGCACTGCCCGCACTGCTGTGCGGGTGCCTGGCTACACCACTGGCGCTGGCGCATCACTCCGCCGCCATGTTCGATCACTCCAGCACAGTGACCATCCAGGGCACGATCAAAACCTACGAGTGGACCAATCCGCACGTATGGATCTGGGTGCTGGTGGAAGATCGCAACGGCGGTGAACCGAAGCTGTGGGGCATCGAGACTGCGAATCTCTCCATGGCGCGGCGCTACGGCTTCACCAAGGATACCTTCAAGGCCGGTGACAAGGTGACCATGGTCATCAATCCGCTGCGCGATGGCCGCGACGGCGGCAACTTCCGCAAGGCCACCTTCGAGGATGGCCACGTGGTGGAAATGACAAGCGGGCCGCCGCCCGCCGACGCCTCGGAACCGCTGGCGGCTGCGCCGGCGTCCTGACGCCACAGACCCTCAAGCAACCCGGCGCCGCAATCAGCTGACGAGCCTGCACATGCTCCCTGGCTTCGCGCGCCGCGCCGGCGCTGCGCGCCAGCACCGCAGTGCTGATGTACTGCAGGATGCAAACACTCTCGTCATATGACTGTGTTAGCGTGCCCGGCCCATGAGATCGAAACTGACCGCGCGCCTGACGCGCCTGGCGGGACTGGTCGCCACCGTGCATACCGGCGAACTGCGCGCCGTGCTGCTGGCCTTCCTGTGCAATTTCATCCTGCTCGGCAGCTACTACATCCTGCGACCCGTGCGTGACACCTTCGCCACGGTATTCGGCGTGGGCGAATTGCAGAACCTGTTCACCGGCACCTTCGTGCTGACCGCGCTGTGCGTGCCGCTGTTTGCCGCGCTGGTGTCGCGGCTGTCATTGCGACGGGTCCTGCCCGGCGTGTTCTGGTTCTGGCTGTGCAACATCCTGCTGTTCTACGCCCTGCTGCGCATCGCGCCGACCAACCTGTGGGTCGCCGGCGCGTACTACCTGTGGTTCAGCGTGGCCAACCTGTTCATGATCTCGGTGTTCTGGAGCCTGATGGTCGACACCTTCTCGCCGGAACAGGCCACGCGGCTGTTCGCGCTGATCGCGGCGGGCGGCAGCACCGGTGCCATTGCCGGCCCCGTGATCACCCGCTGCGCCGTCCGCGCAGTCGGTCTGCCCGGGCTGCTGCTGATCGCAGCCGCCGGTTTCGCACTGGTCATCGTCATGGTGCATCTGCTGATGCGCGAGAAGCAGCGTCTCGGCAATGCCTCGGCCGGCGCCCAGCACAGCACACTGGATCATGCGCTGTCCGGCAACCCCTTCGATGGTTTCACGCACCTGTTCCGCTCGCGCTACATGCTGAACCAGGCCGCCTTCATGTTGCTGATGACCTGGATCACCACCATCGCCTACTTCCTGCAGACCGATCTGGTGGCGCGCACCTTCTCGGAGCTGGAACAGCGCGCCCAGGCGCTGGCCGACATCGACCTGGTGGTGAACATCTGCTCCGCGCTGGTGCTGCTGTTCGGCCTGGCGCGGCTGGTGCAGCGTTTCGGCGTCACGGCCGGACTGGTACTCAATCCCATCCTCATGATCGCCGGCTTCATCGGCATGGTGCTCTCGCCCACGCTGCTGATGCTGCAGGCGACGCAGGTGGTGCGACGCGTTTCGCAATACGCCATCGCCCGCCCCAGTCGTGAAATCTGCTTCACGGTCCTGCCCCAGGAGGATCGCTACAAGGCCAAGAACATCATCGATACGGCGGTCTATCGCTTCGGCGACCTGTCGGCTGCCTGGGTGCAGGCCGGACTGCGTCTGGCCGGCTTCGGCTCGACGGCGGCCCTGGGGCTGGGGCTGGCGGCCTCAGGGGTCTGGGGCGTGGTGTCGGTGGCCCTGGGACGGCGTTACGAGAGCCTGCGGGCACAGACTCCAGCCCGGCCAAACCTCCGCGCCTGACACTTTTTCACGACTCCTCCTGCCCCGATACCGGATAATCGCCGCGGCCTTCATCCGAGAACAACCATGACCGACACCAAGCCATCGCTGTTTGCCCGCCTGTTCAAATCCGTCGCCGTGATCGAATCCCACGAGATCCGGGCGGTGATCCTGAGCATGCTGTATTTCTTCTTCCTGTTCGGCAGCTACTCGGTGCTCAAGCCGGTGCGCGACGCGATGGGAACTGTTTATGGCATCGATCGCATCCAGGAACTGTTCACCGGCACGCTGATCGCAAGCTTCATTTTCGCGCCGCTGTATTCGTTCTTCGCGTCGCGACTGAAGCTCTCCACCTTCCTGCCCTGGGTGTACGGCTTTGTCGGAGCCACCATCCTGGCGCTGTATTTCCTGTTCCAGAGTGTCGAGGAAAACCAGGACCGCTGGGTGGCGGCCACGTTCTACGTGTGGATCAGCACCTTCAACATCCTGATCATCTCGGTGTTCTGGACCTTCATGGCCGACATCTTCTCGCGCGATCAGGCCAAGCGGCTGTTCGGCTTCGTCGCGGCCGGCGGCACCATCGGCGGCATCGTCGGTCCGCTGGTGGTCTCCACGCTGGCCAAATCGCTGGGCACGGACAATCTGATGCTGATTTCTGCGGCCGGCTTCGCCGTGACGGCGGCGCTGGTGATGCTGCTGACCCGCGAAAAGCAGCGCCTGGTGGCTGCCGGCGTGGCCGTGCAGAAGACCACGCTGGAGCGCAAGCTGGCCGGCAATCCCTTTGACGGCTTCAAGCTGCTGTTCAAGTCGCCCTACCTGCTGCTGCTGGCCGCGTTCCTGCTGCTGATGACCTGGATCTCCACCATCGTCTACATCCAGCTCGGCGATCTGATCACCAAGGCCTTCGCCAGCCGCGAAGCACGCGCCCAGGCCTACGCGAACATCGATCTGGCGGTCAATTCGCTGGCGGTGATCGTGCAGCTGTTCGGCACCAGCCGCTTCATCAAGCGCTTCGGCGTCACCACCGGCCTGCTGGTGAATCCGGTGATCATGGTGATCGCCTTCCTCGCCGTGGTGTTCTCGCCGGTGCTGCTGGTGCTGGCCAGCATCCAGATCGGCCGACGTGTGGCCGAGTATGCGGTGGCCAAGCCCACCCGCGAGATGCTGTTCACCGTGGTCGATCAGGAAAGCAAGTACAAGGCCAAGAACGTCATCGACACGGTGGTCTATCGCTTTGGCGACTGGAGTGCCTCCTGGGTGAGTTCGGTGATCCTGCCGTTTGGCGTTACGGGCCTGGCGATCTTCGGCGTCATCGTTTCCGCGATCTGGTTCCCGGTGGCCTACGCGCTGGGCAAGCGTTACGAGAACGTGCGCAGCTCGAACGGCTGAGCTGCCGTCAAGTTGAGCCCGTTCCGGGGCAGCCGCGCCCGTCAGCCGGCTGCCCCGGGACAGATCGGGAGCCCGTCAACCGGCCGACTCTAGCGAACCCGCCAGTACAGAATGAGCGCCGCCAGCGTGAGCCCCGCGCAAGGCGCCCAGGCCAGCAGCACCGGGTCGAGCGCAAACACGCTCACACCGCTCTCCACCATGCGCTGCGCGAAGAAATACACCAGCCCGATCACCAGACCCAGCGTGGTGCGGGCACCTGCGCCAGCGGTGCGCAACGAACCGAAAGCCAGCGGCACGGCGAACAGCATGGCGGCGAGCACCGCCACGCTGCGTGCCGCCCGCGACCACAGCGCAAACACGTAGTCGGTGTCCTGCAGCCGATTGGCGCGCAGGTAACGGATCATGCGCGTCAGCGTGGCGATGGACAGATCGCCCGGGGAAGCATTGGCCAGCTGCAGGAAGCCGGAAGCCACCGAGGAGTGCATGCGATGCTGATCCTCCTGCTCTGCCGTGACCGAATCCGTGCCGAAACGCGACTCGCGATAGCCCTGCAACAGCCATTGCTTGTCCAGGCCGCTGCTGGCGCGATCGGCGCGCGCCATGGAAGTGAGGCGATGATCGTCGCCGAGTTCGAAGATCATCAGGCCGCCCAGCTCATCGTCGGCGGCAATGCGCGCCACGTTCAGGATGCGGTTGCCGTCGCGGATCCAGGCCGCTCCGCGGCCGGCGAAACTGACGTTGTTGTAACGGGCCATGGCCTTGTTCTGGTCCGCCAGGCGCTCCAGTGGCGGCGCCAGCCATTCGCCCCACACCACCGACGTGATCACCAGCAGCACGCCAGCCATGAACACCGCCGTGGCGATGCGCAGCTTGGACATGCCGGCGGCGCGCATGACCGTCAGCTCATGACTGCGCGCCAGCGTACCCATCCCCAGCAGCGCGCCGATCAGCGCGCCGGCTGGCAGGGCCTGCAGCGCGAACTGCGGCAGCTCCATCAGCGAGTACAGCAGGGCCTGGAATGCCCCGTAGTTGCCGGTGCCGATGTCACTCTGCTCGCCGATGAAGATGAACAGACCACCCAGCACCATCAGCACCGCCATCACCAGCGCGACGGCGCCCAGCAGCGTACGGCCCACGTAGCGATCCAGCAGGTTCATGCCGTCACCGCTGCGGCGCGGGCCGCGCGCCAGCGCGCCAGCAGCACCGGCCCGCGCACCAGCCACAGCGCCACCAGCGCGAACAGCCCGTGCACCCACCACAACCCGACGCGCTCGCTGATCACGCCGCGCTCCAGCCAGCTCTTGGCGGCCAGCGCCAGATTCGCATATAGCGCAAACACCAGTACGGCCTGCCAGATACGTCCGTAGCGCCCCTGACGCGGCCGCAACCGCGCCAGCGGCAGCGCCAGCGCCGTCAGCACCAGCGCCATGATGGGCATGCCCACGCGCCACTGCAGTTCGGCGCGCTGCGCGCGGCTGGTGGCGCCCAGCAAGGCGCTGGTCGGCAGCTCATCCGGACGGGCACGGCGCGCTGTCTCGGCGGGCGGTGCAATCGGAATGCTCTGGGTCTGGAAACGCAGGATGCGAAAGCGCGCCTCGCCCGGATTGCCCTCGTAGCGCTCGCCATCGAACAGCTCCACCGACTGGGTGGCGCCGTCGCTGGAGAGCAGCAGCCGGGCGCGGCGCGCCACGGTGGTTTCCATCGGTACCTGCGGTCCGATGGTGCGTTTGATGAAGACATCGAGCAGATCGCCGTTGTCGGCGCGCGATTGCGCGTAGACCACGGTGCGGCCGCCATTGAAACTGCGGAAGCGCCCGGGTTCCAGCGGCGCGCGCTGCGCGGCGCGCAAGGCGCTGGCGCGCAGATCCCCCTCACGCGACGCCGCCGCCGGGGCCCATTGCAGCGTCAGCAGCGCCAGCAATGCCGTCACCGGCAACGCCAGCCACAGCGCCGCCGCCAGCACCCGCCCCTGCCCCAGGCCGCAGGCCTGCGCCGCCACCAGTTCGTTGTCGTGATAGAAGCGCCCCAGCGCCAGCACGATGCCCAGCAGCAGACCGATGGGCAGCAGGATGGCGATGTTCTCGGCCGCGCCCAGCGCGATGAGCTGCCAGACCACGGCGCGCGGATAGTCCTGCTGCGCGGCACGCGCCAGCACGGCCCCGACCTGATTCACGCACAGGATGGCGAACAACACACAGGTGACGCCGAGGAAGCTCTGCGTCATTTCGCGCCACAGATAGCGCTGCAAGATACCCATACCATGGCCATTATTCGCGAGCCGCCCCCGAGCGGCAACAAGGGCGGCAACCACCGCCGGCGGCGAGTCGGCCGGCAGTTGTGGCAATATCGTGACTTCGCGGCTTGCCGCAGGCTGCAACAGAACACTCAAACGAGGCTCCCATGCGTTACGAGGTATTCAGCGGCGCCGCCCGCGGCCAGCGTGCCGATGCACTGGTCATCGGCTGCTTCGACAAGCTGAACGCCGACAGCGAAGCTGCCAGCGTCGACAGACTGCTCAAGGGCCGCATTGCGCGCCTGCTGGCGGCCGGCGATTTTGCCGGGCGCGCCGGCGAGACCCTGCTGCTGACCGACATGAGCGGCATCGGTTCACCGCGCCTGCTGCTGGTGGGTCTGGGCAGTCGCGAAGCCTTCAATCGCCGCGCCTGGCGCAAGGCCCACAGCGTGGCAATCGCGGCGCTGCTGCGCACCCGTGTGGCCAGCGCGGTGCTGGCCATCGACAAGCCGGTGGCTGAACGCATCGACGCCGAGCATCGCGCCCGCGCCGTGGCCGAACTCACCGGCGCCGGCCTGTATCGCGTCAATGACGCCAAAACCGGCAAACGGCCGCGGCCGGCCGCGCTGAATCGCGTGAAAATCGGTCCGTTCGAGCGCAGTGAACTGGTCGCGGCACGCCGCGGCGCTGCGGATGGCACGCAACTCGCCGCCAGCGCGGCGCTGCTGCGCGATCTGGGCAATCTGCCCGGCAATGTCTGCACCCCGCGTTACCTGGGCAGGCAGGCGCTGGAGCTGGGCCGCACGCACCGCTCGCTGAAGGTGCGCGTGCTCGACGAGCCCGCCATCCGCAAGCTGAAGATGGGCAGCTTCCTGTCCGTGGCCCAGGGCAGCGCCGAGCCGCCGCGCTTCATCATCATGGAGCATCGCATGGGCCGCGCCGGCGCCGCGCCGGTGGTGCTGGTCGGCAAGGGCATCACCTTCGACACCGGCGGCATCTCGCTGAAAGACCCCGGTGCGATGGATGAGATGAAATACGACATGTGCGGCGCAGCCACGGTCATCGCCGCGCTGGATCTGGCCGCGCGCCTGAAGCTGCCAATCAACCTGGTGGGCCTGGTGGCCACCTGCGAGAACATGCCCGGTCCCAATGCCGTGAAACCCGGCGACATCGTCAGGAGCGCCGACGGCCAGACCATCGAAGTGCTGAACACCGATGCCGAAGGCCGCCTGATCCTGTGCGACGCGCTGAACTATGCGCGCCGCTTCGATCCCGCCGCCGTGGTCGACATGGCCACGCTGACCGGTGCCTGCGTGATCGCGCTGGGCAATCACCACACCGGCGTCATGGGCAACGACCAGGCGCTGGCCGAGGAGCTGGTCAAGGCCGGCCGCGAGGCCGATGACCGCGCCTGGCAGCTGCCGCTGACCGAGGAGTATGGCGAGCAGCTGCGCAGCAACTTCGCCGACATGGCCAACATCGGTGGCCGCGAGGCCGGAGCGATCACGGCCGGCGCCTTCCTCGGCAAGTTCACCCGCGGCCTGACCTGGGCGCACATGGACATCGCCGGCACCGCCTGGCTGTCCGGCGCCGCCAAGGGCGCCACCGGCCGGCCGCTGCCGCTGATCGCGGAATTCCTGATCCGGCGCGCGCGCGGCTGAGCTGCGGATTCAAGGCTAGCATCGATGCAGCGGGTCGATTTCTACGTCCTCGACAGCCAGGATGCACGCGAGCGCCTGCGCTTTGCCTGCCGGGTCATCGACAAGGCCTTCCAGGCCGAGCACCGGGTGCTGGTGTGGTGCCAGGACGGCGCCGAGCTGCAGGCGCTGGACGATCTGCTATGGAGTTTCGCTCAGGACAGCTTCATCCCGCATGAGCCCGCCAGCGCCGAATCCAGCTGGGACGAGGCGCCGGTGCTGCTCAGCCATGGCGCCGCTCCGCCCAGCGCTCCAGATGTATTGATCAATCTCGCCGCCGGCGTGCCGCCGCTGGTCAGCGCCAGCGAACGCGTACTGGAGATCATCGACGCCGATCCGGCCCGGCGTCAGAGCGGTCGCGCCCGCTTCAAGCAGTACCGCGACCAGGGCGTCGAACCGACCACCCATAACATCGCCACCGGCGCGGGCGCCGGGGGCTGAACCGCGGCCATCCGCGCGGGCCCCGGCCGCCGCTTCTGTATACTTGGCGGCTCGCATTTTTCCCGCAAAGACAGACGGATGGACAAGGCCTACAACCCCGCCGACATCGAGCAACGCTGGTACCAGCACTGGGAAGCCCGTGGCTGGTTCGCACCGCGCAGCGACGCCCCGGCCGGCACCCCCGGCTACTGCATCATGATCCCGCCGCCCAATGTGACCGGCACGCTGCACATGGGGCATGCGTTCCAGGACACCATCATGGATGCGCTGACCCGCTACCACCGCATGCAGGGCGAGCCCACGCTGTGGCAGCCGGGCACCGATCACGCCGGCATCGCCACGCAGATGGTGGTGGAGCGCCAGCTCAATGCCGAAGGGAAGAAGCGCACCGACTTCGCGCGCGAGGACTTCATCGCCCGCGTCTGGCAGTGGAAGGAACAATCCGGCGGCACCATTTCGCGCCAGCTGCGCCGCCTCGGCGCCTCGGTGGACTGGTCGCGCGAGCGCTTCACCATGGACGAGGGTCTGTCGCAGGCCGTCAGCGAAGTGTTCGTGCGTCTGTACGAAGAGGATCTGATCTACCGCGGCAAGCGGCTGGTCAACTGGGATCCGGTGCTGCACACCGCCCTGTCCGACCTGGAAGTGCTCAGCGAGGAAGAGGAAGGTTCGCTGTGGCATCTGCGCTATCCGCTGGCCGATGGCAGCGGCCAGCTGGTGGTGGCCACCACGCGCCCCGAGACCATGCTGGGTGACACGGCGGTCGCCGTGAACCCGCAAGACGAGCGCTACAAACACCTGATCGGCAAGACCATCAAACTGCCGCTCGCCGATCGCGAGATCCCCATCATCGCCGACGGCTACGTGGATCTGGCCTTCGGCACCGGCTGCGTGAAGATCACGCCGGCACATGACTTCAATGACTACGCCATGGGCCAGCGCCATGGCCTGGCGCTGATCAACATCTTCACCCCGGACGCGGCCATCAATGATGAGGCGCCTGTGGCCTATCGCGGTCTGGATCGCTACGAGGCGCGCAAGCGCATCGTCGCCGACCTGGAGACCGCCGGCCTGCTGGAGAAGATCGACAAGCACAAGCTGATGGTGCCGCGTGGCGATCGCAGCGGTGCCGTCATCGAACCGTATCTGACCGATCAGTGGTACGTGCGCGCCGAGCCACTGGCCAAGCCCGCCATCGAGGCGGTGGAGAGCGGCCGCATCCGCTTCGTGCCCGAGAACTGGGACAAGACCTACTACCAGTGGATGCGCAACATCCAGGACTGGTGCATCAGCCGTCAGCTGTGGTGGGGACATCGCATCCCCGCCTGGTACGACGCCGAGGGCAATGTCTATGTCGCCCGCACGCTGGAGGCGGCGCAGGCCCAGGCACGCGCCAGGCTCGGCCGCGACGCGATGCTCACCCAGGACAACGACGTGCTCGACACCTGGTTCTCCTCGGCACTGTGGCCTTTCTCGACACTGGGTTGGCCGGAGAACACGGCCGCGCTGAAACAGTTCTACCCCACCAATGTGCTGGTGACGGGCTTCGACATCATCTTCTTCTGGGTGGCCCGCATGATCATGATGGGCCTGAAGTTCATGGGCGACGTGCCGTTCCGCGAGGTGTACGTGCACGGCCTGATCCGTGATGGCGAAGGCCAGAAGATGAGCAAGTCCAAGGGCAATGTCATCGACCCGCTGGACATCGTCGACGGCATCACGCTCGACGCCCTGCTCGCCAAGCGCACCACCGGCCTGATGCAGCCGCATCTGGCGCCGGGCATCGACAAGGCCACACGCAAGCAATTCCCCGAAGGCATCGCCGCCTACGGCACTGACGCGCTGCGTTTCACTTTCGCGGCACTGGCGACGCAGAGCCGCGACATCCGCTTCGACATGGGGCGCGTGGCCGGCTATCGCAACTTCTGCAACAAGCTGTGGAATGCGGCGCGCTTCGTGATGATGGCGGTGACGCCGGCCGGAGGCGCGGCGGATGCCATGCCCGCTGCCGCGACCAGTGCGGCCGCAGCGCAGCTCACCAGCGCCGATCGCTGGATCCGCTCGCGACTGGGCCAGACGCTCGCCGCCGTGGACAGCGCCATCCGCGAGTACCGCTTCGACTATGCCGCCACGGCGCTGTACGAGTTCACCTGGTACGAGTTCTGCGACTGGTATCTGGAACTGGTGAAGCCGGTGCTGCGTGGCGAAGGCTTCGATGCCGCGGCACAGGCCGGCGCGCGTCAAACCCTGCTGGAAGTGCTCGAGGCGCTGCTGCGCGCCCTGCACCCGCTGATGCCCTTCATCACCGAGGAGATCTGGCAGCAGGTGGCGCCGCTGGCCGGCAAGGCCGGCCCCTCCATCATGCTGGCCAGCTGGCCGCGCGCCGCGGACTATCCGCTGGATGCCGAGGCCGAGACCGAGCTGAAGTGGATCATGCAATGCGTGCTCGGCGTGCGGCAGATCCGCGGCGAGATGGACATCAGCCCGTCGCGCAAGCTGCCGCTGCTGCTGCAGCATGCCTCGGCGCAGGATCAGGCCCTGCTGCAGAAGCATGGCGCCTTCTTCGCGCGGCTGGCCATGCTCGAGTCGCTGCAGGTCATCGATGCCGCCAGCAAGGCGCCGCCTTCGGCTTCTGCGCTGGTCGGTGAGCTGACGCTGCTGGTGCCCATGGCGGGACTCATCGAGCCCGCCAGCGAGATCGAGCGTCTGGACAAGCGCCTGCAGAAGGCGCAGGCGGAACTGGCCAGGGCACGCGGCAAGCTCGCCAACGAGAACTTTGTGCGCGGCGCGCCCGAGGCCGTGGTGGTCCAGGAGCGTGAACGCGTGGCGGGTTTTGAACGCGAGGTCGCGGGCATCGAACGGCAGCTGGCGCAGGTACGCGCCCTGGCCGGCGCGTAACCGGCGAGCCGCACACCGCCAGCCACCGCAAAGCCGCCATGAACCGTCTCGCCGAAGCCGTCAGTGCCATCGAACGCGTCATCCTCGGCAAGCCGCAGCAGGTGCGGCTGTGTCTGGCCTGCCTGCTGGCGCGCGGTCATCTGCTGATCGAGGACGTGCCCGGCGTGGGCAAGACCACGCTGGCGCATACGCTGGCGCAGGTGCTGGGGCTGGACTGGAAGCGCCTGCAGTTCACCTCGGATCTGCTGCCGGCCGATGTGATCGGCGTTTCCGTGTTCGATCGCAACACCCAGCAGTTCCAGTTCCGCGAAGGGCCGGTGTTCACGCAGCTGCTGCTGGCGGATGAAATCAATCGCGCCAGCCCCAAAGCCCAGAGCGCCCTGCTCGAGGCCATGGAGGAGCGCCAGGTCAGCGTCGATGGCATCCGCCACGCACTGCCCGAACCCTTCTTCGTGGTGGCCACGCAGAATCCGCATGAACAGCTGGGCACCTACGGACTGCCCGAATCGCAGCTGGATCGTTTCCTGATGCGTGTGACTCTGGGCTATCCCGACGCGGCCTCCGAGCGCCGGCTGCTGCTGGCCGGTGAGCGCCAGGAACAACTCGAGAAAATCCTGCCGGCTTTCACCGTGGCAGAACTGCTGGCCGCGCAGCGCGCGGTGCGTGCCGTATTCGTGGCGCCGGCCCTGCTCGATTACGTGCAGGCACTGGTGGCGCGTTCGCGCGAGCAACTGGCGCTCGGCCTCTCGCCGCGCGCCGCGCAGGGCCTGATGCGCGCCGCGCAGGCCTGGGCATTGCTGGCCGGCGAACGCGCCGTGCTGCCCGAACATGTGCAGCGTGTGCTGCCGGCGGTGGCTGCGCATCGCCTGGAGCGCGGTCATGGCTCACAACGCACCGACGGGCAGCTCCTTGCGGCCGAGCTGCTGACGGCGGTGCCGGTCCCGGTCTGAGCGCGGACATGGCTGGCACCGCGCCCGGTGCGTTGCGCTGGCACCTGCGCGAGCGGCTGGCTGGCTGGGCGCGCCGGCGCCAGGGAACGGACCGCCTGCCACTGACGCTGCACTCGCGTCGCATCTACATCCTGCCCACCGCCACCGGCTGGGGCTTCGCACTGCTGTTGACGGTGATGCTGGTGGCCGCACTGAACTACGGCAACAGCCTGGGACTCGTCACCACCTTCATGCTCGGCGCCTACGTGGTGGTGGGCATGCATCAGACGCACGCACAGCTGCGCAATCTGCAGTTGCTCAACCTGCCCGACTTCGAAGCCTTCGCCGGCTGCGAATGCCTGCTGCGGTTGCAGGCGCTCAATCCGGACCGCGAACAGCGGCTGGGACTGCAGTTGCGCTCGCAGGGCGATCCGCCCATCTTCGATCTGGCGCCGGCACCGGATGTCGGCCTGCTGCAGGCGCCGCTGATCCTCTCGCGACGCGGCCTGCAATCGCTGCCACGCCTGGAATTGAGTTCACGCGCACCGCTGGGCCTGTTCCGTGCCTGGTGCTGGCTGCATCTGGATCAGCGCGTGCTGGTCTATCCGCGACCCGACGGCACACTGCCGTTACCCGCCACGGCGGGCGCCGAACGCCGCGACAGCCGCACGGCGCAGCAGGACGGCAGTGAGGAATGGCAGCAGCTGCGCCCCTATCAGGACGGCGACAGCCCGCGCAGCGTGGCGTGGAAACGCTATGCCGCCGGCGGTGAGCTGCAGGTCTCGCAATTCCACGATCCGGAAGGGGCCGAGCATCTGCTCGACTTCGCTGCGCTCGGCTCCCTCGGCACCGAGCAGCGGCTCTCGCAGCTGTGCGCCTGGGTGCTGGAATGCGAGCAACGCCGCATGCCCTATGCGCTGCGCCTGCCGGGCGTGCAACTGCATCCCGGCCTCGGCTCCGAGCAGCGCCTGCGGGCGCTGGGCGCGCTGGCGCGCTTCGGTCAGTCATGACCGCGGTCTTGATCGCCTTCGCCGGCGCGGTGCTGCTGAACCTGCATCACGTGGCGCTGTGGTCCATTCCGATTGCGCTGGCCGCCGTGATCTGGCGGGCCCGCGGCGTCTGGCAGACACAGAAGCTGCCCGGCCGCGGCCTGCGCCTGCTGCTGGCCGCCGGCCTGATAGTCGGCGTGCTGCTGAGCTTCCGCACCCTCAACGGGCTGGCCGCCGGCGCCACGCTGCTGGTGGTCATGAGTGCCGCAAAACTGCTGGAGGCACGTGGCCTGCGTGACGGCTACATCCTGTGTGGCACCAGCTGCTTCCTGCTGCTGGCCGCCTGTCTGGATGCCCAGCAGATCTGGCGCGTGCCGCTGCTGGGGGTGGAGCTGTGGCTGATCGCCGGCGCCCTGCGTCAGCTTGGCAGCGGCGTGCAGCACAGGACTGCCTATGCTCCGCTGCTGCGACAGAGCGGTCGGGCGCTGCTGTGGTCACTGCCGCTGGCACTGCTGCTGTTCCTGGTGTTCCCGCGCCTGCCCGGCTCGTTCTGGACCATGGGAATGGAAGACGAGGCCATCACCGGGCTGGGCGATGAGATGAGTCCGGGCAGCATTTCACGCCTGTCCGAATCCGACGAACCAGCGCTGCGCGCGCGCTTCGATGGTCCGCTGCCCGCGCCGGCGCAGCGCTACTGGCGTGGTCCGGTGCTGCATGACTTCGATGGCTACACCTGGCGGCGGCGTCCGGGCTTCTTTGCCGGCGGCAGCGCCGTCACGGCCGAGGGCGCGCCGCTGCACTACGAGGTGACGCTGGAGCCGGCCAGCCACAATGTACTGATCGCGCTGGAACTGGCCCGCGACGCGCCGCTGCCCGACAGCCGCATCAGCGACGATTACCAGATCCTCAGCATGCGGCCGCTGACGCAGAGTATCAGCTACGCACTCGACTTCTACCCGCGCACGCGCACCTCGCTGACGCCCGGCACGCTGGCGCGCCGCGTGGATCTCGCCCTGCCTGCCAACCGCAACCCGCGCAGCGTGCAACTGGGCCGGCAGCTGCGTGCCCAGGCCGGCGACGACACGCGCTTCGTCGCCGCGGTGCTCGACTACTTCCGCAACGGTGGCTTCGAGTATTCCCTGACGCCACCGCAGACCAGCTTGAACTCGGTGGACGATTTCCTGTTCGGCTCGCACCTGGGCTTCTGCGGGCACTTCGCCTCGGCCTTCACCACTCTGATGCGCGCTGGCGGTGTACCGGCACGCGTGGTCACCGGTTATCTGGGCGGCGAGTGGAATCCGGTGGGCGGCTATCTCACCGTGCGCCAGTCGCATGCCCATGCCTGGAGCGAGGTATGGCTGCCGCAGCGCGGCTGGGTGCGCGTGGATCCCACCGCGGTGGTGGCGCCCGAGCGGCTGACGCGCGACATCTTCGAACTCGCCACCGGTGCCACACCGCAGATGGCGCGGCGCCTGCGCCAGGCGCCGCTGGTGGGACGCGTGCTGCAAAGCTGGGAGGCGCTGAACGCCTGGTATCAGGATCGCGTCGTGGGCTTCAATGCCAGCCGGCAGCTGGCGCTGCTGGCGAAGCTGGGTCTGCCGGACGCCGACTGGCGCACCTTCGCCTGGCTGCTGGGCGGCGCGGCCACGCTGTGGGTGCTGTGGATGAGCTGGACGCTGCGCCGTGTGCTGGACACCGCGGGACCCGATGCACTGGGACGCGCCTGGCTGCTCTTCTGCCGCCGCTGCGCGCGCGCCGGCAGCGTGCGTGGCGCCCACGAGGGACCGCAGGACTACCTGCGCCGGCTGGTCAGTCGCCACCCACAGCAGGCGGCACAACTCACGGCGCTGATCCAGCAATACATCCATCTGCGTTACGCCAGTGATCCCACCAGCCAGGCGGTGGCGGATTTCACTGCACAGGTGCGCACACTGCGCCTCACGCCCGCGGGCGCCGCCATGACCCCACCGTGAACGTCCAGCAGCTGACTCTGCTGTGCGCCAGTGCACTGTTGCTGGCACCGCTGTGGCTGTGGTTGTGGCAGCTGCTGCGGAGGCGGTTGAAGCCTCAGTCGGCAGCAGCCGGCTTCGACGCCGCGGCGCGCGCCCGCCTGCGCCGCGACAGTGTGCTGTATGCGCGCGCGCCGGCCGACTGGCGCCGGCGTGCCGAGCGCTGTGCGCGGCAACTGCTGGAGCGCACCCGCTTCATCGGCTGTCAGGAGCTGGTCGTGACGCGCGCCATGCGTGAGCTGATCGCCATCCAGGTGGGTGTGCTGCTGGCCGCACGCGGCCTGGCGCGTGGCGCGACGCCGGATGCGGTGCTGCTGTATCCCGGCGAATTCGTCGCACCCATGGGCGGCATGGACGAGCATGGCGTGATGCACGAATCCGAACAGGTGCTCAGTGGCGAGGCCTTCGGCACCCAGCGCATCCTGCTGTCCTGGCCGGATGTACTGGCCGGCGCCCGCGCCGGTGATGGCTACAACGTGGTGCTGCACGAATTCGCACACCAGCTCGATCACGCCCTGGATCAGGAGCTGTCGTCACCGGATGCCGATCATCCCTGGCATCGCATCCTCAACGAGGAATTCCTGGCGCTGCAGGCCGCCGTCGATGCCGGCGAGGACACGCTGATCGATCCCTATGGCAGCGACGATCCCGCCGAATTCTTTGCCGTGGCCACCGAGGTCTTCATGGAGCGCCCGGAGGAACTGCGCAACCAGCATCCGCGCCTGTATGCAGCCCTGCGCAAGCTGTACGGCGTGGATCCGGCCGAGTGGCGCTGAACTGAACCTACGACTCGATGCCGCGCGAGTGCAGGTACTCGTCATAGCTGCCGCGGAAGTCGACGATGCCGCCGCCCTCCTGCAGCGCGATGATGCGCGTGGCCAATGAGCCCACGAACTCGCGGTCATGCGAGACGAACACCAGCGTGCCGGCATACTTCTCCAGCGCGATCTGCAGCGACTCGATGGTCTCCATGTCCATGTGGTTGGTGGGCTCGTCCATCAGCAGCACATTGGGCCGCGTCAGGATCAGCTTGCCGTAGATCATGCGGCCCTTCTCGCCACCGGACAGCACCTGCACCTGCTTGCGGGTCTCGTCGCCCGAGAACAGCAACCTTCCCAGCGTGCCGCGCACCAGCTGATCGTCGTCACCCTTGCCGGTCCACTGCGACATCCACGTGAACAGATCGCTCTTCTCGGCGAACTCGGCCTGCGGGTCCTGCGGCATGTAGCCGGGCTCGGCGTTCTCCACCCACTCGATCTTGCCGGCCGTGGGCTTGAGCTTGCCGGCCAGCAGCTGCATCAGCGTGCTCTTGCCGATGCCGTTCGGGCCGATGATGGCCACGCGCTCGGCGGCATCCACCTTGAAACTGATGTTGTGGATGATGTCCTTGTCGGTTCCGGGATAGCGGAACGAGAGCTCATCCACATTGAACACGCCGCGGAACAGCTTCTTCTGCTGCTCGAAGCGGATGAACGGGTTCTGGCGCGTGGACGGCCGGATCTCCTCGATCTTGATGGTCTCCAGCAGCTTCTTGCGCGAGGTGGCCTGGCGCGCCTTGGAAGCGTTGGCCGAGAAGCGCCGCACGAATTCCTGCAGGTCCGAGATGCGATCCTTGGCCTTGGCATTGGCCGCCTCGACGCGTTCACGCGCCTGCACCGAAGCCAGCATGAAGTCGTCGTAGTTGCCCGGATAGATCTTCACCTGCTGGTAATCCAGGTCCGCGACATGCGTGCACACCTGATTCAGGAAGTGGCGATCATGGCTGATGATGACCATGGTGGCGTCGTAGTCGTTCAGCACGTTCTCGAGCCAGCGGATCGAATCGATGTCCAGGTTGTTGGTGGGCTCGTCCAGCAACAGCACGTCCGGGCGCGAGAACAGCGCCTGCGCCAGCAGCACGCGCAGCTTCAGACCCGGGGCCACCTCGCGCATCGGCAGCTGATGCAGCTCCTGCTCGACACCGGCATCGATCAGCACGCCACCGGCGCGCGCCTCGGCGGTGTAGCCGTCGTACTCGGCGAAGCGCCCTTCCAGCTCGGCGGCGCGCATGTAGTCCTCGTCGCTGGCCTCCGGATCCGCATAGATGCGATCCCGTTCGGTCATCGCCTGCCACATCTCGCGGTGCCCCTGCATCACTACGTCCAGCACGCGCTGATCCTCGTAGCCGAACTGGTTCTGGTTGAGCTTGCCCATGCGCAGCCCCGGCATCAGCACCACTTCGCCGGCGCTGGCCTCCAGCTCACCGCCCAGCACCTTCATCAGCGTGGACTTGCCGCAGCCATTGGCGCCGATCAGCCCATAACGGTTGCCATCGGTGAATTTGAGGGTGACCTGCTCGAACAGGGGTTTGGCGCCGAACTGCACGGCGAGATTCTGCGTGGAAAGCATGGGGAGCCCGGGAAAAAGGGCCGGCAGTATAGCGGATCGTGGCCCGGCAACGGACCCCAGGGCGAATCCGGCGGCAAATCCGGGCCCGCGCCCGGCTACTCCCGACTGTCCCTGAAGCGGTGGATCTGACGCCGCTGCTTCTTGTTGGGGCGCTGCCCGGGGCGCGCCAGGTTGTCCACCCTGCGCTCCTGCTGCCGCTGCTCGCGCACCGCCAGGCTGGCGGGTGTTTCCTCGTAAAGCGCCTGCGCCACGCCGGCCGGGCCGCGCACGTCGGACAGCGCTTTGACCACCACGACCTTCTCGTCAAAGCCCTGACGGATGGTGAACACCATGCCGGTGCGCACCTCCTTGCTGACTTTCACGCGCTGGCCCTCGTGGTGCACCTTGCCGCCTTCAATGGCCTCCTTGGCCTGCGAGCGCGTCTTGAAAAAGCGCGCCGCCCACAGCCACTTGTCCACGCGCACCCGATCGTCCTCGCTGCTCATGCCCGTGGATGGTACTTTCCTCGCCAACCACGGCCAAGCCTTGCCTCACCCGACCGTTTACGCTTCTACTTGCGCCATGCGAATCGCCGCTCCAACCCGTCCATGAATCCCGAGTCCACCACAGCGGAGCCAGCCACGACGCGGGCGCCGCGCCATGGCCTGGCGCGGGTGCTGTCCAAACGCGGGCTGTGCTCGCGCAGCGAGGCGGCACGCTGGGTCAGCGCCGGTCGGGTCGGTGTGGACGGCCGTATCGTGCGCGATCCGGAATTCCCCATCGTCGCCGGTCGCGAGCGCATCGCCGTGGACGGACGCGACCTCGAGGAAGCGGCGCCACAACGGCCGCTGTACCTGATGCTCAACAAGCCGCGCGGACTGCTCAGCACTGCCCGCGACGAACGCGGACGCGACACCGTGTACCGCTGCTTCGACGGCGCCGATCTGGGCTGGATCGCGCCCGTCGGCCGTCTCGACAAGGCCAGCGAAGGACTGCTGCTCTTCAGCAATGATCCGCAATGGGCCGCGCACATCACGAATCCAGCCACCGGTCCGGACAAGATCTATCACGTGCAGATCGATGCGGTACCGGACACTGCCTGGCTGGCACGACTGACCGCGGGCGTCGACGTCGCTGGCGAGAAACTGGTGGCGAAGACCGCGACCGTGTTGCGTGCCGGCGCGAGGAACACATGGCTGGAAATCGTGCTCGACGAAGGCCGCAATCGCCAGATCCGGCGGCTGCTGGCCGCGCTCGACGTCGCCGTGCTGCGCCTGGTGCGCGTTGCCATCGGTGATCTCGCCCTGGGCAAACTACCCAAGGGTGCGTGGCGCGCATTGACCACGGCCGAAGTCGCAACATTCAAGTCCTGCAATACAATGTCCGGCAACGCGCGCGCAGGGCGCCGGACCGTGACCCGCTCAACATGACCGATTCGATCCCTGTCGTCGACGCCACACCCGGCAACCTGCCCGCCGCACGCGCGATCGCCGCAACACGCGCCTGGGTACGTCGCGCCGTGATCGGTTTGAATTTGTGCCCATTTGCGCGCGCCGTCGACGCCAAGGATCGCATCCGCTATGTATGCAGCGACGCCACCGACGCCGAGACTCTGCTGACCATACTGCTGGCCGAACTGCAGCACCTGGCCGACGCGGATCCGCTGCTCGTCGACACGACCATGCTGGTCCATCCGCATGCCTTGACGGACTTCGCGGACTTCAATGACTTCCTCGAAATCGCCGACGCCGCCGTCGCGGAGCTCGGTCTCGATGGCGTGCTGCAGGTTGCCAGTTTCCATCCCGACTTCCAGTTCGCCGACACCGAACCCGACGACATCACCAACGCCACCAACCGTTCGCCCTGCCCTACATTGCACCTGCTGCGCGAGGAGAGCGTTGATCGCGCCGTCGCCGCGTTCCCCGAAGCCGCCACCATCTACGAACGCAACATCGAGACACTGGAAAGGCTCGGTCCGCAGGGCTGGGCCGCGCTGCAAGAACGCTGGGAGGAAGATGCGGCGGCGGAGACTGGCAACTGACGGCTGGTGCTGCCAAAACCGTGAGGTAAGGCACGCTGCGCAACCGGCAGCGGCGCTACGCTCCCTGCCTGTTCAATGGGAGGGATTCCATGAGAACGACACTGCTACTCGCCGGCCTCCTGCTCACCGGCACCGCCTTCGCGGACCACAATCAGCACAGTGGCTACGATTCCCACGCGTCCGGTTCCCTGATAACCGTCGCCCTGAACGGCCTGGCATGTTCGACTTCGGCCGGCGGCAGCACCTTCGATGTGCGCAGCTGGAGCTGGGGCGCGAGCAGCAGCGTGACGATCAGTGGCAGCGGCGCTGGCGTGGGCAAGGCAACGGCCAACGCGCTGTCGATCAGGAAGGCACTGGACGCCTGCAGCTCCGTGCTGCTGGGCGCGGTGACGACCGGCAGGCACTTTGCGTCGTTGGCGCTGACCGACACGGACGACGATGGCAACGTCGTGGCGTTGCTGACACTCAGCGACGTGTTCGTCACTTCGTGGACGGTCGGATCGTCGCTGCGCGACGCGAGCCCTGATGAAAGCGTGTCCTTCGTGTTCCGGAAGGTCTGCCTGAGCACCGACGGCGCGACACAGCTTTGCTACGACGCGGCAACCAACTCGACGACCTGACCCGCCCCCAACCGGCCTGGGCACTCAGGCCGGTTCGCGCACCCGCGCCAGCAGCCAGCCGCCGGCAAAAAAGAACAGCAACAGCACCAGGATGGACAGGCGCTGATTGCCGGTGAGCAGCGCCACCAGTCCCATGGCCAACGGCCCGAGCACGGCGGCGAACTTGGCCAGCATGTTGTAGAAGCCGAAGTATTCGCCGGCGCGATCATGCGGGATCAGCCGCGTGAAGAAGGAGCGGCTCAAGGCCTGCACGCCGCCCTGCGCAGTGCCCACCAGTACCGCCAGCACGTAGAACTGCCATTCGTGCTGCATGAAGTAACCGAGCATGGTGACCAGCACGAAAACGCCCAGGCCCAGATAGATGGCGCGCCTGGCACCGATGCGATCGCCCAGCCGGCCGAACAGCAGCGCGAACGGGAAAGCCACGAATTGCACCAGCAACAGCGCCTGGATCAGCGCGCTGCTGGAAAAACCCAGCTTGCTGCCGAAATCCACCGCCATCTGCTGCACGGTGGCGATGCCATCGATGTACAGCCAGTAGGCCAGCAGGAAATTCAGCACCGGTTTGTCGCTCAGTACCTGCCGCAGCGTCTGCGCCAGTTCGCGCCAGCCGGTGGCCTCGACCGTGGGAGGCGCTTCGGGCACGCGCCGGAACAACGGCAGCGAGAACAGCGCCCACCACAGGGCCACATCGATGAAGGCGATCTTGATGGCCGCGGTGGCATCGGCCACGCCAAACCACTGCGGATGCAGCACCATCAGCACGTTGAACAGGAACAGCAGGCCGCCGCCCAGATAGCCGGCCGCGAAGCCTTCCGCCGAGATGCGGTTGATCTGTGCCGGCGTCGCCACCTGCACGATCAGTGCGTCCTGGAATGAGGAGGCGCCGAAGTAGCCGATCGAGCCCAGCGCAAACACCAGCAGCGACAGCTGCCACTGGCCGGCGCCCACCAGCGCCAGCGCCAGCGAAGCCAGCACGCCCAGCAGCGTGAAGGTGCCGAACCAGCGCTTTTTCTGGCCACGCCGGTCGGCCAATGCGCCCAGCCAGGGTGCGACCAGCATCACCGCAAAGCTCGACAGCGAATTGGTCAACCCCAGGTAGAACGTGGAAGTGGTGCCCGGCAGCGATGCGGCCCAGTACTTGTTGAAGAAGATCGGGAAGAAACCCACCACCACGGTGGTGATGTAGGCGTGATTGGCCCAGGCCGACAAGGACCAGGCCCACTGCGCGCGGCGCGCATTCCCCCCGGGTTCGTTCACGCCATGGCCTCCTCGGCCTGATGTTCACGCGTCTCGGCAAAAATCAGATCCGGCCAGCGCTCCAGCGTCAGGGACAGATTCACGCGGCTGGGCGCCAGGTACACCAGATTGCCGCTGTGATCGACGCCGAGGTTGTCGTAGGCCTTGGTGCGAAACTCGCCGAGCTTGCGCTCCTCGCCGCGCACCCAGCGCGCCGTCTGCACATTGATCGGCTCGAAGGTGCACTGCACGCCATACTCGTCCTGCAGGCGGAAGGCCACCACCTCGAACTGCAGCTGACCCACGGCACCGAGGATCAGATCCGAGTTGCGCAGCGGCTTGAACAGCTGCGTGGCGCCCTCCTCGCACAGCTGCGCCAGGCCCTTCTGCAGGGCCTTCATGCGCAGCGGATCGCGCAGCACGGCGCGGCGGAAGATTTCCGGCGCGAAGTTCGGTACGCCTGTGAACACCAGCTTCTCCCCTTCGCTGAAGGTGTCGCCGATGTTGATGGTGCCATGGTTGTGTAAACCGATGATGTCACCGGCAAAGGCTTCTTCGGCCTGGGCGCGCTCGGCGGCCATGAAGGTCAGCGCATCGGCCACGCGCACCTCCTTGCCCAGCCGCACGTGGTACAGGCGCATGCCGCGCTGGTAGCGGCCCGAGCACAGGCGCATGAAGGCGATGCGGTCGCGATGCTGCGGATCCATGTTGGCCTGGATCTTGAAAACGAAACCGGCGAGCCTCTCCTCCAGCGCCGTCACCGTACGCTCACGCGCCACGCGCGGCAGCGGGCCCGGCGCCTGCTCGACGAAGGCGGCCAGCAGTTCCTCGACCCCGAAGTTGCTGATGGCCGAACCGAAGAACACCGGCGAGAGCTTGCCGGCGCGGTATTCGGCCAGATCGAAGCCCGCCGTGGCGCCGCGCACCAGCTCGATCTCGTCCTGGTATGCCTGCCATTCGTCGTCCAGGAACTCGCGTGCCTCGGCGCTGGCCAGTCCGTCGATGGTGCGGTTGGTGCCGGCGCGGCCGCGCTCGGCGGCCTCGTACACGTAGATGCGATCTTCCAGCAGGTGGTAGATGCCCTTGAGCCGGTTGCCCATGCCGATGGGCCAGGTAACCGGCGCCGTGCGGATCTTCAGCACCTGCTCGATCTCGTCGAGCAGCTCGATGGGCGCGCGGCCCTCGCGGTCGAGCTTGTTGATGAAGGTCATGATGGGCGTGTCGCGCAGGCGGCACACCTCCATCAGCTTGATGGTGCGCTCCTCCACGCCCTTGGCGCAGTCGATGACCATCAGCGCCGAATCCACGGCGGTCAGCGTGCGGTAAGTATCCTCGGAGAAGTCCTCGTGACCCGGCGTATCCAGCAGGTTCACGATGCGCTCGCGGAACGGAAACTGCATCACCGAGCTGGTCACCGAGATACCGCGCTGCTGCTCCAGCCGCATCCAGTCCGAGGTGGCGTGGCGTGCCGCCTTGCGGCCCTTGACGGTACCGGCCAGCTGGATGGCACCTCCGAACAGCAGCAGCTTTTCGGTCAGTGTGGTCTTGCCGGCGTCGGGGTGCGAGATGATCGCGAACGTCCGGCGGCGGGTGATTTCGGAAGCCAGAGAACTCATTGACAGCTTAATCCTGCAGCCCCTGGGGGCCCAATGTGCGCGAAAAAACCAGCGCGTCCTCGCGGCCCTTGGCCGCCTGATAGTAACCGCGCCGCACGCCGATCTGCGTGAAGCCCAGCGATTGATACAGCCGCAGCGCAGCCAGATTCGACGGTCGCGCCTCGAGGAACACCAGCGACGCGCCGGCGCGTGCGGCGATCTGGAACAGATGCGCCATGATGCGGCGGCCGATGCCGCGATGGCGGAATTCGCCGCGCACGCAGACGTTGAGCAGATGCGCCTCGCCGGCGCCATGGCTGAGCACGCCATAGCCGGCCAGCACGCCGCCGATCTCCGCCACGCAGCAGGTGTAACCCACGCGCACGCAGTCGCGGAAGATGCCTTCGCTCCACGGGAAGGCATAGGAGAGCTGCTCGAGTTTGATGACCTCGGGCACGTCCTCGCTCAGCATGGTGCGCAGCGCGAGCTCCGGCAGCGGCGGCGCCTGACAGGCAGTGTTCATGACGCCGCCCCGCGCTGCCGACGCAGTTCACTGCGCACGAACTTCAGATCCTGCCAGGCGCGCCGCTTCTCCAGCGGACTGCGCAGCAGATAGGCCGGGTGGTACGTGACGATCAGCGGCACGCCATCGGGGCCGAAGCGATGCAAGGAGCCACGCAGCTTGCCGATGGGCGTGTCCGTGGCCAGCAGGTTCTGCGCAGCGATGCGCCCCACTGCCAGCAACAGCTTCGGCCGCACCAGCGCCAGCTGCCGATGCAGGTAGCCCAGACAGCAGTTCACTTCGACGGGATTCGGGTCGCGGTTGCCCGGCGGCCGGCACTTCAGCACATTGGCGATGTACACCGTGTCGCGCGGTGAACCCAGCGCCCGCAGCATGGAATTGAGCAGCTGACCGGCGCGCCCCACGAAGGGTTCGCCCTGCCGGTCCTCATCGGCGCCGGGCGCCTCGCCGATCACCAGCAGCTCGGCCTGGCGGTTGCCCACGCCGAACACGGTCTGGGTGCGGCTGGCCGCCAGATCGCAGCGCGTGCAGACGCGCACTTCCTCGGCGAGCTGCTGCCAGAGTGCATCGACATCACCCGACGCAGCGCCGGCCGATGCGCCGCTGGCCGGTGGTTCCACGGATTCGCGTGCGGGCACAGCCGACTGCAGCGCGGCGTGACGTGCACGCCACGTGTCGATGCCCAGAGCCCGCAGGTAGTGTTCGCGCGATGACAACGAGAACCCGCTCGTTGGAGAAATCTGCTTCAGGCGGCCGGCGCTTCGCGACGCGAGCGGCGCACGCGGCGCCACAGCCACGCCAGCGGCGCGAACAGCGCATAGGCGCCAAAGCACAGCAGCAGCACCTTGGGTGGATCGCCAGCGATGAAGATGAACACCAGCGCCACCACTACCAGCCAGATGAAGCGCACCGGGCGCGTCAGGTCGAAACCCTTGAAGCTCGGATAACTGAAGCGGCTGACCATCAGCGCACCGGCTGCGGCAGTGACCAGGAAGGCCAGGATGAGTCCCGGCAGACCGGGTTCGCGCCACTCGCTGGACCACCAGATGAAGGCCGCGACCACGGCTGCGGCCGAGGGGCTGGGCAAGCCCTCGAAATAGCGCTTGTCCTGCACGCGCGAATTGAACTTGGCCAGGCGCATGGCTGCGGCCGCGGCGAAGAAGAACGCCGCCAGCCAGCCGAAGCGGCCCCAGGCGCGACCGTATTCGAGGATGCGCGCCACGCCCCACTGATAGGACACGATGGCCGGCGCGACCCCGAAGGCCACCATGTCGGCCAGGCTGTCGTACTCCTTGCCGAAGGCGCTCTCGGTGCTGGTCAGCCGCGCCACGCGGCCGTCCAGTCCGTCGAAGACCATGGCAATGAACACGGCCATGCCGGCACGCTCGAAGTTGCCGTCGATGGCCGCCACGATGGCGTAAAAACCTGAAAACAGGCAGCCGGTGGTCAGCAGATTGGGAAGCAGATAGATACCGCGGCGCGTAGGCGGCAGATCCGGGGTTTCGGGCTCCATTGTGGGGCAGCATGATAGGCTGCCGGGGCGCGCCGGACAACGGCGCAGCCCGATCATCGCGGCCCCTTCTGATAGCATTACGGACTTTTCCGCCCGACGACCCGAAGCGACGACTCCGAGCCACCATGCGACTGTCCCAGTACCCCATCGCCTCCACCAAGGAAACGCCGGCCGAAGCCGAGGTCGTCAGTCACCAGCTGATGCTGCGCGCCGGGCTGATCCGCCGCTCGGCAGCCGGCATCTACAGCTGGCTGCCGTTCGGTCTGCGCGCCCTGCGCAAGGTCGAGGCCATCATCCGCGAGGAGATGAACCGCGCCGGTGCGCTGGAAATCCTGATGCCGGCGGTGCAACCGGCCGAGCTGTGGCAGGAATCGGGCCGCTGGGAGCAGTACGGCCCCGAACTGCTGCGCATCCAGGATCGGCACAGGCGCGATTTCGTCGTCGGCCCCACGCATGAAGAGGTGGTCACCGACATCGCCCGCCGCGAGCTGAAAAGCTATCGCCAGCTGCCGGTGAACTTCTACCAGATCCAGCTGAAATTCCGCGATGAGGTGCGGCCGCGCTTCGGCGTGATGCGTGGCCGCGAATTCATCATGAAGGACGCCTACTCCTTCCATCTCGACGAGACTTCGCTGCAGCAGGGCTACGCGGCGATGAAGCAGGCCTACACGCGCATGTTCCAGCGCATGGGCCTGGATTTCCGCTCGGTGCAGGCCGACACCGGCTCCATCGGCGGCACGGCTTCCGAAGAGTTCCAGGTGCTGGCGCAATCCGGCGAGGACGCCATCGCCGTCTCCGATGCGGATGAGTACGCCGCCAACATCGAGATGGCCGCGGCATTGCCGCCAGCCACGCCGCGTCCTGCGGCCGGCGCGAGCCTGCAGAAGGTGGCCACACCCAATGCCCGCACCATCGAGCAGATCAGCGCGCTGCTGAAGGTGCCGGCACAGCAATGCCTGAAGACCTTGCTGGTGGTGGGCACCGACGCCGAGGTGGTGGCGCTGATCGTGCGCGGCGATCATGAGCTCAACGCCGTCAAGGCCGCCAAGGTCCCCGGCGTGGCCAGCCCGCTGCGCATGGCGAGCACCCAGCAGGTGCTGGAGACGGCCGGCTGCGAACCCGGCTTCATCGGCCCGCTGAATCTCGCCTGCCCCATCATCGCCGACCATGCCGCGCTGAAGGTCGCCGACTTCGTCTGCGGCGCCAACGAGCGCGACGCGCATCTCACCGGCGTGAACTGGGGCCGCGATCTGCCCGAGCCGCGCGCCGCCGATCTGCGCAGCGTGGTCGACGGCGACCCGAGCCCCAGCGGCCAGGGCCAGCTGCGCATCGTGCGCGGCATCGAGGTGGGCCATATCTTCCAGCTGGGCCGCAAGTACAGCGAGGCCATGAAGGCCGTGGTGCTTGATGAATCCAGCAAGGAAGTAACCATGCTGATGGGCTGCTATGGCATCGGTGTGACGCGCATCGTGGCGGCCGCCATCGAGCAGAACCACGATGCCAGCGGCATCATCTGGCCGGATCCGATCGCGCCCTTCCATGTGGTACTCGTGCCCCTCAACCTGCATCGCTCCGAGCGCGTGCGCACCGCCACCGAGCAGCTGTACGCGGAGCTCACCGCGGCCGGCATCGAAGTGCTGCTCGACGATCGCGACGCGCGTCCCGGGGTCAAGTTCGCCGATGCCGAACTGCTCGGCATCCCGCACCGCCTGGTGGTCAGCGAGCGCGGCCTGGAAGCCGGCCAGCTCGAATATCGCCAGCGCCGCGCCACCGACAACGAGAATTTTCCGCTGGCCCAGGCGGTGGAGTTCATCCGTGGACGTCTGCGCATCTGAAGCCCCGCGGCGCTGGCGGCGCGGGCTGTGGGGTCTCAGCGCCGCGCTGCTGATGCTGTGCGCGGAATCGCCGGCGCAGGCGGCGGTAGCCGCCCCCCAGCAGGATCCCGAACTGCGCGCCGTGGTCCAGGATGCCATCCGCAACGCCGAGTGCTTCACCGACCAGTACGACTCGGCGGTGTGGTACACGCTGATGGAACCGCGCCTGCGCCGCTACAACGCCGACAAGGACGAACGGCTGCGCATCCTGAAGACCGTGTACTGCGAGACACATCGCAAGGACGCGACGCTGCTGCCGCCCGGACTGGTGCTCGGCATCATGGACGTGGAGAGCCGTTTCAACCGCTGGGCCATCTCCAGCGCCAGTGCCGTGGGACTGATGCAGGTGATGCCCTTCTGGCCGGAGAAGCTCGGCATGCAACGCCGCCAGCTGATGGAGATCGAGGCCAACATCCGCATGGGCTGCGCCATCCTGCGTTTCTATCTGGCTGTGGAACACAATGACGTGCGCAAGGCGCTGGCCCGCTACAACGGCAGCGTCGGACGGCGCGAGTATCCGGATCTGGTGATTACACGCTGGAGCAATCGCTGGGCCGGCGCGGACGATCTGGGCCGCACAGCGGTGAAGCCATCTTGAGCAACAGCGAACGTGAAATCCTGATCGTCTACTACACGCGCCACGGCGCCACGGCCGAGCTCGCGCGTCATGTGGCGCGCGGCGTTGTGAGCGTCGCCGGCGCAGCCGCGACCCTGCGCACGGTGCCGCCGGTGAGCGCGGGCAATGAAGTGGCCAGGCCGCTGCCCGAGAATGGTCCGCCCTATGCCACGCTCGCGGATCTCAAGCGCGCCTCGGCCGTGATCCTGGGCAGCCCGGCCTGGTTCGGTGGCATGGCGGCACCACTGAAGCACTTCCTGGATTCCACCTCCGCGCTGTGGCTGGAAGGCGCACTGGCCGGCAAACCGGCGGCAGCCTTCACCAGCACCCAGACCCAGCATGGCGGCCATGAGATGGCGCTGTTCTCGATGCTGGTGCCACTGATGCACCAGGGCATGATCCTGGTCGGCCTGCCCTACACGGAAAGCGCGCTGACGCGCACCGCCGCAGGTGGCGCGCCTTATGGCGCCGGTCACGTGATGCAGCAGGCCGGTGCCACACCCAGCGCCGACGAACAGTCGCTGTGCCAGGCGCTGGGACGTCGGGTCGCGGAGCTCACCTTGCGGCTGGCGGCGAGCGCTCCAGCACCGCGCGGATAAACGGCACTGTCAGGCGCCGCTGCGCCTGCAGCGCGGCCTCATCGAGCGTGTCCAGCAACCGGTAGAGGGAACGCATGTCACGCGGCATGTGCCGCTGCAGGTACTGCAGTGTTTCATCCGGCAGCTGCAATCCGCGCAGATGCGCGCGCAGCCGCAGCGCCTCGCGCTGCTGCGCCTCATCCAGCGGCTGCAGTACGCACACGGTGCTTGCCCCCAGGCGCGAGGCCAGGTCCCTGAGCTGCGGGCGCACCAGCGCCGGCGATTCGCTGCCCGACAGCACCAGACTGATACCCTGCTCCTCGGCTTCCCGGTGCAGACGGAACAGCGCGCGCTCCCAGGCCGCATCGCCAAACAGCGCAGGCACATCGTCCAGGCACAGGCAACGCACCCCCTGCCAACCTTCCAGCACTTCGGGAGCCAGTGTCGCCACACCCGCCAATGGCGCGGCCCCGGCTGCGGCTGCGGGTGCAGGTGCGGCCAGCGGCAGATAGCCCGCCGCCGCATCCTGCGCGCAACGCGCCACGACGGCATGCAGCAGATGGGTCTTGCCACTGCCAGCGGGCCCCGCCAGCCACACCACATCGCGGCGCCGGCCGGCGGCCAGCGCGCGCAGCGTGTCGACGGCAGCGCCATTGTCGCCAGGCAGGAAGCTCTCGAAGCTGGCCCGATCGGGCAGCCGCATCGACAGGGCGAGCTGGTGCATGGGCGCCACGACGCCGCCTTCAGCCCACGACGCCGAGTGCGCGCTGCGCCGAGAGGCGCACATAGGCGCCGCCGCTGAGCACGATGGTGATGAGCGTCATCACCGCCAGCGCCGATTGCACGCTGGCGGGCGGTTCACCATAAGCGGCACGCACGATCACCACCAGCAGGAACAGCAGCTGCAGCAGCGTATTGAACTTGCTGATCAGCATGGGCCGCCCGTGGATCCGGCCCCAGATCAGCCGGTACACGATGGCGCCCAGGCCGATCATGAAATCGCGCGTCACTGCCGCAACGCACAGCCAGCGCGGAATCAGCCCCAGCCAGGTGCCGACCAGGAACAACGAGACCAGCAGCAGCTTGTCGGCGGCCGGATCGAGCACGCGCCCGAGCTCGGAGGTCCAGCCGAAACGCTTGGCCAGAAATCCGTCGGCGCCATCGGACACGGCGGCAACCAGAAAAAGCGCCAGAGTCAACTGATAATTGCCGGCCTGCAGACTGGCCAGAATCGGCCAGATCAGCGCCATGCGCAGCACGCAGATGAGGTTGGGAAGATGGCGCAACAGCGACATTACGCTACTATAACGCGCTGAGAACCCCATGAATAAGCAGCAGAGTTTTACCTATCGCGATGCCGGCGTCGACATCGACACCGGCGACGCCCTGGTCGAGCGCATCAAGCCGCTCGTGCGTCGTACCCAACGTCCCGAAGTGCTGGCCGGCATAGGCGGTTTCGGCGCCCTGGTCGAAGTGCCCGTGGATCGTTACCGGCGTCCGGTGCTGGTCTCGGGCACCGACGGCGTCGGCACCAAGCTGCGGCTGGCCATCGACACCGGCAAGCACGACACCATCGGCATCGACCTGGTGGCCATGTGCGCCAACGACGTGGTCGTGCAGGGTGCCGAACCGCTGTACTTCCTGGATTACTACGCCACGGGCAAGCTCGAGCTGCCGGTGGCCGAGGCCGTCATCGCCGGTATTGCCGAGGGCTGTGCCCAGGCCGGTGCCGCGCTGGTGGGTGGCGAGACCGCCGAGATGCCCGGCATGTATCACGCCGGCGATTACGATCTGGCCGGCTTCTGTGTGGGCGTGGTCGAACGCGATGCCATCATCGATGGCAGCAAGGTGCGTCCGGGTGACGCCCTCATCGGCCTCGCCTCCTCCGGTCCGCATTCCAATGGCTACTCGCTGATCCGCAAGCTCATCGAAGTGGCCGGCGCCAACGCCAGCACCCGGCTGGCCGGCAAGCCGCTGTTCGAGCGCCTGCTGGCGCCGACCCGCATCTACGTGAAATCGCTGCTGGCGCTGCTGCGTGCGCAGCCCGTGCATGGCCTGGCGCATATCACTGGCGGTGGCCTCACCGACAACATCCCGCGCACCATTCCCGACGGCATGGAAGTGCTGCTGCAGCGTTCGCGCTGGGCCCGCGATCCGGTGTTCGACTGGCTGCAGCAGACCGGCAACGTGGCCGACGACGAGATGCACCGCACCTTCAACTGCGGCATCGGCATGGTGGTCGTGGTGCCGGAAGGTTCGGCCGCCGACACCGTGGCGCTGCTCAACGCCCAGGGCGAGGATGCACGCGTCATCGGCAGCGTGCAGAGCGGCACGCGGGGCGTCGTCATCCAGGCATGATGCCGCGCGCATGAACGGGCGCGCGCTGCTGCGGCTCGCCATCCTGATCTCGGGCCGCGGCACCAACATGGCCGCCATTGCACGCGCCTGCGCCTCTGGCGGCATCCACGCGCGCGTCGTCACCGTGATCGCGGATCGCGCCGGCGCCGTGGGCCTGGACGCCGCGCAGCAGCTGCAGCTGCCGGTGCAACTGATCGCCGGCCGTGAATTCCCTGACCGCAGCGCGCACGAAGCAGCGCTGAGCGCCGCCATCGACGCCAGTGGCGCCGACCTGGTGGTGCTGGCAGGCTTCATGCGCATCCTGACAGCCGAATTCACCGCCCGCTACGCCGGTCGTCTGCTGAACATTCATCCCGCGCTGCTGCCGGCCTACAAGGGTCTGCATACGCATGAGCGCGTGCTGGCGGCGGGTGATGCCGAACATGGCGCGACGGTGCATTACGTCACCGCCGAACTCGATGGCGGCCCCCTGGTGGCGCAGACGCGCATCAGCGTTGCCCCAGATGACACTGCCGCAACCCTTTCAGCAAGGGTTCAGGCCACGGAGTACATTCTCTACCCCAAAGTCATCGGCTGGATCGCAGCCGGCGAACTGGAATTCAAAGAAGGTGCACCATGGCTGCAGGGCAAACCCGTCACGACACCGCTCCGCGTCGCGGTGCCGGAACATGAAGGCGCGGCTTAGCGTCGCGATATTCGCGGCCGGCCTGCTGAATATGACGCTCATGTCGGCACGGGCGGCGGAGCTCAAGCCCTTCACCGCCACCTACCAGGTGGTCTGGCATGGCATCACCGCCGGCACGGTCACCTACAGCTTCGAACACCTCGATGGTGAACGCTGGAGCTACGGCTCGCGCAGCTCACCGGTAGGCATGGCGCGCATGTTCCTGCCCGACTCCATCACCCAGCGCAGCGTGATGCAGATCAGCAATCAGGGCGTGCAACCGCTGAGCTACGACGCCGACGACGGCACCTCGAACACCAAGCGCGACTCACACCTGCAGTTCGACTGGAACGCGCAACGCGTGCGCGGCGTCTACGAGCAGGAGAACGTGGATCTGGCCCTGCGCCCCGGCGTCCAGGACGACCTGTCCGTGCAGATCGCGCTGATCCACGCGCTCAATCGCGCCGAGACCCCGACCGCCGTGTCGATGGTCAACAAGAACACTATCCGCGACTACCAGTACCAGCACGAAAGCAGCGCCACCCTGGACACACCGGTGGGCAAGCTGGCCAGTGATGTGTATGTATTCCAGCGCGTGAAGTCGCCGCGCCAGACACGCTTCTGGTGCGCACCATCGCTGGGCTACCTGCCGATCCGCGCCGAACAGCGCCGCGAGGGGAAGGTGGAGTGGACCATGCAGATCACTTCGGTGCAGCGCGCGCAGTGACGAGCTGTCACATCGGACGGCAGCCCGCACAACGGCAGCCCGCGGCGGCTGAACACCACCGGGCACGGCATTTTCTCCGCGCGTGATTGAAACTGCACGCTGTCGAAGCACGCCGCCCGTGCCGCGCGGAAATTTGAACTGTGGTGGGCAAGGTCTTGAAGAGGCGGAAACGGTAGCGCAATGGCGGCTTGCGAGTGGCACGCTCGGGAAAATCCGTGCCCGGTGGTGCTCATCCACCGCGACCCACCCTTTGGCGCCCGCCCTTGACGCGCCCACCCTCGGGCCTGCGCCGCATCTCCTTCACGAGACACAGATGCGCCGCGCGCCAAAGTCACCGTCTTGGGGAATTTGCGCCGGCGTGAGGCGCGGCGGTGCGGGCGTATGTAGTCGGATCGGTTTTTCACGCGCGTGCCGCTCGCAAGCCGCCATAGAGTTGCGGCATCCGCCTCTCCGGCGCTTCACCCACTCAGTTCAAATTTCCGCGCGGCACGGGCGGCGTGCTTCGACAGCGTGCAGTTTCAATCACGCGCGGGAAAAGACCGCATCCGAGCTGCATACGCCCGCACCGCCGCGCAACGCGCCGACGCCGACACTCCGTCAGGCGCGCGGCAGCGTGACGCCCTGCTGCCCCTGGTACTTGCCGCCGCGATCCTTGTACGACGTGGCGCACACCTCATCGGACTCGAAGAACAGCATCTGCGCCACGCCTTCGTTGGCGTAGATCTTGGCGGGCAGCGGCGTAGTGTTGGAGAACTCCAGCGTCACATGCCCCTCCCACTCCGGTTCCAGCGGCGTGACGTTGACGATGATGCCGCAACGCGCGTAGGTGCTCTTGCCCAGGCACACCGTCAGCACGCTGCGCGGGATACGGAAGTACTCCACGGTGCGCGCCAGGGCGAAGGAGTTCGGCGGGATGATGCAGACGTCGGCATCCACATCCACGAAGCTCTTCTCGTCGAAGCCCTTGGGATCGACGATGGTGGAGTTGATGTTGGTGAAGATCTTGAATTCGCGCGCGCAGCGCACGTCATAGCCATAGCTGGAGGTGCCATAGGAGATGATGCGCTGCTCACCGATGCGCCGCACCTGGCCGGCCTCGAAGGGCTCGATCATGCCGTGCGCACTCGCCATGCGGCGGATCCAGTTGTCCGACTTGATGCTCAATTAACTCTCCTCCACCACGATCCTGGGAAACAGCGCACTGCGATCACGCGCCCGGCAGGCCAGCGCAGCGGCTGCAAAGCGCGCCACAGAAAGATAGGCCGCCGCCAGCGGACCTTCGGGTTCGCTCGCCACGGTGGGCCGGCCCGAATCGGTCTGCTCGCGGATGCGGATGTCCAGCGGCAGCGAACCGAGCAGCGGCACACCGAATTCCTGCGCGATGCGCTCGCCGCCACCGGCGCCGAAGATGTGCTCGGTGTGGCCGCACTGGCTGCAGGTGTGCAGGCTCATGTTCTCGACGATGCCCAGCACCGGCACCGCCACCTTGTTGAACATGGCCACGCCCTTGCGCGCGTCGGCCAGGGCGATGTCCTGCGGCGTGGTGACGATGACGGCGCCCGCCACCGGCACGCGCTGCGCCAGCGTGAGCTGGATGTCACCGGTGCCCGGCGGCATGTCGACGATCAGGTAATCGAGTTCGCCCCACAGGGTGTCGCCCAGCAGCTGGGTCAGCGCCTGGGTGACCATGGGTCCGCGCCAGGCCACGGCCTGTTCGGGTTCGACCAGGAAGCCGATGGACATGGCGGCCAGGCCGTGCGCGCGCAGCGGGTCGATGCCCTTGCCATCCGGCGAGGTCGGGCGCTGGCCGGTCAGCCCTAGCATCAGCGGCTGGCTGGGCCCGTAGATGTCGGCATCGAGGATGCCCACGCGAGCGCCCTGCGCGGCCCAGGCCAGCGCCAGATTCACGGCCACGGTCGACTTGCCCACGCCGCCCTTGCCGCTGGCCACGGCCACCACATTGCGCACACCCGCCAGCGGCTTGAGGCTGCGCTGGACCGCATGGGCCGTGATGGATGGGGTCAATTGCAGTTGCAGCGGCTGCCGCCACCCCTGCGCCGCCAGCGCCGCGGACAGCGCTGCGGTGAGCGAGCGCTCCCATCCACCCACCGGGAGGCCCAGCTCCAGCTGAACGCGGATGGCGGCATCGTCCACGGCGAGGTCGGTCACCCGTCCCAGTTCGGCCAGTTTCCAGGGCAGACCAGGGGCAGCAAATGACTCGATGGCCGCGCGGACGCGGTCCTGCGCTGACGACATGCCTGCTCCGGATGGGGAAAGATTCACAATTCTAGCCGAAGACGGCCCCGGCCTCGCAGGAACCGGCGGTTACTCACCGCGCCAGGCGGCGAACATGGCATAATTTTCCTTCAGATCGGGCACCCCCGGGGCAATGGTCGAAATTCCGAACGCATGAGTTTTTTTACGAACCTGCGCGCCGAGCGACTGATCACGGAAATCAAGTCCTCGACCAACATTCTGGGCTCCGATACCCAGAAAGCCGTTCTGAAGCTCAAGGACCTGGGTCCCGGAGCCATCGAACCCATTTTCGCGGCGCTTCCGGAGGCGGACAAGAACGCCACGGTGGCGCTGGTGGACGTGCTCGCCAGCCTGGTGAGCCAGAAGAGCTTCCCGCAGTTCATCGAGGCCATGGTGACCGGCAGCACCCGCGTCATCGCCGGTGTGGCCTGGGCGCTGACCAGTTCGCGTGCCTATCCGCCCTCCCTGCTGCTGGAGGCGCTGGCCACGCCGGGTGTCGCCAAGTCCGCGCTGCTCGATGTCATCAATGCGCATCGTGCGCGCCTGTCGGTACGCGAGCTGCTGACCGCCGCCTATGCGCAGGAGCCGAACGAGAAGACCGCCCTGTTCCGCATCATCGGCGAGGTGGCTGATGCCAGCGCCGTGCCGGAGCTGATCGGTCGGCTGCACGGCAAGGACTCCAGCGCCCGGCTGCATGTCATCAACCTGCTCAGCGCCTTCCCCTCGCCGGAGGTGAAAACCGCGCTGCAGGGCCAGCTCACCGATGCCAACAAGGCCATCCGCGCCGCGGCGCTGGGTGCGCTGGCCAAGAGCAGCGGGCCGATCGACTCGGAACGCGTCTGCCAGCTGCTGCGCGATCCGGAGCTCGAGGTGCAGAACCGCGCCGTCGAGGTGCTGATCAAGGCGCGCGATCCACAGATCGTGCGGCACCTGGTCCCGGTGCTGAGGGACGAGAATGAATACTCGCGCCGCGCGGCAGTCGAAGTGCTGAACGAAGTCGGCGATGCCAAGTCGGTCAAATACCTGCTGGCCGCGATCAAGGACGATGACTGGTGGGTGCGCAGCCGGGCCGGCGACGCGCTCGGCAAGATCGGTGGCCCCAAGGTCATCGACGCCGTGCTCGAACTGGTGCGCGACAAGGACGAGGACATCCGTCGCGCCGCCATCGAGATCCTGAACCAGACCAAGGACGAGCGCGCCATCAGCCATCTGATCGACGCCACACGCGACGCCGACTGGTGGGTCAGCGAGCGCGCGGTGGACGCGCTGGCCGAGATCGGCAGCCGCCGCGCCCTGCCGCGCCTGAGCGAGATGCTCAATACCGGCAATGCCAAGACACTGCCGGTGGTGGTGCGCGCGCTCGGCAAGCTCGGCGACCAGAAGACCTTCGATCTGCTCAACCCGCTGCTCAATCATGGCGCCAAGGAAGTGCGCGTCGAGGTCATCGGTGCGCTGGCCAAGCTCGCCGACGAGATACGCGCCGAGCAGGTGCGTGCGCAGTTGCAAGTGCAGTCGGCCAACAGCGAACCCACCGTGGCGCGCGCCGCGCTGCGCGCGCTGACCGAGCTGGACGTGCGCTTCTCCTCGGGCGTCACGCCCATGTCCACCAGCGGCGCGCAGCTGGCCGCTGCGGCCGTGCGCCCGGATCGCAGCAGCGAATCCACCCGTACCCTGCTGGTGCCGGAGAAGGAAGTGGCCCAGGTGGTACACCAGACCGCTGCCGCCAGCAGCACGGCACGCCTGGATATCTCCACGCTCACGCCGGGCGACATGATCGAGAGCCGCTACAAGTACATCGACCGCATCGGCAAGGGCGCCTTCGGCACCGTATTGCTGGTGGAGGACCAGGTGGTGGAAGAGCGCCTGATCCTGAAGTTCCTGAACCCGAACGTGGCCGAGGACGAGGAAGTGATGAAGCGCTTCGTCCACGAGTTGCGTTACTCGCGCAAGATCACGCATCGCAACGTGATCCGCATCTATGACTTCCTGTTCATCCAGGGCAACTACGCCATCTCGATGGAGTACTTTCCCTCGCACACGCTGGGCTCGGAGGTCATCAACGAGAAGCCCATGCCGCTCAAGCGCGCCCTGCAGTTCGGCATCGACATCTGCACCGGCATGGCGGTGGCGCACCAGGTGGGCATCGTGCACCGCGATCTGAAGCCCGCCAACGTGCTGATCAACAACGACGGTCTGCTGAAGATCGTGGACTTCGGCGTGGCGGCCGCGCATCGCGAAGGCGACACCCAGCTGACCAAGACCGGCTACGTGATCGGTTCGCCCAAGTACATGGCGCCGGAACAGATCCTCGGCAAGAAGGTCGACGAGCGCGCCGACGTTTATGCCGTGGGCGTGATCCTGTACGAGATGATGACCGGCGTACCTCCCTACGCACGCGGCGATCACATGTCGGTGATGTACCAGCATGTGCAGGGCAAGGCCAAGCCTCCGCGCGAAGTCAATCCGGGTCTCGATCCGGCGCTGGCGGATCTGATCACACGCGCCATGACGGTGGACAAGACCAAGCGCTTCCAGAACATGGATGAACTGCGTCTGGCCCTGGAAAAATTCATGTGAGCCACGCTCACCGGGGAGATTGACGCATGGCACGCATTGATGCGTTCCTGAAACTCGGCACCCAGCAGGGCTGTTCCGACATCCACCTGGCCGTGGGTGTGCCACCGATGCTGCGCATGTCGGGCGATCTGGTCCCGATCAAGTTCCGTGAACTGCGCGACGCCGAGCTGGAAGGCTACCTCACCGAGATCATGACGCAGAACCAGCAGGAGTACTTCCTGCGCGGCAACGATCTGGATTTCTCCTATGTTTCCGCCGATGGCGGCCGTTTCCGCGTCAACGTGTTCCGCAAGGACACCGGCATCGGCGCCACCTTCCGCGCCATTCCCTCGGATGTGCCATCGCTGGATTCGCTGAATCTGCCGGCCATCATCAAGAAGCTGTGCGACTACCACCAGGGCATGATCCTGGTCACCGGCTCCACCGGCACCGGCAAGTCCACCACGCTGGCCGCGATGATCGATCTGCTGAACACCTCGCGCAAACTGAACATCATCAGCCTCGAGGACCCGATCGAGTTCGTGCATCGTGCCAAGCAGAGTCAGGTGGTGCAGCGCGAGCTCGGCACGCACATCCCGAGTTTTGCCGAAGGCGTGCGCGCCGCCATGCGCGAGGACCCGGACGTCATCCTGGTGGGCGAGCTGCGCGACGCGGACACCATCCGCATGGCGATGACGGCCGCAGAGACCGGGCACCTGGTGCTGGGCACGTTGCACACCACCGGTGCGGTGAAGACCATCGACCGGCTCATCGACGCGCTGCCCGCCGAGGAGCGCGAACAGACCAAGAGCTTCCTGTCGCAAAGCCTGCTGGCCGTGATCACCCAGGTGCTGGTGCGCAGCTCCGAGCAGCGCGGCCGGCGCGCGCTGTGCGAGATCATGATCATGACCAAGGCCATCGCCAAGCTGATCCTGACCGACCAGACGCACCAGATCCCCAGCCAGCTGCAGACCGGCCGCGAGTTCGGCATGCAGATGATGGACCAGGCATTGCTCGCGGCGCTGACCGCGCGCGAGATCGATCCCGACGACGCCTACAACTACGCCAGCGACAAGCGCCTGTTCCAGAAGTTCGTCACCGACACCAGCATGCTGGTCAAGCTCGATCCGGCCACGCCGGGCGCAGGCTGAACGCCATGGCATTGATCGACACCTACCTGCAGGAAATCCTCCAGCGCCGCGGTTCGGATCTGCATTTCATGGCGGGCGCGCCGCCACGCATCCGCCTGCATGGCGATCTCTCGCCGCTGCGCAATGAGGTGCTGAGCGCCGCGCAGGTGCAGGAGACGCTGCTGGAAATCATGCCGCGCAAGGCGCAGGAGCGCTTCCAGCAGCGCGACGGTGCGGACTTCGCCTATACGCTGGGCGATCTGGGGCGCTTCCGCGTCAACGTGCTGCGCCACCTGTATGGCATGGGCGCGGTGTTCCGCGCCATTCCGTCCAAGGCGCTGACGCTGGATGAACTCAACATGCCGCCAGCGGTGCGCCAGCTGTGCCGCGCCAACAACGGTCTGATCCTGGTCACAGGCAAGACCGGCTCGGGCAAATCGACCTCGCTGGCCGCGATGATCGATGACATCAACAAGCGCATCAAAGGCCATATCCTCACCGTCGAGGATCCCATCGAATTCGTGCACGCGCGCCGCAACTGCCTGATCAGCCAGCGCGAGATCGGTGTGCACGCGCAGAGCTTCTCGGCCGCGCTGCATTCGGCCCTGCGCGAGGATCCGGATGTGATCCTGGTGGGCGAGTTGCGCGATCTGGAAACCATGAGCACGGCCATCACCGCCGCCGAGATGGGCATCCTGGTGATGGGCACGCTGCACACCAACGGCGCGGCGCAGACCGTGGATCGCGTGGTCAATGCCTTCCCCGCCGACAAGCAATCCCATGTGCGTACCATGCTGTCCACCTCGCTGCGCGGCGTGGTTTCGCAGCAGCTGCTGCAAAGGACCGACGGCAAGGGCCGCGTTGCCGCCCTGGAAATCCTGGTCAATACGCCGGCGGCGGCCAACCTGATCCGCCAGGGCAAGCTCGATCAGATCGAGACCGTGATGCAGTCCGGCGCTTCGTTCGGCATGCGCACCATGGACGTGGCCATCCAGCAGCTGCTGGATGCCGGCCAGATCAGCGGCAAGGAAGCCTACAAGAAGGGCATCAACAAGGTGCGCTTCGAGTCGGTCAAGGACAGCGGATGAACCCGCCGCAGCGTTCCGCCATGGAACGCTTTGCCCGCGCCTACGCCAACATCGCGCGCCGCGCGCGTTTCGAGCTGGCCATCGAACTGGGCAACCAGGCGCGCTACACCGTCGGTGCGCTGGGTGTGCTGCGGCGGGACGGCACGCTGGTAGTGGCTGCTCCGCGCAATGCCGAACAGGCCCTGGTGGCGGTCGGCAAGGGCCAGGCACTGGTGTGCCGCTGGTTCAATGCCAGCACCGCCTTTCGCTTCCGCGCCGTCATCTGCGCGATTTGCCGCGGGCCCTGGCCGCACTGAATGCGGCGTTGCGTATTCCGCAGCCACATTCAGCGCTGGTCGTGGATCTGAGCGTCGGCGGTGCGCAGCTGGGTGTGGGCGGGGACCTGGGTCTGGCCCTGGGTGCGCGCGCGGAGCTGGCGATCCGGCCACGCATGATGGAGCGCGATTTCGTACTGGCGCTGCCCTGCCAGATCACCGCCGTGCTGGGCGCGCAGGATCCCGAGCATCCGCAGATCCATTTCTACGGTTTGAGCTTCGATGCGCTGGGCGAGCACGAGCAGCTGGTGCTGCATGCTTATGTACAGGAACGCATGGCCGCCGAGACCGACCTGCTGAGCCAGACCCTGCTGCTGGAGGCCGAAGAAGTCTCCGGGCTGGACTGAGACGGGCGGCAGGCCGCCGCCCCGTGCCATAATTGGCGTCTATGTCACGCCGAATTCTCGTTACCCACGCCCTGCCCTACGCCAACGGCCCGCTGCATCTGGGCCATATCGTCGAAGCCGTCCAGAGCGACGTCTGGGTGCGTTTCCAGCGCCAGCGCGGCCACGACTGCCGCTTCGTGTGCGCCGAAGACACGCATGGCACACCCATCATGATCCGTGCGCAGCAGCAGGGTCAGACGCCCGAAGAACTGATCGCCGCGAGCGCCAGGGAGCACCGCGCCGACTACCGGGACTTCATGATCGGCCACGATGTGTTCCACTCCACGCACTCGGAAGAAAGCCGGCGCATCACGCATGAGCTGTACGGCAAACTGCGTGACGCGGGCTACATCACCCGTCGCGCCGTGCGGCAGGCCTATGACGAGCAGGCTCAGATGTTCCTGCCGGATCGCTACGTACGCGGCACCTGTCCGCGCTGCAAGAGCGCCGATCAATATGGCGACAGCTGCGAAGTCTGCGGTGCCACGTATACGCCGGCCGATCTGATCGACCCGGTATCCACGATCAGCAGGACCACGCCGGTGTGGCGCGATTCGGATCATCTGTTCTTCCGGCTTGGCGCCTTCGACGGCATGCTGCGGCAGTGGCTGAAGGACAGCAACCTGCAATCCTCGGTGCGCGCCAAGCTCGATGAGTGGTTCGAGGCGGGCCTCGCCGACTGGGACATCTCGCGCGATGCGCCCTATTTCGGTGTGGAAGTGCCGGATGCGCCGGGCAAGTATTTCTACGTGTGGTTCGACGCGCCCATCGGCTACATCGGCGCCTTCGAGGCACTGCGCGCACTGAAGCCCGAATTGTCCTTCGACGATTACTGGCGCTCTGAAACGGCGACCGAGCTGTATCACTTCATCGGCAAGGACATCAGCTACTTCCACACGCTGTTCTGGCCCGCCGTGCTGTACGGGTCGGGTCTGCGCCGTCCCAGCAATGTCTTCGTGCACGGCTTTCTGACCATCAACGGCCAGAAGATGTCCAAGTCGCGCGGCACCTTCATCACCGCACGACGCTATCTGGAGCGCCTGCCGGCCGAATCGCTGCGCTACTACTTCGCCGCCAAACTGTCCTCCAGCGTCGAGGACATCGACCTGAATCTGGGCGACTTCCTGGCGCGTACCAACTCCGACGTGGTCGGCAAGCTGGTCAACATCGCCAGCCGCTGCGCCGGTTTCGTCGCGCGCGGCGGCGGCCGTCTGGCTGCCCAGCTGCCGGACCCGGCACTGTACGAAGAGTTCGTCGCCGCTTCCGAGGCCATCGCGCAGCAGTACGAACAGCGCGACTACGCCACAGCCATCCGCGACATCATGGCGCTGGCCGATCGCGCCAATCAGTACGTGGACCAGCACAAGCCCTGGGCGCTGGCCAAAGACCCGGCGCGCGCCGCCGAGGTCATGGCCGTCGCCACGCAGGGCATCAACCTGTTCCGTGTGCTGATGAGCTACCTGGCGCCGGTGCTGCCGCGCATGGCCGTGGCCGCCGGCCGGTTCCTGGGTCAGGGCTTCGAGCACTGGGACGCGATCCGCACACCGCTGCTGGATGCGCCGCTGGCCGCCTACGAGCCGCTGGCCACGCGTCTGGATCCAAAGGTCCTCGAGCAACTGGTGGAGACACCGGCGGCGCCTGCCGCGGCAGCGGCCACCGCCAGTGGCAAAGACGCGGCAACGCCCACTGCGGCGAGCGACACGGCCACCCACATCAGCATCGACGACTTCGCCAGGATCCAGCTGCGTACGGCGCTGGTGCTGCAGGCAACGACAGTCGAAGGCTCCGACAAGCTGCTGAAGCTGACGCTGGATCTGGGCAGCGAACAACGCACGGTGTTCAGTGGCATCCGCTCCGCCTATCAACCCGAACAGCTGGTCGGCAAACTGGTGGTGGTGGTTGCCAACCTGGCGCCGCGCAAGATGCGCTTCGGCACTTCCGAAGGCATGGTGCTGTGTGCGGGAGACGATGGCGCCCTGTTCGTGCTCACCGCTGACACGGGCGCCAGGCCGGGCATGAGGATCAGTTAGCGCCGCCGAAGGCTCATTGGCCCACCAGGCGCTTGCGGGGATTGCGCCGCGCAGGCAAGCTCATCACGAACGCGGGTGTTGGGTCCAAAAATGACAACAAGACTCCTGCCTTGGAGCTGTTTCGTGTTGATGGCGCTGCCGGTATCGGCGGCATGGAGCGCCGGCCTCGCGCCGGCTGTCCAGAATCAGGTGCGAGCAGCAACCTTCGAGGTCGTGCTGCATAAGCCGCAAAACGACCCGCTCACCTATGAAAAGCCGCTGCCGCTCGAGCTACTGCCCTATGCCGAGCGCAGCGACGAATATCAGTCGATCGGTACCGCCTTCGCGCTGGGAGACAATCGCTACGTGACCGCCAGTCATGTGCTCGCAGCCGCGATCTCCAGCCTGTATGGCGCGCCACAGCTGCGCGACAGTGGTGGCAAGGTCCACGCCATCGACAAAGTGCTGGCCTACTCGACCGCGGAAGACTTCGCCATTGTTTCCCTGAGCGATGTGGTGGACAGCCCGGCGCTCGGCACCGGCCCCACTCCCGAGCTGAACGCTGCAGTGTATGCGGTCGGCAATGCGCTGGGCGAAGGCGTGGTGATCCGCGAGGGCACTTTCACCTCGCAAACACCGGAAGAACTCGACGGCACGTGGCGCTGGATCCGCTTCTCCGCCGCCGCTTCGCCAGGCAACAGTGGTGGCCCCCTGCTCGACGGCAGTGGCCGTGTCGTCGGCGTGATCTTGCGCAAATCGGAGAATGAGAATCTGAACTACGCCCTCGGCATCGCGCAGGTGCTGCAGGCCGATACTGCCAATGCCCATATCCGCGGGCGCGGCGCCGTGGGCATCCCGGTGACGCCGCGGACCGATACCGTACAAACCGACGAAAAAATTCCGCTGCCACAACCCTGGCCGCAGTTTGAACAGGCGCTGGCAGGCAGGACAGCCGAAGTCGCGCAGCGCTCCCTGACGACGTATCTGTCCAATCATCGGGCCGAGCTGTTTCCGCTCGGCGAGCATTCGAAACTCGCCCTGCAGGATGCCGCATCGCGCGATTTTCCAACCCTGGTGAGCGAACAGCAGAATTCCGAGTGGGGTGCGGTGGCCATCAACCCTGGTTCACAGCCCCTGGAAGGCAATGGCTATCTGCAGTTCGGGCAGATGAATGGCGTCGGCCTGTTTCGGTTGCGTCTGCCGGACGGCGTGAAACTCAGTGCCGCGCAGAACGATTCGAAGATCGTGATGGATTTGATGCTCAAAGCGCTGAACCTGCGCCGCCCGGTGGGCAACGACTCGGTCCGCATCACGTCGTTCGGCGCTGCCGGCGATGAAATCACCTTCCGCGACCGCTTCGGTCGGCCCTGGCGCCTGCAGCAATGGCCGCTGCCTTACCAGGACGGCCACATGCTGGTGGTCAGCATGCCCGTGCCTGGTGGCTACGTCGGCATGGCGCAGCAGATGAGTTCTGGAAACCTCTCCGGTTCGGAAGCGCTGCTGCGCATGCTCACCGACTTCATCAGTGTCGGCTACAGCGGCAGTCTGGATCAATGGCGCGATTATCTGTCGCAGCGAACACTGCTGCCCGACTCCTTGCTCGGCATGAGCATCCAGATCGACACCGGCAAGCTGCTGCGTGTACGTTCCGAGCGCTTCAGCCTGGACATCGTCCCGCAGGCAATGGCGGTCAACGCGGAAAGCATACTGACGCTGCCGATGGGATGGCAGGTGGGCAGCGATCAACAGGTGCGCCAGAGCGCCGTCGCCGTACAGTACGCGGAGAAGCCGGGCCGCTACAGCGGCGTGACCTTGATGCGAACCACGCAACCGCTGGCCTCAGCCACTGCGGGTGACCAGAATTTCTGGCACCAGCTGCAAACGCTGGAGCCACCGTTCGACGGCCACGCCGTGGTGAATGGCGATTCCATCCTGCTGGTGGCGCCACAACCGATGCTGACGCTGGTGAGCGGCGAGCACGTGATCTACAACCTGGCACTCCGGCTGGTAGGCACGGCCGACGCTGGCAGCGCCGAGCGAGAACTTCGAGTGCTCAAGCAAGGCTTCAAAGTGAACGAGCGCTGAGCGGCCGGGCCGGTCGCCCCAGCCCAATTCCGAAGCAGGGATTGCCGATAGCGGTCACTTTCGGGGCAATCCGCTCCCGGACCTTCGTTGCACAGGGCCCACACCCGGTTAATCTCCTTGTCGCGCAGTGACTTGCAATGTCACCGATTTGGCACGCGCCTTGAATATCCGTGGGGTCGATTCTTTATCGCCCCAAGGAAATTTCATGCCCACGAACGACTTCCTGTCACGTCGTCGCTTCCTGCATCTGGCAGGTGCGGCGGGCGGCACGGCGGCGGCGTACCAGATGGCCCTGGGCCTCGGCCTCGCGCCCATGGTTGCCAGCGCAGCCCGTCCCGACCTCGCCCCGGTCACGGGCGGCAAGCGCCGCAGCGTCGTGATCCTGGGCGCCGGCATCTCCGGCCTCACTGCCGCCTACGAGCTCACCAGGAAGGGCTACCAGGTGGTGGTGCTGGAAGCTTCGCATCGGGCCGGCGGCCGCAACATGACGCTGCGTCACGGCTCCCTGATCGATGAAGCGGGTTACAAACGCTACTGCGATTTCGACGACGACCCGGATCTGTACTTCAACGCCGGCCCGGCGCGTATCCCGGGCCACCACGCAGCGCTGCTCGGTTACTGCCGGGAACTGGGCGTGAAGCTCGCGCCGTTCATCAACGACAATCGCAACGCCTACATCCAGGACAGCTCGCTGTATGGCGGCCGCCCGGTGCGCGCCCGCGAATACTTCAACGACACGCGCGGCTTCATCGCCGAATTGGCGGCCAAGAGCATCAAGGCCGAGGATCTGGATGCACCGCTGACGCGCGGCGACTACGAGAAAGTGCTGGAGTATCTGCGCCAGCTGGGCGATCTGGACAAGAACTTCAAATACAAAGGCACTTCGCGCGCCGGGCTGGCCACGCATGATCCCATCTCGCCGCCGGAGCTGAAGAAGCCACTGGACATGCACGAGCTGATCCAGTCGCGCTTCATGTACCTGATGAGTTTCGGCGAGACTGATGACCAGGCCGCCATGATGATGGAGCCGGTGGGCGGCATGGACCGCGTGGTCGCGGGTTTCATGGCCAAGGTAGGCAAGCTGGTGAAACTGCATGCCCAGGTGCACTCGGTGCGGTTGCAGGACCAGGGCGGCGTGCGCGTTGTCTACCGCTCGCCCGATGGCAAGCACAGCACGCTGGATGCCGACTACGTGCTCAGCTGCATCCCCATGCACCTGCTGGCCGGCATCGACCACAACTTTCCTGCGGACTATGCCCGCGGCCTCACCTCGGTGGAGCGCGGCAAGCTGTTCAAGATCGGCTTCCAGATGAGCGAGCGCTTCTGGGAGCGCGACGAGATCTACGGCGGCATCTCCTGGACGTTCCAGGACATCAACCAGCTCTGGTATCCGGCTCATGGCATCCACGGCCGCAAGGGCGTGATGCTCGGCGCCTACACCTACAGCGCCGAGGTTGGCGAGAAGTTCGCGCGCATGACGCATGAGCAGCGCGTGGAACTGGCCATCCAGCAGGGCGAGAAGATCCATCCCGACTACCGCAAGTACGTGGAGAAGTCGGTCAGCATCCCATGGATCCGCATGAACCACATGCTGGGCTGCGCTGCCGGCTGGAGCGACGAGGCACGCGCCACCTACTACAAGCGCCTGCAGGCGCCGGTGGGCAACTTCTACATCATCGGAGACCAGATGAGCTATCTCGGCGGCTGGCAGGAGGGCGCGATGACCTCGGCCTTCCACGCCATTGCGGACATCGACCAGCGCGAGCGCGCGCTCAGCGTGGCGGGTGCAGCATGAAGATGCGAACCATCATCGCAGCCACGCTGGCTGCCGCCGCAGCGCCAGCCTTCGCGGCCGATGCCAACTTCGACTTCTGCTTCACCTGCCACGGCGACAATCTGAACGGCAACGTGGCCATCCACGCGCCGCGCATCGCGGGTCTTGAGGGTTGGTACATCCAGAGCCAGCTCACGGCGTTCAAGAACGGCTGGCGTGGTGCTCATGAGGACGACGCACCGGGCAACGAAATGCGCCCGGTCGGCGAGCACCTGAGCGACGCCGAAGTCAAACAACTGCTCAGCTTCGTGCGCACGCTGACCCCCAAGGCGCCGCCGGTTACCGTCACAGGCAATGTGGAGCACGGCAAGGAGCTGTATGCCACCTGCGCCTCCTGCCACGGCGCCGCGGGCGAAGGCAACGAGCTGCTGCACGCCCCGGCGCTGGCCGCGCGCACCGACTGGTATCTGGTCAAGCAGCTGCAGAACTATCGCGCCGGCATCCGCGGCGCCAGGGACGACGACACCTACGGCCAGCAGATGCGCATCATGGCCGCCAACGGCCTCGGCGACGATGCCGCCGTCGATGACGTCGTCGCCTACATCAATACCCTGCGTTGAGAAACCGGAGAGACCATGAAAACCGTTCAAATCGCCGCCGCCGTATCCACTGTCCTGCTGCTCGCCGCCTGCGGCGACAAGACGGCACCCGTGACCCGTCACGCACTGCTGGGTGGCAGCACCTTCCCCATCGCCCGCGCGGTCGACGTGCCGGCCGGCAACACCATCATCTTCCACAGCGGTACCACTCCCTCGCCCGCCGATCCGAACGCCGAAAAGGGCTCGCCGGCCTACTGGGGTGACACCAAAACGCAGGCACTCTCGGCCTTCGCCAACATCAAGACCTCTCTGGACGATCTGGGTCTGAGCTTCGGCGATGTCGTTTCCATGACCGTCTACCTGGTGGCACCGCCGGACAGCAAGGACGGCCGCATGGACTTCGCCGGATTCATGGAGGGCTACACGCAGTACTTCGGCACCAAGGAGCAGCCCAACCTGCCGTCACGCTCCACCGTGCAGGTGGCTGGACTCGCCAGCCCCGGCTTGCTGGTGGAGGTGGAAGTGACGCTGGCCCGGAAGACCAAGTAGCACCGAAGATTCATCGACATCGGTTGGATGGACGGCCGGCTCGCGCGAGCCGGCCGTTTTTTTTCGCCGACGACGCCAGATGCGGGAAAAAGAAAAGCGGCGGGCTCCCGCAGGAACCCGCCGCATTCATTGCGTGGCTACGAACGTTCTATGGATCAGAAGCTGTAGGACGCCTTGGCGTAGTAGTAACCGCCGTTGATGCCGAAGGGCGAGAACGAGGGATACTTCTGCACGTAGGAATTGTCGCCGGCGTCGAGGTACGTCTGACGCTGCGTGCCATTTATTTCGTCAGGATACGTATTGAACAGGTTGCTCGCACCAACGTTGATCTTCAGTGCTTCCGACAACTTGTAGCCAATGTCCAGATTGGTGATCGGGGTAACGCCAATGGTCGTCAGGTACCATTCGCCGTCATCGCCCTGACCCCACTCAGACGATTTGCCGTAAATGGCCTCCTTGAGGTTCACCGAGAGGGCTCCCAGTGTCCAATTGGCGCCCAGATTGACCACGTACTTCGGTGAAGCCGTCTCCAGATCCGAGATGGCGGTCTGGTTCAGCAGAATACCTCCGTCGATCGCGCCATCGAGCAGCGCCGGCAACGCACGGATCTTCGTGACTTCAGTCGAGTTGTAGGTTGCGCCCACAGACCAGTCGATATGGCCGATGGCGTAATCCACCGGCAGCGAGAACACCAGGTCCGCGCCCTGGGTCTTGGTGTCAGCGCCGTTGGTGAAAATCGAAACGCTCTTGGTGATGATATCCGAACCCACGCCGGCACTTGTCAGCGCATCGACAACCGCCTGCGAGCATACAGACGCGGCGCCGCCGATGTTCTCGGTTCCGCACAGGTCGGTTCCGACGATGCGGTCCTTGATGTCGATACGGTAGACATCCAGGGTCAGGGTCGTGGCCGCGGTCGGCCGCAGCACCACACCGAAGCTGAAGTTGGTCGACTTCTCGGGCTTCAGCGTACCCAACCCCAGCGCCTGCGCCGCCGCAGAGTTCGGACCCAACTGCAGCGAGAACGAAGTGGGTCCGACGTTACTGGCAGAATAGTACTCCTCAGCCAGCGTAGGTGCCCTGAACCCGGTGCTCACCGTTCCACGCAGTGCGAATACCTCCGAGAAATCGTAGCGACCGGTCAGCTTGCCGACGGTGGTATTGCCGAAGTCGGTGAAATGTTCGTAGCGCGCAGCCGCGTCGATACGCAGTCCGCTGATCGGGTTGACGGCCAGATCAACGTAGCCAGCATAATTGGTGCGCCCGTAGGAGCCGGCGTTCAGCGCAGAGAATCCCGGGAACGATGACGCCCCGCACGCCAGCGTGGAGACGGTACCGCAATAGTACGATGCGGCATCGCCAGCCGTGATCGAGTAGGTATCATGGCGGGTCTCGCCACCGAAGGCCACGTTCAAAGGGCCTGCCAGACCGACATCGAAGTCCTTGTTGAAATCCAATGTCGTAGCCATCTGACCCGTCGTCAGTGTGCCGTCATAGAAATCGACCGGCGACGAACCGGTTTCGTTGTACAGATTCAGGTTGGTTGAATCCAGGGTATACATGGCGACTCGGTCTTCGCCGTAGCTGGAACTCAGATCCACGTTCCAGGCAGCAATTTCCCCTTTCACGCCAGCCGTCAGCTGATAGTCGATTTCCCTGGTCGCTTCCCGCGGGTTGAAGCCGTACGGATATTGATAGGTGGTCTCACCGGTAGTCGAATCCGTGTAGTAGGCTTTGTTCGGCGTACGGTAATTCTCGAACGACGCCGCTTGTTTTGCGCCATACGATCCGAGCGAATAGAAGTTCCAGGCCGCACCCAGCGGCAGGCCCGCACTGAAGGTAGCGATCTTCTGGTGATATTCGGCGTCTCCCTGGATGAGATTCACATAGGGATAGTCATCGGCGTAGACGATATTGTCATTGATTCCGGAAGTGCCGTAGATACGCGGATCAATGTCGCCTCGATAGGAGTGGCCGTGATTGCGCACGTCTCCGCTGACATTCAGGTAGCCGTCAGCGCCGAGCCCGAATCCGGCATTGCCGTCCACCCCGGCAGTCTGTCCACCGCCATCCATGTAAGCGCCGTAATTCGCGCCGACGTTGCCGCCGGACGAGTTCTTCTTCGTGATGATGTTGATCACGCCCGCGATCGCGTCCGAACCATACTGCGCGGCTGCGCCATCGGTCAGCACTTCGACGTGATCGATCGAAGAGGCGGGGATGAAATTCAGGTCAACGCCCGCGCCACCTTGATAGGGTCCGCTCAACACGGCGAGATTGGCGGTGGTATGACGACGCTTGCCGTCCACCAGCACCAGCACATGGTTGGGGCTCAGACCACGCAGCTTGGCCTGCAGCGTCTGGTTGGCCATGTCGCCGCCGAAGGCCTGTGCGCTGAAGGAGGGAATGACGGTCGCGAGCGCCGACATCAGGTCGGGCTTGCCGGAAGCCTCGAGCGCATCGGCGCTGACCAGCTGAATCGGCGCGGGGCTTTCGGCAACGGTCAAACCAGCCTGGCGCGAACCCGTGATCACCACTTCGTCCAGCTGATCTTCGGGGGCGCTGTCGGCGCTGAAGGCAGGCGCCGAGGCAGCCAGGATCGCGGCCACGGCGGCGGCTACTGCAGGTTGAACTTTGCTCGAACTGATCGACATGAAGTGATCTCCCACTGCGGTTGACACAAGGGCCGCGGACGACCCTGATTGGTTGCGTCGAACGAGGTACACCGGAAAGTGTTTCGCACGACGCGTGCGGGAGTCATTGCAAGGAGTCGGCCAAAGCGACCGTTGTTGTCATGCCGAGACGGGTGAAAACGCGGTATTGCGCGTGTGCCTCTGACAAAGAGGCAGAAAAATTAATGTGTTACGAAGCGGTAATTTTTTCAGGACCTTATTGTTCTTTTTCTGCAACAGCCAGGAACAGCAATGATCCTGTTAGCGATACGAATTCATACGGTGCAAGCGCGCTTCGGCGCGCGCGAGGACAGTTCAATGCGATGTACGCGCACGCACAACGGCGGAGCGCTACCGCGCACCGTAAAGGAAATTTCGCGCAAAGAAATTGAGGCTAGCCCAAATCAGGATTGGGCCAGCGCTTGCAACGGGCACTGCGCAGACCGATCACTGTCCCGCGTGGGCACGCCGGGTGCGCTCCTGCAGGGCACGCAGCACTTCGAGTTCCTCGGCCGTGGGCGCTGGTGTTTCTCCGACCTCGGCCGCGTAGCGCAGTTCCCAACCGGTCTGCTTCTGCAGCTGCTCGCGCGTCACCCCGGGATGCAGCGACACCACGCTCATCTCGCGCGTCTGCGGGTCCGGTTCCATGACGCACAGATCCGTGATCAGCCGTGTCGGGCCTTGGGTGGACAGCCCCATGCGACGGCGATGATCGCCGCCCTCGCCATGACCGAAGGAGGTGATGAAATCCAGCTTCGCCACGAAGGCACGCGGATTCTGCGCCATGGTGATGAACACCTCCTGGCACTGCGAGGCGATTTCCGGCGCCCCGCCACCACCCGGCAGCCGCACCCTGGGCTTGGCGTAGTCGCCGACCACGGTGGTGTTCAGATTGGCGAAGCGGTCGATCTGTGCACCACCCAGGAAGCCCACGGTGATGCGGCCGCCCTGCAGCCAGTAGCGGAACATCTCGGGCACTCCGACCGTGGTCAGCGCGGTGTCGCACAGCTCGCCATCGCCGATGGACAGCGGCAGCACCTCCGGCCGCGTGGCCAGCGTGCCCGACTCGTAGATCAGCGTGATGCCGGGCGCATGCGTCAGCCGCGCCAGATTGCAGGCCGCCGACGGCGCACCGATGCCGACGAAGCACACATCGTCATTGGACAGCGCGCGCGCGGCGGCAATGGTCATCACCTCGGAGGCGGTCCACTTCGAATCGCTCATGCCTGCACTCCGGCGTCGATGACATGCGTTTGCATCCAGGCCAGGAAGCTGTCGCGCTCACGCGCGATGGGATCCCAGGCAATATAGAAGCTGTTGTCGCGCGGGTAGTAACCATGCGCATAGGAGGGCTTTGCACCACCCGGCACCACGGCGATGGCCGACACGGCCCACGATGGCAGGATGACGGCATTGGGCGAGCGCGCACCGAAGTCCTCCACCACCTCTTCCACCGTGACAATGGCGCGCCTGGCGGCCAGCACCGCCTGCTTCTGCACGCCGATGATGCCTTCGAGCAGCACATTGCCCGCCTGGTCGGCGCGCTGCGCATGAATCACCGCCACGTCGGGGCGAATGGCCGGCACGGCCGTGAGGGTCTCGCCGGTGAACGGACAGGTGATGTCGCGGATGTTGGGATTCACCTGACGCAATCCAGCGCCCACGTAGCCCCGAAACACCGCGCAGGGCAGATTCGCAGCGCCGGCATCATAGGCATTGGCCATCGCCGCATGCGAATGTTCTTCGAGCTCCAGCGCATGCGGCCAGCCGTTCTCGACCGCATCGCGCAGCCGGTGCAGGCTGCCGACGCCGGGATTGCCGCCCCAGGAGAACACCAGCTTGCGTGCGCAACCCATGCCGATCATCTGGTCGTAGATCAGATCCGGGGTCATGCGATACAGCGTCAGATCACGCCGCTGCTGGCGGATGATCTCGTGGCCGGCCGCGTAAGGAATCAGATGCGTGAAGCCTTCCAGCGCCACGCGATCGCCATCATGCACATGCGCCGCGATTGCAGCGCGCAGCGACAGGAATTCAGCTCTCATTGCTCAGACTCGCTCGATCATCATGGCCACACCCTGCCCCACGCCGACGCACATGCTCGCCATGGCGTAACGGGCTCCACCGCGCTGCAGCTGGTTGACGCTGGTCAGCACCAGACGCGCACCGCTGGCGCCCAGCGGATGCCCAATGGCGATGGCACCGCCATTGGGATTCACGCGCGGGTCATCCGCAGCCACGCCCAGCCCCTGCAGCACTGCGAGCACCTGCGCGGCGAAGGCTTCATTCACCTCGATGGCCGACAGATCCGCAATGCCGAGATTGAGCCGCGCCAGCAGTTTCTGGCAGGCCGTCACCGGCCCGATGCCCATGATCCGCGGCGGCACGCCCGCAGACTGGCTGCCGAGGATGCGGGCGCGCGGAGTCAGACCAAAGCGCTTCACCGCGGCGGCCGAAGCCAGCACCAGCGCGGCGGCGCCGTCGTTGATGCCGGAGGAATTGCCCGCCGTCACACTGCCGCCGCTGCGCACCACCGGCTTCAGGCCGGCCAGCGCCACCAGCGTGGTATCCGGGCGCGGATGCTCATCCTGCGCCACGCTCCGCGTGCCCCTGCCGCGCTCGCCCGGCACGTCGATGGGCGCGATCTCCGTGTCGAAGAAGCCCGCGGCGCGCGCCGCCGCGAAGCGCTGCTGGCTCTGCAGGGCGTAGGCGTCCTGCGCAGCCCGCGTCACGGCGAACTGCTGCGCCACGTTCTCGGCCGTCTCGGCCATGGTGTCCACGCCGCAGCGCTCGCGCAGACGCGGATTGATGAAGCGCCAGCCCAGCGTGGTGTCCTCGAGCCGGGCGTCACGCCCGAAGGCCGCGCCGGATTTGCCCATCACATAGGGCGCACGCGTCATGCTCTCGGTGCCGCCGACGATGAGCAGCTGCGCCTCGCCGCAACGGATCTGGCGTGCGCCGGCCGCCACGGCATCCAGGCCCGAGGCACACAGACGATTCATCGTGACGCCCGGCACCGTCTCCGGCAGCCCGGCAATCAGCAGACCCATGCGCGCCACATTGCGATTGTCCTCGCCGGCCTGATTGGCACAGCCGAAGATCACTTCGTCGATGGCCGCCGGATCCAGCTGCGCGCCGCTGCGCTGGATCACCGCGCTGATGACATGGGCGGCCATGTCGTCGGGCCGCACTGTCGCCAGCGCCCCGCCATATCGGCCAATCGGCGTACGCGCCGCCGCGCAAATGAAGACTTCCTGATCCATGCGCTCCCGCTCTCTCCTCAGCTGCGAACCCCGCGCGCCGGATAGCGCGCGAAGCTCAGCAACAGAATGATGACTACCCCGGCACCAGTGCGTCCACAGCCAGCGGCCAGGCGTACCCGCCCATGCGTCGTGCGAACAATGCCGTCAGCCCAGTCCCACGCCGGCCAGCGCAATACCCGGCGCCGCCGATGGCCGCCATCGCCCAGCCGTGGAAAAATCTGCCCGCATCCCCAACCCCGGCACTGCCCCAGGATCGAGTTGGCCGGCAAGGCTACCGCAAAAATTACCCGCACAGGGAAATAACTGTGCCGGCGCTGGCTCGCAGCGGGCTTCGATTGCCTGCCCGCAATGCGATAGATTAGGCGAACTATTACGTCGCCGCCGGAGAGCGCGCATGCCCGCTGCCTCGAACACCAAACCCCGCAATCAGCGCAGCGCCGCCCGCAAGCGGCGCGGCATTGGCCGCCCGGCCGGACCGCAGGATGCCGTCGGCCGGGACGCCCTGATCGCGAAGACCTGCGAGCTGCTGCGCGAACTGCCACCCGACAAGGTGACGCGCGCCGCCGTGGCGCGGGCCCTGCGCGTGGACCCCTCGCTGATCCGCTACTACTTCCGCGACCGCTCCACGCTGCTGCAGGCGGCCATCGAACGCGTCACCAGCGAGTTCGTCGACCTGGTCGAGGAAGCCACCGACCGCAGCGACAACAGTCCGATCGGGCAGCTGCGCGCGCGCATGGCGGCGCAGCTGAAGCTCAATGCCACCTATCCGTTCTTCCACCGCCTGATCGTCGACGAGATGGTGGGCCTGGACACATCGGCCTCCAGGAAGCTGCTGCAGCAGCTCTCGCAGCGCGGCCTGGACCAGTACAGCGCCATCATCAACCGCGGCGCCGCGGATGGCTCCATGAAGCCGGTGGACGCGCGGCTGTTGTTTCTGGCCATCATCGGCATGTGCGAATTCTTCGTGTCCGGAATGCCGGTGTTGCAACATGCCTTCGAGCGCAGGAATGCGCCGGACCGCGCCCTTGCCGACCGCTACCGCGACTTCATCTGCGAGCTGGTGTTGCACGGCATCGCGACCGGCTAATGATCAGAAATAATTCCCGGCATAGGTAATTACTGGTAGAGTGCCTCCGCCCTGGGGGGAGCCAAGCATAGCTGGCGCTCCGCTTGCGGCCTGATCCGAGGCTTTTCGAGGACGCCAAGCATGACCAAACCAGCCCGCCGGGTCGTCACCGGCCATGATGCCCAGGGCAAGTCCGTGGTGCTTTCGGACGGCATGCCGCCCAACGTGCGCACCAAGAACACCGGCGTGGATTTCGTCGAGATCTGGCACACCAGCGGCGCAGTGCCGTCGATTACGGCGGACGAACCGGAACCCACCGACGGCCCGCTGGCCGTGCCTCCCCCGCATCCGGGTACGCGCATCCGCTTCAACGATTTCTATCCGGGCCACATACTGAAGCTGCCGCCGCGGGCCGACGGCCGGCACCGCATGATGCACCGGACCCGCTCCATCGACTACGGCATCGTGCTCGAGGGCGAGATCTACCTGATCATGGACGACAGCGAGGTGCTGCTGCGCGCCGGCGACGTGGTCATCCAGCGCGGCACCGATCATGCCTGGGAGAACCGTACCCAGCAGGTATGCCGCATGGCTTTCATTCTGGTCGGCGCGGAGTTCAGTCCCGAACTGCGCGCCCTGCTGCCGCAGCAGCTGGAACTGCGCAAGTAGTCAATGGGAGAATCACCGTGAGCTTCGATCCCAAGCCGGGCAAGTACTATCGCATGCCCGTTTTCTTCGGCCCCACGCCCGGTCCGCGTCAGTGGCCCGAGGGCATGGACTTTCCGTTCGACACCATCCCGAAGCGCCTGTCATTTGGCGCGCGCTTCCTGACCCGCCGCGAGCAGTTGCAGGCCTTCCTGCCGGACTGCTTCGAGGTCTGGGGCGAGCCGGTGGTCACGGTGGAAGTCACCTACCTGACTCAGCTGGCCTGGCTGGCCGGTCGCGGCTACAACATGTGCGACGTGAAGTTCAACGCCATCTACAAGGGCAAGGACGGTCCAGTGCACGGTTCGCTGGTGCTGGTGCGCTGGGAGGATCTCGCCGATCCCATCCTCAGTGGCCGCGAGGAGCTCGGGCACAACAAGCTGTACTGCGAGATCCCGCCCTACCGCGAGCACGAAGGCAGGATCGCCAACGAGATGAGCTGGCGCGCCTACCCGTTCCTGAAGCTGTGGGCGGCCAACCTCAAGGAAGTGGCGCCGCCGAAGCCCAATCCGCTGTTCCGCGGCATGCTCTCGTACAAGTACATCCCGGCCACCGGCCGCTGGGGCTACGCGGACGCCGAATACGCCACGCTGACGCCGGTGCCGAGCACCGGCCGCATGGTGCGCTGGCTGGAAGGCAGCGGCCATGCCGAGTTCATCAAGTCCTCCTGGGAAGATCTGCCCACGCTGTATCACGCCGTCAACACCTTTGCCTCGCTGGAGCAGCTGGAATCCCGCGGCGGTTATCTGTACGAGACCGAAGGCGGCGCCAGCGGCAGCGAAACGCATCGCCTCGAATGAACAGGATACGCAACGCGCTCATCGTCGGTGGCGGCATCGGCGGCCTGTCGGCCGCCATTGCCCTGCGTCGCCAGGGCATCGACGTGGACGTGGCCGAAATCCGCCGCGACTGGACCGTCTACCACGTGGGCGTGGTGGTGCAGGCCAACTGCATCCGCGCACTGCAGTCGCTGGGCATCGCCGATGAGGCGGTGGCCTGCGGCTTCCCGTACAACGGCCTGACCTTCCAGGACACCGACGGCAAGGTGCTGGCGCGCATTCCCGGCAACAAGCTGGCGGGTCCCGACTATCCGACGCATCTGGGCATGACGCGGCCGGCGCTGCACGAGCTGCTGACGCGCACCGCCCGGGAAGCCGGCGCCCGGCTGCATGCCGGCCTGACCTACCAGAGCTTCACGCAGTCGGATGACGCCGTGCACGTGAAGCTCAGCGACGGCAGCGAACGCGCTTTCGATCTGGTGGTGGGCGCCGACGGCGTCTACTCGCAGCTGCGGCGCGACCTGTTCGGCGCGCAGTACCAGCCGCATTTCACCGGCCAGGGCACCTGGCGTTACAACGTGCGCCGCCCGCCGGAGCTGACCAGCTCGTTCGTGGCGATGGGCGCGGCCATCCCCTTCGGCAAGTGCGGTTTCATCCCGCTGAGCGCGGATACCGGCTACGTCTGGCTGGTGCAGTCCGAGCCCGGCAATCCGCGCCATCCGCCCGAGCAGCTCGCCGCCATCCTGCGCGAGCGGCTGGCAGGCTGCACCGGCATCCTGGCGCAGCTGCGCGAGCAGATCGTCGATCCGGCGCTGGTGGTCTACCGGCCGCTGGAATCCCTGCTGATGCCCGCTCCCTGGTACGTGGGCCGCATCCTGCTGATCGGCGATGCCGCGCATGCCACGACGCCCCACATGGGCCAGGGCGCCGCGCAGGCCGTCGAGGACGCCGTGGTGGTCGGTGAGATCATGGGCCAGGACGCCCCCATCGCCACGCTGATGGAGCAGTTCATGCAGCGCCGCTACGAACGCTGCCGCTTCATCGTGGAGAGTTCGCTGCAGATCGGCGCCTGGGAACAGAACGGCACGGCCAATAATCCGCTGGCGGTGGAGCTGACCAAGAAGATGGTCGAGGTGGTGGCGGCGCCGCTGTAAGGCGATTCGTTCCGTTACCTCGCGGGGCACTCGCTCCCGCGGCGGCGCGCCCGGTTTGAGGCTTGCCGGAACCGTGGCGGCCAGGAGGCCGCCACGAAGCTTCCGGGGACGGATTCACGGCGATCCCGGCGTGCGCATTTTCCAGCGCACGCCGAAGGAAGCGGGATTCCTGTCTAACTCATCCCCGGCTGCATGAACGACACGAACACGCCGTGCGGATCGTGCTGCGCGCGTAGCCGCTCCAGCCTGGCGCTGGCCTCTTCGCTCATGTAGCGCTGCGGCCGGGCGTTGATGTTCTCGTCGTTCAGCTGCCCGCCGCAGCCCAGGTGCTCGAAGCGCCGCATCTGCTCCACCGGCCAGCGCATCATGGCCTCATCCTCGGCGGGATCCTCCCAGATGGTGTAGGCGCCGATGTACAGATCGGCCTGCACCGAGTGGGCCATGTCCACCAGCGGCAGCACCGGATTCCACTGCTGCCAGAACACATGGGTGCGCGGCGTCGGCATCGTGCCGAACAGTTCGCGCGTCAGTGGCAGGATCTGCGCGGCCGGCGCATTGGTCCACAGGTTGTCGCAGGCATAGCGATAGCCGATGGGATCGGCCATGGTGCCGCTCTCGTAGCGCTCCTCCAGCGTGGTCAGCAGCGCATTGCGGCGCCGGTTGGCCTTGCCGATGGCCGGGCAGGTATCCATGAAGGCCAGCCCCTGGAAGGCTTCCTCGTCGCTGTCGCAGATGGCCAGCGCGCTGGCGGTGATGCGCGTGGGCGCCCAGCGCCCCAGACCGTCCTGGGAAGCCGCAGAGAGGATGAACTCCACCTTGGGCGCGACGCTCTTGCCCGCCTCCATGGCCCAGCCCAGCAGGTCTTCCAGCGCTTCGAGCGGATAGCTGTGCGCGGTATGACGGAACACGGGTGGCAGCGGATGCACGCGCAGCAGGAAGCGCGTCACCACGCCGAAGAAACCCGGGCCCGAGCCGCGCACTGCCCAGTAGTAGTCCTGGTTCTGCGTGGCATCGGCACGGATCAACTCGCCCTCGGCGGTGACCACGTCGACGGCCAGCACATTGGCGCAACCATTGCCCCAGGCGCGCGAGTTCCAGCCAAAGCCACCGCACATCAAAAAGCCACCGATGGCCACGGTGGAATGATGCCCGGTGGTGGCCATCAGTCCATGGGGACGCAGCTGCTTGCACAGGTCCTGACCAATCGTGCCGGGACCGGCCCAGGCGGTGCGCGCCTCGCGATTGACCTCGATCTGCTGCAATCGCGAGCAGTCGATGAGCACGGCGTTGTCGCGCAGCCAGGGCGAAGTCCACAGATGGCCACCGGACTTGGCCGACACCCGCAGCCCCTGCTGCCGCGCCCAGCGCACGCCGGCCACCACATCCTCGGCGTTCTCCGCCAGCACGATGGCGGCCGGATAACGCCCCGGCTTGTTGGCGCGCCACACGGCCGCGCAACGCGCCGCCTCGTAGCCCGCACTGCCCTTCAACAGCAGCTTGGCACCAAGCTGCTTCGCGTAATCACTCATCGTGCCCCACCCTCACAATGTGCCGGTTTAAAGCGTGCCGGTCGCTTCCGGGAAACGCGGCGCCTGCATGAACTCGATCAGATTGCCGGCGTTGTCGCGGATGAAGCAGTTGGCGCCGCCGTTGGGAAACTTCTTGGCCCAGACGACGTCGGCGCCGCGCGCGCGCAGCTCATCGGCCACGGCGATGGCATCCGCCACGGCGAAACAGCCATGCTTGTTGCCATGGGTCTTCAGATCCTCATCCGGCACCCGGCGCTGCTCGGGCAACGCCGCTGCGCCCTGCACCTCGAAGAGTTCGATGTGCATGGGGCCGTTGCGCAGCACGGCGATCTTCGCCGGTACCTGCGGCAATTCGAGGCGCCGCTCGAGCCGGAAGCCCAGCATGCGACCGTACCATTCGATCGAAGCTTCCAGATCGGGCACGCTGACGCCGATGTGGTGATGCCAGAATTCGATGCTCATCAGAGATCCGCCATGGTGATGAAGCGCGTCTGCAGATAGGCCTCGATGGCCTCGCTGCCCCCCTCGAAACCATACCCCGAATCCCGCACACCGCCGAATGGCGCTTCCGGATTGCCCAGACCGAAGTGGTTCACCGACACCATGCCGCTCTCCACACCCGCCACCACGGCGCGCGCCGTGGCAATGCTGCGCGTGAAGGCGTAGGCGGCCAGACCGTACGGCAGCCGGTTGGCCTCGGTCAGTGCCTCATCCAGCGTCTTGAACGAACGCAGCGCGGCGATCGGACCGAACGGCTCTTCGTTCATGACACGCGCCGTCAGCGGCACATCGCCGAGCACGGTGGGCGCAAAGAAATAACCCTTCTCGCCCAGCCGCGAACCACCCAGCAGCAGCTTGGCGCCGCTGTTGACCGCATCGCTGACCAGCGAGCGCATGGCCTCGACACGCCGGCCATTGGCCATCGGGCCCATCTGCGAGCCGGGCTCCAGACCATCGCCCACCTTCAGGGTCGCGGCGTGTTCGACGAAGGCCTTGGCAAAGCGCTCATACACGCTGTGCTCGATCAGGAAGCGCGAGGGATTGATGCAGCTCTGGCCGGCGTTGCGGAACTTGTTGCCCACCAGCGCCTTGGCGGCCGCTTCCACATCGGCATCGGCGAACACCAGCACCGGCGCATGACCACCGAGCTCCATGGTGGAGACCTTCATGTTCTGGCCGGCCAGGCTGGCCAGCTGCTTGCCGACCGCGGTGGAGCCGGTGAACGACACCTTGCGCACCAGCGGATGTGGCACGAGATAGCCGGAGATCTCGGCCGGCGTGCCGTACACCAGATTCACGACGCCTGGCGGCACGCCGGCATCGGCATAGGCGCGGATCAGCTCGGCGCAGCTGGCCGGCGTCTCTTCAGGCCCCTTGATCACGATGGCGCAGCCGGCCGCCAGTGCGCCGGCGGTCTTGCGCACCATCTGGAACAGCGGGAAGTTCCAGGGCGTGAAGGCCACCACGATGCCGACCGGGTCCTGAATCACCCACTGCGTTACATTGGGTGCGCGCGGCGCAATGGTGCGACCGTAGATGCGCTCGGCTTCACCGGCCAGCCAGTCGTTGCCATCGGCGGTACGTTCCACCTCGCCCTGCGCCTCAGCCAGCACCTTGCCCTGCTCCAGCGTCATCAGTTTGGCAATCGCGCCGGCGCGTTCACGCAGCAGCGCCGATGCCTTGCGCAGGATCCTGGCGCGCTCCAGCGGCGCCACCTTGCGCCAGGCGGCGAAGCCGCGCTGCGCGGCTGCCAGCGCCCGATCCAGATCGGCCGTGCGCGCATGCGCCACCTGGCCGATGACCTCCTCGCTGGCGGGATTGCGCACCGGCAGCCATTCGCCATCCGCTGCCGCACTCCACTGGCCATCGATGAACAACTGCACTTGATTCGGATACATGATGTTGCGATTCCTGTTCGTCGAAACGATTCAACAAATGGTGACGCCGCCGTCCACCGGAATCATCGCGCCGGTGAGCCAGGCGGATTCGTCGGAGGCGAGGAACACCGCGCACCAGGCGATGTCCTCGGGCTGTCCCAGGCGCTTGACCGGAATGCGCGCCAGGATGGCGTCGCGGATGGGGCCGTCGACCGAAGCGCCGGCCGATTGCGTGGCCGGCGTCACCACCATGCCCGGGGCGATGGAATTGGCGCGGATGCCGGCGCCACCCTCGATGGCCATCTGGCGCGTCATGGCGGCCACCGCCGCCTTGCCGGCGCAGTGCGCCACCATGCCCATGTTCAGGCTGCCGCGCACGGCGTTCACGGAAGCGAAGTTGATGATGGAACTGTGCCCCCCGATGGCCAGCAGCGGCCAGGCCGCCTTGGTCAGCAGGAACACGATGTCCACCTCGCCCACCATGGTCGGCGCCCACTGGCGTTCGTAATCCATGTCGGCGGTCCTGGCCATGTGCGGCGCGATGGCCGCGGCGTTGACCAGCACATCGAGTCGCGCGTGCTGCTGCCGGACATAATCCACGCACTGCTGCACCGGCTCGGGCTTGGTCAGATCCACCGGCGCCACACCGTCGAGCTGCAGCCCCTCGGCCTCGGCCAGCGCGCGGCTCTCGGCCAGCGCCTTGGGATTGATGTCGCAGCCGATCACGGTTGCGCCATGGCGCAGGAACATCAGCGCGATGCCGCGGCCGATGCCGCCACCCGCACCGGTCACCAGCGCGATCTTGCCTGCCAGTCTGTCACTCAAGCGCCCCATGCCCCTTCCCCTGTCGTTGTCGGTACAAAAAACGTCCTGCGGCGACGAACCACGCCTGCGAAGACAGGCGTGCGCGCCACGGTGTGGAACGCGCGTAGGCACGCTCCTGCGAATCCAGCACCGCTGCATCGCGCAGCTCGTGCAATGCAATTGAGGTCCAGCGCGGACCGCCGGCCTGCCACAGCACCTGGTAGCGCCGGGCGCGTTCCCAGCCCGGCGCGCGACGCAACAGGGGAATGTGCTCCTCGTTGTACCAGCGTTCCACTTCGGGCTGCAGTTCCGGCGGCACATCGAAGGCAACGATCATCAGCACCGGCGCCGGCGCCTGGGTCGCGCCGCTGTCGCTGACCTCCACGCAGCCATACTGCGCCGCGCCCGCGACGACGGCGGCACGGGGCGGCGCCTGGCGCAGATACTGCGCATGCAGTGCGCTGCCAGCAGGCTCGAGCCCGTCGAAATGCCGCAGGCCGAGCCCATCACCAGGCGCCGGCGACACACCCGCGGGCGTGATGGCGGGCGTATCGGTCTGGGTGAGCAGCAGGTGAACCGGCATCCCGCCATTCTAGCGCATCGGTGCTGTTAATTCCCCATGGTAAGAATTTAACCGGCAGGCGCTCCGCGGCGATCTGGCACAATGCCCGCGGCGGCCCGCGCCGCCCGTTGCAAGCCTTGAGGATCAACCACATGGAACGACTGGGGGCCCTGCCCGCCGAATCCCTGGACGACGCCCAGCGTCGCGTTGCGGCAACGCTGGCGGCCGGACCGCGCGGCGCCCTGCGCGGCCCTTTCGTGCCACTGCTGCGCAGTCCGGAACTGTGCGATCGCACCCAGCACCTGGGCGAATTCCTGCGCTACCAGTGCTCGGTGCCGGAGCGCCTGCGCGAACTGGCCATCATCCAGACCGCGCGCCTGTGGCAGCAGACCTATGAGTGGCATGTGCATGCCCCCCTGGCGCTGCGTGCCGGGGTCGCCAGCGAAACCATCGCCGCGCTGGCCGCCGGCCACCGCCCCGAGCGGCTGCAAGACGATGAGGCGCTGATCATCGATTTCTGCGTCGAGCTGCACGGCCATCACAGCGTCAGCGACGGCACCTACGCGCGCGCCCTGGCGCTGCTGGGCGAACGCGGCGTCGTGGATCTGGTCGGCCTGTGCGGCTACTACGCCCTGCTGGCCATGGTGCTGAACGTGGCGCAGAGCGCGCTGCCGGCCGGATCGCAACCGGCCTTCGCCGCGGCCTGGGAGTGACAGCGGGCGCCTGATGGCGCCGCTCTCTGTCCGCTAGCGGCGCGCGCGCGGCAGCCGCCACAGGAAAAACAGCACCAGACCCACCGCCATGCCCCCCAGGTGCGCGAAATGCGCCACGCCCTGCTGCGTGCCGGTCACGCCCAGCACCAGCTCCAGCACACCGTACAGGGTGACGAACACCCAGGCCGGCATGGGAATCGGCGGGAACAGCAGCATGACGCGCCGCTGCGGGTAGGACGCACCGAACAGCAGCAGCAGGCCGAAGATGCCGCCGGAAGCCCCCACCGTGGGATAAGGACTGGGCACCAGGTAGGTGACCACGGCAAGCTGCGTAAGACCGGCGCCGATCACGCACAGCAGGTAGTAGGTCAGAAAGCGCTGGCTGTTCAGTAGCCGCTCGCAATCCGGCCCGAACATATACAGCGCCAGCATATTGGCGAACAGGTGCATGACATTGTCCGGGCTGTGCAGGAAGCCGTAGGTCAGCACCTGCCAGGGACGGAACGGATAGCCGCCGTACAGCCAGCTCTGCGGCGGCCACAGTTCGTAAGGCATGAACAGCCGCTCGCCAAGCAGGAGCTGCAGCACATAGGCCGCCACATTCGCGAGCAACAGGGCCCGCACCACGGGTGTCAGGGAACGAAACATGGCAGTATTCTGCCATCAGATTGGCCGCCACAGATGCCTTCCACACCGCCCCTTCCCAGCGCCGCGCAACTCGATGCGCTGCTGCCGCAGACGCAATGCATGCGCTGCGGTTTCAACGGTTGCCTGCCCTATGCCGAAGCGCTGGCGCAGGGCGCCGCTGCGGCCAACCGCTGCCCGCCGGGCGGCCAGGGGCTGGCCGACCAGCTCGCCACCCTGCTCGGTCAACCGCAGCGGCCCCTGGATGCCGAATGCGGCCGTGAGGGTCCGTGGACACTGGCCTTCATCGATGCGGAACGCTGCATCGGCTGCGCGCGCTGTCTGCCGCCCTGTCCGGTCGATGCCATCGTCGGTGCGCAGCGGCTGTTGCATACGGTGATCGACGGCTGGTGCACCGGCTGCGAACTGTGCGTCAGCGCCTGTCCGGTGGATTGCATCGAAATGCGCCCGCGCACAGCCACTGCCCCAGCGCAGCCAGCAGCGAACCTGAGCCGCGCGCGCTACCAGGCGCATCAGCGCCGCGCCAGCGAGCATCAGACCCAGCGCGCGCGGCTGCTCGAAGAGCGCAAGCGCGCCGCACGCGGAGAGCCTTCTTGAGCCCGGCCACCATCCGCAAGATTTTCGGCGCACTACGCACCGCCAACCCGAGCCCGAAGACCGAGCTGGAATACGGCTCACCCTTCCAGCTGCTGATCGCCGTGATCCTCTCGGCCCAGGCCACGGACAAGAGCGTGAACCTGGCCACGCGCGGCCTGTTCGCAGCGGCACCCGACGCGGCCGCCATGCTGAAGCTGGGACTGGATGGCATCAAACAGCACGTCCGCACCATCGGCCTGTTCAATTCCAAGGCCGCCAATGTGCTGGCCACCTGCGAAACGCTGATCGCGCAGCATGGCGGGGCGGTGCCCGGCGAGCGCGAGGCGCTGCAAGCGCTGCCCGGCGTGGGCCGCAAGACCGCCAACGTGGTGCTGAACACGGCCTTCGGCCAACCCACGATGGCGGTGGACACGCATATCTTTCGGGTGGCGCGCCGCATCGGGCTGTCCGGGGGCGACACCGTACGGGCCGTCGAGGACGATCTGGTGCGGGTCATTCCCGCCGAGTTCGCGCACGACGCCCATCACTGGCTGATCCTGCACGGGCGCTATGTCTGCAAGGCGCGCAAGCCCGAGTGCCCCGGCTGTATCATCCGCCGCTGGTGTGAATTTCCCGACAAGACCGCAGCAAGCTGAAAGCCTGGAGCCCATGTTCTACGCCGCAGAGAGCCGAGAATCGCTGCGCGCCAGCTGGCGCGCAGCCTGGCAGCGCCATCTGCAGAAGCTGCCGCTGGAACCGCTGCAGGCGCAGATCGCCGATGTCATCGCGGCACACCCCGAGTACCACGCCTTCGTCACCAGTACGCAGAGCCTGCAGCAGGATTTCACGCCCGAAGGCGGCCGCGAGAACCCCTTCCTGCACATGGGGCTGCATCTGGCGCTGCGCGAGCAGATCGGCACCGACCGGCCGCGCGGCATCCAGGCCGAATACCAGCGCCTGTGCCTGCGTCTGCAGGATGCTCACGACGTGCAGCATCGCATGATCGAAGTGCTGGCCACGACGCTGTGGGATGCGCAGCGCGCCGGACGCGCGCCGGACGAACAGCAATACCTCGAACGGCTGCGCAAACTGTAGCCGCCATGTCCACGGACGTGCGCATCGAATCACTGCATGCCTACCCGCTGAAATCGGCGCGCGGCCTGCTGCTGGACGAGTCCGTCCTGTCGGCGACGGGTCTGCGCGATGACCGGCGCTGGCTGCTGATCACACCGGCGGGCCGTTTCCTCACCCAGCGCGAGAACCCGCGCCTGGCACTGCTGCAGGTGGCCGTGGAGGGTGATGCCCTGCGGCTGTGGGCCGCGGATCTCGCGCCGCTACGCGCCGACATTGCCGCCGGCGCCGCCGCAAGGCGCGTGCAGGTCTGGGACGATGAGTGTTCGGCCTTTGATGCGGGCGACGCCTGCGCCACGGCGCTCAGCCACTGGCTGGGCCGCCCCTGCCGACTGGTGCGTTTCGACCCCGACCTGCCACGTCCCGGCAGCCGCAAGTGGAGCGGCGACATCGAAGCACTGAACATGTTCTCCGATGGCTATCCGGTGCTGGTGATCGGCCGCGCCTCGCTGCAGGATCTCAACAGTCGTTTGTCGCAGCCGCTGGGCATGGAGCGCTTCCGTCCCAATCTGGTGATCTCGGGCCTGGCACCCTACGAGGAAGACCGGCTGCATGAGCTGCGCAGCGCTGCGGGCATCACGCTGCGCATCGTCAAACCCTGTACCCGCTGCGTGATCACCTGCACCGATCAGGAATCGGGCCGCGTCACAGGCGACGAACCCCTGCGCACGCTGCGCGGCTATCGCTATGACGCCGCGCTGCGCGGCGTGTGCTTTGGCCAGAACGCCGTCATCGTGAGCGGCGTGGGCCAGCGCCTGCGGCGCGGCGAGACCCTGCAGGCCAGCTGGCGCGCCTGAGGGCGTGGCGCCTCCGGCCAAACCAGCGCTGCCACACCTCCTACTTCGGGTAGGCCTCGGGCGGCAGCGTGGCGTAGTTCTTCACGCCCAGCCGATCGATGCACACATCTTCGCTGATGGCATTGTCCGGCTGCCGCTGCATCACCAGCTCGGCATCCCAGGGTGCTGCATACAGCGTGGGATCCTCGAAATGCAGCAGCACCCGCAGCTGCCGGCCATCCGACTCCAGCGTGAAGCGTTCAGTCAGATGCAGGTTGTCCGAGTGCGGCAGGCCGGTGGCATCGAGCAGGGTCTGCGCCTTCAGATCGACCACATCGATGAGCAGTGCATCGCCGTCCCAGCTGGCAATCCCATCGCCATACCACCACGGGCCGGTGAGCTTGCCGCGGCTCGCGGCAAAGGGCACCACACGCGTCATGCGATTGGCCTGGTAGGCGAAGATCACGCTGTCATCGGACTGCAGGATCTCGAAGGGCCAGCCCTGCTCGTACAGCGAACGCGGCTCGCCCAGCGGCTTGCACTGGAAGGAAGTGTCGAACGAGGTGTCGCCACGCTGCTGGGCGAGGCGCCGCTGTTCATAGGCCTTGAGCGCTTCGGGCAGCAGTGGCGGCACGCTGCCCCCGGTGCTCAGCAACTGCTGAACGGGTTTGGCGATCTTCCAGATGCCGGAGAAATCCGGATGCGGATGGGCCGCCACCGGCGCAGCGGCCTGCTGCGCGCCGCAGCCGCCCAGCAGCAGCAGGGCACCGATCAACGCCCAGCTCTTACTGCGCATAGGCAGGCCCATACAGATCGGCTCCATCTTCGCAGAACTCCTCGAGCGGATCGGGTCGATAGCTGCGGTTGAACGGCAGCACCATGCTGATGCTGTACGGACTGGCCTTGCCGGCCGGATCGTCAAAACTGGCTACGTAGTCCAGCGCCGTGTTGTCGGCGCGCTTGCTCAGGCGCTCCACCATGTGCAGCGTCGGCGTGGCCATGGTCACGTCGTAGCGCTCGAAGCCGCCGCCGGCGCCTTCCGGCAACGTGCCCAGATCACCCAGCGTGCCCTTCATCGCCACGGTATCGATCACCAGCGTATTGCCCTCCCAGCGCCCCACGGAATGACCCGCATAGGTCAGCGCTGGATTGGCCGGATGTTCGGCGTTCAGGTACACATGCCGCAACCGCAGGCTGCCGGGCATCACCAGCGTGAGCAGGGTCGGTGTCTGGTGGATCACCATGGCCTGCGTCAGCGCCGCGGCCGAACTCACGATGCACAGGCGCGTGATCTCGATGCTGCTGTGAGCCTTTGGACCCGGCCGGTTCGGCGGTTCAAACCCGGTGTAGGTGATCTGCTGCGTGCCCGGCATGATCATGCCGAAGCGGCCCCAGGCGCCGGCCAGATTGCGCGGATCCCTGGAAGCCTGGGCGGCCGCGGCGACCGGCGCACTGCCCGGCGCCGCCGCAGGCGGGCCACCGCCCTGCCCCGGTTGATCGCCGCCCTGCGCCTGGCGATCAGCGCTCTTGCCGCGGATCACATCGCGGAAATTCGGCGGCGCGGCGTCGATGTCCTTGTCGGTGGGCTTTTCGATCTGCGCCAGCGCAGCCGATGCCACACAGCACAGCAACCATCCCAGGCGATGCTGCTTCATGAGCGCGCTCCTACAGGGCGTTGTCCAGCATGTAGTAGTCGTTGGTGAGCTTCAGGCGCTCCATGCACACATCCTCGACGATACGCTGATTGCTGACGCGCTTGAAGGTGAGCTGGGCATCCCAGGCCGAGGTGTACACATCCGGATCGTCGACATGGATCAGCGCCACCAGCGTGTTGCCATCCGCGCCCAGCGTGAACTGCTCGGTGAGATGCAGATTGTCCGAGTGCGGCAGACCCGAAGGATCCAGGAAGGTGTTGGGCTTCAGGTTGATGATGTCGACGCTCAGCGTCCTGCCATCCCACTGTCCGATGGATTCGCCGAAGTAGAACGGACCGTACTGGGTGCCGTGCTCCTTGAGCATTGGAATGGCGTGATCGAGGCGATTCCACTGGAACAGGAAATCGCTGCGCGTTTCGGAGACGAACAGTTCGAACGGCTCCTCGAGCATGAAGGTGCGCGGTTCACCGGGCGGCTTGCACTTGCTGACCGGATCCCAGCTGCGATCACCGGCCTGCGCGGCGGCGATGTGCTGTTCGTATTCGGCCAGCGCCTCGGGCTTCAGCGGCGGACGCTGACCGGCGACGGTTTTGAGCTCGGTGATGCTGGTCGCAATCTGCCACATGCCGGACAGATCATTGGACGCCGCCGCCGGCGCAGCCGCGCGCATCTGCGCCATGCCCCACAACGCGGCACCCACTGCGGCCGCAACGCCGGCCAGACCCACAAGTTTGTTGTTCATCGGATCGATTCCTTCAATGCTGCGCGCCGATCACTTGGCGTAGCCAGGCCCGAACGCGTCGCCAAAATCCTCGCACTCGGTTTCCAGCAGCATGGCGTCGGGCGCATAGCTGTAAGTGACCGTCTTGTCGAAGGGCACAAGGCCCGCGGCCGGATCCTCGAAGTGCATGCGGTTCTCCAGCTGCGCACCCTCGTTGATCTTGGTGATGCGCTCGGTGACATGCAGCGTCGGCGAAACCATGCGCACGGCGTACGAGCCGTTCTCGACGTCGAAGCCCACCATGCCCAGCGAGCCCTTCAGGCCGATGGTGTCGATCACCAGGGTGTTGCCCTCCCAGTGACCGACCGAGTCGCCACCATAGGAAGGCTTCACATCCTTCGGGTGCTGCGCATCCAGGTAGATGCGGCGTGCGCGCAGTTCGTTGGCGTACACCAGAGTTACCTGGTGCGCGTTCTGGTAGATCATCATCGTGGCGGATGTGATGGCCGAATCCACCAGGCAGATGCGTGAGACTTCGACCTTGGTCGGTGTCACGGTGCCCAGGCGGTCATCGCCACCGCGGCCAGATCCCGCACCACCGGCGCCCGCCGGCGCTGCGCCACCCGGTCCCGCTGCGCCCGGCCCGGCATTGCCGGGGCCAGCCCCCGGACCACCGGCACCTCCTGCACCACCGCCCCGAGGGCCGCCGCCCATGCCCGCTGCCCAGTTGCCGGTGAAATCACGCGGATCCTTGGACGGCTGGCGCGCCACAACCTTCTGGGCGCCGCCCGGACCCCCGGGACCGCCCGGCGGACCGCCCGCCGTACCCAGCTTGGTGGAGGTGCCGCGGATCAGTCCCTGGAACTGTTTGGGCGCCGCCTGGATGTCCTGTTCCGTGGGCTTTTCGATCTGCGCCAGCAAGGGCGCAGCCGCGATCAACCCCGCCGCGGCCGCCAGCAGCGGCACCAGCCTGCGATTCATGTGCATCGTGATTACCTTGAGGAAGCTGTGACAGCGGGCGTCAGAACTTGAGCTGTTCGCCGTTCTTGAAGACCACCATGAATTCACCGCGCTTGCTGCCATCCTTGTAGGGCGCCACCAGCAGCCGTACCTTGTCGCCCGGAACCAGCGTTTTGCCGTTCCAGCCGTTGCGCACCATCATGTTCAGCGGCGGACCTTCGAGTACCCAGGAGTCATTGGCTCCCTTGCCGTTGGGCACATCGATGGTGATCCAGGTGTGCGGGTTGGTCCACAGGAATTGCTTGATCGTGCCCGTCATCGAGAATGACTTGGTGCGATCGAAGGCGGAGGCAGAGTGATGCGCTCCGGCAGCGGAGGCGCCCAGCAGACCGATGGCCGCGCAGGCGGCCGCGAACTTCCAGCTCATTGCAAAGAATCCCCCAAGGCAACAATACGCGCGCAGCATGCCGCCACGCGGCCCACAGTGTAGTGGCTGCGGCTGCGGTCGGGGTCCAGAACTGTCAAGGCGGTGCGAAGGCGCTGCGGGAAATGTGCTCCCACGGCGCCAGCGCCGCCGGATCAGTGCTTCTTCGGCAGGTACAGGTCGGTGAGCGTGCCTTCATAGGCCTCGGCCGCAAGGCCCACCGTCTCCGACAAGGTCGGATGCGGGTGGATGGTGAGGCCGATGTCGGTGGCATCCGCACCCATCTCGATGGCCAGCGCCACCTCGGCGATCAGCTCGCCGGCATTGGGACCGACGCAGGCGCCGCCCAGCACGCGATGCGTGCTCGCGTCGAAGATCAGCTTGGTGAAGCCCTCATCGCGACCCAGCGACAGCGAACGGCCGCTGGCGATCCACGGGAACACGCCCTTGCCGACCTCGATGCCCTGCTCCCTGGCCTGCCCCTCGGTGAGGCCCACCCAGGCCACTTCCGGATCGGTGTAGGCCACGGACGGGATCACGCGCGCGTCGAAGAAGCGCTTCTGGCCGGCAGCCACCTCGGCGGCCACCTTGGCTTCGTGCGTGGCCTTGTGCGCCAGCATGGGCTGACCGACGATGTCGCCGATGGCGAAGATATGCGGCACGTTGGTGCGCTGCTGCCTGTCGACCGGAATGAAACCGCGCTCGTTGACGGTGACGCCGGCGGCTTCAACGGCAATCTTCCTGCCATTGGGCACGCGGCCCACGGCCACCAGCACGCGATCGAACAGCTGTTCGTTCTTGCCCTTGGCGTCTTCGAAGGTCACGCGGATGCCGGCCTTCTCGGCCGCCACCGCCGCCACCTTGGTGTTCAGCAGGATCTGCTCGTAGCGGGCCTTCAGACGCTTTTCCAGCGGCTTGGCCAGATCCGCATCGCAGCCCGGGATCAGCTGCGCGGTGAGCTCCACCACGCTGAGCTTGGCGCCCAGCGCCTCATACACGCAGGCCATTTCCAGACCGATGATGCCGCCGCCGATGACCAGCAGGCGCTTGCCCGCGGTGTCCGGCAGTTCCAGCGCACCGGTGGAATCCATGACGCGCGGATCTTCGGGAATGAACGGCAGCTTCACTGCTTCCGAACCGGCGGCGATGATGCACTGCTCGAAGCGGATGCGTTCTTTCTTGCCTTCGTGTTCGACTTCCACCACATGCGGGTGGATGAACTTGCCGACGCCGCGCACCACGCCGACCTTGCGCTGCTTGGCCAGCATGGTCAGACCGCCGGTGAGCTTGCCAACCACTTTTTCCTTCCAGCCGCGCAGCCTGGCCAGATCCACCTGCGGCGCGCCGAAGCTGACGCCGAACTCGCCCATGTGGCGCGCTTCATCGATGACCTTGGCGGCATGCAGCAGCGCCTTGGACGGAATGCAGCCCACGTTCAGGCACACGCCGCCGAGCGTGGCCCAGCGTTCCACCAGCAGCACTTCCAGGCCCAGATCGGCAGCGCGGAACGCCGCGGTGTAGCCACCGGGACCGGCGCCCAGCACCAACATGCGCACGCTGCGATCAGCTTTGGGTTCATCGGCCGCCGGCGCCGCCTTGGCGGCCGGAGCCGGTGCGGCGGCAGTCGGCGCGCTCGTCGCAGCAGCGGGAGCCGCTGCCTGAGCGGCTGGCTTCGCCGTCGGTGCCGGCGCAGCCGCTTTGGTCGCGCCCGCGGATTCCAGCTTCAGCAGCGGCGTGCCCTTGGACACCTTGCTGCCCTTCTGCACCAGCACTTCGACGACCGTGCCTGCCTCGCTGGCCGGCACATCCATCGTGGCCTTGTCGGTTTCGAGCGTGACGAGGGGCGTGTCGATTTCGATGACGTCGCCCTTCTTCACCAGCACGTCGATGACGGCAACATCCTTGAAGCTGCCGATGTCGGGACACAGCAGGTCGGTCTGGCTCAAGCGACGCCCTCCAGCAGCGCGCCGGCATCGGCCAGCGCCTGGGTCAGAGCGGTACTGAAGCGCGCACCGTCGGCGCCGTCGATGACGCGATGGTCATAGGACAGCGACAGCGGCAACATCAGGCGCGGCACGAAGGCATTGTCCTTCCACACCGGCCTGAAGGCCGACTTGGAGACACCGAGGATGGCCACCTCGGGCGCATTGATGATGGGCGTGAAGGCCGTACCACCGATGCCGCCGAGGCTGGACACGGTGAAGGTGCCACCCTGCATGTCGGCGCCGCCGAGCTTGCCCTTGCGGGCCTTGTCGGACAGCTCGCCCAACGCGCGCGTGATCTGGAACAGATCCATCCTGTCGGCGTCACGGATCACCGGCACCACCAGGCCATTGGGCGTGTCCGCCGCAAAGCCGATGTGGATGTACTTCTTCAGCACCAGGTTCTCGCCGGAAGCATCCAGCGAGGAATTGAAGCGCGGGAATTTCTGCAGCGTCTTGACGACGGCGCGGATCACGAAGGCCAGCGGCGTGAGTTTGAGCCCTTCGGCCGCCGCGCGATGCTTGACCCACTTGCGCGCTTCTTCGATGTCCGTGATGTCCGCTTCGTCGTACTGCGTGACATGCGGCAGATTGACCCAGCTGGCATGCAGACGCGCGCCGGAGATCTTCTGGATGCGCGACAGCGGCTGCACTTCGATGGCGCCGAACTGCGCGAAATCCACCACCGGCACCCTGGGCAGCGCGCCACCACCGGCCGCGGCCACGCCGCCACCGCCGAGCGCCTGCTTGACCCAGGCTTTCACGTCGTCGTGCGTGATGCGGCCTTTGACACCGCTGCCCGACACGCGTGTGAGATCCACGCCCAGCTCGCGCGCCAGCTGGCGCACCGAGGGACCGGCGTGGGCCTTGGACTGATCGGCCGGCACGGCCGGCAGCACGGCGAGCGGAGCTGCGGCCTTGGCGGCAACGGGAGCGGCGGCGGGCGCCGGCGCAGCAGCCGCTTTGGCTGGTGCGGCAGCCGCGGCAGGAGCGCTGGCGGCAGCGGGCAGTGCAGCCGCAGCGCCCTTCAAGGTTGCGATCAGCGAACCGGCCGAAACGCGCTCGCCCTTCTTCACATGCAGTTTCTCGACCACGCCGGCGGCCACCGACGGCACATCCATGGTGGCCTTGTCGGTTTCCAGCGTGAGCAGCGGGGTATCAACTTCAACCTTGTCGCCGGGTTTCACCAGCACGTCGATGATGGCGACATCTTTGAAATTGCCCAGATCGGGCACGTGCACATCCTGCGAGGCGGCGGCAGGCGCTGCCGGTGTAGCAACAGGCGCCGGTGCCGCGGCAGCGGCCGGCGCAGCGCCGGCCGCGGGCTTGGCCGCGGCAGCAGCTTCAGCCGCGGCCTGCAGCGTGGCAATCAGCGAGCCGGTCGACACCCGATCGCCCTTCTTCACGTGCAGCTTCTCGATGACACCGGCGGCGACGGAGGGCACGTCCATCGTGGCCTTGTCGGTTTCCAGGGTCAGCAGCGGCGTGTCGACATCAACCTTGTCACCCGGCTTCACCAGCACGTCGATGATGGCGACGTCCTTGAAGTTGCCCAGGTCCGGAACATGGATATCTGTGGAGGCCAAGGCCGTCTCCGATCAGGAATTGAGGGGGTTGGGCTTCTTGGCGTCGATGCCCAGCTGGCCGATCGCAGCGATCACGGTCTTGCGATCGATCTTGCCGGCATCGGCCAGCGCCTTCAGCGCAGCCAGCGCCACGTGGTTGCGGTCCACTTCGAAATGGCGACGCAGCTCGGCGCGCGCATCCGAACGGCCAAAGCCATCGGTGCCCAGCGTGACGTACTGATGCGGCAGCCACTGACGGATCTGGTCTGGCACGTTGCGCATGTAGTCCGTGGCGGCGATCACCGGCCCCTCCGTGGAACCGAACAGCTCGCTGACATAACTGCTGCGCGGCTTCTCGCCCGGGTTCAGCAGGTTCCAGCGCTCCACGTCCAGCGCCTCGCGGCGCAGCTCGCTGAAACTGGTCACCGAGTAGATGTCCGAAGGAATGTTGAATTCCTTCTCCAGCAGCTCGGCGGCCGCGATCACTTCGCGCAGGATGGTGCCGCTGCCCAGCAGCGTGGCGCGCACCTTGCCCTTGCCGCCGCTCTTGAGCAGGTACGCGCCCTTGAGGATGCCGGCTTCGGCGCCCTTCGGCAGCGCCGGCTGCGCGTAGTTCTCGTTCATCACGGTGAGGTAGTAGAAGATGCTCTCGCCGTCCACGTACATGCGCTTCATGCCATCCTGCATGATGACCGCGAGTTCGTAGGCGTAGGTCGGATCATAGGCACGGCAGTTCGGCACCGTGGTCGCCACCAGCTGGCTGTGGCCGTCCTGGTGCTGCAGACCTTCGCCGGCCAGCGTGGTGCGACCCGCAGTCGCGCCCAGCAGGAAGCCGCGCGCGCGCATGTCACCGGCCGCCCAGATGAAGTCGCCGATGCGCTGGAAACCGAACATCGAGTAGTAGATGTAGAACGGCACCATGGGGATGCCGTGGTTGGCATACGAGGTGGCCGCGGCGATCCACGAGCAGACCGAACCTGCTTCGTTGATGCCCTCTTCGAGCATCTGACCCTTCTGGTCCTCGCGGTAGCTCATCAGCTGATCCGCATCCAGCGGCGTGTACAGCTGGCCCACCGCGGAATAGATGCCGATCTGGCGGAACAGTCCTTCCATGCCGAAGGTGCGCGCCTCATCGGGCACGATGGGCACGATGTGCTGGGCGATGGCCTTGTCCTTCAGCAGCACGCCGAGGAAGCGCACGAACGCCATGGTGGTCGACATGCCGCGATCGCCGCTGCCATCGAGAATGCCCTGGAATGCGGCCAGCTCCGGCACGGCCAGCTTCTGCTCCGCCGGCTTGCGCCGCGGCAGGTAACCACCCAGACGCTTGCGCTGCTCGTGGAGATACTTCATCTCCTCGCTGTCCTCGGCCGGACGGCGGAACGGCACCTTGACCAGATCCTCGTCGCTGACCGGAATGTTGAAGCGATCGCGCAGCTCGCGCAGCGATTCCTCGCCGAGCTTCTTCTGCTGGTGCGAGGCCATCTGGCCTTCCGCTTCCTTGCCCAGACCGAAACCCTTGACGGTCTTGCACAGGATGACGGTGGGTGCGCCCTTGTGCTCGCTGGCCGCCTTGTAGGCCGAGAACACCTTCTGCGCATCGTGGCCGCCACGGTTGAGGTGCCAGATGTCCTCGTCGGACATGTTGGCGACCATCTCCTTGAGTGCCGGATCCTTGCCGAAGAAGTGCTCGCGCGTATACGCACCACCCTTGGCCTTGAAGTTCTGGTACTCGCCGTCGACGGTGCGCTCCATCACGTCGCGCAGCACGCCCTGGGTATCGCGCGCGAACAGCGGATCCCAGCGCGAACCCCAGATGACCTTGATGACGTTCCAGCCGGCGCCGAGGAAGGCGGCTTCCAGCTCCTGGATGATCTTGCCGTTGCCGCGTACCGGACCGTCGAGGCGCTGCAGGTTGCAGTTGATGACGAACACCAGGTTGTCGAGCTTCTCGCGCACCGGCATGGTCAGCGCGCCCATCGACTCGGGCTCGTCCATCTCGCCGTCGCCGCAGAAGGCCCAGACCTTGCGGTCCGAAGGCTGCACCAGGCCGCGGTTTTCCAGATAGCGGATGAAGCGCGCCTGGTAGATGGCCATCATGGGTCCCAGGCCCATGGACACCGTCGGGAACTGCCAGAAGTCCGGCATCAGCCACGGGTGCGGATAGGAAGACAGACCGCTGCCGGTGGTCTCCTGACGGAAGTGGCCGAGCTGTGTGTCCGTCAGGCGCCCTTCCAGGTAGGCGCGTGCATAGATGCCCGGCGAGGAATGGCCCTGCATGAACACCAGATCGCCGGGATGCGATTCGGTCGAGGCGCGCCAGAAGTGGTTGAAGCCCACTTCATACATGGTGGCCGACGAGGCATAGCTGGCGATGTGGCCGCCGTACTCGGTGGACTTGCGGTTGGCGTTGACCACCATGGCCATCGCGTTCCAGCGCAGCCAGGCTTCGATGCGCCGCTCCAGCGCGCGGTCACCCGGGTAATTCGGTTCCTGCCCCACCGCGATGGTGTTCACGTAGGCGGTGTTGGGCTTGAAGGGCAGATAGGCACCGGAACGACGCGTGTGATCGATCAGACGCTCCAGCAGGTAATGGGCGCGTTGCGGTCCGTGCACACGCAGCACCGATTCGATGGAATCGATCCATTCGCTGGTTTCGGTCGGATCAAGATCGCCTGGTCGGGTGTTTTCGCTCATGGGCGGCTTCGATGGTTACCTGGGAATGAAGAAGAGTGCCCGCACGACGCTGTGTTAGGATGCCGCCCTGGAGAAATTGCCCCTGGCGGCGCCCGGTTCGAGCGAGCCGGGATGATCCGGATTTTGCCCTTGATGGTCAAGCAAACACGGCTCGTACCCGATCTGCGTCCGCCACGCATTGCGCGTCATCGGAGCATGGTCAGCGCGTCCCGGATTCAAGCGCTGGACGCGCTGCTGGTGATCGCCCCGCTGCAGGGCGCGGCGCGCCTGCGCAGCCTGCCTGCCGCACCCGCGTGGCTGGCCCTGCACCAGAGCGGTGAGCCGCACGCCGGCGAAGTGCGCAGCAGCGCCATCGGTGCACGCAGCCAGTGCGCCGCCATCATCGGCTACGTGGCGGCCGACGCCAGCTCATTCGAACTGCTGACACTGGCCGGCAAGATGCTGGCGGCCCTCGGCCACCGGCCGGTGGCGAAACTGGGCTGCGTGGTGCTGGCCGATGCCGCCGAAGCCGGCTGGGATGCGCTGCTCAGCGCCGCCCTGGCGCGTGCCTTTGCACTGCCGAAACTGCGCAGCAAACCCGGCACCGCCACCCGGCTCACGCGCATCGACCTGTTCGCCGCGCCCGCCATCGATCTGAAGCGCATCGTGGCCACGGCCAAGGCTACCAACCTGGTGCGCTGGCTGACCGCGCTGCCCCCCAATCTGCTCGACGCCGCCGGTTACCGGCGCGTCATCGAGCAACTGGCCCGCCAGTATCGTCTGAAGCTGCGCTGGTATTCGCATGCGCAGCTCGAGCGCATGGGCGCTGGCGCCTTCGCAGCGGTGGCGCGCGCCAATCTCAATGGCGATGCCGGCATCGCCCACCTCTCCTACGGCGACACGCGCGGCGGCAGCGATGTGGCGCTGGTCGGCAAGGGTATCGTCTTTGATACCGGCGGCATCAACCTGAAACCGCACCGCTCCATGTTCGACATGCACACCGACATGTCGGGCAGTGCCGTCGCCCTCGCCACGCTGCTGGCGCTGGCCGAGCAACGTGCGCCGTTGTCCGCCGAGGCGTGGCTGGCGATCAGCGAGAACAACATCGGGCCCGACGCCTATCGTCCGCAGGAAGTGGTGCGCGCGCTCAACGGCACCACCATCCAGGTGATCCATTCCGATGCCGAGGGCCGCATGGCGCTGGCCGACACACTGACGCTGGCGGCGCGCGCCAGGCCGCGCCTGATCGTGGACTTCGCCACGCTTACCGGCGCCTGCGTGATGGCGCTGGGCGAACGCTACAGCGGCGTGTTCAGCCGTGACGCGAAACTCGCCGCACAGGCCGTGGCCTCCGGCGTCGCCAGCGGTGAGCGCGTCTGGAGCTTCCCGATGGATGCGGACTACGACGAGGAGCTGGAAAGCCCGGTGGCCGACGTGGTCCAGTGCACGCTGGACAGCAAGGCCGATCACATCCTCGCAGCCCGTTTCCTGGCGCGCTTCGTGCCGGCTGCGATTCCCTGGCTGCATGTCGATCTGTCCTCGGCCACGCGCAAGGGCGGACTCGGCGCAGTGGGCACCGAAGTCACCGGTTTTGGCGCGCGCTTCACCCTGCAACTGCTGTCGGATCGACCGGTGCGCCGCACGCGCCGGCGACGCGCATGACCCAGCTGACCCTGACCCGACCCGACGACTGGCACCTGCATCTGCGCGATGACGCAGCGCTCGCCGCCGTACTGCCGCACACCGCCGCGCGCTTTGCGCGCGCCATCGTGATGCCGAACCTGAAGCCACCGGTGACCACCACCGCGCTGGCGCTGGCCTATCGCGAGCGCATCCGCGCCGCACTGCCGGCCGGCGCGCGCTTCGAACCTCTGATGACGCTGTATCTCACCGATCGCACGGCGCCGGCCGAAATCGACACGGCCGTGGCCAGCGGTGCGGTGTTTGGCTGCAAGCTGTATCCGGCCGGTGCCACCACCCATTCGGATTCGGGCGTCACCGACATCCGCAAGCTCGACGCCACGCTGGCGCGCATGGCCGAGCGCAACCTGCCGCTGCAGGTACACGGCGAGATCACCGATCCGGACACCGACGTGTTCGATCGCGAGGCGCGTTTCATCGACGCGGTGCTGGCGCCGCTGGTGGAGCGCCACCCGACGCTGCGCGTGGTGTTCGAACACGTGACCACGCGCGCCGCCGTGCAATTCGTGCGCAGCGCACGCGCCGGGGTCGGCGCCACCGTCACGCCGCAGCATCTGATGATGAATCGCAACGCCCTGTTCCAGGGGGGCATCCGGCCGCATTACTACTGCCTGCCGGTGCTCAAGCGTGAGACCGACCGACAGGCCATCCTCGAGGCCGTGAGCGCGGGCCACCCGCGTTTCTTCCTGGGCACCGACAGCGCACCGCATGCGCGTCATACCAAGGAGACCAGCTGTGGCTGCGCCGGCATCTACTCGGCCCACGCAGGCATCGAGCTGTATGCGGAAGTGTTCGAGCAGCTCGGCGCCCTGCCGCGCCTGGAAGCCTTCGCCGCCCATTTTGGCGCCGACTTCTACCAGCTGCCGCGCAATACGGATCGCATCACACTGATCAAGGAAGACTGGTCGCCTCCGGCCAGCTATCCCTTCGGCGAACATGAGCTGGTGCCGTTGCGCGCCGGCGAAACCATCACCTGGCGGCTGTCTCGATGAACGATCCTCGTACCAGTGGCTCTGGCAACACCGGCATGGCCAGCCGCTTCCGCGGCTTCCTGCCCGTGGTGGTGGATGTGGAGAGCGGTGGCTTCATCGCCGCCACCGATGCCCTGCTGCAGATTGCAGCGGTGCTGATCGAGATCGACGCCGACGGCCGGCTGTATCGCGGCGAAACCTTCTCGTACCACGTGCAGCCCTTCGAAGGGTCGCGCCTCGATCCGGCCTCGCTGGCGGTCAACAAGATCGATCCCTGGCATCCACTGCGCCCCGCCATTGCGGAACGCGATGCCCTGCAGCGTATCTTCAAGGATGTGCGTCAGGCCATCCGCAACCACGGCTGCCGGCGCGCCATCCTGGTAGGCCACAACAGCTGGTTCGACCTGTCATTCGTGAACGCGGCCATCGCGCGCACTGGCATGAAGCGCAATCCCTTCCACCCCTTCTCCAGCTTCGACACTGCGACGCTCGCCGGAGCCGCGTACGGACAAACCGTGCTCGCCAAGGCCGCCACCATCGCCGGACTGGAATGGGACTCCAGCAGCGCCCACTCGGCCAGCTACGACGCCGAGAAAACCGCCGACCTGTTCTGCTGTGTCTGCAACGAGCTCAACAACAGCCATGCCCGCGCCACCCAGCGCGCCCGCGCGCTGGGCTGGGGCGAAGCGACCGCGATGAGCGCTGCCGAGGCGCAAGCCGAGGAAGAGGACGAGAAATAGCGCGCTACAGGGCGCCGGCGTCCTTCAGCAACTGCTGCAGCTCACCGTTGCGGTACATCTCCAGCGCGATGTCGCAACCGCCGAGCAGCTCGCCCTTCACGTACAGCTGCGGATAGGTGGGCCAGTTCGAGAAGCGCTTGAGCTCATCGCGCATCTCCGGATCATCGAAGATGTTCACGGCGTGGAATCTGGCACCCAGCGCCTGCAGCGCACCGGCGGTGCGCGCCGAAAAACCACACTGCGGAAAGTCCGGTGTGCCCTTCATGAAGAGTACGACCGGCGCCGCACCCAGTTCCTTGCGAATTCTCTCGTTGACGTCCATCGGCATCACCTGTTGTATCCAACTTACGCGAAAGCTGCTGCGTTGAATTATGAGCCTCAGGTGCCCTATTCTTCAAACCGGCAAGAAATGGCCAGCGGAGCATAAAGCCATGAATCCCCTGAATTCCGTCCGTGGCGCGATCACCACCGGTGTGATCCTCGCGCTCGCTGTCACCTTCCTGATCCAGCCGACGCAGTTCCACGAACTGGGCCTGGCGCGCTGGCTGCACATCATGTCCGGCGTGATGTGGATCGGCCTGCTGTACTACTTCAATGTGGCGCAGATCCCCGGTCTGGCCGCGGCAGCCGCTGACAAGGGCGGTCCGGGCGGCGCCGGCATCACCAGGTACGTGGCGCCGCGCGCGCTGTTCTGGTTCCGCTGGGCGGCGCTGGCCACCTGGCTGACCGGCGCCTGGTACCTGGGGCGTGGCGCCAACTTCGGCAATGCCTTCACGCTGGGCCACTTCGGACAGGACTACTACGGCCTGATCATCGGCATCGGCGCCTGGCTGGGCACCATCATGCTGTTCAATGTCTGGGTGCTGATCTGGCCCAACCAGAAGAAGGTGCTGGGCATCGTCCCGGCCAGCGATGAGGAAAAGGCCAAGGCGCGCAAGATCGCCACGCTGGCCTCGCGGACCAACTTCGTGCTGTCGATTCCCATGCTGCTGTGCATGGGCAGCGCCTCGCACGGTCTGCCGTTTTGAGCGCCGCACTGCCCGCTGATCTGCAGGATCAGGTGACCCGCGCGCTGCGTGAAGACATCGGCTCCGGCGATGTCACCGCGCAGCTGCTGCCCGTGCAGCAGGCGGCACACGCGCGCGTGCTGTGCCGGGATGCGGCCGTGCTGTGCGGCCGCGCCTGGTTCGACGCGGTCTTCCGGCAGATCGACAGCGGCGTGCGGGTGCACTGGCTGCAGGCGGAAGGCGCCGCCGTCGCCGCCAACACCGTGCTGTGCGAACTGGAGGGCCCGGCGCGCGCCATCCTGACCGGCGAGCGCACGGCGCTGAACTTCCTGCAGCTGCTGTCGTACACCGCCACCATCACGGCACGCTATGTGGCGGCGGTGGCCGGCACCGGCTGCCGCATCATCGACACGCGCAAGACCATCCCCGGCCTGCGCACCGCGCAGAAGTATGCGGTCGTGGTCGGCGGCGGCCAGAACCATCGCATCGGCCTCTACGATCGCGTGCTCATCAAGGAAAACCACATTGCCGCGGCCGGCTCGATCGCCGCGGCGGTGCAGAAGGCGCGGCAGCTCTCGCCGACGCTGGCGGTGGAAGTGGAAACCGAGAATCTGGACGAAGTACGCCAGGCACTGGCCGCCGACGCCGACATCATCATGCTCGACGAACTGTCGCCGGATCACATGCGCACGGCTGTGGAACTCAACCGCCAGCGTCCACGACGCGCGCTGGTGGAATGCTCCGGCGGCGTGAACCTGGAGTCGATCCGCTCGCTGGCCGAGACCGGCGTGGACTGCATCTCCATCGGGTCGCTGACCAAGCATGTACAGGCCATCGACCTGTCGATGCGCCTGAGCTGAGGCGCGAGCGCGCCTAGAGATCGATCAGCTCGACATCCTCGGCCGTCACCGGGCGGCCGAGGAAGCGACTGCCCACTGCGGCAAAACGTTCAGCGCCATCGGTGGCCAGGAAGCGCAGCTGCGTCTCGCCCTGCGCAGCGCGCAGCAGTCCGAGCTCGCCCAGCTGCTGCTGCGTGGCCGCTGCGGTGGTCGCCGCCGAATCCACCAGCTGCACCCGCGGACCCGCCACCTGCGCGATGACCGGCGCCAGCAGTGGAAAATGCGTGCAACCCAGCACCACGGTATCGGCGTGGGCGCCGGTCCCGGCAAACAGGGGTTCCAGATATTCGCGCGCGGCGCCCTCGGCCACCGCACCCGAAGTCCAGCCCTCCTCGGCCAGCGCCACGAACAGCTGACAGGGCAACGCCGTGACCTGCGCCGCCGGACGCAACGCATGGATGGCACGCTGATAGGCGCCACCACGCACGGTGCCCTCCGTGGCCAGCACGGCGATGCGGCCATTGCGGCTAGCGGCACAGGCCGCCTGCGCGCCGGGTTCGATCACGCCGATGACCGGGATTTCACTGAAGCGCTGACGCATGGCCGACAACGCCGCCGCCGAGGCCGTGTTGCACGCGACCACCAGCGCCTTGATGCCGCGCTCCACCAGCTCTTCCGCCGCCTGCAATGCGTAGCGCACCACGGTCTCGGCGCTCTTGGTGCCATAGGGCAGCCGCGCCGTATCACCCAGATACAGCAGATGCTCGGCCGGCATGGTCTCGTGCAGCGCGCGCAGCACCGTCAGCCCACCGACACCGGAGTCGAAGACACCGATGGCGCCCGCACTCGACGCAGACTGGATCGGCTCCGCAGTCATGACGGCTCAGGTTTCCGGACGCATCTGCGGGAACAGCAGCACGTCGCGGATCGAGGCCGCATTGGTCAGGAACATCACCAGCCGGTCCACGCCGATGCCCAGACCCGCAGTCGGCGGCATGCCGTACTCCAGCGCGCGGATGTAGTCGTCGTCGTAGAACATGGCCTCGGCATCCCCGGCATCCTTGCGCTCCACCTGGGCACGGAAGCGTGCCGCCTGATCCTCGGGATCGTTGAGCTCGGAGAAGCCATTGGCCAGCTCACGCCCGCCGATGAAGAACTCGAAGCGATCCGTCAGGAACGGATCGGCATCGTTGGCGCGCGACAGCGGCGAGACCTCGGCCGGGTACTGCGTGACGAAGGTGGGATCGAGCAGCGTGTGCTCGGCGGTCTTCTCGAAGATCTCGATCTGCAGCTTGCCGGCGCCATCGCCTTCCTTCCAGGCGATGCCGAGCCGCCCGCAGGCGGCGCGCAGGTACGGTACGTCGCGCAGCCGGCTGCGATCCAGATCCGGATTCTTCTCCATCACCAGATCGGCGACGCTGACGCGGCGGAACGGCTGGGCCAGATCGTAGTCGCGCTCCTGGTAGCTCACCTTGCGGCTGCCGAGCAGCGCATCGCACAGCCCGTGCAGCAGCCGCTCCACCAGCTCCATGAGCTCGTGGTAATCGGCATAGGCCCAGTACAGCTCCAGCATGGTGAACTCGGGGTTGTGGCGCGTCGACAGCCCCTCGTTGCGGAAATTGCGGTTGATCTCGTACACCCGCTCCATGCCGCCCACCACCAGACGCTTGAGGTACAGCTCCGGCGCGATGCGCAGGTACATGGGGATGTCGAGCGTATTGTGATGCGTGATGAACGGGCGCGCCGTGGCGCCGCCGGGAATCGGCTGCATCATCGGCGTCTCGACTTCGGTGAAGTCGAGCGTGTCGAGGAAGTCGCGCAGGTAGCGCACGATGGCGGTGCGCAGCCGGAACACGCGCCGGCTCTCCTCGTTGACGATGAGATCCACGTAGCGCATGCGATAGCGCGCCTCGGTGTCGCTCATGCCATGCCACTTGTCCGGCAGCGGCCGCAGCGACTTGGCCAGCAGCCGCAGTTCTTCCACGCGCACCGACAGCTCGCCGGTCCTGGTCCGGAACAGCACGCCGGTGGCGCCGAGGATGTCGCCTACGTCCCAGCCCTTGAAGGCGTCGTAGCCGGCGCCCAGCGTCTGCGATTGCAGGAACAGCTGGATCTGGCCGCTGCGATCCGCGATCTTGGCGAAGCTGGCCTTGCCCATGACACGCTTGAACAGCATGCGCCCGCCCACGCGCACGCGCACCGCGTTGGCTTCCAGCCATTCGGCATCGCGATCGGCATGGCTGTCGAGGATTTCCTGCGCCAGAGCATCGCGGCGGAAGTCATTCGGATAGGCCACGCCCTGCGCGCGCAGCGCCGCGAGCTTGGCGCGGCGCTCGGCGATGAGCTTGTTCTCATCCTGCGCCGGCTCGGCGGCGATCTGCAGCTTCTCGTCCTGGCTCATAGTCCCGCCTTCAGGCTTGCTTCCATGAACTGATCCAGATCGCCGTCGAGCACCGCGGTGGTGTTGCCCACCTCCACGCCGGTGCGCAGATCCTTGATGCGCGACTGGTCGAGCACGTAGGAGCGGATCTGGTTGCCCCAGCTGACATCGCTCTTGGCGTCCTCGAGCACCTTGGCGGCCGCGTTGCGCTTGTTCACTTCCAGCTCGTACAGCTTGGCCTTCAGCATCTTCATGGCCGTGGCGCGATTCTTGTGCTGGCTGCGCTCGTTCTGGCAGGCCACCACGATGCCGGAGGGCAGATGGCGGATGCGCACCGCCGATTCGGTCTTGTTCACGTGCTGACCACCGGCGCCGCTGGAGCGGTACACATCCATCTCCAGGTCGGCCGGGTTGATCTCGATGTTGATGTCATCGTCGATCTCCGGCGAGATGAACACCGAGGCGAACGAGGTGTGACGGCGATTGCCGGAATCGAACGGCGACTTGCGCACCAGGCGGTGCACGCCGATCTCGGTGCGCAGCCAGCCGTAGGCGTAGTCGCCGCGCACCTCCATCGACACCGACTTCATGCCCGCGACTTCACCCGGGTTCGAATCCATGACCTCGCACTCGAAACCGCGCGCCGCCGCCCACTTGATGTACATGCGCATCAGCATCTGCGCCCAGTCCTGCGCTTCGGTGCCCCCGGCGCCGGCCTGGATGTCGAGGAAGGCATTGTGCGAATCCATCTCGCCGCGGAACATGCGCTTGAACTCGAGCTTGCGCACGCCGGCTTCCAGACCTGCCGCCTCGCGCTCGATCTGCACGGCAGTGGCCTCATCGTTCTCGGCCTCGGCCAGCTCCAGCAGTTCGGCGGCATCGCGCACGCCGCCCAGCGACTTGTCCATCTGCTCGATGTCGGTGGAGAGCCTGGCGCGCTCCTTGCCCAGTTCCTGGGCCTTCTCCGGCTGGTTCCAGATGGCCGGATCTTCCAGCTCGCGACTGACTTCTTCTAGACGTTCACGTTTGCCGTCGTAGTCAAAGGAACCCCCTCAAGGAGACCAGACGCTCCTCGAGATCTTTGAAAGTACGCTTGAGCTGGGAAACTTCCATGAGCTTCAATTCCGCAATGAAAACAGCGCGCAATGGTAACAAAACCGCTGCTTACACGGGCAGGCAATGCTCGACCATCAGCTGCAGGCGGCGCACGCCCTGCCACTCGTTGGTGCCCAGCCGGTACACCAGCCGTACGCGGCCCTGCGGCAGCGCAGAGCGCGCCGTGGGATCGATGCTGTTGAAGGCGATGGCATCGAAGCTGCCGCGCCCCTCCGGTGCGCGCACCGCCAGCTTCAGGTGGCGCTCCCCGACCACGCGCGCGTTCTGCACTTCGAACACGCCATCGAACAGCGGTTCGGGAAAGGCAGCGCCCCAGGGACCACCGGAACGCAGGGCTTCGGCGGTGGGCAGCGCCAGCTCCGCCACCGTCAGCTCCCCGTCGGTCTCGATGACATCGGGCGTGGCGCCATGCAGGGCCGCGGCCACCTCGCGCTCGAAGGCGCGCGCGAAGCGATCCAGATGCGCGGGTTGCAGCGTCAGTCCCGCCGCCATGGCGTGACCGCCAAACTTTTCGATCAGATCCGGCTCATGGGCGGCCATGGCATCGAGCACGTCGCGGATGTGCACGCCGGGCACCGAGCGCGCCGAGCCGCGCAGCGTCTGCGCATCGATCTGCGCGAAGGCGATCACCGGGCGCCGCAGTTGTTCCTTGATGCGGCCGGCCACCAGACCGACGATGCCCTGGTGCCAGTCCGGGTGGAACAGGCAGATACCGGCGCGACGCGTACCCAGCACCGGATCGCGCAGACTGCGTACCGCAGCCAGCGCATCGTTCTGCATCCTGGCTTCCAGCTCGCGACGCTCGACGTTCAAGGCATCGAGTTGCGCCGCCAGCGCTGTGGCCTCGGCCGCGTCATCGCTGAGCAGGCAGCGGATGCCGATGGACATGTCCGTGAGCCGGCCGGCGGCATTCAGGCGCGGCGCCACCGCAAAGCCCAGATCCGTGGCGATCAGCTCCGACTGGGTGCGCCTGGCCACGGCCAGCAAGGCGCTGATGCCCGGCACGCAGCGCGCGGCGCGGATGCGCGCCAGCCCCTGCGCCACCAGGATGCGGTTGTTCACATCCAGCGGCACTACATCGGCCACCGTGCCCAGTGCCACCAGATCCAGCAGTTCGGTGGGTGGCGGCGCCTGCGGCGGCAATTCACCGCCCTGCTGCAACAGCCGGTGCAGCGCCGCCATCACGTAGAAGGCCACGCCCACGCCGGCCAGCGCACCGCTGGCAAAGCCATTGCCCTGCACGTTGGGGTTGACGATGACATTGGCCACCGGCAATTCCGCGGCCGGCAGATGATGGTCGGTGACCAGCACGTCGATGCCGAACTCACGCGCCGCGGCCACGCCGGCCAGGCTGGAGACGCCATTGTCCACGGTGACGATCAGCTGCGGCTGACGCTCGGCCGCCAGCTGCACGATGCCCGGTGTGAGCCCATAGCCGAACTCGAAGCGGTTCGGCACCAGAAAATCCACCGACGCAAAACCCCAGCCACGCAGCGCGCGCAGCACCAGCGCGGTGCTGGTGGCGCCGTCGGCATCGAAGTCGCCGATCACCAGGATGCGCGCGGCGCGATGCTGGCGCAGCAGCGCGGCGGCCGCGTCGACGCCGCCCAGCGTGCCCACCGGCAACAGCCGGCGCATGGAAAGATCCAGCTCGCTCGCGCTCTGCACGCCGCGCGCCGCATAGATCCGGCGCAGCACCGGATGCACATCGGCGTCCAGTTCGATCCGCGCCGGCAGCGCGCGGCGCTGCACGCTCAGGCTCATGCCAGTGCCTCCCACCAGCGGCGCGGCTGACGCCAGAAGCGCCAGTGCGCGCGCGGACCGAGCTCGGCAGCGCGACTGCCTGCCACCAGCTGTAGACGCGTGATCCCGCCACTGCGCAGCGCCTGCTGCACCGGAGCGAGCCAGTCGCGCTCCAGGGCGGCGAGGTCCTGCATCAGACTCTCGCTCAGCGTCGGCAACACCACGACCGCGTCGCCGGGCTGCGGCTGCAGGGCTCGCCACGCCAGGTAGCCGGGCGGCAGCGGTTGCGGCTCCTGGGCGCTGGCGCGCCACAGGGAGCGGGCAAAGGCGTCGCCGCCATACAGGGATGGCAGGGAACGGGCCATCGCCTGCCAGCGCCTTGCTCCGCCCCACAGCCACAGACCGCTCAGCGGCAGCCGGCCCTGCGCGGTACGTCGCTCATTCATCGGGTGCTGGTGCAGCCACATCTCCAGCTCCGCCCCCAGACGCCGCAAGGGAGCGGCATCCGGTCCACCCGGCAAGCCGGCCGCCGGCTCCCGCCCCAGGAAGCGGGCTGGATCCCCGGCAGCCGGCACACCCCACTCGGCCGGCACTTCCAGCAGCAGCTCGCGCTCACCGGTTGCGATCAGGCGCAGGCCATCGGCACCGAAAATACCTGCGAAATCCCTCGCAAGTTCTTGTTGCTCCTCATTTGAAAGCCAGAGCAGACCATTGGGATGCAGGCGCAGGTTGTCGATGCCGGCCACGTAGCTGACCGGCGTGGCGAGCCAGTAGCCCCGACCCGCTGCGGTCGGCTCTGGCACGTGGGCCGCAGCCACCACGCCGGCCAGCCGGGCCGGTGCCGCAGATGCAGCGGCAACGGAGTCCGGGGCCACAACCCGCTGCTGCAGCCAGCCGCGCCAACCCTGCGGCAGGGTGCGCAAACGCGCCGGCCGCAGCAGCTGCTCGAGCGCCGGCAGTTCCGGCAATGCCTGGCGCGCTTCGGGGTCGGCAGGATCGGGAGGAGCAAAAAAATCAGCGAGGATGAGAGCAAGCGTTGTCACCCGGCTATCCTACCGGGCATGAAGTTGATCCTCGACTCCGATCCGCGCGTGAACCTGGTGCGCCGTTACGAGCCCGGCGCCATTCAGGTCGGTGAGCAGGTGCTGCGCGCCCCTTTCATCCTCAGCGCCGATCGTCTGGAGCCGCTCTGGCCGGTGCAGAGCCTGGGTCAACTGAGCGAAGCCGACCTCGCGCCGCTGCTGGCCCTGCAGCCGCAGATCGTGCTGCTGGGTGGCGCGGCGGCGGATCCCGGCCGCGTACTGCCGCTGCGGCGGCAGCTGGGACAGCGGGGCGTGGCGCTGGAAGTCATGGAGCTGGGTGCGGCCTGCCGCACCTACAACATCCTGGCGCAGGAAGCGCGCCGGGTGGTGGCCGGACTGTTTCCCTGAAAGGTTGCGCGCCCGGATGTTGCGCGCCCGGCTCTAGCCGGTACCGCCGAGCAACGGGACGAAACTCACCGGACCCAGCGAGCGCTGGTCCACCCCGGTTTCGGTACGCGTCACGCAGATGAGCTGCTGCTGCCCCTCGGGGCCGGCCGGCACGATCAGGCGCCCGCCGATGGCGAGCTGTTCGATCAGCGCCCTGGGAATCACCAGCGGCGCGGCCGCCACGAGAATGCCGTCGAAAGCCGCCTGGCTCTTCCAGCCCTCGGTGCCGTCGCCATGCCGGAAGCGCACATTGCGGATGCCCAGATCCTTCAACCGCTGGCGGGCGCGGTTGAGCAGTCCTTCGATGCGCTCCACCGAATAGATCCGCTGCACCAGCGGCGCCAGCACCGCCGTCTGGTAGCCGCAGCCCGTGCCCACCTCCAGCACCTTGTCCAGCGGCGGCCCCTGCAACAGCGCCTCGCTCATGCGCGCCACGATGAAGGGCTGCGAGATGGTCTGGCCGAAGCCGATGGGCAGGGCAGTGTCTTCGTAGGCGCGGCTCGCCAGCGCCTCGTCGACAAAGATATGCCGGGGCAGATTGCGGATGCGATCGAGCACATGCAGGTTGCTGATGCCCTGCTCCGCCAGACGCTGCACCAGCCGGTCGCGGGTGCGCGCCGAGGTCATGCCGATACCGGAAAAACGCAGATCCGAAGGACTCAAGACAGCTCCCCAAGCCAGCCGGCAAGCGCCGGCAGCACCGCATGGCGCGTCAGGTCGATGGACAGTGGCGTCACCGACACCTGGTTGCGCGTGATGGCATCGAAATCGGTCCCGGCGCCCGCGTCAGCGCCCTTGCCGGCGGCGCCCACCCAATAGACGGTGTGACCCTTGGGATCCTGCGCCGGGATGACGGCCTCGGAGCGATGCCGCGCGCCCAGCCGCGTCGCAGCCACTCCCCGCAGCTGTTCGTAGGGCACGTCCGGCACGTTCACGTTGAGGATCAGGGTCGGGTCCAGGGGCTTTTGCAGCAGATGGCTGACCAGGTTCGCCGCCACGCGCGCGGCCGACTGGAAATGGCGGCCACTGCCCGCGGAGGTGCACAGCGACACTGCAAGAGTTGGCAGCCCCAGGAAACGTCCTTCGATGGCCGCGGCCACGGTGCCGGAATACAGCACGTCATCGCCCAGGTTGGCGCCATCGTTGACGCCCGAGACCACCATGTCGAACTCCTCCGCAAACAGCCCGGAGATGGCCAGGTGCACGCAATCGGTGGGGGTTCCGCCCGCCAGGAAATGCACGCCGGGCTCGGCCTGGAACACCCGCAGCGGCACATCCAGCGTCAGTGAATTGCTGGCACCGGAGCGGTTGCGGTCCGGCGCCACCACGGTGATGTCGGCCAGCGGCGTGAGCGCCGCGCGCAGCGCGGCGATGCCGTCGGCGCGATAACCATCATCGTTGCTGACCAGGATCTTCACGGCCACGAAAATACAAAGGCCTTGGGAAAAAAAGGCGCGCCAATATACTTCATGCCATGCACCGCGCGCCAAAGCTTGGCGCGGCGCGGGCCGGAAACGGGCCGGAGTGCTGCTCCGGCAGTGTTGGCGCGGAAGTCTGGACCAGGAGTTGCGCGAGAGCGTGGTGGACACACCCGAGGACGAAGATGCCATGCTGTTTCACGCCGCCATGCGCGGCGTGAAGCCGCTGCGCCGTACCCATCAGCGCGCTGCGCCGGCCAGTGGTGCCCGCGGCGGCTCCGCCGCGGGCCGCCCCCAACCCCCACCACGCGCCCGCTTCACACGCGCCGAGCGGCAGGCGGTGCTGGCCGAGAGCCTGCAGCCGGCCAGCGCGCTGATCGACACGCAACCCGGCGACGAGCTGATCTATCGCCGCCCCGGTGTTCCGGACACCGTGACCCGCCGCCTGCGCCGCGGCGAGTATCGCATCGACGCCGAACTGGATCTGCACGGCCTCAATGGCCAGCAGGCCAGCGAGCAGCTCAGTCACTTCCTCGCCTATGCCCTGCAGCGGCGGCTGCGCTGTCTGCGTGTCATCCATGGCAAGGGCATGCGCTCCGGACCGGGCGGACCAGTGCTGAAGAAGACCGTGAACACCCTGCTGCGCCGGGCGGCGCCGGTGCTGTGCTTCGCCTCGGCGCATCCCAAGGACGGCGGCACCGGCGCCACGCTGGTGCTGCTCGGCAAGCCCTGAAGCGCCGCGGGCGTCGCTCCAGGGAATGACCTTCAGGGAATCACGATGGCCGTGTCCGTCTTGACCCGGTCGAGAGCGACCAGCGTGCGGAAGCTTTCCACCAGCTCGTTCTCGGCGAACAGCCGACGGGTCAGGCCTTCGTAGCTGCGCATGTCGGGCGCGATGATGATCAGCACGAAGCTGATTCCGCCCGTGACATAGAAGCATTGCTGCACTTCCGGCGCTGCGCGGAACAGCGCCTTGGCGCGATCCACCGTCGCGGCGCGCTCGTCCTGCAAATGCACCTCGACAATGGCCGTGATGGTCGCCGACACCCGCTCCGGATCGACGATGGCCACATTCCTGGCAATCACGCCGGCCGCCTCCAGCGCCGCGATGCGTCGCTGCACGGCCGCCGCGGACAGATTCACCTGTTCGGCTATGGAACGCTGCGGCGTCTTGTTGTCGCCCTGGAGGATGCGCAGGATGGCCCGATCCTGCCGATCCAGCGTCGGCGCCTGTTCCGGGGCTTTTTTAGGCATGGAAGCGATTATTTATTGCGTTTTATGGCGACTTTCGAGGGCAAATCTACTCTCCGCGAAAATAATATACTCGCATGCGCCTCACAACTCCCACCACTCTGACCGGTATCGCCTGCGGCATGGGCGCGGGGGCAGTGTGGGGGCTGGTGTTTCTCGCGCCCCGGCTGGTGGACAGCTTCAACCCGCTGCAGCTGAGCGTCGGCCGCTATCTCTGCTACGGGCTGATCGCTGCGGTGCTGCTGGCTCCGCGCTGGACAGCGCTGGCGGCACGGATCGGCCGGCAGCAGTGGCTCAGCCTGGTGTGGCTGGCCCTGACTGGCAACACGCTGTACTACCTGCTGCTGGCCAGCGCCGTTCAGAACGGCGGCATCGCCATGACCTCGCTGGTGATCGGCTTCCTGCCCGTCATGGTCACCGTCATCGGCAGCCGCGCCGCTGGCGCCATCCCGCTCGGCAGACTGCTGCCCTCGCTGCTGCTGTATGCGGCCGGTGCTCTATGCATTGGCTGGCAGACGCTGTCAGGAACAGGCGCCCATACCGCCGGCGGCCAGATCTTCGGACTGTTGTGCGCGCTCGGTGCCCTCGCCAGCTGGTCCGCCTATGCCGTCGGCAACGCCCGTTGCCTGACGCGGCTGAAACAGGTCTCGGCGCAGGACTGGAATCTGCTCACGGGCGTGGTCACCGGCGCGCAGAACCTGCTGTTGCTGCCTGCAGCGCTGCTGCTGGCAACGCACCACAGCGGCGGCGAATGGACAGGCTTCGCGGCGGTCTCGATCGGCGTGGCGGTACTCGCTTCCATCGTCGGCAACGCGTTGTGGAATCGCATGAGTCGCCTGCTGCCGTTGACGCTGGTCGGCCAGATGATTCTCTTCGAAACACTGTTTGCCCTGCTCTACGGATTCCTGCTGGAGCAACGCTGGCCAACCGTGCGCGAGCTGCTCGCTCTGGGGTTGGTGGCGGCGAGTGTGCTCTCCTGTCTCGCCGTGCATCACAACCCCGCGGCGCCGGCTCAGGCTTCGGACCAGGCCTCTGCCGCCGCGACCGCGCGACGATGGGCACCGATCGAAACCCGCTGCATGGTAGGCCAGCCCGACACGTCGATACCGGTCAGCTCCGCGAAATGACGCAGGTCGTAGCCCAGTTGCTCGGCCACGAAGCGACGGTCCGCTTCGGTGGGCATGCAGGGATAGTCACAGCGCGGCCGCGCGTTCTCGCGGCGCGCGGTGACCTGGCGGAACGGCGCGATACCGAGAAAGGCCGAGACCCGCGCCAGGGCCTGCTCCGGCGCGTCGCGCAGCTGCGTGGAATCCAGAAACAGCAGCTGATGGCGCGCAAACAGACCCAGGGCCCGCTGCACCTGCCTCAGGTAGTAACCACGGGTCAGGTAGGAATATACGCGGCGCTCGTGGGCGCGTGGCGGTAGCGCGGCCATGCGCTCATCGCCAGCGCGCAGCGCCGTGGCGAAATCCAGCGCTTCGTTGCCGCGGGCGTACTCCATGCACCACTGCGACCAGGCGCGCTCGAAGGGATCGCGGAACAGGAAAATCAGCCGCGCCGCCGGGTTGTAGGCACGGATGCGCGCCAGCGATGGCTCCCAGTACATGTAGACGGGCGTGATTTCGAAGCGCAGCCGCCCGGCGTCGTCGCCGCGGAAATGGCGATGCAGCTCGCGGTAGTCGGGTCGCTCCCAGTCGCGCCGTTCATCGTCGAAGAAATGCAGCTCCTTGCGCGGCGGCGCCGACAGTTCGGGGTGTTCGCGAAAATAGGCATCCAGACTGGTGGTACCGCCCTTCTGCACGCCGCAACCGAAAACCGCAACTCGCTGATCCGACACTTGCGCCGACACCCGATCTGTCCTCGAACCAGTGATGGGACCGTGGGCATTACGATTGGTTCATTTTCAGCGCGCCAGGCTTTGACTTAAGGGCATTTAAAGGAGCAGTGGCCGAACCCCTGTCCTTGAGCCCGGTGAACTGGCTGGAGGCGTAGACGATCAGTGCCAGCCAGATCAGCGCGAAGCAGCCCAGCCGCAGCAACGACAGCGGCTCGTGGAACACCACCAGCCCGCACAGGAACTGCAGGCTGGGGCCTATGTACTGCAGCATGCCCACCAGCGAGTAGTCGATGCGCCGCGCCGCGTAGGCGAACAGGATCAGCGGAATCGCGGTGATCGGACCCGAGCACAGCAGCAGCACCCGGATCCAGCCACTGTAAGCCGCATGCGCATCGGCAGCGATGACGCTGCCCAGCAGCCACAGCGCGATGGGCATGGCCAGCAGGGTCTCGACGGCGAGCCCGGGCAATGCCGCCACGGGTGCCGTCTTGCGGATCAGGCCATACAGACTGAAGCTCACGGCCAGCGCCAGCGCAATCCACGGCACCTGTCCGCCGCTGATACTGAGCAACACCACACCCAGCGCGGCCAGCCCCACCGCCAGCCATTGGCGCTTGCCGAGCCGCTCGGACAGCACCAGCACGCCCAGCAGCACATTGACCAGCGGGTTGATGAAGTAGCCCAGGCTGGTGGTCAGCACCTGGCCATGCCCCACGCCCCACACGTACAGCGTCCAGTTGGTGCCCAGCAGGGCACTGCTGCAGACCAGGCGCAGCAGCACGGCGGGCGTGCGCAGGGCATCCCACGCAGCGCGCAGCTCGCGACGGAAAGCCAGACAGCCCAGCGCGAACACGCATGCCATCAGATAGCGCCACGCCGCGATCTCGGCAGCCGCCAGCGCATGCAGGGGTTTCAGATACAGCGGCAGCAGGCCCCAGATGAAGAAGGCCACCGCACCTGCCAGCACCCCCGCACGTCGCTCGGCTGCCGTGTTCATCGCTACTTGCGTCCCAGCGCGGCCCGCAATGCATCGGCCATCAGACCGTTGCCGGCGGGCTCATTGCGCGCAGCGCCGCCGCGACCGCCCGCGCGCGGCCGATCGGCGCCACGGGCCTCCCCGCCGGCGCGAGCCGCCGCCTGCGGCGTCTCATCGAGGCGCATGGTCAGCGCGATGCGCTTGCGCGCCACATCCACCTGCAGCACCTTCACCTTGACCACGTCGCCGGCCTTGACCACTTCGTGCGGGTCCTTGACGAAGCGGTTCGACAGCATGGAGATATGCACCAGGCCATCCTGGTGGACGCCGATGTCGACGAAGGCACCGAAGTTGGTGACATTGGTGATCACGCCTTCCAGCAGCATGCCCGGCTGCAGATCGCCCAGATCCTCCACGCCTTCCTTGAACTCCGCGGTCTTGAACTCCGGACGCGGATCGCGGCCCGGCTTCTCCAGCTCCTTGAGGATGTCGCGCACCGTGGGCAGACCGAACTTCTCATCGGTGTAGCGCGCCGCATCGACACTGCGCAGCTGGCTGGCCGAGCCCATCAGCTCGCGCGCCGGCTTGCCCAGATCGGCCAGCATGCGTTCCACCACCGGATAGGCTTCCGGGTGCACGGCCGAGGCGTCGAGCGGATTGTCACCGTCGGGCACACGCAGGAAGCCCGCGGCCTGCTCGAAGGTGCGCTCGCCCAGGCGTGGCACCTTCAGCAACGCGCGGCGGTTCTTGAAGGCGCCGTTCTGGTTGCGGAATTCGACGATGTTGCTGGCAATGCTCGAGGTCAGGCCCGACACGCGCGCCAGCAGCGCCGGCGACGCGGTGTTCACGTCCACGCCTACGGCGTTCACGCAATCCTCGACCACACCATCCAGCGAGCGCGCCAGCTTCAGCTGGTTCACATCGTGCTGGTACTGGCCCACGCCGATGGACTTGGGATCGATCTTCACCAGCTCGGCCAGCGGATCCTGCAGACGGCGTGCAATGGACACCGCGCCGCGCAGGCTCACGTCCAGCTCCGGCAGTTCCCTGGAGGCCAGCTCCGAAGCCGAGTACACCGAAGCACCGGCTTCCGACACCACCAGCTTGGCGAGCTTCACATCCGGCAGCTTCTTCATCAGATCGTTGACCAGCTTGTCGGTCTCGCGCGAAGCAGTGCCATTGCCGATGCTGATCAGATCCACCTTGTGCTTGACGATCAACAGTGCCAGCTGATGCATGGCGCCGTCCCAGTCGTTGCGCGGCGGATGCGGATACACGGTGCTGGTCTCCAGCACCTTGCCGGTGTTGTCCACCACCGCCACCTTCACGCCGGTGCGGATGCCCGGATCCAGGCCCATGGTGATGCGCGGACCGGCCGGCGCCGCCAGCAGCAGATCGTGCAGGTTGCGCGCGAACACGCGGATGGCCTCTGCCTCGGCGCGCTCACGCACCGCGGTGAACAGTTCGCTCTCGATCTGCCAGGCGAGCTTCACCTGCCAGGTCCAGCGCGCCGACTGCAGCAGCCAGGCGTCGGCCGGACGTTTCTGGTCGGCGATGCCGAAGTGATGGGCGATCTTGCCCTCACAGGGATGCGCGCTCAGCGGATCGGCGCCTTCCACCAGTTCCTCGGGCAGCTTCAGCGCCAGACGCAGCACTTCCTCACCGCGGCCACGAAACAGCGCCAGCGCGCGGTGCGAAGGCACATCGCGCAGCGCCTCGCTGTAGTCGAAGTAATCACGGAACTTCGCGCCCTCTGCTTCCTTGCCCTCGGCCAGCCTGGCAACGATGACGCCCTGCTGCTGCATGTGTTCACGCAGCTTGCCCAGCAGCGTGGCGTCTTCGGCGAACTGCTCCATCAGGATCTGGCGCGCGCCTTCCAGCGCCGCCTTGATGTCCGGCACACCGGGATTGTTGTCGCCGTGCTCGTTGGTGAAGGGTTCACGCAGAAACTTTGCGGCTTGCGTCTCCGGCGTCAGCATCGGATCGGCCAGCAGCGCTTCAGCCAGCGCGCCCAGACCGGCCTCGCGCGCGATCTGCGCCTTGGTGCGGCGCTTGGGCTTGTATGGCAGGTACAGATCCTCAAGCTCCTGCTTGGTGGCCGCGGTGAGCAGCGCCTTCTTCAGTTCGTCGCCGAGCTTGCCCTGCTCCTCCACGCTCCTGACGATGACGGCGCGCCGCTCCTCGAGCTCACGCAGGTACAGCAGGCGCTCCTGCAGCGTGCGCAACTGGGCGTCGTCGAGCCCGTCGGTGACTTCCTTGCGGTAGCGGGCGATGAAGGGCACGGTGGCGCCTCCATCCAGCAGTTCCACGGCCGCCTTCACCTGATGGGGTTTGACGGAGAGTTCGGCGGCAATGCGCGCTTCAATGGTCGGGAGCATTGGATCCTTCTACTCGATCAGAACACTATTCGATCAATACGCTGGCCATGGCGGCCAGACCTTCTTCGCGGCCGATGAACCCGAGCCGTTCGGGCGTCGTGGCCTTCACATTCACCGCGTCGAGCGGCACATGCAGCAGGGTGGCAATGGACTGGCGGATGGCGTCGCGGTGCCGGGCGATGCGCGGCGCCTGCGCCAGCAGCGTCAGATCCGCGTTCACCACGCGCAGGCCGCGCTCGCGCAGCTGCGCCATGGTGGCCGTCACGAACAGATGGCTGGCTGCGCCGCGCCAGCGCGCATCGCTGTCCGGGAAGTGCTGACCGATGTCGCCCAGCGCCGCGGCGCCCAGCAGCGCATCGACCAGCGCATGCAGCAGCACATCGCCGTCGGAATGCGCCACGATGCCGTGGGTGTGGGGCACACGCACCCCGCCCAGCATCACATGATCGCCGGGGCCGAAGGCGTGGATGTCGATGCCGGAACCGATCCGCAGGCTCATGCTGAATCTCCGCCGGCCGGGTCGGCGCCGGATTGGCTGGTAAGCAGCGCCGCGGCCAGATGCAGATCCGCGCGCGTGGTGATCTTGAAGTTGGGGTCCTGCGCGGCCACCAGCAGGGCGTGTACTCCCTGCCATTCCATGGCCTGCGCCTCGTCGGTGGGCTGCCGCCCCTCGCGCTGGGCTGCCTGCAGGGCCGCGCGCAGCGCGCCGTGGCGGAACATCTGCGGGGTCTGCGCCCGCCACAGCGCGGCGCGCTCCTGCGTGGCGGCGCTGTAGCCCGCGGCATCGGCTCGCTTCAGAGTGTCGGCCACGGCCTCCGCCAGCAGGGCACCCGGCAGCTGCGGTTGCTCGCCCGCGGCCAGCAGTGCATCCAGATCGCGCGGGCTCAACAGGGGTCGTGCCGCATCGTGGACCAGCACCCAGTCGTCGGTCGCAGCCGGCAAGGCCGCCAGCCCCGCCAGCACCGAGTCGCTGCGCAGCGCGCCGCCCGTGGCCAGACGCACCTTGGCAGGCAGGCTCGCCGCCAGCCGCGAGCGCTGCGGGTCGGCAGCGGCCAGCGCCAGCGCAATGCCCTGGCAACGCGGATCCGCAATGAAAGGCGCCAGCGCCCGCTCCAGCACCGTCCGGCCCCGCAGCTCGAGGTACTGCTTGGGCACATCGGCGCCAAAACGGGACCCGGCTCCGGCAGCCGGCATGACCAGCCAGTAGTTCACGGCGGGGAGGAACTCACGCCTTACCGCTGCGCGGTGTGCGTGGTCTGGGGTTGAGGTGCCACGTTGGGCAGGCGGCGCGCGTCGGCGGGCACGACCTGGTAGAAGCTTTCGTTTGCACCGGTCATGCCCAGATCGCTGCGGGCGCGCTCTTCCAGCGCCGAATAGCCCTGCTTCAGGTCGCGCACTTCGGCGGCGAGCTGACGGTTGCGCTCCCCCAGCTGTTCGTTGGTGGCGCGCTGTGCGGCCACATCGGAACGCAGGCGCAGCACTTCGGAGATGCCGTCACCGGACAGCCACAGCCGGTACTGCAACAGCACCAGTGCGACAGCGAGAGTGGCGGCCAACCATTTCATGGGCGGGACTATACCGCAGGCTGCGCCGCCCCGGCCACCGCGGGGCCGGGCGCGACCGCAGCAGCGGTGCGAACAACGCTCAGATCTTGACCGGGAAGGCCTCGCGACCGGCGTAACGCGCGCGCTTGCCCAGCTGCTCTTCAATGCGCAGCAGCTGGTTGTACTTGGCGACGCGATCCGAACGCGACATCGAGCCGGTCTTGATCTGCGTGGCGGCCGTGGCCACGGCGATGTCGGCGATGGTGCTGTCCTCGGTCTCGCCGGAGCGATGCGAAACCACCGCGGCGTAATGCGCCTGGTCGGCCATCTCGATGGCCGCCAGCGTCTCGGTCAGTGTGCCGATCTGGTTGGGTTTGATCAGGATGGAGTTGGCGATGCCGCGCGCGATGCCCTCGGAGAGGATCCTGGTGTTGGTGACGAACAGATCGTCGCCCACCAGCTGCAGCTTGCGGCCCAGCTCGCCGGTCAGATGCGACCAGCCGGCCCAGTCCGCCTCGCTCATGCCGTCTTCGATGGTGATGATGGGGTAGCTGGCGGCCAGATCGCCCAGGTAGCGGGTGAACTCGGCCGAGGAGAAGCTGCGATGCTCGCTTTCCAGCTCGTACTTGCCGTCGCGGAAGAATTCCGAGGAGGCCACGTCCAGGCCCAGGTAGATGTCCTTGCCAGGCTTGTAACCGGCCAGCTCGATGGCCTGCATGATGGTCTGCAGGGCCGCTTCGTTGGACGGCAGATCCGGCGCGAAACCGCCCTCGTCGCCCACCGCCGTGGACAGACCCTTCTCGTTCAGCACCTTTTTCAGGGTGTGGAACACTTCGGCACCGTAGCGCAGCGCCTCGCTGAAGGTCGGCGCGCCCACCGGCAGGATCATGAATTCCTGGATGTCCAGGCTGTTGTTGGCGTGCGCGCCGCCGTTGATGATGTTCATCATCGGCACCGGCATCAGCGGCTCGCGGCCGCCGTGCAGGTACTGGTACAGCGGCTTGCCGGCTTCGCGGGCGGCGGCGTGGGCATTGGCCAGCGAGATGGCCAGCAGCGCATTGGCGCCCAGCTTGCCCTTGGTCTCGGTGCCATCCAGTTCAATCATCTTCTGGTCGAGCGCGGCCTGATCGCCGGCTTCCATGCCGAGCAGTGCATCGCGCAGCGGGCCGTTGACGTTGGCCACCGCCTTCAGCACGCCCTTGCCCAGGTAGCGCTTCTTGTCGCCGTCGCGCAATTCCACGGCCTCGCGCGTGCCGGTGGAGGCCCCCGAGGGTACGGCCGCGCGGCCGGTGGCGCCGGAGGCCAGCGTGACATCGGCTTCGACCGTGGGATTGCCGCGCGAATCGATGATCTCGCGGCCGCGGATTTCGACGATACGACTCATAACAGGCTTTCCTCGAAGGGACGTGATTTTGTGATTCTGTCGAGCTCGACCAGCGTCGTCAGCAGGCTTTCCATCCGCGGCAGCGGCCAGGCATTGGGGCCATCGCTGAGCGCCTCGGCGGGACGCGGATGCGTCTCCATGAATACCCCGGCCACGCCCGCAGCCACGGCGGCGCGCGCCAGCACCGGCACGTGCTCGCGCTGCCCGCCCGAGGAGGCGCCCTGCCCGCCCGGCAACTGCACCGAATGCGTGGCATCGAACACCACCGGGCAGCCGGTGGCGCGCATCACCGCCAGCGCGCGCATGTCGCTGACCAGGTTGTTGTAGCCGAAGCTGAAGCCGCGCTCGCACACCATGATGTCCTGATTGCCGGTGGAGCGGGCCTTGTCGACCACGTTCTGCATCTCCCAGGGCGAGAGGAACTGGCCCTTCTTGATGTTCACCGGCTTGCCGGTGCGCGCCACGCCCAGGATGAAATTGGTCTGCCGGCACAGGAAGGCCGGCGTCTGCAGCACATCGACCACCGCGGCCACTTCGTCCATGGGCGTGTCTTCGTGCACGTCGGTGAGTACCGGCACGCCGAACTTCCCGCGCACGCCTTCCAGGATCTTCAGGCCCTGCTCCAGGCCCGGACCGCGATAGCTCTTGCTGGAGGAGCGGTTGGCCTTGTCGAAGGAGGCCTTGAACACGTAGGGGATGCCCAGCTTGCGCGTGATCTCCACCATGCGGCCGGCCACTTCGTGCACCAGCGCCTCGGACTCGATGACGCAGGGACCGCAGATCAGGAACAGCGGTTGCTCGTTGCCGATGTCGCGTCCGGCCAGTTTCATACCTGGATTCACGCCTGGGCCGCCTGTGGCGGCACGCCGGCACTGCGTTCGGCGTGCTCGCGGGCAGCGCGGACGAAACCGGCGAACAACGGATGACCATCGCGCGGCGTGGAGGTGAATTCCGGGTGGAACTGCGTGGCGACGAACCAGGGATGTTTGGGCAATTCAATGATCTCCACCAGGCCGTCGTTGGAGAAACCGGAGAACACCAGGCCGGCGCGCCGGTAATCCTCGAGGTAACGGTTGTTGAACTCGAAGCGATGGCGATGACGCTCCGCCATCTGCTCGCGGCCATAGATGGCGCGCGCCTGCGTGCCCTCACCCAGTTGCACTTCCTGGGTGCCGAGGCGCATGGTGCCGCCGAGGTTGGAGGCCTCGTTGCGCACCTGCGAACCCTGGGCGCGATCCTGCCATTCGGTGATCAGCGCGATCACCGGATGCTGGGTGGCGCGGTTGAATTCGGTGCTGTTCGCATCGCCGAAACCGAGCACGTCACGGCCGAACTCGATGATGGCCAGCTGCATCCCCAGGCAGATGCCCAGATAAGGGATCTGCTGTTCACGCGCATAACGCACCGCCTGGATCTTGCCTTCGATGCCACGCTCGCCGAAACCGCCCGGCACCAGGATGGCATCCATGTCGGCCAGACAGCCGGTACCGTTCTTCTCGATGTCGGTGCTCTCGATGTAGTGCACCTTGACGCGCGAGCGCGTCTTCAGGCCCGCATGCATCAGCGCTTCGTTCAGCGAGATGTAGGAATCGCGGATCTGCACATACTTGCCGACCATGGCGATGTTCACCACGCCTTGCGGATTGCGCTTGGCTTCCACCACCGCGCGCCACTCGGACAGATCGGTGGCCGGCACTTCCAGGCGCAGCTTGTCGACGATGATCTCGTCCAGCCCCTGCTCGTGCAGCAGCTGCGGAATCTTGTAGATGTCGTCGGAATCCACCGCCGAGAACACGGCGCGCTCCTCGACATTGGTGAACAGCGCGATCTTGCGGCGCTGCTCCTCGGGCAGGGTCTCGGCGCAGCGGCACAGCAGCACGTCGGGCTGGATGCCGATGCCGCGCAGTTCCTTCACGGAATGCTGCGTGGGCTTGGTCTTGATCTCGCCCGAACCGCCGACCACCGGCACCAGCGTCAGGTGCATGTAGACCACGTGGTTGCGACCCAGCTCCACGCCCATCTGGCGGATGGCCTCGAGGAACGGCAGCGATTCGATGTCGCCCACCGTGCCGCCGATCTCCACCATGCAGACGTCGGCATCGCCGGCGCCCAGCTTGATGCTGCGGCGGATCTCGTCGGTGATATGCGGGATCACCTGCACCGTGGCGCCCAGGTAATCGCCGCGGCGCTCCTTGGCGATGACGCGCTCGTAGATGCGGCCGGTGGTGAAATTGCTGTGGCGGCCGGTGACGGTGCGCACGAAACGCTCGTAGTGGCCGAGGTCCAGGTCGGTCTCCGTGCCGTCGGCGGTGACGAACACCTCACCGTGCTGGAACGGGCTCATGGTGCCTGGATCCACGTTGATGTACGGGTCCAGTTTCACCATCGCGACCTTCAGACCGCGGGCTTCGAGAATGGCGCCCAAAGACGCGGCAGCGATGCCCTTCCCCAAAGAGGAAACGACACCGCCGGTGACAAATACAAATCGGGTCATCGAGGGAGTCCGCCGGATTGTTCGGAAAAAACCAGCCGCGTTCGCGATGCGGATGCGGCGACTGACGACGGGAAGCCAGAGTAGCAAATCAGCCGCTGCGCCTCAATGCAAAGCGCGCTTATAACGCTCGCAGCCAGCGCAGATGCGCACGCGGGCCCTGATCGTCAACAGCGCCCTGCCGTGCGCGCAGCTCCGGGGCGATCCAGTGATCGCCGACGGCGATCAGGCGCCCATCGTCGTGGATCAGCGGCACACGATCGCGCTGCCAGGGCGGCACTCCGGCCTCCTGCAGCCGCTGGTTCACCCGCGGCTGCGGCAGGCGCGCGCCGCAGCGCACGGACAGCGTGGCGCCCAGCTGCCACAGACGCACCGCACCCAGCGCATGCGGCTCGAGCCACAGCAGGCTGCCATCCGGCAACGCCAGCCGCGGCTCCCGGCGCCAGTGCCAGAGCACCTTCCAGCTGGCCGCCGGCACGTCAGCCGCCGTCACATGCAGGCACTGTGCGTGCCGTCGCACCACACTACCGCCCCAGGCCACCTGTGGCTGCGCGTCGCGGCGCGCCGTCAGCAGGGCCGTGCAGATCTCGTGCAGGCGGCGCTGATCGGCGCTCGGCTGGCCATGTTCTTCGAGCCAGGCGCGCACCACTTCGATGCGTGCCGCCAGTGGCAGCCGCCGCAGCACCGGCACCTGCAGGGCGCTGCCCGCGCGCGCCAGCGCCAGCTGCCGTGCCACCTGCGCATCCAGCTGCACGCGTGCCGCGGACAGATGCGCGGCACTGCGTCCCAGCGTGCGCGCCGCGGCCGGCCAGCGTTGCACGATCAGCGGCCAGAGCCGCTGGCGCAGGTAATTGCGATCGAGGCGCGCGTCGTCATTGCTGGGATCCTCGCTCCAGGCGCAGCCGTGACGCTCGACGTAGCGGCGCAGCTCGGCGCGCGGGAATTCCAGCAGCGGCCGCAGCAGCAACCCATGTGCGCTACCCGGCGCTGGCACCTGCCCCAGCACTGGCATGGCTGCCAGACCCGCCAGCCCCGCGCCGCGCAGCAACTGCAGCAGCAGGGTTTCGGCCTGATCCTCGGCATGGTGCGCCGTGAGCAGCCACTCGCCGGGCTGTAGCGCGGCGTTCAGCGCCGAATAACGTGCCTCGCGCGCAGCGGCCTCGGGTGAAACGCCGGCCGCCAGCGCCACCTTCACCCTGAGGATGCGGCAGGGAACACGCAAGGCCCGCGCGCAGCGTTGCGCGCCGCGTGCCCATTGCCGCGCAGCGGGCTGCAGGCCGTGATCCACATGCAGCGCACGCAACTGGAAACCGGCGCGCGCGCGCAGCGTGGCAAGCGCGACCAGCAATGCAGTGGAATCGGCGCCCGCGGAGAAAGCCACGCACAGCCGGCTGCCGGCGAGCGGCACGATGGCCGCGCGCAGTCGTGCCAGCAGCGCGTCCTCGCAAAAGGCTGCGGGCTTCAGCCCGGCTCCTCGAGGTACTGGCCGAAGGCGGCGATGCGCGCCTCGCGCTGCGACAGCAATTGATCGGCCGAGAGCTTTTCGAGATTGCCCAGATGGCGCAGCAGCGCCTCGCGCAGCACATTGGCCATGGTGGCGGGCTCGCGATGCGCGCCGCCCAGGGGTTCGGGCAGCACCTCGTCCACCAGGCCCAGATCATTGAGACGATCTGCGGTCAGGTTCATCGCCTCGGCGGCCACTTCCTTCTTGTCGGCGCTCTTCCACAGGATGGAGGCGCAGCCCTCGGGAGAAATGACCGAATAGGTGCTGTACTGGAGCATCAGCAGCCGGTCGCAAACGCCAATGGCCAGCGCACCGCCGGAACCACCCTCGCCGATCACCACACTGATGACGGGCACGCGCAGCGTGGCCAGCTCGAACAGATTGCGCGCGATGGCCTCGCTCTGGTTGCGCTCCTCGGAGCCGACACCGGGATAGGCGCCCGGCGTGTCGATGAAGGTGACGATGGGCAGACCGAAACGCTCGGCCAGCTTCATCAGGCGCAGCGCCTTGCGATAGCCCTCGGGCTTGGGCATGCCGTAGTTGCGGCGCACGCGCTCCTTGGTGTCGCGCCCCTTCTGCTGGCCGATGACCAGGATGGGTCGCCCCTCCAGCCGCGCCATGCCGCCGACGATGGCCATGTCGTCGCCATACATGCGATCGCCATGCAGCTCATGGAAGTCCGAGCAGATGCCGGCGATGTAGTCCAGCGTGTAGGGGCGCTGCGGATGGCGCGCCAGCTGCGTGATCTGCCAGGGAGTCAGCTCCGAGAAAATCGAGCGCGTGAGCTGACGGCTCTTGGCGCGCAGCCGCTTGATCTCCTCCTCGATGTTGACCTGCGAGTCGGAGGTGACATGGCCGAGTTCCTCGATCTTGGCTTCGAGTTCGGCGATTGGGGTTTCAAATTCGAGAAAACTGACGGCCATTGGCATCCATCGTTATTGGCGAATCGTTTCGGCCGGGGGAAGGGTACGGGTCCGCTTCCCGCTCCGCAAGGCGGCGCACCGAATCAGTGCGGGCGCCTCAGCCGTTCTGGGCGGAGTCGTTGCCGGTGGCTACCGTGTACGTCAACCGCAGCGACTGCGGCCCCAGCAGCTGCTCCAGCGCCTCCAGCACAGCGCGGTCCGGGCGTATCCGCCACTCGGGTCCGAATACCAGCGCACCACTGGCCGCGTCGTTCTCGTAACGCAGCACCACCTGGCATTGCCCGCCCACCAGCGGCTGCAGCAGCCCCTTGAGCTGCGCAATCAGCTCGGCCGCACGCGCCACGCTCCCGGGCCAGCTCAGCACCAGGCTGCGCGCCTGCCGTTCGCGCACGGCATCCAGCGACTGCACCTGCTTGGCGTGCAGGCGCCAGGCATCGCTGAAGCTGTCGAAGCGCAGCGCGCCTTCCACCAGCAGCATGGCGTCCCTGGCGATCAGCTCACGGCAGCGGTTGAACACTTCCTCGTACAGCGCCACTTCGATGCGGCCGGTACGATCGTCGAGCACAAAGCTGTTGCGGTTGCCGCGCTTGCGGATCTCCCACACCTGCCCGGCCAGCGTCGCCACCCTGGCGTTGCTGCCCCACTGTTGCACGCCTTCGGCCGGAGCGGGCTCTGCCATGAATTCGCCAATGCGGCCGGAGACGAAGCGCTTCAGATCCGCTTCATAACGGCCGATGGGATGGCCAGTCAGATACAGGCCCAGCGTCTCGCGTTCACCCGCCAGGCGCTGCGAGGCCACCCACTCCGGCAGCTCGCGCAGCTGCACCGTGGGCGCGGCGCTGACATTGGCGGAGAGACCGAAGAAATCATTCTGGCCGGTCTGGTGCGAGCGCGCCTGCTGCTCGCCGGCGGCCAGCGCCGCGCTCAGCCCTTCCATCATGCTGGCGCGCGTGTGGCCGAGCGCATCGAGGCTGCCCGAGCGGATCAGCGCCTCGAACACACGGCGGTTCACCCGCGTCAGATCCACACGCCGGCACAGATCTACCAGATTGGTGTAGGGACCGTTGGCCACGCGTTCGGTGACGATGGCCTCCACCGCGCCCTCGCCCACGCCCTTGACGGCGCCGAGGCCGTAGCGGATGGTCTTCTCGTCGGCCACCGCAAAGGCGAAACCCGAGCTGTTTACATCCGGCGGCAGCACCGTGAGCTCGAAGTCCTTGCAGTCCTCGATCAGCGCCACGACCTTGTCGGTGCGATCCATGTCCGCCGAGAGCACCGCGGCCATGAAAGCCGCCGGGTAGTGTCGCTTCAGATAGGCGGTCTGATAGGTCAGCAGTGCATACGCCGCCGAGTGCGACTTGTTGAAGCCGTAGCCGGCGAACTTCTCCATCAGGTCGAAGATCATGCCGGCCTGCACCTCGGGCACGCCGCGTTCGGTCGAGCCCTTGAGGAACTTGCCGCGCTCCTTGGCCATCTCCTCGGGCTTCTTCTTGCCCATGGCGCGGCGGAGCATGTCGGCGCCGCCCAGTGTGTAGCCGGCCAGCACCTGCGCGATCTGCATCACCTGCTCCTGGTACAGGATGACGCCGTAGGTCGGGAACAGCACCGGTTTCAGATCGGGATGCAGATAATCGATGGCCTGCCCGCTCACATCGTGCTTGCGCGCGATGAAATCATCCACCATGCCCGACTGCAGCGGGCCGGGACGGAACAGCGCCACCAGCGCCACGATGTCCTCGAAGGTGTCCGGCTTCAGACGCCGGATCAGATCCTTCATGCCACGCGATTCGAGCTGGAAGATGGCCGTGGTGCGGCCGGACTTCAGCAGCTCGTAGCTGGGCGCATCGTTCATGGGCAGGCGCGCCAGATCCAGCGGCCCCGCGCCAGCCGCCTGGCGGCGCGCGTTGATGGTGCGCATGGCCCAGTCGATGATGGTCAGCGTGCGCAGGCCGAGGAAGTCGAACTTCACCAGGCCGGAAGCCTCCACGTCGTCCTTGTCGAACTGCGTGACCACGTTGCTGCCGCCGGCTTCGCAGTACAGCGGCGTGAAATCGGTGAGCACCGAGGGCGCGATCACCACGCCACCGGCGTGCTTGCCGGCATTGCGGGTCAGATCCTCGAGCGCGCGGGCGCGATCGATCAGATCGTGCACTTCCTCGTCGTTGTCGTACAGGCGCTTGAGCTCGGGCTCCTTCTCCAGCGCCTTCTCCAGCGTCATCTCCAGCTCGAAGGGCACCAGCTTGGCGATGCGATCCACCATGCCGTAGGGATGCCCGAGCACGCGGCCCACGTCGCGCACCACGGCCTTGGCCGCCATGGTGCCGTAGGTGATGATCTGCGAGACGCGCTCGCGGCCGTACTTCTGCGCCACGTATTCGATGACGCGATCGCGCCCCACCATGCAGAAATCGACGTCGAAGTCGGGCATGGAGACGCGCTCGGGATTCAGGAAGCGCTCGAACAGCAGGTCGTAGCGCAGCGGATCCAGATCGGTGATGCCCAGCGCATAGGCCACCAGCGAACCCGCGCCCGAGCCGCGCCCCGGTCCCACCGGCACGCCATTGTGTTTGGCCCAGCGGATGAAATCGGCCACGATCAGGAAGTAGCCGGAGAAGCCCATCTGGCAGATGACCTTCAGCTCCACTTCCAGACGCTGGTGATAGGCCGGCTGCTGCTCGGCGCCGATGGCCAGCTCCACCAGACGTGCGGCCAGACCACGCGCCGCTTCCGCGCGCAGGAAGTCATTCGGCGTACTGCCCTCGGGTACCGGGTACTCGGGCAGGCGCGCCTCGCCGAACTTGATCAGCAGATTGCAGCGCTGCGCGATGGCCACGCTGTTGGCCAGTGCCTCGGGCAGATCGGCGAACAGTTCGGCCATTTCCTGCGGCGTGCGCAGATACTGCTGCGGCGTGTAGCGTCGCGGCCGCGCGGGATCGGCCAGCTGCTGGCCGTCATGAATGCAGACGCGCGCCTCGTGCGACTCGAAATCCTCGGGCGCGAGGAAGCGCACGTCGTTGGTGGCCACGATGGGCACGCCGCGGCGCGCCGCCAGCGGCAGCACGGCATTGAGGTAAGCCTCTTCCTGGGCATGCCCGACGCGCTGCACCTCCACGTAGAAGCGATCGGCAAAGCGCTGCAGCCAGAAATCCAGTGCGGCCTCGGCCTGCGCCGGCTTGCCGTTGAGCAGCCAGCGGCCGATATCACCCTCCTGCGCGCAGGACAGTGCGATCAGCCCGGAGGTGGCCGCGGGGCTGAGCCAGTCGCGCTCCACCTGCGGTGTGCCGCGGCTCTGCCCCTCCAGATAAGCCCGGCTCACCAGACGCGTGAGATTGCGGTAGCCCGCCAGGTTCTGGGCCAGCAGCGTCAGACGCGTCGGCGCCTGCTTCGCATCGGCCTCGCGCAGCTCCAGATCCACACCGATGATGGGCTGCAGCCCGGCTCCGAGCGCGCCACGATAGAACTTCACCATCGCGAACAGGTTGCCCTGGTCGGTCAGCGCCAGCGCCGGCATGCCCGCCCCGGCGGTGGCCTTCATCAGCTCCTTGATGCGCACCACGCTGTCGACCAGCGAATACTCGGTGTGCAGGCGCAGATGGACGAAAGTCGGCGGCATGGGCGCGAAGCAATCCTCGAAACGATGCGATCAGGGGCGCAGACGCGCGGCACGCACCGGCGCGAAACTGTCGCGATGCTCGGGACAGGGCCCGAGACGCTGCAACGCCGCGCGGTGCTCGGGCGTAGCGTACCCTTGATGCGCGGCAAAGCCATAGCCGGGATAGCGCTGGTGCAACTGGGCCATCAATGCGTCGCGATGCGTCTTCGCCAGGATGGACGCGGCGCTGATCGCGGGCTCGAGATCATCGCCGCCGACGATGGTTTGCACGCGTGAAAGCACATAGCGATCATCGAGTTGCGGCCTTTGATTACCGTCGATCATGATGTGTGGCGGCAGCTCCGGCAATGCCTCGAGGGCGCGCCGCATCGCCAGCAGCGTGGCCTGCAGGATGTTGAGCGCGTCGATCTCCGCGACGCTGGCCAGTCCGATGGCGCAGGCATGCGCCCGTTCGCGGATCAGGATGGTCAGCCGCTCGCGCTGCGCGGCGCTGAGCTGCTTCGAGTCACGCAACCCGTCGATGGGACGCTGCGGATGCAGGATGACGGCGGCGGCCACCACCGGTCCGGCCAGCGGCCCGCGCCCCGCTTCGTCGACGCCAGCGGCCCAACCACTGCTCAAGGCCCCGCTCCCGGCTGTTGCGCCAGCAATTCCAGCACGGCACCGGCCGCGGCCTCCGCGCCGCCCTGGCGCAGCTGCAGATGGATGGCCGCGAAGCGCTCGCTCAGGCGCCGGCGTCGGGCCGGATCATCCAGCAGGGCCAGCAGCGCCGCGCCCAGCGCCTGTGGCTGCACCTGCTCCTGGAAGAATTCCGGCACCAGCGTCTCGCCGGCCAGCAGGTTGGGCAGCGCGAAGTTCTGCACCTTGACCAGATTGAACTTGCGCAGCAGCCAGGCCGTCAATGTGCCGAGCCGGTAGGCCACCGCCATCGGTGTGCCGCACAGCGCCGCTTCCAGCGTCGCGGTGCCCGACGCCACCAGCGCCACGTCCGCCGCCTGCAGTGCGGTGCGCGCCTGGCCGTCGAGCAGGCGCATGGGCGGCTGCATTCCCAGCTGCGCGGCGCGCTGCTGCAGACGCCGGAATTCCGCCGCCACCCGCGCTGAAGCCAGCGGCACGACGAACTGCAGCTGCGGACGACGCTGCGCCAGCCAGTCGGCCGTGGCGATGTAATCCAGCCCCAGCCGCTGCACTTCGCTCATGCGGCTGCCGGGCAGCAGCGCCACCACCGGCCGCTCGGCATCCAGCTGCAGCGCCTGGCGCGCCGCGATCCGGTCGGGGAGCAGCGGCAGTTCATCCGCCATCGGGTGGCCGACGAATCGGGCCCGCACCGCCTGCCCCGCGTAGAACGGCGGCTCGAAGGGCAGCAGGCACAGGATCAGGTCGCAGGCGCGCGCGATGGTGCGCACCCGCCCGGGCCGCCAGGCCCAGACCTGGGGGCTGACGTACTGCACGGTGCGCAGGCCGGCCAGCTTCAGCTGCGCAGCCAGCGCCAGGTTGAATTCCTTGAAATCCACGCCGACGAAGACATCGGGTTCGGCGGCGAGGATCTGGCGGCGCAATTGCGCACGCAGCACCAGCAGGCGCGGCAGGTGCGCCAGCACTTCGAACAGACCCATGACGGCCAGCTGCTCCGAATCGGCCAGCAGCTCGCAACCCTGCGCGCGCATGCGCGGACCGGCCACACCGATGAACTGCACATCGGGCCGGCGTGCGCGCAACGCCGCCATCAGCGCGGCGCCCAGCAGATCGCCGGAAGTCTCGCCGGCCACCAGCGCCACGCGCAGCGGCCGCCCCGGCCCCGGCGGGGAAGCATTGAGGTTCTCCCCGCTGGCGCCGCTGTTCATGGCAGGGACGTCAGCGGATCAGGCTGCGCGTGGAGGTGCCGATGAAATCCAGCAGTGGCTGGATCTCCGGCGCGCCCTGCGCGAAGACCTGCAGCTGGCGGATCGCCTCCTCGAGCAGCAGATCGCTGCGATAGAGGATGCGGTAGGCGCGTTTGAGGTTCTGGATCTGCCCGGGCGTGAAGCCGCGGCGCTTGAGTCCCTCGCTGTTGATCGAATGCGGCACGGCCGGCGAACCCACCGCCATGACGAAGGGCGGCACATCGCGCGTGACGGCGGCATTGTTGCCGAGGAAGGCATGCGCGCCGATCTTGCAGCGCTGATGCACACCGGAAAAGCCTGCCATGATGACCCAGTCGCCCACCTGCACATGGCCACCGAGCGTGGCGCAGTTGGACATCACACAGCGGCTGCCGACCACGCAGTCATGCGCCACATGCGTGTAGGCCATCAGCAGGTTGTCGCTGCCGATGCGGGTCACACCCTCATCGTGGATGGTGCCGCGATTGACGGTACAGAACTCGCGGAACACATTGCGATCGCCAATCTCCAGGCGCGTGGGCTCGCCCGCGTACTTGAGATCCTGCGGAGCGTCGCCCAGCGAGGCGAACTGGAAGATGCGGTTGTTGCTGCCGATGCGGGTCGGCCCGTTGATGACGGCGTGCGGCCCGATCCAGGTGCCGGCACCGATTTCGACGTTGGCCCCGATCACGCTGAAGGCACCGACCTGCACATCCGCCGCGAGTCTGGCGGACGGATCGATGATGGCGCGCGGATCGATCACTGCCCGGCCCCGCTGGCGCGCACCGCGTTCTCGACATCCGGTGCCAGCATCAGCTCGGCCTGAGCCGCCTCGGTGTCCCCCACATAGGCGGCCGTGGACAGACGCCAGATGCCGCGCATGGTGCGCTCCACCCTGGCCGTGAGGATCAGCTGGTCACCCGGCTCGACCGGACGACGGAAGCGCGCCTTGTCGATACCGGCGAAATAGAAGCGTGTGTTCTCATCCGGCACCACGCCGGCGGTCTGGAATGCGAGGATACCGGCGGTCTGCGCCAGCGCCTCGATGATGATGACTCCGGGCATCACCGGCCGGTGCGGGAAATGACCGGGGAAGAACGGCTCGTTGTAGGTGACATTCTTCAGCGCCTTGATGCTCGCGCCCGGCGTGCATTCCAGCACACGGTCGACCAGCAGGAAGGGATAGCGGTGCGGCAACCGCTTGAGGATGTCGTTGATGTCCATCTTGATGGGTTCGCTCATCGCTTAGTCTTCCTGTTCAGGATCCCGGGCCGGCTGCTCCATGCCCTGCGCTTTTTCCAGGCGCTGCACCCGTCCCGTCAGAACGTCCAGGCGCTTGAAACGCGCCGCCATGCGGCGCCACACGCGCGCCGGCTCGACGCCGAGCGCGCTCGAATACATGCCACGCTCCGGCAACGAATGCGTCACCACACCGGCACCGGTGATGGCCACGTCATCGCCGATATGCAGATGCCCGGCAATACCGACCATGCCACCGATCATGCAACGCTGACCGATGGTCGAGCTGCCGGAAATGCCGGTGTTCGCTGCAATCACGGTATGCGCGCCGATGCGCACGTTATGGGCAATCTGGATCAGGTTGTCCAGCTTCACACCGTCTTCGATCACGGTGTCGCCGATGGCGCCGCGATCGATGGTGGTGTTGGCGCCAATCTCCACATCCGCGCCGACGCGCACCGTGCCCACCTGCGGCACCTTGATCCAGCGGCCGCGCTCATTGGCGAAACCAAAGCCATCGGAGCCCAGCACCGCGCCGGGCTGGATGATGCAGCGCGCACCGATCTGCACGCCATCGCCCAGACAGACACGGGCGCCGATGCGGCAATCCTCGTGCAGGACGACGCCGGCACCGATGATCGCGCCCGGACCGATCCGGCAACGCGCGCCGATCACGGCGCCCGCGCCGATCACGGCCCCCGCCTCCACCTGCGCCGAAGGATCCAGCTGCGCAGCGGCGGCAACGATGGCACCGGCGTGCACGCCGGGCTGCAGGGGCGCCACCGGATACAGCAGCTGCGCAATACGCGCATAGGTGGCGTGTGGATTGGAGCTGATCAGCGCATTGCCGGGGAAATGCGCCGCGTCCGCCGCCGTCAGCACCACGGCGGTGGCGCGCGTGCTGGCCAGCTGCTTGCGGTACTGCGGATTGGTCAGAAAGCTGACGTCGCCAGCACCGGCTTCGGCCAGTGTGGCGACGTGCGCGACGGCTGCGTCCGGCTCGCCGCGCAATTCGCAGCCAAACCGCAACGCCAGCTCTCCCAGAGACCAGCTCATCGCGCTGTGCAGGATGGCAGCGGTGGCTGCTTACCTGGCCGGTGTGGTCGACTTGGCCGGCGCAGCCGGCGCCGCACTGACGCCACGCGCCTGCAGCGCCGCCAGCACGGCCTCGGTGATATCCAGCGAAGCGCCGGAATAGATGACACCCTCGGCCATCACCAGATCGTACTTCTGCGCCTGCGCGTACTTGCGCACTTCCTCGACCAGGGCGCCCTGCAGACGCGAGAGTTCCTCGTTCTGACGGGTGTTGAGGTCTTCCTGGTAATTGCTCAGGCGCTGCTGGTAATCGCGGGCGCCGTCCTTCAGATCCTTCTCGGCCTTGGCGCGATCGTCGGCGCTCATGGTGGCGCCGTCTTTCTGCAGCTTGTCTTCCTTGGCCTTGAGCGCCGCCTGCTGCGACTGCATTTCCTTCTGCTTGGTGGAGAACTCGCGCTGCAGGGTCTCCTGCGCGGCCTTGGCCTGCGGAGAATCCTTCATGAGGCGGTTGTAATCCACCACGCCGATCTTCAGCTCGGCCAGCGCCGGCACCGCCAGCGTCATCGCGAGCAGCCCGCTCAACACACTCAACTTGCGCAAACGATTCACAGCAATGCCCCCTTGGCCTGCGTTTCCACGCGCCGCAACGGCGCTCCCTTGAACGATGCGATCCGACATCTGTCTGATCAGAACGACTGACCCACCGAGAACTGGAAGTTTTCGGTGCTGTCGGCGAAGTGGACGCTGTCGCCGCTCGACTTGTTGAGCGGGATGCCGTAGCTGAAGCGGAACACGCCCAGCTGCGGCGCCAGCCACTGAACCGAGACGCCCGTGGATCGCTTCAGCTCACTATAGCTGAATTTGTAGTCCACCGGCGTGACCAGATCGCGGCCGACGTACTGGGTACTGTCCGTGGAGAACACGTTACCCATGTCGTAGAACAGCGTGGCGCGCGCGCTGGTCTGCCATTTTTCCGGCAGCGGCAGGATCAGCTCGGCACGCGCCACGGTCAGCAGGTTGCCGCCGTAGGGGTTGCCGTTGGTGTCCTGCGGACCGAGCGTGCTCTCGGTGTAACCGCGCACGCTGTCCGGGCCACCCGCGTACATGCGCTTGTAGGGCGGCAGCGCCGTGGTGTCGCCGATGCCGGTGCCATAGGCCACCTGCGAGCCGAGCTGCAGCGTCCAGCGGCCCCACAGCGGCACGTAGCCGGTGAAGTCGTAGCTGCCCATCCAGTAGCGCACTTTGCTGCCGGGCAGAACATAGCTGCCACCCACCGTCAGGCGCATGCCACGATCGGCGAACAGGCCGCGGTTCAGCGAATTGTACGACCAGCCCACCGACGCCTCGGCCAGCGAGAATTTGGTGCCATACAGCGTGGTCAGCGTGCTGAGCGAGCTGCCATCCGGGTAGCTGTAGGTGTTGGTGACTGCGCGACGATACGGATCGCCGTTGCTTTCCACCCAGGCGATGGCCTGCTTGGCACTGCTGCTGCCCGTGGTCAGCAGATCGACGCGCTGCAAGGTCAGACCGGCGTTGACGCCCTGGAATTCGGTGATCGGATACCCGAAGGTGGATCCGGCCGCCAGATTGCGCGAATTGAAGGCCGACGACGCCGACACGTACTGCGTCGAATCGCGATAGCTCAGCGACAGCGTGCGCGACAGGCCATCGAGCGTCACGTACGGATCGGTGTGCGTGAAACTGTAGAGCTTGTTGTAGCGGCCCGAATCGATGTTCAGTGCGACGCGATCGCCGTTGCCCATGAAGTTGGCATCGCTGAAATTGCCGTTCAGCATGAACTTCTGCGAGGCCGACCAGCCGATGCCGCCGCCGATCTGCGCGCTGGGGCGCTCCTTGATGGTGTAGTTCACGTCCACCAGGTCGGGCGAACCGGCCACCTGTTCGGTGGCCACATCGACGCTCTCGACGAACGACTGCTGCTGCAGGCGCTGCTTGGAGCGCTCCACCGCCACGTTCGACAGCAAGGCACCCTCGAGCTGACGCATCTGCCGGCGCAGCGTCTCGTCGTTGCTGCGCGTGGTGCCGAGGAAATTGATGTGGCGCACATAGACGCGGTTGCCCGGATCGACGAACAGCGTCTCGTTGACGGTCTTGGTGGCCTCGTCGGTCTCCGGCACTGCCTCGACCTTGGCGAAGTAGAAACCTTCGGCGCCGAGCCGGTTCTTGATCAGCTCCTGCGTCGCAGTGATGTCCTTCTGCGAGAAGATCGAACCGCTCTTGAGCGTGACCAGGCGCCGCAGCTGCTCCTCCGGCACCGGCAGCGTGCCACCGATCTTGATCTCGCCGAACTTGTAGACATCACCCTCGGTGACATTCACCGTGATGAAGATGTCGCTCTTCTCCGGCGCGATGGCCACCTGGGCCGAATCGACGCGGAAGTTCGCATAGCCGCGATCCTGGTAGTAGCTGGCGATCTTCTCCAGATCACCCTGCAGCGACTCGCGCGAATAGCGGTCATTCTGCTTGTACCAGGACAGCCAGGTCGGCGTGGAGAGCGTCAGCGTGTCGAGGATGTCCTTGTCGCTGAACCTGGTGTTGCCCACCAGCTGGATCTGCCGGATCTTGGCGCGCGAGCCTTCGGTGATCTTGACGTTCACCTTGACGCGGTTGTTGGGCAGATCCTCCACCGTCGGATCGATCTTCACGGCGTACTTGCCGCGGCTGTAGTACTGATCGGTCAGGTACTGCGTGACCTCATCGAGCGTGGCGCGGTTGAAGGTCTTGCCGGCCGACAGCCCCACCGTGCGCAGCGACTTCTGCAGATCCTCGGTCTTGAGGTCCTTGTTGCCCTTGAACTCGATGCTCTCGATCGAGGGGCGCTCGGCCACGGCCACCACCAGCGTGCTGCCGTCGCGACGCAGTTCCACGTCGCGGAAGAAGCCGGTGGCGTACAGGGCGCGCACCGCCTCACGCAGGCGCTGCGGACTCAACCGATCGCCGATGTTCACCGGCAGATAGTTGTAGACCGTGCCGGCGGTGATGCGCTGCAGGCCCTCGACCTTGATGTCACCGACCGTGAAGTCGGCGTCGGCCACGCTCTGCGCGTAAACCGATTGACCGAGCAAAGGGAGAGCAAGCGCTGCCAGGATGGCGCGATTTTTCATGCGCAACCGCCGTATACCTTGGAAAAATTCAACCGAACTGTCGCACGATGTCGTTGAACAGCGCGACACCCATCAACGCCATCAGCATGGCAATACCCAGCTGCTGGCCCAGGATCTGAGCGCGCTCCGACAGCGGCCGACCCTTTATCCATTCAATGCTCTGCATGACGATCTGGCCGCCGTCCAGGATGGGAATGGGCAGCAGATTCATGAAACCCAGCGCCAGGCTGATCATGACCAGGAATCCCAGGAAGGCCGTCGGCCCGGCATTCACCGAATCGCCGGCATACTGGGCGATGCTGAGCGGGCCGTTGAGATTCTTCACCGACACCTGCCCGGTGAGCATGCGCCACATCAGACGCGCCTGCAGGGCGGTCATGTTCCAGGCCTCGGCATTGGCGTGCTGGAAGGCGCCCCACAAACCCAGATCCTGGTGACGCAGCATGGAATCCGGATAGGCCGGCGCGGGCCGCTGCTGGGCCACCTTGATGCGGCCGATGGTGCGACCCTCGAACTGATCGCTTTCGGTGGTCAGCCGCACGCTGTCTTCGTGGCCATCACGACGATAGCGCAGCGTGATCTGCTCGGCCGGGTGTGCACGAATCAGCGTCACCAGCTGCTGGAAGCTGCTGACCGCCGCGCCATTGAAGGCCAGGATTTCATCGCCGCTCTTCAGACCGGCGCGCGACGCCGGACCTTCCTGCACCTCGCCCAGCACCGGCGGGATCGGCGGCTCGTAGAAGTGCAGCCCCAGCCCTTCGAGCAGGCGCGCCGGCTCGGTCAGCTGGCGGCGCTGGGTGGCATCGGGCACCGAGACCTGCAGGCTGCGCGGCTGCCCGTCCGCGCCGACCACGCCGAGATTGACGGTGGGACGGGCGCTGATGCCATCGAGCAGGCCCAGGAACACCTCGCCCTGCCCCGCCACCGGCTTGCCGTCGACGCTGACGATCTCATCGTCACTGCGCAGGCCCGCCTGGGCCATGGGTGATTGCGCCGTGATCTCGCCAACGCGCGCGCGCACCTCGTTGGTGCCGTTGTGCAGGTACATGCCGGTGAGCACCAGCACGGCGAAAATGATGTTGAACGCGGGCCCGGCCAGCAGCACCGCAATGCGCTGCCAATGCGGCCGGCGCGTGAAGGCGCGGCTCAGCTGCTCCGGCGGCACCGGCCCTTCGCGCTCATCGAGCAGCTTGACGTAGCCGCCGAGCGGAATGGCGGCGATCTGGTATTCAGTGCCATCGCGGGCGGTGCGCTTCCACAACGCCTTGCCGAAACCCACCGAGAAGCGCAGCACCTTGAAACCCAGCCGGCGCGCCACCCAGAAGTGGCCGTATTCGTGCACCGAGACCAGCACGCAGATGGCCACGATGAAACCGACGATCTGCGTCCAGGAGATGTTCATGCGTGTGCGCCCACAGGGTACGTGGCGGCACGGGCGCGGACGGCTTGCTGGGCGCGAGCACGTGCCTCGGCATCCGCCGCGCGCACCTCGTCCAGACCTGCCGCTGTCCCTGACGTAATCCTGTTCATGACCGTTTCAATGACTGCCGCAATATCCCCAAAGTTCAACTGTCCGGCCAGGAAGGCCGCCACCGCCACCTCGTCGGCGGCGTTCAACCAGGTGCTGGCCACGCCCCCGCTGCGCGCCGCCGCTTCGGCCAGCGCCAGACACGGGAAACGCTCCCGGTCGGGGGCCCGGAAATCGAGCCGCCCGGCCCGCACCAGATCCAGGAATTCTACACCGGAGGCCATGCGCGCGGGCCACGCAAGTGCCTGGGCGATCGGGGTGCGCATATCCGGTGAACCGAGCTGGGCCAGCATGGAACCGTCCTGGTACTCCACCAGCGAATGCACGATGCTCTGCGGGTGCACCACTACTTCGATGGCCGCGGCGGGCACGGCGAACAGCACGCTGGCCTCGATGAATTCCAGGCCCTTGTTCATCAGCGTGGCGGAGTCCACCGAGATCTTGCGCCCCATGTTCCAGCGCGGATGCGCGCAGGCCTGCGCCGGTGTGGCGCGCGCAATCGCCGCGGCATTCCACTCCAGGAACGGGCCACCGCTGGCGGTCAGCAGCAGGCGGCGCACGCCGGCCGGCGTGACGCCGAGCCGGGCCCCCGCCGGCAGACACTGGAAGATGGCGTTGTGCTCGCTGTCGATGGGGATCAGCGTGGCGCCCGAGGCCTGCACCGCCTGCATCAGCAGCGCGCCGGCCATGACCACCGATTCCTTGTTCGCCAGCAGCAGCCGCTTGCCGGCGCGGGCCGCAGCCAGCGTCGAATCCAGACCGGCGGCGCCGCAGATCGCCGCCATCACGCAATCCACCTCGGACAGGCGCGCCAGCTCGGTGATGGCCGCCGGGCCACTGTGCACCTGCGTGCGCAGACCCGCCTGGCGCAACTGCTGCTGCAGCTGCAAGGCTGCCGCCGGATCTTCAAGCGCCGCATGCCCGGGCTCGAACTGCAGGCATTGCTGCGCCAGCAGCTCGGCATTGCTGCGCGCGGCCAGCGCCACCGGGCGGTACTGCCGCGGATGCCGCGCCAGCACATCGAGCGTGCTGCGCCCGATGCTGCCGGTGGCCCCCAGTACCGCGACGCCGATCACGCGCCCACTCCCAGCCACCACAGGCCCAGCCACATCACCGGTGTGGCCGCGGTGACGCTGTCGATGCGATCCAGCACGCCGCCGTGACCGGGGAACAGCCGACCGCTGTCCTTCAGACCGCTGTTGCGCTTGAGCAGGCTTTCAGTCAGATCGCCGACGATGGAGAACACGCCGGCCAGCAGGCACAAACCGAGAAAGGGCAGCCAGGGCAGCGCGAACCAGTGGGCGCCGGCCAGGGCCGCCAGCGCCGCCAGCGACAGGCCGCCCGCCACGCCCTCCCAGGTCTTGGCCGGCGAGACGCGTGGCGCCAGACGATGACGGCCGAAGCGGCGGCCGGCGAAGAAAGCCCCGGTGTCGGCGGCGAAGGCCAGCAGCAGCACGAACAGCGTCCACTGCGCGCCGCGCGGCCAGTGGGCATCGATGCGCACCAGCGCCAGCCAGGTCGGCACCAGCGCCAGCACCCCGGCCAGCCCTGCGGCCCAGCGCGGCGCGCGGCTCGGAGCGAGCAGGATCCACAGCAGTGCCAGACACCAGCCCAGCGCGGCCAGGCTCATCAGCAGCAGGAAATTCCGCGTGTCGACCAGCAGTTTCAGGCCCAGCAGCGCCGCCAGCGCCACCAGTGCCACATAGGCGGCGCGCAGCGCGATGGGCGCGCGCAGGAAAGCCGACCATTCCCAGCCACCGGCCAGCACGATCAGACCCAGTACCGCGGCCGTGAGCCGGGCCGGGGCATAGAGCACCGCGGCGATCAGGCACACCGCCATGACCAGGGCCGTCAGCAGTCGTTCACGCAGCATGGTTCAGATCCCCGTCCCCACCTGTTCGCCGGTCAGACCGAAGCGCCGCTGGCGCTGGGCAAAGGCCGCCAGCGCGGCCTCGAAATCCGCTGTGTCGAAATCCGGCCACAGCACCTCGGTGAAGTACAGCTCCGAATACGCCAGGTTCCACAGCAGGAAATTGCTGATGCGCTGTTCGCCGCCGGTACGGATGAACAGATCCGGCTCGGGCAGCTGGCCCAGCGCCAGCGCCGCACCAAACAGCTGCTCGCTGATCTGCTCCACCGGCAGCGTGCCGGCCGCGGCCCGGGCCGCCAGCTGCCGCACGGCGCCGAGGATGTCCTGCCGGCCGCCGTAGTTCAGCGCCACCTGCAATTTGAGCCCCCGGTTGTGCGCGGTGCCCTGCTCCACCCGCTCCATGCGCTCGCGCAGTCCAGCGGCCAGCGCGACGCGCTCGCCGATGAATCGCAACCGCACATGATTTTGCTGCAGTTCCGGCAGTTCCTGCTCCATCGCATTGAAAAACAAGCTCATCAGTGCCTCGACCTCCTCGGCCGGACGCGCCCAGTTCTCGCTGCTGAACGCAAACACCGTCAGCGCCTCGATGCCGCGGCGCGCGCATTCGCGCACCGCCATGCGCACCGGCGCCAGACCCGCGCGATGACCATCCGAGCGCAGGCCGCCGCGGGCACTGGCCCAGCGGCCGTTGCCGTCCATGACGATGGCGATATGTCTTGGCAGCATGGAACCCCGGCCCCCGATGGGCGCCACCAGGTCGGTTCAGACCTGGAGGATTTCCTTTTCCTTCGCGGCCAGCGCCGAATCGATCTCGGCCACGTACTTGTCCGTGAGCTTCTGCACCTCGTCCTGGGCGCGGCGCTCATCATCCTGCGAGATGAGCTTGTCCTTGAGCATCTCCTTGACGTCGGCCAGCACGTCACGGCGCACATTGCGCACCGAGACGCGCGCGCCCTCGGCCTCGCCACGGATCACCTTGGTGAGTGCCTTGCGGCGCTCCTCGGTGAGCGGCGGCAGCGGCACGCGGATCACGGCACCGGCGCTCATCGGCGTGAGGCCCAGATCGGACTTGTGGATGGCCTTCTCGATGGCCTGCACCATGGTCTTCTCCCAGGGCGAAACGGCCAGTGTGCGCGCATCCTCGATGTTGATGCTGGCAATCTGCATCAGCGGCACTTCCGAACCGTAATAGTCCACCTTCAGGTGCTCGATCAGGCTCGGATGCGCACGGCCGGTGCGCTGCTTCTTCAGTTCGCCCTGGAAACTGACCACGCACTTCTGCATGCGCTCGATGGCGTCTTTCTTGATGTCGTCCAGCATGAGCGGATCCTCAGTCGTTGGTGACCAGCGTACCGACGTTCTCGCCGCGCATGATGCGCATCAAGTCGCCGGCGCTGTTCAGATTGAATACCCGCAATGGCAGCTTGTTGTCGCGGCACATCACGATGGCCGTGGCATCCATCACATTGAGTTTCTCGGTCAGCACCCGGTCGAAGTTCAGGCGCGGATAGTGGATGGCGGCCGGATTCTTCATCGGGTCGTCGGAATAGATGCCGTTGACCTTGGTGGCCTTGAGCAGCAACTGCGCCTCGATCTCGATGGCGCGCAGGCTGGCGGCGGTATCCGTGGTGAAGAACGGATTGCCGGTGCCGGCGGCGAAGATCACCACGCGCCCTTTCTCCAGGTGCCGCACGGCGCGGCGGCGGATGTAGTCCTCGCATACCTGGTTGATGCGCACCGCACTCAGGACGCGCGCATGGGCGCCGAGCGACTCGATGGCATCCTGCATGGCCAGCGAGTTCATCACCGTGGCCAGCATGCCCATGTGATCGGCGGTGACGCGATCCATCCCGGCGCGCGCCAGGCCGGCGCCGCGGAAAATGTTGCCGCCGCCGATGACCACCGCCACCTGCACGCCGAGCTGCTGGATTTCGTAGATTTCGCCAGCCACCCGCTTCAGTACCGCCGGATCGATGCCGTAGTCGGCATCGCCCAGCAGCGCCTCACCGGAGAGCTTGACCAGTATCCGGCGTACGCCGGCCTTGGGTGTCGTATCCATGGGCTCCCTTTGCGAAGGTCATCAGTCTGCCACAAACACAAAAAAAACCCCGCGCGATGCGGGGTTTTTTCTCATCGTCGCGCGTCGTGACGACACTCAGCTCTTGCCGCCGGCGGCGTTGACCTGCGCCATCACCTCGGCTGCGAAGTCTTCCTTTTTCTTCTCGATGCCGGCGCCGACTTCATAACGCTCGAAACGCTGCACCCTGGCGTTGTGCGCCTTGAGCAGCTTCTCGATGGTCTGCTTGTCGTCCTTGACGAACAGCTGCGTGAGCAGTGTCTGTTCGCCAAACACCTTCTGCACCTTGCCGTCGATGATCCTGGCCAGCACCTGCTCGGGCTTGCCCTGATTCTTCGGATCGGACTTGGCCTGCTCGCTGGCGACATCGCGCTCGCGCGCCAGCTCGTCGGCCGGCACGTCGGCCGAGCTCAGGAAGCGCGGATTGCTGGCCGCCACGTGCATGGCCAGGTCGCGGGCGAGCTCGGCGTTGCCGCCTTCGATCGCCACCAGGGTGCCGATGCGCGTACCGTGCAGGTAGGCACCCAGCTGGCCGCTGGACTTCACGCCCAGCACGCGGCGCACGCTGATGTTCTCGCCGATCTTGGCGACCAGCGCGCGACGACGCTCATCGACGCTCTCGCCGCTGGCAAGCCGGGCAGCCAGCACGGCGTTGACGTCGTCGCTGCCCAGCGCCAGCGCCTGTCGGGCGACCTCCGCGGCAAAGCCGCGGAAATCCGCCTCGCGGGCCACGAAGTCGGTCTCGCAGTTGACCTCGACCAGGACGGCCTGATGTCCGTCGGCCGCAACCTCGACCACGATGACGCCTTCAGCGGCCACACGGGTCGCCTTCTTGTCGGCCTTGGCCAGACCGCTCTTGCGCATCAGTTCGGCAGCGGCATCCAGATCGCCGCTGGTTTCCACCAGCGCCTTCTTGCATTCCATCATGCCGGCGCCAGTGCGCTCGCGCAGCTGACGGACGGCTTCTGCAGTCACGCTCATTGATGATTCCTTGACGAGTACTGCAATTAACGGCCGCCGCGGCGCGCACCGCCCGCGTTGCCGGCAGGACGGCGACGGGCCGGAGCGGTCGGAGCGGAGGTCGGAGCGGGCGCACCCGACTCCAGCGCAGCCTCTTCGGCTTCGGCAGCCACGCTCACCGAGGCGCGACGCGGCGCCGGCTTGCGGGCAGCGCCGCGCGGATTGTTGCTCGGCTGCGGACGGCCATTGCCGGCGCGCTTGCGCGGGTTGCCCTGCTCATCGAGCTCCACGAATTCGTCTTCGCCGGCGCTGACCTGCGGCACGGCTTCCTTGCCTTCCAGCACCGCATCGGCGATGGCCGAAGCGTACAGCTGCACGGCGCGCATGGCGTCGTCATTGCCCGGCACCACGTAGTCCACGCCATCGGGCGTGCAGTTGGTGTCGACGATGGCGACCACGGGGATGCCGAGCTTCCTGGCTTCGTGGATCGAGATATGCTCGTGGCCCACGTCGATGACGAACAGCGCATCCGGCAGGCCGCCCATGTTCTTGATGCCGCCGAGGCTCTTCTCGAGCTTGATCATCTCGCGGCGCAGCATGGTGGCTTCTTTCTTGCCGCGCTTGTCCAGGCCGCCCGTGGTGGCCAGCTCTTCGATGTCGGCCAGACGCTTGATCGACTGACGCACGGTCTTGAAGTTGGTCAGCATGCCGCCCAGCCAGCGCTGGTTCACATAGGGCATGCCGGCGCGCGTGGCTTCCGCCTGCACCGCATCGCGGGCCGAGCGCTTCGTGCCTACGAACAGCACCGTGCCGCCGTCAGCCACCACCTGCTTGATGAAAGCAGAGGCCGCCGCAAACATGGGCTGGGTCTGTTCGAGGTTGATGATATGGATCTTGTTGCGTTCGCCAAAAATGTACGGAGCCATCTTCGGGTTCCAGAAGCGGGTCTGATGTCCGAAATGGACACCCGCTTCCAGCATCTGTCGCATGGACACGCTGGGCATGGTCGAAACTCCTGCAAGGTCGGGTTGTGGGCCTCCGCGCATCCTTGAAAACGGCGATCAGGTCCTGGTGCGGTGCCAAGGCGTATGCCATTTAGACCGCCGCAAGCAAAGATCCCGACACCCAGCCGCAAGTTCGCGATACGCGTGTGGATTGGTTTGCCAAAAAAGGCGGCGCTTTATACCATGAAGTTCTCGCCCGAACAATGCCTTAGATACCAGGAAGCTGCCCTATGCTGCGCGCCACGCAGGTCAACCTGAAATCCCCCGAAGACCAGCAGAAACTGCGGGTTTCCGGGCGCCTCGCCGCCGATGTGCTCGACATGATCGGTGAACACGTCAAGCCCGGGGTCAGCACCGACGAACTCGACGCAATATGTAACGACTACATCGTGCGGGTGCAGCAGACCATCCCGGCCAATGTGGGCTACCACGGTTTCCCCAAGACCGTGTGCACCTCGGTCAACCACGTGGTCTGCCATGGCATCCCGAACGACAAGCGCCTGAAGGCCGGCGACATCATCAACATCGACGTGGCCATCATCAAGGATGGTTTCCACGGCGACACCAGCCGCATGTACTACGTGGGCGAACCCCCGGTACAGGCACGCCGCCTCGCCGAAATCTGCCGGCGCGCCATGTGGAATGCCATCGATCTGGTCAAGCCCGGCAAGCGCCTGGGCGACATCGGCCACGCCATCCAGAGCCTGACCGAATCCGAAGGCTATTCCGTGGTGCGCGAGTACTGCGGTCATGGCATCGGCCGCGTGTACCACGAGGACCCGCAGGTGCTGCACTACGGCGAACCGAACACCGGCATGGAGCTGAAGAGCGGCATGGTGTTCACCATCGAACCCATGATCAATGCCGGCAAGCGTCACACCCGCCTGATGCCGGATGGCTGGACCGTGGTCACCAAGGACCATTCGCTGTCGGCGCAGTGGGAACACATGGTGCTGGTCACCGACAGCGGCCACGAAGTGCTGACGCTCAGTGCCGCAGAACGCGCCGCGCAGCGGGGTGCTGCCTGATGGCGGTGACAGATCCCGGCGCCCTGGACGACCTGGCTCCCGAACACGCTCCCAGCATTGACTGGCCCCTGCTCGACCGTCTGCCCGGCATCCTGGCCGAGAGCAAACCGCAGGCCCAGCGCTGCCGCGATCTGCTGCGCCAGGCGCACCAGGAACTGCAGGAGCGCTTCCTGGCCGAGGAGCCGGTGGAAGCGCTGGTGCGTGCCCGTGCGCGCTTTCTCGACATCCTGCTGGCGCAGCTGTGGCAGCACCACCTGGGCGAGCCGCTGGCCGATCAGCTGGCGCTGGTGGCCGTGGGCGGTTACGGCCGCGGCGAACTGCACCCGCAGTCCGACGTGGACATCCTGGTGCTGGTGCCCGCGCCGCTCGAGCCCGGGCAGAGCACGCGCATCGAGCAGCTGCTCACCTACCTGTGGGACATCGGCCTGGAAGTGGGCCACAGCGTGCGCACCGTGGCCGAATGCGCCGAGGAATGCGCCGCCGATGTCGGCACCATGACCACGCTGCTGGAGGCGCGCCGCCTGGCCGGCTCGGCCGAACTGGTACAGCAGATGCGCGAAGCGCTCTCGCCCGAACACGTCTGGCCGGTGCGCGAATTCTTCGAAGCCAAGGTGCGCGAGCAGGAAGAGCGCCACCAGAAGGCCAACGACACCGCCTACAACCTGGAGCCGAACGTGAAGACCGGCCCGGGCGGCCTGCGCGACATCCAGACCATCGCCTGGGTGGCCAAGCGCCACTTCGGCGCCGAGACGCTCGATGAGCTGGTCTCGCATGGCTTTCTCACCCCCTCGGAACTGCGCCGCCTGAAGCAGGCGCAGGCCTTCCTGTGGAAGGTGCGCTTCGGCCTGCACACGCTCACCGGCCGCCATGAAGACCGGCTGCTGTTCGATCACCAGCTGAAGCTGGCACAGAGCTTCGGCTACGAGGACGCCTCGTTCACGCTGGCGGTGGAGCAGCTGATGCAGCGCTACTACCGCACCGTGATCGACGTGAAACTGCTCAACGAACTGCTGCTGCAGCTGTTCCGCGAAGCCATCCTGACCGATCACACGCCACCGGTGCCGCTCAATGCGCGCTTCCAGATCCGCAACGAGTATCTGGAAACCACCAGCGACGACGTGTTCGTGCGCCAACCCTCGGCGCTGCTGGAACTGTTCGTGCTGCTGCAGCAGAACCCGCAGATCAAGGGCGTACGCGCCGGCACCATCCGCGCCGTGGCCCGCAGCCTGTGGCTGATCGACGAGGAGTTCCGCCAGAACCCGCGCAACCACCGGCTGTTCCTGGAAATCCTGCGCGCGCCGCGCGGCGTCACGCACGAGCTGCGCCGCATGAACGAATACGGCGTGCTGGGCCGCTACATCCCGGCCTTCGGCCGCGTCATCGGCCGCATGCAGTACGACCTGTTCCACGCCTACACCGTGGATGCGCACACGCTGTTCGTGGTCAGCAATGCGCGCCGCCTGGCCATCCCGGAATTCGATCACGAACTGCCGCTGGTCTCGCCCATCATGCAGCAGCTGCCCAAGCAGGAGATCGTCTACCTGGGCGCGCTGTTCCATGACATCGCCAAGGGCCGCGGCGGCGATCACTCCGAGCTCGGCGCCGTGGATGCCGAGGCCTTCTGCCTGGAGCAGGGCCTGTCGCGCTACGAGGCACGCCTGGTGGCCTGGCTGGTGTCGAACCACCTGGTGTTCTCGATCACCGCGCAGAAGCAGGACATCGGCGATCCGAACGTCATCAACGAGTTCGCGCGCCGCGTCGGCGACGAAACCCATCTCGACTACCTGTACGTGCTGACCTGCGCCGACGTGCGCGGCACCAACCCGAAGCTGTGGAATTCCTGGAAGGCCTCGCTGTTCCAGGATTTCTACGACAAGGTCAAACGCGCCCTGCGCCGCGGCCTGGAAACGCCCGTGGATCAGGACGAGCTGGTGCGCGAACATCAGGACGGCGCGCGCGCGCTGTTGCGCGCCGGCGGCGTCAATGCTGACGCCGTGGAGCGCACCTGGGCGCGCCTGCCGGCCGCCTACTTCCTGCGCCACACCTCGGAGGAGATCGCGCGCCACACGCGCGTGCTGGCCGAACGCGACGGCAGCGACGAGGCGCGCGTAGCCGTGGAATCGCAGAGCGAGCGCGGCACCACGGCCGTGCTGATCTACGCGCCGCATCGCCGGCACGGTTTTGCCCGCGCCACCGCGGTGCTCGACCAGCTGGGTCTGAACATCGTCGACGCGCAGATCACACCCATCGGCAACGGCTTCTCGCTGGACTCCTACCACGTGCTGGAGGAAGACGGCACGCCGATCACCGACCAGGAGCGGCTGGAGGAAATCCAGCGGGCGCTGTGGGGCTCGATCCAGCGCCCCGAGGAAGCGCCGCTGGCGGTGTTCCGCCGCGCACCGCGCCAGGTGCGTCTGTTCAAGACCGCCACGCAGGTCACCATCAGCGTCGATACGCGCAATCAGCGCTCGGTGCTGGAACTGGTGGCGGGCGATCGGCCCGGCCTGCTGTGCGATATCGGCAAGGTGCTGTGGGAGGAGCGCGTGGACCTGCACGCCGCCAAGATCAGCACCCTGGGCGAGCGCGCCGAGGACGTCTTCTACATCACCGACCGCAGCCAGCAGCCGCTGGATGAAAGCGCCGCAGGGCGCCTGCGTACGCGGCTGCTCGAAGCGTTGAACCTGCGACTCGCGGCATGAACCCGGACATCGGCCGGCTGCACGCCTACCCTTTCGAGCGGCTGGCGCAGTTGCTTGCGGGCGCCACTGCGCCCGCGGATCTGCCGCCCATCGCCATGGCCATCGGCGAGCCCAAACACGCGCCGCCGGCGCTGGTGCTGGATGCGCTGCGCGCCAACCTGCACCAGCTCGGCAGCTATCCGGCCACGCGCGGACTGCCCGAACTGCGCCAGGCCATGGCGCAGTCGATAGTGCGGCGTTTCCTGCCTGCGGATGCGCAGCTGGATCCGGACAGCATGGTGTTGCCGGTGACCGGCACCCGCGAGGCGCTGTTCGCGCTGGTGCAGGCCGTGGTGGATCGCAGCCGCAAGGCGCCGCTGGTGGCGCTGCCCAATCCCGGCTATCAGATCTACGAGGGCGCCACACTGCTGGCCGGCGCCGAACCCTACTATCTGAACACCACGGCCGCCAACCGCTACATGCCGGATCTGGACGCCGTGCCATCCGCCATCTGGGAACGCTGCCAGCTGCTGTTCCTGCACACGCCCGGCAATCCCACCGGCACTGTGCTGTCGCTGGAATACCTGCAGCATGCGCTGGAGCTGGCCGAACGCCACGACTTCCTGATCGCCAGCGACGAGTGCTACGCCGATCTGTATCTGGATGAATCGGCCCCCCCTCCCAGCCTGCTCGAAGCCGCCTGGCGCATGGGTCGCACGCAATTCCAGCGCTGCATCGTCTATCACTCGCTGTCCAAGCGCTCCAGTGTGCCCGGCCTGCGCTCGGGACTGGTGGCCGGCGATCCGGCGGTGCTGCGCCCCTTCCTGCAGTACCGCACCTATCACGGCTGCGCCATGCCGGTGCCCACGCAGCTGGCCAGCATCGCGGCGTGGAGCGATCAGCAGCATGTGGCCGAGAACCGCCGCCTGTATCAGCAGAAATTCGACGCCGTGCTGCCCATCCTGGCGCCGCTGCTCGATGTGGCGCGGCCCGATGCGGGTTTCTACCTGTGGCCCGAGGTGCGTGGCGACGACACGGCTTTCACGCGTGCGCTGTTCGAGCAGCAGCACCTGACCATCGTGCCCGGCAGCTACCTGGCGCGCGACACGCCCGCCGGCAACCCCGGACGCGGCCGCGTGCGCATCTCGCTGGTGGCCAGCGTGCCCGAGTGCGTGAGCGCCGCGCAGCGGCTGCGCGAGTTCCTGCAGACGCACTGACGCCGTGGGCCGCTCTGCAGCGCCAACCGACGCGCTTCAGATCAGCCCGGCGCGCTTGGCCTCGTTGTAGCGGTTGACCAGTTCCACGCCCAGCGTCTGCGGCTCGGCATCCACCAGCAGCGCGTCCTGTGCGGCCAGCCGCGCCAGCGCCGCGCTGCGCTGCTGGCCATACCAGTGTGCTGTGGCCACTTCGAGTACCGCTGCGTCATCCGTCAGTGGCTGTTCGACGGCCTGACGCAGCGCCAGTTCACGGATGCTGGCGAACATCACCAGATGACGACTGCGCAGCAGACGCAGGGCGGCGCGCACCTCAGTGTCGTCCTCGCTGCGAAAACTGCTCACCCACACCACCAGTGCGCGGCGCTTCTGCCGCGCCATCAGCTCACGGGCGGCCACCAGGAAATCCGGCTGGTTGAGCGTGGGCTGCAGATCATGCAGCCCGGCCACCAGACGATTGAGCGCGGCAATGCCCTTGGTGGGCGCCAGATGCCGCTCCGCGCCCGCCCCCATGCCGCTGGTCATCACGCCCACCGCATCGCCATGCCGCAGGGCCACGTAGGCCAGCAGCACCACGGCATTCAACACCTGATCGAAATGCGCGCCGCGCAGCTCCTGTTCCGCTGAACGCATGCGCCGTCCGCAGTCCAGCAGCACCAGCACCGGTTGATCGCGCTCATCCTGGAACTCACGCACGATGACGCGCGAGGAACGCAGCGTGGCCTTCCAGTCGATGTGGCGGATGGCATCGCCGGGCCGGTACTCGGTGAGCTGGCGAAAATCCGTGCCCTCGCCGCGCCGCTGGCGGCTGCGCACTCCGATGGCACCGAGCCGATGCTGGTCGGCCAGCCAGGCAAAGCGGCTGATCTGCGCGAAGTCCGGCAACACGCGCCGGCTCTCGCACTCGCCCAGTCTCAAGTCGAGCCAGCCCAGCCCCCACAGGCTGCGCACACGCAACTGCGCCGGCAACCAGCAGGCCTCGCCGCGCGCTTCGGCGCGCACACCGTAGCCGAATTCGGCGCAACGCCCCGCCATCAGGTGCAGATCCGCGGGCAGCTCGCTGACCTGCAGTGGCGGCAAGGCATGATCGAATACCTGCAGCTGCCAGTCCTGCTCGCCCTGGGAGCTCAGGCGCAATGTCACCCGCAGCGGCACACCGATGGCCAACGCCTGGGGCAAGCGGCGCTGCAAGCGCACAGCGCTCGCCCGCCAGGCCTGCCCACTCTGGCGCCAGTCAAGGATGCAGACACCGGCCAGACCCAGCAGCCACAGCGCAGCAAGGGCATTCACCAGCGTGGCCTCCACACCGAGCGCGCGCGCCAGAGCCGCCGCAGCAGCCGCTGCGAGTACCGCCAGCACCGTGGGGCGCGCCGGCAGAAAGCCCGCGCGCCGCGCCGTTGCGGCTGCTTCAGCCACGCGGCGCCGCCACGCTGTCGAGCACGCCCTGCAGCAGATCACCGCTGCGGCGTCCCTCGAGCAGAGCATCGGGCGCCAGCACCACGCGATGACGCAAAGCCGGCAATGCCACACTCTTCACGTCATCGGGCACCACGAAATCACGCCCCGCCAGCAGAGCCTGGGCGCGCGCCGCGCGCACCAGCGCAATCGCGCCGCGCGAACCGGCGCCGCTGGACAGGCCGGGCCAGTCACGCGTGGCGCGCGCAATGCGCACCGCATAGTCGACGATGTCCGGCGCCACCTGCTGGCGCGCCACCAGCGCCTGCAGGGCCAGCAGCGTTGCCGCGTCGAAACACGGCCGCACTGCCTGCAGCGGCAGCAGGTTGCCCGCCTGACCCGCGGTGGCGCGCATCACCACCGCGATTTCCTCCTCCAGCGGCGGATAGGCGATCTCCACATGCAGCAGGAAGCGATCCAGCTGTGCTTCCGGCAGCGCGTAGGTACCTTCGGTCTCCAGCGGGTTCTGCGTGGCCAACACCAGGAACGGACGCTGCAGCGGCGTGGTCGTGCCTTCGATGGTGACCTGATATTCCTGCATCACTTCCAGCAGTGCACTCTGGGTCTTGGCGGGCGCGCGATTGATCTCATCGGCCAGCAACAGCTGCGTGAAGATCGGCCCCTGAACGATGCGCAGGCTGCGGGTACCCGGCTCGAGCACTGCATGGCCGGTGAGATCCGAAGGCATCAGGTCCGGCGTGAACTGCACCCGCGCATGCTGCAGCGACAGCGCCTGTGCCAGCGCGCGCACCAGCAGTGTCTTGCCCAGCCCGGGCACGCCTTCGATCAGCACGTGGCCACTGGCCAGCAGTGTCAACAGGATCTGCTCCACCACAGCGTGCTGCCCCACCAGCGCAGCGCCGATGGTGGTGCGCAACTGCGCCAGCAATTCTGCGGCGCGTTCGCTGGAGAGTTCGGGTTCGGTGGTCATGCAGAGCCTCTATGGTCGGCGGTAGACAGGAGCCGGCGTCGCACGGTTTCGAGCAGCGCCAGGGATTGTGGCAGTGTTTCGGCGGCAGGCGGCGCAGCGCCATCGCGCAGCAGGGCATCGAGCAGTTGCGGGTCAGCGCCACCCAGTTCGGCCGTCAGACGCCAACGCTCGGCGGCATCGATGGCGGCGCGTGGCAGGCGTCGATCCGCGGCGCGCTCCAGCGCCTGGCGCATGGCCCGCCACAACAGTTCGGCGCCGCCGTAGCGGCGCAGAAACAGCGCCATGCCGCCCAGCTGCGTGCGCAGCGAGCGGCGCGCCGGCAATGGCGCCGGCAGCAAAGGCCCCAGGCGCTGCGCGGCGCGCCACGCGGCCAGCGCGGCCGCCACTAGCAACAGCACCAGCGCCGCGGCCGCCCAGCGCCACAGCAGCGCCAGCAGCGAGGGCATCGCCAGATCACCACGCAGGAAATCCAGCCGCGTGCCCGGCCCCAGACCCGTCGCGAGGACCAGCAGCCGTGCCTGATCGTGTTCGCTGATGCTGCGATAATCGAAGGCATTGCTGTTCAACAGCGTGACGCTGCCCCGTCCCAGCATCACGCGCACCAGCTGCGGTCCCAGCTCGTCGGAGAGGATCAGACGCGGCGTATTGCCAATCTCGAGAAAGCTGTCGAACGGCGCATCGCACAGCTTCCAGCTGGGGCGCGACTGCAGCAGCGGTGGATCTGCCAGTTTGACGTGCAGGATCTGGCAGGGCCCGTCGTCGGGGTCGCGGTCGGCAGCGCGGCGCGCGCGCTTCAGGGCATCGTCCGCCAGTTTGCGCAGCTTCAGCCCGCTCCAGCGCGCGAATGCCGCGTCGAAATCCCCGGAACGATCCACGACCAGAGCGCCGCCCTGCTCCACCCAGTCGCGCAGTTCCTCGTCACGACGCGGGCGTTCACCCCAGCTCCAGCTGTACAGCATCAGCACCGTGCCACGCGGCGGCAATGCGGCGAGATCCGGCAGGACCGTTGCCTGTGCGCCCAGCTCCTGGGCCAGACGCTGCTGCGCAAACAGCGGATTGAGCAGCGCCTCGCCACTGGGCAGGCCGCGACTGGTGACCTGTTCCCAGTAGGTTTTCGACGCCAGCCAGAACAGCAGGGCCGCGATGGCTGCAATCACGATCGCCGCAATGGCCCAGGCGCGCTGATTCATGACGCCCCCGCGGTGGGCGTCGGCGCTGCATCAGGCGCCAGTGCCGCATCAAACTGCTGACACAGTGCCGCGAATCCGGCGTCATCGGGTCGACGCGCGGCATAGGCCATCGCCTGCCAGACGCCAATGAGCTGCCGGCCATAGCTGCGCAGAGTGCCGTTGGACTGTGCCTGCAGCAGGCCCAGACACTCACCTTCCGTCGTGCTGGCATCGATGGCCAGCCGATGCTCATGCAACAGCCGGGACAGCAGACCGCGATACAGCAGCTGGGCCGCTGCGCGCGCTGCACCTTCCTGCCATAGCTGCAGGGCCGCGGTGCCGATGTCCTGCGGCAGACTCTCCGGGCGGGTATCCAGCCCCTGCACGATGACACCCGCGGCGACTGGCGTCACCGGCAGCCGGCGCTGCCGCGCGCGCCACCAGCGCAGCACGATGACCGCGACAAAGGCGATCAGCACGATCACCAGCGCGATCAATATCAGACGCGAACCGGTAGCGATGACAGCGGACAGCTCGCCAATCCACGCCAGCAGCGACATCAGCCAGGAGTTATCCGTATTTGCACGCGCCGGGGTCTCGTCGCTCTTCCAGCGCAACACCGTGCGCTGACGTTCACCACCAAGCTGCGGGTCGGCGCGCAGCTTCTCGATGGCCGCCTCGATCTGCGACTCGCTGGCCGGCGCGGCGCACGCGGCCGGCACTGCCAGCGCCCCAAGCCACAGCGCGCCCAGCAACACCACGACTGCCGCAAAGCTACGCCGGCGCGAAGGCATGACGCAGCTCCTGTTCGATGTCCCAGGCTTCCAGCTCGACACGCCGGTTCAGATACATGCCGAAGCCCGCGGCCACATAGCAGGGTTCGACCAGCAATACCGCCCCCAGATAGGGAAGAAAGGCCAGCAGCAATGTCCGCATCAGCGTGGACCAGGCCTTCCAGTCCTGTATCAACTCGGGAAGGGTCTGGTTGCGGGGTGCAAACCAGGCCAGCAGGGCGACCAGACCCAGCGCGATGGCCGATTCGCTCAACCCGAATGTCGTGCTCAGCAGACGCGCCTGCCCCAACCGACCGCGCCGCAATTGCTGCACGCGCCGGCGCAACGCCGCCCCGCGCAACTGTTCGAGCTGGATCACCGGCTGCGTATAAGCGCGCGAGGCACTCAGACGCCGCAGAGTCCAGGTGCGCAGGAACTGGCCAAACCAGACCTGGCGGCGCGCCTGCCACAATTCCTGCCAGCCGGTCTGCAAGCCAAAGGCTGCCCGCGACAGCGCAAACAGGATGCTGCGATCCAGCCAGGGCTTGGCCCACCACAGCAGCAGACAGGGCAACCAGGGCGCCACCCAGGCACTGGCGATGGCCAGCACCGACACCGGCAACAGCGCCGCCAGATAGCAGCGATAGACCGAGGCGCGCGCCTGCTGGCACAGTCGCACGCCCAGATCCGCCGCTTCATGCGGCGCGCACAGCCGTAGCCGCAACGCCAGCGCATCAATCTGCATCGCGCGCCTGCCGCACCAGATAACCAATGACCAGCACCCAGGCCAGGGAGGCGACCGCAAACTTGACCGACACCGGCAACCACAAGGAGGAGGACCAGAAGGCCTCCAGCGCGGCCGCCAGCAGCAGCAGCGCGATGACTCCGTACACCACGACGACGGCTTCACGCCCGGCCTGCACCAGCGCCTGGCCGCGGCTCAGCCGTCCCGGCGCCAGCAATGCGGCACCCATGCGCAGCCCGGCCGCGCCGGCCAGCACGATGGCGGTCAGCTCGAAGGCGGAGTGCGTGGCGATGAAGGGATAGAAATTGCCGCCCAGGCCGCGCGCCGTGACGTATCCGGCAACGGCGCCGATGATGGCGCCGTTGACGATCAGGTAGAAGAGACTGCCGAAGCCCAGAAACACACCGCCGGCAAAACACTGGAAGGCGATGCCGATGTTGTTGCGGATGTAGTAGCCGAACATGGTCCAGTCGGTGCCAGCCGAACGCGTGCGGCCCAGTGCCTCGGCCGACGAGGAATACATTTCCTCCAGCTCCGCGGCGCCGCGCGTGCTGTACACCGAGCCGATCAGGTCCGGACGCCAGTAGATCAGCGCCCCCACCAGCAGCATCGGCACACCGAAGGCCAGCGCAGCCAGCAACACCTGCAAACGCAGCGCGCGCACCTGGCGCGGGAAGTCGCGCAGCGCCAGCAGCCGCAGCCGCCCCAGCCCCCACTCGTGACGCCGGTAGATGAGCCGGTGGGCGTCGTAGGTGAGCTGCTCCAGCGGCTCCACGATGTAGGCGGGATAGCCGCGCGAGCGCGCCAGCGCCAGTTGTTCGCAGCATTCCAGGTAGTTCACTGTCAGCGCCGCCGCCAGCTGCCGGTGGCGCGCACGCTGCGCGCCCAGGCGTTGCAACTCACCCAGCTGCTCGGCGCAGCGCTGCCACTGGGAGCGATGCCGGGTCTCGAACTGCAGCGGTGTCATGAGGCGCGCCGCCCCATCAGCCATTGCCCCACGCCCAGCACGCGGCGGGTCTGCGCCTGCGGGTCCGCAGACTCACCGGGCCCGCACAGCGGTGCTGCCAGCGCCGCGATCTCGGCAACGCGTTGTGGCGTCAGCCGCTCGGCGCGGACTGCCAAAGCGATCAGCGCCCCCTGCGCCTGCATCGACAGGGGAATGGACGGCGCTCGCGGCTCGATACCCGGCCTCTGCGGCGCCTTGCTGGCGCGAGGCGCATGCACCACCAGCGTGCCCGCCACCACATCACCCAGCCGTTTGAAATCACTGCGCCAGAGCATGCACAGCGCGCCGCTGGCGTACCCCATGGGCAGCAGATCGGCAGCGCGCAGCAGATTGCGTGTCAACGAGGCCGCCGGCGTCACCGGCAGGCCGTCGTCCATCAGCACGCGCAGCCCCAGCGCGCGCTTGCCCGGCGTGGCACCCAGCTTCGAGAGCTCGAAGGCCACGGGATACAGCCATTCCAGCGCAAACAGGCAGATCAGCCACAACGAGCCGCTGAGCACGCCGAACAGGGAACTCGCCAGCGCGACGACATAGATCAATGCCGTCCGGATCAGCAGATCCAGCAGCCAGGCACAGGCGCGGGCATGCAGGCCCGCGGCGCGCAGTTCCAGCGTGATGCCCTCGGGCGTTTCCGCCTGCAGGGCCGTGTCGAGCCGCGTGGTGGTGAACCGGGTCCCGACCCGCGGCATGGACATGGCTGGACGCCAGCTCAGACGTTCACGACGATGGTGTCGGCCAGCTTGTCGTGCAGGCACTGACGCGATTCGCCGAAAATCATCAACGCATCAGCCAGCGTATAGACATAACCGACCAGCGGAATGGCGCCGATCACGCCATTGATCACATTGCGCAGCCAGAAGATGCGCCCCAGGGAGGCCTTACTGCCATCCTTGCGCACCACCTTGATGCCCACCAGCTTCTTGGCGATGGTCTGACCGTTGCGGTTGACGAGAATGATCGTGATGACGGCCAGCGCAACGAAGGCAACGGCAGCAATCAGCATGCCCACCGCCAGCGAGCCGGCGATCTGCACCGTGCGCGTGCGCTGGAAAGCCAGCAGCGTCCCCGTCAGACCGGTGGCCAGCAACGGCGCATATACCGCTACCGACCAGATGAGGCCATCGAGAAATACCGCGCCAAGCCGCGCACCACGCCCGGCCAGAACCTGATCAGTAGCCAGGGGATCCTGTACCGGTGCCTGCGGGGGTGAATAGGGATTGGCGCTCTGGGGTTGCTGAGCATCCATGTGCGTGCGTCCTTGTTGAAAGCGTGTTCTTGAGTATTCGAGCTTGTAACCAGGGCGTCCCGATTGTGCCAAGCACAAGCTCGCAGCAGCAAGTGGCGCGGTGGATGTGACAAAGGCTGGACTTCGGGTCGGCCCAGACGGCAGGATGCGCACCCCTTGTTACCGATCATGGATTGCCACGTCATGTCGACCAGCGCCCTGCAGCCCGTCATTGAAGCCGCCTTCGAGCGGCGCGCCGAACTCAAGCCCGGCCAGATTCCCGCCCCGATCGGCGATGCCATCGAAGAGAGCATCGCCCTGCTGGATGCCGGCACCCTGCGCATCGCCGAACGCCGCGATGGCACCTGGGTGGTGAACGAGTGGCTGAAGAAGGCCGTGCTACTGTACTTCCGCCTGCACGACAATGTGGTGCTGGATGCCGGCTACACCCGTTTCTACGACAAGGTGCCGCTGAAGTATGCGCGCACCGATGCGGCCAGCTTTGCCGCGGGCGGCGTGCGCGTGGTGCCGAGCGCGCATGTGCGGCGCGGCGCCTACGTGGCTCCCAATGCCATCCTGATGCCCAGCTACGTGAACATCGGCGCCTATGTCGGTGAGGGCACCATGGTGGATACCTGGGCCACCGTGGGTTCCTGCGCGCAGATCGGCAAGAACGTGCATCTGTCCGGCGGCGTCGGCATCGGCGGCGTGCTCGAGCCGCTGCAGGCGGCCCCGACCATCATCGAGGACAACTGCTTCATCGGCGCGCGCTCGGAGATCGTCGAGGGCGTCATCATCGGCGAAGGCTCGGTGATCTCGATGGGCGTGTTCATCGGCCAGAGCACCCGCATTTATGACCGCACCACCGGCCAGACCCTGCAGGGTCGCGTGCCGCCGGGTTCGGTGGTGGTGCCGGGCAACCTGCCGGCCAGGGACGGCAGCCACAGCCTGTATGCCGCCATCATCGTGAAGCACGTGGACGCGCAGACGCGCGCCAAGACCTCGCTGAACGAACTGCTGCGCAACGACGAGTGATCCGGATGGGCCGCGCGGCGCTGACGCCGCGCGACCCGCCTTCGGCCGCACAGCGGCCGCCATGGGTTCAGCTTTTGCAACCCAGCCGCCAGAACGCTTCCTGCAACTGGCGCCGGCGTTCCTTCAGCCGCTCCCCTACCTGGTTGACATGCGCGTGGCGCAGACGCGCATCGATGGCCTCCAGCTGCTTGTGCAGCACCTCGCAGCGTGGCAACTGCGAATCAGCGGCCAGGCAGGACCCGGACAACATTGGCAGGCAGCACGCCGACAGCAGTACGCGCCGCAATATACGGATGAACATGCGGGACTCCCGCGCGGATCAGGATGCCCGCGCGAGAACCATGCTGCGCGCCATCGGCAGCTTCGACCGCCCGCCAATGCGCGCCATTTGCCCGGCAATGGCAACGCGGCGGCGCGTTGCGGGTGCAAGCTCCGTCGCGCCCTCAGTTCAGGCACACCACCAGGCTGGCGTGATAGTTGCGCCAGTCGATCGGGATGACGATGGGCCGAGCGTCGGCCGGATGACTGAGCTGACTGTCCGCGCCGTGCACCACCTGCGGCACCGAGATCACGAACTGCGCCCCGAAGTCACGCCGGGCGTTGCCGGACAGGGTGTTGGCGACCTCGCCGACCAGATCGCAGAGATTGTCGTGACTGATGTTGGTTTCCTGCATGCGCATCAGCATCACGCTGAGCATGCCCTTGGGCGCAGTGAAATACACCGCTCCCTGGCGTGTGCCGCTGATGCGGATCATGCCGGTGTAGTCGAGACTGCGCGGTGGCTTGCCCAGTGCCAGATACGGCGTACCCACCTGCGCGGCCTGCTGCACCATGGTTTCGAAGTAGTGCAGGATGCCGGCGACGAAGGTGGCGACTTCCGATTCCTGTGCCATGCTCAGCTCGCGATCAGCTTGATGAGCGCATCGTTCAGCTGGCGCTCGGTGAACGGCTTGCACAGAAAGCCGCTGGCGCCTTTCTCCAGCGCCTCGATGGCGGTGGCCTTGTCGGCCAGCGCCGAGATCACCAGGATGCGGATGTCCGGATCACGCTCCACCAGTTTCTCCACGCACTCGATGCCATCCATCTCCGGCATGGTCAGATCCATGGTGACGATGTCGGGACGTGCACGTTCATGCAGATCCAGGGCCTCATGACCGTTGCTGGCGGAGCCCACCACCTCGATCTCGGGGATCTCCTGGATGCGCTCGATGCGTTTGCGGATGAGGTTCGAGTCATCGACGATCATCAGGCGGTGCAGTGCTGCATTCATGCGGGCACCTTCACGCCGCACTGGCCGACTTGGCGCCGGCCAGCGCCGGCAGCGTCAGTCGGAAACGGGTGAACTTGCCATCGCCGGTGGCCAGACCGATGGAACCACCGACATCGCCGAGCACCTGGCTGACCGCATCCAGCCCCACACCACGACCGGCATGTTCCGTTACTTCACCGGCGGTCGAGAAACCAGGCCGGAAGATCAGCTTGTAGACACCGAGACGATCGAGCTGGGCGGCCTCCTGCGGCTGCAGCAACCCCACCCGCAATGCCTGGTCGAGAATCTTCTCGTAGCGCAGGCCGTGGCCGTCATCCTCGACGCTGAGGCGATAGCCGTTGGCCCCATCCGTTTCGAACTGCACCTGCACCAGGCCGGTCTCGGGCTTGCCGGCAGCGACGCGCTGTTCGCGTGCCTCCACGCCGTGCGCCACGGCATTGCGCACCAGCTGCACGGTGACATCCTTGACCGCCTTGGCGTAGCTCATCGGCACCGAACCCAGCCCGCGGGCGCGCAACACCACGCTCTTGCCGACCGAGCGCGCCACTTCCTGCGCCACCTTGTCCAGCAGGCCCGCCAGTTCCGCGCCATTGCGCTCCTCGGCGGACGCGGCGGCGGCACGCAGGGATTGCGTGTCATGCACGTCCGGCGCCGAGATTTCCATGGTGGCCGGCTGCGCCGGCTTCATGTCATCCAGACGCTCGGCGAAGCGCCCCAGATCACCCAGATGCGAGAGCAGTTCGTCGAGGCGCACCACCAGCGGCAGGAAATCGTTGCCGTCGAGCTGTTCGCGGCTGCGCAGCGCTGCCATCTGGTCTTCCAGCTGATGCAGGCGCGAAGCGACGGTACCCAGCCCCAGCGCGCCGGCCTCGCCCTTGGCCGTATGCACCTCGCGGAACACGCCGTTCAACTTGGCTTTCAGATCTGCCTGACCATGACCGCGTACAGTCAGGATGGCATTGCCACGGCGCAACGCCAGATCGGTTTCGCGGATGAAGGACTGCAGCTGCAACGGCGGCACACGCAGCACCTCCATCGCCAGATCCATCTGCGACTGGTTCTCGGCCTTGGACTGCTCCAGCTCGCGCGCCAGCAGCACGCGATCGGTGATGTCGGTCAGACTGCCCAGCAGGTAGTCGTTCTGACCAGCGACCACGCCCTCGCGACGCACGCGTTTGAAGGCAAAACTCAGATGGCGCGTCTCCTGGCCACCGCCGGGACGCACGAACTGCACTTCCAGCTGCGCCAGCGGATTGACCGAATCGATCAGTTCCTCGTTGATCTTCTGCTTCCACAGCAGGTTCACGAACTTCAGCGCGGTCTGCCGCGTCTTGTCTGACACCAGCGAGCCCAGCAGATCGGCAAAGCTGCCCTGCACCGTCGATTGCCGGCGCAGTACGGCGCCGAACGAATCGGAGAACACCGAGCCGAACTTCAGGTCACGATCGAGCAGGAACAGGCCCTCGCGCACGGTGCCGAGAATATCGGCCATCTGTTCCTGGGCCTGACGGGCGCTGTGCGCCGCGACGCGTGAGCGCCAGGCGAAATACAGCATCAGCACCAGCAGCAAGGCCGCCAGCGCCGCGCCGCCGATCAGCAGCGTGCGCAACTCCCGACCACGCGCCTCCACCTGCAGGCGCAACGCGGTTGCCAGATCCTGCGCAGCGCCGGCCAGCGCACTGCCGGTCTGCTGCTGCCGCTCCAGTGCGCTGTCGGTGGCGCGCTTGAGGCGCTCGCCGACGGCACTGAGCTGCGAACCCTGTGCGGTATCGGTATACGGACTGTCGCGATTGTCTTCGACATCGCCCAGCCGGGCGCTGTAGCGCCCCCACTGCGAACGCAACGCGGCGCTGCGTCCGTCGAAGGCGGCATCGGCGCCGGCGGCGCGCGCCAGTTGCTCGATACCGCCCAGTGCGCTGTCGTAACTCTTGCGGGCCGCGCCGATGTTGCGCAGTGACTCACCCACATAGCTGCGGCTCTCCAGGCCTCGCTGCAGCAGCGCCAGCTGCGCACCGAAGTAGTCCGGCTGGGAGCGCAGTTCCGAGGCACTCTGCAGCGCCGTCGAAGCCGCCTGCAGCTGGGCCGCGCGCTGCCAGCCCAGGCTCAGCAGCAGCGTGAGCACGCCGGCAAAACCCGTGGCCACCAGTGCCGGCAGCCACTGCGTCACCTGCATTCGCCGTGAAGACTTCATGTAGTCATCCCTTCAGTTTGAACGTGACGCGCAGTCGCGCCAGCGGCGCTTCACCGCCGCCGGCCGCCACCGGTTCGAATGTCCACCTCTTCACGGCCGCGAGCGCCGCCTCGTCGAATACGCCAGCCGGCGAGGACTGCAGCACGCCGAGGTTGTACGCCTTGCCCTCAGGCGAGAGGTTGAAGCGCACGTCCACGTAACCTTCCTGCTGGCGCGCCAGCGCCTGCGCCGGATAGGCGGGCTCGGTGGCCTTTTTCACCTTGGGCTTGATGTAGCGCGGAGCCGCCGCCGCGGCGGCCGCGACCGGGGCGTCGTCCTTCGCCGCCGCCGGCGCGACACTGGCGGCGCGCGCTGCGTTGGCCGCTTTTTCGGCGCTCTCCTGTGCCGCGACCAGGCTGCGCCGCGCATCGCTCAGCTCGACGCTGCCGCCCAGCTCGGCGGCCACGCCCAGGTAGCGCTCCGCGACATCCAGATGCGCGTCGCGGATCTGCTCACGCGCCGCATTGATCAGAGCCAGCTGGTAGTCGTGCTGCACGCTCTGCAGTGCCGCGCCGCGCCGATCCGCGCTGCCGATGGCATTCCACAACGCATGCGCATTGCCCGCGCCGGGCTCCATCAGATTGCCGGCCGTGAGCGCCGCGCGCAGCGCGGCGATCTGCGTATCGACCTGCACATCCTTCTGCCGCGCCTCCAGCGCGCGCTGCAGATCCTGCAGGCCGCGCCGGTCCGGCGTCAGATCGGAGAGATCGTCGAAGTATTTCTGTGCCTGCGCCACATTGCCCGCGGCCAGCGCGGCGCGCACCTGATTGGCCAGCCAGCGTGGCTGCTCCGTTGCTACCGAACGGCCCAGATCGCGCGCCAGATCCGAATCCGGAGCCACCAGCTTCACCGCGCCGAGCAACGACTCGGCCTCATCGAGACGACCCGCCTTCAGCGCCGCATCGGAGCGCGCGCGGATGATGTCGAACAGCCGCAGCACACCCTCGCGCGCCTCGGCATTCTGCGCATCCTGGGCCAGCACGCGCTGGAAGTAGTCGAGCGCATTGTTGCCGGCGGGTTCGAGATAGCGCTGCTCGGAGAACGCCACGCGGGCAGCCGACAGCAGCTGCGGCACGCTCTGTTCGATGGCCGCCGGCTTCTGCTCCTCGCCGCCAGCGGGGCGGGTCGCGGCAGGCGCGCCGGAGGTTGCGGCGGCGCCCGCGGGGCTCGGGGAGCGGTTCTGAGTGAGCCACCAGCCACCGACGGCGGCCACGGCCAGCACGCCCAGGCCAATGGCCAGCCAGGGCACAGCGGCCGGCGTCCGTGGCTCAGCGCCCTGCGGGGCGGCCAGCGACGCGGGCGCGCTCTCCAGCTTGCGTGTGGCCGCTTCCAGCGCCAGACCAAACTGTGCAGGCAGCTCTGCATCGCGATCCAGCAATGCCGCGATGGCGCCGCGCTGCAGAGCGGACTCCCAACCCGCGCGCTGCTCGGCGCCGGCGATGACGATCAGCGCAACAGCGGGGTGGCGGGTATTGAATTCGGCGTAGGCAGCGCGCGCATCGACGCCACCGCGGGTGTCCAGCACGGCGATCGCCCGTCGTCCCTTGACCAGTTCGTCCAGCCCGTCGGTGCGATCCATGGGGCGCGAGCGATAGCGATCGCCCAGTACGGGTCCCAGTTCGATCAGCAATTCATCGTCGGTGCTGAGGATCAGGACCTCGATGCGCGTCGTGCGCACACCCGTTATGGGCGTCGCAGCGCCACCGGCCCGGTCGGACTGAACGGACATCTGCAACCCCCGATCCCTTGAATGGAATGCACCGCACTGGTGCCATCCGATTTTCAATGGAGTGGTTCGCAGCGGGAACGGACCGACGTCACAGAACCGGCAGGGACTTGCCGCCACGCGGCGCTCCCCTCCCGATCTGCCAACCAGATCACATATTGCCGTTCAAACCGCTGACTTCACGGTCGCCCGCCATGCCGGGGCGAGCCCCAGGGGGTCATCTCAGCCGTAGCGGCCGGTGATGTAGTCTTCCGTGGCCTTCCTGCCCGGATTGGTGAAGATCTTGCTGGTCTCGTCGAACTCGATGAGCTCGCCCAGATACATGAAGGCGGTGTAGTCGGAAACGCGCGCCGCCTGCTGCATGTTGTGCGTGACGATCAGCACGGTAACCTGCTCGCGCAGACCGGCGATCAGCTCCTCGATGCGCGCCGTGGCGATCGGATCGAGCGCCGAGGTCGGCTCGTCGAACAGCAGGATCTCCGGGTTGGTCGCCAGTGCGCGCGCGATGCACAGACGCTGCTGCTGGCCGCCGGACAGTGACAGGCCGGAGCTGCCGAGGCGGTCCTTGACCTCGTCCCACAATGCCGCGCCGCGCAGCGCCTTCTCCACCTCCTCCTCCAGCCGCACGCGCGAACGCATGCCGCGGATGCGCAGCCCGTAGGCCACGTTCTCGAAGATGGACTTGGGGAAGGGATTGGGCTTCTGGAAGACCATGCCGATGCGCATGCGCACCTCGATCGGATCGGCGCTGCGGTCCACCAGGTTGAAATTCTCGGGATACAGCATGATGCGGCCCTCGTAGCGGGTGCCGGCCTGCAGATCATGCATGCGGTTGAAACAGCGCAGGAACGTGCTCTTGCCGCAGCCCGACGGGCCGATCAGCGCCGTCACCTGCTTCTCGCGGATCTCGATGTTCAGATTCTTCAGGGCGCGGTTCTCGCCGTAGAAGAAATTCAGCTCTTCGACCCGGGCCTTGATCGGGGCATCCAGATCCACCGCGCGCAGCTCGCCCGACAACGTGGTCTGCAGTGCCGGGCGGCGAATGGCATCGACCGGAATGACTCCCGTATCCACGTCCGTGGCCGGCGGCATGCCGCCCATCGGCGCTGCCGATGGCCCCTTCACGTCCAGCTGGGCATTTTGCATCGGATCTCTCGTATTCATGGCTGGCAAAGATAACGCAACAGGCCGGTCCCATGCACACCGGATCGGGACATGGAATCGGCCCGCAGAAGTGTCATCTGCCAGCCTGACGGCCGCAGATGACAACTTCGTGACAGTCGCGTATCAGAACGTGGTCGACGCCCAGACGCCGATTTCGTCGTACTTGGTCGAGGTGACCGAGCCGTCCTTGACTTCGTCATGCTTGTAAGCCACGGCGAAGTTGACGTTCTTGCGCGCCACGAAGGCCACGCCGGCGTTGTAATAGTCTTCCTTCTTGTCCGAATTCGTGTCCTTGTTCGGCTTGTCGTTGTCGTACCGGGCGAACGCGGAAACGGTGGGGGTGAAGTTCACGGAGCCCCAGGCGGAGAAGCCGTCGGCCTTGTCCTTGACCGTGGTGCTGACGATGTTGTTCCAGTTACTGGCGGTGAAATACTCGGCACCGATGCGGAACTTGTCGTTCACATAGGCAGCCACCGCATCGACGCGCGTGGCGCTGCGCACCGCTTCGGGATAGGTGCTCGAAACCACCGCGTAGTCCTGACCGCGCTTGCCCGAATAGGCGCCCAGTCCCAGCGTCAGACCCTTGAGCGGCACGAAGCCGACGCGCGCCTCGAAGTCCACGCCATTGGAGCGCGTCGGATTCTTGTAGCCGCGGCCATTCACGATCGAGGCAGCGTAGCTGAATGCGCCATCGCCGAGCTTGCCGCCGGCGTGCACGCCCCAATCCGCCGAAGTGCCGAAGCTGGTGCGGTCGATGACGGTCTTCTCGACGAAGCGGTAGCCGTACAGCGACTCAACGAACGGAATCCACGCCAGGTCGGCCGAACCGATGCGCGCGAAGAAGGCGTCGGACACCTTGCCCTGCAGGTAGGCCTTCTTGACGAACAGCTGGGTCTCGCCGGTGGTCGAGCTGTAATTGAAGTCGGTGGTGATATTGGCCGACCAGATGCTGTCGAAGGTATGGGTGGCAGTCAGATAGAAGCGCGACACGTCGACACCCACGCCGCTGGCGACGGTCTTGTTGTCGCTGCTGTCACGGCTGTCGAGGCTGGTCAGGTCGAAGAAACCCGTGCCGCCCACCGTGGTGTTCTCCGTCACCGCCGTGTCCGCATGGGCCAGGCCCGCGCTGCAACCAAGCGCCGCGAGAGCGCCGATCATCTTTCTTGACATCTTCCTCTGCTCCTGAATGAAGCCGCGCGTTCCAGGCGGAACACTGACCGGCGGGGATTGGTGTCTTGAGTTCTGAAGCATCGCGGTGCACTTTCGTCAGCGCTCCGCAGCCGTCATCACTCGACGCGTGCAAGCTACACTCGGTGTGTGACGGTCAAATGACACCCGCAGCACTTTTCGTCGGCAGCAGGAAAAGCGCATTTTCCCAGGGAAATTCGCAAGTTATAGCCGAGCCGGAAGGGTCGGCGGGAGGACTGCAACCGCACCGACACAGGCCGGTGGCGCCGTTATAGTTGCATTAAAACAACGGCTGGCGACTGGGGCCCGCCGGCGGCGGTCGTCAGGAGGTGCTCGTGCCCGCCGCAGCCGGGGCCGTGGTGCCGGGCAGGGCGCCCGGCCTGCCGGGCTCGGCGCCCAGCTCACGCTCGGCATCCTCCGGCGTGCTGTGGCGCACGTCACGACCGTGCACCATGTAGACCACATACTCGCAGATGTTCTTGGAGTGATCGCCGATGCGCTCCAGCGCCCGCGCCATCCACATCAGATCGATGGCGGCACGGATGGTGCGCGGATCCTCAATCATGAAGGTCATGGACTGGCGCTGGATGGCGTCGTATTCCTCGTCGATGAGCCGATCGCGCTTCACGGCCTCGAGCGCCGCGGCCGCATCACGCCGTGCAAAGCAATCCAGTGACTCATGCAGCAGATCGCGCACCGCCTCTCCCAGATGGCGCACGATACGCTGACGATCCGCCATGCGGCTGATGCCGATGGAGCGGGCGCTGATCTGGCCGATCTTGCGCGCCTCATCCCCGATGCGCTCCAGGTCGGTGATGAGCTTGAGGATGGAGAGCACCAGGCGCAGATCCGAAGCGGTGGGCGCGCGCGTCGCCAGGATACGGTTGCAGTCCGCGTCGATGCTCACTTCCATCAGGTTGACGAGATATTCGGCGCGCACCACCTCGTCACTCAGAAAGGCATCGCCGGCGGCCAGCGCCGCCAGCGCGGTGCGCAGCTGCTCCTCGACCATGCCACCCATGTGCAGCACTTCGCTGCGCAGCCGCTCCAGCTCTTCGTTGTAACGGCTGACAATATGGTGTCCGTAGTCGCCCTGCTCCATCGTTGCCTCACTCGCTGAGTTGACCGTGCTTGCCGAACAGGGAGGAAATCGAACGCGCCGTGATACTCAGGATCAGCACGAAGCTGGTGATCAGCAGCGCACCCACCCAGGCCAGCTTCTGCCAGTCCTTGTAGGGGCTCATCGCGTACTGGAAGATCACCACCGGCAGATTCGCCATCGGCTGGCCGAGCTTGGTGCTCCACCACTGGTTGTTCAGCGCCGTGAACAGCAGCGGCGCAGTCTCGCCGCTGATGCGCGCCAGCGCCAGCAGCAGGCCGGTGAGCAGGCCGCTGCGCGCCGCCGGCAGCACGATGCTGGTGATGGTGCGCCAGGGTTGCGCGCCCAGGCCCGCAGAACCGGCGCGGATGCCGTCCGGCACCAGGTTCATCATGTCCTCGGTGGTGCGCACCACCACCGGCATGGCGATGATGGCCAGCGCCACGGCGCCAGCCAGCGCGGAGAAGTGCCCCATCTTCGCCACGACGATCATGTAGACGAACAGGCCGACAATGATGGACGGCGCCGACAGCAGCACGTCGTTGATGAAGCGCACGATGGTGGCCAGCAGCGTGCCGCGGCCATACTCGGCCAGATAGGTGCCCGCCATCAGGCCGACGGGCGCACCGATCAGGATACCCAGCAGCGTCATCAGCACACTGCCGAAGATGGCATTGAGCAGGCCGCCGGAACTGCCCGGCGCCGGCGTCAACTTCGTGAACACATCCCAGGACAGGGCGCCGATGCCATTGGACAGCAGTGTCCACAGGATGGCGACCAGCACCGCCAGACCGATGGCCGTGGCCAGGATGGTGGAACCGAAGGCCACCGCGTTGGAAATCTTGCGCTTGCGAAGGTTGTTGTTCATGCGCGCTTCACCGCGCCACGCTCCAGGCGCATCAGCAGCAGACGGGCAGCGGCGATCACGATGAAGGTCAGCACGAACAGCAGCAGACCCAGCGCGAACAACGCGGAGGTGTACAGATCACCGACCGCTTCGGCGAACTCGTTGGCAATAGCCGCCGAGATGGTGGTGGCCGGCGCCAGCAGCGAGGCGCTGATGCGATGAACATTGCCGATCACGAACGTAACCGCCATGGTCTCGCCCAGCGCACGGCCCAGGCCCAGCATGATGCCGCCGATGACGCCGGTCCTGGACCAGGGCACCACCACATCCCACACCACATTCCACTGCGTCGCGCCCAGACCGTACGCGGCCTCCTTCAGCGAGCGCGGTGTCACACGGAACACTTCGCGCATCACGGAGGAGATGAACGGCAGTGTCATGATGGCCAGCACCAGACCGGCACTGAACAGACCGATGCCGAACGGCGGTCCGGCGAACAGCTTGCCGATCAGGGGCAACGAGCCGATGTGATCGATCAGCCAGGGCTGCACATGCTTTTGCAGGATCGGGGCCAGCACGAACAGCCCCCAGATGCCGTAGACGATGCTGGGAATCGACGCCAGCAACTCGATGCCGGTGCTGATCGGACCGCGCAGCCACATGGGGCAGATCTCGGTCAGAAACACCGCAATACCGAAACTCAAGGGGACGGCGATCAGCAATGCGATCACCGAAGTCATCACCGTGCCATACAGCGGGCCGAGCGCGCCGTAGACCTCAGTCACCGGATTCCACTTCTCTTCGGCGATGAAATGCCATCCGAAAGTCTTCAACGCCGGCCAGGCGCCGTCGATCAGCGCAATGATCACGCCGGCCAGCAGCGCCAGCACCGTACAGGCGCAGATCAAGGTGCCGTAACGGAAGATCTTCTCAGCGCGCGCCTCGCGCGCGATGAAACGGGCAACGGAGTCTTGGGTCATGAAGTGTTTCGCAGTAACAGACACGGCCGGCATTCCTCTCGCCATCGACGTCTGAGATATGGCCGGCCGCGCCTGTCAGGTGACGGAAAAGACCGCAGTCTACCCGTTCCTCGGCTTACTTGGCCGGCCAGAGCGGCTTGCCAGCCGCACTGATCGAAGTCGACCAGGTCTTCTCGACCAGCTTCACCACCTTGTCCGGCAGCGGCACGTAGTCGAGCTGGGCAGCCATGTCGCCGCCGTTCTGGTACGACCAGGAGAAGAACTTCAGCGCCTCGGTGGCCGCGGCAACATCCGTTGGCTCCTTGTGGATCAGGATGAAACTCGCACCCGTGATCGGCCAGCTGGCGGCGCCCGCCTGGTCCGTCAGGATCAGGTAGTAGCCCTCGGCACCGGCCCAGTCGGCATTGCCGGCCGCGGCCTGGAAGGCCCTGGCTTCCGGCGCCACGACCTTGCCGTCATGGTTCTTCAACAGCACCGAGATCATGCCGTTCTGCTTGGCATAGGCGTATTCGACATAGCCGATCGCGCCCGAGGTCAGCGTGGTCATGTTGGCAACGCCTTCGTTGCCCTTGGCGCCGATGCCCACCGGCCACTCAACCGAGGTGTTCGCACCGATCTTGCTCTTGAAGGTCGGGCTCACCTTGGAGAGATAGTCCGTGAACAGGAAGTTGGTGCCCGAGCCGTCCGAACGGAAGGTCGGGGCAATTGCCACGCCGGGGAGCTTCAGCTTCGGATTCAGCGCCTTGATCCTGGCATCGTCCCACTTGGCGATCTCGCCCAGGTAGATGCTGGCCAGCGTCGGACCATCGAGCACCAGCTCGCCGGCCTTCACGCCCGGGATGTTCACCACCGGCACCACACCGCCGATGATCTGCGGCCACTGCACCAGGCCGGCTTGCTTCAGCTCGGCGGCTTCCAGCGGCTTGTCCGAGGCGCCGAAAGTCACGGTGTTGGCCTTGATCTGCTTGACGCCACCACCCGAGCCGATGGACTGATAGTTCAGGCCCACGCCGGTCTTGGCCTTGTAGGCCTCGGCCCACTTGGCATAAATCGGGTACGGGAAGGTCGCGCCCGCGCCCGACACGTCCGCCGCCGCAGCGACGCCCAGCGCGCCGCCCAGCACGATGGCCGTGGCAGCGGTGGAGAGAATCTTGCTCATCTTGATCATGGTGGTCCTCTGTGTGTGCAGCCCGAGCCCGTCGGGCGGCTTGCGTTGGCTTTATAGAGCAGACGTGTGACAGTTGTGTTGCAGCCGTCCCGGGCTTGCCGGATGGCCTCCCGCACCGTATAAGGCGCGAACTTCATTCGTCCCCGCCCCTACAGGAATCCCGATGTCGGCCACTCTCGCGCTCACCCAGGACCTGCTCGCCCGCGCTTCTGTCACGCCGGCAGACGAGGGATGCCAGACTTTGATGGCAGAACGGTTACAGAAGGTCGGGTTTCGCATCGAAAACCTGCGCTACGGCAATGTGGATAACCTGTGGGCAGTTCGCGGCGGCGACGGCCCGGTGCTGTGCTTCGCCGGCCATACCGACGTGGTGCCCACCGGTCCCCTGGAGGAATGGCGCTTCGATCCCTTCAAGCCTGCCATCCGCGACGGCCTGCTGTATGGACGCGGCGCGGCGGACATGAAGAGCGGCCTGGCGGCCATGGTCACGGCGGCCGAGAGCTTCGTCACCGCCCATCCCGGCCACCGCGGCAGCATCGCCTTCCTGATCACCAGCGACGAGGAAGGCCCCTCGGTGGACGGCACCCGGCGCGTGGTGGAGACCCTGCGCGAGCGCGGCCAGCGCATCGACTGGTGCATCGTCGGCGAGCCCTCCAGCGAACAGCGCATCGGCGACACCATCAAGATCGGCCGGCGCGGCTCCCTGTCCGGCCGCCTGACGGTGCTGGGTGTGCAGGGCCACATCGCCTACCCCCAGTTCGCCGAGAACCCGGTGCACAGCTTCGCCCCGGCGCTGGCGGAACTGGCCAGCCGCACCTGGGACCAGGGCAATGAGCACTTCCAGCCCACCAGCTTCCAGATTTCCAACCTCAGCGCCGGCACCGGTGCGCCCAATGTCATCCCCGGCGAGCTGAAGGTGCGCTTCAACCTGCGCTACTCGCCGGTGCAGACCATCGAGGCCATGAAACAGACCGTCGAGGGCATCCTCGCCAGGCACAAGGTGCGCTTCAACCTGGAGTGGTACCTGTCCGGCGAACCCTTCTACACCCGCGCCGGCCCGCTGTCGGACGCCGTGGTCGCCGCCGTGAAGGCCGTGACCGGCAGCGAACCGGTGTTGTCCACCGGCGGCGGCACCTCCGACGGCCGCTTCATCGCCCCCATGGGCGCGCAGGTGGTCGAACTCGGGGTCTGCAATCCCACCATCCACAAGGTGAACGAGTGCGTGGCGGTGGCGGACATCGATGCCCTGCACCGCATGTACGTGGGCGTGCTGGAGCGGCTGCTGGCCTAGCGCTGCTTCGTGACGAAATTGGCGTACACGCCGAGCAGGCCCAGTCCGGCGGCCGCGATCAGCACCCACGTCGGCATGGACAGCGTCAGGAAGGTCCAGGTGATCCGGGCGCACTCGCCCGAGCCGGTGAGCACTTTGCGGATCACGTCGGTGAGCGGGAAGATGTCCAGCATGTAGTCGAGCGTGGCGCCACACACCGGCACCGAGCCTTCGGGCAGGTGCTGGATCCAGATGTGGCGCGCGGCCACGCCGATGGTGGTGGCCACGGCCATGAGCAGCAGCACGCCGTAGACGCGCGCGCCCCAGCTGCGCGGCGCATGCACGGCAGCCGCCAGGAACACGAGGCCGGTCGCCGCGACACCGATGCGCTGGAAGATGCACAGCGGACAGGGTTCCAGGCCGAGCCGGGCCTGCGCATACCAGGCATAGCCCAGCAGTGCAGCGCAGGCCAGGAAACCCAGCAGGTTCAGGGCACGGCGGCCCGGCAGCGTGGTGCTCATGCCCGCAACCATGCCATCAGCCCAGCGGCGGCGGCGCCCGATCCCGCAACTCGCGCTCCACGGCATCCAGCGAGGTATGGCGCACATCCTTGCCGTGCACCATGTAGATCACGTACTCGCAGATGTTCTTGGCATGATCGCCGATGCGCTCCAGCGAGCGCACCACCCACATGACATCCAGCGCGCGACGGATGTTGCGCGGGTCTTCCATCATGAAGGTCATGCTCTGGCGCTGGATGGCCTCGTATTCCTCGTCGACCATCTTGTCCTCGCGCGCCGTGCGCAAGGCGGCGTCGGCATCCAGGCGGGCGAAGGCATCGAGCGTGGCATGCATCATCTGCTGCACGGCGCGACCCAGGTGGCGCACCTCGCGGTAACGATCCGCCGGGCGCTCCACCGTGGCCAGGCGCGCCGCGATCAGGCCCACCTTCTCGCATTCGTCGCCGATGCGCTCCAGGTCGGTGATGGTCTTGATGGTCGCCACGATCAGGCGCAGGTCGCCGGCGGCCGGAGCACGCGTGGCCAGCACGCGGCTGCATTCGTCGTCGATGGAGACTTCCATGCCGTTGACCTTGTAGTCATCGGTGGCCACGGCCTGGCCCAGGACGCTGTCGCCTTCCACCAGCGCGGTGAGGCTGCGGCTCAGCTGCTCCTCGACGAAGCCACCCATGGCGAGAACGCGGGTCCGGATGCGCTCGAGGTCCTCGTTGTAGCGCCGCGATGTGTGATGCGAGAGATCCGCTGCTTCCATGATTGTTTCCGCCACTGATCAACGTTGTTCGATACTGACACTATAGCGCGAGATACAGCTGTGACAGCCTCGTCATCCCGCGTTGGCCGTATTGGCCGCAGCGGCACTGCCCTGCACCAGCACGCGCTCGGGCGGGAAGTGACAGGTGAAGGTGCTGCCCTGCCCCTCGCGGCTTTCGATCTGCAGCCAGGCGCCATGCCGCTGCAGCACATGTTTGACGATGGACAGCCCCAGGCCCGAACCGCCGCTGGCGCGGCTGCGGCCCGGATCGACCCGATAGAAGCGTTCGGTGAGCCGCGGCAGGTGCTCGGCGGCGATGCCGGGCCCGGTATCGCTGACCGAGAAATGCCCGCCGCTGCGGTCGGTCCACCAGCGCAGCGTGATGGAACCGCTCTGCGGCGTGTACTTCACGGCGTTGTCGACCAGGTTGCCGAAAGCCGAATGGATCTCGCGCTCCTCGCCGAGCAGCTGCGCACCGGCGCTGGCCAGCACCTCCACCCGCGCCGGATGTCTGGGCCGCGCCAGCGCATCCTTGCGCAGCTGCGCCAGCAGTCCGGTCACATCCACCGGTGCGCCGCGCTGGGCGCGCTCGGAGTTTTCCAGGCGCGACAGCTCGAGCAGATCCTCGATGATGCCCGTCATGCGCTGCGCCTGGCGGCGCATCTCGGCCAGAGGCCCGGCCAGATCCGGATCCAGCCCCGGCTCCTGCGCCAGCGTCTCCAGGTAGCCGCTGATCACGGTCAGCGGCGAGCGCAGCTCATGCGAGGCATTGGCGACGAAGTCGCGGCGCATGGCCTCGAGCCGCGCCGGCTGCGTCATATCGCGCACCAGCAGCAGCTGCTGGCCGGAACCATAGGGCACGATCTGCAGCGACAGGAACTGGCTGCCGTCGACGCCGTTGCGAATGGTCACGGAGTTCTGGTACTCGGCCTGCCGCAGATAGCGCTGGAACTCCGGCTGGCGCACCAGATTGTCGATGCGCAGGCCCACATCGCCCTTGCCGCGAAAGCCCAGCATGCGGGCGGCCATGGGGTTGAACCACAGGATCTCCGCCTGCGGCGTCAGCACCACGACACCATCGGGCAGCGCCGAGGTGGAGCGGCGCAGTTCGCGCAGCAGGCGCAGCAGGCGGGTCTTGTGGCGCTGCTTACGACGGTACAGCCGCACCACCATGGCGATCAGATCACCCCACAGGCCGGGGAAATCCGGCGCGGCTTCGACATCGTCGCCGCGCAGCCAGCGGATGGTGCGGATCAGGTTGATCAGCTGCAGCACCAGCGCCACGCACAGGCCCAGCGCCACGCCCAGCCAGACGGAACCGATGATCAGCCCGACCACGACTCCGAGCGCCAGCGGGATCAGCAGCCTTACGGTCAGCGACCACCAGTGTGGCAGAGGCATGGATCAGGCTTCGGGGCGCGCGGAGAACCGGTAGCCCGCGCCGCGCACGGTCTGCACCAAATGGTCACACTCATGCTCTTCCAGCGCCTTGCGCAGGCGCCGGATGTGCACGTCGATGGTCCGCTCCTCGACGTAGACATTGCCGCCCCAGACGCGATCGAGCAACTGCTCGCGGCTGTATACGCGCTCCGGGTGCGTCATGAAGAACTCCAGCAGGCGATACTCGGTGGGCCCCAGCGCCACCGGCGCCTCGCCCGCCACCACGCGATGCCCGGCGCGATCCAGCTGCAGCGTACCGAACTGGATGAGCTCTTCGGCCGCCTGCCCGCCGGAACGGCGCAGCAGCGCATTGACGCGCGCCACCAGCTCGCGCGGCGAGAACGGCTTGGTCATGTAGTCGTCGGCGCCGCCTTCCAGGCCGGCGACCTTGTCCGATTCCTCGGAGCGCGCCGTCAGCATGATGACGGGCAGATCGCGCGTGGCCGCCTCGCGCTTCAGCGAACGCGTCAGCTCCAGCCCGCTGGTATCCGGCAGCATCCAGTCGATCAGCACCAGGTCGGGACGACGGTCCGCCAGCTGCGCCCGCGCGCCGCGGCTGTCCTCGGCTTCACGCACCGTGAAACCGGCGCGCTTGAGGCCGAAGGCGACCATCTCGCGGATCGGCTGTTCGTCTTCAACGATCAGAATCTGTTTGCCTGTCATAGCGTTGCCATATTGGGCCACAGAATGACCCGGCGCCACCTTAGAAGCGAATCGTTACGGTTTGTTGACAGCGGCCGGATGGGCAACAGAATCACGCAGATACACGGGCTGCAACTGCTCCGGCGCCAGCGCCGCCGCCAAACCGTAACGCCGGGCCAGCCGCGCCACCTGCGCGGCGCCGGGAGGCGTATCGGCCAGGATGCGCACCCCTGAACCCGGTGCCGGCGGCAGCGTCGGATAAGCCGCGAACCCCGAACCCGCTCCGAGCCAAAGCGCTGCGGCGTCGACTGCGGCCGCGGGCCACTGCGCGGCCTGCGGAGCACACAGCCGCTCCTCGGTCAGCGCACGCAGCCCGCTCGCCTCGATGGCATAGGCGCAGGTGTACACCTCGGCCATGCGCGCGTCCTGACAGACCAGCACACCCGCTGCCTCCGGCACGCGCTCCACGGCATGCCAGGCCACGGCCGCCAGCGTTGACACCGGAATCACCGGCAACCCGACCGAATACGCCAACCCCTGCGCCACGCTGATGGCCAGACGCACGCCGGTGAAAGCGCCGGGCCCGCGCCCCACGGCGATGGCATCCAGCGCAGCCAGCCCCAGCTGTGCTTCGGCCAGCAGCTCGGCCACCAGCGGCAGCATCGCCTCGCCGTGCGCCGGCCCACGCGCCAGCTGCATGCGCTCACGCACCTGTGCATCGATCAGCAGGGCCACCGAGAGCTGCTCGGTGGCGCATTCCACTGCCAGCAGCTTCATGGCGGCAACTCCGCCAGCGCGGCTTCGGTATCGGCCGCGTCCACCACTGCGCGCAGGAAGGCTTCGGCGGCCGCGCGCTCGCGCGTGCGCGCCATGGGCGGCAGGCTGGCGAGGAAGGCCCGTCCATAGCTGCGGCTGTGCAGGCGCGGATCACACAGCACCACCACACCGCGATCGCTTTCACTGCGGATCAGCCGGCCCACGCCCTGCTTGAGCGCAATGATGGCCTCGGGCAATTGATACTCGCGGAAGGCATTGCCGCCGATCTGCTGCAGATGCTCGATGCGCGCGCGCACCAGCGGATCGTCGGGCGCCACGAAGGGCAGCTTGTCGATGATGACCAGACGCAGCGCATGGCCCTGCACGTCCACGCCCTCCCAGAAACTCGCCGTGCCCAGCAGCAAGGCGTTGCCGGCCGCGCGGAAGTTGCGCAGCAACTGCTCGCGCGGCGCCTCGCCCTGCACCAGCAACGGCCCCGGCAACTCCTCCTGCGCCCGCAACCACTGCGCGGCCAGCTGCAGCGCGCGATGACTGGTGAACAGCAGGAAGGCGCCACCGCGCGCGGCAGTGACCAGCGGCCAGCAGGCGCGCAACAGCGCTTCGGTGTAACCCGGCGCGCCCGGGTCGGGCAGATCGCGCGGCAGATACATGAGCCCCTGGTGCGCATAGTCGAAGGGACTCTCGATACGCAGCGTCGCGGCTTCCATCAGCCCCAGGCGCTCGGAGAAATGCCGGAAGTCGCTGCCGATGGCCAGCGTCGCGGAAGTAAAGATCCAGGCGGCCGGATGCTGTTCCAGCAAGGCGCGAAAGCGCGTCGACACATCGTAGGGCAGCAGGCTCAGCACGAAGCCGCGCGCATGCGTGGTGACGGTGCGTGCGCCTTCGATGCCGGCGGTGTCCGCCAGCTGTGCCACGGCTGCTGCCAGCAGGCGCGCACGCCCCGCCAGCTGCGCCAGCGCCGGTTGCTCACCCAGCGCTTGCACTTCACTGGCAAAGCCCTGCAGGGCCTCGCCCAGCGCTTCGCAGCTGTGGCGCACCGGCTGATCCAGCTCGCGCCAGTCGAGCTGGCGATCGGCGCGCCCCAGCAAGGCCACACATTCCTGCAAAGCGTTCTCGAGCAGCGCCCCGACCCGATCCGGTTCGCGGCCGGCAATGCCCAGCAGCACCAGCTCACGACGCGCGTCCTGCGCCAGGGTTTCGATCTGACGACTGGCGAGCCGCACGCCAAAAAACTCCGCAGCCAGATCCGGCAGCTGATGCGCCTCATCGAGGATCAGGGCGCCGACGCTGGGCAGCAGTTCGCCGAAGCCCTCCTCCTTCAGCGCCAGATCGGCCATCAGCAGGTGGTGATTGACCACCACCACGTCGGCGGCCAGCGCCCGGCGGCGCGCCTCGAACACATGGCAGCCGGCAAAGTGCACGCAACGCACGCCCAGGCACTGCTCGCGCGTGGCGGTCAGCGCCGGGCGCAGCGGATGGACGTCCGGCAGCTGCGGCAGCTCCGCCAGATCGCCGCTGGCGGTGCCCACCGCCCACTGGCGCAGGGCGGCCAGAAGGGGGCGCTGGGCGCCCGGAAACAGGTCGGGCTGCTCACGCAGCTGTTCCAGGCGCAGCTTGCACAGGTAGTTGGTTCGCCCCTTCAGCAGCGCGATGGCCAGCGGTCGCCCCAGAGCCGCCCCAAGCAGGGGCAGGTCGCGGTGGAACAGCTGATCCTGGAGTGTTCGCGTACCAGTCGATATAAGAACACGGGTTCCTGATAACAGTACAGGCACCAGATAAGCAAAGGTTTTGCCCGTACCGGTACCGGCCTCCACCAGCAGCCAGTCACGCTGCCGCAGCGCCTGCGCAATGCGCTCCGCCATCTGTCGCTGGGAGGCGCGCGGGACGAATCCGCTGAGGTGGCGCTCCAGGGCGCCGCCGACGCCAAATACCGCATCAATTTCGGGCATCTTCTGTCAACGCCGGTGAGATTCGCACCCAAATATCGAGATAAAGTTCAACAGCTTCGCACCTCATGGATATAATCGGCCTGCCGAACTCAACGGGTCGGCATAAGCACCTGCGTCGCACAGCCTCTGCACTTTTTGAGGTCGTCGATGCACAGTCACTGGACGCTGCTCATTACAAGGATACGACATGGCCACTGCTCCCCACACACTCGTTTCCCTGTCTGAAATCTCGCGAAATGTCGCGGCCTGGGTTGCGAGCGTAGCGGAGCTGACTACGCCGGACCGTATCTACTGGTGCGAGGGCTCGCACAGCGAGTTCCTGCGCCTGCGCAACGAACTGGTGGCCTCGGGTGAACTGAAGGAACTGAACCAGAAGAGCTTCCCGGGCTGCTATCTGGCCCGCTCCAATCCCAGCGACGTGGCGCGCGTCGAGCATCTGACCTTCGTGTGCACGAAGTCGAAGGAAGATGCCGGCCCGAACAACAACTGGATGGATCCGGTTGAAGCACGCGCCAAGATGAAGGGCCTGTTCGCCGGCTGCATGAAGGGGCGCACGCTGTACGTGATTCCGTACTGCATGGGCCCGCTGGATTCGCCGTACTCGCGCTGTGGCGTGGAGATCACGGACAGCCCGTACGTGGTGCTGAACATGGCCATCATGACGCGCATCGGCCGTCCGGCGCTGGAGCGCATCGCCACCGAAGACACCTTCGTGAAGGGCCTGCATTCCATCGGCGAGCTCGATCCGGCGCGCCGCTTCATCATGCACTTCCCGGAAGATCTCTCCATCGAGAGCTTTGGCTCGGGCTACGGCGGCAACGCGCTGCTGGGCAAGAAGTGCCATGCGCTGCGCATCGCCAGCTACCAGGCGCGCACCGAAGGCTGGCTCGCGGAGCACATGCTCATCGTCGGCCTCACCAGCCCCACGGGCGAGAAGCACTATGTCGCGGCGGCCTTCCCGTCGGCCTGCGGCAAGACCAACCTCGCCATGCTGATTCCGCCCGACTCCATGCCCGGCTGGAAAGTCGAGACCATCGGCGATGACATCTGCTGGATGCAACCCGGTGACGACGGCCGCCTGTGGGCCATCAATCCGGAAGCCGGTCTGTTCGGCGTGGTGCCGGGCACCAACCCGAAGACCAACCGCAATGCCTACGAGTGCATCCGCAAGGACACGCTGTTCACCAATGTGGCGCTGACCGCGGACAACGAGCCGTGGTGGGAAGGCCGCAAGGATTCCGTGCCGGCCATCGACTGGCTGGGCCGCCCCTACGATCCGAAGAACGGCCCGGCCGCGCATCCGAACTCGCGCTTCACCGTGGCTGCCCGGCAGAACCCGGTGTACGACAAGGCCGCGGATGACCCGAAGGGCGTGCCGATTTCCGCGCTGATCTTCGGCGGCCGTCGCCGCGAGCTGGCGCCGCTGGTGTACCAGGCGCGCAGCTGGGCCCATGGCGTGCTGGTGGGCGCGTCGGTGGCCTCCGAGACCACGGCCGCGGCCGTCGGTGAAGTGGGCGTCGTGCGCCGCGATCCGATGGCCATGAAGCCCTTCGCCGGCTACAACTACGGCGACTACTGGGCGCATTGGCTGAACGTCGGCGCCAGGCTCAAGCACGCGCCGAAGATTTTCCACGTCAACTGGTTCCGTCAGGACGCCAGTGGCGAATTCCTGTGGCCGGGCTTCGGCGACAACCTGCGCGTCATCGCCTGGGCGCTGGATCGCTGCGCCAATCGCGTCGCGGCGCAGGACACCGCCATCGGCTACCTGCCGAAGCCGCAGGACCTGAACCTCAGCGGCCTGGACGTGAAGCCGGAGGCCATGCAGGAACTGACCACGGTGCACGCCGGCGCCTGGAAACGCGAAGTGGCCGACTTCCGCAAGTACCTGCAGGAGTTCGGCAGCCGCACGCCGGCCGCGCTGTATCAGGAACTGGACGAAGTCGAGCGGCGCCTCGGCGCCTGATCGCGGCAATCCTTCGCAGGATTGCGCCAACGCCCGGATCCGCAAGGACCCGGGCGTTTTCGTTTCAGCGCCGGTTTATTTCAGCCGCTTTCTGTTTCAGCCGGCTTCGCAGATGAAGCGCAGCGTCTGGGGAGAATCGGCTTCGGGCACCCGCCCCAGACCGATCAGCCCCTCGCCCTTGATGGGCATGCTGTCGCGGCGCAGGAAGGCATCCTCCTGACCGACGGTCTGCACGAAGGTGCCGTTGGTGCTCTGGTCGGTGAGCGTGAAACGGCTGCGGTTGAACTCGATGCGCGCATGCAGCCGCGAGATCAGGTTGCCGCGCACCACCACATCGCATTCATTGGCCCGCCCGATGACCAGCTGCGGATGCTGCTCGTCGACGGTGTAGTCCGTGCCCTGCACATTGACCTTCAGGCGCAGCGGGCGCCTGGCCTCGCGGCCATTGAGCGCGATGGCCGGCAGCATGCTGGTGACATCCTCGGTCTGCCACAGCACCTCGTACAGCACCACTTCGCCGCCCTGCCCGCGGATGGTGGCCACGTCGATCTGCCGCACCGAGGCGCGCCACTCGGGCGAGAGCCGTTCCACCGTGGCAGCCGTCGTGATGATCTGGCCGGCCTTGGCCTGGCTGGTCATGCGATTGGCGGTATGCACGCTGCCGCCGAACACATCGCGGTTCTCCAGCACCACCGGGCCGTAATGACAGCCGATGCGGATGGCCACCGGCTGGCCGTCGTTGCGCAGCTCGGCATGGGCGCTGATCTGTTTCTGCATCTGGCCGGCCGCGTTCAGGGCATCGTCGGCCGTCGGGAACGTGGCCATGATCTCGTCACCAATGGTCTTGATGACGGTGCCATTGTGGTGCTCGGTGGCCGTGCGCATGACTTCGATGCAGATGGCGATCACGTCGCGCGCCCGCAGATCGCCCAGCGACTCGAACAATCGCGTCGATCCGACCACATCGGCGAACAGGATGGCGAGTTCGAGATCTTTGGCCATGTTCCGGATTAAGTAAAAAGTCGAGCGATTATACGCCAGCAACCATGCGGCGCCACGACAACGCCGTGTCCGCGCCCTGCCGCCCTTTGCCCTTCAGACCGCCATCACCAGATATCGCGCGGCATCCCTCAATAACTGAGGCCCGGCCGCCGGATCGCGCGCGCCTTCGGACAGCATGCGCCGCCAGTGCCGCGCCCCGTCGCGCCCGTTGCACAGCCCCAGCAGGTGCCGCGTGATGGCCGCCAGCCGCTCACCACGCGCCAGCTGCTGCTCGGCATAGCCGGCCATGCGTTCGATCAGCGCGGCGTCATCCGGTGCCTGCCAGCCATCGGCAAACAGCCGCTGATGCAGCTCGTCGAGCAGCCGCGGCCGGTGGTAGGCCTCCCGGCCCAGCATCACGCCGTCACACCAGCCCAGCGCCGCCTCGACCTGCTGCACCGTGCGCAGGCCACCATTGAGGATAACGGCCAGCCGCGGAAATTCTTGTTTCAGACGCTGTACCACGTCGTAGCGCAGCGGCGGCACCTCGCGGTTCTCGCGCGGCGACAGCCCTTCGAGCACCGCCTTGCGGGCGTGCACGATGAACACCTGGCAGCCGGCCGCCGCCACCGTGGCGACGAAATCGGCCAGGCGCTGATAATCCGCCTCATCGAAGTCCTGCACACTGCCCGGCACGGCGGCGCGCCGGCTGACCACACCGATGCGCAGCTTCAGCGTCACCGGCAGATCGCAGACTTCGGCCATGGCCCGGATGCAGTCGGCCACCAGCGTGGGCTCCAGCATCAGGCAGGCGCCAAAGGAACCGGATTGCACGCGCTCACTGGGGCAGCCGCAATTGAGATTGATCTCGCGATAGCCCGCCGCCGCGCCCAGCGCGGCCGCGGCCGCCAGCTGCGCCGGATCGCTGCCGCCCAGCTGCAATGCCAGGGGCTGCTCCTCGGGCGAAAACTCCAGCAGCCGCTGCCGCGGCCCGTACTGCAGCGCTGCCGCCGTGATCATCTCGGTGTACAGCAGCGTGCGTGGCGAGAAGCCGCGCAGGAAGTAGCGGCAGTGGCGGTCGGTCCAGTCGAGCATCGGAGCTACAGACACTTTCGCCACCGAACAAGCCCCTGCCTCTCCCGGGGTTTTTGCGATTTCTGGCCTATTTTCCGGTGATTTTTCCACGAGTCATTTTTCGGCTGTTTCCGGCATTCTCACCATGTCGATGGGACGGGCATGGGACGCGGACTCCAGTCCCATACCACCCGCTATACTGCTTGAACTCTCGTTCCAAGGGCTGTTTGAGCGGCAGGATTTAGATGCAGTGGCTCCGCCCCAATTCCCGGGACAGCGCCAAAACAACGTCCTGCCCGGACAAGGTCTCGGCAAACCGGATCATGCGGGCCAGATTCGGGGGACTGAACCCCTTGCCGTACTCCTGCACCAATTTTGCCGACAGTGCCGGCAAAATCTCTCCGCCGCATCCGGCCCGGCCATCTTTCAGCAACTCGCGCCGAATCCGCTGACCCACGTGCCAGTACAGGCCATCGGCTTTCCATGAATCTAATCGCAAGAATCGCCAGATCGCTGATTTTCTAGTATCTTTGCAAAAACAGAGACTTTTCATAGTCCTGCACCAGATCTTCTAGACTCCCGGAGCCGCATGAACCTGCTCGGCTACGCCCACCTGATTCAGCGCCACGGCCTGCCCGCCATGCCGCTGCCGGTGACCTGCATCCTCAGCGAGGCCATTCCCAACCGCCGGCTGGTGGAAAAAGGGGGGGGCCGCTTCGAGGAGTTCGGGCCATCCTACCGACCCGCCGACACAACCTTCGGCCATCTTCGCTTTGCACTTCGTTACGAGGGCCTGAACCTGCAGGTTCTCAAGTTGCTGTTCGACCGGATCGGCGGCACCGAGATCCATTCCACTCTGCTGACACAGCCAGGCTCCGGCGCTGCCCGCCGCCTTGGTTTCCTGTACGAATGGCTGACCGGCAAGTCCCTGGGCATACCGGAGCGGCACTTCGGCCGCCGCAACTACATCGCCGTTCTCGACGAGAAACTGCAGTTCGGCTTCCAGCCACCAAGCCCCCTGCGCAACGAGAAATACCGGGTTCTCGATAACCTGCCCGGCACGCCGGCCTTCTGCCCGCTGGTGCGCAGGACCGACTACCTGCAAACGATGTCCCAGAAGGGCCTCGCCGCGGAGGCAGCCCGCAAGCTGACGGGCTACGACAAACAATTGCTGATGCGGGCGGCGAACTACCTGTATCTCAAGGAAACCCACTCATCATTCGAGGTGGAGCGCGAGAAACCAACCGCCTCGCGCGCGCAGCGTTTCGCCAACCTGCTGCAGGGCGCCGAGGGCGGCCATGCCCTGACCATGGATCACTTTGTCGAGTTGCAGAACGCCGTCGTGGAGCCGCGCTTCCAGGAAGCTTCATGGCGACAAACCCAGAACTGGCTCGGTTACGACTATGGTTACAGGAAGCGCATCGAGTTCGTGCCGCCCCGGCCCGAGGATGTCCATGCGCTGATGGAGGGGCTCATCGCCATGAGCAAGCGGCTGCGCGGCACACCGCGGGCCCAGCCCGCGATGGACGCCGTTGTCGTCGCTGCCTCGATCTCCTTTGGCTTTGTTTTCATCCATCCTTTCCTGGATGGCAATGGCCGGCTGCATCGCTACCTGATCCACGAGCAGCTCTCGTCCTGTGGCTTCACGCCCAAGGGATTCATCCTGCCCGTTTCGGCAGTAATCCTGGCTAGCCTCGACCGTTACCGGGATGCACTGGCCGCATTTGCGCAGCCAGTCATGCAACGCACGAGCTATGACCCCGCAATCCCGACCGCGCCTGCCACTGGAAATGACGCCGTCTACTACCGCTATTTCGACGCGAGCGATCAGACCACATTCCTGTACTACGCGCTGGAACGCACCATCGAGAAAGACCTCGACGAGGAAATCTCCTTTCTCCTCGGCTTCGACCGCGCACGGGACGCACTCAACGGCATTGCCGACTGGCCGGGTCAGTCACGCGATCTGTTCATCAACCTGGTCCGCGGCAACGACGGGCACCTGCCCGAAACCAGGCGCAAGTCCAGGTTCCCGCTGCTGACCACGGACGAGATCGCGCGCTACGAAACCATCGTCCAGCGGGCTTTCGATCTCGGCATCGACAAGGAAGACATCGTTCCTTGAGAGAGTCCGCTTGGCCACACCATCGCCCGTGCGGGCGCCCACCGGAAGCCCCCTATGGGACGAGCGTATGGGACACAGGAATTTTCCGTACCCCAACCTCTTGATCCCACGGGCCACCCGCCCTCAGCGACATCACTCCATCATGGGTGCGAGCGATATTTTTCTCAAAAAATCAATACTTAGCAACCGATTCGCGAGTTGGATTCCAGGTGCCCGCCATTGTTGCGGATTCACGCCGCGATGACGAGATCCTCATCCCGCCGCACCGCGGGTATCGCTTGGCACCCGCTAAGATGCGGGTTGCGCTCTGCTCCGGAACCGCATGACCCAATCGATCCGCCAACTGGCCCGCTTTCCCCTCTCGCTGCTGACGCGTCTGCGGCTCATCGTCTTCGGCCATGAAGACCTGGTGGGCATCGTGTTCTGGGCGGCGCTGGTGGGCTTCTGCGGGGCGCTGGCCAGCGTGGGCTTTCGTGAGGGCGCGCGGCTGCTGGAACTGCTGTTCACCGGCAGCGGCAACGGGCTGGTGGCCGCAGCTGCGGCCCTGCCCTGGTGGTATCGCTGCGCGGTACCCGTGATCGGCGCCGTGCTGGCCGGCTGGGTGCTGCATCTGGCCGGGCGCACGCTGCGCTCGCCGCGCGCCGTGGACTACATGGAGGCGGTGCTGGTCGGCAATGGCCGCATCAGCTTTCGCGCCACGCTGGGCAACAGCCTCTCCTCGCTGCTGAGCATTGCCTCGGGCGGCTCCATCGGCCGCGAGGGCCCGATGGTGCAGCTGGCGGCCATGCTGGGCTCCAAACTCGGCCTGCTGGCGCGCGCGCCCATTCCGCGGCTGCGCCTGATGGTGGCCTGCGGCGGGGCTGCGGGCATTGCCGCCGCCTACAACGCGCCCATCTCCGGCGCGCTGTTCGTCTCCGAGATCGTGCTGGGCTCCACCGCCATGGAGAGCTTCGGGCCGCTGGTGGTGGCCTCGGTCACGGCCAGCGCCACCATCCATCAGTTCCTCGGCTACGGGCCGGTGTTCACGGTTCCGCACGTGGAGTTCGCGGCCAACTGGGAGCTGGGCTTCTACCTGCTGCTGGGCGTGCTGCTGGGCCATCTGGCGCCACCCTTTCTGGCGCTGCTGGATTTCGCCAAGGCGCGCTTCGTGCAACTGAGGCTGCCGCTGTACTGGCAGCTCGGCCTGGGCGGGTTGATCGTCGGTGCCATCTCCATCTACGTGCCACAGGTCTGGGGCAATGGCTACAGCGTGGTGGGCGACATCCTCGGCGGCCAGCTCGTGGGCCTGTGGCTGCTGGCGGTGCTGGTGGCGAAGATCTTCGCCACTTCGGCCACCGTGGGCTCAGGCGCCGTGGGCGGCGTGTTCACGCCCACGCTGTTCATCGGCTGCGCCGTCGGTGCGCTGTTCGGCAGCCTGCTGCACGCACTGCTGCCGGCTCACACTTCCGTGCCCACGGCCTATGCGCTCATCGGCATGGGCGGCTTCCTGGCCGCGACCACGCACGCGCCGCTGACCTCCATCCTGATGCTGTTCGAGATGACGGCCGACTACTCCATCGTGCTGCCGCTGATGCTGACCTGCGTGACGGCCCACTACGCCGCCAAGGTGTACCGGCGCGGTGAATCCATCTATCACGGCTCGCTGAGCCGGCCTTCCCCCGAGCACAGCAGCGACGATTGGCGGCTGCGCACCGTGGAGGCGCTGGTGAAGCCGGCCGTGGCCGTGGTCCGCAGCGACACCACGCTGGAGCAGATGTTCCGGCAACTGCCCAAGCGGGCGCTGGAGCGCGTCTACGTCATCGACGACGAGGAGCTGGTGGCCTGGCTGGATCCGCGCGTGGTGCTGGAGCAGGTCAAGACCCACAAGCTGGACCCGGCAACGCTGGTGGGCAGCATCGCCCAGCCGGTGAGCTTTGCGCTGGCGCCCGAGATGCCGCTGTGTACGGCCCTGGATGGCTTCCTGCGCGAACAGGCCACGGTGCTGCCGGTGACCCCCGGCCAATGGCGCAACCAGCTCATCGGCGAAGTGCAGCGCCGCGACGTGCTGCTGGCCATCCAGGATCGGCTTACCTATCCGAAGTGAGGGCGGCGCAACGCGCCGCCGCCAGCCCGGGCAAACGCCAGCATGACGCTCACCCGGGCCCCGCCTGTCGCCGCTAATTCACGGAGAAGTAGGATTCCAGCCAGAACGTCTGAGTGGCTGAAGAGGGAGTGGACAGTATGTATTTGTAAAATGCATATTGCGGCGCATCGGTGCCACCGACCTGATCGATCATCAGATCAGACAGCGGAATCTTGAACGTTACCCACTGATTGGCGACCAGAGTGTTGTAACTGGTGGAAGACAGATCCGCCGTCAGCAGCGCCTGGTCTCCGGACAATTCAGTTCCTATCCGAAAACTCGAACCGCTCTGTCCGGCCATGACGCTCAGGATCAGATAATTGAATCCCTTGAGGCAGAAGTTCTGATCCACCGCACCGTGACCGGAGTATATGCCGGTGATCGTGTGTCCGCTGCTGACCGACCACTTTGCATTGGTGGTATAGCCCAGCGGACTGGCCACCGATGCAGTCGTATCGGCGAAATCCACGACGCCATCGAATTGACTTTCATTCGTGATCTGAAGACCGCCGGCAAAGTAAATGGCTATGGAGTCGGTTGACAGCGTGCCTTCGCCATCTGCATCCACAGCACTGACCTTGTAGGTATATCCGACATTATTGGGGAAATACGTACCCGCGCTGTCGGCTGTCTTCGGATAGCCCACGCTGTTCGTGGCTGCAGTGTCCTGGTAGGCACTATCCACATTGGTCTGGTAGTCGTAGTTGCCCGACTTCGAGACATAGCTGCTGTAAGCCGTCGTGGCGGCGCTCGCCGAAACGGTCGCATACAGCGCGTAGCTGCCCTGGTTCACGCTGCGGTAAATCTTGTAGGAGGTGGCACCCGTCACCGACTTCCAGGCAATCGTCAGATGGTTGGGCTGCGTCGGCACAGCGCTATTGCTCTGCTCCTGCGCATCCTGTCCTTGCAGGACAATCTGCACATTGCTCGGAGCCGACAGGCTGCCAGTGCTGGTCGAACCACTCGAACCACTCGAACTGCTCGAACTGCTCGAACTGCTCGAGCTGCTGCTCGACGTGGACGCGCCGCTGCCGGTGATGCTGATCGTGGCAGTGGAGGTTCCCAGCAGCGCGCCACCACTGGCGCCGGACAGCACCACCGTGAAGCTCTTGGTGCCACTGAAGCTGGGCGAGGCAAGCACCTTGATGACGACGCTCTTGGCGGCAGCATCACCGCTGGCCCAGCTGAGCGTGCCAGCAGCGGCAGTGAAGTTGGTGCCCGCAACGGCGCTACCGGCCGTCGTAGCATAGGCCACACTGACGGCACCATTGCTGCCACCGCTGCGCTTGACCGTTATGGTCGCCGTACCTATGGCCTGCGTGGTCGTGTAACTGCTGCTCGAGAGGCTCAACGTGCCATGGCCGGTATGACGCGTTCTCCAGTTGTTCGCATGCGCGTTGACGCCGGCGCCATAAACCGACATCGAAGTGACAAGCAATGCGGCCGCGAGATATCCCCATCGCGCGATGGTGAGAGAGCGAAGTGCCTTCATTTTTGCTTCCCCAGATATTTTGTTCACGCGCCATGTTCCCGGCAGATTCACAAGTCAGACAACATGTCTTTCGCTCGCGACGATTGACTGATTTCCGTGTCAGTGATTGGCGACGCCGTTTGTAAAAATGTAAGAGCGGACGTTTTGCCAGCGAGCCCAACGCGGACCCGTTCCAACGTTGACCAACGGGGTAGTTGTCATCTCAGACGGAAGATGAGGTGCCGTGCAGAGGACACTCTTTGGAGTGCTCGAGGTTTTGTGGACGAGCTATAACCGATCAGGATAGTCGGAGGGCGGACCACGCGTCCGCCGACCTCGATCTCGCGCAGACATCGCTTCGGGATAGTTGTGACAGCGCGCGACTCATCCAGGCGCGCTCACGCGCGGGCCATTCGCCATGGCACCCGATGATCACGCGTGCCCAGAGATTCTCCGCGCTGCAACTCCGTGCGTTGCGGACCATGCTGGCGCATCAGCACATCCACGCCGCGGGCAAGCGGATCGGCGATAAACCGGCAGGTTGGCGCTACAGCGCATGGATCGACAGGGTGTTGGTAACGAACACCCTATCAACTCGACATCAGCCTTCTTCACTTCTTGCTCAGCTACTTGAGCCTCCTCCACTGTGCGCTCGGGGCCAAGTCAGCGCCATTGACCCTAAAACTATCGACTCACAGTCCTAATTCACGGAGAAGTAGGATTCCAGCCAGAACGTCTGAGTGGCTGAAGAGGGAGTGGACAGTATGTATTTGTAAAATGCATATTGCGGCGCATCGGTGCCACCGACCTGATCGATCATCAGATCAGACAGCGGAATCTTGAACGTTACCCACTGATTGGCGACCAGAGTGTTGTAACTGGTGGAAGACAGATCCGCCGTCAGCAGCGCCTGGTCTCCGGACAATTCAGTTCCTATCCGAAAACTCGAACCGCTCTGTCCGGCCATGACGCTCAGGATCAGATAATTGAATCCCTTGAGGCAGAAGTTCTGATCCACCGCACCGTGACCGGAGTATATGCCGGTGATCGTGTGTCCGCTGCTGACCGACCACTTTGCATTGGTGGTATAGCCCAGCGGACTGGCCACCGATGCAGTCGTATCGGCGAAATCCACGACGCCATCGAATTGACTTTCATTCGTGATCTGAAGACCGCCGGCAAAGTAAATGGCTATGGAGTCGGTTGACAGCGTGCCTTCGCCATCTGCATCCACAGCACTGACCTTGTAGGTATATCCGACATTATTGGGGAAATACGTACCCGCGCTGTCGGCTGTCTTCGGATAGCCCACGCTGTTCGTGGCTGCAGTGTCCTGGTAGGCACTATCCACATTGGTCTGGTAGTCGTAGTTGCCCGACTTCGAGACATAGCTGCTGTAAGCCGTCGTGGCGGCGCTCGCCGAAACGGTCGCATACAGCGCGTAGCTGCCCTGGTTCACGCTGCGGTAAATCTTGTAGGAGGTGGCACCCGTCACCGACTTCCAGGCAATCGTCAGATGGTTGGGCTGCGTCGGCACAGCGCTATTGCTCTGCTCCTGCGCATCCTGTCCTTGCAGGACAATCTGCACATTGCTCGGAGCCGACAGGCTGCCAGTGCTGGTCGAACCACTCGAACTGCTCGAGCTGCTGCTCGAACCGCTGGAGCTGGAGCTGGAGCTGGAACTCGACGTGCCACTCGTGGAACCGACTACACTGGTCGTACCATTGTCGGTGACCTCGATATCGCCGCCACATCCTGTGAGTGCCGCCAGCAGCACCACGCCCAGAGGCGCCAGAAGAGTGCTGTACCTGATCTTTCGAATGCTCATTCCGCTTGGCTCCGCCGGAGTCGAAATCCGGAACTACGAATTGCTGATGAGCGTCTTTGTAGCGTGCGGGAAAATCACCGACAACGTGTCGGCCACGGGCGACGGACCCCGTAGGCGTGAATCACCAGGATCCAAAAAACCCTATTTTTCAAATAGTTACGGCTACACGGATCGATGTAAGGTGTAACGAAATGCGTGCTAGACAGGACGCCGAAATGGATTACCGCACGCGAGCATCGGATCGTAGAGCGCCACGTATCGAATCGTCCGACTCTCGTCGGCGCCATGGGTGAAGAAATCGCTGGAAAGCAGGAACAGCGTCGCAAAATGATCTTCCTGCCGCTGCCAGCGGGTACGCTGATCGCTGGAGAATCCCCAGCGTGGTGCGCCCTTGGCGAACATGGTGCGCACGCGCGCCTTGATCCGCAGCCAGGTGGGCCGCTTGGCCAGCAACGCAGCCACCGAATCCCGGGCGAAGTCCTTCGGACCCTGTTCGTCGAGGTGCAGGAAACTGAGCCGGCGGCGCACGGCGGCGGCGATCTCGTGCTCGGAAAACACTTCGGCGCCGAAGCCAGCCAGCAATGCCGTGGTGACTCCGACTCCAGTCCAGATAAAGGCGCGACGCTTCATCTATGCGCTCCGTCCGAGAACATTATCGGCCGCCCACAATGACAGCGCGGACACCGTCAGAGTGGGATAGGCCGGACTGGCAGTCGGATATGCGCTGGCGCCCAGCACCAGCAGATTGCGGTATTCGTGATGCACGAGATACCTGTCGACCACGCTGGTCTTCGGATCATTGCCCATCACCACCGTGCCCTGGATATGAGCCGCCGTCGATCCGAGCTCGATCGACACGATGCGCTCCACCGGGAGCGCCGCGGAGAGCTTCTCGATCATTTTCGGAATCTGGTCGGCAGCCCGCAGCGCATAGTCCGAATATTTCCCGAAGCGTATGTGCGCGAGTCTGGGACTGGACTGGCTGACGGTCACCGTGTTGTCGTCACTGGGCAGATCCTCGAACAGGAACCCCAGCATCGCGCGCTGGTTCCATTTGCCGGATTGCAGGCGCAGCGTGTCGTCCACCCGGCTGGCAAAGGGCGAACTCCAGGTTTCTATCATGCAGGCGGCATGATCGCGACGATGCTCGCCGTCATAGAACAGGTAACCGAGCCCCGACAGCACCGTGCTGCCGTTGTAGCAATTGACGCCATTGAGATCGAGCGTCACGTACACCGGCATCTGCTCGTGCAGGCGCCGACCGATCAGCGGATGCGTGAATCCGGAGCGCAGCAGGATGTGTGGATTGAACAGGGCGCTGGCACCAAGAACCACCAGATCCGCGATGACGCTGATGTCCGCGCCCTGCTCGTCGACATAGCTGACACCCCGCGCCACACCCGCGGCAGTGTCCACTGAATGGACCTCCGAACGCAGCCGCAACGTGACCCGCGGATCCCGGTAGATGTCCGCCAGACCGTTCTGGATGGTGAACTTCGCATCCACCGGGCACAGCGAGCAGAAACCGGTGGCGCAGCAAGCCGCCCGCTGCGCGGTCGGAACACTGGCGCGGGCCGTGGCCATGCCAAACCAGCCCTCCGGAAACTGCTTCTTCAACAGCACGTCCGGATCCGAGAAGCGGTGCTGCGGCAACGGAAACGGCGCCGACCTGGGCATCGGGCTGTCCGGGGGACCAGAGACCGACATGACCTGTTCGACGATGGTGTAATGCGCCTCGAGATCGTCGTAGTTCAGCGGCCAGTCCTGCCCGACCCCGTAGCGGCTCTGGAGCTGGAAATCAGCCGGCATCATGCGGGTGGTGCCACCCATCCAGCACTTGGAGTTGCCACCGAAACCCGGGCTGGTAAACCAATCTTTCCAGGGTGTCTCGTTCTCGTACACCAATTCCGGATCGATGCTCGAGTGCTTGCGGTTGGCCAGCTGCCAGGCCTTGGTGTCCTCGCTGCCGCGTTCCAGCACCAGCACCCGACTGTTGGCCGGTGCATGCTCCAGGTAGCGTAAAAGAAAGAAAGACGCCGCAAAGGACGTGCCGACGATCACGACGTCGTAGTGCTCTGGCGTACGAACCACGATTTACCTCTTCCCCAAAAGTCTTCCCATAAAGGAGCAGGGTGGGTCCAGGAATCTCACATACAAATTGCGCGCAGGCCGGTGACCCGCGATCCTTCACTTAATCTACCTGCGCCGTCTTCGGCACAATGGGAAATTCGTCCGCAAGTTTTTTTGAAGAATACACCTTCATGCCGGCTGATACTGTGCAGTTTGACGATGTCACGCCCCACAATGGCCGGCGGCCCGCCCACGATTTCCGCGCACCGCGACTTCGGATCGCTGCGCTGAGGTAGGATGCAACGGCAGAGCGCCACGGAAAAACCGCGCCACGACAGGAATGCACTGACATGAGACCAGCGCCAAGAACATTGCCGATGTTTCCGGGTCTGGGACTCCTTGGCCTGGGCCTGCTGCTCATGGGCGGCTGTTCGCGCAATGAGAACGTGGTCGATACTCCACCAGTCTTGCCGGACATCTCCATCGCCGGCAGCGGCATCTTTCCCGAGAGCCTGACCTCCGGCAACGATGGCAGTGTCTACATCGGCAGCATCGGCACCGGGCAGATCTACAAGGTTGCCGCGGGCATGTCGGTGGCCGAACCCTTCATCCTGCCGGGCAGCGCCGGCCTCAGGCAGGTGTTCGGTGTCTTCGCCGACGACGGCAGCGGCACCCTGTGGGCCTGCAGCAACGACACGGCCGGCGGCACGGCCGGGCCCGGCGCGTTGTATGGCTTCGATCTGGCCAGCGGCGCATTCAAGGCGAGCTATCCCTTGCCCGCCGGCGGCTTCTGCAACGACATCGCGGTCGGCGCGAACGGCGACCTGTATGCCACCGATACCAGCAACATGCAGCTGCTGCGGCTGCGCAGCGGGGGCAACGCGCTGGAAGTCTGGTCGGCGGCCGGCGCCTTCGGCCCGGCCAATGGGGCCCTGGACGGCGTTGCGGTGGTGGGCGGGCGCGTGATCGTCGGCACCATCGGCACCGGCAAGCTGTACGCGGTGGGCATTGGCGCCGACGGCAAGGCAACGACAGTCAGCGCACTCAAACTCTCGGAAAAACTGGTGGGACCGGACGGGATGCGCGCCTATGGCAGCGATGGCCTGTTGCTGACCGACGCCAGGGGCAAGGTCAGGCAGGTCGTGATTGCCGGCGATACGGCCACCATTACCACCGTGAAGAAAGGCCTGAAGGGTCTGGTGTCGGTGACGGCCATAGGCAAAACCGCCTATGCGCTGGAGGGGCAGCTTGCCCTCCGGGATACGAAACCGGGCGGTACACCGCCGGCCGAGGAACCGTATCGAGCGGTGGCATTCACGCTGCCCTGACCTGTCCCGGCTGGCCTATCCCGGCCCGAGCGGCTCGATGCGCCCCAGGGTCTCGAGCAGCGGGCCGGGCCGCGCGATGTGATACCCCTGGGCGTAATCCACACCCAGCTTGCCCAGCAGATCCAGCACTTCCTGGGTCTCCACCTTCTCGGCGATGGTGGCGATGCCCAGCGCGCGTCCCACCTGGCTGATGGCCACGACCATGCTGCGGTCCACCGCATCGCTGGGGATGTTGCCGACGAACTGGCCATCGATCTTCAGGAAATCCACCGGCAGCGTCTTGAGGTAGTGGAACGAGGACAGGCCGCTGCCAAAATCATCGAGCGCAAAGCGGCAGCCGCGTGACTTCAGCTCGCGCATGAAGGTCACCGCCTGACTCATCGTGGTGATCACGGCGGTCTCGGTGATCTCGAAGCACAGGCAGCGGGCCACGTGTGGCTCTTCCACCAGCGCCAGCACTTCATCGAGGAAGGTGCGCTCGCTGAGACTGCCGCCGGAGATGTTCAGCGCCAGCAGGAAGGGCGGCGGCTGATCCGGCCGGGCGCGCTCGCGCACCAGCTTCACGGCCCGGCTGACCACCCAGCGATCGATGGCGGTGATGACGTTGTAGCGCTCCGCCGCCGGGATGAATTCGCCGGGCGGCACCAGCTTGCCGTCGTCGCCGCGCAGACGCACCAGCAGTTCGACGAACGGTGCACGCTGGGCGTCCGGCGTCACCAGCTTGATCGGCTGGCCGAACAGTTCGAGTCGATCCTCCTCGATGGCGCGCGTCACGCGTCCCACCCAGTACATCTCGCGATGGCGCCCCGAGGCTTCGCCCGAGTCGTACAGATGCACGCGATTGCGGCCGGCTTCCTTGGCCGCATAGCAGGCGATGTCGGCGGCGCTCATCACCGCCGCGACATTCTCGGTGTCGCGATTGATCTCCACCACGCCGATGCTGGCCCCGATATTCGTGGCGATGTCATTCCAGATGAAGCGGTAGTCACGGATCGCAGCGCGGATGTTGTCGGCGATGCGGGCCGCCTGATCCATGGAGCAGTCCGGCACCAGGACGCCAAACTCGTCGCCGCCCAGGCGCGCGATGGTGTCCGAGGCGCGCACATGTGTCTGCAGCAGCCCGGTCACGTCGCGCAGCAGGCGATCTCCGGCGCTGTGGCCGCAGGTATCGTTGACCAGCTTGAACTGATCCAGATCCACGTACAGCAGCGCATGCACCTGATCCGAATCACGGGTGCCGACCACCGCGGTCTGCAGACGCGCATCGAATTCGCGCCGGTTGATGAGGCCGGTGAGCGCGTCATGACTGGCCTGGTAGGACAGCGCGCGCTTGAGGCGCCGCTCCTTGGTCACATCGCGGAACACCACCACGGCACCGACGATCTGTCCGGCGCGATCACGGATCGGTGCAGCCGAATCCTGGATGGCGATCTCCTCGCCACCGCGATTCACCAGCACGCTCTGCTCGGTGAAATTGACGACCTGGCCGTCGCGCAGGCAGCGCAGCAGCGGATTCTCCAGTTCACTGCGCGTGCCCTCGTCAAGCAGGCGCAGCACCTGGGTGATGGCGCGGCCGCGCACTTCCTCGACGCTCCAGCCGGAGAGCTGCTCGGCCACCGGATTCATGTAGTCGATGCAGCCGGTGCCGTCCGTGGTGATTACCGCGTCGCCGATGGATTGCAGCGTGACCTGCAGGCGCTCCTTCTCGGCGAACACCGCCTGCTCGGCCCGCTTGCGCTCGGTGATGTCGGCCACCGTGCCTTCGTAGGCCTGCACGCCGTCCTCACCCCGGCGCAGCACGCGCGCGCTCTCCAGCACCACCACCTGCACGCCGTCACGACGCCGCAGGCGATGTTCGGCATTGTGGATCTCGCCGGCGCTGTCGAGCTGACGCTCGAAGGTGGCGCGCTCGGCCGGACTCCAGTACAGCATCGACACGCCGGGCAGCGCGTAGACCTCCTCGGCGCTGGCATAGCCGAGCATTTTGACGAAAGCCGGATTGACGGCGAGGATCCGGCCATCGGGTGCGCACTGATACACGCCTTCGAGCACGGATTCATACAGACCACGGAATTTGGCCTCACTGTCACGCAGCGCTTCTTCACTGCGCCGCCGCTGGATGGCGATGCCGGCCAGGCGCGCCGCGTGGCGCATCAGTTCCAGGTCGCGATCGGCCGGCATGCCGACCTGGCGACCGTATACACACAGCGCGCCGTAGATGCGGCCACTGCCATCCTTGATGGGCACGGCCCAGGCCGAGCGCAGATTCTCCTGCAACCCCAGATCCCGGCGTCGCTGCCAGTAGGCGTCCTGGCCCAGATCGGCTACCAGCACTTCGCTCCCCATGTATACCGCAGCCGCTGCCGAGCCATTGCGCATGTCGATCAGCGTGCGCGACTCCACGGCGCGCAGGCGTGGTGGCAGATTGGCGCCGATGGCCTCGTTGAAGGACTGCCCTTCGACCGCCAGCAGACTGATACCGGCGATCAGCTGATGGGTCGGCGACTCCACCATCTGCACCACGGCTCCCAACACCTCGCTCAGCGCGGCATTGCCGGCCAGCTGCTGGAATACTTCCCGCTCGCAGGCCGCGATACGCTCGGCGCGCTTGCGCTCGGAGACATCGGCAATGCTTGCACGCAGCAGGCCGGACTGGCCCGGCAGTCGCATGAGACGCACATCCACCGGAGTCTCGCGCCCCTGCCGGTCGCGACACAACCACTCGAAGTTCTGCGGCTGTCCGGCCAGCGCGGCAACCTGCCGGCGCGCCCATTCGGTATTGGCGTCCGCACCGTTGGCCTGACGCGGCGCGCTGACATCCAGGGGCCCGAGCTCCACGAAGCCGGTGCGCCCGGCCTTGAAGAAGCGCAGCGCATTTTCGTTGGCATCGATGAACTGACCGATGTGCGTGTCGATGAGCACGATGACTTCGGGCGCGCTCTCCACCAGGGTGCGGTAGCGCGCCTCGCTGTCGCGCAGCGCCTGTTCGGTGACGCGGCGCTCGCTGGCGTCGCGCAGGCAGACGATGTGCAGCCCATGCTGCGGATCGCCGACGTGGTTGGTCACCAGCTCGGCAACGAACAGATCGCCATTCTTGCGGCGCGCGCCCAGCTGCTGCGCGGGTTTGTCACTCCATGCGCCGGCCACTGCACCTTCCAGCGTGGCCAGCTCGCGCTGGGGTGCACCCGGCAACACCAGCTCCGGCACCAGTACCGTGACCGGCACCCCGACCAGTTCACCGCGTGTGTAGCCAAACACGCGCTCCCCCATGGGATTGCAGTCCTGGATGGTGCCGTCAGCGCAGACCGTGACAACCACATCCTCGATGTGATCCAGCACCGTCCTGAGCTGCGAGGCATCGGCGCTGGGCGGCGCGGATGCCAGCGCATGCGCCTCCTCGGCCATCATCTGCATGGAGCGCACGATGCCGCGACGTTCGGCGTCGATTTCCTCGTAGTAGCGGCTGATCAGCCGCAGGCATTGTTGCCAGTCACCCGTGCCGCCATCCAGCGCAGCCAGTTGCTGGCGCAGACGCGGATGCAGATCCGGCAGCGCAGCGGCAGCGCCCTTCGATTCAGCGTTTTGTACTGCCTCGGGGTTCCATGAGGCGACCGGCTGTTGCGACATAATCCCAAGGTACTGGAGCGGGAGTCTTGCGGATCATAGGCTGGCGCAGCCTGAATCCACGTGAAGCAATTCCCGCTTTGGCAAGGCCATTGCGGCAGCGGGAACGCCCCGCCGCAGGCATCAGCCGGCAGCTTCGGGGACGATCACCGGAATCGAATAGACGCGGCTGATGGACAAGGCACCGCCATCGACGATGGCCGTTGCCGTGACGTAGTACACACCACTCTTGCGCGGCATGACCACCAGCGTCTTCACCTGAGTGCCGCCCTCCGGCTGCTCGATGCTCAGACGCGCATCGCTGACCACATCCAGCCCCGTCAGTCCGGAGAAGTTCAGCACGATGCGCTGCACCTGACTGCGCTCGTCCACATCCAGCGCCAGCTCGATCTCCAGCGGCTGGTCAATCCGCGGGCGCTGCTTGAGCCGGAACTTCAGATCGATGGGCGTGCGGATCTTGGCCGAACTGACTGCGGCCACCCAGTCCTCGCCGGCGGCACGGACTTGCGTCGCCACCCCGGCAACCGTGGAACCGGCCGCAGACTGCGGGCCCGCATCGCGACTGCAGGCCGTCAGCACCAGCAACAATGACAGGATGGCGTAACGCATGGCTTGGCAGTGATCCGCCCGGGTTGGGTCATGGGCACCCGCCGGCCGGGTGCGCTGGGCCAACGTTACCACAACGAGCCTGAGACCAATGGACCGGGGGCCAACGAACCCGGGCTCAGGCCAGCAGCGGCGGTGCGCTGACGGCTTCGCACTGTTCGGCCAGATCATTGCAGTACTGCTCCCAGAAGCGCACTTCGCCGAACCAGGGAAAAGCCGCTGGAAACGCCGGATCCGGCCAGCGCTCTGCCACCCAGGCCGCGTGGTTGAGCATGCGCGCAGCGCGCAGCGCCTCGATGAACTGCAGTTCCACGAAGTCCAGATCACCGAACTGCCGGTAGCCGGCCAGCAGCTGCTGCCACTGCCCGCGCTGCTCATCTGGCGAGCCCGACAGGAACATCCACAGGTCCTGGATGCGCGGACCACTGACGCAATCGTCCAGATCCACGAACAGCGGCCCGGTCGCGCGCCACAGGATGTTGCCGAGGTGGCAGTCACCGTGCAGACGGATGTATTGCAACGGGCCGCAGCGCTGCCAAGCCTCCTCGATGCGCTCCAGCAACCAGCCGCTGACCGTGGCATAGCGCGCTGCACAGCCTTCCGGGAGCAGCGCACTGGCGAGCACTGTGCGCCGGGCACGCGCGCCGAGCTGCTCGCCGAGCAGCCGTGGTCGCAGCTCGAAGCGCCGCCGCGCCCCCTGTGCATGCCAGCGCGCCAGCGTGCGTCCCAGCAGCTCCAGCTGCCCGGGCAGCGACAGATCCGGCGCAGCCCCGGGACATAGCGGGAAAACCGCGAAACGCAGGTCCTCCCAGTGGTGCAAGGTGCGTTGCTGCAGGCGCAGGGGCGCTGCCACCGGCAGATCGGCGGCAGCCAGCTCCAGGGCGAATTCATGCTCTTCGGCTATCTGGGCGTCGCTCCAGCGCTCAGCGCGATAGAACTTCAGCACCACCGCCCCCGCATCGCAGCCCACGCGATACACGCGGTTCTCATAGCTGTTGAGCGCAAACAGGCGACCGTCGGGCGCAAGGCCGGCCGCCTCGGCGGCCTGCAGCACCCGATCGGGCGATAAAGTGGCGAACGGGCGTGGCGTGAGCGTCATTCTGGGTGAGCTGAAGCGAACTTTCGGCGCGTAAGGGTTGCCATATTACGGGTAATATCGGCTGCGGGCTTCATTGCCGGTTCGTTTCCCGATCCTTATGAGGAGCATGGTTTGCATGGCAGGTGATTGCATTCTGGTAACGGGTGGCGCGGGCTACATCGGCAGCCACGTGGTGCTGCAACTGCGCGCGCGCGGCGAGAACGTCGTGGTGCTCGACAACCTCAGCACCGGCTTTCGTCAGGCGGTGCTCGATACGCCGCTGGTGGTGGGGGATGTCGGCGATGCCGCGCTGCTCGAACAATTGTTCGCAGCGCACTCCATCCGCACCGTCCTGCACTTTGCCGCCAAGACCATCGTGCCCGAATCGGTGCGCGAGCCACTGCTCTACTACGGCAACAACACCAGCGCCACACGCACGCTGCTGCAGCAGTGCCTGAAATCCGGCGTACAGCATTTCGTGTTCTCTTCCACGGCCGCCGTGTACGGCATCCCCGCCGGCGGTCTCGCCGATGAAACAATGGCGCTGGCGCCGATCAATCCCTACGGCACTTCCAAGCTGATGTCGGAATGGATACTGTGCGATGTATCCGCGATCAGTCCGCTGCGTCACGTCAGCCTGCGCTACTTCAACGTCGCCGGCTCCGATCCGCACGGCCGCATCGGCCAGGCCACCCGCAAGGCCACGCTGCTGGTGAAAGTGGCCTGCGAGGCCATCGTCGGCAAGCGTCCGCATGTCAGCATCTTCGGCCAGGACTACCCCACACCGGATGGCACCGGCGTACGCGACTACGTGCATGTCAGCGACCTGGCGTCCGCACATCTGGCCGCGCTCGACTATCTGCGCAGCGGTGGCGCCTCGGCCACGCTCAACTGCGGGTACGGGCACGGTTACAGCGTGCGCGAGGTGCTCGATGCGGTTCAGCGCATTGCCGGGCAGCCGCTGCTGATCCGGGAGGAACCGCGCCGCGAAGGCGATCCGCCGACCCTGGTGGCCCGTGTGGGCCGCATCGGTGAACTGCTCGACTGGCAACCCGAACTGGACGATCTGGATGCCATCGTGCGCTCGTCGCTGGACTGGGAGCGCAAGCTGCTGGCCGAACCCTGGTAAGCCACCGAAGCGGGTTGTCGGCGTCAGCAGACGCCGGCAGGCACTGCGCGGAGCGGAGCGTCGCATTACAATGGATGGATGCGCGTGATGTTGCCTAAATCATTGAATGGCTTCCTCCTGTTGGGGGTGGTCATCATCGCCGTGCCGCTGCTGGCGGCGATCGCGCATGCCACCATCCAGATGGGGCAGCTCACCAGCGCCAGCCAGCGGCTGGTGCTGGAGAGCGTGCAGGCCACACGCCTGTCGCAGGACATGTTCGCGCAGATCGCCTCGCTGGAGCGCAGCGCCCGCCTCTACAAGGTGCTGGGCGACGCGCAGGTGCTGAGCGTATTCCGCGGCAACGACGAGCGCCTCGACCTCACCGTGCAGAGCCTGCGCGCACAGCTGCGCGGTCCGCAGGCGGCGGCCTTGCTCGATGCCCTGTCGGCCACCCAGGGTCGCATCCGCGATGAGATTGCCGCCGCCGGTCCCGGACAGAATTTCGAGCGCAATGGCGACTTCTCCGAGCTGACCGAGCGCGCCACCTCGCTGGCCTCGGTGGGCAACCGGCAGATCGACAGCGAGCTGGCAGCACTGCGGGCGCAGTCGGATCAGGCGCGCCGCAAACTGTTTCTGGAGTCCGGCCTGATGGCGCCGCTGGTGTTGCTGGCAGTACTGGCCTTCACGCTGGGCATCGGCCGACCGCTGCGCCAGATCGATCGCGCCATCACCGAGCTTGGCAATGGCAGTTTTGCCGATCCCATCGCGGTCAGCGGTCCGGTGGACCTGGAGCGGCTCGGCCGCCAGCTCGAGTGGCTGCGCCAGCGTCTGGTGGAACTGGCACAGGAGCGCAACCGTTTCCTGCGCCACATGTCGCATGAGCTGAAAACACCGCTGGCCAACATCCGCGAAGGCACGGAACTGCTGATGGACGGTGCGGTGGGTGAACTCTCCACCGGACAGCGTGAAGTGACCGCCATCCTGCAGGACAACAGCATCAAGCTGCAGCGCCTGATCGAGAATCTGCTGAGCTTCAGTGCCTGGCAGAGCAACAGCATCGGCCTGGATCCCAGCGAATTCCGCATCCGCCCGCTGATCAAGCAGGTGCTGGAAAACCAGCAGCTCACGCTGGTGTCACAGCGTCTGCGCCTGGAGGTGCAGGTGGAGAACATCACGCTGCATGCCGATCGCGGCAAGCTGCGGCTGATCCTCGAGAACCTGCTGTCCAATGCCATCAAGTATTCGCCACGCGGCGGTGCCCTGCACGTACGCGCCCACGCCGACGGCAACGAACTGGTACTGGAAGTGGCCGACTCCGGTGCCGGCATCGCACCGGCGGAGCGGCTGCACGTATTCGACGCCTTCTACACCGGCCGCTCCCCATCGGGTCACGTCAAGGGCACGGGTATCGGCCTGTCGGTGGTGCATGAATTCGTGCAGGTCCACAATGGCACCATCGAGATCATCGACGGCGAATTCCCCGGCGCACACTTCCGCATCCGCATGCCGCTGCGAGCCAGCGTCAGTGCACCCACCGTCGCCTCTCGCGCCCCGCTCTCCCGTGCTAAAGCCAATGCCGCGTAATCTCATTTTCCTGTTGCTGCTCTCCGCGCTGGGCGGCTGTGCCGCGTTGAACAACCTCGGCGGCTCCGCGCGTGAAACCACGCACACCTCCGGCAACAGCGTGGATCGCGAAGCAGCCGCGGCACTGCTGCTGACCAGTTCCATCCAGACCCTGCAGCGCCTGGCGCAGGGCACGCCGGCCGAACAGGCCGAGATCCTCAGCAATGCCAGACAGGGTTACGAGCGTTCGCCGGGCGGTGGCGCGCAGCTGCGCTATGCGCTGGTACTGGCCACGCCTGGCCACGCCGGACGCGACGTCGAGCAGGCCCGCATGCTGCTGCGCCAGCTCGCTGCGCAACCCGAGACGCTGCAGCCAGCCGAGCGCGCGCTGATGCTGCTGGAACTGGCGCAGCTGGATCGCGAAGCCAGCCTGCAATCCGAGAACGAACGCCTGCAGGGCGAAGCACAACGCAACGATCGCGAGCGCATCGCCCAGCTCACCAGGAAGCTGCAGGCCGAACTCGACGACAACGCCAAGCTGCGCAAGCAGCTGGAAGACGCCCAGGCCAAGCTCGATGCCATTGCCAACATCGAGCGCAACCTCAGCGAGCGCAAGAACTCCACCCAGGGACGCAAACAGTGAACATCCGAACCCGTCGCAAAGCCCGCCTGCTGGTCGTCGATGATGATCCGGGCCTGCTGCGTCTGCTGACCATCCGGTTGCGCGCCGAGAACTACGATGTCGAGGCCGTGGAGAACGGCGTACAGGCGCTGGCCGCGGCCGGCCGCTATCGACCGGATCTGGTCATCTCCGATCTGCGCATGGACCAGCTCGATGGCATCGGCCTGCTCAAGGAATTGCAGAACCGCTGGCCGGGACTGAAAGTAATCCTGTTGACTGCCCACGGCACCATTCCCGATGCCGTGCAGGCCACGCAGATGGGAGCGTTTGGCTTCCTCACCAAACCCGTGGAGAAGCAGGAGCTGCTCGACCAGGTGCAGAAGGCGCTGAAGATCTCCGGCTTCGTCGACAGCAACGAGGACTGGCGCGCCGACATCGTCACGCGCTCACCGCTGATGGAGGAGAAGCTGGCGCAGGCGCACATGGTGGCCGGCACCGACGCGCGCGTGCTGATCAGCGGTGAGAGCGGCACCGGCAAGGAACTGCTGGCGCGCGCCATCCACAATGCCAGCCCGCGTCGTCACAAGCCCTTCGTCACCATCAACTGCAGCGCCATGGCCGAGAACCTGCTCGAGAGCGAGCTGTTCGGTCACGTCAAGGGTGCTTTCGCCGGTGCGCAGGAGGATCATCCCGGCCTGTTCCGCAGCGCCGACGGTGGCACGCTGCTGCTCGACGAGATCGGCGACATGCCCATGCGCCTGCAGGTGAAGCTGCTGCGCGTACTGCAGGAGAATGCCATCCGTCCGGTGGGCAGCACCGAGGGCGTGCCGGTCAACGTGCGCGTGATCTCCTGCAGCCATCGTGACCTGCAGTTGCTGATGGCCGGCGGCCAGTTCCGCGAGGATCTGTACTACCGGCTGAACGTGGTGCACATCGATCTGCCGTCACTGTCCCGCCGGCGCGAAGACATTCCGGCACTGGTGGCGCACTTCCTGGCGCAGATCGCCGCCGACACCGGCGAGCGCAAGATCTATGCGCCCGAAGCCGTGGAGCTGCTGGCCACCAGCGACTGGCCGGGCAACGTGCGCCAGCTGCAGAACGTGGTGCGCCAGAACTATGCGCTGGCGGCCTCGCCCATCATTCCCGTGGAACTGGTGCAGCAATCCCTGGGCGGCGCATTGGGCAAGCTGCCTTCCTTCGACGAGGCGCGCGACGAATTCACGCGCAGCTACCTCTCGCAGATCCTGCAGATCACGGGCGGCAACGTCAGCCAGGCGGCGCGCCTCGCCAAGCGCAACCGCACCGATTTCTACAAGCTGCTGGGGCGGCATCAACTGACGCCGGACGACTTCAAGGACCGGGACTGAGTCGTCGTACCCGCAAAGCCGACCCCGGAAGGCGGGCCGAATATCCGGGCGGTCATCCAGTGCCGCAGCGGCTGTTCCACATACTTCTCGAGGATCACCGCACAACCAATCACCGACGCCAGGACCAGCACTACCCCTTGCACCGGATTCATCTGACTGAGCTTGTCGGGTATCGCCTGGCACAGCAGGACCCACAAGGGCAGATGCAGCACATACACCGGATAGCTGATGGCACCGAAGAACCGCAGCACGCCAGCCGTCCTGCCTGCGCTGCGCGCGCCGTGCGCAGCATACAGCACGCACCATGGGAAGATGAACAGCACGGCGGCCAGCATCAACCGGTTCTCGATCTGCGGGATCGGCGGGACTCCCAGCAACAGGACGATGATCGCCAGCGGCAGCAGATATCCGCCCTTCCCGGTAAGCCAGGCCGGTGCCGACAAACGCCACCTGAACAGAAACACACCGACCGAGATACCGAATATGGCCCGCACCAATCCACCGACCGGCCCAATGCCTCCCCAGTAGGGGCCGAGATCCATGCCATGCCCATGCACCAGCAGCACCAGCAGCCCGGCCGAAACCAGCACGACCGACAGCAGCACGGAATTCGTCAGCCAGCGTCGCGTGGCAACGTACAGAAAATTCACCAGCAGCTCGTAAAACAGCGACCAATACGCGATGTTGAGCGGAAAGAAAATGTTGTTGCCATCGACCTTCCACGGCAGCCATACCACGCTGGCAAGCGCTGCATAGACATGGCCGGATTGCTCCGACTGCAGTAGATCATCCCTGTGCGCCACCACCGCGAACAGCAACGCGACCAGATACATGGGGTAGAGCCGAATGATGCGGGTCAGAACGAAATCCCTGGCCGTCATGCGCCCATCGGCAAGGCGTTGCTCGTAGGAACACGCGATGACGAATCCGCTCAGCACGAAGAACAGATCGACCGCTATCAGTGAACGTTCAATGTTGATGGCCCATGCCGGCCCGACACCCCATACGCTGACGTGCAGAACGCAGACGAACAGGGCCGCCACGCCGCGGATGCCATCCAGGGCAAGATACTTTTCCTTCACGCCGATACTCTAGCCGACCCGTACCGCGATCGAGTCTACCGCAGCGCCGGCCATGGGACGGCCGACTGCTGCCCGGAACGGCGACCATGCAAACGTGAACGGCTTCACACCTGCCACTGGCTGCATTCAGGCATGGAACGCCGCGACGCTGGCAACGACGTGTTCAAGTTGCTGCCGCGTGAGTTCGCCGAAAATCGGCAACGCCAGCACTTCGCTCGCCGCGCGCTCGGACTCGGGGAAATCACCGGGCTTATGTCCCAGGTAGTCGAAGCACTTCTGCAAATGCAGTGGCACCGGATAATAGATCTCGCTGCCTATTTTGCGGTCGGCCAGGAAGGCGCGCAGTTCATCGCGGCGCTGTACGCGGATCACGTACTGGTTGTAGGTGTGACGGCCGGACACCTGCCGCGGGGTAATGACCCGACCTTCGAGCTTCGCCGCGGCGAAAGCGGCGTCATAGAAGGCAGCATTGCGCTGGCGTGCCTCGGTCCAGGCATCGAGATAACCCAGCTTCACCTCGAGCACCGCCGCCTGCAGTTCGTCGAGGCGGAAATTGCCGCCGATGAATGCGTGGTAATATTTTGGTGCGCCACCGTGCACACGCAGGATGCGCTGATGTTCGGCAAGCGCACCGTCCTGGCATACGCACATGCCGGCGTCACCGAAGGCTCCCAGGTTCTTGGTCGGAAAGAACGACAGACAACCGATGTCACCCACACTGCCGGCACGACGCCCCAGCCGGTCTTCCGCACCGATGGCCTGCGCGGCATCTTCGATCACTTTCAGATCGAACTCCTGCGCGATCTCCATCAGCGCCGGCAGATCCGCACACTGCCCATAAAGATGCACGGGCATCAGCGCGCGGACACGCGTGCCGGAACGCCGATTCACCAGCCCTTGCGGACGCCGTTCGCACTGGGTGGCAAGGTAGCGCCGTACCGCGAGGGGATCGATATTGAAGCTGACCGGATCGATGTCGACGTACGCCGGCCGTGCCCCGGCGCGGGCAATGGTGCCAGCCGTCGCAAAGAAGGTGAACGGCGAGGTAATCACCTCATCACCGTGACCGATATCCAGCGCCATCAGCGCCAGCAGCAGCGCATCCGTGCCCGAAGACACGCCTATGCCATGGGCCGTTCCGCAGTAAGCGGCGACACCCGCCTCCAGGGCGAGTACATGCCGGCCCAGGATGAACTGCTGCGAATCGCAGATCGCGTCGATCAGCGGCCGGATCTGTTCGCGCAACGGCAGATACTGCCCCCGCAGATCGAGCAGCGGCACCGGTGTGCTGGCGTCGAAAGCCGGCCCGCTCATAATTCCACACCATTCCGAAGCGGGTTATACAATGGGCTAATGAGTTCGAGTTCACACATCGGATGGCCCGGATTCAGGGATAATTGCGGCAGATCATACCAGCTTGGGACTGCATGCCCCAGATGAGCCAGCCGATTCTCTTCAAGAGCAGTTTTCTGATCATGGGGACGACCGCCCTGCAGAGTCTGGCGCCGTGGGGATTTGCCCTGCTCGCGCTGCTCGGCATCGAAGCGCTGTGCTCAACGGCACCCGCGGCATCGACCAGCGCCACGGTCATCGTCGCCGTCATCAGCCTGTTCCTGATCGAACCGCCGCGCGATCCGGGTGCGCAGCTCACCTCGACCAATCTGCCCATCGCCTCCGGTCTGATCGCCCGCTGGATCATGGTGCTGGTCGCCGTGGTTGCGCTGCGCCTGTTCACCGACGCGCTCGATTCACTGCCACGCCGTGTGCTGTTGGTATGGAGCATTGCCACGCCGTTCCTGCTCGTGGCGCTCGGCACGCTCCTGCAACGCCTCATGCGCTTTCTGCTGGCCAATCAAGTCCGCAATCGCAGCGTCGTGATTGCCGGGTACAATGAGAGCAGCCACGCGCTCGCGCAGCGGCTGGCCTCGAACCGCGGTTTCAGCATGCAGGTCGATGGTTTCTTCGACGACCGCAGTGCCGAGCGCCTGAACCTAGGCCCTGGCATGCGCCAGATCGGCGGACTGGCGGACATGCCGGAATACGTGAAAAGCCACCGGATCGACGTCATTTTCGTCGCCTTGCCGATCCGGCACCTCAAACGCGTGATCGATCTGCTCGACGAACTGCGGGATACCACGGCATCGATCTACTACGTACCCGACCTGGTCGTTTTCGACCTGATCCAGGCGCGCTCAGGGGAAATCCAGGGTATTCCGGTAGTTGCGATGACCGAAACCCCGTTTCATGGTTATCGCGGCGTCACCAAGCGGATGATCGACATCGTGCTGTCGTGTATCGCATTGGTGCTGCTCGCGCCGGTGTTCCTGGTCGTCGCCGCGCTCGTGAAACTCACCTCGGCCGGACCGGTGATCTTCAAACAGCGCCGCTACGGCCTCGATGGACACGAAATCCTGGTGTACAAATTCCGCTCCATGAGCGTCACCGAGGATGGCACCAGGATCACCCAGGCGACCAGGAGTGATCGGCGCATCACTCCTGTGGGTCGCATTCTGCGCCGGACCTCGCTTGATGAGCTGCCGCAGATCTACAACGTCCTGCAGGGACGCATGAGTCTGGTCGGACCACGCCCGCACGCCGTGGCCCATAACGAGGAATACCGCAAGCTCATCAAGGGTTACATGCTCCGGCACAAGGTGCGTCCCGGCATTACCGGGTTGGCACAGGTCAGCGGCTGTCGCGGAGAGACCGCACGCCTGGAGGAAATGGAGGCCCGCGTGCGCTACGACCTCGACTACCTGCGTCACTGGACGCCGATGCTCGACCTGCGAATCATGGTTCTCACCGTCGTACGCCTGCTGCGGGACAAACACGCCTACTGAACAACGCTGGCGCTGACGGCGGCGAGCATCAGGATCAGCGCTGCTTCAATTCCAGCCGGCTGCGCAGTATGGCCAGTCCTGCGGCAATTTGCCGCGCAGTGTCGGCCACATACGGCTCAGCCACCATGTCCAGGTGGCTGCACTGGACATGCAGGATCTCCAGCTTGCCCCGCGCCACCAGGCCCCGCCAGCCATTGGACTCATGCGGAGGGTAGCCAATCCCCTGCGTCGGCGGCACCCGGAAGTCGCTCTTCACCAACACCACCTCGGCATCCAGCGGCTGCGGCGCGTAACGCAATTCCGCCGCATTGCTCATTTCAGTCACCAGATCGATGCGATAGGCAAATGCATCCTGCTCCACCGTCATTGCCGCATGAGCCCGTTCTTTCTGCGCACGAACTTCCCTGCGACGGCGCAAGTTGGCCTGCGCACGATGTTTCAGGTAGCGCGGCCCCTCCGAAAGGAAATTGCTCCAGTGCTGCAGGATACGGTCCTTCAGCGCCCACCGCAGGGAGCTGGGGTTGGAGGTGTCGAGCGGCACCAGGCCACCGACCAGCTCTCCGGCACGCAGCAGTTGCTGGACCATCTCATAGGCAGCCAGACCGCCAAAAGAATAGCCACCGATGTAGTAGGGTCCGGCAGGTTGCACTTTGCGGATGTCCGCGAGGAACTCCGCGGCCATCGCCTCGATGGTCTCATGAGGTTGCAGCACTCCGTCCACGCCACGATGCTGGAGGGCATAGAAGGGTTGGCGATTTCCCAATGCCGCCGCCAGGTGACGCAGGTTCATCGGATTGCCACCGAGCCCCGCCACACAGAAGAACGGCGGCGCATCGCCCTTGGGCTGCAATGCGACCACGGTATTCCAGGCCGGCGCTTTCGGCTTCAGGGATACGGCTGCCCGCGGCGGCTCCGCCGGCGCAGTCGTGCTGGCCGATCCGTTCTCCAGCAATGCCGGCGTATCCGCACCCGGAATCTCCGCAATGGCATGCAGGTGAGCCGCAAGCGCTCGCACGGTACTGTGCTCAACCAGCGCGGAGAGCGGCAGCCGGACCTTGTATTTCTGGTGCACCTCATTGAATACCTGGACCGCCAGCAGCGAGTGGCCACCCAGCTCGTAGAAGCTGGTCTCCATGCCCACCTGAGCCACGCCCAGTGTGCGGCTCCACACCTCCGCCAGGTATTGCTCCAGCGCGCTCTTCGGCGCCGCCGCTCCAGCGTTCACGGCAGCCGCAGTCTCTGCGTCGGCGGCGCAGTCATTGCTGAACGACGCACCGAGCTCCTGCACGAAAGCCTCGAGCCAGTTCTGGCTGGCCAGCTCGGCATTGGCCAGTGCGCCCAGCACCAGCCGGTCGTGGGCTTCGGTGACGCTGAGATCCAGCTCGGCCAATACGCCACGCCGCGGGACTGCGTGGTAGGCAATCGGAGCGCCGAACCTGAGCTCGTTCGGGCGGTACTCCCGGACATAGGTGAACATGGCTGCCACTGGCGCGCGGGACGGATCGTTCGGCAGGTTCAGCTCGTCAGCCAGTTCCTCGATGCCGACGACAACATTGCCACTGGCCTCCAGGATGGCAGCATGACAGCGACGACACAGGTCCACGAAAGGATCTTCGCTGCCGAGTCGTATCCGCACGGGAACCACGCTCACCATGCGCCCCACCGCGTCCTCCATGCCGGCGGCTGGATGACCCGCAAATGACACGCCCACCACCAGATCGCTCGCGCCGGAGCGCCGCGCGAGCTGGCGGACGAACCCCGCGAACAACACGGAGAAAAAACTGACGCCCTGCCTGCGAGCGAAAACCTGCACCCGCTGCAGGCCGTCACCGGAAACAACGCAAGTGGCGGAGCATGCGCTCCAGGTGCGCGCCAGCGGCCGCGGCCGATCGTAGGGCAGCGCCAGCGGCGCAGGCGGCGGCGTCAGCTGGCGATGCCAGTAGCTGCGCGCCTGCCCGACCTGCGCGGCGAATGCGCTGCTCGCGCGCTGCGCGACAAAATCACTGAAACCATGTACCGGCAGCCGCGAAGGCGCGGCCTGCGCAGCGAAGCTGGAATAGAGACGCCCCAGATCTTCCAGCAACACGTCCAGCGACCAGCCGTCGCAGATTGCCGCATGGGCGGCGAGCACCATCGCACGCGGCACGGTGCCGACGCGCAGCAGCGTCACGCGCAGCAACGGACCGGCGTCGAGATCGTAGGGCTGCCCGGCCTCTTGCGCCTCCGCCCGCGCCAGTGCAGCGTGCAGATCGGCATCGCAGAGTGCGCCATCCAGCTCCCGTTCAACGACCGGCACCACGATCGTGGGTTCGATCACGAACTCGGTGCCATCCTGGGCAAAGTGGCCACGAACGACCTCATGGATCGAAGCCAGCCCCTGGATCGCGGCCAACAGCGCGGCATCATCCATGGCAGCCGGAAGACGGATTGCAAAAGCTTCATTGAACGCCAGCGCGGCATCGCCACCCGCCAACGCCATGCGATGGATCTGCTGCTGAGCCGGCGTGGCGGCGAGCAGCTTGCGCGGCGGCAGCGCGAAGGGATCGGCAGCGGCCGTCCTGCCGCCGAGCGGCGCATGGCCAGCGCCAGCCGGTGCGTACCACGCGGCCAATCCGGCCGCGTCGCGCCCCAGCCGCAGGCCTTTCACGGGCTGTCCGAGCATCGTTTCCTCGCTGCGCGCACCGGGCGCCAGCGTCAATTCGGCAGCGGGCGCAACGCTGTCCTTTGCAGCCACATCCGTGCCGGCGACCACCTGCAACCGCAAGGGTTCGAGCCAGTGCGACTTGCGCTCGAAGGGATAGGTCGGCAGCGACAGGCGCCGGCGCTGCTGCGTACCGCGGTAAGCCGCCCAATCCACCCCGATACCGTTGACCCACAGGCGGCCGACGCTGGCCGTCACGGCCGCCAGATCACGGGCCGGATCGCCGGCCGCATCGCCCAGGGAGGCGATGACCTGAGCCTTGCGCCCCCCTTGCACCTGCAGACGTGTCAGCGTCGTCAGCACATCGCGCGGTCCCACCTCGAGGAACAGCGTCGACGGCTCGAGCTCGGCCAGCGCCCGGCCCACGGCATCGGCGAACCGCACCGGCCTGCGGATATGCTGCGACCAGTAGTCGGCACCGAGCTGCCCGGCGCTGCTCACCCAGGTACCGAGGCTGGTGGACAGGAACGGCAGGGTCGGCGCGCCGATCGTCACCTGCGCAACGGCCTCCCGGAACGTGGCGACGACGGGATCCATCATCGCCGAGTGGAAGGCATGCGAGGTATGCAGCGGCCGCACGCCGATGCCGCGGGCTTCGAGCTGCTGCGCGTAGCTGGCCACCGCTTCCTGCGGGCCCGCCACTACGCACAGACCCGGAGCGTTGGCGGCCGCCAGCTGTACATCGGCCGGCAATCCATCCTCCAGATCCCGGGCCGCACAGCGCACCGACAGCATGGTGCCGCGGGGCAGTGCGCGGATCAGCCGGGCACGCAGCGCCACCAGCGGGATCACGTCTTCGAGCGTGAAAACACCCGCCAGATGAGCACCGACGAACTCGCCGATGGAATGACCGATCACCGCCGCAGGCTTCACACCCAGGCTCATCCACCAGCGCGCCAGCGCCAGCTCGATGGCGAACATGGCTGGCTGCGTGTAGCCGGTGTCCTTCAGCAGTTCGTCGGCCTCGGCCTCCTGACCCAGCGGCGGGAACAGCAGCTCACGCAGGTCGCGGTCCAGGTGAGGCCGGAACAGATCGCAGCAGCGATCCATCCAGCTGCGGAATTGCGCCTCGCTGCGATACAGATCGCGTCCCATGTTGGCGTATTGCGCCCCCTGGCCGGGGAACAGGAACACCACGGCGGGATCGAGGGTATTGAGCGCCGCTGGCGCCTGCCTGGATGCCACCAGCTGCGCGATGGCCGCGCCCGCATCGGGCGCCACGATGAAATCGCGGTACGCCAGATGCCTGCGGCCCACCTGCAATGTGTAGGCGACATCGGCCAGGTTCGCTTCAGGATGCGCCCCAAGGTAGACGGCGAACTGCCGGCGCAACCGCTCCAGTGCCGCCGGCGTCTTGGCCGACAGCGGCAACAACTGCTGTGCCCGCCCCGGACCGGACGGCGCCGCTGGCGGCGCCTCCTCCAGGACGGCGTGCACATTGGTGCCACCGAAGCCGAAGGAACTGACCGCACCGCGCCGCGGCTTCGAGCCCCTCGGCCACGGCGTACGCCGGGCCAGGATCTCGAACGGGCTGTGCGCCAGGTCGAAGCGCGGGTTGGGGGTGCGGAAATGCAGCGTGCCCGGGATCTGCTCGTCGTGCAGCGCCAGCGCCACCTTGATGAAGCCAGCGATGCCCGAGGCAATGGTCGGATGACCGATGTGGCCCTTGATCGATCCGATCCTGCAGAAATGTTCCTGGTCGGTGGTGGCACGGAAGGCCTTGGTCAGCGCCTCCAGCTCGATGGGATCGCCGAGCGGGGTACCGGTGCCATGCGCCTCCACGTAGCCGATGCTGTCCGCCTGCACATTGGCCTGGGCCTGCGCCAGCGCGATCACGCGCGCCTGACCCTCGACGCTCGGCGCAAGGAAGCTGACCTTCTGCGCACCGTCGTTGTTCTTCGCCGAACCGAGCACCACCGCGTAGATGTGATCGCCCGCGGCGATGGCATCCTCGAGACGGCGCAGCACCACGATGGCGGCACCGTCGCAGAACATGGTGCCGGACGCATCGGCGTCGAAGGGCCGGCAGTGGCCATCGCTGGTGAACGGACCACCCGCCTGGTGGATCTGGCCGCTCTTCTGCGGAACCATGATGTCCACACCGCCGGCCAGCGCCATGTCGCACTCGAAAGCGTTCAGTGCCTTGCAGGCGCTGTCCACCGAGAGCAGCGACGTGGAGCATCCGGTGGTGGCGCTGACGCTGGGGCCGGTCAGATCCAGCTGGTAGGACACGCGCGTGGCGATGTAGTCCTTCTCGTTGCCGTAGCCGACGATCAGCTTGCCGACGGTCTTCACCAGCTCCGGATGGCAGAGCACATTGTTGTAGTAATAGTGGTTGTCACCGACACCGGCGTACACGCCGATCATGCCGGGGAAGCGGCCCGGGTCGTAGCCCGCATCCTCGAGCGCATGCCAGGCCATCTCCAGGAACACCCGCTGCTGCGGATCCATGACCTTCGCTTCCTGCGGACCGATGCCGAAGAAGGCGTTATCGAACTTGTCGGCGTCATCGATGATGCCGCGGCAGGGCACGTAGTTGGGATCGTTGCGGGTCTCCTCGTCCACGCCTTCCGCCAGCTCCTGCGGCGTGAAGCGCGAGATGGACTCCACATCGTTGAGCAGGTTGCTCCACAGCTGCTCCAGGTTCGCAGCGCCGGGGAAGCGACCGACCATGCCGATCACCGCCACCGCGCCCGACAGGCGCCGGTCGCCGAGTTCGCCGCGACCGCGGATCAGCCGCTGGAAGGCATCGTTCAGGAACGGGTCGCCGGAGCTTCCGGACAGGTGCGCCGCCAGTTTCTCCACCGACGGGAACTGGAACACGCTCACCGCCGCAATCTCGCGGCCGAGCCTGGCACTGAGCGCCGTGACCAGCTTCAGCAGCTGCAGCGAATTGCCGCCGAGATCGAAGAAATTGTCGCGGATGCCGACACGATCGATGTCGAGCACTTCCTTCCACACTGCGCACAGCTCACGCTGCAGAGGGGTCTGTGCGGCGACGAACATCTCCGCCAGCTCCGGCCGCTGGTTGACCAGCTTCGGCAGCGCCTTGCGATCCACCTTGCCATTGGGCGAGAGCGGCATTGTCTCCAGGAACATGAAACGCGCCGGCACCATGTACTCCGGCAGCTCACGCAGCAGCCCCTGCTTCAGCGTTGCGATCGCCGGCGGCTCGCCACCGGCCACCAGGTAGGCCAGCAGCTGCTTTTCTTCGAGCCCATCGTCGCTGGCGGTCACCACGGCTTCGCGGACTCCCGGCTGCTTGAGCAGCACGGCCTCGATCTCGCCCAGCTCGATGCGAAAACCACGCAGCTTGACCTGGAAATCGATGCGGCCGAGATACTCGATCGCGCCGGATGGCAGGTAGCGCGCCAGATCGCCCGTCTTGTACAACCGTGCTCCGGGTTGCGCCGAGAAAGGATCGGGGATGAACTTCTCCGCCGTCAGTTCCGGCCGGTTCCAGTAGCCGCGCGCCAGCTGCACGCCGCCCAGGTGCAATTCGCCAACCTCTCCCGCCGGCACAGGCCGCAGCTGCTCGTCGAGAATGTACGTTTGCGTGTTGGCGATCGGAAAGCCGATTGGAATGACGTTCAGATCCGTGTCCGGCCGGCACGGCCACCAGGTGACGTCGATGGACGCCTCGGTGGGGCCGTAGAGGTTGTGCAGCTCCTTGCCCGGCAGCTTCGCGAAGAAGCGGCGCGTGAGTTCGAAGGGCAGCGCCTCACCACTGCACATCACTTTCTTCAGGCTGGTGAGCCGCTCCAGCCCCTCGGCCGCGAGGAACAGACCGAGCATGGATGGCACGAAATGCAGTGTGGTAACGCCGGCGGAGGCGATCAACTCGACCAGGTAGCGATTGTCGCGATGGCCGCCGGGCTTCGCCACGCAGATGCAGGCGCCCACCATCAGCGGCCAGAAGAACTCCCACACGGATACGTCGAAACTGAACGGTGTCTTCTGCAGCACCCGGTCTTCGGGACCCAGCTGGAAGGTTTCCTGCATCCACAGCAGCCGATTGGCCAGGCCGCGATGGATGTTGGGCACGCCCTTGGGTTTCCCGGTGGAGCCGGAGGTGTAGATCATGTACACCGCCGTATCGGGGCCACCGCGGAAGTCGGGAGAGACCTCGTCCTCGCTGGCAGTGAGCGTGAAGGGCGACGCGTCGAGCCGCAGAGGGATCATGTCCGCCGGAAAGCGGATATTCGCCACCGCCGCGTGGGTCAGCACCAGCTTGGCGCCTGAATCGCGGAACATGTAATCCAGCCGTTCCGGCGGATATTCCGGATCGAAGGGCACGTAGGCGGCGCCAGCCTTGACGATGCCCACCAGCGCCACCACCAGCTCCAGACTGCGCTGCATGCACACGCCGACGAACCCGTCGGCCGGTACGCCGCGCGCAATGAGCTCGCGCGCCACGCGGTTGGCGCGCCGGTTCAGCTCGGCGTAGGTGAGGGTCTGTCCTTCGAACTGCACCGCCAGCCGGTGGGGATGGTTCCGGACCTGCCGTTCGAAGTGGGCACTGACCGGCTGATCGAGCGGATAGATTCTTTGGGTCTGGTTCCAACGGACTATGTCTTCAGGCAACTCCATGCACGACTCCGGTCGATCACGTCCTAGATCATCAGCGCAATACTACGTTCGAACTCACGCGACGAGGGGGGAGAAGTTCGCAGAATTCCGCTGTGAGGTCAGGGACTGCGCGCCTCGCGCGAACCCCATGCCGAATGGCGCTGACTGAGCAGCCAGCCGTACACCCCATCCCTGAAAGCCGACCCGGTCGTGTCATGCCCGACACCCGGGTAAAGCGTGTACCGTGGGGCGCCGCCCGCCTTGCGCAGCGCCTCCACGGTCGAATAAGTGGTGGTGTAAGGCGATGTCGTATCGTCGCCCCCATGGAAAAACCACAGCGGCATGGCTGAAACCAGCGCAGCCCGGGAAGGATCGAACGCTCCGGAGAGCATGGCGGCAGCCGCGAACAGGCCGCTTGGCGTGCGGGTCAGCAGATCCCAGGTACCGGCCGCACCGGCGGAGAAACCCAGGGCATACAGCCGATCCGGATCGATGGGGTACAAATCCGGCAACTGCGCCACCAGTGCGCGGGTCTGCCTGATCGCATCGCTTTCCGGTATGGCCTGCTGACTGTAGTTGAGATACGGGGGACCCGGCACCCTGACCCAATTCCGTCCCCAGGGAGCCTGTGGAACCAGGATAAACGCCGGCTCCCCGGTGCGGGACAAGTTGATCAGTTCGGCTACAGCCGGCCCCAGCTGCCGCAGGTTCTCGTCACCATTGTCACCGGCGCCATGCAGGTACACCACCAGCGGATATTTGCGGCCGGCTTGCAAATCCACCGGCACATAGAGCCGATAGGGCAGCCGGAAAACCGCCCCTTCGGGCTGGAAATAGCTACCCGTCATCTCTGCAGCGAGTTGCAGCGACAACTGCGACGGCGGCGGCGGCTGGTTCCTGAGATGCCGGCGCCAGCCCAGTGCCGCTACCAGCGCAACAGCCAACAAGAGGGGCAGGATGACCATGGGCCCAAACGTCCTTCCCAACCTCATCTTGACGCTGCCCTCACTGGCCGTGCTTCCTGCAGTGGCAATTGTACTGAATGACAGGACACCGATGCGACTTCGCGCCTCCCCTACATCGCGGCAAGCGCCACGCCCGCCACAACCAGCGTTCCCTCGACAGCATAGCGTCCCTGCACCCGTCCCTGCAGCGTATCCAGGCGGGCATCGTCAACGTTGACCAGCACCACCCGGCCCTGCACGCCCGGCGGCACGTCGAGCCCGAATCCGACCTCGTGGAACTCGGGTATGGCTCCGGTCAGGGCATGCTGGCTCTTGAAGAAGGCTTCCTTCGCCGCGAACAGGATCGTGGCCAGCAGGGCGCATTGCGCCGGGTCCAGCGCCCGCAAGGCGGCGATTTCCGCCGGGCCGAACAGCGCGGGCCACAGGTCCGTGCCGACACGTCCGCAACGTTCGGCATCGATACCGAGCCCGGCACAGGCCGCTGCCGGCGCAACAGCTGCGGCGCAGTAACCCTCGGTATGCGTAATACTGCCCCGCACCCCCTCAGGCCATAGCGGTTGACGATGTCGCCCCCGCAACAGGGGTGCGACCGGCAGCCCGAAAACCGCCAGCGCCTCCCGGGCGCACTGCCGCCCTGCAGCAAATTCTGCGATGCGCGCGGGTGCCGCAGTCTGGATGGCGACAAATTCCTCCGGCAGCAGCCAATCCGGTGTGCCGCGGCTGCGCAGCTCGCGCGCGGCCACATCGAACGGAAACAGGGCCTGCAACAAGGGCGAGTCGCAAGTCAGTGCGGCCGCGTTGTGCCTGCCTACAGTCGGATCATGAAAGCTCGTCATTGGATTCCTGCCAGCGAGGCGCCGCCGCCCGCCGCCTGTGATGTGGCGCGCAATTGACCATTCACGGGGCCCCAAAGCCTTGGGGCCGCGGCGGCTTGCCGACTATACTAACCACACTCCAGCGCCGGCCTCGCGCAACTTCGACAGGAGCCTGGTCACTTGACTCCATTCTTCCCTCGGCTTGCGTCTTTCCTGAAAATTTTCATGATCTTGGCCGTGTTCGCGTCGATGCCGGGCGTCGCGCAGCAGCTCGGCGTTGCCGATGCGGAAGGCTCCCTCGCAGCGCTGGGGCCGGGAGACGGCGTGCAGCTTTCTGTGTACGGCCAGACCGACATGAGCGGCGCGCTCACCGTGGATGAGAACGGCGCCATTTCCGTCCCCCTGATCGGTCTGGTCTCAGTGAAGGGTCTGTCGACTGCGGAGGCCGCGCGACACGTAGAGCAAGCCCTGCACGATGGCCAGATCCTCAATGATCCACACGTGACCATCACGCTGACGCAGGTGCGTAACCAGCGTGTGACCATGCTGGGCGAGATCAGCCGCCCCGGTCGCTATGCCATCCAGCCGGATACCACCCTGCTGGACTTGATCGCCCAGGCTGGCGGCATCACCGCCAGCGGTGGCGACACCGTATACCGGCTGCGCCAGCAGCCGGACGGCAGCGTCGCACGTCAGGAAATCCGGCTGACCGAGGTGTCGGGCGATCCGACCGGTCTGGCCGCCGAACGCCCGCTGGCCGGCGACTCGTTTGTCGTGCCCAAGGCCGATCAGTTTTACATCTACGGCCAGGTCAGCGCGCCCAACATGTATCGGCTCGAATCCGGCATGACGGTGGTGCAGGCGATCGCCCGCGCCGGCGGCGTCACGGCCCGCGGCTCGGAGCGCCGCGTGGAAATCAAGCGCACCGAAGCCGACGGCAAGGTGCGCACCTTCAGTGGCAAGCCCTTCGACAAGATCCAGCCCAATGACGTGGTCCGCGTCAAAGAGAGCATCTTTTGAGAACCTTCCGCAATCTGCCGGTGCCGAGCCAGCCCGTGATGATGCCTCTGGCAGCGCCCGTGGCCGCCGAGGAAGATGCGCGCGCTGGCCTGTCGATTGCGCAGATCACGGCCATCGTCTGGGCCTACCGCAAGGTCAGTGCCATCATCGCGATCGGCATCGTGCTGCTGGCGGTGGGTGTCATCAAGATGCTGCCCAAGACCTACTCGGCAACATCGCAGCTGCTGCTCAATTACGAAGTCAATGATCCGCTGTCGGGCAACATCTTCCCGACCGGACTGCTGGCCAGCTACATGGCCACGCAGATTCAGATCATGCAAAGCCCGGAGTTCCTCGGCTCCGTGGTCGATGAACTCAAGCTCCAGAGCAACAAGGAGTTTGCTGCCGGCTATAACGGCAAGAGCTCGCTGCGCGATTACACTAAAGCCGCACTGCTCGGGCATCTGCAGATCGTGCAGGGCAATTCCGGCAGCCAGCTGATGTACATCACCGCCTCCTCCGGGAATCCGGTAACCGCGGCGCAGATCGCCAATTCTGTCGCGACGCTGTATACGACTCAGCAGGTCAAACGCCTGAACGACCCTGCCAGCGTGCGCGCGCAGCGCTATGAACAGGAGCTGGCGGACCTTAAGCAGAAATTCGATGCCGCGCAGGACAAGGTGGCGGCGTATCGGCAGCGTACGGGTATCACCGAACTGGGCATCAGCGACAACGATGCGGAATCACAGAATCTCAATGCCATCGAATCGCGTCTGGTCGAGGCCCAGGCAAACCGCCGGCAGCTGGAGATCAAACAAAGCTCCAACCAGGCATTGAGTCCCACTGTCATGAGCTCGAACACCGTTCTCTTGTTGAAGAACCAGATCGCCACACTCGAAACACAACTGGCACAGGCGCGCACCACCTATGGCGAGCAACATCCGCGCATCATCGAGCTGAAGACCCAGATAGACGCGGCCAAGACGGAATTGAACAAGGCTGTAGGCAATTTCTCGGACAGCACCAGTGCCGAACTCGAAGCCGCTCGTGCGCTGGAAGCCAAACTGACTGCCGCACGTAATGACCAGAAAGCCAAAGTACTGCAAGTCCGCCAGAACATGGACGAAGGCAAGAAGCTGCTACTGGAACTGGAATCGGCGCGGCAGAGCTACAAGACGATGCTTGACAGTTACGACAAGGTCCAGAGCTCAGCGACCAGCGGCTACAACAACGTCAGCGTCGCAAGCAAGGCCGAGGTCCCCGTCGAAGCCACCAAGCCGAAGAAGATGAAGCTGCTGGCCATGGCCGTCCTGGCGGCACTCGGCCTGGCAGTCGGCCTGCCGCTCGCCTATGAGCTGGCCATGAACCGCCGCATCCGCGTCCGCGACGACATGGAGAAGGACATGGGGCTGCCGGTGCTGGCCGAATTCCACGCGGCAGCCGTTTCCGGAGTGTCCCGATAAATGAGTGCCGAAATGCCCGAACGCCTGCCCTCCCCCGAGGACAACGTGCTGCGCGCCGTTCTCATCTCCAACTGCCAGCTGTCGAGCGAAAAGGTCGGGCAGATCGACGAGACGGCCCGCGATCTGAGCCTGAGCTTTACGCGCACCGCCGTGCAGCTCGGCTTCGTCAGCGAAGAGGAGCTCCGAGATGCGGAAGAGTATGCACGCCGCTTTCGCGACACTGAACGCGCCGGGCCGATCGAGGCAGCAGTCCGCAGGCTGTCCGCCACGCCGCGTCGCCGCAGCGTCAACACTTCGGATTTTCCGCGCACGCTGAATCCGCTGCTGGTATTCGTGCGTGAGCCCTACAACGAACATTCAGAAAAGTTGCGGGCCCTGCGCACCGAGCTGCTGTTGCTGATGCAGCAGCAGTCCCAACCCTGCGCACTGGCCATCGCCAGTGCCTTTGCCGGCGAAGGCCGCTCGCAGCTGGCGGCCGAACTGGCCATCGCGTTTGCGCAACTCGGCCGCAACACGTTACTGGTCGATGCCGACATGCGCAATCCGCGCCAGCACCTGCTGTTCGAGGGCCCGGATGATGAAGAAGGCCTGGCGCATGCGCTGCTGAGCGCAACGCTGCCCCAGGTCCATGAGGTGCAAGGTCAGCCGCACCTGTATGTGCTGCCGACGGGCCCTACTCCGCCCAATCCTCTCGAACTGCTCTCCACACATTACTTCAAGCGGCTGGTCAGCGATTGGCGCAGCACTTTCGACTTCATCGTCTTCGACACCCCGCCCATCGGCGCCTACGCAGACGGCCTGGCAATTGCCACCGTGGCGGAACGCTCGCTGGTACTGAGTCGCGCCGAGCACACCACTTATCGCGGCTTCAAGGACATGCTGCGGCGGCTGGCGACGGCTGAAACGCGCATCATGGGTGCCGTCATCAACCACTTCTAGGCGTCTGCATGCGCCTTGGCGGGACACCATGACCTTGCTCGTCTGCCTCGCACTGCTGGTGCTGGCCCTGCCGGCCATTGTCACCTGCGGTTACCTGCTGTTTCTGACCCTGCTCTCCGCCGCGAATCGCACGCCAGCGCGCTCCACGCGCACCACCTGCTTCGATGTCATCGTCCCGGCCCACAATGAAGCCGTCGGCATCCAGCGCACGGTGGCTTCGCTGCTTGCGCTGGACTGGCCGCGCGAGTGCTTCCGCGTGCTGGTGGTCGCCGACAACTGCACGGACGACACGGCCGCTCTGGCGCGCGCAGCCGGCGCCCATGTGCTGGAACGATTCGATGACACGCTGCGCGGCAAGGGCTATGCCCTGCGCCACGCCATGCAGTTCAGTGCCGCGGACGGCAGGGCGGCGGCAGTGGTCGTCATCGATGCGGATGCCGAGGTGTCAGTCAATCTCCTGGAAGCCTTTGCCTCGCGCATCGAGCGTGGCGAGCAGGCCATCCAGGTTCATTACGGCATCCTCAACCCGCAGGCCTCCTGGCGCACGCGCCTCATCACCATCGCCAAGGGCGCCTTTCACATCGTGCGTTCGCGCGCACGCGAGCGGCTCGGCCTCTCCTGCGGCATCCGCGGCAACGGCTGGTGCGTCACGCATGCGCTGCTCGGCCGGCATCCCTACCAGGCATTTTCGCTGACGGAAGACCTGGAATTCGGCATCGATCTGGGTCTTGCCGGCGTGCGCGTGGCCTACGCCGACGAAGCTCATTCCGACGCCGAGATGGTCACCGACAAGACGGTCGCTGCCAAACAGCGCTCGCGCTGGGAGGCTGGCCGCTTCCAGATGGTGCGTACCCGCACCTGGCCACTGCTGCGTGCCGGTCTGGCGCGGCCCAGCGCCCTGTGCTTCGAGCTGGGTCTCGACCTGATCGTATTGCCGCTGTCATATGTCGTAATCAACGTGTTGCTGCTGATCGCCGTCGCCGCACTGGCCAGCCACTGGCTGCCGACACTGCTTCCTTGGCTGTGGATCGGACTGGGCTGCGGCAGCGCACTGCTGCTGCATGTGCTGCGCGGCTGGCAGGTCAGTGGCATCGGCTGGCGCGGCGCATTCGATCTGGCGCGGGTACCGATATTTCTCGCCTGGAAGCTGCTGCTGCTGTTCCGTCGTCAGAAACCGCAGGGCTGGGTGCGCACGGAACGGGAGAAGTCGCGCGCGGGCCCGTGATGCCCTCTGATCGCGCCCCACGCGCTGGCGGCGCTACGGTGGCCTCGCCTCTGGCAACCGCCCACTTCTTCTGCCGCGCTCACCGTACGCGGACAGCGCATGGATGTACTAGCGATTCCAGGTGACGGCACTGAATATGAAGATCTGCCCCGCAGTGCGCATGCGCTGCAGCTGATATGCATCCGGTAAGCTATCATGGCTGCAGAACTTCGCATTCGTGTCGAACGATTTTCGAGGAAAAGCACCATGTCAGAGCTTCCAAGACCGCTCGTCAGGCGCCACGCAGTCTTGACGGGTGTTGCCGCCGCCGCGCTGCTGCTGGCAGGACTGTTGTTGCGGCTCGTTCCACTGGGCCGCGAATCCATGCGTGGCGACGAAATGTGGACCGCGTCATATACCAATCTGTCGCTATTCGAGACCGTCGTTGCGACCTTGCGCTTTGACGTACACCCTCCTTTGTACTACATACAAGTCAATCTCTGGAGCGCGCTCAGTCGAAGCGACACCTGGTTGATGCTAAACCCCGTCCTATGGGGAATGATCACACTTTTCCTCGTCTTCGTGATCGTACGGAAGCGTCTCGGAACTCGCGCAGCGCTGATCGCATTGGCTTGCGACGCAGTACTAGGAAGTGAAATGTACTTTGCGGACGAGCTTCGGCCGTACACGATGTTCACCGCGCTTATGCTAGCGAGCTGGATAGCCGCAGACCGACTGTTTGCGACCTATCGATTCAGGGCAAGTATTCCATTGATTTTGATATTGATAGTCATCGGCGGATCTCACAGCTTCGGTTCCATAGGTGCTTCCGCCGCGTTGCTTTACATACTGCCGTACGGCAGATCGCTGCCGGGCAAGCCTGGTCTGCGTACCTGGCTCGCCATCTCGGCGATCGTCGGGATTGCCACACTACCTTGGCTCGTCAACGCCTCATTGCGCCACGTCGGTCACATGTCGCCGATCACACTTCCTACGATCGTCGACACCATAAGTGGCTGGGCACTGGGATATGGAGCGATCAAGACAAGTGTCGCTTTGCAGACGGCAGTCACAGCTGCGATTGTGCTGATTGTGGGTACTGCCCTGTACAGAATTCCGGCACTTCGTCGCATGATCATATGTTATCTGTTGTGGCCTCTCGGATTTACAATAGTCGCGTCGCTGCTATGGAAACCCATTTGGCTGTTCCGACCCTTCTCCTACTGTGCACCACTGGTGGCCATCGCGTTTGGCGCAGTGGTTGATGACATCCTGTCGCGCCTCGAGCGGCAGCACTCCCTTTGGGCAGTCCGGATATCGACGGGACTGGCAGCAGCAATTCCGTTGCTAGCATTAGGTTGCTTCTCTTATGCGCAGGGCGTCACACCGCGCAAGACGCAGTACGGGGCAGCAGCAACTTACCTGAAAGAGCATGTCCAACCGGGCGATATCATCTACGTGCCGGAGATGATGACGTTCTGGGGAGTCGCACGCTACTTTGTCGGGCCGGATTGGGGTAGCCCGTTAAAAGTCCAGGACCCGCTGAATCAAGACCGCTCCCAGTATTGGCCCCGTATCTATGGGCGATTAGGTGAGCGCAAAATGAAATGGCTGCATCTTCAGCCTCAGACGCGTCTGATAGACAGCGCTGTTGCAAAACTTTACATCGGCTGGACCCCGCTCCCTGCGGTAGCGCGAGCGTCAAGCACCTGGATCGTGGGACCAACCGGTGCCGTGACATTTTCGTTGAACGACGTCACGCTGCCTTGTGCGTATAAAACCCTGGGAACCACAGACTTCATGGACTTGCGCGTCTACCACATCATCTGCGCAAGTACCGACACAACCCCTCCAGAGTCCTCCACGGCATCCGACTCCAGCGGCATCGCACATCCCACCATCGTTGGAGGATCCAGCTAACTCACAGCACGTTTCGAGGCTCCGACGGCAGCAAATCTGCGTAATAGATCGCGACCAGGACGTTCTATACCATAGTATGTCGCGGTGGAAACCAACAAGACAAACGCCACAATACCAGTGAGACCGAGCAGCAGCTGCACGGTACCGGTTTGCATCCATTGGATACTGATCAACCGGTAGGCAATCGAACTGAAAAGAAAGTGCGCCATATACACCGAGTATGAAATCTCGCCAAGAAAGTAGATCACGCGATTACCGAAGAATGCACTAACCAGGCTGTCGCCGGTCAGGGCCAGCAATAGCGGCGCCGCCGCCAGACCAATCGCAAATCCGATGTCAGGCGTCAGGGAAAACGCCGCAGCCAGCAACGAAAGAGCGGCAATTCCGCCGAGCGTGCCACGCAGGAATGTCGCCAATCTGCCCGCCATCAGATAAACCGTTGCACAACCGAGTGCGAATTCGCTGAGGCCGCGGGCGATGCCCGCGAAACCGGTAAGCCCCCAAGGAGTTGCCCAGTTGGCGAGCAAACCCGCCGCAACGACCATGAAAAAAAACGCAAGTGCCCGTCTCGTGGCGAAACCTGTCACAAAGTGCAGGAAGAACGGAAACAAGAGATATGCCAAAAACTCGATACTGATCGACCAGGAAGGGGGGTTCCAGGTGCCGTTCCCCGGGAGAAATCCCCATGCATGGACGAGCAGTAGATGCGCGGGAAGACTCGACAAGGTAAAACGATCCAGACCATTGATGACATACGCACCCGTCAATCGCGCAAGCATCACGAACGCCAGCACCAGCAGCAGCATGAACAAGTGCAGCGGATAGATACGAGCCAATCGACGTTGTTGAAATTCGATCCACGACGAGGCAGTCACGCAGTCACGGAAGTTATCCCGGTAGATCAGTGTAAGAATGAAACCACTGAGAACAAAAAAGATATCCACTTGTGGCCCGCCGCGAAACACCAGCCGTTCCAGCAGCGCCGGAACGTCGATCTGCAGCCCTCGACCTGCCAGGGTGTCACGCGTATGAGTCAGGAAAACGATGAGGGCAGCGATGCCTCGTAATCCCGTCAGAGCCCTGATTTCCTTCATAGAAGGGCATCATTCCGGCAGCGGAATTGGTTGTCAATGACCGACTACCAGGAACCGGGAAAAGCATTGCCGGCATTCACACCTTGCGCCTTGGAGGCGATAGACCAGTCCTTTTCATCTCGGACAATGTACGGGCCATCGCGAAAGTCGCGAGCGTCATTACAGTGACGCCCACGGGCTGTGAAATCTGTAGCCACGTACTCTCAGACAGATTGGTCACACTTTGATGAAAAAAAAGCGCGAGCAACAGCGCGCCCTGGGTTCGGTCCAGCATGAAAAATCGGATTCCCTGCCATACGAAAGCAGCGAGATAGCCCAGAAGGACAATGAGCCCGACGTAACCCAGGTCGTTCGCCAGCTCCAGGTATCCGTTGTGGGATTGCGACGGATAGAAATACATGCGAGTAAAGAATTCATACGACGGCGAAGCGGGGTTGGCGCCCGTCCAATAGCCGCCATATCCCGCTCCCAGCATCGGCCACCTGGCCATATGCTCCTTGATAATGTCCCAGATCACGGAGCGGTTGGAAAACGTCATGTCTTTGCCTGAGATCATCATGACCGGCCGAAGCAGTATCTCGAAGCCAGGAATAATCCTCAGCACCGTGACCGCATAGAGCACCACGACAACTGCGAACGCCGCAACGACATAGCGCATTGGACGCCGCATCGTAGTTGGCGACTTGACAAGCATCAGCATCAACCAAAGGGAGAACAGCGCCGCCAACAACGACGTCGAACTACGAGACAACATCAGGCAGGCCAAAGCGACAACAAGACCCAATACCCCCCACCACGGCTTGATTTCGCGCGCGAGCAAACCATGCAGCGAAAAAATGGCGGCGAATCCGGCTACCTGTCCAAATTCGTTTTTCTGGCTCAACAGACCATGCCAGGCATCGCTTAGCAGGCCGCCCTCGATGATCCAGTCCGGCATGAGAAAACCGATCACCAGGGAACCCGCACATATCGCAATCAGCAGCGGACGCAAGACATCCTGGAACCGCTCGCGATACCAGTTGGTCATTGCAAACGCGAAGCAAACCGAAACGAGAGAAAGCAAGGTGATGTAGCGGGCAATCGTGTCGCTCGGGGAGATCGACCAGAGCGCACTCAACAGAGCCATAACCATGAAGGCCAAGAAGAACCGATTCGTCGCGCGCAGAGTCTGTCGCGCTGTTCTCCAGTTCACCAGCGCAACCGCGATGGAAATGGCAAGCAATGCCAACTTGACGAACCGCATTGCCGCACTCGGCGCGTAAACCTCGGCCACCGCCTGGGCAGCGGTTTGTTCCCCGGCGCCGCGCCCCGAACCCCCGTTCACCCATCCCCAATTGACGGCCATTGTCCCGAGGACGACCCAAATCATTACAACGACGAGCGTCGAAAAGCGGCGATCACGCGGCCACGGCTTGCGCCCTCCTGTCGGGGCGCGCGGATTCGGGACACCAAACGAGGAACCGCTCAGGCGCATAGACAATAGTCCTTCACTCATCTCAGAGACGACACACCGATCGGAACCACTCAGCGCATTGCCCGATGCCTTCACCCAGTGGCTTCCACTGCATCCCCAGGACGGACTGCGCCCGCTCCACCCGCATCTGGATGGCGTGACGGCACAGGGTGGTCAGCCACGGCCGGATGGCCGGAACCGCTTCGCTGCCGGTCAGCTTCTCGCGTATCTTCAGCAGCGGTCCGGCCAGATTCAATTCGATTGCCAGTTGAGCGCGGCCGATGCGCCGTACGGGCGCGGCGCCCAGCGCCTGCGCATAGCGGGCGAAATATTCGTTCCAGGTGGGGACCACCGGGCTGCCGAGATTGAACGCAGCATTCGTTGCCTCAGGCAGCTGCAACGCCTTCAGAATGGCAGCAACCACGTCATCAATGTGCACGAGATTGCACCGCCCTTCACCGGCCGCGCCCAGATCGCCGAGACGCCGCGCCACCAGTAGCCGCCCGATGCGATCAGTCCACCACGGGCTGCCCGGACCATAAACAATACCGGGCCTTAGACGGACCACGAACGGATACACCGCCGCCATCTGATCGACGAGCGCCTTGCTGGCGCTGTAGTCACCCAGATCGCCGCGCAAGGGACTGTCCTCATCCACGATTCCGGTTCCCGCCCCATAGGCGGCGATGCTGCTCAGATAGACGATACGCGGCGCAGAATCCATCCGGGCTGCGACGTTCAACAGGGCCTGGCCACCGCGCACGATGTCGCCGGCATCCCCGGCAATGCAACTCACCACACCGACTGCATCGGCGAGCAGTGGCTCCAGAACAGCCTCATTCGTGGCGTCGGCTGCTACCCTGCGCACCCCGACATCGAAGACACTGTTCTGGATACGCCTACCCACGGCGACGGGCACCGCCCATGACGAAGCGGCCAGAGCGGCAACCACCTGCCGTCCGATGTAGCCGCCTGCGCCCAGCACCACGACCGGCCGGCGAATGGGCTCGGCCGCGGCGTCAGGCGTATTCACCGTAGCGCCATCCCAAAAGGGCCGTCAGCTTGCCCACATTGGCCCAGGCCCTGATCAGCCAGGTGACGGCCCGATGACGCCCCAGCGGCAGGCAGACCAGGGCGAGCACGAGAGCGACGATCAGCTGCACGATCCAGCGGCAGAACTGCAGCAACAGGCGCAACCGGCCACGCGCTCCGGGACGCTCGGCCATCACCAGCCGGCCGAAATACTGCCCGCCGCTGTAAGCCCGCTGCAGCAGCCAGCGCAGCGACAGACGCCCGGCCTCGACGGGTTCGAAGACCTGCGCCTCATCGCACCAGATGACCTTCGCGCCTCGCCCCATCAGGCGCGCCAGCAGGTCACGATCCTCGCCGGTGGATAGCCCGAAAGCGGGATCGAAGGGACCGGACAAAGCCCGCAACGGCGCGCCAGCCAGCAGCACATTGCCGAAACGCAGCATGCTGTCCGGCACGATTTCGCCTGTACCCAGATGCGGCCACTCGTAGAAACGCCCCTTGCGCAGCCACGCCGGCGCGGATTCGGGCACCTGGGGTTCCACCGGCGCCAGCACTCCGTCGGCAGCATGGGTCCGTGCCGCGGCCATCAGCGTTTCGAGCCACTCCGGCGGCGCGCGCTCGTCGTCATCCACGAATGCCAGCCAGTCGCCGCTGGCCAGCTTCACCGTCAGATTGCGGGTTACCGGGATGCTGCGTTCCGGCTGGATCTCGTAGACGATACGGAACGGACAACCGGCCGCCACGAAGGTGTCGACAACGGGTTTCGCGCTGCCGGTCGCGTCGTTGTCCGCGATCACTACCTCATCCGGCAGCAGGCGCTGGCACGCCAGATCCGCGAGCAGGGCACGCAATCGATCCGTGCGGCGGTACGTCGCAATGCATACGCTGAGGTTTACCGACATCCACGACTCCGGGCAGGGCTGGCACTCGCACCAACCGCATTCTACCCGTTTCCTCCACGAGATCGGCCTGGGCCGCTTGGAACTGGAACCTGCTGCGCAGTGTACCCGCCGCTACTGCGCGAACTCCGAAACCAGCTTTACAAAGGCTGCCTGGTAATAGATGCCCGGCTCGGTGATTTCCCAGGAGGACTGCAGATTGCCCGTGGCGGCATCGCCGTTCCAGTCGCGATAGGCCTTTTGCCGCGGCTGACCGGCCGGCGGCGCCAGCGTTACGCTGGTCGAAGCGTTCGGACCACCCGGCAGATACCCGGGCGGCGGCCCATAGCTGCTGGTGCGCACATCTCCCCACAACGACGAGGTCACGGTAAACCAGGTGTGGTAGATGGCGTTCATGGAAAAGGTGGCGCCGTAGGAAGACATGTTGGTGAGATAGACCGTCCCCAGCGGATTCACGCCGTGGAAGTAATGCAGTATCTCCACTGCCCGGTTGCGGATCGAGGTCTCGTTGCTGCCGGCCAGACCGTACAGCAGCGCATCCACGTTGGTATTGCCGTAGTTGGCGCGCGGCTGGTTGCTGCCCCAGTGATACTGCGCGTCGTGCAGATAGGCGCGGTACAGATCCGTATTGTCGAAGCCATAGATGTTGTTGCCGGCGGTGATGTCACTCTGCTTGCTTTGCAGGATCGAGCTGCGCACCGTCGCATCCGCCGCGGGCAGTCCGGTATAGAACAGCAGCGCCTCACCCTGATCGGCGTCATAGCGTGACCAGCCGATGTCCGAATAGGGCCGCATGTAGGATTTGTTGTAATTGGCCTTCACGTAGTCGCCGTATGTCGAGTCACCGGTGATGGCATACAGGTAGATCGCCGCAACCACGGCATGCGCGTTCTGCTCGTCGAGCGTCCAGTCGGCATCGCCCGCCGCCACCGCGCCGGTGTCGCAGTTGGTCTGCTTGGTCGCGCTGCCCTGATAGTTGTTCCAGGCACTGATGGCGCGCGCCTTGACCGCAGTCGCCTCGCTGGCGAGCACCGGGAATTGCCCGTAGACGTAGGCCGCATGCGCGAACATCCCGGCCGCCGCGATCGTGCTCGAGGTGCAGGGCGGGACATAGAAGCGCGCCGTCGTATCCTGGCTGGGAGGAGAAGCCACACCGCTGCTCTTGCCACCCAGCTTGAGGGCCACACTGCCATCGTCGAACTGCATCTTCTTCAGCCAGTCGATCTCGAATTTCACCTCATCGAGGACATCCGGAATGCCGTTCCCGGATTCCGGGATGTCGAAATCGTCCGTGAATACGCCCGGGTTGTTCTGGTAGGCCGTGAGCAGCTGATGCACGGCGACCGCGGCAAAAGTAACGTATTCATCCACATCGCCGGCATCGAACCAGCCGCCACTGAGATTGCGGCGCTTCGAGGTATTGCTCTGATCGGTGATGTCGGCAGCCTCGGTGTCCTGGTTGGCTCCCACATAGGCGGCGCCATCGGCCCAGTCGCCGGCGTACTGCGCCGTCTTGGCAAAGCCGCTGCGCTGGTAGAAGAACATCTTCACCGCGGCCTTGAGGACCGGCTTGTAGACCAGCTGGGCGATGCTGAAAGTGGGCGAGCGCACGCCCCGCTGGACGTCGTAGACAAAGTAGCTCCCCGGTGTGCTCACCGAGGAGAAGTCGAACCACCAGCCCTGGTCGCCGGAGGAAGCCTGTGTGGCGCCGCTGTTCCAGGCGCTGATGCCGGCCGAGAACACCGTGGCTCCATCCGTCGCGCTACGCAGCTCGTAGGTCGACCCGGGCGTGATCGTGTCATTCGAGTCGAAGCCGCTCCGTGGATTGCGGATCACCGCCACCTTGGGATCGGCCGGGCGATAACCAAACTGGTCGACGAGAATATGCTGATCAATGGACACCGACTCCGACCCGCCCGCGACGGTGTCGCTACCGGTGATGGTCACCGTCGCGGTGGCCGGCGAACCCAGCGCCGCACCGCTTGCATTGGAAAGCGTGAACGTGAATGAGCGCGTGCCATCGAAGCTGGTCGCAGTGCCGATGGCGATGGTGACGGTCTTTGCATCGGCATCGCCGTCGGCCCAGCTCAGCGTGCCGGACGTGGCCGTGTAGTCGGTTCCGGCCGTGGCTGCGCCATTCGCAGTGGAATAAGTGACGCTGGCCGCCCCGGTGGAGCCGCCGCTGCGCGCCACGCTGATGCTGACGCTGCCGGCCGCCTGCCCCACTCGCGCAGTGGCGCTGGCCAGTGCGAGCGTGCCGGCGCTGCTGGAGGTTGCGGAGCCATCCTCGCTGCCACCGCAGGCGGCCAGCAGTGCAGCACAGGCGCTGACCAGCAGGGTGCGAAATCCTTTCATGACAAAGACGTTAACCGCCCCTGGCCGACCTGCCCAGCTGTCTTGGTTACCCGACAGTTCCGCCAAAAGGGTCGGCACCGCTCGCGTCGCAGATCACGATTTCCCGCCTCGACAACAGCAGCTGGCTTCCATGTCCGCACGCACTGCCTGAAACGGGACAGCGATCACGCTTCGACTACCCTCAGTTTCATCTCTCCCGCTCATAGCGCTTCACTGCCTTGGGCAGCAGCCATAGCACGCCCATCAGGCTGACGCCTTCGCCACAGATCTGGCCTATCAACGCCCCCGCCGCCCCCCAGTGGCCGATGCCGAACCAGATCATCGGCAATGCCACCATGGCCGAAGCCGCGCTCAGCCATGCCAGTGACTGCAGCCGGCCGAGAACGATGACCGCCGCCTGCAGCATGTCGCGTATCAGGGTGACGAGCACGATGGCCGCCCACATGACCAGAAGCATTTCCCGGTCGCGGATGACCTTATGCAGCAGGTCCGTGGTGATGAGATCCCGACCGAACCAGATCAGGATCATGTAACACAGATTCAACAGCACTATGGCCGGAACGATCAGCCAAACCCGACGCAGCATCGCACCGGTCCCTTCCTTCGCGAGCCAGTTGGCCGCCAACGGTGCCAGCAGGGATTTGATGCCGGTTGTCAGGATGAAGGAAGGCATCAGCAGCAAGCGGGCCGCATTCACGTCCGCCACCGCCGTGAGGTCCAGTCGACTGGCCAGCATGTAGTTGTAACTTTGCCCGTATAGCCAGTAAACCACCGAGCCGACTGCGGACCAGATGCCCAACGAGCGTAATTCGGCCCAGTACGGGCCGGCAATCGCTGCATTGCCATGCCAACCTGGATCCCGCCCGACCGCGTGATAGGCGGCAAACCATCCAGCAGCTCCCGCCAACAGCAGTGTCCCGACCGCAGATAGCACCGCCGCCACCGGCCCGAAGACGGAAAACAGCGCGCCGCAGACCATGATCGCTACGTACACGATGTCCGCATACAAAAGCGTATGCGGTCTTGCCAGGATGAGCAGGATACCGCGGGCATAATCCCGAACCAGCGCCACCCATCCAGCAAAGATGGCGAGAACGACCACCAGCGTTTCGAGGCCATCCCAGGTGCCGCGCACATAACAGACGATCGGCACGACAAAGGCAGCCACCGCGACGCTGGAAATGACACGCCGCAAGCTGCGCTCGATGGAGCCGATCATCTCGGCGCGCTTCTCGGGGGTCTTGTGGGGCACGACCACCGTCAGCGGCCCGGACACACATGAGCTCTGGGTGCTGACCAACAACAGGATCGCTGACTGCACCAGTACGAACAGACCGTAGTCGAAATCCGTCGTATGACGAATCAGCAGGAAACCGATCAGGAAATTGCCAGCAGACAACAGCACCTGATCCAGGACGGAGGTGATGAACAGGCGTACATTGCGACTCCAGGTGAACAGTTTCATGCGCGCTGGATCAGCGACCGGGAATCGCGAGTGAAGGGGCAGGAATCAGCGGGATCGAAGGTCAGAAAAAAACCCTGCGAATCTGTTCGACCGGCGTTCTGGACTTTGCGGAGATCATGACCGAATGATGTTCGGGTCGCAGTTGCGCCCGGAGCCCCTCAAGCCCGGCCGTATCCAGCGGAACTGTCAGCCAGTAGTTCAGGGTCCGCAACACCCCGTCATTCCACTGCCTGCCGTTCGGTCCGGCAAGATGCTGGCTGAACATGCCGTAGATGATGTATTCGGAAAACACATGTCGCCGCGCGATTGCCAATTGCCAGGGCTTGCATGCCACCGCGGCGATGCGCTGCTGCATTTCAACCGCCGTGGTACGCCACCAGGGGATGACATTGCCGATGAAATTCGTGTCGTAACTCGGCTCCGGCGCAATACCAAGCAACTCGGCCGCGACGCGGTGCCACTCGTCATTGGACTTGATCAACCCGCGCTGGCCGGTTTCGACGAACAACGGCACCTTGCCCTCGCGCTCGAAGCTGTGTGGATCATAAGGCGCAACAAAGAAGACGTCGGAATCCGAATACAGCAGCACATCTTCACGAACCACCCCGGGGATGGATAGCTTCACCATTTGCTGCAGTATCCAGTTGCGCAAGGGCAGCGTACGCAGACTGAACCAGAAGCGCCTCATGCCAGGGATCCTGAATATCCATCGCGGAACGATGTCCTCGACGATCAGGATCTCGGTCCTGGGGTTGGCTATCGTACGGAACAATGCCAGATCGCGCCGATCGATGACCAGATACTGGCGAACATGCGGCGCCACCCAACGCTCGACGCTCTCCACCAGAAGGCGACAGCGCTCGAAATCGAGGCTGAAAGTCGGCGTCACCAGCGCATAACTGTGGGGCTTCATGATCGTCAGTATACCGGACCCCGTCGGCCATACGTCGCCGTAAGCCCGTCAAAACTCGGGAAATTTCGCAAACGCGAAACAGCGCGCAGAACCATGGTCAGGCCCGCCCGCGCATCCTGACGACTACTCGCGAGGCCAGGCCATGCAGCTACCTTACGAAGTACGATAACAGCCGCACATACGCAGCCTGGTAGTAAATCGCAGGCTCGTTGTAGATCCAGGAGTCTTCGGGACCGACCTGATTCGAGACCCGATAGGCCTTTTGAGCCGGCTGACCAGCCGGTGGCGCCAGGGAGGCCGGGAGGCTGCTGGCCGCGCTGGCGTTGGGTCCACCCGGCAAATAACCCGGCGCCGGGCCACAGGCCGACTGCAATACATCGCTCCAGCGCGACTCCCGCCGGAACCACATGTGCCAGATCCTGTCTACGGAGCGCGTTGCCCCATATTGATACATATTGCTCAGGTAGACCGTCGCGAACGGATTAACCCCGTGGAAGTAGTGCAGCATCTCCAGCGCCCGCGTCCGGTAGCTGACGGCATCGCGCGCGACTGAGGGCTCATACAACAACGCATCGATGTTGCTGTTGCCGTAGTTGGCCCTAGGCTGGTTGCTGCCCCAGTGATACTGGGGATCGTGCAGGTAGGCGCGATACAGATCATCCCCGGGGATAAAGCCGTAGATGTGGTTGCCAGCCCGCACGTCCGCCAGTTTGTCGGCAAGCAGGTCCGACTTGAGCGCAGCATCGGCCCCCGGCAAAGTGGTATAGAACAGCAGCGCCTCACCATGGGTGGCGTCGTAACGTGACCAGCCCATGTCGTGGTAGGGACGCAGATCGCGGTAATGCGTCTTGATGTAGTCGTCGTACTGGGAATCACCCGTCAGGGCAAACAGGTACACGGCCGCAACCACCGCCTGCGCATTCTGATCCGCCTCGCTCCAGTCGGCTTTGGCAGTCAGCACGGCGCCGGAGTCGCAGGAGGTCTGCTTTGCGGATAGCCGGAAATTGCGCCACGCCGCCTCTGCACGTCGCCGCAAGGCTGCGCCCTGCTCCGCAAGCTGCGGGATGCTGCCGAACACATAGGCGCCGTGCGCGAACATGCCGGCGGTGGCAATTGTCGCCGAAGTGCAGGCCGGGACGTAGTAACGCGGCAGGCCATCCCGGCTCGGCGGGGCAGCGTACCCTTCTTTGAGAGTACCGACCTTCAGCGCCACACCGCCGTTCGGGTCCTGCATCTTCTGCAGCCAATCGAGCTCCCAGCGCACCTCATCGAGCAGATCGGGCACGCCATTTCCGGATTCAGGGATATTGAAATCATCGGTAAAAGCAGCGGGATTGTCCTGATAAGCCGTCAGCAGCTGGTGTACCGCCACGTTCGCGAACGTCACATACTTGTTGGTATCGCCAGCGTCGAACCAGCCGCCGCTGACGTCGCGCACCTTCGACGCATCATTGCGGGCCGTGACGTCGTGCGCCTGGGTGTCCTGATCGGGTCCCATGTAGGCCGGATCGTCGACCCAGCAGGCATCCGCATGTGGCGGCTGCTTGGCGATGCCGGAGCGCTGGTAGAAATACGTGCGCATCGCCGCTTTCAGCACATCGCGATAGACCTGCGGATCAATGCGAAAGGTAGCCGAGCGCAAGTTGCGATCGACGTCGTAGACAAAGTAGGTGTCGGGCACATCGAGAGCAGAGAAATCGAACCACCAGCCCGCATCCCCGGAAGAGGCCTCGATCTCGCCCTTGTTCCAGGGCACGAGATCGCCCGCAAATACGCTCTGGCCGTCGCTGGCGCGGCGTACCTGGTAGTGCATGCCGGGGAAGAAACGGGAACTGCTGTCATAACCCACATGGGGATCGCGGATGACGGCCACTTTGGACTCGCCGGGGAGATAACCGAACTGATCCACGAGGATGTGAGGATCGAAAACCACCGTACCACTCATTCCCGGCGACGCAGGGCGCGGGGACGGGGAATTCTGGGCACCCGCGCCGCAGGCGGGAAGCGCGCCGAGAGCGAGCAGGCAAAGCAGCAGTCTCATGACAGGTGGCTCCCGTTCAGCCTTGAGTAGGCAGCCTGTAAATAGCAGCGGATCGCTATGCCGCTGCATTGTGCCGCAGCCAGGTCAATGTTGTCCCGCCTCCGCGAAGCATTCCTGGACTGGCGGCGTAGTTGCGGGCCGCTGCATCCATCCGCTATAAGATGCCAGTCCTCCGCAAGACAAGCGCCCCCGCTTCTTCAGGAAAATCCACGGCACCGCCCATGGCTCTAGCGATGCTCGATCAAACCGCGGGGACGCACTTCGACGCCGACCTGTGCATCATCGGCTCGGGAGCCGCCGGGATCACGCTGGCCACCGAGCTGGATGGCTGCGGCTTCAAGGTGCTGCTGCTGGAGGCCGGCACGCTCGGCGCCGATCCGCGCTTCGAGGAGTACTACCGCGGTACGGCCAACGCCCCGCATCCGGATCCCACGCAGTTCCGCCGCGTACGCTTCGGCGGCACCACCGGTGTCTGGGGCGGACGCTGCGTGCCCTACGATCCGGTGGACTTCGAACCACGCGAACAGGTCGCCAACAGCGGCTGGCCGCTGGCATATGCAGAGCTGGCACGCCACTACCCGGCGGCCCTGCGCTACTGCGACGCCGGCGGCTTCGATTTCAGCGTGGCCGGCTCGCTGGATACACCCGCACCGGTCATCGCCGGCTTCACCGGCCTGGACACGGACGGCAACCCGCTCGTCATGACCGATCGGATCGAGCGCTACAGCCTGCCGACGGATTTCGGCAGCCGCTACCGTGAGCGGATCCGTGCCTCGGCCAATGTCACCGCTCTGCTGGGTGCGCGTTGCCTGCGGCTGCGGCGCGGCGCGGGCGCAGCGCCCGTCGAGGTCGCGGAGGTGATCGACCGCGCCGGACGCCGCCGGCAGGTGCGGGCGCGGATTTTCGTGCTGGCCGCCGGCGGCATCGAAGTGCCTCGCCTGCTGCTGCTGTCGGACGCCACGGGCGCGGGCCTGGGCAATGGCGGCGGCTGCGTCGGGCGCTACTACATGTGCCACTTCGAAAACACCCTGGGGCGCATCGTGCCGCATGGGGCCGCGGTGGCCTTCGATTTCGAACGCACGCGCGAGGGTGTCTACTGCCGGCGCCAGCTGCGCTTCACGCCCCAGGCCATGCAGCAGCACCGGCTGCTCAACATGGCCTTCCGGCTGCACTTCCCCAGCTATTCCGATGCCGGCCACGGCAGCGCGGTCATGTCCGCGATCTACCTGGCGAAGTCGGCCCTGATCCCCGAGTACCGCGACATCCTGGCCGCGAATGCCGAGCAGGCACCCTCCCCGCCGGCGGCGCATCTGCGCAACGTGCTCGGCGGCCTTCCCCAGGCGCTGCGTTTCGGCTGGGACTGGCTGTTCCGCATCCGGCTGGCCCGGCGCAAGCTCCCTTACACGCTGGTGGCCAACGCCGACGGCACCTATCCGCTCGAATTCAATTCCGAGCAGACGCCCCTGCCGGACAGCCGCGTGACGCTGGCGGACGAACGGGACGCGCATGGCCTGCCGCGGGTGCGCATCGACTGGCGGCTGAGCGACGCCGACGTGGAGGCCGCCTGCCGCGGCTTTTTGCTGCTTCGCAACATCATGGCTTCCAGCGGCACCTGCCGTCTGCAGATCGATGAGACGCACCTGCGCGAGCGCATCGGCCGCTCCCCGCCACTCGGCGGGCATCATATCGGCACGGCACGCATGGCAACGAGCGAGCGGCAGGGCGTCGTCGATACGAACTGCGCCGTATTCGGTGTGCCGAACCTGTACGTGGCGAGCTCTGCGGTCTTCCCGACCAGTAGCCACGCCAACCCCACGTTGACCATCGTCGCGATGTCGGTACGCCTGGCCGAGCATCTGCGCCGGCAGCTCGAGGCAGGCTCGAACATTTATACACAGCCTTCAGCGCAAGCAGGAGCGAGCTGAGCGGTAGTCCTCGGTTTCAGGAACGGCCCACTGCACGACGCCTGCAGTCTTTAGTACGCTGTCGAAAATCACCGTCAGCAAGGTCGCAGCTTCGCATGTCTCAGGCACCCCAAAACATGGATGGTTGCTCCACTCCCCTGTGCGTAGATCTCGATGGCACGCTCACACCGATCGACACCCTGCATGAGAGTCTGCTCGCGCTCGCGCACGTGGCGCCGCGGACATTGTTGAAGCTGCCGAGCGCACTCATCCGGGGCAAGGCGGCATTCAAACGCACCGTTGCGGAGGTGGCCGTTCCGGATGTCACCCTGCTGCCACTGCGCGAGGAACTGGTGCAATGGCTGCAAATGCAGCACACCGCCGGCCGCCAGCTATGGCTGGTCACCGCGGCGGATCGGCGGATTGCCGATGCTGTCGCCGCCCACCTGGGCCTCTTCGCCGGTGTGATCTGCAGCGACGGCGAGCACAACCTCGCGGGCAGCGCCAAGGGTGCCGCGCTGATCGAACGCTTCGGCGAGCGTGGTTTCGACTACGCGGGCAACGAAAGCAAGGATCTGGACGTATGGCGGGCAGCGCGACGCGCCATCGTCATCGGCAGCGAGACGCTGGCCAGGCGCGCTGCAGCGGTAACCGAGGTGGAGAAGCGTGTCCCGGCGCAACGCGCCAGCCTGAAAGTATGGGCACGCGCGCTGCGGCTGCATCAATGGGCCAAGAACGTGCTGGTCTTCCTGCCGCTGCTGCTCGCGCACCAGCTATTCCGACCGAATGCCCTGCTGCATGCATTGCTCGCCTTCCTCGCCTTCGGGCTGTGCGCGTCGAGCGTATACCTCGTCAATGATCTGTTCGATCTGGCCTCGGATCGGCGCCACCCACGCAAACGCACGAGACCATTTGCGTCGGGTCGCCTGCCAGCCAAAGCTGGTAGCGTCGCGCTGCTGCTGCTGGCAGCCGCCGCCTTGCTCGCATCGCTGACGACACCAAGATTCTGCGCACTGCTGGCGGGCTACTACGCTCTGACGTGGGCCTACTCCATTCGTTTGAAGCGCGCTGCCTTGCTGGACGTGATGACGCTTGCCTGCCTGTACACCGTCCGTATCGTCGCCGGTGCGGCTGCCACCGAAGTGCCGCTGTCCTTCTGGCTGCTGGCATTTTCCGTGTTCATTTTCCTGAGCCTGGGCATCGTCAAACGCTACTCCGAAATCGATGATCAGGTCCGCGCGGGTTCCGCAAAGAACAGCAGTCGCGGCTACCACACCTCCGACCTGCCACTGCTGCTGAGCCTGGGCACAGCGTCCGGCTACTGCGCCATCATCGTTGCCGCGCTCTACATCATGAGCGCGGACTCCCAGGCCCTGTACCGCCATACGCAACCACTGTGGCTTCTCTGCCCGATTCTGCTGTACTGGCTCAATCGTATCTGGCTGCTGACCACCCGCGGGCAGATGCCGGACGATCCGGTCATCTTCGCATTGCGCGACCGGCGCAGTCTCGTGATAGGTGTGCTGCTCGTGGCAATCGTGATCATCTCCATCTGAACGGCAACCGCGACATGCGCTACTCGTGGGGCCGCTGGCCGAGACACAAACATCGCGTGATCGCGCTCACCAACCGCTTCGAGTCGCTACCCGACGCCGCGCCAGCACTGCCCTGGGGCAACGGCCGCAGCTACGGAGACGTCTGTCAGAATGCGGACGGACTGTTGCTGGCTACGCGCGGCCTCGACCGATTCATCGCGTTCGACCCCATCAACGGCCTGCTCAGCTGCGAAGCCGGCGTACTGCTGGCCGAAATCACAGCCCTGACCCTGCCTCAGGGCTGGATGCTGCCAGTGACACCGGGCACTTCGTTCGTCACTGTCGGCGGTGCGATCGCCAACGACGTACACGGCAAGAACCATCACGTGGCCGGCACCTTCGGACACCACATTGTGGAATTCGAATTGCTGCGCTCGGACGGCGCACGACTGCGGTGCTCGCCCACTCAGAACGCCGACTGGTTCCGGGCCACAGTCGGTGGCTTGGGCCTGACCGGCGTGGTGCCATGTGCGACATTGCAGATGCGCCGGGTACCGGGCCCATGGATTCGTGGCGACAGCATCCGCTTCAACAGCGTTGATGAATTCATGCAGCTCTCACATCAGGCCGATGCAGCGCACGAATATGTCGTTGCCTGGATTGACTGCGTCGCATCCGGACGCAACCTGGGGCGCGGGATCTTCCAGCGCGGCAACCATCAATGGGCCTCCGCAGTCGAGCCCCGGCCGACAAGACGGCACTTCCCTCTCACTCCGCCGCTGTCGCTCGTCAATGCCTTGTCGCTGCGCACCTTCAACCAGGTGTACTATCATCGTCCGGCAGCCAGCCAGCGCGACGCGCTGTGGCATTACCACTCATTCTTTTACCCACTCGATGGCATCCTCGAGTGGAATCGCATGTACGGCCCGCGCGGTTTCTTCCAATACCAGTGCGTCGTGCCGCCGGCGGACGCCGCAGGCGCGATCAACAGCATGCTGCGCCGAATCCAGGATGCAGGTCTGGGCTCGTTCCTGGCAGTACTCAAGAACTTCGGCGACCGACCCGCCGCCGGCATGCTCTCCTTCCCGCGACCGGGAACGACACTGGCACTCGACTTCCCGAATCATGGCGTACGCACCCTGAAGCTGCTGGAAGAGCTGGATGTCATCACGCGCGCAGCCGGCGGAGCGGTGTATCCAGCCAAAGACGCCCGCATGTCCGCCGCATCATTCCAGCAGTATTACCCGCAGTGGCAGGCGTTCGAACGATTCGTGGATCCAAAATTCTCTTCTTCTTTCTGGCGACGCGTCACGGAGCAGGCATGAGACAGATACTGATCATGGGCGCCACTTCGGCCATTGCCGAAGCCACCGCTCGGGAACTGGCCAGCATTGGCGCTGCCCTATTCATCGTCGGCCGCTCGCAACAGCGGCTCGACGCAATCGCCGCAGACCTGAGGCTGCGTGGCGCATCGCAAGTGGCGGTGAAATGTCTGGATGCGCGCGAACTGACCGCCTACCCCAATCTGGTCGAGGAGGCCGAGCGGGCGCTCGGCGGCCTTGACGGTGCCCTGATCGCGCACGGCACGTTGTCGGACCAGAAAGCGTGCGAACAATCGATCTCACTGCTGGCCGACGAGTTCGCCACCAACGCGCTGTCGGTGATGGCGCTCGCTGGCGAGCTCGCCAACCGCTTCGAGGCGCAGCGTCGCGGCGTTATCGCAATCATTTCCTCCGTTGCCGGCGACCGGGGGCGACAGTCGAACTATGTCTACGGCGCCGCCAAGGCCGCCGTGACCGCCTTCGCCAGCGGCCTGCGTCAACGGCTGTACCGCAGCGGCGTTTCCGTTGTCACGATCAAGCCGGGGTTCGTTGCCACACCCATGACGGCATCCTTCAGGAAGGGAGCCCTGTGGGCAACGCCGGCGCAGGTTGCGAAGCCGATTGCGAAAGCCATGCGCAGCGGCAAGCCGGTGCTCTACGTTCCCTGGTTCTGGTGGGGCATCATGGCAATCATCCGTACCATTCCGGAGCGGATCTTCCGCGGCCTCAAGCTGTAGGGCTACGGGAGACTGTCTGCCGGCGCCGGCTCCCTGAGGCGAATCTCGGTCCTGCCCAGCAGCCCGAACACACGCGGCCCGCGGATCAGGTAGCGCCGGCCGAGCCGGCCGGGGCTCTGCAGCAGACGGAACAGCCATTCCATGCCCATCTTCTGCAACCAGCGCGGCGCGCGGCGTTCGCCACCGGTGAGAAAATTGACCGAGGCACCGATGCACAATGCCAGGCCGCAGATCCTGCCGCGGCGGAGCATCTTCTGGGCCAACACTTCCTGCTGCGGCGAACCGACCGCCAGCATGCAGAATCGGAACGGACTGTTCTGTTCGAGAAACTCCAGAACCTGCTCCACCGCCACGGGGTCGCCAATGAATCCCATCGGTGGATTGAAGTGACGCAGATCCTTCAAACCAAAGCGCGCGGCGAGTTGTGTGGCTTGCTGCGCCGAACCGCCGACCATCGCGACGCGGTCGTCCGAGCGGATCACTCGCTCGAACAGCTTTGCCGTCAGATCGCTCCCCGGACAGACGCCCACCCGCAGGCCCCGGCTAATCCGCAGCAGGTGTGCGAGAAACTGGCTGTCCAGCAACACGTAGGCCGCATCAGCGTACAGCTTGCGAAAATCCACGTCGTCGTGATAGCGGATCAATTGGTCGACATTGGGTGTCACCACATAACCAAAGCGTTCCGTACCGAAGGCAGCGGCGGTTCGCGTGAACTGGTCGAGATCCTGGTTATCCAGCTCGAGTAGGATGGACATAATGGCGCAGCGTCGGTTCCGGCCTTGCGTCGGGATGGTTAGTATAGCGTCTCATCGCGCCTGACTGCGGGAACTTCGATACCTTCCATGTTGCTCGATCTGACCGAGTTACCTTCCGATCAGAATCTTCAGGCGGATGTCTGCATCATCGGCGCTGGCGCCGCTGGCATCACGTTGGCGCTTGAACTGATGGGCAGTGGCCTGGAAGTGCTGCTGCTTGAAGCCGGTGGACTCGCTGAGGAAGCAGCCACCCAGGCATTCTACGAGGGCACGGTGGCCAATGAAGCATTGCACAGCCCACCGCTCCGCTACCGGCAGCGCCGTTTCGGCGGCACCACGACCATTTGGGGTGGTCGCTGCATGCCACTGGATGACATCGACTTCGAGGCCCGCGATTTCGTCCCTCACAGCGGTTGGCCCCTCGGCCCCGAAGAGTTGGCGCCGTACTACCGCCTCGCCAACCGACTGTGCGAGGCCGGGGAATTCTGCTACCGCTTTGCCGACACCTTCCCGCCCCCGCAACGCGAGATGATCGCTGGCTTTCGCGGCGTCTCGTTCGACTCCGATCGGCTGGAGCGCTTCAGCTGTCCGACTGATTTCGGCCGGCGCTACGGTGAACGGCTGCGCGCCGCGGCCAATGTCCGCGTGGTGCTGCACGCGAACGTCACGCGCCTGAGTCTCGATGCAGGAAGCGCCCGTGTCGTGGCCGCAAGCGTTCGCACCCTCGCTGGCCCCGAGCTCACTGTACGCGCCGAACGATTCATTGTCGCCACTGGCGGACTGGAAGTACCGCGCCTGCTCCTCAACAGTAACGACGTGCAACATGAAGGCCTGGGCAATCAGAACGATGTCCTGGGTCGCTACTACATGTGCCACATCGCCGGAACCATTGGTGAGCTGCGCTTCAATGGTCCCCTCGATTCGGTGTGGAATGGCTATGACGTTTCCGACGAAGGCATCTACTGCCGCCGTCGCCTGTCGCTGCGCGAGGATGTGCAACGCCGCGAGCGCGTCGGGAATTTCGTCGCCCGCCTGCACCATCCGCGCATCACCAATCCGGAACATCGCAACGCCATCCTCTCCGCGCTGTTTCTTGCCAAATTCCTGATTCCCTACGAATACGGCAAGCGACTGCATGGCGAGGAAAACGCCAGCCTCGCCACTTGGTTGAGCCATCTGCGCAATGTCGCACTCGGGCCCTTCGATGCCGCCGCCTTCGCCTGGCACATGCTCCGCGATCGCAAGCTGGCCGAACGCAAATTTCCCTCCATCATCATCAAACCGAAAGCCAACCTCTACAGCCTCGACTTCCATGCTGAGCAGGAACCCAATCCCGTCAGTCGCATCACACTCGACGCCGCACGCGACGGATTCGGTCTGCGCCGCCTCCGGGTCGACTGGCGCTACACGCAGGGCGATGTGCACACCGTACAGCGTGCGCTGCAGCTGCTGGCGACAGACATCGCCGCAGGCGGCGTAGGCCGCTTCGACTACGATCCGGCCAGCGTGGAATTCGAGATGACCCGCTATGGCGCCTATGGCGGACACCACATCGGCACGGCACGCATGGGACGCGACCCGCGTCACAGCGTGGTCGATGCTGACTGCCGTGTGCATGGCATCGCCAACCTCTACGTCGCCGGCGCGGCAGTATTTCCAACCTCGAGCCAGGCAAATCCGACGCTGACCATCGTCGCGCTCGCCGCACGCCTGGCGCACCACCTGCGCGCCTGCCACGGAGTCAGTCAATGACCGCGCGCATCATGGTCCTTGATTCGGGCAGTTTTATCGGCCTGGCGATGATGCGCCAGCTTGCCGCCAGCGATTGGGCTGAACCTGTGCCGGATTCAGACGGCGCAGCTGAGCATGCCGGGCGTCTCGCCGCAGCCCTTGCATTCTGCGATGGAGTGGTGGACTGCGCCATGGGGAGTGCCAGCAAGCTGACCGCAAGTGCCAATGCGCTGGCGGGCGCATTGCGCAATGCGCCCGCGGGACTGCGGGTAGTACACGTGGGCAGCATGGCCGTCTATGGCAGCGCATGTGGACATATCAGCGAAACGGCGCCGCTGCGCGCCGATCTGGGTGCCTATGCGGCGGCGCGTATCGACGCGGAATGTCGGCTGCGCGCTGCACGCCCGGATATCACCGTGATACGGCCCGGCATCGAATACGGCCCGGGAGGCTGGCTGTGGAGTCTGCGGATCGCAAAACTGCTGGCGGCGCGACGCTTGGGCGACCTGGGCGCGGCGGGCGATGGCTACTGCAACCTGGTGCACGTGGACGATGTAGCGCTGGCAGCCGTACGCGCCCTGCGTCTGAGCGGCGCGCGTGGTGCAACTTTCAACCTGTCGCTGCCCGCTCCACCGACCTGGAATGAATACTTCACGCGCTTCGCGGTGGCGCTGCGTGCGGTACCGGTACGGCGTATCGGGGCGCGTCGTCAGCGCATTGAGGCGAAACTGCTGGCGCCGCCGCTCAAGGTACTGGAAATTGCCGCGGGTAAAGTTGGCATGACCCCGGGTTGTTTGCCGTCTCCCATTCCGGCGTCGCTGTGGCGACTGTGCGGCCAGGACATCCGGCTTGATGTTCGTCATGCGGAAACAGTACTGGGTATGGTGTGGCGCCCACTCGACGCAGAACTCCAGGAGTGCGCTGCCAGCTACCGCGCGGCGTTGCCGTAGGTCATTTGCACGGAGATGCCATAGGCAACTCCATCGTAGTCGAATGTTGCGATCGGGCTGCCGAGCGAGTCCAGCGTGGCGTAATTCACATAGTTCGAATCACGCTTCTGATAGCTGCCGTACAGACGAAACTGCAACCAGGAACGAGAGGCGAGCGTGTAGTCAAGCGTGCCGCCATCCAGGACGTCGCGGCGATTATAGAATCCGGCTGTCGCCGTGGACGTCCCTGCATCCGAAAATTGCGGGCTGGAGATTCTCGAGATGCCGTGCGTAACCGTAGCCGAGAAAGTGGACTTGGCAGTCGCGCGATACCCCAAGGTGGCGGCAAATGTCGTGTCCAGCACACTGCCGGCGCTGGCCGCATACGCGTTGATTGCGCGACTGGCCGACAAACCCAGAGTGGTCTTGCCGCCAATCTGCTGGTTGTAGCTCAGCGAGCCAGTAGTGGCGTCAAGTTGTTGCGAGCTGTCATCGCTCTTGCGCTGGCTATAGCCGAGAATCGCCCTGATCTGCGTAACTGCACCGGGCGAGTAACTAGCCGTCAACGCCGTATTGAGCTGTGTGTACGGCAAATTCGTGTCGGCACCGCCACCTGATGCAACAAAGACGCCGTTCTTATACTTGCCATCGCGCCACTCGCCACTGACACCCAAGGTCAATTGCCGCCCCGCATCGCGCAGTACCGAGAGTTTGTAGATGGTCTCATCGGCTTCGTAGTTGGGTGCGCCGTACAGAGGCGTTTCAATCTTCGCCACCGATGTACTGGATTCCAGACGCCACCTGCCCGTGATCTGGTAGTTCAATCCCGCCAGCCCGGTGCTCGACGTATTGATGCTGCCTGGATTGAGCGTCTGATCCGTCGCCAGTGCCTGAGTGCGGCTGCGGGAATACTGTAGCGTGCCGTCTATTTTCCCTGTCATTCGCCAATTCAACCCGGTCGTGCCGTTGTAGCCCGTGTAGTTGAAGCGGGTGAAATCGCCGTAGTGCACCGAGGTTGCCTGTCCGGTCAGGAACAACGATTGCTGACCGGCAGCGTAGGCCGTATTCAAGCTGCCGATATAACGTTGAATGCTGTCATCGAGTTGTCCACGGCTCGCGTCGTAGCCTGGCTGCCCGTAGCTCAGGCCGCCCGGAGGATCGTACGGCGTTGCTTTTGGCAATCCGAAGACATTGGAATTGACTTCATATTGGGCACCCGCGGCGAACGTTCCAGTGAATTGCGCCATTGCGGCGACGGGAAAAAGCAACGCTCCCGCACATGCCGCGCCTGTGACGCGGCAAGTTGTCCATCGGTTCATGCTCCCTCGCTTCGCTGGTGATAGCTGAAATCGCCGCTGAGTATAGCGAAGCGACCGATGCACATGCCGCAGCGCTCCTGCGATTCTTTGCCTATGAATTCCCATGTATGGTGCGACGCATCATATACTTGACAGCACTAACGGTGTTGCGTACCTTGCCGCACTTCGCGTGGGGCTATAGCTCAGCTGGGAGAGCGCTTGCATGGCATGCAAGAGGTCGTCGGTTCGATCCCGACTAGCTCCACCAACCCCGCACGGGTTTCGGGGTCCCCATCGTCTAGAGGCCTAGGACATCGCCCTTTCACGGCGGTAACAGGGGTTCGAATCCCCTTGGGGACGCCAGCACTGTGAAATGGCACCACTCCTTGTTTCCGGTGCCCTGTCAGCATACCCGCTGGCCACAGAAAACACCGCAACCCAGCGCTGCTGCATGCAGGCTTCCCCGACATCCACGCAGATCGTTGAATTCGACGCGGCCCGGCTCGAAGGACTCGACGCCTTGCGCGGCTTCGCGCTACTTGGCCTGTTCCTGGTCCATGTGGTGCATTTCTACGATTTGTACTGGTTCCATTCGACGACCAATCCCGAGCAGCTTCGCTGGAAGCTCCTGGTGGAAGAGATCTTCCATGGCAAGGCCTTTGCCCTCATGGCGCTGTGTTTCGGCGTTTCGTTTTTCATCATCATGGACCGCTCTGCCCGGCGTGGTATCGATTTCACCCGGCGCTTCGTATGGCGGCTGACCCTGCTAGGCATGCTCGGCTTCCTGCACAGCCTGCTGTACCGTTACGATTTCCTGGAAGTCCTTGCACTGATGGGGCTGTTTCTGGTTCCGTTCCATCGCGTCCGCTCCCAGGTTCTGGTCGGCCTGGCCCTGCTGACGCTGTTGCGGCCGCTCGCGCTGATGGAGATGGCCGGCGCATCCGCAGGCATAGACTGGCTCCAATGGCCGTTCCAGGCCGTCACGAACGCACAGGATCTGCGATTCTCCAGCCAGCATCTGGTGACACTGGTCCGGGCCAACCTGGGCTATCAGCTCCACGGGAAACTGGCCACTTTGCTCCATAGCGGGCAGTTGGGGCAGACCTTCGGGTTGTCGCTGCTGGGACTCTACCTGGGCCGGATCGGTTTCTTCAGCCAACCAGGAAAATATGCGCGCGCGCGATTGCTCGGACTGGCCATATCCCTCATTGCCTTGCCGGGTCTTTATTACGCTGACCATGCTTTGATGGCGCTGGTACCGGACTCTGTCTCCTGGGCGAACCTGCGTGAAACGCTCAGCAGCGTGTTACTGAGCTGGCTCAACCTTGCCAAAATGGCCGCGTTGATGCTGACGTTCACGATCCTCTACTACACTGCCTTTGGCCGAGCACTCAACCTGCTGGCCCCCGTGGGGCGCATGACGCTTACACTGTACGTTGCGCAGTCGCTGGTTTTCGTGCCTGTCTTCTATGCCTTCGGATCCGGTGAATACGCCACAATGCCGGAATCCACAGCGGTTAGCCTCGGTCTCGCCGCCTGCGTCCTGCAGGTACTGGTTGCCAATCTCTGGTTCAGGAATATGCTCTACGGCCCGCTGGAATGGTTGTGGCGCTCCGGAACCTACATGACGATGGGTATTCCGATACTCCGCTGGTCGCCCCGGTAATGAGGCACATCTGATGCGAATCCCGCCGGACAGCCCCAAACGTCAAGGTATCGGACTCAGTGCGGCACATCGGTTTCACCAGCCGCCGCCGCTCCAGAAGTGAACACGAAACGCTTGTCGAGCCGGTACTTGGCCAGGTAACCGACAGCCAGTCCGAGCACACCGCCAACGTAGCGCATGCTCTCGGTACCGAAAGCCCGCTCGAAAGTATATTCAGTACCCCAGAAAATCAGCGTCGTGACACCTGCCATCGCCGCGTACAGCACAAACAACCGGCCGTCATGCGCCGCGTCGCGCGTCTGGAAACGAAAAATGTAACGCTTGTCGAGCAGGTACTTCGGCACCAATCCGGCGACCGTGCCACAGGCGAGTGCCACGAAGAACGCATACGGACCGCGGTAGACGCGGATGCACAGCGCCTGCGCAGCGAGGTTCACCAGCGTCGCGACCAGCGCGAACATTGTGTAGAGCGCCGCGATTCCCAACTGGTTTCGCGTGTCACGGGGGGGATTCATCGGATACGCGCCGCAGTCCGGCTCATCATGCGCCGATCAGTCGCATTGCGTGCCCGATCCGCGCCAGCACCTGCTCCCGCCCCACCAATGCCAGAGTCTGATCGATGGGCGGCGACACCGACCCGCCACTCAGCGCCACGCGTAGCGGCTGAGCCACCTTGCCCAGACCGACGCCAGCGGCCTGCGCCACAGTCTCGATCAGCGCATGGATGGCCGCCGCGTTCCACTGCTCTGCCGGCAGCACGCGCAGCGCCTCCGCCACCTGCTTAAGCAGCGGCGCAGCCTCAGCGGTCAGATTTTTCTTCACGGCCTTGTCGTCGTAGGTAAGCGTGTCCTGGAAGAAGAACAGGCTGTTGGCAGCCATCTCCTTCAGCGTCCTGGCGCGCTCGCGCTGCGCGTTGGCCACGCCCTCCAGCAGCGCCTGATCGTCGCTGCGCACGCCCAGACGGGCGAGCTGTTCGCGCAATGCCGCCGCCAGCACCGCCGCCGGCGCCTTCATCATGTGCTGCTGGTTCAGCCACAGCAGCTTGTCGCCATTGAAGGCCGAAGCTGCCTTGCCCAGATGGCGCACGTCGAACGCCGCGATCATCTCCTCGCGGGTGAAGATCTCCTGATCACCATGCGACCAGCCCAGGCGCACCAGGTAGTTCAGCAACGCATCGGGCAGGTAGCCCTCCTCCTGGTACTGCAGCACGCTGACCGCACCGTGGCGCTTGGAGAGCTTGGCGCCATCCGCGCCCAGGATCATGGGCACATGCGCATACACCGGCGGCGTGGCCCCCAGCGCGCGCAGCATGTTCATCTGCCGCGGCGTGTTGTTCAGGTGGTCGTCGCCGCGGATCACGTGCGTCACGCCCATGTCCCAGTCGTCCACCACCACGCAGAAGTTGTAGGTCGGGTTGCCGTCGGAGCGCGCGATGATCAGATCGTCGAGCTCGCCGTTCTGGAAAACCACGCGACCGTGCACCATGTCGTCGACCACGGTCTCGCCGCTTTGCGGATTCTTGAAGCGCACCACAGGTGTGACGCCCGGCTTCACCACCGGGTTGTGGCGGCAGCGGCCGTCGTAGCGCGGCTTCTCCTTGCGCGCCAGCTGCTGCTCGCGCATGAGCTCGAGCTCTTCCTTGCTGCAGTAGCAGTGATAGGCGTGACCCGAGGCCAGCATCTGCCCCAGCACTTCGCCGTATCGATCGTAGCGGCGCGTCTGGTAGAACGGGCCCTGGTCGTGTTCCAGGCCCAGCCACTTCATGCCATCGAGGATGACCTGCACGGCCTCCTCGGTGGAACGCTCGCGATCCGTGTCTTCCACACGCAGGATGAACTGGCCGCCATGGTGGCGGGCGTAAAGCCAGGAAAACAGGGCGGTGCGAACGCCGCCAATGTGCAGCAGGCCGGTGGGACTGGGCGCGAATCGGGTGACGACGGTCATGTAAGGGAACCAAAACCTGCGGAATGCCGATGGAATGCGCCATGGTAGCCGGGCGGGCCGGGAATCTCCACGCAAGGGCCGCCAATGGATTGATTCGGCGCGCGCGGCCCCTTACACTTGCCACCCTTCCAGATCCGGCGGACGGTTAGCTCAGCGGTAGAGCATTGCCTTCACACGGCAAGGGTCGCAGGTTCGATCCCTGCACCGTCCACCATGCATTCCACGACCCGGTCAGGCGCTGACCTGCAGGTCGCCCGATTCACCGGCGGATTCGCCGGCATGGAAGCGGCGCAACCACTCCTGCACCTGCGCCACGGGCATGGGCTTTGCGAAATGGAACCCCTGCACCAGGGTCGCACCCAGACCGCGCACCTGCTCGAGCTCGCGGACGTTCTCCACGCCTTCGATGACCACTTCCATGCGCACGTCGCGGGCGATATCGAGCGCAGCGGAAATGATGGCGCGCCCGCCGCTATCGAAGGCGCGCACGAAGGAAGCATCTACCTTGAGCTGATCGGCCGGGAACTGGCTCAGATAGGACAGAGAGGAATAGCCCGTGCCGAAGTCGTCGATCGCCACGCGGATGCCACGTCGACGGATGCGCGCCAGCACCACCTGCACGGACTCGATGTCGCCGGCGAACACCGACTCGGTGACCTCCAGCTCCAGCCGGGAGGGCGAGACGTCGAATTCGGCGATGGCACGATCAAGCTCGAGCAGGAAATTGCTGCGCACCAGCTGATGCACCGACACATTGACGGCGATACGCTCGCACAGAGGGCCGGTGAGTTGACGGGCGTCGCGACGGGCGCAACGCAGCAAGGTCCGGCCCAGCGGCACGATCAATCCGCTCTCCTCGGCAATCGGGATGAAGACGCCGGGTGAAATCGCACCGAGGCGCGCATGCTCCCAGCGCGCCAGCCCTTCCAGTGCACGCACCCGACCGGCATTCACATCGATGATGGGTTGATAGAACAGTTGCAGCTGCTCCTGTTCGATGGCCTCACGCAGTGCGGCCCGCAGCTCGCGCTGCTGGTCGGCGCGCTGGCGCCATTCGCGTTTGAAAAACACCACCTCCTGACGCCCGCCGCGCCGCGACTCGCGCGCCGCGAGTTCGGCACAGCGCACGACGCCGCGTGGCTCGCTGTCGTCATCCGGCCAGCGCGACACGCCGACATTCAGCGCCACGTTCTGCACCCCATCATCCAGCAGCATGGGTTCCGTGAGCACGCCGAGCAGCCCTTTGGCCCACAGCTGCAGCACCGCCCCTTCCGCCTCGGCTGGCATCACGACCACGAACTGATCTTCGCCCCAGCGCGCCAGCCATTGAGCGTCGGTGCAGTAGTCCTTCAGGCGCTGCGCCAGGATGCGCAGTACCCAGTCGCCCACGCCGCTCTCGCCAATCTCGTCGAAGTCCCGGAAGTGATCGATATCGATGAACAGGATGTGTTTGGTGCCACCGCTGCCTGCCAACGCCCCCTGCCCGGCCATCGCACGCAACAGACGCTCGCGATTCAGCAGGCCGGTGAGCTCGTCGCGACCGGCCACGCGCTCCTCGGCACCGCGCCGGATGGCGCTGCGATCCGCCATCTCTGCCTGCCGATGATCGATGGCGGCGCGCACGGCTCCCAGAATGATCGGCGGCGGACAGGGCTTGAGCAGGAATCGGAACAGTCGCCCCTCGTTGACCGCGTCGGCCGCGGCCTGCAGATCCGTCTCGCCGGTGAGCAGGATGCGGCGCGAATCGGGCCAGGCTTGATTGACCCGCGCCAGAAAGCTCGCACCATCCATACCCGGCATGCGCATGTCGGCAATGATGACGTCGGCGCCCCCACGTTCCTCGAGCAGAGCCAGGGCGGCAGCGCCACTGGTGGCGGTCATGACTTCGTACTGGCGACGCAGATGCAGCGAGAGGCCCTCGAGCACCCTCGGCTCGTCATCCACGCACAGGACACGGTGGCGTTTCGCGCCGGGTTGATTCACGCGGCGTCTCCGGTAACGTCCGCTTCGGGCGACTGCGCCAGAGCCAGCCATTCTTCCAGGTGCGCCTGCACCAGCGGATGTTCGCGCACCCTCTGCTGCAGGCCGTCGGTGCCGGTGGCATAGCCGAAGTGATGAGCATCCACCAGTGCGCCGACCACATCGAGGACGATGCCGGTCGTGTCGCCCTCCGCATCGGCATCAGCGTCGAGCGCATCGTGATGATGCCCGACCAGCTCCACCAGCTCGGCCGGCAGTCCCCACAGCCCAAGCAGACTGGCACCCACTTCGGCATGAGTCGCACCCAGATGCTCGCGTTCAACTTCGTACAGCGCTCGCCGCTGCGCCCGACACTGCTCCCACATGCGGGCCAGCAGTCCGGCATCTCCCAGCGCCAGCACGATCAGCCCGGCATCTAGCATCAGTCCAGCCGCAAAGGCCGCGTCGCTGGGTTGCCCCAGATCGATGAGAATACGTCGTGCCAGCTGCGCCTTGCGCATGGCGCGCTCGGGCAGATTGCGCAGCGGCCCCTGCCGGAACAATTCCGCACTCACAGCGCCGTAGATCTGGTTGCTGGCCACCAGCGCACGCAGCAGATCCACACCGATATGCCGAACGGCCTTCAGCACCGAAGTGGTCGGCGCGGCCAGACCGAAATAGGCCGAATTGACCAGCTGCAGAGTCTTCACCGTCAGCGCGGTGTCGCGCTCGACAATGGCGGCCAGATCCGCAGCACTGGTATCCGGATCGAGCAGCGCCACCGACAGCTGATGATAGGACTGCGGCAGACTGGGCAGGGATTCCACCTTGCCCAGCAGGCGCCGCACCGCATCGTTGGCGATCAGCTCCTGGATGCGGCAGACCCGCTCCACTGCCGCGCACAGTGCGTCTGGCGGACATGGTTTGCTGAGCAGCTGCTGCGCCACCGGCAGCGCACGCAGCAGCTCGTCGCGGCTGGAATGACCGGAGAGAATGAGCCGCGCCGTGCGCGGATAGCGGCTGCGGATCTGCTGCAGCAGCGCGGCGCCATCCATGCCCGGCATGCGCATGTCGCTGACGATCACGTCGAAGGATTTTTGCTTCAGCAGCTCGAGCGCCTCGGCCGCCGAGGCAGCGAAAGACATCTGCCAGCGAGCGCGCTGACGATGCAGGACCTGACGCAGCCCGTCGAGAATCATGGGCTCGTCGTCGACGAACAGCACCTGCTTCATGCCGCCACGGTTCCGGCCGGACTGCTGTGACCGGCTATGGGGATACCGACGGTGAAAGTCGTACCCTTGCCCAGTTCGCTGGTGAAGCAGATGCGTCCACCGTGACGGCGCACGATGAGCTGGTGCGCGATGGCCAGCCCCTGGCCGGTGCCACGCCCCACGCCCTTGGTGGTGAAGAACGGCTCAAACACGCGGTGCTGGATGCTCGCGGGAATACCACAGCCCGAATCGGCGACGGTGATGATGGCCTCGCCACGCTCGGCATGCGTCGTCACGCGGATCACTCCCATGCGACCGGTATTCTCCACCACGCTGCCCACCGCATGCGCCGCATTGACGATGAGGTTCAGCAGTACCTGGTTGATCTCACCGCCATGACATTTTACCAGCGGCAGCACACCGAGCTCCAGCTCCAGGCGCGCCACGTGCTTGTACTCGTTGCGCGCCACCACCAGCGTGCTCTGCACTGCCTGATTCAGATCCACCGGCGCCATCTCGTGACGATCCGGGTGCGCGAACTCCTTCATCGAGCGCACGATTTCGGAAACGCGACCCAGGCCATCGAGCGCGCGGTTGAGCGCCAGCGGCAGATTCTCGCCGAGGAACACCAGGTTCTCGCGATCGTCGGCGCTCAGCGAACGACCTTCCTGCAACAGCACCAGGCAGCGCATCAGATCGAGCATGGCGTCGCGCACGAAATAGACACTGTCGTTCACGTACTGGACCGGCGTGTTGATCTCATGCGAGACACCGGCGGCCAGCTGGCCCAGGGCCTCGAGACGCTGGGCAGCGGCCAGCTGCGCCTCCATCTCGTGGCGCTCATTGACGTCCATCTGCACGCCGACCACACGCATCGGCCGTCCAGCCTCATCACGCTCGATGATGCGACCGCGATGCATCATCCAGCGCCAGTTGCCGCCCTTGTCGCGGATGCGCAGCTCATGACGCAATTCGGTGTTCAGGCCCGCCAGCAGATCGTCCATGACACCGCGGGCCCGCACCACATCCTCGGGATGGAACAGTGCGGAGAATTCCTGCGCCGTGCGCGGCGCGCGCGCCTCGGGCAGATACATCATGGCGCAGCTCTCGGGGCTGAGCCACAGCTCCTCGGTGCGCGGATTGAAATCCCACAGCCCGATCTGCGCGCCGGCGGTGGCGGTCTGCAGCCGCTCGGTGGCACGCAGCAGCTCGGCACGCATGCGCACCACGTCGGTGATGTCACGCGCCTCGGGAATCAGATGGGTGATGCGCCCGTCCTGATCCTTGATCGGCGTGACGGTGAAATCGACGTGGTGCATCGTGCCGTCACGATGCAGATTGGCGATTTCGGTGCGCACATTCATCTCGCCAGCCATGGCGCGCTCCACGCAGTCGCGCACGATGGCACCGGACTCTGGAGTGGCCTCGTACAAGGGCGAGGCCCAGAATTCCTTGCCGACCAGCTCTTCGAGCCGGCAGCCGGAAGCTTCCAGCGAGACACGATTGGATTCGATGATGCGGCCATCTGCGCTCAGCAGGCCGATGTACTGGAAGGGGCGATCGAAGACCGCGTGGAAGCGCTTCTCCTGTTCCTTCTCGCGCGAGATCTCGAAGATGATGCCGCCGAGACGCAGCGGGTGGCGTCCGGCGTCGCGCTGCAGCGCCTGCACATGGGCACGGACGTAGATCCAGTCGCCGGCGCCACGCCGTACGCGGTACTCGTGCCAGTAGTCGTCGATTTCGCCGCGCAGCAACTGATCGCGCAGCCGCAGCAAGGTGGGCAGATCTTCGGGGTGCACGCGCGCCATCCAGGCGGCGCCGACCGCATCGGCCGGCTCCTGGCAGGCCAGCAGTTCCGACCACACGACATTGCGCTCCACCCGGCCGGATGGCACGTCGAGCTGCCAGACACCAATACGCGCGCCCAGCAGCAGCCGCATCAGATCGATCTGCTCCGCCATGTAACCCCCGAAGGCCGTCCAGTGGTTTATCGGCGCCATTGGGCGACACTTGACGAGTGTGCGGGCCCGTTCGGCGCTGCCACAACGTGACGCGCCTCTCAATCGGACAGGGTTCGATCCCTGGTTTCAATGACAAAGGGCGTCAACAGCAGGCCGACGAGTGGCGCCCATCCGACATAAAACAACGCCTGCATGGCCACGCCGCGCGCGGCGGCCGTGCCGACCAGGAAGGGCCCGACTGCGGCAATGATGCGGCCGACGTTGTAGCAAAAGCCGGCACCGCTGGCGCGCAGGCGGGTCGGATACAGTTCGGGCAGGTAGTAGGTGAAGCTGCCGAACACGCCGAATACCGACAGACCGATCGGGAAGTACCAGACCAGCTGCCACCGGGCCGGCCAATGGAGGCCGAAGGCCAGCAGCAGTGCAGCTGCGGAGGCCGCGAAATACAGGGCGAACATGGCGCGGCGACCGAGTCGTTTGGCAATGGGAATGGTCAGCAGCGTGCCGATCAGACCGCCGCAGTTGAACCACAGCGTGGCGCGCAGCTTCCAGTTCTCCACCAGCGCCAGCGTGGCGGCCTCACCCAGCTCCTGTGCCTGCGCCTGAGCGCGCGCCAGGCCGGTGGCAATGGTCGGAATGAAGGCATTGCAGCTCCACCAGCCGGCCAGCGCCACGATGGCCACGAAGCTGCCCCAGAAAGTCACGCGTCGCCAGACGGGCGCGAAGATCTCCTGCCACGGCAGCTTCGCGCCCTGCGCCATGCTCTGCCAGCGCTCCGGCTCGCGCACGAACAGACGCACCACGAAAGCCACGCAGGCGGGCAGCAGCCCAAACAGGAAGACGTAGCGCCAGGAGGTCCCGGGCTGGGCTGCGAACCAGACACCCGCCACCTGGAAGTTGACGCCGGTGGCCAGGAACAGTCCGAACGGCGCAGCGGTGTACAGCAGTGCGCCTGCCTCGACCCGCCGCCGCTCCGGCACCACCTCGGCCACCATGGAAGCGCCAGCAGCCCACTCACCGCCGATGCCAAGACTGGCCAGCAACCGGCACAGCATCAGCACCCAGATGTCGGGGGCCGCAGCGCAGGCGGCCGTGCCCAGCGCATACAGCAGCATGGTGAGCATCAGCGTGCGCAGCCGGCCAATGCGATCGCAGACCCAGCCGAACAGGATGCCGCCCGCTGCCCAGCCCAGCAGCAGCACGGAGGTCAGCACACCGGTCCAGTACAGCGTGGCGCTGCGGGCTTCAGGCGAACCGATGGCCAATCCCAGCAACGTCGGCACGCAGTTGGGCGCCACGTAGTTGAACAGCACGCTGTCGAACAGATCGAAGCCCCAGCCCAACCACGCGGCCAGCAGCACCGTCCACTGGTAACGGTTCATCCCCCACATCGTCACTACCCGTCTGTCGTTATTGTCAGGACCTGGACTGCTCGTCATCGTACTCTGACAGGCGCATGCGGATCAGCGCACTGACGATGATCAGCGAAGCGCTGGTCGCCTCCATGCACTGGATGAGCAGATGCGCCACGCTGCGACTGGACAGGAAAATCTGCGGCCCGAACATCTGTGCCACGCGCAGCTCGCGCATGCCGGTCAGCAGCAGAACCAGCAGCGGCAATATCAGGTATCCCAGCGCCCAGCGGCGCCGCTCGCCGGGTGCCAGGTGCCGCTGCAGCTGGCCGGTAAAGCGCGGCGTGGCACGGACCCAGCGCCCCAGGGCCCACAGCACCAGGAGCAGTCCGACGATGCTGAAGAGATACTGCAGCAGGTGGTAGAGGAGCATCGGATGCCCGGCCACGGACACCATGTAGTTGTCCAGCCCCGGGATCAGCAACGTGCCGCGACCGTGTTCGTGCGTGAAACCGTCCAGCACCAGATGCGAAATGGCGCCGAGCAGGATGGCCAGCATGCCCGCGAACCAGTTGCGCAGGCTCATGATCGAAAGCGGCGGATGCTGCCGAGTGAGGCGCAGATACCAGCGATCGGGCATGATCTCCACCACCGCGGGCTTGATCAGCAGCTGGAACAACCACCAGGCCAGCAACCCCACCGGCAGGCAGAAGCTGAACAGCGCGCTGAAACCGTGGGTCTGTGAACGATCCAGCGACAGCGGCAACACCAGCCCGAAATCCGGCACCATGGTGCCAATCACCGCGGCAGACAGCAGCTGCCAGCGGCGCAGGACGCGCTGCACCGGCAGGATCACAGCGACGTGCGACACCGTGAAGGGCATGAGGCGGTCAGCCCGGCCAGCTGCGCGTGTAACGCCCGAGTTCCGGACGCGGCGGCGAACGCGGCGCATCCGCCCCCGGCGACCCGACGTACACGAAACCCAGCAGTTTCTCCTGTGGCCCCAGACCCAGCGCCGCGGCGACGCCCGGATCGTAGGCGTTGGCACCCGTCAGCCAGATCGCGCCAAATCCCTGCAGATGAAAGGCATTGAGCACGTTCATGACGGCCGCGCCGGTGGCCAGCAGCTGTTCGAGCTCCGGCACCTTGTGCACGCGCAACTGCGCGCTGACGATCAGCGCCAGCGGCGCACGGCTGGCCGGCAACCGGAATTTCTCCAGCTGCTCAGGTGGTGTATGGGGATCCCGCTGCAATGCGCAGCTCACCAGCAGCTCTGCGAAGCGGGGCAATGCCGCGCCCTGCACGCGGCGAAAGCGCCACGGGCACAGCTGGCCGTGATCCGGCGCGCGCCCCGCGGCAGCCAGTGCCGCCTCGATCTGCGCCTCGCCCGGCCCCGGGCCACCCAGATAGCGCGCCGGTACCGAGCGGCGCGCCAGCAGCGCCACCAGCTCGCTCATGCCCCGCTCACGTCTGGTCGATCAGCGCCAGCAGCTCGGCCGTCCTGGCCTTCATCAGCGCTTCATCGGCACGCGATTCGACATTCAGACGCACCAGCGGCTCGGTGTTCGAACCGCGCAGATTGAAACGCCAGTTGTCGAATTCCATCGACAAACCGTCGGTGAAGTCGATGCTCTTCGCATCGTTCTGGTAGACCTGCTGCACGCGCGCGATCACGCCCCTGGTGTCGCTGTTCTCGCGGTTGATCTCACCGCTGGCCGGAAACAATCGCTGACGCTCGCCCACCAGCTCCGAGAGGCTCTTGCCCGACTCGCTGATGATGGCCAGCACCAGCAGCCAGGGGATCATGCCGCTGTCGCAGTAGGCGAAGTCGCGGAAGTAATGGTGCGCGCTCATCTCGCCGCCGTACACACCATCCACTTCGCGCATCTTCTGCTTGATGAAGGCGTGGCCCGACTTGCATAGCACCGGCTCGCCGCCCAGCTTCTTCACCAGATCGATGGTGTTCCAGGTCAGGCGCGGATCATGCACGATGCGGGCGCCACGGAAGCGCTTGAGGAAGAACTCCGCCAGCAGGCCCACGAGGTAGTAACCCTCGATGAAACCGCCATGCTCATCGAAGAAGAAGCAGCGGTCGAAATCGCCATCCCAGGCCAGACCCAGATCGGCCCCATGCTTGCGGATGGCGTCGATGGTGCTCTGCCGGTTTTCTTCCAGCATCGGATTGGGCACGCCATTGGGGAAGGTGCCATCCGGATCGTGATTGATCTTGATGAACTCGAACGGCAGATGCGGCTCGAGCTGATCCACGACCAGGCCGGCGCCACCATTGCCGGCATTCACGACCACCTTGAGCTTGCGCAGCTTCGCGTCCTTGACGTAGCCGAGCAGATGGTCGAGGTACTTCTCCGAGGTGTCGAGCGACTGCACACTGCCGCGCTGCGCGGCCGCCGCCGGCAGCTGGCCGTTCTCGATCAACGCCTGCATCTCCTTCAGGCCGGTGTCGGCGCTGATGGGTCGCGAGCGCTCGCGCACGAATTTCAGGCCGTTGTAATCCGGCGGGTTGTGGCTGGCAGTCACCATGATGCCGCCATCGAGCCGTTCGGCGAAGGTGGCGAAGTATACGCCTTCGGTGCCGCACAGGCCGATGTCGGCCACGCTCACGCCCGAATCGTTCAGGCCCTTGATGAGCGCCTGCGACAGCTGGCTGCTGGACAGGCGGATGTCGCGACCGACCGCCACCTTCTGCGGCTTCACGAAAGCCGCATAGGCCTGACCGATCTGGTAGGCGATCTCTTCATTCAGTTCGGTCGGCAGGCGGCCACGGACGTCATAGGCCTTGAAACAGGTCAGTTTCGACATGCACTTATCCCTTACTTGTTGGTGCCCTGGCGACCATACTGGTCCTCGAAGCGCACGATGTCGTCCTCGCCCAGATACGAACCCGATTGCACCTCGATGATGTGCAGCGGGATGCGGCCCGGATTCTCGACACGGTGCGTGACACCGATCGGAATGTAGGTGGACTGGTTTTCCTCGAGCAGGAACACTTCCTGGCCGCGCGTGATGCGTGCCGTGCCGGACACCACCACCCAATGTTCGGCGCGATGATGATGCATCTGCAGTGACAGCACGCCGCCCGGATTCACCGTCAGGCGCTTGACCTGATGACGCTTGCCGTTGTCGACGCTGTCGTAGCTGCCCCAGGGGCGGAACACCTCACGGTGCAGGGAATGCTCGTAGCGCTTCTCGCGTTTCAGACGTGCCACGAGGTTCTTGACCTCCTGCACCCGCTCACGTGGCGCCACCAGCACCGCATCCTTGGTTTCGACCACCACGCAGTCCTTCAGACCCACGGTAGCGACCAGGCGGCTCTCCGAATGGACGTAGCTGTTGCTGGTGTCCTCGACCAGCACGTCGCCGCGCAGCACGTTGCCATGCGCATCGCGCGCGCTGGCGTCATGCAGCGCCGACCAGGAGCCCACATCGCTCCAGCCGGCATCCAGCGGCACCACCAGCGCGTCGCTGGTCTTTTCCATCACCGCGTAGTCGATCGACTCGCTGCGGCAGGCGGCAAAGCTGGCGGCATCGATGCGCGTGAAATCCATGTCGCGCGTGGCGCGCGCAAAGGCGGCGCTGCATACCGAGGCGATATCCGGCGCGTACTTCTCCAGCTCCTCCAGGAAGCGGCGCGCGCGGAACAGGAACATGCCGCTGTTCCAGTAGTAGTCGCCGCTGGCCAGGAACTGCTCGGCCGTGGAGCGGTCCGGCTTCTCCACGAAACTCTGGATCTTGAACCCGGCGCCTTCGGCGGCGCCGCGCCGGATGTAGCCATAGCCGGTCTCCGGCGCGGTGGGCACGATGCCGAAGGTCACCAGGTGCCCGGCGCGCGCCGGCGCCAGACCCGCAATCACCGCGGCGCGGAACGCTTCCTCATCGCGGATCACGTGATCGGCGGGCAGCACCAGCAGCAGCGCATCACCCTCGTCGGAGGCCAGCGCGGCGTGCGCCGCCAGCGCGATGGCCGGCGCCGTATTGCGACCAGCCGGCTCCAGCACGATGGCGCGCGGGGCGCACTCGATGCTGCGCAACTGTTCGGCCGCCAGGAAGCGATGCGCCTCGTTGCAGACCACCACCGGTGCAGCGGCATCCAGACCATTCAGACGCGCCACCGTGTCCTGCAGCATGGTCTGCCTGCCCACCAGGGGCAGCAGTTGCTTGGGGTAAAGCTCGCGCGACAGCGGCCACAGCCGCGTTCCTGCGCCCCCGGAAAGAATCACCGGCACCAGCATGGCATCTTCCTCCAACTTCAATGCGTTGGCCTGCCCTGGCCACGTCCGATGGCCCGGTACTGGAACCCGAGCCGCGCCAGCAGGGCAGGATCGTACAGATTGCGCCCGTCGAAGATCAGCGGCTGCTGCAACGCGGCCTTGAGCCGATCAAAATCCGGACTGCGGAATTCACGCCACTCGGTGACGATCAGCAGCGCATCGGCGCCGCTGGCGGCCTCGTAGGCATCCTTGCAGAAGCTCAGCGCCGGCTGCTCGCCATAGATGCGGCCCGCCTCCGCCGTGGCGATGGGATCATAGGCTCGCAACTTCACACCCTCGGCCAGCAGCGCATCGATGATGACGCGGCTGGGCGCTTCGCGCATGTCGTCGGTGTTCGGCTTGAAGGCCAGCCCCCACAGCGCGATGGTCTTGCCACGCAATGCGGCACCGAACTGCGCGCGCAGCTTGCGCACCAGGACGCCCTTCTGGTTCTCGTTGACGGCTTCCACTGCTTCGAGGATCAACGGCTGATGCCCGACATCGGTGGCCGAGCGCACCAGCGCCTTCACGTCCTTGGGAAAGCACGAGCCACCGTAGCCGGTGCCCGGGTAGATGAAGCTGTAGCCGATGCGCGGATCCGAACCGATGCCGACGCGCACCTTCTCGATGTCGGCGCCGACACGCTCGGCAATGTTGGCCAGCTCGTTCATGAAGCTGATCTTGGTGGCCAGCATCGCGTTGGCGGCGTACTTGGTCAGTTCGGCCGAACGGACATCCATGACGATGAGCCGGTCGTGATTGCGTGTGAACGGCTCATACAGCGCACGCAGCAGCTCGGTGGTGCGCGGATTGTCGGTGCCGACCACGACGCGATCCGGCTTCATGAAGTCGCTGATCGCCGCGCCTTCCTTCAGGAATTCGGGATTCGACACCACGTCGAAATCGATGGCGGCCTGACGTTTGTCGAGCGCGCCCTGCACTTCGGTGCGCACCTTGTCGGCAGTGCCCACCGGCACGGTGGACTTGGTGATCACGATGGCATAGCGCGAGAGCTGCTCGCCGATGGTGCGAGCCACCGCCAGCACATAGCTCAGGTCGGCCGAGCCATCCTCGTCAGGCGGAGTGCCCACTGCGATGAGCTGGAACAGGCCATGCTCGACGCCGAGCGCGGCATCCGTGGTGAAGCGGAGTCGGCCGGCTTCGTGATTGCGCCGGATCAGCACATCGAGGCCGGGCTCGTGAATCGGGACTTCGCCACGATTGAGTCGCTCAACCTTGCCCGCATCCACATCCACACAGACCACATGATTGCCCGCTTCGGCCAGACAGGCACCTGTTACCAGGCCCACGTAGCCCGAACCAAAAATCGTCACTTTCACGGTTGATTGGCGCCAGGTAGCGTAAAGACCACATGGAGCCTAGCGGAAGGCGCCAGCCAAGGCAAAGGTAGCCGATCACAACTGGCACGAGGGTGGCGCCCCGGCTGTGTCGCCATATTGAAACAGTGAACTAGATCGGCTGCGCGGTGACCTCGAACATGCGGCGGATCAGCCCCGGACGGTCGATGTCGCGGCGACCCTCCAGTTCCCAGCGGCCGATCTGCACCGACGTTTCCCAGATGAATTTGGCGCGTGCCCAGCGTCGCTCCATGAAGTTCTGCATGGCACGCGCCAGCGGCTGCTCGCGTGTCACTTCCTCGGCGATCACCAGCGCATCCTCGATGGCCATGCCGGCGCCCTGCCCCAGATGGGGCGTGCCGGCATGCGCCGCGTCGCCGATCAGCACCACGCGACCGCGATACCAGGGCGGCGTGACCAGCACCGTCTCCAGCGGCCGGTACACGACGCCTTCGGAGCGCGTGATCTGCCGCGCCAATTCGCCGATGAAACCGCCGAAACCGTTCAGACGCTCGCGCATCAAGGCCGCCAGCGACGCCTGCGGCATGCGCGGATTGCCCGGCTCGGCCGAAGTGACGAACAGATACATCAACTCTTCGGAAATCGGACAGATGCCAGCATTGCTGTGCTCGCCCACCATCGTCGTGAGGCAGTCGAACTCGGGCGTGCGCGGCAGGTTGTAACGCCATACGCCCTGACCGGTGAATGTGGGCACATAGTGTTCACCGAACACCATGGCGCGCACTTTCGAGAACAACCCGTCTGCACCGATGACCACGTCGTAGCGCCCGCTCTGTCCGTCAGTGCTGAGAACCTCGACACCGTCTTCCGACTGCGTCATGCGCACCACGGTGACGCCGAGGCGAATGCGCGCCCCGCTCTTCTGCGCGGCGTCGCCCAGCACCTTGTGCAGCGCCGGCCGCGAGATGCCCACCATGGCCGGGTAATCCGTGCCGGCCAGCCGGTCACTGGCAATTTCCGCCAGGAAATGGCCGTCGCGTGCATACAGGCGCACGTGGTCGTAGCACAGCCCGGCCGCGAGGAACTCACGCACGATGCCAAGCTGGGCCATGGCGCGTACCACATTGCCCTGCTGGATGATGCCGGTGCCATACACCGACCAGCGCGGATTGGACTCGAGCACATCCACCTGTGCGCCGCCGGCACGCAACGCAATCGCTGCCGACAATCCCGCAATTCCTCCCCCCACCACCAGCACGCGCTTCTGTGTCATGGCTTGAACTCCGTCCCGCACTGTCGACATGCTAGGAGGCTGCGGCAGCAGCGGACATACGCAGTTACCACGAAAGCGCTGGCCGGCGCCGATGCGAGTTGTCGGCCACAAAAAAGTTCTTGCCAAGAACCGTCAGCCATGACTAGAGTATTGCAAAGAATGATCAAGCGGCCGCCAAATAGAGCCGTTTTACGACTGAAAGAGTTGCGAAGGATTCGCGCTCTTCAAGGTCTAGGGAGGGGGTAGTTCGCCAAGGATGGCGATTTTCTTCCGACCGACCCTTTCGTAAGGCCCCCACGCCTTTATGAATCTGGCGTGACATAACTTTCGGGGGGCAAGAATAATGAATGTCACACGACTCTGCTGGTTGCAGCGCGGTCTGATCCTGTCCTTTGGCGCAGCCCTGCTGTGCTCGGCGCATGCCGAAGATATCGACGACAAGGCCCGCAAGGCGGGCATGAAAAAGGCGCCTGAACTGGTCCAGTCGCTGCAACTCGCCTGCACCATCACGGACGCACGCAAGATCACGCAACGCAGCCGCTCCGGCAGCCTCAGCTCGGGACTGAGCAGCGACGTTGGCAGCATGGGCGGTGGCAGCAGGAGCGGTGGCGGCGGTGGCGGTGCCCCCCCCGGTGGTGGTGGCGGCGGCGGTGGTCCTCCTGGCGGCGGCGGCGGTGGCGGTGGCGGCGGTGGCGGTGGTGGCGGCATGGGCGGCGGTATGAGCGGCGCGCCCATGGGTGCCAGCACGCCGGAACAATATGAAGTCGCTTGCGCTGAAGGTCTGGGCTACATCGTCGTAGCCGCGCGCGGCAGCCAGCCGGCCAGCGCCTACCTGTGCATCGAGGCCGTGGAAGCCACCGGCGCTGGCGCAGACCCCGCCCGCGGCGCGTCTGGCAAACCCGCCGGCGGTCCGGCTATGCCCGGGGGCACGCCCGGGGGCGATGCCAGTCCGACCGGCTGCGCATTACCTGCCAACTCCGCTGACAACCAGCGCGCGGCGCTGGCCAGCTATGCCGCCAAGGCCAATGTGCAGTGCCAGATCAGTGCAGGACGCGGCGTCGGGCACACCACGCGCAACACCCTCATCGAGATCGCCTGCAATGACAACAGCGGTTATCTGCTGTTCGCTTCGCAGCCGCTGCGCCCGGATCAGCCGGTGGAAGCCGAGCAATGCTTCACCCTGCCCGACTCCGGTCCGACCGCCTGCAAGCTGACCAATCGCGCGGCGCAGTTCGCGCCTGCAGAAGCCCTGCTGCATCAGGCCGAGGGCAGCTGCCAGGTGCGCGATCGTCGCTACATGGCTTCGACAACCTCGGGCGATGACTTCTTCGAGTTCGCCTGCCAGGACGGCAAGGGCTACGTGCTGCGCAGAAGTGCCCAGGGCACGCTGGTCGGCACCATCGCCTGCGAGGAACCCGCGGTAGCGGCGCAGCTGGGTGGCTGCAAGCTCAGCACCGCGAACGCGGGCACATGAAGGTACCCCGGGGAAAACCTGCGAAGCAACGTTCAGCGAAACGCTGAACATTCTTCACACCGGGCGCCAGTGCCACCGCAGCTCCTGCCGTGGCACTGGCGCCGGTGTGTGGCTAATATGCCCTGCCCTGATCGCCGCCCCGCCCATGTGCGGCGCCATTGCAGTGAATCAGAGCAGCTCAAGTTCAATACAACGAGGGGAAACTCAACGTGTCTGCCACTCCGGCTACCGCCCGTCAACCGGGCTTCCTGCAGGGTTTGTTCCTGCTGCTACCGATTACCCTGGCGGTGATCGGAGTATCGGTGTTCAGCGTCACCGTGCCGATGATGCAAGCCAACTTCAAGTCGGTGACCTTCTTCGGTTCATCGACCATCTTCGGTTCGCCAGCGGGCGACTATCTGGTCAACTTGCTGCAAACCATGCCCGGCTTCTGGATCGTGGCCTTCTCGCCCATCGCCGGCTGGCTGGCCGACCGCTTCGGTCGTCGTCAGATCCTGCTGTGGTCGATGGTGGTCTACGCCATCGCCGGCGTGGCGCCCTACAAGCTCGAGGACATTTACGTCATCCTCTTCACCCGCTGCCTGGTCGGCATGTGTGAGTCGGTGATCATGACGGTCACCACCACGATGCTGTGCGACTACTTCCGTGGCCACGTCCGCGAAAGATGGCTGGCCAGCCAGACAGGAACGGCCTCGCTGTCGGCGCTGGTCATCATTCCGCTGGGTGGCATCCTGGGCGGCGCGCTGGGCTGGCATGGGCCGTTCCTGGTCTATCTGTACAGCCTGTTCCTGTTCGTGTTCGTCGCCATCTTCTGCTGGGAACCACCGCACGAGGTCGTTTCCAGGGACGAGATCGCCAAAGTCGACGCCGAAGCGCGTTACCAGAGCATCCCCTGGGCGCGCATGATCGGCATCATCGCCATCACCGTGGTGGCCTCGGTGATGTTCTATTCGACCATCACGCAGAACGCCAATGCCTTCCTGGCGCTGCAGCTCAACCCGGCGCAGCTCAGCTACTACATGACCATCGCCAGCCTGGGCGTGCCCATCGGCACGGTGCTGTTCTGGGGCCTGGCCCGCCTGAACATCAGCCTGCTGCTGTTCATCGATTTCCTGCTGATCGGCATCGGTTTCACCTGGATGTCGCGTGCCACGCCGGACCACATCATGGGCTACGTGTATGCCACCAACCTGCAGCAGATCGGCTGCGGCCTGGTGCTGCCGACGCTGCTGGTATGGGCTACGCAGGGCCTGGCCTACAACGTGCGCGGCCGCGGCAACGGCCTGTGGCAGGGCGCCTTCGGCATCGGCCTGTTCATCAGTGGCGCCACGCTGACCTTCCTGAGCGCGCGGCTGGGCGGCCTGATCCCCACCTTCGGGGTGCTGGGCAAGGTGTGCCTGGTGGCCGCGGTCATCGCGCTGATCAGCAAGTTCGTCGTGGGCCGCAATGGCGTCACGGCGGCGGCCGGCAGCCCGCCCGCGATGCACTGATCGCCCTTCTGGAACGATTCAGACAAAAAAGGCCGCCGGCACGCGCGTGTCGGCGGCCTTGCCATTTTCGGGGTACTACTTCCAGAACAGCCCGTGGCGCTTGATGCGCTTGCGCGCCCCGTACATCTGCACGTACATGACGATGCCGGTGATGCTCAGTGTCAGCAGACCCAGCGCCATCAGCACGCTGATCACCCGCCCGGTGGTGCCGAGAAAATACCCGGCATGCCAGTCCTGGAAGGTATTGTGCAGCCCGCGATAGCCCTCGATCAGCGGCGCGCGATCACTGCCGGGCGCTGAGCCCGGCGGTGCATGACCGCTGACCCACAGATCCAGCTGCAGCAGCAGCCCGGTGAAGGCGATGAAACCCATGACGACGGAAGTCACCAGGCTGATCCAGCGATGCCATTTTCTCATCCGATTTTTCCCCGGCAGCCGCGGCTAGAACATGGTGTTGTTGTTGGCGGCCGTGGCCGGCACTTCTTCTACCACGTCCCAGTGCTCGACGATCTTGCCGTTCTCGAGCCGGAAGATGTCCATGATGGCGTTGCCGCGGCCGCTGGCAGCGTCCTCGGCATTGCGGATCTGGCGGGTATGGATGGCGACCAGGTTGCCCTCGGCCACCACGCGCTTCACTTCCTGGCGCAGGTCGGGATACAGCGTGTGCGTCACGTAGGTCAGGCCTTTGATGGCGCCCTCGACCCCGTCGGGCACTTTCGGGTTGTGCTGGATGTACGCCGGACCGACGTACTGCTTGAAGGCACCGGCCACGTCGTGTTTGTTGAATACCGTGTCGGTGAACGCCAGCACCACCGCCTTGTTGGCTTCGGCCTGGCTTTTGGCGGCGGGAGCCGCAGCCTGCCTGGCCGTGGTGGCACAGCCGGCGGCCGCGAGCAGAATGCATCCCAGCAGAGCCGGGCGATAAATCCTCATCATAAATTCCTACCCTTGGTGAATTACGGAAGACCCGCCGCCGATTATGCCCCAGTCGCGGCGCCGCGCGGCACAGGGATGTGCGCCACGCCGGGCATTGCGTCGCTGCGCCGGGGATGCAACCATGCGCGCCTCCAGCCCCAGCAGGAACCCGACGGACATGAAGCTTTTCGGCAATGACAACAAGGAACTGATGAGCGTCTCGGCCATCGAGCGCGATGGCTCCAATCTGCTCATCAAGGGCAAGATCTTCGGCACCATGCCGCTGACCGCCAAGCTGAGGCCCGAAGAAGCACGCGCCGCGCTGAAGCTGATGAACTTCCGCACCATCCTGTTCCTGCTGACGCTGGTGTTCCGCAGCAGCCGGAAGAAGTAGGGCCGCGCACGCAGCTACGAAGTGCGTGCCGCGGGACAAACCCATGACCAGCCAATTGGCTGACGTCCCGCTTGCAGAAATCCGGTTCAGGTACTCTGCTTTGCAAGCACCTCGCGTGCTTCCCTGATTTCAGGTCTTGCGGATCTGTCGGCGTGTTCACAGACCGCCAGCAACTCGCCGAAATACTTCCTGCTCAGATCCCTGCTGCCGCTGAGCTGCGCCGCGTGCGCCGCTCCATAGAGCGCCCGGAAGCGTCGCGGCTCCTTCTGCAGCGTTGCTTCGAATTGCGCCAACGCATCTCTTGGCCTTTTCATCTTCAACAGCATCTCTCCAAGCAGCTCCCGCGCCGGCGATAACGGCCCGGGAGTCACCACGCTCTTCTCAGTCCCATCCTCCATCTTCGCAGCCAGTTCCATCCGCCCCAAGGCTTCCTCGTTCCTGCCCGCCGCGAGCGCCGTCCATGCCGAAACCGCGGTGGCCTGGATCTCCACCTGTTGAGCCCAATAACTTTCGCCTGCCTTCGCCAGACGCTGCTGGATCTGCCCGAGCGCCGCCACCGCATTCTGTGCCGCCGCAACGTGCTTCAATTGCGCGGCACCCAATCCGCGGGCAAACCAGGTCATGGCATCCGCATAGGGAAACGGCGTCTCGCGCACGGTCAGCTGCTCCGCCTGCCGCCAGTCCCGACGCTCCAAAGAGAATCGCGCCGGAATGGCCGCGAGCGCAAAATAGCCCGCCGCGGGTGGGCCGGCTCCGGCCAGCAGCGCCTTGGGATCGAAGCGCGACGCGATCTCCGGCAGGGCATTCACGATTCTGGCTGCTGCCTGATCCTGCGCCGTCTGCAGGTAGGCGTAAGTCTCGTAGTCGCTGGAATGCAACTCCTCGGCCACCTGTCCCTGACGCCGCGCCGCCGCAGCGGCTGCGGCATTGCTGTCGATGGATTCCTGCCAGTACCCCAGACGGGTAAAAGTATGCGACGGCATGTGCAGCGCATGAGGCGCGTCAGGAGCAATCTGCGCATAACTGCGCGCCGCAACCAGTGCCTGCGAGCACAGCCCCGGCACGTCGTAGGTGTGGATGATGTAGTGGGCCAGACCCGGGTGCGTTGGCTGCTCCGCGAATATCCTCTGGAGAATCGCCCCGGCCTTGAAGCGATCCTTGTAGGTCGAGTCCCCGGGATCCGCCGTCACAGCGATCGCCAATGCATAGAAGATCTGCGCTTCGCGATCTTCTGGATATTTCCCGGCAATTCCACCCATGGCATCGCGATAGGCGAGCAGTCGCGCCTGCTGTGGCGCACTGTCGTAGTTGCCGTAGAGCTTGCCGACAGCCGCAAGATAGTCACTTTCGCGCTGTGTTTTGGCGCCGAGTGCATTGCCACGTGCGGCGTTCTGCCACCCCAGTTGCAGCTGGGCCAGGTCTTTTTTTCCCGGAGCGAACGGGTTGCCCCAATCGCTGAGCGCGATTCCCCAGTACGCGATCGCACATGCCGGATCTTCTTGCAGCACCGCATCGAAGCTTTCGATGGCGCTGCTGAACTGGAAGGAATGCAGCTGTGCCACGGCAAAATTGAAGTCGCCTTGCGCCGATTCATTGCAGGAGGTGGAGAACTGGACGTTCCCCAGTCTCTGGCCATTCCCGCGCGGCTGTTCCTGCGTCATTCCGCAGACTGCAACCAGCGACAGCCCAAGGGCTGCGATCATCGGCTTCCCTTCCAATTGCAACCTCCTGCGCCCCGCGAAGGACGGCCTTGGGAAATAGTAGCGCCTTATCGGCCGGTTTTCGCGGTCCGGACAGGCGGAGCTGCGCGGCTCAAGCGGCCGGTGGCCGCGCGTGCCCGAAGTACATCTCTTCCGCGGTGATGTAGGCGGCGATCACGGTGAACGGTCCGACCTGGGCTCGCGCCCAGTACCAGTCGTGGATCAGCGCCGCCATCGCGGCGTCGCCCCAGTTGTGGTCGTGGTAGCCGGTGCCGGTCGTCTCGACCTGCTGCGCACCGATCCGGTAAGCCACCTTGACCCGGCCCTGCGGCACCGAAGGAAACCACGCGAAGAAGCGCCGTTGTCCGTTCTTCTCGAAGAACCGATGGCCGGTGCGCGGGCGCCAGGACGGAATCTCGCTTTCCAGATCGAGCTGGATCGAGACGTCGTCGATCGTGGCCTCGATGCGGTAGCGGCGCAGGTCGCCGCGGAAGACGTTCTCCGCCATCCTGACGGCGCAGCCGTCTTTCAATGCGCTGAAGGCCTCGGCCGCGACGATACGCTTCCTGTCGAAGATGCGTCCGTCCGGCAGGGTCAGGTTGAGGGTGAGCACCGGGGTCAGCGGCGCTTGCGGACGATCCGGCGGCTTGGTGTAGAAGCCCACCACCAGCGTCGCGCCGTCATCGAGCTGCGAATCAAAATACCACCACTCCCACGCGCCGGGTTCGACGCCAATGCGCTGCCCGTCTTCCCAGGGGGCGATCGTGTCGCGATCCAACCCGAGGGCCTGGTAGTCGCTGTCCCGTGCGGCAAGGCGGGCGATACCGTGGGATTGGTCGGTCATGGCTTTTTCCTCAACGGCCGCGCAGGACAGCGACCTTTTATGCCACACATGTTCTATAAATCCTCCGACACATCGACACCGGAGCGCAAGGAGTGGACGCGAGGCAACGCAAGACCCGCGAGGCCCTTTTCAACGCGCTGGAGGAACAGTTGCGCGACGGCCTTGACGAGCAACGGCTGTTGAGTGGAACTCGTCGCGACGCATGCGTTCCTGCGCGCAGGCCATCGGCCAAGGTTGTTCCGGCTGGCGCTGGCTGGCGCGGTGGGCAACCTCGCATTGCAGCTGTTCCAGGCACAGATCGAACCGCGCCAAGGCGGTGTAATGGTGTGGATGCGCCAAAAAGGGGCGGCGCTCCCGCTGCCCCTCACGTCACCTGAGCCGCCCGGCGGGCGCGCACAGCGGCCCGTCGTGGCGTCGTATCAGGGCACCAGGATGGTGGAACCCACGGTGGCACGCGCTTCCAGATCGCTCTGGGCCTTGGCGGCATCCGCCAACGCATAACGCTGGCCGATGTGCGCCTTGATCTTCTTCTTCTTGATGAGATTGAACAGCTCGGCCACGCCCTTCTTGCGTGCGGCCGGATCGGCGAGGTAGTCGCCGCCGCCCGCGCGTGTCAGGTACAGCGAGCCGCGCTTGGCCAGCTCCAGCGGCGTGATCGCGCCCACCGGACCGGAGGCATTGCCGAAGCTCACCATCAGGCCACGCGGACGCAGGCTGTCCAGCGAGGCGAGGAAGGAATCCTTGCCCACGCCGTCGTACACCACATCCACGCCCTTGCCCTTGTTGAGCTTCTTGACGCGCTCGCCGAGGTTGTCGAGCCCCACCAGCACCTGGTGGCAGCCCGCCTTCTTGGCAAGCCTGGCCTTGGCCTCGCTGCTCACCTGGCCGATGACCTTGGCGCCCAGCGCACGCGCCCACTGGCTCATGATCAGGCCCACGCCACCGGCAGCCGCCAGGATCAGGATGGTGTCACCCTTCTTGACCTTGTAGGTCTCGCGCAGCAGATACCAGGTGGTCAGGCCCTTCAGCAGCAGCGCCGCCGCGGCATCGTCCTTCACACCGGCCGGGATCTTCACCAGCGCACCGGACGGCAGCACACGCTGCTCGGCGTAGGCGCCCGGCACCGGGAACATGTAGACGACCCGATCGCCCTTCTTCAGTCCCTTGACCTTCTTGCCGACAGCTTCCACGACGCCAGCTGCTTCCGTGCCCACGCCGCTGGGCAGCGGGCGCGGATACAGGCCCGTGCGCAGATACACATCCGAGAAGTTCAGGCCGATGGCCGTATGGCGCACCAGCGCCTCTTCCGGACCAGGCGCCGGGACTTCGACGTCTTCCCACACGAGCTTGTCGGCACCGCCGTGCTCATGCAAACGAATCGCTTTGCTCATCCGCTTCTGCTCCGCTTTCGAAGTTCTTGTTGAGGATTGGAGTTCGAAGTCCTACCAGGCCGTGGCGCCGCCATCGATGTGATAATCGGCACCGGTCAGCCAGGTGGCCTCGTTGGAGATCAGGAAGGTCACGAACCAGGCGATGTCCTCGGGCTGACCCACGCGCTTGATCATCTTCTTGGCCAGCACGTTGTCGATGAAACCCGGGATTTCCAACACCGGCCTAGTCGCCGCCGTGACGATCATGCCCGGCGAGATGCTGTTGGCGCGGATGTTATGCGGTCCGCCCTCCATCGCGATCTGGCGGGTCATGGCCAGCACGCCGCCCTTGCCGGCGCAGTGCGCCAGCGCACCGCTGCCCTGCAGGGCCTGGTAGGCATTGGCTGAGGCGAAGTTCACGATCGATCCGCCGCCGCGCTTCTTGAGGTGATCCCAGACGGCCTTCACGCCGTTGAACACCACATCCAGCTCGCCTTCCAGCGTGCGCTTCCACTCGGTGTGCGTCATCTGGTCGATCATTGCGAAGGCGCCCCAGGCGCCCGCGTTGACCAGCGCATCGATGCCGCCGTACTTCTGCGCCGCCGTGTCCATCAGCTTCTGGACGTCATCCGGCTTGATCAGGTTGCAGGGGTGCACGCTGTCGACGGCGAGGCCCTCCTTGCGGGCCTCGTCGACAGTCGCCTGTGCCGCAGCCGCATCGATGTCGCAGCCCATGACCTGCGCGCCATGACGCGCCAGCATGAGTGCGACACCTTTGCCGATGCCGTTGCCCGAACCGGTGACCACCGCCACCTTGCCCTTCAGGCGTTCGGAGAGCATCAGGCGACCTTCTTCTTGCCGTAGCGACGCACGCGCAGATCCGCCTGCTCCTTGTGGCCGGCAAAGCCCTCCAGCGCACACAGCCGCGAGCAGTACTCGCCGATCAGCGCACTGGCTTCATCCGTCGTCACGCGCTGGTACGTGCAGGTCTTGATGAACTTGCCCACCCACAGACCACCCGTGTAACGCGCCGCCTTCATCGTCGGCAGCGTGTGGTTGGTGCCAATCACCTTGTCGCCGTAGGACACGTTCGTGCGAGGCCCCAGGAACAGCGCACCGTAGTTGGTCATGTTCTTCAGGAAGTAGTCCGGATCCTTCGTGATCACCTGCACGTGCTCCGAGGCAATCTCATCCGCCTTGGCCACCATCTCGTCGACCGTGTCGCACAGGATGATCTCCCCGCAGTTCTCCCAGGCCACCCGCGCCACATCGGCCGTCGGCAGCCAGCCGAGCTGCTTCTCGATCGCCGCCGGCAGCTCCTCGGCCACCTTCTTGCTCGTGGTCAGGAACACCGCCGGGCTGCCCGGCCCGTGCTCGGCCTGACCCAGCAGGTCCGCCGCCGCCATCTCCGCGTCGCAGGTCTCCTCATCACCGATGATCAGCGTCTCGGTGGGACCTGCCAGCAGGTCGATGCCGATCTTGCCGAACAGCTGGCGCTTGGCCTCGGCCACAAAGGCGTTGCCCGGGCCCACCACCATGTCGACACTGGGGATGTTCTCGGTGCCCAGCGCCATTGCGGCGACAGCCTGCACGCCACCGAAGGTGTAGATCTCATCCGCTCCGCCCATGGCCATTGCGGCCACGATCGCGGGGTGCGGCGCACCATTGAACGGCGGGGCCGTGGCGATCACGCGCTTCACGCCCGCCGCCTTGGCCGTCACCACGCTCATGTGCGCGCTGGCGATCAGCGGGTAGCGACCGCCCGGCACATAACAGCCCACCGAGTTCACCGGCAGGTTCTTGTGGCCCAGGATCACTCCCGGCATCGTCTCCACCTCGATGTCCTTCATCGAGGCGCGCTGCGCCAGTGCAAAGTTGCGGATCTGCTTCTGCGCAAACTCGATATCCGCCTTCGCAGAGGCCGGCACGCTCTTGATGCATGCCTCGATCTCCGCATCCGACATGCGAAAGTTCGCCGGCGCCCACTTGTCGAACTTCTGCGAGTACTCGCGCACCGCCGCTTCCCCGCGCGCCGAAATCGCCTCCAGTATCTCCTCCACCGTCTTCCTCACAGCCGCCTGCTTCTCGGCCTTCTCTTCCGGCAACTGCCCAGTCTTCAGATAGCGGATCATGGCAACGCACTCCTCGAGCGGTATGGCTCTACGTGATCGAACGGCCCGATTGGGCCAATTACGTTTCTAAATACGTTTATTTAACAAAAAGTTACAACTTCCGGGCGCCCAGCGGCCAAGGTCGGGCGGCGCGCTTCCGGAGCCGCCAAATTTATCACATCAAGCCGGCAGACTGGGATGACGCTGCGGCCACCGCCCCAAACGAAGACGGCGGCCCTGTGGCCGCCGTCCCCTTTAGTCATCATCTGCCCGCCAGTTACCGGCCCGGAATCAGAGTTTCCAGTCGAACCGCACCCCGCCATAACGTTGGGCGTCACGGGCCGGCTGGGCGATGACCGTGCTGGTACTGCTCCACGGAGCACTCCAGAAGTCCTCGACGTCCACGTAATAGACCTTGTTGGTCACGTTGTCGCAGAAGGCCGTCAGCGTCCACTTCTCGTCGGCACTGCGCAACCCCACCGACAGGTTCAGGATGCCGAAAGCGCCTTGGATGGAGTTCGGATTGTTGTCCGGCAGCATCTGCGCTTTGGTACGGTAGGCATAGTTGCCATCCAGCACCAGGTGGTATCCCGCCGAACCCACCGGCACCAGCTGCTGAACGTCACCATACAGCTTCCACTTCGGCGAGTTGGGCATCGCAGTGCCGGACAGATCCTGCACATACGACACACCGCCGTCATTCGAACTGCAATTCGACGGAACGACGCCGGCCTGCGCGAACGGCTGGCAAGTGGCGTTCTTGTACTCGCGGAATACCGCATCGATGTAAGCCGCATTCAAAGCCACCGTTGTGTTGTCCGTCGCGAGCCAGGTGGCGTCGAACTCCAGGCCGCGGGTCTCCGCCTTGCCGGCCGGCAGCAGATCCAGACTGGACGTGATCTGGCCGGGAACGACGATGTACTGCTGGATTTGGAAGTTGTTGTAGATGGTATCGAACGCCGACACGTTCGCGATCAATCGCCGGTCCAGATAGCTGCCCTTGAGTCCGAACTCGAAGTGATTGATGTGCTCCTGTCCAATGGGGTCCACCGGACCATCTTCCGTCAAGGTCATCGCCGTGTTGTAGACCTTCGGCGAGTAACCTCTGGCGTAGGTCGCATAACCCATCACGTCATCGCTGAACTTGTGCTGGTAGCTGACATCTCCCACGACGGCCGACGAGTTGTTCTTGTTGCCGTTGCTGGTCCACGGCCCCTCGCCGTTGTAGATCACCTGGTTGTAATCCATCTTCAGCACGTCGTAGTTGTAGCGCAGACCTGTAATCAACGAAGACTGCGGCGAAAGCTTCCAGGTAGCGCGACCATAGACGTCATAAGTCGCGGTATCCGGGCTGACCACCACATTCAATGCCGCCGGCGGCAAGCCGCGGAAATACGTCATCGTGATCTTGGTATCGGAATAGAACAGGCCCGCTACGAAACTAACCGGCTGATCGACAGGAGATACCAGCTTCAGCTCCTCGCTGGTCTGCTTGATCACCTCGGACTGGTGCTGGGTATCGTCGAAAGCGGTGGGATCACTGGTGACAACTCCGCCGCCTCCGAAGATGCTCAGCATGGAATCAAAACCATACACTGCCGTGGCAAACAGATCCTGGATCTGGCGCTGATTCTCATGCTGGTAGGCGGTGGTCGACGAAAGGACATAACCGCCACCCAGATCGAAGTTCAGATCGAGCTGCCCGTCATTGTCGTCATTGCGATGCCCCGCGGTATTCACCGGGCTGTCGTACTTCAGATTGGTCCAGCTCGGCGTGATATCCGGGAAGACGACCGCGTGAGTGATCGGCGAACCGTCAAAGAACAGGGTCGAACCCGGCGACAGGTACGTGTAGACAAAGTTGAACCCCTGCACCTTGGATGTGCCGTAGTGGTAGGTCAGCTTCGCATCCACGGCATCGCTGATCTTCCACAGCAGCTTGGCGCGCAGGCCATAGTTCTTCTGGTTGGTATCCGTGTCGTAGAAGGTATTGGTGACCGGAAAGTAGCGCTGCGAGTCGTAGGCCGACAGGCTGTACTCCAGATTCTCGCCAATCGGCCCGGACACATGACCGCTGCCGCGGTACTCCTTGTCGGTGGTTCCGGTCGCCGAGAAGCCGGCCACGAGGTGATCCGTCGGATCATAGGTGCGATAGTTGATGACACCTGCCGCAGCCGTGCGCCCACCCAGAGTGGCCTGCGGCCCCTTGAGCACTTCCACCGTCTGCACATCCTCGATGGCATTGCCATTGAAGGAATCAGATGGAATCGGCACGCCGTCGACCATGATGGCGACGCCGGAAGGCACTCCGACCGCCTGTTCGTTCGACACGCTGGAAATGCCACGCATGCCCATCGGCACGCGACCGTTGATGGTGCCGTTGAGATTGACGGAGGGCACCAGCTTGTTGAGATCCGAGACATCGCTGATGTTGGAATTCGCCAGCGTGTCTGCACTGACAACCGATGCCGACACCGGCACGTCCTGCAGCTTCTCGGTGCGCTTCTGCGCCGTGATGACGATCTCTTCCAGACCCTGATCGTCAGTGGCTCCTGCCGTCTGCGCCTGGACTGAAGCCGCCAATAGCGAGGACACAACCAGGGCAACCGTGATGGCGCCCTTCGACGAAGAGTTCTTCACCAAGTCCATGATGACCCCCTAAAGCATTGTTGCCACGATGCCGCAGCGACGGGGACCTTCCCGACAAATGCTGTTCGCGGCCCCCGTTTGTCGTTTATGACCTGCGAACCTGTTGATTCTTCGCCTATTAGCCCCACCGCGGCAAGTCTTATTTTTGCAAGCTTCGTGGCCATCGACGCATACGATGGCAGTCATTTGCAGCGCCGATTACCCCAAAACGACAAGGGCCACCCGCAGGTGACCCTTGTCGTAACGTTGACGCGCGACGTGGGTCAGAGATTCACGTTGAAGCGGATGCCCGCATAGCGCTTCGCATCACGCGCCGGCTGACTGATGACGGCGTTCTTCGGACCGCTGGTGCCGTCACCCGTCCAGGGGCTGCTCCAGAAGTCCTCGATATCGACGTAGTACAGCTTGTCGGTGACATTATTGACGAACGCCGTCGCCGACCACTTGCCTGAATTGCTCTCCACCCCGGCACTGAGGTTCAGGATGCCGAAGCCCGGCTGGATGGTGTGAGCGTTCTGGTCGGTCAGCATCTGCGCCGAGCTGCGGTACGAATAATTGCCGCCGAACACCAGCGCCACCGGAATGGCATCGAGCGGCACGCGCTGTTCCGCACTCAGCACGTACTTGAACTTCGGCGAATTGGGCATGGTCTTGCCGGAGAGATCCTGCGAGCAGGTCGAAGAATAATCCGGCGAGCAGGGGCCATCCTTGTAGTCGTCGAACTTGGCATCGATGTAGGCGGCATTCACGCCCAGGCGCAGATCGCGCGTCGCTGCCCAGCTCAGATCGGCTTCGACGCCGCGCGTGGACGCCTGGCCCGCATTATCCAGGTCCAGCTCGCAGCTGATGGAGCCGGCTTCCAGAACGCAGGACTGAATCTGGAAATCGCGGTACACGGTGTAGAACACATCGGCGTTGAGCGACAGCCGGTTGTTCAGGTACGTGCCCTTGGAGCCCACCTCAAAATGATTGATGTGCTCCTGACCGACCAGCGGCAGCTTGGCATCCGCGCTCTTCAGCACCGCCGACGTATTATAGGCCGCCGGCGAATAGCCACGCGCGTACGTGGCATAGGCCATCTGCGAATCGCTGTACTTGTGCTGGAAGCTCAGATCGCCCACCACGGCATTGGACGATGCGCTGTCCTCGGAATAATACGGACCGTAGGACGCATCAGTCGTGTACACCGTCTGATCGTCGGCGTATTTCAGCACGTCGTGGTTGAAACGCAGACCCACGACCAACGCGTTGGCGTCGGTCAGATTCCAGGTGGCGCGCCCGTACAGATCGTAGGTTGCAGTCGTTGGCGTCACATGCGTATCAACCGGTGCTCCGACGAAAGGACGCACCAGCGTCGAATCCACCTTGGTGGTCGAATAGAACAGACCCGCCACGTAACTGACCTTCTGTTCCAGCGGCGAGACCAGTTTCAGCTCCTCGCTGGTCTGCGTGATCAGCGCGGTCTGGGTCTGCGTGTCATTGAAGGTCGCATTGCCACCGGTGAGGTAGTCGAAGAAGTAGATCGAGGTGGCAAACAGGTCCTGCACCTGCTGTTGACGCTCACGCAGATAGGCCGTCGTGGAACTCAGCGTGTAACCGCCGCCGAGATCGTAGTCCACATTGACCGAGTAGTTGTGGTCGATATGGTAGTGGCCGGCATCGGTCACCGGGCTGCTGTACGACAGGTTGTGGTCGCTGGGCGTGATGCCCGCCAGCACCACATCCTGCGTCAGCGGCGGCGCATTCAACAGCGTCGCATCCGACGTCAAGTAGGTGTAGACGAAGTTGAAACCCTTCGACACCACCTTGTTGTAGTTGGCCATCAGGCCGATGCTCAGATTGTCCGTGGCCTGCCACTTCAGCTTGGCGCGTGCGCTCTCCGACGACTGATCGGTCTTCTCGCTGGTCTGGATGTTGGTGACATCGTAGTCGCGTTTGGACTTGTTCAGAGCCAGGCTCCCCGTCAGGGAGTCGGTCAGCGGCCCGGAGACGAAGCCGTTGACGCGATACTCGCCGTCATTGGTAAGCGTGGTGCCCAGCGAGCCCTGCAGCGTGTCGCTGGGACCGCGGGTCACCATGTTGATGACACCGGCGGCCGCACTGCGGCCACCCAGCGTGGACTGCGGGCCCTTGAGGACTTCGATGTTCTGCACGTCTTCGACCACGTTGGCCGCGAACGAATCCGACGGCACCGGCACGCCGTCGAGCAGCAATGCCACGCCCGAGGCGATACCCACGGTCTGTTCGTTGGAGATGCTGGAAATGCCGCGCACGCCCATGGGTACGCGACCATTGATCGTGCCATTCAGGTTCACCGAAGGCACCAGCTTGTTCACGTCCGCGACATCGCTGACGTTGGAGCTGGCCAGCGCGTCCGAGGACAGCACCGCGGCCGCGACCGGCACGTCTTCCAGCTTCTCGGTGCGCTTCTGCGCCGTGATCACCACCTCTTCGAGACCCTGGTCATCGGCATCCGCCTCCTGGGCGCGCGCGCTGACGGAAAGAATCGAGGCAACGGCCAACGCCACGGACAGCGCGCCAACCGACGAAGAACGTCGTCCTGCAGACATGGATAATCCCCCAAGCTTGTTTCTGTTGCTGAAAAGTCGCAATCGGTCAGCGCCGACCTACCGGCGCTGCCGCCACCATTCCCTAACGCACATTTTGGTTAGCGACCCGGCGGGATTGTCACGTCAAGCGCAACTTCCTGGCAAGATTTTCTTGTTATTTCAGCTATTTATTTGATGGATAGCTGCTATCTGACCAGGAGATTCACTCCGTGCAGACCTGCGTCAGCAACCCCGCCAGCCACAGCACGCCCGGATCGTCCTGCTGCAGCCGATTCCACTGTAGCGTCTCCCGGACACGAGGAATGTCCAGCGGCACCGGCACCAGTTTCAGCGGCAACCGGGTCGCGAACATCTCGGCCAGCCGCCGGTGCAGCGTGGCAATGCGCCGGGTGCCCAGCAGCATCTGCGGCACATCGGAATAGCTGGGAGCCAGCACCTCGATGCGCCGCTGCTGCGGCGCTACGCTCATGAACCAGTCTTCCATCGTGGGCTCTGCCGCGGGCACTCCCCACATGCGCGCCGCGATGTGCCCCATGCCGAAGTACTGCTCCAGGCTGAGCTGTGTGCCGATCTGCGGATTGTCTGCGCAGGCCACGACCACATACTCGTCCTCGAACAGCAGGCGCTGTGGGTGGATGCCGGATACGAACTGCTGCGGCAGGATCACGAAGTCCACTTCGGCGCGGTTCAGTCGCTCGGCCGGCTCGCCTCCCAGCGGCTGGATATCGAAGCGCACATCCGGCGCCTGGGCCGCGGCGCGGCGCATCGCCTCGCACAATACGACACGGATGGCATAGTCCGACGCCAGGACGGTGAAACGCCGCTTGGAGAGCGCAGGGTTGAACTCGGCCTGGTCGGTGACGGTGGCGCGAATCTGCAGCAGTACATTGCGCACCGGCGTGCGCAGCTGCCGACCGCGCGGGGTCAGCTGCATCTGCCGACCGTTGACGTTGATCAGCAGCTCGTCGCCGAAGTACTGGCGCAGACGCGCCAGCGCCCCACTGGTGGCGGATTGGCTGAGATTGAGCCGCTCGGCCGCCACCGAAACATTCTGTTCGGCGAGCAGCACATCCAGTGCCACCAGCAGATTCAGGTCCAATCTTTCAAAGCGCATCGGAATACCTGGTCGGGTGGAAATCGCAGTCGCGCGAATTTCCCAATGATTTCAGTCTTTTTTGATGGTAACCGGTGAGCATTATCCCATTTGTTGCCCGGTTGGCCATTCAGCTCCTGGAAATTATCACTTACAACGGGAGAAACGACCATGCCGAAGACTTCCATAGGACGGTATCAACGGCGGCGATGTTCTCGCCCGGCGCCTTCGAGTTACGCTGCCGCGGAGATGCGGTCATGAGCCTGCGTCGCGCGCGTGAGGCCGCACCGCTCAAGAGTTGGCCGTCATCTGAGCCCCGGGCCCGGCGCCTGCGGTCGGGCCTTGCTCCCGCTACTTGGCGCGCGCGCAACTATCTGGCGGCCAGAGCCTTCAGGACGTTGCGTGGATCCTTGCGGATGGCCCTCAACAGCGATCAGCGCCGCGAACTTCGCCTGACTCAGCCCGGTGTCCGCGCGCAACTTCTTGATGCTCACCGCATCAACGTGAAATTCGCGCGAGGGCGCGCGCTCGCCACGCACGATCTCGCCCATCTCACGAGTGCTGTTCACCAGCTCCGCGAACAATTTGTTGTTCATACCTGCCGCCAATCCTTCAATCCCAAGTCTCGATGATCTGGCGGAGCACCTTCTTTTCGCTGGAGCTCAGATCGTCCTTGACGGCTTTTGTGAACGCGCTGGTTTCGATGAAGATCACGGGAGGACTACATACCGAAGCGGTGGGCAACTCTGCACATGCTGGCCGGCACGCCGTTGCACGTCGTGCAGCAGCTGGGCGGCTGATTGGCCGTCGGGTGGGAATCGCAATCGCGCGAATTTCCCGGTGATTTCAGCCTTATTTGACAGTAACAGGTGGGCCTTACCCCATTTGTTACCCGGTGAGCTGTCCGGCTCTTGGAAATCACCACCCACAACGGGAGAAACGACCATGCCGAAGACTTCAACGACCGACCTTGATTCGCAAATCCCGCACAAGCTGCTCGCACAGCTCACGCCGCAGCAGGCTGCAGCGCTGCGCCGGGCAATAGCGGACGCGCCGACGACTATCGCTGACCACCAGCACACCAACCCCGAAGTCCAGAAGCTCCGCAACGCCGTTGAGTTTATGGATTGCCTGTCGCAGGACGGATTCTCGGAAATTGAATCTATCGCCAATCTCGCGCTGGCTTACCTGGAAACGCCAGCCGGCTACCGGCACCTGGACAACATTGCCCACGCCCTCCTGGCAATCCGGAACAAAGCTTCCGAAACCGAGAACTGCATCAACTGCGAAGCCGAAAAGGTTGGCTGCAACCACACGGACGACGCTGAGCGCCGCCGTATGGTTGCTCAGTACCAAGCCCTTAAAGCTGGCGCGGAGGTGCAGTCATGAGCGCCGCTGACGACGAATCCCGCGTGACGCAGCTCCCAAGCGTCAAGGCGCAGAAGAAGAACGCCGTGAGCGCTGAAGTGAAGCAGGCCCTTGAAGGCTTCCACAGCCGGCTGATGCGCGCATATCAAGTAGTCGATGCCATCGTGGATTTGGCGGCAGAAGAAAACCAGCATATCTACAACATCGCCATGCTACTTTGCGAGGAACTGGAAAGCCTGGACGACGACGTTCAAGAGTTTGGCGGCATCTGAGCCCCAGGGCCCGGCGCCTGCGGCCGGGCCCTCTCACATGCTTGCAGGCCGGACGGACTTCACTGTCACGTCAAGCAGACCCTCCCAGGCTGCACCGTCCACCGAGCGCCGCAACACCCTTAAGCGCTGCGTACCCGTCTCAAACTGAATTCGCAGCGCTCTCTCACCGGAGAGAGCTTGGCGCACGAGGGTCTGCGCCTGCTCCAGATTCAGGCCGCCAGCTTCACCTACCTCGCGAAATGCCAACTCCATGAACTCATGCATCGTGGCATCCCAGCGCTTGGCACGCTTGGCCTGCTGGCGGCGACGCCAATCGTTCATCGTCGGATTGTTCGTCATGTGGTCAACTCCTGCGCTTGGCGGCTGTTGCTGCTGATAACCACCACGTCACGATCATTCACCGCGCTTTTGAGCTGATCGATAAACCAATCGGCACTTTGCTGGCTACTCAGAATGTCGCCATTGATATTGATGGTCATGACGCTCTTGGAGCTCGCCCCGGCCGCCTCGTCCGAATCATCGGATACTGTCGTGGCGCTGGTGCTGGAGCTGGCCGAGGTGGAAGAGCCGGTGCTGGAAGATGATGCGTCTGCGGCAATGTTGCCGATGCCGACGCCCGCCGTGAGGGCGGCCAGAGAGTAGCCCCAAGCTTTCGTTGAGGCGGCAAGGGCTGCGCCAGCGACCGGGCCCAGGCCCATCGGCGGAGGCACCAGCGCGGCGGCAGCGGCGGCATTCGTTGACACGATGATCGACGCTACCGATTTTGCGGTCTCCAGCGCCTGCGCAGCGATGGCAAAAGCCTTGTTCTTCTTGCCGAAGACGGTTAGCAGGTTGATCGCAGCATCCGTCGTGTTCTTCTTGAGGTTCAGCAGGTTCGTCTGAAGGTTCGCCTCCATTTCTGAAATCTTGTTCCTGCTGTCTTGCTGGTTCTCAAGGTCCTGCTCCAAGAAACCTTTGGCGATCTCATTGCCCTGCGCGAGCGCCGCAGTGCGGATGTCCGCGAAGACTTGATCTTGCTGTGCGTCGAATTCGTGCGAGACCACACGCGCTAGATTCTCTTGAGTTAGATAGTCCTGCGTGACACCGAGCGCTTTCGCCAGGGAGGGGTCTTTGGAAGCAGCGTAGGCTTGGTCATCCGCCAGTTTCGCCGCATTCGCCGCCTTCCAGTCCGTCACCTCCTGCGCGGTCATGGTCGAGAACAGGTTGTACTGGGCCTGCATCAGTGCATTCTGCTGGGCCGCATACTCCTCGTTGGCCTTCGCCAGCCCGGCCGCCTGATCCAACCTCAGCTGATAGGCTTTGGCCTCAAGCTCCTGCTGCTTCTTCAGGGCATCGGCCCGGCGCTTCTCGTCGTCCTCGGAGTCGAAGGTGCCGCCACCAGTGAGGCTTCCGCCCACAGGAGACGACGCGTTATAGCGATGCGATGGGCCCGATGACTCGGTCGATGACAAGGAGGCGATCTTTGCCTTCAGCTCAGCAATCTTTGCGTCGATAGCCGAGGGCCCCATCACGACGCCAGAGCCATCCAGGTATCCGAAATTCAAGTAGACCGGGATGCTGTCGCGAGTGTTCTGAAGATCCTCGAGCTGGTGCTGGTACTTGGTGATCAGCGGCGAACCAACCAGATTGAGGCGCTGCGCCTCGTCGATGACATCGCCCAGCGCCTTCGCACCGGCAGCGCCCCATGAAGCAAGCTCCCCAAATAGCGCCGTGATCGACGCCTTGAATTGCGGATCTGAGATCGCTTTGTTCAGATCATTAATCTGCGTCGTCAGCAGTTCGGAGCCGTCATTAAGCTCCAGCAGCTCGCCCCACTGATTCTTCAATGCCTTGAGTGCGCCGCCCAGCGTATTGCGCGCGGCCTCAGCGGCACCCATATAGCGGCGCTCGATCTCCTCAAGAATCACCGCCTGGGCCTTGCCGACCTGGCCGGCATCGACCATCGACGTGATAGCTTCCTTCTGCGCGGCCGTGAAGGCCACCCCGGACTTCTTGAGCTTGTCCAGCGCATTGGCAGGGTCCTGAAGCGCATTGCCCACCAGCTTGGCGGCACTCTCAAGGTCAACTCCCATGCGCGCCGACAGATCGGCAACCGCCTGGGTCGCGTCCTTTACCGTCTGGCCAGAGAGCCCCTTGAAGGACAGCAGGATCGCTTCGACTCCCTGGACTGCCTCATCGCTGAGTGTCGTGGTCGAAGCAAGCTTGGTGGCGTATTCCTGGAAGTCGCCCAACAGAGAAGGGAATGCGCCGCCGGCATTCTGCAGGGCATTGGTCAGCTTGGCCTGCGCCTCTTCGGCCTCGGACGTGGCTTGCACGATCTCGCGAAATCCGGCCGCAATCGTCGCACCAACGGCAAACCCCTTGATGAGGTTGCCGAACGATTCGAACTGATCGGCAGCGCTCTTGGAGCTCGCGCGGATCTGCGCCAGCTCATCACGGACCTTCTTCATCTCCGCGCGGAACTTGGCTGTTTCCGCCGCGAAGTCGATCTGGACTGTTCCTGCGCTTGCCATGGTTAGCCTCTTGTGTTGATAAGCTTCACGCCATGCGTGCGCGCCAGCGCCTCCGCATGGCTCAACAGCTTCACGCCCGCTGCGACAGCCGGATGGCGGCGAGCGACATCCCGCGACGGCATGGGGTGCCGGGCATAGGCAGCCTTCACGGCCGTGATGTTGGCGTCTGCGTTGCATGGCAGGGTGACTGCCGACAGCTCAAGCCAAGCCCATTTCACGAACCGCAGCCCGCTGCCATCAGGCAGCACCTCGTAGTCAATCGGGCGAAACCCGATGGATAGGCCGCGCACCAGGCCGCTCTTGATGTCCGCCCATGCGGAGTCCAACCGTGCCGCCCACGATGCCGGTGCACCGTCATACGGCCGGGCAAGTTTTGCGGTAATCGTGATGCCGCTGCCCGTGACACTCGCGCGCGTCACCTGGCCAATCGGCCGCTCAGGATCGTGTTGGGAGAGCAACGGCATGGGTAGCTGGTACTGCGCGCCGCGTGGCTCCACGACATCGCCAACGCGATCCGCGCTCGGCGTCGTGGCAATGCCCTCGATCGTGCGCGCCTCCTCGTCAAGGCTCTTGAGCGTCAGGACGCTATAGGCGTGATTCATCAATGCTTCCTCGTGCTGCCAAATGCGGCGGGCTGATCGTCAACCTCCATCACATAATCCTGCGTTTCGAGGGTGAAGGTGTCGCCGTCCTCGAATACCAGGACAAGCCGTAAGAACGGGGCGCCGGATAAATCAAACCTCTCTCCCCCGCGCATGTCCGCGATCTTCAGCGTGCGTCCCGCGGCCAGGCGCCGACGAAACTCCTCGTTCGCCTCCTGCTTGAACTGGTCAGGGTTGAACAGTATCTGCGCGCTCATTCGAACTTCCTCTGTTGTTCAAGCTGCTGAATGCGTTGCTCCAGATGCGCGATCTCGCGACGGCGCACCACCGCGGCACGCTGCATGTGGTACAAGACAAACATCAGCGGCTGTTTTGAAAATTCCTTCGACTGCGCAAACAGCTCCTTGACCGAATCCCTGACGATACGGTTCTCGTCGGCAGTCAAAGGCTGTGATCGAACGTCCTCGATGTTCATGGCGCCAACGCTCGCGCAACTTTGGTATGCAGACGCTGCACGAAGGATTGGCGCGCCGGATTGCTTGCCTCAAGCGCGCTGACACGCTGCTGCAGACGCACAACGTGCATGGCGAGTGCCATCAGCAACACATCCGGCGCCACTTGGTCTCTGATGCCCACCTCCCGCATCAGATTCCGCAACTCGTCGCGGCTCATGGTGCTCATGACGCGTCCGCCCTGTAGCTGGCGCCCGTGAGCATGACCACGCGATTGGAATCCTGCAGCTCCCAATTGACGTACGCGGCGAGCTTCAGTGCCGTCAGTTCCGCCTGATACAAGCTGATCGGCGTCGTGGTGGCAGCCACAGGCGTCGCAGCGTTACCGCTCGGCGTGTCGCTCATTTCAATCGTCGCCTCGCTCGATTCGCTGACCTCGATAGCATCAGCCGCATACAGGATCGCGCCGGGATCGATCAGCGTCAGTTGCCCGCCGCTCGTCGTGCGCGGAGAGACCATCGACGTGAAGAGCGGAATGCCGCCCAGCTCCCCACCGCGGGCGCCACACGCTGCAAATTTCGCGTCCAACAACCCGATTTCCGTTGCCAGGGTCGGATCGCACACGAATGCGGCGGCAGACAAATCGCCTTCAAAGGCCTCGATCATCTGCGCGATATCAGTCTCAAGCGTGCCGCTGGATGCGATGCTCGTGGCGCCGCTCGTCACGGATGCCGGCATCTGGCCGGCGATACCGGCATTACTCGCGTCGAGGAAGGCCAGATCGATGGCGCGACTCGCAGCCCGCAACAAGTCTCGCTCCAACATCTGCTCGTTAAAGGCGCCAGGCGCGCGCAGCGCCTGCTTGGTCACCACGGTGAGCGCGCCGACCATCAGCCGTGAGAGGCTGGTTCGCACCAGATCCAACTTGGAAATGCCAATGGCCCGGCTTTGCGCAACCCAAACGGCCGTTGCTCCGGCCCCCTGGCGCAGCACAGGCGTCACAAAATCGGTTCGCCGCAGGCCCGCGAGACGCCCAAGCAAGCTTTGCTCGATCGCCAGGCCAATAAACCCTTCATCGCTCGCCGCGCTGTCGGCGAGCCGGTCGGCAGAATCCAGCCCGGCCACCGCGGCCTTTCGGACAACTTCCGCAACCCCGGAATGGCTGCCCCAGCGCTTCAGGGCAAAACTCTCCGGGTCGGTTTCACCCAGCACGCGAGCAATGACCGCGCGGGTGAATGGATGGGTCGATTTCTTCAACATCAAAGTTCCTCCTGCGTTTCGATCAGGTTGCCGCGGCAGCACCTGACCAGCCAGTGGCATTCGTGAGGATTCGTGAGCATTCGTGAGGGTGCGGTTGCGCTCATCAGGGCTCCGACAACAAAAATTCCGCCAGCATCCGCAGCTCATAGCGGATGTGCGTCCCGCGCCGGCGCCACGCTGGCAGCTGCCCCAGCGCGCGGCGATTGGTGAGCGTGGCAGGCGCGACACCCACAAGGGCGGCCGCCACTTTCTCGGTCACCTCGCCGCCAAGGTGAACCTCAAGCCGGTTCTCCTGGCAAAGCTCGCGCAGGCGCGTAATCTCCGCCTCCAGCTGATTCGCAGGGGAACGCGCCGCGCGGCAGGCTTCGCAATGACAGTTCGGGCAGCTCACTTGAAATTCAGCAAAACCAAAAAAAGCCCCTGAATGAGACAAAGCGCGGTGTTCGCACTCTCAGTCCCCAAATCGAAGCCACCCCCCCCAACAACGCGTTCTAACGGCGCTGGCGCCGCGATCCGGGCTGCATACACTTGGCCTGCGGGTTGGCGCTGATCGCCGCGCCACGGGCCTTGTGGCTTCGTACTGCGAGGCTGCATCTCAGAATCTGGCCAGCACACGGGCCGCGCGCTCCAGGTCCACCAGATCGGCATGCAAGGCGCCGATCAGGGCAAGCCGGTCGGCGTCGGGCTCGCCTTCTGCGGCCACCTGAAGGGCTGTCATCGCGCACCTCAGGTTGCGCAGGCCGTTGTCGAAGGCCAGCGAGCGCGTGCGGTCGGCGGAATCGGTTTGTTGATCGGTCGTCATTGGGTCCTCGCAAGGTTCACGGATGGATGGCAGTTGCAGGGGCCGCGGCGGTTGAGCAACGCGCACCCGGCGTCGTGCCGCACCTCCACGTGCTGAATCCCGGCGCCCAGCTGCCCGGCTTCGACCAAGCGAATGATTTCCTCCAGGTAGGTGGGCAGTGGGGATGGCTTGGCGCGCTGCACAGAGCTGCGTGAGACATGCATCTGCTCGGCGGCCTGTTCCTGAGTCAATGCTTCCCGGGAAGCATTGGGATCGCCGCCCTTTCCTAGCGTCGCGATACGCGCCGCAGCCATGGCCCGCTGTTCGTTTGTCAGATGCCGCCGCGTGATGTTCAGGGACACCACGAACCCCAGCGGATCCTTGCCCTTGTACTCGCGGTACTCGGGAATCTCGCCGGCCTTCTCGCAGGCCAGATAGCGGTTGCGGCCGTCAAGAATCTGACCCTGATAGGTCCAGATCGCCTCGCGCAGGCCGTGCTCGCCGATATCGCGGGCCAGCTCGGCCAGCTCGGCATCGGGAAGCAGCGGGAAAATTTCGCTGTAGGGATGGAAATTCATGGGTTATCTCAGTCCTTTTTCGCGCTCCAACTGCTCCACCTGCTCCGGCGTGCGCAACGCGTTACGCGCTCTGCTGAACATGGAAGCCCTTCGAAGGGCCTTGGGAGGGGCATAGCGAACGGCTTCCGTTCAAGAACCGATTCGGTTTCCATTCGGTTTGCTGTGCGTCAGGCATTGCCATACGGCTCCAGGCCAGCAGCCTCGCGAGCCAACGCCAGCCGCCAGATCACCGCCGTCGGGTGCCAATGGGCCAGCATGACGTTGATAAATATCGCAGCGTCCTCGTGCATGGTCGTGCAGGTGTAGACCGCCTGATGCGCGTCTGGGGCGTCCGGGAACTGCGCACGCAGCGCGTCGCGTGCTTGCTGCCGGTCGCTGATCATGTGGCCGTCTCCGCTTGAAGGGTCTGGAGCGCACGGTGCACTTCAGGCTCAGTGCATTTGCAAAGCTTCGCGAGCTCGAAGGCATCCAAGCCCGAATGCGCACGCACGATTTGCAAAATGGCCGGGGCCCTGGAGCTGGAGTTGAAGTTGGAAGGAGGCCGGAGCTGATCCCGAGCTGCGCGGCGCCCCGCCGAGAATCTAAGAGTTTTACCGGCTGCCGGTATTGAAATGGGCCGATGTATTTCGGTAGTCGGTATTGAAATGGACGCTTCTATACCGGCTGCCGGTATTGAGTTCGTCCGGTAGTCGGTACTGATTTGCGCCGTGCTCGTGCGGTTGTCCGCCTGATCCTCACGCCAATCGAGCAGCGCCTGCAGATGCTTCGGCTCAGGTTGAAGGAGTGGCTGCCCCTCGCGATTGTCGATGTCGCACCATGCGAGCGCGTAGAGGGCGAAGTGATCCTTCACCCCACGCCAACCCTGCCTTGTTTCGATGATGATCTTGCGCCGCTTCAGCTCCTTCAGAGCGCGATACAGCGTGTCGGTGCTCGTGATGCCAAAGCGCTTGGCGTAGCGCGGCGTCATTGCCAAGGCGCCATTGTTTCGACCGGAGTAGCCGGCGGCCAACGCCACCATCACCTTGTATGCCGCGAGCCAGTCGCCTTTCAGGCTGCACACGGCCTCACTTTGCAGAACGCTGATCGGGAGACGCGCAAAGCGTTCGCCTTCGCCACCGCGCCGACCCTTGGCGCGCGCACGTGTAAGCGTCATGGCTAGACCTGCTTGCCGCCGCGAGCCGCGATGCGCTCAGCAACCCATTCGTCGATCTCGGATTCAACCCAGCCGCTCGCGCGCTCGCTGAGCTTCACAGGCCGGGGAAACTCCCCCAGGCGCGCCTTGCGATAAACCGTGTCACGGCGCAGGCCGGTGCGGGCCTCAACTGCAGGAAGCCGCAGGATGCGCGGCGGGGCATTCGTCTCGGTGGGCATGGTCGCCTCTCTCTCGCGTTCGTCGCACAGCGATTTGTGCAACGGCCTCGGAAGGTACGCAAAGATTAGGGCGCCAACCTCGCGGCTGGTACGGTTTGGAAATCGGCCTATTTCTCAGTCGGCAGCCGTCTCGGTCCCTTTCCCTCGTTCTCAAGTTCGTCTAATACTTCGTCACGCTCAGTCTCAGAAGGACATTCGTTTAAGAGTACATCCGAGAAGAAGGCGTAACCGCGCTCGATATCCCTCATTCCACGATTGAATTTTTGACAGGCTGCTTCCTTTGATTTCTGGAGAGAGTATCCCTTGGTAGAATGGATGGAGATAATGAATGTGTAGATGTTCAGATATCTCTTAATCATCGCTTCCATTGGGTCTTTTTTGCGCTGACCGCGCCCCCTCCGCATATTCAATGCGATATCTGGCGCCTCATCATTCACGACAATTCGTGTGAATGCGTCAATAAACCATGGCAGTTGGTCTGCCATGTCCTTTGCATCGAATGAATCGCCGAATTCTCCATCCTTGTAAGCTCCCAGGAAGGATTCCGCGCTGACGAGAAATTTCGAGGCGAGGTTGAACCCCCTTGGTCGGTTTGATGCCAACAAGATTTTGTAGGTTGACCTCTTCATAGTGCCCATCAGTCAACTCCATGTTTCAGGACATCAAGGTAATCCGCCCACTGCTGCATCATCTGCCGGCGCTCAGCCAGGCGCTTGGCCCGGTTGTAGGCCGCGCGCACTTCGTTCTGCTCCTTGTGCGCAAGCTGCAACTCGATCACGTCGGGCGGGAAGCCCTGCTCGTTGAGCAGCGTGCTCGCAGTGGAACGAAAGCCGTGGCCGGTCATCTGCTCGCGGGTGTACCCGAGGCGGCGCAAAGCGGCATTGATGGTGTTCTCGGAGATGGGCCGCACACTGCTGCGCACCGACGGGAACAGGTAGCCGCGCGGTCCCGTCAGCGGGTGCAGCCGTGTGAGCAGTTCCACGGCCTGCCGGGCGAGCGGCACCAAGTGTTCCTCGCGCATCTTCATGCGCTCAGCCGGGATACGCCAAAGCGGCTCGGTGCCCGTCAGCGTGAATTCCTCCCAGCGCGCGCCGCGCAGCTCTCCGGGCCGCACGAACAGCAGCGGCGCCAGCTTCAGCGCGTACTCGGTCACCGGCTGGGCGCTGTAGCCGTCGATGGCACGCAACAGCTCGCCCACGCGCGCCGGGTCGGTGATGGCGGGGTAATTGCGGGTGACGGGCGTTGTCAGGGCGCCGCGCAGGTCTGCCGAGGGATCGCGCTTCGCCCTGCCCTCGGCGACGGCGTAGCGGAAGATGCGGCCGGCCATCCCCTTCGCCCGGTGCGCCGTCTCGTGGCGCCCGCGCGCCTCCGTGCGTCGCAGTGCTTCGAGCAGGTCGGGCGGCTCGATCTGCGCAATGGGTTTCTCGCCGATGTAGGGGATCAGCAGCTTCTCCAGCATCCAGTTCGCCCGGGCATAGGCGCCCGCGGTGAGCTTGTGCTTTTGCTTGCCCAGCCATTCGGTCGCAACGGCGCCGAAGGTGTCGTCCCGGGCAGCGCGGGCCTGCTTGCGCACGGCGCTGGGATCCAAGCCCTCAGCCACCTGGCTACGCGCCTCATCCCGCCTGGCCCGGGCCCTGGACAAGCTGATTTCGGGGTAAGTCCCCAGGCTCAGCAGTTTCTCCTTACCCCCGTGGGCATACCTGAGCCGCCACCAGCGGCCACCCTTGGGCGTGACTAGCAGGAACAGCCCTTTGCCGTCGGACAGCTTGTAGGGCTTCTCCTTCGGTTTGGCGGCCTTGATCGCAGCATCCGTCAGCGCCTTTGCCATCCTGTTACCCCACCGAGTAGCGGTTACCCCTAGAAGTTACCCCGCCAGATGATACACTGCCTGCGGACGGTATCGGATGGCTTCAGACGGTAGAAGGCTGAAATCTAGGGATTTTCTGGCGGGAAGCGCGTCTTATCAGACGGCATCGGATGAGTTAGTGGTGGGTCGGGTGGGAATCGAACCCACGACCAATGGATTAAAAGTCCAGTGCTCTACCGACTGAGCTACCGACCCCAAGACAACGAGGGGGCGCATGATACCGGAAAATTCCGGTGCGCTTCAGCGATAGCGGGTGGGATCGGAAATTCCTGCCGCGACAAAGCCTTCGCGGCGCAGACGGCAGGAGTCGCAGCGCCCGCAGGCGGCGCCGGAGGCATCGGCCTGGTAGCAGGACACGGTGGCGGCGTAGTCCACGCCCAGGCCTGCGCCGAGGCGGATGATGTCGGCCTTCGACAGATCGATCAGCGGCGCGTGGACATGAAATTTCGCGCCCTCCACGCCCGCCCTGGTGGCCAGCCGGGCCAGCGTCTCGAAGGCGCGGATGAACTCGGGCCTGCAGTCGGGATAGCCCGAATAGTCCACGGCATTCACGCCCACGCACAGATCCTGCGCCCCCAGCACCTCAGCCCAACCCAATGCCAGCGACAGGAACAGGGTATTGCGCGCCGGCACGTAAGTGATGGGAATGCCGCTGGTGGGCTGTTCCGGAACCGCCAGCGTCGGGTCGGTCAGCGCCGAGCCGCCGATGCCGGCCAGATCCACGTGCATCAGCCGATGCTCGCGCGCACCCAGCTGCCGGGCCACACGCGCGGCAGCGGCCAGCTCGGCCTCGTGGCGCTGTCCGTAGGCCACGGACAACGCGTAGCATTCGTAGCCGCGGGCCGCCGCCCAGGCCAGCACCGTGGCCGAATCCAGGCCGCCGGAGAGCAGGATGACGGCCTTGCGCGCCGCGCTCATCGGCCCGCCTCATCGCCCCACAGGATCTTGTGGAGCTGCACCTGGAAGCGCACCGGCAATCTGTCCGCCAGCAGCCATTCGGCCAGCTGGCGCGGCGGCAACTGCCCGGCGCTGGGTGAAAACAGCACGCTGGCCTGCCGTGGCAGGCCCAGCTCGTCGAGCTTGGCACGCGCCCAGTCGTAATCGGCGCGATCGCAGATCACGAACTTGATCTGATCGTGGGTACCGAGCTGCGCCAGCTGCGGATAGAGATTGCGGCGCTCCTCGCCCGAAGCCGGCGTCTTCACGTCGACCACGCGGCTCACGCGCGCATCGACGGCATCCACCGGCAAGGCGCCCGAGGTTTCCAGGGACACTTGATAACCGGCATCGCACAGCGCCTGCAGCAGCAGCAGGCAGTTCTTCTGCGCCAGCGGCTCGCCGCCCGTCACGCACACGTGGCGCGCAGCGAAGCTCGCCACCCTGGCCAGGATGGCGTCGATCTCCCACCACTCCCCGCCGGTGAAGGCATAGGCCGTGTCGCAGTACTGACAGCGCAGCGGGCAGCCGGTGAGGCGCACGAACACCGTGGGCCAGCCCACCGCGTCGGCCTCTCCCTGCAGCGAATGAAAAATTTCGGTGAGCTTGAGCCGTTCGCTCAACGTGCATCCGTCGGGAGCTTGGCGAGCTTTTCAGTCGCCAGGCGCGCTGCGTCCGTACCCGGGTAGCGCTGTGACACCTGCGTGAGCGTCTGGCGCGCCAGCGCGTACTTCTTCAGCTCCACCTGGGTGTAGCCCAGCTTCAGCAGGGCATCGGGCGCCTTGGCAGAATTGGGCCAGCGCTCGCCCACGGCACGAAAAGCCGTGGCAGCGCTGTCGTAGTCCTGCGGCACGTAATAGGCCTCGCCGATCCAGTACTGGGCATTGCCGATCAGCGTGCTGTTCGGATAGTTGCCCATGAAGGCGCGAAACTGCGCGATGGCGCCACTGTAATCGCCCGACTTGATGGCATCGAAGGCGCGCTGGTAGGCCGCCAGCTCTTCGGTGGCTGGAGCCGTCGCACCACCTGAGTTCGATACTGCTGGCGTGGCGCCGATCGCCGCGGGCGGCGCCACGCCCGAAGCGGCTGCCGCCTTGACCGCCTGCTCCAGCGCAGTGAGGCGCTGCCCCAGATCGTTGTACAGATCGCGCTGCTGTTTGCGCTGCGAATCGCTGGCGTTCTGCATTTCCTCGCTGCGGCCACGCAGCTCGCGCAGCTGCGCCTCGAGCGCATCGACGCGCTGCGAGAGCTGTACCAGGCTCTGGTTGTCGACCACACGCTCGACCCGGCCGAGGCGTGAATCCAGATCGCCCAGGCGTACCTGGACCGGATCTTCCGCAGCCGGCGTCAGTGCGCAGCCGCTCAGGGCCAGCCCCAGACCAGCCGCCAGCCATCGCCAGGAACGAACCCCGGACAGTCCTGCCATGCGCGCCACGTTCGATTCCCTCGTGTCAGTTCAGGGCGGCGATTTCGACGCGGCGGTTCTTGGCCCAGGCCGCCTCGTTCTGGCCGCTGTCCACCGGACGCTCCTCACCGTAGCTGACGGTGGTCAGCTGCGACTCGGAAACACCCTGCAGCATCAGCGCGCGCTTCACCGACTGCGCACGACGCTCGCCCAGGCCGATGTTGTACTCCGGCGAACCGCGCTCATCGGTGTTGCCTTCCAGGCGCACCTTGACGCTGGCATTGCCCACCAGCGAACGGGCCACCGCCGCCAGCAGGTTGTTGAACTCGGGACGGATCTCGCTGCTGTCGTAATCGAAGTAGATGACGCGCCCCTGCTCCACCGTCGTGCCGGCCTGGCCAGGCAGCGCCGTGGCAGCGCCACCGGCATCCGCCGCACCACCGGTTTCGGCCGGCAGCGTGCTCGGCGCGCCCGCGGCCGCGCCCTGATCCGCCTTGACGTTCTTCCTGGAGCAACCCGCGAGCGCCAGCGTGCCGACGACAATCAGTCCACACCACATCAGTTGCTTCTGCATTGATTTCACTCCGCGTTCGTTCCAGACAGTCTCGTTATGTCATTTTAGACCAAAAACCGGCTGAATTACTGCGCAAACGGGCCCCAGACGGGCTCGCGCACCGCGCCGGTGCTGGCCTTCAGCCGCTGCGCCACCTGCCCGTCCGTGGAAATGGTGGCCAGCGTACCGCGACCATCCTGGCGGGCGGCATAAATCAGTACGGCGCCATTGGGCGCGAAGCTCGGCGACTCATCCTGGCTGCCGCGCGTCAGCACGCGCTGCGTTCCCGAGGCCAGATCCTGCACGGCAATCCGGAAATTGCCGCCATCCAGCGTCACCATCGCCAGCTGTTTGCCGTCCGGCGAGAGCCGCGGACGCGCGTTGTAGGCACTGCCGAAGCTGATGCGCTGAACCGCGCGCGAGCTGACGTCGACACGATAGATCTGCGGGCCGCCGGAGCGATCCGAGGTGAAGTACAGACTCTTGCCATCCGCGCTCCAGGTGGGCTCGGTGTCGATGGCCGGATCATCCGTGACCCGCGCCAGCTGCTGCGTGGCCAGATCCAGCACATACACATCGAGGTTGCCGCCGCTGCCCGACAGCGTCAGCGCCAGGCGCTTGCCATCGGGCGAGAAGCTCGGCGCATTGTTCACGCCGGCGCGCGCCGACACCAGGCGCCGCTCGCCGGTGCGCACACGCTGCACGTAGATGCCGGCCACGCGGTTCTCGAAGGACACGTACGCCAGCCACTGGCCATCCGGCGACCAGGCTGGCGACATGATGGGCAGCCTGGATTCGAGCACCACGCGCGGGCTCTCACCGTCGGCATCGGCCACGATGAGCTGATGACGCTGCTCGGGGGCCTGCCCTTCCACCGTGACGTAGGCGATGCGCGTGGCGAAGGCACCGCGGATACCGGTGATACGTTCGTAGATCCAGTCGGCAATCTGGTGCGCGGCGTTGCGCAGGCTGGCGCCGGTGGCCGTGATGCGCTGGCCACCGACGCGCTGACCGGTGAGCAGGTTGACCAGCTCGCATTCCACGTTCAGCTGGCCGTTGGCATCCGCCAGCACACGGCCGACGGCGACGTAGTCGTTGCCGGCGCTCTTCCAGTCGGCGGTCTGGACATCCGCGGCGCGGGAAGGCTGCGAGAGCATGCGCGTGCGCGCCATGGCGCGGAAGCGCCCGCTGCTCTCCAGGTCCTTCTGCACCACCGCCGCCACGTCGAAACCACCATCCGCCGGCACGGCCCGCGCGAAGGGCACCACGGCAATGGGTACGGGATCGGCCACGCCCTGGGTGATGTCGATGGTCAGCTCCGCATGCGCCACCCGCAGCAGCAGCACATTTGCCAGCAATGCAAACCACACACCTCTCATGCCGACTCCTCTCACTGATCAATCACTGGGGCGGAAGATGAAAACCAGGTTGCGCTCGAACAGCGACGCATCGCTGGGCGTGGGCAGCGGCGAGGCCCGATAGACCGCCGCCTCGATCGAAGCCCGCACGGCGTCGTCGCCATTGCAGCTGCCCACCTGCACATCGGTCACCGAGCCGCCCGGTACCTGCGTCACGCGCACTTCGCATTGCAGGCCGCTGCGTGCCGCCGGCGGACGGATCCAGGCGCGTTCCACTTTGGCGCGGATCAGTGCCACGTACTCGGCCTGCTGGCCACTGTTGCGCACTTCATTGCTGTGCTCCTCGGCGGCGAGCTGCGCCCGCAACTCCTTCTCGCGATCCGTGCGCTCCTTGGCCTGATCCCGGGCGAGTTGCGCCGCTTCGTCGGCCTTGCGCTTCTCGTCGGCCTTGCGCTTTTCCTCGGCCTTGCGATCGGCCTCTGCCTTGGCGGCACGCTCCTTCTCGGCCTGCTGCTGCGCCTTCTGCTCGGCCGCCTTCTGGTCGGCCGCCTTTTGCTCGGCGGCTTTCTTCTCTGCTGCCTGCTGGTCCGCCAGACGCTGCTGAGTGGCCAGTTCCTCGGCCTTCTGCGCGGCCGCAGCACGCGCTTCGGCCTCACGTTGCTCGTTCTGGCGCTGTTCCTCAAGTTGTTTGCGCTGCAGGATGGCCGGATCTTCCGCCGGCGGCTGCTCCGGCTGCGACTGAGACGGCGCTTGGGGCTCGGCTGGCGGCGCCTCCTGCTGCGGCTCCGGTGGCTGTGGCGTGCTCACCGGCTGCTGTGGCCCAAGACTCACCAGCGCCGCATCGATGATGGCGGGCGTGGCCGGAGCCGGCTTGGGTTTGCGAAAACTCCACCAGCTGAAGAACAGCAGACCCGCCAGCGCCGCGTGCAGAAACACCGACAGCACCAGGGCCCGCGCTGAACCGCCGTCCTTATTCATGGCACTGGCTCATGGCACTGGCTCATGGCACCGGGCGCTCATGGCGCCATGCCATCCCGTGCAGCCGCCGCGGTGGACTGCGGTTGCGTGACGATTCCGACCTTGGGAGCACCACTTTGCTGCAGCAGAACCATGGCGCGCACCACGCGCTCATAGGCCACCTTGCCATCGCCCTTCACCAGCACCGCCATCTGCGGTGAACGGCTCAGCGCAGCGGTGGCGCGCGCCTGCACCGTGGCTTCGTCCAGCGGCTGCTCCGGGTTCTTGCCGATGTTCAGGTACATCAAGCCCTGGCGGTCCACCGACAGGATCAGCGGTTCCTTCTCCTGATTCAGCGCCTGCGCACCGCTCCTGGGCAGATCCACCTTGACGCCCTGGGTGAGCAGCGGCGCGGTGATCATGAAGATGATCAGCAGCACCAGCATCACGTCGATGTAGGGCACCACGTTGATCTCACCCATCAACCTGCGCTTGCCCTTCAGTGGCGCAGCCATGGCGGATCAGGCTCCCTGCATGGTCGGCGGCGCAGCCGGCGACGCGGTGCGCCCCGCGTGACGCTGCAGGATGGTGGAGAACTCTTCGATGAAGGCGTCGTAGCGCAGCTCCAGGCGCCCGACCTGATCGGCGAAACGGTTGTAGGCGATCACGGCCGGAATGGCAGCGAACAGGCCGATGGCCGTGGTGACCAGCGCCTCGGCAATGCCCGGCGCCACCGAGGCCAGCGTGGCCTGCTGGGCATCGCCCAGCGCCGTGAAGGCACTCATGATGCCCCATACCGTGCCGAACAGACCCACGTAAGGGCTGGTGGAACCCACCGTGGCCAGGTTTGACAGGGAAGCCTCGAGACGGTCGATCTCCTTCAGATGTGCCGCGCGCATGGCGCGGCGCGAACCCTCCAGCAACATGTCGGCGGCCACGCTACTTTGCTGGCGCAGGCGTGCGAATTCGCGAAAACCCCACTCGAAGATGCTCTCCAGGCCCGTGGCGCCACCGCGCGCTTCGATGCCGCGATACAGCGCCGCCAGATCGCCGCCCGACCAGAAGCTGCTCTCGAAGCGATCGGCATCGCGACGGGCGCGCCCGACCAGCGCGCTTTTCCTGAAGATGATGGTCCATGACATCAGCGACGCGAGCAGCAACAGCGCCATGACCACCTGCACCACGGTGCTGGCCTGCATGACGAGACGGATGATGGACAGTTCCTGCGGCATCAGTTGGCTTCCTGGTTCAAGTCCCTGATTATGAATTCCGGCAGCCGGCGCGGCCGCAATGTCGCCGCATCCAGACATGCCACACTGACCGCGCCCTCGAGCAGCAGTTCCCCTTGCGGCGAATCGCGCCAGATGCGCTGATCGAACACCATGGTGGCCCCGTCGCGGCGCGGCTCGCAGCTGATGACAATCTGGTCATCGAGACGGGCGGGACGCCGGTAACGCGCCTGCACCGACACCACCGAGAACAGCACGCCCGTCTCCAGCGCCAGCGTGCGCTGCGCAACGCCGCGCGTGCGCAGCCATTCACTGCGCGCACGCTCCATGAAACGCAGGTAATTGGCGTAGTACACGATGCCGCCGGCATCGGTGTCTTCCCAGTACACGCGCGCACTCCACAGAAAGGCGCTCACGACGGCTCACCGAACAGCGGCAGATCGCTCTCGGCGCGCGCCGGCATGGCCAGACCAAAGTGCTGCCAGGCATTGCGCGTGGCCACGCGGCCGCGCGCAGTGCGCGCCAGGAAGCCCTGCTGAATGAGGTAGGGTTCGATGACATCCTCGAGCGTACCGCGCTCTTCACCGATGGCCGCAGCCAGGCTCTCGATGCCCACCGGTCCGCCGTCGAACTTCTCCAGCACCGTCAGCAGCAGCTTGCGATCCAGCGCATCGAAACCACGCGGATCGACCTCCAGCAGGTTCAGCGCCGCATCGGCGATGGCCGCATCGATGCTGCCGCTGCCCTTCACCTGCGCGTAGTCGCGCACCCGGCGCAGCAACCGGTTGGCGATGCGCGCCGTACCGCGCGCGCGGCCGGCGATGCGCTCCGCGCCTTCGCCCACCACCGGTACGCCCAGAATGCCGGCCGAGCGCAGCACGATGCGGGTGAGCTCCGCGGTGCTGTAGAACTCCAGACGCTGCACGATGCCGAAACGGTCGCGCAGCGGCGAAGTCAGCAGCCCCGCGCGCGTGGTGGCGCCCACCAGCGTGAACGGCGGGATGTTCAGCTTGATCGAGCGCGCCGCCGGGCCCTCGCCGATCATGATGTCGATCTGGTAGTCCTCCATCGCCGGGTAGAGCACTTCCTCCACCACCGGGCTGAGGCGATGGATCTCGTCGACGAACAGCACGTCATGCGGCTGCAGATTGGTGAGGATGGCAGCCAGATCGCCCGGACGCTCCAGCACCGGACCGGAAGTCTGGCGCAGATTCACACCCAGCTCGGTGGCGATGATGTTGGCCAGCGTGGTCTTGCCCAGACCGGGCGGCCCGAAGATCAGCACATGATCCAGCGCCTCGCTGCGCCGGCGCGCGGCATCGATGAAGATGCCCAACTGGCTCTTCACCGGCTCCTGCCCCACATACTCGGCCAGCGCGCGCGGCCGGATGGCGCGATCCACCACCGTCTCGTCGCGCGCCGCCGCGGCGCCCACCAGACGCTCTTCACTCATGATTCACGCCCCGCGCCCTGCAGGGCACGCCGGATCAGATCTTCGGTGCTGCCGCTGCCCGCGCCCTTGAGCATGCGCGTGGCCTCGGCGGGCTTGTACCCGAGCGCCACCAGCGCGCTGAAGGCTTCGGCCTCGGCACTGCCTGGCGTCAGGCCGGGAGCAGCCAGCACCACTTCGCCGGGCGAACCCAGACGATCCTTCATCTCGACGATCAGGCGCTCGGCGGTCTTGCGGCCCACGCCGGGAATGCGCGTCAGCGCCGCGGCATCCTGCTCATGCACGCTGCGCGCGAACACGCCAGCGCTCATGCCGGAGAGGATGCCCAGCGCGATGCGCGGCCCCACACCGGAGACCTTCAGCAACGTGCGAAACAGCGCGCGTTCGTCTTCGGTGGCAAAACCGAACAGCACATGCGCGTCCTCACGCACCACCAGGTGCGTCAGCAGCCGCACGCGCTCGCCGCTGGCCGGCAGGGCATAGAAGGTGGACATGGGCGCTTCGAGTTCGTAACCCACTCCGGCCACTTCCAGCATCAGTTGTGGCGGCGCTTTGTAGGTCAGCACCCCGTTCAGAGAACCGATCACCGCGCGGCACCCAGCGCCAGCAGGCGCCGCCCGTAGGCATGACACAGCGCCACCGCCAGGGCGTCGGCGGCATCGGCCGGCGGAGCTCTGGGGAGCGTCAGAAGGTTCGTGATCATCGTGGCCACCTGGGTCTTGTCCGCCCCACCATAACCGCTGACCGCCAGCTTGATGGCGCGCGGTGCGTACTCATGGGCGGCGGCGCCCAGCGACACGGCGGCGCATAGCGCCACGCCGCGCGCCTGCCCCAGCTTCAGCGCACTGTCCGGATTGCGATGCACGAACACCCGCTCGATGGCGATCTCCTGCGGTTGATGTTCCGCTACCAGCAAAGTCACCGCCTCGAAGATGCAACGCAGACGTTGCGACAGATCGGCGCCGGTCACGCGGATCACGCCGCTGGCCAGATGACGCTCGCCACTGGCGCTGCAGTCGATGATGCCGTAACCCGTGCGCAGCGAGCCTGGATCCAGGCCGAGCACGCGACAGGCCACCGGCACCGCGAGGGCGCGTGCCGGTGTGGCGTTCTGCGGCGTCCAGTTACGCCAGGCCTTGCTCGAATAACGCGCCATGCAATCGCATACTCAGATAACGACGCCTGTCTTGCTGTCAGGCGCCCATGGCGGAATGATAGCGCAAAGCCCTCAACCTCTTGCGATTCAACTGCCTGCGTCATGGAAAGAACCCTGTCAACCACCGCCGATCCCGCCACGCTGGGCGACGCCGCGCGCCTGCTGGAAACCGCGGCAGTGGCTGCCAGCAGCATCGAGCGCGCCAGCGAGGCGGCGCGCCTGGCCTTCGAGCTCAGCGATGATGGCGAGCTGGCCAGCGCCGTGGCCGTCGACGTGGCGCGCCAGCTGGGCACGAGCGTGTCGCACGAAGCCATCGAGAAGGCGCTGGGCACCCATACTGCGCGACTGAGCACCGAACTGGCCAAGCTCGGCGAATTCACACTGGCCGGCGACTGGTCTGCCAGTCAGGGTCTGAACGAAGCGCAGGCCGAGACCTTGCGCAAGATGCTGCTGGCGGTCGCCTCCGACCCGCGCCTGATCATCGCCCGCCTGGCCGGCCAGCTGGTCATGCTGCGTCATGCCCGCGAGCTTGAAGAAGGTGCGCGACGCCGCCTGGCACTGGTCACGCGCGAAATCTATGCGCCGCTGGCCAACCGCCTGGGCATATGGAACCTGAAGTGGGAACTGGAGGATCTGGCGTTCCGCTTCCTCGAGCCCGGGGAATACAAGCGCATCGCCGCTGCGCTGGCCGAGCGACGCGTGGACCGCGAGCGCTACATCGAGGAGGTGTGCGCGCTGCTCAAGCGCGACATTGCCGCGGCCGGTGTCGAGGCCGAGGTCTATGGCCGGCCCAAACACATCTACAGCATCTGGCGCAAGATGCAGCGCAAGCACCTGGCCTTCGAGCAGCTGTTCGATGTGCGCGCGGTGCGCATCGTGGTGGCCAGCATTGCCGACTGCTACGCCGCGCTGGGCGTGGTGCACGGCCTGTGGCGCTACATCCCCGGCGAGTTCGACGACTACATCGCCACGCCGAAGGACAACAACTACCGCTCCATCCACACCGCGGTGATCGGGCCGGAAGGCAAGTCGCTGGAGATCCAGATCCGCACCCGCGACATGCACGAGAGCGCCGAGCTCGGTGTGGCCGCGCACTGGCGCTACAAGGAAGGCGGCGCCCGCAATGCCCAGTACGAGCGCAAGATCGAATGGGTACGGCGTCTGCTCGACCCGGCACAGCATGCGAGCGGCGAAGGCGACTTCATCGAGAACGTGCGCGCCGAGCTGTTCTCGGACCGCATCTACACGCTGACGCCGCGTGGCGAAGTGGTGGATCTGCCGCGCGACGCCACGCCGCTGGATTTCGCCTACCACGTGCATACCCAGCTGGGGCACAACTGCCGCGGCGCCAAGGTCAATGGCCGCATCGTGCCGCTGAACCACCCGCTGCAGAATGGCGCGATCGTCGAAATCATCACCGGCCGCAGCGGCGGCCCGAGCCGCGACTGGTTGCTGCCCGAGGAAGGCTTCCTGGTGTCGCCGCGCAGCCGCGCCAAGGTACGCGCCCGGTTCCGCGCTCAGGAGGAAGCCGAGAAACGCGCCAGCCCGGCCAGCGAAACCCCCGCGCCCGTGGCCCCGACCCCGCCGCCCGAACCCACCCTCGAGCAGCTCGTGGCCCGCAAGCCCGCGCGCAGCTCCGGCCGCTCGCCCATCGACATCGAAGGCGTCGGCGATCTGCCCACCACCATGGGCCGTTGCTGCGCGCCGGTACCGCCCGAGCCCATTTCCGGTTACCTGACGCTGGGTCGCGGCGTCACCATCCATCGTGCCAGCTGCCCCAACCTCGCGCGCATGCGCGCGGTGAAGCCCGAGCGCGTGCTGCGCGTGGAATGGAACCTCAATCCCGAAACCCTGCTGCCGGTGAAGATCCGGGTCGAAGCCCTGGATCGCCGTGGTTTGCTGCGTGATGTGTCCGATGTGCTCGCCGTGGAGAAGCTCAGCATCAATGGCGTCAACTCCGACACCGATCCCACCGATCGCATCGCCACCATCGAGATGCGCACCGCCGTGCATGACACCGAGGAGCTGCAGCGCGTGATGAAGCGGCTGCGCAGCGTGCCCAATGTACTGAAGGTGGAGCGCGCGGGGTGAGCGGCTCTGTCCGCTCATGCCCCGCGCCCGGGCAGTTCCTTTACTCTACGACCTTCGCCTTGGCGGTGGCGGCAGCCGGCAACCACTGCAGCGCTTCGCCACTCGCCGTGCGCGCCGTCACCATCATGCCGCCAATCCCCTGCTTGAGCGGATAGGCATAGATGGCCACCTTGTCGCCCGGCTTGAAGCTGTCCTTGCGCCAGCCATTGCGGAACATGGTGTTCGGCGAACCCGTTTCGAACTGATATTCCGTTTCCGCCCCGTCCGCGCCTTTGATTTCCAGGTACAGGAAGCTGTGCGGATTGGTCCATTCCCAGCGCTTCACCGTGCCCTGGTACTTGACCATCTTGCTCTCGTCAAACATGGTGCCCGAATGATGCGCCAGCGCCGTCGTTGCAACCAGACAGCCAGCCACCGCCACAGCGCGGATCGAGTTCTTGTTCATGACAATTTCCACCTTCTCAATTTTTCGCGATTAAACCCTGGCGCTCCAGGCAATAGTCTTCCTTGAGCAACTTCCCCGGCTGTTTCTCGAACACGAACTCGCTGGTGAAGGGTTTGGTAAAGGTCTTCGGATCGGTCACCGTGACAGCGATGTGCAGCTTGCCATCAGCCGGCACCGTCATGCGCTCGACCAGATGCAGCTCATCGCTGTGCGGCAGGCCCGCATCATCCAGCAGCGTGATGTCATTGAACTGGTCGGTGTCGACAACCAGCGTGCTGCCTTCCCAATGGCCCACGGCCTGCCCCAGATAGCCGGGAGCGATGGCCTCGAAATGGCCCTTGTACATGGTGATCATGCGAAAGTTGTGCTGCGTCTCGAAGAACATGCCGGCGAAGCGATCGCCGATGGCCATACGGAACGCACCCGGCTGCGTGTAGAGACGCGGGATGCCGGCCGGCAGACAGCGCGCCACCGGATCGAAACTGTTCCTGCCTTGCTTGCGCTCGGCCTGATTCTTCGCATAGATCTTCCTGGCGGCTGGCCGCAGCGGCGGCTCCTGGCCCTCCACGGTCTTCAGCGATTGCGCTGCACCCGACAGCGACCACGGCCCCTCGAAGGCGACCACGACCGAGTCGGCGGGCGCAGCCATGGACTGAGCAGCCAGGCATGCCGCCAGCAAGCCACATACGGCGATTGCACGCTTCACGGCGGGAACGTTGGCATTGAACGGCATTACTTCTTCTCCCCGGCGGCTTTCACTTGCTTGCTCAGCACGACGATGCCGTCCTTGATGGTGAACTGGTCATAGCCTTCCTCGCAGACCGACTCGCTGACGAAATTGTCGGGACGCCACTGCAGGCGCGAAGCCTGGCCGCTGGCCGTTTCGACGATCAGCTGGCTGCCGTCATCGGACTTCTTTACCCGCTCGACCGTGTGTGCGGTGGATGGCTTGCCGTCCCGGCCGATTGCACCGACAGTGTCCACCACCAGCGTGTTGCCTTCCCAGTGCGCAATCGAATGACCATTGCGCGTCGGCGGAATCTCCGCCGGATGCTGGCCCCCGATGAAGATGACGCGATAGTTCTGGCTCTCCTCATTCACCAGAACCATCGTGTCCGGCGACTGGATGATGCCGAAGGTAAAGCCGGCCCCCGCGCCGAACGCCACCTGCGACGGCGAACACCAGGATTGCGAAGGCGCGCCGCCGCCCTGGCCGCCGCCGCCCGGCGGACCGCCGGCTCCAGGAGGACCTCCCGCTCCAGAAGGACCGCCAGCACCGGGTGGGCCACCGCCCTGCGGACCGCCGCCGCCGCCCGGCGGACCGCCACCACCACCGCCGCCCGTTCTGGCGGCCGGCAGCCACACACCCTGAAAATCACGTGGATTGCTCAGCGGTGGTTCCATGTCGGCCGGAATCGCGCTTTCGCCCACCGCACCGGTGGGTAACGGCGGCTCAATATCCTGAGCTGCGGAAACACTCGCCACGCCACCTGCGACGACCATCATCGCGGCGGCAAACTTGAACTGTTGAACCATTTAATAACCCCCTGTTCGTTCGAATGGCCCCGCGCCCCGCAGACGCCATCGAAAATCATGCGTGCGCCATTTAACTGCAACGCCCGAGGCGCCGTCCATTGATTGAAGCGCGACAAGGCGAAGATTTGATCAAGGAAAAAAGGAGGAAAAATGAAGGCACTAGCGGCATGGCTACTGGAGTCGATGCAGCGCGAAGAACTTCACTACATCGGAATGCGGTCATCCTGATCCGGCACCGCGTCGAGAAGCCTTGGATGAATTGAAGGCTGACGGGAACGTGGGCAACAGGACGTTGCCCACGCAGCCTACAGAGAGGATGTATTCACGGCGGTCCCGGCAGCCTTCAATTCATCACAAGGCCACCGGGAACGCAGATCCGGCGAGTGCCGGCCACCGCCGATCAGCGGTTGATCGAGTCGATCGCGCGCTTGTCCGCCGCCAGCGCCGCTTCGTGCAGCGCCTCCGACAGGGTCGGATGCGAGTGGATCGTGCGCTGCAGGTCTTCCGCGCTGGCACGGAATTCCATGGCGACCACGGCCTCGGCCAGCAGCTCACCGGCCATGGGGCCGATGATATGCGCGCCGAGGATCTCGTCGCTGCCCTTGTCGACCACCAGCTTCACGAAGCCGGCGGAAGCCTCCATGGCGCGTGCGCGACCGCTGGCCGCGAACGGGAACACGCCGAGCTTGTAGTCGATGCCGGCCGCCTTGGCCTGCTCTTCGGTCTGACCCACCCAGGCGATTTCCGGTGCGGTGTAGATCACCGAAGGGATCAGTTCGTAGTTCATGTGCGCGTAGCGGCCCGCGATGCGATCGGCCACGGCCACGGCCTCGTCCTTGCCCTTGTGCGCCAGCATCGGGCCACGCACGCAGTCTCCCACGGCCCAGACGTTCGCCACGCCGGTGGCGCAGTGATCGTCGACCTTGATGAAGCCGCGCTCGTCGATCACGACGCCGGTGCCTTCGGCCAGCAGGCCGTCGGTGTACGGACGGCGACCCACGGCAACGATCACCTTGTCCACCACCAGCGACTGCTCGCCCTTGGCATCGGTGTACTTGACGGTCACGCCATCCTTGCCGGCGGTGGCCGAGCTCACCTTGGCGCCGGTGCGGATGTCGAGGCCCTGCTTCTTGAATTGGCGCGCCGCTTCGCTGGCCAGCTGGCCATCGGCCACCGCCAGGAACTTGTCCAGCGCTTCGAGCACCACCACGTCGGCGCCGAGGCGCTTCCACACGCTGCCCAGTTCCAGACCGATGACGCCGGCGCCGATGACGCACAGCCTGGCCGGCACGGCGTCGAGCTCCAGCGCATCCCAGGAATCCAGGATGGCCTTGTGATCGAAGGGCAGGCTCTTGAGTTCGGTGGGGATCGAGCCGCTGGCCAGCACCACGTGCCGGGCCTGCAGCTGAGTGCTGCTGCCATCGTTGCCGGCCACGTTCACCACGTGGTTCGGCTGCAGCTGGCCCTTGCCGAAGAACACGGTGACGCCGGCGGCCTTCAGCAGCGCACCGATGCCACCCGTCATGCCCTTGACGATGCCGGCGCGACGCTTCTGCATCGCCGCGATGTCCATTTTCACGCCGCTGGCCTGGATGCCATGCACGGCGAATTCGGAGTGCGCGCGATGGTAGAGCTCGGAAGACTCCAGCAGCGCCTTGGAGGGAATACAACCGGCATTCAGGCAGGTGCCGCCGAGCGCAGCCGAACCGTCACGGTTCTTCCACGCATCGACCAGCGCCACCTTCAGGCCATTCTGCGCGGCACGGATCGCGGCGGGATAACCCGCCGGACCGCCGCCGATCACGACTACGTCGAAACTGGTGCTCATGGATCAGACTCCGAGCAGCAGACGGCCCGGATCCTCAAGGTTGTCCTTGATGGTGACCAGGAACTGCACCGCTTCCTTGCCATCGATGATGCGATGGTCGTAGCTCAGCGCCAGATACATCATCGGGCGGATCCTGATCTCGCCGTTCACCACCATCGGACGCTCCTGGATCTTGTGCATGCCCAGGATGGCGCTCTGCGGCGAATTGACGATGGGCGTGGACAGCAGCGAACCGAACACACCACCGTTGGTGATGCTGAAGGTGCCGCCGGTCAGATCCTCGAGCGTGATCGAGCCGGTGCGCGCCTTGTTGGCGTAGCCGGCTACCGAACGCTCCACGCCGGCGAAATCCAGCAGATCGGCATCGCGCACGATGGGCACCATCAGGCCGCGCTCGGTCGAGACCGCCACGCCGATGTCGAAGTACTCGTGATAGACGATGTCGGTGCCATCCACCGAGGCATTGACCACCGGGAACTTCTTCAGGCCCTCGATCGCAGCCTTGATGAAGAACGACATGAAGCCGAGCTTCACGCCGTGCTTCTTCTCGAAGCTGTCCTTGTACTTGGTGCGCAGTTCGTTGACCGCGGTCAGATCCACTTCGTTGAAGCTGGTCAGCAGCGCCTGGGTGTGCTGGGCATTGACCAGACGCTCGGCGACGCGCTGACGCAGACGCGTCATCGGCACGCGCTGATCGACGCGGCCGCTGCGCGGGCCGGCAGCCACCGGCGCGGCGGCAGGCGCAGCGCCTTTGGCGGCGGCGGCCTGCAGATCACCCTTGGAGGCGCGACCATCCTTCGCCGCGGCTGCAATGGTGGCCTTGTCGAGCTTCTGCTCTTCGGCCACGCGCGTGGCGGCCGGTCCGAGCTTCACATCCTTGGCGGCAGCGGGCGCGGCAGCCGGAGCATTGGCCGTAGCGACCGCACCGGGCTCGAAGATGGCCAGCACATCGCCGCTCTTCACGGTGGTGCCGGCGGCAACCTTCACTTCCTTGATGATGCCAGCGGCAGGCGCCGGCACTTCCAGGACAACCTTGTCCGTTTCCAGGTCCGCCAGATTCTCATCGCGGTTCACAGCCTGGCCTGCCTCTTTGCGCCAGGCCACCAGCAGCGCATCGGCCACTGACTCAGGCAACTGGGGACAACGGATCTCAATGCTCATTAACTCTTCCTCTTGGCGTTGACGGCTACGCTTTCGGCCGCTTCGGGCTTCAGCGTCAACCTCGGAGTGCTGCGCATGGTCTTTTCCAGAGACGTGGCATTCAGCGCGGTCTGCACCAGACGCTGCTGCTCGGCCTCGTGAATCTTCGCCAGGCCCGTGGCGGGCGCGGCTGCCGGCGCACGGCCGGCGTAGTAGACGGGACGATCACGGCCGGCCAGATCTTCCAGACGATGACGGATCTGATACCAGGCCCCCTGGTTCTGCGGCTCTTCCTGACACCAGACGATGTCTTCCGCGTTCGGATAACGCGACAACACGGCCTGGAAGTCATCGACCGGGAACGGATACTGCTGCTCCAGACGCACCAGCGCCACATCGCGACGGTTCTCGGCACGGCGCGCCTTCAGCAGGTCGAAGTAGACCTTGCCTGAGCAGAACACCACGCGCTGCACCTGCGCCGGATTGAGCTCGTCGATTTCGTCGATGACCGGCTGGAAGCTGCCCTGGCTCAGATCGGTCAGCGACGACACCGACAGCTCGTGACGCAGCAGGCTCTTCGGTGTCATGACGATCAGCGGCTTGCGGAAGTCGCGCAGCATCTGACGGCGCAGCATGTGAAACATCTGCGCCGGCGTCGACGGCACGCACACCTGCATGTTGTTCTCGGCGCACAGCTGCAGGAAGCGCTCGGGACGCGCCGAGGAATGCTCGGGGCCCTGGCCTTCGTAGCCATGCGGCAGGAACATCGCCAGGCCACACAGGCGACCCCACTTGGCTTCACCGGAGCTGATGAACTGGTCGATCAGCACCTGCGCACCGTTCACGAAATCGCCGAACTGGCCTTCCCAGATCACCAGCACGTCGGGGCTGGTGGTGGAGTAACCGTATTCGAAACCCAGCACCGCTTCTTCCGACAGCACCGAGTCGATCACCGTGAAGCGCGGCTGGCCGTCCTTGATATGCTGCAGCGGGATGTAGCGACGCCCCGTCTTCTGGTCGTGGAACACCGCGTGGCGGTGGAAGAAGGTGCCGCGACCGCAGTCCTGGCCGGACAGACGGATGGCGAGGCCTTCGTCGAGCAGCGAGGCATAGGCCAGCGTCTCGGCGCAGCCCCAGTCCAGCTGCTGCTCGCCCGCCAGCATCTTGCCGCGGTTGATGACGATCTGTGCCACGCGCGGATGCAGCGCGAAATCCTGCGGGTAGTGCACGATGGTACGACCGAGCGCCTGCAACCGCTCCGGCGCCACCGCGGTGTGCACCGACTCGGTCCAGTCGGCGCCCTGATAGCGCGACCAGTCCACGGTGTACTGGTTGCCGATCATGCCCAGCGACGGATGGACCTCGTGACGGCCCTCGTCCAGCGCCTGGCGATACTGCTCCACCATCTTCTCGGCTTCGCCGTCGGCGAGCACGCCTTCGCTCTGCAGCTGCTTGGCGTACAGCGTACGCACGGTGGCGTGCTGGCGGATCACGCCGTACATCACCGGCTGGGTAGCGGCGGGTTCGTCGGCCTCGTTGTGGCCGAGGCGGCGGTAGCACACCAGATCGATGACGAAGTCCTTGTGGAAACGCTGGCGGTAGGCGAGCGCCAGCCGCGTGGCGAACACCACCGCTTCCGGGTCATCGCCGTTCACGTGCAGGATCGGCGCCTCGAGCATCTTGGCAACGTCACTGCAATATAGCGTCGAACGCGCGTCGTGCGGATCGCTGGTGGTGAAGCCCACCTGGTTGTTGATGACGATGTGCACGGTGCCACCGGTGCGATAGCCAGGCGCCTGCGAGAGCTGCAGCGTCTCCATGACCACGCCCTGGCCCGCGAAGGCGGCATCGCCATGGATCAGCACCGGGATGACCTTGGCACCGCTCGCGTCGTTGCGGCGCTCCTGACGGGCGCGCACCGAACCCTCGACCACCGGATTGACGATCTCCAGGTGCGACGGGTTGAAGGCCAGCGCCACGTGCACGTTGCCGCCCGGCGTGCGCAGATCCGAGGAGAAGCCCTTGTGGTACTTCACGTCGCCCGAACCGCCGTGCAGGTCGTACTTGCCTTCGAATTCGTTGAACAGGTCCTTGGGACTCTTGCCCAGCGTGTTGATCAGCACGTTGAGGCGGCCGCGATGAGCCATGCCGATGATGACTTCCTCGACGCCACCACGACCACCTTCCTGGATCAGGTCGTCGAGCATCGGAATCAATGCCTCGCCGCCTTCCAGCGAGAAGCGCTTCTGGCCGACGTAGCGGGTGTGCAAATAGCGCTCCAGACCTTCGGCCGCCGTCAGCTGCCAGAGCAGCCCGCGCTTCTCGTCCTTGCTGAACTTCTGCTGCATGCGGCCGAGCTGGAACTCGTCCTGCAGCCACAGACGCTCGTCGGTATTGGACACATGCGCGAACTCGGCGCCGATGCGGCCGCAGTACACCTGTTCCAGGCGGCGCAGGATCTCGCGCAGCGTGGCGCGCTTGGGGATCCAGTCGTTGCGCGTGGCGGTGACGAACTCGGTATCCAGATCGCTCTGGGCCAGCCCGGCGTAATCCAGATCCAGCACGCGCGGCCGCGGCCGCTGCATCAGCTCCAGCGGATCGAGCTTCGCGACCAGATGGCCGCGATTGCCGTAGATCTGCATCAGTCGCGATACCGCAGCCTGCTTCTCGCTGGCACCGCCCGAATCGCCCGCGCCCGCGGCAAACGCCGCTGGCGGCTGCTGCGTACGCGCGGCAATGGCGGCGACGATGGGACCGTGCGCGCGCTCGGAAGATTTTGCGGGGGGTAGCTGGGCGAAGAACTCAGCCCACTTCCTGTCTACGCTGTCGGGGTCTTGAAGAAACTGTTCGTAAAGGTCTTCCACGTAAGCGGCGTTGCCGCCGTACAAGGCGGTGCCCGCCAGCCTTTCGGCCAAAGATTCGCTCATCGCCAGCCAATCCTCAAAAAATTACTGATTGCTCAATGGATTAGAAACCAGATAGCACCGCGCATTTTAACCGAAAGCGGCGACTCATGGAAACGCGTTGCGTCACGTTGGCGCCGATTTGCCGAGAATCAACCCGCATTTTGCCCTGCATTGGTGCGCATCTTGCCGACGTCGTGAACGGGCGGAACCGGCGGCCCGAGAAAAATCAGCCCACGGCGTCGGGTTGCGCTTCGGGCCGCGCCTGCTGAAAAGCCGGCAATGCCTCGCATTGCGCATGGATGCGCGCCACCGTCGGATAGTGATCGAACGCGAAGCCAAAGCGCTGTGCCGCGTAGCATTGCGGCACCAGCATCACGTCGGCCAGCCCCGGGGTGTCGCCGTGACAGAAATGCCCGCTCTGCGCTTCGCCAGCCAGATGGGTCTCCAGCGCTTCGAATCCGCGCCGCATCCATTCATGCAGCCAGCGCTGCACGCTCAGCTCGTCCAGGTGCAAAGGACCCTGCAGGTAGCGCGTGATGCTCTGGTTCTGCAAGGGCTGCATGTCGGCCACGATCAGCGCGGCCAGCGCGCGCACGCGCGCCCGCCCTGCCGGCCCGGATGGCAACAGCGGTGGCTGCGCAAAGCGCTCCTCCAGATATTCGATGATGGCGCTGGACTGCCAGAGCCGCAGCCCGTCGATCTCCAGCGTGGGCACGCGGCTTTGCGGATTGACAGCCCGGTAGGCCGCGCCGAACTGCTCGCCCTCGCCCTGCCGCAGATTGACCGCGACGTATTCGTAGCGCAGCCCCTTCAGCGCCAGCGCAATGCGCACCCGGTACGAGGCCGAGCTGCGCCAGTAGCCATACAGCTTCAACATGCCACCACGCGCTGATCGATGGCCCCGAAGACACTGCGCCCCGCCGCGTCGAACACCTCGATGCGCACGCGATCCCCGAACGCCAGGAACGCAGTGCTGGCCACTCCCTGCGCAATCATCTCCAGCGCCCGGCGCTCGGCAATGCAGCTGCAACCGGCGGTCGGGTCGTAATTCGCCACCGTGCCCGACCCCACGATGGTGCCGGCGCGCGCGTTGCGGGTGCGGGTGATATGCGCCAGCAGCTGCGCGAAGTCGAACTGCATGTCGACGCCGGCATCCGGTTGCCCGAAAGGCTCGCCATTGAGCCAGGTGTGCAGACGCGCCCGCAATTGCGCACCGCCCCACAGGGGGCCAAGCTCGTCGGGCGTCACCGCCACCGGCGCGAAGCTGGTGGCCGGCTTCGACTGGAAGAACCCGAAGCCCTTGGCCAGCTCTGCCGGGATCAGATTGCGCAGCGACCAGTCGTTCACCAGCATCACCAGCCTGATGTGTTCGCGCGCCTGCTGCGCCGTCGTGCCCAGCGGCACATCGTCCGTGACCACGGCCACCTCCGCCTCGAAGTCGATGCCGTCCGCGGTGCTGGTGAAGGCGGCGTCAGCCATCGGCGCCAGGAAATCATCCGAACCGCCCTGATAGATCAACGGATCGGAAAGGAATGAGGGCGGCATCTGCGCCTGCCGCGCACGCCGCGCGCGCTCCACATGCGCCAGATAGGCCGAGGCATCCGCCCACTGATAGGCACGCGGCAGCGGCGCAAGCGCGCGCCGCGCATCGAAAGGCACACTGCCTTCGACCGACGCCTCATTCAGCCGCTGCGCCAGCGGCTCGAGCCGCGGCGCAAGGCGCGCCCAGTCGTCGAGCAGCGCCTGCAGGGTGGCGGCAACGGCCGGCACCGGCAATGCCCGGGTCAGATCGGCAGACACGAGCACCAGCTGGCCGTCGCGGCGGCCATTGTCCAGCGTGGCGAACTTCATGGCGTGCCCGTCTTCCAGCTGTCCACGTAGCCGCTCCACTCCACTGCACGCGCGCCGTCGAGGATGCGCAGCGGCTCACGCGCATCGAGCATCACCGCGAACTCGTCGGTGGCCGGCTTGCTCTGCGTCAGCATGTGCTTGAGCGCCTGGGGATGCGGACCATGCGTGATGCCGCCGGGATGCAGCGTCATCATTCCCGGCTTGATGTTGTCGCGTGAGAAGAATTCGCCGGCGTGATAGAAGATGACCTCGTCATAGTCATCGTTGTTGTGGAAGAACGGCACTTTCAGCGCACCGGGGTCGGTCTCGAACGGCCGCGGCACGAAGGTGCAGACCACGAAGCCCGGCGCCATGAAGGTGGTATGCACCGAGGGTGGCAGATGGTAGCGATGGCTGGTCACAGGCCGGATGTCGCGCAGATTCAGCCGCACCACCGCCAGCTCACCATGCCAGCCCAGCACATCCAGCGGGTTGTACGGGTAGGTGATCACCGAGATCTGTCCGCCGCGCTTCACGCGCACCGTCCAGGCCGTATTCTCTTCCTGCTGGGCACGGAAGGCCGCGTCGATCTGCGGCGTGTCGAGCATGGCCGGATCGAACAGCGCATGAGCGCCAAGCAATCCCTTTTCGGGCAGACCGAAACTGCCCTGGCGCACCTCGATCATCAGCGCAGCCAGCGGTTCGGTGCATGCCACGCGCCACATCGTGCCCCGTGGCAGCAGGAGGTAATCGCCGCGCTCGAAGGCCAGGTGACCGTAGTCGCAGAACAGATGACCGGAGCCCTCATGCACGAACATCAGCTCGTCACCATCGGCATTGCGCACCAGGTGGTACATGGGGCCCTGCATGCGCCAGAAGCGCATCCGCAGCTGCGAGTTGCCGACAATGCCGGCCGCATCCCAGGGTCCCTGGCCTGCAGCCTGCAGCTTGTTCAGATCAAAGGCATGCGGGCGCAGTGGCCCCTGTACATCGCTCCAGCCAGTGGGCGGATGGCGGTGATACATGAAGCTCGCGGGCCCATAGAAGCCATCCTTGCTGATCTCGCGCTCATAGCTGCCGGCCGGCAGATCGGCATGCGCCTGGCGCGACGCCTGCCCCGCCACACGGGAAATCGGAATGTAGCGGCTCACAACACCCCCCGACGTTCCTGGTCACGCTCGATGGATTCGAACAGCGCACGGAAATTGCCTTCGCCGAAACCCTCGTTGCCCTTGCGCTGGATGATCTCGAAGAAGATCGGCCCGATGACATTGCAGGTGAAGATCTGCAGCAGGATGCCCTGCCCCGGCCCGCCATCGAGCAATATGCGGCGGCGACTCAGTTCGGGCACCGCTTCGCCATGCCCGGGCACACGGGCGTCGAGCATCTCGTAATACGTGTCCGGCGTGTCCTGGAACTGGATGCCGTGATCGCGCAGCACATCCACGCTGCGATAGATGTCCTCGCTGCCCAGCGCAATGTGCTGGATGCCCTCGCCGTGATACTCACGCAGGTACTCCTCGATCTGCGACCTGTCGTCCTGCGATTCATTGATCGGGATGCGGATCCTGCCGCAGGGGCTGGTCAGCGCCTGGCTGAACAATCCGGTCTTCTTCCCCTCGATGTCGAAGTAGCGGATCTCGCGGAAGTTGAACAGGCGCTCGTAGAAACCGGCCCAGTGATTCATGCGGCCGCGATTGACGTTGTGGGTCAGATGATCGATGCAGGTCAGCCCGGCGCTGCGCGCAGGGGTCCCGCCGACCGGCACGAAATCCACGTCGTAAATGCTGCGCTCGCCGTAGCGATCCACCAGGTAGATCAGACTGCCACCGATGCCTTCGATGGCCGGAATATTCAGCTCCATGGGCCCGACCCGGCCGACCACACCCTGCGCGCCGAGCCGCAACGCGCGCTCGTAGGCGCGAGCGGCATCCGCAACACGAAACGCCATGGCGCAGGCCGAAGGCCCGTGCTGGCGCGCAAACTGCTGCGCGAGGCTGTCGGGTTCGGCGTTGATGATGAAGTTGATGTCGCCCTGCCGATGCAGCGTGACGTTCTTGCTGCGATGACGGGCGACGACGGGAAATCCGAGGCGCTCGAACAAGGTGCGCAACAGCGCCGGATCCGGCGCCGTGTATTCGACGAACTCGAAGCCGTCCGTACCCATCGGGTTGGCACTGCTGATCTCGCCCATGGCACCCCCTCCTGGCTCAACTCCTCATGAATAAAGTCGGTCCTCGGCCAGCACGATCCCGGCTGCAATGCCCGGCGTGCCGGCGAAAGCCTGGTACAGCGGCGCGAAATCTGTGTCATATGCGGAACGCAACAGCTGCTCGATGCTCTCCAGGACGAAGTAGCTGCGCTGATAGGCATCGATCAGGTAGTTGGTGCGGAGCACGCGCGTAAGCTCGTACCAGATGCGATGCGGCTCGGGACTCTCCACGCTGTACACGGTCTCGCCCTGCGACGAGAGGATGCCTGCGCCATAGCATTTGAGACCCAGCGGCGTGTCGATCAGCCCGAATTCAACGGTGTACCAGTACAGCCGCGCCAGCATCTGCAGCGCGCCCAGGCTCGCGGCCCGGGGCCCGGCCGCGCCATAGGCCTGCATGAAAGCCGCAAATACCGGGTTGGTCAGCAGCGGCACATGCCCGAAGAAATCGTGGAACAGATCGGGCTCGGAGAGATATTCCAGTTCACTGCGAGCGCGGATCCAGACCGACACCGGGAAACTGCGGCGCGCCAGATGCCCGAAGAATTGCTCCTCCGGAATCAGCCCGGGCACGGCCACGATCTGCCAGCCGGCACAGCGCTGCAGGGTGCGGTTCACCTCTGCAAAGCGCGGAATCAGCTCTGAATGCGCGCCCAGTTGCTCCAGGCCATCGAGAAACTCGGGAGTGGCAAAGCGCTGCGCCAGTTCGATCTGACGCCGGAACAGCGAATTCCAGATGTCATGTTCATCGTCGCTGTATTGTTCCCAGACCTGCCGCACGGTGTAATCGGGCGCAGCCTGCGTGTAATCCCCACGCAGGCTGAGATTGCTCTGGGTCGGCGCTTGCGGAGGCTGCATCGTCATGACATCCCCGGCTTACTGCCGCGCATCGTACTCCTTCGGGCCATGCGCGGCGAATGCGCCCCCGGGGAATGCCTGAACTCGATCGGCTCCTGGCGACAAAAAGGCATACCCTATGCCAATGGAACGTCCGGGCTTACCCGCCTGAACTCAATTGCTGCGGACGGAGACTCCAGTTGGCTCAGCCAAACTATCAGCACCAGAAGAAATTGCGCGAACAGGCAAAGAAAAAGAAGAATGAGGAGAAGCTGATGAAGCGTGGCCGCATCAGTTCGCCCCATCGGCCTGCAGGCGACGAACCCAGTACCGGCAACGACGCCACACCCGGCGACGCTGTGCCTCGGGTCTGAGTCGCGCCGCGCGGGGTTGAACGCATCGATTGAACCAGGCCTGGAGATGTCCATGAAGAACATCCTCTTGATCGCGATCCTTCTGTCCGTGTCCGGTTGCAGCAGCTTTTCGCCGGACGCCGGCCACGAGATCGTGCTGGTCAAGAAACCCTGGTTCTTCGGTCATGGCGGCATCGATCCGGATCCGGTACGTACCGGCCGCTCCTTCGGCGCCCTGACCACCGATGGCGTCGACGTCTACATGCAGCCGCAGCGTTACGAAGCGCAGCTCAACGACACCATGACCTCGGACGGCGTGCCGGTGGCCTTCCACGCCATCGTCACCCTGCAGGTGGCGGATTCGGTGGGTCTGATCCGCGACTTCGGCGCCAACTGGTACGCGAACAACGTCGAACAGCCGTTCCAGACCATGGTGCGGCAGGCGGTGCGCAAGCACGGCATGAACGAGACTGCGATCAGCACCACGGCCCTGGACACCATCGACAACGAGATCAAGACCAACCTTGAAGCCTTCATCAGGGATCAGAAGATTCCGGTGCGTCTGGTGTCGATGACGGTCGGCCGGGCCAATCCGCCGGATTCGATCAAGAACCAGCGCATCGAAACCGCCGCCCAGCAGCAGCGCATCCAGACCGAGATGCAGACCAAGCTGGCCGAGGACCAGCGCAAGGAAGCCGAGGCCAGCCGCGCCGCGGCCGACAATGCCTATCGTGAGGCCATGCATCTGACGCCCGAGCAGTTCATCCAGCTGGAGACCATCAAGATGCAGGCGGCGGCCTGCGGGCCAAACGGCAAGGCAGGCTGCACCTTCATCGCCAATGGCGTGGCGCCGGTATACAACCTGAACCGCTAGACCTGCACGGTTTCCGCCGCCCTGCGCACCCGTTGCGTGCCACGGCACGCCCGGCCAGGCCGGCCTGGGCACGGTAGGAAGTCGCCGACGCGAGGCGTCGTTTGCCAACCGCCCAAGGCCGGTTCAATCTCGAGTGACGGGATTCACCTCCGGCGATCCGGAGAAGGAGCGGCCATGAGCAACTCACCCGATCCGGAATCCATCCGGATTCTGGCCTACGCCATCTGGCAGGAGCGCGGCGCACCCGGTGGCTGCGCCGACGATGACTGGTATGAGGCCGAGCGGCGGCTGCAGCGACAAACAGCCAGCTCGCCTACGGATGCCGTCGATGAGTCGGGACGCGAATCCTTTCCGGCCAGCGACCCGCCCGCGACCCATCATCCGGACCGGCAGCCGGTGAACGCCGAGGACAAATGGGCTGCGGCGGAGGCCGTCGGCCATACCGCGCCACGATGAATCAAACGGCAGCGGCAGCGTGCGTTTGTATTCGCCGCGGTGGCTCCCTATCATCTCGCGCGCCCGCAGCCCCCGTAGCTCAGTGGATAGAGCGACCGCCTCCTAAGCGGTAGGTCGTCGGTTCAACTCCGGCCGGGGGCGCCATTTCCGCGCAGGGGTGTCCAATATACCGGGGGTTGTCCAAATAATAGTTCGTGTTGCAACTTATCAAGGATTCGTTGACAGCTCGATTCAACAAACGAAAAACGAACTTCGCACCGTAATTCTACTTACACCGTACCGTTATTATTATAGTATTGTTGACACGGTAAGCGGTAAAGGAATACGGTAATGAACAGCAAGGAGATCAAAGCCCTCATCGCAGACGCTCAAAAGTGGCAGGGCTGGCGAGTGGTGGAGATCAAGGCGGGCTGGATTCTGTACCCGCCCGACAAAAGCATCCCAGGGATCACGGTCCATAAGACCCCCAGCGATCACCGGGCATGGAAGAACACGCGGAGCCTGCTGCGGCGGGCGGGAGCCCCGGTCACATGACCGTGGTCCTTCGAGGACCCGGAGGCAAGGACATGAGTGAATACACGGTAGAGATCAATCTGCACGCGGCACGGCCGTTGACGCAGGATGCGCTGGATGAGGTGGCGGCGGTCGGCGGCGCGGCGGTCGGTCGCGTTGGCGAGCGCGAGCTGCAGACGCTGCTGACCATCGAAGCGACCGACGTGTTCGCCGCGGCGAAGGCCGGCGCAAAGCGCATCAGCCACATCGTGGCCGGCGCAATCGTGGGCGCGACGGCGATGACAGTCGAGGAGTTCGATGCTCGCGAGGAGCGGCTGGCGCTGCGGCGTCGGTTGGTGGGATTGTCAGAGGTCGCGGTGGTGCTGCAGATCAGCCGCCAGCGCGTCCTGACGCTCAGCAAACGCGAGGATTTCCCTGCCCCGCTCGCGCGGCTCGCATCAGGTCCGGTTTGGCGCGCTGGTGATATTTCTACTTTCGCCGGCGGCTGGCAGCGCAAAGCCGGTCGGCCGCGCAAGGTAGCAGCAGCGCCCGCGTGAGATTTACAAAACGAACTTAACACTCGCAAACCCTCGAAATGGCCCAGTTCGCAAGAATCCGCGCCGAAGTGCGCAAGCTGACTGCCGAATCCGACAAGTTGACGGTTGAGACCCGCCGGTATCCGCTGGTTGTGGCAACCGCCCTGATCGCCTCGGTAATCACGCTGACAAAGCCCTTCCTCTGAACGAGCGGCCCCTGCGAGAAGCGGGGCCCTTCCCCTCTCATGGGTCATGCAAACCGAAATTGGCGACGGCGCTGGCACGTCGATCTGACGGAGCGAACGGCGACGCACGAAAGCGGGATAGTTGTGCGGCTGGAGGGCGGCAGCTGGCGCGTCGTGGCGGGCATGCCGGGGCGCGGCAGCGAGCTGGCCGGCAAACTGGAGAGGCTGATTGAAGAAGCAGGCAGGATCTATGACGAGCGAGCCGCAGACACAGCAGGATGATGGCCCGGACGGACGCAGAACGCGTAAGTGCTTGAAAATTGGTGGACCGGAAGGGGATCGAACCCTCGACCTTCGCATTGCGAACGCGACGCTCTCCCAGCTGAGCTACCGGCCCGTACAAGGCGCGCGATTCTAGCATTCACTTGCCCAAGCGCAACCATCACGGCAGGCAATTTGGCGCCCTGCGTCGCCGAAACTGCGCGCCGGCCTGCGATTGGCCGCCCAGGGCGCCCGGGAGCGCAAACCCGGCAGCTGAGTCGACGCCCCGGGCGGCAACCTCCATACTGGCCCTGCGCGAGTAGGGCCCGTTTTCATCCTGGGGTTCAAGCATTGCCCATCGTCATCGAACGGCGCTTCGAGAGCAGTGCCCTGTTGCTGGAGTCTCTCACCACCGATCTGAGCGAATGTCTGGGTGACGCCCTGCGCGGCGGCAATACGGCCAGCCTGCTGGTCTCGGGTGGCCGGACCCCGGCCGCGCTGTTCGATCGCCTCTCCCGGCTGCCGCTGGACTGGCCACAGGTACGCATCGGCCTGGTCGACGAGCGCTGCGTGCCGGCCGACAGCGATGACAGCAACGAGAAGCTGGTGCGCACGCGGCTGCTGCGTGATCAGGCCACTGGCGCGCACTTCGTGCCCATGATGAACGCCGCGGCGCCCGCCGAACGCGCCGCCACGGCCTGGCAGGCGTTGCAGGCCCTGCGCCGCCCCTTCGACGTGGTGATGCTGGGCATGGGCGACGACGGCCACACCGCCTCATGGTTTCCGGGCAGTGCCGCGCTCCCGGCCGCGCTCGATCCGCATGCGGCGCCCGGCTGCCTCGATGTCCTGCCACTGGCAGCGCCGCATGAACGCCTCACCATCAACTTCAGCGCAGCACTGCAGACTCATCAGCTCATCATCCTGATCAATGGCGAGCGCAAATGGCAGGTGTACCAGCAGGCGCTGCAGGATGGGCCGGAAGAAGACTTCCCGGTGCGCGCCATTCTGCGGCAGAAACAGGTACCGGTAGAACTGTACTGGTCGCCCTGAGAAGGCCCCTGCGAGCCAGGCAGCGACGCGCAAGCCGCAGGCATCACGATCACTGCACCGGCGGCGCCGTTCCCGGCACGCCGGGCGCACCCGCACCGGCTGCACCGCTCGCGCCCGCGCCGGGAATGCCGCCCGAGCCCGCACTGCTCGATGCACCATTGGGTTCGGCGGGCAGCACCGGCTTGCGGCCGGGCTTGGCGACAGGCGCGGCCGCTGCAGCCATACGCTCGTAGTCGGCCAGCTCCTGCAGCGTCAATACGCCATTGCAGTTCACATCCACGCCATGCGGCAGCGAATCGCTCTGGAAATCGGCACGCGTGACATAGCCCTGCTTCTGCACCTTCGGAAACTGCAGCAGACGCTGCCAGGTGGTCTCGGGCGCACCGGCCTGGACCCATTCTTCATGAGTGAGTTTGCCATCGTGATCCGCATCGATGCTGTCGAACAGCCGCGCGGTATCCAGCGATTTGCCATTGGTATACGGCGGGCAGCTCTGGGTGGCGGCCGTCTGGGCCTCAGCGCCGCCCATCGACAGCAGCAGCGTGCCTGCAAGAATCATCAAAGACGCAGTGCGCATGAGTCGACACTCCCGTGGGGCCTGGGAAAAACCCCCGCTCGAAGCGCCAGCATAGCGCTGGCCACCAGCGCCCGCAGACACGCCGGCGACGCTTTCGGACGTCAGCGCAAACCTGCAAAAACAAAGGCCCGGACTGTCGCCAGTCCGGGCCCGCGTTCAAGCAATCCGCAACGGCTGCCTAGATGTTGCCGTACGAATCGTTGGGATCGAACGTGCAATACGGCTCGGGGATCTTCGGACCCTTCGGCGCAGTCTTGCCGTCATAGATCCACTGTTCCTTCGGGCCCTTCCAGTTCTGGCCCGCGCCCGGACCGGCAGGACCGGCCGAACCCTGGTTGCCGGCTGGGGCCGCGCCCGGCGCACCGCCAGGAGCCGCGCCACCCGGCGCGCCGGCGCCCGGAGCACCGCCCGGCGCCGCACCACCCGGAGGGGCACCCTGGCCACCCGGGCCACTGGCGGTCGAACCCGGACGACCCGCGTGCGAACGATCCCACGCGCTCTGCGTGATGCTCTTGTCGAACGGGGTGTTGAACAGCGCATAGACCTGCAGGTGCCAGATCTTCCAGACGCCGTCTTCCTTGGTGAAATCAACGCCGTACTTCACCCACAGCCAGTTGCCGATCTCCGAGGCGCTGGAGATGTTCGGGCCGAAGGAATCCCAGACGCCCTTGGCGGTCTGGCCGTCGGCGGCCACTTCGATGACCGGGGTCAGCATGGAGTGGACGTGCAGCGAGCCGCCTTCCAGCGATTCGGCCGGACGGTCGAAGCGCTTCTTCATCTCCTCGATGCCGGCCGGGCCGCTGGGCGTACGCCAGCTCACGCCCTCGGTCTTCAGCGCGAACAGCTCGGCCAGCGTGCCTTCGCCGCGCAGATGACCCAGGTGGGCATAGCGGCCCATCAGGTTCTGGATTTCGTTGAGCGCCACGACGCGGTCATTCGCGCTGAGCGTCTTCGGGCACTTCAGCGGAGCAGCCTGCGCCTGAGCGGCGAAGCCCATGATTGCACCAGCGGCCACGAGCGAGCCGGCGACTTTGGAAGCCACTTTCTTCACGTTCAATCCCCCCATTTGGGTGAAACAAAAAAAGAGCGGCCGGCACTGTAACCCAGAGCGCTCCCGGGATGGGCTGCGCCTGAAGATTCTTGACATGCCCCCGCCCCATGCCGAACGGCGCACAACTTTGGGTCGTACGCCGTCAATTCCTAGCGACGGTAATTGCGCATTCCGTCGGCGATTTCGGTCCGGGCGGCCTCGATGTCGCCCCAACCCTCGACCTTGACCCATTTGCCGGGTTCCAGGTCCTTGTAATGTTCGAAGAAGTGCTGGATCTGGTAGAGGCGCTGCGGATTGATGTCCGAGGCGCTCTTCCAGTGGCTGTAGATCGGCAGGATCCTGTCGTCCGGCACCGCCAGCACCTTGGCGTCGGCACCTTTCTCGTCCTGCATGTTCAGGATGCCCAGCGAACGGCAGCGCACCACCACACCCGGCATCAGCGGGAACGGCGTGATCACCAGCACATCGACCGGGTCGCCATCGCCGGCGATGGTCTTGGGGACATAGCCGTAGTTGCAGGGATAGTGCATGGCCGTGCCCATGAAGCGGTCCACGAAGATCGCGCCCGTCTCCTTGTCGACCTCGTATTTGATCGGATCCGCATTCATCGGGATCTCGATGATGACATTGAAGATCTCCGGCGCGTCCTTGCCGGGGGTAACGAGGTCGAGACTCATGGAAACTCCGCAGGGGTGGGGGGCGCGCATTCTAGCGCACCGGCCGGCATTGCTCCTGTCTCGATATGGCTACAGTCGCAGCAGCAGCCAGGTCAGCAGCCCGGCGCTGCCGATGAACACCGCCCAGCAGCCAAAGGCCTGCCAGCGCGCCTTGCGGGCGATGCCGTCGAGGTTCGCGGCGGCGATCAGGAAGGGTCGCTCATCCCGGGGTGCGCAGACCATGTTCAGGGGCCCCGCCGCCGGCGCCTTGCCGTATTCGGCCAGGATCTGGCCACGCGCAGCCTGGCGTGCCTGCTCCCATTCCATGGCGCTCAGCACGCCATCGTGGTTGGCGTCGAAACGACGCATCAGCCCGGGCTGGTCACGCTTCCACTGGCGCAGCAAGGCGCCAATGTCCTCTTCCAGATCCCCGCCGGCGAGATTGCCCAGCGTGCGAAATTCGCCGATCACATTGACGCGCACGCTCTCGGGAATCAGGTACTCGGTATAGCGGTAGCGCTGAAATGCGCCCAGCACCACGTTGTGCGTGCCGAGCTGCTCGGAGGGCCAGTCGGTGGAGCCGAACCAGACGCGCCGCTCGGCCGGATAAACCTCGGCGTTTTCCGGATTGACCACGCACTGGCCGCTCTCGTCGCTCAGCAGGAAGCTCTCCTCGCTGGTGCCTTGCTGCAGCGTGTGCCAGCGGTTGTTGTCGCGCGAGCGCTGTCGCTCCTCGACCTTGTAGCGCCACCACACGCAGCGGCGCCGCGTCAGCGGGGCAAGGATGGTGCCGCCCGGCGCGACGCTGGCCATGCCCCACAGCTCCACGTAGCCCTGCGCGGCGGAGTGTACCCGCGAGGTGGGCGTGTCGGCGATGGTGCGTGCCAGCCGCATGCGCTTCAGGGCCAGCCAGAAAGAGCCCGGAATGGCCGCAGCGCTGAGCAGCATCCAGAACAGCGGGCTGCGCAGCAGCTCGTCCATGAGCCTTCGGTACCTAGACGATCAACGATTCAGCGCTTGAACAGCGCGCCGACGTCCACATCGCTCTTCTCCTCTGCGGAGAACTCCAGCAGTGGCTTGGGACCAAACCCGTAGCGGCGCGCAATCACCGAATCCGGAAACTGATCGACGCGGGTGTTGTTGATCTGCACCTGCTCGTTATACAGCTCGCGCCGATCGGCAATGGCCTCTTCCAGGCCACTGATGCGCGTCTGCAGCGCGCGGAAGGATTCATCGGCCTTCAGTTGCGGATAATTCTCCGCCAGCGCGAACAGCTGCCCCAGGCCGCCGCGCAGCTGCTGCTCGGCACTGCCAACGCCACCCACATTGCCGGTCTCGCGGGCCTGCAACACCGCCGCGCGCGCCTTCATGACCTTCTCGAGGGTTTCCTGCTCGTACTGCATGTACTGCTTGCAGGTCTCGATCAGTTTGGGCAGCTCATCGTGACGTTGCTTCAGCAGCACGTCGATGTTGGCCCAGGCCTGCTTGACCCGCTCGCGCAGCGCGACCAGCGAGTTGTAGATACCGACGAAATAGACAACTACAACGGCCAGAATGGCCAGCAACACGACGACGGCAACCATGGACTCCCTCCCTTGGCGATCGGCGACCAGAATACCTGTATCACGCAGTCCACGTGCGAACTGGGCAGCAAGCTGCTAATTTTCGGAGGCTTCGGGGGGACCATCATGAAAAAAATCGCCGCGCACCTGGCGCTGGCCGTGTCCTTGTGCTGTTCAATGGGTGTGGCTTCGGCCGCTTCCGCCACCAGCAGCTGGCAGGATGTATCAAAATGGCCGGACTTCACCGGCGGCCTGTGGACGGCCCCCAACGCTGACGGCGCACCGCACGCCGAAGATCTGCCTCTGAAGCCGCAAGCGCAGGCCGCCATTCGCCAGGCAATGGGCCGCTTCATGGCAGGCGCAGCCGGTGGCACCTGCATCCCGCGCAGCATGCCGCGCCATCTGGGCAATCAGTTCATCTATTCCAGGGGGATGATCGTCATCCTCGGCACGCCGGACTACTACATGGTGGTGCGGCGGGTGTACATGGACGGCCGCGCTCACGGCAACCCTGAGCCAACCTACTTCGGTCATTCCATCGGCCACTGGGACCAGGACACACTGGTCATCGACACCGTTGGTTTCCTGCCCGATGCGCAGCTCACCGATGGCATTGCCGGTCAGGGCCAGACCCATATCGTCGAGCGCTATCGGCTGCTGGCACCGGGCAAGCTGGAGCTGAAGCTCACCGTCGAGAATCCCGCGGTACTGACGACGGCCTGGACCGGCACGCGCGTCTACACTCTGGAGAAGGGCGAGGATACGCCGGAAGCCTATTGCACCAATAACCGCGATCTGGCCGGAGGGGTGGACCTGCAGCCACCCGCACAATGATATCCATGAACCACGCCCACAGAATGAAACTGCGCATGCAGCTGACCCTGCTGGGCGCGCTGGCACTGGGCACCGCGCAGGCGCACCACTCCACCGCCATGTTCGACACGGGCTCCGTGCGCACACTCAATGGCACCATTGAGAAGTTCGAATGGACCAATCCGCATGTCTGGATCTGGATCGTGGTGCCACGGACCGACGGCGGCAACGACACCTGGGGCATCGAGAGCGCGGCCCCCGTGCAACTGCGTCGTGAAGGACTGGCCTGGGACAGTTTCAAAACCGGTGACAAGGTCACGATGACCATTCACCCGATGAAGAGTGGCGAGACCGGCGGCCAGTTCCTGACTGCGACCTTCGCCGACGGTCACAAACTCAGCAGCCGCGATCCAGCCGCGCAGGCACCGCCGCCGGGTCCAGCCCAGTAGGCCGAAGCAGACCGGCAGCTGCGCAATCCCGTCGCGATGCACGGTCACTGCTTCAAACACCGCGGCACCCCCGTCACGCTGGCGCGACGGTTGAAGGCTAGCGACGGTAGAGATACAGCTGCGTGGCGCGCGCGTCAGCGACGGTGAGTTCCCGGGCGGGCTTCACGCCCGGCACCGGAAAACTGCTGCTGATGAACAACGTGCCCGGGCGCATTTCAGCCCGCACCTTGCGCCACAGATCGGGCATGGGCACGGGCGAGAGAAAGGCGAACACCACGTCGTAGCGGGCCAGATCGCAGCTCCACAGGCTGTCCCACAGGATGCGCGCATTGCTCCGGCGGCTCAGCAGCATGCGCAACCGTGCGCACAGCATGGGCAGCGGGGCGACCTCCACGCCAACGAACTGCGCATCGGGTCGCTGCGCAGCCAGATACCCGATCAGTCCGCCGACGCCACAGCCCAGATCCACGAAGCGCACACGCCGCTCGCCACCGGCGGGCGGCAGCTCACGCAACAGCTGCTGCCACACCTTGCGATTGGAAAGATACAGCGGCACGCGGGTACGGAAGGTGCTCCAGTACACCAGCACCAGCAATGCCAGTGCAGCCAGATACCAAACGGGATTCAGATCCAGCACCAGCATGGCCAGCACCGCGAGCGGAAACAGCAGCTGGATCGGCAGCCACCAGCGCTCCAATTGCGCCAGACGGCTGAGCAAGGCGGCGAGGACACCCCAGGTGATCACGAAGAACCAGGGTGTAACGGCAAACGCCGTGACGCGCAGCGCCAGCCACAGCAGGCCGAGCGCCATCAGCTGCAGCGTCAGCGCCCGGAAGATGGGTGGGAGAGTGATGAACCGCACGGACACGCGGTCATTATGCGGCAACCCAAATGACAAGGGGCGGGTCCGGCGCGAACCGGACCCGCCCCGTGTCAGGTATCGATCAGAACTTCGCCGACACCTGCACACCCAGGGTGCGCGGATCGCTCGGCGTCACCAGGATGTTCGAGACGGCCTGGGCGTTCAGCGTCACCGACGACTTGTAGATCTTGTCGCCGACGTTGCGGGCATAGCCCGTCACGCTGTACCTGGACTCAGGCGAAGTCCAGGTCACACCGACGTTGCCGATCACATAGGCCGACTGGTACGCGTAGGCCTTCTCGCCCAGCGTCACTTCCGACACCGTCATCTGCTCCACGTAGCCGCCGGCCACGTAGCGGCCATCGGCTCGGGCCACCAGCTTCGCGCCGTTGCCCAGCGTGAAGGTATGGTCGTAACCCAGCGTGGCCGTCGCGGTCGGCACACCCGGCAGACGCTTCAGCGCCAGGTACTGCTCGGCCGAACCCAGCGTGCTGCCCAGATCCGGGTAGCCGGTGATCTTCGCGTCGATCAGGCCCAGGCTCGCCGTGAGGCGATCCGCGCCCGTCAGCGCGTAGGCCGCGTCGGCATCCAGACCCACCATGCGCACCGGCACCGCGATCACCACGAATTGCGGCACCGGGCTGTTGACGGCCGTGTTCACGGCCTCCTGGTAGCCCTGATAGTCGTAGTAGAACACCGCGCCGTTGACCTGCAGGCGATCGTCGAGGAAGCGGTTCTTGCTGCCGATCTCATACGAGGTCAGCTTCTCCTGCTTGAACGGCAGGGCCGCGAACTCCACACCGGCGAAGCTCATGCCGTTGGTCAGATCCCACTGCACCACCGGCGAGAGCTGCGCGTCACCCGGCAGGAAGCCGGTGGCGGTCAGCGCGTACAGCATGTTCGACGGCGTCAGGTCGTACTCGGCACGCAGCTTGTACGTGAAGTTGTTGAAGTCTTCAGCGGTACGGCTGGTGTACAGCTCGTTGTCGGCCGGACTCAGCGACGCCAGGTAGTCATCCAGGTTGGTGTTGAACACCTCATAGGCCGTGGTATCGACCTTGGTCTTGTCGAAGCGCACACCGGCCGTCACGCGCAGATCGTCGCGCACCTTGTAGGTCTCTTCGGTGAAGAGGCCGTAGTCCTTGGTCGAACCCTTGCGACGCTGGGAGAAGATGAAGGCGTTCTCGGTACCGTCGGTGGTATCGATGTCGGTGCTGCCCGGCAGATAGGCCTCCACCTGCACGTCCGACTGGGTGGTGTCGTAGATGTTCGAGTAGAAGCTGCCACCGACCTGCCAGGTCAACGGGCCGTCGCTGTTCGAAGCCAGACGGATCTCATGCGTGTTGAACTGGTCCAGCGGAGTGATGATGGTCTCTTTCTGCACGCCGCTGTTGTGCACGACGCCGCCGCTGGTGCCATTGGTCTGGAAGGTGCGCAGCGAGCCCACGTAGGTCAGCGTGGCCGGCTCGAACTGGTAGCTGGCGTTCACCGAGAACTGGTTGTTGTGCTGGGCATAGCCCGAGGACACTTCGGCCACCGTGCCGACATAATCGATGGTGTCGGCGTCGGTCAGTGTCGGCGTGTTGCCACCGCTGCCGTTGGTCTGGATGCCCGAGGAGGCAGCCAGCACCAGCTTGAACTGATCGTTGGGCTGGTACAGGGCCTTGATGCGGCCTTCCTGCGTGCTGGTGGCGCCACCGTCCTTCGACCAGTAGCCGTCCTTCTCGCGGTCGTGGCCGGCCACGCGGATCGCCAGCACATCGCTGAGCGGAACGTTGACCACCACCGTGCCATCGCGCAGTGCGGCCGTGCCGTACTCGCCGATCAGCTGCGTGCTGGTCTGGCCCAGCACCGGATCGTTGGTGTGGAACGCGACCACACCACCGGTGGCGCTGCGGCCGTACAGCGTGCCCTGCGGACCGCGCAGCACTTCGACGCGCGACAGATCGTAGTTGCCGCCGATGCCCTGATAGACCTCGTCGACGTAAGTGGCGGTGGCCGACGGCGGCGCACCGCCACCGGTCTCGCCGGTGCTGCGCACGCCGCGGATGCTGATGTTGCCGTTCGGATTGTCGTTGGAGCGGCCCGTGTCATAGATGACGTTCGGGATGCCCTCGAGGATCTGCTGCGTGGACTGCTTGCCCTGCTCGGCCAGCTCGGCACCGGAAATGGAAACCACCGAGCTGCCGAGCTTCTGCAGATCTTCGCTGCGACGCTCTGCCGTGACGACGATTTCTTCCAGCGTTACGGAATCATCGGCCGAGGCGGCCGCTTCCTGGCTGAATGCCAGATGCGAACCGGCCAGCGACAGGGAAACAAAAGAAGCAACCAGCAGCGCACGGCCGGTTTGACGGGAATACGAATTCATCGAGCCCCCAAGTTAAAGATGAAGCCCAAAAGGCCTAACGTTTCGCATCGCAAAGCCAGCGATGCCCCCAACGTCCTGTTCTTCAACCGGTGCTCTTTCCGTGTTCAGCATGCCTGGGGTCTTGTGAAAACGCGCAGGCCCAACTCGACCAGTCTGTGCATTGGCAGCGCATCACCGCGCCCAATACGGCCGCGCATGTTGCCACAAATGCACAATTGTTGCCTAATAAATACGCAAAAAATGCGGAAGAACACTGTTTCCGCACCTCCATGGCGCAAATAAACAACAATACTTTCCGGGTTACCGCGGTGTGCGTGCCAGGCCGGCCGCTGCCGTCACTTCGGCGGCGTCAGATCCACATGCTGGACACCCTGATCATCCAGCACTTCGCGGTTGTTCTGATTGCAGATGTACTCGTAGAGTCGATCGTGCGGACGTGCCTCGTAGGTACGCTCGACTTTCCAGGGGCCGCTGAGAATGTCCGGGTCCGTGACAATGGTTTCGCTGTGCAAAAGCGTGGGTGAAAGCAGCCTGAAGCGCTCCAGGATGCGCAGATTGGGTCCATGCCGGACGCCGCCCAGCTCGACTTCCGCATCCACCTCGCTGGTGTCGATGACCAGCGTGTCCCCTTCCCAGCGACCCGTTGAATACCCGGCGAGCTGGGGATAGTAGGTATCGGGCTTGGGACTGCCATCCATCGAAATGCGGCGCATCACTCGTGCCCCGCCTTCAGTGACCATCAGGACCTTGCCCTTCGTGAAGGTGATCTCCAGCAGTTCGGGATCACCCATGATGTTCGGCATCCCGTCCTGGGCGCACAGCACCTTGGGCAGGGGTTCGTTCTGCGGATTGCTGCGTTTGCCGGCAGCCACATCGGGCTTCAGCGGCGGCTTCAGCATGCCGGCCGAGGCCGTGCGCAGCGACTCCTGATTCATCTCCCACACGCCAGCCATGGCGGGCCAGCGATCCAGCTCTGCGTAGTTCGCCGCCGTTACGCTGCTGCACAGGACGCAGGCGGCCGCGCCGTACGCCCGCGCCCGCAGGGCTCTCCAGCCCTTCGCACGCGCCGTCATTGCGCGGCCTGCGGCGTGGCGGCGGGGACGACGTCCTCCCGCCGTGTGGCCAATACGGTTCCATCCCCCTTCACGGCCTTGAGCAGACTGCCGCCGGGTTCACCGCTCTTCAATGGATGGATGGTGATGCTGGCATTGTCTCCGGCCTTCAGCGAATCGGGTCGCCAGCCCAGCCGCGCCAGCACGCTGGGCGGCGTGGATTCGATGCCCCAGGGCACCGCATTGCCGGATGAATCCTTGACCACGATCCAGATCCACACATGCGGGTTGGCCCACTCCACGGTCTTGATGGTGCCTTCCAGCACCACGGTCTTCTCCTGATCGAACGTGGCAAATGAATGATGCGCCGCTGCCGGCAGCGCTGCCGGCAGCGCTGCCGACAGCCCCAGCAGCAGCGTCGCCAATCCGTTGCGCCGCGCCCATTTGCCGTGGTGCGCGCTCATTTCTGCGCGGCCGTTCCATTCGCCACCGCATCGGCGATGACCTTGTTCATGCGGGCCGTCGCCTCGGGCGAATGCGCCTTGATGAGCGCCTGGGCAGGCGGAGAGGCATCCCAGTGATCGGTGATCTTGCCATCCACCACGCGGAAGATATCCACGCCGGCGCCGTACATGGTGACCATCTCGCCATTCACGGACGCCATGGTTGGCAGCTCCAGCGTATCGCCCTGACTGAACTGCTTGGCCATGCGCTCGAAATTGGCCAGCGATTCATCGTAGCTGCCGCAGCTCTTCACACCCTTGGTGAGCAGATGCCCGTGCCCGCAGAAATCGCGTGACACGTATTTCTCGAAGGCTTCGCGCACCTTGCCGTCGACCAACGCCAGACAGTTGTAGGCAAATACCACCTTCTTGGCCGCCACTTCGCCCGGCAACTCGCCATAGGGCGTCACCGGCCCGACATCCCCCGCCTGGCACATGGCCCTGGCTTTTGCCTTGGGTATCTCATCCGCTGGCGAGGGTGCCGCGGCAAAGAGCATCAGGGTGGCAAGCGCGGCCCGTGCCAGCGCCGCTGTGGGTCGTGAATGCTGCATGATCGCCTCTCTTGTGGAATACAAAGCCACGCGTCCCTTCAATGCGCCGGCACCAGGCCGAGGCGCTCCAGGCAAACGTCTTCCTGAATCTCCGTCCCCTTGGGCAGACGCCTGAAACTCGCCCGGAAACTCCAGGGCTGGGCGTAGCTGGCGGGGTCTTCGATGGTGATGCGGGCGTCGATGCGCTGCCCGTCCCGGCTGAGCCGCCAGCGCTCGATGGTGTGCAGATCCATGCTGTGGGGCAACCCGGCGGCGTCCAGCAAGGTGCTGTCATTGAACAGCACGCTGTCGATCACCAGCTCGTCCTGCTGCCAGCTGCCCACCGACCAGCCGAAGAATGTCGGGGCATACATGTTCTGCTGATCGTGGCTGATGCCCAGATCCACGACACGAAACAGCCGGTTCCACTGGAACAGGATGTAGATATCCTTCTGCTCCTGCTGGATCTCGAACGGCATGCCCATGAAGTAGGCGCGCGGTGTGCCCGGCGGCTGGCACTGCGTGGTGGGATCGAAGCTGGCATCGCCGGCCTTGCGGGCGGCCAGATGTGCCTCATAGCTCTGTCGCGCCTGCGGCAGCAGCGGCGGCAATGCGCCCTGCTCGGTACGCAGCGCTGCCGGCGCATCCACGGCCTGCCAGACACCGGAAAAATCCGCCGTCGCCCACGAGGCGCCGCACACTCCTAGCGCCGCCAGTGCATACAGCCCCTGCAGAGCCGGCTTCACTGGTAATAACCCGCGTCGAAGTTGCCGGAGAATTCCTCGCAGACCTCTTCCTGGATATGCAGGTCCGGACGCCAGAAAAACGTCAAGGTGTTCACTCCCGGCTGCTGGTAGGCGTCGCTGTAGAAACTCACCGTATATCTGAGCTTGCTGCCGCCGTCGGTCTTCTCATAGCGCTCGACGATGCGATAACCCGGCGGGTTCGGCACGCCGTAGCGGCCGCGCAGCCCGACGGTCTCGACCACCAGCGCATTGCCTTCCCAGTGGCCGATGGAATGGCCCGCATAGCTGGGCGTCAGCTGTTTCGGATGAGCCCGATCCAGATAGATGCGGCGCACGCGATGATTCTCTTCGTTGATCACCGTGATCTGTCTGGCCGTCTGCGCGATGGCCGTGGGATAACCACCGCCGCTGCCGAAGTAGCCATCGGGCACGCACAGCATGGCGGCATCGTCGTTCTTCAATGCGCCCTGGTTGGGTGCCAGCGTGCCCGCAGGATACTGCGCCAGGTATTGTGGCTTGATCGTGGGCGGCGTGCTGGAGCGACCACTGGGGCCTCCGCCAGGCCTGCGCGCTCCCGATCCTGCGCCGGGCCCGCCCGCACTGCCTGGACCGCCCGGCCCACCTGGCCCAGTTGGCGACTGCGCATCGTTGGCGTTGACGCCCTGCCTGGGCGGAGGCGCGCCACCGGGCCCCGCTCCGGAGCCGATGGGCATCCAGGTCCAGATGCCGGAGAGATCGTGTGCATCAGCGGGCGGCTTGGGCAATGCGGCTGCGCTCTCGGCACCCTGCGGCGACATCGGCAGCGCCGACAGGAGCGCCGCGGCCCACAACATGCGCATATCGAGGCAGAGGGTTCGCATCTTCAGTTGCCCGGAGCAGCCGCCGTTTCCAGCGAGTTGCCATTGGCGAACTGCACCGACTGGATCGATGCCATGGGTTCACCATCCAGACGCGGCGCGACAATGGCCACGATCTTGTCCCCCACCTGCAGCGACTTGTAGGTCCAGCCGCTGCGGGCCAGATGTGAAACCGAACCACCCTCGAGTTTCCAGACCACCTCACCGCCCTTGTCATCGGGCACGGCCAGATAGATCCATGAGTGGGGGTTGGTGAAATGCCATTCCTTGACCGTACCCGACAGGCTCAGGCGCTTGCTCTGATCGAACATGGCCGCAGAGTGATGCGCCAGAGCAGAGCTGGACGCGAACGCCAGCCCCGCGAATACCAGCCCCGCGCACACCAGCCTCAGGGCCGACGCGAACTTGATGGCGCGCATGGTGCTCATTGCTCGTTGAGGTTCTTGAACTTGACCCATTTTCCGTCCTTCTTCGCCATCTCGATGCCCACGGCCGTGGCATCTTCCGGCGTGCAGGTGCACCACTGCTCGGCCAGCTTGCCGTTCTTCACGCGCCAGATATCGGCAAATACGCCCTTGTAGACACTGTCAGGACCACCGGGCCATTCCCACCAGCGAAAGCGCATCGCGATGACGATGTCGCCTTCGGCGATCAGGTAGTTGATGTCCTGCTTGTTGCCATCCACCGGCGTCACGCCATAGCCCATGGCGCCACCGAGAGCCGGCTTCTTCGTGCCGGTGATCTGATTGGCCTTCATGCGGTAGCCAAAGAATTCCTGCCAGGCTTTGCGCGTCGAGGGTTCAGCCGGGTCGTGCTGGATGAAGTCATCGGCGATGACCTCCATGTCGCCCTGGTAGAAACGCAGCACCAGTTCCTTAGTTCTTCTCCAGCTGTGCCGGCGTGGCCGCCGGCAATGGCAACCCGCCGGTCTGCGCGCAGGGCAGATCCTTGTAGGCCAGGAAATCGGCGATCGTCGCGCACTGGGTGATACCCGGATTGGTGCGCGCCGGCACCTCACGCGGGGCACGCGACCCACCCGGACCGCCTGGCCCCATCCCCGGAGGAGCCCCCATACCCTCGGCCGCAGCGTTGGCAGGCGCCGCATTCTGCGCCAGGGCCGCGCCGGTCCCGAAAATCATCAGGCCGGCCATGGTTACCAGTTTCACGTCGGGTACTCCTTCGGGGGTTGGGCAGCGATCAGAACTTTGCGTTGATCTGGATGCCGTAGGTACGCGGGTCGCTGGGCGCGACGCCGATGTTCGAGAGGCTGCGCGAATTCAGCGTGACGCCCGACTTGTAGATCTCGTTGCCGACATTGCGCACATAGCCGGTTATCCCCAGCCCGCCCTGTGCGGAAGTCCAGGTGGCGCCCAGGTTGCCGATCACGTAAGCCGACTGATGGTTGTAAGGATCTTCACCCAAAGCGACTTCGCCCTGCGTGATCTCCGAGACTTCCACAGCACCGTTGTAGCGGGCGTCGGCTCTGGCTTCCAGACGCGAACCGTCACCGAAGCGGAAGGTATGCGCATAACCCAGCGTGGCCGTCAGCTTGGGGATGTTGTTGAGCTCATCCTTCGCGATGTAGCTGCGTGAATTGCCCAGACCGCCGGGAATATCCGGGAAAGAAGTGATCTTGTTGTCGAGCCAGCCGCCGCTGAGTGTCAGGCGGTCGTTGCCGGTGATGGCCCAGGCACTGTCCAGCTCGGCGCCCAGCATGCGCACGGGCACCGCGATGACCAGGAACTGCGGCACCGGGCTGCCGGCGGGCGCTGCATTGACCGCCTCCTGATAGCCCTGGTAGTCGTAGTAGAAGGCCGAGGCATTGAGCTGCAGCTTGCCGTCCAGGAAGCGGTTCTTGCTGCCCACTTCAAAGGACGTCAGCTTCTCCTGCTCGAAGGGCAGGACCGTGAAGGTCACGCCCTCGAAGGGGTTGGTGCCCGCTGGCGCGGAGAAGTTCAGATGCACCACCGGCGAGAGTTGCGCGTCACCCGGCAGGAAGCCGGTGGAGATCATGCCGTACAGCATGTTCTGCTCACGCAGGTCGTACTCCACGCGCGCCTTGTAGGTCACGTTGTTGAAGTCCGCAAGGCTGCGGCTCGGGAAGAACTCGTTGATCGCCGGATTCAACGAGCTGATGTACTCATCGAGATTCACGTTGAACAGATACGACGCGAAGCTGTCGAGCCTGGTCTTGTCGAAGCGCACGCCGCCCGTCAGACGCAGGTTGTCGCGCACGGCCCAGGTCTCTTCGGTGAACAGACCGTAGTCGCGGGTATTGCTGGCCGTGGCCGACGTGAAGATCGGCGCATCGGTGACTCCATCGGTGGTGTCCACCACATTGCCCGGACCTGTCAGGTAGGCCACATTCTGGATGGCCGTGTTGCTGGCCTTGGCGATATTGGCGTAGTAGCTGGCACCCACGATCCAGCTCAGCGGGCCGCCGGAGTTGGAGGCCCAGCGGATCTCTTCGGTGTGAAACTGGTCCAGCGGCGTGCTGAAGACCGAGCTCTGCACACCGGAGAAGAAAGCCGTCGGACCCGAGGTGCCGTGGGTTTCGTAGGTATGCAGCGCGCCGATATAGGTCAGCGTGCTGCCACCCAGATCGTAATTCACCGTGGCCGAAAACTGCTTGGTGTGCGCCGCATCGCCGCGGCTGGCCGCCGTGGTCACACCGTCGTAGTCGATGGTGTCCGGCGAACCGATCACCAGCGTTGGTGCATGGCCGCCGGAACCGCCCGTCTGGATGCCGGCCGAAGCCGCCAGCAACACGCGCAGATCGGAGGTCGGCTGGTACAGCAGCTTGACGCGGCCTTCCAGCGTGCTGGTGGCGCCACCCACTTCGGACCAGTAGCCATGGCGCTCGTTCTGATGTCCGGCCACGCGCACCGCGACGGTGTCGCTGAGCGGAACGTTCAGGGCCACCGCAGCGTCGCGCAGCGCCGCCGTGCCGTACTCGCCGCGCAGTTCGGTGCTGGTCTGACCCAGCACCGGATCATTGGTGTGGAAGGCCACCACGCCGCCGGTGGCGCTGCGGCCATACAGCGTACCCTGCGGACCGCGCAGCACCTCGACGCGGCTGACGTCGTAATTGCCGCCGATACCCTGATAGACGTCATCGACGTAGGTAGCCGTCGCCGAAGGACCCGGGCCACCGCCCGTGGTCTGCGTGCTGCGTACACCGCGGATGGAAATATTGCCATTCGGATTGTCCGCTCCGCGCGAAGCGGAGAAATTCACGTTGGGGATGTCCTCGAGAATCTGCGCCGTGGTGATCTTGCCCTGGGCGGCGAGATCCTCACCACTGACAACGGCGATGGAGCTGGCGACCTTCTGCAGATCCTGCGAGCGACGCTCGGCGGTGACCACAATCTCCTCGAGCGAATCGGCTTCCGCACCCGCCGCCTGTTGCGCGTGACCGGCTCGGGCACCGGCGAGCACGACGGCAACGAAAGACATGACCAACAGCTTGCGACCGGACAATGAGCGCATGACGTCCCCCCTGGACTTGGTAATTGTTGTAATGCCGATACTAGACAGGGCCGGAAGAAGACTGCTCGTCCTGGTTACCGAACTGCATTCGCCAGTAGCCCAACTGCTCGGAGAGGTGTTCGAATCGGCGGCTGCAACCATGCCGGTTGAGCTGTTGTTGGAAATGGCATTACGATCCTTCGATGCCAGCCGCCCACAGCAGCGCCGAAAGCCCGCCACCGCGCCTCACCGCCCGAATCAGCCGCTTCGAACTGCTGCTGATCTTCGGCTTCTGGGCACTGATCGGCGTATTGAGCTCCGTCAATACCACGCTGAACCCTTTGATCATCGCCAGCGCTCCCGCCTATCGGCTGCCCCCCATCATTGGAGGCCTGGTCGAGTGCCTGGTGTGGGCACTGCTCACTCCGCTGATCTTCCACATGACACGGCGCTACAGCCTGGATCATCCGCGCTGGCTGCTGCGTCTGGCCGCGTTCATTCTGATCGGCATCGTGGTGGCGTTGTGCGTCTACCAGTTGATGGCCTATATCCGCGGCAGCAGCCGCGAATTCTTCACCTGGCTCAATGGCCGGGGCCAGAGCGGCAAGCCGGCCACCGAGAGCGAAACCTTCTTCACCAATCGGCTCTGGGTGTTGTACGAGTTTGCCGTCTATCTGTTCCTGATGATGGCGGGCGTGGCCGGCGACTACTATGCGCGCTACCGTGCCTCGCGCAGTCGCGTCGCCGGACTGAACCTGGAGCTGGCGCAGGCGCGGCTCGGTGCACTGCAATCACAGCTCAATCCGCATTTCCTGTTCAACACGCTCAATGGCGTTGCATCGCTGATCGAGCGCGATCCGCGCCGTGCCCAGGACATGATCGCCGATCTGGCCGCCCTGCTGCGCGAAACACTGGCGCGCGACGAACTGGAGATCACCCTGGCGCGCGAACTGCAGCTGATCCGCCGCTACGTGGGCATCATGCAGGCGCGTTTCGGCAGCAAGCTGCAATTCGACGAACACATCGATCCCGCCGCGGAGAATGCCCTGGTGCCCACGCTGATACTGCAACCCCTGGTCGAGAACGCCATCAAGTACGGAGTGGAGCATTCGGAAGGGGGCGGCAGCGTGCAGATCGAGGCGCAGCGGGTGGGCGGAAATCTGGTTCTGAACGTCAGGAACGACGGCCGCCTGGCGGGCAGGAACGAACCCGCCCGCGGCACCGGACTTGGATTGCGCAACACGCGCGCGCGCCTGAATCAGTCCTATGGCGAGCGGCAGTCGCTGGTGCTGCATCAGGAAAGTGCCCGGCACGTCTGCGCCGCAATCCGCCTGCCCTTCCATACCGAAAGCCAGGGGGTGGCACAATGAATGCCTTGACACCCCTGCGCGTGGTGATCGCAGATGACGAGTTGCTGGCCCGGCAGCGACTGCAGGATCTGCTGGCGACAGCAACGGACGTCACCATTGTCGCGCAGGCTGAAAGCGGCGCGCAGGCGGTACAGGCCATCCGCGAGCAGCATCCGGATATCGTCTTCCTGGATGTGCAGATGCCGCGCATGAATGCCTTCCAGGTCATCAGCGAGATTGGCGCCGCCCACATGCCTGTCATCGTGCTGGTCACTGCGTTTGATCAGTACGCCCTGCAGGCTTTCGAGGCTGCCACACTGGACTACCTGCTGAAGCCATTCACGCAGCAGCGTTTCGAACAGGCCCTGCAAAGGGCACGCGAGGCGGTGCGGCTGCGTCAGGCGGGCGTGGTCACTGCACGGCTGATGACGGCGCTGCAGGCGGCGGGCATGAATCTGACAGATGCCGGCCCCGCTCCACCGGGCCCGCACTACTATGAGCGCCTGGCCGTCGAATCGCGCTCCCAGGTACGCGTGGTGGAAGTCGCCGACATCGACTACATCTGCGCCAGCGGCGTGTACGCTGAACTGCATGTGGCCGGCAAGACCCATGTGATGCGCGAATCACTGCAGCACCTTCAGGAAAAACTGGATCCGCGGCGTTTCTTCCGCATCCACCGCTCCACCATCGTACAGCTGGATCGCATCGATCTGCTGCTGCGCGAAGCGGGCGGCGACTACACGCTGAAGCTCAAGGATGGCACGCAGCTGACCGTGAGCCGCATGCAGGTGAAGGAGCTCGAGCGCTGGATGGGCACAGCGCCCGAGCCACATCGCTAAAATCGATCAGCGCGCCTGCCCGGGCGCCGGCTGCGGCGGACCGCCGCCAGCATTGGCGCCACCTCGACCGTAACTCTCGTCGAGCAGCCCCAGCTTCACCTTGAAACTGCGCTCGGTGGTTTCCCTGTTGTGGGCGCCAAGCGTGATCGCCGTGGGCGCGGTCGCATCCCAGTGGTCGGTGATCTTGCCGTCCTTGACGCGGAAGATGTCCACCCCCGCCCCGTACATGGTGACCATCTCGCCATTGACCGTGGCCATGACGGGAATCTCGATCACATCACCCAGCTGCGCAGGTTTGCTGGCGCGATTGGCCAGCTCGTCCCAGCTCGAACACTCCTTCTGCGCACGGTTGGCCATGTGGCTGTGATCGCAGAAGTCATGGCTGACATAGCGCTCGAAAGCTTCCTTGCGCTTGCCCTCGATCATCGCCATGTGGTTCCACTCGAATACCACGCGCTTGTTGGCCATCTCCTGCGGCGTCTCGCCATAGGGTGTAGTCGGACCCGGGTTCACCGCCGTCAGCAGCTGCAGCGACACCTTGACCGCGTTCGGCGAGGGCTTGCCGGTGTTCGGCGGCGGTCCCTTGCGCTCACCCGTGACCCACTCGGTGAAGCCAGGCGCATGCGCCTCGATTTCGATGGCGGCGGGTGGCGAGGCGTCCCAATGCGCCACGATCTTGCCATTCTTCACCTTGAAGATGTCCACACCCTCGCCGTACATGGTCACCATGTCACCATTGACCGAAGCCATGGTCGGCACTTCGCGCAGCTCGCCCGGCTTGGGCGGCGTCTTGTACATGCGCGCCATGCCATTCAGCGCCTGCTGCGCATTGCCGCAGCCGCGCGTCAGACTGGCCATGGCCCAGTCGCAGAAGTCCGTGCTCACGTACCTGGCGAAGGCCTCTTCCGGCTTGTTCTGGATCATCATCGTGTATACCCACTCGAAGGCGACACGCTTGGCAGCGCTCTCGGCGGGTGTTTCACCATAGGGCGTCAGCGGCCCGACATCGAGCTTGGTTACCTTGGTCGTGTCGATCGGTGCGGCCAGCGCCAGAGACAGCGCCCCACATCCCACCAGGCTGAACGCCACGGCGGCAGAGATTTTCAATGCACTCATAGTCCCCCCAGACTGTAGATGGCCGCTGAATCCTAGCTGCCCAGCCACTGCAGCACCAGCCAGGCGTTGGCCAGTGTAATCACAATGACCAGCAGCCAGGCCAGCAGGCTGACGGCGCGTGAGTTGGCGAAAGCGCCCATCAAGCGCCGCTGGTCGGTGAGCCGCACCAGCGGCACCAGCGCGAACGGCAGCTGCAGGCTCAGCACCACCTGGCTGAACACCAGCAGCGTGCCCACCGACCCCTCGCCCAACCATGCCACGCCGATGGCAGCTGGTACCAACGCCAGCGCCCGAGTGATCACGTGACGGCGCCAGCAGGGCATCTTCAGGTTCAGGAACCCTTCCATGATGATCTGACCGGCGATGGTGCCGGTAAAGGTGGAGCTCTGCCCCGCCGCCAGCAACGCGACGCCGAACAGCACTGCGGCAACGCCGGTACCGAACAGCGGCGCAAGCAGCGTGTGCGCCTCTTCGATGCCGGCCACCTCGGTATGGCCCGCACCGTGAAAGGCGCTCGCCGCCAGCGTCAGGATGGCGCAGTTCACCAGCATGGCCAGCGTCAGCGACACGATGGTGTCCAGCCGCAGCATGCGGATGGCTGTGCTCCGGCTGCCCTCGTCACTGGCGACCATGCGTGTCTGCACGATGGAGGAATGCAGGTACAGGTTATGCGGCATGACCGTGGCGCCGAGGATGCCGATGGCCAGGTACAGCGCCTGGCGCTCATGCGGGGTGCCACCGGGCCACAGGCCACGCAGCAGATCCGGCCAGTGCGGTGTGGCGAACAGCAGCTCGAAGAAGAAGCAGATGCTGACCGTGGCCACCAGCGCCAGTACCACTGCCTCCAGCTTGCGAAAGCCCTGACCCTTGAAGCCGATGACCAGCAGGGTGTCCAGCACCGTCAGCAGCACACCGGCGAAGATGGAAACATCGAACAGCAGGTGGAACGCCAGCGCGCAGCCCAGCACCTCGGCCAGATCGCAGGCGATGATGGCCAGCTCCGCGAGCAGCCACAGCGCAATATTGGTGCCGGGACGAAATTCCTGATGGCACATCTGCGCCAGATCGCGCCCGGTGGCAATGCCCAACCGCATGCTCAGCGTCTGCAACAGCATGGCGGCCAGACTCGCGGCCACCACCACCCAAAGCAGCGCATAGCCATAACGGGAACCGGCTTCGATATCCGTGGCCCAGTTGCCTGGATCCATGTAACCCACCGCGACAATGAGTCCCGGCCCGGCAAAGGCCAGCAGACGTCGCCAGAACGGCACCCCGCGCGGCACCTCGATGGTGCCGCGGACTTCAGAAGGACAGAACGGCGCAGTGGCCTGATCGGGTAGACCCAGCATGGAGGAATTCTAGCGCGCGCCCACTACGATGCAGCGTATGGTCGGGATTCAGCGCACCGGCGTATAGACGCGCTCGTCCAGCGGACTGCCCGTCATGGGTTCGATGGCTTCGCGAAACTGGCGACGCGACACCGACAGGCGATGCGCCGCCCACGCATCAGCGCTCTGCCACAATTCGATCAGCGTGTAGTGATTGGCTCGCGCCTGCCCCTGCCACAGTTCGGCGCGCAACAGGCCCATTTCACCGGCCGTCATCCTTGCGTAATCGGCGAGCAGCTGCCCAGCCCCGTCGAATCGACCGACGATATCCACGTGAGCAACGACCACGACGGTCTCAGTCGTCGGCATAAGTGATCCAGCCTGCTGCGGCCCATGCTCCCGCACCAGCACACGATAGACGCGTTCGTCATAACTGCCCAGTCGGACAGTCTGCAATTCGCCCTGCAGTACCTGACCCGCGGTGCGAACGGCATCACCGCCGCGCGCCTCATCGCTGCCCCATTCTTCCAGCACCACGAAGCGACCGGGCTGATCGCGCTGCTCGACCGCCAGCGTGTCAGCTGCCCCCGCTGCCCGCAGGCGGTCGCAGTAGCGGCGCAGCGCCTGGGCGGAGCGCACCGCTGCCACAGGCGCGACATCCACGTAGCTGATCACGGCAGGAGCCGGGGCCGTCACTTCGGCTGCCGGCGCAGCCGCCTGGACACGCAATGCCAGCGCAGTCATGGCGACGACCCACAACAGACTGCAGGATCGATGCATGGCGCGCCCCGGTGCCTGGCGTGTCAATGTGTCCCGCTTTCCTTGGCCACCAGCCACAGCACCAGATCCACCACCTGCTGGCTGCCACCTGCTGAGCTCGGATCGAGCTTGTATTTGCCATTGACGATCAGCGTTGGGGTGCTCGCCACCTTGGTGGACTTCAGATAGGCGTCGGCGCGGTTCATGTTGGTATCGGTGCTGAAGGAATTCGCCACCGACAGGAACTTGTCGGGCTGCACACCGGCAGCGCGCTGATAAAACTTGGCGACATCCTCGATGGCTGGCAGCGGCTTGCGCGGCCGGCGGGTATTGGGATCGATGACGCCCAGCTCGTAGCTCTTCCAGATGGCATCAAACATGGCGTCATGCGTCTTGTCGACCAGCCCGAGGGCGTCGGCGGCGAAGAACGCCCGCTGGAATACCGGCCAGTCTTCCGCCGGCAGAAAGGAGGCCGGCACATAGCTCAGTACGGCATTCTTCGGCAGCGCCGCCTTCAGCTTGTTGGCAAACGGCCGGAACTGATAGCAGGCCGGACAGGCGTAGGAGAAAATCTCCACCACTTCGATCTTGCCGGCCGGCACATTGGTGGGTTGCGCCGGGCGCAGCACCGTGTAGTGCGTACCTTCGGCCCAGTCCGCGCCCTGCGCCAGCGCAGCGCCCATGACCAGCAGCGCAGCCGCCAGAACCTTGCCCACTCCTGCCTTCATCCCGAATCTCCTTGCACACGACCATCGCGCGGTTTCGACAGTACGCCAAAACCTGCATCCAGCGAAAGTGAAGTCCCCGTTCATCGCAACATCAGTCTGATGAATACCTCAGCAAGCTTGCCGAAGGGCGGACGCAGCAGCGTGGCGGCATTGCATCGGCCCTGCTCGAAGATACCCTTCGCGTGACTCAGGCGGCGAAAGCCCTCCATGCCGTGATACGCACCCATGCCGCTCGCACCCACACCACCGAAGGGCAGATCATCCTGGGCGTAATGCAGCAGAGTGCCGTTGACAGTCACGTTGCCCGACACGGTACGAGTGAGCACTTTGTGCCGCGCCACACTCTCAGCACCGAAATAATAAAGTGCCAACGGCCGGGGTCGTGCATTGATGTAGGCGATCGCATCATCGATGTCGCGGTAGGTCTGCACCGGCAGGATGGGTCCGAAGATCTCCTCGTGAACCACCGCCATGTCATCGGTGACATCGAGCAGGATCAGCGGAGCGAACCTCCGCAAACCGTCCGGCGACGTACCGGATCCCGCCCCCACCTCGACGACGCGGGCGCCTCTGGTGCGGGCATCCTCGATCAATGCGCGCAGACGCTCATAATGCCGGGCGTTGATGATGGATGCATAGTCCTTGCTGGACTGTCCTTCCGGATAGAGCGAGCGCACCGCCCGATCGTAGGCAGCGACGAAGGATTCGACATCGCTCTCGTGCAGCAGCACATAGTCCGGCGCAATGCAGGTCTGGCCGGCATTGGCGAGCTTGCCGTAGGCGACAGCGGTTGCTGCCCGATCCATTGAATATCCGCGCTCGATGACGACCGGAGACTTGCCGCCCAGCTCCAGCGTGACTGGCACCAGTTGCTCGGCCGCAGCCTTCGCCACGCTGCGCCCCACCGCCGTACTGCCGGTGAACAGCAGATGATCGAGCGGTAGTGCACAGAAGGCCGCTCCCACCGCCGCATCGCCGGTGACCACCGCGACCTGTTCATGGGGAAACAGATCACCCAGCATCCTGGCGATCAGATGGCTGGTGGCAGGCGTCCATTCAGAGAGCTTCAACAGGGCGCGATTACCCGCGGCGATAGCGGTCGCGAGCGGCATCAGTGCCAGCGACAGCGGATAGTTCCACGGCGCGACGATGCCGACGACCCCCAGCGGCTGATATTCGACGCGGGCACGACCGGCGCGCAGCAGCAGCCCGACGTGACGACGTTCCGGCTGCATGAAACGCCGCAGGTTGCGATCGAGATAGCGAATGCCCTGCGTGAGCGGATAGATCTCCAGGATGGCGGTCTCATGCCGCGAGCGCTGACCGAAATCCTGCTCGATCGCCGCGGCGATGGCCACGCGGTTGGCGAACACGGCAGCGCGCAGCTTGTTCAGGTCGGCCCGGCGCTGTGCCAATGAGGGCGGGCCCTGCTGCTGGAAGGCTGAGCGTTGCCGTTCGAGCAGGCCGCGAAGATCAGCAGAGTACTTATCCGGCAGCGTGGACATGGGACTCGCCGTAAGGGTCCTTGGCAACAGCGCAGGGCGCAGTAGCGGATGCGCGGATTATCACACTATTCCATACTTGTCCGCGCAAAGCAGGCAACCCACCATGACCCATGCATTTCCGATCACGATCTACCACAACCCTGACTGCGGCACGTCGCGCAACGTCCTGGCAATGATTGCAGCCGCCGGGGACGCCCCGACCGTCGTCGAATACCGCAAGGTCGGCTGGACGCGGCCGCTGCTGGACGAACTGTTTGCCGCAATGAGCCTGAAGCCGCGCGAGATGTTGCGCGAAAAAGGCACACCCGCTGCCGAACTGGGTCTGCTGGCCGAAGGCGTATCCGACGAATCCATCGTCGCAGCGATGCTGGCGCATCCGATCCTGGTGAATCGTCCGATTGTCGTGACGCCGAAAGGGACTAGGCTGTGCCGCCCATCCGAAGTCGTCCTGTCGTTGCTGGATCGCCTGCCGCCTCTCTGATACGCGCCGGACCAATGGTAGCGGCACCGTGTTCCTCGACCTTGGTTTCGATCCAGCGGAAGCCAAAATCATGGCGCTGCGCGCTGCAGTGATGATCCGCCTGGAACAGCACCTGAAGGCACAGGGCTGGACTCAAGCAGAGGCGGCCAAATGCCTCGGTATTACTCAGCCGCGCGTGTCACGACTGACCAAGGGCAAGTGGCAGGATTTCAGTCTGGACATGCTGTTGACACTGGCAGCACGCGCGGGATTCGAGCCGGAACTGCGACTAGCGACCTGAAGAAGCCAGGCCTTCGCTGCGGGCTGGAGACTAATGACGGCAATACACGGACCGCTACCATGGGTTCGAAGCTATGGAAGAGCGCAAACTGCGTATTCCATCACCTCGCAGAGCCGACAATCCTTTTGCAATCGTCACCGCTCCCGATAGGATTGATTTGGCTGCTTGTCCAATACAAATAACACCTCGGGAGCCGTCAGCATGATGTTCCGTAAAGTCGCCTGCCAGGCGATGTTGTTCTGTGCCGCCATTGCCCATGCGGAGACCGAAAGAGGTCGAGTCGAGTTCGGTATCGGCGCCGGCGCGGCGCGCATCACCACCAATCTGTCAAATCTGGATCTCCCGGATCTCAAAGGCAATTCCGTCGCCTACGAGATCACCGCAGGCTACCGTCTGCCGCAGTATCTGAGCGCCGAGCTGACTTACATCCACGGTAATCGCGCCTCGGACACCGTACCCGGAACCGGGTACACCATTGGCGTTACGCCGTCAGGAGTTCAACCGTCACTGGTCGGCCGCCTGCCACTCGGCGGGAGCGCGGAATTCTATTTGCGCTCCGGCTGGATCTTCTGGAATGCCAAATACTATCTGTCAGATACCGGCACGGGCACTTTGCTGGACACCGACAAAGGCAATGGCAACGCCGGTATCTTCGGCGCCGGAGTCAGCGCCACTGTCGAGGGTGCACTGATACGCCTCGAGTACGAGCAGGCCAAGATCTATGCCAGTACTCTGCGATTCCCATCACTCAGCGTGATCTGGCTGTTCTAGGCTGCGGGCATCATCTTGAAAGCGAGGTCGGGCCCATGAGCGGGCACGACCTTGGGTGAACGAGGCAACAGCCGTTAAAGGTGCAACGACGCGAGCATACGTCCGTGCAGGATACGAATGACGGCGATGCCGTAATCCGTGGCGACGTAGTAGATGAAGTGATGTTCCACCGCGTGGCGCCGATATCCCGGCCGTATGTGCCCGCACTCCTGCCCTTGTGACGGCGCTTGCGCGACGGCCGCGCAAATGTCTTCAAGCAACCGCGTGTAGCGCACGGCCTGCGCAAGCCCCCATTCCCTCACGGTGTAATCGAAGATGCCGTCCAGATCGTCCTGAGCGGCAGGACTCAGGCGATATTCAGCCACGCGCGATTCAACCGCCGTGCTGCGCCACTTTCCGGCGCGTGAATGCCGCGAAATCAAATGACTGCGCTTCCCCGCTGCGTTCGCCGTCGATCAGCGCCTGGCGCAACGCCTCGACCTGTCCAGCACGCTCCTGCTCACGACGGATGAGATCGCGGATCACTTCGCTGTCATTGGTGAACCGACCCGCCTGCACCTGAGCGGTGATCCAGGCGTCCTGGGTTTCGGTCACGGTGATGGTCTTGCGTACGGTGCTCATGACTGCCCGATCCTCACAGCCTGACAACCAAATCCGCTGCCACAACCTGCTTGGTATGTGCAGATCATCATACTATTTCATACCAATTGAGGCAAATACGCATGCTCCTGCGTATCCCGGCGGGTAGTGCTCCACGACATGCCCGTGTTTACAGGGTTGGCCTGAGAAGTGGCTCTTCGCCTTCGCTTCTGCTCGTGTGATGACTTGCGTGCGACACATGATTGGGACAGCTCGCCGAAGCATCACAAGCGGCTAGATCACGCCTACATGAACTTGCGACGCTTGAACGCCTTTACGTCCGCCCCACATAGTTCGAACCATTCGCCGCCGCGACGCTTCTCTGCGAAACGATTGTGCCAGTACGCCTCAATTCCGTAGGCGTCGTCGGTACTGATCGTGTGCACAAGCTCCAACTCTTCAGGCAAGTGTGGCCCGATCTGTCTCTTGCGCCGCTCCACGATGTCCGCCTTGCCTACCTTGTAGCGCTTCTCGCGCCCGACCTTCATGAGCGCGAGATAGACATAGCCGGTTTCGAGATCGTCGCCACTCTCTTCATTAGGCTCATGGGAATCGAAAGCGAGCCCATTGCAAATGGCGACCACATCAGCCCAGTCCGCGGCCTGCCCGCAGAACGCTACAAGTTGTCGGACAATCTCTTCTCGCGACCCGAGCCGCACAAGCACCTTCTCGTTGGGAAATGCAGGATGCAATCGTTTGCGCATTCGCATTTCGGGCACTGTCGGATAGCGGCCAAGTTCGCGGATACAAGCACCGAGCTCTGCAAACAGCACTTCATCGTCTGACTTTGGCCGCAGCGTGTTTGGCGTCAGACCGGCCTCGCGCACAGCATCACTCCACCTCGCCCAAAAGCGACCACTCCAATCGCTTTCCTTGATGCCAGTCGCGGCCTCAAAGCCGCGTTTCCCGAGCGCTGCGCCGCCGTTACTCGTAGCGGTGCGTCGTATCTCGTCGAGGATGTGCTGCTTCTTCACGCGCTGGCTTATCCTCTAGTTGGCGGAGACGGTGAGATTCGAACTCACGGACAGCGTTAGCCATCGCTTGTTTTCAAGACAAGTGCCTTAAACCACTCGGCCACGTCTCCGTTTTCAGACCCACTATAAATGTGCCAAGTGCGCGCATTTTACCGGGAAACCGATCGCGCTAACGGGCTGTTTTACAGCTGTTCCAAGCAACTCGCGCCGCCCAGCGCCGTAGCTTTCAACACTGGAGCAATCAACCACTCTGCCACCCTTCCGCGGACGGGACGCGATTCTAACAAAGCCGGCCGCGCGTGGTCTGCGACCGGCGTTCTCCGCTCAGACTTTCAGCACTTCCGTGCCGCCCATATAGGGGCGCAGCACTTCCGGCACGGTGACCGAACCATCGGCGTTCTGGTAATTCTCCAGTACCGCCACCAGGGTGCGGCCCACGGCCAGGCCTGAGCCATTGAGCGTATGCAGCGGCTCGGGTTTGCCGGTTTCGGGGTTGCGCCAGCGCGCCTGCATGCGGCGCGCCTGGAAGGCTTCGCAGTTGCTGCATGAGGAGATCTCGCGGTACTTGTCCTGCGAGGGCACCCAGACTTCCAGATCATAGGTCTTGGTGCTGGCAAAGCCGATGTCGCCGCCACACAGGGCCAGCACGCGATACGGCAGCTGCAGCAGCTGCAGCACCTTCTCGGCGTGCGAAGTGAGTTCTTCCAGCGCCTGGTAGGAATCCGCAGGCTTCACGATATGCACCAACTCGACCTTCTCGAACTGGTGCTGGCGGATCATGCCACGCGTGTCGCGACCGGCCGCGCCGGCTTCGGAGCGGAAACAGGGCGTGTGCGCCACGAACTTCAGCGGCAGCTGTTCGGCCGCGATGATCTGGTCGCGCACCAGATTCGTCACCGGCACTTCGGCGGTGGGAATCAGATAGAAGTGCTGTTCGCCACGCAAGGCAAACAGATCCTGCTCGAACTTCGGCAACTGGCCGGTGCCGGTGAGCGTCGCCGCCGGCACCAGGTAAGGCACGTTCACTTCGCTGTAGCCATGCTGGCCGGTGTGCAGATCGAGCATGAACTGCGCCAGCGCGCGATGCAGCCGCGCAATGCCACCACGCATGACGACGAAACGCGCACCGGCCACGCGGCCGGCGGTCTCGAAATCCAGACCACCCAGCGACGTGCCCACATCGACATGATCGCGCGGCGTGAACTCGAAGCGGCGCGGCGTACCCCAGCGGCGCACCTCCACATTGGCGCTCTCGTCGCGGCCCTCCGGCACCGACGCATGCAGCAGGTTCGGCAGGCCCAGCTGCCAGCTGTCCTGCTCGGCCTGCACCACGGCCAGTTCCCTGTCGACATTGGCCACTTCGACCGCCAGGGCTTCGCCACGCGCCAGCAGCGGCGCGATGTCTTCGCCGCGGCCCTTGGCCTGACCGACGGCCTTGGCATGCGCATTGCGCTCGGCGCGCAGCCGGTCGGACTCCAGCTGCCAGTGGCGGCGCTTGGCCTCGAAGGCCTGCAGCGCCGGCACATCCAGCGCAAAGCCACGACGCGCCAGGTTGGCGGCTACTTCTTCGGGCTGCGAGCGCAGCAGTTTCGGATCGATCATGCGTGCATCACTTCTTGGTTCGCAGGCGCTCCAGCGCCTCGGCTATCTTGATCTCGAGACCCCGCGGGGTCGGTTCATAGTAACGGCGCGCCGGCATGCCTTCCGGCAGGTAGCGTTCGCCGGCGGCATAGGCGTCCGGTTCATCATGCGCGTAGCGGTAGCCCGCGCCATGCCCCAGCTCCTTCATCAGGCGGGTCGGCGCATTGCGCAGATGATTCGGAACCTCCAGCGAGCCGTAGCGCTGCACATCTTCCTGCACGGCGCCGTAGGCCTTGTACACGGCATTGCTCTTGGCCGCCACCGCCAGGAACACCACGGCCTGCGCCAGCGCCAGCTCGCCCTCCGGCGTGCCGAGCCGCTCGTAGGCCTGCCAGGCCTCCAGCGTCATGGTCAGCGCACGCGGATCGGCGAGGCCAATGTCCTCCACCGCCATGCGCACCAGGCGGCGCGCAAGGTAGTGCGGATCGCAACCACCGTCGAGCATGCGTGCGAACCAGTACAGCGCACCGTCCGGATCGGTGCCACGCACCGACTTGTGCAGTGCTGAAATCTGGTCGTAGAAAACATCGCCGCCCTTGTCGAAGCGCCGCCGCCCGCCGGCGGCCACTTCCAGCGCCTGTGCCTGGGTGATGGTGTGGATGCCGGCCGCGCCGGCCAGCTGCGTGGTCAGCTCCAGCATACCCAGCGCGCGGCGCGCATCGCCATCGCCGGCCTGCGCCAGCAACTCCAGCGCCTCGGGCTCGATAGCAAGGCCCAGCTCGCCCAAGCCCCGCTCGCGGTCGGTAAGCGCCGTCTGCAGCAGATTGCGCAGATCTTCCTGGCTCAGGGCCTTCAGCACATAGACACGCGCGCGTGACAGCAAGGCGCCGACAATTTCGAAGGATGGATTCTCGGTCGTGGCGCCGATGAAGGTCAGCGTGCCGTCTTCCACATGCGGCAGGAAGCTGTCCTGCTGCGTCTTGTTGAAGCGGTGCACCTCATCGAGGAACAGCACGGTGGGATGCCCGGCGGCGCGCACCTGCCGGGCGCGCGCCACCGCCTCGCGGATGTCCTTGATGCCAGCCTGCACCGCGGAGAGCGCGATGAACTCGGCGCCGGAGGCTGCCGCGATCAGCCGCGCCAGCGTGGTCTTGCCGGTGCCCGGTGGTCCCCACAGGATCAGCGAATGCAGCTGCCGGTGGGCAATGGCCTCGGCCAGCGGCTTGCCGGCAGCCAGTAGATGACGCTGGCCCACGTACTCTTCGATGCGCCGCGGCCGCATGCGATCGGCCAGCGGCTGCCAGCGGTTCAGGGCCGGCGCTGCCACAGCCATTCCAGCCAGGCGACCCAGTGGCGCAGGCCGATCAGACACAGCAGCAGACCCACGGCCACGCCGGCGGCATCGGCGTAGAAGTCCTGGATGTCGGCCGTGCGGCCCAGCCCCATCAGCCCCTGCGCGATTTCGATACCGCCACCGAGCACCAGCATCCACAGCGCGATCCAGCCGTAACTGCGCGGCCGGAACAGACCACCGAACCACAGCGTCAGGGCCACGTAGGCCAGCGAATGCTCGATCTTGTCGCTGAGGTTCATGCGCGGCAGATCGTGCTGCGGCACCAGGCAGACGACGATGACGAACAGCGTCAGCAGCAATCCCAGCGCGTACCAGAAACGCGCATGCAGCAGCCGCGGCATCAGCCACCGCCCGCCACGGGCGTGCCGATCACATCGGCGCCCTTGGGCGGCACGAACTGCAGATCCGTGGCCGAGAGCCGCGCATTGCGCTCGCTGCGCGAGAAGCTCAGCGTCACCACCTGGCCGAGCCGATCCTGGATGCGCATGCGCTTGAGCTCATTGCCGGCAAAGCCCAGCTCGGCGCTGCTGAAATCCGCCTGCGCCTGATGCGGCACCACGCGCACCCAGTTCAGCCCCTCGGCGGCCGGTTGCGCGCTGACATCGAACGCGCTCTTCAATTCCTCCGGCGTGCCGGACAGCAGCGTGACCGGCGTGGCCGACAGCGCACTGGCCACCGGCTTCACCGTCACCTGATCCAGATCCTTGTCGTAGAACCACAGGTTGCGCGCATCGGCGATCAGCAGCTGCGTGCCGCCGCCCTGCGGCGTGTACTCCCAGCGGAAACGCCCGGGCCGCTGCACCAGCAGCGTGCCGCTGCCCTGCTCCACGTCCTTGCCCTGGGCATCGACCACGCGCTGCTCGAACTGGCTGCGCAGCGTCTTCAACCCATCGAGATAGCGATCCAGGGCATTGTCGGCAGCGAACGCCGCCGGGACCGCCAGCAGCCACACAGCCAAAGCCGCAGCAAGCTTCAAACCCGTCTTCATGAACACCGCCATCACGCCTCTCCTGCCGGGGGCGGCGCCAGCACTTCGCGCGCGCCATTGGACTGCAGTGGTCCGACAATGCCGGCCGCTTCCATGGTCTCGATCATGCGCGCCGCGCGGTTGTAGCCGATCTTCAGGCGCCGCTGCACATAGGAAATGGACGGCTTGCGCTCCCTGGTGACGATCTTCACCGCCTCGTCGTACAGCGCATCCTGCTCCATGTCGCCACCCAGCGAACCGCCCATGTCCTCTTCGCCGGAGATGCCCGGGATGGCCTGGCTCGGCCCCTCGAGAATCTCCTCGATGTAGTTCGGCGGCGCGCTCTTTTTCAGATGGCTGACCACACGGTGCACTTCCTGGTCGGACACGAAGGCGCCATGCACACGCGTGGGCAGCGAGGTGCCCGGCGGCAGATACAGCATGTCGCCATGGCCCAGCAGCGCCTCGGCGCCCATCTGGTCGAGGATGGTGCGCGAATCCACCTTGGCGGAGACCTGGAAGGCGATGCGCGTGGGAATGTTGGCCTTGATGAGGCCGGTGATCACGTCCACCGACGGACGCTGCGTGGCCAGCACCAGGTGGATGCCCGAGGCGCGCGCCTTCTGCGCCAGCCGCGCGATCAGCTCTTCCACCTTCTTGCCCACGATCATCATCAGATCCGCCAGCTCGTCGATGACCACGACGATGAAGGGCAGCGGCGCGAGATCCGGGATGGTGCTCTGATCGAAGCGCGGATCGTTGGAGGCGCGCTGCATCATCACCGGATCCTTGATGGACTTGCCCTCGTCCAGGGATTCCTGCACGCGCTTGTTGAAGCCGGAGATATTGCGCACGCCCAGCGCGGCCATCAGCTGGTAGCGCCGATCCATTTCCACCACGCACCAGCGCAGTGAGTTGGCCGCCTGCTTCATGTCGGTGACCACCGGCGCCAGCAGATGCGGAATGCCCTCGTACACCGAGAGCTCCAGCATCTTCGGATCGATCATGATCAGCCGCACATGCTCGGGCGTGGCCTTGTACAGCAGCGAGAGCACCATGGCGTTGATGCCCACGGATTTGCCGGAGCCGGTGGTGCCGGCGATCAGCAGATGCGGCATGCGCGCCAGATCCGCCACCACCGGAATGCCGCCGATGTCCTTGCCCAGCGCCAGCGCCAGCGGCGAATGCACATCGTCGTAGGCCTTGCTCTTGATGATCTCGCCGAGCGTGACGATCTCGCGCTTCTCGTTCGGAATCTCCAGACCCATCACCGACTTGCCGGGGATCACTTCGACCACGCGCACGCTGGTGGTGGACAGCGCACGCGCCAGATCCTTGGACAGTGCCGTGATCTGGCTGGCCTTCACGCCCGGCGCCGGGCGCATCTCGAAGCGTGTGACCACCGGCCCCGGATGCACCGCGGTGACTTCCACTTCGACACCGAAATCCCGCAGCTTCAGCTCCACCAGCCGCGAGATGGCCTCGAGCGCCTCGGGCGAGTAAGAGGCCTCGCGCGGACCGGCATCGTCCAGCAACGACAGGGGCGGCAGTTCCTTCGACTGCGGCGTGTCGAACAGATTGACCTGGCGCTCCTTGTCGACGCGCTCGCTCTTCGGCGGCGGCAGCGGTGGGGCTTCGATCTTCGGCGCCGGACGCGCGGCCACCTTGACCTTGCTGGCTTCGGCCACTTCCTTGCGCGCCTGACGACGCTCGCGCCCCTGGTTCAATTCCTGCTTCGAGGCCCAGCGCGCCCGCAGCCAGGCAATGGCCGCCAGCGTCCAGCCACCGATGCGATCCATGATGGTCAGCCACGACACGCTGAAGGCCACGGTCACGCCGGCCATCCAGCCGGCCAGCAGCAGCAGCGTGGCGCCCAGCAACTGCATGCCACCCACCAGCGAACCGCCCAGCGCACTGCCCACCACGCCGCCGGCGCTCTGGCGCAGCGCACCGGCATGCCAGTGCAACGACGCCAGCGCGCAGCTGGTGATCAGCACGATGACGAAACCGGCGGTATGCAGCAGTTTACTGAGGCCCGAAATGGTCTCGGGTGCGTTGCGGGTGCGCAGCGTGCGCCAGGCCGCCCAGCCCAGCATCAGCGGGCACAGATAGGCCGGCCGCCCGAACAGGAAATACAGCAGATCCGCCAGGAAAGCGCCCACCGGCCCGATCCAGTTGCGCACCGACTCGCCATCGCCGGTGGTGGAAAAACCCGGATCGGCGGGATCGAAACTCAGCAGCGCGGCGAACACCACCAGGGCCAGCACAGCCAGGCCGATGGCGCCACTCTCGCGCAGGCCACGCAACACCGCGGCCGAAAAACGCGCCGGGGCGCGCGAATCAGCGCTCTTCAAACCGGCAATCCCGCAAACGCTGCTACCATTCTGTTTTCCTTCCTCCAAACTGGCCCTGGCCCGGAGTACGAATTTTACATGAGCGCCCCCCTGCACCGCCGCCTGATCATTCTGGGCTCCGGCCCGGCCGGCTATTCGGCCGCCGTCTACGCGGCGCGCGCCAACCGCAAGCCCCTGCTGATCACCGGTCTGGAACAGGGTGGCCAGCTGATGACCACCACCGAGGTGGACAACTGGCCGGGCGACGTCGAGGGCCTGACCGGCCCGGCACTGATGGAGCGCATGCAGAAGCATGCCGCCCGTTTCCACACTGAAATCGTCAATGACCACATCAACAAGGTGGAACTGGGCCAGCGCCCCTTCCGCCTCAGCGGCGATGCCGGCGAATACAGCTGCGATGCGCTGATCATCGCCACCGGCGCCTCGGCGCGCTACCTGGGCCTGCCCAGCGAGGAAGCGTTCCGCGGCAAGGGGGTGTCCGCCTGCGCCACCTGCGACGGCTTTTTCTTCCGCAACCAGCGCGTCGCCGTGATCGGCGGCGGCAACACGGCCGTGGAAGAGGCCCTGTATCTATCCAACATCGCCGCGCATGTCACGCTGGTGCATCGGCGCGACCGGCTGCGCTCCGAGAAGATCCTGCAGGATCACCTGTTCGAGCGCGAACGCGAAGGCCGCATTTCGGTGCTCTGGAATCACGGCATCGAGGAAGTGCTGGGCGACGAACAGGGCGTCACTGGGGTGCGGCTGCACTCCACGCAGGATGCGGCACTGAAGAAGGAACTGGGTGTCACCGGTGTCTTCATCGCCATCGGTCATACGCCCAATACCAGCCTGTTCACCACTCAGCTCGACATGAACAACGGCTATCTGAAGGTGCACAGCGGCACCGAGGGCAATGCCACGGCCACCAGCGTGCCGGGTGTATTCGCGGCTGGCGACGTGGCGGATCATGTGTACCGCCAGGCCATCACCTCGGCCGGCTCGGGCTGCATGGCGGCGCTGGACGCCGACCGCTACCTCGAGCGGCTGGATCACGCAGGCTGAGGCGGCCCGAAGGCCCGCCAACACCGATGGGGCTCAAGGCACGCACTTTAAGCAACATCGGCGCGGTCGGTGCAGCCGCCTGGAACGCCCTGGCGGGCGATCATCCCTTCCTGCGCCACGAATTTCTCGCGGCGCTGGAGGACAGCGGCAGCGCCCGGCCCGACACAGGCTGGCAGCCACGCCATCTGCTGCTGGAGGACAAGACCGGGCTGGCTGCCGTGGCGCCGCTGTACGCCAAGAGCCATTCCTGGGGCGAATTCGTGTTCGATTTCGCCTGGGCGCGCGCCTGGGAGAGCCGCGGCCTGGCCTACTACCCCAAGCTGCTGCTGGCCATCCCGTTCACGCCCGCCAGCGGTCCGCGCTGGCTGATCCGGCCGGATCTGCCCCGCGCCCAGACCAGCGCCCGGGTGCTGCAGGCCGTCGATGAGCTGATGCATGCGGAGGGCTATTCCTCGGCGCACGCCCTGTTCCTCGATGAGCAGTGCCGCGGCGAGGCCGGGGCCGCCGGCTGGCTGGGGCGGCAGGACTGCCACTTTCAGTGGATCAACCACGATTTCGCCGATTTCGAGGCGTATATCGCCACGTTCACGGCGGAAAAGCGCAAGAAGACGCGTCGCGAGCGGCGCCGGGTGGTCGAACAGGGGATCGAATTCCGCACCCTCACTGGCCACGAGCTGGATGGACCGTTGCTGAACACCCTGTACGAATTCCATGCCAGCACCTTTCTGCAGCATGGTCATACGCCCTACCTGAACGTGGAATTCTTTGCCGCCGTGGCCCGACAGATGCCGGACGCGCTGATGGTGAAACTGGCCCTGCATGGCGCGACCCCGGTGGCGGCAGCGGTGTTCTTCCGCAATCACGACACGCTGTGGGGGCGCTACTGGGGTGCCGCCGCGGACTTCCACAGCCTGCATTTCGAGGCCTGCTACTACCAGGGCATCGACTACTGCATCGAGCAGGGCCTGCAGCGCTTCGAGCCCGGCACCCAGGGCGAGCACAAGCTGGCACGCGGTTTCGCGCCGACCCTGACCAGCTCCAGCCACCTGCTGGCCGATCCGGCGCTGCGCGCGGCCGTGGCCAACTACCTGCGGCGCGAGGCCGTGGCAATCAAAGCCTACGCTGCGCAGGCCGCCCAGCACCTGCCCTTCAACGCCCGGCACCTGGCCGGACCCGACTTTGCATGCTGAGCAGATCACCATGCTGACCTGGCTGTCGCCCGGCGATCCGGTGGACCGCTTCCCGCCCCACGAGGCGGCGCTGCGCGAGCCGGCCGGATTGCTGGCGGCGGGCGGCGATCTGAATCCCGACCGGCTCATCGCCGCCTATCGACGCGGCATCTTCCCCTGGTATTCGCCCGGCGAACCCGTGCTGTGGTGGTCGCCGGACCCGCGTGAGGTGCTGTTCCCGGCGGAATTCCGCTGCTCGCGCAGCCTGCGCCGCACGCTGCGCAGCGGCCGCTTCGAACAGCGCTGGGACAGCGACTTCATGGCCGTCATCGAAGCCTGCGCCGCGCCGCGCGCCGGCAGCCGTGGCACCTGGATCACCCCCGCCATGCGCCGCGCCTACGGCGAACTGCACCGCCGCGGCGTCGCGCACTGCATGGAGAGCTGGCGCGATGGCCAGCTGGTGGGCGGCCTGTACGGTCTGCGCATGGGAGCGGTGTTCTGCGGCGAATCCATGTTCAGTACCGAGGCCGACGCCTCCAAGACCGCCCTGGCCGCGCTGGTGGAACGCTGCGCCGCCGACGGCATCACCCTGATCGACTGCCAGATGCCCTCGGCGCATCTGCGCAGCCTGGGCAGCCGGCCGATCCCGCGCCGCGAATTCCTCGGCTACCTGGCCGGCGAGCCACCCGGCCGGATCCGGTAGATGCACCGGCCACCGTGACCGGTATTGCCCCGGCGCGTGACTTGCCCAATAAAAACACCGCTTTCATTGCATTAACCGGTCGGTTTATGCAGAATTCGCCGCCCAACTCAGGTCATCAGTCAAGAGCGGAATGCCGAAAGAAGATTCACTTCAGATGGAAGGCGAGGTCGTCGAGACCCTGCCCAACACTACGTTCCGCGTTCAGTTGAAGAACGGCCACGTGGTGACCGCACACATTTCCGGCAAGATGCGCAAGAACTATATCCGCATCCTGACCGGCGATGCCGTCACCGTGGAAATGACTCCTTACGATCTGACCAAAGGCCGCATCGTCTACCGCGGCCGCTGAAGGCGCCGCCCGCGCTTCTCGCGGGCGAGCCGCCGGGGCCACACGGCCTCACATTCCCCCGAGAGTTCTGCAGTGCATGCGCGCGCGGGCATGTGGAACCTTTGCGTGCGCGAGCGGATCATGGGGCGGCTTTCCGGGACCGCTGTGAAGCCATCCATGGCCGCTGCGTGGGCGACGTCCTGTCGCCCACGCTCCCGTAAAGCCGCCCCATGACCCGCTCGCCTTCGCCCCCGCGCGTGCCCGCGAACCTGGCTCCCAGGAACTCTCGTTGAAACGCGCCTCTGTGCCACACCCACTCGCGCGAAGCGCGGGCGTTCGCCACAGCGATGAGATTGGAGCGTACTCGCGTCCTTTTACGTGGACGGCAGCGAGACACGGGCATGGATGGATTTGGGGCCGGCGCGCCGGGCACGACGCATGACGGCGTCGGCGTGATCCAAGGCATGGACGGGACCGTGGCGGCCAGGACGGCCGCCACGGTCCCGTCCATGCCTTGGATCGCGCCGGCGCCGACAACCAAACGTGTCGAGCGCGCCGGCTTCTTAACTCAGACCGCGACCTGCGGCTCGCTGGCTGGTGCGCACTCGATGGTCAGCGCCGACTCATCCGCCGCCAGCGACACCTTCACCTGGCCGCCGCCGGCGAGCTTGCCGAACAGCAGCTCTTCGGCCAGCGGCCGCTTGATGTGCTCCTGGATGACCCGCGCCATCGGGCGCGCGCCCATCTTGGGGTCGTAGCCGCGCTTCGCGATCCACTGGCGCGCCGAGTCGTCCACGTGCAGCAGCACGCCCTTCTGCTCCAGCTGCGCTTCCACTTCCACCAGCAGCTTGTCGACCACGCGTTCGATGGTGGTGGCGTCCAGGGCAGCGAACTGGATGATGGCGTCGATGCGGTTGCGGAACTCCGGCGCGAACAGGCGGCGGATGGCTTCCATGCCGTCGGTGGTGTTGTCCGCCTGCGTGAAACCGATGGTCGCGCGGCTCATCTCCTGCGCGCCGGCATTGGTGGTCATCACGATGATGACGTGGCGGAAGTCGGTCTTGCGGCCGTTGTTGTCGGTGAGCGTGCCGTGATCCATGACCTGCAGCAGCAGGTTGAACACATCCGGATGCGCCTTCTCGATCTCGTCGAGCAGCAGCACGCAATGCGGATGCTTGACCACGGCCTCCGTGAGCAGGCCGCCCTGATCGAAGCCCACGTAGCCCGGCGGCGCGCCGATCAGACGCGACACCGTGTGCCGCTCCATGTACTCGGACATGTCGAAGCGGATGAACTCGATGCCCATGACGATGGCCAGCTGGCGCGTGACTTCGGTCTTGCCCACGCCGGTGGGACCGGCGAACAGGAAGCTGCCCACCGGCTTGCGCTGATCGCCGAGGCCCGAACGCGCCATCTTGATGGCGGCGGCCAGGCTTTCGATGGCGGCGTTCTGGCCGAAGATGACCAGCTTGAGGTTGCGCTCCAGGTTCTGCAGCAGGTCGCGATCCGAGGCCGAGACGCTCTTGGCCGGGATGCGCGCGATGCGCGCCACCACATCCTCGATGTGGCGCACTTCCACCTGCTCCTCGCGCTGCTCGATGGGCTTCAGACGCAGACGCGAACCGGCCTCGTCGACCACGTCGATGGCCTTGTCGGGCAGATGCCGGTCGTTGATGTGGCGGTCGGCGAGCTCGGCCGCGGCCTGCATGGCCGCGTCGGCGTACTTCACGCCGTGGTGTTCCTCGAACTTGGGCTTCAGGCCCATCAGGATGGCCACGGTCTCCTGCACCGAGGGTTCGGTGACGTCGATCTTCTGGAAGCGCCGCGCCAGGGCGTGGTCCTTCTCGAAGATGCCGCGGTATTCCTGGTAGGTGGTGGAACCGATGCAGCGCACCTCGCCGTTGCTGAGCACGGGTTTGATGAGATTCGAAGCGTCCATGACACCGCCCGACGCCGCGCCGGCACCGATCACGGTGTGGATCTCGTCGATGAACAGGATGGAGCCGGGCTGCTTCTTGATCTCGCCGATCACGGCCTTCAGGCGCTTCTCGAAGTCGCCGCGGTACTTGGTACCGGCCACCAGCGCGCCCATGTCCAGCGCCCAGATGGTGCAGTCGGCCAGCACCTCGGGCACGCGGCCCTCGACGATCATGCGCGCCAGGCCCTCGGCAATGGCGGTCTTGCCGACGCCGGCCTCGCCGACGTACAGCGGGTTGTTCTTGCGGCGGCGGCACAGGATCTCGATGGTGCGCTCCACCTCCAGCTGCCGGCCGATCAGCGGATCGATGCGACCTTCCTGGGCCTGGCGGTTCAGGTTGACGGCGTACTTCTCCAGCGCATTGCCGGACTCGCCGTCACGCTCGGCGTCGGTGCCGCTCTCCTCGCGCTCGATCTTCTCCTCGCCCCCGCGGCTCAAGCCATGGGAGATGAAGTTCACCACGTCCAGGCGCGTCACCTGGGCGCGCGCCAGCAGGAATACGGCGTGGCTCTGCTTCTCGCTGAAAATCGCCACCAGCACGTTGACGACGCCGACTTCCTTCTTGCCGCTGGACTGCACATGGAACACGGCGCGCTGCAAGACGCGCTGGAAGCCCAGCGTCGGATGCGGTTCGCGTCGCACGCCCACCGGCAGCTGCGTGGTATGCGACTGGATGTGTTCGCGCAGTTCGCTGGTCAGGCGTACCAGATCGGCGCCGCAGCCCTCCAGCACCTGGCGCACCGCCGCGGCATCGAGGATGCCGAGCAGCAGGTGCTCGACCGTGACGTATTCATGCCGCTCGGCTTCGGCCTGGCCAAACGTGCGCTTGATGCAGATTTCAAGTTCGTCAGACAGCATGGCTCAGGCTTCCTCCAACGTGCACATCAGCGGATGCTGATGCTGGCGTGAATACGCCGTGACCTGCGCGACCTTGGTCTCGGCGATTTCATAAGTGTAAACCCCGCATACGCCCTTGCCACGCGTATGCACTTCCAGCATGACCCGCGTCGCAGTGGGCCGATCCATGCGGAAGAAGACCTCCAGAATCTCGACCACGAACTCCATGGGAGTGTAGTCGTCGTTGAGCAGCACCACCCGATACAGCGGTGGCTGTTTGGTCTCGGGGATGGCCTCGGCGACGGCAACGCCGGTGTCGTGCCCCGGTACGGAAGGTTTTTCGCTCAATCTGGACGCCTTGCTTTCAAAAAAAACTCACAGGACTGACACGCAGTTTATATGCCAGGGTGCTCCCCCTGCATCAACCGCAAGATGTCCGCAAAAACAAACACTTGAGGCAATCTGCGTGCGCGCCGTATCATGGAACGATTACATGCGGCCGGGCTCTATTGCTTTCAAGATGAATGCCTCTTCATGGACCGCACAACTTAGATCACCCGCTGAGCTGCAACGCCTGCTGGTGCAATGGGGTCCGAAGCTGGCGATCGGAGCTGTGACGCTGGCGCTCGCCGCCGAAGCGGCGGTGGTGATCACCCGTCAGGTGCCCAGCGTCCCGCCGCCCAGCGCCGAGGAAGCCCAGGCCGCCGCGCCGAGTCGCCCAGTGCGCCGCAACAATGCCAGCGACATCATCTCGGCCCACTTGTTCGGGTCTGCGGAGTCCGATGGCAATGCCCCCAGGACCAATGTGCAGCTGGTGCTGGCCGGCGTGCTGGCCGGCGACGATCCGGCCAAGGGCTCCGCCATCATCGGTCCGGCCTCCACGTCGGTGAAGCTGTATGCGACGGGGCAGGCACTGCCCGGCGGCACCAAACTCAATGCGGTGTACAACGATCGCGTGCTGATCGAGAACAATGGCGCGCTGGAAGCCCTGTACCTGCCACGCATCTCGGCGGCGGCGAGCGTGGCCCCCAAGGCCGCGGCGCCCACTGGGGGCCAGCGCCTGCAGACAGCGCTGCAAAACAACGCCTCGCTGCTCAATGGCGCCATCCGCCTGCAGGCGGTGTTCAGCCAGGGCAAGCTGAGCGGCTACCGGGTCTTTCCGGGCCGTGGCGGAGCGGAAGCGCTGAGCAAGCTGGGACTGAGGGCCGGCGATCTGATCACCGCCGTCAATGGCACGCAGCTCGACGATGCCAGCCGCGCCGCGGAAATCCTGCAGACCCTGAGTTCTGCCGACAGCGCCACGGTCACTTTGACGCGCAATGGCGCCAGCGAGGATCTGACGCTGAATCTCAGCGAGGTGGCGAGCGCTGCTGAAAATGCCGCCAGCGGTTCCAGTGAAGCAGATGATGGCAGCACCGCCGATTCCGGCCAGGGACGGCCGCCGGGCGGCGGCCGCTTGCAGGGCGGTCGTCCGGGCGGACCGCGCGGCGCGGGCAACGGCAGCGACACACAGAGCCCGGCGAACTAGTACAAACGACGCCGCGCCCGACGGCGCGGCCCATGACAAATGCAGAAGGTCCAATTTATGGCAGCCAGATCCTCTTCTCCGATGCGCCGCAAACGCGCTGCGCTGCCTGTGTTGCTGGCGCTGTCGCTTGGCACGCTGGCGGTCGCGCAGCAGTCCAGCCAGCGCATCACCCCCAACTTCCGCGACGCGGACATCACGCAGATCATCGACGCGGTCAGTGCCATCACCAACAAGACCATCATCGTCGATCCGCGCGTGCGTGCGCAGGTGACGATGCTGTCGACCACGCCGATGACGCCGGAGCAGTTCTACCAGGCGTTCCTGTCCATCCTGCAGGTGCATGGCTTCGTGGCGGTGCCGGCCGGCAATGTCATCAAGATCCTGCCGGACTCCAACATGCGCCAGCTGCCGGGCAATGATCTGCCCGATCGGGTCAGCGGCACCTCCGACGAGGTGGTGACGCAGATCGTGCCGGTACGCAATGTGAATCCGGCCCAGCTGGTGCCGGTGCTGCGCCAGCTGATGCCGCAGAATGCGCAGCTGCAGGCGGTTACCGGCGCCAACATGCTGGTGATCTCCGATCGCGCCAGCAACGTGAACCGCCTGATGCGCATCATCAGCCGCATCGACCAGGGCGGCAATGCCGACATCGACGTGATCCCGCTGCAAAGCGCCACCGCCGCCGACACGGTGCGCGTGCTCAACAGCCTGCTGGCCGGCCAGGGCGAGAACGCCAGCACGGTGCGCATCGTGGCCGACGATCGCTCCAACAGCATCCTGATCAGCGGCGACCAGAACCAGCGCCTGCGCGTGAAGACGCTGATCGCGCATCTCGACACGCCGGCCGACAGCGGCAGCGAAACGCAGGTGCGTTATCTGCGCTATGCCGATGCCGAGACCCTGGCAACCAAGCTCAAGGAACAGATGAGCACCAGCGCCTCGGGCAATTCCAGCTCCAGCAGCACCAATCGTTATCAGAATCAGAACCAGAACCAGAACCAGAACTCGACCACGCCGGTGAATGCGCCCGGCATCAACAGCAATGGCCAGAACAATGCCGCCGGCGCCAATGGCGCGACCGGCGCGACCGCCAACAACGGCAGCACGACCACGTCCGGCGTGGCGACGCTGTCGCTGGCGGGCGGCACTGCCACGATCTGGTCCGACAAGGACACCAATTCCCTGGTGATCACCGCCGCGGCACGCACCATGCGCGCGCTGATGTCGGTCATCGACAAACTCGACATCCGCCGCGCGCAGGTGCAGGTGGATGCCATCATCGCCGAGGTGTCTTCGGACAAGTCCTCGGAACTGGGTGTCAACTGGGTCATCGACGGCACAGCCACCGGCGTAGCCGCCGGCAGCTTCGTCTCGGGCGTGGGCAGCACCCAGAGCAATTCCATGTCCATCTACGATCTGTACGAAACCGCCACCGGCAGCTCCACCACGGTGCCACTGGGCACGACACTGGCCATCGGCAGGCTCTCCGCCACCGGCATCAGCTTCGCCGCCATGATCCGCGCGCTGCAGGGCGATTCGCGCACCAACATCCTCGGCCGTCCTTCCATCATCACCCAGGACAACCAGGAGGCGAAGATCCAGGTGGCTCAGGAAGTGCCGTTCAAGACCGGTGAGTACACCACCTCGAGCAGCAGCACCACCACCTACACCACCATCCAGCGTCAGGAAGTGGGCACCATCCTGACCGTGACGCCGCAGATCAACGAAGGCGATTCGGTGATCCTGAAGATCGAGGTGGAGAGCTCCAGTCTGGCCTCTGATTCTTCGGGCGCGGTGGATCTGATCACCAACAAGCGCACCATCAGCACCCAGGTGCTGATCCCCGATGGCGGCACGCTGGTGCTGGGCGGCCTGATCCAGGACAAGGTGACCAACACCGAGCAGCGCGTGCCCCTGCTCGGCAGCATCCCCATCCTCGGCGAACTGTTCCGCACGCGCAGCACCGAGAAAACCAAGAGCAATCTGATGGTCTTCATCCAGCCGCGCATCCTGCGCGACGACCGCTCGCAGGCCATCGAGACCGAAGCGAAGTACAACTACCTGCGCGACGAGCAGCGCGAAGCCAACAAGAACACGGTGTCGATGCCGTTCCAGCCGTTCGCCAAGCCGGATGAGCTGCCGCCGTTGAAGCAGCCGGCCTCGGCCACGGGCAGCGCCGACGAGAAGAGCAATGCACCGACGCCCGCGGGCGGCAGCAGCTCGGGCGCCGCCACCAGCCCGGGCGCCAGCACGCAGGGATCCGACAGCGGCACTTCGACCACCGCCAACCCCACGTCCGGCTCGAGCACCAGCTCCTCATCGGGCGGTTCCAATTGAACGCCGAAGCCACCAGCGCTGCGGCGCTGCGGCCTCTGCCGTTCGCCTTCGCGCGCCGGCATGGCGTGCTGGTGCGCGGCCTGGATGGCGATGAGGTGGACTGCGTTTACCGCCTGCCCGGCTCGGCACAGACGCTGGCTGAAGTGCGGCGCTTCCTGCGCCTGCCGCTGAAGCTCACCGGTGTGCCGTCGGAAGAATTCGACACGCTGCTGCAGCAGACCTATGAGGGCGGCCGCGCCGCCATGGCCAGCATGGAGGGTCTGGAAGAGACCACTGACCTCGCGCATCTGGCGCAGGATCTGCCCGAACAGGCCGATCTGCTGGAGAGCGATGACGACGCGCCCATCATCCGCCTGATCAACGCGGTGCTGACGCAGGCCATCAAGGAAAACGCCTCGGACATCCACATCGAGCCGTTCGAGAACCGGCTGGTGGTGCGCTTCCGCGTCGATGGCGTGCTGCGCGAGGTGCTGCAATCCAGGCGTGCCGTGGCACCGCTGGTGGTGTCGCGCATCAAGGTGATGAGCAAGCTCGACATCGCCGAGAAGCGCCTGCCGCAGGATGGCCGCATCAGCCTGAAGATAGCGGGTCGCGCCGTGGACGTGCGCGTCTCCACCATTCCGTCAGGTCATGGCGAACGCGTGGTGCTGCGTCTGCTCGACAAGCAGGCCGGCCGCCTGGAACTCACCGCGCTGGGCATGGATCCGAAGACCCGCGATCTGATCGACGATCTGATCCACAAGCCGCACGGCATCATCCTGGTCACCGGCCCCACCGGCTCGGGCAAGACCACCACGCTGTATGCCGCGCTGGAACGCCTGAACGACAACACCCGCAACATCATGACGGTCGAGGATCCGATCGAGTACTACATCGACGGCATCGGCCAGACGCAGGTGAACACCAAGGTCGAGATGACCTTCGCGCGCGGCCTGCGCGCCATCCTGCGCCAGGACCCGGACGTGGTGCTGATCGGCGAAATCCGCGACCTGGAGACGGCGCAGATCGCCGTGCAGGCCTCGCTGACCGGCCATCTGGTGCTCTCCACCCTGCACACCAACACGGCCGCCGGCGCACTCACGCGTCTGCGCGACATGGGCATCGAGCCCTTCCTGCTGTCCTCCAGCCTGATCGGCGTGCTGGCGCAGCGCCTGGTGCGGGTGCTGAACCCGGCCACGCGCGAACCCTTCCAGGCCGGCGAATACGAGCGCCGCCTGATGAACCTGCCGGCCAATGCGCCGCTGCCCACCCTGTACCGGCCCAGCAGCATGGATCCGGCCGGCGGCTATCGCGGTCGCACCGGCATCTACGAGCTCATCATGGTGGACGACACGCTGCGCACGCTGATCCACGACGGCGCCAGCGAGCAGGAAATCGAAAAGCACGCCCGCAAGTTCACGCCTTCGATCCGCGAAGACGGCCTGGCACGCGTGCGACGCGGCGAGACCACCATCGAAGAAGTGCTGCGCGTGACGCGCGAAGACTAGAACTGACGATGGGTGCCTTCGAATACACCGCGCTCGACACCGGCGGCAAGCAGCGCAAGGGCGTCATCGAGGGCGACACCGCCCGTCATGTGCGCCAGCTGTTGCGCGAGCAGCAACTGCTGCCGGTCACGGTCGCTGAAGTCGCAGCGGTGGAGACCCGCCGCGGCAGCGGCCTCGCGCCGCGCCTGCGCGGCAGCCTGTCCGCCGCCGATGTCTCGCTGTTCACGCGCCAGCTCGCCACGCTGGTGCGTGCCGGTCTGCCGCTGGAAGAGGCGCTGCTGGCCGTCTCGCAGCAAACCGAAAAGCCGCGCGCGCAGAGCGTGTTGCTGGGCGTGCGCGCCAAGGTCATGGAGGGCCACACACTGGCCTCGGGTCTGGCCGGCTTTCCGCGCGTGTTCCCGGAGATTTATCGCGCCACCGTGGCGGCGGGCGAGCAGTCCGGGCATCTCGACGCCGTGCTCGAACGCCTGGCCGAGTACACCGAAGGTCGCGAACAGATGCGCCAGAAGGTCATGGGCGCCCTGCTCTACCCCATCGTGCTGACCATCTTCTGCTTCGGCATCGTCTCGGTGCTGCTGGCCTACGTGGTGCCCAAGGTCGTCGAAGTGTTCGAGACGCAGAAGGCCCAGCTGCCGCTGGCCACGCGCGTGCTGGTGGCCATCAGCGATGCGCTGCGCTCCTACGGCATCGTGCTGGTGATCGCCATCGGCGTGGGCATCTGGCTGTTCCGGCGCGCCATGCGCGGCGAGCAATTCCGCCGCAAGGTGCACCGGCGCCTGCTGACGCTGCCGCTGGTGGGTCGCATCCAGCGCGGCTTCAACAGCGCGCGCTTCACCCGCACCCTGAGCATCCTCACTGCCAGCGCCGTACCGGTGCTGGACGCCCTGCGCATCTCCAGCGAAGTGATCACCAGCCTGCCGATGCGCGAAGCCGTGAACGAGGCCGCCCAGCGCGTGCGCGAGGGTTCGCCCATCGGCCGCTCGCTGGCCGTGAGCCGGCTGTTCCCGCCCATGACCATCCACCTGATCTCCAGCGGCGAATCCAGCGGCGAACTGGAGACCATGCTGGAGCGCGCCGCCACCAATCAGGAGCGCGAACTGGAAGGCCTGCTCGGCGCCCTGATGGGCCTGCTCGGCCCGCTGCTGATCGTGGCCATGGGCCTGATCGTCATGGGCATCGTGTTCGCCATGCTGCTGCCCATCTTCGAGCTCAACAGCCTGATCCACTGACCCTGGCTGATCCGCAGACCCCGGGGACCTGTCGGCGGACGGCGCCACCGGCTGAAGCGCGTCACATTCCGATCCCGCGCGCGATTGCATCTGTCGTGGAAAATTATTAATTTCCGGCTGCATCGAGCCAGCGCTGGCTCTTTGCGGGATCTAGTCACATATGGGCGGCGATCCGGATTCTGACGACTATGAGGAAGAGGCCGATGAGGTCACCAGCGGCGACGATGAGCTGGACCTGGATCGCGTCATGCGCGACATGGACAGCGCCAAACGCCGCGCAGCCAAGAGCGGCGGCGGCGAACCCGCCTGGCGACGACTGGAACAGCGGCTGGAACAGAAACACACGGCGGAGCTGATCAGCGATTTCGACGACTATGAAGTCGGCGACGACAAACCCAGGCGGCCTGGCCGCCGCTGACGCCCAGGTCGTTCCGGGTGGGATCCTGGTGGGGTTTCCTAGTGGTTGATGCGCAGCACGCCCACCACGATGCCCTCGATCAGCAGCGGCTGCTGCTTCAGATCGACGCGGATGGGATCGAAATCGCTGTTCTCGGGCAGCAGCCAGACCACCGAGCCTTCCTGGCGATAACGCTTCACGGTGACTTCCTCACCCAGACGCGCCACGACGATCTGCCGGCTGCGCACGTCGGGGGTGCGGTGCACGGCCACCAGATCGCCGTCGAGGATGCCGGCATCCTTCATGCTCATGCCCACCACCTTCAGCAAGTAGTGCGGTTTTGGCTGGAACAGGCTGGGATCCACCTTCAAATGGTCGACAATGTTCTCTTCCGCGAGGATCGGACTGCCCGCCGCCACGCGCCCCACCAGCGGCAATCCCATCTGCTCCCGCAACGTGTCGTGCAGGCGGATGCCGCGCGAGGCACCGGGCAGAAGCTGGATGACCCCCTTGCGCGCCAGGGTGCGAAGGTGTTCTTCTGCGGCATTGACGGAACGGAAGCCGAGCTGCTCGGCGATCTCGGCCCGCGTAGGCGGCATGCCGGTTTCGGCGATGCGCTGCTGGATGAGCTTCAGAACCTCTGACTGACGCGGTGTTAGGTCGGACATGGCTGTAATTATATACAGCGCCATGAGCAATGCAAGCACGGGTTTTCAGACGCCGAAAGTGAACTAAGGTCTTGAAAAGATGTCGCTTTCCACCGACAAGGTATCGGAGTTTGTCCTATTGCATTCAGCAGCTGAATTTGGTCAAGTTGCGGCTCCGCAGTACTCACGTGGCAGCAAGAGCTGGCGTGGCGCGGTAGGACCCACACAAGCTTTATGTTAGATAAGGGGATATGCAAATGAACAAGTCAATGATCGTCAAGCTGAGCGCGGCCGCGGCCGTCGTGGCCCTCGCGGGCTGCACCGACCTCAAGCCGCTGCAGGCTGAGGTCGACACCCTGAAGAGCCAGGTGAGCAAGCTGCAGTCGGATCTGGCTTCGCACGAGGCGTCGAACAACGCCGCCATCGGCAAGGCCCAGTCGGATGCCGCCGCTGCCTCGCAGGCCGCCGCTGGCGCCCAGAGCACCGCGAACCAGGCCCTGTCGGCCGCACAGGCCGCCCAGGCTGGTGTCGATGCGGTCAACGAGAAGATCGACCGCATGTTCAAGAAGTCGGTGTCCAAGTAATCGGACGTCAGCGGATTCCCGCCAGCGCAAAGCTGGCTGGAGTCAGAAACGCCGCGCCTCTCGCGCGGCGTTTTTTTTGCCATCATGAAACCTCATCGACGGGGGCGCCGACGCCAGACGCGGCCGTAACGCCGTTAGCGGCGCATCACCCGTATCAGCGCCAGCGCCAGACAGCCGAAGCCGGCACCGATCAGCGCCGTGGCCAGCACGCGGTGCGAATCCCAGCAGGCCATCAGGATGGCAGCAGCCACGCATACCAGCGCAATGACCACGCAGGCGCCGAGCACGATGGCCATGCTGAGCAGGAAGCCGGCGTGCCGCACTTCGATGCGCAGCGCGTCGCGCAGCACCAGCAGGCGGTTTTCGACCGTGGTGGCCACCACGCTGCCGAATTGCTCGGCAATGTTCAGCAGGCCGCTGAAGAGATATTCGAATCGCCGCATGTGCCCGGAACTCCTGAACAGGAACATATCGATCGACGGATATGTCCTTACCATGCGGCCGCGCCGATCAGTATCGGACCAGCGCCGAACCCCAGGTCAGACCGCCACCGAAGGCTTCCAGCAGCAGCAGATCACCGCGCTTGATGCGGCCATCGCGCACGCCGGTGTCCAGCGCCAGCGGCACCGAGGCGGCCGAGGTGTTGCCATGCTCCTGAACGGTGACGATGACGCGCTCCATCGGCATGTTCAGCTTCCTGGCGGTGGCCTGGATGATGCGGATGTTGGCCTGGTGCGGCACCAGCCAGTCGAGCCTGGACTTGTCGAGCTGGTTGGCTTCCAGCGCTTCGTCCACCGCACGACCCAGCATGGTCACGGCCAGCTTGAACACTTCGCTGCCTGCCATGCGGATGTAATCACCCTCCGGCATGTTGCCGGGCGCCTTGCCACGCGCGACACCGCCGGTGCAGTACAGAAGGTTCTGGTAGCTGCCGTCGGCGTGCAGATGCGTGGAGAGGATGCCCGCCTCTTCGGAAGGCCCGAGCACCACGGCGCCAGCACCGTCGCCGAACAGGATGGCGGTGCCGCGATCCGACCAGTCGGTGATGCGCGAGAGCGTCTCCGACCCGATGACCAGCGCGCGCTTGGCTTCCCCGAGGCGCACGAATTTGTCGGCCATCGCCAGCGCGTACATGAAACCGCTGCAGGCGGCCTCGACACTGAACGCCGGTGCACCCCGACAGCCGAGGCGCGCCTGCAGCAGTGCGCCGCAGTTCGGAAACAGCAGATCCGGCGTGGTGGTGCCGAAGGAGATCAGGTCGATGTCGCCCGGCTGCAAGCCCGCGGCGGCAATGGCGGCACGCGCAGCGTGCTCGGCCATGTCGACCGTGGTCTCCCCCTCCGCCACCTGGTGGCGCCGCTCGATACCGGTGCGCTCACGGATCCAGGCATCGCTGGTTTCCATGAGCTTCTCGAGGTCGAAATTGCTGACGACCTTTTTCGGCAGATAACTGCCGGTGCCGAGAATGCGCGCGTACATGAAAGCCGAATCAGAACCCGCGAAGGGTTCTTATTCCTGGCTTTCTTTGCTGGTCTTCTCGATCACGCGCTTGCCACGGTAGAAACCGTCCGGCGTGATGGTGTGACGCAGGTGCGTTTCGCCCGACTGCGGATCCTGCGACAGCGCGGGACCGGTCAAGCCATCGTGCGAGCGGTGCATGCCGCGCTTGGACGGCGTCTTGCGGCTCTTCTGTACGGCCATGTCTTCAAACTCCTGAACTGAAAACTCTATTCCTTGCCGCGCTTCAACAGCGCGGCCAGATCCGCGAAGGGCCTGGTGGTCCCTTCTTCCGGCGCCGCGTCTTCATCCGCCGCCACCGTTTCCGACTCTTCCGCCACCGCTTCGCAGCGCTGGCCCTCGGCATGCAGGGCCACCGCCGGCAGCGCCAGCAGCAATTCCTCTCCGGCCAGCGCAGCCAGGCTGCAGCGGCCCTCTTCCGCCAGGAAGACTTCCAGGTCCTCCGGCACCGCGTTCGCGGCTTCCTGACTCTCCACCAATGCGACGCGCGAACGCGCATCCACCGGCCACTGCAGCGGCTGCAAACAGCGCTGACAGGTGAGCTGCAGGCAGGTGGACAGCTGCAGGTCCACGACGTTCCAGCCCTGCTCGCGTCCGAACTGCGCATGCACCTGCACCGCATCCGCGGCCCGCAGGTCATCGGGCAAACCAGGCAAGTCGGCCAGGGGAATGTCGAACTCGAAGCGGGCCCGTGTGTCGGCCAGCTTTCTGACGTCGTGTTGCTTCATCCAGCCGCCGGGCATGGGGCGCGTATGATAGGTTTGCGACCTGCCCAAGTCAAAGCCTTGGGGCGCCTTAACTCTTTGAAAACCCATGTCCGCACCCGATCTGATCCTGGCCTCCACCTCACCCTATCGCCGCGAACTGCTCGAACGCCTGAAGCTGCCGTTCCGCGCCCTGGCGCCGGGGGTGGATGAGGCGGGGATCGCGGGGGAGGCGCCGCAGCAGCGCGCCCAGCGGCTGGCCTTCCTGAAGGCCGAGGCGCTTGCTGCGTCGCAACCAGACAGTTGCGTGATCGGCAGCGATCAGGTGGCCTCCTGCCGGGGACAGATTTTCGACAAGCCCGGCAATGCCGAGCGCTGCCGCCAACAGCTTCGCCTGCTCTCCGGTCACCAGGCCAGCTTCCACACCGCGGTGAGCGTCCTGTGCATCGCGCGTCAGTACCGGGTGGACTTCATCGACGTCACCACCGTGGTGTTCCGCGAACTCACCGCAGCCGAGATCGATCGCTACATCGAAATCGATCAACCCTTCAATTGTGCCGGCGGCTTTCGCTGCGAGACGCTGGGCGTGGCGCTGTTCGAGGAACTGCGCAGCGCCGACGCCACCGGCCTCATCGGCCTGCCGCTGATCCAGCTAACGCGCGCGCTGCGGCCGCTGGGATTTGCGCTGCCCTGAGCGCACGGTGCGGCTCCTGCCGCCTGCGGCGCGAGCCGGCTTGCCGCCCGTGCGGGCAGCGGGCTTGGCCTGCGTGCGGCCGCCGGTTTTGCCCTGGCTTTTGCCGTAGCCACCCTTGGCGTGACTGCGCGGCTTGGCCTGACCTCGGGCCCCTGTCGTGTCTCGAGATGATGTTTGAGCACGGCCGCGGGCCGGACGGGATTCGCGCGCCGCCCGCCCCTCACGAGGCGCCGCGACACCGGCCTCCCGGCTCGTTGCCCAGCGCATGGTCGGACGCACTTCTTCGCGTGTCTGCGGCAGTGTTTCCCGCTGCGTTTCCCGACGCGCTTCAGCCCGCTTCGACACCGGCGGTGCCCCGCGCAGCCTGGCGCCACGCTGTCCGCTCAGCGCATCCAGCGCGGCCTTCAGGGCGTCCGGCAGCGGCGCGCTGACATCCAGACCACCAGCCCCCGGCCACTGCAGCGAACAGCTGTGCGCGTGCAGGAACATGCGGGTCAGGCCGAGGGCCTGCATCTGCGCATTGAAAGTCTCGTCGCCGTACTTCTCGTCACCCGCCACCGGATGACCGGCATAGGCGGCGTGCACGCGGATCTGGTGGGTGCGCCCGGTGAGGATGGTGGCCTCGAGCAGCGAGGCATGCGGCCCGAACTGCTGCACCAGGCGAAAATCGGTGAGGGCCTGCTTGCCATGCGCGGCCACGCGCACGGTGCGCTCGCCGCCGACGCGCGCCTCGGTGTCGAGCGGCGCATCGATCTGCTTGTGGCCCAGCTCCCAGCGCCCCTTCACCAGCACCAGATAGCTCTTGGTCACCGCGCCTTCGCGCAGCAGCGCGTGCAGCGTGCGCAACGCCGAATTGCGGCGCGCCACCAGCAGCACACCGCTGGTGTCCCGATCCAGGCGATGCGCCAGCTCCAGCGTCTCCTGTGGGCGCGAGGAGCGCAGCGCTTCGATGACGCCGAATGACAGGCCGCTGCCACCATGCACGGCCACACCAGCCGGCTTGTCCAGCACCAGCACCTTGTCGTCCTGATGGATGATGGCACGCTCGATCTGCTCGATCAGCGTGGCCGGCACGCGGCGCGGCGCGGCCAGTTCCTCGGCCGTGGCTTCGCGCACCGGCGGCACACGCACCACATCGCCCTCGGCCACCCGGGCCTGCGGCGTGGTGCGCTTGCCATTCAGCCGCACCTCACCCTTGCGGATCAGCCGGAATACCCGCGTGCGGGGAATGCCGGGCAGCAGCCTCGCCAGCACCTTGTCCAGCCGCTGGCCGGCGTCCTCGGCTCCCACCGGCACCTGGCGTACGGCACTGCGGGCCGCGGCGGGAGCCTCCTCGGCAAACGGGTCGGACACCGCAAAATCTCCGTAACGTGTTGTTTCTACAATAGGGGGCCGCTATACTCGGCCTGTTTCCCGGTCTTTGGGTCCGCGCGCCTTAGCAGCCGTCGGACCGGCTGAGGGACAGAAGGCGGCGAATCGCCGCATGTTAGTTGGTCCTCGTCACCGAGGCCATCGCGATAAGTCGGCCGACCCCGGCGCCTGGCTCACCTAGCGCGGCTCAAAGTAGAACATGAGCCCGTGAACCAGCAGCGCCACAGGTTATGCCAACCGCAAGGATTTCAGGCGCGCTGCGCACCGCAAGGTGGCGCGGCAGCAGGCTCGCAACAAAACGAAGATGCTGGATCTAGCGCCGTCATTCGATCCGAAGGTTAGCTGCAGTTGTGGTCGGCCCCAAATGCCAGAATTGGTAGGGGCAAATGAAGAGAATGCTTGTCAATGCAACTCAGCAGGAAGAGTTGCGCGTCGCACTGGTGGATGGTCAGAAACTTTATGATCTGAGCATCGACCTCCCATCCCGCGAACAGAAAAAGGCCAACATCTACAAGGCGCGCATCGCGCGCATCGAGCCCTCGCTCGAAGCCTGTTTCGTCGATTACGGCGCCCAGCGCCACGGCTTCCTGCCGCTCAAGGAAGTCTCCAGGGACTATTTCAAACCCGGCTCCAACGGCCGCATGAACATCCGCGAACTGCTCAGTGAGGGGCAGGAGCTGATGGTGCAGGTCGAGAAGGAAGAGCGTGGCAACAAGGGCGCCGCCCTGACCACCTTCATCAGCCTGGCCGGCCGCTTCCTGGTGCTGATGCCCAACAACCCGCGCGCCGGCGGCGTCTCGCGCCGCATCGAGGGTGAAGACCGCGAGCAGATGCGCGATGTCATGAGCCAGCTGCAGGTGCCGGACGGCATGGGCGCCATCATCCGCACCGCCGGTGTCGGCCGCTCGGCCGAAGAACTGCAGTGGGATCTCGACAACCTGCGCACCCAGTGGCAGGCGATTACCGAAGCCACGCAGGGCCGCTCCGCGCCGTTCCTGGTCTACCAGGAAAGCGATGCGGTCACCCGCTCCATGCGCGACTACCTCACCGATGACATCGGCGAGATCCTGGTCGACGATCAGGGCGCCTTCCAGAAGGCGCAGGAGTACATGCAGCGCTTCATGCCTGCCGATGCGCAGCGCAAGCTGAAGATGTACAGCGACGACATCCCGCTGTTCACGCGCTACCAGATCGAGAACCAGATCGAATCCGCGTATGCGCACAAGGTGCAGCTGCCCTCGGGCGGCAGCCTGGTGCTCGATTACACCGAGGCGCTGGTGTCCATCGACATCAACTCGGCGCGCTCCACGCGCGGCGGCGACATCGAAGCCACCGCCACCAACACCAACCTGGAAGCGGCTGAAGAGATCGCACGCCAGCTGCGCATCCGCGACATCGGCGGCCTGATCGTCATCGACTTCATCGACATGGAAGACGGCAAGAACCAGCGCGCCGTCGAGGATCGCCTGCGCGATGCCGTGAAGATGGATCGCGCCCGCATCCAGATCGGACGCCTGTCGCGCTTCGGCCTGCTGGAGATGTCGCGGCAGCGCCTGCGGCCATCCCTGGGCGAATCCAGCCATCTGGTCTGCCCGCGCTGCAGCGGCATCGGCAGCATCCGCAGCGTGGAATCGCTGGCGCTGTCCATCCTGCGCCTGATCGGCGAGGACGCGCGCAAGGATCGCACCAACCGCATCGTGGTGCAGGTGCCGGTGGACGTGGCCACCTACCTCATCAACGAGAAACGCGACTGGCTGCGTACCGTCGAGGAGAAGGCGCGCGTCGAAGTGATGATCGTGCCGAATCCGAACATGCAGACGCCGGAATTCGCCATCCGCCGCGTGCGCGATGACGAAGCCGCCCTGCCCGAGAACGTGCAGGCCAGCTATCTGATGCCGGCCGCACCGCAGGTCGCCGATCCGGTCGCCGCCGAAAAGAAGCCGGCCGCCGAGCAGCCCGCGGTGCAGTCCATTCTGCCGACCACGTCGGCACCGGTGAATGCAGCGGCCCCGCTGTCGAGCGTAACACCCGCCGCTGCCGGGCAGCCGGCGACTAGCGCCTACACGCCGGGCCTGTTCGCGCGCCTGAAGCTCTGGCTGTTCGGCTCGGGTGCAGCCCCGGCCAAGGCCCCGGCGCGCGAGGAACGCGGCAACCGTGGCCGTCAGGACGGCCGCCGCGATCCGCGCAACGATTCGCGCCGCGATGGCCGCCGCGACGGTCGGGATGGCCGTGGTGATCAGCGCCGCAACGAGCGTGATCGCAACCGCGATCGCGACCGTCAGCGTGGCGGCGATCATCCGGGCCGTGATGAGGCCCGCCGCAATGAACCGCGTCGCGAGGAGGGCCAGAGCCGTAACGAAGGTCGTAACGAGGGCCGCGGCGATCAGCAGCGGCGCGATCAGCGCAATGAAGCGCGCAACGATCAGCCGCGCCGCCACGAACCGCGCCGTGACGAGGCTCGTCGCGACGAGCAACCGCGCAATGAACAGCCGCGCAACGAGCCCTCACGCCATGATCAGCCACGCCGCGAGGAACCGCGCCGTGATGAACGCCGCGATGAACAGGCCGCACGCAGTGCAGAAGCAGCGCGTGGTGAACCGGCGCCGCGCGATGCGCAGCGTCCCGAGGGCGCTCCGGGTGAGGGTGGCGAACAGCAGCCGCGCGGCGAGCGCCGCTCGCGCCGTGGGGGTCGGCGCCGTCGTCGTGGTGGCGGCAACCGCGAGCTGAATGGCCAGAATGCCGCGCCGAACGAGAGCGCAGCGGAAGGCTTCGACCGCGCCGAAGGCGCGGACTTCGCAGATGGCGAATCCGCCGCCCCGTCGCAGCAGGCCGAAGCCGGCACCGCGCGTCAGGATGCGCCGCGCAGCGTCGAGGCCAGCGAATCCGTGCGCCAGGAAACCGTGCGTCACGAGAACGCGACGAGCGAACCGGCCTACTCCGGCGAGCCGGTGCGCCATGCCGAAACCCCGCGCAGTGTCGAAGCGCCGTACAGCGCCGAGCCGCCGCGCAACGAACCGCCGGCAGCGCCGCCCGCTGCTGCGGCGAGTCCGCCTCCGCCGCCTGCGGCTCCGCAGGTGGTCTGGCACTCGGCGCCGGGCGAAACCACCGTCTGGCACAGCGAGCCGCCGCGCCAGGATCGTTGATCCAGGATCATTGATCAACAGCAGGCTCCGTCCATGCAATGCCGTTCCGGCTGCGGAGCCTGCTGTATCGCCCTCTCCATCTCCACTCCCATCCCGGGCATGCCGCAGGGCAAGCCCGCCGGCGTGCGCTGCGTGCAGCTCGGCGAGGATCTGCGCTGCCGTCTGTTTGGTCAGCCCGAACGGCCCGGCGTATGCAGCCGGCTGCGACCGGAAGTCGAGATGTGTGGTGATTCACGCGAGCATGCGCTCACGTGGCTGGCGCGGCTGGAAGCGGCGACGACACCATAGATTGTTCGCATCCGGGAATTCGGACAGCGTAACGGCGCGCGTGGATACAGACCGATCCGCGAACGCCGTGAATACATCCCTGTAGGCGCCGTACTCCGCATCCACGGATGTATTCACGGCGTTCGCGTCATTCCTTTTCCGACTCGTGGCCGCAGGGATGACCGTGAACCGCGCGGCTAGCCGCTCTGTCTCAGCAACGCCTCGACACGCGCCACGTCCTCGGGCGCATTCACATCCGGCCCCGGCACCTCGTGTGCATCGGCCACACGGATCTCCATGCCATTCTCCAGTGCACGCAGCTGTTCGAGTTTCTCGAGCTGTTCCAATGGCGTAGGCAGCAGCGCAGCCAGCTGCTGGAGCGCGCCGGCGCGGTAGGCATAGATGCCCAGATGGCGGCGCGCGCGCGCGATGCCGCCGTGATCACGGTCATGGGGAATGCCGGCGCGGCTGAAGTACAGCGCCCGGCCGCGTGGATCGGCGACCACCTTGACCACATTGGGCTCGGCCAGCTGCGCGGCGTCCAGCAGCGGCGTGGCCAGCGTGGCGATGTGGGCCTGCGGATGCGCATCGAGCAGCAGCGCCACCTGATCGATCAGCGCTGGCGGCATCAGCGGCTCATCGCCCTGCACATTGACGATGATGTCGTGCTCATCCCAACCGGCCTTGCGCGCCACCTCGGCGATGCGATCGGTGCCGGACTGATGCGCCGGGCTGGTCATCTGCACCTGCGCACCGAAGGCATGCGCGGCGGCACTGATGCGCTCGTCATCGGTGGCGATCACCACATTCTGTGCGCGGCTGCGGCGCGCGCGCTCGTACACCCATTGCAGCATGGGCTTGCCGGCAATCGGCAACAGCGGCTTGCCCGGCAGCCGGGTCGAGGCGTAACGGGCGGGGATGACGATCTGGTACATGCGCAGGCGGCGCCTGGATCAGCGCTGCAGCAGCGGATCGTCGGGCGGAAGAGCGCGGGCTTCTTCCTCCAGCATCACCGGCACACCATCGCGGATCGGGAAGGCCAGCCGGTCGGCGCGGCACACCAGCAGCTGCTGCGCCTTGTCGTACTGCAGCGGCCCCTTGCACAGCGGGCAGGCCAGGATGTCGAGCAGGCGTGCGTCCAAGAAAATTCTCCCAAGCAGGCGGGTGGTGTCGGCGGCGCTGAAACTGGCCTCCACCGGCAGGTACCAGCAGCGCGGCGCGGCGAAGTGGCGGCATTTTACCGCATCCTTCTCCGTCATCAGCAGCGGCAATGCGTCGGCGAAGGCCAGATCGGTCGCGCCAAAGGCATGGTGGTCCGCAAACACATGTTCGACGGGCTCGATCCCGGCGGCGCGCAGGGTGGCGAAGAAACGCTGCGGATTGCCGATGCCGGCCACGGCGTGCACGCGCTGGCCGGCGAACTGGGCCAACGCAATGGCTGCGTCGCGGCCGCTGACGGGCTGCAGCCAGCGGCCAGCCAGGTGCATGGGCAGCGCGTCGGGGCGTAATTCCGCCAGCGCCGCCTGGGCCGGGGCTGCGTCGCCCGAACCGGCATTGAGCACCACGGCGCTGACCCGTTGCAGCCGCATCGGGCGTTCGCGCAGGGGCCCGGCCGGCAGCAGGCGGCCATTGCCGAACAGGCGCTGGGCGTCCACCACCGCGATCTCGGCATCGCGCCGCAGGCGCAGGTGCTGCAGGCCATCGTCGGCGATGATGAGCTCCGCCCCCTGCTCCAGCAGCAGCCGCGCGGCGGCAATACGATCGGCGCCCACGGCCACCAGGCATTCGGCGCGCTGGCGGATCAGCACCGCCTCGTCGCCCACTTCGGCGGCACTGCTGTCCGCCAGCACGCGGCGCGGCGTGGCCGCGCTGGCACCATAGCCGCGCAGCACCACTCCCACGCTCAGGCCGCGCATCTGCAACTGCCCGGCCAGCCACACGGTCAGCGGTGTCTTGCCCGTGCCACCCACGGTCAGATTGCCGATCACGATCACCGGCACCGGCAGGCGCACACTGGCGAACCAGCCACGCGCGTACAGCCAGCGGCGCATGGCGGCCACGGCGGCGAACAACAGCGACAGCCCGCGCAGCCACAGGGGCGCGGGGCGTCCTGCATACCAGATGGAATTCAGCCACTGCTCCATGGCTGGCCTGCGCGTCACTCGTTGAACTGCATCTGGTGCAGCTGCGCGTAGGCACCGCTGGCGGCCAGCAGCGCGGCATGCGTGCCGGACTCGATGATGCGACCCTCGCGCATCACCACGATCAGATCGGCGTGCTCCACGGTGGAGAGCCGGTGCGCGATGATGAAGGTGGTGCGGTTGCGCACCAGCTTCTCCAGCGCCGCCTGGATGTAGCGCTCTGAAGCCGTGTCCAGTGCCGAGGTGGCCTCGTCCAGGATCAGGATGGGGCTGTCGCGCAGCAAGGCGCGCGCGATGGCCACGCGCTGGCGCTGCCCGCCGGATAACAGGCTGCCGCGATCGCCGACCACGGTATCCAGCCCCTGCGGCAGGTTCTGCGCGAACTCCATGACGTAAGCGGCCTCGGCCGCCGCCAGCAGCTGCGGCTCGCTGACGCCTTCGGCGCCGAACAGGATGTTGTTGCGGATGCTGTCGTTGAACAGCATGACCTCCTGGTTCACCAGGCTCATCTGTGCGCGCAGATCGGCCAGTCGGTAGTCACGCGTGTCCACGCCATCGAGCAGGATCTGGCCGCTGTCCGGATCATAGAAACGCGGCAGCAACGACACCAGCGTGGACTTGCCGCTGCCCGAGCGACCGACAATCGCCACGGTGGCACCCGCGGCAACCTTCAGGTTGATCGCATCGAGCACACTGCCCTTCTCGGCCTGGTACTGGAAGCAGACGTTGCGGAACTCCACTTCGCCGCGGGCGCGCGCCAGCGTGCGCTCGCCGCCCTGCGGCTCGATGGGCGCATCGAGGATGGCGAACACATTGGCGCCCGCCGCGATGCCCTGCTGCAGCGGACCCGCCACCGCCGCCAGGTTTTTCAGCGGCTGGGGAATCAGCATCAGCGTGGCGAGGAACACCAGGAAGTCGCCCAGCTTGATCTGTCCGGCATTGATCTGCAGCGCAGCGATGTACAGCACGGCCGCCAGACCGACGGAAGCGATGAGCTGCACGATCGGGCTGCTGCTGGCGCGCGCCGACAGCAGGCGCATGTTGCTGCTGCGATTGTGTTCGATGGCCTGCTCGAAGCCCTGCTCGATATGATGCTGGGCGTTGAAGACCTTGACCACGCGCTGCGCTTCCAGCGCCTCCTTGGCCGAGCGCATCACCTCGCTGACCGACCCCTGGATGCGCGCGCTGTAGCGGCGGAAACGCAGATTGATGTTGCGCACCAGCCAGGCCACCAGCGGCGCGGTGATCACCGCGAACAGCGCCAGACGCCAGTTCAGGTAGAACAGATAGGCGATGAACACCACGATGCTGAGCGAATCGCGGATCATCACCGTGACCGAATCGGTGATCGACTGCGCCACCAGCTCCACGTTGTTCGTCAGCCGCGTCAGCATCGTCGCCGCGGGTTCGCGGTCGTAATACGACGCGGGCATGCGCAGCAGATGCGCAAACAGCTGACCACGGATGGTCTTGACCACATGGCGGCCCACCCACGCCGGGAAATAGCTGCCCATGAAATCACCGGCGCCGCGCATCAGGAACAGTGCGACCACGGCCAGCGGCAGCGCCCACGGTGCCCAATGGCCGCCGCCGGGAATGCCGCTGGCATCGCCGAAGTAGCCCTTGATGATGCGCAGGATCAGAAACTGGCTGGCGGCATACAGCAACATGCCCAGCACGCCCAGCAGGTACACGCGCCAGTGCGGCTGTGCATAGCGCAGCAGCCGTCGATACACCTGCCCCGCCTCCTGCTGCTCGGCCCCCTGATTGGCGCCAGCGGCGGGTCCAGTGGCGCTGTCCTTCACTGTCCCGACGCTCCGCTGTCGTCGGTGGTCGCGATATTGAGCTGTGCGAAACCCAGCCGCCCGAGCACGTCCATGGCCGTGACCACGGATTGATGCGTGGCGCGCCCGTCCGCACGGATGGTCACCGCTGTGCCGCGCTCATCGCCGGCCGTCTTCACGATGGCGGCGCGCAGGGTCTCGGCGCTGGAATTCACCAGCTCGCGGCCATTGACGCGATAGCTGCCGCTCTGCGTGACGGTGACCACCAGCGGCTCACCGCCCTGCTTCTGCAGCGGCACGGAATCCGCCGCCGGCAGGCGCACGCGCAGGCGACCTTCTTCCGAAAAGGTCGAGGAGAGCATGAAGAACACCACCAGCAGCAGCACCACGTCGATCAGCGAGACCACGTTGATCTCCGGCTCTTCGAGTTTGCGACGCGGGCGCAGGTTCACGCCGACTCCCCACCATTGGCAGCGCGGGTCTGGGCCGCTTCCACCGCATCGGCCAGCCGGATGGCTTCCTTCTCCATCTCCACCACCAGCCGCTCGACACGGCCACGCAGGTAGCGGTACGCAATGAGCGCCGGAATCGCCACGCACAGGCCGGCAGCCGTGGCCACCAGGGCTTCGCCAATACCACCGGACAGTGCGCGCGGATCGCCGGCGCCACCGGCATTGATGGCGTTGAAGGCGCGGATGATGCCCGTGACCGTGCCCAGCAGACCCAGCAGCGGCGAAACACCCGCGATGGTGCCCAGCGTGTTCAGATAGCGCTCCAGCTCGTAGACCACATGGCGGCCGGTGTCCTCCAGGCGCTCCATCAGCACCTCGCGCGGACGATGGCGATTGGCCAGCGCCACGGCCACCACCCGGCCCAGCGGCGAGCTGGCTTCCAGGGCGTGCAGCACCTTGTCATTGACCTGACTGGATTCAACGATGCGCTGGATGCGCTGCGTGAGTTCGGGCGGCAGCACGCGGCGCGCCTGCAGGGTCCACAGACGCTCGCAGACGATGGCAGCCGCCACGACCGAACACAGAATGATCGGCCACATCATCACGCCACCGGCGCGCACAATTTCCCACATCGACCCGACTCTCCTGAGGTACGACCCTCAAACTTTGTATGATACCGCGAAGCCCCAAGGAAACCCTCAAGGGAAACCTTCAAAGCCCCCGCACGGGAAATCACGCACGGATTTCCCATGCGCTGAAGTCTGCCTAGCGCCAGGGACGCGCTCCACGTTGCGCGCGTTCCGACAGCAATTCAGGCGCTCCACCCGGCTGCAGACGCAGCTCCAGCGCACCTTCCTCGCCGCTGAGGTGCACCTCGCTGCCGTGGCTGCGCCATTGCGCCACGGCCGCTGCCAGCACCCGTGACGGCCGCGGCTGCCAGGGCTGGCTGATCAGCACCCAGCGCGGTGCGGCGCCTGGCAGAACCCCCGCCAGCGCAGCGTCGCTGCCATGCCGGGGTGCGATCAGCGCCGCCACGGGCGCGCCGCTCAAATCCAGCCGCGACCAGGCTCCGGCCTGCAGCTGGCCACCGATCAGCACGCGTCGACCCGCCACAGTGATCTGCAGGGCACAGACCCCGTCCACCGCCAGGAGTTCGAAACGCACGGCGTCCCAGCTCCAGCCCAGCGGAGCGCAAACGCCATATTCCGGCACCAGCGCAGCGCCCGCGCGCTGCACGGCCAGCTTGCGCGGCACCGCCAACGCTGCCTGCAGCGCAGCCACACCTTCAGCCCGGTCGGCATCCAGCGCTGGCAGGACCAGCAGATCGATTCGCCGTCGGCTCCAGCCGCGCAGCGCTGCCAGCACCGGACCGGCGCCGATACGCCCCGCCGTATTCCAGCTCTCGCCGTCGTCGAACAGCAGCGTGTGCGTCGCCGTGCGTACCACGATGGCTTCGCCACGCCCGACATCCAGCACTGTGACGCGGCACTCTCCGGGCAGCAGTTGCGTGGCGCGCGGCGCCAGCAAGGGCAGCGGCAGCAGTGCGGCACCGAGCTTCAGGCGCCAATGACAGGGAGCCAGCAGCAACAGCAGAGCGGGCACCGCCAGCGCATACCACCACCACGGCACGGCGAGCGGCAGACTGGCCCAGTCCACATCGGCCACGGCCTGCAGCAACGGCCAACTGCATTGCGCACACTGTGCCGCGAGCTGCAACAATGCCGCACCCAGCGCGTTCGGCACGGCATCGAGCACGCAGGCCAGCAACAGCAAGGGCACCAGCAGCAGGCTGAAGAACGGGATGGCCACCAGGTTCACGAGCAGGCTCAGCGGCGCAAAGGAAGCGAAGATGGCCAGCGTGCACGGGATCAGCGCCAGCGAGATGCGCCACTGCGTGCGCAGCAGTTCGCGCAGCAAGGCGCCGCAACGCGCGACGCGGGCCCCGATACGGTATGTCGTGCGGAGCTCATCACCGTCGCCATGGGTGCGGGCGCTCGTGTCGCGCAACGCGCCGCCGGCGATCAGCATGGCCACGGCGAGAAAGGACAACCAGAACCCTGCCGACAGGGGCGCCAGAGGATCGAGCAGCAACACAGCCAGCAGCGCCAGCGACCAGGCGGGCACCGCACCGGGCACTCGGCGCAGCAGACGCGCACCATGCCACGCGGCCAGCATCAGCAGCGTGCGCTGGGTGGGCACCGACCAGCCGGCCAGCAGCGCATAGCCGGCCGAACAGCTCCAGCCCGCGAGCAGGGCGCAGCGATCCGCCGCGCAGCGGCGCTGCAGCCATGGCCAGCAGCGCCACAACCAGCGTATCCCGCGCGCCATCAGCAGGCAGAACAGCGTGATATGCAGACCGGAAATGGCCACCAGATGGGTGATGCCGCAGGCATTGAAGACCCGCCACTGCTCGGCGGAAATGCGCTGCGTGTCGCCGATCGCCAGCGCCATCAGCAGCGCGGCGCTGTCACGCTCGGCCACCACGGTGCGGATGCGCGTACCGATACGCTCGCGCCAGCGATCCAGCCCCTGCCCCTGCGCCAGCAGCCGGTTCAGTGGCGAATCGCGCACCGTGCCCAGCGCATGGATGCGCTGGCGCAGGAATTCGCGTTCGGCATCGCGCGCACCGGGGTTCAGGGTGCCATGCGCGGCACGCAGCTCCAGCAACCATTGCCAGCGCTGCGCAGCGTGCACCTCGGGGGCATTGCGCCAGCGCACCTGCACGCGCCGCCAGGCACCGCCTGATACAGGGCGCACCAGCGCCAGCAATTCCACATCCGCGCCACTGCGGATGGGAATGCCACTGATGATGGCTTCGACTCTTTGCTTCTCGATGACGGCAGGCGGCCAGCGCAACCCCTGCCAGTGCTGCAGCTCCGCGGCGGTCAGCGCCAGAGATGCGCAGGCCACGGCCAGCAGCCCGATCAGCGTACGTACGCCGCGCAGTGCACCGCAAATGCCGCTCCGCCCCGGCATCCAGACCACAGATGTACTGAGCAGCAGCGCACAGAGCAGCCACCACGGCCCGCCCGGAATGTGAGGCAGCGCAAGGGCCAGCAGCACGGCCAGCAGTGCCGTGACGGCGACGGCTTGGGCGCCGCCGGGAAGATTGCTAGAGTGCGCGCCCGATGCCACGCCAAATCGCCAAGCGACTGATGCAGACGCTGCAAGCGCAGCGCCACAAGTGGTATTTCCGGCTATTCGGCGAGCGCCTGACGGATCCGCATATCTGGCACATCAATCGCCGCTCGGTGACGGCCGCCTTCGGCGCCGGCCTGGCGATTGCCTTCATCCCCCTGCCGGTACACACGGTGGTGGGCGTGGGTGTGGCCATCTGGAAACGCTGGAACCTGGCGGTGATCCTGGCCTCGGCCTTCATCGTGAACCCCCTGACCATGGTGCCCATCTACCTGATGGCCTATCGCGTCGGCGCGCTGCTGCTGGGACGCAGCGGCGGGCACTTTCAGTTCGAGATGAGCTGGGCGTGGCTGGAGCGCGGCCTGGGCCCGGCCTGGGCCTCGTTCCTGCTGGGTTGCGCCGTGTGCGGCATCGGCCTGGGCCTGCTGGGACGCTTCGTGCTGGAGATCGTCTGGCGCAAGGCCGTCATGAAGAAGTATCAGGCGCGCTGCGCGGCGCGCGCCAGCGGCCTAAACGGCTGATTCGCGCAGTTTCCCGCCCGTCAGCTCCAGCACGCGCTCCATGCGCGCCGCCAGGCGCGGATCGTGCGTCACCACCACCAGGCTGGTGCCGAACTCGCGGTTCAGCTCCAGCATCAGCTCGAACACCTGCTCGGCGTTGGCGCCGTCGAGATTGCCGGTGGGCTCGTCGGCCAGCACCAGCTGCGGGCGGGTGACCAGCGCACGCGCCACCGCAGCGCGTTGCCGTTCGCCACCGGAGAGCTGTGAGGGACGGTGATTCAGGCGCTCACCCAGCCCCACCCGCCTGAGCAGTGCCGCGGCCGAATCCAGCGCTGAGCGCGCCGACACGCGCCGCACCAGCAACGGCATGGCCACGTTCTCCAGCGCCGAAAACTCCGGCAGCAGATGATGGAACTGGTACACGAAGCCGATGCTGGCATTGCGCAGCCGGCAACGGCTGGCCTCATCCAGTGCGTGGATGTCGGCACCGGCGACGCGCACCTGCCCCGCATCGGGCTTGTCCAGGCCACCGAGGATCTGCAGCAGCGTGGTCTTGCCCGAACCGGACACGCCGATGATGGCCAGGCGCTCGGCGCGCGGCACCTCGAGTTCGAGGTTGTCCAGCACGCTCAGCACACCGCCGCCTTCGCGGAATTCACGCCGGATGCCACGCGCTTCGAGCACCGCGCTGTCGTTGTCAGTCATGCCTCAGGCCCTCGGCCGGCGTCACCGCTGAAGCCCGCCAGGCGGGATACAGCGTGGCCAGCGCACACAACAGGAATGCCACCACACAGATCTGCACCACGTCCTGCCAGGTGGCGAAGGCCGGCAGATCGCTCATGAAGTACACGCGCGCATCCAGGAACTGCGTGCCGAACAGCTTTTCGATGCCGTGCACGATGCCCTCGAGCTTCGCGACCAGCCCCAGCCCCAGCAGCGCCCCCAGGCCGGTGCCCACCAGCCCGATGGCGATGCCCTGCAGAGCGAACACACGCAGCACACTGCGCGGCGGCACACCCAGGGTGCGCAGGATGGCGATCTCGGCGCGCTTCTCCTTCACCACCATGACCAGCGCGGCCACGATGTTGAAGGCCGCCACCGCCACCACCAGCAGCAGGATCAGGAACAGCATGGACTTGGTCATCTCGATGGAGCGGAAGAAGTTGGCGTGGTTGCGCGTCCAGTCGCTGATGTAGAAACCGCCACCCAGCGCCAGGGCCAGATTGCGCACCACGCGCGGCGCGGCCAGCGCATCGTCCAGCGCCAGACGGATGCCGGTCACGCCCGAGCCCATGCGGTACAGACGCGCGGCATCGGTGAGATTCACCAGCGCCAGGCCACGGTCGTACTCGTACATGCCGGAGTGGAACAACCCCACCACGGTGAAGCGCCGCATGCGCGGCAGGATGCCGGCCGGCGTGGCATTGCCCTGCGGCGCCACCAGCACCACCTCATCACCGATCTTCGCCTGCAGCTGCTCGGCCAGTGCATCGCCGAGCACGATGCGAAAACTCCCCGGCGCCAGATCTTCGATGCGGCCGCCCTGGATGCGCTGGGCCAGTCCCACGGCCTTGCGCTCCTCGGCGGGCTCCACGCCGCGCACGCCAGTGCCGGCCACCCGTTGACCATGGGTGAGGATGGCCTGCGTTTCGATGTAAGGCACCGCTGCGCGCACGCCCGGTTCCTGCAGCGCGCGCTCGCGCGCCACCTGCCAGTCGGGCAGCGAACCTTCCAGGCCCATCAGCGTGGCATGCGAGGTGACCGAGAGGATGCGCGCCTTCAGCTCGCGCTCGAAGCCGTTCATCACCGAGAGCACCACGATCAGCACGGCCACACCCACCGCCAGGCCCAGCACCGAGACCAGCGAGATGAAGGACAGGAAGCCGCGGCGACCGGCGCGCAGGTAACGCAGGGCAATCAGGGCTTCGTAGGCGGTGGCCATGCGTTACTCGTAGCGCAGCGCGTCGGCCGGCGAGGTGCGCGCGGCGCGCCAGGCCGGATACAGCGTGGCCAGCAGCGTCAGCGCCAGCGCGATGGCGCCGATCCACAGCACGTCGCGGATCACCAGCACCGAGGGGATGCGCGTGTCGTAGTACACGTCGGCATCGAGGAAGCTGAAGCGGAATACCTTCTCCAGCGCTGGCACGATGGCTTCCACATTGGCCGCGATCAGCACGCCCAGCAGCACACCGGCGATCACGCCCAGCCAGCCGATCACCAGCCCCTGCGTGACGAAGGCGCCCATGATTTCGCGCGGCACGGCGCCGTAGGTACGCAGGATGGCGATGTCGGTGCGCTTGTCGTTCACCACCATGACCAGCATGGCGACGATGTTGAAGGCCGCCACCGCCACGATCAGCAGCAGGATCAGCGCCATCATGGTTTTCTCGATGCGGATGGCGCGGAAATAGCTGGCGTGATCCTGAGTCCAGTCGTGGATCTCGTAGGCGCCTGCGGCCGCGGCGCGCACCGCGCCCATGTACTGGGGCGCAGCCAGCGCATCATCGAAACGCAGCCGCAGGCCGCCGACACCGCGCGCCTCGGGCACGAAGCTGCGCACGTCATCCAGATCGGCCAGCACCAGCGAGGCATCGTGATCCGACAGCCCGGCTTCGAAAATACCGCCCACCGTGAACTCGCGCAGCCGCGGCGCCGGCGAACCATCGGCGCCGACCACGGGCACCAGCAGGCTGATGCGATCACCGGCGCCCACGCCCAGCTGCTGGGCCAGATCATTGCCCACCAGCACCGCGTTGGCGCCCGCCTGCAGCGCTGCGTAGCTGCCTTCCTTCACCATCGGGCGCACATCGCCGACGGCCGGTTCGAGCTGCGGATCGATGCCGCGCAGGGTGACGGCCAGCATCTCCGGCTGGTGCACGGCCAGCGCCGTGAGCTCCATGTAGGGGGCGGCGCCCTTCACGCCCGGCAGGACGGCGAGCTTCCGGCGCAGCCGCTCGTCGGCGACCGGATCCGGCTCGCCCTGCGACAGCAGGCGCGCATGCGCGTCCAGCGACAGCAGCCGCTCGCGCAGCTCGCCCTCGAAACCGTTCATCACCGAGAGGATGACGATCAAGGCCGCCACCCCCAGGCTCACGCCGGCCAGCGACACCCAGGTGATGAAGGACACGAAGAAGCGGTGCTGGCGCGAACGCACGTAGCGCAGACCGACGAACAGTGGCAATGGCTGGAACATCAGCCTTGCATTATGACTGAATTCACAGTTCCGGCGTTCCGTCCGCGTCCGCCGACAGGCCCGGGCGGCACCGCGGTGTTATGATCGGCGACTCGAAGGGAATCCGGCTATTGCGAGGATGGGGTAATGAAAATCACCACGGCAGCCCTCATTGCGAGCATGGGCCTTGGCCTCGGCAGCGCCGTGGCCCGGGCGGAAACCATCGTCGTCAACGACCAGGTCACGGTGCGCCCGAGCAGCGTTGCCACGCCGACGCGCGGCATCACCATGGCCTCGGTGGAGAAGAAATTCGGCGCTCCGGCGGAGAAACACGCCGCAGTCGGCAAACCGCCGATCACGCGCTGGGACTACCCGACCTTCTCGGTGTTCTTCGAATACGAGCGGGTCATCCACGCGGTTGCCATCGCGCCCTGAAAGTCCCCCGCAATAGGCGATAATGGGCATCCCTTCCCGACGGATGCCCTGAAGGCTGATGCCCGCTCCCCTGCTTGCTCCTGCGCGCCCCGATGCGCGCCTGCCGCATCGGCATTGGCGATCGCTGCACGCCGGCGCCCAGGCACTGGCCCTGGCCGAGGCGGCGCTGGCGGATTCGCGCGCCTGGCTGTTCATCGGCAATGACGTGCGCGAGCTGGAACGCATGGCAGCGGAGCTGCGCTTCTACGGCGGCGAGGATCTGGAAATCCTGACGCTGCCGGACTGGGAAGTCCTGCCCTACGACATCTTCTCGCCACACCCCGATATCGTCTCCGAGCGGCTGCGCACCCTGGCACGGCTGCCGCAGTTCCAGCGCGGCATCCTGCTGCTGACCGTGGAGAGCCTGCTGACGCGCCTGCCGCCGGTCAGCTACGTGCAGGCGCGCACGCTGCTGCTCAGGCGCGGCGCGCAGCTGGATCTGGAAGCCCTGCGCCATCGGCTGGTGGAAGCCGGCTACGCGGCAGTGTCGCAGGTCAGCGGCCCGGGCGAATTCGCGCTGCGCGGCTCGCTGTTCGACATTTATCCCATGGGCAGCGCCACACCGGTGCGCGTGGATCTGCTCGATCAGGAAATCGACTCGATCCGCCGCTTCGATCCGGAGACCCAGCGCTCCGGCGACACGCTGCAGTCGCTGGAACTGCTGCCGGCACGCGAGATGCCGCTGGATGCCGAAGCGGTGCGCGCCTTCCGCAAGCGCTTTCGCGAGCGCTTCAGCGGTGACATCAACCGCATGCCCATCTACAAGGGCGTGGCCGAGGGCATGGCGCCGCCGGGCATCGAGTTCTACCTGCCGCTGTTCTTCGAACAGACGGCGCGTGTCATGGATTACCTGCCCGCCGCAGTGGTGGTGGCCAGCGACATCGACGTGAACGCCGCACTCGAGCAGAGCTGGCAGGCCATCCTGGCGCGCCACGACAGCCTGGGCCATGACATCGAGCGACCCTTGCTCGAACCGGAAGAAGCCTTCTGGCCCACGCAGCAGATCAGCGCGGCGCTGGCAGCGCACCCCGCCGTCGGCATCGAAGCACTGGGCGCTCCGGCGCCCGAAGCCGCCGCCGACGAGCAGGTGTTCCGCACCCAGCCGCCGCCGGAATTCCGGCTCGATGCGCGTGCCGAACAACCCCTGGCACCGCTGGTGCATTATCTGGACGCACAGGCCGGCCGCGTGCTGATCGTCGCGGATTCACCCGGCCGCCGCGAGGTGATCCAGGGCCTGCTGAGCGCGCATGGCCGCACGCCGCGCCAGGTGAAGAACTGGCAGGGCTTCGTCGGCGGCGACGCGCGTCTGGCCATCACGGTGGCCGAGGATCAGCGTGGCCTGGCGCTGCTCGAACCACCGCTGACGGTGTTGAGCGAAACGCAGCTGTTTGGCGCGCGTGCGCGCCAGGAGCGCCGGCGCCGCCGTGTACAGGCCGATCCAACGGCCATCCTGCGCGATCTGCAAAGCCTGGAGCCCGGCTCGCCGGTGGTGCACGAGGCCTATGGCGTGGGCCGCTATCTCGGTCTGCAGATCATGGACGTGGGCGGCCAGAGCGGCGAATTCCTGGTGCTGGAATATCGCGACGGTGATCGCATCTATGTGCCGGTGCACGCGCTGCACCTGATCGCCCGCTACACCGGCGGCGCACCCGAAGCCGCACCGCTGCACAAGCTCGGCACCGAGCAGTGGAGCCGCGCCCGGCGCAAGGCGGCGCTGGCGGTGCGCGATGTGGCAGCCGAACTGCTTGACCTGCATGCCCGCCGCGCCGCGCACCAGGCGCCGGCGCTGCAGGCCGGCGAGCTGGAATACCAGACCTTTGCCAACGCCTTCCCGTTCGAGGAAACCGCCGATCAGGCCGAAACCATCGCGCGCGTCATCGAGGACATGAAGGGCCCCAGGCCCATGGACCGCGTGGTGTGCGGCGACGTGGGCTTCGGCAAGACCGAGGTGGCCATGCGCGCCGCCTTCGTGGCGGTGCAGGCCGGCAAGCAGGTGGCGGTGCTGGTGCCCACCACGCTGCTGGCGCAGCAGCACTGGCAGAGCTTCCGCGATCGCTTCGCCGACTGGCCGGTGCGGGTGGAATCGCTGTCGCGCTTCCGCTCCGGCAAGGAGACCAGCGCCGTGCTCGAGGGGCTGGCCGAGGGCAGCGTGGACATCGTCATCGCCACGCACCGGCTGCTGCATGCCGATCCGCGTTTCAAGCGCCTCGGCCTGATCATCGTCGATGAGGAGCATCGCTTCGGCGTGCGTGACAAGGAGCGTCTGAAGACGTTGCGCGCCGAGGTGCATGTGCTGACGCTGACCGCCACGCCCATCCCGCGCACGCTGAACATGGCCATGGGCGGCCTGCGCGATCTGTCGCTGATCGGCACACCACCCTCGACACGACTGGCCATCAAGACCTTCGTCACCGAATGGCATGGCCCCACGCTGCGCGAAGCCTGCCTGCGCGAACTGCGCCGTGGCGGCCAGATCTACTTCGTGCACAACGAAATCCAGGACATCGAGAAAATCGCCGCCAAGGTGCAGGAGCTGGTGCCCGAGGCCAACCTGCGCATCGCGCACGGCCAGATGCATGAGCGCGAGCTGGAGCAGCTGATGGTGGATTTCTACCACCGCCGCTTCAACCTGCTGCTGTGTACCACCATCATCGAGTCGGGCATCGACGTGCCCACCGCCAACACCATCCTGATCGATCGCGCCGATCGCCTCGGCCTGGCGCAGCTGCACCAGCTGCGCGGCCGCGTCGGCCGCTCGCATCACCGCGCCTATGCATATCTGATCGTGCCCTCGCGCAAGGGCCTGACGCCCGATGCCGCCAAGCGCCTGGAGGCCATCGAAGCCATCGAGGATCTGGGTGCCGGCTTCGCACTGGCCACGCACGATCTGGAGATCCGCGGCGCCGGCGAATTCCTTGGCGAGTCGCAGAGCGGCGAACTGTCCGAGGTGGGTCTGGGCATGTACCTGGACATGCTGGAACAGGCCGTGGAAGCGCTGCGCCGGGGCGAGACTCCGCCGCTGGAGCGGCCGCTGGCCGCGGCCAGCGAACTGGACCTGCACGTGCCGGCACTGCTGCCGGCGGACTACGTGGCCGACGTGCATCTGCGGCTGTCGCTGTATCAGCGCATTGCGGCCAGCGATGTCGCGGCACTGGACGAACTGCATGCCGAGCTGGTGGATCGCTTCGGTTCGCTGCCGCCACAGGCCGCCAACCTGTTGCAGCTCTCCAGGCTGCGCATCGCGGCGCGAGCGCTGGGCGTGCGGCGCTTCGATCTGGGTCCGCTGGGGGGCGCCCTGATCTTCGAGGAGAAGAACCAGGCCAATCCGGCGGTGGTGATCCGGCTGATCCAGAAGCAGAGCCGCGACTTCAAGCTCGAAGGGCCGCTGAAGCTGCGCATCACGCGGCTGATGCCGGACGAGCCCGAGCGCTTCGAATTCGCGGCCACGCTGCTGGCGGAGCTGCAGAAGAGCCATTGAAGGGAACTGACCTGGCGGTCGCCAAATTGACACGCCGCGCACGGCGGGGGCCGCGGCCAGACCTGTTAGAATTGCCACCATGAGTATCCGCCCCCCGCCCCGCTTCGGTGCATGGCTGCTGCTGGCCTGTTGCGCGCTGTGCGCCCCGCTGAACGCCAGCGCTGCCACCAGCGGCAATCGCTACCGCGTCGAAATCATCATCTTCCGCACCGCCATGGCTGCCAGCAGTGAAGACTGGAATGCCCCACCGGAAGGCCGCGGTTTCGATCGCGGCAACACCTCGGGCGCACCGCCCCAGGTGCTGGCCACGCTGGATGCGGACAAGCTGCAGATGGGCGGCATGGCCAGCAAACTGCGCAATGGCGGCTATCGCATCCTGGCGCACACCGGCTGGATCCAGAGCGCCACCAACTGGCCCGCGCACCTGGGTCTTGATCTCTCTGCAGTGGGCATCAGCGTGCCGGGCCTCACCGGCCAGATCTACGTGGAGCGCGGCACCCTGCTGCATATGGGTGTGGATCTGACACTGGCTGGTTCGCCCAGCTACCGGCTCAAGGAACTGCGCCGGATCAAGTTCAACGAGAAACAGTATTTCGACCACCCTGCCCTGGGTGTGATCGCGCTCGTCTCGCCAGTGGGTGCCAGTGCCCAATAGAGAACCCCGATGGAACACTATGATCTGATCGTCATCGGCAGCGGACCCGCCGGCGAGGGCGCGGCCATGATGGCGGCCAAGAATCACAAGCGCGTGGCGTTGATCGAGCGCCACGCGGAAGTCGGCGGCGGCTGCACCCACTGGGGCACCATCCCCAGCAAGGCGCTGCGCCACGCCGTAAAAACGCTGAACGACGCCCGGCGCGATCCGCTGCTGAAGGACCTGCGCGGCAAGCTGAACATCAGCTTCCCGCGGCTGCTGGCCTCGGCCAATAGCGTCATCGAATCGCAGGTTACCAGCCGCCGGCGCTTCTACGAGCGCAACAAGGTGCCCGTCTACGGCGGCAGCGCCTGGTTCCTCGACGATCACACCATCGAGGTGCGCACGCGCCTGGAAACCCTGGGTCCGTTCAGCGCCGATCATTTCGTCATCGCCACCGGCTCGCGCCCCTACCATCCGCCCGAGCTGGATTTCACGCATCCGCGTGTCTGCGACAGCGACACCATCCTGCGCTACCACGACAACCCCTTCACCGTGACCATCTACGGCGCGGGTGTCATCGGCTGCGAGTATGCCTCGATCTTCCAGAACCTCGGCTGCAAGGTCACGCTGGTCAACACCCACGACCAGCTGCTGTCCTTCCTCGACGAGGAGATCTCCGAAGCGCTGTCCTATCACATGCGTGAACAGGGCTGCGTGATCCGCCACAGCGAGCAGTTCGCCGGCCTGGAAGCGCGCGAGCACGACGTAGTGCTGAACCTGCAATCCGGCCGGCGCATCAAGTCGGACCTGCTGCTGTGGGCCAATGGCCGTACCGGCAACTCCGACGGCATGAACCTGGAGAGCATCGGGCTGAAGCCCAACTCACGCGGCCAGCTGGCCGTGAACGTCCACTATCAGACGTCCATCCCGCACATCTACGCAGCCGGCGACATCTGCGGCCCGCCGGCGCTGGCCAGCGCCGGCTATGTGCAAGGCTGCCATGCCGGCCTGCACATCGTGGATCCCGGCATCCCGCCGCATCGCCTGGACATGATCCCCAGCGGCATCTACACCATTCCCGAGATCTCCTCGGTGGGCAAGACCGAGAAGGAACTGCGCGAGGCCAGGATCCCCTATGAGATCGGCCACACGCATTTCAAGAGCCTGGCGCGTGCCCAGATGACCGATGAGAAGGTCGGCATGCTCAAGCTGCTGTTCCATGCCGAGACGCTGGAGGTGCTGGGTGTGCATTGCTTCGGCGACAACGCCGCGGAGATCGTGCACATCGGCCAGACCGTGATGTCCAGCCCGGCCATCAACAACATGCGCTACTTCGTGAACACCACGTTCAATTACCCGACCATGGCCGAAGCCTATCGGGTGGCCGCCTATAACGGCCTGAACCGGCTGACTTAACGGTTCGGGCTGACCTGCACGGCGGTGCCATAACACAGCACCTCTGTGAGCCCCGCCATCAGCTCGGTGGCGTCATAGCGCATCGCAACGATGGCGTGGGCGCCGAGCTGATCCGCGTGCTGGCACATCAGATCGTAGGCCTCTTCGCGCGCCTGCTCGCACAGCTTGGTATAGATGGTGATGTTGCCGCCGAACAGGCTCTGCAATCCGCCGGCAATGTTGCCGATGACGGAGCGTGAGCGCACCGTGATGCCGCGCACGATGCCGAGGTTGCGGTTGATCGTGTAACCAGGCAGCTCCAGCGCGCTGCTCACCATGGCGTGATCCATGCTCTGCTCCGTTGTCAGTGCGGTGTCGCGGTGGGCGCCTGCGCCTGGCGCGCCTCGGTGGCGGCCTTCAGCAGCGCGGGCACGGAATTTTGCATCTCCAGGTTCTTGCTCTTCAGGAAGCTGCCATAGGTGGCGCAGATCTGCGCGCCCTGCTCCGCGCTGTACTGGCGCAGCTTCTCGGTAAAAGTGGTGTCGACCATCTCGGCCACGAAGGCCACCGTCGGACTGGCCGAATCCGGCGCCGGCAGCTTCCTGCCCAGCGCGATCTCCTGATCGATCCCGGTCAGCAGCGCGCGGTTCTGCTTGCGCCAGGCGGCATACTGCGTCTCGACGTCCTTGCTGCTGGCGGACTGCTTAGCCACGCAATAGTCATGAATCAGCCGCGGCGACTCCACCGCACCCAGCAATTCACTGACGCGCGCCGCATAGGTGTAGGGATTCTGGGCCGCCGACAGCGGCAGGCAGCACAGCAGCGCGAGCACACAGACCGGCAGCGGATTCTTCATGGCCGCGGCGCGGCCGGCAGATCCAGCGACGTGCCGATGTAGCGCGTCCACAGCTGCGAGCGACCCAGCAGCGCGAAGCCGATGTAGCCGCGCACCTTCAACGTGCCGTTGTCGTTCAGCACGGCCTTGAGCTTGTAGGTCTTGCCGCTGTCCGGATCGTAGATGGTGCCGCCGCCGTACTGGCCATCCCCTTCCGCGGCCAGATCCTTGATGATGAGCTGACCACGCAGCGGACGGCTGCGCAGCGCCGGATCGGGGTTCCTGGCATCGAGCCGACCGGGACTGTTGCCACCAACGATGCGGCCCTCGAACTTGCCGCCGGGCAGCGGCGTGATCTCGATGATGCCGTCACGTGGTTCGGTGAGCCAGCGACCTGCAATGGCCACGGCACTGGATTGGGTACCGGGTTGGGTACCGGGTTGGGTGCCGGATTCGGCCGCGGACAGCAGCGGTGCAACCGTCAGCGCCGCAATCGCAGCCAGTGCCGATGCGGCCAGTACCGGGAAGCGAAGAGGTTTCATGGGCGGGCCTCCAGTTCTTCGGGGGTGGCGACGGCAAGGGGCGGCCCACCGCCCTTCTTGGCGCGCGTCAGCGCCGTCTGTGCCGCAGAGATCAGCAGCTGCGGCGGCCGGTCACTGGCGGGATTGAGCGTGGCCACCCCCACCGACACCGACACGAACTTCTGTCGGTGCGCGCGCGGATGGTGGATGCGCTGGCCGAGCACACGCTGCTGGATGGCGGCGCCAAAACTCGCCAGCGTGGTCGGATCGGGATTGCGCACCAGCGCGCACAGGCAACCGCCCTCCCAGCGCGCCACGACATCGGAACCGCGCTTGAAGGCGGCACCCACCACGCCCGCCACGCGCCGGATGCAGGCATCGCCGGCCGCGCGCCCGAAGGTGTCGTTGTACAGGTTGAGCTCTTCGACATCGAACAGCATCAGCGTGAGCATACGCCCCTCGCGCTGACCGACGTTCCAGTCATGCTGCAGCAGTTCCTCGAAGTAGGCACGCGAGCACAGCCCGGAGAGCCGATCCTCACGCTGCCAGGTCGGCAGACCCACCGGCGCGCGCACCGGTGGCGCCGCGCCAGCCTGGGCAGCCGCGCCAGCCTGGGGTGCAATTTCGCGATCGACGAGATCGCGGTGAAAGCCGACAATGTGGCTGACCTGGCCGGCGCCGTCGCGCAGCGGCCCGAGCAGCACTTCGTTCCAGAAGGCGCTGCCATCCTTGCGGTAGTTGTGCACCAGCGCGCGGCAGGTGTCGCCACGCTGCAAGGCGTCGCGCAAGCGCGTACGGCCTTCCTGCTCACGCTCACCGCCCTGCAGACGCCGCAGATCGGTGCCAATCAGTTCGGCGGAGGTAAACCCGGTGAGACGCTCAAAGGCAGCGTTGGCGTAGACGACGGGATGATCCTCGCCCTGCGTCGTGCAGATGACGATGCCCTCGGGCGCCGTCTCGATGAGCTGGCGCAGAAAATCCATCGACCATTCTTGCATCACCTCTCCCCCCGCGCCTCCGCAACGGCGCTAGCTGTTGCCGGCTTCCAGCTTCAGCTCTGGTGCTCCCTGGCTGCGTGCCAGCCATTCCTGGCTGGTCTGCCAGAGCGGATCCGAACTCAGCGCGTCCAGCCCGCCACCATGGCGACGGCCGCGCATGCGGACCAGTCTCAGTCCGGAGGTCGGATCCGGGCTGACTTCAAGCCGCTCCAGCAATTCGAGCACGCTGGCGCGTGCATTGCACACCGGCAGCACGTCGCAGCCGGCCGCCAGCGCACGCCCGGCGCGCTGCACGATGTCCCCGGCGACCACCGCACCGGCCATGCTCAGATCGTCCGCGAAGACCGCGCCCTGGAAGCGCAGCTCGCCGCGCAGCAGCCCCTGCACCCAGCGCCGCGAGAAACTGGCCGGCACGTCGTCCACGGCCGGCACCAGCACATGCGCCACCATGACGGCCGGCAGGCCATTGGCGATCAGCAGACGGTACGGCGCCAGATCCGGCTCCATGTCGGCCAGCTCGCGCCGATCCACCGGCAACGCCAGATGCGAATCGGCCACCACGGCGCCATGGCCGGGGAAATGCTTGGCCGTGGCAGCCATGCCGGCATCACGCATGCCGTGCATGTAGGCCACCGCCAGCTCGCCCACCCGGGCCGAACCACTGTGGAAGGCGCGATCACCGATGATCTCGGACACGCCATAGTCCAGATCGATGCAGGGTGCGAAGGAGAAGTCGATGCCGACTGCCAGCAGCTCGGCGGCCATCAGCCAGCCCAGCTTGCGCGCCATCTCCAGCCCGTCGGCCGGATCGGCATCGAAGACATGGCCGATGCGGCGCAGTGGTGGCAGGCGCGAGAAGCCGCTGCGGAAGCGCTGCACGCGACCGCCTTCATGATCCACGGCCACCAGCAGCGGCGGCGAACGCACGGCATGGATCTCCGCCACCAGCGCGGCGAGCTGCCCGGGATCGCGATAGTTGCGCGTGAACAGGATGACGCTGCCCACCAGCGGATGGCGCAGCACGACCCGGTCCTCTTCAGTGAGGCTCAGACCCTGCACGTCCACCATCAGTGGTCCCAGGCTCATCATGGCTCCGAACGCTCCGGCCAGCGGCTCCATGGCTGCTCGGCCAGGCGGAAATTGTAGTAACGCAGATCGTGAGTCACTTCGCTGCCCAGCCAGTCGGGTCGCTCGAACACGGCGTCCTCGCGCTCCAGTTCCAGTTCGGCCACCACCAGGCCGGCGTTGTCGCCGAGAAATTCGTCGATCTCCCAGTCGCGGCCAGCATAGCGCACTTCATGGCGCCATTTCTCGATGCGCGGCCCGACGCACAGCGTGTCGAGCATGCTCATGGCCTCGGCCAGCGGCACTTCGTATTCGTACTCGGCACGCGCGATGCCGGGTGTCATGGCCTTCACGGACAGAAAGCCCTGCTCGCCGGCCACGCGCACCCGCACCGAGGACTGCGCGGTGTTGGCCAGATAGCCCTGCCGCAGCAGCGTGCGCTCATGCACCAGCGCACGCCAGGCGTCGCTCGCGACCAGGAATTTTCGTTCGATTTCCAGCGCCATGCGCTCTGGCTCCCTCAGCGCTGGCGCGGCGCGAGCAGCGCCAGCGATTCCACGTGGGCGGTGTGCGGGAACATGTCCACGACGCCGGCGCCCAGCAGCTCGAAACCGAACTCGTTGACCAGCACACCCAGATCGCGCGCCAGACTGCCCGGATGGCAGGAGACATACAGCAGACGCTGCGGCTGCAGCGCCGCCACCGCCGGCAGCATCGCGCGCGCGCCCACGCGCGGCGGATCGATGAGCACATGCGAATAGGACGGCTTCAGCCACGGCAACTGCGGCGACGGTGCCTGCGACAGGTCGGCCACATGGAACTCGGCATGCGTGATGCCATTGCGCGCGGCATTGCCACGCGCGCGCTCCACCAGACCGGCCTCGCCTTCGACGCCGACCACCTGGCCGGCGCGGCGCGCCAGCGGCAGCGTGAAATTGCCCAGGCCGCAGTACAGATCCAGCAGCCGCGAGTCGGCATCCAGCTGCAGCAGTTCGGCGGCGCGCGCCACCAGCGCGCGATTGATGGCGCCATTCACCTGGATGAAATCGGTGGGCAGGAACTGCATGCGCAGCTGCCAGTCCGGCAGCTCGTAGTACAGCGCCGGCAGATCCGGCGTCAGCGGCGCGATGCTGTTGAGGCCACCCGGCTGCAGCAGGAAACGCACGCCGTGCTGCACCTCGAAATCGCGCAGCTTCTGCACGTCCGCCTCGCTGGGCGGCTCCAGCACGCGCAGCACCAGCGCGATGACATTGTCGGCCAGCGCCGCCTCGATCTGCGGCAGGCGCTCGCGGATCGACAGCGCAGTGACCAGCCCGGACAGCGGCGTGATCAATGCATCCAGCGGCTCGGCCAGCACCTCGCAGCGCTCGGTGGCGGTGACGTAAGTGGACCAGCGCTCGCGGAACCCCACCAGCGAACGCTCCTTGCGATGCACGTAGCGCGAGCCCAGCCGGGCACGGCGCCGGTAATTCCAGACCGGACCGGCCAGCGGCGCGAACCACTCGCGCGGTTCCACCTTGCCGATGCGCTCCAGGGCATCGACCAGCTGCTGATGCTTGGCCGCCAGCTGCGCCTCGGGATCCATGTGCTGCAGGGCGCAGCCACCGCATACGCCGAAGGCGCTGCAACGCGGAGTCACGCGCGTGGGCGCTGCCTCGATGACCTCCACCAGCGCGGCTTCGTCGTACTGGCGATGCTTCCTGCGACGCTCGAAGCTCACCTGCTCGCCCGGCAGCGCGCCGGCGACGAACACCGTCTTGCCCTCGCCCGCGACAACCCCCGCGCCTTCCTGGCTCAGACCCGAAACCCGGCCCAGCTCGCTCAAGATGCCGGCCCCCAAGCCTTGAGGAATTCAACGTGATGCGTGGCGTCGGAGAGGGACAGCATCTCGCGCACACGGGCATGCTCGGCGGCGAGGCCGACCGCATCGAGGCGGCCGCGCATGAATTCGAAGCGCAGCAGGATCAGGTAGGTGTTCAGCACATCGGTCTCGCAGTAATCGCGCACGGCCTGCAGCCGGCCGGCCAGCACGGCATCCCAGACCTGATCGCCCGAGAAGCCGAGCTTGCCCGGCAGTCCGAGCAGCGCAGCCATGTCGTTGAGGCTGGCGCGCGCGCGGGCCTGGAAGCCCGACAGCACATCCATCAGATCCAGGTGCCGCCAGTGGAAGCGGCTCAGGTAGTTGTTGAAGCGAAAGGCGTTGTCCGACTCGCCGGTCTCCCAGTAGCGCGGCGCCTGGATGCCGCACTTGAGCGCCCGGTAGTGCAGCACCGGCAGATCGAAGCCGCCGCCGTTCCAGGACACCAGATCGGGCGAGTATTTCTCGATGCCATCGAAGAAGCGCCCGACCAGTTCGCCCTCGTCGGACTGCAGATCGCCCAGGCTCCACAGCTTGAGCTGATCGCGCGAGCGCCACAGACAGGAGATGGCCACCACGCGATGCTGCTCATGCGGCAGGAAATCGCTGCCGCTGCGGGCGCGCGCCTGCGTGAACATGGCCTTGGCCACCGACGCATCGGGCAGATCGCGCAGTTCCAGCAGTTCACGGCCCAGCGCCACATCGGGCACCGTCTCGATATCGAACACCAGCCAGTTCATCGTGCCGCCTTCAGGTGCGCGCGCTGAGCATCAGCGTCTTCATGCTGCGCACCGCTTCGGGAAAACCGGTGAACAGCGCCTGCGCCACGATGGCGTGGCCGATGTTCAGCTCCACCACCTCGTCGATGGCCGCCACCGGCAGCACGTTGTGGTAATGCAGGCCATGACCGGCATGCACCTCCAGCCCGAAGCTGGCCGCATAGCGCGCCGCGCTGCGCAGCCGGTCGAGCTCGCGCGCCTGCTGTGCGCCCTCGGCCTCAGCGTAGGTGCCGGTATGCAGCTCGATGACCGGCGCGCCGCTCGCGCGGGCCGCGTCGATCTGTTCCTGCACCGGATCGATGAACAACGCCACGCGGATGCCGGCCTCCGCCAGCCGCGCGCAATCCTGCTTCAGCGCTTCGAGATTGCCGCGCGCGTCGAGGCCGCCCTCGGTGGTCAGCTCCTCGCGCTTTTCCGGCACCAGACAGCAATCGGTCGGCAGCACCTGCAGCGCGAGCTGGACCATGGCCGGCGTGGCGGCCATCTCCAGGTTCATGCGCGTCGCCTGCACCTGGCGCAGCAGGCGCACGTCGCGCTCCTGGATGTGACGGCGATCCTCGCGCAGGTGCAGCGTGATGTTGTCGGCGCCGTGCTGCTCGGCCAGCAGCGCCGCCTGGATGGGCTCCGGATAACGCGTACGGCGCGCCTGGCGCAGCGTGGCCACATGATCGATGTTCACGCCCAGCGCGATGAATGCTTGCATCAGTCCCTGTTCTCCGTTCGATGGATGGCACGCGCCACCTTGCGGGTCGCGAGCTCGCGCCCTTCCAGGCAGCGATCCAGCGCACGGCGCATCAGTTGCCGCGCCTGGCGCTGGTCCGCCGCAGCGCTGAGCGGTTCATGGCCCGCCAGCGCCAGCAGCACCTGGCCGCGCACCGCCTGTTCGGCGTCCGCCGCACAGGCGCGCACGCCGCTTTGCAGTTCAAAATGATAATACGCATCGGCACGCACCGGCTGGCCCGAATCGGCCTCGGCCTCCAGATGCAGCCCATAGCCCAGCCAGGCCAGCAGCTGCAGCTCGAAGCTGCGCAACAGATATTCGAGCGCGCCCTGCGCACGCAAGCCGGCCAGCACCTGCTCATAGGCATCGTAGATCTCGGGGTGCGCATCATGGCGGGCCGTCAGCTTCATCAGCAGCTCGTTGACGTAGAAGGCGCTCATCAACGCCGGCGGCGGCAGCGCCAGCTCGACGCGCTCGGCCTCCGCGCCGCGCAGCTGGCCGGCTTCGCCACGACCGCTCCACGACAGCAGCAGCGGCTGAAAGGGCTGCAGTGCGCCGAAGCGGCCACGCGGCCCGCGCGCGCCGCGCGCAAAGGCGGTGAGCCGGCCGTGCTCGCGCGTGAACAATTCGAGGATCAGGCTGGTGTCGCGAAAATCCCGGCGATGCAGCAGGTAGCCGCGCGCCAGATCGACCCGCCCAACACCGCTCATTCCAGACCCATGCTCATTCCAGACCCGGACTCATTCCAGACCAAGGGCCTTCAGCGCACGCGCATCATCCGCCCAGTCCTCGCGCACCTTGACCCACAGCGTCAGGTGGAAACGCTGAGCGAACAGCCGGTTCAACTCCAGCCGGGCCTGCCGGCCGATGCGCTTGAGACGCTCGCCCTGCGCACCGATCACGATGGGCTTCTGCCCTGCGCGGTCCACCCAGATGATGACCGAAGCCGTCATCTGGCCATCTTCTTCCGCGCCGAGATCCTCCACTTCGACGGCGATGCCATAGGGCACCTCCTCGACCAGCTCCAGCGTGAGCTTCTCGCGGATCATCTCGGCGATGCGAAAGCGCATGCCCTTGTCGGTGATCTGTTCGGGCGGGAACATGGCCTCGCCCTCGGGCAGGGCCGCGACGATGCACTGGCGCAGGGCGTCGAGGTTGTCGGACTTGGCTGCCGAGATCGGCACGATTTCGACGAACTCATGCTGCGCGGCCAGGCGCGCCAGGAACGGCAGCAGCCGCTCACGCGGCTTGGCGCGATCCACCTTGTTGACCACCGCGATCACCGGCCGGCGCGCCTCACGCACGCGGCGCAGCGCCAGCTCGTCGTCGTGCGTCCACTTCAGGGCTTCGACCACGAACAGGATCAGATCCGCATCGGCCAGTGCCGCCGCCGCCGTGCGGTTCATGGCGCGGTTCAGCGCACGGCTCTCGCCACTGTGCAGACCGGGGGTGTCGAGAAAGGCGATCTGCGCCTCGGGCTGATTGACGATGCCGATGACGCGATGACGCGTGGTCTGCGGCCGCGGCGTGACGATGCTGACCTTCTGGCCCACCAGGGCATTGAGCAAGGTCGACTTGCCCACATTCGGGCGGCCGCCCAGCGCCACGAAACCACTGCGAAACTGACTCATCCACGCTCCGGGTTGATCTGCTCGAGCACCTGCGCCGCCGCCTGCTGTTCCGCGCGGCGCCGGCTCGATCCGGCGCCCTGGGCGGAAAGGTTCAGTGCCGGCACCTGGCAGCTGACCTGGAAAAACTGTTCATGCGGTTCACCGCTGACCGATTCGACGCTGTAACGCGGCAGCGCCATGCCACGGCTCTGCAGCCATTCCTGCAGACGGGTCTTGGCATCCTTGATGCTGTCCGGCTCGTCCGAGCGCGTCAACGCCGATTCCAGCCAGCGCAGCAGCACAGGTTGCGCCGAAACGAACCCGGCATCCAGCAGCAGCGCGCCACATACGGATTCGAAGGCGTCGGCGAGGATGGATTCACGCCGATGGCCGCCGGTCTTCAGCTCGCCAGGCCCCAGCGCCAGCTGCTCACCGACGCCCAGCTCGGCGGCCACCTGTGCCAGGCTCTCGCCGCTGACGATACGCGCCCGCAGCCGGCTCAGCGCGCCTTCGTCGGCGTCGCCATGGCGTTCGAACAGGTATTGCGCCACCACCAGGCTGAGCACGGCATCCCCGAGGAACTCCAGCCGCTCGTTGTTGCGGCTGCCGGCGCTGCGATGGGTCAGGGCGCGGCGGAACAGCTCCAGGTCCGCCGGCTCGTAGCCCAGGCGCTCACGCACCCAGCCGAGCGGCCAGTCTGCCGCCTGTTTCACTGCAAGGACACTTCCTTGTGGAAGTGGGCGACCAGGTTCAGGTTGCCGAACAGCGGCACACTGTCGTCATAGTCGGCAATCGCCAGCCAGCCATCGCCGCCGCGCGTGATCTGGATTTCCTGCACCGTTGGATGATCGACGTAGTTGGTGTCGAAATACTTGTCGAGAGAATTGCGGACGGCACCCGGATTGGGCGTGGCGCCGGCCGTGCCATCCTTCGCCACCTTCTGCAGCGAATCCACCACGGCCATGTAGTTCTTGTACACCGGCACCAGGCGCACGGCGGCGTAGCCGACGATGGCCAGCGGCGCCAGCAGGAACAGCCAGCCGATCAGGGTGACTCCACGTTGAGCTTTGCGCATGAGCGTCGGGCCTCCGTTTTATTCGATCGCGTGGCCGATGCGGCTCCAGATCGGTCCGCCGGCACGCTGCAGATCCCAATTGAACCAGATTCGGGTCGCTTTGCCGATCAGATAGTTCTCGGGCACGAAGCCGAAGTAGCGGCCATCCGAACTGTTGTCGCGATTGTCTCCGATCATCAAGTAGTGGCCGGCGGGCACCTCGATGACGGCCGTATCGCCCGAATCCGGGATATCGCTCAGGCCGGATTCCTCGCATTGATAGTTGCGCTCCAGCTGGCGCTTGCAGCTGCTGGTGACCGGGGCGGCCAGGGCCTCGGGCGAGCGGCAGGAGAGCACCCGATGGGTGTGCGCACCGATGAGCTCGGTGGACTGGCGCATGTTGTGGTAACAGCCATCGTCGTAGCGGCTGGCATCCTCGGTCAGCGGGATGGGCTGGCCGTTGATGATGAGCTGGTCGTTGATGACCTGTACCTTGTCGCCGGGCAGGCCCACCACACGCTTGATGTAGTTCACGGCCGGATCGGGCGGATAGCGGAACACCACCACGTCGCCACGCTGCGGCTCGCCGCTGCCGGCGAGGCGCGTGCCCAGGATGGGCAGGCGCAGGCCATAGGCGTACTTGTTCACGACAATGAAATCGCCATCGAGCAGCGTCGGCATCATCGAATCCGACGGAATGCGGAACGGCTCGAAGATGAAGCTGCGCACCAGCAGCACGATCAGCGCCACCGGGAAGAAGCTGCGCGCATAGTCCACGGTCACCGGCAGCGGCTGGCTGCTGGCCGGCTGGCCGGCAGCGGCCGCGGCGCGCGCGCGCGCGCCTTCCAGGAACAGGCGGTCCAGGCCCCAGACGACGCCGGAGACCAGCACCACGATGATCAGCACCAGGCTGAAATCCAGGCGCTCGGACATCAGCACCCGCAGCACCGCCGCCAGCACCAGCACCGGTACCGCCGAGTGCAACAGCTCGAGCATGCGGGGCGTGGTGCGCCCCTGCACGCGGCGGGCGGGACGGAAGAACCAGTCGTCGACGATGGCCGCCAGCGTGACCGGCACGGCCAGCCAGGAGAGCACGCTCAGTATTTGGATCCACATGTTGGTTATTCTCCGCCCGTCTTACTTCTTGCCAACCTTGAGCACGGCCAGGAAGGCTTCCTGCGGAATTTCCACCGAGCCCACCTGCTTCATGCGCTTCTTGCCTTCTTTCTGCTTCTCGAGCAGCTTGCGCTTGCGCGAGATGTCGCCGCCGTAGCACTTGGCCAGCACGTTCTTGCGCAGCGCCTTGACCGTGGCGCGCGCGATCACGTTGGTGCCGATGGTGGCCTGCACCGCCACTTCGAACATCTGCCGCGGGATCAGCTCCTGCATCTTGTCCACCAGCTCGCGGCCGCGGTGATAGGCGTTCTCACGGTGCACGATGATGGAGAGCGCATCGACCTTGTCGCCATTGATCAGCACATCGAGCTTCACCAGCGGCGCCGCCTCGAAGTGACTGAATTCATAATCGAACGAGGCATAGCCGCGACTGGCTGATTTCAGCCGGTCGAAGAAGTCCAGCACCACCTCGGCCAGCGGCAGCTGGTACTGCAGCGATACCTGGCGGCCGAGGAACTGCATCTTCTTCTGGATGCCGCGCTTCTCGCTGCACAGCCCCAGCACCGCGCCGACATGATCCGGCGGCACCAGGATGTTGGCGGTGATGATGGGTTCACGGATCTCCTCGATGCGGTCGGTGGGCGGCAGCTTGGCCGGGTTGTCGACCATCTCGGTGCTGCCGTCGGTGAGCGCCACCTCGTACACCACCGTGGGCGCACTGGTGATCAGATCCAGCTCGTATTCGCGCTCCAGGCGCTCCTGCACGATCTCCATGTGCAGCAGGCCGAGAAAGCCGATGCGGAAACCGAAGCCCAGCGCCGTCGACACCTCCGGTTCGTAATGCAAGGCCGAGTCATTGAGCCGCAATTTGGCCAGCGCGTCGCGGAAGTTTTCGTAATCTTCAGAGTTCACCGGGAACAGGCCGGCGAACACGCGCGGCTGCACCTGCTTGAAGCCGGGCAGCGCCGTCTCACACTGCGAATTCTCCAGCGTGATGGTATCGCCCACCGGCGCACCGTCGATCTCCTTGATGCCGGCGATGACGAAGCCCACTTCGCCGGCCGACAGCTGCGGCAGCGACACCGACTTGGGCGTGAAGCGCCCGAGCTTGTCCACGCCGTGGGTGCGGCCCGTGGACATGACGCGGATCTTGTCGTTGACGCGCAGCGTGCCGTTGACCACACGCACCAGCGACACCACGCCGACGTAGTTGTCGAACCATGAATCGATGATCAGCGCCTGCAGCGGCGCGTCCGGATCGCCCCTGGGCGGCGGAATGCGCGCCACGATGGCTTCCAGCAGTTCGGGCACGCCCTCGCCGGTCTTGGCGCTGACGCGCTCGGCGTCCTGCGCCTCGATGCCGATGATCTCCTCGATCTCGACGATGACCTTCTCGGGATCGGCCGACGGCAGGTCGATCTTGTTGATGACCGGCAGCACCTCGAGCCCCTGCTCGATGGCGGTGTAGCAGTTGGCCACGCTCTGCGCCTCCACGCCCTGCGAGGCATCCACCACCAGCAGCGCGCCATCGCAGGCCGCGAGGCTGCGCGAGACTTCGTAGGAGAAGTCCACGTGCCCCGGCGTGTCGATCAGGTTGAACTGGTAACGCAGCCCGTCACGCGCCATGTAGTACAGCGTGACGCTCTGCGCCTTGATGGTGATGCCGCGCTCACGCTCCAGGTCCATCGAGTCGAGGACCTGCGATTGCATTTCACGCTCGTCCAGCCCGCCACAGAGCTGGATGAGGCGATCCGCGAGGGTGGATTTGCCATGATCGACGTGCGCGATGATGGAGAAATTGCGTATTTGCTGCATTTACAGAAACTTACGTCCCGATTCTCGGGGCGCGCGGATTATAGCCGCTGCCCGTCCGGGGCGCTGGACGGCAGGACGGGGGGCGGATTGTCAGCGCTGGCGCAGCAGGCGGCGCAGTTCGGCGGCATCCAGATGGCCGTGGCAGACCGGGCTGCCGTCCAGCAGCAGGACCGGCACCAGCAGGCCGTAGCGCCGCTGCAATTGGGGATCGGAATCGACATCCTGGATCTGGATACCCGCCAGGTCGAGTGGCGGTTGCAGCCGCTGCAGGTCGGCCAGCATGTCCTCGCACAGCCCGCAGTCAGCGCGGGTGATCAGCCGCAGCGCCGGCACGCTCAACGCGGACCGCCGCCCCCGCCCGCCCCTCCGGGGCCACCCGGACCGCCTGGCCCCGGTCCACCGGCGCCGCCGGGACCATTGCCCAGGGTGCCATAGCCACCCGAACCATAACCGCCGGGATTGTTGCCAAAACCGCCGCTGTTGCCGGAGACTCCACTCACCTGCCCCATGCCGCTGCCAGCACGCCAGCTGCCGCTGGCACCGGTATAGGACGGCATGGCGCCGAGCGGATCGACACCCGGCGCACCGCTGCGGAAGACATCCAGCGCGCCCTCGCGCGTCGGACCGAAAGGCGTCGTGCTGCTGGTGCTGGTGCTGGTGCTGGTGCTGGCCCTGCCATTGGCCGCGTTGACCGTGGCGCTCACCGCAGCGGCCGGAGCGCTGCCATCGGAGCGCAGCGAATTGGCGATGGCGCGCACGGTCTCCGGCGGCACTTCACCGATCACGGTGACACGATGACCGTCGACGACGGTGGAATACGCAGAGGAGGAACCCACGCGTGTCACATCGCTGCGGACCACGCTCTGGTCGTCGGATTTCATCTCGACGAACACCGACACCGAGGCCAGCCCGTCCGAGAACACCAGGTGCGTGACCGGCGTGGAGGAACCCGGCATCTGCTGGGTGGCGCGCGCCGTCATGCGAAAACCGGGCGGCAGCTGCTCGGCCTGCCAGGTGGCCGCCACGGAACTGTCGGCGACGGTGGTGCTCTGGTAGCGCATCCAGCGGAAACCCTTGGCATCCACGGCGGGCTCCAGCGCGTTGTCCGCCACCTGCGCGGGCAGCTTCAGGCTGGTGAACACGATCTGTTCGACCACGTCGTCGCCCACGTCGCGCAGCTGGGTTTTCAGCGGCATCGCCGTGGCTTCATCGATCCAGACGCGATAGCCGTAGCGGTATTCGTCCCTGGGTACGATGGCGATCACGCGCGTATCGCGACCCAGCAGGCGTTTGGAGGAAAGCTCGCGCACGTCGTAGCGCGAAGTCAGGCTGGCGTCCATCAGCGGCAGGCTGCCCAGCACCAGGCTGCGATCCGGACTCTTCTCGACCAGCACGGCACGCTGATCCGGCAGATAGGCCAGCAGATCCGAGCCCTTGCGGATGAATTCGCGCCCCGAACCATCCATCGACACCAGTCGCTCGGCGGGCATGCCGCCGACGCTGCGATGGATCACCTGCAGGGTTTCGGTCTGGCCGGCGTGCTCATGCACGAACACGCCCTCATAGTTGCGCGAGCTGAGCGCATCCTGCATGCGCGCCAGCCAGGCAAGCGGGTCATCGGCCAGACAGGTGCCCGATGCCAGCAGTCCCAGACAGAGACCCAGCCACGAACGCGCGCGATGCACGTCACCGAACGGCATAGCCCTCCGCGTTGCGCGCCTCGCTGTTCTCGACCGCCACGGCCTCGTCGCTGCTGACCAGCGCCGAGAGCAGGCCACGCCGCGCCAGCGGCGAGGAATACTCACTATGGGCCACCACGTAGTTGGCCAGCTGCGCCGGCAACGCCACACTGCCGCCCGACGCGGCCGGCGAGAGTTCGTAACCGACCGCCGTACCGCCCTGCGCACCGCGCTCGCTGTAACGCTGGGCATAGCCCTGCGGCAGCTCGAAACGCTGGCTGGCCACGACAATGCTCTGCAGATCTTCGCTGCCACCGCGACCGGTCATGTCGGCACGCAGCATCAGCACGGCCACGCCGGCCACTGCCGCCACCAGCCCCGAGCCCACCGCGGTATTCCACAGCATCCGGCGTCCGACACGCTTGCCCGGCACGCGCTGCGCCTTGCCGCTTGCCTCCGCCGCCAGGCGCTCGCTGACACTGCGCGCGAACTGCAGGCTGGCGCCGGACACCGGCTCCGAGCGCATGGCAGCGCCGATCACCGCGTAGCGCGACCAGCGCGCCCGCAGCAGATCGTCACGCCCCAGGCGCCGCGACAGCAATTCACATTCTTCCGCCGGCAGTTCGCCGTCGAACATCGCCGACAACTGGCTTTCGACTTCTTCGTGACTCACAGCAGCTCCTCCGACCGTCCGAGGCCGCCGTCAAAAACTTCGCGCAGGCGCCGGTCGATGGCTTCGCGGGCGCGGAAAATGCGCGAGCGCACCGTGCCCACCGGGCACTCCATCGACTGGGCGATCTCCTCGTAACTCATGCCTTCCAATTCTCTGAGGACAATGGCAGTACGCAGATCTTCCGGCAGCGCTTCGATGGCGCTGTTGACCGTTGTGCGTATTTCTTCGGTCAGCGCCAGACCCTCCGGCGTTTCGGGGTCACGCAATTTTCCAATCATATCCTGTGACTCCTCGCCTCGCTCCATTTCGCGCTCCAGGCTGATGGGACTGCGGTCCCGCGCCACCAGGGCGTTCTTGGCGGTGTTGATGGCGATGCGATACAGCCAGGTGTAGAAGGCGCTGTCGCCGCGGAACTGCGGCAGGGCACGATACGCCTTGATGAAGGCTTCCTGCGCCACATCTTCGGCCTCGGCCGGGTTGCGCAGGTAGCGCATCACGAGCTTGACGACCTTGTGCTGGTACTTCAGCACCAGCAGGTCGAAGGCGCTCCGATCCCCCTGCTGCACACGGTGCACCAGGCTCAAATCACTCGCGTCAGCAGGCATCGGCCGCTCTGCACTCCCTTTGGACAGATCGGTGCGACGGGCGTTCGCCGCCGCACGGTTGGCCGCGGCGTTGACGGCCATGGCATTCCCAATCCAGGGCAGTGTATCAGTCGCCGTTGCCGTCATGACTTCGCCCCTAAGCGCTAGCGCTGTGTCCGAAGCTCAATTGGAGTGTCCGCCACGCCCAAGGTTCCATTCGGCCGCGCAACAAACACAGCTCCCAGTGGCCCTCAGGTGCCCGAAAACGCAACACAATCACATAGCTATGGCACACAAGCGGCTGAATAAGCTCGACATAATGCCAATGACCCGCCGCACAGCGCAGTTTCCAGCCAGTGGTTTCCAAATATTGCAGTCGGACCGGGTGCTGTGCGGACTGTTCCCACCAGCTTCGCAGACACGGCCAGCCCCACCGCCAGGGCAGGAATGCGACCGCTGACCTGCACCACAACGGAACTGCCCAGCCCCACAGCAACGCCAGACCCAACCCCAGCAGCCAGGCCGCGCAGAGCAGCGCCAGCCAACGCTGAGACGGGCAATCAAACGCGAAGTTCGAGGACGGCGGCGACCAGCGCGCGGATCTGGGGGTCGGTGGGCTGCTCACCCTTGACCAGATAGGCCAGCAGCTCGGGGTCCTGCAATTCGAGAAAGCGGGCGAATACGTCCCGTTCGGCCGGTGACGCGGTGGCGTAGCGCTGATCCAGCCAGCGCAGGACCAGGGTGTCGAGTTCCTTCATGCCACGGCGGCAGCGCCAGCGCAGGCGGCCGACGACGGGGTCGATGCCGCCATCAGCAGTGGAATTCGTCGAGGAGAAATCAGAGGACATGAAGCGCGGCCATTGGGGTTGAGGTGGCGATTGAGGCGTGGAGCGTCTTGGCGGGAACGCTGTAAATCCGTCCCTGGACGCTCCGGGGCCTCCAGGGACGGATTCACGGCGATCCCGCGAGCGCTGTGTCGCAGCCGGCGGGGGCACCATCCGCTGATCCGCGGCGGCGAAGACCGCCTGGTGTCGCGTGCCAATATCCGCGCGCGCCATCGCTCAGTGCTGGCGCTCCACCATCATCTTCTTGATCTCGGCAATCGCCTTGGCCGGATTGAGATCCTTCGGGCAGGCCTCGGTGCAGTTCATGATGGTGTGGCAGCGGTACAGGCGGAACGGATCTTCCAGCGCATCCAGGCGCTCGCCGGTGGCTTCGTCGCGCGAGTCGACGATCCAGCGGTAGGCGGCCAGCAGCGCAGCGGGACCCAGGTAGCGCTCGGAGTTCCACCAGTAGCTCGGGCAGGAGGTGGAACAGCAGGCGCACAGGATGCAGGCCGACGGGCGGTCGATCTTCTCCTGGTCTTCCTTCGACTGCAGGCGCTCGCGATCCGGCGGCGCCGGCGTGCGGGTCTGCAGCCAGGGCTTCACCGCGGCGTACTGCGCGTAGAAATTCGTCAGGTCGGTGACCAGATCCTTCACCACCGGCATATGCGGCAGCGGATAGATGCTGATGTCGCCCGAACCCATCTCCTCGCAGGTGCGGGTGCAGGCCAGCGTGTTCACGCCATTGATGTTCATGGCGCAGGAGCCGCAGATGCCCTCGCGGCAGGAGCGGCGCAGCGACAGGGTGGAATCCACCTCGTTCTTGATCTTCAGCAGCGCATCCAGAACCATCGGGCCGCAGCTGGCCATGTCGATCTCGAAGCTGTCGACGCGCGGGTTCTGGCCCGAATCCGGATCGAAGCGGTAGATCCTGAAGGTGCGCGGCTTCCTGGCGCCGGCCGGTGCCTTGTGGGTCTTGCCGGCGGCGCGATCGATGCGCGAGTTCGGGGGGAGTTTGAATTCAGCCATGGCGATCCAGATCCTTGTCGGGTGCCTTAGTAGGTGCGCGCCTTGGGGGCGACCACTTCCACATCGCTGGTGAGCGTGTTCAGGTGCACGGGGCGATAGTCGAGTTTGACCTGGCCCGGCCCCGCCACGAACGCCAGCGTGTGCTTCATCCACTTCTCGTCATCGCGGTTGGCGAAGTCCTCGCGGGCATGCGCACCGCGGCTCTCCTCGCGATTGGCCGCCGAATGGATGGTGGCCGTGGCCTGCTGCAGCAGGTTCTCCAGCTCCAGGGTCTCCACCAGATCGGTGTTCCAGATCAGGCCGCGATCGGCAACGCCGACCTCGGCGAAGGACTCATAGGTCTTCTGCAGCTTGGCGACGCCCTCGTTCAGCGAGGCGCCGGTGCGGAACACCGCGGCGTCGGTCTGCATGACCTTCTGCATCTCCAGGCGGATCTGCGCGGTGGGGCGCGAGCCCCTGGCATTGCGGTACTTGTCCAGGCGCGACACGGCCAGATCGCCGGCGTCCCTGGGCAGCGCCTTCTGCGTGGCGCCGGCCTTCACCACCTCGGCGCAGTGGCGTGCGGCTTCGCGGCCGAACACCACCAGATCCAGCAGCGAGTTGCTGCCCAGGCGGTTGGCGCCGTGCACCGACACGCAGGCCGCCTCGCCCACGGCCATCAGGCCCGGCACCACCACGTCATGCACACCGTTTTTCACGGTGACCACTTCGCCGTGGTAGTTACAGGGGATGCCACCCATGTTGTAGTGAACCGTCGGCAGCACCGGAATCGGTTCGCGCGTAACATCCACGCCGGCGAAGATGCGCGCGGTTTCCTGGATGCCGGGCAGGCGTTCCTTGATGACCGCCGGGCCCAGATGCTCCAGGTGCAGGTGGATGTGATCCTTGTGCTCGCCCACACCGCGACCCTCGCGGATCTCCACGGTCATGGCGCGGCTGACCACGTCGCGCGAGGCCAGATCCTTGGCGTTGGGCGCGTAGCGCTCCATGAAGCGCTCGCCCTGCGAATTGGTGAGATAGCCACCCTCGCCGCGCGAACCTTCGGTGATCAGACAGCCCGAGCCGTAGATGCCGGTGGGATGGAACTGCACGAACTCCATGTCCTGCATGGGCAGGCCGGCGCGCAACACCATGCCGCCACCGTCGCCGGTGCAGGTATGCGCCGAGGTGCACGAGAACCAGGCGCGGCCGTAACCGCCGGTGGCCAGGATCACGCTCTGGGCGCGGAAGCGATGCAGCGCTCCGGTGGCCAGATCCAGCGCCACCACGCCGCGGCAGGCGCCGTCTTCCATGATCAGGTCGATGGCGAAGTATTCGATGTAGAACTCGGCCTCGTTGCGGATCGACTGCTGATACAGCGTATGCAACATGGCGTGACCAGTGCGGTCGGCCGCGGCGCAGGTGCGCTGCGCGATGCCCTTGCCGTAATGCGTGGTCATGCCGCCGAACGGACGCTGGTAGATCCGGCCGGCATCGGTGCGCGAGAACGGCACGCCGTAGTGTTCGAGTTCGATGATGGCTTCAGGGGCCTGCTTGCACATGAACTCGATGGCGTCCTGATCGCCCAGCCAGTCCGACCCCTTGACGGTGTCGTACATGTGCCAGCGCCAGTCGTCCTCACCCATGTTGCCCAGCGCCGCCGAGATGCCGCCCTGCGCCGCCACCGTGTGGCTGCGGGTCGGGAACACCTTGGTGATGTTGGCGGTGGACAGGCCGGCTTCGGCCAGACCCAGGGTGGCGCGCAATCCGGCGCCGCCGGCACCGACGACGACCACGTCGTAGGTGTGATCGATGAACTGATAGGCACTCATCAAATTAGCTCCGCAGCGCGATGCGCAGCACCGCGTAGACGCCGGCCACGGCCAGCAACCCATGGGTGAAGGAGGACGCTAGCAGCGCGATCACTTTCTGGCCCTTGGTATGCACATAGTCTTCGATGACCACCTGCACGCCGAGCTGCGAGTGGTACGCGGCCACCAGCATCAGCAGGGTCAGCGCGATCGGATGCCAGCCCCAGGACACGAACACCGTGACTGCGGCGTAGTCCGCCAGCGGCAGACGCACCATCTCGTACATGAACCAGATGGCCAGCGGGATCAGCGCCACGGCGCTGACACGCTGGACCCACCAGTGGTGCACGCCATTGCGGGCGCTGCCGCGACCGATGACCTGATTCAGAGGGCTGCGCAGGCTCATGCGACACCTGCCGTGCGGAAGAACAGCGCCCAGGTGAACACCGCCAGCGCCACGACGAAGAACACTGCGACGAACAGCGCGCTGCGCCGCGCCTGGTGCTTCTCCAGCCCCAGCAGCAGATCCCAGCACAGATGCCGGATGCCATTGGCGAAGTGGTACAGGAAGGCGGCCAGCACGCCGAACAGCACCAGCTTGAAGAACCAGGTGCTGAACAAGGCGACGGCGGCCATGTAACGCTGCTCGCCATTGGCCATGGCCATCAGCCAGCTCACCAGCAGCACCAGCCCCACCGTCATCACCATCCCGGTGGCGCGGTGGAAGATGGACGTCGCCATCGTGTACATGAAACGGTAGTGGCCCAGATGCGGCGACAGGGGACGTGCGCCCATGAAAACTCTCCCAATCAGAAATCGATGCAGCGGCCGGCTTTTTCCCAATCGCCAAAGCGGGTGGGTTCGGGCCCCGGTGGCCCACCGATCTCGCGCGGCGCTTCTTCTGCAACGGGTGCCGTGGCAGCGGCTGCGGCGGGATTTTCGGGGGTCTGGGGAGGGGTTTCGGTCAACTCCGGCATGGCGCGCGAGTTTGCCAGAAAACCCCGGTCCCGGCCATGCGCGCAGCGTGCTTCGTTGCACTCAAATCGCGCAGGAGGCGAACAAAATTCAGGAATTCACGGCCTTCAGCACACGGCTGGGCTGCGCGATGCCGTAGCCCTGCGCATAGTCCACGCCGATGTTGGCCAGCATCTGGATGATCTCGGCGTTCTCGGCAAATTCGGCGATGGTCTGCTTGCCGGTCAGATGGCCGATCTCGTTGATGGAGCGCACCATCTCGCGATCGATGGGATCGAGCAGGATCTCGCGCACGAAGCTACCGTCGATCTTCAGGAAGTCCACCGGGAAGTGCTTCAGATAGCCGAACGAGGACAGGCCGGTGCCGAAGTCGTCCAGCGCGAACTTGCAGCCCAGCTCTTTCAGCGCCTGAATGAAACGGTTGGCCTGCGAGAAGCTGGCCACGGCCGCGGTCTCGGTGATCTCGAAGCAGATCTTGCTGGCGTCCAGACCGCTGCGCTGGAACTGCTCGATGACGAAGGGCAGGAACTTGTCGTCGCCCAGGCTCTGGCCGGAGAGGTTGATCGAGCACATGGTCAGACGCTCGCGCTCGTCGGCCTCGGACACCAGCCAGCGCAGGGCGTTTTCAATGACCCAGCGATCGATGGAGGGCGTGATGCCGTAGCGCTCGGCGGCCGCGATGAAATTGTCGGGCGCAACGATGCGTCCAGCCTCGTCGCGCATGCGCAGCAGCAGCTCGTAGTGCGCGCCGGTCTCGGGTTTCTGCAGCGGCTTGATGGGCATGCGGAACAGCTCGAAGCGCCCCTCTTCCAGCGCCGCATTGATGCGCGCCGCCCACTGCATCTCGCGGCGCCGCTTCATCAGCTCGATGTCGTTCTCGGCGAAGCTGTACACGCGGTTACGACCCTGCTCCTTGGCGGCCGCACAGGCACTGTCCGCCGCGGAGAGCACCGAGGCCGCATCGACATTGTCGGCGGTAATCGGCACCACGCCGACACTGGCGCCGAGCCGGAACACGCGCTCCTCCCAGGCGAAGCGGAAGTTGGCCACGGCCTCGCGCAGCGTCTCGGCCATGCGCATGGCCTCATCCAGCGAGGCACTCTCCAGCAGGATGCCGAATTCGTCGCCGCCCAGGCGCGAGAGCGTGTCGCGCCAGCGCACCTTGGATTTGAGCAGCGCGCCCACCTGCCCGAGCAGCGCATCGCCGGCGCTGTGGCCGCAGGTATCGTTGACGATCTTGAACTGATCGATGTCCAGTTGGCACAGGGCGTACGAGGTCTCGTTGGCCTTGGCGCTCTTGAGCGCGCGCTCCAGCCGATGTTCGAATTCGCGACGGTTCACCAGACCGGTGAGCAGATCGTGGCTGGCGTGATACGACAGCCGGCGATTGAGTTCGCGCGACTCGCTGACGTCATGGAACACCAGCACGCCGCCGCTCATCTTGCCGGCGCCATCGCGGATCGGCGCGGCCGTGCTCTCCACGTACAGTTCGTTGCCATCGCGGCGGATCAACAGCATGGGGCGCACCGATTTGATCGGGCGCGTGCGCCGGATGGCCACGGTGAGCGGGTTTTCCAGCGGCTCGCAGGTCTCCTCGTGGAAGGCGCGGAACACCTCTTCCACCGGTCGGCCCATGGCATCTTCCAGCCGCCAGCCGGTGAGCTGCTCGGCCACCGGATTGATGTAGTCGATGACCGAATTCGCGTCCGTGGTGACCACGCCGTCGCCGATGGACTGCAGCGTGATCTGCGCGCTCTCCTTCTCGCGGAACAGCGCTTCCTCGTACAGCTTGCGTTCGGTGATATCGAGCTCCACGCCCACCAGGCGCAGCAGCCGGCCGTGCGGATCCACCTTGGCCTTGGCGCGGCTGATGACCCAGCGCCACTCGCCGTTGCGATGGCGCATGCGATGCACGCTCTCGAAGATCGGACTCTTGCCGGCCACGTGATCGCGCAGCGTGTTCTGCACACGCGCCATGTCGTCGTGATGCACCAGGCTGCGCCAGTCGAAGTTGGCGCGCAGATCGGCCTCGTCGTAACCCAGCATGGCGCGCCAGCGCGGCGAGAAATACACGCCGGCGCCGGCCACATCGAAATCCCACACACCGTCGTTGGCGGTCAGTTCCGCCAGTTCGGTGCGCTCCTCCAGGCTGGCCAGCGCCGTCGCCAGCCGCACACGCTCCATGCCCGAGGCCAGGCTGGTGCCCAGCAGCTTCAGCAGCAGCTGCAGATTGGCGTCGAATTCCTCGCGCGGCAGCCCGAAGCACAGGCCCAGCAGACCCGCCGGCCGCCCCTGGATGTGGAAGCTCACCCACAGCACCGAGCCGGCGGACAATGCGGCGAAGCGCTGCGCTTCGGCGGCCTGCTCCGGGCGCGGCGCAGCCGTATCGCGGATCTGCGAGAGCCGCAGATGATCCAGCCGGCCAGCCAGCCAGGGCAGCTTGTCCAGCGCGCTGCCGCGCAGCGACTCGGGGTGACACTGCGCCAACGCAGCGACCACCGAACTGACGGTTTCGACGTGGGTGCCGGCGGCGTTGAAGAAGGCGCTGAAGGCGGCGTCGGCCGAACAGCTTTCGCGCAACCCGTCCAGGCAGCGACGCAGCAGCTCGTCGGCGTTGCCACGTTCCAGGTTCTGCAGATCGATGGCCAGCTTGGTGGCCGTCAGATCCAGGCCCGGGGCGCCGCGCTCCTGCCGCGCCGTCCAGAACTGCGGTGACAGCACATCAGATGCGCCGAAGTCGGTCGGATAAACGGAAGGGAGCCGGGACATTTACGCCCGATTCTCGCCACCCGCCATCGGGAAAACAAGCCAAGCTGCTGGGTAAAAAGGAGTTTTACTCCGGATTAGCGACGTAGGTCCTCTCCTGGCCCCGCCCTGCGCATTCGGCACTGGCCTGGCCGTCCACCAGCAGCCAGTCGCGCCCGCCGCTCTCGCCCAGCGGCACCTGGTGGGTGTCCGCAAAACAGGCCCTGGCGCGGATGGCCGGGATCAGCAAGCGGCGCCCGGCGGCGGCATTGAGCCAACGGGCGGCATCCGCCTCCTCCTGGCGGGAGGATTGCGGACCCTCGGCGCTGCGGCTGTGGCCGAAATTGGTCACCGGCCGATCGATGTACAGCAGGAACTGCTCCTTGTAGGCCACCAGACCCAGCGGCTGTCCGGGCGGCACGCTGCGCATCAGCAGCTGGGTGAAGGAGCGGCCGGAACGCAGGCCGTCCATGTCCGGCATCAGCAGCAGCGCCCAGCCCAGCACCAGCGCCAGCAGCACCCCCGGCCAGGCCAGCAGCGGGGCACGTCGCCAGGCCAGCAGCCAGGCGACCACCGCTGTGAACGCGATGAGGATCAGCGGCAGCGGCTGGCTGATCTGGTTGTCGCGGGCCAGCTGCGCCAGCCGCGTGAGGCCGGTGAGATACAGCACCGCCACCGCGACGGCCACCAGCGCCAGCACCGCGGCCAGGATCAGACCCACCCGCCGCACCGCCGGCCGGGCATACAGCTGCGGCAGCCAGGGCGCAGCCGCCAGCGCCAACGCCGGCAGCGCCGGGAAGATATAGAGCCCGCGCTTGCCGGTGCTGGCCGAGAAGAACGCCAGCACCAGCGCCAGCCACAGCAGCGGCAGCCAGGTGGCTGCGCGGCGCGCGCTCCAGTCCTGCTGCCAGCGCGGCACCAGCCAGAACAGCAGCGGCGTCCAGGGCAACCACAGCCCCGGAATCACGCTGACGATGAAGTAGTACCAGGGCTCCACATGGATCCAGGCCCTGGCATAGCGCGTCACCGTCTGCCGGAACAGGATCTCGTCGCGATAGGCGGCGAAGTCGGCATTGCCGGTCAGCTGTACGGCCACCAGCATGGGCACCAGCCACAGCGCCACCGCCAGCAGCAGTCCGCCCAGACCCAGCACCGCCCAGCGCCAGGCACTGCGCACCCCGGCCAGCCCCTGCCAGGCGCCGGCCTTCCAGAAACGGGCGCGCAGCAGCGCATAGGGAATCAGCACCAGCAGCGGCAGGAAGCCCACGCCCTTGGTGATGACACCCAGGCCGGCGGCGAAGGCGCCCAGGAAATACCAGCCCCAGGCCGGCCCCAGCAGCAGGTGGCGCAGCAGCGCGTACAGCGACAGCGTGGTGAGAAAGCACAGCAGCGGATCGATCTGCGCACCGCGCATCACGGTGACGAACTGCAGGGTCGCCGCCAGCGTACCTGCGGCACACAGCGCGGCGACGCGGCCGTGCAGGCGACGTACCAGATCGTGCACCAGCGCCACGATGCCCAGCGCCGAGAGCAGTGCCGGCAACAGGAAGGCGATGCGCAGTGAGCCGGTGAGCTTGAGACAGACGGCCATCAGCCAGAAGAACAGCGGCGGCTTGTCGGCGTACAGATCGCCACCGATGGACGGAAACAGCCAGTTGCCGCTCACCGCCATGTGCTGCGCCACCAGCGCGAAGCGCGGCTCGTCCGCCGGCCACGGCGCGCGCAGGCCCAGACCCGCGCCGATCAGCAGCGCTGTCAGCAGCAGCAGCCGGAACAGGTCGCGGCCGGCGCCGCTGTCAGGACTGGGTGCGGGCTGCGGCATCGGCGCGGCGCTGCAGGTAGAGGTTGTACAGCGCAATCGTGAACGGGAACAGATTGGAGAGCACACCCACCGAATCGTTCTTGCCGAACACGAAATACACCAGCAGCAGCAGACTGCCGCTGATGCTCATGTACCAGAACAGCGCCGGCATCACCGGCCGGCCATGGCGGCGCGAGGCCCACAGCTGCACGAACCAGCGGCCCGCGAACAGCGTCACGCCCAGGTAACCCATGATCTTCCACGGCGTGACCATGACGCCGAAACAGTTGCACAGCATGCTGTTCACATCGCGCTCCTTCAGCTCTTCTCGCTGACATCCAGCGGCGGCGGATGGCGCCGGCCCAGCCACATCACGCCAAACAGATCGACGATGCCCACCCACAGCCGGTCGAACAGACCGTACTTGGACGAGCCGGTGAGACGCGGACGGTGATTGACCGGCACCGACACCACGCGCGTGCCGGCACGCTGATACAGCGCCGGCAGGAAGCGGTGCATGTGATCGAAGCGCGGCAGCTCCAGGAAGGTCGGCCGGTGCATCAGCTTGATGCCACAGCCGGTGTCCGGCGTGGAGTCGCGCAGCATGCGGCCGCGCACGCCGTTGGCGACACGCGAGGAGATGCGCCGCACCCAGGTGTCGCGGCGCTTCTGCCGATGGCCCATGTACAGACGCACAGCCACATCGCTGTGCGCATCGCGCGTCGCAATCAGGTTGGGGATGTCGGCCGGATCGTTCTGGCCATCGCCGTCCAGCGTCGCCACCCATTCGGCGCGCGCCGCGCGCATGCCGCTGCACAGCGCCGCGCTCTGGCCACTGCGCCGCGCATGCTGCAGCAGGCGGATCTGCGGCAGCTGCGCGCGGGCGCGCAGTACCGCGGCGGCGGTACCATCGGTGCTGCCATCGTCGATGAACAACAGCTCGAAGGCGCGGCCGGACAGCGCTGCGCCGATCTCGGCGGCCAGCGGTTCTACATTGGTCTCCTCGTTGCAGACCGGGACCACCACGGAAATTTCCGGCGTACTCATGATTCATCCAGTGCGGCGCGCGCCGCCTTGTAGGCCGCGTGCAGCGCCTGCTCCACCGCCGCCTGCATCTGCTCCACACCCTGCGCATCCAGCGTACGCGGCACGCGGATCGGCTCGCCGATGGCCAGCGCGATGCGCGTGAACGGCCAGGGCAGCACGAACTTGTCCCAATGAAAGGTCCAGGCATGCCGCGCCGCATAGGCCAGCGGCACGATGGGCCGGTTCGACATCTGCGCCAGCAGCACGGCGCCGGGCTTGCACTTGAAGCGCGGCCCGCGCGGCCCATCCGGATTGATGACCGGCGAGATGGCATCGCGCGTCAGCGCCTGGAAGTAATCCTTCAGTGCCAGCGCCCCGGTATTCGAGGAGGAACCGCGGATCACCGCGCCGCCCAGGCGGCGCATCAGGCGCGCACCCAGCTCGCCATCCAGCGACGGGCTGATCAGGAAACCCACCTTCAGCGCCGTGTCCTTCTGCCGCGACAGCAGATAACGCGCGCCGAACAGATGATGCTGATGCCAGTAGGCCGGCAGGAAGGATGGCATCTGCGCCAGCACTTCATCCAGGCGCTGCGCACCAACCACACGCACGATGCGGCAGCTGCGCCACCACAGGCGGATCAGCCCCTCGGCCAGCGGCACCGCGATGGCAAACAGCATGCGCCGACCCGCGCCCATGCGCCGCGCCGAACGTGTCTTGCGTTTGTAGAGGGTATTGCGCAGTGCGCTTCCCGGACCGTCATCACTCATGCTGCTGGGAGCCTGTCGAAGCCTAAGCCGGCTGCCGCGAGGAAAGGCGCGGAATTCTGCGCGATCGAGCCCGGCCGCACAAGCGCGGGTCCCGCCGCTTCCCCTGAACATTGCGGGGGCATTCCCTGGGCGATGTCTCGAGTAGGCTACAATTACCGGATGACTTTGAATGCCTCGACGCTGCCCGAACTGCTGCACGCGCACCGCGCGGTGCCGAACTGCCTCACCTACCTGGAAGGCGAGAACAGCGCCCGCAGGCTCAGCTACGAGCGGCTGCAGGAGCGCGCGCTCGGCATCCTCTACCACCTGCAGAAGCTCGGCGCGAAACCCGGCGATCACCTGATCCTGTTCCTGAGCTCGAACGAGCCCTTCATCGATGCCTTCTGGGCCGGCATCCTCGGCGGCATCGTGCCGGTGCCGATCGCACCGGGCATCAGCGACGAGCATCGCCACAAGCTGCTGCGCGTGGCGCGCAAGCTGGGCCAGCCCTTCATCTACACCGAGCAGAAGCTGCTGGAGCGCATCGGCCAGTTCGCCGCCGGCAGCGGCGCGCAGGACACCTTCGAGGCCTTGCGGCGGCGCGCCTACCTGGTGGATACGCTGGAGGACGTCAGACGCGCCGGCCGGCCGCACACTGTGCGCCCGCAAGACACGGCCTTCATCCAGTTCTCCTCCGGCTCCACCAGCGAGCCCAAGGGCGTGGTGCTCACGCATGCCAACCTGCTGGCCAACATCCGCGGCGCCAGTGAAGCAGCGCGTTTCACGCCCGAGGACATCAGCTTCTCGTGGATGCCGCTGACGCACGACATGGGACTGATCGGCTTTCACCTGATCATGTTCGCCAACCGCATCCACTCGCACCTGATGCCCACCGACTTGTTCGTGCGTCGGCCGCTGCTGTGGCTGCAGCTGGCAGCAAAGGTGCGCGCCAGCATCCTGTGCTCGCCGAACTTCGGCTACCGCCACTATCTGAAAGTGCTGGGCGAGCGCGCAGTCACCGGCCTGGATCTATCCGCCGTGCGCCTGATCTTCAACGGTGCCGAGCCCATCAGCGTGGAGCTGTGTGACGAGTTCCTGGCGCGCATGCAGCCGGCGCAGCTCAGGCGCAGCGCCATGTTCACGGTGTATGGCCTGGCCGAAGCCTCGCTGGCGGTGAGCTTCCCGCCGCCGGAGCAGCCGTATCACGCCACCGCCTTCGATCGTCATCAGCTGAAGATCGGCCAACCGGTCAACGTCGTGGCGCGCGATGCGCAGGATGCGCTGCTGCTGCCCAGCGTGGGTCGCGCCATCCCCTACTGCGAAGTGCGCCTGGCCGGCGATGACGATGCGGTGCTACCGGGCGAACACGCCGGACACATCCAGATCCGTGGCGGCAATGTCACCGCTGGCTACTTCCAGGATGCGGCCACCAATGCCGCGAGCTTCACCCGCGATGGCTGGCTGCGCACCGGCGATCTGGGCGTGTTCCACGACGGCGCGCTGTACATCACCGGGCGCCACAAGGAGATCCTGTTCGTCAATGGCCAGAACTACTACCCGCATGATCTGGAAGCGCTGATCATCGCCGGCAACAGCGCTGCGCTGGAGCTGGGCAAGGTGGTCGTGGCGGGCGTGCGCCCGGCTGGTGCCGAGGCCGACCAGATGGTGGCCTTCATCCTGCATCGGAGCGACATGGCCGAGTTCGCGCCGCTGGCGCGCAACATCGCGCGCTGCTTGAGCGAACAGTCCGGCCTGACACTGGACGCCGTGGTGCCGGTGAAGCGCATCCCGAAGACCACCAGCGGCAAGATCCAGCGCCATCTGCTGGAGCAGGAGTATCTGGATGGCGCCTTCGCCGCAGAACTCGCGGAACTGGCGGCACTGAACGCAGCCGCCGGAACCCTCGCAACGGCCAGTGGCAATGCGCTGGAACGTGAGCTGCAGGAAATCGTCGAGACGGCGCTGGATGGCCGCATGGTGGCGCTGGATGAGAGCCTGTTCGACATCGGCGCCAGCTCGCTGAAACTCATCGCCATCCACGAGCGCATCGATGCGCGCTGGCCCGGCGTACTCGACGTGCCGGACATCTTCGATCACCCCACCCTGCAGCAGCTGGCGACCCTGCTCGCCACGCGCCTGGCCGATCGCAGCAAGAGTTGAACCCATGAGCACCACCAGCGCCCTGCGCGTCATCAAGTCGGTCGAATTCCTGCTGGCCGCGCGCCGCGGCGCACCCAGGCTGCCGGGCTTGCCGGCCGACATCGCGCCGCAGACCGACAGCGAAGCCTGGGCCATCCAGGACCTGCTGTTCACCTATCTGGCCACGCATCCGGGCGGCTGGAAGGTCTCCATGCCCGATGCGCACTCGGGCCGCGCCGCACCGCTGATGGCGCGCGATCTGGCGCACTCGGATAGCGACCCGGCGCGTTTCGAGGCGCGCACCAGCGGCACCACGCAGTTCGGCATCGAGCCGGAGATCTGCCTGCGCATGGCGGAGGATCTGTATCCGCTGCCAGCGGGCAGCCAGTACGATCGCGCCACGGTGCTGGCCGCCGTGGCTTCCGCGCATGCCGCCATCGAAGTGTGCGTGTGCCGCTTCGCCGATTTCTTCGCAGCGCCGCCGCTGGATCAGCTGGCCGACAACCTGATGAATGAGGGATTGATCATCGGTCCCGCCTGCAACGACTGGCGCGGCCGCGATCTGGAGCAGATCCCGCTCAAGGTGCGCGTCGATGGCCAGGAAGTGCACAGCGCGCACGGCGGTCATCCGCTGGTGGATCCGCTGCTGCCGCTGGTGTGGCTGGCGAATCATCTCTCGGCACGCAAGGTCACGCTGCGCGCCGGCACCTACGTCACCACCGGCAGCTACAACGGCCTGCGGCTGGTCAAAGCCGGCAGCCGCTGCGATGTGATCTTCGACGGGGTCGGCCCGGTCAGCGTGCAGTTCTAGGGTTTTCCAGAACCCTGGGGCCGCGCGAACACCTGCGACCAGTACAGCTCGGGCTTGGCCCCCGTACTGCTGACCACGGCCAGCCCCATCACGGTGAAACGGCCGTCCATGATGTTCTCGCAATGGCCGGGGCTGGCGAGCCAGCCATTCACCACTTCGGCGGCGCTTTCCGGCCCCAGCGCGATGTTCTCGCCCACCGTCTTCCAGGCATAGCCGGTGCGCGTCACACGATCCGAGGGTGAACTGCCGTCGCTGCCGCGATGCTCGAGGAATTTCCTGCGCGCCATGTCATTGGCCTGCACCGTGGCTGCCACATTCAGTTCGCGCGATGCCGCCAGTGGCCCGACCGCTGCGAACCACTGATCGCCGCAGCGACGCCCATTGGCCCGCGCATTGTTGGTCAGCCCCAGCACCTGTGCCTGCAGGCTGGCCTGATCATCGATGGCCGGTTGCAGATGCGGCGTGGCCAGCACCAGCCACAGCTGCATACCTTGCTGATAGAAGCCGATCTCGGTGGCGGTCGCATCGGTGAGCTGCGCGCAGTAGTTCTGCAGCAGCAGCGTCTGCAGCTGGGTACCGCTGCGCACACCGGAAAGCTCGATGCCGGCGGCATGGCGGGCGCGATACCCCACCGCATCCAGCGCACCTTCCAGACGCCCGCCCATGGACCAACGCTGAGCGGCGCGGCGCAGACCGGCGGTGTCGATCAGAGGGGCCAGACGCCTGGCAGGCCGTGGACACTGCGTAGTACGCAGCTGATTGACCAGCGTCACGGGATCGATGCTGGCCGGCCGCGTCACGAAGGCCGCGTCGATGCGCGGTGCCTGCAGCAGGCAGGCCAGCAACAGAGGCAGGAATCGGAACTTCATCGTCGCTAAAGCATAGCTGCCGCGGCGACGGGTGTGATCAGTGGCGCCGGAGTGAGACACCCCGGCGCCACCTGTGCGGACGCTTCAGCGCGTCGGCGCGCCCTGCGGAGCCGCGCCGCCGGGAGCGGCACCCGCGCCACCCGGGGGACCCCCCGCACCGCCCGGCGCACCGCCACCGGGGCCACCCGGGCCGCCGGCGCCCAGCGCGCCCGTGGCCGGGATGCTGGTCACTTCGCCGTACAGCATGCGCTGCACCAGCTGCGCATGCTTCTCATAGGTATCCACATTGGCCTTGGCCCAGGCGATCAGCTCGGGCGCAAAGCCGCTGCGCAGCTCGCCGTTGACGCTGCGCTCCAGATCCTCGTGATACTGCAGCACGCGCAGCAGGTACATCTCGTCGAAGTCCTTGCCGCTGAGCGTCTTGAGCTGTTCCAGGTAACGGTTGGCGTAGCTGGACGGACCGCCACCACCCCCCCCCGCGCCGCCGCCGCCCGGCGGGCCACCGGCAGCGCCTGCGCCACCCGCGCCACCCGGGGAACCGCCCGCACCCTGCGGACCTGCGCCCGGAGCGCCACCGGCTGCTCCCGGCGGACCACCGGCCGCAGCGCCCGGAGGGCCACCCGCACCGCCACCCGGAGGACCGCCTGCGCCACCGGCACCACCCGGCGCACCGCCGCCGCCAATGCCTGCGCCGGTGATGCCGAGCTTGCCGGCCACCGCGCCCAGATCAGCGCTGAGCTTGGTGTGCTCTTCGATGTCGCGCTTGGCAAAGTCCTTGATCAACTGACTGGTGCTCTTCTCCAGCGCCAGGTTGCTGAAGCGCGCCATGGTGGACTGCCGCTCCATGATGCCGCGGACCACATGCGTTTCCGTATCGCTGAACTTGTCGGCCGCAGCCGCCAGCGATACCACTCCGAGCAGGCCCACGGCCGCCCAGATGCTCTTTGTCTTGGACATTGATCGCCCCCCAATTGATTCCATGCATCCTGCGCGGCGCCCTTCGCCATGAAGTGCGCTCACGCACAGAACTGTTCCTAGTCTGCAATCCGCCGCGGGGAGGCGGCAACGAACTTTGCTCAGCCTGACACTGAGGCGTCGTATTCGTGGCTCTTGCGCCTGAGCTTCCAGCGCCGGTGCGTCCACATCCAGTCGGCGGGAAAGTCGCGGATTTGCGCTTCGATGCGCGCCGCATACAGGCGCGTGAAGGCAATGGGTTCGAGTTTTTCGCCGCCCTGGGTCAGCGGCTCGAACCACACTTCGTAATAACCCGTGCGCAGCCGGCGCATGCGCACGAAGTAGGCAGCGTAGCCGGTGCGCACCGCGATTTCCGCCGGCCCGGGATAGAACGCCGTCTCACGTCCGAGGAAGCTGAGCCAGTGACGCGAGACGCTGCTGCTGGGCACCTGATCGGCGAGAAAACACACCGCCTGCACCTGATGACGCATGCGCACGATCTCGCGCAGCAGCTTCTTCGCCGCAATCAGCCGCGCGCCGAAGCGCGAGCGCAGCGCCAGCATCTGCCGATCGGCGCTGGCGCTGTGCAGCGGCTTGTAGGCTGAATTCATCGGCGCGCCCAGATCCAGCGCCAGACGCTGCAGCAGCCATTCCCAGTTGCACTGGTGGGCCGCCACCAGGATCAGGGACTGCCCCGCGCGGATCGGCGCCTGCACCCGCTCGAAGTTCGCGACGCTGACGCGCGCGCGCAATTCATCCGCACTGATGCCGGCCAGCTTCAGGGTCTCCACCAGCACCTGCAGCGTGCCACGGTAATGCGCGGCGATCAGGCGCCGCTCGCTGTGACGATCCATACCCGGGAAACAGGCGCGCAGATTGGCGCGCACCACACCCAACCGGTAGCGCAGCACCCGGTGCACCAAAAAAGCCAGCACGGCCGCGACCGCATACAGGATTGGAAAAGGCACACGCGCCAGCGCGCGCAGCCACCAGGCAGGTTTCATCCGCCAAGTGTAGCCCGCGCCGCGGTGCCCGCGCTAAGCTGCTGCAATCTTCATTTCCTCACGCTTTTTCGGAAAACCCAAGGGACTGCGCGCGCATGCTGCTGTGGATCAAGTGCTTTCATGTCCTGTTCGTCATCGCCTGGATGGCTGGCCTGTTCTACCTGCCGCGCATCTTCGTGCACTACGTGGAGGGGCGCGCGGCCGGCGAGGACGTGCGCCGTCTGCTGATCATGGCGCAGCGGCTGGCGCGCTTCATGGACGTCATGGCGATGATCGCGATGGCTCTGGGCCTGTGGATGATGCTGGGCTTCGGCGACACCGGCCGCTGGCTGATGGCGAAGCTGGCCTTCGTCTTGCTGCTGCTTCTATATCACGGCGTACTGCACATGCTGCTCGGCCGCGCACGACGCGGCGCGGCGCTGCCCGGTGGCGTGCTGCTGCGTGTGCTGAACGAAGCCGCACTGCTGATCGTGATCCCGATCCTGATCTTCGCCGTAGTAAAGCCCTTCTGATGAATGCGCCCGCCGCGCGCCTGTGGCGCGACTTCTCCTTCTCCGCGCTGACCGCCGGCTTCGTCACCGTGCTGGTGGGCTTCACCAGCTCCGCCGTCATCGTATTCCAGGCGGCGCGTGCGCTGGGCGCGGGCCCCGCGGAGATCAGCTCGTGGATGTGGGCGCTGGGCCTGGGCATGGGTTTGACGTGCATCGGCCTGTCGCTGCGCTATCGCATGCCGGTGGTGACGGCCTGGTCTACGCCGGGTGCGGCCATGCTGGTGGGCTACAGCGCCGGCCTGCCGCTGAACCAGAGCATCGGCGCCTTCCTGCTCTCCGCGCTGCTGATCACCCTCGCCGGCTTCTCGGGTTTCTTCGAACGCATGATCAGCCGCATTCCGATGTCGCTGGCGGCCGGCATGCTGGCCGGCGTGCTGCTGCGCTTCGGCCTGGATGTCTTCGTCGCCATGCGCACCGCGCCGGGCATCGCGTTGACCATGTTCCTCGCCTGGCTGGCGGCGCGCCGCCTGTGGCCGCGCTATGCCGTCATCGTGACGCTGCTGGTTGGCCTGGCAGTGGCCTATGGTTCGGGCCGCATGCAGCTCAGCGAGCTGCATCTGCAACTGGCGCGACCGATCTTCACCGCACCGTCGCTGTCCGTGGCCGCGGTGCTCGGCATCGCGCTGCCGCTGTTCCTGGTGACCATGGCCTCGCAGAACGTGCCCGGCGTGGCCGTGATCCGCGCCTCCGGCTACGCCGTGCCCATTTCGCCCACCATCGGCTGGATCGGTGTCGCCAATCTGCTGCTGGCGCCCTTCGGTGGCTATGCGCTGAATCTGGCCGCCATCACCGCTGCGCTGTGCATGGGCCGCGACGCGCATGAAGACGCGCAGCGCCGCTACGTGGCCTCGATCAGCGCCGGCGTTTTCTATGTGTTGATCGGCCTGTTCGGCGCCACGGTCACGGCGCTGTTCGCCGCCTTCCCGCGCGAGCTGGTCATGGCCATCGCCGGCATCGCGCTGTTCGGTGCGCTCGCCGGCAGCCTGCACACGGCGCTGGCGAGCGAACCGGACCGCGAACCCGCGCTGGTCACCTTCCTGGTCACCGCTTCAGGTCTTACGCTGGGCGGCATCGGCTCGGCCTTCTGGGGTCTGATCGCCGGCGTGCTCACCCTGCTGGTGCTCAGATTCGCCCCTGCACGATCTCGATGATGGCTGCGCCATAGCGCGCCAGCTTGCTGGCGCCGATGCCGGTAACGGTGGCCAGCGCCTGCGCATTCTGCGGCCGCCGCTGCGCGATCTCGCGCAGGCTGGCGTCATGCAGCACGGTATAGGCCGGCACGGCATGTTCGCGCGCCACGGCGCGACGCCATTCGCGCAAGGCCTGAAACACGGCCTCTTCCTGCGACGACATCGGACCGGCTATCGCGGACGATTTGGCGGCCTTGCCGGTGCGCCGCCCCTTGCCGGCTGGCACGGCATCACGGCGCAGGGTCAGGCGGCGCTCACCTTTCAGCACTTCGCGGCTGCCGGCCGTCAGGCGCAGCACCCCAAAATTTTCATGATCCACGGCCACGAGATCCAGCGTGATCAGCTGGCGCAGCACGGCGCGCCACTGGGTCGCATCCAGATCCCTGCCAATGCCGAAGGTGGAGAGCTGGTCGTGGCCGCGCTGGGTCACCTTCTCGGTGGCTTCACCGCGCAGCACGTCGATGAGGTGCTGCGCCCCGAATGAATAGCCGCTGGCCCGCTCGCAGCGATAGATGCAGGAGAGCAGCTTCTGCGCGGCTTCCGTGCCATCGAACTGATCCGGCGGCGCCTGACAGTTGTCGCAGTTGCCGCAAGGCTCGCTGGTCTCATCGAAGTAGCCCAGCAGATACTGGCGCCGGCAGCGCACGCTCTCGCACAGGCCGAGCATCGCATCCAGCTTGGCGGTCTGCATACGCTTGAAGCCTTCGTTGGCCTCCGACTGCTCGATCAAGCGCCGCTGCTGCACCACATCCGCCAGGCCGTAGACCATCCAGGCTTCGGCTGCCAGGCCGTCTCGGCCGGCGCGACCGGTTTCCTGGTAGTAGCCCTCGACGCTCTTGGGCAGATCCAGATGGGCGACGAAGCGCACGTCGGGCTTGTCGATGCCCATGCCGAAGGCAATGGTGGCCACCATCACCACGCCATCCTCTTCGATGAAACGATCCTGACGCTGCTCGCGCTCTGCGGCGCTGAAGCCGGCATGGTAGGCCAGCGCATCCACGCCATTGGCCACCAGCATCTGCGCCGTCTCCTCCACCGACTTGCGCGACAGGCAGTAGACGATGCCGCCCTGGCCCGCATGCTCCTCGCGGATGAAGCGCAGCAGCTGGCGGCGCGGGTTGTCCTTGGGCGCGATGCGGTAGCGGATATTGGGCCGATCGAAGCTCTGCACGAACACGCGCGCGTCCTGAAGATGCAACCGCTCCATCATCTCGCGGCGCGTGGCGGCATCGGCGGTAGCGGTCAGCGCGATGCGCGGCACGCTGGGATAGCGCTCGGCCAGCAGTGCCAGCTGCAGGTATTCCTGGCGGAAGTCGTGGCCCCACTGCGAGACGCAATGCGCCTCGTCGATGGCGAACAGCGCGATGCGCATGGCGTCGAGCAGCGCCAGACCGCGCTCTGTCACCAGCCGCTCCGGCGCCATGTACAGCAGGTCGAGCTCACCGGCGCGCGCCTGGCGCTCGATCTGCTGTACCTGGGCAAAGGTCAGTGTGGAGTTCAGGAACTCCGCGCGCACTCCGGCCTCACGCAGCGCAGCCACCTGATCCTGCATCAGCGCGATCAGCGGCGAGACCACCACGCCCACACCCTCGCGCAGCAGCGCCGGCACCTGGTAGCACAGGGACTTGCCGCCGCCGGTGGGCATCAGCACCAGCGCATCGCCGCCGCCAGACACGTGCGTGACGATGTCAGCCTGCTGGCCGCGGAAGGCCGGATAGCCGAAGACGTCCTGGAGCAGGCGGATGGCGCGGGCGAGCGGGTCGGTCATGCACAGAGCAGTTGAGTGGGGTTCCGCACCTTACCTCAATGCGAATGCAATAACCGGCCGAATGCTGATCGCGGACTACTCCGCGACTGCGTCAGGGGTCTGCCGGCGCCACCAGACAGACGCAGCGAACACCGCCGCAGCCATGGCCAGCAGCTTCAGCACATACAGGAGGAACCAGCGCCAGGAGGTTTCGGCACTCATACCGACCATGATGTGCCCATGCGCTCCGGGCCGCGGCATCTCCACCAGCATGATCTGCAGTGAAGCCGCGGCAGCCAGCAGCAGCACCATCATCACGCCGACCGCTGGCAAGACCCAGGACAGACGCCGCTGCATGGCATAACGCAGGAACAGGCAACCGATCAGTGCCGGCAGGATGTACACGGCCAGCCAGCGCAGGGCCTCGATGGCTCCGCCCAGAATTCCCGGCCACAGCGGGTTGCTGCCGGCGCCCCAGGCCGGTCCACTCAGCGCGACCATGGCGACGCCGGCCAGTATCAGACCTGCAAAGATTGCCGCGTACATCAACAACGGCCCGGCAAGGAACACCAGCAGCGGCCAGCGCGCGCCCCAGGAACGCAATGCCGGCTGCTGCAGATAGTGGGCCGCGATGGTGGCCGGATTGCCCAATTGGGCGCGGGCCTGCTGGTGCGCCTGCGCTTCGGAAAGACCCTGCGCCCGCGCCAGCTGCCGCAGCTGCTGCGCATGGACGCTCAGCTCACCCAGCGCGCGCCGCACATAGCGCGGCGCCACACCTCCACGCAGCAAGGCATCCGCCAGCGCACGACGCAGATCCGATCCGTTTGCATCAGACATGGTGGCTCCCCGTCAGAGTGTTGCCGATCGCGCCTGCCAGGCGCTGCCATTGATCCGTGAGGGCTTTGAGGCGTCGTCCGCCCTTGGGTGTCAGCGCGTAGTACACGCGCGTGCGCCCGTCGATGCGCTGCCGCCGCGAGCTGAGCAGACGCTGCGCCTCCAGCGCATGCAGCAGCGGGTACAGCACGCCCTCGCCAAGCTGGAACACCTCGCCAGTGGCTATGCGTGCTGCACGGGCGATTTCATAGCCATACATTTCCCGCTGCGACAGCAGTCGCAGCACCAGCAGCTCGGTGAGCCCGGCTGCAAATCCGGTATGCGGTTTCGGCATTCTTGCCCCCCTTATACCTCGACACTGGATACATCATACCTCGACGCAAAAGGTATGCAAGCACCAGCCTGCCACGGCAAGCAATGACGAAGAATCGGGTGGAAGTGGGCGCGGCGGCTGCGCGCAGGGCACGGTACGCCACTGCGACGCCAGCCGCGCTAGGCCGTGCGGCTGAAGAGCTGTTTGTCCGGCGCCTTGCGCGCCAGCCGCGCATCGAAGGCCATGCAGATGTTGCGCAGGAACGGGCGCCCCGCCTCGGTGACGCTCACGCCGCTCTCGTTGAGCTGCACCAGGCCGTCGCTGATGAACTCGGCCAGCCGCGTCGGCACATTCGTCAGGTATTCGGTGTAGCTGCCGGGCTCATCCCAGCGGGTACGCATGCGCGTCATCAGGTTGAGGATGTGACGACGCAGCACCACGTCTTCAGCGTCGAGCAGATGGCCACGATGCAGCGGCAGCTCGCCGCGCGCCACGCGCTCCTGGTAGGGCTGCAGTTCCTTCTCGTTCTGCGCAAAGGCATCGCCGGCGTCACCGATCGAGGACACACCCAGCCCCAGCAGCGGCCGCGTGAAGGCCGGCGTGTAGCCCATGAAGTTGCGGTGCAGACGGCCGACCACAGTGGCCTGCCACAGGCTGTCGCTTTCCAGCGCGAAGTGATCCAGCCCGATCTCGCGATACCCCACCTGCTCCAGCCGCTCGCGGCTGCGCTCGTACAGCGCGCGCTTGGTCGCACCTTCCGGCAGATCGAGCTCGGTGAAGCGGCGCTGTCCCGGCTTGATCCACGGCACATGCGCATAGCCGTACAGCGCAATGCGATCGGGGCGCAGCCGCACCACGGCATCCATGGTGGCCTCGATGCTGGCCAGGGTCTGGAACGGCAGACCGTAGATCAGATCGTAGTTGATGCTGTCGTAGCCCAGCGCACGCGCATCTTCGGTAACAGCGCGCACCTGCTGCTCGCTCTGCACGCGATTGACGATGTCCTGCACCTTCGGATCGAAGTCCTGCACACCCAGACTGATGCGCCGAAAACCATGCTGCGCCATCAGCTCCAGCTGGGCCCGCGAGGTGACGCGCGGATCCACTTCCACCGACAGCGTGGCATCGCTCTTGAGCTGCACATGTGCCAGCAGCCCCTCGAGCAGATGGGCCAGCTCTTCCACGGTCAGATAGGTGGGTGTGCCGCCGCCCAGGTGCAGCTCACCCACGCTCAGCGCCGCGCGGCCCAGGCGTGCGCGATACAGCGCGTACTCGGCCAGGATGGTGTTCACATAGGGCGTGACGATGGTGTGGGTGCGCGTGATGCGCGTGTTGCAGCCGCAGAAGGTGCACAGCTGACGGCAGAACGGAATGTGCACGTAGAGCGCCGCGCCCTCGCCGGCCTGCTCGGCCTGCCCCAGCGCCTGCTGCACGCGCTCCAGCCACTGCGACTCGCTGGGCGAACTCTCCCAGTACGGCACGGTGGGATAACTGGTGTAGCGCGGCCCGGCCACATCGTACTTGGCGCTCAGCGAAGCCACGGCGTTCATCGACATCTCTCCCGCTGCGCAGGCAGCGTCCGGCAATCAAAAAAGGCTAGCTCCCGCCCGGCAAGGCTGTGTCACCGCGGCGTCATGACCATCTTAATTGGTCAGGAGCGGGCCGTGACCGCATTGGAACCGGCCCCTGCTACATACTGGCAGCGCAATTGCATCGCATCGGAGTGGAAACGAGATTGGTTCGCAGAATCGCCCTGATCGGCGGCGGCGCCGCCGCGGTCGCCTTGATCAACGAACTGGTGCGTCACCCCGCGGAACCTGCACTGCCCGCGGAACCTGCACTGGAAGTTGAATGGTTCAGCGGTGCGGAGCAGCCTGGTCGCGGTACGGCCTACGGCGTTCGCAGCGATGCGCTGCTGCTGAATGTGCGCGCGGCAGCCATGAGTCTGTACCCGGATACACCGCGCGATTTCGTGGACTTTGCGCGCCAGCGCGAGCCGAGCTGCAGCGCGGATGCCTTTTTGCCGCGACGTCTGTATGGCGACTACCTGCAGGTGCAACTGCGACGGCGTCTGGATGAGGCCGCTGAGCGCGGCCAGGTGCGCATCAGACAGCGGGCGGACACCGTCAACGCCATTCACCGGGACAATCCTGGCTGGAGTGTGATCGGCTCCAGTGCAGCGCGGGTCGATGCCGCAGTGCTGGCCATCGGTGGACTGCCGCCGCGGCCACTGCCCGTGGTTGAGCGGAATCTGGTGGACAGCGGCCGTTACTGCATCGATCCCTGGTCACTGCTGCGCAGACTGCCCGATATCCAGCCCCGGCAGGTTGTGGTCGTGGGTCTGGGCCTGACGGCCGCGGACGTGATCGGAGAACTGGCGCGGCATTGGCCACAGGCTCGTTTCACCGCGCTGTCGCGCCATGGTGCCCTGCCCGAATCCCATACCGAGATGCCGCTGCCCCCCGTTGCCAGCGCGGACCGTGCTGCCGACTGGTTGCGGCAACCTGAACTGCGCTACTGGTTCCATGAGTTGCGGGCGGCGATGCGTCACTCGGCCGATTGGCGGCCGTTGATCGACGGACTGCGCCCCCATCTGTCACCGCTCTGGCAGGCATTGCCGCTCGAAGAGCGCGCCCGTTTCCTGCGCCATGCCGTGTGGGCCTGGGAACGGGTCCGTCACCGCATGCCACCCACTGCACGCCGCAGCCTGCAGACACTGGAGCAATCGGGCCGCCTGCAACGTCGGCGCGGACGACTGCTCGGAGTGGTGACCGAAGCGGACCATCTGCGCGTCAGCTACGGAGCGGCGCAGCGCACGCCACAGGTACTGCAGGCTGATCTGGTGATCCAGTGTACGGGCCTGAACATCGACGCGCGCCGCTCACGTCATGCGTTGCTCTGCCAGTTGCTCGACGAGGGTCTGGTGAGCGCCGATCGGCTCGGGCTGGGTCTGCGCGCGACCAGCGAGGGCCGCCTGCTCGATCACAACGCCTCAGCTGCCGCGCCGCTGTTCGCCCTGGGTTCGCTGCTGCGCGGTGTGCACTGGGAGAGCACCGCGATGCCGGAAATCCGCACCCAGGCCCAGCAACTTGCGCGCCTGCTGCGCGCAAAGTTCTGAACCCGAGCGTCCGCGGCGGCTTACGCGAACATCTCCCGCTGCACGCGCAGCGCCAGGCGCACGTTCTCTTCCGGCGTTCCCGGCAACACGCCATGGCCCAGACCACAGACCCAACCGGCACGCACGTCGGCCGGCAGTCGCGCCACCTCGCCCCACACCGAGCGCAGGTTGGCCTCCAGTTCGTTGGGCGGCAGATGCAGCCAGTGCGGATCGATATTGCCCTGCACGGCCCAGTGGCCCTGCTGTTCGGCGAGCGTGGCTGCCAGATTGCTCTGCCAGTCCACACCCAGGCATTGGATGCCCAGCGGCTGCAGCGCACGCCAGTACTCGGCATCCGTGCCACGCGAGTAGTAGATCAGCGGCGTGTGCGGATGCGTGCGGCGGAACTCGGCGATCACTGCAGCCAGCGGCGGCACCACCAGGCGCGCGTAGTCGGATGCCGACAGCGCACCCGCCGAGGTATCGAAGATGGCCACGGCCTCGGCGCCGGCTTCGGCCTGCAGTGCCATGTTGGCAGCCAGCAGTCCCTGCAGCTTCGCGCAGAAACCCGCATACAGACCATTGTCGAGTCCGGGCAGGCCGGCACGACCGAAGCCTTCATGCGAACCGGCCGCCGCGTAGGCATACAGCGTGAACGGCCCGCCGACGAAGCCGATCAGGCTGCAGCTGGCCGGCAGGCGCTGGCGCAACCGGCGCAGCGCTTCGCCCTGGAAGGCCAGGTGCTGTGCCAGCGCCGCGCCACCGCGCAGGCGCGCCAGATCCGCCGGCGCCCGCAGCTGCCAGTCGAGCTTCGGACCGGGGTCGTAGCGCAGCCCCAGCCCCATGGCCTCGAGCGGAAACAGCAGATCCGAGAACAGGATGGCCGCGTCGAAACCGAAGTCCTCGATGGGACCCAGCGTGACTTCCACGGCCAGCTCCGGCTGCTTGCACAGATCGATGAACTCGTGCGCGGCGCGCAGCTTCTGGTAATGCGCGTGGTAACGACCGGCCTGGCGCATGAACCACACCGGCGGGCGGCCACGATTGTTGCGTTTCAATGCCGCCTGCAGCAAACGTTCAGTCACACCCGATCTCCATCAGCCCCGATCGCCGTCAACAGGTAACCCACGCCACGAATGCTGCGGATCACGCGCGGTTCACCCGCGTCGGGTTCCACCAGCTTGCGCAGCCTCACGATGAAATTGTCCACGGTGCGCGAAGTCGGGAATTCATCCTGCGACCAGGCGCGATCCAGAATCTCGTCACGGCTCACCGCCGTGCCCACCCGCTCCGCCAGCAGGCGCAGCACGGCGCACTCCTTGTGCGTCAGCATCTGGTGCTCGCCGTCCACGTCGGCGGCGAAGCGCTCGAAATCCACATGGGCGCGACCGATGCGCACCCGGCCCTGGATGGCGCCCGGCACCCGCGCCAGATCCTGCGCGCGCTTCAGGCAGTTCTGGATACGCAGCAGCAGTTCGCGGAAATGAAAAGGCTTGGGTACGTAGTCATCGGCGCCCAGCTCCAGGCCGCGGATGCGATCCTCGGGGCCACCATGCGCCGTCAGGAAGATCAGCGCGGCATGGGGCTTCTGCTCGCGCAATTCCCGCGCCAGCTCGAAGCCACTGCCGTCGGGCAGCCCCACGTCGAGCAGCGTCAGCGCCAGTTCCAGATCACCGGCCAGCGCACGCCGCGCTGCTGCGAGACTGTCAGCGCCATGTACCTGGTAACCCGCCCCGCGCAGACGTTCGATGAGGGTCTGCGCCACGTTGCGCTCGTCTTCCACCACCAGGATATGCGCCGCACCGCTCATTCCGCGCTCGCCGCCCGGAACCACAGACGCACGCCGAAACCGTTGCCGGGCGAGGTATTGAACTGCACGCGACCGCGCATGCGCTGCATGAGCCGGCGCACCAGATACAGCCCCACACCCGAACCCGAGGAATGCGGGCCGCGGCCGAACAGGCGGCCCAGGCGCACCACATCGCGCGCGATGCCCCGGCCATTGTCCTGGTAGTCCACCAGCACGCGGCTCTGCTGCGCGCTGGCGCGCAACTCCACATGCACCGGCTCCACGCCGGCGTGACGCACCGAGTTCTCCACCAGGTTGCGCAGAATCATCTGCACCGCGCCGGCATCGGCGAGGATGGCCGGCAGCCCATGCGCCACATGACACTGCCATTCCACGCGCTCGCCATGCGCCTCGCTGACCAGCGCCAGCGTATGCGGCAGCCAGCTGCGCAGCGGAATGGCCTGCTCGGCCAGCGGGCCACCGCCTTCGATGCGCGCCAGCTCCAGGGTCTTGTCGATCTGCGCTTCGAGCCGGTGAGTGTCCTCCAGCAGGCGTTGCACCAGCGTTTCACGTTGCTCGCCTTCGGCGATGGCATCGGCCTGCAACCGGATGCTGGTCAGCGGCGTGCGCAGCTCGTGCGTGACCGAAGCGAAGAAGGCCTGCATGGCGCGCGCGCGGCGTGCCTCGCGCCAGTACAGCCAGCCCAGCGCCGCCGTCAGCGCCAGCAACAGGATCAGGAACACGGCGGATTCACCCACCAGCATCAGGCGGGTACGCGACCAGCGCGCCAGCGCCGCGTTGATGCCGCCATCGCCGGCTTCCAGCTCGGCAATGCGCTGCGCCTGACGCAGCACCACCGTGGCCCACCAGCCGCCCAGTGACAGCAGCAGCAGCATCCACACACCGGCCAGCAGCGCGAACAGCCCCGTGCGCCGCGACGGCAGCACGCTCAGCGAGCCCTGCCCCGCGGCGCGGCTCATGGCGCCAGCCAGGCGCGCCACTGCGCCACACCGGGGAATACGGCCAGGTTCTGCACCTGGCAGGCGCGCAGATGCGCAGCCGTCTTGCCGGGGCCGCAGGCGTGATGCACGGCGCTGCCCAGCTGCGCTTGCCAGCGGTCGAACTGCGCGCTGCTGCTCCAGTACACATGGGTGACATCCGCCGGCGGCGCCGCATCGACCACACCATTGGCATCCAGGAAATACGTGGCCACGGCGCGACTGGCATGCCAGCCCTGCAGTGCATCGCGATGCGTCAGCACCAGCCACTGCGGCAGCGGCGGCAGCTGCAGCGGCGCCTCATCCAGCAGCGTGGTCAGGAATTCGAAGCCCAGCGATTCACCGCAGCCCTGCACCCACACGCCGCGGCGCGCCAGTGCAAACCAGCTCTCCACACCGGAGACCCACACGGCCTTGCCGGCCAGCTGGGCCGCCGCCACGCTTTCCGGCAACGCGCGCCGATGCGCGATGAACAGCGCCTGCGCCTCGGGCAGCGCCTGCAGCAGTTCACTCTCGCCGGCGCTGAGTGCCTGCAAGGTGCCCGCCGCGTGGCGCGTGCCGTCGAAGCTGTGCACCTGGGCCGGACGCTCCGGCAGCGCCTGTTCGGGCTGCCAGCGCAGTTCCGGCGGCAGCGGCCCCTGCTCGCCGTCGGCGCGCAGATGCAGCAGATTACCCAGCCCCGGCACCGCGATCTGCGTGGCGCCGAAACGCTGATGGCAACCGCCACCGCGCTCGGCCAGCAGTTCGCGCTCGGCATCCACGGCACGACGCGTGGCGCCATCATCCAGCGCGCCCAGCAATTGCTGTGTGGCCGCATCATCGCTGCGGCATTCCACCGCCAGCGCGCCCTGGGCCGGTGCTGTCGGGCAGGCATTCAGCGGCAGCATCATGCGTGGCAGCCCCTGCAGCAAGCCACGCAACAGCTCGCCGCCGCCAGTGCCACCCTCGTCGCGCCATAGCCGCGCCAGACCGGCGCAGGCCAGGATCACACCATCCAGATGGCGCTCACTGCCGCGCGGTTCGAGCACGCGGCGCAGCCGCGTATCCACGTTGCCGCGCAGCTCCACCAGCTGTACCTGCGCCGGTTCAGTGCCCGGCAGCGCTCGTCGCAGAAAATCAGGCACCAGCGCCACCCGACGTGGCGAGGAACTGCCGATGCGCAGCGTGGCGCCCTCGGCCAGCCGCTGCATCACATCGGGTGCGAAGATGACCAGGTCGCGCGGATTCTCCCGGCGCGGCACGCAGGCCAGGTGCAGCACGGCGGGCCGCTCCAGGCTCAGATCCTTGTAGGAGTGGACAGTGAAATCGACTTCACCGGCACGCAGCGCGGCGTCGATCTCGGCGGTGAAGAATTCCTTGCCATCGACCTGCGACAGCGGCACCTGCTGGATGCGATCGCCGCGTGTGTCGATGCCGACCAGCTCGACACTCAGGCCAGGGTGCGCGCGTTCCAGTGCGCGGGCGAAGGCGCTGCTCTGGGCACGCGCCAGTGCGGAACGGCGCGTACCGAGTCGAAGAGTCCGCGATGACATGGGGGGCAGTTTACAGACTGCCGAATGCGAGCAGGTCTTCCCAGCCGTGGGCTTGCGTGCTGCTGCCGCCCAGCGCACGCAGCAGGGCCTTCTCGCCGCAGGCGCGGCGCGCGCGCTCGATCTGGCGGCGCCGCTGCTCGTTGTGCTCGCGCAGCAGCTCGAACACCGCTGCCAGGCTGGTGAAATCGCGCACCTGCTCCCAGACACTGCCCTGCGCGGTCTGTGTTCCCAGGTGGATGACACGGCCGTGGGTGACACCCTGCCCGGCGTCGCCTGCATTCCAGGCCGCCACGCGGCCGGCATCGCGCTCGGCATCCGTGGGGATACAGACCACGACGTCACGGGCCGTGCGCCAGGCTTCGAGCTCGGCTTCCACCGTGGCCTCGAGCACACGCACGCGGCTTTCGGGATGACGCTCACGCAGCAGCTGCGCCAGCTGCGCAGCGCGCGTGGCGTTGCGATTCCAGATCCACAGCTCCGAGGCGGACAGCCAGGGTGCCACCGAGGTGGCCAACTGGCCGGCGCCGACGACAAGCGTCGGACCACCCATCGGGTTCGACAGGGAGTTCGAGGTGAGGCTTGAATGAGCGGCCGGCTGAACCGCGGCATGGCTGCCCTCGCCCAGCAGGCGGCGTACCAGTGAACCGTAGGAGGCACTGCCCAGGCCCGACAGATGCTGGGCGCGGACGTCCTTGGTGTCCTGGAACAGCTGCTGCATCACCGGCGCCAGCGCGCGCACCAGCGCGTCGCCCTGCACCGAGAACTGCTGCCAGGCTTCCTTGAGCTGCCCGAAGATTTCCGTCTCGCCGGCGAGCTTGCTCTCCAGCCCGGCGGCGAAACGCAGCAGAAAAGCGTAGGCCTCGCGGCCGGCGTAGCGTTCCACCGCACCATCCAGCGGCACCAGCGTTTCGGCTCGCTGCGCGCCTTCGGCGCCCTGCGTGAGCAGTACACGGCGCTGACAGGTACCGATCAGGAACACGCCGGGAATGGCAGGCAGGCAGCCCGTCGGGCCGTCACCGGCCTGGCCGCCGCGCCAATGCAGGACTGTCAGATCACGCATTTCCACGTGCTGCAGGCTAGCCCCGCGGCAGTGCCGAAGTGTCACCGCGCGGTCACGGCCTGGCGGTGCCGGTTTCAGGCTCCGGCACGGGGCTGTCCGCGGCGTTCTTGCGGCGCCGCGCCGGCCAGGACAGCGCCCGCAAAATATCTCTGGTAAACAATGCGTTAGGCATCACTTCGCACTCTGTCCAGCAACCCGGACAGGCATCCACCCAGCGCCGCGCCTCGGCGGCCAGAACCCCCTGCCACAATGGCCGCGCCCATAACCAAAGACGCCATAGGCAATTCGCATGCAGGCAATGCTGCCAGCCGCCTGTTGCATCCATATAACAGTGGTATCGCCGCTGTTTGCACCACCCACCGGCGGGCAAGGGGTCAACGGCCCCTTGCCCTGTCGGCCTTCAGCGGCTAGCGCTGATTCTGACCGCGATTACGCTGCGCATCCTTGTCGATGGCATCGCCCTCTTCGTCCAGTTCGCGCTCGCTTTCGATATGGCTCTGCCCAGGCTTGTGCTGCTGCGACATGCCCGGCGACTGAGCCCCCGGACGCTGCTGCTTCTGCTGCTGGCTCTCCTGGCTCTGCTGCTGGGGCTGCTGCTGCGGGGCGCGGCGCGGCTGATTCGGGTCTTGCTGATTTCCCATGTTGGACTCCTCAGTATCTGTGAAGGATCGGAGGTGCCGAAGGTTTCGGCATCACGCCGCGGATGATGCGATGGCGACGCCCGATCAGAGTAGCAACTCGACTTCGCGCAGCCAGCTCATTATGTCGCGGACACGGGTCAGTGGTTTCCGACGATGTAGGACAACCCTATCGGCGCCCGCTTGCGGCATCGACCGCTGCGCGCCGACATTCGGCAACGCACCGAAGCGTCATCCTCGCATCGGAAAAACAGGGTCAAACCCCGGAATGGACGGAGGGTCTCGCATGCTCGCGAATCTGCGCAATCGCCAACAAGGCAAACTCGGCTGGATTTTCCTGTGGCTGCTCGGCATACCATTGCCAGTATTGTTGCTGCTGTACCTGCTGCGCGGGTGTACCTGAGAGCCGGCTGGCACGGACTGTTTGTCGCCGATGAGCCGATTCGCCCAGGCGTTCGTGACCCGCGCGCCTCGCGCAATCTCCCCCCGTCTCCCGCACCCCGAGGCCAGGACCGCAGCGGGGCGGCATATTGAAAATATTACCGATCCCCATTCTCCGACCTCCCGTATGGTGAGCAGTGGATCGCGCACGTTCCAGGGAGGCTTTTGGATCGCGATGAAGAAGCCGGTGAAGCCGGAGTCCTCGGGCTCGGCGCGTGTTGTGGTTTATGCCTATGAGTTGCCCGCGACTTCAGGTGGAGCGCCGAGCTATGCAATCCTGTCAGCAATCGAACGCATCGGCGGCCGCTTCGTGGGCGCGCCGCGCCACGTCGATCCAGCGCTCGTGGATACCGATGGGTTCTATGTTGGACCACCATTTGCGGCGCCTTCATAACCGCTGAAACGCCGGGGCGCGCAGGCGAATGCTGATGCCGCTGTGGCCGCTGGTGGCCGGACTCGGTGAGTTGCGCGGCAGGTGCAGTCATGAGCGCCGTCAAGAGCTCGCGCGCCCGCACAGGTCGCCAAGGCTACTGGCTGACTCACCGGGCCCGGCGCCTGCGACCGGCCCTTTCTTCTGCTACCTGGTGCGCCGGGGCACCCCTCAGGCGGCCAGAGCCTTCAGGACGTTGCGTGGATCCTTGCGGATGGCTCTCAACAGCGCCTTGGCCGGGCCATGTGGTTCGCGCCGGCCTTGCTCCCAGTTGCGAAGCGTACCAAGCTCGACGGTCAGCAGGGCCGCGAACTGGGATTGGCTGAGTTGCAGGCTCTTGCGCAACTCCTTCACCATGGTTGCGTCAACGACCGTTTCCCGGGCTGGCGCCCGCTCCCCTCGCACGATCTCGCCGGCCTCGCGCACGCCCCGCAGCAGTTTCTCGAAATCCTTCGCGTTCATCTCCTAGTCCTCCGTGTACGCTTTGGCCAAGGTTTTCAGCTGCGCCTTGGGTCAAGTCCACCTTCACGTTCTTGGCGAAGATGGCCACCAACAGAATCTGCGACTCGGCCACCCGCCAGTAATAGATCACCCGCCCGCCGCCGCGCTTGCCACGCCCAGCCAACGCCACCCGGATCTTGCGGAGCCCGCAGCCACCGGGAATCAAATCGCCGGCGTCCGGCCGATCCGCCAGGAGCTGCTGGAACTCGGCAAAGGCGTCGTCAGGCAGGTGATCTTCCCGGTCGGCGCCGAAAGTCGGGGTTTCGATGAAGATCATCGGCGCCAGAGTACGCCAATGGCGCATTGTATATCAATGGCGCACCCCTGAAAGTGCAGCCTCATCCTCCTCAGCCCATTCGGGCGCGTCGGAGGGTGGTAGTAGTTCTCAGCCCATTCGGCTCGATTCTTCGCAATCCACTCAGCGGCGAGCAATGCCAAGGTGTTGCCGGCTGCCGCCAAGGCAGAATCGCCATAGTCCAATGATTTTGATGGGGTTTTTTCCACCGCGAACCGTGGCGAATGGGGTGCTGGTGCGGAGATAGGAATCGAAAATTATTAGTAAAGTATTGATGTTAAATAATTTAATTGTATATCAAAATAAGCATTACCCCACCCCCTACCCCCACCGGTTCTGGGCCGTTTTCCCTACTCACTAACTGGAGAAACGACCATACTCACCCACCCAAAATACCCGCCTGTCCATCGTTCCCGCGCAGACGCGTACACAAGCAAAGGCGAAGGGAAGCCCACTAGGCGCGCCTGGTTCGCAGTGCCATCGCTTCCCGGCACTCGTCTAGTGATTTGCGAGGATCCGACCTGACAGGCGCGCGTCATCCGGACGCTTAGGGGCGAGTTGGCGAAAGGAGCGCAACCGTAAGCACCGGCGAACTCGAACGTAGAAGGAGACCGCAAACGCGCGCGATGCGACCCCGGCCCCTCTGAGCGAGATCCAGTCGATGATTGCCCGCGCAGCTGATGCCCTCGGCGCGGCTCAGCTGCAGGAATAGGCCCACGAGGATCTGCCAGGTGCTCTGCAGCGGCCGGCGACTGCAGTCTGCCGCCGAACCGTCTCTGGACACCCCTGTTCGGCGTCTGGGGGATAGCACCCCAGACAGGCGAGAAGCTCGAGGCGGTCGGAGATCGTCTCGAGGGGGTTGTACTCAGTGCTGGGCCGCCCCCCGCCGAGATACGCATGCAGAGGCGACCGGCCTGATTTCCTGATGTGGCTGCTGGCGCCAGTTTAGGTTTGCGCGACCTACGGGACGGAAGGCTCCGCTTTTTTGGTACGGCTGGATCAGGCGAATGACTTCGTGCGATACAGCAAAAGACTTGCCGGATTGCACAAAAACGGAAGACTGAGCCTCATTGAGCATGGGCACATCAACCATACTTGACTCTGCCGATCCGCAGTGTCGGTGGACGCGGTCGGGTGTGCGCTGACTCTCAGGTTGGCGTTACCGTAACGGTCGCTTAATATAAAAATCTATATAATGAAAACCGAGCTTCTTCCCGGCATGGTCGCTGATCTCGCTGCTTTGGCCCTCAAGGACCCAAAGGCGTGGGCGCAGATTGTGGTCCTGCTAGGGGAGGCAGAAGCTGATCCGGAAATTTTAGCCAAACTGACAACACCGGGCAGTGTCGAAATCGGGCCTAAAAAGATCGAACTTAACGTTCAAGGATGGCGCACAGCGAAGCGGCAAGGAGACAACCTTTCTAGGCTCCGGCTGGCGGACCCTCATGCAAATATGTACCGCATCATCTACGGTTTTGATTGGCGACACCAAACAGCGGGCTACCTCGCAATTGTCAAACGGGTAAAGGACAGCCCTAATTTGGCAACGGGAATTGAAAATGAAGCAGAGATCTTTGACTACGACAACCTCAGCGGCCCCCTTTGGGAGCGTATACAGGATGATTGGCGTACCGCTACAGGTGGACAGACTACCTGAGTCACACGGTGGGACTGTTCAATTGCCGACGGATAAACCGCCCGAGTCATCCGGCGGCAACGTTATTTATCGGGATTTTTATGTTGGGGGGGCTAACCCTTTTAGGGGAAGCACCAACATTCGCGACTATGTGCAGCAGCACGAACAGGACCCTACGAAGGCGGTGTTGCTAAGACAGGCGCGTCAGGAGCTAGGTGAGAAACTGCAGGGCGAGAAGCCGACTCTCCGGGATTTGAGACTCTCGCGCGGACTTAGTCAGCAGCAGCTTGCAGAAAGGGCCAACACGAACCAGTCCCATATCGCAAACATTGAACTCGGTAGAAATGACCCAGGGACAGTGTTGGTCGAGAAACTTGGCAAGGCTTTGGGGTTGCCAGGTGAAAAGGTGTATTCAGCAATTCGACAAATAGATATAGATCGAGTGAAGGCCAGATGACCGCGCAAAGAACCCTCACAGTTCAATATTGCGATGACGTTCGCCAAGAGATTGGTAACAAATTTTCGCTAATGGGGTGCTATGCGGAGAACATGATTATCGACCGTGTCCCCGCTTTCCTGCCCAAGTTGTGCGTTGTCGCTAAGCTGCTAACGCCTGCTGATGCACAAATCCGTGCGGCGACCGTTAAACTCTACAAGGACGGCGCACTGGCGGCGGAAATGCCTATCATCGCGTCTGAAGATTCCGGAGAAGCGGCGCGTACTGGATGGCAGGTTGCGATTGCCGTCATGACTTTGACGCCATTTCCGATTGAGGCGCAATGCCAACTTTTGGCGTCAATGGAATTGGATGACGGAGAGCGCATTGATAGCATCAAGTTCGAGATCCGGCCGACCGAGCCAATGCCATAAACCACGACGTTGGTGATGAGCATCCAGATCAGCCGGGCACTCCCGCTCCAGGGGCAGATTTAACCATACGCTCACCGACTGAGACCCAGTACCCATCCCAAGCCGGGACCGCGCGAAGCGCGAGCCAACTTGGGGACCGTAAATCTGTGACTTTGGCGGCTTGCCAGCAATGAGCACCTAAGCGATCCGGCTTCTCCGAAGACCATTTGCCGAGAGTCATGCGGCCAGGGCACTAGCTCCTGCTGCCGATAATACGCTCGCTCCAACTCTGCGGGAGGGAGATCCCGATGAGTTCAAGCAAGCGCCGATTGCTAAACCACTCCACTCCCCCCAAGCGTCGCGTACTCAACGTCTCCCAGACTTCACCGGTTCACGACGCCAGATGACCTCGGCCTTGTACAGCCCGTTGATGCTCTCTGCCACAGCGTTGTCGTACCAGTCGCCAGTAGGCCCACAGAAACCTGGATGTCGCACGCCGCCAATCTCTCGCTGCATCGGATCGACAGATGCTGCGATCGGCTGCATCGATTGTGTGTTCTACGCGGCCGCAGTTGCCGCGTAAACGACCTTTGCGGGCTGGCGCACCGGGTCCGAAATTGCGCGCAATAACGAGGTGACTTTCATCACGAGCAACGAAAAGACCACAGCAAAAAGTTACGTCAAAGCATCTTCAGAACCCAAAGAGCGCGACGCCGAGCCAGATCAAAACCTTCGCAGCTAGCTCGTTGACAACAGTCTGACAATCGGAATCAAACTGGCATTGAAGCCTCGAGGATGTGGATAGCCTCGATCTTCCACACGCTGGAGTCTCCTTCAGCGCTAATCGCGCCGCAGGCACGTATCCTCCGCCTATCTCCCTTATCAAACCTCAATACTCGAATTGAACCGTAAGCGGATAAGCTACCGGAACTTCACGTCGCGTATAACGCCGCCGCCACCCAAATGATAAACACGACTTTTTGAAATACCGTCGACAAAACTGCGACCCTCCTGGACCGCGATCGCAACAGTACGTAACTAACATTCAACACTAAGGCAATCCAACCCGACACAAATATCGAAATTAGACCACCGTTCCAATGGTACGCGACGCCATAGCTCAGAACACCAGCGAAAGCTCCAAGCCAAAGGGAGGTGAACTTAGCCGTAAGCTCGACGAAGGCGACAGTCCAGAAGAGCGCCTCCAAGACCATTACCGGAATACCAATTCCAAGAAACAAGTCAGGGGAAATCTTTGAAAGAAGTTGAAGTTTACCGTCCTGCGCCGCGGTCTCTTCACGCAAGGATGCAAGATAGAGTCCCGCAAACAACACGAGTGTCGTACTTAGAACGATTACGAACGTCGGAATTCGTCGCACACCGATATATTTGACCATCGTCACGTCCCACACCCGAGTTCCGACGCCAGCATCGTACGCCACGCACTCACAATCAACCCGCAACACGTCGACGCACCGGACAATTTTCGAAAAAAGACTATTCCACCCGGAGACACTCAATTGGGCATAAGCGAGACGCTCGCCTTGCCGGGAAGAGACCGAAGACGACCCCGATGGTACATGCAAACGCCGAAACATAAAGGACGGAGCGAACGGAGACATTCAACGCGATCGGCGCCCCCGCGGAAATCACCATTGCAGTCAGCCACGCCAACAACACGCCTATACAAGCTCCGGTCAAACAAATCAGGCATGCTTCAATAAGAAATTGCAGAAGAATGCTTCGTTCGGAAGCACCGATAGCCAACCGAACTCCGATTTCACGAGTCCTTTCAGTGACCGACACCAGCATCATATTCATGATGCCGATGCCTCCGACAAAAAGAGATATAGCGCTAATCGCACCAAACATAAACGCGATAGCGGATGTTATCGTATTCGCACTAGTTGCTACGTTGGCAAGATCATTAATTGCAAAGTCATCCTCCTCATCTGACCCCAACCTATGTGCTACCCGCAATAGGCGCGACACTTCTAATTGTGCGCCAGACGACTGCTCGGAGGATATCGCTTGGGCCACCATGTACTGAATTGATCTTGCATGGCCATTATCATTTAGCAACTTTCGGGTCGAACTTATCGGCACCACGAGCGTGTATCCGAGGTCATTTCCGTCAAATGACTTCCCCTCATTCTCGAGGACGCCAATAATCTCAAAAGACACATTGTCGACAAGAATCTGTTTGTATAGCGCTTCACTTCCGGCGAAAAGAGAATCTGCAATCCCCTTCCCCACTATTGCAACGCGAGCACCCCTTCTTAGATCCGTCTCGTCAAACCAAACCCCTTTCTCCAGAACCCAGTTCCGAAGAATTGGCATAATTGAAGTAGTGCCGACAACCGTCGCAGAAAGAGCATCTCCCATAAATCTAACTGACGCATTGGTCTGAAGAACAGGTGCGGCATGAACCACCGACGAAACCTGCTGGACAGCATCAACGTCATCTTCTGACAATGAGGACGAACTTGCCTTTCTCGTCCAATGATTCTTACCACTTGAAGTATTTGGAGAAACCATAAAAAGATTTGTACCAAGCATCTCCAACTGCTTGTTGACAGTTGAGCGAACAGATTGCCCCAAAGCCAACATCAGAACTATCGAATAGATCCCGATCACTATCCCGAGCATTGATAGACCCGATCTCAACTTGTGCGCCCATAAGGATCTAATCCCTTCGAGGGCGAGATCATAGAGACTCACGTGGCCCTCAAGGTCCCGTCATCCATACTAATCCGCCCGTCCTTCAGCTTGACTACTCTTTGGGCTATGCGAACGAACTCTTGATCATGCGTAACCAATATTATTGTCTTACCGTGCTCGCGATTTAGGCGCTTGAATAGCGCCATCACCATTTCGGAATTTCCACTGTCCAAGTTTCCCGTAGGTTCGTCAGCCAAGACTAGCGGTGGGTCATTGACGAGCGCTCTCGCTACAGCTACTCGCTGCTGCTGCCCTCCAGATAACTGCATCGGTCTGCGGTGAGAGAACGCCCCAACCCCAACCAACTCAAGAGCTTTGGCAGCCGCGCTGCGCGAGTCCTTTCTCGAAAGCCCACCGTACCGAGCGGGAAGCGACACGTTTTCCAGCACCGTGTATCTGTGCAATAGATGAAAGCTCTGAAAAACCATTCCAAGTGCTTTGTTTCTGAACTTCGCGATTTCCTGACGACCTTTCGCCACATCGCGACCTTCAAATATATATCGACCAGATGTCGCCTGATCAAGACACCCAAGTATCGCTAACAGCGTGGACTTGCCTGAACCAGATTGACCTGCAATGGCTACGAATTCACCTTTACTAAATGTCAGCGTCACTGCTTTCAGAGCCTGAACCTTATCCTTTCCATCGACCCCATAGTCTCTTGAGACGTTTCTCAATTGTATTAGCGGGCACGCGGCGGTCAGTGACGAGGTCATCGAGTCAACTCTCGCACAACTATCTGCTCATTAATCCGAAGACCATCTACGATCTCAGAATATTTTGGATTGGCGTGCCCCACAAGAACGGGCAGTGCTTTCAGAGCTCCATCACTGCTAACGGCATATACGCGTCCAAATTTTCCTCCCTCATTAACTGTTATCACTGGACGTCCATCGTCCTGATTCGAAGCGTCCCCGTCTGAGGCTTTGGCTGCGCTATGCAAATGCTCCGTCACTTCCTCATCGCTTTTAGCTCCTAAGGTGCTTGACCTCTCAGGACTGAACCTTAGTGCTGCAGTGGGGACTCTGAGGACCGATTTTCGGACGTCAGTGACTATAAGAAGCTGAGCAGTCATACCCGGCAGTAGCACAGCGTCCTGATTTGATACGTCGACGACGAGATCATACGAAACGCTTCCCTGTTGCTTTGAGGAATCCAATCTTAACTGCCGAACAACACCCTTCAGCTTCTTCTCCGGATATGCCGCTACCGTAAAATCCACTGCGAGACCGGTCGTGACGCCCGCAACGTCCGCTTCCGAGAGGCTAGCATTGATCTGCATTTTTCCCGTGTCCTTGGCGATAACAAACAAGACGGGAGTTTGAAATGTGGCAGCCACCGTTTGACCAGGCTCGATATTTCTTCGTATTACTACCCCATCGATTGGGGAAACTATCACCGAGTTTCGTTGATCTGCGCGTGCGCGATCGAGCGATGCAGCGGCAGACTTCAGTTGTGACTCGCTTACCACAAGATCGCTACTGTCCTTATCCAAATCAGATCTTGAGATCAGTCCTCGCTTGAATAATTCATTCGTTCTATTGTATGTGGTTTTGCTAAGCATCAACGCGGCACTCGCTGAGTCGACACTGGCACGCGCCTGCCTAATCGCGGACTCGTATACCGACGGATCCAGCTCTGCCAGAACATCTCCTGCTTTTACTTGAGAATTGAAATCTACATGGACCTTAACAACGGTTCCGGATAGCTGAGACCCAACGCTTACCATGTCGATTGGATTCACCGTACCTACGGCGGTAACAAACTCCGCAACATCTCCCTTTGTCGCGCGGACTTCTTCATACTTTGATTCGCCTTCACTTTTTGATCCACCAGAAGCAGTGATGCGGCTTACAACAAGTGCGCAAATTGCAATTCCACCTGCAACGGCAAGGCTCAATTTTCTTTTTTTATAGAAAGTGATCACAAATCTCTTTATTTAGTAATGCGCTAACCGTCCGCTCGCCTTAACAAATCGAACAGTCTTTGAAAAAATCAGAACTCCAACGATCATGTAGATAGCGGAATTGGCGACTAAAGCCATAAACACGGAAATCGGAATGAATCCTCCAATGGATTCCCGAATTCCCCAAACAATTGGCAGAATCGGTAGCACGAAGAAGAACGGCAATGTCGTCGAAGGAGCATAGACCAAAGACCAGACGACCAGTAGTTGCACAACCACCAGAACCAATCGAACCCGTTTGAACGTCAATGCCAATGCCGCTATAGCCAGACCCAAGCCCGTGGCCCCGACATCTAGCGCCACAACCAAAGGAAGCACCCTAGGTTGCAGCACATGAGTTTGACCGGAGATAAGAACAATAATCGTCGCCAAAACAATAAAAACCGGCAAGCCCGCAATAACCGAACACATTGATCGCGCAAGCATTATGCGAACAATTGGAAAAGCGGACAAAAATAGAGGTTCAAGCACGCCGGATTTAGCGTCGTCCTCTATCTCCTGCGCAAGCTGCGATGTTCCGGAGAGAATAGTAGCCCAGCACAGATATCCGACTAGAAATCCATCAGCAGGCAACCCGATTGTCAGCGTATTCGAAGTCCCTTGACCACCGGGCGCCAACCTAAGGCCATATGCGGCACCACAGAAGATCACAACGAGGAAAGCGACACCCAATGCTGCCTCCAATGGATATCTGACGTACAACCTAGCGGTCTTCCTAAGCTCGATGGAGATGAGGTGAACGTATTCGCATAGCACATTCATGGCGTCTTCCTTGATAGCTAAGCCGCCTTACCGAAAAGGTTGTCTATGCCGATTCCTTGACGGGACACGCTAATGATTATTGCTGGATTGAGAATCTCGAAAACCTCATAGAGTTCTTCCGCCATGCAAGGCACGACAACCTTCTTGTGACCAGATTCCACTTTTCCAAATCGCTCTCTCAGACAAATTAGTGCCTTGGCACTTAAGTCTCCGTCGAGTGCTATTTCGTATCGTAGTTCGGTATTACACGATAGAACGCTACTGAGTGAGCCACTTATCGCAATTGAACCATTCCGCAACACGGCAACCCTGTCCGCCATAGCCCTAATAACTTCAGGTTGATGACTAGTGACGCAAACCGCACTTCCATCTGAGCGCGCTAACTCAGGCACTCGCTGCTGCACGAACTTTGAAGCGTTGAAGTCCAATCCTAATGTCGGCTCGTCCAGAAAGAGAAGCTTCGGTCGATTAATCATGGACACCATTATCGAAATACGCTGCTGCATTCCTCGCGACAAGGCTTGCACGGGTGACGATAACCTTCCGTCGAGCTCAAATTCAGACATAAGAAACCGTCCGCGATCCCTTGCACTCCGACGCGATAGCCCCTTCAGACAACCGAAGTATTCAAGATTCTCAAGTGCAGTAAGCCGTCCGTATAGATTACGAGACCCTTCAAGCACCGCCCCAACCTCTCTCAAGATCTTAGGCTGACGCGATGGGTCCTGCCCCATCACTAATACACTTCCAGAGTCAGGGACAATAAGACCACAGGCAATCTTTATGGTAGTCGACTTCCCAGCACCATTTAATCCAATTAGCCCAAGGACCTCACCCTCTTCGATATCAAATGTGACGTCCGCAACAGCACGCACAAGCTCTGAACCTCTGCGATAAGTTTTTGCGACTCTCTCTAATGAAAGAGGGCTTTTCATGTGTTCGAAGCCGTCAAGCGCGCCTGTGCTGCCCGACGAACTAACGGGTCAAGATCACACGCCGCTCTTTCCCAATAGCGCTCCGCATCTTCAGGATTAATCGCTACAAGCGTCTCCAGTGCTGCCCAGCGAGTTCTAACGCAGGGATGAGTAGCCCCCAAGTTATCAAGAAGGTCGACAGAGTTTCCGTCCCCTATGTATCGCAAGCATTCGACGACAGACACACGCTTTGATGAATATGACTCGACGAAGTCGACTATTTCTCCCTTCTCAACGTCAAAATAGTATTGCTGCGTTAGGGAAGATGTTTTTGGATCTGAGATTAGTAAATTTAATGACATCGAAAACGCCGAAGGCGGTATCTGGGTATGAATATCCTTGAACGGCCTATACAGCATGACTTTACCCATCGGGAGATCTGTTTCTTCAATGACTTTCATATCGACTTTCTCACCAACATACCCAATCGTTTTGTTTCGATCGTACTCTCGAATGATGGTTCGATAGCCAGGACCGTGATAACCGACAGTCATGAATATGAAATTATGATCATGGGCGTCCCCATAAGAATAGATTTCGTTTTCGATTTTTGCCTTTCGAGGATCGCCTGATACCACAGGCCACACATTCAGCCTTATTGCAATGTTCCCAACCGCTTTCAGTATGGCGGACTGAGATGAGTAAAACCCGACCCCAAGCACACCTTCCTTTAGCTGCTGGTTCAGCACTTCCGCCGCGAATGTCTTGTTATTTCCTAGGCAATAGAGGTGCTCTGCTGAGTCTGCGACGCTATCAATGTCCAGCGTGTCTACATTGGCGCTTATTATCTCAACGTACTCCTCAAGCCCAATGCTCTTATTCGAACTAAACGAGAAGGAGTGTGCCATAGTAATTTGCCTCGATATCCTTGACTGCCGTCTGTTAGTGACCTTATTGCTTTAACCGCGGCGGCTCGAATGTGGGGATGAGGATCTTCCTTTGCCAGACTAAGCGATTTCACCGCCATCTCCTGATCGAGAGCCGCGAGTGTTTTCATTGCTTCCCATCTGACGTCATGCACTGGATGGCCGACAAACTCATTTACGAGATCAATGCCATTCGAGAACTGGAGTTCGCGAAATATCTGCATGATTACTTTTATCTGACTCATTTGTATGTCAGATGCCGATATTCCATATGACTTCAGAAGACAACGATCAAAGGACCATATATGCGGATACAGTGGCGCGGTAACCAAGTTCAGTATGCACATCCCTGGCTTTTCGGCGAGGTCGACGATCCATTGCCCTCCATCTATTTCAAGAACTCCACCTGGCTCTAATGTTTTGGCATGCGAGAATGTCAGAATTTTGTCCGGCTCGAAGATCTCGAAGTCGGTAACACTAACCCGATAGAACCGGGCCTCAATTGGACATTTTGATAGTGAAAGCACAAGGGCGTGCCCTCCATGCGTACTGAGCGGCTCGAACGGTGACTCACGGCCGCCGCGATTGGACCATGACAGACTGAGCGAATAAGAAAGCTTTTGTGTCAATATCAGCTTTCCAACACCCCACTGACCGCTCGATTCCGTAGGATCATCGAGCATTTTCCTTATTTGAATATTTCCTATAGCCGCCAGAGCGGCAGATCGACCAAATAGCTCGAATGCGCCTCGGCAGCGCCAGAACGTACTGGGGTCCAGAATATCGAATGTCGATTCAACCTCTGATATGAATTCGTCGAGCTCAGGACTGTCTTTAGTGTGATGCTCAATGAACGGCATTTTCTAATCCTCTCCAAATGCCGAATGTACTAGACGAGCGGCGAGCAATTTACATCACTCGCCGCCCGCGACTTGCGGAGCTTACCGCTCAGCTGGTGGGCGGCGTTGTGGGTTTGTTAATGGCAGACACCACAACCTCCGAAACGGCAGAGATGACGCTTGTGACAACCTTCGCACTGACTTTTGATGCGACACCTGCGCCAGCCACCCCGACGGGGTGCTCCAGATCTTCGACGATTAGATTCATATAACCTCCCTTTTGGGATTGTTCACGTACAGCCCGTACGCACTTGAACGCTAGCTTTCACAACTTAGGTCGGTCAACGCCACATTTATGCAGTCGTACTGTTCATTGTCGAATGGAGCGATCTTCTCTGGCGTGCACTGAGAAACATGGCCTCCATAAACTGGAGTATTGCGTCTTGTTGCGATGTGGGTATCACCCTCGCCACGAGTAGCATGCGTTCCTCGAACGCTGTCCGGGCTTGAGTTGTAGCCGCTGCCCCGGTTGTGGAAGCAACTACAGAAGATCTAATCGGGCCTCGGCCGGTCGATAGCCACTCATAGTTCACTTGGGTAGCTATCGCTATCTTTATAAGGTTGGCGCTGCTCGGTGTTGTTCCCTCACGCTGCTCCCACTGCGCGGCCGCACTCGGCAAGACGCCCACTCTCCTACCAAGTTCGGACCTGTTGAGCTGCGCAGACGTCCGCGCGTGCCGGATTCTATCGCCGAGCCTTAGTATGAGCGTCACTGTCAACTACCTTTTCTTATTCCTTCAATCGTGAGCATCGCTTGCAGACACAGCCGAGTTACGGCTGCGACTGGTTTTATCGGCAATAGGGATGAACAGCAGTTCCCCAGTACTCCGCCAAAGGTGGTCCGGGCTCGCCTCACACAGCCCCACCACTATTGCGACCTGACAGGCCCGTTTCTTGCCGTTCTATCATTGTCTGCATTCTTTAAGCAACATAGTTTTAGCAGTTTTTACCCAAATTATATTAATGCTTAATTATTTATAGGGATGAACACGCTGGCCCCATTCCGGACTACTCTCGTCAATTTGGCAGTGTCTGTGGCGGTAGCTATTGTGCTAAGGAGGTCGTGGCGGACTGACGTATGGTCGAGACACTCGCCAGCGCGGGTTAGCAATATTCCAGTTCCGATTTCAAAGCCCACGCCCCGCCAAGCGCTCCGTTAGGTGCGACACCAGCTTTCCCGTCCGCGGTGGGCCAGCTACCGTCTCTTCGCGGATGGTCGCTTTCTGATGCCGGTTCACGGATAGCGACAGGAAAGATGAAGGAGACGAGGACTCGCTGAGCTACATGCGCGACGCTTGGAGCGATCGCCGCTTTTCGCCGCTGCGATCCAACGCCCGCCTTGCTGCTTCCTCGAACGGCACTGGACCAACTTTACCTAGCGTCTAGTGAAGCGGATAGCGGCTATTGGATGGGATTAAGGTAGTCGAATGCATCTGATCTGCCTTCGCTTACCACCTATTCCGATACTCTTGACGATGCGAAAGCTGGTTCCGCGAGATTCGCAGAGGCTGGGTCGATCAGCATAGTCGAGCTCTTGTGGCCACTATTGTCGTTCGGCGAACGCAAGAAGCTCTTGATACGGAATATTCGAGGTCTGAAGAATCAGCGGAAAATAAGGCCAGAAAGATCTGTCGAGAAATGCCTGAGAAGCCGATTTCGACATGATTCGGAATCACATCGGAAGCCAACTTTCGAGTCGACTGGAAGAGTAGTAACGGATCAGGAAGTTCTTGCGCCTTTATGCTCTCTCGTTAATAGATCTATCTGGCTCAACTCCTCTAGACTGAGCGAAATATTCATCGTATTTTCTTGTACTTGCCTCTCGTTTCTTGCACCCGGGATCGCAACGACAGTCGCTTCGTGAAATTGGGTAACCCATGCAAGTGCTATAGATGACATTGAAGAGTTGTGCTTGAGTGCGATGCCTTGCAGAGCTCCTGCCAGGGCAATTTGTCGAGATGAACGAGGAGATTGAAGGTGCCGCAAGGTCCCACCTAGAGGCGAGTGGGCGACAATTGCAATCTCCTCTGCTTTCGCCGTCTCCAGAATTCCATTTTTTTCGATTGCGCGGTCGAAAATGCTGAATCCAACCTGATTGCAGACCAGCGCGACGCCTCGAGCGCGCAAGTAATAGTGGGCCCTAAGCATCTGTTTAGCGGTGAAATTGGAGACACCGATCCCGCCAATTAGGCCTGCGTCGTAGAGCCTCAGCATATGTTCCATTTCAGTTTCCACTGACGAAAAACTGGCTGGGGCGTGGACGTGGTGAATTCCAATTGGGTATGGCGCCAACGCTGAAATTCTCTCCTTGAATGTCGAAGTAATCGAAGCTGCCTTTCTCCAGAACGGATACCATTTAGTGCAAATCAAGACGTTATCCGGTCGCACTTGAGTAGATTCTAGCGCTGAAGCGAGACGACGCTCGGAAATCCCCCATCCATAAGATTCAGCGGTGTCAAAAAGTCGAATGTTCCGCGCTATTGCAGCTGCGACTACGTTTCGCACTATTGCGTCTGAATTTCCAAGCTTGGATTTACCAAACAGCCAACAGCCAAGCCCAATCCTTTGGGACTTAAGTGTTTCGCGTGTGCTAAGCGTTCTGAGCATATCTACCTCTTCCGACTAAACTCCTTACCGTTGTACCGCCGAGAATCGTAACCTTTCTGCACATTGTTGCCACGGACATCGATGCACCTAGTTGCACAGGTCGGTCATAACAAAACAAGCGCTTTCAGTAAGCTGTCACGACCTGACATCCGTTTCAGTCTTGTTGAGACTTTGAGTCCGCGATTAACGATACCCGTTCTTCGGCTCTCCCCGGTAGCCCAGCTGCGTACCGTGCCGGCGTGAGGTTACTAACCGAACCGCAGGCGCGGGTCACTCCGAAGTCGCACTCGTTCATCAGAACGCTCACCGCATCACGCTTCGCCTGCAGGCTCACCCTTTCGTCCCAGCGGATTCTTCAGGGCCGCCCTGTCCAACTCGACATCGGGTAGTAAGCACTTGAGCCTACTGCTTTCCGCCTCAGGCTTCTTCGGGCTTCCGACACCGCCATCCCAGCATACTTGACCTTCCAGTTGCAGAATGTTGCCTCAGAAATCCTATGTTGGCGGTACACCTCACTTCGTCTTGACTCCGGCCTCCGCCTTCTTCGAAACCTCGATGATCTGCTCTTCCGTAAGTCGCTTCGCTTTCGTTGCCTGCTCTTGGTGGGCGGACTTTGGCTCCGGTCGGGACTATTCGGGTGTGTCAGGCCGCTTTGTTGTGAAGCGGTTCGGATGTCGGCAACGATCTTGAACCACTCCAAAACGGCAGGGAAAACTGCTGGTTTTGGAGACGTCAAAATTCAAAGCAAACGTCGGTCATCGACCGATTGCCCTAGACTTTTTGCCACCCCCGGGGAGGGGCGCGCTGTCGGTGAGCTTCCCGCTCGCCAGTTCGTTTACTCGGTTTAGGAACGCAACTCGTGCGCTTTTCCCCGCAGCGAACAGGGGATGCCTGCCACCCGTTGCCACCGATCGCACTCATGCCGCGTCGCTCGTGTGCTGAGCCAGCTGTTCGATACCCGCGCGCAGGTCGTGCGCCTGCAGGTGGCTGTAGCGCAGGGTCATGGTCAGGGTGCTATGGCGCATCAGCCGGCGGATCGTCTCGGCAGCCAAGCCAGCGCGCCAGCAGGCAACACAGAAGCCATGCCGGAAAGCGTGGAACCCACCGCTCGGGATCTGCAGCTGATCCAGCAACCGGCGCAGGCGACGCGCTACACCCTCGGCCGTGCGAGGAAGGCCGTGGTGAGCGAACAGCAGCCCAGTAGCGGGTTGGGCCTGAGCCTGCCACAGCTCGTGCAGGAGAGCCTTCAGGCGCGGATGCAGCGGCAGGTCAGCGCGACTGGTGCGGCTCTTGAGCGTCCGCAGCCGGCCGCGACTCGCCTGTTGCCGGATGCGCAGCAGGCCGGCGGCCCAATCAACGTGCGCCCAATCCAGACCCAGACCTTCACCGACGCGCAGGCCTGCCAGCCCGAGGCAACCCAGCAGCGCCCTCAGCCAACCAGTAGCCGCCCCCAGCAGCCGATCGATCTCTGCCTGGTCGAACGCCCGCGGGTCAGCCGGCGCTTCCTGGGAGCGGGGCCATTGCAGCTGCCGGGCATCCATCGGCGCGGTCGCGAAACCCTCAGAGCGCGCCACGCTCACGATGCGGATAAACAGGCGGCCGAGCGAACAGACCGAGCTCGGGGCGTGCCCCGCCAACGTGAGACGCCCAATGAACGCCTGCAGGGCTGCCTGATCGAGCTCATCGAGCCAGACGCGGCCCAGGGCCGGCAAGAGGTGGCGGCGCAGCTGACTGTTGAAGCGAGCGACGCTGTTGGGCGCAAGGCCCGCACACCGCAGCTTGAAGCGCTCGGCGTAATCGGCGAAGCGGATGCGACGCCCCAGCGCAGGGCCAGCCAGGTTCAGCGCCGCCAGCCGGTTCTCCAGCTCGGTGCGCGCGGCCGCTTCGGTACGCAGCCGAGAGAGTGGCCCCGGCACTAGGCGCAGATCGCGGCGGCGACGCTCACCCGTCACAGGGTCCGTCCTGCGAACGCTCACCCGAGCGCGCCACTGCCCCTCAGCCAGCGTGATGCGCCCACGATTGGCATTCACGAGTTCACCCCGGCATCACGCATTGCCGAACCCCTGCAGCCCACAGGCTTCCCGGATCAGGATCAGATGCGCGAAGGCCTGAACAGCCGGCAGCTGCTCGCAACTGAGCTCGGCGGCCACCCCTGCGAACAGATCACAAACGGTCGTGCGCACCAGATCAAGACGCACGGACGACGGATAGTCGCGATCAAAGCGGTTGCGAGCCCAACGCTCGCGATCGAGGCGCCCCAACTCGTGAGACCAATCACGCGCGGCCTTCATCGGCGATCTCCTGCATGAGTTTGCTCACCACCTGAACGTCATCGGGGCGACGCAGGGAGCGCGCGATATCCGCGGGCTGAAGGTGGGGGCACGCCCCCCAAAGGTGACGCACACGAGCTTTGAGGTCAGTCGGATCGAGAGCGCCGCTCAAGCGCGGCCCGAGATTGCCCTGACGGTCTCGGGCCGCAGCGGCGCCAGATCCGGGGAGAGTTCTCAGAGTGTTCCCGGCCACCGGGAATGATTCGGGGCCTTCATGTCCGATAACCGGACGGGAAACGGGCCGATCATTCCCGGCCACCGGGAGTGATGATTCCCGACTACCGGACGGAAAATTTTTCTTGTCCGATGCCGCATCATTCCCGGCCAGCGGGAGTGATGCAGACCAGCGCTCATATCCCTTGGGGGCTGGTCGCGGCGCCTCGAGCGGCTGACCATCAACGTGCGTGATGGGCAACCAAGCCACGGCGTACAAAGCAAAATGGGTCTTTGACTTATGGCCCTGCCGTGTTTTGACAACCAGCTCCCGCTCAAGGAGCGCGTGCAAGGCGGTATAAACCGTGTCGCGACTGGTGAGCCCATAGAGCTTCGCATGCGTGTCCGTCAGTGCCTGCACACCATTGCGACCGCCGCCGCTCACACTGGGCGGGCACGCGCCCTGGGCAAGGATGGCAAGGACTCGGAACGCCGCATGAGGCAAGCTCATCACGGACGGGTGCCGCATCAGCCAATCAGGAATGGAAGCGAAACGCTCGGAGCCTTCTCCACCGCGGCGCCCCTTCGCACGTGCCCGAGTCCTCAAGTGATCAACCCGCGGGCAGCATCGACACGCCGCCCAACAGCCGTGCGCACCTGTTCGACAGAAAGCCGCGTAGCAGCGGCAACGTCGTAGTCCGACATGCCCGCATCAAGCAGGCGCAGAGTGGCTGCAATCTGCTCATCGGGCGTCAACAACCACCAATGGATATTACGCCCATCAGGCACTTGCGCAGGCAACATGGCTCAGGCCCGCTTGGCGCTGCGAGCCGCAATGCGCCCAGCAACCCATTCGTCGATCTCGGTTTGGACCCAGCCACTCGCGCGTGCGCCGAGCTTCACAGGCGCCGGGAACTCGCCAAGGCGGGCCTTTCTGTAGATGGAATCGCGCTTCAGGCCGGTGCGCTCTTCAACAGCCGGAAGCCGCAGGATGCGCGGTGGGGCATTCGTCTCAGTGGGCATAGTCGCCTCTCTCTCGTTCGTCGCACAGCGACTTGTGCGGCGGTCTCGGAAGACAGAGAGAGGCTAAGCAATCAACTCATGCGCTGGAATCGCGGACAAAAGGAGGGTGGTTTTGTCCGCTCAGCTCCCCCAACTGCCTCGCCGCGAATGCTTTGCAAGTTGTTCGCGTAGCCAAGCGACGCCATCGGGATCACCATCAGAGAGCATGTCCAGGCAGGCATCTTGATGTTTTCGCGCAATGCGAGCAATCGACTCGGCCGAAGGCGGGGCCGGCATGCCTCGGCTCAAGTGGGATTTCTTGTAATCATTCTCCACCGTCTCTGCTGCCACTTTGTTGCCCACGCGCTTTAGTCTTTCGCCCCAATATCTCATTGCCAGCGTGCTGTGAAACCAACCCAGATCCGGCCTGCCCCCGCTTCCAAATTGACCGAACACATATCGAGCGTCTTCGCCAAAGGCGACTCGCTCCAGCGCGTTGGCGATCTGGCGATGCGAGACTCCTGCACCTGGAAAGGATCGCCAGGAATCAGGGTGCCCCCTCCCTAGGGGTGGAGAAGCATCCGCAAACTTTTCGAGCGCTCTTGCATAGCCCAAGAGCGCCGCCCAGTTTTCTGGTTGCGGCCGACGCGATCTTTTTCGCGTTTTCGTCGTCATCCCGCTTGCCCCCTAGCCTTCAGGTTGTCGAGGTAATCCCCCCACGCCTGCATCATCTTACGTCGCTCAGGCAGGTGCAGTGCCCGGTTGTATGCGGCCCTCACCGTGTCGCGCTCACCATGCGCGAGCTGGCGCTCAATAGCGTCCCTGTGCCAGCCCTGCTCGTTGAGTAGCGTGCTAGCCATCGAGCGAAAACCATGAGCTGTCATCTGCTCTTTCGTATAACCGAGCCGGCGAAGCGCAGCATTGAGAGTGTTCTCGCTCAGCGGCCGCAGGCGTGAGCGCTCACCAGGGAAAACCAGCTCCCCGGCGCCGGAGAGTGGCTGAATCTCCTTCAGCACTGCCACTGCCTGGCTCGACAGGGGCACGATGTGCAGCACGCCCATCTTCATGCGCTCTGCGGGAATGCGCCATTCGGGACGTTCGGCGTCCAGGTCCATCTCCGCCCAGCGCGCGCCGCGCAATTCACCAGGGCGCACAAACACCAACGGCAGCAGGCGCAGCGCCTGGCGCACGACGAACGAGCCCTCAAACGCATCAATCGCACGCAGTAGCTCACCGATCTGCGTAGGCTCCGTGATCGAAGCGTGGTGCACCACCTTCTTCGTGGCCAGTGCCCCTCGCAGATCGGCCGCGCAATCACGCTCACAGCGCAGCGTCGCGACCCCATAGCGCAGGACACGACTCAGGGTCTGCTGGGCGCGATGCGCCGTCTCAATGGCGCCGCGCTCTTCGATCCGCCGCAGGACGCTCAGGATCTCCGGAGCCAGAAGGTCTTTGACTGGCCGCTTGCCGAGCCAGGGCAGCACCAGATCGTCGAGCAGCCACTGAATCTTGGCCGTATAGGTCTCCGACCACTCGGCGCGGTTCTTGGCAATCCACTCGGCGGTGAGCGCTGCAAGGGTGTTGTCCGCCGCCGCCAATGCGGCGAAACGATCTGCCCGCCGCTTTTCCGCGGGATCGACTCTGTCGCGCAGCAGGCGCCGCTCGGTATCCAGGCGGGCCCGCGCCTCCTTGAGGCTCACCTCCGGGTACGTCCCCAGGCTGAGCAGCTTTTCGCGCCCGGCGAACCGGTATTTCACCCGCCAGCCACGAGAACCGTTGGGCGACACCAGCAGGTACAGCCCTTTCCCATCAAACAGCTTGTAGGCCTTCTCGCGAGGCTTGGCGGCCCGCAACGCGACTTCGGTGAGCATCTTGGGGGTAGCGCCTGGAATCCCATCGTCTTTTGGGGGTAACAGGCTTGTTTTCTACCCCCACTTTGCGCACGATGTCAACGGACGGCCTCGGACGGCAGCGGACGCTACGGCCTCGGAAACCCCTGAATTCTAGGGATTTTTCGGACTCTAGCGGACGGTAACGGATGGGGAACTGGTGCCGGAGATAGGAATCGAACCTACGACCTACGCATTACGAATGCGCCGCTCTACCAACTGAGCTACTCCGGCTGCGGAGTGGGCGCGCATTCTAAGCAAAGCCCGCCCGGCTAGGCAATCAACGCTTCGGCAACCACGAAACCGGCCCGATTGCGGCGCAATCCGCGGTCGCGCCGTATGGCGGCATTTACCCTATTTTCAGCCGCTGCGGTGCCATTTCCGGCTCAACTATGCTGCGATCATGCGGACACTTGCACGGGGCCACACGCTGCTGGAATTGCTGACGGCGCTGAGCATCGCGGCACTGTGCGCCGCCCTGGCCACTCCCTCCTTCGGCGCCCTGGCGGCCGATCTGCGCCTGAGCCGCGCCAGCAATGCGCTGCTGGGCGCGCTGCAATACGCCCGACTGCAGGCGCTCACCCGCGGGGTCACGGTGGTGCTATGCCAGAGCGCGGATGGCAGCCGCTGCCTCACGCAGGCCGGCATCGCGCATGGCTGGCTGGTGTTCGTGGATGCGCAGACTGGCTCACCCATCCAGCGCGACGCGGCCGACGAGCTGCTGGCGCAGCAATCGCTGCCGGACGATGTACAGCTCTCCGGTACCCGGCTGGCACTGAGTTACTGGCCGGCCGCTCGGGCCGGCACCACCGCCACGCTGACGCTGTGCGCCGTTCCCGCCCGGGCGGCGCCGCGTGCCGTCATCGTCAGCCAGAGCGGCCGGCCGCGCACCAGCCGCAGCGGCGCCTCGGGCAAGGCGCTGAGCTGCACGATCTGAGCGACGGCCTGCTGATCAACGCCTTCTAAGTGCTTGCGCCCGTGACCATCAGCGCGCGCTGCGCTGCGCCTCCGCCTGCCGCATCACCCGCAGCACATTGCCGCTCCAGATGTCGGCGATCTGCGCGCGCGTGTAGCCCGCCTGCAGCAGCCGCGCCGTGATCTTCGGCAACTGCGACACATCGTCGAGACCCTCGACACCACCGCCGCCATCCCAGTCGGCACCGATGCCCACATGCTCAGGCCCGGCCACTTCCAGCGCATGCAGCAGGTGGCGCATGTAATCGTCGAAAGTGGCGCGCACCGGCGGATAGCGGTGATTGAGTTCATTGCGCGCCTTGCGATAGGCCGCGGCGCGCTCAGGCGTCAGCGCTTCGGCATCACCGTATTCCTGCTCGAGCTGCGCCAGCGCCAGCTTGCGCTCCGCACTCACCGGCAGGGCCTTCAAATAGGCGCCCAGCGAATTGATCTGGATGACACCACCGCTGGCGGCCAGCTTGCGCAGCCGCGCGTCGTCGACATTGCGCGGATGATCGAAGAGCGCCTTGCAGCCGGAGTGTGACAGCAGGATGGGGGACTTCGACAATTCGATGAGCTGATCGAGCACGTCATCCGACGCATGCGAGGCATCGAGCACGATGCCCAGCCGGTTGGCCTCGGCCACCAGCTGCTTGCCCAGTGGGCTCAGGCCATGCCATTCGGGTCTGCATCAGCAGCCATCGCAGCACCTGTCAGGCACAGGCCACAGACCCAGGCGAACAGGGAATGGGGACGCATCATCCAACCTCGCTGCGACAGTGGGGGCGGAGCATCGTGGCGTAACGGCGCACACGGCGGCAAGCCTGCGCCGTGTGCCCGCCCAATCAGACCCTGACGATCAGGGCCCCTGGAAACCGAAGATACGCGCGCCTTCGTTCTGCGACACCTTCAGCTTCTGCTCCTGCTGGCGCTTCTGCTGCTCGTAGAACTCCGGCCCAGGCGGCTCGTCGGGCAGCGGCTTGTTGAAGTTGTCGCGCGTGCCGTCGGGCAGGATGGTGCCAGGACCGAAGCCCAGATGCTCACGGTCGATGTTGTTCTCGCTGCAGGCATATTCCTGCAGGATCTCGCCCGGCTGACCCAGCACCCAGGTGCGCTGGTAGTTGAACGGCCGGGTGTAGTACTTCGGATCGTCGACCGTCAGCTCCAGGTGCACATGCTCGTAGTCCGGCCGCGTCCAGCGCTCCACCACATGCATGGCGTCGCTCTGCGGATTGCCGTTCTCATCGATCCAGATGCGATCGCCCTTGATACCCACCGTGTCGATCACGAAGCTGTCCCCTTCCCACTTGCCGATCTTGTCGCCGAAGAAGGTGGGGTCCGGATCCTCATGATGCCTGCGGCCATCCACGGGAATCTCGCGGAAGTAGGTGTACATGTAGAGGAACAGCACCCGATTGGCGTTCTGCACGATCTCGAAGGGCAGCGCGCTGGCGCTGTGGCGGGGAATACCGCCGATGATGCACAGCGACTCGGGATCGATGGTCGCGGTCAGGTTATGCTTCAGCGCCGCTTGCCCCGCCGGCGTCAGCGGCAGCTTGAACCAGGGCAGATCCTTGCCGATGTTGCCCACGGGCCTGGTGGCCCTGGTGCCCTTCCAGTAGCCACTGAGATCGGGATGCCCGTCAGCCGTGCGCGGCGCGGGCCGCGCGGGTCCGGTGGGTTCCTGGCCGAACAGCAGATTGAGCTCGGCGTCCTCGGTCTTGGCGTTCGCAGCCTTGCTCGCGGTCCTGTCCGCCGCCACGCTGATCGAGCCATGCAGCGTCGCCCAGCCCATCAGCACCAACGCGAGTCCATACCCCCTCATTGCGCCGCCTTGCCCGGCGCATCGCCCGGTCCGCCATCACCCTGCGAGCCACCGAACACCACACGCCCATCCGGCAGCTTCACGCGCCGCGCGTCGATGAGGCGCGAGCCGTCCTTGGCGAGATAGCCATCGACCACCAGCGTGTCGCCCAGCTTGATGTCGCCGCGCTTCCAGCCCCGGCGCGACAGCGCGCCGGGGTTGCTGGCCTCGCAGGCCCACGTGGCGGTCTCGCCGCGCGAGTTGGTGACATCCACATAGAAATAGGAATGCGGATTGGTCCACTCGATCTTGCTGATCTTGCCCACCAGCCGCACCGGCTTGTCGCCGTCGAACTCGGCGGAAAAGGAGTGGTGTGCCTGTGCTGCAGTCACACCACCCAACCCCACGAACAGCAGCAGCGCCGCCGGCAATTTCATGCGCAATTTCATGTACAGCCTCCTGCCGAGCTCAGAACGAGTAGCTGACGCGGCCGTAGTAGTAGCCGCCGTTGAAACCATAGGGCGAGAACGTCGGGTACTTGCTTACGCCGTTGGATCCGCTGGTATACAAACCACGCGCCGCCGCGCTGAGTTCGTTCGGATACTGGTTGAAGAGATTGCTGGCGCCCAGCGTCACCTTCAGCGCGCGGGTCACTTCCAGCCCCAGATCCAGATCGGTGATCACGGCCGGATCCACCACATTGTGGTACCAGATCCCATTGGTCTGGGCCCACTGCGAGGCTTCGCCGTAGAACTTGGCGCGCACATTGGCCGAGAAGCGTCCCAACGTGTACAGCGCCCCCAGCACCGCTTTGTACTTCGGCGAGGCCGTTTCCAGGTTGGAGCGATCGCCCCGATTGAACAACTGCACGTAGCTCTCGTAGCCTGCAGCCGTGCTGGCCAGCAGCACCGCAGGCGTATCGATGAAGTGCGTCACCTTGGTGGAGTTGTAGTTGGCGCTCAGCGACCAGTCGACATGCCCCGCGGCACCGAAGTCGGTCGGGTAACTGGCGGTCAGATCCACGCCGCGGGTGCGGGTATCGGCGCCGTTCACGAAGGTGGAGACACCCGCGTAGGTGATGCCGGATTCCAGCGTGTTGCCATTGGCGGTGATGGCATCCAGCACCAGCTGCGACACCGTGGTGGCGCCATACTGGCCATAGATGAACTCGCTGCCGACGATGCGATCCTTGATATCGATCAGGTAGGCGTCCAGCGCCAGGCTCAGATCGGCGACTGGTTTCAGCACCAGGCCCACACTGACATTGGTGGACTTCTCGGGCTTCAGGTTGTCGATGCCGAGCAGTTTCGCGGCCGCGGAATTGGCCGGCAGCTGCACCACGGCGGAGGTCGGCGACACGCCGGTGGCCGAGTAATACTCCTCGCCCAGCGTGGGTGCGCGGAAGCCGTTGCTCAGTGTTCCGCGCAATGCGAAGGCGTCAGAGAAGTCGTAGCGCGTGGTCAGCTTGCCGCTGGCCGTGCCGCCGAAGTCGCTGTAGTGCTCGGCGCGCGCCGCCAGGTCGACGTTCAGCTTCTCCGCCGGGTAGAACGCCACGTCCACATAGGCGCCCACGTTGTTGCGCGAATGTGAACCAGCATCTGTCAGCGAAAAGCCCGGGTAGGACTGCGAGCCCGATCCATAGCGCGAAGCGGCGTCACCAGCCACGATCTCGTAGGTTTCATGGCGTTGCTCCGCGCCGAGCGCCAGCGTCAGCGGCTTGGCACCGACATCGAGCTCGCGACTGACATCCAGATTGTTGGTCCACTGGCCGCTGATGAAATCGCCGTTGTGGAAACTGGTGGGGGTGTAGCCCTCGTCGGCATACAGCGAGGTGTTGGCCGAATGGATCACGCCGATAACGTCCTTGTCCTGGCCGAAGGTGCTGGACAGATCCCAGTTCCAGGCCCCCACCGCACTCTTCAGACCCAGCGTCCCGGCATAATCGTCCTCGAGCAGCGTAATACGCGGCACGAAGCCCTGCGGGTAGACCGCCGCCAGCTTGTTCGGCAGACGGTAGTTCTCGTTGCTCTCGCCGTCCTTGTGTCCATAACTGCCGAAACTGTACAACTCGGTGCTGTCACCAAACTTCACACCGGAGTTGTAGAACACCGTCTTGGTGTCATAGTTGGCGTCGCCGGCAATGGGGTTCAGATACGGATAGCCTGGAATGAAGTTCCAGGAAGAGTCATAGGCGCTGCTGGTCAGCACGCTGCCCGGCACGACGCGATGATCGTAGTCACCGCGATCGCTGAAGGCGTGATAGCGCGACTCCGCGGTGACATTGAAGTAGCCGTCCTGCACCGGCTCGAAACCGGCATTGACGGAATAGCCGGAAGTGTCGCCGTCGCCCTGGTAGTACTGGCCGGCGGTGGCAGAGGCCACGCCGCCCGAGCTGTTGTTCTTCAGGATGATGTTGATGACGCCGGCGATGGCGTCCGTGCCGTACTGGGCTGCCGCGCCATCCTGCAGCACTTCGATGTGATCGATGGCAGACACCGGAATCAGATCCAGATCGGCGGAAGCGGCGCCCTGCGCCCCGCCGCTGGCCACATGGAAGTTGGCCGTGGTGTGGCGGCGCTTGCCGTTCACCAGCACCAGCGTGTGATTGGGGTTCAGGCCGCGCAGACGCGCGGTCAGCGTCAGGTTGGAAGCGTCGCCGCCAAAATTCTCGGCGTTGAACGAGGGCAATTGCTGAGTCAGCGCCTGGATCAGATTTGGCTGACCCACATGCGAAAGCGTCTCGGCATCCAGCACCTGGATCGGCGCGGCGCTGTCTTCGGCACGGATTCCCACCTGACGCGTACCCGTGACGATCAGCGTCTCCAGACTCTGCTCGATCTCCGACGGTGCCGTATCGTTGCGCACCGCGTCCGCCGCCATGGCAGGGACTGCAGCCAGAATCGATCCAACCGCAGCAGCAATCAACTCGTTCCTCATCATGATCTCCAGTGAGTCGTGCGAATTGCATCGACTATGGAGTTCGGTGTCTGCAGCGTCTAATACCGGTTGGATGTGGCTACCTGCGCCGGCGTTATGATGCGCATGTCGCGCGCGGCGTTACAGCAATCCGATCGCGCGCCCGGCAACGCCAATCGATGCCCACAGCAACAGAGAAAGCAGCGCGCCGCCGTAACGCGCACGGCGACCCGCTTGATCAAGACCGGGCCTGTGCAACAGCGGATAGGAAAGAGTCGCCAGCAACAGAAAGATCAGCTTGGCGGCGAAAGCGGCATTGTAGTAGTACTTCAGCGGCGCAGCCGCCACGAGCAGCAGACCCGTGGACAGCAGCAGCAGATTGCCGAACAACCACGGCGCCAGCTGCCGCGCGAACAGATGAGGAGCCGCGCGCACTTTCAGCAAGTCCAGCGCGCGCAACTCCACGACGATCACGGCGCCACCCAAAGCAGCGATTCCCAGCAGATGCAAGGTCTCGATGGCGGCGAAGGCCCAACGCGAGTGGTGCATCCAGATGCCCAAGGGCGTGGCGCCCCACCATTCGAATACCGTCAGCAGCGATGCGCTCATGCTGTTCTCAAAGATAAGCAATGGCGCGGCCGCAGACGATCACGCCAGCCCATCCCAGCAGCGACAGCACTGCTGCCAGACGCGCAGATTGCGGCGCCGGACGCTGCGTTCCCCAATGCGCCACGGTGCGAAAACTGGTGCAGTGAAACCACAGCTGATTGATCCCCAGCAGCAACAGCAACAGCAATTTCACGCGGAATGCCGGATTGCCATACAGCGGCAGGGCCTCGGCCCAGAACAGCGCGATGCCACTTGCCAGCATCACCACAAAACCCAGCCAGGTGGTGCGCAGAATGCCCGGTGCCAGCTCGAGCAGACCTTCGCCTTTCAGCAGGGCGCCCAGGATGCGCAGATCAACGATGGCGACGGTGCCCGCCACCAGGGTAATGGCCAGCACATGCACGCTCTCCACGATGGAGAACATCGAATCCGATTCGCGCAGAGCGGTGCCGAAAGAGGAATCGTACAGTTGCTGGCAGAGCTGCTGGATAGACCACATCGTCCAGACCACACATGAAGGCACACAAAGGACTCTGGCTCACCGCCAGGAATTCTGGTGGTTCCCCGGCGGCGACCGCCCAAAGCGCATAAGGCTTGAGGGGGGAGTCGCCTTGAATATCGAACGGGGGGCGGCGGCGCCGGGGAACCTGAAGCGCACGATAACGATCAAGCGCCGGCAGCAGAACGAAGTTGTCGCTATGGGGATCTGACCGCTGGGTCTAAAGATCGATCATGAAGGCGTCGCTGACCGCTGCCGCGGGGCTGCGCCCTTCGTCGAACAGCCAGCGCCACGACGGCCAGTCGATGTCATCGAGACCCACGGAGGCGAACAGGCCGTTGAACTGGGTGCGGATGACCGCAACGACGGCGTTCTGCCATTGTGCCCAACCAGGAGTGGAGACTGCTTCAGTGTCCATGGAGGGCAGTGTAGGCCGTCCGTGTGACATCCGCGGTCGCATCATCATGACAACCCGGTTAAAATCGGGCACCCGGATCACAATTTTGAACCTGTCCAGCGGCGCAGCCCTCAAAGGCTGCGCCGCTGTTTCTTTATCGCCCGCCCAACGCCAGCGTGGAGCGGCTGGCTACCAGCCGACGCAGCACATTGACCAGCGCATCGATATCCGCGCACGTGTTGTAGAAGGCCAACGAGGCACGCACCGTGGCCTCCAGACCAAAGCGCCGCAGAATGGGTTGCGCACAGTGATGACCCGAACGCACGGCGATGCCTTCCTTGTTCAGCGCCGCGCCGATCTGCGTGGTCTCGAAGCCATCGAGCACGAAGGAGAGCACGCCGGCCTTGCCCGGCGCCGTGCCGATCAGGCGCAGGCCCGGAATCTCCCGAAGCAAGCGGGTGGCGTAATCCAGCAAGGCATGTTCGTACTGCTCGATCCGCGCCATGCCCAGAGCGCTGACATAGTCGATCGCGGCGCCCAGGCCCACGGCATCGGCGATATTGCCGGTGCCGGCCTCGAAGCGCGCCGGCGCGGCATGGTATTCGGTGTGTTCGAAGGTCACGTCGCGGATCATGTTGCCGCCGCCCTGCCAGGGCGGCATGGCATCCAGCAGCTCCTTGCGACCGTACAGCACACCGATGCCGGTCGGTCCGAACACCTTGTGGCCGGAGAACACATACCAGTCGCAGCCCAGCTGCTGCACATTCACGGGCAGATGCGAGACCGCCTGGGCGCCGTCGATCAGCACGCGGGCGCCGGCGGCTTTGGCCATCGTGGCAATCTGCGCGGCCGGCGTGACCGTGCCCAGCGCATTCGACACCTGCGTCACGGACACCAGGCGGGTACGTGGGCCGAGCAGTTTCGCGTATTCGTCGAGCAGGACCTGACCACTATCGTCCACGGGAATGACCCGCAGCTTCGCGCCCTTTTCAGCGGCCAGCAGCTGCCAGGGCACGATGTTGGCGTGATGCTCAAGCGCGCTGACAATGATCTCGTCGTCGCGCCCGATGTTGGCACGCCCCCAGCTCTGCGCCACCAGGTTGATGGCCTCGCTGGCGCCACGCACGAACACGATCTCATCCACGGAAGCCGCACCCAGGAAGGCGCGCACTTTCTCGCGTGCACCTTCATAGGCATCGGTGGCGCGCGCCGCCAGCTCGTGCGCGGCACGGTGGATGTTGGAGTTCTCATGGCGATAGAAATGCGCCAGGCGCTCGATGACACTCTGCGGCTTCTGCGTCGTCGCGGCATTGTCCAGCCACACCAGCGGCCGACCATTGACGCGTTCCTGCAGGATGGGAAAGTCGCGACGCACCAGTCCGGCATCGAAACCGGCACCGGAAGCAGCGTCGAATCCCTGAAACCCTGGGGGCACCGTGACCAGCGTACTGGATCCCGGCGCCGGTCGCAGCCAGCGCTCCGGCGCATAGAAGGCGACCAACTCGGCCGCGCCGGGCAGATCGATGATGCCCGGCGCCGCGGTGGTAGCCAGCGGCAGCACGCCGCGCGGCCACTCAACTGTACTCATGGTACTTGTCGATCTGCACGTCCTCGAGCACCGCCACGGCATCGTCGGTCAGTACCACCAGCGAGCAGTACAGCGACACCAGGTAGGAAGCGATGGCCTTGTGGTCGATGCCCATGAAGCGCACCGACAGTCCAGGGCTCTGCTCACCGGGCAGATTGGGCTGGTACAACCCCACCACACCCTGACTGCGCTCACCCGTACGCAACAGCACGATCTGGCTCTTGCCGCCGGTGATGTTCAGCTTGTCGGTGGGAATCAGCGGCAGGCCACGCCAGGTCAGGAACGGCGTACCGAACAGTGTCACCGTCGGTGGCGGCACGCCACGACGAGTGCACTCACGACCAAACGCGGCGATGGCGCGCGGATGCGCCAGGAAGAAACCGGGCTCCTTCCAGACACGCGAGATCAGCTCATCCAGATCATCGGGCGTCGGCGCGCCCTTGCGGGTCTTCACGCGCTGCGACTTGGCGATGTTGTGCAGCAAGCCGTATTCGCGGTTGTTCAGCAGCTCGCTCTCCTGCCGCTCCTTCACCGTCTCGATGGTCAGGCGCAGCTGCTCGGAGATCTGGTTGTACGGATTGCTGTACAGATCCGACACGCGGGTATGAATGTCCAGCACCGTGTTGACGGCGCTGAGCATGTACTCGCGCGGATTCTCCTCGTAGTCGACGAAGGTCTGCGGCAGCACGCGCTCATCGCGATCCGAGCAATCCACACTGATGGTGGAGCCTTCCTTGACGCGGTTGAGACGATAGATGCCCGCCTCCACCGGTACCCACTGCAGCAGTTGCGTCAGCCACCGCGGCGTGATGGTTCCCATCTGGGGAACGGTCTTGGTGGCATTGGCCAATTGCCTTGCGGCCACATCGCCCAATGCTGTCTGAGGTCCCACGGTCTCCGCCATCATTCACTCCAGAAGTTGTCTTTAAGAAGTCAAAGAATCCGTTTGCGCACACCCTGCAGGTACATGCCGGCAGCCAGCGCCACCGCGAACACCCACGCCGGCTTGCCGCCACTGAAGATCAGCAGCAGCGCCGGTCCCGGGCAGATGCCCGCCAGTCCCCAACCCATCCCGAACAGCGCGCTGCCCAGCCACAGCGATACATTCAGTCGCCCGCCCGCCGGCGGCGGCAAAGGTTCACCGCATGCCGCCCGCCCACGCCGGCGCGCCAGCCAGTACGCCGGCGCCGCCACGGCAATCGCGCCACCCATGGTGAACGCCAGCGCCGGATTCCAGCGGCCCGCGACATCCAGAAAGCCGAGCACCCGCTGCGGATCGCTCATGCCGGAGATCAGCAGACCGGCCCCGAACAGCAGCCCTGCCAACAACGCCACCAGCGCGTTCACGACGCACCTGCGTGACGCACCAGCCAGACGGTCACCACGGCCGTTGCCATGAACACCAGCGTGGCCAGCAGTGAGCGGCGCGAACCCGCCGACAGACCGCAGACTCCGTGACCGCTGGTGCAACCGCCGCCCAGCCGCGTCCCGAACCCGACCAGCAGCCCCGCGATCACCAGCAACGGCCAGCTGCCCGCCACCTGCACGGCGTTCCGGCCCTGCCACGCCAGCCAGGCCGAGGGCAGTACCAGCCCCACCAGGAAGGCGAGGCGCCAGGCCTGCGCCCCGAAGGCGCCGTGCAGCACCCGATCCACGATGCCGCTGATTCCTGCGATCTGCCCGTTCCACAACATCAGAAGCGCCGCAGCACTGCCGATCAGCATACCGCCCAGCGTGGAAGCGACTAGAACATGTGCGGCCACGAAAATGTCACCTCGCGATACCCTTAGAACTGATGGTTATACCCCACGCCCAGAGATTGCTCCTGAAGATGGACGCTGCCGGCGACCTCGATGAATCCAACCGGAGTGCTGGCAATGCTCAGGGTGTCCTGCGCCGCCGCCACAATCCCCATCATCCGGTAGTCTCTGCGCACCGTGCTGCCCATCGCGTACTTCCATTGTCTGACTGCCTGCCTGGGAGTCTAGGAACTGCCGGTCACAGCAGCGGTCGAGAAACGGCAACATTCCGGTCTGATGCGTCACCCGTTTGATACCGCCGCGCAATGCCGGTTGTCACCGGGTGCATGCCATGCTGGCCTCGTCATGAAATTGCATCAGCTCCGTTACCTGGTCGCCGTCGTCGAGAGCGACCTGAACATCACCTCCGCCGCCGACCGCGTCCACACTTCTCAACCGGGCATCAGCAAACAGCTGCGCCTGATGGAGGAAGAACTGGGTTTTCGCCTGTTCATGCGCCAGGGACGCGCGCTGACGCAGATCACGCCGGCCGGCGAACAGGTGTTCAAGCGCTCGCAGCGCATCCTGCAGGAGATCCGCTCCATCCGGCGCCTGTCGGAGGATCTGCGCAACGAGAATGGCGGCACGCTGGCCATCGGCACCACGCATACGCAGGCGCGCTACGTGCTGCCGCCGGTCATCCAGAATTTCCGCAGCCGCTATCCCGATGTGCGACTGCATCTGCACCAGGGCACCTCGGAACAGATCGCCACCATGCTGGAGGCGGACCAGATCGACTTCGCCATCGCAACGGGCTCGGAAGCCCTGTTCCGCGATGCCACCATCCTGCCGGCCTATCACTGGCACCGCACGCTGGTCGTGCCGCGCAACCACCCCATGGCCGGAGAATGCGCTCCTACACTGCGCCAGCTGGCCGACCACCCCATCATCACGTACACCTTCAGCTTCAATGGCCCCTCCTCGCTGAACGAGATCTTTGCGGCGTCGGGACTGGAGCCGAACGTGGCACTGACGGCGCGCGACGCGGATGTGATCAAGACCTACGTACGCCTTGGGCTGGGCGTGGGCATCGTGGCGCATATGGCCATCGACCCGGAGGCGGATGACGATCTGGTGGCCATCGACGCGGCGCATCTGTTCCCGCGCCACACCACCTGGGTGGGCTACCGGCGCGGCACGCTGCTACGCCGCTACATGTACGACTTCCTGCAGCTGCTGGCGCCGCATCTGGATCGCCGGCGCGTGGATCGGGCCAGCGAGCAGACCGATTACGAAAGCACCGCGAAACTGTTCGAGGACGTCAAACTTCCCGTCAGGTAGACCCTGTCAGGTAGCCGGCGCCTGCCACGCCACGGTGAGCCGCAGGCTGCATCGTATGCAGGGATGGTCGTATCAATCAGGGGGATCACACCCGATTCATCGCTGGGCGACTACTTTGCTGTAGCGCAGCCTGTATGCATGCGACGCCTCAACGAGGGTTTTACGCTGATCGAAACGCTGGTGGCGCTGGGCGTCAGCGCCATCGCCGCGCTGGGCATGGCGCTGCTGCTGCAACAGGCTCTGGTGGCGCAGGGCCGCGCAGAGCGCGAACAACGCGCGGCACTGCTGGGCAGCCAGATCGCCGAATCCATGGCCGCGAATGCAGGCGGCCGCGCCGCGTATGCGCGCGCCAGCTCCGATCCAATCCCTGTCGCTGAGCCCTGCGCCAACACCGCGAGTTGCGATGCCAGCGCCCTGGCGCGCACTCAGGTACGGGGGTGGCTGCTGCAATTGGCGGCGCAGTGGCCTGGCCCATCCGAACAGCAGGGCATCGGCATCCGTATCGACGACGTCGCCAATGGCGCAAGCCGCATACAACTGGCGCTGCATTGGCCGGAAAACGATGCAACCACTGCGCACTATGAAGAACTGCTGTGGCTGGCACCGACCTCCAGCCCCTGAGGCGGCGCGCCTTCCCGAACCTGGGCTCTGGCTTCACGCTGACTGAGCTGCTGTGCGCCTTGGCCATCAGCCTGGGGCTGCTGGCAGCCACGCTCTCCTTCTGGTCACAGGGACGCGAAGCGCTGCGCCTGCGCGAGCAGCGCGCGCAGCTGATGGATCAGGCGCGCGCCGCACTGGCCTTCATCGAAGCCGACCTGCAGATGGCCGGCTTCTACGGACTGACGCGCAGTGGCGGCGACTTCCGCTTCATCAGTGCTGGCGACACGGCCAGCGCCCTGCCCACCGCACAGCTGAGCCAGTATGCCGGCGCCATCGCCGAGCTCGGCGCAGCCGCGCACGCCTGCGGGGCCAACTACGCCATCGACCTGGCTGTGCCGGTGCAGGCCAGCGACGGCATCTTCGCGCTGGGCAGCGGCGCCACCGCGAGCTGCGCTGCCCGCGGCGGCGGCAGCGTTGCTGGCGCTGACACGCTCACCCTCCGGCGTGCCAACACGGGCAGCAGCCCTGTCAGCGCCGGCGATATCCAGTTACTGGTCGATCGCATCGATCCGCAGCAGCGCTTCCTGCTGGCTGATGGGGTACTACCAACAGGCATCACAGTGCAATCGGGACTACTGGAACTGCATGATCTGCTCACACGCATCTACTACATCGCCCGGGATTCCGATGGTCAGAGCGGATTGCCCGCGCTGCGCGTGAAGACGCTGAGCAGCGTCGCAGGCCAGAGCACCTTCATCGACACCGAGCTGATGCCCGGCATCGAGGATCTGCAGGTGGAGCTGCTGCTCGGCGGTGGTTGGGTGGGGGCACGACGACCCGCGGCGGCGGATCCAGTGCGCGCGGTGCGCGTCACTTTGATCGCGCGTGCCCAGGACGCCGTCAGCGCCACACCCCAGCGCGCCACCTGGTCACGCACAGTGTGGCTGCGCAATGCAAACTGAACGCGGCACCATCCTGGTGATCACGCTGATCCTCGCCGGCCTTCTGGCGGTACTCGCGGTCGGCGCCATGCAATCCGCCGCCTTCGAACTCACGGCTGCGGCCCAGGAGCAGGCGCGCACCCATGCGCTGCGCGCGGCCGAAAACGGCCTGGCCCTGCTGGCCGCGCAGTTGCTGGCACAACCGGACGTCACGACTGCCGGCGTGGGCGAGGCGGATTGCGTGGCCAGCGCTGGCGCGCACTGCAGCGCCACGCTGCAATGGGTGATGGTGGATGCGATCGAGGCGCGGCAAAGCGCTGGCGCACGCGTGGCCTCTCATTACACGGCCCGCAGCGAGGGCAGTGCCGGCCGGGGCGCGCGCGTGCGCCTCGAATGCGGCTGGCGCCTGGTCACGGTCGTGACCACCGGCGCACAGCAGCTGCAACTGATCTACTGGAAACGCAGCGACGCGGACTGAAATCGTCACTGCCCGCCTACGCACCTGCCGACATGAGCGGCAGGTGCGTAGGCACGGCTTTACATAGCCTTCCTCACAGCGACACGGCGATACCGGCACCCAGGATGCGCGGCTCCGACGGCGAGTAGCCCTGCGGATGACCAAACTGGTTCTGGATCGAGTTGAACGCGTTGCGCACGAATGCATTCAGCGTCCAGCTGTCCTTGGCCAACGTCGCGGAGAAGTCGGTCTTGCCGTAGCCCGGCACTTCCGAACCGGCGATCCAGTACTCCTGGGTGTTGAAATACCGCGCGGAGAACTGCTCGCTGAGCTTTGCTGTCAGGGTTGCACCGTTGCGCAGCGAGAAGACATGCGAGTAGGACACCGAACCGGACACCGACGGGCTGTTCGACATGGTGTGCCCGTCCAACTGGTAGGCCGCACCGCCAAAGCCACGGACCAGCACGGCGCCGTAGGTGCCGTGCATGAAAGACACGTTGCCACCGATCCGATCGTTCGGGGTTGCCAGCCAGGTCGTGTCGATCTCCAGGCCATACTGGATGCTGCGATCGGCGTTCTGTATCGATTGCGTGGTCTCGCTCATCACGGTGCCATCGCAGTTCGGGAAGGCCACCGAGCAGGCAGAAGAGTTCTTCAGCTGCATGTTTTGCCAGATGTTGTAGTACACATCGCCGTTGACCTGCAGCGTATTGCCGAGAAAGCGGTTCTTGCTGCCGATTTCCAGCGCCGTGGAATCCTCCGCCTTATATTTCTCGAGCACGATCTCGTCCGGCGCATACACCGCCACACCCGAGTCCTGGAAGCCATAACCACCGGCCTTGTAGCCGGTGGAGACGGTGACATAGCCGAGGGATTCCGGCGCCAGATCCAGCTCGGCGCCGACCTTCCAGGTCAGCTTGCTGTCGGCGCTCTCGATGCTGTAATGGCCGTAGGGCGTCACATCCGTCAGATCCACGGTGGTATTCGCTGCAATGCCCGGGGTCGAATACAGCAGGTAGTCGAACTCGGTGCTGGTATGCGAGTAGCGCGCACCGGCCGTGAGCCGGAAGCTGTCCGTCAGTGGATAGGTGCTCTGTCCGAAAACATTCCACTCCTTGAACGGCCGACCCTCGCCATAGGTCGACAGCCTGCCATCGTCGACGGCAGCCGTGACCGTCGAGCCGTTCTGCCGCACATCCTGCGTCAGCTTGCGCACGTATGCGCCCACCGTCCAGATCAGTTTCGACGCGGGCGTCGAGGCCAGCGTTGCCTCGAGGGTGTCCTGAGTGGATCCGATCGAAGGCGCGCTCGGGGCACTGGCAGTCGGATCTTCTGTGGCGCGTGCTGGCCGCAGCGTCAGGGTCGCAAACTCGCCAAGGTCGGCCTTGATGTCGAGCTTGTAGGATTCCTTGAAGTTCGTATTGAAATACTCGCGATGCCCGTCGGAAGTCGGATACGGCGTAACCAGATTCGAGTAGAACTGGTTCCCGGAGAGAAAATCCGCCGGCGCGACGCGTCGCGTATCGATGCCGTCGATTTTGGTCCGCTCGTAGGTGCCCACCATGCTCAGCCAGTCGGCCGGTGTCACCTTGACCTTGGCGCGGTACACCGTGGTCTCGTTCGCACCATAATTGTCCGCGGCATAGGGAATCTTGTTGCCGTTGGCATCGCAGGCGTCGTTATCCCGGTTTGCGACCGCCTCGGCGCAGGTGCCTGGCGTGACCCAGATGCCAACGCCACGGATGTAGCCATCGCGTTTGCTGTTGGAAGCTGTCAGACGCACCGCCAGTACGTCATCGAGCAGCGGCAGATTCAGCATCGCCTCGGTTTCCCGGGCGCTGTAATTGCCGACCTGGACGCGGCCCCGCGCTTCGAAGTCCTGCTTCGGATCGGCCAGCACGATGTTGACGACACCGCCCTCGGCGCTCGACCCATACAGCGTACCCTGCGGACCGCGCAGCACTTCCACGCGTTCGATATCGAACATGGAGCTGGTCACCGCAGCGGGTGTGCTGTTGGTCACGCCATCAACGTTGATCGCCACCGCCGGCTGCGCCGCGCGGTCGGGATCGATGAAATTGCTGCCAACGCCGCGGATGAAGATGCTTGCACCCGTACCCTGAGGGCTGCTGGCGATCTTGACGCTGGGCGACTCCTCGATGGCCTTGTCCAGTGTCGTGATGCCCTTGGCCTGCAGATCCTCGCCGGAAATGGCGGTCACCGAAACTGCCGTCTTTTGCAGATCCACGGCACGGCGCTCGGCAGTGACAATGACCTCCTCGAGCGTGCCGGCTTCCGCTGCACCTTGTGCGTGGACCACGTTGAAAGTTCCGGGCACGACCGCGACGACCGCAACGGCCAGAAGAATGCGATTCATAGATTTTTCCCCCTGAAAAGTGCGCTCCACGCCACCCCGGCGTGGGTTTTTCTTTTTTCTCTTCACGCCTGACCGTCGCACCTGATTCCGGCACGATCCCTGGCCCGGCGTGGCAACACTCGCACCGAATGTTGCAGATTCGATGCACTCGGGAGAATTATTTTACTGACGACAGAAAGTCATCAGGGAACGCTGGACGTCGAGCGTTGCGTTCAGCCAGCTGGATCGGAAGAGGTGCTCGTCGCCACACGCAGGCCTCGCGGCAGCGCGAACACCACGTGTTCTTCGATACCGTGCAGCTCCTCAGGAGCCCGAGCGCCCCACTCCACCAGTCGGTTGATCACCTGGCGCACCAGGGTTTCCGGTGCGGAAGCGCCGGCCGTCAGGCCCACGCTGTTGCGGCCAGTGAACCAGTCGCGCTGCAGATCCTCGGCGCCATCCACCAGATAACCCGGCACATCGGCACGGTCGGCCAGCTCGCGCAGCCGATTGGAGTTGGAGCTGGCGCGCGACCCCACCACCAGCAGCACATCGCATTGCTCCAGCAGCTTCTTGACCGCATCCTGGCGATTCTGCGTGGCGTAGCAGATGTCTTCCTTGCGCGGCGCCTGCAGCGCCGGGAAACGCTCGCGCAATGCCTTGACGATGGCCGCGGTGTCATCCACGGACAGTGTGGTTTGCGTGACGAAGGCCAGCTTCTCGGGATCATGCACGTCGAGCGTCGCAACATCGGCCACGCTCTCCACCAGCAGGATGCGGCCACCCAACGAAGTATCGAAGCGCCCCATGGTGCCCTCGACCTCCGGATGCCCGGCGTGGCCGATCAGGATCACCTCGCGCGCCTCGCGCGCAAAGCGCCCCACTTCCATGTGCACCTTGGTGACCAGCGGACAGGTGGCGTCGAACACCTGCAGCCCGCGGCGCTGCGCTTCCTGCTCCACCGCCATGGACACGCCATGCGCGGAGAAGATCACGGTGGCGCCGTCCGGCACCTCGTCCAGCTCCTGCACGAACACGGCACCCAGGGCGCGCAGCCGCTCCACCACATTGCGGTTGTGGACCACTTCATGACGCACATAGATGGGCGAACCGAACAGCTCGATGGCGCGCTCGACGATCTCGATGGCGCGATCGACACCGGCGCAGAAACCACGGGGATTGGCGAGAACGATGCGCATCAGCCGCCTTTATGCCGCGCGGCCAGCCAGGCGTCCAGCAGCAGCAGGATGGCGCCCACGGTAATGGCCGAATCCGCCACATTGAACGCCGGAAAATAATGCTCGCCCCAGTGCACCTGCACAAAGTCGTTCACATAACCCAGCCGCATGCGATCGATGAGATTGCCGATGGCGCCGGAGAGGATCATGGCCAGTGCCGCGGCCAGCAGGTTGGCGCTGCGCTTCAGGCGCGCCAGCCAGATGACCAGCGCCACGCTCGCGCCCAGCGCCAGCGCGCTGAACAGCCAGCGCTGCCAGCCGGCCTTGTCGGCCAGGAAACTGAATGCGGCACCCGTGTTACGCCAGTAGCTCAGGTTCAATACCGGCAACAGCGTGCGTGTCTCGTACAGATCGAAGTTCGCGACGATCAGGTACTTGGTGAGCTGATCAAGGCCCAGCAGCAGCAGCGACAGCCACAGCCAGCGCAACTGACCGGCCCGCGGCGCGCCGACCACACCCAGTTTGCGGAATGAAGGTTCCTGAATCATCACGCGAACCGGCGCTGCTCGCCGCCTCCATCCAGGTTCTCGACGCAGCGCCCGCACAGCTGCGGATGCGTGGCGTGGCTGCCCACATCCGGCCGCAGATGCCAGCAGCGCACGCACTTCTCACCTTTGGCCGGCTGCACACGAATCCACACGCCGCCCGGGAAACTCGCCGCCGGCACAGCCCCTTGCGGCGCACGCTCCACCGGCTCGACGCTGGCCGCAGAGGTGATCATCAGGAAACGCAGCTCCTCGCCCAGCGCCGCCAGCTTCGGATAGTGCGCGGCATCCGCGTAGACCTTCAGCTCCGCCTCCAGTGGCGCGCCGATGGTACCGGCGGCACGCAGCTGCTCCAGTTCGCGCGACACATCGGTGCGCAACGCCGTCAGCGCCGGCCAGTCGATGTCGTGGGCATAGACTTCCGGCAGTGCATGCCACTGCGTCAGGAATACCGACTCGGGGCGTTCGCCCGGCAGGTAGTTCCAGATCTCCTCGGCGGTGAACGACAGGATGGGCGCCAGCCAGCGCACCATGGCTTCCGCCACCTGCCACATCGCGGTCTGCGCCGAGCGGCGCGGCAGGCCGTTCGCCGGCGTGGTGTACAGGCGGTCCTTCAGGATGTCGAGGTAGAAGCCGCCCAGATCCACGATGCAGAAGTTGTGCACCTTCTGGTAGATCGCGTGGAACTGGTAGTTGCGATAGGCAGCAACGATCTCGCCCTGCAGCTCGCTCGCCCGCGCCATGGCCCAGCGATCCAGCGCAATGAGCTGATCGGCCGGCAGCGCCTGCGCCGGATCGAAGCCATGCAGGTTGCCGAGCAGGAAGCGCAGCGTGTTGCGCATGCGGCGATAGGAATCGCTCATGCGCTTCAAGATCTCGTCGGAGACGCTGATCTCGTTGGTGTAGTCGGTGGAGGCCACCCACAGGCGCAGCACATCCGCACCCAGGTTCTTCATCACGCTCTGCGGCGCGATGACATTGCCCAGCGACTTGGACATCTTGCGGCCGTTCTCGTCGACCGTGAAGCCATGCGTCAGCACGCCACGATACGGCGCACGCGCATACAGCGCCTCGCTCATCAGCAGCGAGCTGTGGAACCAGCCGCGATGCTGATCCGAGCCTTCCAGGTACAGATCCACCGGCGCCTTGAAATCATCGCGCAGGGCGGCCGTGCACTCGAAGGACAGACCCGAGTCGGCCCACACGTCCATGACGTCGCTGACCTTCTCGTAGTCCGCGGCCTCCGCGCCCAGCAGCTCGGCCGGATCCAGATCGAACCAGGCGTCGATGCCCACCTTCTGCACGCGCTCGGCCACCTGTTCCAGCAGCTCGGGCGTGCGCGGATGCAGCTCGCCGCTGAGCTTGTGCGTGAACAGCGCGATGGGCACGCCCCAGGTGCGCTGACGCGACAGGCACCAGTCCGGGCGGTTCTCGATCATGCCGGTGATGCGCGGCTGGCCCCATTCCGGCGTCCACTGCACCGTCTTGATGTCGCGCAGCGCATTGGCGCGCAGACCGGCCTTGTCCATGCTGATGAACCACTGCGAGGTGGCGCGGAAGATCAGCGGCGTCTTGTGACGCCAGCAATGCGGATAGCTGTGCGTCAGCGGCGCGGCCTTCAGCAGCTTGCCGCGCTCCTGCAGCGCGTCGACCACGACCTTGTTGGCCTCATCGACGCGCAACCCTTCCACCAGCGGCGTGCCGGCCACGAAACGGCCATCGGGCCCCACCGGATTCACCACCGGCAGGCCGTAACGCAGACCGACGCCAAAGTCTTCCTGGCCATGCGCCGGCGCTGTGTGCACGGCGCCAGTGCCGGCATCCAGCGTGACATGCTCGCCGAGGATCACCGGCACCTGCCTGGGCAACCAGGGATGCGCCAGCGCCAGATTCTCCAGCGACTGGCCGGCGAAGCTGCCCAGCGTGGCGCGCGCATCCAGGCCATAGCGCTTGAGGCAATCGGCCGCCAGCTCGGTGGCCAGCACCAGCACCTGTGCACCGGTATCGATGGCCGAGTATTCGAATTCACCACGCAGCGTCACGGCCTCGTTGGCCGGCAGCGTCCACGGTGTGGTGGTCCAGATCACCAGCGACAGCGGCTTGCCGGCCAGCGCGCGCTCGGCAATACCGGTGCGCCTGGCGAAGTCCGCCACATCCACCACGGCAAAGGCCACGTCGATGGCCGTGGAGGTACGATCCTCGTACTCCACTTCCGCCTCGGCCAGCGCCGAGCGGCAGTCCAGGCACCAGTGCACGGGCTTGGCGCCGCGATAAAAATGACCGTTGGCGATGATCTTGCCCAGCGAGCGGATCTGCTGCGCTTCGAAGCGCGGATCCATCGTCAGATAGGGGCGATCCCAGTCGCCCAGCACGCCGAGGCGCTTGAAGTCCTCGCGCTGGCCGTTCACCTGCTCGGTAGCGAAGGCGCGGCAGGCGGCGCGGAACGCACGCGCGTCCAGCTTCTGCCCGGGCTTGCCGTGCTTCTTCTCCACCGCCAGCTCGATGGGCAGACCATGACAATCCCAGCCCGGCACATAGGGCGCATCGCAGCCATCCAGCGTGCGCGACTTGACCACCAGGTCCTTGAGGATCTTGTTGACCGCGTGGCCGATGTGGATGCTGCCATTCGCATACGGCGGACCATCGTGCAGCACGAAGCTGGGTCGGCCCTTGGAAGCGGCGCGGATCTTGCCGTAAAGGTCCTGCTCGGCCCAGCGCGCCAGCTGTTTGGGTTCACGCTGCGCCAGATCCGCCTTCATCGGAAAGTCGGTCTGCGGCAGGTTTACGGTCTTCTTGTAGTCGATCACGGCCATCTCTCGCAAAGCTTGTCGGTTGCAATCGAAAATTCAGTGCCTACGCCGGCAATCCCAGCACCTGCCGCGCAGCCGCGGCATCGCGATGCATCTGTTCGGTCAGCGCACCCAGCGAGCTGAAGTTCTGTTCGTCGCGCAGCCTGGCGACGAACTCGACCTCCAGCTCGCGACCATAAAGGTCGCCAGCAAAATCGAACAGGTGCGCTTCCAGCAGCCAGTGCTGGCCCGCCACCACCGGACGCGTGCCGAGACTGGCCACGCCGGGCCAGCCCTGCTCCGGCAATGCCGGTTCCGGCAACGCTCGCCCTGGCATCGCATGCAGGCCTCGCACGCGCACCGCGAAGATGCCCGACAGCGCCACCCGGCGCCGGTGCACCGGCAGGTTCGCGGTCGGGTAGCCCAGACGGCGTCCCAGCTGCGCGCCCCGCTGCACGCGGCCGCGCATCGAATAGGGCCGGCCCAGCAGCCGCTGCGCACGCGACAGATCGCCCTGGGCCAGCGCTTCGCGCACGGCACCGGAGCTGACGCGCTCGGCCTCCACCTGCACCGGCGCGACGATCTCCACCTCGAAACCGAACTCACGGCCGTGCTCGGCGCACCACTGGGCACTGCCCTCGGCGCCGCGGCCGAAACGAAAATCGTGGCCCACCACCACGTGGCGCGCACCACAGCGCTGCAGCAGCTGCATGAACGCCGCGCCGCTGTAATTGCGCAGATGGGCGTTGAATGGCAGCAGCCACAGCTGATCCAGCCCCTGCCCCTGCAACAACCGCCAGCGCTCGCGGAAGTTCGTCAGGCGCGCCGGCGGATCCGCCGGCTGCAGGAACTCCCGCGGCATGGGCTCGAAACTGAGCATGCCCGCCGGCAATCCGCGCTGCACTGCAACCGCACGGGTGCGCGCCACCAGCGCGCAGTGACCCACGTGCAGGCCGTCGAAGGTGCCAATGGTCAGCACACACCCTTTTTGGTGCGGGTGCGCGGTGCCCCGGGTTGGTCCGCCCGGCGCAACAGGGGGTCGAATCAGTTCCAAGCCGCCGATCATACCTTATGTATGGGGCCGCGATTGACAGGCCGGGGCGGCTTACGCAAACTACGCGCCCTTAAAAATCCCTGGAACATCAGCGGCGGAGTGCAGCGTGGCGAACACCAAATCGGCGGAGAAGGCGGCAAAACAGGCGGAACAGCACCGGGCACACAACGTGACCCTGCGTTCGCGCATGCGCACGGCCATCCGCAAGGTCAACGCCGCGCTGGCCGCGAATGACAAGGACGGCGCGAAGAGCACCTACCAGGCCGCGGTGCCGGTCATCGACACCATGGTGTCGAAGAAGATCATCCACAAGAATCAGGCCAACCGTCACAAGAGCCGCCTGGCTGCCAAGGTCAAAGCGCTGGTTCTCGCCAAGTAAGACTGGCCGAGTAACCTCAGCCTTCGGGCTTGCCCCTGCCGCTTATCAGCCGGCAGGCGCCCAGTCCCGAAGCAAGACAACGCCGCCCCATCGCCGGGCGGCGTTTTCGTATCGGGCATCGGCTGTAACCAGCACCGCTCCCTCGTTCTCCAGCGACACCGCGTGATAGAGGGTGTCGAACAGATGCTGGCGGGTTGCCGCAGACAGCTCGCAAGCCCGCCGCCAGATCCCTGGTCCGTCAGCCCGCGGCAATTCCAGTGCCTGGAGCAGCTCGACATCTTCAGCGGCAGTCTGCGGCCGCAGCCGCACCAGCACCGCGGCCACCTGCCTCAGGGCCGACCGTGTTCGCGCGCCGCCCGCCATTGGGCCGGGTCGGAGGTACTGCCTGCGCCACGATTGGCGCTGAGCTTGCGATAGATCTGCATCCGCCGGCGCGCCAGCTGCGATTCTGCCACGGCACGCCGCATCAGCTCGGCGATCACCGCACTCTTGTTCTGGTCGCCGAACGCCTTGTCGAAGGCCACCTTGACCTCATCGGGCACACTGAAATTGACCGTGGCCATGCGCATCCCCGATTGTTGAAATCTTCAACAACTATGCGCCCCGACTCAGCGGCTTTCCAGCTCTTCCACCGCCAGCAGCAGCGATAGCCGGGCCTCGCCACGGGCGATCTCGCGCCAGCCCGTACCCTCGGGCCAGGGCTCCAGCGCGCCCGCCAGTGCCCACAGCATGTTCAACGAAGTACCGCCGTTGGCGCGCTTCAGATCCACATAGGTCTGCACGGCGCCGCGCTCGCGCAGGACTTCGACGCTGTGGATGCCGATCTCGGCCAGCATGGACTCGGAACGTGTGCCCAGGTTGCGCAGATCGCGCAGCCGCAGCCGCAGCTTGCCGGCCGCCAGACGCTGCCTGATCTTGGCGTTACGCACAGGCCGCGGTGGCCGGCGCGCTCATGCCGGCTCCGTGTCGTCCGCGTCGCGTGGTGCCTTGGCGTGCTCTTCGAGAAAGCCCATGACGGCCTCGCACAGATCGCGCGTGCCCTCGCCGGTGGCGCCGGAGATCAGGAAATGCGGCCCCTTGAAGCGCAGCCGGCGCACGATGTCGCGCGCGCGTTCCGTGGCCTCTTCGGGCGGCAGCAGGTCGGACTTGTTGATGATCAGCCAGCGCGGCTTCTTGCCCAGATCCTTGCTGAACTTCTTCAGCTCATTGACGATGGCGCGCGCATCCTTGACCGGATCGGCACCCGGATCCACCGGCGCGATGTCCACCAGATGCAGCAGCACGCGCGTGCGCTGCAGGTGCTTCAGGAAGCGGATGCCCAGACCCGCACCATCGGCGGCGCCCTCGATCAGGCCGGGGATGTCGGCCATCACGAAGCTGCGGTGCTGGCCGCAATCGACCACGCCCAGATTCGGATACAGCGTGGTGAACGGATAGTCCGCCACCTTGGGACGCGCAGCCGAGACCGCGCGGATCAGCGTGGATTTGCCTGCATTGGGCAGGCCCAGCAGACCGACATCGGCAATGACGCGCAGCTCCAGCGCCAGCTCGCGCTTCTCACCGGGCAGACCGGGCCCGAACTGGCGCGGCGCGCGGTTGGTGCTGCTCTTGAAACGCAGGTTGCCCCAGCCGCCCTTGCCACCTTCGGCCACCTTCAGTTCCTGGCCCACGCCAGCCAGATCGCCGAGCAGCTCGCCGCTGTCGGCATCGCGCACCACGGTGCCCACCGGCACCGGCACGTACAGATCCTCGCCGCCACGGCCGAAGCGGTTGTTGCCCGAACCAGCCTCACCGTTGCCCCCCTTGAAGGTGCGCGAGATGCGAAAGTCGGCCAGCGTGTTGATGCCTTCCACGGCGCGCAGGAACACGCTGCCGCCCAGGCCGCCGTCACCGCCATCGGGACCGCCGAAGGGCACGAATTTCTCGCGCCGAAAGCTCAGACAGCCGCGGCCGCCGTTGCCGGCCTGCACTTTCATGGTGGCTTCGTCGACGAATTTCATGGTGATCCAAGCTTAGAGGCTGGGCGCCTCAAACGAAAATACTGCTGTAAATGAAAACCCCGGCGCGCGGCCGGGGTTCTCGAAGCACTTGCCTGCGCTTGAGCCCAGGCTGCTTGCGTCCGCTTACTCGGCGGGCTGCACGTTCACGTACAGGCGCTGCTCCGGACCCTTGCGCGCGAACACCACCTTGCCGGCGGTCAGTGCGAACAGGGTGTGGTCCGTGCCCAGACCGACATTGATGCCGGGGCGCATCTTGGTGCCACGCTGGCGGACGATGATGTTGCCCGGGACCACGCTCTGGCCGCCGAACACCTTCACGCCCAAGCGCTTGCTGTGGGATTCGCGACCGTTGCGGGTACTGCCGCCTGCCTTTTTATGTGCCATGTCTGGAGTTCCTCAAGCTGCCTGGATGTCCGTGACGCGCACTTCGGTGAACGGCTGACGATGGCCTTTCATGCGCAGGTAGTGCTTGCGGCGACGGAACTTCACGATGGAAACCTTATCGCCCTTGCCGTGCTTTTCCACGGTGGCGATGACCTTGGTGCCCTTCAGCAGCGGCGCGCCGACCTGCACCTTCTGGCCGTCGGACACCAGCAGCACCTGGTCGAACTCGACCATTGCACCCGGCTCCGCTGCCAGCATTTCGATGCGCAGCACGCCACCCTTTTCGACCCGATACTGTTTGCCGCCCGTGGCGATGACCGCGTACATTGTCTTGCCGACTCCGTTTGAAGGCCCGCCCAACAAACCATAGCTGTCGGCGGGCGGAAAGGTCGCGCATTCTACTGATGGGCGGCCGGCCGGTCAAACCCAAGTTTTCACTGGAGAAACAGCAAGTTGAGCAGCGCGCTGGACAATGCCCGGGCGGCCCCCGCGACCCCGGCCGCAATCGCTGGCAGCCAGGCCGGCGGCCACGCCGGCGACCAGGGCCCCGCCGAAGCCGGCAGCGCGGCCGCCCTGGAAGGCATCCGCAGCCTGATCCGCGACGATCTGGCCGCCGTGGACGCCGCCATCCGCAGCAGCATGAAGAGCATCGTGCCGCTAGTCGACCAGGTGGCTGAACATATCATCGGCGGCGGCGGCAAGCGCCTGCGCCCTCTGCTCGTCGTGCTGGCTGGCCGGGCCGCCACCGGCGGCGCCCACCGCCCCGAATGCATCCAGGCCGCGGCCTTCATCGAATACATCCACACCGCCACCCTGCTGCATGACGACGTGGTGGACATGTCCGCACTGCGCCGCGGCCGGGAAACCGCCAACGAAGTGTTCGGCAACCAGGCCAGCGTGCTGGTGGGCGATTTCGTGTATTCCCGCGCCTTCCAGATGATGGCCGCCGTGAAATCCGAGCGCGTCATCCAGATCATGGCCGAGGCCACCAACATCATCGCCGAGGGCGAGGTGCTGCAGCTGATGAACGCCCGCGACCCGGACACCACCGAGGAGCGCTACCTGCAGGTGATCCAGCGCAAGACCGCCCAGCTGTTCCAGGCCGGCGCCGAAGTCGCCGCCGTGGTCAGCGGCGCCGCGCCCGCCGTGCAGCAGGCCCTGGCCGCTTATGGCAAGCATCTGGGCACCGCCTACCAGCTGGTGGACGACGTGCTCGACTATCAGTCCGACCCCGAAACCCGCGGCAAGAACCTGGGCGACGACCTGGCCGAGGGCAAGCCCACGCTGCCGCTGATTCACGCACTGCGTAACACCGACAAGCAGAGCGCCGAGATGATCCGCTCCGCCATCCGCGACGGCGGCCTGGAGAATCTGCAGCAGGTCATGAACGCAATTGAATCGACCGGGGGCCTTCTATACACTGCGCGCCTCGCGCAAACCGAGGCCGACAAGGCACTGGCAGTTCTCAACGTTCTGCCGGAGTCGAACTACCGGCAAGGCCTTGCCGCTTTGGCGCGATTCGCGGTGCAACGCCAGCACTAGAGGCCGCGAAGGGTTTTTAAGATCGGGGTGTAGCTCAGCCTGGTAGAGCACTACGTTCGGGACGTAGGTGTCGCAGGTTCAAATCCTGTCACCCCGACCAAATGAATCAATAAGCTAGGCCGCCAGCTGTCTGTGGTCGGCGGCAAGAAAATCCCTCGGAAACACGCCAGAAGCACTTTGGATCGCTATCCACGTACCTCTGCGCGAGCAACCAGCTCCGAGACTCTCACTCGCAAACCCCGCGCAATGCCTTCCACTGTCGAGAGCGCGGGGACACGCTCTCCACGGCTCGATCATCCCCACGTAATTTCGATGCAGACTGGCGCGATCAGCCTGTTCCTCTTGCGAAAGATTCAGGGCGGTACGGGCACGCCGTACTTCAGCCGCAAATGCTTTCAGGAATGCCGTCCCTGCCATCTGGCGGCAACGCATTCAGTTGCAAGTTCACGAAGTTACTGACGTGACGAGGTGACAACAGATGATTAAACGAGAGGCGACAGCATGAAAATAAAGGCTCGCCGGCCTCCGTGCCTTGCTCGGAGCCCGTGCCGACAGTCTTTCGGCAACAAGTTCGTTCGCGCGGCGCTGAACCTCCGCCCGCTTGGCTCTCGGCAACGTTTTCAGCATTGTTGCCAGCGTGCGTCCCACACTCACCTCCGCCCAGATCTCTTTCCGGCTTTGCCGAACACTCATGCCGCCAGGCGGCTCACCTTCGGCTTCGGACGCTGGCGTGCCTTCCACAGGTCATGACCAGCCTGCATCTGAATCCACATCTCCGCAGTGGTACCCAAAGCGGCTTCCAGACGCAACGCCATTTCGGCGCTGACGCCGGCGCGACCATTCAGGACGGCGGACAGCGCCTGGCGCGTGATGCCCAGCCGACGTGCGGCCTCGGTCACGCCCAGTCCTTCGGGAAGGTACTCACGCAGCACCTCACCCGGGTGCGCGGGATTGTGCATCTGAGTCATCGTTCAACCTCTAGTGGTAGTCCAGGTAGTCGACCAGCTCCGCGTCGCCATTGTCGAAGCGGAAGATCATCCGCCAGTTCCCATTCACCGTCACCGAATAGAACCCGCGTCGATCACCCTTCAACGAGTGCCATCTCCAGCCCGGAGCATTCATGTCTTCCGGCCTCCTGGCGAATTCCAACGCAGTCAGCTGCACTCGAAGCTTGGCCGCATGCGCGGGCTGAATGCCCGCCTTGCTGCCTGTGCGATAGAACGCCTCAAGGCCCTTGTGCCGGAAACTGCGGATCATGTTCGAGTGTAATGTGTCACTTTACGCTTTACAAGAGGCCAAGTCCGGCATATGTCGAGTGCAGCAGCGTCCACTGAAGCAAAGCCGGCCGCATTGGGTGACGGTAATGGTCTGGTCGTGGAGCGAATACTCCAGGGGCGGCAAGCCGGCGTACGGGCGCGTTGAGAGGCGGTGAAGCTCGGCCGGGTAGCGCATGCCGAGGGCCTGATGAGGCCGCTCGTGGTTGTACTCCTGCTGCCAGTGATCGAGCCTGGCCTGCTGCTGCAGGAAGTTCCTGCCCGGTGGCTGGGTGGCCTCCTTCTTCAGGGTCAGATGCATGCGCTCGTGTCGGCCGTTCTGCTGAGGATGGCCAGGCTGGATTCGCTCTAGGCCGATCCCGAGGCGCAGCCACCAGACTGAGAGCTTGGAGAGGCCGAAGAAGGCGGTGACGGAGGCAAAGGGCACGCCGTTGCCGGTACGGATGGCGTTGGGCAGACCAAACTCCTTGAACACCCGCTCAAAGACGCTGAAGGCATAGATTTCCCGGGTTCCTTCGAGTGCCTCGCAGCACATCAGGCAGCGGCTGGCGAAGTCCGTGATGCTCAGCGGATAGCAGTAGCGGTGATCGGCGAGCATGAACTCGCCCTTGTAATCGACGCACCACAGTTCATTGGGTTAGGTGGGGTGGGACAGCGTGGTGCCCTCGGCCTTGTAGCAGGAGCGATGGGGACCCCGCGTCACCAGGCCATGGCGATCCAGGACCGCATGCACGGTACTGATGGCAGGCAACTGGATACCCAGCTGCTGGCGACGGAGCTTCTCGCGGATCTTCGGGGCGCCCCAGGTGGGATGCTCCCGACGGAGGCGCACGATCAGTGCCTCGATTCGGTGAAGAACCGCGGCTGGCCCTGATCGGCCGGCCGGGGCCAGAACAGCCAGACCAGCAGCAGCGACAGCGGAGAGGCGGAGAGCAGCAGCAACTTGCGCATGAGTCACCTATAAAAGCGATTTTTATTGCTTTTATAGCAAAGCCCTTGCAAAAGCAATGCTTTTTGCTTTAGCTGGGCACCTATGAAGGACGCCACAGATCCCCCCGCCCGCCGCCCCGGTGGCCGCAGCAACCGGGTCCGTGCCGCGGTTTTTGCGGCGGTGGAAGCACTGCTGGCCGAACAACCGGACAGCCTGCCGTCGATGGCGGCGATCGCCGAACGCGCCGGGGTCAATCCGGCCAGTCTGTACAAACGCTGGAAGGAGCCGCGCCTGCTGGCCGCGGAAGTCGCCGCGGAGCGGCTGGTGCGTGCCCTGCCGGTGCCAGATACCGGCACGTTGCGCGGCGATCTCGTCGGTTGGGCTCAGGCTGCCGCCAGCAGCCTGATGAGCGATCGGGATGTGACCATGCTGCGGGTGATGATGTCGGCACCGCGCACCACGACCCCCTTCGAGGATCTGCGCCAGCTGCCGGTCGCGCGCCGTCTGGACGAGCTGCAGCAGATGCTGGAACGGGCGCAGGAGCGCGGCGAAGCAACGCCCACCCTGCGTGATGTGCTGGAGCTGGTGCTGGCGCCCATTTACCTGCATGCCCTGTTCATCGGTTCCACCCAGGCCCTGGGTGGCGTGGAACGGCTCGTCGATCGCACCCTGGCGACCACAACCCCCGCCCCCTGGTCGCCGAATTGATAGCAAATCGGCATATTTGAGCCGTTGATTCTTGCGGAAATTGGCAGCCCGCCGCCCGCCGCTTTTGCGGCAGCTTTTTGCGCCGGTTCTGGTAAGCTGCGCGGCTGCTTTTTGCCGCCTTTCTTAGATATGGGGTGGCCGAAGGATGGCGCTGATGGCCGTGACAAACCGCCATCCGGAAAAAGCCATCGAGTCTCGTGCGGGCGTGCCGGGCGCGTCTGCGAAGTCAATCACTTACATTGAAGAGCATGAACCGTTATGCCTCGCACAACAGCGCTATCTGACATCCGCAACATCGGCATCATTGCCCACGTCGACGCCGGCAAGACGACGACGACCGAGCGCATCCTGTACTACACCGGGCGCAAGCACACCATCATCGACATCCATGACACCAAGGATCTGAAGACGTCGACGACCACTGACTACCTGGAGCAGGAGCAGAAGCGCGGCATCACGATTCAGTCCGCGGCGGTCTCGACCTTCTGGCGCAACAAGAAGATCAACGTCATCGACACCCCGGGGCACGTGGACTTCACCATCGAGGTGAACCGCTCGCTGCGCGTGCTCGACGGCGCGGTGGTGGTGTTCGACGGCGTGGCCGGTGTGGAACCGCAGTCGGAGACCAACTGGCGTCTGGCGGACAACTACAACGTGCCGCGTATCTGCTACGTGAACAAGATGGACCGCAGCGGCGCCTCGTTCACGCGCTGCGTGGACATGATCAAGAAGCGCCTCAATGCGCGTCCGCTGCCGGTGCAGCTCCCGATCGGCTCGGAAGACAATTTCAAGGGCATGATCGACCTGGTCGCGATGAAGGCGCTGGTCTGGGATTCGGATGACAAGGACGCCGAATGGCAGATCCTCGACATCACCCCGGACATCGCCGACAAGCTCAACATCAGCGTGCCGTCGGACCGCCAGATCCTGGCGCAGATCGACAAGTATCGCAGCGAGCTGGTGGACACCTGCCTGGAGCAGGACGACGCGGCGATGGAGAAGTACCTGGAAGACAACCAGGCCCCGTCCGCCGAGGTGCTGCGCGCCTGCCTGCGCAAGGGCACGATCAACGGCTCGTTCAATCCGGTGCTGTGCGGCTCCTCGTACAAGAACAAGGGCGTGCAGCAGGTGCTGGACGCGGTCGTCGACTACCTGCCGGCCCCGACCGACGTCGAGGCCATCAAGACGGTGGATGCGGACGGCAACCCGGTCGGCGAGCGCAAGTGCTCGGACGACGAGCCGTTCTCGGCGCTGGCGTTCAAGGTCATCAACGACGCCTACGGCGCGCTGACCTTCGTGCGCGTGTACTCGGGCGTGCTGCAGAAAGGCGCCTCGGTGCAGAACTCCACGCGCGGCAAGCGCGAGAAGATCGGCCGCATGGTGGAAATGTTCGCCAAGGAAGCCAACCCGATCGAAGAGGCGCGCGCCGGTGACATCATCGCGCTGGTTTCGCTGGCCGAGACCGAAACCGGCGACACCCTGTGCGATTCCGCCGCTCCGGTGGTGCTGGAGCGCATGCGCTTCCCGGACCCCGTGATCAGCGTGTCGGTGAAGGCCAAGACCAAGGCCGAGCAGGAGAAATTCAACGCCGCCCTCGGCAAGATGGTGCGCGCCGATCCTTCGCTGCATCTGGAAACCGATCGCGAGACCGGCCAGACCCTGCTGCGCGGCATGGGCGAGCTGCACCTCGAGGTGACGCTGGATCGCATGCGCACCGAGTTCAACGTGGAAGGCATCATGGGCCAGCCGCAGGTGGCCTACCGCGAGACCTTCACGCGCACCATCGAAGAGAAGTATGTCCACAAGAAGCAGACCGGCGGTTCGGGCCAGTTCGCCGAAGTGTGGATCACCTTCGAGCCGCTGGAGCGCAGCGCCGGCTTCGAATTCGTCGACAAGACTTCCGGCGGCTCGGTGCCGAAGGAATTCATCCCGGCGGTCGAGAAGGGCCTGAAGATGCAGAAGGAAGACGGCGTGCTGGCGAAGTATCCCACCGTCGACTTCCGCGCCACGCTGACGGATGGCAGCTACCACGACGTCGACTCGAATGCGCTGACGTTCGAAATCGCCGCCAAGGCCTGCTTCCGCGAAGCCGTGCGCAAGGCCGGCCCGATCCTGCTCGAGCCCGTGATGCGCGTCGAGACGGTGACCCCGGCCGACAACCTCGGTGACGTGATCGGCGACATGAACCGCCGCCGCGGCACCATCCAGGAGCAGATCGAGCGTGGCAACAACATCGCCGTGGTGGCCACCGTGCCGCTGTCGGAGATGTTCGGCTACATCGGTCAGCTGCGCAGCATGACCAGCGGTCGTGCCTCGTACACGATGGAGTTCTCGCACTACGATCCGGTGCCGAAGAACGTCGCGGACGAAGTGATCGCCGAGGCCAACAAGGCCAAGACCAGCGCTTCGGCCTGATCCGTCCCCGGGCCTGCGAGCCCGGAAGACGCTCAACGGCGCGCCATCTGCAAGGATGGCGCGCCGTTTTCATTGGTATTCAGAGCTTTCGCGACTGCTCAGCGCAGTTGGTACACCGCGCCCGAATTCAACCCGATGGGCCGGTCCGCATCCAGTGTGACCTTCTGATACGGGCGCTTGGGAAACACCACCGCCGTCAGCACCGTGGCGCCGTGGTTCACGAACACCTCCACCGAGGTGCGATCCACGATCACCTGCAGATCCATGGTGTCCAGGTTGCCGTTCAGCGGCGCGCCTTCGATCTGCGCGAAGCCTTCCTCGAAATCGGTGTTGCCGGATTCGGTGCGATCGAACTCCATGCGCCGTGAGGCGCGATCGAAGCGCAGCACCGACTGCTCGCCGTCATCGTTCGCAAACGTCAGCGACATGCCATTGCCGTCGCGCCAGTCCACCTGCATCTGGATTTCGTAGGCATGGGTGGCATCCAGGCCGGGCAGCTGCAGGGGCTCGTTCAGATCCGGCACGTTCAACGGCGTCGTGCTGATGCGCGCCGCGGCCAATTCACGCACCGGCTCGGACTGCAGCTGCATCACCCCGTCCGATTGCGCCAGCTGCAGCTGGCGCGGCAGCGTCAGCGTGCCGCGCCAGCGCTCGGTGGGCACCTGGCGCGCATAGCGCCAGTTGCTCATCCAGCCGATGAACAGCGTGCGCGCATCGCCGGGTGCCGCGCCCGACCAGGTGCTGCCGGCATAGTCGTCGGTGCCGTAATCCACCCAGCGCACCTGCCGGCGACTGGTGGCATCGGCACTGAAGCGATGGCCGTCGAAGTCCCCCACGAAGTACTGCGTACCCGACCCGCCATTCGGCGCTCCCCTGGCCACGCTGATCAGCAGCACATAGCGGCGCTGGGTCGTGCCCGCCACGTTCAGCGCGATCAGGTCCGGGCATTCCCAGACATCGCCGTGCGCCCCCACGCCCTTGCCGAAATCGCTCTCGTACTGCCACTCGCGCAGATTCCCGGATGAATAGAGCGCCGCGTGATCGCCCACCGCCAGCACCATGATCCAGCGGTGCGTGGGTTCGTACCAGAACACCTTGGGATCGCGGAAATCGCGCGTCTTCGGGCTCTTCAGCACCGGGTTGCCGGCATAGGGTGTCCAGTTGCGCCCGCCATCCAGACTGTAGGCAATGCCCTGTGACTGAAAGCCCGCGCTCTCCAGATTGGCACGCAGCGTGTCGTGATACGTGAAGATCGCCACCAGCGGCGGATGCTCCTTGCTGCCGAAGCCGGAGCTGTTGCTGGCATCGACCACGGCACTGCCGGAGAAGATCGCGCCATTGCGGTCTGGAAACAACGCAATCGGTAGATGTTCCCAGTGCAGCAGATCGCGGCTGACGGCGTGCCCCCAGTGCATGGGTCCCCAGACATTGGCATAGGGGTTGTACTGGTAGAACAGCTGGTACTCGCCGTCTGCATACACCAGGCCGTTCGGATCGTTCATCCACTGCTGTGGCGGGGTGAAGTGGATCTGCGGTCGCAGCGCCTCCTGATACAACGGCTCGGCCGCGGTGGCCGCCATGGCGGTGTCGGCCACGGCGCTCGCGATCATGGCAATGGCAGCCCAGACAAGACCCCGTCCCACACCGATCCGACCGATCCTGCTCATGCGAGCGAAACTCCTGGCGCAGCGCGGCGCCGCTTCAATCCGCACAAGCATACGACCAAACCGCCGGTGACCGAAGCGGTGACATAAACGCCGCTTCTATGCGTAGTCCGATTGCTTCCTGCCGCTCCGGACAGCCTGTGCGTAAATTCTTAAGCACTCATTGAGAGATTCGCGTGATCCAAGACCAGGCCCGGCGCAGTCGTTGCGCCATAGGAATCATGACGCTGCTGATACTGGCAACCGTGGCGGGCTATCGAGCAACTCCGGCCAATGCGGGAGAAGCAGCGGCGCGCCCGGCGCCGGCGCAGTCCGCCCACCTGCAGGCGCTGCCAGCCGACACCAGTGCCGCAGAGCTGGACGATCTGATGCGCCGCTATAACCAGGAGCTGGGCGTGCGCTGCAGCTACTGCCACAGCGAGAACCCACAAACCCGCCAGCCCGACTACGCCGCTGACGGCAATCCGGCCAAACAGACCGCGCGCCTGATGATCGCCATGCTGCGCGAGATCAACAACCGTTATCTCGGTCAGTTGGGTGATCTGCGTTACATCGAACCCGTCACCTGCGGCACCTGCCATCAGGGACAGAGCACTCCCCCGGGCTTCGTAGCCAAGCCCGCACCCGCTACGCCATGAACGGATCTTTGCCATGAAAACCTTGCTACTGAGTCTGGCGCTTGCCGCCCCTGCCCTGGCGCAGACGCCGGAACAACTGGTCACCTGGGATGCCGTCGTCAGCGCGGCGCCCCAGCCGACACTGAGCATCTCGGCGCATATTCAGCCAGGCTGGCATGTCTACGCCCAGACGCAGGGAGGGGATGGGCCCACACCACTGCGCATCAGCGTCGACGCGAACGCGCTGGCCGAAAGCGCTGGCGCCCCCACTGGAACCGTGGCACAGAAGAAATTCGATCGCGGCTTCGGCTTCGAAACCCAGTTCTACACCGACGCCTTCACGCTGCAGATTCCGCTGCGTCTGAAGAGCGGTGCCGCCACGCCGATCAACCAACCCATTCCGATCACGCTGCGCTTTCAGAACTGCAGCGACAAGGAATGCCGGCCGCCGGTCACCCTGCATCTGAGCGCACGACTCGCAGCGCAGCGCCCGACATGAAAGCCGCGCTCCTCCGTGCATCGCTGGCGGCCACACTGAGCGGCGCATTGGCGTTGTCGGCACAGGACGCCAGCGCGCAGATCGCCGTGCAGAACCAGGGTTACATTCCCTTCAGTGATGCGCCGATCAACTACCGCTCCAATGATCTGAGTGATCCGGTGGCGCTGCTGCAGAAGAAGCTGAATGCCAATCAGGCCAGTCTGGCCTTTGACCCGACGCGCGGCTACCTGCCCTCGGTGCTCGCGTTGCTGGACATCCCGGTCGATTCACAGACGCTGGTGTTCTCGAAGACCAGCTTCCAGTACCCCAAGATCTCGCCCGACCACCCGCGCGCGCTGTACTTCAACGACGACGTCTACGTCGGCTCCGTGCACGACGGCAAGGCAGTGGAAATCGTCTCCTTTGATCCCACCCAGGGCGCGATCTTCTATCTGCTCGACGAGCATCGCGCCGACAAGCCGACCTTCCAGCGCGCTGAACTGGACTGCACCCAGTGCCATATCGCCGCCGGGACGCGCGGCGTGCCGGGCGTGCTGCTGCGTTCGGTGTACCCCACCGCCACCGGCACCACCACCAATGGCGCGCGCACCTACATCACCGACCAGGAAAGCCCGTTCAAGGAGCGCTGGGGCGGCTGGTATGTGACCAATGATCCGCTCGCCGCCGCGTCACATCTGGGTAACAAAGCGGTCGCAACGCCGGGTAGCACCCCAGCGGCGCAGACCACTACCGACGCTTCCGGCGCAACCCTGGCGGCCCTGGGAAAGCCCTACGACGACACCGCCTACCTGACACCGGGCAGCGATGCCGTGGCGCTGCTGGTGCTCGCGCATCAGACGCAGATGCACAACCTCATCACGCTGACCAACTACCGCACGCGCATTGCGCTGTATTCGCCAGGATCGCAGCCGCAGGGATCGCAGTCCGCGAGCGGCGCAGCCACTGCGCTGGCTGATCTGCCAGATGGCGTGCGCAACCAGATCCAGAAGCCGGCCGAGCAGTTGCTGCGTTATCTATTGTTCGCCAACGAGGCGGCACTGCCCGCAACGGATGGCGCCAGCCTCATCGCCTCCTCCGCCTTCGCACGCAGCTTTGCGGCGCGCGGGCCGCGCGATGCCAGGGGCCGCTCGCTGCGTGACTTCGATCTGGGTACGCATGTCTTCCGTTATCCCTGCAGCTACCTGATCTATTCAGAGGCCTTCGATGCGTTGCCCGAACCGGCCAAGGGCTATGTGTATCACCGTCTGCTGCAGGTTCTGAGCGGCGAAGACCAGAGCTCGGACTTCGCCCGCCTGACGAGCGCGGATCGGCGCAACGTCCTGGAAATCCTGTTGGCCACCAAACAAGGGCTGCCGCAGGAGTGGCTGGACTACCAGCGCGCTCACCCCGCCGCCAATTCCCCTTCTTCCGTCAATTCAACAAGGAGTCCGCGATGAAGAGAACTTCCAAGGGCATTGCCCTGACTTTGCTGCTGGGTGCCGCCAGCACGCCGGCGCTGCTCGCCGCCGCCACGCCTGCGGCGGATGCCATCCAGGGTCGCTGGGACGCCAGTCTGAACGACAACGGCACGATCATCCCCTTCCGTCTCGACATCTCCGGATCAGGCGCGCAACTCAAGGGCACGCTGTACGACGGCTTCAGCCCCTACGACGGCACCACCAGCGCCTCGTTCAAGGATGGCAAGCTGGTGCTGAACATCGAACACTACCTGACCACCATCACGGCCACGCTGCAGGACGGCCAGCTGGTGGGCAATGTGTCGACGACCTCGCGTACCGCCAGTTCCGCCTACGGCTTCCAGGCCACGCGTCATGTGGAGGCAGCCAGCACCGGTCCCAAGGCACCCAGCATCGCAGGCTCGTGGGAGATCCCACTGAGTGCGCCTTCGGCCAAGGGCGAGAAGGCCTTCCGCTTCATCGTGCAGCAGCAGGGCAACGAGATTTCCGCCTCCATCCTGCGCGTCGATGGCGACACCGGCGCCTACACCGGCAGCTTCCAGGACGGCAAATGGCTGCTGAGCCACTTCGACGGTTCGCGTCCCGGCGTCATCCAGGTGACACCGCAAGCGGATGGCACGCTGGAGGTTCTGCAGCACAATGAGGCAGTGGTTCGTGCCGCGCAGGGCAACAGCTATGGCTCCGAGGCGACCACCAACAGCCGCTACGACGCCAAACTGGTTGCCTATCGCACGGAGGTGGCACGCGCCAAGGGCCTGCCGGAACCCGCCAACTATCTGACGCACACCACGGCGCGCGATCCGAAAGAGAAGTTCACCTTCAGCTTCCCGGATGACCACGGCAAGCTGGTGACTCAGGAGGATCCACGCTTCAAGGGCAAGGTGGTGCTGGCCATCGTCACCGGTACCTGGTGCCCGAACTGCCACGATGAGGCGCAGTACCTGGTCGAGCTCGACAAGAAGTATCGCGACAAGGGCCTGGCCATCGTGGCACTGGACTTCGAGGAGCCCGAGCAGCAGGACAGCCTGGCGCGCGAAAAAGCCTTCGTGCAGAAGTACGGTGTGAAGTACACCTACCTGATCGCCGGCGCACCGGCCGAAATGTGGGAGAAGGTGCCGCAGCTGGTGAATCTGAACACCTGGCCGGCCACGGTCTTCGTGGGTCGTGATGGTCTGGTAAAGGCCGTGCATTCGGGCTTCGCCTCGCCGGCCAGTGGTGAGTTCCACGAACAGCTCAAGCGCGACTTCACTGCCCGCATTGAGCAGTTGCTGGCCGAAAAGGCGCCCGCCGCTGTCGCCGACGCTGGCAACAGCAGCACGACGCTCAAGGTGGCCAGCAGCCGCTGACCTCGCTCACACGGATCGGATCGGCCCGGGCCGATCCTGGCGCTCCCGGCCGCACCGCGGCCGGGGGCGTTGTCCCAACTTCCAGGCTGCATTGCATTGACGGAGTGCTCATGACTTCTGTGTTTTCCCATCGCGCGCATCTCGCACTGCTGGCACTGACCAGCGCCGCTCTCTGCTACGGCGGCTCCGTGCTCGCCCAGCAGGCATCCGCACCGGCTGCCAACACCGCAGCCTCCGGGGCCGGGTCCTCGCCTGCCGAATCCGCCATCGCCTACCGCAAGGCCGTCTTCACGGTGATCGGCGGCAACTTCGGCTCCATCGGCGGCGTCCTGCAGGGGCGCTCCGATTTCGATGCCAATGTGAAGAAGCGCGCCGAACGCACAGCCTATCTGGCCACACTGGTGGCCGACGCCTTCCCTGACGTCTCCAGAACCGGCAATACCCGCGCCAGGCCCGAGGTGTGGAGCGATCAGGCCGGCTTCGCCAAGGCCACGCAGGATCTGGTCGATGCCAGCAATGCACTGGTGGCCGTGCTGAACAAGGACAACAGCAACTCGGCGGCCTTCAAGGAAGCGGCCGGCCGCGTCGGTCAGGCCTGCAAGGGCTGCCACGACGCTTATCGCACACGCTGAAACCAGGTGAGCGAGGCAATCACCTGGAAGGTATGGGACCTTCCGGTGCGCATCTTCCACTGGTCGTTGCTGCTTGCGGTGGCCGGCGCCTGGTTCACGCATCGCGCCGGCGTGTTGTACTTCCGCTATCACCTCTGGTGCGGCTATGCCGTGCTCATCCTCGTGTCGTTCCGCATCCTGTGGGGCTGGCTGGGTACCCGTCATGCGCGCTTTGCGCACTTCGTGCGTGGCCCGGGTGCGACACTGCGCTACCTGGGCGAAGTGCTGCTTGACCGGGCAGCGCACACGGCCGGGCATAACCCGCTGGGCGCGTGGATGGTGGTGCTGCTGCTGACGCTGCTGCTGGGCCAGGCGCTGACCGGACTGTTCGGCAACGACGAGATCTTCAACACCGGGCCGCTGGTTGGCTATGTCGGCAACGCCACCAGCGTTGCGCTCACCCGCATCCATCGTCAGCTGTTCGATCTGATCCTGATCGCCATTGGCCTGCATGTGCTGGCCGTGCTGGCCCACTGGCTGTTCCGGCGCGAGAACCTGGTACTGCCCCTGTTCACCGGGCGCAAACCTGCCACGCAGTTGCCGGCGAACGAAGCCATCCGCGGCTCACGCCTGTGGCTGGCGGTCAGCCTGCTGCTGGGGCTGTGCCTGGCGCTGGCCTGGCTGGTGCGCAGCGCACCAGCGGGTGCTGCGCTCAGTGACCCGTTCTGAAGCGCGTCCACATGCGCGTTCGCTCGCGCACGTAGTCCGCACTGCGGCCGCGTTCCGGAATCAGGCGCGCGGCCAGATCCCCGCTCGGAAAGTTCTTCGCATTGGTCAGCTCCGGCGTGAGCAGGGGCTGCGCGGCGAGATTGGCATTCGGAAAGTGGATGGCATTGCTGTTCGCGGCCGCCACCTGCGCTTCCATCAGGAAATTGATGAACAGATGCGCGTTGTCCGGATGTGGCGCATCGGCAGGGATGGCGGCCACGTCGAACCACATCACCGCGCCCTCCTTGGGAATGGAATAGCGCACCACCTGCCCTCTGTTGGCAGTGACGGCCCGCTCCTGCGCCTGCATGGCATCACCATTGCTCGCGATGATGAGGCACAGCTCGCCAGTGGTGAGCTGATCCACCAGGGATGCCGTGCTGACGCCGCGGATATAGGGTCGGGCCGCCGTCAGCGCCTGTTCGGCGCGCCCCAGCAATGCCGGATCTTCGCTGTCGGGATCCTGACCGAGCCAGGCCAGCACGCTGGGCACGATGATGTTCGGTGATTCATACAGTCCGATGCCGCAGTCGGCGAAATGCCGTGCAGCCTTGGGATCGAACAGCATCGACCAGCTGTTCACCGGCGCCTGCGGCAGGCGCGCGCGGATCTTCGCTTCGTCGTAGGCAAGGCCGGTGATGCCCCAGGTGTAGATGACTGCGTAGCGATTGTCCGGATCCAGCACCGCCATGCGCTGCATGATGCCCGGATCCATATTGGCCAGATTCGGCAGGCGCGACTTGTCCAACGGCCGGAACACACCCGCCTGCACCAGCGTGCTCAGGAAAGCCCCTGAAGGAAACACCACGTCGTAGCCGGAATGGCCGGCCAGCAGCTTGGCTTCCAGCGTATTGTTGGAATCGAACACATCGTAGTGCACGCGGATGCCATAGCGCTGCTCGAACTCTTTCAGCAGTTCGGGTTTGATGTAGTCGTACCAGTTGTAGACATTCAACACGCGCTCTGCGTCCGCCACGGCGGGCGTCACAGCCGTCGGCACTGACGACTTTCCACTGCAGGCCAGCGTCAGCCAGGCGCAGACGAACCCGACGCCCAGCAGGCGCAACATGACCATGGGCCGCGGGCGCCGGCTATGCATTGTCGCTGCGTGAAAACATGCCGTGGGCAGCGTGCTGGAGCACCACGGCAGCCGTCAAGCCACGCACGTATCTGGGGCGGGCGCGAGCCATCATTGTGCAAGGCCGCCGACAGGGTGATGATGGCGGGGCGCGTCTGTCATGATAGAAATTCGAACCACAACCACAGAGGCCCGCATGAGCAGCAGTTCCATCCGGCGTGAGGTCGGCACCTTCCCGTTGATGCTCACGGGTCTGGGTTCCATCATCGGTTCGGGCTGGCTGTTCGGCGCCTGGCGCGCAGCGGGATTGGCAGGTCCGGGCGCGGTGTGGGCCTGGGTGCTGGGCGCACTCATCGTCACCACCATCGCTCTCACCTACGCCGAGCTCGGCGCCATGTTCCCGGAATCCGGTGGCATGGTGCGCTTCAGTCACTACTCGCATGGTTCGCTGGTGGGCTTCATCGGTGCCTGGGCCAACTGGATCGCCATCGTCTCGGTGATTCCGGTCGAAGCGGAAGCCTCGGTGCAATACATGGCCTCCTGGAAATACGAGTGGGCGCAGGGCCTGTTCGTGCAGATGCCCGGTGGCCACGGCGAGCTCACCACGCCCGGCCTGGCCATCGCCGCCGTGCTGGTCATCGTCTACTTCCTGCTGAACTTCTGGAGCGTGAAGCTGTTCGCGCACTCCAACGCGGCGATCACGGTGTTCAAACTGGTGGTACCCGCGGCGACCGGCGTGGCGCTGATCGCCTCGGGCTTTCATGCCGGCAACTTCGATGTGCCGCTGCATCCGGATGGCCGCATCACGGACTTCGCCGCCATACTCAACGCCGTGGCCACCGCCGGCATCATCTTCAGCTTCAATGGTTTCCAGAGTCCGGTGAATCTGGCCGGCGAAGCGCGCAATCCGGCGCGCAGCATTCCCATCGCCGTGCTCGGCTCCATCGTGCTGGCCACGCTGGTGTACGTGCTGCTGCAGGTGGCTTATATCGGATCGGTGCCATCCGAATGGCTGGCGAAGGCCGGCTGGCAGGGCATCGATCTGCGCTCACCGTTCGCAGAGCTGGCGCTGGTCGTGAATCTGAACTGGCTGGCCATGCTGCTGTACGCAGACGCCTTCGTGAGCCCCAGCGGCACCGGCATCACCTACACCGCCACCACCGCACGCATGATCTACGGTATGGAGCGCAATGGCTCGCTGCCCACCATCCTGGGCCACGTGCATCCGCGCTTCGGCATCCCGCGCCCGGCCATGTGGCTGAACCTGGCCGTGTCCTTCCTGTTCCTGTTCTCGTTCCGCGGCTGGGGCACGCTGGCAGCGGTGATCTCGGTGGCCACCATCATTTCGTACCTGACCGGCCCGGTCAGCGCCATGACGCTGCGGCGCACGGCCACGAGCATTCCGCGGCCGCTGTTCATTCCGGCGCTGCCCGTGGTCGCCGCCATCGCCTTCGTTGCCGCCACCGAACTCATGTACTGGGCCAAGTGGCCGCTGACCGGCGAGATCATCCTGCTGGTCGTCGTGGCGCTGCCCATCTACCTGTACTACGAAGCCAAACGCGGCTGGAAGGATTTTGGCCAGCATCTGCGCGGCGCCTGGTGGCTGATCGTCTACCTGCCCACCATCGCCCTGGTGTCCTGGGCCGGCAGCGCCAAGTTCGGCGGCCACGACTACATCAAGTGGGGCTGGGATCTGGTGGTGGTGGCTGCCATCGGCCTGGTGTTCTTCGCCTGGGGTGCGAAGTCCGGCTGGAGCACGCCTTCCGTGCAACAGGCGCACGCCGGGCAAGGCGGCGCGGCCTGAAATGCGGAGTTGCCCGTGACTGCCGCTCCCTGGCTGAACATCCGCTCCGCCCAGCTCAGCGCCGCCATCGATCCGCTGGGGGCGCAGCTCTCCCGCCTGCAGGATGCCGCCGGCAATGAGCTGCTGTGGCACGGCGATGCCAGCATCTGGGCCGGCCGGGCGCCGCTGCTGTTCCCCATCGTCGGTGCCCTGCAGGATGGTCACTATCGTCTGGGCCTGCAGCGCTATGCGCTGAGCCGTCACGGCTTCGCGCGCGGCCGCGCCTTCGAAGTGCTCAGCGCCGATGACTCGCAGGTGACGCTGCGTCTGCAGGCCTCACCCGAGACGCTGGCGCTCTATCCCTTCGCCTTCGAGCTGGTGGTGGAATACGCGCTCGAGGCCGCCACACTCAGCGTCACGGCCTGGCTGCATAACTGCGGCGGCGAGCTGATGCCGGCCAGCTTCGGTTATCACCCGGGCTTCCGCTGGCCGCTGCCCTATGGCGAACTGCGCGCCGAGCACTGCATCGAATTCGAGCTGGAGGAACCCGGCCGTGTCCGGCGCATCGATGCCGCGGGGCTGCTGCGGCCCGAGCATTTCGACTCACCCGTGGTGCAACGCCGGCTCGCCCTGGACGACGCACTGTTTCGCGACGATGTGCTGATCTTCGATCAGGTGATGAGCCGCACGGTCACCTATGGCGCCAGGCAGGGCCCGCGCCTGCGCATTCATTATCCCGATGCCCCCTTCCTGGGGCTGTGGACCAGACCCGGTGCGCCCTTCATCTGCATCGAGCCCTGGCATGGCATCACCGATCCGGCGGGATTCAGCGGTGATTTCCGCGAGAAGCCCGGCGTCTTCAGTCTGACGCCAGGCGATCGGGCCGCAATGGAGATGGAAGTGACGTTGCTGCCGGCCTGAGGGCCGGCAACCTCATTTCGGATCGAAGAACTGCAGCTCCGCCGGCACCAGCTTCTCGCGCAGCGTGCAGATGTCTTCGGCGACGCGCGCATTCGGCAGTTTGCGGAACGTCAGCTCGGTTTCCCAGGGCGCCGAGAAGGTCTGCGGATCCTCGACGCGGATGTGGATCTTCAGCGTCTTGCCAGCCGCGGCCAGACTGAAAGTCTCCGTCAACTGCAGCTGCTTGCTGTGGGGCATGCCGGAGCGATCGAGGAAGAACTTGTCATTGAAGCCCGTCGCCTTGACGACCAGCGTGTCGCCGCTGAAATGGCCGGTCGAGGTGCCGAAGTAGTAGGGACTGAGCACCTCTTCGGCCTTGTCGATGTCGATGGTGCGCACCAGCCGGTTCCACTGGTAGCCGACCATCAGCATGCGATCGGATTGCACGATGTCGAAGGGCATCGACTCCGTCAGGATGCGCGGCTCGCCCGGCGGCGCGCAGCGCGTGGAGCTTGGATCGAAGGACTTGTCGCCCTTGGCCAGCTGCGCCTTGCGCTGCTCGTACAGTGCCTTCGGGGCCGGCAGCAGCGGCGGCTCGCGACCCTCGACGGTGCGCAGCGCCGCCGGCGGATCGACCGGCTGCCACACGCCACCGAACTGCGGCACCGCCTGCGCCGTGCCGATGCCACCCACCAGCAGCAGTGCGAGCACCGCTCCCCTGTGCGCCGTGCACATCGCCTCAAGCCTGCGGGACATTGCCGAGCACCAGGGGTTGGCCATTCTTCTCCAGGACGGTGTAGAACTCCCCGCCCGGCGCCTTGTCCTTGCGCGGCGAGATCAGCACCTTCACCTTGTCGCCCACGGCGACGATATCCGAGCGCCAGCCGTTGCGCACCAGGATGCTGACCGAGCCGCCTTCCAGACGCCATTCCTCGGTGCCACCCTTGCCATCCGGCACCGCCAGCACCAGCCAGCAGTGCGGGTTCTCCCACTCGAACGACTTCACCACGCCGGAGAGCGTGGCGCGCGCCGAGAGGTCATAGGCCACGGCCGAGTGATGCGCATCCGCCGCACTGAAAGGCATGGCCAGCAGCAGGCCCGCGCTCAACCCGGGCAGCAACCCCCGAAACCTGGAAATCATCGTCATCACTAGTAGTCCTTGCTCATGTAGGCATCGCTGCCGTCTTCGCAGATGTATTCGAGCACCCGGGTACCCGGCGCCCACACCAGACGCGTCTGCGAGCTGCCCGGCGTCTTGCGCCCCGAGGCATCCTGGTAACTCACATCGTCGTTCAGCGTGCGGCCATCCGCGCTCTTGCTGATGCGCTCGTTGCGCACCAGCGTCGGCGAGATGCCATAGCCGATGAAGCCGATGGTCTCGACCACCAGCGTATTGCCTTCCCAGTGCGCGATCGAATCGCCGTTGACGCTGCGGACCAGCGGCTGGGTATGCTTCTGGCCGATGTAGATGCGCCGGTTGTTGTGGTGCTCCTCGGTGAGCACGCGCAGCTCGTCCGGCGTCTGCACGATCAGCGTGCCCGCCTCACCGCCGGACAGCACCATGGTGCCCGGGATGCAGTAGCGGCTGCTGGCGCGATAGGGATTACCGGTACGCTCGCTGCCGCCGTTGTTGGCGCCCGGACCCTGCGCACCGCCGGCAGCACCGGCCGCGGCGCCGCTGGCGCCCGCCGCTGCGCGCGGCGGATTGCGCCACTGGCCGGAAAAGTCACGCGGATCCGTCGGTGGCGGCGTGCTATCCGTTATCGGAGTGTTCGGCGACGGACGCCCGATCTTCGCCTCCTCGGGCGTGGCTTCGCCGAGCTGGGCGAACACCGGCGCTGCGCCCAGCGCAGCCACGCACAGCGCGGCCCAGCGCAGGGATCTGCCCGGCGCGTCGCTGCGCGCCATTACTGCCTGCACGTCCTTCATTTGCTGGCCGCCGGAGCTGCTGCGGCCGGCGTCGGAGCGCGGCGTACGCCGGCATCCCAGTGCTCGGCGATCTTGCCGTCGACGACCCGGTAGGCATCGAAGGTGAACGCGTCATAGCTCTTGCTGGCGTCCACCGGGTCCGGGGTGGCGTGCTTGAAGATCAGCATCACCACATCACCCTCGGCGACGATCTCCACCGGCGGATTCTCCAGCGGCTTGGCAGCGCTCTGCTGACCGGCCCAGCGCGGCGTGAAGAAACCGATGAAACCGGACTTGCCCGTGGGCACATTCGGGTTGTGCTGGATGTAGCCGTCGGCGAGGAACGAGGCGGCCTTCTCCACGTTCTTCTCGGCCATGGCCGCCGTCAGGCCAAGCACGATCTGCTTGTTCTTCTCCAGCTGCTGCGCACTGACGCCCGGCGCGGCCAGCGCGCCCTGCGCCAGCCCAGCGCCCAGCACGCACGCCAGCGCGACGCTGCGCCATGCTGCTGTCTTGCGATGATTCATCTCGACTCTCCTTCAGTACGCATCCTTGGGATCGAAAGTGTAGTACGGCGTGGGCAGCACCGCCGGCAGCAGCGGCGTATCACCGACGCCGTTGTAGCGCCACTTGCTGACGCTCTTCATGCCGGCCGTGGCGCCGCCGCCGGCAGCCGCATTGGCAGCGCCGCCGCCTGGCGCACCGCCACCGCCCGGGGGACCACCGCCGCCAGCGCCCGGCGGCCCGCCGGCGCCGCGTCCGCCCGCCGCACCACCGCCTGCGCCACCGGCCGGCGCTCCGCCGGCCGCCTCACCGCCACCACTGGCCTTGCCACCGGAGTCCTTGGCGACCATCTTGGCCCACTCCTCGCCATAGGCGACGCGCCACACCGGCAGCACGGAGAGATGCCAGATCTTCCAGGTGCCATCGATCTTCTTGAAGTCGACGGCGTAGCGCACCCAGGCCCAGTTGGCCGCGCTGTCACCGCCGCCGGTGTCGATGCCCGGCGAATCCCACACACCCTTGGCGGTCTTGCCATCGCCCGCCACCTCGATGATGGGCGAGAGGAAGGTGTGCTGATGCATCACGCCATCCTTCAACTTCTCCGCCTGCCGCTCGGTGAAATACTTGCGCACCGCCGGACCCGACATCAGCGCCGGCACGTTCTGGTGGACATCCGGATCGTCGAGCGCGAACAGCTCTCCGATATCCGCCCAGTGGTTGGCGATCACCAGCGCCGCATAGCGCCCCATGATGTTGCTGATCTGCAGTGCCTCCGCTGCCTTCTCGACATTGCTGAGCCCCTTGGGCTGCGCGGCCACCGCCGCCGGCACCGTGGCGCCCGCCGCGGCCACCGCCAGCAGGGCACCGACCATTACATGCACGGATTTCATGATCTCATCCCCTTCAGAAGTTGAAGCGCACACCGAGCTTGAATGCCCGGCCCAGCAGATCGTAGTTCAGGTTACGGCTGCCGTTGGTCACAGCGATGATCGCATACTGCGGCGGCTGCCGATCGAACAGATTGTTGATCGCGCCGAACACCTGCAGGTGATCGTTGAAGTCGTAGTGGGCCGACACGTTCGAGTACACCACGCCACCGAAGTGGTTCTGGTTGATGGTGTTGTCGTTGGTGTTCAGGTAGCTGGCATCGCTGGGATCCACCAGCGTGCCGGTGTAGGTCTGCGTGGTGCCGGCGAGGTACAGCGTCAGCGCATCGTACTTGACGCCGGTGAAGCCGGTGAGCTGCCAGTCGGCGCCGAACTTGCCCAGGTCGTAGCCGATGGTCAGGTTGCCGTTCCAGTCCGGCACGCCGTTCATCGAACCGGCCAGCTCGTAGGTACGCGTGCCATTGGCCGTGGTCAGCACCTGCTGGTCGTTGATGGCGTGATTCAGCAGCAGGTTGAAGTCCAGCGAGCCGGGCAGATTGAACGGCAGCTCGCGCAGGCGGTAGCCCACTTCGAAGTCCAGGCCTTCCACGTTCAGCGAATTGAGGTTCTCCGACAGATTCGACAGCGAGTAGATGTTGCTGACGAAGGTACTGGCACTGCTCGGCGTGGAGCTGAACACGATGCCGGGACAGGTGGTGCTGCCGGCGGCGATCAGTTCGGCGCACTGCGTCAGGGTCTGGGCGGTGGACAGCCGCACGATGGCGCCCTTGACCTTGATCTTGTAGAAGTCCACCGAGGAGCGGAAACCTTCCAATGCGCCATCGGCGGGCTGGAAGGCGAAGCCCGTGGTGAAGGTGTCGGCCTTCTCGGGCTTCAGGTCCGGATTGCCCTGGCCATTGGTGAGCACATTGCCGTTGGTGACGCCATTGTAGGTGATCGAACCGGGCAGCGCGCCACCGATGAAGTACAGCTCGTTGAGGTTGGGGGCACGGATGTCACGCGACTTGGTGGCACGCAGCGTCAGTGAATCGACCGGCTTCCACGTGGCGCCGCCCTTCCAGGTCGTCACCAGGCCACCGTTCTTGTAGTCGGTGCGGCGGACCGCACCATTGAGATCCACGGCCTTGGCGAACGGCAGGTTGCGCAGCACCGGCAGGCCCAGTTCGGTGAACATCTCCTTGACGCTGTTGTAACCGGTGTAGCTGCCGAAGTTTCCCTGCGAGAACAGGTTGGCCTCGCCGAGCGCATTGCCGGTCACATCGAGGCTGTCGCGGCGCCACTCCAGGCCCGCGGCCAGCTGCAGATCGCCGGCCCACAGCGTCAGCGGCGAGCCGGAGATGCTGGCCTGCGCCGCATCCTGGCCGAAGGAGGAACCCTGGTGCTGGTTGTCGTAGATGTAGTTCTGCGCGGCGGCGCTGTTGGACAGGCCGAAGATGTCGTAGGTCACGCAGCTCTTGCCCGTCAGCGCCTCGTACTTGGCAACGGCGGTGGCGTAGGCGGTGGTGAGCGTGGCGGTGCTGCAACCATTGGCCGCCTTGGCCAGCGCCGAGAGCACCAGGCCGCTGGTATTGAAGCTCTGGTTCACGCGGCCGGACTCGTACGACACGTCCCAGTTCCAGTCGCCAAACACCTTGCCATTGGCGCCGATGACGCCGCGCTTGAGCTCATTGGACTGCCAGGTGGCATTGCCGCCATCGCCATCGGTGAAGATGCGGCCCACCGACACGGTCGACGTGCTGTACTCGCTCTGCAGCGCCGTGGGCAGCATGCTGGTCGACACGTTTACCAGCTGCGAATAGAAGGCGGTGAGCTGCGGCGGCAGATGCGTGTGGCCCCAGTTCAGCGACGCATAGACGGTGGCCTCGGGCGTCAGTTCGAACTCGGCGCGCGCGTAGGCCGCCTGGCGCTCGTTCTTGCTCTGCAGCTGGAAGGCGCCGGCGGAGTTGTAGCCGTAGTTCGAGTTGCCGATGGTGTTCGCGCTGGCGCCGCTGCCGAATACCGTGCCGCGATTGTAGGCATAGGGATTGCCCGAGGCATCGAAGGCGTAGTAGTTGCCATCGCTGGCCACCGTGTTGATAAGGCCGCCCGGCGTGACGTTGGCCAGTTCCACGCCATTGGCGAACACCTGCGCGGGCAGGCCCAGCGCGGCGCGCTGCGCGGCGCTGACCGTCAGCAGGCCCGGTTCGCTCTTCCCGTAGGGACGGGTGTAGATGTTGCCGACGCCGTTGGTCTTGGCCGCATCCAGACCCGCGATCACGTGGCCGCGACCGTCGGCGAAGCCGAAACCACCGGCCAGGGTCGCCACATTCTGCGCGCCATCGCCGTAGCGGGTGATGCCGCTCTGCAGGCTGCCACGGATGCCCTCGAGGTTGTGCTTCAGCACGAAGTTCACGACACCGGACACGGCATCCGAGCCGTAGGCTGCCGATGCGCCACCAGTGACCACGTCGACGCGATCGATGAGTCCCACCGGGATCATGTTGCTGTCGAAGGTGCCCTGCGCATTGGTGCCGACCGTGCGCTGACCGTCGATCAGCACCAGGGTGCGCACCGGATCGAGACCGCGCAGATCGAGCAATGCCGACACGCCGGACTGCTGATCCGCCACACGGCCACTGCCGGAGGAGCTACGTGTCACACGGAACGCGGGAATCTGATTGACCACATCGGCGATGGCCACCGGTGCCTTCTGCTCGATGTCTTCGGCCGTCAGTGTCTGCACCGGCGTCGGTGTGGCGATGTCCTTGGTCGCCAGGCGCGTGCCGGTGACGGTGATTTCCTCCAGCGTCTCGGTCGAGCCCTGCGCAGTGGCGTTCTGCGCCAGCACCTGCTCGGACAATGTGGCACCCAGCAAGGCGGCGGCCAGCGGCGCGCCGAGAATGACCCGGTTCTTCATGTAACCCCCCGACTGTTTCGTTATTTCCCCACATAAGGGGGATTTGTGTCCAAATATAGCCATCGGAACTGTTGCCGCGCAACCTTAATTCTCCAGCGGAGAATTAAAGCGCGATCAGTTGTGGACCGGTGCGATCAGGATTGTGGCTGTGTCGCGCAACAGCACGCGCCTGCCGCAGAAGCGGCCGGGCGTCGGTGCCCTGCGGCATCGGTGACCGGCACGGTACAATTCAATTAGTTAGCCCGTTGGCTGCGTCTGCACCGGAATATTCCATGAGCTCACTGTCCGAAGTCGCCATCTTCCTGATCGCCGCCGTGAGTTTCGTGCCGCTGTTCCGCTGGCTGCGACTCAGCTCCATCCTCGGCTACGTCGCCGCCGGCCTGGTCATCGGCCCCTGGGGTCTGGGGCTGATCAGCGACGTGCAGCGCATCCTGCAGGCCTCGGAATTCGGGGTGGTACTGCTGCTGTTCGTCATCGGCCTGGAGCTGCAACCCTCGCGGCTGTGGGTGCTGCGGCGTGCAGTGTTCAGTGTCGGCAGCGTGCAGATGCTCCTGTGCACGGCGCTGATCGCACTGGTGGCCTGGTGGCTGGGCAACGGACCGATCGCCGCCATCGTCATGGGCTTCGGTCTGGCGCTCTCCTCCACTGCGTTGGTACTGCAGCTGCTGGCCGAGCGCGATCAGCTCAAGAGCGCCCATGGTCGCGCCGCCTTCGGCATCCTGCTGTTCCAGGACCTGGCGGTGCTGCCCATGCTGGCGGTGCTGCCCCTGGCCACGCGCGATGTCCAGCCGCTGGGTGTTTCGCTGTGGGCGCTGGCAAAGCTGGCGCTGGCCATCGGCGGCGTCATCACCGGCGGCCGCCTGCTGTTGCGGCCGGTGCTGCGCCTGGTGGCACGCACCCGCCTGACCGAAGTGTTCACTGCCGCCACACTGCTGATCGTCATCGGCGTGGCCTTGATCGTCAACGCCGTGGGCCTTTCCATGTCGCTGGGCGCCTTCCTGGCCGGGGTGCTGCTGGCCGACAGCGAGTATCGCCACGAACTGGAAGCGGACATCGAACCCTTCAAGGGCTTGCTGCTCGGCCTGTTCTTCATCGCCGTGGGCATGTCGGCCAACCTGGGCCTGCTGGTCAGTGAGCCCGGTATCCTGCTGCTGCTGACGCTGGGCTTCATGCTGCTGAAATTCGTCGGCATCGCCGTCTCGGGCCGGCTGTTCCGCCATACGCGCGAAGCCTCGTGGCGGCTCGGCCTGTCGCTGGCGGCCGGCGGCGAATTTGCTTTCGTGCTGTTTGCACTGGCCGCAAAGCAGAAGATCTTCGATGCCGCCATGGCTGATCTGCTGGTGCTGGCAGTGACGCTCTCCATGGTGCTGGGTCCGCTGCTGCTGATGTTCGCGGATCAGACCTTCATGCGGCTGTTCCGGCGCGGCGATACACGCCCCTTCGACGCCATCGATCGCAATGACAAAGTCCTGATTGCCGGCTTCGGCCGTTTCGGCCAGATCATCGGCCGCGTGCTGCGCGCGCGACACATCCCGTTCACCGCACTCGACTCCAATCCCGGCAACATCGATTTCATCCGCCGCTTCGGCAGCCAGGCCTATTACGGCGATGCCTCGCGGCTCGATGTGCTGCGTGCGGCAGGTGCCGAACAGGCCAGCCTGTTCGTACTGGCCATCGACGATGTGGAAGCCTCGGTCCGTACCGCCGATCTGGTGCTGAAGTCCTTCCCCAACCTGCGCATCCTGGCGCGCGCCCGCAATCGTCAGCATGCCTTCCGGCTCATGGAGCTGGGCGTGCAGAACGTGGTGCGCGAAACCTATGCGTCCAGTCTGGAAATCGCGCAGGGCGTGCTCGAGAGCCTGGGCGAATCGGCCGCCGCCTCGCGCGCCATCATCAAGCGCTTCCGCGAACACGACGAGGCCACGCTGCAGCGGCAGTTCTCGGTGCGCGAAGACGACCGCAAGCTGATCGCGACGACGCAGGAAGCGGCGCGCCAGCTCGAAAAACTGTTCGAAGCGGACCTGGCGCAAAGCGTGGATGCCGGACGCGAACGGAGCCTGTCTTGATCGTACGCCTCGCGCGGCGCCTGCCTGCCTACCTGCTCAACGGCATCGCCGTCGCCGTCGGCGTTGGCCTGATCCGGCTGCTGATCGGAGAGGTGGCCGGCGCGCTGCCCGCGCAACTGGCGGTCAGCGGTGCGCTATGCGCCGCGCTGGCCGATGCGCCCAACACCCGGCGACGGACGCTCTCGCGGGTGTTCGTCGCCGCGGTACTGAGCTTCAGCACCGCGCTGGTGGTGGCCGCGCTGAAGTCCCATCCGGCCGGGCTGGGCATCGCCATTGCCGTCGTCGGCTTCGCCGGCACGCTGAGCTTTGCCTGGGGCCAGCGCGCCACGCCGATTGCGTTCGCTCCGATCCTGGCGCTGGTGTTCTCGATGGCCGTGCCACGCGAGAGCGCTGCGCCGCTGGCCATGGCCGCCTGGAACGGTGTGGGTGGATTGATCTATCTGTTGTGGTCGGCCTTGAGCTGCTGGCTGCTGCAGCGGCGCTATCGCTCGCTGGCGCTGGCCGATGCGCTCAGCGCGGTGGCTGGCCTGTTCCGCGCCCGGGCTGAACTGCTGCATTCGCGCCATGTGGACCTGGCCGACACAGTGGCCATGCAGGCCTGGATCCGTGGCGAAGCGGAACTGGCTGAACGGCTGCAGGTGGCGCGCGACTTCATCTACGTGGCACCCGATACCACGGCGCAGCAGCGCACCTTGTACCAGCGCAACTGCGGCATCCTGCTGCGCAGTTTCGATCTGCGCGACCTGCTGCTGGCCAGCCGTCTGGATCTGGATCTGCTGGGCGATGATGCCGACGGTCGCTGGCTGCTGGGGCGTGTGGCCGAAGGCCTGCGCCGCATCGGCATCGCGCTGGATGACGGTGCCGAGCGGTTGATCGCGGGCGGCGCACCCGGCGATGGCGGCCAGGCACCCGGCGTCGAAGATCTGTTCGAGGCCACTCCGCTCGCTGCCGACGATCCGCGCCTGCGGCTGGTGCCGGCGCTGCTGCATCGGCTCGGCGACATGTGCAGTGACGTGCGCCGCATCCAGATGCAGCTGGCCGGCCGCAGCGAAGCAATGGAGTTCACGCGGCCTGAACTGCAACGCTTCGTGGTGGCGGAAAGCTGGCCACTCGGCGATCTGATCGCGCAGCTGCGCTGGCATTCATCGGTGCTGCGCCATGCGCTGCGCACGGCGCTGGCGCTGGGCAGCGCCTACTTCGTCGCCCTCATCCTGCCCTGGGCCTCGCACCCACACTGGCTGGTGCTCAGCGTGGCCGTGGTCCTGCGCGGCAACCTGGAGCAGACCCTCAGTCGCCGCAACATGCGCGTGCTGGGCACCTTGCTGGGCTGCCTCGTCGTCGTGGTGCTGGGTCGGCTCAACGAGGCCGTGGCCCTCAGCAGTGCCTTCCTGCTGGCCATCGCGATATCGCATGCCTTCGCACCGCGCCGCTACTGGATCGCGGCCAGTGCCGCCACGGTGATGGCGCTGATCCAGGCGCATCTGGTGAATCCGACTGCGGGCTTCCCCATTGCCGAGCGCGTCGCCGACACCCTGCTCGGTGCGCTGCTGGCCTGGGGATTCAGCTATGTGCTGCCCTCGTGGGAACGCCGCCGCATGCCGCAGGCCATCCAGGGCGTGCTGCGCCAGCTCGAGGCCTACACCCGCTATGCGCTGGTGTTGCACACGGATCGCGATGGCGTGGAACAACGCCTGGCACGCCGCCGCTCCTACGACGCGCTGAGCAATCTGGCCACGCTGATGCAGCGAAGCGTGGTCGAACCGCGTGCGGTGCGCGTGCCGGTCACCCAGCTGGCCGCGCTGCTCGATCATGGCCAGCGGCTGATGGCGCATCTGTCCATGGTGCGCATGACACTGTCGCGGCGCGGCGCGGCCCTGCAGGCCGTGCAGATCACACCGCTGCTTGCCCGCACACGCGAGGCGGTGCTGGCACTGCTGGATCTGCGCTCCGGTACCAGCTCGCCGCCACCGCCGGGAGTTCCGGAACTGGATCTGAAGCGGCTGCCACGCGAGTCGCCCAGCGAGGACATCTCGCCCTGGCTGATGCGACGCCTGGAGCGGCTTGAGCAGGAGGCCGCGCTGATCCGCACCGCCGCGCAGAGCGTGCTGCCCGCCGCCCAGGCCGCCCTCGTCAAGAAGCCGCATCCCCGCTAATCCGCGCCGCCCGCGCCCGTCCTTGTCCGGAGCCCGAAATTGTCCCGATTGAGCGCCACCCTGCTGTTGCTGCTGACCACCCTGATCTGGGGCTTCACCTTCGTGGTGCAGAAATGGGCCACCAGCCATGGCCAGAGCATCGATGCCATCACCTTCACCGGCGTGCGCTTCCTGCTCGGGGCTCTGACGGTCACTGCGCTGATGCTGCGCGAGACACGCGCCGCGACCGCACCGCTGCGCGGGCTGCACCAGCTGGGCTTCATCGCCTGCGGGCTGATCCTGCTGGCGGGCTCCTGGCTGCAGCAGCATGGCCTGGCGACGACCAGCGTGACCAATGCCGGCTTCTTCACCGGTATCTACGTGGGTCTGGTGCCCTTCCTCGGCTGGTGGCTGTTCCGCATCCGCCCGCATGCACTGATCTGGCCGGCACTGGTGGCCATGGTCGCCGGCATCTGGCTGCTCAATGGCGGTTCGCTGACGCGCATCGGCAGTGGCGATGCCTGGATCCTCTCCAGCACCGTGTTCTGGGGTCTGCATGTGACGCTGGTGGGCGTGCTGTCCGCCGCTTCCGCACGGCCGCTGACACTGGCCTGGGCGCAGTTTCTGGTGGCCGGCCTCATCGGCACGCTGGCCGCATTGCTGTTCGGTCATACGACCCTGGCCGTACTGGGCGGCACCTGGCGCGAGCTGCTGTGGTCGGGCGTGATGTCGGTGGGCGTGGCCTTCACGCTGCAGGTGGTGGCGCAGCGCTACGTGCAGCCGGCCGTGGCCGCCATCGTGCTGGGCTCGGAGATCGTGTTCACGGCACTGGCGGGTGCCATCTTCCTGCACGAGCGCCTGACGCCGGCCCAGATCACCGGCGGCGTATTGATCTTCGCCGCCATCCTGGCCGTCGAGGCCGTGCCGCAGCTCACCGTGCGACGCAGCGCCGCTGCCAGTCCGGACCCGTAAGTTCCACGCAGCGCTCCCATGGACGCGCAGCGTCCGCATCATTGCACTGCTCATCACGATGGCCCGGCTCGTTCCTGCGTCAACCGCTGAAACAGCGGCTCACCCATGCGCAGCGCAGGGCCTTCGACCAGAGCGCCCGCCAGCGCGAAACCCCGCGGCACGAACATCACCAGCGTCGAGCCATGCTCGAACCAGCCCAGCTCCTGGCCCTTGCGCACCGCGCGGTCCGGCAGGAACTGCTGTGGCCCCTGGTAACGCAGATGCAGGCGCGTATCCAGGCAGTGCAGACGGATGCTGGCCACCAGGATGGCCGCCACCGGTACCAGCGTCAGCAGCTCATCCTGCCCGGTGCGGCAGCGGATGATGGCGCGCTCGTTGCGGCAGTAGACGCGATCCAGCCGCTGCAGCGTGGCGGGATTGACGTTCCAGGTATCGCCCGGCACATAGCCCACCTGTTCGATGCGGCAATCCGCGGGCGCATGGAAGCGATGATACATGCCGGCCGTCAGACGCAGGGTGATGTAACTGCCGCCTTCGTAGTGATGCGCCAGCAGCGGATCGCCGAGCAGTTCCGCGACCGTGTACGGGCGGCCCTTGGCCTGCAGCACCAGACCATTGCGCACCGTGCCGCGCGCACCGACCAGCGCATCGCAGGGGCTGGTCAGCACGTCGACGCGCTCATCCACCGGCCGCGCGCCCTGCTGCAGTTCGCGGATGAAGCACTCGTGCAGGCTGCTGAAGCGTTGCTGACGCGCATCGCTGAGATCCACGTCGGCGAAGAACTTCCACAGTGCGATGCTGACGCTGCGCACCAGCGGCTGCTCGATCTTGCTGAACCAGGCCATGAACAGCGTCAACTGGCGGCGCGGCAGGCGGTTGGTGATGACGAAGTTGACGCGCGGAATCTGCAACAGACGGCCAACGGCAGCTCGAATCGCGATCATTCTGTCATCCGCCTGTCACACAAGAGCTGAATATTCCAGGCCGCCATGCATCCAATCCCGCTCATTGCCATCGCGGCATTACTCCTGTGTGTCAAACCACTGATTGCGCGACTCCAGCTCGCGCGCGCCAAACACCGTTCGCTGGAGGGCCATGCACGCTGGTCGCGCCGGCTGGCGCGGCTGCTGCCGTTCTACGAATACGATGAAACCCGGTTCTTCAATTGCGACGGCGCCCCACCCGAGGTGGCCGAACAACGCCGCAGCGGCTTCGCGACGCTGACGCAACTGTTTCGCACGCGCTACGCGCGCTCGGCTGGCCTGACCGCTGCCGCAGCCGAACACCTTCCGGATCTGCAGTTCACGGCCCGCTACCGTGTGCCCTTCCAGTTCAGCCGCTACGTGCGCGAGCACCTCAAAAGCGGCTCGCTCGTGGCGGCCAGCGCCGGCAGCACGCTGACCGACTGCGATGGCAACGTGCAGTACGACGTCACCGGCTCGTATGGCGTCAATGTGTTCGGCAACGACTTCTACAAGGAATGCATCCGCGCAGCGGTGGCTCAGGCCGACGCGCTGGGAGCGGTGCTCGGCTCCTACCACCCCTGCATCATCGACAACGTCAGCCGCCTGCGCGCCATCTCGGGCCTCGACGAAGTGTCCTTCCACATGTCGGGCACCGAAGCAATCATGCAGGCCGTGCGTCTGGCGCGCTATCACACTGGACGGCGCCACGTGGTGCGCTTCTGCGGCGCGTATCACGGCTGGTGGGGCGACGTGCAGCCCGGCGTCGGCAACCCCACCACCGCGCGCGACACCTACACCCTGAGGGACATGAGCGCGGTATCGCTGGCGGTGCTGCGCAGCCGGCGCGACATCGCCTGCGTGCTGGTCAATCCGCTGCAGGCACTGCACACCAACCGCAGCGCGCCGGGCGACTCCGCACTGGTGGACAGCTCGCGCCGTGCCGGCGTGGATCGCGCCGCCTACTCGAACTGGCTGCAGCAGCTGCGCGCCGTGTGCAGTGAACGCGGCATCGTGCTGATCTTCGACGAGATCTTCGTTGGTTTTCGTCTCGCGCCGCGCGGTGCGCAGGAATACTTCGGCATCCAGGCCGACATGGTCACCTACGGCAAGACTGTCGCCGGCGGACTGCCCATCGGCGTGGTGTGCGGCAAGCACGAACTGATGCAGCGCTTCCGCCCCGATCGACCGGCCGACGTATGCTTCGCGCGCGGCACCTTCAACTCGCATCCCTACGTCATGACGGCGATGAACGCCTTCCTGCGCCGGCTGGAAACGCTGGAGATCCAGGATCTGTACCGCGATCTGGATGAAACCTGGAATGCGCGCGCCGCGGCGCTCAACGCCCGCCTGCGCGAACTGGATCTGCCGCTGCAGGTGGCGAACCTGTCGACCATCTGGACGGTGTATTACACGCAAGCAGGGCGCTACAACTGGATGTTCCAGTACTACCTGAAGGCCCATGGACTGGCTCTGAGCTGGGTGGGCAGCGGTCGGCTGATCTTCACGCTCACCTGCACGGCCGAGGACTTCGCAGCCATCGTGGAGCGCTTCACCGCCGCCGCGCTGCAGATGCAGCGCGACGGCTGGTGGTGGAGCAGCCCGCAGCTGACCAACCGCTCCATCCGCCGGACGGTCCTGCGCGAGATGCTTCAGGCCCGCTGGCCGTGGGTCATGGGGTCGATCAGCTCGCCGCGCAGCAGGTAGTACGGCGACTTGTAGTACAGCATCACATCGTGGAACGGGTCGGTGATGATCTTGGTGATCCACACCAGACCCGTCTTCACATCGCGGATGAAGAACAGCTGCACGGTGCGGAACAGCAGACCGCCCAGACCCACCGCCAGCCAGATCTGGCCGACGCGCTGGATGAACTCGTGCGAGTCGCTGGCCGCCGGCACCAGGCCGAACAGCGTCGGGCTCACCCACAGCAACGCCGGAGCCAGCACCCAGATGGCCAGCAGCACCACCTTGCGATGCAGGTTGTAGCCCACCTTGATGGCTTCCTTGTGCTCGTGCGTGGCCTGGTTCACTTCGTCGTAGCCCTTGGGCTCGAAGAAGAAATGCCCGGCCTGACGGCTGGTCATGGCCACCAGCCAGCCCAGCAGCGCGGCCGCGGCCGGATTGGTGAACATCAAGGCGTAGGCCGTCAGAAAGCTCAGCGCGCTGAGCAGATGCAGCGACTGATTGATGCGGCTGTGATGGTAGTAGCGATGATCATCCCAGCGCTGCATGCGCAGTGCCTCGAAAAAGCTTTGCATTGGCGAATCCTGTGTCTTTGACGGTGAGGACGGGTGAAGCATTTAGAGCAAATGCATTGCAATCAGATGACGCACCGCTTTCTTTGGGAATTCGCTGCGTCTTCATCGTTCTGTTACATGCGGCGGCGAAACTGCGGCGCCATAAATGAAGATCCTGCTCGTCAGCGACGCCTGGAAGCCCCAGACCAATGGCGTCGTCAACACACTCTCGCGGACGGTCGACTGGTTGCGGCGCTTTGGTCACGAGGTTTTGCTGATCACGCCCGATCAGTTTGCCACCGTGCCCTGCCCCACCTACCCGGAAATCCGCCTCTCGCTGTTCCCCTATCAGCGGCTGGCCGAGCGCATCCGCAGCCAGCGACCGCAGGCCATCCACATCGCCACCGAGGGGCCGCTGGGCTTCGCTGCCCGACGTTACTGCCTGCGCAAGGGGCTGCGCTTCACCACCTCCTATCACACGCAGTTCCCGCAGTACCTGAAGATGCGCGCTCCGATCCCGCTGCGCTTCTCGTATCACGCACTGCGCTGGTTCCATGGCGCCGCCACCCGCTGCATGGTCAGCACCGACACCGTGGAGCAGGAACTGCGCCGCTACGGCTTCACCAATGTGGCCCGCTGGCAGCGCGGCGTGGACACCGAGCTGTTCCGCCCGCGTGACAAGAACTTCCTGGCGCTGCCCCGTCCTCTGGCCGTGTACGTTGGCCGCCTGGCAGTGGAAAAGAATGTGGATGCCTTTCTGAACATGGCCTGGACGGGCAGCAAGCTGCTGGTGGGCGACGGCCCGGAGCGCGCACGCCTGCAGGAGAAATTCCCGGATGCCGTATTTGCCGGTTACCGCTTCGGCGCGGATCTGGCGGCACACTTGGCCGCCGCCGACGTCATGGTGTTCCCCAGCCGCACCGACACCTTCGGCCTGGTGAACCTCGAAGCCATGGCCTGCGGTGTTCCTGTGGCGGCTTTCCCCGTCATGGGTCCGCGCGATGTGATCCGCGATGGCATCACCGGCATCCTCGATGAAGATCTGGCCAGCGCAGCGCAGCGCGCGCTGGCGCTAAATCCGGCCAACTGTCGCGACTACGCGTTGCGCTCGGGTTGGGATGTGTGCACGCGGCAGTTCGAGGCCAATCTGGTGGGCGCGCGCGTGGCCGCCGCTACCCGCACCGAGGTGCGCCCGGCTTCAGGCGCCACCGAAACCGAAGGCTGAAGCGACCGTCGCGGCTCACCGCCTGCGCGCCAAAGCGGCGCGAAACCGTCATTTCCCGCGTCTTTTGGTCCCTCCCGGCCCCTTGTGGCATGATCGAACGCCGGGGGATCTTCCGGGCCATGCAAAGCAAGCCCACATCATTCGACATCGCCTATCTGGCAGGCGTCTCGCAGCCCACGGTATCGCGCGCGCTGCGCGGCAGCCCCGTGGTCAGTGCCGAGACGCGGCGGCGCATCGAAGCCATCGCGCTGCAGCTGAACTACAAGGTCGACAAGAACGCCTCCAACCTGCGCAGCCAGCATTCGAACACGCTGGCGCTGTTGTTCTTCGAAGATCCGACGCCCGACGACTCGCAGATCAATCCCTTCTTCCTGACCATGCTGGGTTCGATCACGCGCGCCTGCGCCACGCGCGGCTACGATCTGCTGATCTCCTTCCAGCAGCTCTCGGGCGACTGGCACACGGATTACGAAGACAGCCGCAAAGCCGACGGTCTGATCCTGCTAGGCTACGGCGATTACCTCGAATACCGCGCCCGGCTCGAACAGCTGGTGCGCCAGGGCACGCATTTCGTGCGCTGGGGCGCGGTGCTGCCGGATCAGCCCGGCCTCTCGGTGGGCTGCGACAACTTCCAGGGCGGCCTGCAGGCCACGCAACACCTGGTGCAGCTGGGGCGGCGGCGTATCGCCTTCCTCGGGCATTGCTCCAACCACTACCCCGAATTCCAGGAGCGTTATCGCGGCTACTCGCAGGCGCTGTTCGATGTGAACGTCCAGCCCAATCCGCTATTGCAGGTGGACTCCATCACCGCCGAGGCTGCGGGCTACCAGGCTTGCTGCGAGCTGCTGAGACGCCGCAAGCCCTTCGACGCCATCCTCGCCGCCAGTGATCTGATCGCCATCGGGGCGCTGCGCGCGCTGCAGGAACGCGGCATCGAGGTGCCGGGCAAGGTGGCCGTGGTCGGCTTCGATGATCTCCCCGCCGCCAGTCTCACCAATCCACCATTGACCACGGTGGTGCAGGACACGCGCATGGCAGGTGAACTGCTGGTGGAGACGCTGAGCCGCCTGATCCACGACGAGCCCGCCGAGGGCCGCATGCTGCCCACACGGCTGGTGGTACGCCGCTCCTGCGGTGCCAAGGCCGGTGCCAGCAAGCCCTAGTGAGAGTTCGCGCTCTCCGGCACGCGCAGCGACAGCAGCCCCGCTAGCACGAAGCACACGCCGCCCAGCGCCAGCGCATAAATCGGCGCAGCGCCAAACCACCACTTCAGCAGCACGCCGAGCACGCTGGCCGCCACCAGCTGCGGGATGACGATGAAGAAATTGAAGATACCCATGTACAGACCCATCTTGTGGGCCGGCACGCTGTCGGACAGCAGCGCGTAGGGCAGCGACAGGATCGAAGCCCAGGCCAACCCCACCCCGACCATGGACAGCAGCAGCCAGTCGGGATCGCGGATCACCAGAAACGACAGCAGGGCCGCGCCGCCCACCCACAGATTCACCAGATGGCTGACGCGCAGTCCCCAGCGCCGCACCATGCAGGGGATCAGGATGGCGGCCAGCGCGGCAAAACCGTTGTAAGCGCCGAACAGCACGCCCACCCAGTTGGCACCGGTGTTGTAGGCCTCCGACGCTGGATCGGTGGAACCGAAATGCACCTGCGCCACGGCTGCGGTGGTGTAGATCCACATGGCGAACAGCGCCAGCCAGGAACAGAACTGCACCGGGATCAGGCGCCGCATGGCATGCGGCATATTCTGCAGATCCTCCATGATGGTGGCCAGCATGTGGGCACGCGAACCAGGCCGATGCGCCAGCACCGCCAGGCCCCACAGCAGCACACCCGCTGCCACCAGGTACAGTTGCCGATCCAGCCGCAGCAGCAGGATGACCAGCAACCCTGCCAGACCGATCAGCGCGCAGACTCCGCCCTGCAGCCAGCGGCGCCTACCCTGCACGGCATGCACTTCGCTGACGACTGCCGCTGCGGGTTCAGCATCCGAGAACGAGCGCAGTTGCTCCGGTGAATACTCGCGCGTGCGCAACACCGTCCACAGGACGGCCAGCAACAGCATCACCGCCCCCAGATCGAAGGCATAGCGCACCGTATCCGGCACCGCCGCCGCGCCGCTGGCCGCTGCGACATGATTGCTGACGCCAGCCCTGGCCAGCAGCCAGGGCAGCATGCTGGCGACGATGGCGCCAATACCGATGAAGAAGCTCTGCATGGCGTAGCCGCGCGCACGCTGCGCCGGCGCCAACTGATCTCCGACGAAGGCCCGGAAAGGTTCCATCGAAATATTGATCGAGGCATCCAGCAGCCACAGCAACCCCGCCGCCATCCACAAGCCGGGCGAGCGCGGCATGCACAGCAGCGCCAGGGAGGCGAGCAGTGCACCGACCAGAAAATACGGTCGACGCCGCCCCAGCCAGCACCAGGTGCGATCGCTGAAATAACCGACCACCGGCTGCACCAGCAACCCGGTGAGCGGCGCGGCGATCCACAGGGCCGGTATCTGCTCCAACGAAGCGCCCAGCGTCTGGAAGATGCGGCTGACATTGGCATTCTGCAGCGCGAAGCCGAACTGCAGACCCAGAAAACCGAAACACATGTTCCAGATCTGCCAGAACGACAGATGTGGCTTGTCGGTGCGCGCAACGTTCATTGTTCTACCCCCGCTGGTGCAGTATAGAACCCGCGCACGGGGCTGGTCGTGCATACGTATTCACCTGTCGCGGCAAGCCGCGACACGCTGGCACACAGCTATATTTGCTGCGCCATCCATGTGATGGTTTGCGTCCAGTCGAGGTCGCCCTCATCAGCCACTCCCCCCAGGCTGATGAGGGCCCCTTTTTTGCGGGGAGCAGTGATGGCAATGCTTGTGTGCTGGCTGCGATGGGTGGGTATCGCCACGGCCCTGCTGGGCGCATCCATGGTCGGGGCGTCGGAAGAATTCCGCTCCCGGCCGGCGGCCGGCGAATTCATCTACTTCGTACTGCCCGATCGCTTCGAGAACGGTGATCCCGCCAACGACCGCGGCGGGCTCAATGGCGATCGGCTCGTCACCGGCTTCGACCCGACAGCCAAGGGCTTTTACAACGGCGGCGATCTCAAGGGCCTGCTGCAGCGTCTGGACTACATCCAGTCGCTGGGCGCCACCGCCATCTGGCTGGGCCCCATCTTCAAGAACAAGCCGGTGCAGGGCCCGCCCGGCCAGGAGTCCGCCGGCTATCACGGCTACTGGATCACTGATTTCACGCAGGTGGACCCGCATTTCGGCACGGCGGCCGACCTGCATGCCCTGGTGGATGCGGCGCATGCACGCGGCATGAAGCTCTATCTGGACATCATCGCCAATCACACGGCGGATGTGATCGCCTATCGCGAGTGCCCCAAGAACGACTGCGCCTACCGCTCGCTGGCCGCCTACCCGTACACGCGTCGCGGCGGTGTGAACGGCAGCGCCATCAACGCGGGCTTCGCAGGCAGCGATGCCGCGCATCAGAGCGCCGCCAATTTCGCGCTGCTGACGCGCAGCGACTACGCCTACACGCCCTACATTCCCGCCGGCGAAGAGAACAGCAAAGTCCCGGCGTGGCTGAACGATCCGATCTACTACCACAACCGCGGCAATTCCACCTTCCGGGGTGAGAGCGCCGAACAGGGTGATTTCTCCGGCCTCGATGATCTGATGACCGAGAACCCGCGCGTCGTGCAGGGGTTCATCGACATCTATGGCAAGTGGATCGACGACTATGGCCTCGATGGCTTTCGCATCGATACGGCCAAGCACGTGAACCCGGAGTTCTGGCAGGCCTTCGTGCCGGCCATGCGCGCCCGTGCCGCCGCACAGGGCATTGCGAACTTCCACATCTTCGGTGAAATCTTCACGGACAAGATCGACCCCGCGCTGCTGGCCCGCTACACGCACACGGCCGGACTGCCGGCCGTGCTCGACTTCGCCTTTGCCGCAGCCGTGCGCGCCACCGTGGCCGGCAACCGCGGCACCGAGGTGCTTGCCGATCTGTTCGCCAACGATGTGCTGTACGAAGGCGGAGCAGCCAGCGCACTGCAACTGCCCACCTTCATCAGCAATCACGATATGGGGCGCTTCGCCTGGTTCGTGCGCAAGGACCTTCCCAAGACCACGGATGCGGAAGTCCTGCAACGCGTGGCGCTGGCGCATGCCATGCTGCTGACGCTGCGCGGCGCGCCAACGCTGTATTACGGCGATGAACAGGGCTTCGCCGGTTTCGGTGGTGACCAGGATGCGCGCCAAGACATGTTCGCCACGCGCGTGGCGCGCTATGTCGCCGACCGGCGTGTCGGCCCGCCCGTGGACACCCATGCCGCTGCCTTCAATCCCGATCACCCGCTGTATCGCCTGATTGCAGAGCTGGCGCAGCTGCGCAAGCAGCATCCAGCCCTGGCGCGTGGTCTGCAGATCACGCGCAGCGCCAGTCCGCGGCCAGGGGTGTTCGCGGTGTCGCGCCTGGATCCCGACAACGGCGATGAAATCCTCATCGCCTTCAACACCTCGACGCGCTCCGTCGACACCAGCGTGGTGGTGGACAGCCACTCCCAACAGTTCCAGGCACTGCACGGTCAGTGCGCGGCCAGTGCCCAGGCACCCGGCAGCTATCGCGTGCGGCTGGCGCCGCTGGATTTCATCATCTGTGCGGCCGGAGCGCATTGAATGAGCCTCAATCGACCCTGGTGGCTGGGTGCAACCCTCTACCAGATCTATCCGCGCAGCTTTGCCGACTCCAATGGCGACGGCATCGGCGATCTGCCCGGCATCACCGAGCATCTGGAGCATGTGGCCTCGCTGGGCGTGGACGCCATCTGGCTCTCGCCCTTCTTCAAATCGCCGATGAAGGATTTCGGTTACGACATTTCCGACTATCGCGACGTCGATCCCATCTTCGGCACGCTGCCCGATTTCGACCGGCTGATCGAGCGCGCGCACGCACTGGGGCTGCGCGTCATCATCGATCAGGTGTATTCGCACACCTCGGATCAGCATCCCTGGTTTCGCGACAGCCGCGCCAGTCGCGACAACCCGAAAGCCGACTGGTACGTATGGGCCGACGCCAAACCCGAGGGCTCCCCTCCCAACAACTGGCAGTCGGTGTTCGGCGGTGCAGCCTGGGCCTGGGACAGCCGCCGCGGCCAGTACTACCTGCACAACTTCCTGACCGAGCAGCCGGATCTGAATGTGCACAATCCGGCTGTACAGGAAGCGCTGCTGGATTGCGCCCGCTTCTGGCTGGAGCGTGGCGTGGATGGCTTTCGTGTCGATGCCATCAACTACGCCATGCATGACCTGCAGCTGCGCGACAATCCAGCGGCCCCCGCGTCGGCGAAGCCGCGCACCCGCTCCAGTGACTTCCAGCAACCGCTGTACAACAAGTCGCAGCCGGGCGTGACCGAATTCATCCAGCGCGTGCGAGCACTGACCGACCGCTATCCGGATCGCTTCACGGTCGCGGAGGTCGGCGGCGAGAATGCCGAAGAGGAAATGCAGCGCTTCACGGCCGGCACCCGGCACTTTCACACCGCCTATGGCTTCAACTTCCTGTATGCGGATCGCCTGACCCCGGAACTGGTGCGCCAGGCGTTGCAGCGCTGGCCCGCCGAGGGAACCCGGACCTGGCCGAGCTGGGCCTTCTCGAATCACGACGCACCGCGCGCCGTCTCACGCTGGTCGGCCCCCGCGGACGCCGGCGCTGCTGCCCGCCTGCACCTGCTGCTGTTGCTGAGCCTGCGCGGCAATGTGTTCCTGTGGCAGGGGGAGGAGCTGGGCCTGCCGCAGGCCGAGCTGCACTTCGACGATCTGCGCGATCCGGAAGCCATCGCCAACTGGCCGCTGACGCTGGGCCGCGACGGCGCGCGCACCCCCATGCCCTGGCGCGCCCAGGCACCCAACGCCGGCTTTTCCACGGCCAGACCCTGGCTGCCAGTACCCGGCGTGCATGCCGCTTTGGCCGTGGATCTGCAACAACGCGATCCGCACTCGATGCTGGCGCTGACGCGCACACTGATCGCCCTGCGCCACACGCGGCCAGCTCTGCTCACCGGTTCAATCCGCTTCCTGCGCAGCCATGCAGCGCTGCTGGCCTTCGAGCGTCAGCAGGATCAGGAACGGCTTTTGTGTGTTTTCAATCTGGGCACCGCTGCCGAGCATTTCGCTGCGCAGGTGGGGGTACGCTGGGAACCCTTGTTCACGCTCGGCGACGTGCAGGCGGAACGCGGCGGCTGGACCTTGCCAGGGTACGGCGGGCTGATCGCCATCGCAGCTTCCTGAACGGGGGATTCCTCATGTTTCATCGCACGCTGACACTGCTGATGCCGCTGGCGCTGCTGCTGAGTGCGCCAGCCCGAGCCGCGCTGACCCAGGTGGCCAGCATCGACTCGCCGGGCAAGGTGCTCAGCGTGACGGCCACCCTCAACGACGAGGGACGGCCCGGTTACAGCATCAACCGGCTCGGTCAGCCCGTCATCGGCGAATCGCGTCTGGGTTTCATTCTTGCGGATGCACCCAAGCTGGAGCGCAACTTCATCGCGACCGGCAGCGAGACCCGCAGCGTCGATGAAACCTGGGAGCAACCCTGGGGCGAGTGGCGCTATGTCCGCAACCACTACAACGAGCTGCGCGTGCATTTGCAGGAAAAGAATCCGCCGGCGCGGCGCTACGACGTGGTGTTCCGCGTCTACGACGATGGCGTGGGCTTTCGCTACGAGTTTCCGGACCAGCCCAATCTGCATCAGGTGAACATCGAAGAGGAGCTCACCGAATTCGACGTGCTCGAACCCGCCACGGCCTGGTGGGAACCGGCCGGCGAATGGAACCGCTACGAGTATCTGTACAACCGCACGCCGCTGGCAGAGGTCAGCCAGGCGCACACACCCATGACCATCCGCACCGATTCCGGTCTGCACATCGCCTTGCACGAAGCGGCGCTGGTGGACTACTCCTCGATGTGGCTGCGTCGTGTGACCGGTCAGCGCCTGAAAGCCAACCTGTCGCCCGCCTCCAGCGGCCCGAAGGTCAGCCGCACGGCGCCCTTCAATACGCCCTGGCGCACACTGGCCATCGCCGACAGCGCCGCCGGCGTCTATGCCGCCTCCCGCATCGAGCTGAACCTCAACGAACCCAATGCCCTGGGCGATGTGTCCTGGGTGAAACCGTACAAGTACGTCGGCATCTGGTGGGAAATGCATCTGGGTACGGCTACCTGGGCCTCGGGCGCGAAGCACGGCGCCACCACCGCCAATGCCAGGCGCTACATCGATTTCGCCGCCGCCAATGGCTTTCGTGGCGTGCTGATCGAGGGCTGGAATGTCGGCTGGGATGGCGACTGGTTCGCCAACGGCTGGGACTTCAGCTTCACGCAGCCCTACCCCGACTTCGATCTGCCCGCCGTGGCCGCCTACGCAAAGAAGAAGGGCGTGCACCTGATCGGGCATCACGAGACTTCCGCCAACATCGCCAACTACGAAGCGCAGATGGGTGCGGCCTTCGATCTGGATGCCAGCCTCGGCATCGACAGCGTCAAGACCGGCTACGTGGCGGATGCCGGCGGTGTACAGGCACGCGGCGCCGACGGGAAGATTCACTACGAATGGCATGACGGCCAGGTGATGGCCCGCCATCACCTCAAGGTGGTTACCGAAGCTGCCAGGCGCCATATTGCCATCGACGCGCATGAACCCATCAAGGACACCGGTCTGCGCCGCACCTACCCGAACTGGGTGGCGCGCGAGGGTGCGCGCGGCATGGAATACAACGCCTGGGGTGATCCGCCCAATCCGCCGGAGCATGAGGTCAATCTGGTGTTCACGCGCATGCTGGCCGGCCCCTTCGATTTCACGCCGGGCGTCCTCAGCCTCACCGGCAAGAATGGCCAGGCCATCCAGTCCACCGAGGCCAAGCAGCTGGCCAACTACGTGATGATCTACAGCCCCATCCAGATGGCCGCCGATCTGCCGGAGAACTACGCGAAGTACGCGCGCTCCTTCCAGTTCATCAAGGATGTGCCCACCGACTGGAGCGACACCCGGGTACTCAACGGCGAGGTGGGCGACTACGCCACGATGGCACGCAAGGATCGCCACAGCGACGACTGGTACCTCGGCAGCATTACCGATGAGAACGCCCGCACCCTGACGGTGACGCTGGACTTCCTGGATGCCGACCGCAGCTACGTGGCGCAGATCTACCGCGACGGCGACGATGCCGACTGGAAGAGCAACCCGCACGCCATCGTCATCGAGAAGCGCAACGTGAAGCGCGGCGATCAGATCACCCTGAAGCTGGCGCCCGGCGGTGGTGCGGCGATCCGGCTGGTGGCGGGGCGCTAGCGTCGCGTAGGATGGCGACCCTGCATTGACGCTGCCACCGAGGTTCGCATGTCCAGAGTTTCAGGAATGACGCTGCTTGCTGCCCTGGCCCTGCCCGTCCTGGCCCTGCCGGCCATGGTCCAGGCCGCACCGGTGGCCTACACCATCGAGTCCGGCCACACCTACCCCAGTTTCGAAACCCCGCATATGGGCATCTCCTGGTGGCGCGGCAAGTTCAACCACACCACCGGCAAGGTCATGCTGGATCGCGAAGCCAGAAGCGGCAGCGTCGAGATCGTCGTGGACATCGGCAGCGTGGACTTTGGTCACGATGGCATGAACCAGCGCGCGCTCAGCGACCAGTTCTTCAATGCCATGAAGTGGCCCAGCGCCACCTACCAGGGCACACTGCGCTTCAGCGGCGACACACCCAGCAGTGTCGAGGGAACCCTGACGATGATGGGCGTCACCCGGCCGCTGACGCTGACCATCAATTCTTTCAAATGCATCACCAATCCGATGCGCGGCAAGGAAGTCTGCGGCGCGGATGCCGAAGGCTCCTTCGATCGCAGCAGCTTCGGCATGACGCGCGACACGGACAATGGCGGCGGCGCCGTGAAACTGCGCATCCAGGTGGAAGCTGGCCGCGACTAGCGCGCCTTCACGGCGCACTGGCGCACCGGATTGATCGCCGCATGCCGCAACCCGCATTCCGGCCAAGCGGCCTTTCCGGTTAGGATGAACTGCCGCCTCATTGACAGGATGACGAATGAGCAGTTCGACCGCCTCGGCGGCCGCAGCACCTACCGCCGCTGCCGCGCCCACCGCCCTCGCCCTGATCGGTCTGGGCAAGATCGCCCGTGACCAGCACCTGCCCGCGCTGCGCGCCAACGCCGCTTTTTTGGTGGTGGCAGGCGCCGACCCCAATGGCGGTATCGAAGATCTGGCGCATTTCGCCCGGACCGAGGACATGCTGTGCGAGCTGCCACAGATCCAGGCGGTTGCCCTGTGCACACCGCCGCAGCTGCGCTACCGGCTGGCGCGCCTGGCGCTGCAGGCCGGCAAGCATGTGCTGCTGGAGAAGCCGCCCTGCGCCACGCTGTCGGAGCTGGCGGAACTGCGCACGCTGGCGCAGGAACAGGGCGTCAGCCTGTTCACCGCCTGGCATGCGCGCTACGCCCCGGCCGTCGAAGCCGCGCGCGAGTGGCTGAAGACTCGCACGCTGGCGCATGCGCAGATCCAGTGGAAGGAGGATGTGCGCCGCTGGCATCCCGGCCAGCTGTGGATCTGGCGCGCGGGTGGGCTGGGGGTGTTCGATCCCGGCATCAATGCACTGTCGGTACTGACACGCATCCTGCCGCAGGCCGTGCATGTGCAACGCGCGGTTCTGGACTTTCCCGGCAACTGCCAGACACCGATTGCCGCAGAACTGGATCTGTACAGCGGCACCACGCCGATCCGCGCCGAGTTCGACTTCCTGCAGAGCGGTCCGCAGACCTGGGACATCCGCATCACCAGCGCCCAGGGCGAGGTGCTGCTGCTCACCAATGGCGGTCGCACGCTGACGCTGGATGGCCGGCAGGTCAGCGATGCTCCCGACTGCGAGTACCCGATGCTGTACGCACACTTCGCCGAACTGATCGCCCAGCGCGTCAGCAACGTGGACGAGAGACCGCTGCGATTGACGGCCGACGCGCTGCTGGTGGGTGAGCGTCGCACCGTGGAGGACTTCAATGAATAGGATCACAGCGGCCATCGCCACAGTGCTGGCTGCGAGCGCCATCCAGTGTGCGCAGGCGGCCGACAGCAGCGCGAAGACTCCCAGCATGGACGAGATCCTGGCCGCCAGTCGCCCAGCAGAATGGCGCGAGCTCGACCCGCAGAACACCCTGTACATGCAGCTGCCAGCCGGACGCGTGGTCATCGAACTGGCACCGCGCTTTGCGCCCAGGCTGGTAGCGAACATCAAAACGCTGGTGCATTCGGGATTCTTCGATGGCCTCAGTGTCAGCCGCGTGCAGGACGGCTATGTCACGCAATGGGGCGACGCCGAACAGGTACAGAAGTTCGGCACGGCCGCGCGCAGCATCGCACCGGAATTCGAGGTAAAGGACGGCAGCGCCCTGCCCTTCGATGCGCTGCCGGATCACGACGGCTATGCGCGCCAGAGCGGTTTCGTGGAGAGTTTTCCGGTGGGTCGCGATGGCCCGCATGGCGCCGCGTGGCTGGCGCATTGCTACGGCATGGTGGGCGCAGGCCGCGACAACGATCCGGCCAGCGGCAATGGCGCCGAGCTCTATGCCGTCATCGGCCAGTCGCCGCGCCAGCTCGATCGCAACATCGCACTGGTCGGGCGCGTGGTGCAGGGCATGGAATTCCTGACCAGCCTGCCCCGCGGCCACGACACCATGGGCTTCTACAAGGACAGTGAAATGCGCACTGCCATTGTGTCCATGCGTCTGGCTGCCGATGTACCAGCCAGTGAACGCACGCCGCTGGAAGTGTTGCGCAGTGATTCGGCCAGCTTCCGCACACTGGTGGCGGCGCGCCGCAATCGTCACGACGACTGGTACCTGCGACCGGCCGGCCACATCGATCTGTGCAATGTGCCGATTCCGGTGCGTGCGGTACCGCGCAGCGCTCCGGCATCGTGAAGATCCGCGCCGCCAGCGGCCCCTGCGCAGCTGGCGGCGCCATGACCCTCAGGGCGTCTTGACCGGCGCCGGGGCGGCCTTGGGCAGATCCTGTGCCGTCGCCGGCAGCTGCCGCAGGATCTCGGCGATGCCGCGCTCGAGCTGCGGATCACCACCCTCCAGCACCTTCACCGGGTCCTGCTCGACCACGATGTCCGGATCCACGCCATGACCCTCCACAGCCCACTGACCCTTGGCGTCGGCGGTACCATACTGCGGCACGAACACTTCGCCACCATCCAGCAGCGGCCCATGATCGTTGATGCCGATGACGCCACCCCAGGTACGCTTGCCGATCAGCTCGCCCAGGCCCGCGTTGCGGAACTGCCAGGGGAAGATGTCGCCATCCGAGGCCGAGGTCTCGTTGATCAACGCCACCATCGGGCCGCGCACCACCTGCTGCGGATAGGTGATGGGCGAGGATTCACCGCGCGGGTAATCCAGCCCCAGCAGCTTGCGACTGAGGCGATCGATGATCATGGCCGAGATGTTGCCGCCACCGTTGGCGCGCACATCGACGATCAGCGCCTCCTTGCGCAGCTGCGGGAACCACCACTTCACGAACTCGCGGATGCCGTTCTCGCCCATGTCCGGAATGTGGATGTAACCCACCCGGCCATTGGTCGCAGCATCGACGCGCGCGCGATTGGCCTGCACCCACTTCAGGTACAGCAGATCGCTCTCGCGTGCCAGCGGCTCGAAGCGCACCACGCGCGCATCCTTGCCGTCGGCACGCGATGCCACCTTCCATTCCACCAGCTGGCCGGCCTCGGTCTGCGACAACTCCCAGGGGTTGTCGCCGCCGGTCAGCTCGCGGCCGTTGATGGCCAGCACGTAGTCGCCCACCTTGACGTCCACGCCCACCTCGGTGAGCGGTGAACGATAGCGTGGCTCCTCGTTCTCGCCGGCGAAGATCTGGCTGATGCGATAGCGGTTGCTGGCCGCATCCAGCTCGAAGCGCGCGCCCGGCAACGCCACGAACGGTCGCTGCGGCAGCCGGAAGTCGCCGCCGACGATGTAGGCATGCGAAACACTGAGCTCGCCGATCATCTCGCCGATGATGTAGTTCAGATCGGCGCGGTGCGCCACCGACTTCACCAGCGGCTGATAACGCGCACGCAGCGCCTCCCAGTCGTAGCCGTGCATGTTCTCGACGTAGAAGTAGTCGCGGAAGCGACGCCAGGCCTCGTTGAAGATCTCGTTCCACTCCTGCTCTGGGATGCGCGTCAGGGCCAGCCCGTCGAGCTTCACGGCTTCCGCGTCCTTGTTGTCGCCACCCACGGCCAGCACCTTCAGGCTCTTGTCGCCGAGCTGCACCAGTGCCTTCTTGCCGTCGGCCGACACTGACCAGGCCTGCACGTCCTCGGCCACGGTCTCGCTCTTGCGCTTCTCGAACGAGAACGCCAGCAATGCGGGCTTGGCCGCCGAATCGCGCCCGTAGTAGAAGGCATCGCTCTTCAGGGTCAGGATCTGCTCCGGCGTGATCACCAGACCCGAATAATTGTCCGCATCGATGGGCACGCGCAGCGTGCGCGCCATGATGCCGTTGAAGTCGATGCTGACCTTGGGCAAGGACGCGGACTTGTCCTTGGCCTTGTCTTTCGTCTTGCCCTTGTCGGCATCCTTGCTGGAGTCCTTGGCATCGTCCCTGGACTTTTCCTGCCCGTCGCCACCACCGACCTCATCGTTTTTCGGCCCGAAGGGGTTTTTCACCTTGGGCGTCAGGGTCACGGCAAAGATGCCCGTGCCGCGATTGGCGGCGAAGTCCCACTCCAGCGCCGAAATCTGCGGCTGGAATTCGCGCTGGCTGAGGAAGTACAACACCTCTCCCTTGGGATCCCAGGCCGGCGTGCCGGCATCGAACAGCTCCGGCGTCACCCGATGCGAAGTGGCCCTGGCCACGTCATAGATGTACACACCGCGATAGCTGTTGGCATCGTTCAGCGAGTACGCGAGGTACTTGCCATCCGGCGACCAGGCATGATCCTGCGAGAAGCTGTGCGGGTCATCGGCCACCAGAGTGATGCGGCCGTCCTTCGCATCCACCAGCAGCAGACGCCCGTCCTTGTCGGCCACCGCGATATGCGCATCGTCCGGCGCCCAGCGCGGTGCGTAATAACGCGTCTTCGTGTTCTTCGTCAGCTGGCGCGGCGCGCTCGAACCGTCGTGAGTGGCAATCCACAGCTCCTCCTCGCCGCTCTTGTCGGAGATGTACACCAGCTGCCTTCCGTCATGCGACCAGCCCGATTCACGATCATGCGCATTGCTCGACTGCGTCAGGTTGCGCGTGATGCCATCCTTGACCGGCACCGTGAACAGATCGCCGCGCGCCACGATGGCGATGCGTTCCGCCCCGGGCGAGAGGTCCACCGACTCGATGTTGTCCTTGACCGCGATGCGCTCCGGCCGGCGCGTCGAGCCGTCATCGGGCACCCGGATTTCCAGGGCCCGATCCTGCGCGGTGCGCGTGTCGTAGACATGCAGCACGCCGGCCAGCTCATAGACGATCTGGCCGCTTTCATCGGCGCTGGCCCAGCGCACATCGGCTTCGGTGTAGTGCGTCGCCTGCGTGGTGGTGGCGGCGGCCACGTCGTAGTGGAACAGGTTCAGATGGCCATCACGATCGGACACGAACCAGATGGCGTTGCCGATCCACATCGGATCGCGGTCGGTATGCGGATCATCGGTGACACGCGTCAGCGCCAGCTTGTCCAGATCGAAGATGTACAGATCCTGGGCCCAGCCGCCCTGATAACGCTTCCAGGTGCGGAAGTCGCGCCACAGCGGCGAATACACCAGCTTGCGACCATCGGGTGAGAAGTCACCGGCGCCCGACTGGGGCATGGGCAGCGCCACCGGATTGCCGCCCGTGGCCGGCACGGTGTACAGCTTGGCATCGGTGTACTCGGCGCCATCGCGCTGCGAGCGGAACAGCACCGACTTGCCATCCGGCGTCCAGCCATAGACCTCATCGTCATAACCCCAGCGGTCGGGGCGCGGCCCGATGGCCGGATAGAAGGTGAGCTGGCGCGCCAGCCCACCGCTGGCCGGCATCACATACACCTGCTCGTCACCACCATACTGGGCCGTGAAGGCGAGCTGCGTGCCATCCGGCGAGAACTTGCCGAACAGCTCCAGGCCGGGATTGGAGGTGAGACGCACGGCCGTGCCACCACTGCTGGCAACACTCCACAGATCTCCGCCATAAGTGAAGACGACGCGATCCCCATGGATGTCGGGAAAACGCAGCAGACGGGTGGAAGTGGTATCGGCCGATGAGGAGGCGGCGAAGGCCGCAGAGAACAGACCCGGCACACAGGCCAGGGCCACCAGGAACCGCTTCATGAGGACGCTCCCTAGGAATTTCCGCAAGCCCCGCATGCTATCACGCCCCGGCCCGCCCCCAGGCCCGTGACAGGGCGCGCTACTGCCACAGCGGCCGAACCACCCGACCGCTATTCGCGGTCGTGATCGTCCTTCTTCTTTTTCTCTTCGCGTTCGCGCTGCGCCTGCTGCTGGCGTTGCTGGGCCTGCTGCCGGGCCTGCTGCTGACGCTGCTGCTGTTCACGCTGCTGCTGTTCACGCTGCTGCTGTTCACGCTGCTGCGCCTCGAACTGTGCCTGCTGCTGACGCTGCTGTTCGGCCCGCTGCTGGTTCTGACGCTGGGCCTGCTCCGCGCGCTGCTGCTCCTGACGCTGTGCCTGCGGCTGCGCCGGCTGCGGGACCGGCTGCGCGGCGGACTGCGTCGCCGCCGCCGGCTGGGCCGCGCGTTGCACCGGCCCGCCATTGCGCGCATCGCCACCCTGGCGATCGCGCTCATCGCGATCGCGGCCGCGTACCGCGGGCGCATTCTGCTGGCCCGACTGCACGGTCGGCTGGGCTGCCTGCCCGCGCGCTCCCGGGTTCATGGCCGGGCCGGGATTCCTCGCCGGCGCACCGGGACGCGCCACACTGCGCTGCTGCTCCACCGCGCGCTGCACTGGTGCCGATACATCGCGCGGCTGCGCGGCGACACGGCCGAAGCTGCGCTGGGTCGGCTGCGGCAGCGCCGCTGCAGTGGAGCGGCCCGGCGCCACGCCATTGCCCACGCTGGCCTGGATATCGCGCACCGGCGGCCGCTGGGCGCCACGCTGCACCGGACGCGCCGACTCGAAGGTGTCGCGGCTCACCGTGACCACGGCACCCGCCACGCCTTCATGCGCGTAGCGGCGCGCGCGCGCGCCGGGATTGCGGTAGAAGTCGTCCACCACCGTGGCCGTCACCGGCGCATTGGCCAGATTCACGCGGCGCGCATAGCCGTTGCTGACGCGATACGGCGGCACGTAGACATCGCGATAACCCAGCGGCATCCAGCCGACGCGGCCGGCACCGGGATTGCCCATCCACACCACCAGCGCCGGCGCATACATCGGCCGCTCGACGCGACGCGGACCCGGTACCCAGGCCCAGCGGCCGCCATTGCGCGGCAGGTGCACCCAGCGACCGTAGTGACAGGGCGCGAAACCCCAGGGCGCATCGTCGATCCAGGTCCAGCCCCAGGGCGCGATGTACACCCAGTGCCCGTAGTAGAAGGGGGTCCAGCCGGCCGCCACGGTGGGAATCCACACATTGCCGTAGTCCGGCTCCGCGGCCCAGGTGCCGTAGCCATCCAGGGCCTCATAGCCGATGACATCGCGCGACACGTAGCGCGCCGCCTGCGAATTGTCCTCGCGGCCGTCGCGCTCATCCGACCAGCGATCCAGCGCATCGGGCGCCGGCAGACCGGCAATCTCGGCGCTGCCGCCATTGCTGTCGAAGGCGCCACGCTGTCCGGCGGCCACGCGATAGAACTGGCTGCCGTGGCTGACCTCGGCGCTGCCCGAGCGCACGCTGAGCAGCGTGAGGTTGCCCTCGTCATTCACATCGACGCGATAGTCACCCGGCGTGCGGATAGCGATGGTGTAGTCGGGGGTCTGCACCTCGAAATGTTCGTCCGACTGCAACTCGCGCACGCGGATGTCCGCGGCGCCGGCATTGAGGCGCAGCTGCGCCTGCCGGTCATCCACGTAGACGATGGCCAGGCCGGAGCGCGCACCGAGGCGCACGCTGGTGGAACCCACATGCAGTTCGGCACGCGAATCGCTCTCGACCCACAGCTGATCACCCGAGCCCAGCGGACGGTTCAGCACGTCGTCCACCCAGGCATCCGCGCCCACCGGCCGCAGCGCCGCCGACCCTTCGATCAGATTGACACGCGCCACACGCCCGGGCGGATCCACATCCTGATCGTCGCTGGTGCTCAAATTCTGGGCACTGCCCAACAACGGCACGGCCAGCAGGCCGAGCACAAACTTGCTGAACAGTGATGCGAAACTCCTGGCGTTCATGACCTTCCCCTCACACAGGCAGCTGCTGCGGATTGTGTCGGCATTTGGCGCCCGGGTAGATGAATGGGGCCTGAAGTCCGCTGTGGTAGGCTGATTGCATGAGCATACAGCGCGGTTTCATTCTGACCTTCCTGGGCATGTTTCTATTGTGGGGCGGACGGCTGGCCGCCGTGATTATTTTCATCGTAGGACTGTTCCGACTGCTGTTCGCCCAGCTCCAGCCGGGTCTCATGACACTGGGGCTGGCTGTGGTGGTGGGCGTGGCCACGCGCCTGCTGGCCGGCGGATTCATGCTGACGGGCGCCGCAGCGATGGCGCGTTCGGCCATGGCTGCCGGCATGGGTGCCGGCCCGAACTCTTCCGCTCCGCGCCCGCCTCCGGGCGGCAGCGGCAATGTCTACGAAGGCGAAGTGGTCGACAGCGATTCGACCCGGCAACGCAAGCCAGGCAACCTGCCTTCCGACCGGCGTTAGTGCACGCCACCCGTGAGTGCCGGATGCCGGATCAGCTCGCGGTACAGGTTCACCCAGTCGATGACGGCCAGTGCCAGCACGCCGCCCGCCAGCAGCCACATCAGCGACCAGCCCAGACGCCGCAGCATCATCGGGAGCAAGGCCGGACCACCGGCGGGGATCGCCGCCGGCATAGACCCAGCGCCTGATCCAGCAGCGCCTGGTCCATCCAGTCGCGCCAGCGGGCATCGGCGTTTGCGGCCTGCGGGAGCGGGCGCCACGCGCCGCGGATCTGGCGCATGACGGCGGACAGCCCGGCAAGCTCCACAGCGCCTTCGCCATCAATGACCACCCTGGTCAGGCAACCGCCCGGTGCTGACAGCATGCGAATACCTCTCTGCGGCAATGAAAGTCCGGACTGGAGAGGGACTGGCTGGCGGCCAAGGCGCTGGCAGGGGGTAGCGCGGCTGGCTGGCTGATCCCAGGCAGACTGATGATAATGATTCTCATTAACTATGCAAGCGCGGCACCGATCGGGCCGACCGGGATCTACCAGCTGGCCCGGACCCCGAGGGTGTAGACATGATCGTCGTAGCGATACAAAGCCTCGGTGGATTGACGCTGCTCGAGACGCGCGCCCCCGCTGAGCTGCAGGCGCTTGAGGAAGGTGTAGCGCAGCGTGATACCCGCCACTCCGAGATTGTCGATGCGGGCACTGACGCCGGTATCCGACAGATAACGCTGGTGTTCCCATGAGCCGACCAGTTCCGCGCTCCAGTGCAGGCCGGTGTCCCAGACCGGCCGCAACTGCACGCCGGTGGCAACGTAATGATCCGCGTCGGCATCTTCCCAGGCGCGCACCGCCCGCCAGCCGCTCAACAGCACGCTGGAGCGGCCGCCCGGTTTCCAGTTCAAGTCGGCATTCCAGACATCGCCGGAGAAGTTGCGGCCGGCATCGCCGGGGTACTCGCGCTTCTGGTAGCCGGCCTGACCCTCGAAGCTCAGTACCTCGCTGAGCAGCAGCGTCCAGCTCAGCTTGGCGGCGTCGTCATTGTAGTTGCTGAGCGGATCGGGGTACTGGCCATGCCCATGCGTGTAGTTCCAGCCCAGCAAATGGCCGCGCCGCGTCTCGTATTGCAGCCCCACCGTGCCGGTGACTGCATCCACGTCCTGGTACGCACGCGTGGCAGCATCGTGACGCGACTGCTTGTAACCGCCCTCGGCCGTGAGGCTCCAGCGCGCCCCCAGCCCCCAGAGCAGCGAGCCGGTGTAGTTGTAGCTCTGGATCAGATCGCGCGTGTAGCTGGTGTTGTTGGCAAAGCCGCTGAGAAAGCGGTTGTAGCTGGCCGCCAGCGTGCCGGAGAGATCGGCGGCGGTGGACCAGTTCCAGCGCAGCGCCCCGTTGCCACCCACGTAGTTGAACGAATCGTTGTTGGCGAAGCGCCGGCTGGCGATGTCGGCGGAAACCTGCCAGAGCTGCCGTGAATACTGTTTGCGCCCATCAATGGCGAGGCCGGTGCTGAACACGTCGTCCTCACGGCTGGCGCCCGCGGGCAGTGTCACGCCCAGTGCGGCATAGTTGTCCGCCAGCCGGAACAGGTTGTCGTCACGCACGGCCTGCGAATAAAGACTGATCGTGAAGGGATCAACGTCCTCGTCGTCATCCGCCCGGGCATTGCCGGCAACGAGCGCCAGACAGAGCATGGGTGGCAGCAGGCTGCAGACGGATTTGTATGCGCTCATGCGCTGCAGTGTAAGGCGCTCGAAGCCGACACGCACCCGTCCCGACAGTGTGTGCGGGCGCGGCCTGCTGTCAGCATCCGCCGACAATGCCCGGCCTGCCGCGCAACCCCGAGGCCTACTGATTGCGGCGCGTGGGCTGCCACACGCCGCTGTCCACGCCGCGCAGGAAGCGCAGCAGGCCCAGCAACAGGGCGGCGTTCATGAAGAAAAAATGGGTGTTGAAACGCAGCACACCCAGATGCACGTTGACGGCGTTGAGCAGCCGATCGAGCGGCAGCAGCAACAAACAGAACATCAGCCCCGCAAAGGCCAGCCCGTACAGCCAGGTCCACGGGGTGGCGGGAGCGGCCAGCAGCCAGCCGGAGCTGAGCAGCGCCACCAGGATCAGCAGCGGCCCGAACCAGCGCAGCACCTTGTGAGAAAAGAAACAGAAGCCCACGCCATGCCCGCGCAACAGCAGATGTCGAAAGCGCAGCAGGTTCTGGAAGTTTCCGGTCGCGATCCGGGTCTTGCGCCGGAACTCTTCGCCCACGTCATTGGATACATCTTCGTATACCAGGGCCCGCGGCTCGCTGATACAGGCATGCCCCTGCTCCAGCACGCACATGTTCACGTAGAAATCGTCGACCAGGAAGTTGGCGGGCACCGGCCGGAACAGTTCGCGCCGTACCGCGTAGCAGCCACCGAAGGGTCCCGTCATCGCGCCCCACAACCGACCCTCTGCCAGTTTGGTGCCGACCTCGGCGCGTATGTAGCTCTTCTCCTGGGTGGAGATCCCGGCACGACGCGCACCCAGATTCTGCATGTTGGAATCGACCAGACCGATGCGTGGATCCTTGAAGTGATCCGCCAGCGCCTGCAACGCACCCGGCCCGATCATCACATTGGCGTCCGTCACCACGATCACCGCACCACGGGCCTCGGCGATGAGCGCGTTGATGATGCCGGCCTTGCCGGTGCGCGCCCCGAAACGGCGCAGCCGCAGACCACTCTGGTGCGCCGCCCATGTGGCGACGATGACATCGGTGTCATCGGTGGAACTGTCCGATCCCACCAGTACCTCGAGACGATCGAGCGGATAGCCGCAGGCGAACAGGCTGTCGAGCTTGGCGGCGATGACGCGCTCTTCGTTGTAAGCGGCCATGACCACGCTCAGCAAGGGCAGCTGGGCGACGTCGGGTTCGGCAATGCGAACCTGCCGACGCGCCGCCAACATGCGCAGCAGCAGCGGAAAAACCACATAGGAATGCAGCAGTCCGGCAACGGCCAACCAGAACACAATGACTACGGGCAGCGAGTGCATGATCGGAAATTGCACGTCCGCAGCAATCGAATCAATACATCTTCCGCTTGTCCTACAGGACGCTTCACGCAATCCGACGGAACGGCAAGGACCCATGACTGTCGCTGTCGCGAGAAGGCGTCAACGATCCGCGCGTGGTAGAACATGCGCTATATTGACCACTGAAACCGGCGTTTGGAAAGAGCCGCGCTGATTTCCCGGCGCGGTCGATCGCGCGCAGAGGGCCGCCATGTCCAGAGCATCGCATCGCTTCGCATCGGCATTGGTCGCAGCCAGTCTGCTGCTGGGGCTGGCATCCGCATCGGCGGACGAGGCCACCGGCCCCACGCCCTACCCCAAGGACCAAAGCGCCTGGCCCGGCGATGGCGCGATCCGCGTTTTCGACTTCATGAACGACAACCGCAGGAGTTTCTGGAAGAAGCGCGAGCAGAGCCAGGGCAGTGTGGTATTCGTCGGCGATTCGCTGATCGGTGGCTGGAAAACGCTGGCGCAGGACTTTCCCGGCATGCGCAGCGCCAATCGCGGCATCGGCGGCGAACCCACCCGCGGCCTGCTGTTCCGCTTCCAGGAAGACGTGCTCGACCTGCACCCGCGCGGCATCGTGATCCTGAGCGGCGGCAATGATCTCAGTGCCCGACAGGATGCGGACAAGAGCCGCACCAACCTGCTGGCCATTCTCGCCGAAATCGACCGTCAGACTCCCGGCGTGCCGGTCATCGTTTGCACCGTGCCACCGCGCGCCGACCCCAAGGCGCCGGTGGATGCCGGACAACTGCGCAAACTCAATCGCATCATCATGGAGCTCGGCAAGGGCCATCCAAACGTGACGGTGGTGGACCTGTATGCGCTGCTCGCCGATCCGGATGGCTCGCCGCATGCGGATTACTTCGTGGCTGATCGGGTGCACCTCACGCCGGCCGGCTACGAGCGGTTGCGCGGGGCGCTGCAACCCGTGCTGGTCAAGCTGAAACTGCTGTAAGGATCATCATTTGGATTTCACCTCGCCCAGTTTCATCGGTTTCGTTCTCGTCGCTGCATTGCTGACCCAGATGTTTTCCGCTCCCGCGGGCCGCAGCGTCGTGCTGATGCTGGCCAGCATCGTCTTCATCGTCAGCTACGTGGACACGCCACTGCAGCTGGCGCCGCTGGCTGCGTTCCTGCTGCTATGCTTCGCCAGCGTGGAATGGGTGCGCCGCCAGCCGCGCACCGGTACGCTGGGCGCCACCCTGATGTTGATCATCCTGGTCTTCATCTATCTGAAGAAGTTCGCCTTCCTCGAGCAGGCCTGGCTGCTGCCCTTCCCCTACCTGATCGCGGGGCTCTCCTACATCCTGTTCCGCGTCCTGCATCTGATGATCGATGCGCAATCGGGCGAACTCGCCGGACGCATCGGTCCGCTGCAGTTCTTCAATTACACCTGCAACTTCCTGACCTTCACCGCCGGCCCCATCCAGCGCTATCAGGATTACGCCGCACAGCAGGCCAGGACCACGACGCTGGATGCCCAACGCGTGCATGCCGCCTTCGCCCGCGTGATCAAGGGCTACCTCAAGGTGGCGGTGGTATCAGCGACCTGCAACTATCTGTTCGTCACCGTCTCGCAGCGCATCCTCGCCAGCGGCGGCGGCCGTTTCCCGGAATTCCAGCTGCTGTACCTGGCGGCCGCACTGTTCTACACGGTCTACCTGTATGCCAATTTCGCTGGCTACATGGACATCGTGATCGGTGTGGGCTGGCTGCTCGGTCAGGAGCTGCCGGAGAACTTCAACGCCCCCTTCACGGCACGCAGCTTCCTGGATTTCTGGGCCCGCTGGCACATGACGCTGTCCACCTGGTTCAAGACCTATCTGTTCAATCCGCTGGTGAAGGCTCTCATGGCGCGCATCCCCGCGCCCGCGGCGGCCCCCTATCTGGGCGTAACGGCCTTCTTCGTCACCTTCCTGGTCATGGGCGTGTGGCATGGCACGACTTCCGTGTTCGTGGTCTACGGTCTGCTGATGGGCGCAGGCGCCAGCATCAACAAACTGTGGCAGGTGCAGATGAACAGCCGGCTTGGCAAGAAACGCTACCGGGCACTGGCCGAAACGCTGCCTTACATCTACCTGGCACGCGGTCTCACCACCGCCTACTTCGCGTTGGCGCTCACCTGTCTGTGGACCAGCATGGCGCAGCTGCTGCAACTGGTGCATGCCCTGGGTCTGCCTGGCACCCTGGGCGGCTTCGTAGCGCTGACGCTGGCGGTTGCCGTGGTCTACTTCCTGTGGGATCGCCTGATGGCGCTGCTGGCCGGGACGCGCCGGATGCTGGCTCGGGCGGCTCAGGGTCCGCTGACGCGTCATCTGGCGCTGGCGATCCAGATCCTGCTGATCGTGACGGTGGCCTCCTTCTTCCATCGCTCCCCTGAATTCGTCTACCGGGCCTTCTGATGCGCGCCATCCTCAGACAACTCGGATGGCTGCTGCTCGCATTGCTGGCACTCTATGCGCTCATCCTGGCCGTCACCCTGCTGCTGGTGCCACGATCCGCGGTCGGCGATCGGCTCAATACCGCGCGTGCGTCAAGCACGCTGTTTCTGACCGAACCCAAGTACGTGCTGATGACGCGCGGCCGCCTCGATACCGACGCCGACAAGGTGATCCTGCTGGGCGCGTCGAACACGCTGGCAGGCTTCAAGCAACCGCAGGTCCAGGCGCTGCTGCCGGAGCTGGAAGTGCACAACCTGGCGGTGGGCGGCTCCAACATCACCCAGATCAGCCAGATCGTGGATCTGATCGACGAGGTCCAGACACCCGCGGCACGCCGCCGGAACATTTACGTGATCGGCCTGTGGTATGGGGTATTCGTCTCCGATCGCGCCCGCTGGTACACGCCGGATCGCCATGGCGGCGACACCGACATCGACATCGAGCGCTATCGCTATGGCTTCTATCGCCGCACCGATCAGGGGCCAGTCGCCGTGTTGCCGCCGCGTGAGCTGCAGCTGGGCATCACGCTGATTCATCCCTGCCTGGTGCTGGATCTGGCGGCGCGCCGCCTCACCGAAAAGCTGCGCCGACTGGTGTCCGGCAAGGCACCCGAGCTCACCGATGCGCAGCGCAATGCCATCGTCCTCAGCGACGCGCAGCGCAGCCGCTATCTGGCTTTCTGGCGTGACTACACGGGCAATGCCACCACACTGGACGATGCGTCGTTCGCGACCCTGCAGCATCTGGCCGAACATGTCGCTGCCGAGGGCGGCGAGTTGTTGCTGGTGGATCTGCCGATTCCACAATGGCATGCGCAGGGTTCGGTGCTGGAGAGCGACTACCGGCGACGACTCACGGCGCTGCGCGCCAGCTTGTCCGGCCAACCCCGCGTGCACTGGCTGACACTGCAGGATGCGGGGGCCAGCGATGATTTCAGCGACGAAGTGCACCCCAAGCCGCGCGTCACGCCGCGCTGGGCCGGACAACTGGCCCAGGCCCTGTTGCAGTTACCCAGGAACCCGACATGAACAGCGATGCCGTTTACACCCAGCTGACCCCGATCTTCCATGACGTCTTCGACGACGAGGGTCTGCAGCTCACGCCGCAACTGAGCGCCGACGACGTCGATGACTGGGACAGCCTCATGCACGTGCGGCTCATCCTGGCCATCGAACAGAAGTTCGGCATCAAGTTCTCGGCCGCCGAAGTCGGGCGACTCAAGAACGTCGGCGATCTGGTGCAGCTCATCGCCGCAAAGACGTCCTGAGGCAGTCCCGATGAGCAGCGCGCTGTACTCCAGGCTCGCATGGCTGCCACCGGCGCCCACGGACTTTGCCCAGCAATGCCGGCAACTGGCCGAGTGCAGCAGTGGCGCGGGCGCGCGGGCGCAATGGCTGGCCAATCACGCGCTGGACGACACCCAGCTGAACCGGCTGGCCAAGGCGCTGGGCAAGCTGCGCCAGGGCGGGATCACGCTGGCACCCTTGCTGCCCTTCCGCCTCGGCATCCTCGGCAATGCCACCATCGACTTGCTGCTGCCCGCGCTCACCGCCAGCGCCGCCAGACACGGCATCGCGCTGGAATGCGTGAAGGCCGACTACGCTCAGACGCTGCAGGCCGCTCTGATGGCCGATTCGCCCATCAACCGCGCGCAATGCGACGCAGTGTTGCTGGCCGTGGATCATCGCGGTCTGCCGCTGCTGGATTCGGCAGGTGATGCAGCCACCGCCGGGCAGACCGTCAAGGCGGCACTGGATTTTGTCCAGACCCTGCGCGCCGGACTGCGCAGCCATCACAAGACCATCTGCCTGCTGCAGACGCTGCCGCGCCCCAGCGAGTCGGCTTTCGGCCACCTGGATCTGGTGCTGCCCGGCACGCAGCGCCAGCTGATCGACGCCTTCAACCGCGGCCTCGCGGACAGCGTGGCCGACACTGAGGATCTGCTGCTCGATGTGGCGCATATCGCCGAAACCGTCGGCCTGGCCGAGTGGCATGACACCACGCTGTGGAACATGGCCAAACTGCCGTTTTCGGGCCTCTTCCTGCCGCTGTATGCCGATCATGTCTGTCGGCTGATTGCAGCCCTGCGCGGTCGCAGCCGCAAATGCCTGATCCTGGATCTGGACAACACGCTGTGGGGCGGTGTGATCGGCGACGATGGCCTGGAAGGCATCGTCATCGGCCAGGGTGACGCCACCGGCGAAGCACATCTGCAGGTGCAACGCACCGCGCTGGACCTGCGCGCCCGGGGCGTAGTGCTGGCGGTGTCGTCGAAGAACACCGATGCCGTGGCGCGCCTGCCGTTCCAGAAGCATCCGGAGATGGCGCTGCGCGAAGAACACATTGCCGTCTTCCAGGCCAACTGGAACGACAAGGCCACCAACATACAGGCCATCGCCAACGAGCTGGCGCTGGGCCTGGATGCCATGGTGTTTCTCGATGACAACCCGATGGAACGGGATCTGGTACGCCAGGTGCTGCCACAGGTGGCGGTTCCGGAGCTGCCGGCCGATCCTGCCCTGTATGCGCGCACGCTGATGGCCGCCGGCTATTTCGAGTCCATCGCCTTCTCCGAGGAGGATCGCAAGCGCGCCGCGTTCTATCAGGACAACGCGCGGCGTGTGCAGCTGCAGAAGCAGGCCGGCGACATCGATGGCTACCTGCAGTCGCTGGACATGACCATGACGCTGGCCCCCTTCGACGACACCGGCCGCGCCCGCATCGCACAGCTCATCAACAAGTCCAACCAGTTCAACCTGACCACACACCGCTACACCGAGGCCCAGGTCGCAGCCCTGCAGGCCGACCCGCAGGTTTTCTCATTGCAGGTGCGGCTGGCCGACCGCTTCGGCGACAATGGCATGATCTCGGTGATCATCTGCCGCCGCGTCGGCCTGGATTGGGACATCGACACCTGGCTGATGAGTTGCCGCGTGCTCGGCCGCAAGGTGGAGAATGCCATCCTGCAGGAACTGCTGCGCGCCGCCAGTGCCCGGGGAATCCAGCGATTGCTGGGCACTTACCTGCCCACGGAAAAAAATGCATTGGTCGAGGAACATTACGCCAAACTGGGCTTCACACTGCTGGAGCGGGATGCGGCGCGCGTGTCGCGCTGGATGCTGGAGGTGGGCGCCGTGCCGCAGCTCGAACTGCCGATGGCGATCGAGCGCAGCGCCCTGGCTGCGGCGGGAGCGGCATGAACGGCTTTGTATTCCATCACGTGGGAGTGGGTGTCCTGGACATGCAGGCGGCCATCCGCACCTACGAGTCGCTGGGCCATCGCCTGCACAGTTGCGTGGATGATCCGGGCATCAACATCCGGGTGGCGTTCCTGAAAAGCCCGGCCGGCGGGCCCTGGATCGAGCTGCTGGCGCCGCTGAACCCTGGGGGTCCGCTGGAGTCGCTGATCCGCCGCAAGCTGCTGCCCTCGCCTTACCACACCTGCTATGCCGTGAGCGAACTGGAATCGGCCGGCGCGCTGCTGAGCGCCCAGGGTCTGCTGCAAGTGGGCCCCGCCTGCAACGCCGTGGCATTCGGCGGCGCGCGCGTGGCCTTCTTTTATTCCACGCTGGTGGGGCTCATCGAACTGGTGGAGCGTCCGCCGCAGTGGTCGTGAGTGCTGTTTCCCGAACCGGTGCGGAGCAGCGCCCGCGTGTATTGATGGTGGATCCTTCATTATTCACCGCTCCCTACGACTGCGCGCTGTTGCAGGGGCTGGAGAGCGCAGGCTGGGACACTACCCTGATTACGCGGCCCGCCCGGCCAGGCGAACGGCTGACACCGCCTCCCGCGCAGGTGGCCACTCTTTTCTATCGCCACGTCGAACACCTCAGCAGCAATCTGCCCCGCCCATTGCGCGCATTGGCGAAGGGCCTGGCACATGCGGTGGGTTGGGCGCGCCTGTTGCACTTCGCGCGTCGGTCGCGCCCCCAGGTCGTTCACCTGCAATGGGTGGTGCTGCCCTTCATCGACATCGTGGGTCTCTGGCTGCTGCGGCGTCGCCTCGCTGTGGTGCTGACCGTGCACGACACCGTCCCGTACAATGGCGAGCGCCTCTCACTGATGCAGCGCCTGGGTTTTGATCTGCCCATCCGATTGGCGCATCACGTCATCGTCCACACCAAATCCGGCCGACAAACCCTGCTGTCGCGCGGGCTGGATGCGCAGCGCATCAGCATCATTGCCCATGGCCCCCTGACACCGCCCGCCCTCGCAGAGAGTATTGCGCAACGCGATGCGCGCTGGAACTTCGTTGCCTTCGGGGAGTTGAAACCCTACAAGGGTCTCGACGTCCTGCTCGATGCCTATGCGCAGCTACCCGCCGGATTGCAGCAGCGCAGCCGCTTGATAATCGCCGGCCGGCCGCGCATGGAACTGGCGCCACTGCAACAGCAGATCGCGACGCTGAGCGCCGCGGCCGCAGTGGAGCTGCGTGCCTATCGGCTCGACGAAGCGCAGATGGCGCGGCTGTTTGCCGAGAGCGACTGCTTCGTGTTCCCCTATCGCCAGATTGACGCCAGCGGAGTTTATTTTCTGACCAAATCCCTCGGCAAATGGATCATCGCCAGCAATGTCGGCATCTTTGCCGAAGACCTGCAGGAGGGTGTCCAGGGCACGCTGATACCCCCGGAAAAGGTGGCGGCCCTGAGCGCCGCGCTGGCACAGGCCATCGAGCGACGCCCTGCCGGCGTGCCGTTCTCTGCCCGCGATTCATGGAGTGAAATAGGGCAGCGCAGCGCCGCGATCTATCGCTCAGTCCATCGGGTCAGCCGCGAATGAATTCCTCCAGCTATGCCTTCGCGACGCCCGGCAAGCCTGCCCCGGCTTTCGCAGCCGCCACGCGGCGGCCGCTGAACTGGCTGGTCTATTACTACGTGCTGATGCTGCTCTCGTGTGGCGTGCTGGAGCGCTTCGGCCTGTCGGTACTGGCCGCCTACTCCCTGAACGCTGCCCTGATCGCTGCCTACGGCTTCCTGATCCTCGGCATGCTGTCACTGAAGCTGCGCCTGGTTCCGACGCGCCTCGGCGCCTGCTGCCTGTGCCTGGCCGCCGCGATGGCCAGCCTGGTTTTCAACCGCAATGCGATTGGCTACGACAACACCTCCACCAGTTCGGTGTTGCTGCTGGCTGCCATCTACCTCCCTTTCATCTTCAGGCTGGCGCCTGCAGAAAGAGCGCTGCTCAATCCACAACGCGTCATGGAAATCTTTGCCAACATCACGCTGCTCTGCGCCATTGCCGGCATTGTGCAGTTCGCGCTGCAATTCGCAATGCGGCCACCCTGGTTGTTCGACTACACCTATCTGGTTCCGGAAATCCTGCGCGGCCCAACCGGCTTCAATACCGTCATTCCGGTCGGCAAGCTCATCAAGTCCAACGGCTTCTTCTTTCGCGAACCCTCCGGCTTCTCGTTCATGATGGCTTTTGGTTTTCTGATCGAGATGAATCTCGGCAAACGCCTGTGGCGGCTGGCGCTGCTGGCACTGGGCCTGATGCTGAGCTATTCAGGCACAGGCATCCTCGCGCTGATCCTTGGCATGCTGTTTCCGCTGAACCTGAAAACAGTGCTGCGCATGATGGCTCTGGCCGCGGGCGGGCTGCTCGTCTACCTGATCCTGGGCAGCATGCTGGATCTGAGCTACACGCTCAATCGCACCGCGGAATTCGGCTCGGAGCACAGCAGCGCCTATATCCGCTACATCGCCCCGCTGCGATTGCTCGGCCAGACCATGCTCGATCACGGCTGGAGCGCCTGGGTTGGGCACGGGCCTGGATCGATCTTCCGCGAGCCACGCGTAAACTTCGAATTTCATGACCCTACCTGGGCAAAGTTGCTGTACGAGTACGGCGTCTTTGGCTTTGTATCCTTTGTTCTGCTCACGTTGATTGCGCTCAGCAACAGCAGCGTACCCATCCAGATTCGCGCCGTGCTGTTTCTGTACTGGCTTCTCATGGGCGGTCATCTGCTTTCACCCGAGAGTACCGGCTTGATCCTCTTTCTGGTCGGTTTCATGCCACCGGCGGGAAATGCTGAACAGCCGGCGCGCAGGATCGAATCAGCGTTCTAACCCGCTCTCATTGCGCAGAGGCGCCTGAATGGCTGCATCGGAATTCGAAGTCTCGGTCATCATCCCGAACTACAACTACCAGGACTATGTGGGCGCGGCCATCGACAGCGCCCTGGCGCTGGACTGGCCGAAAGTGCAGATCATCGTCGTGGACGACGGCTCCAGCGATCACTCGCGCGAGGTGATCGAACGCTACCGCGGTCGTGTCGATATCCTGTATCGCGAGCACGCCGGGCAGATCCAGGCCGACAATGCCGGCTTCGCGCGCAGCAGCGGTGAAGTGGTGATTTTCCTGGACGCCGACGACCTGGTGGAGCCTGCGCTGATCCGCGAACTGGCCGCGGTGTGGCGCGCCGGTGTCAGCAAGGTGCAATTCCAGATGCGCATCATCGACGCCGCTGGTGATCCGCTGGGCTCAGTGCTGCCGCAGTATTACCGGGTACCCGGTCCGGAGCAGATCCGCGACTGGAATCGGCGCTCCGGCACTTACCCCACTCCACCGGGTTCCGGCAACGCCTACGCCCGCGAATTCCTGCAACGCATCTTTCCGCTCGACCCTGCCATCGATCAGGCTGCAGACTCCTTCTGCCTGTCCGCAGCTCCTCTGCTGGGGGATGTCCTCACCGTTGCCAAGCCCTTGGTGTCCTACCGGATTCATGGCCGCAACCTCGGCGCCATGGCCGAGCTGGAGCCCACCCGCTTCAGCCGGCAGGTGGCACGGGCACTCAGGCGTTTCAGCTATGCCAGCGGCGTGGCCGCCGCCGCGGGCTGTCCCATGGACCCATGCGCCTTCGATCGCGCGCTGTCGGTCCTGCCCGCTCGTCTGGTTTCACTGCGGCTCGCGACGGCCACGCATCCGATTGCCGGCGACACGCGTCGGCGGGTTCTGGGCTGTGTACTGCGCGCAATCTGGATTCCTCAGGGCTTCTCGCCACTGGGCCGCGCGACGCTGCTGCTGTGGGCCCTGCTGGTGGCCAGCGCGCCGCTGACGTGGTGCGAACGGCTGGTGCGCTGGCGCTTCATTCCGGCCGCGCGTCCCCGGCTGCTGCGCCAGGTGCTGGGCTGGCTGCGGATCGCGCGCCGGCCGGGATGAGCACCGGCGGCGGCGCGCCGACGCGCTTCCAGATGCGGATGTAGTCGATCACATAGTCCCACTGTGACTCATCCGCCTTCATACCGCTCATGTCGACACCCTTCAGCACGATACCCAGCTGATTGGTGATCAGCAGATGGGCCGGCGGCCCCGGCCATTGGTAGTAGGTCTGCTTGATGGGCTTGCCATCCAGCAGCCAAACCGGTTGGTCTTCGCGCCAATCGAGCGCGAATACGTGGAAGTCTGCGGAAAAGTCGAAACCGGGCTGGTATTGGCCCTTGGTGAACAGCGTCCACAGATCATGCGGATTGCCAAATCGGGCCGGCTGACCATTGGTCTGGATATTGCCGCTCATGATGCGGGTCTGTTCGCGCCGCTGCCAATTGAAAAACTCGAAAATATCGATCTCCGGCGGCCATCTGAGTGCTGAGAATGTGCCGTCGTCGTATTGCACGCCGCCGTTGAGCCAGAAGGCCGGCCATGCACCGACACCGCGCGGCAGACGCGCGCGCATTTCAATATACATGCCAGGCGTGACCGGCACCTTTGCGCGCAGCATGCCGGACTCGATGCCGCGTGGCTTCAATCCGCCGCCGGGCGGTATGCGTCCCTTCAGTGTCAGCGTGTCCGCGCCGAAGACATGCAGGGAACGAGGATCGCCCTCCGGATAATCGCGATGCACCGACCAGTAGGTGCTCAGCCCATCGAGTTTCCCGTCGGAGTAGATGTAGCGGTAGTAAAAATCCCGGTCCAGCTGGCGACGATCGGCCACCGTGGCATTTGCGCGACGATTGCCGAAGGTCCAGTCCTTCACCAGCTCGAACTCTCCCTGCTGACCCAGCGGCAGCACCGGCGAGGCTGCCCTTCCCATCAACGGCAGCATCATCAGCAGCACCAGAATGCAGCAACAACCGGCCCGATCCGCACCAAAGCGGAATGCATTCGCCCTCAGTCGTGAACAGATTTCCGGAATGGCTGACATGAATCTTGCAACCTTGTAATCTCGAAACGCCAATGAAGGTGCTTGCGCTGTTATCAAGAGTTCCGTGGCCTCTGGACAAGGGCGACAAACTGCGCGCCTTCCATCTGCTGCGCCATCTCGCCGGACCGCATCAGGTTTACCTGATCTGCCTCTCAGGCAAGCCCATTGCCGATGCGGCAAGCCGCGAACTGGACCAGCTATTCGCCGAAGTGCACATTCTGCGGCGCTCACGTCTGCAATCCTGGCTGCAGCTGGCGCTGGGAGTCTTCTCCCGCAAGCCGTTTCAGGTGCTTTACTTTCATCAAAAGCGACTCCAGCGCCAGGTGGACGAGCTGATCGAACGCATTCAACCTGATCATGTGTATTGCCAACTAGTGCGCTGCGCGGAATACGTGCGCCACCTGCAGGGTATTCACAAGACGCTCGACTACATGGATGCCCTCTCCAAAGGTATGCAGCGCAGGCAGAAGCACGGCAGCCTGCTGCTGCGTCCTTTCGTTTACAGCGAGGCACGCCGCCTGCGGCGCTACGAGCGTGCCGTATTCTCCGCCTTCGATCACCACACCATCATTACGCAGTACGAGCGCCAATTCATCGATCACCCGCTCCGCGACAACATCACCGTGATCGCCAATGGTGTCGACGGTGCACTGCTCGCACCCCAGGCACGACCCCCACGCTTCGACATCCTGTTTCACGGCAATCTCTCCTATGAGCCGAATGTGCAGTGCGCCCTGTACATAGCACGCCACATTCTGCCGCGGCTGCGGCGTGCGCGACCGTCGATCCGTATTCTGATATCCGGGGCAACGCCCTGTAAGCGGGTACGAGCCCTGACACGCCATCGTGAAATCACCATCAGCGGCTGGGTTGCGGACCTGCGCGAAACCTATGCAGCCGCGCGCCTGTTCCTGGCGCCCATGCTGATCGGCAGCGGCCTGCAGAACAAACTGCTGGAAGCAATGGCAGCACGCCTCCCTTGCGTCATCTCGCCGCTGGCCAATCAGGCGCTGGGGGCGCGCAGCGGTCGTGAGGTGTTGGTGGCATCGACTCCCGAGGAATTCACGCGTGCGATTCTGCATCTGTTCGATCATCCCGATGTCGCCAGGCAGCAGGCGACGGCCGCACTGGAATTCGTGCGCGCCCGCTTCAACTGGCAGGACTCCGCCACCCGCCTGGAAAACCTGCTGCAGATTCAGCGGACGACTCCGCACCAGGTGCTACCTATCTGAGCAACAGAGTGCGTGCCTGCGCCGGCAGCGCTGCCACGAATTCCTGCATGAAAGCGTTCTGCCGCTGGTAACTGGCCGGAGCCTGCGCCGTATCGGCCACCACCTGGGAAAAGCGCACCAGGATGCCATCATCCACCTGCCGCGCCAGACCATGCCTGAAGATGCGCCAGCGGATCAGCCAGGGATTGAGCGTGTAGGAATCGCCGACGCGTATCCAGTAACTGACGGCATCGGTGCGCGTCTGCGATTGCGCCAGCATGTGCGATCCCGTCACCGGCTCGCCGCGCGCGTCGTTGACGGGGAACGCCGTAGCGGTTTCGCCAAGAATGGCGAAACCGGATGCCAGGTAACACAGCCGGGGGCGATGGATCTTGCTCTCCGGCCGCTGGTCGCGGCTATAGGCCAGGGCCAGCTGCACCTCCTCGCCACGGCTGTTCACGTAGGTGCGCAGCAGGGTTTCGTCGTACAGCTTCTCGAGATATTCGATGTCCTCTTCCGTGCGGTTGGGATTGATCTGCAGGATCCGGCTCGGCGCCAGGCGCCAGTCGCCGAAGCGGGTCGGGATCAGCGTCTCGAACTGCTCCTGGTAGGGAGCTGAATGCACAGGCGGTCGCATCAGCGTCGCCAGCACAGCGATCGCCAGCATGACCCCACCCAGCAGCCAGCGCCTGTTCATGTCGGCTTCAGATGAGTGACTGGCGGATCGCGCGCGAACAGGCTGATGAAGCAGTCGACAAGGAAAAAACCGCCGAAGGCCATGATGACCTCGAGGATCCCCGCCTTGTCGTGGAAGGAGCGGCCGGCTGCATCGCCAAAATGATAAGTGATCAGCACGATGAGACCCACCCGGATCACATTGGCGACAAAGGCCACGGGCAGCACACTGGCCAGCAGCAGAGCGTTGGCCCAGCGACTCGCGTGGCCGACGACGTACACGTAGATCACACCGATGCCGCTCAGCGCGACGATGGAATTGAGCCCTGAACAGGCATTGGCCACCGACAGGCGGTACTGCCCGATGCTCAACATGACGCCACTGCGCGCCATGGGATAGCCGGCCGCATACAACACGTCGGTGACGACACTGGACACCAGTTGCTTGAGCGTCAGCAGCAGACTGTCCAGGATGCTGCCCGGTACCGGCACGACGAACACCAGCAACGCTACCGGGAACCACAGGCGCCGCAACCCGCGCCGCCCCGTCAGCAAGGCGAGCAGCCCCAGCAGCAACGGCAATTGCGAACCGATCTGCAGCTGATCCACGCTCTGCGAACGACCCACGTAGTAGCACAACAACCCGATGCCGATGGCGCAGTACGCCAGGCGTAGCTGTCCCGCCGTCAGCGGCTTCTCGACGGGATCCTCCGGGGCGAAGAAGACGGCGCGCTCGCGCCACACCAGCCAGAGAATCAGCATCAACATGACCGGGCCGTGCGTGCCGGAATTGGTGCGCCAGTACCCCTGCGCAAGGCTCAGGTAGCTGGGAAGATACAGCGCCAGCAGGCCGAACAGGATCGGAACGGCGGGTCCTAGCAGCCGCACATCACCGCCCCGAGCAACTGCGCGCCGCTCGGTGCAAGCTGCGCCGCTGCTCGCTGCAGATCGTTGATTCGGGTCTTGTCACGGCGCGCGACCAGCAGCGAGGCGCCGGCGCGCGCCGCAACCACCTGGGCATCCGCGTAATCGATGACCGGCGGCGCGTCGACGATGACCACATCGAACACCGACGGCGCGGTCTCCATCACGTATGAGAAATTGACGCGTCCGAGCAACTCCAGTGGATTCGGCGGCATGGGGCCCGCCGACAACAATGACAGCCGGTCAAAGGGTGGAATGGTGCGCAGTACCTTCTTCAGTGAACTGCGTCCGACCAGCACATTGGACAGGCCGAGATCCGCGGAATTATTGAAGCCGAACAGCTTGTGCTGCACCGGATTGCGGAAATTCGCATCCACGATGAGCGTGCGCTCACCCAGCTGGGCAAAAACGATGGCCAGATTGGCCGCCAGCTCGCTGGATCCGGCACCGGCGCGCGGCTCGAGCACCGCCAGAATCTTGCTCTGATCCTTGAACCATCGGAGCATCAACTGGGTGCGCAGCGTACGCAGGGCCTCGGCGCGCCGGCCCGCCGGATCGTAGGCTGCATACAGACTGCTGGAGAGCGCCGACTCACCGGATTTCAGCACCGGGTAGGAGAACTGCTGCGACAAGGCATTCTGCAGCTCGGTGGGCGTGACGAAGCCCATCTGCATGGCAGCCTCGCCGAAATGCAGGTGCTCCTCCTGCTGTTTGGCGAGCACCTTTCTGACTTCTTCGGCATCGAGCACGCCCGAGCGCACCAGCAACTGACCGATAAAAGTATCGTCGATCCCCTGCGTGGATACCGAAGGCGGCGGGCTGGATTCCGCCTCGCCATTGACGATGTCGCCATCCGGCGGCGGGATGTCCTGCAGACGCATCTGGGGCGAACTGCGCGGCCCGGTCTTGTGGCGCTTGCCGGAGAGGAAACGATCGCCAAAGCTCATCGCGGCACCTCGGCAAGCACATGCAGGGCTGTCATTTCGACGATGTCGGCGGCCGCGCGCACGCGCCGGTCGATCAGCTCGAGAAATACGGCCGCCGCCATCCCCAGCAGGCCGCCGACCAGGATGGAAACGCAGATATTGAACAGCACCCGGGGCCGCGTCGGCTGCAGCGGCACAATCGCCGGGTTCAGCACCGCCACGCTGGTCTCGTTGAGCTGACTCTGCATGCGCGCCTGGCTGGCACGTTGCAGACCGGCGTCATAGGCACGCTGCGCGCTGTCGACGTCCCGCTGCAGCACGTCCAGCGCGTCACTGCCCTGCTGGAACTGCAGCACCTTGGCCTTCTGCTGCTGGACCTGCGCCGTCAGCTCGGCGATACGCTGATTGGCAAGCTCGGCGCTCTGCTTGATGGCGCCCGTCATGTTGGCGGTCTCGGCACGCAGCCGGTCACGCAGCGAAGCGACCTCGGCCAGCGAAGCCAGGTATTGCGGGTGACCGGTGTCATAGCGCTGCGCGGTTTCGGCCAGCTTGGCCTCGGCGCGTGCCAGATCAGCCTTCATGCTCTGCATCAGCGAATTGCCAAGAATATCGGGCAGCTGGTCGAGACGGCCGCTGGCCTGCGCCTCGTTCATCTGGCGCAGACGCGACTGGGCATCGGCGGCCGTGCCCTGCGCAGCGGTCAGCTGACTGTTGAGCTCGGTCAGTCGAGCGTTCTCGACATCGACGCGATTGCTGCTGCTGACCACGCTCTTCTCGCGCTGGTAGTTGGCAGCCTTCTGCTGCGCAGCCTCCAGCGCATTGCGCAGCGCCACCACCTGGTCCTGATACCACGCGGACTGGCGCTTGGCCGGTTCGACCTTCAGCTCGAGATTGGTCTGGATGTAGGCGTCGGCGAAGGCGTTGGCCATCTGCGCCGCAAAGTTGGCATCGGGACTGGAATAGGACACCTGGATCACGGTGCTGGAGGTCGACGGCGTGACCTGCAGACTGTTGGAGAGTCGATCGGCCAACCAGTCACGCGCCGTGCCGGCACCGCCCGTCTCCGCGAGGAACTGCTTCTGGACGATCGGCAGATCGGCCAGCTTCATCTTGTCGACGACCTTGGCCGCAACATTGTGGCTGGAAATCACATCCACCTGAGTCGCCAGGTAAGCACTGGCCTGCTGCACCTGGATGGTATTGCCGGTGATCGGATCCGTATTGCGCTGCTCGACCACCAATGCGGTGGTCGCCATGTACACATTGGGCATCAACAGACTGATGGTGACGCCCGCGGCGACCGTGAGCACGAATATGAGCACTATGAGCAGGCGTCGCGCCCAGAGGACTCTGATGAGTTGCTGGAGTGTCATGATTAGAACAGCGACTCCTTTACTACCAGCACATCGTCCGCGCGGACCAGGTCCGAATTCTTCACGCTGCTGCTGACCACGCGACCCTTGTCGTCACGACGCTGCACCTCGATGCGGCTGGTGCTGCCCCGGCGTGTCAGACCGCCGCCGGCCGCGATCGCCTGCGAAACGCTCATGTTGCGCTGGAGACGATAGACGCCGGCGCGCTGCACTTCCCCCTGGATGTAGAACTGCGCGGCGCGCGGCACGAACAGGGTATCGCCGCCGCCGACACTGGGGTTCTGCGACAGATCCCCGTCGAACAGCGCTCTGAGGTCGATGGTGAGCTTCTTGCCATCCTTTTGCAGCAGCGTGGCCTCATCGGCCGCCGTCTCATTCAAGGCACCACCGGCCTCGGCGAGTACATCAAGCAGGCGTGAAGCCTTCTCCAGCGGATACTGGCCCGGCTTCGCCACCTGCCCCATCACCGAGATCTTCTGGCTTTCGTACTGGAGCACCAGCATCGACACCTGGGGCTGCTTGACGATGGCGGCCTCGACCAGCTTGCGCGCGATCAGCTGCTCGGCCTGGGAAACCGACATGCCACCCACCGGAATCTGCCCGATGAAGGGATAACCGAGATTGCCGCTCTCGCTGATGCGGGTATCGATGCCCAGATCCGCGTAGCCGAACACGCTGATGCGCACCATGTCTCCGGGGCCGAGATGATAATCGGCATTGGGCACGGCAGGCGCGGCGCTGGCAGCGGCAGTGCCAGCCAGAGGCGCAGCGGCCGGAGATGTCGCGGCGGCCGGCGGCGGCGCGGGTGTCGATGCGGCGGGTGTCGATGCGGACATTGCCGCAGCAGGAGAATTGTCGGTGCCTGCCGGCGCGACCGGGGTCGCAGCCGCAACGGGCGCTTCGCTCGCCGGCGCCGCAGCCGCCAGTGCCGCCGTGGCAGCGGCCGATGCCGCCAGATCCGTAGCCTGAACCCGCCCGCCCATCGCGCACAGCAGCATCATCGCCACCAGTAAACGATCAGATCCGACTCTGCCTGAGCGACGCGATCCAGTCATGTGCATCCTTCAATTGAGATTTTTCAGGCCCTGCTCGGCTGCGGCCGTATCGCTGGCCGTGGCAAGCTGGCCGATGTTGCCGACATATTCGATGCGGGCGCCCTTCTTGGAGCTGGTCAGCCAGCTGCTGAGCTCCTTCTCATGCGCCTGTGTCGACAGATAGGTAGCGATGGTGTCGCTGGCCTGTGTGAAACTGGCCGGATTGCTGGTTGCTGCGGTGACCAGGAACAGCGCCACCTTGCTGTTGGAGCCATGCGTGGTCTGCAGCACGGCACCGCTCTGCGCCGCAGCCAGCGACGATTCCAGCTCGAGCGGCAGCGCATCGGCACCTTCCTGCAGGTATTCGACGGTGTATCCCACGCCATATCGCGCCAGCAGATCCTTCAATGCTGCCTCGGTGTGCGTCTGCGGCAGCTCGGCTCTGACTGCGGCATTGAGCGTCGGCTGATCCGTGGCGAAGGCGGTGATGTTGTAGACACGCCGCTCCTTGAACAGCGCCGGATGCGCGTCATAGTAGGCGCGCAACTGGGCCTCGGGGACGCTGCGCGCGTCGTAGACATGCTTCTCGGTATACGCGTCAGCCAGCACCTGGCGCCGCGCCTGTTCGATGCGCAGCATGACGTCCGGGTCGCGATCGAGCTTGTCCGCCAGCGCCTGCTGCACCAGCAGTTCCTGATTGATCAGTTTGTCGAGCGCCAGACGGGTCGCGCCGGGATTGCCGGCATCGATTCTGGAATCCGTGAGCACCAGATTGAGTTGCGACAGCGTCAGTTCGGTGCCGTTGACGCGGGCGGCGACCTGGGTCTTGATGCCGGTGACGGCCTGCGCCGCATCCTTCGCGCCGCAGCCGCTCAGCAGCCAGGGCAGCACTGCTGCCAGCAGGCGGACCGGAAGCGGAGTCTTGCGTATGAAGCAGTTCATCCTGAGCTCCTGAAATTTCAGAAAGCGTGTCGGTCGTTAAACACGACCGCAACGGTACGCACCAGGATGCTGAAGTCCAGGGCCAGCGACCAGTTGCGCAGGTAATCCAGATCGTACTCGATCCTCCGCCGCATCGCTTCCAGATCATCTCCTCCGCGCGCGCCGTTCACCTGCGCCCAGCCCGTTATGCCTGGCTTGACCTTATGGCGAATCATGTAGCCGGGAATCAGTCGCCGATACTGCTCGTTGACGGCCACCACATGCGGACGCGGTCCCACCAGACTCATCGAGCCGAGAAAGACATTGAAAAGCTGTGGCAGCTCATCCAGCGACACTTTGCGTATCCAGGCGCCGAAACGCGTCAGCCGCGCATCGTTGCGCGTGGTCTGCTGATAAACCTTGGCGCCGTCCTCCATCACGGTCATGGAGCGGAACTTGTACATATGGATCTCGGCACCGTCGAGGCCGTAGCGACGCTGCCGGAACAACACCGGCCCGGGTGAACTCAGGCGCACGCCGACGGCGACGAACAGCAGCACGGGGCTCAGCAGCAGGATCAGGACTCCAGAGACCAGCAGATCGAACATGCGCTTGAAAAAACTGCGCGCACCGACGAACGGCGACTCACACACAGCCACCACCGGCACACCGTCGATGACGTCGAAGCGCGGCTGGATCAGATCAAAGATGAACAGATCCGGCACGAAGTACACCGAAGCAGTGGAATCGCGCAGCGATTCGTAGATCGCCAGGATGCGCAACTGTCGCGACATCGGCAGCGTGATGTATACCTGCTGTACGTTGTTGCGGCCAACAAAACCGCGCAGATCGGAGAGCCTGCCGATGATGCGATTCACGCCCGCCGGGGGCAGACGATCGGGCGGGCTGTCGCGACTGCGGTCCTCGAAGAAACCCAGCACCTGGGTATGCAGCAGCACATTGCTGTTGAGCACCTTTTCCAGCCGCAATCCCAACTCGGTGAGACCGACGATCACGGCGCCGCGCCGCGGCCCGGCACGATCGGCGGCACGCGTCATGAAGTGCCCGATCCACCACTGCCCCACCCACAATGCCCAGGGCATGACGACAGCCCACACCATCAGTGGGCGCACCGCAAAGCGCGTTTCCAGACCCGATAGATAAATCAGAGCCCACAGAAAGCTCAGCACCAGCAGCCAGCGCAGACACAACGAGACCAGCGCCTGCAGGCTCAGCGGACCGGGACTCAGGCCGGTGGCTTCGATGATGCCCGCGGTGGTCAGGAAAACCATCACGGATAGCAGGAAGCAGGAACCGCCAAAGCGCTCACCCGCGCCGGCCAGGCACAGCAACAGCACTGCCACGGACAGCAGGGGCGCGAACAGCGATTTGGCGATGAAGACCGAGGACGGGTCTAGGGAGCTGGGGACATTAAGGGGGCGAGGATCCGCAATGCGGGCAGGCATCTGTGCTCTCTACACCAGGGTCTGGAGAAAACAGGGACGGCTTCTTCACTGCGACCTTTTGAATCCGGGCTGAAGCGTCTCCCTGCGCTTCAGCCCGGAATTGTCGGCAACGAATCGCGGCGACCCGTCAGTGGCTGAAGCTTCCCAGCGCCAGCTGCTTGCGGCGCAGCTGGAAGGCCACCAGCCCGGCGCCCACGATCAGCATCGCCCAGGTGCCCGGCTCGGGCGTGGTGGACACACCGACCTCGCCGCCACCGCCGCCACTGCCACCGCCGCTGCCAGGATCGCACCACTTCGGTGGCAGAAAGCCCGCGCCACCCCAGGTGCTGTAGCGCATCGGTGTCTGGCCACCGAATGAGCCACGGGATTCCGACCGTACGCGGCTGTGGCCAAAATCTCCCACGCCGGCATTGGCCAGCCCCGCAATGCCCATGGCTGCCAAGCCTAAAACCGCCACTTTCGCTAGTTTCATGAGCAATTCCTCTGATACAGCAGACTCAATGTCTGACAGGCATTACCGACGCCTACCGCAACTTCGCCCTGGATGGAAGCCAAATTTGACAGAACCGGACTTCAATCATCCATGCTCGATCGATCCTAAACCGTGACATGCGTCACCGCAATGCACTTGTTGGACAACCGTTTGTAAGACGAATCTTATGCGTGTGGATGTTTTGCGACAGTAACCGCCATGCCGGCGCCACCCTTGTCAAAAGGCGCGGGAATATGCAGTCCGCCAGCGGTTCAATCGGGTTTGGCCGTTTTGGCCGTATTGGCAAGATCGGTCCGGTGACCGCTGACATGGGCCCCCGTGGCCCTGGAAAGGGGGGCGTAGTAGATCCAGCTGGCCACGGCCACCAGCGCCGAAATGACCAGGGCCCAGCGAAAATCGGTGGCCAGCAGCCGCGTGGTGCTGCCGCCGCGCCACCAGACTGCGCCATTGAGAACCAGCGCCGCGCCGGCCACCCCCACCGCCTGGGAAATCTGCGCCGCCATGCCGGCCAGCGTGGATGCCGCCGTCAGCTGGGCCGGTGGAACATCGGAAAACTGCAATGCATTCAAAGCGGTCATATGAAAGGAGCGCGCCGAACCACTGACCACCAGCAGCACCAGCGTAAGCCACAGGGGGGTGGTGGAGGTATTGAAACCCAACCCGAACAGGCACAGCCCGAAGGCCAGTGCGCTCCACAGCAGCACGGAGCGGAAGCCGAAGCGGCGCAGTGCCGGCGCGGTCAACGCCTTGGTGGCCATGTCGGCTGCCGCATGCACCAGGATCAGCATGCCGGCGCGGAAGGCATCCAGCCCCATGCCCAGCTGCAGCAGCAGCGGCAGCAGGAAAGTCGGCGCCGACAGTGCGATGCGAAACAGCACGCCCGCCCACACGCTGGTCGCGAATGAGGGAACGCGCAATGCGGTGAATGCAACGAGGGGGTGTTCGTCGCGACGCGCATGACGGAAGGCGAATACGGCCAGGATCACGCCGGCGGCCATCATCGGCAATGCATGCAGAGCGCTGGCCCCTTCAGTGAAGGCGTTCATGCCATACAGCAACCCGACCAGCGCGCCACCGTTCAACATGAACCCGGTGAAATCGAAGGGGCGCGGCTTCTCGGCGCGCAGATCCGGAAACATCCGCAACACGAAAAACAATCCGGCCAGGCCAATGGGAAGATTCAGGAAGAAGATCCAGCGCCAGGACCAGTACGTGGTGATGAACCCCCCCAATGGCGGACCGATGACGGGGGCCGCCAGTGCCGACATCGAATAGATGTTCATGGAGCGCACCAGGTCGCGCTTTTCGGTCACCCGCAGCAGCGCGATGCGCCCCACCGGACTCATCATGGCGGCGCCGACACCCTGCAATACACGCATGGCGGTGAACTGCCAGAGATTCCCGGACAGGCCACAGAGCACCGAGGCTCCGGTGAACACCACGATGGCGCCCAGGAAGATGCGCCGGGTGCCGAAGTGATCCGCCACCCAGCCGCTGGCCGGGATCAGCACCGCCAGCGCCAGCAGGTAGGCCGTCACGCCCACGCTCAGGTGCACGGCGTCGCTCTGGAACGCCTCGGCCATGCGCGGCAGCGCCGTCAGGATGACGGTGCTGTCGAGCATCTCCATGAAGAAAGCACTGGCGACAAGGGCTGCAAGCGCCATGGGTGAAGCGCGTATCATTGAACCTGCATGAAGATCGCCAAGCCCCTGTTATTGGTTAGCACGCCGCTGGGCGTGGCGGGCGGATTATACGAAGCCTGGCGGCTGGCGGGCGGGTTGGTGTTCCTGATGGCCGTCTTGATACTCGGCATGGCTTGCGCGCTCGGCGCGCTGGTCGGCATCGCGCGGCGCGAGCGGGCCGAATCGGGGCTGAAGTAGCGGCCATGTGCCGCCAACGCCTTCGATATTATGTCGAATCTGAAGCCATGCCGCCGCGATTGGCAAGATTAAAGTCGGACATCATGAGTGACTTGGTAGCTGTACCACCGCATCATGGCAGGCAGACTCCCGGGGGTATCCGCTTGAAGAAGACCACAAAAGCCAAGGCGCACAGCATGAGCGCTGATCATCGCGCACGCATTGGCAAGATGCGGCGCGAGCGCACCGAAGCGCGCATTCTCGAAGCAGCGATTGAAATTTTTACCGAGCGTGGTCCGGATGCGCCGGTGGTCGAAGACTTCATCCGCGCCGCGACCATTTCACGCGGCACCTTCTATAACCACTACAGCACCGTGCAGGAACTGCTCCACGCCACGGTCGAGTGGCTGTGCCGCGACCTGGTGGAGTCGATCCGGCTGGAACTCGCCACCATCGACGATCCCCTGCGCCGCATGGTCGTCGGCATCCGCCTCGGCGTACGCAAGTCCGTCAGCGACCCGGAGTGGTTCAACTTCATCGACAAGGTGCATGTCTCGCTGGGCAGCGAAGAGCTGCGCACCGACCTGCTGCGCGGACGGGAACAGGGCGTGTTCCATTTCCAAGACGTGGACGTGGCCTTCGATCTGATCGATGGCGGCCTAATGCACTGGATGCGACGCCAGACGCGCAAGAAACGTGGCCGCGGCGTCGGTGAAGATGATCTGCTGCGCACTCTGCTGCGCGCCATCGGCACCGATCCGGCCACGGCCGAGCGGCTGCTGGCGGAACCGCCGCCACCGATGAAACGCGTGCCGCATACCTTCAAGGCGGTGCGGGCGCGACTGCGCGCCGAGGCGCGCGCCGGCTTCCCGTCGCGCGAATAAAGCCGTTAGGATAGCGCCCCTCGCAAGTTCAGGGGATTCGCATGGGCCGCATTTTCGAAGTCCGCAAGCACACGATGTTTGCGCGCTGGAACCGCATGGCGAAGCAATTCGCCAAGATCGGCAAGGACATCACCATCGCGGTGAAGTCCGGCGGCACGGACCCGAACTCCAACCCCGCCCTGCGTCGCGTGATCCAGAATGCGCGCGCGATCAACATGCCGAAGGACAAGGTGGAGGCCGCGATCAAGCGCGCCAGCGGCCGTGATGCGGCCAACTATCACGAGGTCATCTACGAAGGCTATGCACCGCATGGCGTGGCGCTGATCGTCGAGACCGCCACGGACAACCCGACCCGCACCGTGGCGCACGTGCGTTCCATCATCACCAAGCACGGTGGCAACCTGGCGACCACCGGCAGCGTGTCCTTCCAGTTCCGCAAGATGGGTGTGTTCCGTCTCGATCCGGCCGGCCTGAATCACGACGAACTCGAGCTCGAGATGATCGACTCTGGTCTCGACGAGATGGGCGAGAGCAGCGGCGAGAAAGGCGAACCGCAGCTGGTGTTGCGCTGTGCCTTCACCGATTTCGGTCACCTGCAGGAAGCGCTGGAAAAGAAAGGCATCTCACCGCTGTCGGCCGAGCACGAGTACATCTGCACGACACCGACGGAGCTGTCCGAAGATCAGGCCAGGGAAGTGCTGGAGCTGATCGACGCGCTGGAACAGGACGACGACGTCCAGCACGTGTTCCACACCCTGGCCTAACCCGCACCGCGCCGCGCCTCGGCCTGCACACGTTCGATGGTTTCCAGGCTCAGGTAGCGACTCAACACATCCAGCGGTGCCAGCCGCAGATCCAGCATGATCAGGCAATCCAGCGAATGCCCGAAAGCAGGATCCACATTGAAGCCGATCCGGTACCGCTGCGTTTGGCCTATACTCACGCCACGCCGTGGTACACGGATGATCACAACCTCGAGGAGCGCAACATGAGTCTTCTGGACCAGCTTGGCAGCGTTCTGGGCAACGCTGCGCAGGGCGGCGGCACGGGCGGACAGGCCGATCTGCTCAAGGCCGTACTCGGCATGCTCAATCACGGTCAGGGCGCCGGCCTCGGCAGCCTGGTCAGCGCCTTCCAGCAAAATGGCCTGGGCCACATCTTTGACTCATGGGTGAGTTCGGGCAGCAACCTGCCCATCAGCACCACACAGCTCACCCAGGTGCTGGGGCAGGACAAGCTCTCGCAGCTGGCACAGCAATCCGGCCTGCCGCACGGCGATGTGGCCAGCGCGCTCACCCAGCTGCTGCCCAAGCTCATCGATCACGCCTCGCCGCAGGGGCAACTGCCCGCCGGCAACGAGCTCGGCGGTCTGCTCGGTTCGCTGGCCGGCAAGCTGTTCGCCTGAACCAGGCTCCGGGCCTGCCAACCCGGGGCCGCAAAGCCCCGGTTCGCGTTCAACACGCTGATTTTGATAAACTTTTTAGAGCTTTGACCCGGTGTTAAATCGCTGCGTATGATGCTGCAAACGCGTCGTGAACGGCCGCCATGTCAACGCACTGGTTCAAATTGTCGAAGGAAGCATTCCGGCTGCGGCCTGATCCGGAGTTCCTGTACCTGCATGGCGAGAACCGCAGCAGCTTCGACACACTCAGTGCGCTGATGGCCAGTGGCCAGGGCAGCGCCGCGCTCATCGGCGACGCCGGCATGGGCAAGACCACCCTGCTCAATGCACTCGCGCTGCGCGCCAATGAGCACATCCGCGTGGTGCAGATCCGCCAGCTGGGCCTGAATCTCGCCGATCTGACCCAGACACTGGCCGAGCAGCTGGGCTTGTCCATCCACGAATTGCGCGCCGCGCGCCTCGGCGCCGTGCTGAGCCGGCGTGTCAGCGAAGCGCGGCGTGCCGGCGGCAATATCGCCATCCTGGTCGATGAAGCGGACCAACTCAGCATGCCGGTGCTGTGCGAACTGCTCGCCACCGGCACGGCCGAACCGGCGCCGGCCATCGTGCTGGCGGGCGAGCGCGTGCTGATCGATGCCCTGGCGTTGCTGCGCAAGCGTGGCATGGCCATGCGTTTCACCGGGTCTCACACGCTGACGGCACTGATGGGCAGCGAGATCGCCGACTACGTCGCCTACCGCATCGGCGTCGTGGGTGGCGACTATCGCAAGATCTTCGAGCGCGAGGCACTGGCCATGGTGGTGCGCTACGCCGGCGGCTCACCGCAGCTCATCAATATCCTGTGCGATCACGCCATGAATCTGGCCGAAGCACGCGGGCTGACCCGCGTTGGGATCTCCGAGATGCGCGGCGCCGCCGAAGAGCTCAAGCTGATCGGTGAAAACTCGGTGCGCGTGCGTCTGCCCAGCGCCGCGGAACTCGAGGCAGTTGCCGCCGAGATGGGCGCGACGCTGGATGCGGACAGCGGCGAAGCCGGCGATCTGGCCGACACGGCGCGCAATGCCGTGCGTGAGCTGCAGGTGCGACAGAATGGCCGGGTGGTGGCGCGCGTTACACTGATGCCGGGACCGCTGCTGGTGGGTCGCGGTGAAGATGCCGGACTGCGTCTGGACGGCCCGTTCGTGAGCCGGCATCACTGCCGCATCACCACCACCAGCGATGGCATCCTGCTCGAGGATCTGGGCAGCACCAACGGCGTTCAGGTCAATGGCAGCCGCCTGCGTTCGCATCGGCTGACCCCAGGCGATCGCATCTCGCTGGGTGATCACTCGCTGACTTATGTGGAAGGCGACGCCGGCAAGACTACTTCCTGATCAGTCCGGCACTGACGGCGCTTAAGGCCTCGTTCAGGCTCACTTTCCTAGTCTGGTATCAGAGCTGTAGGCGCCGGGCGACACTCATGCAGCGAAACATTGCATCCGGCGCCCCCGTGAGTACAGTCACATCGATCAACCAGCAACGAGAACTACTATGATGAAAGCATCAACCTTTGCCGTTTCCCTTGCGACCCTGGCCCTGCTCAGCGCATGCGGCCAGCCCCCGGCCACTGCGCCCTCACCGGATACGACACCGCCCGCCACCTCGCCTGCGCCCGCCGCCGATGTACCGCCGGCTGCCAGCACCGAAGCACCACCCGCTGCGGTGGCGGAAGCACCGCCGCCGCGTCCGAGCATGGCGATGAAGCCCAAGCCGAAACCTGCTCCCGCTGCCAGCGTCAGCGAGCCGGCGCCGGCTCCTGCGCCCGTCGTCGCTGCGCAGCCGCCTGCGCCGCCGGTGTGTGACAACTGCGGCGTGATCACCGCCATCGACCCGGTGAAGACCGAAGCCAAGGGCAGCGGTCTTGGCGCCGTCGCCGGTGGTCTCGCCGGCCTGGTGGTCGGCAATCAGATCGGCAATGGCAAGGGCAAGACCCTCGCCAAGATCGCCGGCGCCGCAGGTGGCGCCTATGTCGGCAACACCGTCGAGAAGAAGGCGCGCGCCAAGACCACCTACAATGTGCATGTGAAGATGGACAACGGCAGCGAGCAGGTGCTGCCGGTGGCCGAACTGCCGGCCCTCGGCGTGGGGGCGGCGGTGCGCGTGGTCGATGGGAATGTAGTGGCGAAATAAACGACGCGCACCAAGGCGCTGGCCGACGTCGTGGAAGCCATCAGCGCTTGTAAGACACTGCGGCGCTGATGGCAGCGTCAACGCAAGGGCGGACGGACGCTATCGATCGCCCGGGACCGCTGTAAAGCCATCCATGGCCGCTGCGTGGGCGACATCCCTGTCGCCCACGCTCCCGGTCGATCGATAGCGTCCATCCGCCCCGCACCGTCGTGCCAATATCACCGCGCGACTATTCGGCGCAGCGCTGTCCGTCCAAGCCCCGCTCCCCTGGCACACCGTTTAGTCACTTGGCACCCGTGTTGGATCCGGCACGCGTGTCATCACGCACATGGTCCAAGGCGGACGGCGCAACCGGCTTGCCGGGAGCGTGGCCGCCAGGGACGGCGGCCACGCAGCGGCCATGGATGGCTTTACAGCGGTCCCGGCAAGCCGGTTGCGCCGTACGCCTGGCACCGTCCGCTGGAATGGCACTCCTGACTGACTCTTGTGCCGAAACGCCTATCGATCAATGCGCGTGGACAAAATGATGGACGACAGCGTGCGATCCACGCCCTCGAGCGCACCGATGCGATCCAGCAGCGTGTCCATGGCCTGGATTGATTCGGTGGCGACGATGGCGATCAGATCGTGGGTGCCGCTGATGGTGTAGAGCTGCCGCACTTCGGGCAGATGGCGCAGAGCGACTTCCACGCGCGCGGCCAGCTTGGGCAGTGTGCTGATCATCACATGCGCGCGGATCTGCTCGCGCTCGCGCGCCTGGCTGGTCTTGATGGTGAAACCCCGGATCACGCCCTGCGCGCGCAGCCGTTCGATACGGCTCTGCACGGTGGTGCGACTGAGTTTCAGCCGCCGCGCCAATTCGGCGGTGGGCGTGCGCGCATCCTCGCGCAGCAGCGACAACAATTGCCGATCCTGGTCGTCCATGGACATAGTGCCGAAATGTATCGGCGTTTCGCCCAGTTTGCCAGTGCATATTGCGCAAAATGCCTCTTCCTTCTGACAGTGCGGCGCGGAAGATAAAGACGACCACGGGAGAGGGTTCAGCCATGCGCGAAATCGCCATCGTCGGTGCCGGCAAGATCGGCGCCATGATCGCCGACCTGCTCGGCCACAGCGGTGACTACCAGCTCACCATCATCGACCAGTCCGGCGAGGCGCTGGAGCGGCTTGAAACCACGGCCAAGGTCACGCGCACGGCGCTGGATGTCACCAACGCCTTGCAGCTCGAGGCCGCGCTGCGCGGCAAGTACGCCGTGCTGTCGGCAGCGCCCTACCACCTCACCCCCGCCATCGCACCCGCGGCGCGCGCCGCCGGCGTGAACTATCTCGATTTGTCCGAGGACGTGGCGAACACCCGTCTGATCCGACAGCTGTCGGAGGGCGCCTCGCAGGCATTCATTCCCCAGTGCGGCCTGGCGCCCGGCTTTATCACCATCGTCGGCTACGATCTGGCGCGCCGCTTCGACCGGTTGCAGGATCTGCGCCTGCGTGTCGGAGCCCTGCCGCAGTTCCCGTCCAATGCGCTGAACTACAACCTGACGTGGAGCACAGACGGCGTCATCAACGAGTACTGCGAGCCCTGCGAAGTCATCAGCAATGGCGAGCGCCGCGAGATGCCGCCGCTCGAGGAGCGCGAGGAGTTCTCGCTGGATGGCATCACCTACGAAGCCTTCAACACTTCCGGTGGCGTGGGCACGCTGTGCGAGACGCTGGCCGGCAAGGTTCAGAACCTCAACTACCGCACCATCCGCTACCCCGGCCATGCCGCCATCATGAAGGCGCTGCTGCACGACCTGCGGTTGCGCGAGCGCCGCCATGTGCTCAAGGACATCATGGAAAACGCACTGCCCACCACGCTGCAGGATGTGGTCATCGTGTTCGTCACCGTCACCGGCTGGCAGCATGGCCGCTTCGTGCAGCAGACCTATGCGAACAAGGTGTACGGTCAGACGGTGAACGGTGAAGCGCGCAGCGCCATCCAGATCACCACGGCGGCCGGCATCTGCGCGGTGCTCGACCTGCTGGCACAGGGCAAGCTGCCCCAGCGTGGTTTCGTGCGCCAGGAAGACGTGAAGTTCACCGATTTCATCACCAACCGCTTCGGCCGTGTCTACGCCACGCATGCACCCAGCCAGGTGGAGCTGCCGGAGCATGCGGCATGAAGTACGCCAGCATCCTGGCCGATGCGGGCGTTGCCGCCGGACTGCTGAAATCCGGCAGCCTCGCGGCGCGCACGCCCATCGACGGCTCGCTGCTGGGCCAGCTCAGTGTGGACGATGCCGCCACGCTGGATGCGAAGATCGGCGCGGCGCAGGCCGCCTTTCTGCGCTGGCGCAGCGTGCCGGCACCGGAGCGTGGCGCGCTGGTGCGTGACTTCGCCACACGCGTGCGCGCCAACAAGACTGCGCTGGCGCAGCTGGTCAGCCTGGAGTCCGGCAAGATCCTCAGCGAGAGCGCCGGCGAAGTGCAGGAAGTCATCGACATCTGCGACTTCGCCAGTGGCCTGTCACGCCAGCTGTATGGTCTGACCATCGCCTCGGAACGCCCCGGACATCACCTGATGGAGCGCTGGCATCCGCTGGGCGTGGTCGGCGTCATCACGGCTTTCAATTTCCCGATGGCAGTGTGGGCCTGGAACGCCATGCTGGCCGTGGTCTGCGGCGATGCCGTGATCTGGAAACCTTCGGAGAAGACGCCGCTGTGCGCGCTGGCGCTGCATCGGCTGTTCGACGAAGCCATCGTGGCCTGCGATGCGCCGGCGGGACTGTCGCAGTTGTGCATCGCTGAACGCGATCGCGGCGAGCAGCTGGCCGCCGACGCACGCGTGCCGCTGGTCAGCGCCACCGGCAGTACCGCCATGGGCCGCGCGCTGGGCCCGAAGGTGGCGGAACGCTTCGGCCGCAGCCTGCTGGAGCTGGGCGGCAACAACGCCGCCATCGTGGGCGCCTCGGCTGATCTGGAACAGACGCTGCGCGCCGTGGTGTTCGCGGCCGTGGGTACCGCCGGACAGCGCTGCACCTCGATGCGTCGCCTGTTCGTGCATGCCAGCGTGCATCAGCCGCTGCTGGAATCGCTGAAGCGCGCCTATGCGCGCCTGCCCATCGGCAATCCGCTGACGCCCGGCACGCTGATCGGTCCGCTGATCGACCGGCACGCCTTCGAGCGCATGCAATCCGCGCTGGCCAGCGCCCGCAGCGCGGGCGCGCGCGTCAGCGGTGGCGAGCGCGTGCAGCCGCTGGGTCTGGACGGCGGCTTCTACGTGCAACCGGCGCTGGTGGAAATGCAGCGGCCGCTGGAAATCGCGCGGCAGGAAACTTTCGCGCCCATCCTGTACGTGCAGCCCTTCGAGACATTGCACAGCGCCATCGAACTGCAGAATGCTGCGCACCACGGGCTGTCGTCCGCCATCTTCACCCGCGATCTGCGCGAAGCGGAACGTTTTCTCTCCGCGACGGGCAGCGACTGCGGCATTGCCAATGTGAACACCGGCACCAGCGGCGCCGAGATCGGCGGCGCCTTCGGCGGCGAGAAGGAAACCGGCGGGGGACGTGAATCCGGTTCGGATTCCTGGAAGGCCTACATGCGCCGGCAGACACAGACCATCAACTACTCCGAAGCCCTGCCGCTGGCGCAGGGAGTGCAGTTCGATCCATGAACCCGCTGGATCTGTTCGAGGTGCGCGCGCAGCTCTCCGACGAGGAACGCGCCATCCAGGATAGCGTGGCGCGCTTCGTCGACGAGCGTGCGCTGCCGCTGATGCGTGGCTGCTTCGAGCAGCATCGCTTCGCGCGCGAACTGGTGCCGGAGATGGCCGGCCTCGGCCTGCTCGGCAGCAACCTCAGTGGCTACGACTGCGCCGGCCTCAACGCGCTTGCCAACGGCCTGATCTGCCAGGAACTCGAACGCGGCGATTCGGCACTGCGCAGCTTCGTGTCGGTGCAGAACTCGCTGTGCATGTGGCCCATCTTCCAGTACGGCAGCGACTGGCAGCGCCGGCACTACCTGCCGGCCATGGCGCGCGGCGAGAAGATCGGCTGCTTCGGCCTCACCGAAGCGCAGGGCGGCTCCGATCCCGGCCAGATGCGCACCAGTGCCGTGAAGCAGGGCGGCGACTGGATCATCAACGGCTCGAAGATGTGGATCACCAACGGCAACATCGCCGCGCTGTGCGTGGTCTGGGCCAATACCGCCGAAGGCATCCGCGGCTTCATCGTCGATGCCAACACCCGGGGCTTTTCGGCGCAGGAGATCGAGCACAAGTTCTCGCTGCGTGCCTCGGTCACCTCGGCGCTGTTCTTCGACGACGTGCGTGTCTCCGACTCGCAGCGGCTGCCTGATGCCGCCGGATTGAAGGGCCCGCTCTCCTGCCTGACGCAGGCGCGCTACGGCATCGCCTGGGGCGCCATCGGCGCGGCGCAGGCCTGTCTGGCCGAGCTGCTCGAATACACCAGGGATCGCGTACTGTTCGGCAAGCCGCTGGCGGCCACGCAGGCCATCCAGATCCGCCTGGCCGACATGGCGCGCCGGATCACCACGGCACAGCTGCTGGCGCTGCAGCTCGGGCGCCTGAAGGACGCCGGCCAGCTCGACCCGGCACAGGTGTCGCTGGCCAAGTGGAACAATGTGCGCATGGCGCTGGACGTGGCGCGCGACTGCCGTGACATGCTGGGCGCCGCCGGCATCAGTGCCGAGCATTCGCCCATCCGGCATATGTTGAACCTGGAAAGCGTCATCACCTACGAGGGTACGCAAACCGTGCATCAGCTGGCGGTGGGCCGCGCGCTGACCGGCCTGAGCGCCTTCTGACCCCGCGCTGGCTGCCACCCGCCGCCCGCCCCGCGATCGCCGCCGCGCAATACCCCCGCAATACCCCTGTATCGACTGGGCCAATAGCTCGCATCGGCACCCGGGCGTGGCGTTTTGCCTCCTGCCTCGCGCACAATAGCCGCTTGGATCTGTCGGGGTTTGCGGGGGTTTATCTTGGCTACGGTCGATAAGGTTCTGGTCGTCGGTGGCGGCGTGGGCGGCATGTCCGCGGCCATCCAGCTGAAGAAACTGGGTCTGGACGTCGAGCTCATCGACATCGATCCGAACTGGCGCGTCTACGGCGCCGGCATCACCATCACGGGCCCCACGCTGCGCGCCTTCAAGGCGGTGGGCATCCTCGAGGAAGTCGGTCAGCACGGCGCCTTCTGGGCCGGCGCCTATGTGCGCGATGGCCAGGGCGGCCTGATCGAAGAGCTGACCTTCGAACCGCTGGAAGCCGGCGTACCGGCCACCGGCGGCATCATGCGCCCCGCCCTGCACAAGATCCTCTCGACACATACCCGCGCCGTGGGCGTCACCGTGCGCCTGGGCCTGACCGTCGAGGATCTGCGGCAGGATGCGGACGGCGTGGCTGTGCGCTTCAGCGACGGCTCCGCGGGTCGCTACGACCTGGTGGTCGGTGCCGACGGCATCTTCTCGAAGATGCGCGAGCGCGTATTCTCCGACGCGCCCAGACCGAAGTTCACCGGACAGACCATCTGGCGCATCGTCGCCGAGCGTCCGCCGGGTTTCGATCGCACGCATTTCTACTTCGGTCCCAAGGGCAAGCTGGGCTTCAACCCGGTGTCCGCCACGCACATGTACATGTTCCTGCTGGAACACCGCCCGGACAATCCGTGGATCGACGTGAAGGATCAGCCGCAGAAGCTGTACGAATCGCTGCAAGGCTGGGGCGGCATCGTTCCGGGCATCCGTGAGCAGGTACTGGCGGGCCCGGTGCGCGAGTCCATCAACTACCGTCCGCTGGAGGCCGTGCTGCAACCGGCGCCGTGGTATCGCGGCCGCGTACTGCTGATCGGCGATGCCGCGCATGCCACCACCCCGCACATGGCCTCGGGTGCCGGCATGGCCGTGGAAGACGGCGTGGTGCTGGCGCTGGAGCTGCAGCGCGGCGGCACGCTGGCCGAAGTGCTGGCGCGCTTCCAGGAGCGCCGCTTCCCGCGCTGCAAGCTGGTGGTCGAGAACTCGCTGCGCCTGGGCGAGATCGAGATGGCCCATGGCGACATGGAAGAGCATACGCGCACCTTCCGCGCCACCATGGGCGCCCTGCGTCAGCCGCTGTAAGGGCGGCCGCCCCGGTTACCTGCGATCGGCGGCCGGTGCGGGAGTACCGGTTGCCGGCATGGCCGCCTTCTGCGCTTCGGTCATCGGCATGGGCCCCTGCATGCCGCCCATCACCCACTCCGCAAAGCCCGGCGCATGCGCCTTGATGGTGACTTCGGCCGGCGGTGAGGCATCCCAGTGGTCGGTAATCTTTCCATCGTGCACACGGAAGATGTCCACCCCCTCACCATACATGGTCACCATCTCGCCGTTGACCGTGGCCAGCCGCGGCATCTCGATCTGCTCGCCGGGATTGAGCGGACGGGCGTAGTTCTTCACCCAGCGCGCCAAGGTCTCGTTGTAGTCCGAGCAGTCCCGCTTGCCCTGCGTGCTCAGGTGGCCGTGATTGCAGTAGTCGCGGCTGACGTATTTCTCGAAGGCCTGCTGCGGCTTGCGCTGGATCATGACCATGTACAGCCAGTCGAACATCAGCTTCTTGCGTGCCGCCTCTGCCGCGGTCTCGCCGTAAGGCGTGACGGGACCGACATCCCCCGGCTTGATGCTGGCCGGATTGATGCGATCGGCCCAGACCGGCGCGGCGCCGATGCAACTGGTACCCGCCACGATGCCGATGGCCAACAAGCGCCTGAACGTGGTGAACTGCAGCATATGCCCCCCAACTGATGATGAAGTAATATTCCCCGCCGGTGGAATTATAGCCGCAGAGGATGGCTCATGAAGCAGTTGCAAAAATGTGCGCGCCTGATGCTCATGCTGGGCGGCAGCATGGCAGCCTTCGCTCACCACTCCTTCGCCGTGTTTGACACCACGCGCGAGGTGAGCATCGAGGGCACGGTGAAGCAGTTCAGCTATACCAACCCGCATATCTGGATCGACGTGGAAGTCGCCAATGGCAAGGGCGGCAGCGACCTCTGGGGCATCGAAACCGGCCCGCCCAGCCAGCAGCGGCGCCTGGGCTGGACCCCGGACATCCTCAAGCCCGGCGACAAGGTGAAGGCCACGCTGCACCCACGCCGCGACGGCACGCATGCCGGCAGCATCGTCACGCTGGCCTTCGCCGACGGCACCATGGTCGGTCAGCCGCGCAACCGCGGGCCGGCCAGCGCCAAGCCACCCAATGAGCAGCAGGCCAGCGCCGATCGCAGCGCCGGCGATGCCGCACAGGGCGCGCATCCGCTGCTCGTGGCGCTGGTGCCGCAATTGAAGTTCGGCTTCTACCACCAGCCCGTGGGCCAGCCGGAAAGCGCTGGCGCGCCGCCCTCCGCCGATGCGCGCAACTTCGCGGGCCGCTACTTCCCCAACGAGGGCACGCTGTTGCTGCCGGGTGAAGCCGGCACTCTCGCGCCTTACAACGATGCGGGTGCCAGACTGTTCCTGGGTCGCGCCCGGGACTTCATTGCCGGCAAGCTGCGCGCCGACCCGTTGTCACTGTGCAAGCCCGGTGGCGTGGTGCGCGCCATGAACCAGGGCTTTCCCACGCAGATCACGCAGAGCGCGGATCTGCTCACACTGATCTTCATGGAAGATCATCTGGTGCGGCGGATCTATCTCAATCCCGCCACCGCACCCAGGGATCCGGCGCCCAGCTATATGGGGTACTCGGTGGGCCACTGGGAAGGCGACACGCTGGTGGTCGATACCAGCCGCTTCCGCGACGGCGGCTGGATGGATGAGTACGGCAGCCCCAGCAGCGATCAGCTGCATCTGACCGAACGCATCAGCAAGCAATCCGATGGCACCCTGAACTTCGACATCCACCTCGAGGATCCGAAGTACTACCAGGCGCCGATGCAGCTGAAACGCAGCTGGAAATGGCAGCCCACGGTGTCGTGGGATGAAGTCATCTGCGAAGAAAACAACCGCGACGCTCCGGTCAAGTAGGCTCAAGCCCATGAACCACACCACACGCAAGCTTCCCGCACAGGCAGCGCCGGCCGGCGCCCTGCTCGGAACACTGCTGCTCGCCGCCTGCTCGCAGCAACCTGCGAATGCACCCGCGACTGGCGCTGCAGATACGGCCGGCACCCCCGCAACCGCCGCCCCATCCACCGCGCCGCCGGTGGACTTCAGCGGCACCTGGCTGCCCGACGCCAACCAGGAAACCCTGCAAAGCACCGACGGCATGCCGATTCCGCTCAATGCCGAGGGAGAGAAGCTGCATGCCGCGCACCTGGCCGCGGCCAGTCGGGGCGATCGCAGCTGGGATGGCACCGGCCGCTGCATTCCTCCCGGCACACCGCGCATCCTCGGCATCGCTCAGCCCTTCGAGATCGGCCAGGATGCACACCAGCTCAGCATGACCTTCCAGTACCAGCGCCTGGTGCGCTTCGTGGCGCTGGACGCGGTCTACGCCACCAATGCCGACGCCAGCTTCATGGGTGACTCGCAGGGTCACTGGGATGGCCAGACCCTGGTCATCGAGACCACGCGCCTGAAGGCAGGCACGCTGCTCGATGCCTCCGGACTGCCTCATGGCAAGGAGCTGAAACTCACTGAGCGCCTGTCGCTGGCGGATGCCGACACGCTGGTCGACGATGTGACCTTCAGCGATCCAGCCTACTACAGCCGCGACTGGAGCGCCCGTCTGCGCTTCACGCGCCTGAAAAGCGGCGGTGCCGGCGAAGATGTCTGCGTGGAGCGCACCGGCATCCACAAATAGCAGCGACGACGAACGACCCTGGGACGAACAGCACGCACGCGTGGCGGCGCTGTCGATCTGATCAGAGCAGATCGCGATAGTCGGGATGGCGCCGGATGTAGGCATCGATGAACGAGCAGCTCGGGATCACCCGACTGCCTTCGGCACGCAGCAGATCCAGTGTGCCCTTGGCCAGCGCCGAACCATACCCCCGGCCCTCGAAGCGCATGGGCACTTCGGCATGCAGCAGATTCACCACGCCCGGCGAGCGCCGATAGGTGATGAAGGCGATGTCATCCTCCACCGCCATCTCGAAGCGCTGTCGCTGCGGATTGTCCCGCACCGGGCTGAAGCTGGATTGCGAGGTCATTGCCGGATGCTAGGCAGCTTCATCCGGCGCCGCAAGCGCCTCGATGATGGGGCAGGCCGCGGTCTGATCGACGCTTCGGCATTCATGCAGCAGATGCTCCAGTGCCGCCCGCATGCGCTGCAGATCGCTGATCTTCGCCTGGATGCCCAGCAGGCGCCGCGTCGCGATGCCGCGCACCGCGTTGCGGCTGCCGCCGCGCTGCAATTTCAGCAGCTCACCCACCTCCGCCAGAGAAAAGCCCAGCTCCTGGGCGCGCTTGATGAAGCGGATACGCCCGATCAGCCCGGCCGGATAACGCCGGTACGCACCCTGCGCCGCGGGCGTCGGCAGCAACTTGAGCCGCTGGTAGTAGCGCACCGTCTCCACGCCGACCTGCGCGGCATGCGCCAGCTTGCCGATGGTCAACGAAACCGGCCGCCCGCCTGCGGCTTCCGGCAGGCCGCTTCTTGTGCCCATCTGCAACCTCCGCTTGACTCTGGGGTCCACTACGGAGTTTAGACTCCAGGTATGGACACCCACCAGCACCGTTGTTGCCACGCGCCGCAGCAGGCGTCCCTGCCCGCAGCTGCCCCGGCAGCCGCCGCAGCCGCTGCTGGCGCGCCCGGCACGATCTACACCTGCCCCATGCACCCGCAGATCCGTCAGAGCGGACCCGGCAATTGTCCGCTGTGCGGCATGGCGCTGGAGCCCCTGCAGCCGCCGGCGCAACCACAGGCTTCGCAGGAACTGCTCGACATGCAGCGCCGCTGCCTGATCGGCGCGGTGCTGGCCCTGCCATTGCTGGTGCTGGACATGGGCGGCCATGTACTCGATGCGCAGTTGCTGCAGGTGGCCGGCGCACGGTTCTGGCAGGTCGTGCAGCTGCTGCTGGCGACACCGGTGGTGTTGTGGGCCGGCTGGCCGCTGCTTGCGCGTGGCGCGGCATCGGTGCGGCACCGCTCACCCAATATGTTCACGCTGATCGCGCTGGGCACCCTGGCCGCTTTCCTGTACAGCCTGACCGCCACGCTGGCGCCCACGCTGTTCCCGGCGACCTTGCACGACGCGCATGGCCTGGTGCCGGTGTACTACGAAGCAGCGGCCGTCATCGTGGTGCTGGTGCTGCTGGGACAGGTACTGGAACTGCGCGCGCGGGAGCACACCGGCAGCGCCATCCGCGCCCTGCTGAACCTGGCGCCCAGGACCGCCAGGCGCCTGGACGACAGCGCTGAGACGGAAGTGCCGCTGGATGAGCTGCAGATCGGCGACCGGCTGCGCGTGCGCCCCGGCGAGAGCATCCCGGTGGATGGGCAAGTGCTCGAAGGCCACAGCAGCGTCGATGAGTCCATGCTCACCGGCGAGTCACTACCGGTGAGCAAGAGCGTCGGCGCGGCGCTGATCGGCGGCACGCTCAACGGCCACGGCATGCTGATCATGCGTGCCAGTGCCGTGGGCAGCAGCACGCTGCTGGCCCGCATCGTGCGGCGCGTTGCCGAAGCCCAGCGCAGCCGCGCGCCGCTGCAGAAGCTGGCCGATCGCGTAGCCGGCTGGTTCGTACCGCTGGTGATCGGCATCGCGCTGCTGGCGCTGCTCGCCTGGCTGCTGTTCGGGCCCGCTCCAGCCCTGGGCTATGCCCTGGTCGCCGCGGTTTCCGTGCTGATCATCGCCTGCCCCTGCGCACTGGGACTGGCCACGCCGATGTCCATCATGGTCGGCATCGGCAAGGGCGCGACCGCCGGCATTCTGATCCGCGATGCGCAGGCACTGGAGCAGCTCAGTCGCGTGGACACGCTGGTGGTGGACAAGACCGGCACGCTGACCGAGGGACGACCGCGCGTGATCGGCACTGCCACCACGGAGCACTGCGATGAGAAGCAGCTGCTGGGCTGGGCGGCCAGCCTGGAGATGGCCAGCGAGCACCCGCTGGCCGTGGCCATTGTCGCCGCCGCGCGCGCGCGGCAACTGACACCTGAACCACTGCATGACTTCCAGGCGCTGCCGGGCCGCGGTGTACAGGGTCTGGTGGGAGGACGGCGCCTGATGCTGGGCAGCGAGCGTCTGATCGGCGCAAGTCAACGCACGGCACCCCCAACGCTGGAACAGCGGGCCCGACAATGGCGCGATCAGGGCGCCACGGTCATGTACCTGCTGGTGGACGACCAACTGGCAGGATTGATCGCCGTCGCCGACGCCATCAAAAGCACCACGCCGGCCGCATTGGCGACGCTGCGTGCCGTGGGCCTCGACATCGTGATGCTGAGCGGCGACAACGCCGCGACGGCTACTGCGGTGGCAACGCAGCTGGGCATCACGCAGGTTCAGGCACAAGTGCTGCCCGAGCAGAAGCAGCAGGCGATCGAGCAGCTGCGGCGCACCGGCCACGTGGTCGCCATGGCCGGCGACGGGATCAACGATGCGCCGGCGCTGGCGGCTGCCGACGTCAGCATCGCCATGGGCACGGGCAGCGACGTGGCCATCGAAAGCGCGGGCATCACGCTGATCGGCGGAGATCTGCGCGGCATCGCCCGCGCCCGCGCTCTCAGCAGCATGACCGTACGCAACATCCGCCAGAATCTGCTGCTGGCCTTCGTCTACAACCTGCTGGGCCTGCCGCTGGCGGCCGGTGCGCTGTACCCGCTGCTGGGCTGGATGCTCAGCCCCATGGCTGCGGCGGCCGCGATGAGCCTGAGTTCAGTCTCGGTGATCGGCAACGCGCTGCGCTTGAGACTGGCGAAGCTGCCGTGATGCCAGCTCGGCAGGCCCGGCTCAGTAGGCGTAGTACGGCCCCGTGGCACTGCCGGCGCTCATGTCCTCGATGGCCGTGAACACCGTGCGGCCATAGAAGAACGGCAGCCCCCAGTCGAAGTAATCCGTGCCCAGACCCTGCACACTGGCTGCGCCGCCACCCACGTCATCGATGGCGTAGTCGTCACCGCTGATGTTGTCGATGTTGGCGATCTGGAAGGAGACGGTCGATGTCTTGCTGTTCTGTCCCTTGTTGGTTGCCGTCAGGCTCTGCGTGGTACTGGGGCAGTAGAAGTCGCTGTTGCCGCTGCAGGTGGCAAGCGAGCTGTCGGGGAAATACAGCCCGTTGGAGCCCGAATCGATGAAGCTCGAGCTCAGGGTCTGGCTGTCGAAGGTGGTGGTGAATTCACCATAGGCATCGGTGGTCAGCACCGTGGCGCTCTCTAGCTTGTTGTTGCTCTCGGTGCCGATGCCGAACACCAGATAACCGCTGGCGGTGGTGGCACCTGTGGCGGCAATGGACGGCATCTGCAGGATCACACCATTGTTGTCGGTGCCGAAACTGGCGACCGGGTTGGCAACCTGGCTGTCCAGTGCCAGCGCCGTGCCGGTGCAGGTGCTGCTGGAGCAGGTGAAGTAGTAGCCGTTGTCGGCATGCGTCACGCAGTAGGTGGAGCAATCCTTGTTGTAGACGCCAACGCCGAGCACGCCATTGGCGTCGAAGGCAGTCACCGAATCCAGTGCCGTGCCGTTGCTGGTGCAGTCGGTGGGGATGGTCGGCGAGTATGAGGAACTGTCATCGATGACATGCACCGGAATGTCGCTGGCGCTCTCGCCGCCGATGGTGACATCCGCTGTCGTGACCGGCCCCCAGGAATAGCCGTCCGCGAACGGCAGACATTCGGCGATGGTGTTGCTGCTGTTGGCGGAATCGGCCATGTTCGTCAGGCCGAGCGAACTGATCACCGAGGCCATCAGGCGCAGACCCGAGGAACCGGTATCCACCAGCACATGATCCACCGTCACGCAGGTGCTGGTGCCGGGCTTGCATACCGTGACGCTGACGGTGGGTATGTTGAACGTATCCTCGGTGGCGGCGTCGGGACCGGGACCCACGCTCACGTCGACCACATTGCTGCCACCACTGGCGAAATCATGACCGCTGCTGGCACTGTCAGCATCGCCGCCACCGCAGCCCACCAGCGCGAATGCCAGTGCACACGCAGTGCCCAGCCCGATCCAATGACCCGCCCGCTTCATTTACTGCAGCTCCGTGACGCTGAGCCCGCTGGGTAGCAGGGCCGGCAGATAGGCGCTGCCATGGAAGGCGCGCAAGTGGCCGGCGCTGTGCACGACGAAATCGGACTGCCGCACCTGCAGATCGCGCTGCAGTCCCGGCCGCACCTGTACGGCGGCGGCGGCGGCATCATGGAAACGCTGGAAGTAATCGCCAAACAGTTGCCGCAGATCCGGCGGCCGCACGCCCTGCCAGGTGATGGCGAACACCGTGCCATCATGCGTCACGTATTCGCGCACCGTACCGGCGTCGCTGGTGATTTCATTGACGTCGTACTGCGTCTGCGTGCGGGCGCGCAGATCACCACCCAGCACGGCGCGATCAGCGTCGACCGTGGCAACGGTGCCTCCCAGATGCGCATGGGCCGGCATGGTGAAGGGCACCAGCAGCACGGTGGCAATCATGACTTTCACGAGTGATTCAATCCTGTATTGCCGCAGGGGGCGAGAAGGCACATCCATGTGACGCCGCTGCGCAGCGCGAAGTTCCTGTCGCCAGGCACTCATCAACATGACAGATTCTCAATGTTGGCGGGCCAGTTGCGAGTCAATCGCATCACCATCCGCAGTGACAGCTTGGGCGCGCGAATACTGCTGAAAACCGCGGCGCCAGCCCCTATACTGCCCGCCTTCGTTGGGGAGTAGCCGCCACCCTTGAGGTGGGGACGCGTCAACAGACTTGGCCGCGAGGCCATGGCGCTTCCGGCATGGTGCTTGGCGAGACCGATGATATGCGTGCCTATCCGTGGGTCGGGCAGCTCGCATGTCATTTGTGTCGCGCCTGACCCCGGACTCTCAATTCATGGAAGCTTTTCTCGTCTCCGCAGGCGTCGTCGCTCTGGCGGAAATCGGCGACAAGACGCAGCTGCTGGCCCTGGTGCTGGCGGCCCGCTATCGCAAACCCCTGCCCATCATTCTCGGCATTCTTGCCGCCACCCTGGTCAACCATGCGCTGGCCGGTGCGGTCGGCGCCTGGCTGGCGCATGCCATCGGCCCCGTGGCCATGCGCTGGATCCTCGGCCTCTCCTTCATCGCCATGGCCATCTGGACATTGATTCCCGACAAGCTCGATGAGGAAACCGAACCGCGCGCGCCACGCTTCGGCATCTTCGGCACGACGCTGATCGGCTTCTTCCTGCTGGAGATGGGTGACAAGACGCAGATCGCGACGGTGGCGCTGGCGGCGAAATTCCCGTCATTGCTGGCCGTGGTGGCTGGCACCACCGTGGGCATGCTGCTGGCCAATGTGCCAGCCGTGCTGCTGGGCGACGTGGCCGCGCGCAAGCTGCCGATGCGCGTGGTGCACGCGATCGCCGCGGCGATCTTCCTGGTGCTGGGCGTGGTGGTACTGATGGGCGTGGGCGCGCAAAGCTGAGCCTCGCGTCCGGTAAAGTCCTGCGCCCGCGGACGGGAGCGCCGTTCCGGCGCTCCCGTCCGCGGGACTGTCAGAACAGGATCATCAAGACAGGATCATTCCTTCGTCTTCGGGAACTTGCCCTTGGCGATGGCATCCTTGATCTTCGGCAGGCTGGCATCGGCCGGCGTGGCCGAGCACCACTGCTCCTTGATCTTGCCGTCGACCAGGCGCCAGACGTCCACGAAGATGCCGTTGTAAACGGGCTCCGGGCCGTCCTTCCATTCCCAATTGCGATGGCGCACGACCACCACGATGTCGCCCTCGGCCACCATCCAGTTCACCGGCGAACCGTTGGAATCCGAGGAAGTGGTGCCCACCATCTTCATGCCCGGCGGCGGACCGGCCTGTGCGGCCGGCTTGCCGTCAGCGCCCGCCGCAGCCGGCGGCGGCCCGAAACCCTGGCGGAAGAATTCGAAGAAGGCATCCGAGGTGTCCGGTTCAGCCGGATCGTGCTGGATGAAGTCCGGCCAGAAGTACTTCTTGGCGTTCTCCGGCGTCCACTGACGCTTGTCGCTGATGATCTTGTAGAAGTCGAGCACGACCTGCTTGTTCTTCTCGCGCACCGCTTCCGATGTCTGCTTCATCTTGAAGGGCCTGGACTGCGGCGTGTCCAGATTCTTGCGTTCCAGGAATTTCAGTTCTGCCTCAGAGGCAGCAGAGGCCACGACGGCGTGGCCGCCCAGCAGTGCCACACCCAGGACCAGTGCGTATTTCGCTTGCATCGATCGATCCCCTCCAGTGAAAACAGGGCGGGGAATCTTAGCCTCAGGCCCGCGGCTCGCACTACGGGCTTTGCCTTCGTTGGCAGTTCTACTTCCAGAATAGCTGCGGTCGGCCGGCGCGCCGACGCTGGCCGTGCATCTGGAAGTACAGCACCCAGGCTGATATCACCAGGTATACCAGCGCACCGCCGGCCATCAGCTCGATGTAACGCCCCACGAAGCTGCCGATGATGTCGCCACGGTGGATGCGCTTGAGCATCTGATGCCAGTCGGCGAAATAGCCGTTGCCGACCTGCGTTCCGCTGTTCTGCCAGTCCGGCAGCGGCGCGCCGCTCTGCGCCTGGAAGGCCAGCGTGCGCGCCGCGACGGCGCCCGGCCCCGGCATCAGCGTGACGATGCCCTTGGGCTGCCCATCACGCATCACCAGCTCGATGCTCTTGATGGCAGCGCCCGGCACGGCCTGCTGCGCGGCGCCGTAGGTGATATCGAGCATGGCGGCAATGCCTGCAGGCAGCGTACTGGCCGAAACCGGCGGCAGCGGGCTGGGGCGCGGATAGGGACCGACGCCGATGTGATAGAACAGGAAGAAATTCAGCTGGATCTCACCCCACGCCAGCACGGTGCCGGACACCGCCAGATTGAGGATCAGCGCCGCCGAGACAATGGAGATCCAGCGGTGCAGGCGGCGCCACAGGCTCTCGCGCGCCGTCCAGAAGAAGGCGCCCTTGCCGCTCCTGCGGCGCGCCTTCCAGATCTGCAGGTACATCCACACGCCGGTGACCACCAGCACGATCAGCGCCAGCCCGGTGAACAGACCGATGAACTGCCCGGGCAGGCCGATGACATTGCCCCGGTGCCACATCTTCACGGTATTGCGCAGGATCACATTGGCCGGCTGCGGCGCATCCGGATTGCCGTCGGCCACCAGTGCCGTCATGGGTTCGCCCGTGGCCGCATAGAAGCGCAGCTCGGTGTCGCGGCTGCCATTGGCCTCGGCCAGCTGCAGCCGCGGGATGTCGCCGGTCATGCGATAGTCGACGCTGGCGATGGGCAGCCGGGCGGCAGCGCGCAGGGCCGTGTCGATGCCGCTGGCCAGCGTGGCGGGAGCCGGCACGCTCTGCGCGGCCGGCGCCTTGTCGGTGAGACGCGCGCCGGGTCCGCCGCCCTCGATGGCCCACACCTGGGTTGCATCGGTGGCGTCGTACAACGCCATGATGACCCCGGACACCGACCAGTAGCTCAGCGTGAGCACGAAGACCGTCATGACCCAACGATGCCAGCGGCGCATGGATTCCCCCTGTTTGCGCCATCTTAGCCGCGCGGGCCACGAGCGTCGTGACCACCGCCCAACTGATTCGCCGATCGCTCCATCAGCGAATGCTGCTCGTCAGTAGTCGTGGATGTTCAGCCGCTCCTCGCAGACATCCTCGGCAATGCTCGCGCCCGGCAGGCGCTTGTACAGCAGCTTCGCTTCCCAGGGCTTGCTGAAGGTCGCCGCATCCTCGAAGCGCAGCACCTGCTCGAGCGTGTTGCCATCCTTGAGCAGACGATAGCGTTCGGTGAGATGCAGCTGCTCGCTGTGCGGCAGGCCGGACTCATCCAGCAACGTGCTGTCATGGATGCCGCGCGCGTCGACCACCAGCGTATCGCCCTGCCACTGTGCATTGGCCGTTCCGTAGTACGCCGGGCCGGGCGGATCCACCGCATCCTTGCTGATGTACACGAAACGGATCATGCGATTCCAGGTGTAACCAAAGGCGATGACCTTGGGGTTCACGACGATCTCGAACGGCCCGCCCTGCGGATCGTAGGCGGTGCGCGGCTCGCCCATGGGCTTGCAACGCAGCGTGGTGTCGTAGGAGCGATCGCCGCGCGCATGCTGCGCCAGTCGCGCCTCATACACACGACGCGGCTCCGGCAGCAGCGGCGGCACACTGCCGTCGCTGGCCTTGAGCTGCGTGACCGGCGTGATGACCTGCCACACGCCCTGGAACTTCGTGGTGTCGGCCGCCTCGGCCGCCAGCGGCAGCGCCGCACTCAACAACAACAGATGCAGTTTCATTTCTTGCCACCACCGTAGTCCGAGCCGAAGGCTTCACCGAAGTCTTCGCAGATGTTCTCGACGAAACTCAGATCGGGACGCCACACCAGCGTGCTGCTGGACGCCGCGCCCTGCGCCTTGCCGGCGGCATCCAGCGTCTGGGTCTGGATGTCGATCGAGCCATTGGCCTGGCGCGTCCAGCGCTCCACCAGATGCTGGCCATCACGGCCACGGATGGCGATGGTGTCCACCACCAGCGTATTGCCTTCCCAGCGCCCCACGGAGTAGCCGCTGTAGATGGGCTTGGGCTGCTTCGGCAACTGACCGCCGATGACGATGCGACGGATGCGATGATTCTCCTCACCCACCACCACCAGCAGTGCGGGCGAGTAGATCACATGCGTGGCGTAGGCACCGCTGCCAAAGGTGGGAGTGCAGGACGAGCCTGCGCCCGCGGCACCCCCCGGAGTTCCACCCGGGGCTCCACCCGGAGTGCCACCTGAGGCTCCACCTGGCGCACCGCCGCCGCCCGGCGGACCGCCGGCGCCGGGAGCACCGCCACCCCCCGGTGGCGCACCGCCGGCTGCCGGGCCTGCGCCGCCCGGCGCTCCACCCGCGGGACCGCCACCGCCCGGCGGACCACCGCCGCCACCGCTCACATAGGAACCACTGAACTCGCGCGGATTCGGATCCGGCGTGTAGCCCGCGGGCGTGCCGCGCGGCGCGAAATTCGGCGCACCGGCACCTTTCTGATCGTCGGGCCGGAACTGCATCGGCACCTTGTTCTTGTCGGCTTCGGTGGGCTGCGACACCTGCGCCAGCAGCGGCGCAGCGGCGAGCAGCAACGTTACAAAGCCGCCAACACGCAGGGAGTTTGCAGTCATGGCTTACAACGTCCCGATGGTCAGCACGCGACCGTCGTCCAGTGTCACCGTGACGAAACCGCCACCGTTGGAACCGTCACGATTGGGCTGCACCATCACGCGCACGTGATCGCCGGGCTTCATCGCATCCGAGCGCCAGCCATTGCGCACCAGCACCGACACCGAGCCGCCTTCCAGCGACCACTGATCGCTGCCGCCCTGCGCATTGGGCACCATCAGATACAGCCACACATGCGGGTTGGCCCAGCGGAACTCCTTGACCGTGCCCGCGACGATGAGCTGCTTGTTGCGGTCGTAGGCGGAATTGGAGTGGTGAGCGCCGGCAACGCCGGCACCAATGAGAGCACCGGTCGCAAACAGACCGGTCAGCAATCGCTTCATGAATCCCCCGGAATGAATCAGCATGAATCAGCGCTCGAGTTGATCGAAGACCACGGAGTCTTCCTTCAACGCCTCGTGAATGTCCCAATGATCGGTGATCTTGCCGTCGCGGACACGCAGGATCATGACCAGCTCGCGCCCGGGTCCGTCGGCCTTGGCCACGTGGATATGCGCAAACACCAGGCTACCCTGCGCCACTAGCTGCTTGATGTCGAAGTGCGTACCGGGCGTTCCACCCATGCGCGCCTCGGTCTGCTTCTCTTCCTCGAAGCTCGGATGCTTGTCGCGCGAGGCGCTGTAGACGGCGTGATTCATGTAGTGATCACGCGAAACGTACTTGTCCCAGGCCTCGACGCCCTTGCCTTCATTGAACCAGAGGTTGATGAAGTCGTAGGCGATCTTGCCATTGGGTGTGGTCAGACCGATGAGGTTGTCATCGGCCGCATGCGCCATGCCGGCGGCCATGACGGCTGCGCAGGCTGCAGCAAACCAGGCTGTTTTTTTCACGATACCCCTCGCGGCCGACCGCTGCCGGCCCGCTGTCCGATCCGTTTCAATGCTGGCAGGCCGGCACCGGCGTGCTGTTCGGTCCCATGCCAAAGCGCAGCCACTGGCCGCTGGCGGTACGACCGCACAGGAACAGGCCACCCACCGTGCCATCGCGACGCGGCGCAGCCACCACCGTCACCTTGTCGCCGACATTGAAGCTGGTCTTCTTGAAGCCATCGCGGGTCAGCGTATTCGGCGAACCGAGCTCGAAGCCCTGCTCACTGGTCTGGCCGTTGGCATCCGTCACCACCAGCTGCAACCAGGCGTGCGGATTGGTCCACTGCCACTCCTTCACTTCGCCCTCGACGGTGATGTTCCTGGTCTGGTCGAACATGGCCACCGAATGATGCGCCTGCGCCGTGGCGCCGAGCAACAGTGCCAGCACTGCCGCGCGCGCGAGGGTCCGGGTTGAATTCATGTCGTGCTCCGCAATTTACTTGGTAACGGTCGTGCCCTGGCCGGTGCGGCCCAGGCAGTAGTCTTCCTTGATCACGACACCGGGCTTCTTCACGTAGCTCAGCGTCGTGCTCCACGGCTTGCTGTAGATGGCGGGATCCTCGAAGCGGATCTTCACTTCCAGCGTGTTCGCATCCCGCAACCGGATGCGCTCCACGGTATGCAGCGCGTCGCTGTGCGGCAGCCCGGAATCATCCAGCCAGGTCGCGTCGTTGTAGGTGTTGGTGTCGACCACCAGCGTGTCGCCGTCCCAGTGCCCCACGGACTGGCCGAAATAGCCCGGCCCCAGGTTCTCGAAGTGCGCGCCGGTCATGTAGATCACGCGCGGCAGGTGATTCCACTCGAACATCACCGTATAGAACTTCTGGCCCTGCACGATGTTGAACGGGAAGGCGGCCTGATTCATCGTGCGCGGGTTGCCCGGCGGCAGACAGCGCTTGATCGGATCATCGTCCGGCCTGGCCTGATGTTCCTTCAGCAGCTGCTGGCCCTTCGCCGTCAGCGGCGGCGCGCCGCCGCCATCCACCTTCAAGCTCTTGATGTCGGCACTCGCCTGCCACGGCCCGCTGATATCCGGAGCTCCCGCCGCCTGCACGCCCAGCGCCACACAGGCGGCACCCAGCATCCATCCACACTTGTTCACTGGTTCGACTCCGTCTCGCGCCGCGGAGGAATGTTGGGATTGTCGAGCTCGCCATTGATGATCTGGTAGCGATCGAACCCCTCCTCACAGACGTTCTCGTTGAATTGAATGTCCTTCTGCACTTCGAAGCGGCTGCTCTGCGTGCGCGGCTGGCCGCCGGCCTGCGTGCTAGTGACTTCGTCCACCAGCTTGTCGCCATCCAGACGCAGGCGCTCCACGGTATGCAGGCCGCTGTCCTTGCCCTGCGCATCCGCGAAGCCAATGGTGTCGATCACCAGCGTCGCGCCCTCCCAGTGACCGATGGAATGGCCATTGGGCTGCGGCACCAGATTGGCCGGATGGCTGCCGCCGATGTAGACCTTGCGGGCCACATCCATGTCCTCTTCGGACAGCCACACCAGTTCGGTGGCGCTCTGCGCGATCAGATTCGACATGCCACCGCCGCTGCCACTACTGCGCCGCACTGGCGCGCACTGCAGCGTGGTGCCGCTGGTCTGCGGTGCCGGCGCACCCGGTGCCCCGCCGCCGCCCGGCGGGCCACCGCCACCACCCGGCGGACCGCCGCCACCCCCCGGCGCGCCTCCCTGCCCACCCTGGCCACCTTGAGCGCCCTGGCCACCGCCGCCCGGAGCACCAGCGCCGGGACCACCCTGACCGCCTTCGGCGCGCGAGGACATCCAGATGCCCTCGAAGCTTGGCACGGCAGAGCTGTCCGCAGCGCCGGCAACCGCTCCTGCCATCAGCAGGACCACGCCCACATAGACCGGCAACTTCAGTTCCATCGTGTTCTTCCGTTCTCCAATACTCAAAAACGCTTGAACGCCGTAACGCCATAGGTGCGCGGATTGCTGATCATCTGGCGTCCGAACGGCATGCTGTAGGTCACCTGCACATCGTTGGCGAGGTTCTTGCCCCAGGCATTGACGCTCCAGCTCTCGTCGCTGCTCTCGTAGCTGAGCGTCGCATCGTAGTTCTGGTAGGCATCCTGGTAAACATTCTTGAAGTACACCTCCACCGTCGACCAGTAGCCAGCCGAGGCCTTGGCGTCGCCGCGCAACGTGACTTTGCCGCTGCTGAGGTTCCAGCTGTGCTGATAGCCCAGGCTGACCGTCCATTTGGGCGCATTGGCCATGTCGTGACCGGACAGATCGTACGGTCCCGTGTACGGCGCACCGGATTCGGTGCTGGCCGGAGGCAGGCTGAGGTTCGGAATGATCAGCCGGCCATAGTGCGCATCCTCGCCGCTGGCGCTGATGTCGAGCCGGTCGGCGCGATCGATCAGCCACTGCAGCTCCGCCTCGACACCTTTCATGGTACCGGTGTCGGCATTCTGCACGCAGTTGCAGAATGAGCCGCTGGCGCTGTTGGCACCGCCGTACTGCACCTGGAAATTGCTGTAGCGGTACAGATAGACGCTGCCATTGAGCTGCAGGCGATCGCCGAAGAAACGATTCTTGCTGCCGACTTCATACGCCAGCAGCCGCTCGGGCTTGTAGGTACCCGCATACAGACTGCCATTGCGTTCGACGATGTCCTGCGAGACGCCGCCCGACTTGAAGCCGGTGGAGATGGTCGCATACAGCATGGCACTCGGACCGACATCCAGCTCGGCACCTGCCTTCCAGGTGGCCGGCGCGGACGAAGAGCCCGCGGTACGCTCGGTGATCGTGGGGTCCGTCGTGCTCTGCGAGAAATCCACCAGACTGTATTTCGACTGGCGGTTGTCGCGATTGTAGCGACCGCCCGCCACCAGCCGGAACGCGTCGGTGAGCGGATAGGTCACCTGCGAGAACAGCGCATACGACTTCACCGGCCGGCTGTTCTCGGCGAACACCACGCAATCCACAGTCGAGGACGAGTAGGTGCCGCAGGCCGGCGTCACCGTCGGAACAGTAAGGTTGGCGATGTTCAGCGCGTTGGTGGTTGCCTTCAGCTGGTAGCCGAACACGCCCACGGTCCACTTGATGCGCGAGCTGTCCAGCGAGTTCATGCGCGCTTCCAGCGTGTATTCGTCCTGCTTGGCCACACCGCTGGGCGGTCCGCCGCCACCCGATGCACCGATTGCGCCGCCGCAGTCGACGTCGAGCTGACCGGACAACACGTGATTGACCGGCGCTGCAAAGGGATTGAGCCCCGGGGCCGCAAACAGGAACACGCCCTGGCAGCGACGCTGATGCGAGAACGTCGGCGTCAGCGTCAGCTTGCCGATGCCGGTGAGCACTTCGGTGTGCAGATTGACGTTGACGTTCTGCGTGCCGCTGTTGCCCTTGTTGAAGGGATCCCACCAGGGATCCGTCGAATAGTTCGGCTCGACGCGGTCCTTGAGATTGTAGACCGTGGCGATGTTCGATCCCTTGAACTGGTAGTACTCCACCGTTGGGACCACGCGCAGCACATCATTGGGCTGGTACAGGCCCTTCAGGCGGATCGACCAGGTGTCGTTGTCGAGATTGCCGTCGGTCAGATAGCCCGCGTGCTTCTCGCGCGTGAAGGAACCGCGCAGCGCGGTGCTGCCGCTGAGCGGCACGTTGACCACGCCGGAGGCGCTGAACAGGCTGTAGTTGCCACCACCCAGCCGGGCGTTGGCTTCGAATTTGTCGAGCTTGGGATCCGCCGTGACGATGTTGACCTGGCCACCCGTGGCATTGCGTCCATACAGGGTGCCCTGCGGGCCGCGCAGCACTTCGATACGCTCCACGTCATTGAGCGTGCTCAGCACTGTCTCGCTGCGGCTGTTGTAGGCGCCGTCGGTGCTGACTGCCACGGCCGAGTCGCCGATGGTGGGATCCATGTTGGAGCCCACGCCACGGATGAAGATCTGCGCACCCTGCGCATGCCCTTCCAGTTTCAGGCTGGACACGCTCTGCAGCACGGCGTCGAGCGTCGTGGAGCCCTTCTTGGCTTCCTCCTCACCCGACAGCACCACCATCGAGATGGCGGTCTTCTGCAGGTTGGTGGCACGTTTTTCCGCAGTAACGATGATTTCCTCGAGTCCGTCGTTGTCCGCCGCCTGCGCGCAGACATCGACGGTCCAGCCCAGACCCAGCATTGTCCCCAGGGTGGCGGCAGCCGCCCTGGAACGCTCCTTCTTCCATGAGTTCACATTTACCCCCTTGCTTCCTGCTTGTTCTTTTTAAGGCGCGTACCGACCGCTTTTTGCGGTCGACGCCGCGCCCCGTTCAGAGGCTAAAGGGATAATTTGCAGGAACAATGCAGAAGGCCGGGATCGCAGTGCAACCCCGGCCTTCCACTGTTTCACAACGGATCAGCGGTGGATCAGAACTTCAATCCGACGCTCAGACCGAAGGTGCGCGGATAGCTCACCACATTGCGGTTCAGCGGGAAATCGCCGAACTGGATCTGCGCCTTGTCCTCGATGTTCTTCACCCACAGCGTCGTCGTCCAGATGCCCGAAGAGGCATACGACAGCGAGGCGTCGCTGCGCGTGTAGCCCTTCTGGAACGAGTCCGGCCGCGACGCACGATTCGACACCGACCCCCAGTAGGAGGAGGACAGCTTGGTGTTGGCCTGGGCCGTCAGCGTACCGCCGGCAACCGACCAGTCGTGCTCGTAGTCCACCATGACGGTGTGCTCCGGCGTGAAGGCCATGCGCTGGCCGTCCAGCCCGATCAGATCCGGATCGGCCACATGATTGAAATCGCCATAGTGCGCGTTGGTGTAGGTCGCGCTCACGTCGATCTCGTCCACTGGCGTGAAGCGATAACGGGTCTCCAGCTCCGCGCCCTTGTTGATGCCCTTGCCGGCATTGGCGATGTACTGCTGGAAGCTTGAATTGGTCACGTCGTCCGGAATGTAGGCGTCCGGAATCGGATAGGTGCCGCTCAGTGCGTACTGCACCTGCAGATCGGTGTAATCGTAGTAGTACAGCGACGCATTGACCTGCAGACGATCGTCGAGGAACTGGTTCTTGATGCCCACCTCGTAGGACTTCACGTGCTCGGGCCGGTAGGTCTTGGGCGGGCTCGCCGAGGTGTCGAAGCCGCCAGCCTTGTAGCCGGTGGACACCTGCGCGTACGCCATCGACTTCGGCGCCACGTCGTATTCGACGCCCGCCTTGTAGGTGGTGGCACTGTAGTCGGCGTTGTAGACCACCAGGCCGCTGTCGTAGCCGGACACGGCCACGCTGGTGATGCGCAGCGCCTGGCTCTTGGCGTCCTGGGTGTAGCGCAGACCGCCGGTCAGGCGCAGCGTATCGGTCAGCGGATAGGTGATCTGACCGAACGGCGCCTTCGATGTGGTCGGGCTGGCGCCGCGATTGTCCGTGTCGTACAGCGTCACGGTGTCGCCGCTGGTGTTGGTCACCGTGGTGGCGGCAAGGCCGGTACCACCCGTACCGCCGTTGTTGCTCCACAAGTAGTAGTAACCCACCACCCACTTGAGCGCCGAGTCCGCCGCCGAGGACAGGCGCACTTCGCCGGTCTTCTGCGTCTCGCTGGTGATCGAGGTCTGCATGCTGCCGGCGAACGGCACCGGCGCGATACCCGTCACCAGGTTGGAATTGGTGTAGCGCTTGTTGCGCGTCCAGGTCGGGATCACCGTCAGTGTCGCCCAGCCCAGATTCAGATCGCTCTGCAACGACGCCGTGACGAACTTGTAGTCGATGGTGTCGGCCGGATGGCAGGCATCCACGTACCAGGGATTGCCCGCTTCGGTCTGCCACCCACCGTCCGCATCCGCGCAGGTGGGATCATTGGTCTGGTTGAACGGCGGAATGCCCAGCGAGCCCTTGATGGGCACGGTGGTGGCGAGCTGGCCCTTCTCACGCGAATAGTCCAGCAGTGCCTGCAATGTCCAGGCGTCCGTGGCATTGAACAGGCCCTTGACGCGGCCGGCGGTGACATCCGAGGAGTAACCGTTATTGCTGAAATAGCCGTCGCGCTTCTCGCGCAGCCCGGCGACGCGGAACGCCAGCTGGTCATTGACCGGAATGTTCTGCGCAAAATCACCGTGCCACAGATCGTAGTTGCCGGTCTGCAGGTTGACCCGGGTCTCGGTGCTGCCGATCACCGGCCCATTGCTGATGATGTTGATGGCGCCACCGTCGGAATTGCGGCCGTAGATGGTGCCCTGCGGGCCGCGCAGCACTTCGGCACGCGAGATGTCATACAGGCCCGTGGTCATGCGCTCGGAGCGCGCGGTATAGACGCCGTCGATGGTCAGGGACACCGACGGATCAACGTAGTTCGAGTCGCCGTTCATGCCCACGCCGCGCACATACACAGCGCCACCCTGCGGCGTGTTCTCGATCTGCAGCGAAGGAACGTTGCGCAGCATGGCACCGAGTTCGTTGTCGGCACGCTTCGCGATGTCTTCTCCGGAGATCGTCGTGATCGAGATCGCCGTCTTCTGCACCGTCTCCGGACGCTTCTCCGCCGTCACGATGACTTCTTCGAGCGCATCGCTCTCCGCCGCACGGGCCACATCCCCGACCACCAACGCCAAAGCCACACACATCCACACGCGCGCGTGCACGCTCTGGGCGCCGCGCATCTGCTGCTGAGCCATTCCTGAACCCCCTGAACTAGTGTTTTCGCAACAACTTTCTTTGCAGTGCCACAGTGATTGTTGGAGTTCAACAACCTATCTTGACAGTGCGCGCAGCGTAGAAGGTCAATGTGCAGGAACTTTGCAGGGTGCGCGCAACTTCATGTTGCGGTAAGGATGCGTTGCGGCAGGAGAGAGGCGGAGTGCGGCGGGATAAGCAAGTCTCGCCGTCGGGTCGCCAGCCTGGAGGGCCGCCTGGGGGGCGATTAGCCGATCCTTCCGGCGAGACTTGCAGACCCCGAAGATAGAGGAGGATTGTTGAGCAATGTTGCAGCCACACGCAGCTGACAGCGGGCGTGCCGCCAACTTCAGCTGCGCGGTGGACCGTAACTGAAGGTCTCGCTGAAGGTGCGATAGGGCTCGGGCAGCCGCGGCATCAGCGCAGGCACGGTGGTAGCGCTCCAGCGCGGATAACTCTTGGTATTCACATCCCAGCTCTCGCCGGTACCGGGCACACCGGGATGCGCAGCGGCGGGATCGACATCACGCCCCATGCCCACGTCGAAGTCCGTGAGCACCAGAAAATGCCAGATACGCCACTGGCCATCTTCGCGGATGAAATCCACGGCGTAACGCTCCCACAGCCAGGCACCGGTAAGGCGACCCTGCGCATCGGTGACACCCACCGCTCCCGGTGTGTACCAGACGCCCTTGGCCGTCTGACCGTCACCAGCCACTTCGATGACCGGCGTCGTCAGCGTATGCATCACGAATTCGCCGGCGCCGAGATTGGCGGGATCATTCTTCAATTCAGGGTAGAGCTGCGTCATGCGCGCCAGATTGGCGCGGCTGTCTTCCGCATGCTGATCGACGTAGTACTTGCGGATGGAGTCCGCACCGACCCAGTAGCCCTGATTGTGACCCCAGCTGATGTCGGACTTCCTGAGCGCGAACATCGCGAATTCCAGATCGTTGCGCCCGGCCGCATGATAGAAGGCCCTGCGCCCCATCAGGTTCTGTATCTCCAGCACATCGCGCGCCAGCTGCGCCGATGGCGCGGGCGCTTCCTGAGTCGTGCGCGCCCCGCAGGCGGCCATGCCCAGCGTCATCAGCGACAGGAAGATCATGTTGCACAGGACTGCACGCATGTGTTGGCGCCTGCTCAGGTTCATCAGGGCTTCGCCGCACTCCCCGTCGTGGCGGCCGGAATGGGCGCGCCACCGCCGCCATTGACCTCACCACTCACCCACATGGACTGGATCCGGCCATTGACCACGCGATACATGTTGCAGTGAATGGGGCCCTGCTCGACGGCGACGCCCGCCGGCTTGGGCCATTGGGACGGGATGACGGTCATGACCATGTCGCCATTGGTGAACACGGCCAGCAGGGGTGGACGCTCGGCGGGCTTCTTGGGCACGTAGCCATTGCCCTGGAACGCCGCCACGTAGCGAGCCCGCCCGGACGGCTCACGCGGATCGTTCTGCTGGAAGGATTCGCTCATGTACTTGTCGGAAGCCGACTCGAACTGACCGAGATCGAAGAATTCATAGTGCCACTGCAGAACGATGCGCAGGTTGGCCTCTTCCTGCTCGCTGTGCACGAGCGAACCGGCCGGTGGCTGAACCCGCAGATTGCGTACCGATTCGGGCTCGGTGGTGGCCACCGCGGGCACCGGCGTGGCTGCCCACGCACTCTGCGCCAGCCAGCACAGCAATACGACGCCCGCCAATCCAGTCTTCATGATCGCCCCCGAAACGCCCGCTGCCGGTATTCACGCTACTGTATCTGCAATGTTATGCGGGAATTGTGCAGCGTTGTTGCAGATCGAGTCGCGCTAAGATGCGCCTTCGGAAGCCGCCGTGAAGAGCCAGGATCATCATCTTGCGACTGGGGATCAAACGAAAACTCATCACCGCCATGCTGGCCGCCAGCGTGCTGGCGTCGCTGGCCCTGAGCATCGCCTGGCACACCAGCTTCCAGCGCGGCTTTCTCGAATACCTGAACGAGCGCGGCGTCGATCGTCTCGACAATCTGGCGCCCCAGCTGGCTGCCGCCTATCGGGAACACGGCGGCTGGGGCTTCATCTCCGAACACGCCGCCAGCTGGTTCGAGCTGGTGGGTCTGCCTGGCGGCCTGACCACGGCGCCGCCGATCGGCAGTCCGATACCCACCACGGGGCGCGCGATCGACGCCACCGGCATCGGCCTGCGCATCGCGCTGCTCGATGACCAGCACCGCTTCATCATCGGCATTCCGCGCATCACCGGCAGCGCCGTCTACCGCCCCATCATTGTCGATAGCCGCTCCGTGGGCTGGCTGGTGCTGGTGCCCTTCGATCGTGCCACCAGTGCCATCGACGTACGCTTCCAGCGGCAGCAGTTGCTGCTCACCTGGACCATCGGTCTGCTGGCCGTCATCGTGGCCGGCATCGGGGCAGTGCTGCTGGCCAACGCCTTTCTGACGCCCATCCACCGCATCGCGGATGCCACGCAGAGACTCACGGCCGGCGATTATGGCGTGCGCCTGCCGCATGGTTCGGGTGACGAGATCGACCAGCTGGCCAGCGACGTCAACCAGCTGGCACTGACGCTGCAGCGCACGGAGCAGCAGCGACGCAACCTGATGGCGGACATTTCCCACGAGCTGCGTACGCCGCTGGCCATCCTGCGCGGTGAAATCGAAGCCGTCGAAGATGGCGTGCGCGCCGACGCAAAGCAGACCATCAAGTCATTGAGCTCGGAAGTGAAGATTCTGGAAAAGCTGGTCGAGGACATCTACGACGTGGCGCGCTCCGACGTGGGCGCGCTGCGCTACCGTCGCGAGCAGCTGGATCTGATCCCCATCCTCCAGACCTGCCTGACTGCCTTTCAGGAGCGCTTTGCCGGGCGCTCATTGCATGTAACGCTCGACTGCGCGGAGCAGAGGATTGCGCTCCTGGCCGACGAAGCGCGGCTGCAGCAGCTGTTCAACAACCTGTTCGAGAACTCCGCACGGCACACTGCCGCGGGTGGCGAGGTGCGCATCAGCGTACGCAGCGATGCCGAGCAGGTCCGCATCGTCGTCGAGGATTCCAAGCCAGGCGTGAGCGACGAGCAGCTCGGCCATCTGTTCGAGCGTTTCTACCGCACCGACGAGTCGCGCAATCGCCACTCGGGCGGCGCCGGGCTGGGGCTGGCCATCTGCCGCAACATCGTCGAGGCCCATGGTGGCAGCATCCAGGCCCGGCATTCGGACCTCGGCGGCGTGCAGATCGAACTGATTCTGCCGCGCGGCGAGGGCTGAGCGCGCTAGTCGAACAACCGCTGCGCGCCGGTCGGCAACTGACGCATCACGTCCTGTTCGCGTGCGATCTTGCCATCGACGATGCGCATCAGCATGAAGTGCTGGATGACATAGCCGCCACCGGCCATGGCAGTGCGCATACCCGCCGGCGACATGCCGATGGGCATGGCGCCCGGACCCTCAATGGCGCGCAGCGGTGCGCGCGCAGCGCCCGGACCGGCGGCACCCTGGCCACCACCCGGGCCACCCGCAGCGGGCGCAGCTGCATTCGGTGCGGCTGGCATGCCGCGGCCGGGATAGTCGACATTGGCCAGCGTCATGATCAGGCCGCGCTCTTCGTCGATGACGAAGTGCCGCTGCCGCGCTTCCTTCCAGGCCGTCGTGGTCAGATAGGTCTCGCGCGCGCAGGTCCAGATGCGGCCATCGCCCTGCGGCTGGTACTCGGGACGCGTCAGCACCCCGGCCTCGTCCTTGTTGAAGAAGCGTTCCCAGTTGGTGTTCATGCCGTTCTCGAAGTGCCAGCAATCCGATGCATAGGGCACCTTGCTGGCATCGTGCGAGCTGGTGGACACATCCCAGTAGATGTTGGCCACACGCTTCAGATCCTCGCGCGAACCGCGCACCGCCGCCGGCACATCACGGATGTAGGGCGCCTCGCGGTAGATGAAGCCCTCCGGCTCGAAGGCGGGACCGCCCTCACCGTCATGCACCAGGATGCTCTCGGATTCGGTGATCTTGCCGTCGCGGACCTTCAGGCGCAGCGCCAGGAACGCCGGCTTGCCGGCATCCTCCACGACGCCGAGATAGCCCGCCTCGCCGCCGACAACATCGGAGACGTATTGCGGCTGCGACTTGAAGGCCGTGATGCCCTTCCAGCTTGCGCCCTCACCGAGCTTCACGGCCACACCGTTTTCGCTGGCCTTGACGCCGGCGGCCAGCGGCAGCGCTGCGGGATCATGCTTCACCAGCGCCTCGGCATAGTCGCCGACCAGCTTCTCCAGACAGGCGCGATCGCAACTGCCGGTGGCAGCGGATACGGCTGGCGCAAACACCGCCGCGCCTGCCGCAACACCCAGACAACCCGCGATGCGCAGGGCGTGCGCGCGACTCTTCGCAATGAACTGGCTCATTCCAACTCTCCTCAGCGATATTTCCTGATATCGAGTCGCTCGACACAGACGTCTTCCTGGATCTTTACGCCGGCGAGCTTGCGAAACTCCAGCCGTGCAGACCAGGGTGCTGCAAACACCTGCGGATCCTCGATGCGCAGATCGAGCAGCAGGCGCTTGCCGCCGGCCTTGAGCCGGTAGCGCTCGACCAGATGCAGCTGGTCGCTGTGCGGCATACCGGCATGATCCAGCAGCGAATTGGTTTCAATGTTGTTGGTATCAACGATCAATTCATCGCCCTGCCAGCGCCCCACCGACTGACCGAAGTAGGTGGGGCCGGGTGGCTCGGAATGCGCCACATTCAGATCGATCTGCCGGAACAGGCGATTCCACTGGAACAGCATGAACACATTGTTCGGCTTCGAGACGATCTGCAGCGGCATCCGGTCGGCGAGCAGCCAGGGGATGCTCGGCGAAATGCACTGTGCGGCCGGATCGAAGCTGTCGTCGCCGCGCTTCAGCGCCGCCCGGTTCTTTGCATACACGGCGGCTGCATCCGGCAGCAGCGGTACTGCCTTGCCATCGGTGGACTTCAGAGTCGACGCCGTCGTCACCGGCTGCCAGATGCCGGTGAGATCCGGCGCTGCGGCCAGCGCAACGCCGCTGCCCAGCAGCCAGGCGGTCAGAATCATGCGCGTGCGGATCATGCCATCACCTCAGACTGTCGTAGCCCACGCCGAATGCATCGCTGTATTCCTCGCAGACGTATTCGAGCAGATGGGCGTCGGGACGCCAGTTGTAGAGCACCTGCATGGTGCCGGGCTGCGACCACTCCTTGTCGTTGTGGTATTCCACATCGATCTGCAGCACCTTGCCGCCCTCGACCTTGCGGAATTTCTCCGTCACGTAGATATCGGGATTGCCGGTCAGGAAGTAGTTCAGGCGACCCTTGAAGCCGCGCGTCTCCACCAGCAATGTGTCGCCTTCCCAATGTCCGACCGAGTAGCCGTTGTAGGTCGGCGTGGGATTGCGCGGCATCTTCCCGTCGAGATAGATGCGCCGGGTGCGGCGATCCTCTTCCCAGACCATGATGATCTGATCCGGTGTCTGGATGATCTGCATGGGATACACGCTGCCGCCGGCGATGTAAGTCGTCGGATGACATTTGCGCTGATCCAGATTGGGCGTACTGAAATCATCGACGCGCGGCTCCGGACGCCGGGCCACCAGTTCTGGCTTGAGCTGGTACGGCAGCTTGTCGAAGGTGTTGTTCCAGGTGTAGACACCCTCGATGTCATGCGGATCCGCCGACGGCGTATAACCATCCGGCGTCGTCCTGGTCATCGAGCGTCGCACCCCGGGCGCGGAGGGTGGTGGACCGGCCGCCCGGCTGCCGGCAGGAGCCGGGCGCGGGCCGAACTGCTGCGGCTCGCTCGCGGTCTGCGCCTGCAATGCCTGCCACGGCGCCAACGCGCAGACACACAGGCAGGCCATCAAGCCGGATGCGGCCCACATCCGCCGCGCGCTCATATCTGCCCCCAACCCCAGACCTTGCCATCAGCCGTGGTCACCGTGCGGAATTCTCCGCCCTTGCGGTCGGGCTCCTTGTAGGGCGAATACAGTACCTGGATCTTGTCGCCGGGATTCAGCGTCTTGCTGGTCCAGCCCGAGCGCGCGAACACCGAGACCGATGCGCCCTCGAACTGATAGACATCGTAGCCGCCGCCCGCCTTCGGCACCTGCAGGAACAGCCATATGTGGGGATTCACCCACTTGAACTCCTGCACCGTGCCGTCGACCACCAGCTGCTGCGAGGAATCGAAGGCTGTGCCGGCGTGATGCGCCATGGCCAGCCCGATTCCAGCGCAACACAGCAGGACTGCCTTGCGAAATCTCATGATGCCCCCCGATTCTGGTTTGCGCGTCGCTGTCGCAGTGCTGTTGCAGACGTTAGCTCGCAATGATGGAGAAATATTGCACCCGAACGCTGTCATCCGACGATGTACTATAGGCGATCATCCGCAGGGCGCCTGACGGGCGGCGCCACCAAGACAACCAACATGACTGGCAGCGCACAGCAACACATACTGATCGTCGAAGACGAGGAAAAGCTCGCCTCCCTGCTGGCGGACTACCTGCGCGCGGCAGGCTATGCCACCACCTGGATCGCCGATGGCAATCTGGTGCTCGATGAAATCCGCAGACTGCATCCCGATCTGTTGATGCTCGATCTGATGCTGCCGGGTCGCGACGGCATTGCCATCTGTCGCGAGCTGCGTACCTTCAGCGAGATGCCGGTCATCATGCTGACGGCGCGCGTCGACGAGGTGGACCGCCTGCTGGGCCTGTCGGTGGAAGCCGATGACTACATCTGCAAGCCCTTCAGCCCACGCGAAGTGGTGGCGCGCATCAAGACCATTTTGCGTCGCGCCCGCAGCGGCGAAGCGCAACCCAGCGTCAGCGGGCTGATCATCGATGTCTCGGGACATCGGGCCAGCCTGCGCGGCAATCCGCTGGAACTCACTCCCATCGAATTCAAGCTGCTGGCCACGCTGACCCGCGTCCCCGGCCGCGTCTATTCGCGCGCCCAGCTGCTCGACCTGCTGCACAACGATCATCGCGCCGTCACCGATCGTGCCATCGACAGCCATATCCGCAACCTGCGCCGCAAACTCGAGGATGCCGATCCCAGCCAGGAGATCATCCATTCGATTTACGGCGTAGGCTACAAGGCCGAACTCTAAGCGCCCAGCGGCTTGGCTGTACTGCGCATACGCGCTGTGGATCGCATGCGCAGGCGGCGGCTATCCCTTCTTCTCTTCATGTCCGCCGAATTGTTTGCGCAACGCCGACAACAGGCGATCGGCGTAATCCGCAGCCCCACGGGATTCGAAGCGCGAATACAACGCGGCACTGATGACCGGCGCCGGCACGCCCTCATCGATGGCGGCCGCCAGTGTCCAGCGACCCTCGCCGGAATCGGCCACATGGCCAGCGTAGTCGCCCAACGCTGCATCACCCACCAGCGCACGCGCTGTCAGATCCAGCAGCCAGGAACCCACTACGCTGCCGCGCCGCCACAGCTCGGCGATCTCCGGCAGATCCAGATCGTACTGGTAGTGCTCCGGGTTACGCAGTGGCGTGGTCTCCGCATCGACCGCGCGTTCGGCCTTGCCGGCATTGGCATTGCGCAGGATGTTGAAACCTTCGGCATAGGCCGCCATCAGGCCGTACTCGATGCCGTTGTGGACCATCTTGACGAAGTGGCCCGCGCCACTGGGCCCGCAGTGCAGATAGCCGCTCTCCGCTGAATTGGCCAGCGGATCCGCGCCACCCGCGCCCGTGCGCCCCGGCGTGGGCGTGGCCGCCGCGGCGCCTGGGGCCAGCGTGGCAAACAGCGGCTGCAGGTGTTGCACGATGGCGCGCTCACCGCCGATCATCAGACAGTAGCCGCGGTCCAGCCCGGCCACGCCACCGCTGGTGCCCACATCCACGTAGTGCAGCCCGTGCGCCGCCAACTCGCCATTGCGGCGGATGTCGTCGTGGTAATAGGAGTTGCCGCCGTCGATGACGATGTCACCGGCCTGCAGCAGCGGTAGCAGCGCCGCGAGCTCCTGGTCGACAAAGGCCGCCGGCACCATCAGCCAGATGGCGCGTGGCGCCTGCAGCTTCGTCACGAATTCCTGCAACGAGGCAGCTCCCAGCGCACCCTCGGCGCGCAGGGCTTCCACCGCCGGAGGATGCACATCGAACACCACACACTCGTGCCCGCCCTTCAGCAGTCGCCGCACCATGTTGGCACCCATGCGACCCAGACCAATCATGCCCAGCTGCATCAGTTTCTCCTCGACAGGGTTCGTTCCCGCGGCGGCAGATCGTCAAAGCGCTCGGCCGCACGCCCGGATCGAGCATGCGCAGGAACAGGCTGATGTCGGTGATGCGGCTCATTGTCCATCAACGAACGGTTGAATTTCATTATCTATTTAGACCGATTTTCCTGAGGCTGCAAGCGCCTGCTCCTGAACCCGACGGAGAACCGCACATGAGCATGGAATGAGATGCCGGCACTGAGCTTCACAACGACACCTGATGCTGCGGACCAGCGCCGGCATCTTCGATCTGCTCGGCACGTCATAACCCGGCTAGCCGCACGCCGTCGTCAGGCCGGCGTGGTAATCACCAGCCGCTGACGGCGCCAGACCGCTCTCGCCGCCTGGTAATCCCTGCTCACGCGCCTTGTCTCAGAGAACTCTGCAATATAGAGTACTCTCCCATGAACATGGGCCGCGATGAAGTCGTCCGCGCGCTCGTCTCGCCACCGAGTCCGCGCCGGCAGGATGCTTGCGTCTCCATCGTCTGGACTTTCGTCGAACGCAAACCGCGCACCCGGGTTTCGCTGACCGGTGCGGGTCGGCGCGCCTGCCGTAATCAGGTGCAATAGCCGCGGGACATCATCCATGCTGCAAGTTGAAAAGCTCACCAAACGCTACGGCGGGCGTGTCGCCGTGGACGGCATCTCGTTCCAGATCGAGCGGGGCGAGAGCGTTGGCCTGCTCGGCCCGAATGGCGCCGGCAAGACCACCGCCATCGCCATGATCTGCGGTATCGCCACACCCGATGGCGGCAGCGTCGCGCTGGGCGGCGCGCGGCTCGACGTCGATGCCAATGGGCTGAAGCGCAAGGTCGGCCTGGTGCCGCAGGACCTGGCGCTGTACGAGGAGATCAGCACCTGGGCCAATCTGCAGCTCTTCGGCGGCCTGTATGGCCTGTCACCCGCCGAGCTCGCGCCGCGCGCCGAAACGGCGCTGGCTCTGGTCGGCCTCGCCGATCGGCGCCACGACAAGGTGAAGACCTTCAGCGGCGGCATGAAGCGCCGGCTCAACATCGCCGGCGCGCTGCTGCACGATCCGGAGCTGATCCTGCTCGACGAGCCCACCGTGGGCGTCGATCCGCAGTCGCGCAACGCCATCTTCGACAATCTCGAGGAGCTGAAGCGCCGCGGCAAGACGCTGCTGTACACCACTCACTACATGGAAGAGGCCGAGCGGCTATGCGATCGCGTGCTCATCATCGATCACGGCCGCATTCTCGCCAATGACACCGTGACGGCGCTGAAACGCGACCACGCCAATCTCGAGGAGGCTTTCATACATCTCACCGGGCGCGGACTGCGCGATGGAGCCGAAACATGAATCTCACCGCCGTCCGTGCGCTGGTGCGCAACGACCTCCGCCTGTACTTCACCGACCGCCGCGCCGTGATGGTCGGCGTGCTGGTACCCATCCTGATCGCCGCCTTCTTCGGCTACGTATTCGGTGGCGACGGCAAGGCGAATGAGCAGGGCAAGATCCCCATTGCCGTCGTGGACGAGGATCAGAGCAGCGTCACGCGCGCCATCACCGCGGACCTCACCGCGGACAGGCTCCTGCAGGTCACGCCGCTGGAGCGCGCCGCGGCCCAGGCCCAGGTGCGCAGCGGCAAGCAGAATGCCGCGGCGGTATTTCCCGGCGGCTTCGGCGCGCAGACCACCAAGTCATTGTTCTCCGGCCGCGACAAGCCGCAGGTGGAATTGCTGGTGGATCCCAGTCAGGCCACCGGCGCGCGCATCGTCGAGGGATTGCTGGCGCAGTATTCCATGCAGGAAATCTCGAAGGAGGCCTTCACTGGCGCCATGGGCGTGCAGGCCATCGATGATTACCTGGCAAAGCTGGACACCGAAATCCCCGCCGACAGGATGGACGGCGCGGATCGCGCCGACCTGAAACAGCTGCTGCAGTCTGCCAGACGCCTGAACCAGCGCGAGCGCAACGACGGCAAGACGAACACGGGCGCCGATGTGGCTGGTGCGACGAGTGCCGCTGCAGGCGCCGCCGCCGGCAACGGCGGTGCCGCCTCCAGTGCGCACGGCTTCGGCCTCAGCATTCCCTACACCGTCGCCTCCACCGAAGTCACCGCGCGCGATGACACCCCCTACAACAGCTATGCGCACTCCTTCGCCGGCATGTCGGTGCAGTTCATCCTGTTCGCCGGCATCGATGCCGGCATCCTGCTGCTGCTGACACGGCAGCGCGGCATCTGGCAGAGATTGCGCTCGGCGCCGCTGAGTCGCGGCGAATTCATGCTGGCGCGGGCGCTGGCCACCACGCTGATCAGCGCCTTCCAGTTCATCATGATCTACCTCACGGCGGCACTCATCTTCAAGGTGCGCATCGAGGGTAGTGTCGCGGGCTTCGTGGCGGTGGGCGCAGCTTTCTGCCTGCTGAATGCCTGCTTCGGTCTGATGCTGGCCACGCTGGGCAAGAGTCCCGCGACCACCCGCGGTTTCGCCGTGATGGCCATGCTGCTGCTGGTGATGATCGGCGGCGCCTGGGTGCCGGCCTTCGTGTTCCCGAAATGGCTGCAGAGCGCCTCGCTGTACACGCCCACGCGCTGGGCGGTGGACGGCCTCGATGGCGCCACCTGGCGTGGCCTACCCTTCACCAGCGCCGTGACACCGGCAGCGGTACTGGTGTTCAGCGCCATCGTGTGCCTGCTGATCGCCGTGTGGCGCTTCCGCTGGGAAGAGTAGCGTTTCGCAGGCCATTCCCGCCGGCGTTGGAGCCACGGCACAGCTGACTGCGAACTCTACGCCACCGATCGACAGGCGGAATTGAGCACGGCTCAAGCGTAGTTCGAGCATGCGCGTCGTTTCGCCACTTTTCCAACACTGAGATGAATGCGATTTCCTATCTTTTACCCGAAATGAAATTTCCTTTAAAAACTGTCGCGATTGACCTGCATACAGCAAGCTTCCGACCGTGATGTCGCTTTCCGCAACTTACCTGTTTTCACTTAACGGCGTCAGGTTATGCGTCACTAGAACCTATCTCAAAACCGTTTAATAGCTGCAATTCATAGGTAAGATCCATGCATGCTGCGATTGAGCGACGAGCAGTGGGAGCTGATCCGGAAGCACTTTCCGGAGGAGAGCTATCCGGACGATCGGCCGGGTCGCAAGCCGATTGCAGCGCGCAGAGTGCTCGAAGCGGTGCTGTGGATCCTGAACACAGGCGCGCAGTGGCACATGCTTCCGCAGTCCTACCCGAACTACAAGACGGTGCATCGCCGTTTTCAGCGGTGGTGCGAGAACGAGGTAATCCGCGCGGCGCTGACCGAGCTGGCGAACACGCTTCGCGAGGAAGGCGCGATCGACGAGTCGGAATGCTACATCGATGCGAGCTTTGCCTCGGCGAAGGGTGGCGGCGGGCAGATCGGGCCGACGCGCCGCGGAAAAGGCGTGAAAATCATGGCGATAGTGGATCGGCATGGATTGCCGCTCGCAGTGACGACGCACGCCGCGAACCACCACGAAGTAACGCTGGTGCAGCTGACCTTCGACTTCTACATGATCGAGGCGAAGCCCGAGAACCTGATCGGCGACAAAGCGTACGACAGCGACCCACTCGACCAGGAGCTGCGCCAGCAGGGCATCGAAATGATCTCGCCGCACAAGTCGAACCGCACGCGCAAGAAGACGCAAGACGGACGGCGGTTGCGTCGCTACGAACGACGCTGGATCGTCGAACGCTTCTTTGCCTGGATCCAGTGGCAACGTCGGCTCCTCGTTCGCTGGGAATACTATCCAGCCAATTTCCTCGGCTTCGTGCAGCTGGCAGCTCTATGCATCATGCTCAAACAGTTTTGAGATAGGTTCTACTCAATTGCACTCGCGGGATTCACGTTGATGCTAAGCAGCCAACTCAGCCTGGCCGCGGATACTCCCGCGGCCACGGTTACTTCCTCCGTTGCGGACTATCACCCGAGCATGGGGGATTTGATGACGATGGCCGTGCAGCCGCGCCACATTAAACTGGGACTCGCAGGTAAAAATGGCAACTGGACTTATGCAGCGTATGAATTGAGTGAGCTGCGTAATGCTTTCGCGCGCATCGGCCGCACCATTCCGATTTATAACTCGACCGATACCGCCGCGCTCGCGACCTCGATGACGCAAGCGGTGTTCGCCGAGTTGGATCAAGCAGTGAAAGCAAGCGACGCGAAACAGTTCGCGACGGCGTATCAACATCTCACCGAAGTGTGCAATGCCTGCCATGTCTCGCAGGGCAAAGCGATGGTCGTGATCAAGGCGCCGGATGCTTCGATGTATCCGGATCAGGATTTTCGGGAGTGAAAGAGACGAATCGAAAACCGCAACTCACCTGCACAGGACCGAACCCCGGTGGCGCCGTGCGATGTTTGCTCGCCGATTCATGGGCGGATGCAATCTTGAACAATGTCGGCTCGTTGAAAGGACGGCCAAGGAAATCGATACCGGACATTTTAGCGGAGGCAGCCGGGCCGTGGCGGCCGCCTGCAGAGGGGTGGCGGCCAGCGCCCTCATAACACGGGGCCGAGCAAGGCGAGAGCATTGTTGCGGAGGCGTTCCCAGAGCGACCAGGCAGCCACGCTCTCCTGCGTGACCGGGCGGCTGCGGGCGAGGAATTCTTCCTGCCGCGCACGCAGCACGGCGGTCAGCGCCGAGTCGTGGAACAGGATGTTGTTCTCGTAATTCAAGTCGAAGCTGCGGCGGTCCATGTTGGCGGAGCCAATCAGGGTCATCTCGCCGTCGAAAGTCAGCGTCTTGGCATGCAGCAACCCGCCTTCGTATTCGTGGATGCGCACGCCTGCGGCGAGTAGTTCGGCGTAATAACTGCGGCTGGCTGCGGCTACTTCCCGGGAATCGTTGCGCGCGGGGAAAATGACAGTCGTCTCCACGCCCCGGCGGGCGCTGGCGCAGAGGGCCGCCTGCATGGCTTCGTCCGGCACGTAATAGGGCGTGGTGATGAAAAGCGATTCCCGCGCGGTGTAGATGAGGGTCTCGAACACCTCGGGCATGGCGAAATAGCGAATGGTCGGCCCGGTGCCGATGACCTGGGCGGGAAAGCCAGGTTCGACCGGCGGCAGCGGCTCCAGCAGCAGGTCGCACAGGTCTTCGGTAACGCTGGCCATCCAGCTGTCGGCGAACAGGCGCTGGTTCTGCCGCGCGATCGGGCCTTCGAAGCGTATCAGCACGTCCACCCAGGGGCCGTATTTCGCTTTCGGCCGGAATTCCGGATCGGCGCAGTTCTGGCTTCCGCAATAGGTGATCCAGTTGTCGATGACCACGATCTTGCGGTGGTCGCGCAGGTCGATCCGCCCCTTGATTGCCCGCAGCAGCGGGTTGCCGATCGGCAGCGCGACGGCGATGCTCACGCCGGCCGCGCGCATGCCGCGCCAATGCGGGGAAGCGATCAGCCGGCGCGAGCCCAGGCCGTCCACCATTGCCCGGCAGGCCACACCGCGCGCTGCGGCGCGCTTGAGGGCCTCGGCCACCTTCAGTCCGTTGTTGTCGGCCAGCCAGATGTAGAAGGCGATGTGGACGGTTCCCTTCGCCGCGTCGATGTCCTCCACGAGGGAGTCGATGGCCGCGTTCGAGTCCTGCATCAGGCGTGCGTGGTTGCCGCCGACGGGGTCGAAGCCGTTGACGGATCGCCCCGTGCGGAAAACCGGGCGGTAACGCTCCGGGATGTCCGCCCGCAGCGCCCCAGCGCCCCAGCCGGGCGTGAGCAGGACGTCGGGAATCTCGCCCATGGCCTGGCGTCTGCGCGCCGCACGCCGCTGCCCTATATTGGTTTCGCCCAGCAGCAGATAGCCGATCATGCCGATCACTGGCAGGGCGAAGATGATCGCGATCCAGGCCATGCGCGAGGCCGGCTGGCGGTGTGGGCGCAACATGACCCGCGCGGCGACGGCAAGTTGCAGGAGAAAGATCAACCCCGTCCAGAGCAAGGTGACGATGTGTACATTCATGGCAAGGACAGTCATTCCGCTGGGAGGTGGATTACGGTTTACAGACCGCCGAGCGCGTTTATCGTAAATGCCAGGATTCCCATGTTGAAGAGGAAGGCCGCCATGGAGTGCCCCAGCACGACCTTGCGGACATGCGCATCGTTGATTGCCACGTCCGATGTCTGGAACGTCATGCCCAGCGTGAAGCTGAAGTAGAGGAAGTCTCAATAACCCGGTTCGGCGGCATTCGCAAAGTCCAGGCCGCCGCGGTCTCCCCTGCTGCCTGGCAGGTAGTAGAGATGCGCATAGTGCAGCGCGTAGATGAGGTTCATGAAGACCCACGTCAACGCCAGCGTGCCCACGATGAGGCTGAGCCCTTGCCAATGCAGTGTTTCCCTGCTGGCGATCAGTGTTCCCACTGAAAACAGGATCACCAGGCAAATCAACACCATGGTCGCCAGCAAAGTGTGGCGGTTGGCATCGTTCATCTGGTCGCTGTGGCGCATCGTGCCACTGTCGTCGTCCAGCAGGGGCAGCGCCGAGGCGAAGAAGACGAGGGCGGCGACGGCGGCGAAGACCACGCCGAACACGAAAAAACGTGTCGGTGCGATGTCACTGCCGCGCGCAACCATGCAAAATCACCATAACAACCGGCCGTAATAACCGGTGTTGATTCTGCGATACTTGGCGCAGCCAGATTCACCTCCGAAGCATTCGTTATGCTGCGCGACGACCCGGCTCTGAAGCCACAATATCGTATGCCACGCGTATTCGGCGCACTGCCGGGCCCACGCAACGTACCCAGCGACAAACAGCAGCTATCCAATAACCAGCGCAACCTGGTGATGTCGGTAACCGCGCTGACGGACCCTGTGCTGCTGAGCGAAATCCTGCCACTGGCATGTACGCTGGATGGCGAACCGCTGATGACCGTCACACTCAACTTCATGCGCAACATCGGTTGGCGGGCCGGCCACGGTTATGCCATGTTGTCGGTGAATCTGCGCATCAAACATTACTCGCCCAGCAAGGGCTGGCTGACGGGCAATTTCATCCCTGTGTTGTGGGAGAACCTAGCCGATCCGATTCTCACCGGCCGTGAAGAATTAGGCTGGTCCAAGCTGTATGCCGATTTGCCGGATCCATTGGTACTGGGAGATTGCCATACAGGCAAGGCGTTGTGGCGAGACTTCAGATTCCTCGACATACAACGCTCGACAGGGCCGTCAAACCGGCAGCTCACGTCAAGGCGCTGATGAAGCGCAAACCGGCGTGCATGTCTCGCTCAAGGCACGCGCCATCAGGCAGGACGCCAGCCGCACGCCGCCGTCAGGCCGGCGTGGTAACCAGCACCCGCTGACGGCCGAGGAAGAAGATCAGCGAACCGAGTGCGGCGCCGCCGAACATCAGTCCGCACATGGGATAGGCCGTGCCATTGTGCAGCAGCCCCACCAGGGCGCTGACCAGGCTGGCCAGACCATACTGCAGCACGCCGATGATGGAGGAAGCGCTGCCGGCGCGCTGGCTGCCCGCCGACATCGCCAGCACCACGCCATTCGCGCCCACCAGCGGCAGGGTGGCGATGGCCAACAGCAGCGGAATCATCAGCGCCACCAGCGACGTGGAGCTGGCCAGCGCCAGCAGCAGGCCGGTCGCACACAGATTCGCCACCAATGACCAGGCAAACACCGCGGGCGGCGCGACACGCTTGAGCAGCAAACGATTGAGCTGGCTGGCGAACACCAGGCTCAGCGCATTCATCGCAAACAGGAAACCATACTGCTGCTGCGAAACGCCGTGCAGCGTCATGTACACGAACGGCGAACCGCTGATGAAGGCGAACACCTGCGACAGGGCGATGCTGCTGGCCAGCGTCGGAATGATGAACTGGCGGTTGCCGAGCAGCTGGCGGTAGGCGCCGAGCACGCTGCCCAACGCCAGCGGCGAGCGCCTCTCGACGCTCAGCGTTTCCGGAATGACGCGGTAGGCCGCGATCACGCAGGCCAGCCCCAGCACCACCAGGAAGGCGAAGATGGCGCGCCAGCTGCCGACGGTGAGGATGTAGGCGCCCAGCACCGGCGCCACGATCGGGCCCACGCTCTGCACGATCATCATCAGCGACAGAGCGCGCGCTGCCTCCCGCTGATCCATCAGATCGTGGATCAGCGCCCGGCTCACCACCACGCCGGCGCAGCCACCCACGGCCTGCACGAAACGCACGGTGATGAAGGTGCCGATATCCGGCGCCAGCGCCGCCGCCAGCGACGCCACAATGAACAGCGACACGCCCAGCAGCAGCGGCCCGCGCCGCCCGAAGGCATCGATCAGTGGACCATAGAACAGCTGCCCGATGCACAGACCCAGGAAGAAGGTGGACAGGCTCAGCTGCACCTGGTCGATGTCGGTGCGCAGACTCCGGGCGATGGCACCGAAGCCGGACAGATACATGTCCGTGGCGAACGGCCCGAAGGCCGTCAGCAAACCCAGGACCAGAATGATGCGTCCCACCGGAACGCGTGCCGTGCTCTGCATGATCAGTTGAAAACTCTATGCCGTGAATCCGAAGACGGCGCAGTCACGAACCGCGCGGGAAAAATCCCACGTAGGTCTCGCCACTGCGACCGATGAAGACCGTACGCTGGCCGAGCAGCGACACGATGTAGCCCACGCAGCCGGCCGCGGTAATGCGATTGCAGAATTCCCTGTAGGTGATCCGGTGCGACTGGATCGCACTGCTGGCTTCCTGCAACGCGGGCACCGACAGGCGCAACGCCGGCGGATGCGTCACCAGTTCGCAGCGGATGACCTCGGACGCCCCATCCGGCAGGTAGTAGGTCTTCTCCGCGCGGCGCAGATCCGCGTGATAACACTCCACACCCGCTTCGGTCAGCATGCCGAGCATCTCGGCGAACGCGATGCTGTCGTCATCGCAGGCGCGCGCGCATCGCTCGACCACATCCACCCATCCTGCATTCATCCTGAAACCTCGTGGGTCATTCGACTGGCAGGCTTCGCAAGCCCTTGCGCCGGACAATGGTCTTCATGACCTCGCCCATCAATTCGCGTTGCGCAGGCTGCAGATGCCCGAAGAAATCGGCGTCGTTCTGATCGGCGAGCGTCGAGAGCTTCGGCACCATGGCCCGCCCCGCCGCCGACAGCGACAGGGACTGGCAGCGCCGGTCCGTCTCGTTCGAATGCCGCGTCACCAGCTGCTTGGCGACCAGCCGGTCGATCAGCTTGGAGATGGCACCGCGCGTCATGCCCAGCATCTGCGCGACACGGCTGGCCACCACGGCGTTCTCGTGTTCATACAATTCGCGCAGGATGACCCACTCGGCCACCGTCACGTCCTGTTCGGCCAGGCGCATGCTCATCGCATGGGCCACGTGGTTGGAAACGAAACGCAGCCAGTAGCCCAGATGGGATTCCAGTGAACTGACCGGCATGTCGAGCTCGTTTAGCAACCCAACTGTTTCCTAGGATACAGTTCGCTTTACGCTCTTGTCAAAGGCCGCCCGGTGCGGCGCAATAATCAAGCTCTGACCGCTGCCGTCTTGCGATTCGACGGCGACGGCCCTCCGGCGTTTTCCACTTTTTTGGCGGGCGCAGCGCCGGCCGCCGTTCAGGTCACTTCTTGAGGATGCGCAGCGCACCCTGCTGCGCGCACAGCTCATCCTGGTGGCCGATGGGTGAACCAGCCGCGCCACTGACACCGATGGCGCCAATCACCTTGCCGCCGGCATGGATGGGCACCGCTCCGCCTTCGACGAACATGGCGGGCGTCACCCTGGCCAGCAGCGCCGGCTGCTTCGGCACGCGCTCGCTGGCCTCGGAACTGGGCATCTGGAAGGCCAGCGCGACGATGGCCTTGCGCATGGCCACGAACACATGGCTGCCATCGGACCCGTCGGCTGTCAGCATGGCGCGGGCCTCACCCACGGAATCGACCACCGCCACACCCACGCGATAGCCGTGTGCCAGGCAGGCTTGCAGCGCCACGCGCGCCGCCTCGGTGGCCTGCGCCAGGTTGGGCCCCGGCGCCGTGGATTCAGGCGGTGAATCCGCCCCACGGTGCAACGCTGTGGCCGGAATCTGCGGGGTCGGGATCAACTGCCCGTGATCGTCCAACATGGCGAAGGGAGGCAGATTGTCGGCCGGCAGGCTGCGCGGCGAAGCCGGCTGGTCGTTGAAGGGGCTGGGCGCCGCCGCATGGGCAGTGGGGGCCGCCACGATCGCACCCGACATCGTGACCAGAACCGTAGCCAGCATTGCCATCGAACCATTGCGCACGATTGTCTCCCCCAGGAGAACTGGTATGCCGCCGCGCAGGTTGCCGCCGGCCCGGCCTCGCGGTCAAATCCGGATTCCGGAGGTTATTATTCTCTATATGGGTAATTAATTTGGTGGTAACGTACCGGGATCGAAAATGGGGGTACTTGACTATGCGGATTGCGACTCATGGCGCTGCCTGGTGCATGGCGGCCGGATTGCTGGCGGGCTCTGCAGCGCTGGCAGCGGATGCCGCCGAGGGCGCGAAGCAGCCCGTGGCCAAGGTCACGACCGGCGCCAAACCGGCAGCCGCCGGCGGCTGGGCGGCCGTGGCCAGGTGGCCGGATTTCATGACCGGCATGTGGGCCGAAAATTACAACTATGGCGGCCGCGTCGAAACACCGCTGACGGCAGAAGCCAAGGCGCAGATCGACAAGCTGCCGAAAAATGGTGACGGCGACGGAGCCCGCTGCCTGCCGCTGGGCATGCCCGACATGATGGGGCCCGGCCTGCCGATGGCCTTCTTCTTCACGCGCGGCATGATCTTCATCATGTCCGACATGGACGATCTGCAGGTGCGCCGTATCCACATGGATCGCAGCACGCATGGCGAACCCGATCCCTCGTACTACGGCGATTCGATCGGTCACTGGGAAGGCCAGACACTGGTCATCGACACCAGCGACATCGTCAGCGAGTCCAAGCTCTCCAACCTGCCGTCCAACGGCAAGACCCATATCGTGGAGCGCATCCGCCTCACCGGTCCGAACGCGCTGGAGTGGAAGATCAGCGTGACCAACCCGGACATCCTGGCCAAGCCCTGGGAGAAGACGCACACCTACGTGCGTCACGCCGACTGGCAGCTGGCCGAATCCTCCTGCACCGCCGGCAATCGCGACACGCCCGCTGCCAACGGCAGCTCGCAGGTCGATCTGACGCCGCGCAAGTGATGCGGCTGCCCACTCTCATTTTTCAGGTGAACATCATGGAAAAATTCAGCTTCCGCAGCATGAAGCCGCTGGTGGCACTGACGCTGCTGGCCAGCGCCGGCAGCGCCTTCGCCCATCACTCCTTCGCCATGTTCGATCGCGACAAGACGTTGACCATCAACGGCACCATCAAGAACGTGGAGTGGACCAATCCGCATGTGTGGATCTGGGTGTCGGTGCCGAACAAGGACGGCGTGCTGGAAGACTGGGCCCTGGAGTCCGGCGGCCCTTCGCAGATGACGCGCATGGGCATCAAGCGCACGGCCTTCAAGCCGGGCGAGAAGATCAGCTGCGATGTGCATCCGATGAAGGATGGCCGCATCGGCGGCCAGCTCGTCATGGCCACGCTGGCCGATGGCTCGCATATCGACGTCATGAAGAGCGTGAAGGCCTTCGCCGCCGGCGGTCAGGTGGCCGAGGACAGCGCTCCTGCCCAGTAGCACGCGATCTCTCTGGGCGCTGCCGGCACTGATGGTGCTGGCAGCCGCGGCAGCCACTGATCTACCCGTCGAGGTGCAGCAGCACCTCGCCGCGCTGGATGCCGAATGCCGCAGTTTCGGCGGCGTGCCCGGCAATGCGCCCGAACTGGTGCGCAGCGCGGATCTCACCGGCGATGGCGTGCCGGACTACCTGATCGACGTGAACTTCTACGAATGCGAAGGCGCCATCAGTGCGATGAGCGCGGGTCTGAATGGTTCGGCCTTCTTCGTCTACATGGGACTGCCCGGACATGCCGCCCGCCAGGTTTATCAGGGCGTGGCCTATGGCACGCATGTGGAATCCGGCTGGTTCAGCCGCCGGCTGTACGTGGACACGGCGGGCAAGTATTGCGGCCAGACCAACGCCGCGGACCTGCCCACCGCCGAGCTGCGCGGCTGCTCGCGCCCGCTGCTCTGGAAGCGCCGCCAGCAGATCTTCGTGTTCGCCCCGCTGCATCAGGCGCATATGAACCCCGCCCCCTAAAGGCGCTACAGTGCCACCCGTCGTGGTGGCTGCGACCTTTTCCGCGCCTTCTGCATCTACAGAGGCACATGTCCACTTTTCTGGATATTCAGCTCGACCCCGCCCTGCTGGCCCGCGCCCGCCTGGGTGAGCGCGCCGCCCAGGAACAGCTCTACACGCTGCTGGCGCGGCCGGTGTACACGCTGATCCGGCGTCTGGTGGTACGCCCCGCCGTGGCCGAGGAACTGTTGCACGACACCTTCATCGAGCTGTTCCGCAAACTGGGCAGCTATCGCGCGGAAGGGTCTTTCGCCGGCTGGGTACGCAGCATCGCCGTCAGCCAGGCGCTGATGCACCTGCGCTCGCCCTGGCATCGGCGGCTGTGGCCTGGCAGCGGGGAGCTGGACACCACTGCCGACCAGGACAGCGCCGCGGATGCCCAGGGCGATGGCAGCGCGCTGGAGCGGGCGCTGAACCTGCTGCCGCCCATGAGTCGCAGCGTCGTGTGGCTGCACGATGTGGAGGGCTATACCCACGGCGAGATCGCAAGGCAATTCGGCCGCACCTCCAGTTTCTCCAAATCGCAGCTGGCCCGCGCCCATGAGCAGCTGCGCGCCCTGCTTGACCCCCAACCCGACGGACTCGCATGCACGCCACTTCCCAGAACCTGACCGGCCTGCGCGACGGCGAACCGGTGGCCGCCGACATGGCCCAGCATGTGGCGGATTGCCCGGCCTGCAGCCAGGAACTGGCGCGCCTCGCCGCCCTGCGCGGTGATCTGCAGCGACTGCCGGCTTTGCAGCCGCCAGCTGCCCTCTGGTCACGCATCGACACCACGCTGACGCAGCCCGCAGCACCACGCTCCAGGCTACAGCCTGCAGCCGCTCTCATCGCCTGTATCGTGATTGCACTGGCCGCGGTGTGGAGCGGCGCGCATTGGCCGTTGCGCCAGCTCAAACCCTCGCTGGTGAATACCGCCGCAGCGCCCATCGCTTCGCTGGTGGATCGCTCGCAGCAGCTCGAAGCCATCCTGCAAGCACTGCCGCAGCGTCCGGCCGTGGAGCATGCCTCGACCTCGGCCGCCATCGATGCCCTGCAGGGCCGCATCCAGCTGCTCGATGCGCAGCTGGCGCAGGTCCAGCAGGACAACCCTTCGGACAGCCAGGGCGCACAACGCCTGTGGCAGGAACGTGTGCAACTTCTGAACACGCTGGTCAGCGTGCGCTACGCGGAGAGTGCGCGCAGCGGCTATCGGCCGGCCACCACTGGAGTGATCTGATGAACACCAGACCCTTGCTGCTGGCCGCGCTGCTCGCGGCCCCCTTTGCACCGCCGCTCATGGCGCAGGCCGCCGATGCCCCCGACAGCGCCACGCGGGCCCAGGCGGATACGCAACGCCGTCTCGACGACGCACAAAAACGCCTGGAGCAGGCGGCGCAGGAAGTCGCCGAACTGAGCCTGCGCGTCGACGACGCGCCGCTGCGCGTGTTCCGCACCGAGCAGCGCCCGATGCTGGGCCTGTCCATCGACGTGAATGCTGCCCAGGAACAGGGTCAGACGCTGGGCGTACGCATCATCAGCGTCAGCCCTGGCGGACCGGCCGCCAACAGTGGCCTGCGTGCCAACGATGTCATCGTTTCCATTGCCGGCAAAGCACTGCGCGGCGAGTCCGGACAGGGCCCCGCGGAGCAACTGCTGGCACAGCTGCGCCAGGCCAAGGCCGACATGCCCCTTGCGCTCGAGTACCGGCGCGATGGCAAGGTCACGAAAGTTCAGGTCACGCCCAAACTGCTGTCCGATGAATCCATCGGCATGGAATTGCCGGCATTGCCCGAGCTGCCGGGTGGACTGGAACTGCGCGGCGGTGTCGGTGGCGGGGGTGGCGGACGCGGTTTCGTGTTCGGTGCGAACCGGCTCAGTGGCCCGCTGAGCGGCTTTGGTTCCGCGGAACTCGCGGAACTGTCGCCGGCGTTGGGCAAGTACTTCGGTACCGACAAGGGCCTGCTCGTGGTGCGCGCCCCAAGCGACGAAAAATTCAAACTTCAGGACGGCGATGTCATCCTCGACATCGATGGCCGCGTGCCCAGCAATGTCGCCCACGCCTATCAGATCCTCAATTCCTATCGCGACGGGGAAACCTTGAAGCTGCATGTCATGCGGCAGCAGAAGAAGCTGGAGCTGCCCATCGAAGTCCCCAACGCGCCCACGGGCAAGGGCGAAGGCCGGCGTGAACCTTCAGCCCATCAGTTCATATTCACCAAGCCCGACGATGACGCCGCCTGAAAGGCGGACGTGACGCCCGCCGGCCGCGCCACCCGGAAGGTGGCGGCAGGTGGTCGGTCCAGGGGTGGCCGTCCTGGGCGTGGTGGTCCGCCTGTCGGGCTGCAGCGGGCGGCATTTTCCTACAGGCCAAGAAGGCGGCGTCCTGACAACGGCGCCGCCCGGGCGGTCGATACTGTCGGGGCCAGAAACGACCCCAATCAGGAGAGCGCCATGCAGCACACGCATACCGCCACCCATCGCAGCAGCACGACACGGCCCGGCAGGAGCGCCACCACCGGCGACGCCCTCACGCTGCTGAAGGCCGATCACGCTCAGGTAAAGAGTCTGTTCCAGGAATTCGAGCGTGCGCATGGTGCGCAGCGCAAGCTGCATCTGGCCCAGCGCATCTGCAAGGCACTGAAGGTGCATACCGAGATCGAAGAAGAAATCTTCTACCCCGCCTTCCTCGCCGCCACACAGGAACAAGGCATCCATCATGAGGCCGAGATCGAACACGCCGAGGCCAAGGATCTGATCGCCAAGATCGAGAGCTCCACGCCCGACGACGACTATTTCGACGCCAAGGTGCACGTGCTCAGCGAAATGATCAGGCATCACGTCAATGAGGAAGAGAAGCGCGACGGCATGTTCGCCCATGCGCGCCGCTCCTCGCTGGACCTCAAAACCTTGGGCGAGCAGATGCGCAAACGGCAACGCGAGCTGATGGCGACGGATGAGGTGCTCGCCGCGGACATCGCGGCCACCATTGCATTCATATAGCCCCGCCTTGCCCGATCCGCCCACGAACGAAGCCAGCCCCGTCGGCGGGCCGGCTTCGCTTCGGGTGTCACCGCCGGAGAATTGGCCCGACCGCTCCAGCTACCTATAAGTTTTACTCTCGCCATGAGGAGCCGCCACGCTCTTCAACACCGCCACGAAGTGATCGCGCGCCAGATTCTCGCTGTCACGCTGTTGTAGCGTGCCCAGCTCGATGCTGGCGCCCACGCCGCGGATGCTGCGGTAATGCACGCCGGTGCGTTGCAGGTTGCGCACCGACTCGGGCACCAGCGCAAAGCCCATGCCGCTGGCCACCAGGCTGATGACGGTCTGCATCTGGCGCGCGTGCTGATCGATGCGTGGCGTGAAGCCATGCTCGTGGCACAGCCTGACGATCTGATCGTACAGGCCCGGCGCCACGTCGCGCGGCGGGATGATGAAGCCTGCATTGGCCAGCACCTTCAGTGCCAGCGGCCCCCTGCCGCGCGTCAGCAGATGGCCCACGGGCGCAGCGATCACCAGCTTCTCGTGCAGCACCGCGCGGAACTCCAGATCCGGCTCCGCCACCGGCGCGAGGCCGATGCCCAGATCGAGGCGGCCGGCGCGGATCTCGCGGATCTGCGTGTCGGTGGTCAGCTCATGCAGCTGCACCTCCACCTGCGGATAGCGGGCGCGATACTGCTTGAGCGCCGGCGGCAGCACGCCGTAGTCGGCGATGGACACGAAACCCACCGACAACACCCCGGCTTCGCCGCGACCCGCATTGCGCGCCTTCACCCGCGCCTGCTCCACCCGCAGCAGCAGGGCCGCCACCTCGGCCTGGAACACGGCTCCCGCCGGCGTCAGCGTGACGCCGCGGTTGCTGCGGTTGAACAGCGCCACGCCCAGTCCGGCTTCCAGCGCCTTGATCTGCGTGGACAGCGGCGGCTGGGAGACGTGCAGCCGCTCCGCGGCACGCGAGAAGTTCAGCTCCTCGGCCACGGCCTGGAAATAGCGCAGCTGCCTCAGATCCACTATCTGTTTTCCATATGGTAAAGACCCGTTTTTTGTATTTCCAAGTATAGAGCGGCACCCCGAAAATTGCCGCCTTTCGCCCACCCGGCCCCTCTTCGGACAAGGATTCGCACATGCCCGCTCTTCGCTCCCGCACCAGCACCAGTGGCCGCAACATGGCCGGGGCCCGCGCCCTGTGGCGCGCCACCGGCATGAAGGATGGCGACTTCGGCAAACCCATCATCGCCGTGGCCAACTCCTTCACGCAGTTCGTGCCCGGCCACGTGCATCTGAAGGATCTGGGCCAGATGGTGATCGAGGAGATCGAGAAGGCCGGCGGCGTGGGCAAGGAGTTCAACACCATCGCCGTGGACGACGGCATCGCCATGGGCCACGACGGCATGCTCTACAGCCTGCCCTCGCGCGACCTGATCGCCGACAGCGTGGAGTACATGTGCAACGCGCACACCGCCGACGCACTGGTGTGCATCTCCAACTGCGACAAGATCACGCCCGGCATGCTGATGGCAGCACTGCGCCTGAACATCCCCGTGGTGTTCGTGTCCGGTGGACCGATGGAAGCGGGGCGCACCCAGCTCGATGGCAGGCCGGTGGCGCTGGATCTGATCGACACCATGGTGGCCGCCGCTGACGAGCGCGTGCCGGATGAGGACGTGCAGCGCATCGAGCGCTCGGCCTGCCCCACCTGCGGCTCCTGCTCTGGCATGTTCACCGCCAATTCGATGAACTGCCTGACCGAGGCGCTGGGCCTCTCGCTGCCGGGCAACGGCTCGGTGCTGGCCACGCATGCCGATCGCGGCCGGCTGTTCCGCCGCGCCGGTCAGCTCATCGTCGAACTGGCGCAGCGCCATTACCGCGAAGACGACGCCAGTGTGCTGCCGCGGAACATCGCCAACCGCATGGCCTTCGAGAACGCCATGTCGCTGGACATCGCCATGGGCGGATCGACCAACACCGTGCTGCACCTGCTGGCCGCGGCCATGGAGGGCGAGATCGACTTCACCATGCAGGACATCGACCGCCTGTCGCGGCGCGTGCCCACGCTGTGCAAGTTGGCGCCCTCCAGCCACTTTCATCTCGAGGATGTGCACCGCGCCGGCGGTGTCATGGGCATCCTCGGTGAGCTGGATCGCGCCGGCCTGATCAAGACCGACCTGCCCACGGTTCACAGCAAGACCCTGGCCGAGGCTCTGGACCACTGGGACATCGTGCGCACCGACAGCGCCGAGGTGGATACCTTCTACCGCGCCGCGCCGGGCGGTTACGTGAACCATCGCGCCTTCTCGCAGGACAAGCGCTACGAGGCTCTGGACAAGGATCGCGCTGCCGGCTGCATCCGCGCCGCCGCCACCGCCTACAGCAGCGACGGCGGTCTCGCCGTGCTCTACGGCAACATCGCCGAGCGCGGCTGCATCGTGAAGACCGCCGGCGTGGATGAAAGCCTGCTGAAGTTCCGTGGCCCGGTGGTGATCTTCGAGAGCCAGGAAGCTGCCGTGGCCGGCATTCTCGTCGGTAACGTAAAAGCCGGTGACGCCGTCATCATCCGCTACGAAGGACCGCGCGGTGGCCCGGGCATGCAGGAGATGCTCTACCCCACCAGCTATCTGAAGTCCAAGGGACTGGGCAAGCTATGCGCGCTGGTCACCGACGGCCGCTTCTCGGGCGGCACCGCGGGTCTGTCCATCGGACATGTGTCGCCGGAAGCGGCCGAGGGCGGCAACATCGGACTCATCGAGAGCGGTGACATCCTCACCATCGACATCCCGAATCGGCTGATTCAGCTCGAGGTGGATGAGGCTGTGCTGGCGCAGCGCCGCGCCGCGCGCGATGCGCAGGGCTGGAAGCCGGCGCAGCAGCGCCCGCGTCGGGTCTCAACAGCACTGAAGGCCTACGCGGCGCTCACCACCAGCGCCGATCGCGGCGCGGTGCGCGATCGCGCGCTGCTGGAGCGCTGATCAGCGCGCGGCGCGCGGGCGGGAGCTGCGCTTGCCGCCCGCAGCCGGGCGGCGCGGACGCGGCTTGGGTCCGTGTTCGCTGGCGAACTCGGCGCGCCGCTCGTTGAACTGCCGCACCCAGTTAGGCACCTCCGCAGCCGGCATGGGCCTGGACACCAGCCACCCCTGGCCCACCGCACAACCCAGCTCCTGCAGCAGCTGCCAGTCGGCCTGGTGCTCGATGCCTTCGGCCACGGTGTTCAATTCCAGCCGCGTCGCCAGTTCCAGTGCCGAGCGCACCAGCACCTGGGCGCTGGGCCGTGTATGCGCACCATGCACATAGGAGCGATCCAGCTTCAGCTCCGTGAACGGAATCATGGCCAGCTGCTGCATCGACGAGAAGCCGGTGCCGTAATCGTCACAGGCAATGCCGAAGCCGCGCAAACGCAGGCTGCTGAGCATGCTCAGGGCCATGCCCAGATCCTTCATCACCGAGGATTCCGTCACTTCCAGCACGATGCGTTCGGGCGGCACACGCAACCGCTCCTGCACCTGGCAGATCTCCTGCAGCAACTCACGCCGGCTGAACAACAGCGGCGAGAGATTCACGGCCAGCGAGCACTTCAGGCCCGCCGCGCCCCAGAGCGCCGCCTGGGACAGCGCGCTCTCGAACAACCGCATGGTCAAGGGATGAATCAGCTGGTATTGCTCGGCCGTGGCGATGAACTGATCAGGCGCCACCATGCCATGCACCGGATGCCGCCAGCGCGCCAGTACCTCGAAGCCGCTGACCGCGCCGTTGCGCATGTCGATCTGCGGATGAAAGTGCGGTTCGATCGCGCCGCTGTCGATGGCCGTCTGCAATTCCTCGCAGCTGACCGGGACGATATTCACCGGTGTGCGGCGTATCTGGCGGACCACGTCGCGACCGATGGCGGCGCGCAACACATCGTATTGCAGCGGCTTGCTCATCACGTCAATCACGGCCAGACCGAGCACCACGCCAAGTTCACGCACCGAATTGAGCAGCGCGGGCTCGCGCGAAGACGCGATGATCACCGGCACCTCCGGGTGGGCGCGCGCCAGCTTTTCCATCAGCTGGATGCCGTCCATCGTCGGCATCTCCAGATCCAGGATCAGCAGTGCCGGCTTGTTCTCCATGCCGGCCAGCAGTGTCAGCGCCTGGACACCATCCCCGGCCTCGTGGATCTCGCTTACTCCGGCCTGGCGGCACAACTCCGCCGCGTGACGACGCTGCACGGCGCTGTCGTCGACGACCATGACGGAGCGCGGCGGCGTGGATGGGAATGACATGGCTAGGCCTGCAGAATGGCCGAAGGAATCTGGTCCAGCGGCAGCACGCGATCGACGGCTTCGAGCCGGATGGCTTCCCTGGGCATGCCGAATACCACGCAGCTCGCCTGATCCTGGGCAACGGTGCGCGACCCGGCGACATGCATTTCCTTCATGCCGCGCGCACCGTCGTCCCCCATGCCGGTCATGATGATGCCCAGCGCGTTCGGACCGGCCACCTTGGCCACTGAACGGAACAGAACGTCCACCGACGGACAATGACGACTGACCGGTGGGCCTTCACGAATCTCCACGTGGTACTGCGCGCCGCTTCGTTGCAGCAGCATGTGCCGACCACCCGGGGCGATCAGCGCACAACCCGGAACCACGCGATCGCCGTCGCGGGCCTCCTTGACGGTGACACGACAGAGCGAATCCAGGCGCCTGGCAAAGGCAGCCGTGAAATTCGGCGGCATGTGCTGCACGATGACCATGCCGGGACATACGGCCGGCAGTTCGGTCAGCACCTGCTCCAGAGCCTGCGTGCCGCCGGTGGACGTGCCAATGGCAACTACATGCTCAGTGGTTCGGGTCATGGCGCCCGAGCGCCCCGAACCGGGTGCCAGGATGACGTCGGCGGTATTCTTGGCGGCAACCTCCACGGGTTTGACGGCAGCCCGGCGCGCCACCAGACGCCCAATGTTGGCCTGCGCCGCCATATGGATGGCTGCGATCAGCTCGTGGGCTGCTTCGTGCAGAAACTGCTTCAAGCCGAGCTTCGGCTTGGTGACTACGGTGACCGCTCCGGCCGCCAGCGCCTCCAGCGTGGTCGGCGCACCGGCTTCGGTAAGCGTCGAGCAGATGATCACCGGTGTCGGCCGCTCGCTCATCAGCTTGCGCAGAAAGGTCAGACCATCCATGCGCGGCATTTCCACGTCGAGCACGATGACGTCCGGCCACTGTGCCTTCATGCGCTCCAGCGCGAACAGCGGGTCCGCAGCCACCCCGATCACCTCGATCCTGGCATCGGCATCGAGCAACTGCTGCAGCACCTGGCGTACCACTGCGGAATCGTCGATCACCATGACCTTGACGGTCTTCACAGTGATTTCCGGAAGATGGATGGCCCGTGATTGGCGACGACGTCGGTGATTCCGGCCAGACTCTCCGAATGACCGATCAGCAACCAGCCGCCAGGGCGCAGCGTGCCGACCACGCGCTCGACCACCTGACGCTTGGTGGCGGCATCGAAGTAGATCAAGACGTTGCGCAGGAACACCACATCGAACTGGCCCAGGTGCGGCAACGACTCATTGAGATTCACCTGCACGAACCTGACCTTGTTGCGCAGTGAACGCTCCACCAGCATGGTGCCGGCATGTTGCCCCTCACCCTTCAGGCAGAAGCGCTTCAGGTAGTCCGGTGGAATCTTGTCCGTGCGGGTCAGCGCGTAATGTCCGCGCCGCGCCTTCTCCAGCACCCGCGTGCTGATATCTGACCCGACCACCTCCCAGGGGCGTGTGGGCAGCAGATCCTCCAGCAGCATGGCGATGCTGTAGGCCTCTTCGCCCGAGGAACTGGCCGCGCTCCATACGCGCAGCGGCTGTTGGCCGGGCGGCAACGCCCGCAGCTGCTGGCGCAGGAACTCGAAGTGCTTGGGTTCGCGGAAGAAGTAGGTCTCATTGGTGGTCAGCAGATCGATGGCGGTCTGCAGCTCCTGCGTGGCCTCCGGCTGCTGCAGCAGCCGCAGGTACTGCGCATAGGAACTCAGGCCACACTGACGCAGACGCTTGGCGAGCCGCCCAGCCACCATGGCCTTCTTCGACTCGGACAGACTGATACCAGCGGCGTCGTAGATGAAGGTGCGGAACTTGCCGAACTCCGCATCCGTGATCTCGCTCGTCCCCAGCGCTTCTTCAATTACAGTCGACACGATCCACCACTAGAACTTGCTGAACTGCGACTCATCGGGTTCCGCTGCGGACAGCGCCAGGTTGCCGGCGCTCACCGGTGCCGATCTGCGGACAGCCTTGGCACTCACCTTTGCGGCAGACTTTGCACCGTCAGCAGAACGAGCCACCCTGGTCGTCTGGCCGCTGACCTTGAAGAAGCGCATGGTCTCCTGCAACTGTTCGGCCTGGTTGCTGACTTCCTCCGCCGTGGCGGCCAGTTCTTCGGAAGCCGTGGCATTCTGCTGGGTGGTCTGGCTGAGCTGGGTGACCGCGGCATTGATCTGACCGACGCCGGAGGACTGCTCCTGAGAAGCCGCCGAGATCTCCTGCACCAGATCCGAGGTCTTCTTGATGCTCGGCACGATCTCCGCCAGCAGCGTCCCGGCCTTCTCCGCCAGCTCCACACTGCCGCTGGCCACCGTGCCGATCTCCTGCGCCGCCACCTGGCTGCGCTCGGCCAGCTTGCGCACCTCGGCCGCCACCACCGCAAAACCCTTGCCGTGTTCGCCGGCGCGCGCCGCTTCGATCGCCGCGTTCAGCGCCAGCAGGTTGGTCTGGTAGGCGATGTCGTCGATGATGCCGATCTTCTGCGCGATCTGCTTCATCGCCGTCACCGTGCTGCGCACCGCCTCGCCACCCTCCGCTGCCTCACTGGCAGCCTTGGTGGCCATCGAATCGGTGACCTTCGCGTTCTCGGTATTCTGGGCAATCGAGGCCGTCATCTCCTCGATCGAGGCGCTGGTCTCCTCAACACCCGCCGCCTGCTCGCTGGAGGCCTGCGACAATGACTGCGAGGTGGCGCTGACCTCCTCCGCCGCCCCGGCCAGGGCCTGCGCCGCCGCGTTGATCTCCCCGATGATGCTCGAGAGCTGCAGCACCGTGTTGTTCGCGTACTCCTTCATCTCGCCGAAGGCACTCTCGTAGGATTTGCCAATGGTCTGGCTCAAATCCCCTTCCGACAGCGCCTTCATCACGCGCTTGACGTCATCGACGCTCTCGCCCACGGTCGCGGCAAGCTGGTTCAGGCCTGCGCCCATCTCCTGCTGAAAACCGGCCAGACCGTTCAGATCGACACGCGCTTTGAAATCGCCGCGGTTGGCGGCCTGCACCACCCTGCTCTGGCCGTCGATCACCTGGCGCAGCCGATCGATCATGCTGCGCACGGCGAACAGCATGCTGGTCTCGTCGTCGCGCCGGGTCTTCACCGTCACCGACAGATCGCCCGCAGCGACCGCCTGCAGCACGCTGGCGGCATAGTCGGGCTCGCCACCCAGCTGCTTCAGGATGCTGCGGGTCACCAGCACACCGGCAAACACCGCCAGCAGCACCGCCGCGACACCCAGAGACAGGATCATCGTTCTGGCCTGAGCAGCCGTCCTGGTGGCGGTCGCCGCGGCTGCATCGTTCTGCCGGTCCTCGACCTCGACCAGCTGTTCGCACTGCTTGCGCATCAGCTGATTGCGGGGCGAAAAGTCACTCTTCATGAACGCCGCGGCCTCGCGGTTCCTGTTCGCCACACCCAGCTCCGCAACCTTCGTGCCAGCCGTCCTGACTTCAGCGTAGCTGCTCCGGACCTTGTCCAGCAGCTGCTTTTCTTCGTCGCTGGCTGCCGTAGCGCTGAACTGCGTCCCCAGCTTGGCAAGCAGCGCCTCGAATTTGCCGAACGTCTGCTGCAGATCGTCCGATTCGCTTTTCAGGATCTGCGCGTCCTCATTGAGGATCAGATCGCGCACGTCCAGGGCGATCTGGTACGCCTCGGCGCGCAGATCGGTCGCTGAACGTGTCTCGGCGTTGTTGACTTCAGTGATTTCATCGACGCTCTGGTTGATCTTCTGCATGCGCAGGATGCTGACGCCGATCACGGCGGCCAGCAGCAACAGTACTACACCAAAGGCGATGGTCAATCGGGTGCTTACCTTGAGGTTCACAATCATGCTCCTGTGGATACTGCCTTTCAGGAATGAGTTCCCTGCTCACGTCCAGCGAGCAGATCCAGTTCTTCGGTTGCCAGCAACTGATTGGCCGACAGCAGGATGATGAAGCGTCCATCGATCTTGCCCATGCCGGCGATGAAGTCGGCACGGATGTGGGCGCCAAAGGCTGGCGGAGGTTCAATGTCGCTCTCCGCGATGTCCACCACTGCGTTGACGGCGTCCACGACCAGACCCACGTCCTGGCGCTCACTGCCCAGCTGGATCTCGGTGATGACAATGCAGGTGCGTTTGGTGACCGGACTGGCGGACCTGCCGAAACGCACCGACAGATCGATCACCGGAACCACCGAGCCGCGCAGATTGATGATGCCGCGCAGATGGGGCGGCATCATCGGCACGTCCGTCACGCCGTTGTATTCAATGATTTCCTTGATGGTCAGGATACCGATGGCGAACACCTCGCCACCCAGCACGAAGGTCAGATACTGGGCAGCCTGCGCCGCCCCCTGAAGGGCGGTGGCGTTCGGCGCCCTGGCAACACTCTGCGTCTGCATGATCGGGTTCTCCGCGAGGATCAGAAGCGGGTGAAGTGTTCTTCATCGACGTCCGCCTCCGGCAGCGCCAGCGCTCCCGAAGTCCTGGCTGCAGCGACGGCGACACCCTGGGCTTTTCTCTTCTGTGCTGCGCCGGGCGGATGGGCCGCGCGGGCGACCGGCTGGCCCGCCCCCCTGCCACCAGCCCCTTTGAGACGGAAGAAGCGAACGGTCTCCTGCAGGCGCTCCGCCTGGCCACTCATCTCCTCGGCCGTGGCAGCCAGCTCTTCGGAAGCCGTGGCGTTCTGCTGCGTGGTCTGGCTGAGCTGCACCACCGAGGCATTGATCTGACCAACGCCCGAGGATTGCTCCTGCGAAGCCGCCGAGATCTCCTGCACCAGATCCGAGGTCTTCTTGATGCTCGGCACGATCTCCGTCAGCAGCGTCCCGGCCTTCTCTGCCAGCTCCACACTGCCGCTGGCCACCGTGCCAATCTCTTGCGCCGCCACCTGGCTGCGCTCGGCCAGCTTGCGCACTTCCGCCGCCACCACGGCAAAGCCCTTGCCGTGCTCGCCGGCGCGCGCCGCCTCAATCGCCGCGTTCAACGCCAGCAGGTTGGTCTGGTAGGCGATGTCGTCGATGATGCCGATCTTCTGCGCGATCTGTTTCATCGCGGTCACGGTACTGCGCACCGCCTCGCCACCTTCCACCGCCTCATTGGCGGCCTTGGTAGCCATCGAATCCGTCACCTTCGCGTTCTCGGTGTTCTGGGCGATTGAGGCTGTCATTTCTTCGATCGAAGCGCTGGTCTCCTCAACACCCGCCGCCTGTTCGCTGGAGGCCTGCGACAGCGACTGCGAGGTGGCGCTGACCTCTTCGGCCGCGCCGGCCAGCGCCTGCGCCGCCGAGTTGATCTCGCCAATGATGGTGGAGAGCTGCAGCACCGTGTTGTTGGCATATTCCTTCATGTCGCCAAAGCTGCCCACGTAGCCGCGCTCGATGGTCTGGGTCAGATCGCCTTCCGACAGCGCCTTCATGACCCGCCTGGCGTCGGCCAGGATCTCGAGCTGATCGACGGTATTGTTGGCGTAGTCCTTCATCTCGCCGAACGCACCGGCATAGGCCTTGTCGATCTTCTGGCTGAGATCACCCTCGGACAGGGCCTTCATCACCCGTTTGACGTCATCGACACTGGCCGCGGTGGTGATCGTCAGCTGGTTGAGACCTTCGCCGAGTTCCTTCTGGAAGCCGACCAGTCCCTGCAATTCCACGCGGGCGCTCAGATCACCGCGGTTGGCAGCCTCGACCACCTTGCGTTGCCCATCGATGACCTGGCGCAAACGGCCGACCATGCCGCGCACGGCATACAGCAGACTGCTCTCATTACCGCCACGAACCTGCACCTCCAGGGACAGGTTGCCGTCGGCCACGGACTGCAACAGTTCAGCCGCGTAATCGGGCTCTCCCCCCAACTGACCAAGGATGCTGCCCGTCACCAGCCAGCTCGCCGCCACACCCACCACTACAGCGAGCAGGCCCAGCACCAGAAACATTGTCTTCGCGTGCGCGTAACTGTCAGTGGCCTGCGTAGCGGCTTCGCCGTTCTGCGCAACCTCGATCTTCACCAGTTCGGCAATGGTGGCCAGCATCGCTTCATTGAGCGGTTCGAAGCCGTTCACCAGCTGATTGACCGCCTCGGCGCTACGCCCGGCCAATGCCGGTTCGCTGGTCTTGGCCAGCGCAGCCTTGACGCCGGTATAGGCCTCAGTGGTCTTGCTCAGCAGGTTGCGCTCTTCTTCGCTGACGTCCTGGCCGTTGGCAAAAAGGCTGGCCAGACTCTGCTGCGCCGACTCGAACTTGCCGAGTTGCTCCTGAACCGCGGTCGCCTCCCTGCGGCGAGTTTCGGCGTCTGCCCCGTAGGCGAGATCGCGCAGATTGACGGCCAGGTTGAAACCCGCGGCACGCAGGCCGTACGCGTACTCCATCTCCTTGTTGTTGACATCGGTGATAGCGGTAATCTGGCTGTGCATGTTGGCCATGCGTTGCAGACCGATCCCGATGATCGCAGTCATCAGCGTCAGCAACAGCCCGAAGGCAATGGCCAGACGTGTTCCAACTTTCAGTTTCACGATCGAACTCCCGAAGTATTCACTGTATTCAGCTGGCCTGGCGCAGTGCCGGACCTGGCTCGTTGCCGAAGGCCGCACGTTCACTGGCCAGGGTGGCGCGGCGGACCAGTGCCGGCACATCCAGGATCAGCGCCACGTCGCCATTGCCCAGAATGCTGCTGCCGCTGGCGTAGTCGGCATTGCGAAACAGGCCACCCAGCGGTTTGATGACGGTCTGGCACTCACCCAGCAAGGTGTCGACCACCAGGCCAGCGCGCACGCCGGCATGACGCACCACCACGATGCTCTGGCGGCGCGCAGGCGTTCCGCACACCGAGAACATGTCGCGCAGGCGCACGAACGGCAGGACCTGACCACGTAATTCGGTGAGGCTGCGATCCTCGGCCGCGCTGTATTCGATGCATTCATCGATGGCCTCGAGCGGCAGCACGAAGGTCGACTGACCGACGCCGATCTGGAAGCCGTTGATGATGGCCAGGGTCAGCGGCAGACGGATGGTGATGGTGCTGCCCTGCCCTTCGATGCTGCCGATGGCGATCGACCCGCGCAGCGCGCTGATGTTGCGCTTGACCACGTCCATGCCGACGCCACGGCCAGACAGATTGGTCACCGCCGCCGCGGTGGAGAAACCCGGCTCGAAGATGAAGCCGAAGACTTCTGAATCCGAATAGGTCTGCTCCGCGTCGGCCAGCCCGCGTTCGATGGCCTTGGCCAGAATGCGGTCGCGGCGCATGCCGCCGCCGTCGTCACCGACTTCGATGACGATGCTGCCGGAGTCGTGATAGGCATTGAGCGTGACGGTTCCCACCGCCGATTTGCCGCGCGCCTGGCGCTCGGCGGCACTCTCGATGCCATGGTCGATGGCATTGCGCACCAGATGGGTCAGCGGGTCGCCGATCTTTTCGACGACGGTCTTGTCCAGCTCGGTGTCCTCGCCACGGATCTGCAGCTGGATGTCCTTGCCCAGTTCGCGCGACACATCGCGGACCACACGCTGGAAGCGCTCGAAGGTGCCGCCGATCCGCACCATTCGCAGCTGCAGAGCACTCTCACGCACCTGCTCCACCAGCTCCGAGAGCGTGGACGCGCACTCCTCGAGTTCGGTGTTGGCCGCGCGCTGCGCCAGCAACTTGGTGCGCGCCGCGGCGATGATCAGCTCACCGATCCGGGTGATCAGGGTATCGAGCTTGGGCGCATCGACGCGGATGGACTGCGCCGGCGTGCTGCCCGTTGCACGGGCCGGAGCAGCGGATTCCGGCAGGTCGGCCCGGACTTCCGCCGACGCACCTTCCTGATCACCGGCGCGCCGCGCGGGCGGCGTGATTTCCAGCGTGCAATCCTCGCGGACGAACTCGAAGGCTGCCTCGATCCGCTCCTTGCCGGCGCTGGTGCGCAGACCCAGGTCGAAGCCCAGATGGCACTGTTCCGGATCCAGTTCCGCGAGCGATGGCAGCTGATCGGTGAGCACCTGCATGCGGGTCAGTTCACCGAAAGTGGTCAGGTAGCGGATGAAACCCAGTGGATCCATGCCGGCGCGAAACACTTCGGCACCGAACCGGACCTGAACGCCCCACTCCGCCTCTCCCGCAGGGCTGGCCTGCACCTGCGCCGTGCCCAACTCCTCAACCTCGCCCGGGGACTCCGCAGCAGCGCCGGACTGGGTCTTCAGTTGTTCGATCAGATTGTCACCGCGCGCCAGCAGCGCTGCGTCGGCGCCCGACGAACCCGCGGCGATCTGCTCGATCAGCACTTCGATGTGATCCTTGCAGGCGAGCAGCAGCGTCACCAGCGCGTCGTCCAGCACCTGCTGCCCCAGCCGGACCCGATCCAGCACGGTCTCGACGACATGCACGAAGGCGACGACATCCTGCAGGCCGAACAGGCCCGAGGAGCCCTTGATGGTATGCGCGCTGCGGAAGATCAGGTTGATGGTCTCGGCATCTGCGCCATGGCTGGAGCAATGCAGCAGCCCCGCCTCCATCTCGCGCAGCAGATCCGCGCTCTCGGCAATGAATGCCGGCAGTGCCTCATCGACGTTCATGCCGCTTCCTCGGTACCGGACCCTGCCCACGGCAGTTCCACGCCGCTCAGCTGCAATGCCTCGCGCACGCAACTGCTGGCTCCCACCACGGACCACACTTTGGCCGCCGCCGCCATCTGCCTCTTCAGGGCCAGCAGCAGCTGCAGGCCGGCGGCATCGAATTCACTCACTGCGGAGAGATCGAGTGCGCTCGGCGTGCGGGCATCGACCAGTTTTTCCAGCAGCTGTCCTTTGAGCTCGCCGACCGTGTAGATCGTCAGTCCGCCTTCGACGGCGAACATGCGCTTCCTGCCTGACTGCTTCGACTTGACCACTGTGCTGCTCCCTTGCGATCACGCCATGACCAGCTTGGCGACGGCATCCAGCAGCGCCTTGGGCTGAAAGGGTTTGACGATCCAGGCCTTGGCACCAGCGGCGCGACCTTCCTGCTTCTTGTCCTCACCCGCCTCGGTGGTCAGCATGATCACCGGAGTGAACTTGCAGGTTGGATGGCGTTTGATCTCTTTCAGGAATGTGATGCCATCCATCACCGGCATGTTCACGTCACTGATGATCAGGTTAACCCGCTCCTTCGCCAGCCTGGCGAGACCCTCCTGGCCGTTGCCAGCGTCGATGACCTCATAGCCTGCCTCACGCAGCGCGATACCGGCCACCGTTCGCACGGATGCCGAGTCATCCACCACCAGTATTTTCTTAGCCATAAAGTCGGTTCCTGATGCCTAGAAGTAGGTTATTTCCTGGGGTTCGACCTGCTGCGCCTCGACTCCCTGATGAATCCGGCGCTGCTCTTCGGTCGTATAGCCTTTGGCCATCTGCTCGTGATGCGCCTCGAGTCGTGCCTGTTCATCCGCGTTGCTGATCGGCACCGAGTCGTCGACGTCCTGCAGCTGTTGCATGCCGGAGACGACGTGGTTGAGGATCTGGCCGACCCGATCCTGGAACTGCAGCTGCACCAGTGAATCGCACACCTGCCCCTTGATGGACTCGCTGTCGCGACTGGTCTGTTCCGCCAGCTGTACGAAGCGCTCGGACCGTTCGCGAAAACGACCCAGCACCGTCTGGATGTTGGCCTCCGAAGCTTCAACCGCCCGGCGATCCTCGGCGGCCACGCGCTCATTTTCTTCACCGGTCTGCTTCAGAGAGGCCGTGATGCGCTGGACGCTGTCGCCGATGCGCTTGCCGGTATCACGCGCGCGCGCCGACAGGGCGCGCACTTCCTGCGCCACCACTGCAAAACCACGTCCGGATTCGCCGGCATGTGCCGCTTCGATCGCGGCATTGAGCGCCAGCATGTTGGTCTGGAAAGCGATGTCCTCGACGTCGGCGGACATCTTCTGCAGCTCCTGGATGCCGGTGACCAGATCGCGGACGCTGTTGGCCAATTCGTTGCGGCTGCTATGGATGGCCTTCAACGCATCGATCACGTGACTGAGGTGACGCGAACCTTCCGCCATGTCCTCGGCCACCACCTGCGCGTCGGAAACCTCACGCATGTTGCGTAACGCGCTGTCGAGCTGCTCGACGATGGCGCCAAAACGCGAACTGAGTGCGACGATTGCCTCTTCGCTTTGCCCTCTCGCCACGTCGATCTGCCGGGACCATAGCGGCAGCGACTCCTGGCAGAGCCGCCATCCCAGACGCGACGAATCGATAACGGGGTCAGGCTTCTCGGCCAACCCGGGCAGGAATTTCAGGCGCACACTCTTCCTTTCGGCTGACAGCGGCATTGCCCGCTGTATGGGCTACATCGGCCGACCGGAGGAGATGTTTAAGATCTGAAATTACTTTCCGCTTTTCTGATCGGTAATTTGTGACGAACCCCAGGATTTGGGGCTCAATTTTGCGGCGATTCGGGTCGTGACCCGTGCCGACCGTGAATCTTATGGAAACACCACGAGGTCAGTGCGCCGGCTTCACCACGGCGAGCTTGGGCGCGTTGTCCAGCTCCTCATGCAGTGCGCGGTTCATCTGCTGATCGACCTGCGCGCTGTCTTCCGGCATCACCGGATAGCGCACGGCGATCTCCAGTCCGGCTTCCGAGAAGCGCGCGGTGACTTCCGGCGTGGGCGTGGCGGATTCGAAGTCGATGCGATCGCGCGCGCCGCGCAGCGAATGCTCGATGGCGGCGCGATAGTGCTCGTACACGGCGTTGGCAGCATTCTGCAGCCGGGTGCGGGCCTGCTGCGGATCGGCGGCGGGGTCGAGCACCAGCGTGGCGGTGTGCCAGGTGTAGTCGATGCCGGGGATCTGCTTGAACAGCGCCGAGGGCTGGAAGATCACGGCGTTGGACAGCACGATCATGCGGCCGGTGGGATGCAATTCGGTGCCGCCCAGCTCGGCGAGATACAGACGGATCAGGCCAATCTCGGCCACGCGGCCGGTGACACCGGCCAGCGTGATGCGATCGCCGACGCGCACGCCATAGCGGCCGATCAGGAAGAAGTAGGCCACCACGGCGAGAATCACGTTCTGCAATGCCACCGCGATACCGGCCGTGACGAAGCCGATGTAGGTGGCCAGCGAACCGATCTCGGAGAGGAAGGCGAACACCACCACGATCAGCAGCGCCAGCGCGGTGACGATGCGGCGCAGGCTCAGGAACTGCTGGCGCCGACGGCTGTCGTGCAGATAGCGGAAGGTCGCGCGCCGCCACAGCGTGGAGAGCAGCAGGATCAGCAGGATCGAAGCACCGACGACGGCCAGGCGCGTCAGGCCCGCATTCAGCACCGCGTTGCTGCGCTGTTCCAGCGCGTCATGCCGCCCCCACAGGATGCTGCGCGCATTGTCGAGCGTGATGCTCTCCTGCCCCAGCGGCACCAGCAGCGTGGACAGATCGCGGAAGCGCAGCGTCGCCGTGTCGATGGCGGTCTTGACCGAGGCCAGCTGCTTCGTGTCCGTGGCCGTCGCCGCAGCCGGCACCTGGCTCAGCAGTTCGCGCACCTGGGCGGTGAGCGTGCTGCTGATCTTGTCGAGCGCGTCGGACAGCTCCTCAGTGGCCTTGATGTAGTAGGCGTGCTGCTTCATCGCATCGCGCAGCGCCAGCCACTCCTTGGTCAGCGTGATCAGACCCCCCTCTTCGGTACGCGGCGCGGCGTCGCTCGTGTCGGGGGTCGAAGTCGTGGTGACGCTCGCCGCAGCGGACTGGGTGGCAGGGTCGCTTCCATTGGTCGTTGACGTGCGCGCCACGCCGCTGGCCGACAGGCGCGCCTCCGGCACCGTGCGCTCCATGTCCGCGATGTCCGCCAGCAGCCCCTTCTCGCCGCTGGCCTTGCTGTTGGAGTTGGCCGCGAACTGCTGCAACCCGCTGACCGTCTGCTGCACCTCCTGCGTCAACGCCAGCGCCGCCGCCAGCTGCGCGCGCTGCGCCGCCAGCACCGCGCGCCGCGCCGCCGGCGCACTGCGTAGTTCCGCATCGAGCTTCGCGATCTGCGTCGTGAGCTGCCTGGCCCGATCATCCATGCCCGTGTTCAGACGCGCATAGCTCGCCGAGTCCGTCGCATCCGGATCGCCACCGGTACCCTGGGCATCGGCAGCCTCCGGCGCCGCCTCCCGCACCAGCGGCGCCGCCGCCCTGCCGAAGCGGAACGCCGTGCGCACCTCCGTCAGCATGGTCTGGCGCAGACGGTCGCGCGTCACCACGTCGTCGGTGAGTTCGGCGCTGGGGGTCAGGCCCGAGAGCCGGTGGTACCAGTCTATGACGTGGCCCATGTGGTGGCGGACGTCGTCGGCGGTGAGGCTGATGTTGCGATCGGCACTGGCGTCCGCAGTGGCAGGCTTGGGGGCGTCGGCGGGTTCGGCCACGCCAGCGACCACGGCCGCGGCGAACAACAGGCAGGTCCAGCGCAGCGCAGGGCGGCGCGAAGGTACGAGATGGCTCATGGGCCGTAGCATAGCCTGCGCAGACGGAGTCGGCAGTCGGACTGGAGCCATTATCGAGCGTCCAGCCGGCAACACTGCCCGTCCAGCTACAACCGGTCGCGCGGAAATTCCAGATGCCGGTGGCGCTGCGTCTCTGCGGCGCGATGGGCAACCCGCACCTTGAGCAGGTCCTGCCGCGACAGGATGCCGAGCACGCGCCGGGTGGCGTGGTCGACGATGGGCACACGCCCGATGCCGGTCTCAACGATCAGGTCCGCCACCACGCCGCTCGGACTGTCGGGATAGGCCACCGGATGCGAAGCATCCGACAGCGTCTCGGCCAGAGTTGCACCGGCGGGCTCACCGGTCTGCCAGCGCAACGCATCCGTGCGCGAAACAAGACCGAGCAATCGCCCCTCGCCATCCACCACGGGATAACTGCGATGCGTAGCGCCGGCGCGGAAGAAAGCCAATGCCTCGGTCACCGGCATCGTACCGGGCAGCGTTGCGGGATCGGACGTCATGAGCTGCCGCGCCTGGATGAGATCGAGCGGATCGACCATGTATTCCTGCATGATGTGGCGTCCGCGCCGCGCGATCTTCTCCGTCAGGATCGAACGGCGCATCAACAGCACACTCACCGCGTAGGCGGCGCCCGCGGCGGCGATGGTGAGCGGCAACACGCCGAAATGGCCAGTCAGCTCGGCGGCGAACAGCGCACCGGTCAAGGGCGCGCGCATCGCTCCGCTCAATATACCCGCCATGCCGATCATCGCCCAGAAACCCGCGTCGCCCGGCAGGAAATGACCGAAGAGGTAGCCGAGCGCGCCACCGAGAATGAGCAGCGGTGCCAATACGCCGCCCGATGTTCCAGAGCCCAGCGCCACGAGCCACACCACCACCTTCACCGCCAGCAACGTGAGCGCCGCCCGCGTCGTCAATGAGCCGTCGAGCAGCGCCTGGATGCTGGCATAGCCCGCACCCAGCACCTGCGCGTCGATCAGGCCGCCCACGCCGACCACCAGCGCGCCGATCGCCGGCCACCACATCCAGTGGACCGGCAGGCAGTGGAACAGGTCTTCGATCCGGTAGAGCAAGGTCGAGATCAGAATCGCTTCAAGGCCCGCGGCAAGGCCGATGCCAAGCGCCATCCCAACCGGCCAGATTCCAACCGGCGAAGCAGCCGTAAAGGGAAACATCGCACCCGCTCCGATCATTACCGGGCGCCATGCCCAGGCAACCAGCACGGCGGCGACCACGGGCACGAAGCTGCGCGGTTTCCATTCGAACAACAGCACCTCGATCGCCAGCAGCACGGCGGCGAGCGGCGTGTTGAAGATCGCCGTCATGCCCGCAGCGGCGCCAGCGACCAGCAGTGTTTTGCGCTCCGCGGCGCTGAGGTGGAAGCATTGCGCGAACAGCGATCCGATGGCACCGCCGGTCATGATGATCGGCCCTTCCGCGCCGAACGGGCCGCCGCTGCCAATCGAAATCGCCGACGAAACCGGCTTGAGGATCGCGACCTTGAACGACAGCCGGCTCTCGCCATAGAGAATGGCTTCGATCGCTTCGGGAATGCCGTGGCCCCGAATCTTGTCTGATCCAAAGCGTGCCATCAGTCCGACGATCAGGCTGCCGATGACCGGAGTCGCGATCGTGCCAAACCCCGGCGCCGCGTCGGTGATCAGCGCCGGTGCGGCCGAAAGACGACCGAACCAGAACAGGTTGGTGGCCATTGCAATCAACCGCAGCAATATCCATGCGCCGCAGGCACCCCCCGTGCCCACCACCAGTGCCATGGCGACCAGCAGGATCATGCGCCAGTCCGCGCTGTGATCAGCGAGGCGGTGGCGTTCGGCGGCGCGCATGGGTGTAATGCTCATCCTGTATCTCTGACGAGGGCGTCATGCCAATTATATCGCAATACGATATTTTCGCGTCGCGGATCGGGCCGTGACCAGAAAATCCCCACGGCTACGCGACGGCGACTATGTCGCGCTGGCGGATTTCCGGGCCGCATTGCGTGAGTTCATGGCGTTCAGCGAGGCCAGGGCCAGCGCGGTCGGGCTGACGCCCCAACAGCATCAGGCACTGCTTGCCATCCGGGGTTCGCAAGGTGAACGCGCCACCGTCGGTTACATCGCCGAGCGGCTGATCCTCAAACCCAACAGCGCCTCCGAACTCGTCGACCGGCTGGAGGTGCTGGGCCTGATCGCACGCCGGGCGACCGCGGACCGGCGCAAGATGCTGCTGGTTCTGACTGCGAAGGCCGAAGGATTGCTCGCTGAACTCTCTGCGACACACCGTGAGGAGATCCGTCGGCTCAAGCCACTGCTCCTCGATCTGCTGGATCGTTTCAGCTGACGGCCGCTTCGCAAAACAAAAAGACCCGCACGAGGCGGGTCTGTCTGTTTGATTTGGCGCGCCCGGAGAGATTCGAACTCCCGACCCCAACGTTCGTAGCGTTGTACTCTATCCAGCTGAGCTACGGGCGCGCCGAAAACCTGAAAGCTGTCGCAAGTGGCCTGCCGGGTTGCCCGGCGAAGGTCTCGCGCCGCCTCTCAATTTCTTGATTTCCTTGGGATTTCCGGCCGGATCACTCCGGTGTCGAAAGCAGATCCCAGGGCGCAGGTTCCTGCAAGCGGGGGCGCATTAAAGCCGAAAAGACCCGACCTGACAAGGGACAAACGCCATCTGCCGGCCGACGGGCAACCGCGATCCGGCGGCGGCGGCCAGCGCATCATTTCGTCAGCTGCGGATACCAGAACGTGACGTGGCAGTTCTCGCAGACCGCATCCAGCGAGTTCGACAGATCACCCAGCTGCCTGGCGTCGCGCTTGCGGGCCGCTTCCATGACACCAGCCCCGGTCTTCTGCAGCGCCTGCGCATGCTGGCGGAACACCTCGGGCTTGGCATCCACATAGCGCTGCACATCGGCGGCACTCGAAGCATCGGCATTGCCCTCGTCCTGCAGCTTGGCGCCGGGCGCCGCAACCACGATGCCATTGCGGCTCGCCAGGGCCCGGCCGCCCTCCTCCAGCGCGCGCCCGATCTCGATCAGACGCGCCCAGTCCACCTCCTTGAGCTTTGAAGCATCGATGGCGGCCCTGGCATCCATGGCGCCGTTGGTGATATCCCACAACGCCAGCCCATAGACATTGACCTTGGTCAGCATGGTCAGCTGCAGATTGGTCTTGGGCACGGCGGGTTCGGCGGCGCCCGAACCCTGCAGCGCACCCAGCGCGACGGCGGACATCAGGCCCGCAAACAGCAATCTTCCGGTACGCATGCAATCCCCCGATCTCGCGTGCCGCCCATTCGGCATCGCACGAAACGATGATTGCGGATGCCCATGGCCCCGCCATCGGGGGAACTACTTAGGGCGGGAACTTACAGCGGCTTGTTGTTCGGACCCACGTCGGAGTCATCCACATCCGGTTCCAGGTTCTCCTCTGGATCGGCCTCGGGATTTTCGCTGCGCTCGCCGGCCAGGCGCGAAACCTTCGCGCTGCTGCTCACGCTGAACCCGGGTCTGGGGGCGCGAATGCGGCTGCCGGGACAACTTGCTGCGATCCTTCTTTGCCATGGTCATGGTCGTCTCCTCGGAAGCAGCGGGTTGTCGCGCAGATAAATGTCGGCGCCAGCCGACAGACAATGCCCCTCTGCTGCCGCACGATTCCTCAACGTTCTTCATGGGACAATGCGGTGAAAGAACCCGTCTCGCAACGCAAGCACGCCACGCTGTACCGGATGGTCATGCCCGAACATGTGTGCCCCTTCGGCCTGAAAGCACGTCATCTGCTGTATTCGGAAGGTTTCGAGGTCGAGGATCATCCATTGCGCTCGCGTGCGGAAACCGAGGCATTCAAGGCCACCCAGATGGTCGCGACCACGCCCCAGATCTTCATCGACGGACAGCGCATCGGTGGCTATGACGATCTGCGACGCCATCTGGGACATCACGTCGCCGAGCGTGATGCACCCAGCTATGCTCCGGTGTTTGCGCTGTTCGTAATGACGACACTGATGGCGCTCGCAACCAGTCTGGCGGTGCTGGGCCGCGCCTTCACGTTGGCGGCTCTCAACTGGTTCGTGGCCTTCAGCATGTGCGCGCTGGCACTGCTGAAGCTGCAGGATCTGGAAAAATTCACCACTATGTTTCTGGGCTACGATCTGCTGGCGCGGCGCTGGGTGCCCTATGCCTATGTCTATCCCTTCGCGGAAGGGTTGGCCGGCGTACTGATGCTCAGCGGGACACTGCCGCAAGTGGCCGCGCCGCTGGCGCTGTTCACCGGCGCCGCGGGCGCCCTCTCGGTAGTCAAGGTAGTTTACGTGGACAAGCGCAAGATCAAATGCGCTTGCGTCGGCGGTTCATCGACGGTGCCGCTGGGCTTCGTCTCGCTGCTGGAAAACCTGATGATGGTGGCGATGGCGATCTGGATGATGCTGCGCCGCGCCGGCTGATCCGAGCGTATCCATTGACGCCGTCTATCGCCGCCATCGACCGAACCGACTCCAGTGCGGTTGGGCGTCGCAGTATATTCAGCCCTCGATTCATCAACGCGGGGAGTCACAACTGATGAATGCACAACTGGAACCCAAGTGTCCCTTCGGCCACACGGCGGGTGGCGGCACCACCAATCGCGACTGGTGGCCGAACCAGCTGGCAGTTGATCTGCTGGCCCAGCACTCCACGAAGTCCAATCCCATGGACAAGGATTTTGATTACGCAAAGGCCTTCAAGAGCCTGGATTACAAGGCCCTGAAGCAAGACCTGCTGAAAGTCATGACGGACTCGAAGCCCTGGTGGCCCGCCGACTTCGGCCACTATGGCCCGCTGTTCATCCGCATGGCCTGGCACAGCGCCGGCACCTACCGCATCGGTGACGGCCGCGGCGGCGGCGGCCGCGGGCAACAGCGGTTCGCGCCGCTGAACAGCTGGCCGGACAACGTCAGCCTGGACAAGGCCCGGCGCCTGCTGTGGCCGGTGAAGCAGAAGTACGGCAACAAGATCTCCTGGGCCGATCTGATGATCCTCACCGGCAACGTCGCGCTCGAGTCGATGGGCTTCAAGACCTTCGGCTTCGGCGGCGGCCGCGAGGATGTCTGGGAGCCTGACCACGACGTCTACTGGGGCAAGGAAACCAAGTGGCTCGACGACGATCGCTATTCGGGCGATCGCGAACTCGAAGGCCATCTGGGCGCCGTGCAGATGGGCCTGATCTACGTGAACCCGGAAGGACCGAACGGCAAACCCGATCCGCTGGCCGCGGCGCGCGACATCCGCGAAACCTTCGGCCGCATGGCCATGAACGACGAAGAAACCGTGGCGCTGATCGCTGGCGGTCATACCTTCGGCAAGACTCATGGCGCGGGCGACGCAGCGCATGTGGGCGCCAACCCCGAGGCGGCCGACCTGGAATCCCAGGGCATGGGCTGGGCCAGCAAGTACGGCACCGGCATTGCCGGCGATGCCATCACCAGCGGTCTGGAAGTCACCTGGACCACGACACCGACCCAGTGGAACAACGACTTCTTCAAGCACCTGTTCGGCTACGAGTGGGAACTGACCAGGAGCCCCGCGGGCGCGCAGCAATGGCGCCCGAAGAATGGCGCCGGCGCGAACACCGTGCCGAGCGCGCATGACAAGAGCAAGAAGATTGCGCCGAACATGCTGACCACGGATCTGGCGCTGCGCTTCGATCCGGTCTACGAGAAGATCTCGCGGCGCTTCATGGAGCATCCGGAGCAGCTGGCCGACGCCTTCGCGCGCGCCTGGTTCAAACTGACCCACCGCGACATGGGACCGAAGGTGCGTTATCTCGGCCCGGAAGTGCCCAAGGAAGATCTGATCTGGCAGGACCCGGTTCCCAAAGCCGCCTCCGCCGTGATCGACGACAAGGACGTGGCGGCGCTGAAGGCCAGGATTCTCGCCTCCGGCCTGTCGGTGTCCGAGCTGGTCTCCACGGCCTGGGCCTCGGCCTCGACCTTCCGCGGTTCGGACAAGCGTGGTGGCGCCAATGGCGCGCGCATCCGGCTGGCGCCGCAGAAGGACTGGACGGTGAACCAACCCAGGCAGCTCGCCAAGGTGCTCAAGACGCTGGAAAGCCTCCAGAGCGAGTTCAATGGCGGCGCCAGGAAGGTGTCACTGGCCGATCTCATCGTGCTCGGCGGCTGCGCCGGCGTGGAGAAAGCGGCGAAAAACGCCGGCGTCACCGTTACGGTGCCGTTCTCTCCCGGACGCACCGATGCCTCGCAGGAGCAGACCGATGCGGCCTCCTTCGCGGTGCTGGAGCCGAAGGCCGATGGCTTCCGCAATTACCTGAAGGAGCCGGCCCCCGCCAAGGCCGAGGAGCTGCTGATCGACAAGGCGCAGCTGCTCACGCTGACGGCGCCGGAAATGACGGTGCTGGTCGGCGGTCTGCGCATGCTGGGCACGAATGCCGAGGGCTCGAAGCACGGCGTGTTCACCACCAAGCAGGACACACTGTCCAACGACTTCTTCGTGAACCTGCTCGACATGCGTACCTCATGGAAGGCCACGTCGGAGGCGCGCACCACCTTCCAGGCCACCGACGTGCAGACTGGCAAGCCGGAATGGACCGGGACGCGCGTGGATCTGGTGTTCGGCTCGAATTCGCAGCTGCGCGCCATCGCCGAGGTGTACGGCAGCTCGGATTCGAAGGAGAAGTTCATTCATGACTTCGTCGCCGCCTGGCACAAGGTCATGAACCTCGACCGTTACGACCTGCGCTACAGCGCCTAGGCGCGCGTGCCCGACGAGCAGCGGCCGGTGGATAACTGCACCGGCCGCTCCTTGATCTTGATAGCGCTTTGATACGGCCCTGCGAACCGGTCCAACCGTGGCAGTTACTTCGATCGGGTCAGCTCGATCCAGTCGGCGAATTTAGCGACGAAATTCTTCAGGAAATCCCGCGTCGAGTCGCTGGTCAGTTTGCCGTCGGCATCGAGCAGATCAGTGACCTTCGAGATGTACACCTCCGGTTGCTGCAGGATCGGCATGTTCAGGAAGACCAGCGGCTGACGCAGATGGTGATTGGCGCCGAATGCGCCCGTCATGCCTGGCGACACGCTGATGATGGCGGCGGGCTTGGCGTTCCAGACGCTCTTGCCGTAGGGCCGGGACCAGCGTCGTCTGGTAGTCCCGATCACCTATTTCATCGAAAAGCCGTTTCAGAACTGGACCCGCACGTCGGCCGATATCCTCGGGACCGCGTTCCTGTACGTGGACTACGGCGTGCCCGTAGACGCGGTCCGCGCCGAGCTCACACGTATTCTCGAGGCTTCGGCCAACTGGGATCGCAAGGTGAACGTCCTGCAGGTCACCGGCGCCAAGGAACATACGCTCGAGTTGCGGGCGCTGGCGAGTTCCAGCGATGCGAGCAAGTCCTGGGATCTGCGTTGCGAGATGCGCGAAAAGCTAGTGGCCTTCATCGCAAAAAACCACCCTGACAGCCTGCCGCGGCTGCGCGCCAACGTTGGGTAACCGGCGTCAGACCAGCGGCCCGGATCCACTGCGCCGCGCGCGGCTCATCGGAAAGGTCGGCCGACATGAGGCTCAATGGTATGTCCAGCTACCAGTCCATCATCCGGCGCCGCTCCGGCAAGAACTCGGCGCGCAGATAGGCATCGCGTACAGCATCGACCTCTTTGTGTGCCAGCTGGCGCTCGATGGCGTCCTTTGACCACAATCCCGATTCATTGAGGATGCTGCTGGCCAGCGCGCGAAAGCCGTGGCCTGTCATCCGTCCCTTGTAGCCCAGTCGGTACAGCGCGAACAGCAGTGTGTTCTCGCTGATGCTGGCCTGCGAGTTGAATGGGGAAACCAACAGGAACTCACTATCGCCCGTCATCGGCTCCAGCTCATCGAACAATCGCCGTAGCTGCATCGTGATCGGCACGACGTGCGGGATCTTGCGCTTCATGCGCTGCGCCGGGATAACCCACGCATCGCCCTTGATCTCGGTCCAGCGTGCGCCGATCAACTCCGAGGTGCGCACGAACGCATGTGCCAGCAGCAGAAGGCCCAGCCGCGTGACGGGCTCGGGGTAGCCGTCAATCGCCCGCAGCAGCGTCGGCAGCTCGGCCGGCGCGATGGCGGCGAAGTTTCGCTTCTCCTTCTTGGGTAGCACGCGCGCCAAGCCGACGGCTGGGTGAGATTCGATGGCGCCCTCGTCGACTGCGAAATCGAAAATGGCGGCAATGCGCTGCCCAACCCGCTGCGCCGTCTCCACCTTGCCCGTCGCGGCGAGGTCACGAACCAGTTGCACCAGCGCTGGCCGCCGAATATCGGTGAGACGGTTCCCGCCAATGACCGGCAAGACGTGAATCCGGATGGAACCTTCCACCGTCGATTGATCCTTGGCGTTCATCAGTCGAGGCAGCTTCCACGCAAGCCAGCGCTCAGCGACTGAGGCGAACGTTTCCGGTGATCCGCCGACGAGATCTTGCTCGCGCTGTTTCGCCCAATCGGCTGCCTCCGCGCGGGTGCGGAAGAGTTTCGATTCGCGCACGCCCTTGACCTGGATATGCGCGCGCCAGCCGTCGCGGTATCTGCTGATCGATGCCATGTGCGGGATTTCCTCCCACCAGTGCGCAGATTGTGCGGGATCAGGTGTCAGGAATTGGCATTCTGGCTGCGCCATCTGTGGACAGGCAAGGGCGAAAGCTGTGCGTAAGTCGCAGATTTGGTGGGAATTGTCACGCCTGAGCTGTCAAAGCATGACACGGGGCCCAGTAGATCTGGCGGAGAGAGAGGGATTCGAACCCTCGAAGGGCTTTTGACCCTTACACCCTTAGCAGGGGTGCGCCTTCGACCACTCGGCCATCTCTCCGCTGCGCCTGAAAGTTCTTCAGGATCAACTACTTGGGACATGCCGAAGCCCCCGCCGCCCAAGCAGGGGCGAAATGATACTGGCGGGGTGCAACAAGGTAAAGGGGAAAAGGCAGACGCGCTTAAGGGCTACTCGGAGACCTCAACGCTCGGAACGGACGCGGCATTTTCCTGCTGGATACGCTGGAAGATCTCTTCGCGTTGCACAGACACGCTCTTGGGCGCATTCACACCCAGGCGCACTTGGTTACCCTTGACGCGCAGGACGGTGACGGACACTTCGTCACCGATCATTACGGTCTCCCCGACTCTTCGCGTCAGGATCAGCACTGGTCAATCCTCCAACACAGCTGTCCACCCTGGACAGAAATGCTTCAGTACGGAAATTCTGGTCACTACTGTGCCAGATCGCTGGTCAAGAAGCGTCACGAACTGCGAAGTGCGATTTGACCCAATCAGGTACTCCAGCCAGAGCGGCCTCCAATCCCGCTGGATTGGTACCGCCTGCCTGCGCGAAATCCGCTCGTCCGCCTCCCTTGCCACCGAGTTGGGCAGCGATCGAGGCTACGAGTTCCCCAGCTTTCACATGAGATGTTTCTTTATTTGTCACACCCGCGACCAGGATCACTTTGTTCGGCGATTCCACCGACGCCAGAACGATGACGGCCGCCCCCAACCGGCTCTTGAGTTGATCCACAGCAGTGCGCAACGCACCGCTGTCCGCACCATCGACGCGAGCGGCAATGACCTTCACGCCGTGCACGTCCACCGCGCCGCCGGCGAGATCGGTTCCCTGTCCGGAAGCCAGCTTTTCCCGCAAAGAACGCACTTCCTTCTCGAGCTGCTTCTGCTTCTCGAGCAGGTCGCGCACCTTGTCCGCGGCGTCTTCACGCGTGCCACGCACCAGCGTGGCCACTTCGCGCAGCGCTGCATCGGTACGATCCACCTGGGCCAGCGCACCTTCGCCCGTGACGGCTTCGATACGGCGGATGCCCGCAGCCACGCCCGACTCGCCAACAATTCGAAACAAGCCGATATCGCCGGCGCGCTCCACATGCGTGCCACCGCACAGCTCGGTGGAGAACTCGCCCAGCGACAGCACCCGCACAGTGGACTCGTATTTTTCGCCGAACAGCGCCATGGCACCGGCCGCCACCGCGTCGTCGTAATTCATCAGACGGGTCTCGGCGTTGGCGTTAGCACGTATCTGTTCATTGACCATCCTTTCGATGATTTTTAATTCATCTGGCGTGACGGCCTGGAAGTGCGCGAAGTCGAAGCGCAGCCGGTCGGGCGCAACCAGCGAACCCTTCTGCACGACATGCGTGCCCAGCACCTGGCGAAGCGCCGCATGCAGCAGATGCGTGGCGGAATGATTCAGCCTTGTGGCATTGCGGCGCGCCGCGTCCACTTCGGCCTGCAGCACCTGGCCCACGGCCAGCGAACCACTCTCGAGCTTGCCGAGATGCGAATGCGCGGCGCCACGCTTCTGCGTGTCGGTGACGACAAAGCGCACCGCGGCCTTGCCGCCTGCGGCCGGGGCACTGAGCACGCCGGCATCGCCCACCTGGCCACCGGACTCGGCGTAGAACGGCGTGCGCTCCAGCACCACTTCACCGCTCTCGCCGGCCTGCAGGGCCGCCACGGACTGGCCATCACGCAGCAGCGCGATGATCTTCGCCTCGCCCGTCAGATGATCGTAGCCGCAGAAATCCGTGCGCTCGGCGATTTGCGTGCCGGCACGCAGATCCACGCCAAAGCGGCTGGCCGCGCGCGCACGCTCGCGCTGCACCTCCATCGCGGCTTCGAAACCCGCCTCGTCGATGGTGAGGCCGCGCTCGCGCGCCACGTCGGCGGTCAGATCCGCCGGGAAGCCATAGGTGTCGTACAGCTTGAACACCGTGGCGCCGTCGATGATCTTGCCGCCCCCGAGCTGTGCGATGGCCTGCTCCAGCAGACCCATGCCATTGGCCAGCGTCTCCGCGAAGCGCTCGCCTTCGGCACGCAACGCGGCTTCGATCTTGGGCTGCGCAGTCACGAGCTCGGGATAGGCCTCGCCCATCGCGGCCACCAATGGCGCAACCATCTGGTGGAAGAACAGCGGCGAGGCGCCGTACATGTGGCCATGACGCATCGCGCGGCGCACGATCCGGCGCAGCACATAGCCACGGCCCTCATTCGATGGCAGCACGCCATCGGAGATCAGGAAGGCCGCCGAACGGATGTGATCGGCGATCACGCGCAGCGACGGGCTCTTCAGATCCGGCGCATTGACCAGCGTGGCCGCGGCCTTGATCAGGCCCTGGAACAGGTCGATGTCGTAGTTGGAATGCACGCCCTGCAGCACCGCGGCCATGCGCTCCAGGCCCGCACCGGTATCCACCGAGGGCTTGGGCAGCTTGGTCAGCGTGCCATCCGGCGCGCGCTCGTACTGCATGAACACCAGGTTCCAGATCTCGACGTAGCGATCGCCATCCTCGTCGGGCGAGCCCGGCGGACCGCCGGCGATGTCGGGACCGTGATCCCAGAAGATCTCGCTGCACGGACCGCAGGGACCGGTGTCACCCATGGCCCAGAAATTGGACTTCTCGCCCAGGCGCGTGAGGCGGTTCGGGTCGACGCCGATCTCCTTCACCCAGATGTCCGCAGCCTCATCATCGTCACGGAACACCGTGACCCACAGGCGCTTCGGATCGAGCTTCAGCTCCTGCGTGACGAACTCCCAGGCGAAGCGGATGGCATCGCGCTTGAAGTAATCGCCGAAGGAGAAATTGCCCAGCATCTCGAAGAAGGTGTGATGGCGGGCCGTGTAGCCCACGTTCTCCAGGTCGTTGTGCTTGCCGCCCGCGCGCACGCAGCGCTGGCTGGAGGTGGCGCGGCTGTAGTCGCGCTTGTCCTTGCCGAGGAATACGTCCTTGAACTGGACCATGCCGGCATTGGTGAACAGCAGCGTCGGGTCATTGCCCGGCACCAGCGAAGAGGAAGGCACCACGGCATGGCCACGCGCGGCGAAATAGCCGAGGAAGGCGCGACGGACATCCGCCGCACTCATGAAAGACGGTTTGCTCACGGTTGATCCGAGTCCAGTTCGAAAGAGGCCCCGAGGGCAGAACGGATATGATCGGTGGAAAAGCCCCGGTATTGCAAAAATCGCGCTTGCCGCGCCTTTTCAGGCCAGTCGGCCGGGGGTTCGAGGCCGAACTTGCGGATGCGCACCTCGCGCGCCAGCTGCGCCCAGTCACGATCCTCGCCCAATGCCATCTCGATCAGCACTGAAGCCAGCCCGATCTCCAGCAGATCCCGGCGGATTCGACCAGGACCATGGCCGCGATCGGCGTGATAGCTGACGAATTGCCGCGCGTAGCGCTCATCGTCAATTAGCCGACGTTCGGCGAGATCCGCCACCACTTCGGCGACGATCTCCGCCTGATAGCCCTGCTCTACCAGTTTGGCGATGAGCTCGCCAGAGCAGAAATCCCGCCGGGCCAGCAGGGTGACGGCCGCATTGCCGGCGGCGTTGCGGTCGCTGGCACGCTCTGCGCTCAATTCGGGCCTGCCACGCCCCTTATGCAGCTTCCGGCGCAGCATCAGCCCACCTTAGCCTCTGGAGCCCGCCTCCCGGCATGGACTCGTATTACAATGTTATACATGCCCAGCATGCTCGCCATCCGCCTGGATCCACAGCTCGAAGCCCTGCTGGAGCAGGAAGCGGCCCGCACCGGTCGCAACAAGAGCGACATCGTACGCGACGCCCTGCGGCGGCAACTGTGGCTGAGCGGATTCGAAGAAGCACGGCGCACGCTGATCCCCTACGCGGAAGCCATCGGCGTCTTCACCGACGAAGACGTATTCAAGATCGTTTCGTGAAGCTCTGCCTGGATACGAACGTGCTGATCAGCGCGTTCCTGTCGCATGGATTGTGCGAGGCGCTGTTGCGACGGATCGTGGAGCAAGAGCGGCATCAACTACTGATCCTCCCTGCCGTGCTGGAAGAGCTGCAAGGCACGCTGCAGCAGAAGTTTGCCGTGCCGGCCGCCACGGCGACGCGCGAAGCAGGCAGGCTTGCACCCTTCATCGCAGCCGCCCCCACAGGCCCCCTGACGCTTCCGGATATCACTGATCGTGCCGACGCTGTTCTTCTGGCCACCGCAGCCGCATTGAACGCGGACTACTTCATTACCGGGGACCAGGAATTGCTGGCGCTCGGCCAGCACGAAGCGCTGCGTGTGGTTTCCCCGCGCCAGTTCTGGGCACTGGCGCGGTTGGCCACGGACTAGGGACTACCCGACAAAACTCTGGCAAAAAGCCCTGCAGCTCAGGCCGTCTTTTCCTGCTCGACGCTGCGCACCTTGGGCGGCAGCAGCTTGGCGCGGATCTGCTCCTCGATCTCTTCGGCCACCTTCGGGTTGGCCTGCAGCCAGTTACGGGTGTTGTCCTTGCCCTGGCCGATGCGTTCGCCCTTGTAGCTGTACCAGGCGCCCGATTTCTCGATGATGCCGTGATTGGAGCCGATCTCGATCAGCTCGCCTTCATGCGAGATGCCGGCGCCGTACATGATCTCGAACTCGGTCTCGCGGAACGGCGGCGCGACCTTGTTCTTCACGACCTTCACGCGGGTCTGGTTGCCGACCACTTCCTCGCCGCTCTTGATCGCGCCGATGCGGCGGATATCCAGGCGCACCGAGGCATAGAACTTCAGCGCGTTGCCGCCGGTGGTGGTTTCCGGGTTGCCGAACATCACGCCGATCTTCATGCGGATCTGGTTGATGAAGATGACGATGGTGTTGGAGCGTTTGATGTTGCCGGTGAGCTTGCGCAGCGCCTGGCTCATCAGACGGGCATGCAGACCCACCTGCAGCTCGCCCATCTCGCCTTCGATTTCCGCCTTCGGCGTGAGCGCGGCCACCGAGTCGACCACCACGACATCCACGGCGCCGGAGCGCACCAGCATGTCGGTGATTTCCAGCGCCTGCTCGCCGGTGTCCGGCTGGCTGACCAGCAGATCCTTGATGTTCACGCCGAGCTTCTCGGCATAGGCCGGGTCGAGCGCATGCTCGGCATCCACGAAGGCAGCGGTGCCACCGCGCTTCTGCACCTCGGCCACCACCTGCAGCGTCAGCGTGGTCTTGCCCGAGGATTCCGGACCGTAGATCTCCACCACGCGGCCGCGCGGCAGGCCGCCGACGCCCAGCGCGATGTCCAGGCCCAGCGAGCCGGTGGGGATGGCTTCCACATCCCAGATGGCCGGGGCGTCGCCCAGACGCATGACCGAGCCCTTGCCGAACTGCTTTTCGATCTGACCCAGCGCGGCGGCCAGCGCCTTCTTGCGATTGTCGTCCATTCGGGGAGCCCCTCGGTTGCGATACTGTATATTAATACATGTCCCCGCCGGTCGGAAGGGCATAATCGGGGGCAAGCGCCACGAAAAGCGCCTCCAGCGGACCGTGCGACCCCTCCTGCCCACCCATCGTGCCCGACAGCCTCACCGCAGGGTATTCCCAATCGCCGCAGCCCAGGGAGGGAATTTTCAATTGCCGCGCTTTGCCGCCCGCGCGTAGCGTGGCCGGCCGCCTGCGACAGCAGGCGGGATCGCCAAGAACCATACGACGGAGGAACTGACGATGCGCCGAATTGCTGCCCTCGCCACGGCCGTGGCGGGCCTGATGGCCTGTCGTGCCTTCACTGCACCGGCGCAGGCCGCGACGCCATCGGCCCAGGTGAGCTGCCAATCGCTGGCAGACGTGCCGCTCCCGGACACGATCGTGGTGGCGGTCCAGGAGGTCACCTCGGGCAGCTTCAATGACAGCGGCGCAGCGCCCGGTGGCGGCAATTCCATGAGCGGCCTGCCGGCCTTCTGTCGCTACGCCGGCATCGTCAAACCGAAAATCAACTTCGAGGTCTGGCTGCCACTGCAGAACTGGAATGGCCGCCTGCAGGGCGGCGGCAATGGCGGCCTGGCGGGTTCTCTCTCCTACAGCGATCTGGCCAAGGCCGTGAAGACGGGCTTCGTCGGCGTGGCCACGGATACCGGCCACTCGGGCTCGGACAATGCCTGGCTCACCGACCAGCAGCAGCTCGCGGACTATGGTTACCGCGCCATCCACGAAATGACGGTGCGCGCCAAGGCGCTGGCCAAGGTGCTGTACGGCCAGGGGCCGCAGTATTCCTACTTCGACGGCTGCTCCACCGGCGGTGGCCAGGCGCTGATGAGCGCACAGCGCTACCCGGAAGACTATGACGGCATCCTGGCGGGTGCCTCGAACTGGAACCAGACCAGGCTGCGTGCTGGTGGCCACATCTGGGCCTGGTCGGCGCTGCACGCCACGCCGGACAGCGCGCTGTCGCGTGCGCAATTCACGCTGGTCACCAACGCGGCGATCGAGAAGTGCGATGCCGCCGATGGTGTGAAGGACGGCGTCATCGACGATCCGGCGGCGTGCAAATTCGACGCGGCCGCCCTGGCCTGCAAGGCCGGCCAGAGTGGTGATGAATGTCTGAACCCGGCGCAGGTGGCGGCGGTGAACCGCATTTACGCCGGTTCGCGCAATCCGCGCACCGGCGAAGCCATCTGGCCGGCGTATGTGCCGGGCAGCGAAAGCGGCTGGAGCGTGTTCACGGGCGCCACACCCTTTGGCGCCGCCAGCGCCTTCTTCCAGTACGCCGTGTTCCGCGATCCGTCCTTCGACTTCACCAAGTTCGATTTCGACAAGGACGTGGCCAAGGCCGAAACCGGCTATGCCGCCATCCTCGACGCCACCAATCCGGATCTGCGTGCGTTCCGCGATCACGGCGGCAAGCTCATCATCTATCACGGCTATGCCGATCCGATGATCACGCCGCTGGCTTCGATCCAGTACTACCGCAGCGTGGTGGATTTCTTCGGCAGGCAGGCCAAGAGCAAGAGCGCATTGAGTGACGTGCAACAGTTCGCGCGGCTGTTCATGCTGCCCGGGGTGGGCCATTGCGGCGGCGGCGCGGGCCCGGATCAGTTCGATGGCATGCAGGCGCTGCAGGACTGGGTGGAGCGCAGGCAGGCACCGGCGCGCATCGTGGCCGCGCATGTCAGCGGCGGCAAGACCGATCGCACCCGTCCGCTGTGCGCCTGGCCGGCAAAGGCGGTATACAAGGGCACAGGGGATAGCAACGACGCCGCCAACTTCGAATGCAAAAGCTGATCCGGCAACTCTGGTTCCAGGTTCTGATCGCCACGCTCGCGGGCATCGCGCTCGGCGTGTTCTGGCCGTCGCTGGGCCAGCAGATGAAGCCGCTGGGCGACGGCTTTGTGAAACTGGTGAAGATGATCATCGCGCCCATCATCTTCTGCACGGTGGTGCATGGCATCGCCGGCATGAACGACATGCGCCGCGCCGGGCGCGTGGCGCTCAAGGCGCTGGTGTATTTCGAGATCGTCACCACACTGGCGCTGCTGATCGCGCTGATCGGCGTGAACCTGGTGCGGCCCGGCGCCGGCATGAACATCGATGCGCGCAGCCTCGACACGCAGGCCATCGCCACCTATACGGCGCAGGCCGCGCAACAGGGCGTCAGCGAGTTCCTGTTGCATCTGATCCCGACTACTTTCGCCAGCGCCTTCGTGGACGGTGATGTGCTGCAGACCCTGCTGGTGTCGGTGCTGTTCGCCAGTGCGCTCACGCTGCTGGGTGAGCGCGGCCGGCCGGTGTTCGACGTGGTCGGCGCGCTGTCGCAGGTGTTCTTCCGCATCATCGGGCTGATCATGTGGGTGGCGCCGCTGGGTGCGTTCGGCGCCATCGCCTTCACCGTGGGCAAGTTCGGCGTGGACTCACTGCGCCAGCTCGGCACGCTGATCCTGTATTTCTATGCCGTCTGCGCCGTGTTCGTCGTGGTGGTGCTGGGTGCGGCCGCGCGCATCGCGGGCGTGCGCCTGTGGCAGTTGCTGCGCTACCTCCGCGAGGAGATCCTGATCGTCGCGGCCACCACCTCCACCGAGACCGTGCTGCCGCGCGTGATCCAGAAGATGAAGCGCGCCGGCTGCGAGGAATCGGTGGTCGGCCTGGTGGTGCCCACGGGCTACTCCTTCAACCTCGATGGCACTTGTCTGTATCTGGCCACGGTGTCGGTGTTCCTGGCGCAGGCCACCAACACACCGCTGGGGCTGGGTCAGCAGCTGGCACTGCTGGCCGTGCTGCTGCTGTCCTCCAAGGGCGCAGCGGGCGTGGCCGGCGCCGCCTTCGTGGTGCTGGCCGCCACGCTGTCTTCGCTGGGCACGGTGCCCGTGGCCAGCATCGCGCTGGTGCTGGGCATCCACCGGTTGCTGGCCGAGGCCCTCACCTTCGTGAACCTGGTCGGCAACTGCGTGGCCACGCTGGTGGTGTCCAGATGGGAGGGCGCGCTGGATCGGCAGGCGCTGGCCCAGGCGCTGGGCAACACCGCAGCGGACAGGGGCAGCGGACAGGGCGCAGGGGTTGCTCAGATCAGCGCCCAGCGCCCCAACACGCGATAGCGCGGCACGCCCGCCGGCTGGCTGAGCACGCTCTCGGCCAGACAGAAGCGCCGCACCTTCCACACCAGCGGTTCGGGCAGCGGCTCGAGCGGATCGGGCACGGCGGCCACCTGGCGCGCCAATGTCACATGCGCGCGCCAGGGCTGCGTGGGCTGCGGGCCGAGCAGGCCCAGGCGGCCGGCTTCGCTCGCCAGCCTGGCCTGCAATGCCAGTGCCGGCGACGGCGGCGTCCCGGTGGCGGCCAGCACCAGCGCATGCGAACTGCGCCACAACTCCAGCGGCGCCAGCTTCACCTCGAAACTGCGCGCCAGGACGCCGCCGCAGAAGCTCATCAGCTGCTCCAGCGTCTCGAGATTGGCATTGCCTGCAAAGTGCAGCGTCAGGTGCAGATCGTCGGGCAGCACGACATTGCCGCTCACCTGCGCCATGCGCGGCGCCAGCGCCACCTGCAGCTGCTGCAGCTGCTCGCCATCCGGCCACAGCGCGAAAAACAGGCGCCGCAGCACCTGCGCCGCGCCGCCGGCCGCTTCCAGCTCCGAACTGATGAAAGGCTCACGCCTCATGCCAACCATTCCTCCAGCCAACCCAGCGCCGTCGCGACGCTGGCGCGCCGGATGGCATCGCGGCTGCCCGATGCCTGCAGCAGCCGCGCTTCGATCTTCGCGCCCAGCGCCAGCGCAATCCACACCGTCCCCACCGGCTTGTCCGGCGTGCCGCCGTCCGGCCCGGCAATGCCGCTGACCGCCACGGCCACCTCCGCGCCCGTCACCACGCACGCGCCGCGCACCATGGCTTCGACCACGGCGCGGCTCACCGCGCCCTGCGCCTGCAGCAGCGCCGCCGGCACCTGCAGGTCCTGCTGCTTCGCAGTGTTCGAGTATGTGACATAGCCGCGTTCGAACCACTGCGAACTGCCGGCGCTGTCGGTGAACAGCTTGGCGATCCAGCCGCCGGTGCAGGATTCGGCCGTGACCACACGGCGCTGCGTGGCCCGCAGGCGCGCGCCGACCCGCGCCGCCAGGGCCTGCAATTGCGTGTCGTCGGGGGCTGCCGGAGCGCTCATGTGGCGCGCATTGTAGCGATTGGAAGGCCCGCGGGCCTGCGCTAGAGTGGCCGCCCCGCAAGCGCCGCGGCGACTGGCCTGGAGAGGTTGAATGATCGGATACGTGACCTTGGGAACCAATGACCTGCGCCGCGCCGTCGCCTTCTACGAAGAGCTGCTGACCCCGCTGGGCGCCAAGCGCGTCTACTCCGGCAGTCGCGGCGTGGGCTGGTCCACCGATCCGGATCGCGCCGGTCTGGGCGTCACGCTGCCCTACGACAACCAGAGCGCCACGCGCGGCAACGGCACCATGGTCGCACTGGTGGTCGACAACCCCGGCATGGTGGACACGCTGTACAAGCGCGCGCTGGAACTCGGCGCCACCGACGAAGGCGCCCCGGGACCGCGCGGCGAGGGCTTCTACGCGGCCTACTTCCGCGACCCGGATGGCAACAAACTCAACTTCTTCTGCATGACCTGAGCGCGCGCGTGACCCAGGGTTCGCTGGAATTCTCCGGCGCCGGCAGCGGCGCCCCCACGCATACGCCCATGATGCAGCAGTACCTGCGCATCAAGGCGCAGTACCCCGAGGTGCTGGTGTTCTATCGCATGGGCGATTTCTACGAGATGTTCTACGGCGATGCGCGCCGCGCCGCGCAGCTGCTGGACATCGCGCTCACGCAGCGTGGTCAGTCGGCGGGCGAGCCGATTCCGATGTGTGGCGTGCCGGTGGTCAGCGTCGAAGGCTATCTGGCCAAGCTGGTCCGGCGCGGTGAGTCCGTGGCCATCTGCGAGCAGATCGGCGATCCGGCCAAAAGCAAGGGACCGGTGGAGCGCGCCGTGGTGCGCGTGGTCACGCCGGGTACGGTCACCGACGAGGCGCTGCTGGAACAGCGGCGCGAAACCCTGCTGGCCGCGCTGCTGCAGGAGGGCGAGCGCTTCGGCCTCGCCTGGCTGGAGCTCTCCTCGGGCCGTTTCACGGTGCAGGAAGGCAGCGGCCCGGCCGCGCTGGCCGCGGAGCTGCAGCGCCTGCGTCCGGCCGAGCTGCTGATGAGCGAGGAGCAGGCCGATGCCGCACGCCAGCGCGGGCAGCATGGCGAGATGGTGCTGCGCGCCCAGCCACCCTGGCACTTCGAGCTGGCCAGCGCCTCGCGGCTGCTGACCGATCAGCTCGGCACACTGGACCTGCGCGGCTATGGCGTGGACGAGCTGCCGCGCGCGCTGTGCGCCGCCGGTGCGCTGCTGCAGTACGTGCGCGACACACAGAAGAGCGCCCTGCCACATATCCGCGGTCTGCGCGTCGAAGAATTCAGCGAGGCGTTGCAGCTCGATGCCGCCACGCGCCGCAACCTGGAGCTGGATGCCTCGCTGTCCGGCCACGAGGAAGCCACGCTGTTCGCGGTGCTCGACGCCAGCGTCACGGCCATGGGCTCGCGTGCACTGCGCCGCTGGCTGCAGCGGCCGCTGCGCCAGCGCCTGCTGCTGCGTCAACGCTATCACGCCCTCACCACGCTGGCGGCCGACAACCATGCCGAGGTGCTGCAAAGCGCGCTGCGCGAGGTCGGCGACATCGAGCGCGTGCTGGCGCGCGTGGCGCTGCGCTCGGCGCGGCCGCGCGATCTGGTGCAGCTGCGCAATGCACTGGCTGCGGTGCCGCCGCTGCGCGCTGCGCTCGGTGGCCTGGATTCGCCGCTGCTGGGCGAGCTGCTGGCGGACAGCAGCGATCATGCCGATGCCCAACAGCTGCTGGTAACGGCCATCGAAGCCGAGCCTGCCACCTTCCTGCGCGACGGCGGCGTGATCGCCGCCGGTTACGATCCCGAGCTCGACGAGCTGCGGCAGATCGCCACCAACACCGACGGCTACCTGCTGGAGCTGGAGAACCGCGAGCGCATCCGCAGCGGCATCGCCAGCCTCAAGCTCAGCTACAACCGCGTCTCGGGTTTCTACATCGAGATCCCGCGCGCGCAGGCCGAGCGCGTGCCCGCCGATTACGTGCGCCGCCAGACGGTGAAGAACGCCGAACGCTTCATCACGCCGGAGCTCAAGGGCTTCGAGGACAGGGTGCTGGGCGCGCGCGAAAAATCGCTGGCGCGCGAGCGGCAGCTGTTCGACGAACTGCTGACCCAGCTCATCGATCGCCTGGGGCCGCTGCAAAGCACGGCGCAGTCACTGGCCACGCTGGATGCGCTGTGCGCGCTGGCCGCCAGTGCCGCGCGCGAGGGCTGGGTGGAACCCAGGCTCACCGATGCGCCAGTGCTGAACATCCGCAACGGGCGACATCCCATCGTCGAGCGTTTCATCGACACGCCCTTCGTGCCGAACGACCTGGATCTGCACGATGCCCGGCGCATGCTGATCATCACCGGCCCGAACATGGGCGGCAAGAGCACCTACATGCGCCAGGTGGCGCTGATCGCGCTGCTGGCACATATCGGCAGCTTCGTGCCAGCCGAGAGCGCCGAGATCGGCCCGCTGGATCGCATCTTCACCCGCATCGGCGCCGCCGATGATCTGGCCGGTGGCCGCTCCACTTTCATGGTGGAGATGACCGAGACCGCCAACATCCTGCACAACGCCAGCGAACACAGCCTGGTGCTGATGGATGAAATCGGCCGCGGCACCAGCACCTTCGACGGCCTGTCGCTGGCCTGGGCGGTGGCGCGACATCTGGCCACACGCGTGCAGGCGCTGACGCTGTTCGCCACGCATTACTTCGAACTGACCGCGCTGGCGCAAGAGCTGGACAACTGCGCCAACGTGCATCTGGACGCCACCGAGCATGGCGACACGCTGGTATTCCTGCATGCGGTGAAGGAGGGTCCGGCGAATCGCAGTTACGGCCTGGCCGTGGCCAGGCTGGCCGGCGTGCCGCGCGACGTGGTCGCGCAGGCGCAGCGCTATCTGTCCGAACTGGAAGCGGCGCGCGATGCGGAACACCTTGCGGATGGCGAAGTGGCCAGTGCCGCGCGCGGCGCTGGTGTTCGCGCGGCGCAGAGCGCACTGCCGCTGCCTGCGCCAGCCGTGGACCCGGCGGCCGTGGCCCTGCGCGAGCAGCTGGAGCAGATCGATCCGGATCAGCTCACGCCGCGCGCTGCGCTGGACATCCTGTATCGCCTGCGCGAGTCGCTGCGCGGAGCATGATGGCGGGGCGCACTGGCGATGGCCAGGCGGTATGCTAGAGTCAATGGCAGCACGCCGCAGTCAGGAATGGAGTCAATGCCGCCATTCGAACCCGCCACAGCACGTTGGCGGCTTCCCGAAGCCATCATCACGGATGATCTGCCTACCCATCGTCGCCCGCGCCTGATCGCCACCGGCTATGCGACCACGTTGAATGCCGCCTTCAGCGGCAGCAGCTACTACCTCGCAGAGGCCGGCATGGCGGCCGGTCAGATCGAAGGCTGTTTCACGCTGCAGTCGCCGCTGCGGCCGGATCACCGGCTGAATGCACTGGGCGCACTATGGAAACTCGGCAAACTGCTGCGCGGCCAGAAGAAGGACGGCTTCAAATTCGCGCCGGCCTTTCACGAACACATCTGGAAGAAACACGCGGCCACTCTCGCCGGCACGGACATCATCAACAACATCCAGATGTTTGGCCGCTCATTCTGGCAGCAGGCAGCCGCCTTCGATCTGCGCGCGCACTTCTATATTGACGGAACATTGCACGAATACTTCTCCGCCTACGCGGACTACGACGTCGTCGCGGGCATCGACCGGGCCACGATGGCAGCGGCGATCGAACAGGAAAAGGAAGACTACTCGCGGGCGCGGCACATCTTCGCCATGAGTGGGCGATCAGCCCGGACACTGACCTCGTTCTACGGCATCGCGCCGGAGCGCGTCTCGGTGGTGTCGCCGGGAGCCAATCTGCCCGCCAGTCTGGCCGGAACGCAAATGGCAGCGCAGCGCCAGGACGATGAATTCATACTGGGCTTCGTCGGCCTGTATCCCTTGCGCAAGGGCCTGGACCGGCTGGCGGCAGCAGTGCGCATCCTGCGCAGCCGGCATCTGCCGGTGAAGCTGCATGTCGTTGGCCGCTGCCCGGACGAGATCCGCACGATGGATGGGGTGGAGTATCAGGGAGAGATCCGCAAGAGCACGCACATGGCGGAGTTCATCCGGGCCATAGGCCGTGTCCATCTGGGGTGCCAGCTGTCACGCGCGGAATTGGTTGGCATCGCGCCACTGGAATTTCTGTGGCTGGGCATTCCCATCCTGGCCACCGATGTCGGCGGCGTGCCCGAGCTGGTGGCAGACGGCGGCGGTCTGCTGGTTTCACCGCACATCAGCGCGGAGGAACTCGCCGACGTCATCGCTCCCCTGGTCGTCGACCGCGATCGCTACGCGCTGCTGCGTCAGCAGGCCGGCACGCGTCGGGAGTGGGCGCGCTGGTCGCGGACCGCAGGCGAGATCGACGCCATTCTCGCCACTGCGTCGTGACAGACCAGCCAATCGGGGTTGGCGGATACGCGAACCCCGACCCGGCTGGACACACTGGCCACGCACAGTGAACAACTCCGTCCCGCTCAGAGCCGGGAACGGAAGCTCACGGTCAGCGCGCGCGGATCGCCCAGTGTCAGCGTCTGGCCGGCACTGGAAGTCCAGGTGCTTTTCGTATAGGCGTACTCGGTGTCGAAGACATTCTTGTACAGCAGCGACAGCTCCCATTTGTGGTTCTGCGCGCCGAAACCCACGCCGAGGTTGCTGACGTTGTAGGCCTTCTGATACGTGAAAGCCGCATGGTTGTCGCTCAGATAGGTGCCGCTGCGATAGGCGTTGCTGAAGTTCAGCCGCAGCGCATGGCCGCACAGCGGCAGTTCATACTCGATGTCGGCGTTGGCGGTGATCTTCGGCACGCCGGCGATCTGGTTGCCGCGCGCATCGAAGTACGTGGTGGTGGCCGATTCCGGCGTCTGCACCAGCCATTGCGCCTCGTAGGTGGCGCGGTTGTAGGCGCCGTTGGCGCTGATGGACAGTGCCTTGGTCAGCTGCAGCGCGCTCTCCACCTCCAGACCCTCGGCCAGCACCTTGGGGGCATTGCCCCAGCCACTGATGGTGGTGCTCGGGTCGTCGGGATTCTCGCGGATCCATGAGGCCTGGTAATCCGTCACGCGCGTGCGGTACAGGTTGGCGTTCAGCTGCAGGCGGCGCGACCACAGCAGCGTCTTGATGCCCAGCTCGATGTCGAAGGACTTCTCCGGCTTGATGTCGGTCTCGAAACCGCTGTCAGTGGGCTGGGTCTGCTGCTGGAAGTAGATGAAGCCGGACTTCACACCCTGCCCCGCCGACGCATACAGCATGATGTCGTCGCTCAACTTGTAGCTGGGGCTGAGATTCCAGGCCGTCAGCCCCGCATCGATGTCGTGTCCGTCCACCCAGTCGAAGGCGGTGGTGATCTGCTTGCTGCGGATGGCTTCGGCGGCGGCGATTTCGGCGGCAGTGGCCCCCAGCGATGCGCCCAGCGCATCCAGATCCTCTCCGGCCCGATCCAGTTCCTGCCGGATGCGGTTCTGTTTCTTCTCCTGCGTCTGGCGCAGGCCCAGCGACAGCGTGGCACGATCGGTCAGGTGCAGATTGGTCTGGCCGTAACCGGCCAGGCTCTGTACACGTGCATCGGTCACCGAGGACTGGTACATGCCGTCGAGCGAGGCGCGCAGCAGCTCGCGGCCGGCGCCGGTGGCAATCAGCGTGGTGTACTGCGCGCTGCTGGCATACCAGGCCCCGGCATCCTCACCGTAGTAGGTCGGATCGTCGCTGTAGACCTCGGCATTGAGATAGTACAGGCCCACCTGGTAATCGAGCAGCTGGCCTGGCGCAACTGGCGAGGCCAGCCGCAGCTCCTGCGACCACTGGGTATTCCATAGCTGCTGGCCGCTGTTGCTGATGTAGAACGGGCCGTACTGGCCGCCGTTCTTGATGTCGAAGTCCTGATAGCGATAGGCACTGATCGAGGTCAGCGTGTAGCCGGCCAGATTCCAGTCGAACTGGCCGGAGAAGCCGTGCTGGTTGGTGATCTGCGGACGCGCCTCGGAGTTCTCGATGTCGGTGGTGTCCAGCTCGGGCTGGTATACCGAACCATCCGCGTTATGGAACCAGGCCGAACGCTCGGCGAACTTGCCCAGATAGCCATAGTTCGCATAGCTGCCGGTGGGCGTGTAGTCGATGGGCGTATAGGTGGCGCGTGCGGTGCCGTCGGCATAGGTGGCCGGGCCATTGGATACCAGCACGTTGCCGGTGTTCACGCGCTCGTCGGAACGCAGATCATCGACGATGAAACGCCCGGTCAGAGTGTCGGTGGGCTTCCACAGCAGCTGGAGCCGGCCGGCGATCTTGTTGGATTCGCGCCAGGTTTCCTTGGAGTGCCCCATCGACTGGTAGGTATTGGTGTAGATGCCGTTGACGCGATCGACCAGGAAGGTGCCGCGATAGGCCAGCACATCGTCGATCAAGCTGCCGGTGGAGGAGAATTTGCCGCTGAGCTTGTTCAGATCGCCAGTACTGATTTCGTAGCTGGAGGCCGGCTCGAAGCTTGGCGCCTTGGTGACGATGTTGATCGCGCCCAGCGTGGTGTTCTTGCCCATCAGTGTGCCCTGCGGCCCGCGCAGCACCTCGATGCGATCCAGATCGACGTAGTCGGCCCAGGCCTGGCCCGAGTAATACAGCGTTACGCCGTCGACGATCACGCCGACACTCTGCTCCATCGAGTCGTTGGCACCGCCGCGCCCCAGACCGCGGATCGAAGGGCTGACCTTGCGGGCATTCTCGCCCGGGGGATTCAACTGCAGGTTGGGCGCCTTGGCCGGCAGGTCCCACACCGATTTGATGTCCTCGCGCTCCAGCGTATCCGCGCCGATGACCAGCAGCGGCAATGGCACGTCCTGCGCGGACTCCTGGCGATTGCGCGAGCTGACGACGACTTCCTCGATGGTAGCGCCGGGTGAAGTATCGGCACCGCTGCCGGCATCGACGGCATCCACATCGGCACGAACTTGTGGTGCGAGGGCAAAGGTCAGCAGCACGCAGGAGAAGCCGGCGACTTTCATGTCCATCCCTTGAATGTTCGATGTGGTAGTCACGCGCTTCGTGCAACTGATGTGCCATACGCATTTACGCGGCTCTTTTGCAGCGACGCGCGTTATCAGGGTGTTGACTGCGCAGCAGTCGCCACGGTTTTCTGCTGACTTCGCAGCAGCCGACGATGCCCGCGGCGCGCCTGCACTGCAGCCGCATGACTTGCCCAGCGGCGGCATGCGAATTGCTCAAGTCCACGCTCACATCACTTGAGGGAGTACCTGCATGTATCCGCGCATCGCCTTGCTGGCCGTTCTGCCATGGTTCACCACGATGGCCCTGGCGCAGAACGCCACTCCCGCGGCCGCGCCGGCCGGCACACCGAGCGCCGCGCCGGCAGCGCGCGGACCACCGCTGGCCCAGGCACTGGAGGCGGCGCGCGTCGCCGTCGAGACGTGCGCGAGCCGCGATCAGAAGATCGCCGTCAGCGTGGTGGATGCAGCGGGTGTGCTGAAGGTGGTATTGGCGGCGGACGGCGCCTCACCGCGCGGCGTGTAGTCCAGCGGCGCCAAAGCCGCGACGGCGCTGCAATTCCGCGCACCGACCAGTCAATTGGCTGAACGCGTCAAGAGTGACACGGAGTTCGCCGCGCAGATTGCCGCCAGCAGCAACTTCAACGTGCGCGCCGGTGGGCTACCCATCGTCATTGGCGGCGAACAGATCGGTGCCATCGGCGTTGGCGGTGCGCGCGGCAGCGAGAATGACGAGGCCTGCGCGGCAGCGGGTCTGCAGAAGATCACCGGCCCGGCCACCACAACCGCTACGCCCTCCGCTGCAGCCACACGATGAGCCGCAAGAGCGAACGGCACGGGCCATGCCGGCACACAGCTAGGGCCGCTTGAACTGTCGCCGCGCCCGCGCAGCCCTGGCGCGCACCACGCACCCGGCGGCGTGATCATTGACCAGCCCCGAAGAAAGCGGCCCGGCGGCGCATGGCTACTGCAGCTTCAGCTCCATGCGCACGGCATTCTCCGGCGGCTTGCCTTCCGGGGCACGCGCGGCGAGGAAGATACGCTCGGCATCGATCCCGCCCTGCTCCACCAGCAGGGTGCGCACGCCCTCGGCGCGGGCCCGCGCCAGCGCATCGCGCTCGCCCGCAGCGGGAGCGTATTTCGCGAGCAACTGCTGCTGCAGCCAGTCACTGCGTGCGGCGATCAGTTCGGGCGGCAAGATCTTGCTCTTCTCCGGCGCCGCCAGATTGTCGGTCCACACCGGCGCAGCACCCGTGTTCGTGGTGTACAGCGTGGTCAACGCATTGAGCCGCACAGCGGCCGGATCAGCGTTGCCGCCGGCAGGCTTGGCCGTGGCTGCAGCGAGCACCGGCGCCAACGCGGCGTCGAAGGCGCTCTGCGCCAGCGCCGCATCATCGCGCGCGTCCGCAGCGCCCAGCGGCACGTCGAGTTTGAGTTGCGGTCGCTCGGTCAGCGCCTTGGAGAGCTTGTCGAGCTTGGCTGCCTGTTCCGTGCTCAGCAGGCTGGAGCCGGGCGTGAAATCGACGTACTGCAATTCCTCACCGCCGCCGAACAGCGAGCCCAGCAGGGCGAACGGCGCCGTGACGATCTTGCGCAGCAGGCCGCGCACCGCCTTCCAGACGATGGGCGCGATGCGGAACTTCGGATCGTCGATGCTGCCGCTCACCGGCAGGTTGATGTCGATGACGCCATTGCGATCCTTCAGCAGCGCCACCGCCAGCTTGATGGGCAGCGGCACGGCATCCTTGCTCTCGGTGGCCGCACCGAACTCCAGCTGGTCGAGCACCACGTGGTGCTGGGCATTGAGCTTGCGGTCATCGAGCTGGTAGCGCAGCTCCGTGGTCAGTTTGCCGCGTTCGATGTTGTAGCCGGCGAACTTGCCCGAATACGGGTTGAAGGTCGTCAGGTCCATGTTGGCGAACTTCAGCGTGATGTCGGTGTAGCTGACGGCGGAGAGCAGGTTCAGCGTGCCGCTGATCGACACCGGCGCGTACTTGTCCACACTGCCATCGAGCTGTACCTGGGCACGCGAGGCCGGATCGGAAGACAGCCCCGCGATGCGCCCTTTCAGGCTGTAGACGCTGGTGGAGAAATTCGGAGTCAGCGAGTAGTCGGAGAAATTCGCCGAGCCCTCTTCGATGAGAATCTCGCGGATGCGCGCCGGCGTCGCGGGCGGCTTGGCGGCTGCCTTGCCACCCGCAGCGGTGGCGGCCGCGTTCTGTGCGGCCGCATCCTCGGCGCGCGCCGCTTGCGTGGTCGCACCACTGTCGGGAGCCGCCGCCGCATCCACTGCGGCGTCCGCGGCAGCCTGCGCTTGCGGCGAATCCTCGTCGGCTGCCCCGGCCGCTGGCGGCGCCTCGACCTCGCCCGGCGCCAGCAGCGCGCGCTTCACGTTCAGGCTGCCGTTGGGTGCGATCGCCACGCGCGCATAGGGTTTGCGCAGCCGGATCTGATCGATGCTCCAGCGATCCGGCGCCATCTGCCAGTCGATGCCACGCACCAGCAGCGCCTGCCAGCTGAGCAGATCCTGGTTGAGGGCTGTGTCACGCGTGGACAGATTGGCGAGCTGCAGCTCGCCGCGCGCGCGCAATTGCGGTACGGACTTCTGCGCGCCCTTGCCGGCTTCGGCCGCGTACTGGATCTGCAGCTGCGTGCCGAGCACACCCGAGCGCAGCGTCATGCTGGTGTTCTGCGCCACATAGGGCTGCAAGGCGCGCAGATCCAGCGCATCGACGCGCAGCTTCACATCCGCCGTGAGCGGCTCGAGCTGCAGCGTACCTTCGGCGCCCACGCTGCCCTTGTCGATGCCCACCTTCGCGGCCACGCGCAGCGCCTGCGCGGGCGCATTGCTCTGATAGTCCTGCGCCGAGACACTGACCGGCGCCAGTACCAGATGCGCGGCTGGTTTGGTGGTCTGGTCGGTGAAATCGACACTGGCGTCGCTCAGCTCCACGTCCTGCACAGCGATGCGCCAGGCGGCATCGGCGCCGGCTGCGGCAGCCGGCGGTGTGGCCTGCGCTGCAGCCCCAGGAGCTGCCGTTGCGGAAGTCGCAGCGGCAGCAGTTGGGTTCGGCGCACCCAGCAGACGCTGCAGATTGAAACTGCCATCCGCCTCGCGCTGCGCCACGACGCTCGCGCCGCGCACGCTGACCTGCTGGATCTGCACCGCATGATCGCCCAGCGACACGCGGGTGTTGGCCACACTCAGTTCCGGCACCTTCACCCAGGGCAAGGCATCGGCCGCCGCGGCGCGCGGCGCAATGCTCACGTCGCGGAAGTTCAGCGTCGGCAGTTCCAGCGTCAGACCCAGCTCACCGCCCAGCGCCAGCTTGTATTCACCCGCCACATCCAGCGCGCCGGAAGGCAGCTGGAACGGCAGCGCGTCCTGCAGCCACGAGGCGATGGTCGTGGCCTTCAGGCCACCGATCTCGAAGCGACCATTGGAACCCAGCGGCTGCACGGTGAACTCGCCTGACCAGGCCAGCTTCTCACCGGCCAGTGTCGTACCCGAGAACTGGTAGGCGTTCTGATGACCGGCAGCCGTGCGGAAGTCCTGCAGCGCGAAGGTGATCGGCGCCAGCGTCGCGGCGAAGGGCTTGGGACGGGTGCGATCCTCGATGCTGGCGCGGCCTTCCTGCACCGTGAAGCTGCCGATGCGGATTGCCGGCACCGATGACTCCGCAGCAGTAGCTGGCGGCACAGCTTCCGTGCTGGGCGGCGCCAGTTGCGCCAGATTGAGCTTGCCGTCCGCCGCGAGGATGGCGTTGACCTGCGGCGCCTCGAGGTGGATTTCCTTGAAGTCACAGGCCCAGTGGAACAGCGAACCCCACATCTCCAGATTCACGCGCAGCAGGCCAAAACCCAGCACCGGCGTGCCATCGGCCTCGCTGAGCGAGGCATCGCGGATATTCAGCGTCAGCGTGAAGGGATTGAAGCTCACCTGCCCCAGGCTGAGCTTGCGATGCAGCTGCTGATCGACGTAATCGGTGGCGGCATTGCGCAGCAGCCGCGGCAACAGCAGCGTGCCGGCCAGCGCGTACAGCGCGATCAGGGTGGCGATGACGATCAGGGCGCGGCGATGCAGCCGCAGCCAGGGGCCGGGACGAAAGCCGCTGGCGGTAGAAGTGGGTTCGCTCATGACGCGGATTATCCCGCGTCGAAACGGCCCTGTTCCAGAAAATTGCCCACTTCGTGGGCCACGCGCGCCGACAGCAGCATGCCGGTGTGGCTCACCGGCAGCAGCCGGTGCAGCGTGGCGCCGGGCAGCCGGGTCTCGGTGACGGCCACCACGCCGTCGTTGGGCTCGGTGAACTCCGCCACCGCCCGCCCCAGCCCCAGCGGCTGACTGCCGGCGATGATGCCCAGCTCGTGCGCATGCGCCCAGCGCCGCTCATGGCCATACAGCAGCCCTTCCACGGCCGCCTGCCCCAGCAGGGCGCGACCGACCCGGAAGCGCGCCACGCCGTTGGCGGCGCGGCTGGCCACCGCCGGGGTACCGAGGAACACCACGCGACCGGGCGGCTGGCGCGGATGGCGTTGCAGGCAGCGCAGGATCACCAGGCCACCCAGGCTGTGGCCGATCAGATGGACGGTGGGCGCCGACAGCGCCGCGATGCTGTCATTGAGCGCATCGGCGATCTGGTCCAGCGCTATATGCACCGTGCGGTAGGCGAAGTTGTGCCACTGGTAGTGGCGTTCCGTCTGCAGGCGCCGCCGCAACATGAACGCCTCATGGCCCGAGAGCCACAGGCCGTGCACGTAGACGACGGCTGTGGCGGATTCCGGCGGCGCTGAGTTCATCCGCTGGCGGAGCTCATCAACCCGCAGGCGGCGGCGTACGCACCCGGATATGCAGCTCGCGCAGCTGCTGCTCGCCGACTTGCGTCGGCGCATCGGTCAGCGGGCAGGCCGCGGTCTGCGTCTTCGGGAAGGCGATGACGTCGCGGATGCTCTCGGCACCAGCCATCAGCATGGCGAGGCGATCCAGACCGAAGGCGATGCCACCATGCGGAGGCGCGCCGAAGCGCAGCGCATCGAGCAGGAAGCCGAACTTCAGTTGCGCCTCCTCGGCGTCGATGCCCAGCATCTCGAACACCGTGGACTGCAGCTCCTGACGGAAGATACGCACCGAACCGCCCCCGATCTCCGAACCGTTCAGCACCATGTCGTAGGCCTGTGCCAGCGCCGCGCCCGGATCGGCCTTCAGCCCTTGCGGATCGAGGTTCTTCGGCGAGGTGAACGGATGGTGCATGGCCATCCAGCGTTTTGCTTCCTCGTCGTACTCGAACATCGGGAAGTCCACCACCCACAGCGGCTGCCAACCGATCCCAACCAGCTTCAGGTCCTGCGCCACCTTCAGGCGCAGCGCGCCGAGAGCGTCGTTGACCACCTTGGCGCGATCGGCGCCGAAGAAGATCAGATCGCCATCCCGCGCGCCGGTGCGCGTGAGGATGCCGGCCACGGCCGCATCATCCAGGAACTTCACGATGGGCGACTGCAGGCCGTCGCGGCCCTTCGCGGTCTCGTTGACCTTGATGTACGCCAGGCCCCGGGCGCCGTAGCGCGCCACGAAGGCGGTGTACTCGTCGATCTGCGAACGGGCGAGTTGACTGCCACCTGGCACGCGCAATGCCGCCACGCGACCGTTGGGGTCTTTGGCCGGCGCTGCGAACACCTTGAAGTCGCAGCCCGCGACCAGATCGGCCACGTCCACCAGCTCCAGCGACACGCGCAGGTCCGGCTTGTCCGAGGCATAGCGGCGCATGGCTTCGGCGTAGGTCATGCGCGGGAACGGGTTCGGCAATTCCACCTGCAGCACTTCGCGGAACAGATGGCGCGCCAGGCCCTCCATCATCTGGATGATCTGTTCCTGCGACAGGAACGAGGTCTCGATATCGAGCTGGGTGAATTCCGGCTGGCGATCGGCGCGCAGATCCTCGTCGCGGAAACACTTGACGATCTGGTAGTAGCGATCGAAGCCCGACACCATCAGCAGCTGCTTGAAGATCTGCGGCGACTGCGGCAGCGCGAAGAACTTGCCCTCGTGCGTACGGCTCGGCACCAGGTAGTCACGCGCACCTTCCGGCGTGGCCTTGGTCAGCATCGGCGTTTCGATGTCGATGAAGCCCTGCGCATCCAGGTAACCGCGCATGGCGCGCGTGATCTGGTGGCGCTGGCGCAGACGCTGGCTCATCAGCTCGCGGCGCAGGTCGATGTAGCGGTACTTGAGGCGCGCTTCCTCACCGACATGCTCATCGAGCTGGAACGGCAGCGGATCGGCGCGATTCAGCAGCTCCACTTCGGTGGCCACCAGCTCCACGGCACCCGAAGCCAGATTGGCGTTCACCGTGCCGGTGGGGCGCGCGCGCACCGTGCCGGAGATCCGCACCACGAACTCGTTGCGCAGCTTCTCGGCGGTCTCGAACAGGACCTTGGCCTCCGGATTGAACACAATCTGGAGCAGCCCCTCGCGGTCGCGCAGGTCGACGAAAATCACGCCGCCGTGGTCGCGCCGCCGGTGCACCCAACCCGCCACCGTAACGCTCTGGCCGGCAAGGGAATCGTTGACCTGTCCGCAGTAATGAGTACGCATAAGGCGCGCGATATTACGGACCCCGGGCGCTACCAGCAACCGAGCGCCGGCCCGGCGGGAAACGACCCTGCCAACCGCTCCGGACCCGCCACCCGGGCCACCGCAAAGGAGGGCCGTCAGTTGCTGCAGCTGCCCTTGTACAGGCTGAGTGCGCCGCTGGTGCTGGCACTGGCGATATCGGGGGTGCCGTCACCGTCGAAATCGGCCACGGCGCTGTGGTAGGAGCCGCTGCCGGTGGCCAGGGCCTGGGCGCTGCCGAAAGTGCCGTCGCCCACGCCGAAGAACAGGTCGGTCACCCCGCCGGAATTGGTCGAGACCAGGATGTCCGGCGTGCCGTCACTGTTCAGGTCGGCCACGGTGACGGCCACCGGATCGCTGGCCGTGGTCAGATCGGTGTTGCCGCCGAACGTACCCGGCGAGGTGGCGCCGGCATTGAGCAGCACGCTGAGCGTGCCGGCAGTGGCGTTGGCGGTCACCAGATCGGGATACCCGTCGCCGTTGAAATCCCCGGCCGCCAAGGCAAAGGTGCCCGAACCGGTGCTGTAGCTGGTGGCCGTCCCGAAAGTGCCATCGCCCTTGCCCAGCAGCACGTACACCTTGCCGGCGCTGCTGTTGCTGGCCACGGCCGCATCGAGATGACCGTCCTGGTTGAAATCCGCCAGTACCACGCCGTGCGCGGCACTGCCGACGCTGTAGCTGGTGTAGCTCTGGAAGGTCCCATCGCCCTTGCCCAGCAGCACGGCCAGCGTGCCGCTCTGCGTGGCCGCGACCAGATCCAGGTAGCCGTCGCCGTTGAGATCGCCCGTGGCGATGGCGCGCACCTTGTCGGTGCTGGTGGCCGACACGGTGTAGTCCGTGTAGCTGGCGAAACTGCCATTGCCCTGGTTCAGCAGCACGCTGACGGTGGTGCCATAGGGCGCGCCGCTGCTGGCGCCGAAATTGGCGCTGGCCAGGTCGGGATAGCCGTCGCCATTGAAATCACCCACCGCCACATCGTAGGGACCGGCGGTGCTGACCGCGTAGCTGGTGGCGCTGTGGAAAGCACCGCTGCCGCTGGCCAGCGCCACACTGAGCGTGGCCTCACCCTGATTGGCGGCCACCAGATCCGGCCAGCCGTCGAGATTCAGGTCGGCAGCGGCCACGGAGGCCGTGCGCGAACCGGTGGTAATGGTGGTCAGCGCCGTGTACGTGCAGGCTGTGGCGCTGCCCGAACTGGAACTGGAACCGCTGGAACTGCCGGAGCTACTGGAACTGCCGGAGCTGCTGGAGCTGCTGGAACTGCCCGCACCGCTGGAGCTGCTGCCCGAGGAGGTGGAACTACCGCCGGTGGTGGCGTCCCCGCCTCCGCCACAGGCACTGAGCCATGCCAGCACTGCGGCGCCCATCATCAATGATTTGCAGGACTTCATGTGCCGTGAGACTCACGACACTCACAGCAGTTCGGGCGCGCAATAAATGGACATCAGATCGACCCGAATCGACAGCGCACTTCCGGTCCCGATCACCTTGACGTTTCAGGACAGCCGCCGATTCGCTCCCATGCGACACTGCCGTGCGCGCCATGACTCAACTGGGGGGAACCATGGGGGGGGCTGCCATTGCGCGGAAAAATATTTCATCGACACCTTTGGAGGACATGACGTGAGCATCAAATCATGGCTCTGCGCCGCAACGCTGGGCACTCTGGCCGCGACCGCGGCACAGGCGGCGCAAACCCCGGCAGACATCGCGGCCGCCAAAGCCGACCCCAACGGCAATCTGGTCGGGCTCAAGACGGAAAACGGCAAGCTGGCCTACAACTTCATCGACCTGTGGTTCAACCAGCACAAGCAGTCGGAGGCCTGGGACACCTATGTGGCGCGCAAGGGCTACATGAACCACGCGGTCAATGGCGCCAACACCGGCACCGTGAACCGCACCTATGAAGAAGAGAAGGCATCCGAGGCCAACGTCGGCACCGGCGCGCATTTCGACATCAAGCAGATCATCGCGCAGGGCAATCTGGTGTTCGTGCACATTGCCGCCACGCGTTCGGGCGGCGGTGTTCCTCCGGCCGGTGCGGCCCCCAATGGTGCAGTCCCGGGTGGCGCGCCCGCTGGCCCGGGCGGTGGCCCACCGCAGGGCAACCCGGGCAGCGGCGACGGCGCCGGCCCGCGCGAGCTGGTGATGGTCCTGCGCATCAAGAACGGCAAGGTCGTCGATCACTGGGATCTGCACGTGGCCACCAACTCCAACTCGGTGGTGTTCACGGGCCTGGATCGCGACCTCCCGTGATGCGGTGCTCAGGCGCGCAGGTACCAGGCGTAATCGAGCTCGGTCACCTGGGCCGAGAACTTGCGGCACTCCTGTTCCTTGACGGCCAGGAACATCGCCAGGGTTCGCTCGCCGAGGGCCTCGCGCAGGAAGGTTGAAACGCGCGCGCGCTGCAGGGCCTCCTGCCAGGTGGCCGGCAGCGCGCGCTCCCCAGCGGCCTGGGCGTAGCCATTGCCGCTGACCGGCTCGCCCGGATCGAGCTGCGCCCGGATACCAAATTCGGCGGCCGACAGCACCACGGCCGCGGCCAGGTACAGATTGGCATCGGCACCGGCCACGCGATGTTCCACATGCCGCGAGGCAGGTGGCCCGGCCGGAATACGCAGCGACACACTGCGATTGTTCACACCCCAGGTGGGCGCAACCGGGGCGTAGCTGTTGCTCTGGAAGCGACGGTAGGAATTGCCGTTGGGCGCGAAGATGACCAGGCTCTCGGCCATGGTCTGCTGCATGCCGGCGATGGCCTGGCGCAGCAGCGCACTGCCGGCCGGATCCTCGGCCGCACACAGGTTCTGGCCGGCGGCATCGTTCAGGCTCAGGTGCAGATGCAGGCCGCTGCCGGCGCGCCCGGCGAAAGGCTTGGCCATGAAGGTGGCGATGCAGCCATGCTTCGCCGCCACGCCGCGCACCAGCCGCTTCCACAGCACGGCCTCATCCACGGCGCGCAGCACATCGACGCGATGCTGCAGCGTGACCTCGAACTGACCGGGCGCGTACTCGGACATCAGCGTCCCGGCCGGCAGCTGCTGCAGCTGCGCGGCGGCGTACAGGTCGTTGAACAGCGGCGCCAGATCATCCAGCCGCGTGAGGCTGTAGGCCTCGATCTTGCCGCGCTCGGAGGCACGACCACCGCCGGCGGGCTGCAGACTGCCCTGGGCGTCCTCGCGCAGCAGGTAGAACTCGATCTCGCAGGCCATGACGGGATGCAGGCCGCGTTGCTGCAATCGCTGCACAGCGCTCGCCAGCGCATGGCGCGGATCGGCGGGTGCGGGCGTACCGTCGAGCTGGTACATGGACAGCATCAGCTGCGCGCTGGATGCGGCCAGCCATGGCGCAGGCAACAGCGTTCCCGGCACCGGGCGGCACAGCAGATCGGCGTCACCGCTCTCCCATACCAGACCGGTGCCCTCCACATCCTCACCGGTGATGTCGAGGCCAAGGATGGTGCCCGCGACATTGCGACCCGGGCCATACAGCGCCTCGAGCTCGGAGCGGCGGATGTTCTTGCCGCGCGCCACACCGGCCAGATCGGTCAGGAAGATCTGCACCGCGTCGATGTCCGGGTGGCTGGCGAGAAAACGGCGCAGCTCGTCCGCAGCTTGCTCGCGCTCGCGCGCAGCGCTCCTGTCGCTCATGCCTGCAGCTCCTGCACTGCGGCTTCCAGTGCGCTCAGCAGACGCCCCACGGCGCCGCCGGGCGTGACCGGCGAACACAGCATCATGTTGTGGAAGGGCGTGAGCAGCACACCGCGGTTGAGCAGGTACAGATGCAGCAGCGCCTCGAGCTCCGGCTGCATGGCCGCCAGCGACTCGCTGCCATTGCGCGGCGGCGTGGCCGTGAAGCCAAACTCGCAGCGCGCGCCCACGCGCGACACCTGCCACGGCAGCTGCCGCCGCAGGATCAGCTCGCGCAGACCATGCTCCAGCTCGATCGCGCGCGCCTCCATGGCCGCATAGCTGGCCGCGCTCATCACTTCCGCGAGCGTGGCTTCCAGCGCGGCGAGACTGAGCAGATTGGCGGCCAGCGTGGTGCCCATGCCCGAATGGCCGCCACCACGCGCATCCAGCAGGGCGCGGATGCGCGCCTCCACCTCCGCGGTGAAACCGAACACCGCGCAGGGCAGCCCGCCGGCAATGGCCTTGCCGCAGATGAAGAAGTCCGGCGCCAGACCCTGCCCGCGCGTGTAGCCGCCCAAACCACTGGAGAGCGTGTGCGTTTCGTCGATGGCCAGCAGCGTGCCGCAGCGGCGCGTCAGCGCGCGCAGTTCGGCATGAAAACCCGGGTCGGGCAACACCATGCCGGCATTGGTCATCACCGGCTCGGCCAGCACACAGGCGATGTCGCCAGCAGCCAAAGCCGCCTGCAGGGCCGGCACATCGTTGAACTCCACCACGCTGCTGTGCTCGTGCACGGCGAACGCAGCGCCGATCAGGCCGGGACGCGGAATGCTGCGGCTGCCGGCCAAGCGCACCAGGGTTTCATCCACGCTGCCGTGATAACTGCCGTTGAACACCAGGATGCGCTGCCGCCCGGTGATGGCGCGCGCATAGCGCAGCAGCGCGCGATTGGCGTCCGTGGCGGTCTGCGTGATCTGCCAGAACGGCAGGCCGAACAGCGCGGCCAGCCGCTCGCCGACCCGCGCCACGCGCTCGCCCGGCAGCATGGCGGTCAGGCCGCGGGTGGCCTGCGCCGCGATGGCGCGCGCCACCGGTTCGGGACTGTGGCCGAACATGGCGCCGGTATCACCCAGGCAGAAATCCAGGTAACGATGCTCGTCCACGTCAGTGAGCACCGCACCGCGCGCCTCACGGATGAACAGCGGAAAGGGCGACGGCCAGTCCTGCATCCAGTGCAGGGGCACGCCCGACAGCCAGTGCGCAGCGGATTGCTGCGCCAGCTGCCGTGAACGCGGCCGCGCAGCGGCAAAGGCAGCCCGCTCGCGCTCGCCGATCTCGCTCACACGCTGCGGCGAGACGCGCACGGGGAACTCAGCCGCCTCTGGAATGCGTGTGTGTGGATGAGGCGTGCGCGGCGTCGACCACTTCTGGCGGCGCCACCACGCCCAGCGTGACGATCATCTTCATCGCGGCATCCACGCTCATGTTCAGCTCGATGACCTGCGCATGCGGCACCATGATGATGAAGCCCGAGGTGGGGTTGGGCGTGGTGGGAATGAACACGCACACCTGCGGCTCACCGGTGCGCGCGGTGATCTCGGGAATGTCCTGCGCGGTCTGGAAGCCCACGCTCCAGGCGCCGGCGCGCGGATACTCCACCAGCAGCACCTTCTTGAAGGAGTTGCCGGAATTCGACAGCAGCGTTTCGGAGAAACTCTTCACGCCGCCATATACGGCGCGCACGAACGGGATACGGTTCAGCAGCTCCTCCCACACACCCACCAGCAGGCGACCGAGGAAATTGCTGACCAGGATGCCGGTGACCAGCAGGATCACCACGGCCATGACGGCGCCGGCACCGGGAATGCTGAAACCGAACAGCCGCTCCGGCTGCCATTGAGGCGGCAGCAACAGCAGCGTCTGGTCCATGAGCTGCACGATGAAGCGCACCACCAGCACCACGGCCAGGATGGGCAGCCAGAACAGCAGCCCCGACATCAGGTAGCGGCGCAGTCCGCGCAGCAGGCGCGCCTTGGCAATCTCGCTGCGCTTCATTTCTTGCGGGCCGGCTTGGCGCGGGAGGGTCTGGCCGCACTCTTGCGCAGTTTGCCGGCCACCGTGCCCTTGCCAGCGGCGGCGCCCTTGCTGGCGCCGGACTTGCCCTTGGAGGTGGCCGGTCTGGCCGCACTGGCCGCACTGGCCTTGCCGTCCGCGTCCTTGCTTTGGGCAGGCTTGGCGTCGGTGCTGGTATCCGCTTTCGCGCTGCCGCCGCTGTCGGACGTGTCGCCGCCCGTGGCGGGCGCCGCATCATCCGCCCCGTGCAGGTTGCGCTTGTTGTCCTTGTCGCCCTTGAAGTCGGTTTCGTACCAGCCCGAGCCCTTCAGGCGGAACACGGGCGCGGAGATCAGCCGCTTGAGCTGGCTCTTGCCGCATTCCGGGCATTTCTTCAGCGGGGCGTCGCTGATCTTCTGCATGGCCTCCAGATGGTGGCCGCAATGTGCACACTGATATTCGTAAAACGGCATGAAGTAGTGGATCCGGGAAGGAAGGCGCCCACGGCGCCCTTCAATCCCGGATTATAGGGTCAGTTCAGGCCGATTTCCCGAAAGCCAGCGCCCCATCGTGCACCGTGGCCCGGATACGATCGCCCGGCCCGAAAGCGCCGGACAGGATGCGCTGGGCCAGCGGATTCTCGATCTGCTGCTGGATGGCGCGCTTCAGCGGCCGCGCCCCGTACACCGGATCGAAGCCGGCCGCGCTGATCAGCTCGCTGGCGCCATCGTCCAGCACCAGCTCCATGTCGCGCTCCAGCAGCCGGCGCCGCAGGCTGCCGAGCTGGATGTCGACGATGGCGCGGATCTGCGCGCTGCCCAGCGGATGGAACACCACGATGTCGTCGACGCGGTTGATGAACTCGGGACGGAAGTGCCCCTGCACGATCTCCATCACCGCGCTCTTCATGCGCGCGTAGTTGCCTTCGCCGGCCATCTCCTGGATGACATTCGAACCCAGGTTCGAGGTCATAATGATGACGGCGTTCCTGAAATCCACGGTGCGGCCCTGCCCATCGGTCAGGCGACCGTCATCCAGCACCTGCAGCAGCACGTTGAACACATCCGGATGCGCCTTCTCGACCTCGTCGAGCAGGATCACCGCGTACGGGCGCCGACGCACCGCCTCGGTGAGATAGCCGCCCTCTTCGTAGCCCACGTAGCCCGGCGGCGCACCGATGAGCCGCGCCACGGAATGCTTCTCCATGAACTCGCTCATGTCGATGCGCACCATGGCCTCTTCGGTGTCGAACAGGAATTCGGCCAGCGCCTTGCACAGCTCGGTCTTGCCCACGCCGGTGGGGCCGAGAAACAGGAACGAACCATTGGGCCGGCGCGGGTCGGAGAGGCCCGCGCGCGAGCGGCGGATGGCATTGGAGACGATGCGCACGGCCTCTTCCTGGCCGACCACGCGCCTGCCCAGCGCCTCTTCCATGCGCAGCAGCTTCTCCTTCTCGCCCTCGAGCATCTTGGCGACGGGAATGCCGGTCCACTTGGAGACCACTTCCGCGATCTCCTCCTCGGTCACGCTGTTGCGCACCAGCTGGGTCTCGTTCTTCTCGGCCGCCTGCGCCAGCGCCAGCTTCTTCTCGATCTCGGGCAGCTTGCCGTACTGCAGCTTGGCCACCTCGCCCAGATCGCCCCTGCGGCGCGCGCTCTCCATCTCCAGTTTTACTTTCTCGAGCTCTTCCTTGAACTGCGCGGCACCCTGCAGCTGCGCCTTCTCGCTCTTCCAGATCTCCTCGAGATCGGCGTATTCCTTCTCCAGGCCCGAGAGCGTCTCGCGCAGTGTGGCGAGGCGTTTCTTCGACGCGTCATCCTCTTCCTTCTTGAGCGCTTCCTGCTCGATCTTCAGCTGGATGATGCGCCGTTCGAGCCGATCGAGCACCTCGGGCTTGGAATCGATCTCCATGCGGATGCGTGCCGCCGCCTCATCGATCAGATCGATAGCCTTGTCGGGCAGCTGGCGATCAGCGATGTAGCGATGCGACAGCGTGGCTGCCGCGACGATGGCCGGGTCGGTGATCTCCACCTTGTGGTGGATCTCGTAGCGCTCCTGCAGCCCGCGCAGGATGGCGATGGTGTCCTCCACCGAGGGTTCGTCCACCAGCACCTTCTGGAAGCGTCGCTCGAGCGCGGCGTCCTTCTCGATGTACTTGCGGTATTCGTCGAGCGTCGTCGCGCCGACGCAATGCAGTTCGCCGCGTGCCAGCGCGGGCTTGAGCATGTTGCCGGCGTCCATCGCGCCTTCGGCCTTGCCGGCACCGACCATGGTGTGCAGCTCGTCGATGAACAGGACCACCTGGCCCTCCTGCTTGGCGAGGTCGTTGAGCACGGCCTTGAGCCGCTCCTCGAACTCGCCGCGGAACTTCGCGCCGGCGATCAGCGCGCCCATGTCCAGCGCCAGGATGCGCTTGTTCTTCAGACCTTCCGGCACTTCACCGTTGATGATGCGCTGGGCCAGGCCTTCGACAATCGCGGTCTTGCCCACGCCCGGCTCGCCGATCAGCACCGGGTTGTTCTTGGTGCGCCGCTGCAGCACCTGGATGGCACGGCGGATCTCGTCATCACGACCGATGACCGGATCGAGCTTGCCGCTGGCGGCGCGCGCGGTGAGATCCACGGTGTACTTGTCCAGCGCCTGGCGCTGTTCCTCGGCGGCCGGGTCGTCGACCTTCTCGCCACCGCGCACTTCGTCGATGGCCTTCTCGATGGCGGCCTTGTGCACGCGCGCGTCCTTCAGCGCCTTGCCCAGCGCGCCCTTGTCCTCCAGCGCCGCCAGCACGAACAGCTCGCTGGAGATGTACTGATCGCCGCGCTGCTGCGCCAGCTTGTCGGTGAGGTTCAGCAGACGACCCAGCTCGTTGGAAACATGCACGTCGCCCGGGGTGCCTTCCACCCGGGCGATGCGATCGAGCACGCCATTGAGATCGCCGCGCAACCGGGTGACGTCGGCACCGGCCTTGATCAGCAGCGGACGCACCGTGCCACCCTGCGCGTCGAGCAACGCCAGCAGCAGGTGGGCAGGTTCAATGAACTGGTGGTCGCGGCCCACGGCCAGCGACTGCGCATCGGCCAGGGCCGCCTGGAAACGGCTCGTCAGTTTGTCCATCCGCATCGGTATCGACCTCGTTGGGCTCTTGCGGCCCGGATAGCGCCGATCTGCGGCCCCGCGACCCGGAAATCAAGGGGACGGATTACTGAAAGCCGTGGCGCAGCGCGCCACCTTCAACCGGATCGCCCCAGGGGGCTTGCATGAACGCTCTGTACACGTTGTACGATGCACTGGTCAGCATCAATGTCCCCACGGACCGGGCCCGGGCGGTGGTAACCGCGATGGAGCAGGAAATGACGACAGTGCTCGCCACGAAAGCCGACCTGGCCGCCACCCAGCTGTTGCTGCGGCAGGAAATTGCAGCCTTCCGCGACTCGCTGCACCAGAAAATCGATTCCGTCGAGACATCGCTGCGACTGGAAATCGAGCTGCTGCGCTCCTCGCTGACCGTACGCCTTGGCACGATGCTGTTTCTCGGCATGGGAGCCTTGTTCGCGGCACTGAAGCTGACCTGACGGCGCCCAGGCCTCTTGCCGACCGGGCGAAGCCTCAGGCCAGCCCCAGATCCCGCGGCACCGCTGCCGGGAAGACCGCCTCGAGCTGCTGCGGGGAGAGTCCCCACAGCCGGCCGAAAAGCCCGCCCAGCAGGCTGCGATATTCGTTCAGGACCGGATAGTCGCGTCCCTCGAACAGGGTGGCGGCGCTCAGCGCCTGGCCTTCCCCCGCCACCCGCCCGCCGCGTACGGCACCGCCCAGCACCCAGTACACCGAGCCATGACCGTGATCCGTGCCGGCATTGCCGTTCTCACGGAAGGTGCGGCCGAATTCCGAAACCACCACCACCACGGTGTCCTGCCACGCGGGTCCGAGCGCCGCGGCGTAGGCGCCGAGCCCGCGGGCCAGGTTCTTCAGATTGCCCGCCAGCGTGCCCTGCGCGGCCCCCTGATTCACGTGCGTATCCCAGCCGCCAACGTCGACGAAACCCAGCGCATAACTGTCGCGCATCAGACGACCGATGCGCGTGGCTTCCAGCTCGAAGCCCTTGGCCGTGATCGCACCGCGACCGGCGGCGCTCATCTCCTCTTCCAGGGTCTGCGCCACTTCCTGGCGCAGGGCCAGACCCTCGCTGACCTGGGGCTGCAGCGGCTGCGACTGATACAGGCTGGCGAGAATCCGGCTCTGGCGCGCGTCGAACGCCGGCTTGCCGACGGATTTCACCGACAGGTTGGGAATGTCGCCCGCACCGCGGAATACCAGCGGCAGCGCATCGGTGAAGGCAATCGGTGCAGCACCGTTGAGCTGCTGCGCCAGGCGCGCCAGAAAGCCCGAGCGGTAGTCGCGCGCGCTCAGCGGCTGACCCAGCTCCAGGCTGTCCTGCGTTTCGAAATGACTGCGTGAGACATCATCGGTACCGGCGAAGGGAATCAGCGCCAGCTCGCGCTGCTGCAACAGCGGCGCGAGTGCCTCACGCACCGCGGGCGCCAACGCCCAGTCGGCGTCGATGGCGAGCGCACCATCCGTGTCGCTGTCGCTGGGTCGGGCGATGGCGATATGCGGACGCACTTCGTAGTAGTAGCTGCTGGAGTAGGGCACCAGCAGACTCGCGCAGTCATAGCCGCCGCGCAGAAACACCAGCAGCAGCCGGGCCGGACTGCGCGGCGCGGCATACAGCCGACCCGCGACGGTCAGCAGCGGCAGCGCGGCCGTCATTGCCAGAAGGGAGCGGCGTTTCATGGAACCTCCGCGTCAGTGGTAGTTGAATTCCGGGGATGCCAGCAGGAACGTGTTCCATTCGGTCTGCGAAGCGGCCCGCTGCAACGCCATGCGCGTGGTCACCGACAGCCGTGGTTCGATGGCCGCGTAATAGAGCTTGCCGGCCAGTTGCGGAAAACCGCCGTCGGACGCATGCGTGCCATCCTCCGGCTCGAACAGGCCGGCGGGCCCTGCCGACAGCGTGCGGCCGATCTCGAAGCGCCGGCTCATCTGGCCGGAACTCGCCCAGGCCGCCTCCGTCAGTGCGTAGCCATCCGGCGTCTGTCGACCATACAACGGCTCGCCCAGCGCGCCGAGCCAGCTGACCACCGGGTGGGCATTGACCAGTACGCGATCGTCATAGGCCAGGCGCAATGCCGCCACCACGAAGTGCATGGGGTCGCGGAACTTGTGCCCCAGCGATGCGCGGAATTCCCCCGAGTCGAACAGCGTCTGCAGAACCTGGGTAATGTCGCCGTCGCTGTGCTGGAAGGTCTGCGCCATGCGCTCCACCAGCTGCGGCGGCGGATCGTCGGCGACGAAGTACTGCGCCAGCCGCTTCGAAATGAAACGCGCGCAGGCCGGTTGCTTCACCAGGATATCCACCGCCTGCTCGATCTCGGCGAAGCCGCGCGCATCGATGCGGCGGCCGAGCAGCATCTTCGGCGTGAAATCATGGCGTGCCGGGTTGAACTCGAAGGCACCCACACGCCGGTACAGCGGCTGCCATTCCGTCTTCAGCTGCGGTGGCGCTGCGGTGGTGACGATGCCCGCACCGGTGAGGATGCGCGCCAGCGCCTGCACATCCTGCTGTGTGTAGCCACCGTCTACCCCCAGCACATGCAGCTCCATCAATTCCCGCGCATAGTTCTCGTTGAGATGACCCACGGAATTCTGCGCGTTGTCCAGATACTGCAGCATGGCCGGGTGCGTCAGCGTCGCCAGCACCAGGTCGCGGAAATGCCCCAGCGCATGCGGGCGGATGGCCTGCTCCTCGTAGTCACCGACCAGCCAGCGCACATTGGCCTTGTACTGATAGACGCTGAAGTGATTGAGCCAGAACCACACCATCTGCTCACGCAGCTGTGCCGGGGAGTAGATCGCGCGCAGCAGGTGGCGACGCGCCGCCTGATAGGCCAGACGATCGCCCTGTTCGCTGAGCTGCTTGCGCGCCTGCTCCTTGTCCGGACCTTCAGGCATTGCGGCGATGCGCTTGTTCTCGGCGTTGATGTCGATCAGCAGTCGCGCCGGATCGGTGTCGCCGGGTTGCAGCTGCGCGATCTGCGCTGCCGCAGCGGCCGGCAACGGCGCCGGGGTCGCATGCAGCTGGGCCCGCAGGTAACCCTGCGGACCGAGGCGCTCGTAGTCCGCCCAGGTTGCGGAATTCACGCCATAACTCACGCGATCGATCCACAACGCAGCGGATGCGCTGTCCCTGGATGCGGTGCGCACGGCTGCGCCGCCGGCACAGGCCAGCAGCAGCCACGCCGTCGCCAGCAAGGTGAGGCCGCTCCGGCCCAGCCGCCCGATCCACAGCAACCGCATGCCCGCGCCCATGTCACCTCCTGAGCCAGGATAAGACCTCCTGACGTGATCGTCTGTCAGCGATCTGAAGGGAATTTAATCCGGACGGCCCTTGCAGGTGGGGTGATGCACGCCTCAGTCGTCTGTCTGGAAGCGCCTACACACGGCATGTAAATTTTTCTTCAGCAGAACCGCATCGTGGAGTTGGGATCATTCCGGCATGTGGATTGTTCGTGTTGCGCTGAGCCGGCCCTATACGTTCATCGCCCTGGCTCTGCTGATCATCCTGATGGGCGTGTTCACCATCCTGCGGACCGCGGTCGACATCTTTCCGTCGATCCGCATCCCCGTGGTGGCCTCGGTATGGAGCTACTCCGGTCTGCCGCCGGAAGACGTGGCCCGCAAGCTGGTGCTCAGCTCCGAGCGCACGGCACAGACCACGGTCAGCAACGTGGAGCACACCGAATCGCAGTCGCTGAACGGCATCGGCATCATCAAGTATTTCTTCCAGCCCAGCGTCAACATCGATCTGGCCTACACCCAGATCACGGGCATCTCGCAGACGCTGATCCGCGGCGCCCCCTCGGGCACCACGCCGCCGCTGGTGCTGGCCTATGACGCCTCCAGCGTGCCCGTCATCCAGCTGGCGCTGTCCAGCAATTCGATGTCGGAATCGCAGATCTTCGACACCGCCAACAACATCATCCGTCTGGGCATCTCCAGCATCCCGGGCGCCTCCTCGCCCTTCCCCTACGGCGGCAAGCAACGCCAGATCATGGTGGATCTGGACCCGCAGGCGCTGCGCGGCCACAACCTCTCGGCGCTGGATGTCTCCAACGCCATCAGCTCGCAGAACCTGATCCTGCCGGCCGGCGTGCAGAAGGTCGGCGACCTGGAATACTACGTACGCCTCAACTCCAGCCTCACCAACCCGGAAGACTTCAACAGTCTGCCGGTGCGCACCGCTGACGGTGTGACCACCTACGTGCGCGACGTGGCGCATGTGCGCGACGGTTCACCGCCACAGACGAATATCGTGCGCCTCAATGGCCAGCGCGCCGTGCTGATGAGCATCATGAAGACCGGCGATGCCTCCACGCTGGATGTCATCGACGGCGTGCAGGCCAAGCTGCCGCAGATCAAGAGCACGCTGAGCGACTCGCTGTCCATCAACACCTTCAGCGACCAGTCGGTGTTCGTGCGCGCCGCCGTGCAGGGCGTGATCCGCGAAGGCGTGATCGCCGCCGCCCTGACTGCGCTGATGATTCTGCTGTTCCTCGGCAACTGGCGCAGCACGCTGATCATCGCGGTGTCCATTCCGCTGTCGGTGCTGGCCGCCATCATCACGCTGGCGGCGCTGGGCGAGACCATCAACATCATGACGCTGGGCGGCCTGGCGCTGGCCGTGGGCATCCTGGTGGATGACGCCACGGTGACCATCGAGAACATCAACTGGCACCTGGAACAGGGCAAGGAGGTGGAGGAATCCATCCTGGAGGGCGCACGGCAGATCGCCGTCCCGGCGCTGGTCTCCACGCTGGCCATCTGCATCGTGTTCCTGCCCATGCTGTTCCTGGATGGCATCGCCAGGTATCTGTTCGTGCCCATGGCCGAGGCCGTGGTGTTCGCCATGCTGGCCTCCTACCTCCTCTCGCGCACGCTGGTGCCCACGCTGGCCAAATACTGGCTGCGGCGTCATGAGGCGCATACCGCCCAGGCAGCGCCGGCCGGTTTCCTGCGCCGCTTCCAGCAGGAATTCGAGCGGCGTTTCGAAGCCCTGCGCGAGCGCTATCGCGCGCTGCTGGAGCGCGCGGTCGGGAACGGCGGCCGCTTCGCACTGCTAGTGCTGGCCGGCGCGGCAGCTTCGGCGTTGCTGGCCTTCCCGATCGGCCCGCTGCCCGGGCTCGGGCAGGACTTCTTCCCTTCCGTGGATGCCGGCGAGATCAAGCTGCACCTGCGCGCCCGCGCCGGTACGCGCATCGAAGCGACCGCGTCGCTGTGCGACCAGGTCGAGGCGCTGGTGCGCGAGATCATCCCGGCGCAGGAACTCTCCGGCATCGCCGACAACATCGGCCTGCCCTACAGCGGCATCAACCTGGCCTACAGCACCTCGGCGCCCATCGGCCCGGCCGACGCCGACATCTTCATCTCATTGAAGGAAGGCCATGGCCCCACGGCCGCTTACACCACCAGACTGCGTGAGCAACTGCGGCAGCGCTTTCCGGACACCACCTTCGCCTTCCTGCCGGCCGACATCGTCAACCAGATCCTGAACTTCGGCATGCCCGCGCCCATCGACGTGCAGATTGCGGGCAGCAATGTGAACGCCAACCGTCGCTACGCCTATGCGCTGCTGCAGAAGCTGCGCAATGTGCCGGGCGCAGTGGACGTACGCATGCAGCAGGCTTCCGACGCACCGCAGCTCAATGTCGATGTGAACCGCAGCCTGGCGCAGCGGCTGGGCCTGAGCCAGACCAATGTGGCCACCAACCTGCTGGTCACGCTGTCCGGGAGCTTCCAGACCTCGCCCTCGTTCTGGATCGATCCGAAGACCGGCAGCAGCTACAGCGTGGCCACCCAGGCGCCCCAGTACCGCCTGGATTCGCTGGCCGATCTGCAAACCGTGCCCATCACCGCCGGCAGCGGCGGTTCGCAGCAGCTGCTGGCCAACCTGGCCACCTTCCGCCGCTCGGCAGGACCCGCCGTGGTCAGCCACTACAACGCCGCCAATGTCATCGATCTGTATCTGTCGGTGCAGAACACCGATCTGGCGCAGGTCGCCAAGGGCGTGGATGCGGCCATCGCCTCACTGCAGGCCGGGCTGCCCAAGGGTTCCAGCGTGGCGGTGCGCGGCCAGGTGCAGACCATGAAGAGCTCCTTCAATGGCCTGCTGCTGGGATTGGCCGGCGCGGTGATCCTGGTCTATCTGCTGATCGTGGTGAATTTCCAGTCCTGGCTGGATCCCTTCATCATCATCGCCGGCCTGCCGGCGGCGCTGGCCGGCATCGTGTGGATGCTGTTCCTCACCGGCACCACCGTCAGCGTGCCGGTGCTCACCGGCGCCATCATGTGCATGGGCCTGGCCACGGCCAACAGCATCCTGGTGGTCAGCTTCGCGCGCGAACGCATGCGCGCGGGCGACGATGCCACCCAGGCGGCCATCGCCGCCGGCTACGGGCGCCTGCGCCCGGTGCTGATGACGGCGCTGGCCATGATCATCGGCATGCTGCCGATGGCGCTGGGCCTGGGCGAAGGCGGCGAACAGAACGCGCCGCTGGGCCGCGCCGTGATCGGCGGACTGATCTTCGCAACCGCCGCCACGCTGTTCCTGGTGCCGGCGGTGTTTGCTCTCCTGCATGGCAAGAAACTGGAGCCTGGCATGTTCGTTCCCTCTTCGGCGCGCGGCGTGAGCCTCACCTCGCTGCTCATCGTGCTGGTGGTGCTCATCGTCGCCGCCGGCGGCATCTGGCTGCGCATGTCGGCGCGCGCGGCGCTGGCCAACGAGACCCGCACCAACGCCACGCCCGTCGTGCGGGTGACGCAACCCGGTGCTGGCGGCCAGAGCGAAGATCTGGTGCTGCCCGCCACGCTGCAGGCCTATTCGGACGCACCCATCTATGCGCGCACCAGCGGCTACCTGAAGCGCTGGCTGGTGGACATCGGCGCGCGCGTGAAGAAGGGCCAGCTCATCGCCGAGATCGAAACGCCGGAGGTGGACCAGGAACTGCGCCAGGCCGAAGCCGACCGGGCCACGGCCGCGGCCGAAAGCCAGCTGGCGCAGACCACGGCCGATCGCTACCAGAGCCTGTTGAAGACCGGCACGGTGGCGCGCCAGGACGTGGATGAGAAAGTGGGCGATGCGGCGGCCAAACTGGCCGCGCTGCATTCGGCCGATGCCAACCTGGCCAAACTGCGCGAGGAGGAGTCCTTCAAGAACATCCTCGCGCCCTTCGACGGCATCATCACTGCCCGTCGCACCGACGTCGGCGCGCTGGTCACCGCCGGCAGCAGCAGCTCGGCCACCGAGCTGTTCCACATTGCCAGCAACGGCGATCTGCGCGCCTACGTGAATGTGCCGCAGCTGTACGCCGCCAGCGTGCGCCAGGGCCAGCAGGCCAGCGTGGTGCCGGTGAATGGCCAGCAGCGCGGCTACCCGGCACATGTGGTGTCCACTGCCGATGCCATCGACACCACCAGCGGCACGCTGCTGACCCAGCTGGCCGTCGACAACAGGAACGGCGAGCTGCTGCCCGGCGCCTATGCCGAAGTGCACTTCAAGCTGGCACAGGCCGCCGACATCCTGCGGGTGCCGGCCAATGCCCTGCTCTACCGCGGCGACGGCCTGTCGGTGGTCGTGGTGGGCGCGGACAACAAGCTGGTCATCAAGCCCATCACGCCGGGCCGCGACTTCGGCACCGAAGTGGAAGTGCTCAGCGGCATCCAGAAGGGTGATCGCCTGGTGTTGAACCCGCCGGAATCCAGCACCGCTGGTACCATGGTCAGCATCGCCAAATAATGGCGGCATGACTTTGGAGGTGACGCCATGCGTCGCCTGGTGATTCTGTTGATCCTCGCAGCAGTGGGGTATCCCCTGCTGCTGCGCCAGCAAGGCAGCGCGCCCGGCAACATTGCGACGGGCACCGGCCAGAGCGCCGCCGTATCGGGTGCGGCCACGACGAACTCCGCGGCGCCGGATACTGCGCGCAGCACCGATGCCACGCCGCTCGCAGACGCCATCCGCGCGCACAGCAGCTACGTGTACGTGCAGGGCTCCGGCACCGTGGCCAAGAGCCTGCCCGACGACACCAGCGGTTCGCGCCACCAGCGTTTCCTGGTGCGCGTGGCCGGCGGCGGCAGCGTGCTGATCGCACACAACATCGATCTGGCGCCCAGGGTGCAGGATCTGCAGGCTGGCACATCCATCGAGTTCGCCGGCGAATACATCTGGAACGAGAAAGGCGGCCTGGTGCACTGGACGCACCATGACCCGTCCGGGCGGCATCGGGCGGGATGGATCGAATACCAGGGACAGCGCTATCAGTGAGTCAGGTCGCAAATCCTCGCAAGTGCAGCAATTGGGCGGTTCGCCACGACAGGGCGACGGCGCTATGCTGATTGCGTGGACGACAATCTGACCAACGAAAAGATTCGCGCCGAAATCGGCAAGCTCATGGCCGAGACCATGAAGATCAATGCCGAGGCGCGCTGGTACCCGCTGGTGCTCACGGGCGGAATTTTCGCGACCGCATTCGTCATCATCAAGCTGTTCTTCAGCTGAGCGCGCGGAAACCTGCGCACGCCCTACCCCAGCGCCATCTCCAGCGCGCCGATCACCACCACGCCGCAGGCGATCAGCAGCACCTGCATGAAGCTGCCGCGCGGATCGAAGCGCCGGTGCAGGCCCGGGATCAGATCGGCCACCGCCACGTACAGCAGCGAGGCTGCGGCCACCGAGATGGCGTAGGGCAGCACGTCCAGGGTGTTTTCCAGCGCGAAGTAACCGAGTACGCCGCCAATCACCGAGGTGAGGCTGCTGGCCACGTTGAAGAACAGCGCGCGCGCCGGGCGCATGCCCGAGTGCAGCAGCACGGCCAGATCGCCCAGCTCCTGCGGCACTTCGTGCGCGGTGATGGCCAGCGCCGTGAGGATGCCGAGCTTCACGTCGGTGAGGAACGCGGCGGCGATCAGCACGCCGTCGAAGGCGTTGTGCATGCCATCGCCGAACAGCACGATGAAGCCGGCCGCCTTGTCACGCGCCGCTTCACTCACGGCCGCATGCGTGTGACCGTGATGCACGGCGTGCTGCGCGTGGGTGTGCCCAGCTTCGGCATGCTGCGCGGAGGCCTGCGCCGCCGCCATGCCATGCGTCTCGCAATCCTCGGTATGGCAATGCCGCCACAGCACCAGCTTCTCGAGCACGAAGAACAGCGCGATGCCACCGAGCACGGCGGCGCCGATGCTCTGCACGCGATCCGGGCCCACCTGCGAGATGGCCTCGGGCAGCAGGCCGAGCAATGCAGCAGCCAGCATGGCGCCGGTGGCGAAGCTGATCAGGTGCGGCAGCAGGCGCGCCCGCGGCCGCTCCGGCAGCAGCAGGAACAGGCTGGCCAGGGCCGCACTGAGCAGGCCTCCCAGCAGCGTGGCGAGGATGATCCACAGCAGGATGTTCACGGCGGAGTCTTTACCAGCAATGCAGTCCGGTTACGGCCGAAGACTTTAGCATGCGTGTCAAGCGCGCCAGATCAGCGCGGCCATGCGCCCGCTGACGCCATCGCGTCGGTGCGAGAAGAAGCGCGCCGCGTCGCTGTGGGTACACCAGCCACCGCCGTGAATCGACACCAGGCCCAGCGCGCCCAGCCGCAACCTTGCCAGGCCAGCCAGATCACACAGCCAGCGGCCGCGCTCGTTGGGGACGAAGCAGCTGGCAGCCTCCTGCAATACGGCTCCTGTTTCCTGCGCGGTGAACGCCGCATGCACCTCGTCCCCCACTTCGAAGGCCTGCGGCCCGATGCCCGGACCGATCCAGGCATGCAGCTGCGCCGGCGCCACGCCGGTGGCGCGCACCGTGTGCTCGAGCACGCCGGCCGCCAGACCGCGCCAGCCGGCATGCGCCGCGGCCACCACGCCGCCGTCGAAACTGGCGAACAGCACCGGCAGGCAGTCGGCCACCATGATGCCGAGCACCCGGCCACGCCGGCGCGTCACGGCGGCATCGGCCGGCGGCAGCGGCAGACCCTCGCCCTCTCCTTCGACATCGGCCTCCGCCACCCGCACACCGTGCACCTGCTGCAGCCATAACGGCTCGGCCGGCAGCTGCAGCGAAGCGCGCAGCGCGGCGCGATTGGCCTGGACGGCCGTGGCGTCATCACCCACGTGCAGGCCGAGATTGAGACTGGCGTAGGGCGCCACGCTGACACCCCCGGTGCGCAGCGAGAAGGCTGAGTGCACCCCTTCCGGCGCCGGCCACTGCGGCTGCAGCAGGCCGATCACGCGTCGCGCTCCGCCTTGCGCAGCACCCGCAACAGCGCCGTGAAATCGGCCGGCAGCGGCACTTCGAAGCTCAATTCGCGACCGCTGTCGGGATGGGTCAGCTCCAGCCGCGCCGCATGCAGGGCCTGCCGCTGGAAAGCCTGCAACGCCTGGTTCACCGCTGCGGGCGCCGCCGCGACGGCACGTCGCCGGCCGCCGTACACCGGATCGCCGACGATGGGGAAACCGATATGCGTCAGGTGCACGCGGATCTGGTGGGTGCGGCCGGTCTCGAGCTGCACGCGCAGCAGCGTATGCGCGGCGAAGCGCTCCTCGATGCGGTAGTGCGTAACGGCCTCACGGCCGTCGCTGCGCACGGCCATGCGCACGCGCTGGGTGCGATGCCGGCCGATGGGCTGATCCACGGTGCCGCCACCGGTGGGCAGCCCCAGCACCAGCGCCAGGTAGTGCCGACCCACATCGCGCCGCTGCAGCGCTGCCACCAGTGCGGTGTGTGCCGGGACCGTGCGCGCCACGACCATCAGGCCGCTGGTGTCCTTGTCCAGCCGGTGCACGAGCCCGGCGCGCGGCACCCTGGCCAGCGCCGGATCGTGGGCCAGCAGGGCGTTCTGCAGCGTATGGGCCGGATTGCCGGCACCGGGATGCACCACCAGTCCGGCGGGTTTATTCAGTACCAGCAGGGCGTCGTCCTCGTGGACGATGTCCAGCGGCAGCTTTTCCGGCGCCAGATGCACTTCCACCGGCCGCTCGGCCGTCAGGCGCACCGCCTCCCCACCCTGCACCTTGTGGCGCGCCAGCCGGCAGGGCTCACCGCCGAGCTCGACCGCACCGTCGTCGATCCAGCGCTGGATGCGCGCGCGCGAATACTGCGGCAGGGCCTGGGCCAGGGCCTGGTCCAGGCGCAAGCCCTTGCTGGCCAGAGAAATTTCAAGCTCGTGGATCTGGAACTCGGAATGCATGGCCAGGGTCGTAAGGGCACGGGTCGTTAAGGGCAGGCATGCCAATCCGCTATACTTCGTCGTTTAAGGGTCGCAGGTCAAACCGTGAACAGCTCGCACCACAACACTGCCTACGCCGCGCGCCTGCTGGGCGTCGCCCTGCTCTCCTGCCTGGCGGTCCTGGCCGGCTGCCGCAGCCGCGCGCCGGACAAGGCCATGCAGCGCGCCACCGCCGACTCGCTGTACAAGGCAGCCCAGAAGGCGCTGAAGGACAACGAGTACGATTACGCCATCAAGCAGTACGAGGCGCTGACCTCGCGCTTCCCGTTCACCGATCAGGCGCGCCAGGCGCGGCTCGACCTGATCTACCTGTACTACCGCAAGGGCGAGAAGGAATCGGCCACCGACGCCGCCGACCAGTTCCTGCGCGAGAACCCCACGCACCCGCGCGTCGACTACGCCTGGTACATGAAGGGCCTCATCAACTTCGAGCGCACCCCGTATGCCATCGAGCGCTGGCTGGGTGTGGACATGGCGCGCCGTCCGCCGTCCACGGCCATGGATGCCATCACCGCCTTCAGCACCGTGGTGCGCCAGTATCCCAAGAGCGAATACGCGCACGACGCCCTGCGCCGCATGACCTATCTGCGCAACCGCCTGGCCGAATACGAGCTGAACGTGGCGCGCTACTACGAGCGCCGTGGCGCCTGGGAGGCGGCCGGACAGCGCGCCTCGAATGTGATCAACCAGTACAACGGCGCGCCCGCGATGCAGGGTGCACTGGAAGTCATGATCGAGTGCTACAACCAGCTGGGCCTGAAGGAACTGGCCGCCAACACCGAAGCGGTGTACCGCCAGAACTTCCCGAACGCGGGGAAGCAGCTGGCCAAGGCGGAGAAGAAGCACTGGTGGAGCTTCCTCTAGCCCAGCACGAACTCCAGTGCTGCGCAGATCGCCGCTTCCTGCGCGGCATTGCACTGCTGCGGCGTGGCGCGTGGGCTGTCGGGATACACCTCGCTGGTCGTCGTGTAGCGCGCGCCGGTAATGCCGGCGCACAGACCGAGCTGGCGCAGCGGATAGCGGATCACACCGGGCGCGACCATCTCCGAGCCGATGATCTCGCCCCGGGCGTCGGCCGGCGCGATGTGGGTGACCCGCGCAACCGCCTCGATGATCGCCTGCTGGAATGGCGGCTGCGGGTTCTCGGCGTCGTCGACCAGATAGAACCCATCGGGAATCTCTCCGGGCTCGCTGCTCTTGCCGTCGCGCGCGGCCAGCGCCGGGCGGAATTCGCTTTCGTCGCTGTCCGTGGTCTCGTGCAGATCGATGTGCATCAGGAAACGCCCGCGCAGCGGCGCGATCAGCCGCAGCAGCGCGGCGGATTCTTCTGCCGGAGCGTTGTCACGGAATGAGCGGTTGGGGTCGATGGCGTGCGCATTCCAGCGATGGATGCGCTCGTAGGCCCAGGGACTCACGCAGGGCGCCACCAGCAGATCGATGCGCCCGGCGTACTGAGCGGCGCTGCGATCGAGGAACCGCAATGCGCCATGCACGCCGCTGCTCTCGTAGCCATGCACCCCACCGGTGATCAGGGCCAGCGGCCGATCGTCGCGCCAGGCGCGGCTGCGCAGCGCCAGCAGCGCATAGTGGTCGGGTGGATAGGCCAGCTGGCCGTATTCGATCACGTCGAAGCGCGTGGCCAGCGCTTCGATACTGCGCACCACGTCATCCACGTAACTGCGCTGCCGGACCTGGCGCGATAGCCACAGCGCGCGTTCCGCCTCGCCCCAGGGAACGCCCGGGGTGCCGATGGGATAGGGTGTGGCCGCGACTGTCACGACCGCCTAGCGCTGATACCCGCTGGTGATGGGGTAGCGCCAGTCGCGGCCGAAGGCGCGGCGGCTGACGCGCACGCCCGGCGGCGCCTGGCGGCGCTTGTATTCGTTGCGCTTGACCATATCCAGCACGCGACCCACCGTGGCGCGATCGAAACCGCGCGCCACGATCTCGTCCACCGACAGATCCTCCTCGATGAAGGCCTCGAGGATGGGATCGAGCACTTCGTACGGCGGCAGCGAATCGCTGTCCTTCTGGTCCGGTCGCAGTTCGGCCGACGGCGCGCGATCGATCACCCGCTGCGGGATCATGCGGCCCAGCGAATTGCGGTAGTCCGCCAGGCGGTACACCAGCAGCTTGCTGCAGTCCTTGATGGGCGCGAAGCCGCCGTTCATGTCGCCGTACAGCGTGGCATAGCCCACCGCCATCTCGCTCTTGTTGCCGGTGGTCAGCAGCATGCGGCGCGTCTTGTTGGAGATGGCCATCAGCAGCACGCCGCGGCAGCGCGCCTGGATGTTCTCCTCGGTGGCGTCGGGCGCGAGGCCCGCGAACTCGCCGGCCAGCGCCGCCAGCGTGGCTTCGAACATGCCCTCGATGGAGATGACGCTGTACGAGACGCCCAGCAGGCGCGCCTGCTCAGCCGCGTCGTCACGGCTCATGTCCGAGGTATAGCGCGAGGGCATCATGACCACGTGCACGTGCTCCGCGCCCAGCGCGTCCACAGCCAGCGCCAGCGTCAGCGCAGAATCCACGCCGCCGGACAGACCCAGCACCACGCCGGGAAAGCCGTGCTTGTTCACGTAGTCGCGCACGCCCAGCACCAGCGCGTGATACACGCTGGCCTCCGCGGAAGGCTCGGGCGCAATGGTGGCGGGCACCGGCGCCCAACCCGTGGGGCTGCGCTCGAAGTCGATGCAGTACACGCCCTCTTCCACCGGCGCAGCGCGCATGACGATGCGGCCGTCGGCGTCCATCACGAAGGAGTTGCCGTCGAACACCAGCTCGTCCTGACCACCCACGAGGTTCAGGTAGACCACAGGCAGGCCCTGGGCGGCGATGCGCTCGCGCACCACGCGCTCACGCTCACCCTGTTTGCGCTGCTCGAAGGGCGAAGCGTTGATGACCAGCAGCACCTCGGCGCCATCGGCCTTGGCGGCGCGCGCCGGTTCGCTCTCCCAGATGTCCTCGCAGATCAGGATGCCGAGACGGCAGCCCTGGTAATCGACCACGGTGGATTCGGTACCGGCGCGGAAGTAGCGCTTCTCGTCGAACACCTGGTAGTTCGGCAGGCAGTTCTTGCGATGGCGCGCCAGCATGCGGCCGCCGCTGAACAGCGCGGCCGAATTGTAGATGCCACCGTCCACGTATTCCGGGAAGCCAACCAGTACGCCGACATCCGGCACGGCATTGCGCAGTTCGCCCAGCGCCGCATCGACCTGCGCGCGGAAGCCGCGATGGAACAGCAGATCCTCGGGCGGATAGCCGGACAGGGCCAGTTCCGGGAACAGCACCAGGTCGGCGCCCAGATCGCGGCGCGCACGCGTGGCCTCATCGACCACGCGGCGCAGATTGCCGCGGACATCGCCGACCAGCAGATTGAGCTGGGCCAGCGCGAGTCGCAAACGCCGCGGCGAAACTTCCGTCACGGCGTGTTAACGGCGCCGCCTGGAGGCGACCTTGGCCTTCTTCCTGGCAACCGGCTTCTTGGCCGCCTTCTTCACAACCTTCCTGGCGACCTTCTTCACGGCCTTGCGGGCCGGCGCCTTCCTGGTGGCGGGCTTCTTGCCACCCTTGGCAGCAGCGGGCTTCTTCGCCGCCGGCTTGACCTTGCTCTTGGTGGTGCGGGTTTCGATCTCCAGCACCGGCGCGGCCACCGGCTTGACCGCCCTGGCGGCGGCGCGGCGCTTCTTCAGCAGCTGCTCCATGGCGCCGCCGAGTTCGGCCGGCGACTTCACGGTCTTCACGCCCGCTGCTTCCAGCGCGCGGTACTTGTCGGCCGCCGTGCCCTTGCCACCGGCGATCACGGCGCCCGCATGGCCCATGCGCTTGCCCGGCGGCGCGGTGACACCAGCGATGTAGGCCACCACCGGCTTGGTGACGTACTTGCGGATGTGCTCGGCCGCGGCTTCTTCGTCGCTGCCGCCGATCTCGCCGACCATGATGATGCCTTCGGTCTGCGGGTCGCGCTCGAACAGCTCGATCACGTCGATGAAGTTCATGCCGCGCACCGGATCACCGCCGATGCCCACGCAGGTGCTCTGGCCCAGGCCGTTGTTGGTGGTCTGGAACACGGTCTCGTAGGTGAGCGTGCCGGAACGCGACACGATGCCCACGCAGCCCTTCTTGTGGATGAAGCCCGGCATGATGCCGATCTTGCATTCATCCGGCGTGATGATGCCGGGGCAGTTCGGTCCGATCAGGCGCGTGCCGCTGCCGGCCAGTGCGCTCTTGACCTTGATCATGTCGTTGACCGGCAGGCCTTCGGTGATGCAGACCACCAGCTCGATGCCGGCATCGGCCGCTTCGAGGATGGCGTCGGCCGCAAACGGCGCCGGCACGTAGATCATGCTGGCGGTGGCGCCGGTTTCCTTCACGGCGTCACGCACGGTGTCGAACACCGGCAGGCCCAGGTGCTTTTCGCCACCGCGGCCCGGCGTGATGCCGCCGACCAGCTTGGTGCCGTAGGCCAGACACTGTTCGGAGTGGAACGTGCCCTGCTTGCCCGTGAAGCCCTGGCAGATGAGTTTGGTGCGCTTGTTGACGAGGATGCTCATTGCGAAATTCCTGAAATCTTACTTGCCAGCAGCCGCGACGACTTTCTTCGCCGCATCGGTGAGACCCGTGGCCGCGGTGATCGCCAGGCCGCTCCTGGCGAGCAGCTCGCGCGCCTTCTCGGCATTGGTGCCTTCCAGTCGCACCACCACCGGCACCTTCACGCCGACGTTGGTGACGGCCTTCATGATGCCTTCCGCGATCAGATCGCAGCGCACGATGCCGCCGAAGATGTTCACCAGGATGGCGCGCACGTTCGGGTTGGAGAGGATCAGCTCGAAGGCCGCCGTGACGCGCTCGGCGGTGGCGCCGCCGCCCACGTCGAGGAAGTTGGCCGGCGAACCGCCGTGCAGCTTGATGATGTCCATGGTGGCCATCGCCAGGCCGGCGCCATTGACCATGCAGGCGATGTTGCCGTCCAGCGAGACGTAGTTCAGCTCATGCTCGCTGGCCTTCAACTCGGCCGGATCTTCCTGGCCGGGATCGCGCAGCGCCAGCATGTCCTTCTGGCGGAACAGCGCGTTGGCTTCGATGTCCAGCTTGCAATCCAGTGCCACCAGGGCGCCGGATTTGGTGACGATCAGCGGGTTGATCTCGATCAGGCTGGCGTCGCGCTCCAGGTAGAGGCGGTACAGGCCCAGCAGGATCCTGGTGAATTCACCGATCTGCTTGTCCTTCAGGCCCAGGCCGAAGGCCAGCTGACGGCACTGGTAGGGCTGCAGGCCGGCGACCGGATGCACGGCCACCGACAGGATGCGCTCCGGGGTCTTCTCGGCGACTTCCTCGATGTCCATGCCGCCATCGGCCGAGGCGACGATCGCAATGCGGCTCTTCTCGCGGTTCAGCGTCAGCGACAGGTACAGCTCGCGCGCGATTTCCGAACCGGACTCGACGTACACCTTCTCGATGGGCAGGCCACCGGCGCCGGTCTGCTTGGTGACCAGGCGCTGGCCCAGCATGCCCTCGGCCGCCGCGCGCACGGCAGCGGTGTCGCGCGCCAGCTTGACGCCGCCGGCCTTGCCACGGCCGCCGGCATGCACCTGCGCCTTGACGACCCAGATGTTGCCGCCGAGCGTCTCGGCAGCGGCCACGGCCTGCTCGGCCGACGCAGCGACAATGCCGGTGGGCACCGGCACACCGAATTCGGCCAGGATTTTCTTGGACTGGTACTCGTGAAGATTCATCGAAGACTCGCCTGAACGGGTGAAAGTCGGCGATTGTCGCGGAAACGCGCGCCGCAAGCCAGCGCTGCGGCCGGCGGCATGCGGTGATTTTGGGGAAATGGGCAGGCCCGGATGGGCCTGCGGCGCAGAATGTGCCTGGGGTGTGCGCCGCCTGGGGCAGCGCACACCCGCGCCGGATCAGCCGGGCATCAGCGGACGCTGTAGCCGCGGCCTTCCAGACAGGCCGTCAGTGCGCGCTGGTATTCGCCACGGCGCGCGGCCGTTTCGGAGGCCGCGACCCCGCCGGCCGGCTCGGTGGGATCGAAATTGGTCTGGCCCTTGGCCCAGCGATGGCATTCATAGCGATCCGTGGACTGCTGCGCCTCGCTCTGGCCATTCTTCGGATACACGTACACATCGTCGCTGCCGCTGCGGCTGGTCACGGCATCGGCGCCGGCCGGGCGATCCACCACCACGTAGCCCACCGAGGGGCGGTAGTTGTAGTAGACGTCATCGTAGTAGTAGTACGGCACACCGCCGATCCACAGCGTGGTGTAGCCCACCGGCAGCACGTCGACCGTCAGCCCCAGGGGCGGCGCCACCCAGGCGTAGCCGCCGTAGCCCGGCGCATACCAGTGGCCGCCGCCGAAGTAGTACGGCTGCCCGCCATAACGATAGCTGCGGTAACCCTGCGGCAGCGTCTGCACCGGCGGCCGGCCGGCCGCCGCGCGGTTGCGCTGTACCTGATTCAACACGCCATCGGCCGACGCCACGCCGGCCCCCAGCACCAGCAGCACCGCGCCGATACCGGCCGCGACCCAACCTTTGTTGCCCCGCTCGCTCATATGCCTGCTCCTCGCAATCCCGTTCACTTGACCGTGTAACCACGACCGCTCAGACACGCGCTGACGGCGCGCCGATAGCTCTCGCTGCTGCCACGCTGGTCTTCCGCCACGGCCGCGCGCTGCTGCGCAGCCGCCTGGTCGGCACTGTTGCCCACGGCCGCGCCGATCAGCGCACCGGCCACCGTGGCGGCACCGCCGTCGCGCGGACCACCGACGGCGGAGCCCAGGATGGCGCCGAAGATCGCTCCGACCGCCGTATTGGCGCCGGCCGCCGGCTCGACGCGCACCTGATCTTCCGCCGGCACGCCCGGGCGGCTGGGATCGAAGCCGGATTCACGCACCGCCCATAGATGGCATTCATAGCGGTCGCGATCCAGTTGCGCCTCGCTCTGTCCATTGGACGGATAGACCATCACCCGCTGCACCTCGCTGGTGCGCGGTGCCTCCTGCGCCGGCGGATAGGCCACACACCCTGCCAACGGCAGTACCAGGAACAACGGCCCGGCTGAACGCACGCTGAATCTCACAAGCCACCTCACAAGACTTTCATTTCCCGTCAATTTAGACGCTGTGACCGCCTACTCGTTCCCGGGCCTGCGCCCAGCGGTCCCCACCGGGGATGATGCTACATTGCGCGCCGATGACGCCTCAAACTGCGCCCGCCGAACTCGCCCGACCGGATCTGGCCACCCGCATCATCGGCCTGACCAACCTGTATCGGCTGCTGGCCGGCACCCTGCTGTTCACCGTGCACCTGGCGACCCGCCCCAGTGCACTGTTCGGTGCCGCGCAGCCCGACATCTTCCTGCTGGCCTGCGTCACCTACCTGATCCTGGGGCTGCTGCTGACGCTGGCCGGGCGCAGCCACTGGCCCAGCCGGCGCACCCTGATCTTCAGCCACACGCTGATCGACACCGCCGCCATCGCCACGCTGATGTTCACCAGCGGCGGCGTCAGCAGCGGCCTGGGCATCCTGCTGGTGATTCCGGTGGGCGCCATGGCGCTGCTGGGCGAAGGCCGCGATCCGCTGCTGCTGGCCGCGCTGGCCGCCGTGGGCCTGCTGCTGCAGCAGATTGCGGCGCAGCTCGCGGGTCTCGCCAGCTCCACCGACTACATGCTGGCCGGCGTCATGGGTGCCGTGGTGTTCCTGGTCGCGCTGTGCGCCTGGCCGGTGTCGAACCGGCTGCGCGAGAGCGAGGCGCTGGTACGCCGGCAGGAAGTGGATCTGGCCAACCTCGCCGAGCTCTCGCAGTACATCGTGCAGCATCTGCGCGAGAGCATCCTGGTGGTGGACCCCACCGACCGCATCCGCCTGATCAACGATTCCGCCGCGCTGCTGCTGGGCACCCAGGAGGCCGTTCCGGGCGCCCTGCTCGGCGAGGCCTCCCCACGCCTGCTGTACCTGATGACCCACTGGCGGCGCGATCACGAACTGCCGCCGGGCGACGCCGGCACCTTCGTGGCCCATGACGGCGCGCACGTGGTGCGGCCGCATTTCGCGCAGCTGGGCAGCGCGCGGCCCGGTCCGCTGATCGTGTTCCTGGAGGACACCGCGGCCCTGGCCGAACGCGTGCAGCAGTCCAAGCTGGCCGCCCTGGGCCGGCTCTCCGCCAGCATCGCGCACGAGATCCGCAATCCGGTCGGCGCCATGAGCCACGCCGCCCAGCTGCTGGCCGAGGCGCCCGATCTGGCCGAACAGGAGCGGCGCCTCACCGAAATCATGCGCAGCAATGCCGTGCGCGTCAGCGCCATCATCGACAATGTGCTGCAGCTCTCGCGCCGCGAGGCGCCGCGGCCGCAGCGGCTGGAACTGGATGAGTGGTGTCGCGAGTTCTGCGAGGAATTCCGCACCACCCGCCACGTGGATGCGCGGCGCCTGCCGCTGCATGTCAGCCATGACGCCCTGCCGGTGCGCGCCGACCCCACCCAGCTGCACCAGCTGCTGTGGAACCTGTGCGAGAACGCCTTCACCCATGGCCGGGGACTGGAGGAACCGGTGGAGCTGCGCGCCGGTCGGATGGCGGGCAGCGGCCGCCCCTACCTGGAAGTGGCCGATCGCGGCCCCGGCATCGCCGCCGCGGACGCCGAGCGCATTTTCGAGCCGTTTTTCACCCGCGCCGTGCGCGGCACCGGGCTGGGACTGTTCCTGGCGCGGGAACTGGCGCAGAGCAATGGCGCCACCCTGCTGTACGAGGCGCGCAGCGGCGGTGGCAGTGTGTTCCGCATCGTGTTTTCCGATCCCACGCGGTGGGAGAATTAGGAGTATCCGGATTTACAGCGCAAACCGCTCCCGCAGGATGGCGTTGACGCGCGTCTGCCAGCCCGCGCCAGTTGCACGCAGTACCGCCAGCACGTCGGGATCGAGGCGCAGCTTCACGGCCACCTTCGGTGCAACCTTGGGTGGTCGGCCCATGCGAACATTCGGCGTTGCAGCCTTCCATTGCGCATCGGTCAAGGGCCTGGCATCCGGGTCGCGGCGTGCGGCAGCAGTGATGACCTTGTCTTCGGCCACCGTGGGGACAATAGTCCCGCCTTTAAGCTTCGGCATAACGTTTCACCTCTTTGCGGTTGGCCTTGCGCAGACTGATGATGCGGCGGGTTTGGTCGCGGTCGACGAAGACCACAAAGTAGAGCGCCAGGCCGATATAACCGATGCCGCACTCACGACCTTCGCCATAGTCCTTGCGAGCATCCGCCCAGGTAATGGCCGTATCCCATTCCAGCCGTTCAGCAGCGGCCAGTTCAATGCCATGCTTTTCGCGATTGGCGTCGTTCTTGGCCGGATCGAATTCGATTTGCACGGAACTTATTGTACCCCCAATAAGTCAGCATTTCAACTCAACCAATCCGGATGGTCAAAATCAGGATGTCCGTTCACTCGCGCACGCCGCGGATGGCGTTAGAGTGCGCGCCATGAGCCGACCGCTTGCCCTGATCGTGGATGATGAACCGGACCTGGTGGAACTGGTCTCGCTGACCCTGGCGCGCATGAACGTGGACAGCTGCTCGGCCGGTGATCTGGCCGGCGCGCGCCGTGAACTGGCCACCCAGCGCTTCGATCTGTGCCTCACCGACATGCGCCTGCCGGACGGCGATGGCCTGGAGCTGGTGGCCTGGATCCAGGAACAGCGGCCCGAACTGCCGGTGGCCATGATCACCGCGCACGGCAACGTCGAATCCGCCGTGCGCGCGTTGAAGCTCGGCGCCTTCGATTTCGTCTCCAAGCCGCTGGACCTGGCCGTGCTGCGCAAGCTGGTGGCCGGCGCCATCCGCCTCGGCGAAACCGAGAGCACCCGCAGCCGCCGCGCCCCGGTGCTGATCGGCAATTCCCCCGCCATCGAAACGCTGCGCACCATGATCGCGCGCGTCACACGCAGCCAGGCCCCCGTGCACATCGCCGGCGAATCCGGCACCGGCAAGGAACTGGTGGCGCGGCTGATCCACGAATCCGGCTCGCGCTCGGAAGGTCCGTTCGTGCCCGTGAACTGCGGCGCCATCCCCTCCGAGCTGATGGAGAGCGAACTGTTCGGCCACCGGCGTGGCAGCTTCACCGGCGCCATCGCCGACAAGAAGGGACTGGTGCAAAGCGCCGAGGGCGGCACCCTGTTCCTCGACGAAGTCGCCGACCTGCCGCTGCACATGCAGGTGAAACTGCTGCGCCTGATCCAGGAGAAGGCGGTGCGCCCCGTGGGTGAAGCGCGCGAGCAGCCCGTGGACGTGCGCATCCTCTCCGCCACCCACCGCAACCTCGGCGATCTGGTGGCGCAGGGCAAGTTCCGCGAAGACCTGTACTACCGCATCAATGTCATCGAACTGCGCGTGCCCGCGCTGCGCGAGCATCCCGAGGACATCCCCGAGCTGGCCGACGCCATCCTGCATCGCCTCGCCCGCCGCCTCGGCGGCGAGGTCGGCACCCTGCAGGACAGCGCCCTGCAGGCCCTGCACGAATACAGCTTCCCCGGCAACGTGCGCGAACTGGAGAACATCCTCGAGCGCGCCCTCACGCTCAGCGCCGAAGGCCACATCGGCGCCGCCGACCTGCAGCTGCGCGCCGGCCCGGCCTGCGCCGTGCCCGACCCCGCCGCCCATGCCGGAGCCCTGCTGAGCCTGGCCGATGATGAGGAGGACTGGCACAACGCCGCGCTCGGCGACCAGCTCGAACACATCGAGCGCGAAGCCATCCTGCGCGCGCTGGAACAGACCCGCTACAACAAGACCGCGGCCGCCAAGCTGCTGGGCATGACGTTCCGGGCGTTGCGGTACCGGGTGAAGAAGCTGGGGATTGAGTGAGCCACCTGCTGCGCGGCCCTGCCGCTCCGCTCGCAGTCGCCGTGCTCGCGCTGATATTCCTGGCGCATGGCTACGGCGGCATCCGCCATGACGCAGAGCTGTATACGCTGCAGGCGCTGGCCTTGCTGCATCCGGCTTCACTGGGCGACGACATCTTCCTGAGCCATGCCGGCGCCAGCCGGCTCAGCCTGTTTCCCTGGCTGTACGCACAGTGCATCCGCGCCTTCGGACTGCAGGCGGCTGCGGCCGCCATCACCTTCGCCAGTACCCTCGCCTATCTGGGCGCCGCATTCTGGCTGGCGCGCCGCTTCGCCGCGCCCCGGCTCGCCTGGCTGTGCATCGGCGCCCTGGCACTGCTGCCCGATGATTACGGCAGCCTGCGCGTGTTCTTCGTCTTCGAGAACTTCGCCTCGCCACGACTCATCGCCGAGGCGGCAACGCTGGCCGCACTGGCCTGCGCCCTGCGCAGCCGCTGGATTCCCGCCATGGCGTGCCTGGCATTGGGTTTCGCGCTGCATCCCCTGATGGCGAGCGCCGGCGGCGTGGTGCTCGCGGCCCTTGCACTCATGACCCTGGCACACATGACCCTGGCGCCTGCGCCCCGACGCAGCGCTGCGGCCCTGGCCGGGTTGTCCGCCATGACGCTCCTGGCAGTGCTGGCGCTGCGCGCCGCTCCGCAGTTCACGACGCGGCTGCAGATGGATGCGCAGTGGCTGGCCATCGTCCGCGCGCGCTGCCCCTACCTGTTCCTGGCCAGCTGGGGCCGCGCGGACTGGACTACGGCCGCGCTCACCCTCGCCACGCTGCTGGTGCACGCCATCGAATCCAGCCAGCCGCTGCTGCGCAGGCTGGCGCTGGCGACCGCGGCCTGCTGCACGGCCGGCATCGTCCTGAGCGCCGTGTTCGCGGACGGGCTGCACCTCGCGTTGATCGTGCAGGCACAACCCTGGCGCTGGCTGTGGCTGGGCAACGCCGTCGCAACGCTGCTGCTCTGGCCAACGCTGGGCGATCTGTGGCGGCAGAGCGCCCGCGAACGCTGTCTGGCGCTGCTCATCGTGGGCGCATGGTTCCTGCGCGGCGAAGTTTACGCAGCGTGGTTCATCGCGGCGGCACTGCTGATCCTGGCAACGAAAGGCCGGCGCTGGCTGCCGGAGCTGTCCCGCTGGGCTCCGCGCGGCGCGCTGACACTGCTGCTGCTCGCCATCGCCTGGTCGCTGCTGAACAATCTGCTGACACAGGGTCGGCTGTACACGCTCACGCGGGCGCCGAGCGCAGTGAATCATCTGCGCGGCATGCTCGCGGACGGCGTGGCGACCAGCGTGGCGCTGGGGGCCCTGTGGCTGCTGGCACGCTCCGCGCATCGGGCCACGCGGGCCCTGTCATGGGTCGTTGCCCTGCTGCTCGTTGCGCCGACCTCACTCATCGCGGTGCGCGAGTGGACGCAATTGCCGCGCCTGACGCCCGCGGAACAGGCCGTCGTGCGCTGGCAGTCGCTGATCCCGGCAGGCGCCGAAGTGCTCTGGCCAGCGCAACCGCTGCGCGTGTGGCAGCTGCTGCAGAGGCCGAGCTATCTGTCCTTCACCCAGGGAACCGCCGCCGTATTCGATCGCGCGACGGCGCTGGAACTGCGGCGGCGCGCCGACGCTCTGGCACCCTGGCTTGCGGACGGCAATCCCATGCAATGGACCACCCGCCTGCCAGCGGCCACGCCCGATGGCATCGAAGCAGTGCGGGCACTTTGCAGTCACTCGGAGGCCGCCTTCGTGGTTGCCCAGGGCACGTCACCGGGCACCTCATCGGAACGGCCCTGGCAGATCTATCCTTGCGGTTCGCAAACCGCAGGCTGAAGAGGCAACGATGCCAGGCGCACCTGCAACGTCCCGCCTGCGCGCGGCGCAGTCCCTGCTGGTCGAGATCGCCGGGTACGCAGCGGCATCCGCGCTGGCCCTGCTGGTGGATGCGCTGCTGCTCTGGGTGCTGGTTGCCGGTGGCGTCCACTACATGCTGGCGGCGTCGCTCTCGTTCACGGCCGGCGGCTTCGTCGCCTGGTGGCTGTCGACGCGCTTCGTATTCCGCACTCACCGCGTCCGCAACCGGCGCACGGAATTCCTGCTGTTCCTGGCGCTGGGAGGCGTGGGCCTGACGATCAACGCTCTGGTAATCTTCACCGCCGTGCATTCTCTGCATTGGTCGCTGCCGCCTGCGAAGGCCTCCGCAACAGGCTTCACCTTCATGAGCAACTACCTGCTGCGCCGCCTGGCGCTGTTTACCGCCTCGCGAGCCACGTCGTGAGCGGCGGCCTCGCCGTCATCGCCGGCGCCGGCCCGGCCGGTCTGACCGCCGCGCTGGAATTGCAACGACGCACCGGCGTCCGCCCGATCGTGCTCGAGGCCGATCTGCAGGTCGGTGGCATCTCCAGGACGATCGATTACCGCGGCAACCGGATGGATCTGGGCGGACACCGCTTTTTCTCGAAGTCCGACTGGGTCATGAACTGGTGGCAGCAGATCCTGCCGGTCGAAGCCACGTCCGCCGAGATCATGCTCGGCTATCAGGGCCAACAGCGCTCATTCGGTGCAGCCGCCGGTGGCGGTGACGATCCCGACCGCGTCCTGCTGGTGCGCTCACGCCTCTCGCGCATCTACTACCGGCGCCGCTTCTTCGATTACCCGCTGAAACTCTCCGGTCGCACCTTCGCCAACCTCGGCGCGCTGTACACGGCGCAGATCGGCGCCAGCTACGTGAAGGCCCGCCTGCTGCCACGTCATCCGGAACTCACGCTCGAGGACTTCCTGCACAACCGCTTCGGCGAGAAGCTGTACCGCACCTTTTTCAAGGACTACACCGAGAAGGTCTGGGGCGTGCCCTGCGAGCAGATCTCGGCGGAATGGGGCGCCCAGCGCATCAAGGGGCTGTCGATCTCGCGCGCGGTGCTCCACGCGCTGCGCCGCCCGTTCCAGCGTGGCGATACCGCGCAGAAGGGCACCGAGACCAGCCTGATCGAACGCTTCCTGTATCCGAAATTCGGTCCCGGACAGATGTGGGAAGAGGTCGCACGGCTCGTCCGGCAGGCAGGCGGCGAGGTGCGTTTGCGCCAGCGTGTCATCGGCATCGAGCGGCAGGGGGAACGCATCCACGCCGTGACCGTGCTCGATGAAACCAGCGGGTCGGTGCAGACGCTGCCCTGCGATTACCTGATTTCGACGATGCCGATCCGCGAACTGACACGCCAGCTGCAACCCGATGACGCTGAAATCGAACGCGTGGCGGCCGCGCTGCCCTACCGCGATTTCATGACGGCAGGTCTCTTGGTACGTCGCATGCGCAATGCGCAGGGCCCGGCGGCGTCCGGCAACGGCATGCCGCCGGACAACTGGATCTACATCCAGGAGCCGGACGTGAGGCTCGGTCGCCTGCAGGTCTTCAACAACTGGAGTCCGGCGCTGGTCGCCGATCCCTCCACCATCTGGCTGGGGCTGGAATACTTCTGCGATGAAGGCGACGCGCTGTGGTCCATGCCGGATCCGGCTTTCCTGGACTTCGCAGCCGCAGAGCTGGCAAAGATCGGCTTGATCGATCGTGCCGACGTGCTCGATGGCACGGTGGTCCGCGTACCCAAGGCCTACCCGGCCTATTTCGGCAGCTACCAGGACATCGGCCGCGTGCGCAGCTGGCTGGATGGCATCACCAACCTGTTCCCGGTGGGCCGCAACGGCATGCACCGCTACAACAACCAGGATCACTCGATGCTGGCGGCCAATGCCGCGGTGGACTGCATTGCGCAGGGATCCACGGACAAGGCTGCGCTATGGTCGGTGAATGTGGAGGACGCATACCACGAGGAGTCCTCCCGATCCCCGCCCCCCGCAGGCGGATTGATTGCAGGATGACACCCACCTCACCGGCCGTGTCCGTCTGCATCCCGACCTACCGCGGCGAGGCCCATCTCGCGGCGGCCATCGAATCGGTCCTGGCACAGGGCTTTGCCGATCTGGAACTGGTCGTCGTGGACGACCATTCGCCGGACGCGACGCAGAGCATCGTCGCCAGCTACAAGGATGCGCGCATCCGCTATTTGCGCAACGACACGAACCTGGGTCCGCAGGGCAACTGGAACCGCGCGCTGGCCGAAGCGCGTGGAAGGTATTTCAAGCTCCTGCCGCACGACGATCTGCTGGCGAAGGACTGCCTTGCCGAACAGGTCGCCATCCTCGATGCTGATCGGGAACAGCGCGTCGCCCTGGTATTCGGCGGGCGGGAAATCATCGATGCCAGAGGGCGCGTGCTGATGCGCCGCGCCGCCTTTGGCCCGCGGCAGCGGACCCTGGCCGGCCAGGATCTCATCAGGGCCTGCGTCCGGGCCGGAACCAACCTCATCGGAGAACCGGGCAATGTCCTGTTGCGACGCGAGCTCGCCCGCCGGATCGGCGGTTTCGACGGCACCCATGGCTACATGATCGACCTGGATTACTGGTTTCGCGCCCTGCGCCACGGCAACGCGACCTACCTGCCGCAGACCCTTTCCTCATTCCGCGTCTCTGCCGGATCATGGAGCGTTTCGATCGGCGCCTTGCAGCAACAGGAATTCCGCAACTTTCTCGCGAAATGCGCGGCCGATCCCGCGTTCCCCCGCCTCAGCAGGCTGGATCGCTGGCGCGGCACAGGCATGGCGATCCTGAATTCGAAACTGCGTGGCCTCCTGTACCGGCGGGTCATCGAAAAATGATCGACCGGCAGTTCGCGCGCTATGTCGTGGTGGGCGCCTTCAACACGGGCGCCAGTTACCTGGTCTATGCCTTCTTCATCTGGCTGGGCCTGGCCTTTCAGTGGGCCAACCTGTGTGCGCTCGCCGTGGGCACGCTCATCAGCTTTGCGACGCAAAGCCGCTTCGTATTCGCCAACCGCAACTGGCGCAGGATCGCCCCCTACACGCTGGTCTGGGGTTTGATGTATTGCCTCAATATCGGATTGATCTGGATTTTCAAGCAATCCGGCCTGAATGATTACGTGGCCGGACTCGCGGCGCTGCCCGTGGTTGTCGGCACCTCCTACCTGCTGCAGAAGTCCTTCGTCTTCGTTCCCCGAACGAACCCGTGATCAGACCCGCCTTTCGATGATGTAGCGCGGCCGACGTTTGGTTTCCAGATAGATCTTGGCGATGTACTCGCCGATGATGCCGATGCTGAGCAGTTGAATGCCACCCAGGAAGTACATGGGGATCACGGTGGAAGCCCAGCCGGGCACGGTGCCCCCGAGAAAGAGAACGTTCAGCAACGTCCATCCGCCGACAGCGAAGCTGAACACGGAAACCAGCACGCCGAAGAAGGTGATCCAGCGCAGAGGCCTCGCGGAAAAGGACGTCAGCCCGTTCCAGGCCAGCGACAGCATCTTCCTGAGCGGGTATTTGGATTTTCCGGCATGGCGTTCGGCGCGCGCATAGAACACATCTGCCGTCGGGAAACCCAGCTGCGGGACGATACCGCGCAGAAACAGATTGACCTCGCCATACTGCGACAGCGCATCGATCGCGGCCCGGCTCATGAGCCGGTAGTCCGCATGATTGAACTTGAGGTCCACGCCAAGCGCCCGCATCAGGCGGTAGTAACCCTCCGCCGAGAAACGCTTGAAGAAGGTGTCGCTGTCGCGGACCGCACGGACGCCATAGACAATGCCGGCGCCCGCCCGGTGTCTGAGCACCATCTCGCGAATCGCGCCGAGATCGTCCTGCAAATCGGCATCGATGCTGATGACGGCGTCGCCCGGAACGCTCAGCAAGCCGGCCAGCAGCGCGCCCTGGTGCCCCTGGTTTCGCGACAGCTTGATCCCGTGCAGCGCCGGTTCCTCGCGCGCCGCCGCCTCGATGATCGACCAGGTTCGGTCCAGCGATCCGTCGTCCACGAAAGTAATGGCCGAATCCCCGGAAATCAGCCCCTCCGCGACCAGCTCCGATCTCAGAGCGAGCAGGCGCGAGATCGTCGCGGGCAGCACGGATTCTTCGTTGTAACAGGGCAGGATGATGGCGAGGCAGATCATGGCCTGTCTTGAAGTGCGGAGGCTGTGCAATCATACAAAAAATGCCAGACACTGCTCTTGTCATGAAGCGCCTGCGCGCCGGCGCCCCGGCGGCCGCCCCGCTGATTGTCCTGCTCGCGATCTACATCCTCGTCCGCAGCGCCCATTTCGACTACGTACCCCTCTGGGACGGGCGCTTCACGCATTCCGAAATGCAGGCGGTGCTCGCCCGGCAGGGGCTGAATCCCTTCGCCTATGCGCTGTTCAACCACAGCTCGATCCTGTTGCTGTGGCTGTTCGCCTGCATCGAGCGCTTCTTCGCCGGGGATGTATTGGCATTCAACCTGGCGATACTTTGCCTCGGTCTCGCCTGCGTCCTGGGCTTCCACGCGCTGCTGCGCGCAACGACGCCGCTGAACGACGTCGAGCGCGCCCTGGCGACCGCGCTGCTGGCGTTTCATCCGACCATCCTGTCGACGCTCGTGCAATTCAGTACGGATCTGGGCGTGCTGGCGCTTTTGCCACTCTACGTCTGGTCCGTGCTGACCCGCAGATACCGGGTTTCGGCAGCGCTGGGTCTGGCCATGGTTTTCTGCAAGGAGAGCGCCGTCATCCTCCTCCCGGCGGCGTGGCTGCTGCGCGCCCGGCCGGACTGGAAATGGGTCCGGGATACCGCGCTCGGGCTGGCGCTGCCGCTGGCCGGCTTTTTCCTCTACTACCTTCTCAAATCCAGACTTCCGGGGCCGGAAGGCGCCGGGCAGGCAGGGCTCTGGAGCGGGCTTACCCTCACCGGACTGATCACGACCTTCCTGAACCCCCTGTCGGGAGGGAAGGTGGCGCTCGCTTACTGGGCGGAGATGTTCGCGCTCTCCTTCAGCTGGGCGCTCGGCCTGGGCATCCTGTTCGCCTGCCGCCGCAAGCGGTTCATACCGGCATTTCTGTCGCTGCTTTATCTCGCCTATGCGCTGACCCGTTTCCAGACCTTCACGAATCTTCGCTACGTTTCCTACGCGGCCGTCTTTCTTGTCCTCGTCTATGCGATGGGCGTTGCCCGCATGGCCAGCGCGCGGGCGCGCCTGGCGGCTCTGGCCGTGCCTCTCGTTCTGCTTGCAACCAGCTGCTGGCATTCGTGGGACCCGGTCTCGCGCGCCATCTTCGGGACCTTCGAGTTCGGCACGCACCGGATGTTCCGGATGACCTCCGTGACCGGGGAGTGTTGCGGCCTCTACGGCCGTGACCAGCTCATCTACAACCTGCAGTTCCTGGCCTTGCAGGACGTGCAGAACGAGGCGTATGAGCTGATCCGCCCCACAGCGCAAACCATTATCCTTACCTCCGCCCAGGCCAACTTCTCGGCGCGGATGCACCTGCTGGCCGGCCCGCTGGACCGGCGCAGTTTCCACCGCTCTCTGGGCGGGCCGAACTCGTTCACGCCCGCCTACACCCTCGCGCGTGAGCTTCGGATGAGACAGGCGGCGCATCGTCCGTTGCCCCCGGAAGTCTATTACCTGCAATTTCCGCTGTTCGACGACCACGAAGAAATTGCCGCAACCCGCTCTTTGTACCAGCAGGTGCAGAGCCGGAAAGTCTCGTCCCATGGCTATGAAATCCGGCTGTATCGGTTCTCGGTGCCTCGGGCCGACTGATGCCCCGCTTTGCCTGGAAGATTGAGTGACGCTCAACGTCACTTTGTGACGTGATCCACCGCTCCAGGTCCACTCCCAACCGCGCGCGACCGGCATGGCCCCCGGGGCGTTCCAGAAAAATCAGACAGTTGGACGCGGATCACAGTTGGCACAAGGCTTGCTCCTCTACCATCACTCGGCAAGTTGGACGCTGGTGCGAACTCTGGGTCTGATGGATGAACAGATTTTCTTTACCAAGGTTTTCTTTCAAGGAGCTCTTCAAATGAAGTCCGTGCAAAAGGGTTTTACGCTGATCGAACTGATGATCGTCGTGGCGATCATCGGCATCCTGGCGGCCATCGCCATCCCGGCCTATCAGGACTACACCATCCGCGCGCAGGTGACGGAAGGCATGAACTTGGCCGCGTCCGTCAAGGCCGGTGTGGCTGAGTACTACGCCGATCACGGCAGCTGGCCCACTGCGCTGATCGGCACTGATGAAGGTGATCTCGGCTACACCGCCAATCCGACGGGCAAGTACGTGTCGGGCATCGCTCTGGCAGACACCGGTGGCGGCATCAACATCACGTACGGCCTGCAGGCGAACTCGAAGATCACAGGCGAGGTGCTGTCGATCCGTCCGGGCCTGGGTGCAAACGGCGACATCGTGTGGGTCTGCGGCAAGGCCTCCACGACCGGCATCACCACGGCTCCGACGGGTGATGATGAGACGACCCTGGATGCGAAGTATCTGCCGTCGTCCTGCCGGCCGTAAATCAGACTGCAGTTCAGTCGACTTGAAGAAGCCCCTCTCCCGGAGGGGCTTCTTTTTTGTACCAGGCCACAGGCCCGCCGGCACAGCAGACCGGGTATCGATGACGGTCTGCACTCCCTTCCCGGCGCCGACGTTGATGGCGTGACTGGATGCTCGCCGGTCCTGGTCCCGCGATCTCACGGCCTCTCCACCACGTACCACCGCCGACGCGGATCGCGCGGGCCGGAGCCCACCACGGCAACCAATCCGCGCTGCTCGAGTACCGCCAGCCGATGCTGCATGGCGCGAGTGGAAAGGCCGGCATGCTTCGCGATTGCAGCCGTGGAGCGGCCGTCGCCCGCGGCGATGTAACCCACGATCCTCTGTTCCGTGGAATCGAGCGTCGCCGGACCGGTCGGTTCGGTCCTGAGCGTGACACGGAAGCGAAGCCCCACCTCCGCGAACCCGGGTTCCGGAAGCCCGGCCCGGGTGCACGCGTCGATCATCCGCCGCACCCCGGTCCCCCACTGTTCAACGAGCCCCAGCTCATTGAAGACCCGCGCCAGGACCCGATTGCGCACGCGCGAGAGACCTTCTCGCAGCTCCTCGATCGTAAGGCCCGGCAGGAGGATCCCGGGGTTCTCCACCTCCACGCGATCGTCGAACACCGCGACGCGAATCGGGCCGCCAGGCTGGGTGTAGTCGGCATGCACGACGGCGTTGACCAGTGCTTCGCGCAGGGCTGCCGGAGGCACCGCGGGGACATCCCGACGCTTGAGGCGCCCGACGCTCATGCCGAGGCGGGTGTTTCGCTCGACGAACGAAACGGCCTGATCGAGCGCGACGACCGGATAGTCGGTGAGGTCCGCACGGTCGATCAGTTCGGCGCGACGGGTCCCTGCGAACCGGCCCGCCTGGATCCATGCATCCGGACAGCTCGACAGGCGTTCCCGGCCGAAGAGCAGCAATCCGCCGACCGTCGGGACCTTCCGCCCCTGATGGCGGACCACCAGCCCGAGCGCTTCGAGATCCTGTCGCCGCAGGGGGCGGCGCTCCGCAAAGCACTGCGAAACCGCTGCGAAGTCGATGGCTTCGGAGTTCAGATCCGGGACGGGCTGCTCGTCGAAGGTCCCGGTGCCAGTCCGCCGGCCCAACTCCGCAGTCAATGCGGCATCGGCCTCACCATGACCTGCAGCTTGCGCCAGGGCACGATTTCGATCTCCGGCACCAGGCGCGGTTCTATGGAATCGGCGATGAGATTTGCCAGCCGTTCTTCCAGATCGAGCGGCGCCTGGACGCCGAGCACTGTCCGGGAGCGATCCTCCACGCCAATCACCAGCCGGCCACCAGCTGAATTGGCGAAGGCCACCAGGGTCCGCAGGACGGGACCGGCAGACGAGAGATCGCGCTTGAATTCGAGGGTCTTGCCCTCGTTCTGGCGCAGCAGGCCCTCGATCTTCATACTACGCAATATACTGCGAAGTCAGGAATGGAATCGACCTTCGCAGTACATGACGGTGTGTTCCACGCCTGCGGTCCGGCGGACGGGCAGTCCTCGGCTCGACGTGCCGAGACCGGATGCTCACGCACTTCCCGTCCTGGACGGCGCTCACCGGTGCGCGGAAGCGCGGCGGCCGCCCATTCCGGACGAGCCAAGTTCCGGACGAACGTCAGGCTGGATCGGAGTGCATCACGAATCAGGATTTTCAGGTCACTCCGGAAGCAACGCCCTCAGCTCGAGAACCAGCTTGTCCACTTTCCCGGTCGCCGCGTCGTAGACCCGCGCATGGTCAAGCGTGGCATAGCCATGCGCCAGCACGTTTCGAAAGGCGACAATCAGATTGCCCTCCGGAATTCGATCGAAAAGGACCGGATCAAGCTTTCTGACCTGACCCAGTGCGTCTCCGGCCACCTCAAGTTGTCGCTCGACGGCAGACTGGCACAGGTCGTCGGCAAGGTAGGCCTTCAGGCTCCGTCCGGCCAAGAACCGCGGCACCCGCTCCAGCGCTTTCAACGCCAACTCCAGGTACACGTCAGGCCGCTTGGTCATAGACCGGCACCTGGGTGCGCTCGATGGTCCGCTTCAGGCGCGAATCGGCCAACGCCTTCATTTCGACCAGATCGACCTGCCGCTCCACCAGCCGCTCCAGGCCAGCCTTGAACTCGAAGTACTGATCCGCCGGCCCGTAACGGCGCGAGCGGCCGAATTCCACGGTAAAGTCCATGTCGCTTTTGGCGGGATCAAAATCAGGCCGCAGGACCGACCCAAAGGCACTCAGGCGCCGCACGGCGAATCGCCGGCAGAGAGCCCTGAGCGCCTTGAGGTGCCCCACGAGCGGCGCAGGCACGGTCTGCTTGCAGTCACCGGGAACGACCTGCACCGTCAGCACCAGACGTTCGCCGAGACGATTCGCCATGTCGAGCAGCCGTTCGATGCTGAAGCGCTCGAGCTGTCCCTGCCGCAGGCGTGAGAAATCGGCCGCGGCGTTCCCCGTCTGGCTTTCGGCCTCCCGAACGGTCAGCCCCTGACGGTCGATGGAGCAGACGATCCGCTCGGCCAGGTCAGCCTTGATGCCGGCCGCGGGCTGCACGACTTCTTCTCTCCGTTGACTTGGTTTGACGAGCGCCATGATCTTATGTTGTCATATTTGACAACACCAATGCAACTCGAGACCTGTACAAGGTGCTCTCGGTCCTGAGCCTGCACCTGGTCGTCCGGGAAAAGGCCTCGCCCACTCGTTCCGGCCAGGAGTGGTAAGTGGCGCGGCCGTCGAAGACACGGACACTGCACGCCTGGATGAATGGCGAGTACGTCGGTGACGTGGATCCGTCCCGCCGGCAGGCCGCAGGAGTTCGTCTACGCCCCGCAGTGGCTGGCCTCGCGCAGCGCGCGACCGTTGTCGCTGTCGATGCCCCTCACGGAGGGCGCCGCCTACAAGGGCTCCGTGGTCGAACGCTACTTCGAGAATCTGCTGCCCGAGAGCGGGGCGATCCGGCAACGCATCGTCCAGCATGTGGGCGCACAATCGGACAACGCTTTCGACCTGCTGGAGAAGATCGGGCGCGATTGCGTGGGCGCGCTGCAGCTCAGCGTTGATCGGGATGCAAGGCCCGATGTACGCACGATCAACGCCTCGCCTGTCAGCGACGGTGAAATCGAGCAGCTGCTACTGAAGACATCGGGCACCGGGACGTTCGGCACACCCGAACTGGACGATGACTTCCGCCTTTCCATCGCCGGTGCGCAGGAGAAGACCGCGTTGCTGTTCCACAAGGGCCGCTGGTGCCGCCCTCATGGCGCCACGCCGTCGACGCATATCCTGAAACTCCCGCTCGGAATGCTTCCAAACGGCGTCGATCTGCGTACGTCCGTCGAGAATGAGTGGTTGTGCGCGCAGATCCTGACGGCCTATGGCGTCCCGACGGCCCGGTGCTCGATGGCGCGGTTCGGAAGCCAAAAGGCGCTCGCGGTCGAGCGCTTCGACCCACGCCTGTCGGCGGACGGGACCTGGATCATCCGGCTGCCGCAGGAGGATTTCTGCCAGGCCCTGGGCGTCGCGCCGACACAGAAGTACCAGACCGACGGCGGTCCGGGCATCGAGGCGATCATGAATACGCTTCTCGGCTCCGAAGTGGCCGAGGAGGATCGGAGAGATTTTTTCCGCAGTGTTCTCGGCCCACCATGCGTTGGGCACGGAGGTGAAGATGGCCATGGGGATCCGCGATAGCAAGGAGCTGCACTACAGCTGGCGCCACATCCTGCCGCAGCACTTCGAGCAGACCGCAAGACGCTGCGGCCTCGGCAACGAGATTGGCCGCATGATGCAAGAGGTGATCGAGCACACCGCGCCAGTCATCGACTCGGTGCAGCGCCTGCTGCCGACAGACTTTCCACAGGAGCTGGCGGAAGCTGTGCTGGGTGGGCTGCGCGCCGCTGCCGAACGGCTGGCTGACAATCAGGTCTGAATGGCCGTGATCACTGTGAAGACTTCGGCCACAAGGCCGTTGCGCCGATGGCACCTGCGGATTATCGATTTCGCCGTTTGGCGTAGGACGCGCGGCGCTTGGCAACCTCTGCCTTGATGCGCGGCCAACGTTCGGAACGGAACGATTCATGTGGCACTTGATCCGAAGGCATGGCCTCGAGCGGATCGAGTGCGTAGTCGAAATGCACGCCCAGCAGGCGACGATCACCCGCCATCTCATGCAAGCGCTCGGCTGCTTCGAACACATCCCGAGGACGGCCTGCGGCGAGCATTTCGCGCACGTAGTGCCGTACCACCTCAATGGCCAATCGCCCTTGCTCGATTCCTTGAGCGTTGCGCTTCGCCGGCAGTGAAGCGAGATTCCTGAGGCGACTTTCCAGGACGTCGAGCGGGTGCATGATCCGCAGCCGCTTGCCATTCGGCAGGGTCAACTCCACTGCACGACTCTGGATGTCGGCAGAGGACATTCCGATGAGGCTGTCCAGAAAGTCGATTTGTTTGATGCCCTCGGGCAGCGACTGGCTCAGCTTGGCCGTTTGATTCGTGGAGTCATCCATCCTCGGTTCCCACAATTTCCAGTCGCCGCCCGCGAGAGAGCGGTGGAGCGCGCGGGCGACTCTGGATGAGCCGAGGAAATCCACATCGTTGGAGACCGCCATGGCGAGAACTTCAGGTCGAGGCAATTCATAGCGCTGCACCCAGAAGGCCAGGGATTGGCCGCCGACCAGCAGAGCCTGCCCGTCGCAATGCTCCAGGATTCGCTCGACCTCGTCGGCCGAGAGCGCCAGTTCAGGCAGCGGTGGCCGGATCGGCGGAGCGCTCACCGGCTTCCTCCCGTTCCGCGGCGGCAGCAGACAACGGCGCATCCGGCCACCTCATCTTTGCCTGGGCAACTTGCTCGCCACGAAGCAGAAACACGGCTTCGGGAGGTACTGCTCCGCTGGCCGCCAGATGACGGGATTGCGCTTGTCCCGCCCGCTTCATTGCCCACAGCCGTTTGGCGGAGACCACCTTCGGTCCACCGTTTCGTACGTCGAAGGGCAATCCACGGTGCTGCACCAGCTGACGCAGGAACAGCCGGATCGCGTCGCTCATTTCCAGGCCCAACCCGTGCAAAACCTCTCCTGCATCTGCCTTCAGGTTTGCGTCGATCCGGGCCCGGACGATCTCCGTTTTCATGGTCACATTGTAGCTACAATTGGGATACTGGACAATACGGCGATGGCCAGTGCTTCGCGCCGGCTGCCGGAGACGCCCCGGGAACATCCCAACGCCGGCGCGGTTCTATCTGCGAAGCCCGGAATGGAGTCGAACTCCGCAGTACGTGACGGTGCGCACCGGTGGACGAGCGGAAACGTGGCGGCTGCGCAAGCCTGCCCGCTACACCTTTCTCGCCGGCACATTGGGATAGGCCAGGATGGCGTCGTCGTTGGTCAGCAGCAGAATACCTTCCTCCATCGCCTGCGCGATCAGCAGGCGGTCGAACGGATCCCGATGCAGCTCTGGCAGTGCGATGACAGCGACCGCATGCTTGCTGCTGACGGGCAGCTCGGCGTAGCCATTGTCCAGCAGCGCCTGGCGAAACAGGCGCGGCTCCACCTGGAAATCGTCGCGCCCCAGTGCCACCTTGATCGTGATTTCCCACAGGCTCGCCGCGCTGAAATACAGGCTGTTCGCTTCATCCTCGACGAGTTTGCGTGCCCTGGCGGACAGCCTGCCCTGCGCCGCCCACAGCAGCAGGTGCGTGTCCAGCAGCAGCTTCATGCCCCAGCGCCGAACAGTGCGGCGATGTCATCCCCTGCCAGGCGATTGAAGATTTCCGCATCCGGCACGATGAGCTGCCCGGCCATGAACCCCGTGCGCTTGGGTTTTGCGGGCGGCACTGGCGCATTGACGGGAATCATCTTCACCAGCGGCTTGCCGGACTTGGCGATGATCACAGTTTCGCCTCTGGCGGCCCTCTCCACCAATTGCGATAAATGGGTCTTCGCGGCATGAATGTTGATGGCGCTCATGGATCGACTCAATAGACTTAGTTCAGTAAACTTAGTCCATTCGACCCCGATCCACAAGTGGCAACGGAACTTCCGCCGCAGGCGGCTTCTTCTTTTGGGCAGCCGGTCACAAGCCGCGGGGCGCAGATGTGCAAACATCGGCCAGGATTTGACATTGAATGAGCCCTCCACTCGGTTAGACTAAGGTCTACCGCGAGGTCCCTCGCCCGCCAGCTTAAGTGCATGAACGATAACGCTTCTTTGGCATTCAGTGGCCCCCGTGTCCAGCCCGCGCTGGGCGGTCTGCCGCAACGGCTGGTGCAGGACGGGCTCGTGGATGAGTCCGGGATGCATGCTGCATTGCAGGCGGCCAGCGAGAAAAAAACCAGCTTCGTCACCCAGCTGGTGGCCCGCGGCACCTGCCAGGCGCGCGAGATCGCCGAGACCGCCTCGGCCGAATACGGCGTGCCGCTGTTCGACCTGGATGCGCTCAGCATCGATCTGGACACGGTGCGCATCGTCTCGGACAAGCTGCTGGTCAAACACCGCATCCTGCCGCTGTACCGGCGCGGCAAGCGCCTGTTCCTGGGCGTCACCGATCCCACCGACGAGCATGCGCTGGACGAGATCAAGTTCCAGACCGGCCTCGCGGTGGAAGCCGTCATCGTCGATGACGACAAGCTGCAAAAGCTCATCGATCGCGCCATCGAGCAGGCCGACGCGGCCATGCCCGATCTGGGCGGCGACGAGGGCATGGAGCTCGACGCGCTGGAGGTCTCCGGCGCCGACGAGGAAGCGGGCGGCGAGGTGGGCCGCGACGACGTCGAAGACGCACCCATCGTGCGCTTCGTCAACAAGGTCATGCTCGACGCCATCCGCCGCAACGCCTCGGACATCCACTTCGAACCCTACGAGAAGATCTACCGCGTGCGCCTGCGCATCGATGGCGTGCTGCGCGAGCTGGCGCAGCCGCCGGTGCAGCTGGCCGGCAAGATCTCGGCGCGCCTGAAGGTCATGAGCCGCCTGGACATCGCAGAGCGCCGCGTACCGCAGGACGGGCGCATCAAGATGCGCCTGTCGAAGACGCGCGCGATTGATTTCCGCGTCAGCACCTGCCCGACGCTGTTCGGCGAGAAGATCGTGCTGCGTATCCTGGATCCGAGCTCGGCCATGCTGGGCATCGATGCGCTGGGCTACGAGCCGTTCCAGAAAGACATCTACATGAAGAACCTGGCCCGACCCCAGGGCATGATCCTGGTGACGGGCCCGACCGGCAGCGGCAAGACGGTGTCGCTGTACACCGGCCTGAACATCCTGAACAAGGAAGACACCAACATCTCCACCGCCGAGGATCCGGCGGAAATCAACCTGCCCGGCGTCAACCAGGTGAACGTCAACCCCAAGGTGGGCCTGACCTTCGCCGCGGCGCTGCGTGCCTTTCTGCGCCAGGACCCGGACGTGGTCATGGTCGGCGAGGTGCGCGACCTGGAGACGGCGGAGATCGCCATCAAGGCCGCGCAGACGGGACACCTGGTGCTCTCCACGCTGCACACCAACGACGCGCCGCAGACGCTCACGCGTCTGGTGGACATGGGCGTGAAGCCCTACGCCATCGCCACCTCGGTCAGCCTGATCATCGCGCAGCGCCTGGCGCGCCGCCTGTGCGCGAACTGCAAGCAGATCGTCGACGTGCCGGCCGACGCCCTGCGCAAGGAAGGTTTCCAGGAAGCGGACATCGCCGCCGGCCTGAAGCTGTACGGCCCCAAGGGCTGCAGCAATTGCACCGAAGGCTACAAGGGCCGTCTCGGCATCTACCAGGTGATGCCGGTCACCGAGGCGCTCGGGCGCATCATCATGAGTGGCGGCAATGCCATCGACATTGCCGACCAGGCCGCCAAGGAAGGCGTGTGGGATCTGCGCCGCTCGGGCCTGGAGAAGGTCAAGGCGGGGCTGACCAGCCTGGAAGAAATCAACAGCGTAACGCTCGACTAGGAAGCTTAAACCATGGCGCAAGCGAGTACCGCGGTCCGTTCGCTGAAGCGGGACATTCCCTTCAACTGGGAGGGCATGGACCGCAAGGGCCAGAAGATCAAGGGACGCAGCCTTGCGCCCACCGAGCAGGCGCTGAAGGCGGACCTGCGTCGCCAGGGCGTGATCGCCACGCGCATCAAGAAGCAGTCGCAGGCCTTCAAGTCGGGCGGCAAGGTCAAGCCCGAGGACATTGCGGTGTTCAGCCGCCAGCTGGCCACCATGCTGGCGGCCGGCATTCCGCTGGTGCAGGCGTTCGAGATCGTCGGCGCCGGCCATGAAAAGCCGGCGATGCAGAAGCTGATCCTCGACATCAAGAGCGATGTGGAGAGCGGCACCTCGCTGCATGAGGCGCTGGGCAAGCACCCGCTGCATTTCGACGAGCTGTATGTGAACCTGGTGGCCGCGGGCGAACAGGCCGGCGCGCTCGAGTCACTGCTCGACAAGGTCGCCACCTACAAGGAAAAGACCGAGGCCATCAAGAAGAAGGTCAAGAAGGCCCTGTTCTATCCCGCGGCCGTGCTGGTCGTGGCCGTGGTGGTCACCATCATCCTGCTGATCTTCGTGATCCCGCAGTTCGAGAGCCTGTTCAAGGGTTTCGGCGCGGACCTGCCGGCCTTCACGCAGATGGTCATCAACCTGTCGAAGTTCGTGCAGGCCGACGGCATCTTCATCGCCATCGTGCTGGGCGTCGGCGTGTACTTCTTCATCCAGACCAAGAAGCGCAGCAAGGCCATGCAGCACTTCCTGGATCGCGCCGCGCTCAAGCTGCCGGTGATCGGCCCCATCCTGAACAAGGCGGCGATTGCCCGCTACGCGCGCACGCTCTCCACCATGTTCTCCGCCGGCGTGCCGCTGGTGGAAGCGCTGGAATCCGTGGCCGGCGCCACCGGCAACATCGTGTACTCCAGTGCCGTGCTGAAGATGCGCGACGAAGTCGCCACCGGCCAGCGCCTGCAGCGCGCCATGGAGAACACCGGGCTGTTCCCCAACATGGTGGTGCAGATGATCGCCGTGGGTGAGGAATCCGGCTCGCTGGACGCCATGTCCGGCAAGGTCGCCAGCTTCTACGAAGAGGAAGTCGACAACGCCGTGGACAGCATGTCCAGCCTGCTCGAACCGCTGATCATGGCCATCCTCGGCGTGCTGGTGGGTGGCCTGGTCATCGCCATGTACCTGCCGATCTTCAAGCTCGGTTCGGTCGTCTAGGCGCTCTTGGCCGCGGTGTTCGAACTGCTCGCGCTGCATCCCGGGCTGGGGATTGCGCTGGCTGGCGTGCTGGGGCTGCTGATCGGCAGCTTTCTCAACGTCGTCATCCATCGCCTGCCGAAGATGCTGGAGCGCGAATGGCGCGCCCAATGTGCCGAACTGGGTGCTGAACTGGGTGCCGGACCGGGCATCGAGCCGGGCGCCGAGCCGACTGCGGGCAGCGCTGCCCGCGGCGCTCCAGCCACCGGGCCCGCGCCGCCCTACAACCTGGTCACCCCGCGCTCGGCCTGCCCCCACTGCCAGGCGCCGATCAAGGCGCACCAGAACATCCCCGTGGTGAGCTGGTTGCTGCTGGGGCGCCGCTGCGCCGCCTGTCATGCGCCCATCAGCGTGCGTTATCCGCTGATCGAATTGCTGAGCGGCGTGCTCTCCGCCCTGGTGGTCTGGAAGTTCGGCTTCGGCTGGCCGGCGCTGGCTGCGCTGTGCATCACCTGGGTGCTGATCGCGCTGACGGTCATCGATCTCGACCACCAGCTGCTGCCGGACAATCTGACGCTGCCACTGCTGTGGGCCGGCCTGCTGGCCAGCCTGGCGGCTTCGGCCACCGCGGCACCGGCACTGGACGGCTTCGCGGCGGCTGCGGCGCTGGTCACTGCGCCGACCACCACCCTGTCCCTGCCCGTCCGGCCCGAAGCCGCCATCATCGGCGCGGCGGTGGGCTATCTGAGCCTGTGGTCGGTGTACCAGCTGTTCAAGCTGGCCACCGGCAAGGAAGGCATGGGCTATGGCGACTTCAAACTGCTGGCCGCGCTGGGCGCCTGGCTGGGCTACCGGATGCTGTTGCCCATCATCCTGATCTCGGCCTGCGTGGGCGCGCTGAGCGGCATCCTGCTGATCGTCACCGGGCGCCAGGCCCGCGGCCAGCCCATTCCCTTCGGCCCCTTCCTGGCGGCCGCCGGCTGGGTGGCGATGATGTGGGGACCGGAACTGGTGCAGTCTTATTTCGGGCTGTTTGCGACCCGTTGACTTGCAGGTCTCGCCGCCAGTCGGCGCTATACTCCTACTGCGAGGCACACAAATATGCGCAAAATCGAGGAAATCGAACAGCAGATCAGCGAGTTGTCGGCCGACGAATACGTCCGTCTGCGTGACTGGTTCGTGCAGCAGGACGCTGGGCAAACCACTGAGCTTTGAGGCATTTTGCGACACCGGAGTTCTGGGCCTGCTATCGGGCATTGCCCCCATCTGCCCAAGCGCTCGCCGACCGCAATTTTGTCTTTCTCAAATCCGATCCGCATCACCACAGAGCGTTGGGCATCACGGTTGAAGGCGGGATCTCATGGTTCTGGATTGGCAGCCATGCCGAATATGATCGGCTGATCAGCTGATGCCTCGCCCGCCCTCCACTCCCCTGCTTGTCGGCCTGACCGGCGGCATTGCCAGCGGCAAGAGCACGGTGGCCGCGCTGTTTCATGCGCGTGGCGTGCCCGTCATCGATCTGGACGAGGTGGCGCGCGCGGTGGTCGCACCCGGCACCGCGCTGCTGGCGCAGGTGCTGGCGCAATTCCGTGCCGAAGCGCAGCGCGCCGAACTGACGCTGGAACTGCCGGAGGGCGGCCTGAACCGCCGCGCCCTGCGCGCGCTGGTGTTCAGCGATCCAGCCGCGCGCGCGCGGCTCGAAGCGCTGCTGCATCCGGCCATCCGCCTGCGCACCGACGCGCAACTGGCGATGCTGAGCGCCGTCGCCTACGCCATCGTCGTCAATCCGCTGCTGGTGGAGCATGACGCCCGGGATCGCTACGACCGGGTGCTGCTGGTCGATGCCGGCGTGCATCTGCAACGCCAGCGGCTGGCCATGCGCGATGGTTCGGACGCCGGCGAGATCGAAGCCATGCTGGCGGCGCAGACCAGCCGCGCCGCGCGCCTGGCTGTCGCCGACGATGTCATCGTCAATGACGCCGACCCGCAGGCCCTCGAGCAGCGGGTGGCGCAGCTGCATGCGCATTATCTCGCTTTGGCGCACGCCAGATGATTGTCGGAACGCGCCGCCGTCAAGCAGAATAGCGGGATGACCGACGAGGCCATCACATCCACGGACATTGCCGAGCCGGCTGTCTACGAGCAGCCGCTCAACGAGCGCATGCGCACCTTCCTGCGCCTGGACTTCCTGTACAACCAGGCGCTGTACCACAACAGCAAGTCCAGCCAGTGGGGCAGCCGCGCCGCGGTGGCCAGTCTGCTGGACGTGCTGGCCATCACCCTGCGCGGCGACGTACGCAGCGATGTGCTCAAGGAGCTGGAGCGGCATCTGGCGCTGCTGAACGAATTCCAGAACCGGCCGGGCATCGACGCGGCGCGCCTGCGCGCGCTGGTATCCAACCTCACCCGCATGCGCACCGAGCTGGCCGCCGCCGGCAACACCTGGATCGCGCCGCTGCGCGATTCGGAATTCCTGGCTGCCATCAAGCATCGCAGCGCCATTCCGGGCGGCACCTGCGAGTTCGACCTGCCCGACTACTTTTTCTGGCTGAACCGCGACGCCGAAACCCGCATGCAGACCTTCGGCCGCTGGCTGAGCCTGCTGCGACCGCTGTGCGATGCCATCGCCGAGCTGCTGTGGTTGACGCGCCAGAATGGTCGCAACCGCGAGGAGATCGCGCGCGCCGGCATCTGCAATGTCACCTTCGAGCGCGACACGCCCTACCAGCTGCTGCGCATCACGCTGCCGGCCGGTTCCAGCCTGTATCCGGAGATCAGCGGCAGCCACTACCGCTGCAGCATGCGTTTCCTGGAGTGGCAGGGCATCGAGGGGCGCCCGAAGCAGACCGATGAAGACCTGGTCTTCACGCTGACCTGCTGCCAGTAGGGGCCAGCCCTTTCAGGGCGCCGGCGTGCCCGGGTGCGGCAGCGCCGCCACCTGCTGCTCGGTGATCCTGTCCTTGTACCTGTTGCCCAGCGCGCTGCGCACGTAGTTCACCACCGCAGCGATCTGCGCATCGCTCAGATGCACACCACCGATCTCCTGCGCCTGCTCCTCCGGCAGTCCGAAAGGCGGCATGCCATGGCGGCCATTGAGCACGATCAGCGCCGGATATTGCGCACTGGCCAGCGTCACGTCACCGCCCAGCGCCGGATAGAAACCCGCACCCTTGGCGCCCTGCCCGTCGGGCATGTGGCAACCCTGGCAGATATGCGTGTAGAGATCCGCACCACTGGTCAGCGTGCCGGAGGTGCTGGCTACGGGCGGCGCAGAAGAGCTGTCGGCATGGGCCGGCTGGTGGATGGCCAGGGCCGCCACCAGCATTGCCAGCGCCAGCAGCAACCGCATCAGCGTCCTGATGGCCGCGCTCATGCCGCACTCCGCTGGCTGACAGCGCGCTGATGCAGTCGGCCGATGGCATCCAGCGCCGAAAGCACGGCGCCCTCCTGCCAGCCGCCCAGATACGAGGCATGCTCGCCCGCCAGCGCAATGCGCCCGTCGATCTGGCACAGCGCATCGTAGTGCCGGGCCCGCATCTCGGTGCTCCAGGCGCCGAAACAGCCGAGCGTGAACGGCGAGCGGTGCCAGCCCACCGCCACGCCGTTGTCGAATTCCTTCAGGTACTGCGGATGGATCTGGCTGCCGTATTCCAGCGCTTTCTGCACCCGCTGCTGCGGTGTCATGGCGGTGAATTCCATCGCATGCAATCCCCAGATGTAGGCACCGAGCAGCACGCCCTTGCCGCTGCTGTGATAGCCGGTCTGCGGGTAACCGATATTGGTAATCGGCAGATCGGTGTAGCTGATGCCACCATAGATGCCTTCGTCCTCCTCCCAGAAGCGGCGCTTGAACTGCAGGCCAACCTTCACGGCGGCGTAGTACGGCACCGAAGCGATCGCCGCAGCCAGCGAATCGCCGACATTCATCGGGATCTGCGCCAGCACCGACAGCGGGATGGTGCACAGGCACCAGTCGGCCTGCGCCGTCTGTGGGGCGCCACCTTGCAGCGTGTCCACATAGCTGACGGTGACGCCGTTGGCGTCCTGGTGGATGTCCGTGACCTTGCTGTTGTAGCGGATCAGCGTGCCGAGCTCGCGGGCGAAGGCCTCGCCGATGCGACCCATGCCGCCGACCGGCTGGAACAGCGTGCTCTGCATGTCGAGCTCATCGCCGGTGGCCACGCCGGCCCACAGGCCGGAACCGAGCAGGTCCGGCAGCCCCATGGGCTCGGAGGCAATGGGCTTGGCCGAGGCGCCACCGCCGCGGGGCTTCTGGTAGCCGCGCCGCACGCTGCTTTCGTCACCGGCCACATAGCGGAACTCGCGATCCAGCGCGCCCCATTCGCGCAGCGATTCGAGCAGCTTCTCCTGGTCTTCCTTGCTGACGGTGTCATCGAGCGCGTGCTGGCGCGTGGCCTTGGCCAGCAGCTCGGCCACGTGGCCGTGGTAGTCGGCCTTGATCTCGCGGAAGCGCTGCGGCTTGCCGCCGAAGGCGCGGCTGTTGTGCAGGTAGGCATTGAAGTTCACCTGCGTGAAGGCTTCCAGCGGCACGTTCAGCCGCTTGCAGTAGCTGAGCAGCCCGCGGTGATGATGCGGAATGCGCCACGGGCCGGGATTGATGTACAGCCCCTCGTCGAATTCGCAGTGCTGGGTCGCGCCGCCCAGCTCGGTGTAGGTGTCACCCCGGCGCAGCGACCAGTTGCGACCACCGGCGCGCGCGTTGTACTCCAGCACCTGCACCTGGTAACCGGCATTGCGCAGCTCGTAGGCCGCCGTCATGCCGGCCACGCCCGCACCCAGGATCAGCACCGACGTGCCGCGCGGTGCGCCCTGCAGATCGATGGGACCGCTGTACGAGGACTCGGCCGCGAACCCCAGGGTGTTCATCGCCTGGTACATCGCCGCACCCCCCGCCGTCAGGCCGATCATGCGCAGCAGAGCGCGCCGGCTCAGCGGCGCCTTGCCCGAATCGCTGTCCATCATCACCTCGGCATTGAGCACTCAAAGTGCAATGGCATCAGGCAATGCAATTCATGGACTAGGAAACCGGCGTGGGCGCGCCTGCTTCCCTGGCGCGCAATGCCTTGTCGCATCATGACTTGCCGACGCGGACGCGGCCGCCCTGCAACGCACGCGCCGCGCCACGCGCCATAACTGCGCCAACCCCGCGAGCGCTGCCTGAATTCAGGGCAATGCGCCGGAGTGATCCGCGCCCGTCCGTGCCCCGTCCGCGCTCAGCCCAGCGGCAGCGGCGCGTTGCGCACCACCGAGCGCAGCACGAAACTGGAATCCACGCGCGCCACACCCGGCAACTTGGTGAGAACCCTGGAGTGCAGGCGCTCGAAGTCCGCGGCATCACGCGCGATGACACGCAGGGTGTAATCCGCGGCGCCAGTGGTCAGAAAGCATTCGGCTACCTCCGGCACGGCGCGCACCGCCAGCTCGAAGGCATTCAGGTCGCGATCCGTCTGACCCTTCAGGGTAATGCGCACCATGAAACTCACGGTGATACCCACCCGCGCGGCATCGAGCAACGCCGCGTAGCGCTCGATGACGCCCCCGGCCTCCAGCGCCTTCACGCGCCGCAGACAGGCGGACTCGGACAACCCGACTCGCTCCGCCAGCGCGGCGTTGTGCAGCTTGCCGTCCTGCTGCAGCTCGACGAGGATTTTGCGGTCGAGGCGATCGATTGGCATTTTATTGCGCTTAAATTAACTTTAACGCAAGTTTCTGCTATCAGCATGCCACTACGACACCGAACTTGCAATTTCCCGCCGCGGTGCCGGGCGCAGAATCCCGCCATCGGATGGCCCTTCACCGCCATCGAGGAGCTTGCATGCGCATCGGCGTTCCCAGCGAGATCAAGGTGCATGAATACCGCGTCGGCCTGGTGCCGGCCTCGGTGCGCGAGCTGACGGCCGCGGGCCATCGCGTGCAGGTGCAGAGCGGCGCCGGCCTCGGCATCGGCTGCGGCGATGCCGACTACCGCGCCGCCGGCGCGGAAATCGTCGCGGATGCCACGCGCGTCTTCGCCAACAACGATCTGATCGTCAAGGTGAAGGAGCCGCAGCTGGGCGAGTGCGCGCAGCTGCGCACCGGCCAGGTGCTGTTCACCTACCTGCATCTGGCCGCCGACCGTCCGCAGGCCGAAGCGCTGCTGCACAGTGGCGTCACCGCCATCGCCTACGAAACCGTCACCGCGCCCGACGGTTCATTGCCGCTGCTGCAGCCCATGAGCGAAGTGGCCGGCCGCATGTCCGTGCAGGTGGGCGCGTACTACCTGCAGAAGGCCGCGGGCGGCCGCGGCGTCATGCTGGGCGGTGTGCCCGGCGTTGCGCCGGCGCGCGTGCTGGTCATCGGCAGCGGCATTGCCGGTACCCATGCCACCGAGATGGCGCATGGCCTGCGCGCCGACGTCACCCTCATCGACCGCTCCATCAAGCGGCTGCGCGAACTCGATGTGCAGTTCCATGGCACGGTGAAGACCCTGTACTCCACCACCGAGGCCATCGAGCAGAACGTGGCGCAGGCCGATCTGGTCATCGGCGCCGTGCTGCTGCCCGGCGCGGCCGCGCCCAAGCTGGTCAGCGAAGCCATGGTGCGCAGCATGCGTCCGGGCTCGGTGCTGGTGGACATCGCCATCGATCAGGGCGGCTGCTTCATGACCAGCCGGCCGACCACCCACGCCGATCCCATCTACAGCGTGCATGGTGTGACGCATTACTGCGTGACCAACATGCCCGGCGCCGTGCCGCGCACCTCCGCGTTCGCGTTGAACAACGCCACGTTGCCGTATGTGAAAGCACTGGCCGACAAGGGCTGGGAGCGCGCCACGCACGATGACCCGGCGCTGGCGGCCGGCATCAACATCAGCGCGGGGCGCATCGTGCACCCGGCGGTGGCGCAGGCGCTGGATCGCGCGGCGTAAGCGCCGCGAGGTCTGCGTTCACATTCGGCCCTGCCATCACTCGGGAAGGTGCCAGGCGCCTGGGCGTGCAGGCGGCCTGGTCTTTTCCCGCGCGTGATTGAAACTGCGCTCAAGTCGAAGCACGCCGCCCGTGCCATGGGGAAATTTGAACTGCGTCAGACACAGCGTTGGAGAGCCGGAAGCCATAGCGTGATGGCGGCTTGAACGCGGCACGCGCGTGAAAAACCATCCGCCTGCACGCCCAGGCGCCCCGCGTCGTCGCGCGTCGTCCCGCGGGTGGACACGAAGGCATGAGCTGGACTTCTCGGCGGGCGCGCGGTGAGATCGGGCCGGTTTTTCCGGCGCGTGCCGCTCGCAAGCCGCCATGACGCAATCGCCTCCGGCTCTCCAACGCCATGGTTGCCACAGTTCAAATTTCCCCATGGCACGGGCGGCGTGCTTCGACTTGAGCGCAGTTTCAATCACGCGCAGGAAAAGACCGTCCCGATCTCACCGCGCGCCCGCCCTCTTAAATCCGGCTCTTGGAGCCGAAGCCACCGACAGCCCGATGCAGAAGCGTCAGGGCGCCCTCAACCCGATGGCATTGGCCGCAAACCCCATGCGATCCGCCTCATCCTCGATCTGCATCCACAGCGGCTTGCCCGAACCATGACCGGCGCGGGTTTCCACCCGGATCAACACCGGCGCCGAGCAACCTGGATGCGCCGCGGCCGTCTGTGCCTGCGCCGCCTGCAGCGTGGCGGCGAACTTGAAGCTGTGCCAGGGCACCACGCGATCGTCGTGATCGGCCGTCGTGATCAGCGTGGGCGGATAACAGGTGCCGGCGTGCACGTTGTGCAGCGGTGAGTAGGCCAGCTGCGCCTTGAACTCGGCTTCGTTCTCGGACAAGCCGTAGTCGCTGGACCACTGGCGCGCATTGGCGCTGGCGGTGTGATAGCGCAGCATGTCGAGCACGCCCACACCGGGCAGCGCGGCGCCGAACAGATCGGGCCGCTGCGTCAGTGTGGCGCCCACCAGCAGGCCGCCGTTGCTGCGGCCGGAGATGGCAATGTACCCCGGCTGCGTGTAATTCTCGCGTACCAGGTATTGGGCGGCAGCGATGAAATCATCGAACACGTTCTGCTTGTTCAGCACCGCGCCCGCCTCATGCCAGGCGCGGCCATACTCACCGCCGCCGCGCAGATTGGCCACGGCATACACGCCGCCCATCTCCAGCCAGGCCAGCACCGAGCTGCTGAAACCCGGCGTGATGGAGATGTCGAAGCCGCCATAGCCGTACAGCAGCACGCGCGCCTGGCCATCCTTCTGCAGCGAGCGTTTGTGCACCAGGAACATGGGGACGCGCGTGCCATCACGGCTGGTGTAGAACACCTGCTCGGTGACGTAATCGCGCGTGGAGGCGCGCAGGCGCGGCTGCCACAGCGGCACTGCCTCGCCAGCCGCCGGCCACAGCCGCAGCAGACGCGACGGGTTGGCGAAGTCCGTGTAGCTGAAATACGTCTCGCGATCCTCGCGGTGGCCGCCAAAGCCGCTCACCGAACCCAGCCCTGGCAGTTGCACTTCGTTCTGGGCAGCGCCGTCGAGTGTGTGGATGCGCACCAGGCTGTGCGCGTCATGCAGGTACACGGCGATCAGGCGTTCGGCCACCAGCGAGGTCTGCACCAGCGCATCAGCGGATTCCGCGATCACACTGCGCCACTGCTCGCGACGCGGCTGCTCGGGCCGTACCGCAATCACACGACCCAGCGGTGCGCCGGAGGTAGTCCAGAAGTACAGCTCGCCATCGGCCACGCCGATCAGCGAATACAGCGCATCCCAGTCCGCGAACAAGGGCTTCGCCAGGCTCGCGGCATCACTGCCGACGCCGCCTTCGGGCAGCACCGGCGGGCGTCCCTGCGCGGCCAGCGGCAGCAGGTTCACACCATTGGTCAGTGTGCCTTCGGTGATGGCGACGACCAGATAGCGGCCATCGTCGGTGACCGTGCCATAGGGTGTGCGCGTCGGATGATCGGTGACGCTGAAGATCAGCGTGTCAGCCGACTGCGGCGTGCCGATGCTGTGGAAGTAGATGCGCGGCTGGCGCTGATCGTCGCCGCGGCCATCGGCGCGTTTCGGATAACGGCTGTAGTAGAACCCCGAGCCATCGCGCGCCCAGGAGACGCCGGTGAATTTGGTGTCGGTGAGCACATCGGGCAGATCCTTGCCCGTGTCCACATTGCGCACATGCCAGCTCTGCCAGTCGCTGCCGCCATCGGACAGCGAGTAGGCCAGCAGCTTGCCGCGCGGATCGGGCTCGAACTGCGCCAGCGCCACCGTGGCATCACCGCTGAGCTTGTTGGGATCGAGCAGGATGCGGCCGCGCGCGAACACGCTGTCGGCGACATACAGCACGCTCTGGTTCAGCGTGCCGGTGTTGCGCAGCTGGAAGTAGCGCCCGCCTTCCAGCTGTGGCGTGGTGCGCCGTTCATAGTCGGTGAGACGGTTGAGGCGGCGCTTCAGCCAGGCGCGCTGCGACAATTGCTGCAGATAGGGTTCGGCCAGCCGGTTCTGCGCCTGCACCCATTGGCGGGTGGCCTCGGAATCCAGCGCTTCCAGACCGCGATAGGGATCCGCGATGCGCACGCCGTGGTAGACATCCACGGTGTCGCCGCGCTCGGCTTGCGGGTACTTCAGGTTGGCCGCTGCGCCCGGTGCGGCGAGCGCCACTGCCAGCAGCCCCAGCCACACCGTGTACTGGCGCGACATGAGATCAGAGCTGGATCTTGCCGCCGCCCGGAATACCGCCGCCGGCTTCCGGCACCACGATGCGCGAAGCCGCCTCACGACGGTACTGCTTGGCTTCTTCGATGGCCTGCTCCAGCGCCGCATGTACCGCGGCCGGAAACTTCTGCAGTGCCTCTTCAAACGAGGTGGCGTCGATATCGAAACCCAGCGGCAGCACGCCGCCCGGCGTCAGCAGCTGCGTCTGGCCAGAGTACAGCACCTTGCGCGTGGCATCGGGCTCCCCGGCCAGCGTCACCGGCACCAGGCGCCGCAGCGTGCCGGCCTTGCGATCGGTGTACAGCTCTTCGCGGTACAGATCGTTTGCGTCCAGTTGGACTTCGGGAAGCTGGGGATCGGCCATGACCTTTACCTCGAAACTGCGGATTGGATCAGATGTTCGACGATCGGACGGTCCGCGGGCAAGAGCTGCTCTTCGGCCAGCTGCGCGCAGCTCACCCACTTGAGCGCCTGCCCCTCCAGACCGCGTGGCTCACCTTCATAAGCCTCCACGGCATAGACGGCCAGATGCACGCTGCGCTCCGGATAATCGTGATGCAGCGTCAGCAGCGGACGGCTGGCGAGCACCACCACGCCCAGCTCCTCGGCCAGTTCCCGCTGCAGCGCCCGCTGCCCGGATTCGCCCTCGGCCAGTTTGCCGCCGGGAAACTCCCACCAGCCCGCCAGGTACTTGCCGGGGGGCCGCTGCGTGATCAGCACGCGCTGTTCAGCGTCGCGGACGATGCCGGCCACCACCTGCAGCGCGTCGCTCACTCCGCTTCCAGCGCTCCGTGGCAGTTCTTGTACTTCTTGCCGGAGCCGCACGGGCAGGGCTCGTTGCGGCCGATCTTGCGATCACCACGCACGAACGGCGTGCCTTCCAGCGTGGCGCCCTGCGCGGCGGCGGGTGCTCCTGCTTCCGGTCCCGGCTGCGGCGCCTCGAGCACCGAAGCGGCTTCGGCGTGCTGCGCCTGCAACGCGCGCGTCAGGCGCTCGCGCCGCTCGGCTTCTTCCTGCTCGATCTGCTCCTGCGTGCGGATCTCGATCTTCGACAGCAGGCTGGCCGTGTCGAACTTCACGCGCTCGAGCATGGCGCTGAACAGCTCGAAGGCCTCGCGCTTGTACTCGTAGCGGTAATCCTTCTGCGCATAGCCGCGCAGATGGATGCCCTGACGCAGGTAATCCAGCGCCGCCAGATGATCGCGCCAGTGCTGATCGAGCATGCGCAGCACCACGTCGCGCTCCACCTGCCGCATGATGGGGGCGCCGGTGCGCTCCACCTTCTGCTGGTAGGCCGCGCGCACCGCATCGAGCACGCCGGCGCGCAGCTGCGCTTCCTGCTCCTCGACGGCGTCGCCGAGCAGTTGCTTCGGCTCGATGCGCAGATTGAAATCGCGCAGCAGCGTCTCGCGCAGATTGTCCAGATCCCAGTCTTCGGCCGAGCTGTTGGCCGTGATCACCTGGTCCAGCACGCCGCCGATGGCCTCTTCGAACATGCCGGCCACGGCTTCGGATAGATCCGCGGCGCCGAGGATCTCGGTGCGCTGCTGGTAGATGACCTTGCGCTGATCGTTGGCCACGTCGTCGAAGGTCAGCAGCTGCTTTCTGATGTCGAAGTTGTGCGATTCGACCTTGCGCTGCGCCTTCTCGATCTGGCGCGTCAGCATGCCGCTCTCGATGACCTCGCCTTCCTTCATGCCGGCGAACTGCAGCAAGCGCTTGGTGCGGTTCGGATCGCCGAAGATGCGCATCAGGTTGTCTTCCATCGACAGATAGAAGCGCGAAGAACCTGGATCGCCCTGCCGGCCGGAACGGCCGCGCAGCTGGTTGTCGATGCGGCGCGACTCATGCCGCTCGGTGCCGATGATATGCAGACCGCCGGCGGCGATCACGGCATCGTGGCGCTGCTGCCAGTCGGCGCGCACCGCGGCGCGCGCCGCCTCGTCCGCATCTTCCGGCAGTTCACGCAGTTCGGCTTCCAGGCTGCCACCCAGCACGATGTCCGTGCCACGGCCGGCCATGTTGGTGGCAATCGTGCAGGCGCCGGGACGACCGGCCTGCTCGACGATATGCGCCTCGCGCTCATGTTGCTTGGCGTTCAGCACTTCGTGCGCAATGCCCGCGTTCTTCAGCAGGCCGGCGAGGAATTCGGAAGTTTCGATCGAGGTCGTGCCCACCAGCACCGGCTGCTGGCGCTGGGCGCAATCCTTGATGTCCTCGATGATGGCTTCGAACTTGTCCTTCTGCGACAGGTACACGAAGTCCGCCTGATCCTTGCGGATCATGGGCCGGTGCGTGGGGATCACCGCCACTTCCAGGCCATAGATCTGCAGGAACTCCGGCGCCTCGGTGTCGGCGGTGCCGGTCATGCCCGAGAGCTTCTTGTAGATGCGGAAGTAGTTCTGGAAGGTGATGGAGGCAACCGTCTGGTTCTCCTCGCGCACCTTCACCCCTTCCTTGGCCTCCACGGCCTGATGCAGGCCGTCGGACCAGCGCCGGCCCGGCATGGTGCGGCCGGTGAACTCATCGACGATGATGACTTCGCCGCCACGCACGATGTACTCCACGTCGCGCTTGTACAGCGCGTGGGCGCGCAGCGCGGCGTTGAGGTGATGCATCAGGCGGATGTTGCCGGCGTCGTAGAGACTCTCGCCGGCGCGCAGCAGGCCGCTTTCGAGCATCAGCTGCTCGACGTGCTCGTGGCCTTCCTCGGTGAGGTGCACCTGCTTGCCCTTCTCGTCCACCGAGAAGTCGCCGGGGCCTTCCTCTTCCTTCTGGCGCACCAGACGCGGCACCAGCTGGTTGATGCGCACGTAGACCTCGGTGCTCTCCTCGGCGGGGCCCGAGATGATCAGCGGCGTGCGCGCCTCGTCGATCAGGATGGAATCGACCTCGTCGACGATGGCGTACGCCAGCGGACGCTGCACGCGATCCTCGAGGCGGTAGGCGAGATTGTCGCGCAGGTAGTCGAAACCGAATTCGTTGTTGGTGCCGTAGGTGATGTCGCAGGCATAGGCCGCGCGCTTCTCGGCCGGATCCTGGCTGGCGCGGATCACGCCCACCGTCAGGCCCAGGAAGCGGTACAGCCGGCCCATCCACTCGGCGTCACGGCCGGCCAGGTACTCGTTGACCGTGACCACGTGCACGCCCTCGCCGGGCAACGCATTGAGGTAGGCCGACAGCGTGGCCATCAGCGTCTTGCCCTCGCCGGTGCGCATCTCGGCGATCTTGCCGTCATGCAGGACCATGCCGCCGATCAGCTGCACGTCGAAATGCCGCATGTTCATCACGCGGCGGCCCGCCTCGCGCACCACCGCGAAGGCCTCGGGCAGCAGCTCATCCAGCGTGGCGCCCTGCGCCAGGCGCGCGCGGAATTCCACCGTCTTCGCGCTCAGGGCCTCATCGCCCAGCGCCTGCAGTGCCGCCTCATGGCTGGCCGCCTGCCGCACCAGACGCGAATAGGATTTGATGAGCCGATCGTTCCGGCTCCCGAACAAACGGGTCAGGGCCTGCAACACAGGAAATCCTTTGGAAAATTGACTGGCGGATCAGGGTGTTAAGCCTGACCAACCCCCACCGGGCCGCCTATTGTACGTGAAGTCGGGACTCTGTCCGAGTCCACCCGTTTCGGAGGGTGCGGGGCGCCTGCGCAGACAGGCGGCCTGGTCTTTTCCCGCGCGTGATTGAAACTGCGCTCAAGTCGAAGCACACCGCCCCTGCCGTGGGGAAATTTGAACTGCGCCAGACACAGCGTCGGAGAGCCGGAAGCCATTGCGTGATGGCGGCTTGAGAGCGGCACGCACGGGAAAAACCATCCGCCTGCCTGCGCAATCGCCCTTCGCCATCGCGCGAGCGGACACGGACAAAGTCCCCCCACGGCGTGGAGAGGCACAGCGTGAGACTTAGGCGATCGGGCCCCGTCGTGCGGCCATTTGGGGCGTCGGAGCGCGCAACGCATGGGCTGGAGATCCGACGGTGGGTGCGCAGCCGGAGCGGGCCGGTTTTTCCTGTGCGTGCCACTCGCAAGCCGCCATCGGGACACCGTTTCCGCCTCTCCAACACATTGCTCACCGCAGTTCAAATTTCCGCGCGGCACGGGCGGCGTGCTTCGACGCAGTACAGTTTCAATCACGCGCAGGAAAAGACCGGCCCGCTCCGGCGGCGCGCCCGCCTTCTGAATCTTGAACTCTTGGAAATCGGGCACCGGATCGGTGCCCGATACAGGCCTCAGTGCTCGATGAACCCCGCCGGGTCGATCTGGGCGCCGTTGCGCAGCACCTCGAAGTGCACGTGCGGACCGGTGGAGCGCCCGGTGGAGCCCACCGTGGCCAGCACCTGGCCGCGCTCGACGGTGTCGCCCACGCTGACCGACACCTTGGAATTGTGCGCATAGCGGGTCACGTAGCCGTTGGGGTGCGTAACCTCCACCAGCGTGCCATAGCCCTCGCGCGGACCGGCCCAGGTGACGATGCCCGAGGCCACCGCCAGCACGTCGGTGCCGGCGTCGGCCGCGAAGTCGATGCCCTTGTGGAAGGCTTCCTCACCGCTGAAGGGATCCATGCGCTGGCCGAACACCGAAGACACATAGCCCTCACGCACCGGACGGCCCGACGGCAGGATCTCCGCCGACAGCTGGCGGCCCAGCAGCACGTTTTCCAGAGAATTCATCTGCGCCGTGCGAAAACCCAGGCGGCGGTCGAAATCGTCGATCATCTGGGTGAGATCGGGGATCTCGGCGCCGCGCCCGGCGCTGCCGGACTCCGGACCACCCTGCGGCGGATCGTGATCGAAATCGAACTCGCGGCTGGAGAGATTCGCCATCTGCGTGAGGCGCTTGCCGAGCTGGTTGATGCGCAGCAGCTGGGCATCGAACTGACCCAGGCGCATGGCCAGCGCGTCGATACGCTCCTGCATGCGCGCCTTCATGGTAGCGAGTTCGCCCTGCTGACTGCGCAGCGCACTGGCCGCGCCGGCCGAGCTGCCCGCGATGCGCCAGGCATCGCTCTCGCCCCAGCGCACACCCAGCAGGAAGATGCCGGTGATCAGGCCGATGACGCCCAGGGCACTGAGGCCCATGGTGAGCGGGTTGGAGAGATTCAGGTGCCGGGCTTTGCCCTGGCGCCGCGATAGGAAAATGATGTTCATACCGGTCCGCGACAACGCCTTTATAGCCGCACATTCGACCCGGCGAACTTCGCTGAAGCGCGCCATTGGCTCTACGCTGCAAATCTTTGCCGCATCTACTGCCATTGGGGCCGCGCAGGCTTTGGCGTTAGCCTTGCTCGCCGGCAACCCCGCTGTCCTGGCGCATTGCGCTGTAGACCGGTAGCTTTGCGTCCCCGCCTTTTGGCGGGTTTGCCCTGGATCGGTGCGATTCACTATGCCGAAGAAGCCCTCCTCCTACAAGCCGAATGTCCAGGGTCCTACAGTTCCATTGCGCACGGGCTTCACAAAACCGAAGTCAATCAATGAGTTATTGTCAAAAAAGGGCATCCTCAAACAGCTCACGGGTGCTGTCTCGCAGCAGGAAGCCTGGCAAACCTGGCTGGCGGCTCAGCTGCCCGAGCCGCTCGCCGCTCATATCAACAGTGTCATCGCCCGTGGCAGCGAACTGGTGGTGTTCGCCGATTCGGCGGCCTGGAGCGAGCGTCTGCGCTATGCGCTGGCACCCCTGCAGGGGCGCATCACCGGGCGTGCGCCCGAAATCCTGCAGACCCGCGTGCGGGTCCAGCCGCGCAAGAGCTGAGACGATCAGGCGGCCATTTCGTTCCGCCCGCGGCCAGGGCCTGCCGCCCGACCCCGGCTGGCATGGCTGAGAGCGAAAACGACTCCCGGGGATTCGTGCGGACCAGGATTACAGCGCGGCTGCGGCCGTGGACGGCGTGGGCTGCGGCTGTACGTACGAGATCGGCGCATGTTCCGGCTTCTCGAAGCTCACCGCCTCCCAGGCGCTGGTGTCATCCAGCAGCGCGCGCAGCAGGCGGTTGTTCAGCCCGTGACCGGACTTATGGCCCGAGAACTCGCCGATCAGGCTGTGCCCGAGCAGGTACAGATCGCCGATGGCATCGAGGATCTTGTGCTTCACGAACTCGTCTTCGTAGCGCAGACCATCCTCGTTCATGATGCCCTTGTCATCGAGCACGATGGCGTTGTCGAGCGTGCCGCCCAGCGCCAGGTTGTGCTTGCGCAGCGATTCGATGTCGCGCATGAACCCGAAGGTGCGCGCGCGGCTGATCTCGCGCAGGAAACTGGTGGTGGAAAAATCCATCGTGGCGCGGTTCACGCGCCGCTTGAACACCGGATGATCGAATTCGATCTCGAAGTTCACCTTGAAGCCTTCGAAGGGATCGAACTGCGCCCATTTGTCGCCGTCGCTGATGCGCAGCTGCTTCTTGATGCGCACGAAGCGCTTGGGCACCGACTGCTCTTCGATGCCGGCGGACTGCACCAGGAACACGAAGGGCCCGGCGCTGCCGTCCATGATGGGTACTTCCGGCGCGTCCACTTCGATACGCAGGTTGTCGATGCCCAGACCCGCCAGCGCCGACAGCAGATGCTCGACGGTGGAAACCTTGGCCTCGCCCTGCACCAGCGTCGTTCCCAGCATGGTCTCGCCGACATTGCCGGCGCGCGCCGGAATGTCCTCGCTGCCCGGCAGATCGGTGCGATGAAACACGATGCCGGTGTCCGGCGGCGCCGGCTTGAGCGTCATCAGGATCTTCTTGCCGGTGTGCAGACCGACACCGGTGGCACGAATGCTGTTTCGAAGGGTGCGTTGGCCGACCATGGGATTTTCGGGTGCGAGCCGCTCCAGCGGTTATTGCAGTGATGGTAGCGCCCCGGTGGGGCAACAGCCCAAAGGGGGTGGGCGCGCTTTCAGGGGCGCTACCGTATCACAGGCCGACGGCGGCTCGCCAACCGCACCGTCCGTCGCTGTCGGGGGCAACCGACAGCGGGGCGCGTCAGGCTTTCAATCCGCCTGACGGCGCAGGAAGGCCGGAATATCCAGCAATTCCTCGCTGGGCATTTCCGGCGCGTCGGCGCGCAGGCCATCACCCACGGCGCGCTGGCGCTGATAGGTCGGACGCTCCAGCGCCGCATAGTCGTTGGTGCTCGGCGCGCCGCGCAGGTTCTTGACCACACGCATCGACGGCATGCCGTCGCGCGGCGCCGCCGCCATCTGCGCCACTTCGACGCGCGGACGCTGCGGCTGCACCGCCACCGGCTGGCCCAGACCCGTCGCGACCACGGTCACACGGATCTCGCCGGACATGTCCGGGTCGATGACGGTGCCCACCACCACGGTGGCGTCCTCGGAGGCAAACTCGCGCACGATGCTGCCCACTTCCTCGAACTCACCGATGGACAGATCCATGCCGGCGGTGACGTTGACCAGGATGCCGTGGGCACCGGCCAGATTGATTTCCTCCAGCAGCGGCGAGGACACGGCGGCCTCGGCGGCCTGACGCGCACGGCCTTCGCCCTTGCCAATGCCACTGCCCATCATCGCCATGCCGGTCTCGCTCATCACGGTGCGCACGTCGGCGAAGTCCACATTGATGAGCCCGGGACGCGTGATCAGCTCGGCAATGCCCTGCACCGCGCCCTGCAATACCTGGTTGCCGCTCTTGAAGGCATCCAGCAGCGTGGTCGCCGAGCCCAGCACCGTCAGCAGCTTCTGGTTCGGGATCGTGATCAGCGAATCCACGTGCTTGGAGAGCTCGGAGAGGCCGTGATTGGCGGCCGCGGCACGCTTGGTGCCTTCCATGTTGAAGGGACGGGTCACCACCGCCACGGTGAGAATGCCCAGCTCCTTGGCCAGTTGCGCCACCACTGCTGCGGCACCCGTGCCCGTGCCACCGCCCATGCCGGCGGTGATGAACAGCATGTCGCAGCCTTCGATCAGCTCGACGATACGGTCGCGATCCTCCATCGCGGCCTGACGGCCCACCTCCGGATCGGCCCCCGCACCCAGACCCTTGGTCAGGTTGCAGCCGATCTGCAACGAAGTCTTCACCTTCGAGGCCTTCAACGCCTGCGCATCGGTGTTGACGTAGATGAAGTCCACGCCTTCGATGCCGGCCGCCACCATGTGCGCCACGGCGTTGCCGCCGCCGCCGCCCACACCGATCACCTTGATGACAGCGCTTTGGCTGTATGCATCCATCAGTTCAAACATGTTCGAGTCCCCTTTTCAGAAATTGCCCTTGAACCAGCTCTTCATCCGTTGCAGCACGCCGTCGACATTGGCCGGCAGCACACTGCGCGCCGCGGGTGCGGCGTTCTCACGTGCGTAGAGCAGCAGCCCCACGCTGGTCGAAAAAGTGGGATTGCCCACCATGTCCTTCAGCCCCGCGACCTGCTGGGGCACGCCCAGGCGCACCGGCACGTGGAAGATCTCCTCGGCCAGTTCGATGGCGCCTTCCATGCGCGCACTGCCGCCGGTCAGCACCAGACCCGCGGCGATGATTTCCTCGAAGCCGCTGCGGCGCAGTTCGTCGCGGATCAGGTTGAACAGCTCCTCGTAGCGCGGCTCGACGATCTCGGCCAGCGTCTGGCGCGCCAGGCGGCGTGCCGGCCGGTCACCAACGCTGGGCACTTCGATGCTCTCGTCGGGATTGGCCAGCTGCGACAACGCGCAGGCGTAGCGGATCTTGATTTCCTCGGCGTAGTGCGTCGGCGTACGCATCGACACCGCGATGTCGTTGGTCACCTGATCGCCCGCGATGGGAATCACCGCGGTGTGGCGGATCGCGCCGCCGGAGAACACGGCGATATCGGTGGTGCCACCCCCCACATCGACAATGCACACGCCCAGTTCCTTCTCGTCGTCGGTGAGCACCGAGAAGCTGGAGGCCAGCTGCTCGAGCACCACGTCCTCGACGGTGAGGCCACAGCGCTGCACGCACTTGACGATGTTCTGCGCGGCGCTCTCCGCGCCGGTGACGATGTGCACCTTGGCTTCCAGACGCACGCCGGACATGCCGATGGGATCACGGATGCCTTCCTGGCCATCGATGATGAATTCCTGCGGCAGCACATGCAGGATGCGCTGGTCGGCGGGAATGGCCACGGCCTTGGCGGCGTTGATCACCTGATCCACGTCCGCATACGTGACTTCGCGGTCGCGGATGGCCACCACGCCGTGCGAATTCAGGCTGCGCACATGGCTGCCGGCGATGCCGGCAAACACCGAGTTGATCTCGCAGCCGGCCATCAGTTCGGCCTCTTCGATGGCGCGCTGGATGGACTGCACGGTGGACTCGATGTTGACCACCACGCCCTTCTTCAGGCCGCGCGAGGGCTGCGAACCCAGGCCGATGATCTCCAACGATCCGTCGGCGCCGATCTCGCCCACCAGGGCCACCACCTTGGAGGTGCCCACATCCAGGCCGACCACGACGTTCTTGTCGGTACGCTTAACCATTCGGATGTTCATCCCCTGCAGCGGAATCAGTGGCCAGATGCGTGGCACTGCCGCGCCAGCCGACCGCAAAACCATTGGAATAACGCATGTCCACGTAATCGATATCGATGGCGCGCTGGGTCACCAGCGTTGCGCCTGCCGTCAGGAAGCGCGCGAAACGCGCATCCACGTCACGCCGGCCAAGCCGCACCGTGACGCCGTCGTCCAGCGTCATCTCCCAGGCCCCGCGCTCGTCGCGGCTCATGGCGGTGAGACGCAGACCGGCTTCCACCAGCTTGCCCTGCGCGGCCAGATAGCGCGCCGTGACTTCCGCCTCGGTGCCCACCGGGCCCGCCAGGCTGGGCAGCTCGGGCGGCAGGAAGCGGCTCTCCTTCAGGAACAACTCGCCGCGCGCATTCACCAGACCGTTCTCGTTCCAGCGCGCCACGGCGTTCTGCTCGATGACGGTGACCACCAGGCCGCGCGGCCAGGCGCGCTCGACGGTGGCGCTGTCGATCCACGGCAGCGCGCGCAGACCGTTGCGCAGCGCTCCCAGATCGATGCTGAGCAGACCGGCGCCAGTGAGCCGGCTGCGCACGATCTTCTCCACGTCCAGCGCCGAAACACGCTGGAAGTGGCCCCGCACACTGACCTGCTCCACCGGTTGATCGAGCAGGCGCAGCAAGCCCCAGCTGCCCAGCGCCAGGCCAGCCACCGCGACGCACACCACACCGATGCGCCGCCACGGCAGTTGCGGCAGCTGCCAGCGGCTGGGTACGTCATCGGCCTTGCGGCGGTTGTTGCGTTTGCGGCGGATCATGGGGTACCCGGATGAGTGTTCGTATAGCTGCGCGGCGTGCGCGCCAGACTGGTTTCCAGTACGCGCCAGCACAGCTCGTCGAAGTCGATGCCGACGGCGCGCGCCGCCATCGGCACCAGGCTGTGGTCGGTCATGCCCGGCACGGTGTTGATCTCCAGCAGCAGCGCTCGGCCGGTAGCGTCCATCATGAAATCGGCGCGCCCCCAGCCCTCGGCACCGCAGGCCTCGAAGGCCGCGCGCGCCAGCTTCTTCAGATGATCTTCGGCAGCCGCACCCAATCCGCTCGGGCAGCTGTAGCGCGTATCGTTGCGGAAGTACTTGGCCTGATAGTCGTAGAAGGTGTTCGGCGTCTCGATGCGGATCGAAGGCAGCGCCTCGCCCTGCAGGATGCTGACCGTGTACTCGGAGCCGCTGATGAAGCGTTCGGCGAACACCAGCTCATCGTGCCGGCGTGCCAGCTCATACGCGGCCGCAAAGTCTTCGGCCTTGTCGACGCGGCTCATGCCGACGCTGGAACCCTGCGTGGCCGGCTTCACGAACAGCGGCAGGCCGAGCTTCTCCAGCGCCGCAGGCAGATCGTCGCGGCTGGTGAGCACCACGGCATCGGAGGTCGGCACGCCGATGGCCTGCGCCAGACGCTTGCTGCGCAGCTTGTCCATGCCGATGGCCGAACCCATCACGCCGCTGCCGGTGTAGGGAATGCCAAGAAATTCCAGCGCGCCCTGCAGCGTGCCGTCCTCGCCACCCGGGCCATGCAGCGCGATGAACACGCGCGCATAGCCATGCTGGGCCAGCGCCGACAGCGGCAGCAGCGCCGGATCGAAGGCCTGCGCCTGCACGCCCTTGCGCAGCAGTGCGGCCAGCACGGCATTGCCGGAGAGCAGCGAGATCTCGCGCTCGCTGGACGTGCCGCCGAGCATCACCGCCACACGACCGAACTCGGCCGGATCGCTCACGCGCCGCACGCGCCCTGGATCATGCGAGAGACGCATCAGACTTCCTTCCCCACGATTCGAACCTCGGGCACCAGATGCACGCCGTGCACGCGCTCGACCGTCGCCTGCACATGCAGGATCAGCCGCTCGATGTCGTTGCCGGTGGCAGCGCCGTCATTGATGATGAAGTTGGCGTGTTTCTCCGCGACCACGGCATCGCCGATGCGATGCCCCTTCAGTCCCGCCGCCTCGATCAGCCGCGCGGCGTGATCGCCGGGCGGATTGGTGAATACCGAACCGCAGCTGCGCTCGCCCAGCGGCTGTGTCTGCTTGCGACGCTGCGCCAGCGCGCGGATGGCGCCGGCTTCCTCGGGCGTGCGTCGATCGAAATGCAGCTCGGCGGCCAGGAACCACTCGTCATTCGCCGGCCGACCCACATGACGATAGGCCGGCTGATATTCACCGGCGGCGCGAGTCCGCAGCTCACCAGCGCGATTGATGACTTCCACGCTGCGCACATGCTTCCAGGTCTCGCCACCGTAGGCGCCGGCATTCATCGCCAGCGCACCGCCCAGCGTGCCGGGAATGCCGGCGAAGAAGTCCGCCTGGCCCAGCCCCCAGCTGCCGGCGCGGCGTGCCAGCTGCGCGCAGGGCACGCCGGCCTCACAGTGCACGAGATGTTCAGCGGCGTGTTCCAGACGCGTGAAGGCGCCCTGGGTGCAGATGACCACGCCTGCGATGCCGCCATCGCGCACCAGCAGGTTGCTGCCCAGCCCTACCCACAACACCGGCACCTCCGGCGGCAGCTCGTGCAGGAAGCTGGCGAGCTCGGCGCGATCGGCCGGCGTATAGAAATATTCAGCCGGACCGCCGGCGCGCCATGAGGTGTGCTCACTCATGGGCTCGTTGCGGCGCACATGCGGCAGGAACTGCGCGGCGATCATGGCGTTCATGCGCCTCCCGCCTGCCCAGCTGTCAGCTGCGCCGGCAGTTCGTGCGCCAGATTGCCGATGTGGCCCGCGCCCATGGTGACGATGAGATCGCCGCCATGGATCACGTCGCGCAGCGCCTGCGCCAGGTGCTCGGGCTTGTCGACGAACACCGGCTCCACCTTGCCGCGGCTGCGCACGGCGCGGCAGATGGCGCGCCCGTCCGCGCCCTTGATGGGCGCCTCACCGGCGGCATACACCTCGGTGACCAGCAGCACATCGGCGCTGGAGAGCACGCTGGCGAAGTCATCGAGCAGATCGCGGGTGCGCGTGTAACGGTGCGGCTGGAAAGCCAGCACCAGGCGCCGGCCGGAATAAGCCTGGCGCAGCGCCTCGAGCGTGGCAGCCACCTCCGTGGGGTGATGGCCATAGTCGTCGACGATGTCCACGCTGCCACCAGGCACGGCCACATTGGCCACATGCTGCATGCGCCGATCGATCCCCTGGAACTGGCTCAGTGCGCGCGCAATCGCGGCGTCGTCCACACCCAGTTCCGTGGCCACCGCGATCACCGCCAGGGCGTTGCGCACGCTGTGCAGGCCGGGCAGATTCAATTCGATGGCCAGCGGCGCGCTCCTGCCCGGACGCAGCACGTCGAAGTGCGTGCGCTGTCCGTGGCGCGTGATGTTCACGGCGCGCATGTCGGCGCCCTCATCCAGGCCGTAGGTGACGACGGGGCGGCCGACACGCGGCAACACGCTGCGCAGGTTCTCGTCGTCGTAGCACAGCACCGCCAGACCGTAGAACGGCAGGTTGTGCAGGAAGTCGACGAAACTCTGCTTCAGGCGCGCGAAGTCACCGCCATGCGTGCCCAGATGATCGTTGTCGATATTGGTGACGATGGAGATGATGGGCTGCAGGTGCATGAACGAGGCGTCGCTCTCGTCCGCCTCGGCCACCAGATACTTGCCGGTGCCCAGTCGCGCATGGGTGCCCGCACTCTTGAGGCGACCGCCGATGACGAAGGTCGGATCCTCGCCGCCCTCGGCCAGCACGCTGGCCATCAGGCTGGTGGTGGTGGTCTTGCCATGCGTGCCGGCCACGGCGATCGACTGCGAGAAGCGCATCAGTTCGCCCAGCATCTCGGCGCGCGGCACCACCGGCACGCGGCGCGCCAGCGCACTCTGCACTTCCGGGTTGTCGCGCGTCACGGCGCTGGACACGACGACCACATCCGCCTTGGCGGCGTTCTCGGCGCGATGACCGAAGGCGATGACGGCGCCCAGCGCCTGCAGGCGCTGGGTCACGGCGTTGGGTTTCAGATCCGAGCCCTGCACCGAGTAGCCCAGGTTCAGCAGCACCTCGGCAATGCCACCCATGCCGCTGCCGCCGATGCCGACGAAGTGGATGGTCTCGATGCGACGCATGCGCTGGGTCATGCCGCCACCCCCGCCCACTGTTCGCAGGCCGTGCGCAGGGCCTGCGTGGCGTTGAGCTGCGCGCGCTGGCGGGCGCGCTCGGCCATGGCCAGCAGCCTGCCGCGGCCGGCGCACAGGCGCTCGAGCTCCGCGGCCAGACGCTCCACCGTCAATTCGCGATCGGCGATCAGCACCGCAGCCTCGGCTTCGACCAGGTAGCGCGCATTGACGGTCTGATGGTCATCGACAGCGGCCGGGAACGGCACCAGCACTGAAGCCACGCCCACGGCGGCCAGTTCCGAGATCGTCAGCGCGCCAGCCCGGCAGATCACCAGATCCGCCCAGGCATAGCCTTCCGCCATGTCGGCGATGAAAGGCGTGACTTCGCCGCGCACCTGCGCCTCGGCATAGCTTTGCTGAGCCGAGACAAAACCGCGCTCGCCGGCCTGGTGACGCACGTCGAACTGCAGGCGCTCAGCCAGCCGCGCCAGCGCATGCGGCACCACTGCATTGAGGCGCGCAGCCCCCAGACTGCCACCCACCACCAGCAGGCGGATGGCACCCGAGCGTTGTGCAAAACGCTGTGCCGGCGGCAACTGATGCGTGATCTCGGTGCGCAGCGGATTGCCGATGAGCTGCACCGACACGCCCGGACCGAAGGCGTTGGGGAAGGCCACCAGCACCTGACGCGCCAGACGCGCCAGCACCCGATTGGTGAAGCCCGCGACGGCATTCTGCTCGTGGATCAGCAGCGGAATGCGCCGCAGCCACGCGGCCAGCCCACCCGGACCGGTGACGAAGCCCCCCAGCCCCACCACCAGATCCGGCTGCTGCCGGCGCATCACGCCCAGCGCCTGCCACAGTGCGCGCAGCAGATTGAACGGTGCAGCCAGCAGCGTACCGAGGCGCTTGCCGCGCAGGCCGCCGATACTGAGCCATTCGATGGGAATCTGTTCGGACGGCACCACACGCGCTTCCAGGCCACGCTGCGTACCCAGCCAGACCACGTCCCAGCCGTCGGCGCGCAGCGCGCGCGCCAGTGCCAGCGCCGGGAACACATGCCCGCCGGTACCCCCCGCCATGATGAGCGCCTTGCGCGTCATCGTGCCCGCTCCCGCGTGGCGCGCACACCCAGCGCCAGTTCGTACTGCACGCGCATGATGATGCCCACCCAGGCCAGCGCCATCAGCAGGCTGCTGCGGCCATAGCTCATGAAGGGCAGCGTCAGGCCCTTGGTGGGCAGCGCCCCCATGTTCACGCCGATGTTGATGAAGGCCTGCACGCCCACCCACACACCGAAACCGGCGGCGAGATAGGCATGGAACTTCAGCCCCGCGTCATTGGCGCGCCTAGCCAGCATCAGCACGCGCCAGGACAGCGCCAGGAACAGGCCCAGCGTCACCACCACACCTGCCAGACCCAGTTCCTCGGCCAGCACCGCGAACAGGAAGTCGTTGTGCGCCTCGGGCAGGTAGAACAGCTTCTGCACGCTGGCGCCCAGGCCCACGCCGAACCATTCGCCGCGGCCCACCGCGATCAGCGACTGCACCAGCTGGAAGCCCTTGTTGAACGGATCGCCGAAGGGATCGAGGAAGGTCAGCACGCGCTGCATGCGATACGGGAACAGCGTGATCAGCAGCGTGGCGGCGCCCGCCAGCACCACCACCATCGCCACCACCCAGCGCAGCTGCGCGCCGGCCAGGTACAGCACGATGAAGCCGGTGACCATCAGCACGGCGGCGGCGCCGAAGTCGGGCTCGCCCAGCAGCAACGCACCAACCAGCGCCAGCATGCCCAGCGGCCGCAGCAGGCCACCGAAGCTGGTGCGCAATGCCTCTTCATACTTCACCGCATAGGCGGCCACGTAGATCAGCACCAGCACGCGCGTGAGTTCCGACACCTGGAAGCTCAGGCCGGCCAGCTGCAGCCAGCGCCGGCCACCCTTGGCCATGTGGCCCAGGCCCGGGATCAGTACCAGCAGCAGCAGCACACCCGCCGCGATCAGCAGCGGCATGGCCAGACGCTCCAGCGTCTGCGTCGGCACGCAGAAGCACAGCGCGCCCAATGCGATGCCGGCCGCCACCAGTCCGAGCTGGCGGATCAGATAGTAGAAGGGATCGCCGGTCTCGCTGCTGGCGCGGGTGATGGAGGCCGAGGCCACCATGATCAGCCCCAGCAGCACGATGGCAGCCAGCAACGCCAGCATCACGGTGTCGACCCGCGGATTGACCGGACGCAGCGCGGCGCGTTCGGCGGCCGCTTCATTCATGGTGATGCCGGCGCTGTTCATGCCGCCAGCTCCTGCACCGCTGCGGCGAAGCTCGCGCCGCGATGCGCGTAGTCTCGGAACATGTCGAGGCTGGCGCAGGCCGGCGAGAGCAGCACCGTGTCGCCCGGCTGGGCGTGCTCGGCCGCGGCACGCACGGCCTCGGCCAGCGTCGCGCAATGCTGCAGCGGGCATACGCCGGCCAGTGCCTCGGCAATGCGCCGGGCGTCGCGACCGATCAGCAATGCACGCCGCACCTTGCCGCGGAACGCCGGCGCCAGCGGCGCGAAATCCTGTCCCTTGCCCTCGCCACCGAGAATCATCAGCAGCGGACCCGACAAACCCTGCACCGCCGCCAGCGTGGCGCCGATATTGGTGCCCTTGGAATCGTTCACGTAACGCACACCGCGCACATCGGCCACCCACTGCGCGCGATGCGCGAGACCGGCGAAGTGGCGCAGCTCTTCGAGCATCACCGCTTCACTCAAACCCGCTGCGGCGCCCAGCGCCAGTGCGGCCAGTGCATTGGCGGCGTTGTGCAGACCCACCATCTTCATGTCGGCCAGCGCCAGCAGCGGCCGGCCGGCATGCGCCAGCCAGGTGCCTTCGCTCCGCTGCAGCAGTTGGTAGTCGGCGCCGACAACATCCGCCGTCGTGAAGCCCACGCGCTGCTGATAGGGCGTCGGCATGGCGGCCACATACGGATCGTCGAGATTCAGCACCGCCACCCTGGCATGCGCCAGGATGCGCTGCTTGGAAGCCGCGTAGCGCTCCATGCTGCCGTAGCGATCCAGATGATCGGGCGTGACGTTCAGGATGGTGGCCGCCACCAGCGGCAGCTGCTCGATCAGATCGATCTGGAAACTGGAGAGTTCCAGCACGTACAGCTCGGCCGACGCGTCGAGCAGCTCCAGCGCCGGCTCACCCAGATTGCCACCGACGCGCACCTTGAGGCCGGCGCGACGCGCCATGGCCGCCACCAGCGAGGTCACCGTGCTCTTGCCATTGGTGCCGGTGATGCCAAGGATGGGCGCACGCGCCTCGCGCGCGAACAGTTCGATGTCACCCACGGGCAGCAGCTGATACGCGCGTGCGGTAACGAAGAACGGATCGTCCAGCGACACACCGGGCGACACGGCCAACAGCTGTGCGCCTTCCAGCAAGCCTGCATCGAGCTTGCCAGTCACCACCGGAATCGCGGCATCCAGTTGCGCCAGCTGCGCGCGATACGGCGGCTCGGCGCGCGTATCGGTGACGGCCACACGCGCGCCGCGCGCACGCAGATGGCGCGCCAGCGAGAAGCCGGTCTTGCCCAGACCGACCACCACCGCGTACTGATCCTTGTAGTTCGGTTCGCTCATCTGAGTTTCAATGTCGCCAGGCCCGCCAGCACCAGCAGCAGGCTGATGATCCAGAAGCGCACGATGACCTTGGGTTCGGCCCAGCCCTTGAGCTCGAAATGGTGATGGATGGGCGCCATGCGGAAGATGCGCTTGCCGGTGAGCTTGAAGGAGGCCACCTGCAGGATGACCGAGGCCGTCTCCAGCACGAAGATGCCGCCCATCACCAGCGCCACCACTTCCTGGCGCACGATCACAGCCACGCAGCCGAGCGCGGCACCCAGCGCCAGCGCACCGATGTCACCCATGAACACCTGCGCCGGATAGGAGTTGAACCACAGGAAGCCCAGGCCCGCGCCCGCCAGCGCCGAACAGAAGATCAGCAGCTCGCCGGCCTGGGGAATGGCCGGGATGGCCAGGTAGTTGGCGAACACCGCGTTGCCGCTGGCATAGGCGAACACACCGAGCGCGCCGGCCACCATCACCGCCGGCATGATGGCCAGGCCATCCAGACCATCGGTGAGGTTCACCGCATTGCTCATGCCGACGATCATCAGGTAGCTCAGCAGCAGGAAGGCGAAGGCGCCCATGGGCACGGCGAACTGTTTGACGAAGGGCAGGAACAGCGTGGTCTCGGCCGGCACCTGCGCCGTGCGATACAGCAGCCAGGCGGCTCCCAGCGCCACCACCGACTGCCAGAAGTACTTCCAGCGCGCGATCAGGCCGCGCGGATTGCGCACCACCAGCTTCAGGTAGTCGTCCCAGAAACCCACCAGTCCGCAGCCCAGCGTCACGCCCAGCACGATCCAGATGAAGCGGTTGCGCAGATCGGCCCACAGCAGCGTGGCCACAGCGATCGCGATGATGATCAGCGCACCGCCCATGGTGGGCGTGCCGGCCTTGGGCAGATGCGTCTGCGGACCATCGGCGCGCACCACCTGGCCGATCTGGTAGCGCGACAGGCGCGCAATCATGCCCGGCCCCACCAGCAGCGCGATCGAAAGCGCGCTCATGACAGCCAGGATGGCGCGCAGCGTCAGGTACGAGAACACGTGGAACGCCGAGTAGTGGCCGGCGAGCTGTTTTGCGACCCAGTAAAGCATCGTCCTTCCTAACCCGCCTGGCGCACGGCGCCGGGATTGTCGATCAGTGCATTGACCAATCGCTCGAGGCGATTGACGCGCGAACCCTTCACCAGCAGTCGCACCGGCGCACTCAGCTCGCGATCCAGCGCGGCGCACAGCGCAGCCATGTCCGTGAACTTCTGCGCGCCGGCGCCGAATTCATCGGCGGCCAGCGCCGAGAGCTCGCCGAAGCAGAACAGCCGTTCCACCCCATGCAAGCGCGCCAGCGCACCGGCGCTGCGATGCGCGGCTGCGGCGTGCTCGCCCAGTTCGGCCATGTCGCCCAGCACCAGCCAGCGCGAACCGCTCAACGTGGCCAGCACTTCGAGGCCGGCCTGCACCGAGCTGGGATTGGCGTTGTAGGAATCGTCGATGAGCCATGCGCCCTGGCGCGTCTGCCTGAACTGCAACCGGCCCGGCACGGCACGCATGGCAGCGAGTCCCGCGACGATCTGCGCCAGCGTGGCGCCGGCAGCGCCGGCGGCGGCGGCGGCGGCCAGCGCATTGACCACGTTGTGCCGACCGGCAAGCGCCAGCTGCACCTCGGCACTGCCCTGCGGCGTAACCAGCGCGAAGCGCGTATTGAAACCCGCGGCGTCGATGTCGAAGCGCAGCTGCCGGGCGCGCACATCGGCATCGGCGTTGAGCCCGAAGCCCAGCACACGGGCGCGTGTCATCGAACGCCACAGCGGCGCATAGGGATCATCGGCATTGATGATGGCGGTGCCGCCCGGCGCCAGACCCGCCACCATCTCGCCCTCGGCACGCGCCACCCCTTCCAGCGAGCCGAAACCTTCCAGGTGTTCGGCACCGGCATTGGTGATCAGCCCGACATCGGGCCGCGCGATCTCCACCAGCTGCGCCACATCGCCGGCGCGGTTCGCACCCATCTCGATGACGGCGGCGCGATGCTCGGCTTCCAGGTTGAACAGCGTCAGCGGCACGCCGAGGTGGTTGTTCAGATTGCCGCGGGTGGCCAGCGTTGCGCCACGCTGCGCCAGAACGGCGGCGATCATTTCCTTCACGGTGGTTTTGCCATTGCTGCCGGCCACACCAACCAGCGGGATGGCGAACTGCGCTCGCCAGGCCTGCGCGGCCTGCGCCAGCGCCGCGGCCACATCGCCCACCACGATCTGCGGCAGCGCCACGTCCTGGCGCCGGCTGACCAGCGCGCCAGCGGCGCCGGCCGCGGCAGCCGACGCGACGAAGTCATGACCATCGACGCGCGAACCGGGCAATGCGACGAACAGATCGCCGGCCTGCAGGGCACGCGAGTCGATCAGCACGCGTGCGAACGGCGCATCGGCGCCGCTCAGCTGGCCGCTGACGGCGGTGGCAAAGGCCTGCAGCGTGCGCTTCATGCCGCGCTCCGGGCCAGCAATGCGGCATGCACTTCGGCGGCATCACTGAAACTGCGGCGCTGCGCGCCGATGAGCTGGTAATCCTCGTGACCCTTGCCGGCCACCAGCACCACATCGCCGCGCTGCGCCTGCGCCAGCGCGCTGCGGATGGCCGTGGCGCGCTCGTGAATCACCTGCGGCGTGCGCGTGGCGGGAAAGCCGGCCAGGATGTCGGCGACGATGCGCTGCGGATCCTCGCCACGCGGATTGTCATCGGTGACGATGACGAAGTCGGCATCGTTGGCGGCCACGCGACCCATCTGGGGACGCTTGCCCGGATCACGCTCACCGCCGCAGCCGAACACGCACCACAGCTTGCCGACGCAATGGGCGCGCGCCGCGCGCAGTGCCTTGGCCAGCGCATCCGGCGTGTGCGCATAGTCGACAATCGCCAACGGCAACTCGCCGCCACCTTCCACCTGCATGCGACCCGGCGCGGCCACGCAACGCGCCAGCGCGGCGCAGGCGTCATGCAGCGGCAGGTCGCGCGCCAGCAGCACGCCGAGCACGGCCAGCAGGTTCTCGATGTTGAATTCACCCAGCAGCGGGCTGGTCAGCGTGGCGCCACCGGCGCTGCTGGCCAGCTGCAGCTCGATGCCGCGACTGGAGAGCTGCCAGCGCAGCGCCTGCACGAACAGCGCACCACCCTCGGCAGCGGGCGCAGCGCGGCGCGCATAGCGCACCAGGCGCGTACCCGGACGCTCGCGATGCGCCAGCTGCGCACCGAATTCATCGTCGACATTGATGACGCGCGCCTGCAGCGTCGGCCAGTCGAACAGTTTCGCCTTGGCCGCGCCATAGGCCTGCATGTCGGCGTGGTAGTCGAGGTGATCACGCGTGAGGTTGGTGAACACCGCCACCTGAAAACGAACACCGGCGCAGCGCTCCTGATCCAGCGCGTGCGAGGACACCTCCAGCGCCACCTGACGCACACCGGCGTCGCGCAGCGCTGCCAGTTCGCGCTGCAGAGTGATGGCATCCGGCGTGGTATGCGTGGCGCTCCTGAGCTCACCGGCGCGACCGATGCCCAGCGTGCCGATGCCCAGCGTGCCGATGTAGGCCGCGCTCTGACCCAGCTGCTGCAGCGCCTGCGCCAGCAGCCAGGCCGTGGTGGTCTTGCCGTTGGTGCCGGTGATGCCGGTGACTTCGAGACTGGCCGACGGCGCATTGAAGAAGCGGTCGGCGATGTAGCCGGCCTGCGCGTGCAGCTCCGGCACCGCCAGGGCGAATACGTTTTCAGGCACCTGCGGCGCGCTGACACCCGCAGCCGGCTCCCACAGCACCACGCGCGCACCGGCGGCCAGCACCTGCGGCAGGAACTGCAGGCCATGATGACGCCGACCGCGACAGGCCAGGAAGGCACCGCCCGGCACCACGGCGCAACTATCGAGCGTGACGTCGGCCACTACCAGATCGGCAGGCGCCTCCGCCTGGCCACCCAGCAGGGCGCGCAGCGGACGCCAGCTGGCCGCGGCGCTGTTCATCGTTGCGCGACCTGCGGGTTGCGTGAGGTCGAATCGCTGGCCACGTCATCCGGCGGCACGGCCAGCAGGCGCAGCGCGCCACCCACCACCGCGGCAAACACCGGCGCCGAAACATCACCGCCGTAGTACTTGCCGGCGCTGGGTTCGTCGATGACCACCACCGCCGCCAGGCGCGGATGGGTGGCCGGCGCCACGCCACTGAAGGTGGCCATGTACTTGTCGCGCGAATACGTGCCGTTGCTGGCCTTCCACGCCGTGCCGGTCTTGCCGGAGACGCGATAGCCGGGAATGCGCGCCAGCGGCGCCGTGCCATCCTGGCTGACGACGGACTCCAGCAGCGCGATCAGCGAGCGGCACACCGGCGCGCTCAGCACCTGCTCACCCGCCACCGGACCGTCCACCTTCAGCAGCGACACCGGACGATTCAGACCGTAGGCACCGATGGTGGCGTAGGCATGTGCCAGCTGCAGCGGCGTCACCGAAAGACCGTAGCCATGCGACATGGTGGCAATGCCGACGGGCCGCCAATGCTGATAACCGCTGAGCTGGCCGGCGGATTCGCCGGGGAAACCGCTGGTGCTGACCTGGCCGAAGCCCAGCTTGTTGAGCGTGTCCCAGATCTGCTGCGGCTCGAGCGACAGCGCCAGCTTCGCCATACCGACATTGGAGGACTTGGCGAGAATGGTGGAGAGGCTGGCCACACCCAGCGGATGCTCGTCCTCGATGGGAGAACGGTTACCGACCTGAAGGAAGCCGTTGCCCGTGTCGATGACGCTGTTGGCGCTGTAGCGGCCCGAGGCAAGACCCGCCGCGACGAAGAACGGCTTGATGGTCGAGCCGGGCTCGAACAGATCGGTGGCGGCGCGATTGCGGTACGCAGTGGCGTTGAGCTGATCGCGATCGTTGGGGTTGAAGGCCGGCTGGTTCACCATGGCCAGCACTTCGCCGGTGGTCACGTCGATCACCACCGCAGAGCCGCCGCGCGCGCGGTTCTCGATGATGGCGCCCTTGAGCGCGCGATACGCCAGATACTGGATGCGCAGGTCGATGGAGGTGACCAGATCGCGACCCGGACGCACATCGCGGATGCTCTCGATGTCCTCCACCTTGCGACCGGCGTTGTCCTGGATCACGCGCTTGGCGCCATCCTCACCGGCCAGCCAGTGGTCGAACGCGAGCTCCAGGCCTTCCTGGCCCGCGTCATCGACGCTGGTGAAGCCCAGCAGGTGGCCGGCCACCTCACCGGCCGGATAGTAGCGGCGGTACTCGCGCACCAGACCGACGCCGGGAATGCCCAGCATCTTCACCTTGCGCGCATCGTCGGGACGCAGGCCGCGCGCCAGGTACAGGAATTCACGGCCATTGGCGCTGCTGATGCGCTGGAGCAGATCCTGACGATCCATGTCCAGCTGCCGGGCCAGCTGCGGCAGGCGATCCTCGCTGCCGGCCAGCAGCTTCGGATTCACCCACACCGAATCCACCGGCGTGCTGACCGCCAGCGGTTCGCCCTGCCGGTCGGTGATGGTGCCGCGATGCGCGGCGACGGCGGCCACGCGCACGAAGCGCGAGTCACCCTTCTGCACCAGGAAATCACGCTTCACCAGCTGCCAGTGCACGGCCACGCCCACCAGCGCCACGGCTGCCGCGCCCAGCAGCACGGCCACGCTCATCAGGCGCAGGCGGAACGACACCGGCGAGACCACCACCTGGCGCGCGCGCGCGTCCCTCATGGCGACACCACCTGGATCTCGCGCGCGCCGGGCGTGCGCATATGCAGCTTCTGGCCGGCCACCTGCTCCACATAGCCATAGGCGGACCAGGCGCTCTGCTCCAGCTGCAGGCGACCCCATTCGGCCTCGAGCTCATCGCGACCGGAGTTGAGCTGCTGCAGCTCGACGAACAGCTCGCGCGAGCGATGCTTGAAGTAGATGGCGCCCACGGCCGAGGCCAGCACCAGGCACCACAGCAGCGGCACGCTCCACCACAGCATGCGTTGCGCGAACAGCTTCATGCCGCCACCGCCACTTTCTCGGCCACGCGCAGCACGGCGCTGCGCGCGCGCGGATTGGCCGCGACTTCGGCGGCCGTGGCCTTGTGCTTGCGCCCCACCAGCCGCAGCGGCGGCTGCGCCGTCGGCGGCAGCACCGGCAGGCCGGCCAGCACCGGATCGACGCTGCTGTGCCGGCGCATGAAATTCTTCACCAGACGATCTTCGAGCGAATGAAAACTGATGACCGCCAGACGGCCACCCGTGGCCAGCAGCGCCAGCGCCTGCTCCAGCGCGCGCTCGATCTGGCCGAGCTCGTCGTTCACGTGCATGCGGATAGCCTGGAAGGAACGCGTGGCCGGATGCTTGCCGGGCTCACGGGTGCGCACGGCGCGCGCCACGATTTCGGCCAGCTGCGCGGTGCGCGTCAGCGGTTCGCGGCCGCGCGCCGCCACGATGGCCTGCGCGATGCGGTTGGCGAAGCGCTCTTCTCCCAGCGTGGCGATCACGTTGCGTATCTCGTCCGCCGCTGCGTGGGCGAGCCAGTCGGCCGCACTTTGGCCGTGCGCCGGGTCCATACGCATATCGAGCGGACCGTCGTTCCGGAAGCTGAAACCGCGCGCGGGATCGTCGAGCTGGGGCGAGGAAACGCCGAGATCGAAAAGCAGCGCATCCGGCGCGCGCCCCGCGCCGTATTCGCGCACCAGCGCTGCCAGCTGCGCGAACTCCCCCTGCACCAGCGCCAGACGCGGCTCGGCGGGGAAGCGCGCCCGGCCTGCGGCGATGGCGGCGGGGTCGCGATCGAGCGCGAGCAGCCGCCCCTGGGGCCCGAGCGCGGCGAGGATGCGCGCGCTGTGGCCGCCGCGGCCGAAGGTCGCGTCGACGCAGAAGCTTTGCGGACGCAACGCGAGTGACGCCAGCACTGCATCGACAAGCACCGGTATGTGCTCATCCAAACTCCCGATCCCCTGCCCCACAGATCAAATCGAAAACTTGCCGAGGGCCGGCGCGACGCCCTGGCTGTGCGCGCGCACCTTGATCCAGTGTTCGCGGCGCTCGATCCAGGTTTCCTCGTTCCACAGCTCCAGGCGCGTGAGCTGGCCGACCAGCATGGCGCGACGATCCAGGCTGGCGAATTCACGCAGTTCGGTCGGCAGCGACAGACGGCCGTGGCCGTCGAGCTGCAGTTCCTGCGCATGACCCACCATGAGCTCGTTCAGGGCGTACACCTGCTCGTCCATGTTCGACAGACCCTGGAGCTCCTGCTCCTTGGCCTCCCATTCCGGGTACGGGTAGATCAGCAGGCAGCGCTCGCGCTCGATGGTGGTGATGACCTTGCCCCCGCAGAGCGTGCGCAGGATGTCGCGCTGCCGCGTGGGAACCACCACGCGACCCTTGTCATCCAGCGTTACTCGTACTGCGCCGCGAAAGCGGAGCTCGGGATTTGCAACCACGGCCGCCCACCACAACCCACTTCAGCCCAATTCAGACCACTATAAACCCACAATAGGTGAAGTCAACGACCTGCTTATGTAAATTTTCCCAGCCAGACTAAGGACTTACGGGCATCCGGAGCGACGCCGCACGGACTTGGGGCGAGGGAAGTTTTTAGGATTCAGAGGGTTGGAGAGGAAAGTTGAGAGTCGGCCTATAAGCCGGGTTCTGTCGAGAACAGTCATTCCTCTACGGCGCCTGTCACCAGACGCCTTCAGCGGCCTACCCGGAAGCACACGCGGGCACGCGCTGCAGTGTTGCCACCGCTACTTCCCTATTTGGCCTTGCTTCGAGTGGGGTTTGCCGTGCCGTCGAATGTTGCCACCGACGCGGTGCGCTCTTACCGCACCCTTTCACCCTTGCCGGCGTGCTTGCGCACGCTTAGGCGGTTTGCTCTCTGTTGCACTTTCCGTGGGCTCACGCCCCCCAGGCGTTACCTGGCACCCTGCCCGATGAAGCCCGGACTTTCCTCCCCGCCCCTTGCGGGACGCAGCGACTGTCCGGCCGACTCTCGGCGCGCACGATACGGCCCGGGAAGGCTTTGCGCCAGCCGGATCCGCGCCTGCGCCGGCCATTTTGGGTTCCGGGGGCCGGCCGGCCCCGGCCTGTGGAGCAAAGTGGGGGAAAACGGGGGCTCCGGCGCTACTCGTTGCCCGCATCGGCGCCCGCGTCGGCACCGCGATCAGCGTCGCGCCCCGCCAGCTGCAGCGCCAGCGCATAGGCCTGCTGGCGCGGCACGCCGCTGAGCTGGGAAGCCACCGCTGCCGCGCGGGCCGGCGGCAGCTCGGCCAGCAGCAGCGGCAGCGCCCGGCGCAGCAGGGCCTCATCGCCGCTGTGCGCCGCGGCCAGGGCGCCCTGCACCACCAACGTCAGTTCGCCGCGCGCCAGGTTGGGCTCCCCGGCGGCGCGCGCGGCGAGCTCACCCAGTGTGCCGCGATACAGGGTTTCATGCGCCTTGGTGAGTTCGCGGGCGATCAGCGCCGGGCGCCCGGCGCCCAGCACTTCGGCCAGATCCCCGAGGCTGGCCTCGATGCGATGCGGTGATTCGAAGAACACCAGCGTGCGCGTCTCGGTGGCCAGCCGCGCCAGCTCCCGGCGTCGTTCACCGGCCTTGGCCGGCAGGAAACCCTCGAAGCTGAAGCGATCGGTGGGCAGGCCCGCCACGCTCAGCGCCATGGTAACGGCCGACGGGCCGGGAATGGCGGTGACCTCGATCCCGGCCTCGACCGCCGCGCGCACCAGCACGAAACCCGGGTCCGACACCAGCGGCGTGCCCGCGTCGCTGATCAGCGCCACCGAGCGGCCTTCCTGCAGGCGCTGCAGAATGTCCGTGACCCGACTGCGCTCATTGTGTTCATGCAGGGAAATCAGCGGCCGCGACAATCCCAGCTGCGTCAGCAACTGCCCGGAATGCCGGGTATCTTCGGCGGCGATCAGATCCGCCTCCGCCAGCGCGCTGCGCGCCCGGGGCGACAGATCGCCGAGATTGCCGATGGGGGTTGCCAGGACGATGAGTCTGCCGCGCGGCTCTGCCACTATAATTCCCGTTTTCACCAACCAGGTGCGCCGCACCGCCCAAGCGAGAGCCGGCTGCGCAAGCTTGCCGGTCGTGAGACTCATGATGCAACCCGCCCATTCGATGCTGCGCTCCGTCCGTTGGCTGCCGTTGTGCGCGGCGCTGCTGTTGTCCGCCTGCGCCACGCTGCCGCCGGCGCGCTTCACCACCCCCACCACGCGTGCCCAGGCGGAAGCCGCCGCCGCGCAGGGCCGCTACGCCGAGGCCGCCGCGGCTTTCGAAGCACTGGCAGCCAATGCCGGCGCACCCGAGCGCAACGATCTGCTGCTGGCGGGCGCGCGCAACTGGCTCGATGCACAGCGCTTTCCCGAGGCGAATCGTGTGGTGGCCGCCATCGTCGAGCCGCTGACCAGTGTGCAGCGCCTCACGCGCCAGCTGCTGGGCGCGGAGACCGATCTGGGCCTGGGCCAGGGCACACAGGCCTGGGCACAGCTCAACGCCCTGCAGATGCCGGCCGATGCCAGCACGGCGCGCCAGTGGCAAAGCCTGCGGGTGCGCGCGGCGCTGGCCGTGAACCGTCCCGTCGATGCGGTGCGCGCCGAAATGACCGCGGAAGGCTATGCCGGCGCCACACCCGAAAGCACCCGGCAGCTGCGCATGCAATTGCTCAATGCGCTGCGTGATGCGCGCGATCGCGGCGTGAAGCTCGAGCCGCAGTCCACGCAGGATCAGACCATCCGCGGCTGGCTGGAGCTCGGTGCGCTGGCCACACGCGGCAATGGTGTGTCGCTGTCGGCCGCCAATCTGGCCGCCAGCTGGCGCAGCCGCTATCCGAACCACCCGGCGCTCAGCCTGCTGAACGATGCGCTGCCGGCGCTCACCACGCCGCAGAGCGTCAGCGGCGGCATCGCATTGCTGCTGCCACTCACCGGCTCGGCCGCCAGCCTCGGCAGCACGGTGCGCGACGGCTTCACGGCCGCCTACAACTCGCTGGGCATCGGCATGGGTCAGCTGCATGTGTATGACACGGCGGCGCTGGGCGTGGACGGCGCACTGCAGTCGGCCCGCGCCGATGGCGCCGGGCTCATCGTCGGGCCGCTGACCCGCCAGGACGTCGCTGCAGCAGCCGATCGCGGCTCATCCGGCGTGCCGGTGCTGGCGCTGAATTCGCTGCCCACCGGCCGCGATGCGCCCAGCGGCTTCTACCAGTTCGCGCTCTCGCCGGAAGAGGAAGCCCGCGAAGTGGCTGATCGCCTGCTGGCGCAGGGCCAGAAACGCGGCGTGGCGCTGGTGCCCAGCGGCGAATGGGGCCAGCGTGTTTATGCCGCTTTCCTGCAGGAACTGCAGGCCGGTGGCGGCACAGTGCTGGCGCAATATACGGTCGATGCATCCGGCCACGACTTCAGCAACGAGATCAAGGCAGCACTCGGCACCAGCGAGAGCGAAGTGCGCCGCAAGCGCATCGAATCCATCACCGGCGCCAGCCTCAACTTCGAGCCGCGCCGGCGCGCCGACCTGCAGTTCGTGTTCGCGCCGGGCAGCTCGCAGCTGCTGCGCCTGCTGCGTCAGCAATTGCTGTTCTACTACGCCGGCGATCTGGCCACGTATTCCACTTCGGATGCCTATGATGCCGATGCCGGAGCGTCCAATCAGGACCTGGAGGGCCTGTACTTCCCGGACATGCCGTGGATGCTCGACACCACCGGCACCGTGGATTCGCTGCGCGCGCAGATCGGCCAGACCTGGGCTGGCCGCAGCGCCTGGCGCAGCCGCCTGTTCGCCTTCGGCTTCGATGCCTGCCAGCTGGCGCTGTCGCTGCCGGCGGCGCGCCGCAACCCGGCCGAGCTGCGCATCGCCGGCCTGTCCGGCGAGCTGAGCCTGGAGCAGGACGGCCGCATCCATCGCGTCACCGAATGGGCCCAGATGCGCAATGGCACGCCACAGCCCGTCAGCACCGAGAGCGCCAACTGACCAGCTGCGCAGTACCGAACGGCAGCGCACCGGCGCGCGCGCCGAACAGCGCGCCTGCGACTTCCTCGAGCGTGCCGGGATCGTCATCCTGACGCGCAACTACCGCTGCCGCCTCGGCGAACTGGACATTGTGGCGCGCGCAGGCGCCGTGCTGGTGATCGCCGAGGTGCGCTGCCGGGCCAGTGATGCCTTCGGTGGTGCGGCCGCCAGCATCACCCGGCGCAAGCAACGCCGCATCGTGCGCGCCACGCGCCACCTGCTGGCACGCCATCCGCCGCTGCAGCGCCTGCCGGTGCGTTTCGACGCCCTGCTGGTACCCTGTGAGGAAGACGCACCCATCCAGTGGTTGCGCGGCGCCTTCGACGCCGGCTGAGCGCACCGCCCAACCGGCACCTGCTTCGCCCCGGGTTCAGCTCTGGCGGCGACGCTGCGCCATGCGCTCCTGCAGTTTCGTCTGCATCTGCGCCAATACCGCAGGCAGCTTGGCCTTCTGCGCGGGTGTCAGCAGCGCGTAAATCTGCTGCTGCAGTCCACTCATGGCGTCGATGCGCGCCGCGGCACGCTGTTTGGCGGTGTCCACCGCCGTGGCGTAGCCCGGATCGCCGGGATTGCCCAGCACGGTGAGCTGCGAGCCATCGCTCGCACCACGCAGCTGGGCGCGCTGCGCCTGCAGCAGCGTGCGCACGCTCTGTTGCTGGTCGGCACTCAGATCCAGCTGGCGCAGGACCCCCATCAGCTCGCGGGGGGCACCATCCCCCGGCCCACGGCGATGCTGCCCCGGAACGCCCTGGGGATTTCCCTGAGGATTGCTCTGGAGATTTCCAGGGGTGACGGAACTGTCCGTCGCCACATCGGCCAGGGCCGGCTGCACCGCACCGGCGCCCAGCGCCACCATCAGCACGGCCAGCGAGGCCGATATGCAATCGCGGATCGAATCGCGCAAGGTATTCATCGTGGTACTCCTATGAGTGAAACAACTCTGCACCGATAATCCAACGCGGTGCGCGCGCCGCTGTTGACGGGTAGAGCGTTACGGGCGGTCAAGAAGCGCCCACGGTTTGAAAAGTTTCGCCAACTGCCACCGACATGAAGGTGGCTTGACGGGAAGGTTGCCGATGCACAAGGGAAGCTGTCTGTGTGGAGCGGTGCACTACGAGATCGACGGCGAACTCGGAGCACTGTATTTCTGCCACTGCACGCGCTGCCGCAAAGCCAATGGTTCGGCCTTCCTCGCCGGCGCGCCCTTCGATGCCGACAAACTGCGCATCGTCAGCGGCCAGGAATACCTCGCGGACTACGAGTCATCGCCGGGCGTGCACCGCATCTTCTGTCGTCAATGCGGCTCGCCGCTGTTCAGTCGTCGCCCCGGACCGCCGGTGATGATGCGACTGCGCGTGGGTTCGCTGGACACGCCACTGCCCGACAAGGCGCAGGCGCATATCTTCTACGCCGACAAGGCCGAGTGGTTCGACATGCACGACGAGCTGCCCAAGCACGCCCAGCGTCCGTAAGAGGCCGCGCGCAAGCCGCCGCTGATTACTTCACGGATTACTTCACGACCTTGAAGCGCGCGCGCCGGCTGTCGCTGGCGGATGAGGTGGGCGTGGAATTTCCTTCGGGTGGCGGAGCCGGCGGAGGGGCCTGCGGCCCATCATCGTCCTCGGAGAACACCATGCCCTCGCCGCTCTCGCGCGCATAGATGCCCAGCACGGCGCCGATCGGCGCGCGCACCACATGCACCACACCGGCGAAGCGTGCCGAGAATTCGATCCAGTCGTTCTTCAGCAGCAGCTGCTGCGTGGCGTTCCACGAGATGTTCAGGACGATCTTGCCGTCCTTCACGTAGGCCGCCGGCACCTCCACGCCGCTGCGCGTGGCATCGACGATCAGATGCGGCGTGAGGCCGCTGTCGGTCATCCATTCGTGCATGGCACGCAACAGATATGGACGCCGTGAGATCGGGGCGCCGCCGCTACCGCGCGAGGAACTCATCAGATGACACCGCTCTCCAGCTCCGCGTCGGACAGACTGGCGCGGAACGAGGGACGCGCGAACAGCGTGCTGGCGTACCTGGCCAGCGCCTGGGCCTGCGGCGGCAGATCGATCTCGTAGCGACGCATGCGCCACAGGATGGGTGCGATGCAAGCGTCGACCAGCGAGAACTCGTCGCTGAGAAAAAACGGCTTCACCTTGAAGATGTCCGCGCTCTGCACGATCAGATCGCGCAGTTCCTTCTTGAGCTTGGCGGCGTGTTTCTTGTCCGGCTCGCGCTCGATCTGCTGCGCCAGGCCATACCAGTCGCGCTCGATGCGATACAGCGCCAGACGAAACTGCGCGCGCGTGACCGGATCCACCGGCATCAACGGCGGATGCGGGAAGCGCTCATCGAGGTACTCGGCGATGATGCGCGCGTCGTACAGCACCAGGTCGCGGTCCACCAGCGTCGGCAGGCTGTGATACGGATTGAGATCGAGCAGATCCTCGGGATATTTGCCCGGAATCACATCGATGATTTCGATCTCCACGCCCTTTTCCGCGAGCACGATGCGCGTGCGATGACTCTGCGGGTCATCCGGCGCTGAAAACAGGGTCATCACTGCCCGGCGGCTCGCCATCGTTCAGACTCCCAGGAAGGCACCGAGCGCTACGGCGCTCAATGCACGTCCTTCCAGTACTCTTTCTTCAGCAGCCATGCCAGCCACGTGAACACCAGCAGGAACAACACCACCCAGACACCGATGCTGCGGCGGGCCACCTGCGCAGGCTCGCCAGCGTAGTCGAGGAAATTGACCGTATCGCGCACGAAACCGTCGAACTCGGCCGGCGTCATCGCGCCCGGCGCGATGGTTTCGAAGCCCACCAGTTCCTTCTCGGTGGTGGTCTTGCCGCCGCTGGTCACCTCGACATTGCGGTAAACCGCGGACTTCACGCCCTCCAGCTCCGATAGCACGGCCGGCATGGCCGCGCTGGCCAGCGCCAGATTATTGGTGCCGGTCGGTCGCGAGGCATCGACGTAGAAGGTCTTCAGAAAGCGGTACAGGTAGTCGGTGCCGCGCGAGCGCGCGATCAGCGACAGATCCGGCGGCGCCTTGCCGAACCAGTTCTCGCCATCCGCCGTCGCCAGACTGCTGGTGATGTAATCCGTGGTCTTGGCGTTGCCGACCACCAGGTAGTCTTTGAGCTGCGCATCGGAGATGTGCAGATCCTCACCCAGACGCGAATAGCGCAGGTACTTCAGCGAGTGGCAGCCCGAGCAGTAGTTCATGAAGTTGCGCGCGCCCCGCTGCAGCGAAGCGGCATCGCGCACATCATTGCCGGCTTTCCAGTCGGCCCAGTCCAGCGCCTTGGCCTCCTCGCCGGCAGCAGCAGACGCCGTCGCAGCGGCCTCCTCGGCAGACACGGCCAGCGGCGCAAGCAGCATGGCCAGCGCAAGAGTCGCGAACTTACTCATGGTGGAAGGTCACTCTGGTGGGCACGGGCCTGGTCTTGTCCAGCCAGCGCGTGACCGGATACATGCCGACAAAGAACAGGAAGTAACCGACGCTGAAGATGCGCGCCAGCGTCACGTAGATGTCCTCGGCCGGCTGCAGGCCCAGATACATCAGCGCCAGGAAGGAGACGATGAACTCGCCCAGCAGCAGCTTGTACAGCCAGCCGCGGTAGCGCACCGACTTGGCCGGCGAGCGATCCAGCCAGGGCAGGAAGAACCAGGACATCACCGCGATCAGCATCAGCAGCGCGCCCATCTTCTGGTCAGGAACGGCGCGCAGGATGGCGTAGAACGGCGTGAAGTACCAAACCGGCGCGATGTGCTCGGGCGTGGAGAGCGGATTGGCCGGCTCGAAGTTGGCCTTTTCCAGGAACACGTCGTTGAAGGTCGGCACGAAGAACACGACGATGCAGAAGATCACCAGGAACACGCCGACGCCGACGATGTCCTTGAGCGTGTAGTACGGGTGGAACGGAATGCCGTCGATCGGCTTGCCGTCCGGGCCCTTGTGCTCCTTGATCTCGATGCCGTCCGGATTGTTCGAGCCCACCTGGCGCAGCGCCACCAGGTGCAGCGTGACCAGCAGCAGCAGCGCCAGCGGCACCGCCACCACGTGCAGCGAGAAGAAGCGGTTCAGCGTCGCATCGGCGATGCCGTAGTCACCGCGGATCCATTCCACCAGCCCCGGCCCGATCACCGGGATGGTGCTGAACAGGTTCACGATCACCTGTGCGCCCCAATAGGACATGTTGCCCCAGGGCAGCACGTAGCCCATGAAGGCCTCGGCCATCAGCGCCAGGTAGATGAACATGCCGAAGATCCACAGCAGCTCGCGCGGCGCGCGGTACGAGCCGTACAGCAGCGCGCGGAACATGTGCAGGTAGACCACGACGAAGAACGCCGAAGCGCCGGTGGAGTGCAGGTAACGCAGCAACCAGCCGTAATCCACCTCGCGCATGATGTATTCGACCGAGTCGAATGCGGTGGTATCGCCGACCTTGTAGAACATGGTCAGGAAGATGCCAGAGAGCAGCTGCATCACCAGGACCAGCAGCGCCAGCGAACCGAAGAAGTACCAGATGTTGAAGTTCTTCGGTGCGTAGTAGTCGAGCAGCTGACTCTTGATGAAGCTGTCGACCGGCAGACGCTTGTTGATCCAGCCCCACAAGCCCTTCTTGTTATTGTCCTGCTCGGCAGCCATCAGGCGGCTCCTTGTGACGCGCCATCGTCCTGGCCGATGACCAGCGTGTTCTGATCCTTGAAGGTATACGGCGGGATGCGCAGATTCAGCGACGCGGGCGAGCCGTTGAACACGCGGCCGGCCAGGTCGAAGCGCGAACCGTGGCAGGGGCAGAAAAAGCCACCCGGCCAGTCGGCGCCCAGCTCGGCATCGCCCGGCTCGAAGCGCTGCTTCGGCAGGCAGCCCAGGTGCGTGCAGGTGCCGATCAGCACCAGCACGTCGGCGCGGCGCGCGCGCATCTCGTTCTTGGCGTAGGCAGGCTGGTCGGAGGCCAGCGATTGCGGGTCCTTCAGGTTCTTGTCGTGCTCGGCCAGCTTGGCCACCAGCCCTTCCGGGCGGCGCACGATGTAGATGGGCTGTTTGCGCCAGACGATGGTGACCATCTGGCCGGTCTCCAGTTTGGAGATGTCCCATTCCACGGGGGCGCCCATGGCGCGGGCCCGCTCCGACGGCTTCCAGGAACTGATGAAGGGTGCCGCCACGAAAGCCGCCCCTACCGCGGCTGTCGCACTGGTGGCAATCGTCAGGAAGCGGCGTCTGCTCTGATCAACGTCCGGGCTGTCTTGGCTCTCTGTGACGGCGGTCATCTAGCTGCTACTCCACAAGATGCACTCTGGCCCCAGAACTGACGTGCGGTCGGAACCAGACTGCATGGACTGTCGGGAAGTGGCGCATTATACACAACGGAACTATGCGCTTGGGTCCAGAGAGACTGATGAATTCGAACCGCTTTTGGCATTCGCTGACATTTCTGGCTGGCACCGTTGTGGGCGGTCTGGCCCTGGCCTTCATTCTGGTGTTCCTGCATCCGGAGTGGTTGCTGGCGCGCCGGATGGCAGCCAACCCGGCAGCACCGAACAGCAGCGCGACAGCACCCGCGACCATGGGTGCGGCGCCTGCCACCTCTGCGGCTGCCGGCAATACGGCTGCGGGCGGTGCACCGGGCAACGTGCCGGCCGCGACCGGCGGCAGCGCCGTCGAAACCTCATCCTTCTCCGCCGCCGTGCGCCGCGCTGCGCCCGCGGTGGTGAACATCTACACCGCCCGGGTCATCACCGAACGCGTGCAGCCCTCCACACTGCAGCAGTTCTTCGGTGATCTGACCACCCGCTACCGCCAGCGCATCCAGCGCGCGCTCGGCTCCGGCGTACTGGTCGACGAGCAAGGTCATATCATCACCAACAACCATGTCATCGACCAGGCCGATGCCATCATGGTCCAGCTGGCCGACAACCGGGTGGCGCAGGCCAAACTGGTCGGCCGCGACGTGGACACCGACCTGGCGGTATTGCAGATCAAGCTCAACAAGCTGCCAGTCATGCCGCTGGGCCGCTCCGACGAACTGCAGGTGGGCGACGAGGTGCTGGCCATCGGCAACCCGCTCGGACTTTCGCAGACCGTCACCCACGGCATCGTCAGCGCCACCGGGCGCGGGGCACTGGGCGTGGCCACCTTCGAGAACTTCATTCAGACGGATGCAGCCATCAACGAGGGCAACTCCGGCGGCGCGCTGATCAATGCGCGCGGCGAGCTGGTGGGCATCAACACGGCGGTGATCGCCAAGAACGCCGGCAATGCCGGCGTGGAAGGCATCGGCTTTGCCATTCCCGTGAACCTGGCGCGCGGCGTCATGGCCGCCATCCTGAAGGAAGGCCGGGTGATCCGCGGCTGGATCGGCATCGTGCCGGAAGACATGGACGACGACACGGCACGCCAGTACGGGCTGGCGCACGGCGGCGTGGTCATCACCAACCTGTACGTCGGCAGTCCGGCCCAACAGGCCGGCCTGCGGCCCGGCGACATCGTGCTGCAGATCGACGGGCAGAGCGTGCGCAACTCCCAGGATGCCCTCTCCCATGTCGCTGCGCGCATGCCCGGCGCCAAGGTGAAGCTGCAGCTGCAGCGGGGCAAGGAGCGCATGGAGATCACCAGCCCGGTGATCGAGGAAAACACGGCGCGGACCAGCACCAGCGCCGCACCGGCCAGCAACGGCGGCGGCTGAGCTACTGCGGCAGGGGCTGTCTTTCATGACCCGGAGCGTTTCTGCGGCTGAAAGGGCCCACGCGGGATCGCTGTGAATCCATCCCTGGAAGCTCCGGGGCGGCCGTCCTGGCCGCCACGGTCCCGCGATGGCTTTTTCAGCCGCAGGAACGCCAGAGTCGGAACGCCGTTGCCACCGCCGCGGCGACCACCAACGTTGAGAAGGACGCATCCTCACGGCATCGCGCTGGCGGGATCAGGACATCGGGAAGGCGACAGCGCGAGCATGCGCGTCAGATCGAACTCAGACGACGAACCCGGCATCTCTTGCGTCGGGCGGGCATGCAAACAGCTTGCGCGGGATCGTGGCGGCCAGGGATGGCCGCCCCGAAGCTTCCATGGACGGATTCACAGCGGTCCCGCGCGAGCTGTTTGCATGCCCGCCCGACGCTCTTGTTCCGTCTCTTTGACTTTGAATCTTCTCTTTAAAGAAACCGGCCCTCGCGCTAGTTCGGCAGGCGCTTGATCCGCGCCCCCAGCTGCGCCAGCTTCTCCTCGATCGCCTCGTAGCCGCGATCGATGTGGTAGATGCGCTCGATGTCGGTATGTCCCTGCGCCACCAGCGCCGCCAGCACCAGGCTGGCCGAGGCGCGCAGATCGGTGGCCATCACCGGCGCGGCGTTGAGCTGGGCCACGCCGTGGATGATGGCGGTGTTGCCTTCCAGACGGATCTCCGCGCCCATGCGCCGCATTTCCAGCATGTGCATGAAACGGTTCTCGAAGATGGTCTCGACGATGGTGCCGACGCCCTCGGCCACGGTGTCGAGCGCGGCGAACTGCGCCTGCATGTCGGTGGGAAAGGCCGGATACGGAGCGGTGCGCAGATCCACGGACTTCGGGCGTTTGCCGCGCATGTCCACTTCGATCCAGCTGTCTTCGGTGTCGACGCGCGCGCCGCACTCCTGCAGCTTGGCGAGCACGGCATCGAGATGATCGGCGCGCGCCTGCTTGACGCGCACATGGCCGCTGGTGATCACGCCGGCCACCAGGTAGGTGCCGGCCTCGATGCGATCCGGCAGCACTTCGTAGTGCGTGCCGTGCAGCTTCTCCACGCCCTGGATGACGATCTTGTCGGTGCCGGCGCCGGAAATCTTCGCGCCCATGGAGATCAGGAAGTCCGCCAGATCCACCACCTCGGGCTCGCGCGCGGCGTTCTCGATGACGGTCTCGCCGTCGGCCAGCGTGGCCGCCATCATCAGGTTCTCGGTGCCGGTGACGGTCACCGTGTCCAGCACCAGGCGGGCGCCCTTGAGGCGGCTGGCGCGGGCGCGGATGTAGCCGCCCTCGATGTGGATGTCGGCGCCCATGGCCTGCAGGCCGGCGACATGGATGTTCACCGGCCGTGCGCCGATGGCACAGCCGCCGGGCAGCGACACATCCGCCTTGCCGAAGCGCGCCAGCAGCGGCCCCAGCACCAGGATGGAGGCGCGCATGGTCTTCACCAGCTCGTAGGGCGCGAAGCACTCGTTGGTGGTGGTGGCATCGATCTCGATGCGCATCTTCTCGTCCACCGTGAGGCTGGCGCCCATGCGGCCCAGCAGCTCGATCATGGTGGTCACGTCCTGCAGGTGCGGCACATTGCCGATGGTCACCGGGCCATCGGCCAGCAGCGCGCCGGCCAGGATGGGCAGCGTGGCGTTCTTGGCGCCGGAAATACGCACCTCACCCTGCAGCGGCACGCCGCCATTGATCTGCAATTTGTCCACGTTGGATTACGACCTGCTGTCTGAAGTCTGGAGAGCGGCCCATTCGGCCGGCGTATGCGCCTGGATCGACAGGGCGTGGATTTCCCGCCCCATGCGCGCACCCAGGGTTTTGTAGATCAGCTGATGGCGCGCCACGCCGCGCAGCCCGGCGAACGCCTGGCTGACGACGACGGCGCTGTAGTGGGTGTTATCGTCCGACTGCACCTGGATCAGCTCGGCGGAGAGGCCGCCGCGGATCAATTCTTCAATCTCGTTGGGATTCATGGGCGGGCATCTTAGGGCCTGAGGCGGCGAGTTTCATCCGCGCCCCACCTTGGCGCGTCACTGGCGGTATGATGCGTGCATCATGAGTTCCATTGCCCCGCAAACGGCCGTCCCGGCTGACGCGCCGCTGCTGGCTTCGGCGCGCCGTGCGCTGGATATCGAGCTGGCCGCACTGCAGGGGGTGCGCGACCGGCTCGGCGCGGGCTTTGCGGCCGCCTGCCGCCTGTGCCTGGCCTGCAAAGCGCGCGTCATCGTGACCGGAATGGGCAAATCGGGGCACATTGGCGGCAAGATCGCCGCAACACTGGCCAGTACCGGCACGCCCTCCTTCTTCCTGCATCCGGCCGAGGCCAGCCATGGCGACATCGGCATGATCACGCGCCAGGACGTGCTCGTCGCCCTGTCGAACTCCGGCGAAACGGCCGAGATCGTGACGCTGCTGCCGCATCTGAAGCGCCTCGGCGTGCCGTTGATCGCCCTGACCGGCAAGGCGGCCTCCACCCTGGCGCTGGCGGCCGACGCCTGCGTCGACACCGGCGTGGAGCAGGAAGCCTGCCCGCATAACCTGGCGCCCACCTCCAGCACCACCGTGGCTCTGGCGGTCGGCGATGCGCTGGCCGTGGCGCTGCTGGAAGCACGCGGCTTCACCGCCGAGGACTTCGCCCGCTCGCACCCCGGCGGCAGCCTGGGACGGCGCCTGCTGCTGCATGTGGCCGACCTGATGCGCAGGGGCGACGCCCTGCCACGCGTGGCGCCCGAGGCGTCGCTGGCGCAGGGCCTGCTGGAAATGTCGCGCAAGGGCCTGGGCCTGACCGCCATCGTCGATGCCGAAGACCATGTGCTCGGCGTCTTCACCGACGGCGATCTGCGCCGCGCGCTGGATCGTCAGCTCGACATCCATGCCCTGGGCATACGTGAGGTCATGACACCCGGCGGCCTGCGCATCGGCCCGCAGGAGCTGGCCGGCGCGGCCGCCCTGCTGATGGAACAGCGCCGCGTCACAGCCTTGCTGGTCGTGGATGCCGGACAACGCCTGGTCGGTGCCCTGAACGTGCACGATCTGATGCGCGCCGGAGTGGTCTGAACGCATGCCGGCCCGCCGCAGTACAGTGCCCGCTGCCATCCGTCTGCTGATCCTGGACGTGGACGGCGTGCTCACCGACGGCCAGTTGCGCTATGGCCCGGATGGCGAGGAGGAAAAGGTCTTCCATGTGCGCGACGGGCACGGCATCAAGGCCGTGCAGGAAGCCGGCTGCACCGTGGCCGTGATCTCCGGTCGCAACAGCCGCGCCGTGGCGCGCCGCTGCGCCGATCTGGGCATTGCCCATGTCATGCAGGGCATCGCCGACAAGGGCAAGGCCTTCGAGCAGCTGATCGGGCAATTGCAGGTACTGCCGCAGCACTGCGCCTGCATCGGTGACGACACGCCCGACGTGGCGCTGATGCGCCGCGTGGGCCTGGCCATCGCCGTGGCCGATGCGCACCGCGACGCGCGCCGCGCCGCGCATCACCGCACCCGCCTGCCCGGCGGGCGTGGCGCGGTCCGCGAGGTCTGTGACTGGCTGGTGGCCGCGCGCCAGGCGCCGGCCCGAAGGAAGCGCGCATGAACTGGCGCGCCCTGTTCTTTCCGGCGCTGATCGCCGCCGCCGCCGTGCTGATGGTGCTGGCCAACCGGCCGGACGACAGCGATCGCGACAGCAGCGCGGTGGCCAGCGCCACCGCCACCGGCTTCGTCGCCACGCAGGCCGAGCTGGTGCAGACCGACGAGAATGGCCGGGCGCTGTACCAGCTCAATGCCGATCGCGTGATACAGGAAATGACCGACGGCCCGATCCAGCTCGAGCAGCCGCGCGTGCGCTATCGCGATCGCAACCAGGGCAACTGGAAACTGATCGCGGCCAGCGGCCAGCTGCCCGCCCAGGCGCGCGAGATCGAACTGCAGGGTAATGTGCAGGTCGAAGGTCTGCAGGCGCACGCCGATCAGCCCATGACGCTGCGCACCGATCATCTGCATGTGGACATCGACAAGCAGCTGGCCACCACCGACGCCGGCGTTCAGATGGACTGGAAGATCATGCATGTCAACGGCAAGGGAATGAAACTCGACCTGCCCGGCAAACAGCTGCAACTGGATTCGGATGTGCGCGGCGATGTGGTTCCCTGAGCGTCTGCGCGTCGGTGTCGCGCTGCTGGGCGTCGCGCTGCCGGGCGTCGCGCTGCTGCCGGCGCAGGCCGCCAGCCCGCTGACCAGCGATGCGCCCCTGCACTGGAGCTCCGCGGGCCTGGATTTCCGCGACAACACGGTGGTGCTGCCCGACTTCGAGCTCACCCAGGCCGGCACGCGCGTCACCGCCGCACGTGCCGAAGCCAGCGGCCTGGATTTCGAGAACAGCAAGTGGCTGCTGAGCGGCGGCGTGCTCATCACGCTGCCCGAGGGCACGCTCAGCGCCGAAACCGCCACGCTGCAGTTCAAGGACAACCGCATCGCCAGCGCCCAGGCCAGCGGCTCACCCGCGCAGTTCAAGGCCACCGGCGTCACGCCCCAGGCCGCGAGCGGCACCCCGGCGGGCAGCAACGGCAGCAAGCTCAGCGACACATTGCGCAACACGACCGGCCATTCCCAGCGCATCGACTACGACGCCAATGGCGGCCAGCTGCGCCTGAGCGGTGCAGCCTGGCTCAGCGACGGCCACAACGAGATCAGCGGCGAGCGCATCATGTACGAACTGGCGACGCAGCGCGTTTCGGCCGATGGCGCCGGCGGCGGCCAGCGCGTGCAGGGCACCATCCGCCCCCAACCGAAGAACGGCGCCACCGCGCCGGCCACAGGCACCCGCCCATGACGCTGCTGCGCGCCGATGAGCTGACCAAGAGCTATCGTTCCCGCCAGGTGGTCAATGGCCTCTCGCTGCAGGTGGAAACCGGCGAGGTGGTCGGATTGCTGGGCCCGAACGGCGCCGGCAAGACCACGGCCTTCTACATGATCGTCGGCCTGGTACCGGCCGACAGCGGCCGCATCCGCCTCGATGACGAGGATATGACGGCGCGCAGCCTCGACGAGCGCGCGCGGCGCGGCATCGGCTACCTGCCGCAGGAAGCTTCGGTGTTCCGCAAGCTCTCGGTGGAAGACAACATCATGGCGGTGCTGGAGCTGCGCCGCGACCTGGATGCGCAGCAGCGCGAGCAGCAGCTCGAAACCCTGCTGGGCGAACTGCACATCGCCCATGTGCGCGGGACGCTGGGCATGTCGCTGTCGGGTGGCGAACGGCGTCGCGTGGAAATCGCCCGTGCGCTGGCCGCCGATCCGCGCTTCATCCTGCTCGATGAACCCTTCGCCGGCGTGGATCCGATCTCGGTGCTGGACATCCAGCGCATCATCCGCGACCTGGCGGCACGCGGCATCGGCGTGTTGATAACAGACCATAATGTACGCGAGACGCTGGGCGTTTGCGCGCGCGCTTACATTGTCGATCGCGGCAGCGTGATTGCCGCCGGAAATGCTGAGGAAATCCTTGCCAACCCACGAGTCCGTGAGGTGTACTTGGGTGAATCCTTCCGCTTGTAAGTAGCTGTTTCGCTAAAGTCTTTGAAGTAATGCTGAAGCCCGCACTGCAGCTCCGCCTGGGGCAACAACTCACCATGACGCCGCAATTGCAGCAGGCCATCCGCCTGTTGCAGCTGCCCGCCATCGAGCTGCAGGCGCACATCCAGGAACTGCTCGAAGCCAATGTCATGCTCGAGCAGGATGAAGACCCGGAAACCGCACCGTTCGAGGCGCTGGCCACCACCGAGATGGGCAGCAGCGGCGATCCGGCCGAGGAGTCGGTGGAGGGTTCGGTGGAGGTGGTCGACGACGGCTGGGGCGAGCAGTCGGTGGGACCGGCCGAGAACCCCTGGAGCCCGGGCGACGATGATCGCCAGCAGGAGTTCGCCGACGAGACCAGCCGCTCGCTGCGCGAGCACCTGCTGTGGCAGATCGAGCTGGCCAGGCTGGAACCGGCCGATATGGCCATCGCGCGCGCCATCATCGATGCCATCAACGATGACGGCTACCTGGCCGATCCGCCGGACGTCATCGCCGAGACCCTGAAACCCGAGTACACCGTCGGGGCGGCCGACATCGAGCGCATCCTGCCCGCCGTGCAGGCCCTCGACCCCGCCGGCGTCGGCGCCCGCAGCGTCAGCGAGTGCCTGCTGCTGCAGCTGGCGCTGCTGGACGTGAATACACCGGGCCTGGCGACGGCCATGTACCTGGTCACCGATCACCTCGACGCCATGGCCAGGGGCGACAACGCCCTGCTGCGCCGCGAACTGGGCGTCAGCGAGGAAGAGCTGGATCTGGCGCTGGCGCTGGTGCGCGGCTGCCATCCGCGGCCGGGCTCGGTGGTCAGCGCGCAGCGCTCCGAATACGTGGTGCCGGATGTGTTTGTACGTCGCACGCAGCGCGGCTGGTCGGTGGAGATCAACTCTGCCGTGCTGCCGCGCGTGCGTCTGAACCAGGGTTACGCCAATCTGATCGGCCGCAACTCCGGCCACGCCACCATGCGCACCCAGCTGCAGGAAGCGCGCTGGCTGCTGAAGAGTCTGGAGATCCGCAACGACACCCTCACCAAGGTGGCACGCTCCATCGTCGAGCGGCAGAGCGCCTTCCTGGAACACGGTGAGGAACACATGCGTCCGATGATCCTGCGCGACATCGCCGAAGCCATCGAGATGCACGAGTCCACCGTGTCGCGCGTCACCTCCGGCAAGTACATGCACACCCCGCGCGGGGTGTTCGAACTGCGCTATTTCTTTTCCAGCCAGGTCGAGGGCGCCGACGGCGGCACCTCCTCCACGGCCATCCGCGCCAAGATCCGCAAGATGATCCGTGAGGAAGACCCGGCCAACCCCCTCAGTGACAGCCGCATCGCCGAACTGCTCTCCAAGGAAGGCATTCCCGTGGCGCGCCGCACTGTGGCCAAGTACCGTGAAACCATGGGTCTGGCGCCCTCCAACGAGCGCCGCCAGAGCCCGGCACGGTAGTTACATCAGCAGACGACGAGGAGCCCACCATGCACTTGAGCGTTACCGGTCATCACATCGAGATCACCGCCTCCATGCGCAGCTACGTGGAGAAGAAGATGGAACGCATCGTGCGCCACTTCGAGAACAACCTCATCGACGCGCATTTCATCCTCACGGTCGACAAGCTGGAGCAAAAAGCCGAAGCCACACTGCATGTGCGTGGCGAAACCGTGCATGTCGTCGCGACGGACACCAACATGTACGCCGCCATCGATTCGCTGGTGGACAAACTCGACAACCGCGTCCGCAAGCACAAGGAAAAGGTGACGGATCACCACGCCGCCGAAGCGCAGAAGAGCGCCAGGGCCTGAAGCGTGCACCTGGTCTTCGTCAGCGGACTGTCGGGCGCGGGCAAGAGCGTCGCCCTGCACATGCTGGAGGACCTGGACTTCTACTGCATCGACAACATCCCGGCCGCGCTGCTCAAGCCGTTCATTTCGCAGGCCCTGCAGAACAGCGACAGCAGCTACCAGCGGGTGGCGGTGGGCGTGGATGCCCGCAACATCGCCAGCGAGATCACCGCTCTGCCGCAGCTCATCGACGAGCTGCGGCAGAGTGGCACCGAGTGCGAACTGCTGTTCCTGCAGACCACGGATGAAGAACTGCTGCGGCGCTTCGCCGCCACGCGCCGCAAGCATCCGATGAGCCGGCGCGGCGAGAGTCTGGTCGAGGCCATCGCGCTGGAGCGGCGACTGCTCGAACCGGTGGTCAACCGCGCCGACCTGATCATCGACACCACGCGCATGAGCGTGCACGACCTGCGCGACAAGATCGCGCAGCGCATCCACTCACCGGCGCGCGATTCGCTCTCGGTGCTGGTGGAATCCTTCGGTTTCAAGCAGGGCATTCCCGGCGACGCGGACTTCGTGTTCGACGCCCGCTCGCTGCCCAACCCGTACTGGGAACCCTCACTGCGACCGCTGAGCGGTCTGGACATGCCGGTGGCGGTGTTCCTGGGCGCGCAGGACAGCGTGCGGCGCTTCATCGACGATGTGGCGCAGTTCGTGGAAGCGCGGCTGCCCGAATATCGCGCCAGCAACCGCCACTATCTCACCGTGGCCATCGGCTGCACCGGCGGCCAGCACCGCTCCGTCTATATCGCCGAGCAGCTGGCGCAGCGCTGGCGAGCGCTGCTGCCGGAGGTGCAGGTGCGTCACTGCACGCTGCCGGAACCGGCCAGCGCCGCCTCCAGCGTCGCCCAGCGCGCGTAAGCCGTTTCGATCTGCTCAGTGAGCTGCGGCAACCGCTGCAGGCCTGCCGCCACCTGCTCACGATCGCCCGCGTAGAACTGCGGATCGTTGATACGCGCCGTCAGCTCGGCCTGCTCGCTCTCCAGCTTCTCGATCAGCGCCGGCAGCGCGTCGAACTCGCGCTGGTCCTTGTAGGAGAGTTTGCCGCGTTTGGCTGGTGTCGCACGCGGTGCGGCGCCTTCGGTGACCGCAGCCTCCGTCTTCCCGCCCGTGGCCGACTTGTCGCCACCTTCTACCTTGGCGCTGTCGCCGCGCCCCCCGCGCTGTGCCACGTAGCGCGCCCAGTCGCTGTAGCCGCCGACAAACTCCTGCACGCTGCCATCGCTGCCAACCACCAGCAGCTGCGTGACCACGTTGTCGAGGAAGGCGCGATCGTGGCTGACCAGCAGCAGCGTGCCGGGAAATTCGGCGACGCGCTCCTCGAGCAGTTCCAGCGTATCGATGTCCAGATCATTGGTGGGCTCGTCCATCACCAGCAGATTGGCAGGGCTGGCAAACAGCCGCGCCAGCAACAGCCGGTTGCGCTCGCCGCCCGACAGCGCCGACGCCGGCGTGCGCAGCTGTTCGGGACGGAACAGGAACTCGCGCAGATAGCCCGACGCATGGCGCCCTTCGCCATTGATGATCACGTGGTCGCCGCGCTCGCAGACATTTTCCATCACTGACTGATCCAGCCGCAGCTGCGAGCGCTGCTGATCGTAGTAGGCCACCTGCAGGCGCGTGCCGCGCTGGACGGCTCCGCTGGCGGGCTCGAGCTCACCCAGCAGCAGGCGGATCAGCGTGCTCTTGCCGGCGCCATTGGGACCCACGATGCCGATGCGATCACCACGCATGACGGTGGCGTTGATGTTGCGCAGGATGGTGCGCCCCCCCAGCGCTACGCTGGCATTCCCGGCCTCGAATACCTTGCGACCGGAAGCGTCCGCCTGCTGGATCTCGAATCCCACCGAACCTTGCCGGTCACGCCGCGCGCGCCGCTCGGCGCGCAGGGCATACAGGGCGCGCACACGGCCTTCGTTGCGCGTGCGGCGCGCTTCCACGCCCTTGCGGATCCAGACTTCTTCCTGCGCCAGGCGCTTGTCGAACAGCGCGTTCTGCTGCGCTTCGTTGGCCAGCTGCTCGGCCTTCTTGCGCGCATAGTCGTCGTAGTTGCCGGGCCAGGAGTACAGAGTGCCGCGATCCAGCTCCACGACGCGTGTGGCCAGCCGGTTGATGAAGGCGCGATCATGACTGACGAACAGCAGCGCACCGGCAAAGCCCAGCATCTGCTGCTCCAGCCATTCGATGGCCTCGATATCCAGATGATTGGTGGGTTCGTCCAGCAGCAGCACATGCGGCTCGAGCACCAGTGCCCGCGCCAGCAACGCGCGGCGCCGCCAGCCACCGGACAAGGAAGCGAACGCCGCGTCCGGATCCAGCCCCAGCCGCTGCAGCACCTCGTCTACGCGGCGCTCGCGCCGCCAGTCCTCATCCTCCAGCCCGGCGGCGTGCAGCGCGTCCGCCACCAGCTCGCGCACGCTGGTGTCGGCATCGCGGGTAATGTCCTGCACCAGATGCGCCACGCGCGCGCCCGGCTGCACCCACACCTGGCCATCGTCCGGACGCGCCTCGCCGGCCACCAGACGCAGCAGCGAGGACTTGCCCTCGCCGTTGCGGCCCACCACGCAGACACGCTCGCCGGCCGCCACCTGCAGATCCACGTGATCCAGCAGCGGGCGGGCACCAAAGGCCTGGGACACCTGATCGAGTCGCAGCAGCATCAGCCACCCGCGCGCTTGGCCGGATAGCCGCGCTTCACCAGCTCGGCCACGATGGTATCGCGGTGCTCGCCCTGCACCTCGATGACACCCTCGCGCAGCGCGCCACCCGAACCGCAACGCTGCTTGAGCTCGCGGGCCAGCTTTTCCATCTGTGCCTCGGGCAGGCCCAGGCCGGTGATCACGGTGACCACCTTGCCACCCCGCCCCTGCGTGGAGCGCGCCACGCGCACCGCCTGCGGCGCGCGCGCCGGCGCCCCGCTGGCCTGCTTGCAGGCGCACTGCGCCACCGGCCGGCGACAGCCGGTGCAGATTTCACCCAGACCCGTGGTGTAGACGATGTTCGCGCCGCTCATGGCGGGCATTTTAGCGGCCGGCAAAGAAAAAGGCCGGCGGATTGCTCCGCCGGCCCCGTCAGCCGCTGGCGGCAAGCCCCCCGGCCGCCGCCAGCCACCCGCGATCAGAACTTCGCGTTGAACACCACGCCATAGGTGCGCGGATCGCTGACCTGCGGCGTCGGGCCCGCCAGGAAAGTCTTCACCTGCTTGTCGCTGAGGTTGTTGCAGTAGGCGTTGACCGTCCACTTGCCGTCCTCGGACTTGTAGGTCAGGGACGCGTCGCTGCCTGTGTAGGCGTCCTGCAGGTTGGCGTCGTTATTGACCGCATTGACGTACTGCTTGTCGGTGTAGCGATAGGCCACACGCGGCGTCAGCGATCCATGCGTCAGCGCGAACTCATGATCGAGCCCCACCCGCAGCGCCAGCTTCGGCGAGTGCGACAGGGTGTCACCGTCGCGGAACACCGTCGTGGTCACACCGCTGAGCGTACGGGTCACGTCCTGCGTCAGCTTACCATCCAGGTAAGTGACACCGGCATCGAGCTTGGTGCCATGACCCAGCAGCGCCTGCGCTTCCAGCTCGGCGCCCTTGATCTGCGCGTTCGCATTGATGAACTCGGCATGCAGCCCGCCGACGAAGCTGTAGATGTCGGCGAGCTGGTAGTCCTTGTAGTCATAGAAGAACACCGCGCCGTTCAACTGCAGGCGATCGTCGAGGAAGCGGTTCTTGGTGCCCACCTCGTACGACAGCAGCGACTCGGGCTTGTAGAACGAACCCGGCGTCGTCAGCGGAGCGGTATTGTCCGCGAGGATGTTGAAACCGCCCGGACGGTGACCCGTGGCGACGGTCAGGTATAGACGTGAGGCATTGGTGAGATCGCTCTCCACACCGGCCTTCCAGTCAAAAGTCGTACGACTGTCCGAACCGTTGGTCTCGCCGCCACCGGCATCGACCAGACGGTAGGTCTTCTTGTCCGAGCTCTCGCGCACGCCGCCGATCAGACGTGTTGCATCAGTGATCGGATAGGTCAGATTGACGTAGCCGGCATAGCTGCGTGTGGTGCCATAGGCAGTACCGCCGAAGGCATCACCCACATCGTTCTTGTCGTAGAAATACAGGCCCGTGGCCCATTGCCAGTTGGCGTCGGTCGTCGCCACGTAGCGCAGGTCGGCGCTCTTCTGCTTGGCATCCTTGGGATCCACGCTCTTCGCAAAAGCGCCCATTCCCGTGCTCCAGTTGTAGCCGGTGGCGTACTGGTAGCTGGGAATGAATGTGAGCGTGCCCGGACCCATCTTGGTGTCCAGCTGCGTGAATATGCGGTAAGACAGATAGTAATTTTGTGTGTACCCAGAAGGATCGCTGGCGACGGAGTAATCGGTCGCCGTGGATGTACCCGGGCCATGACCGCCCAGCTTGGAATATTCCAGCGTGGTGAGCAGCGACAGATCGTCACTGGGCTTGTACAGCGTACGGAAACGGGCTCCGACGCCGACCGCGTCATTCTGACCGTTGGACTGGACAGGAAGCCGTTGCGATTGACCGTAACGAACGCTGCACGCGCCGCCCAGCTGTCCGAGATCGGCACGTTGACCGAGCCTTCAGCACGGATCTTGTCGTAATTGCCCACTTCCAGAGTGCCGCTGGCACCAAACTCCTGCGTCGGCGCATTGCTGATCACGTTGACCACACCGCCGGTTGCATTGCGACCGTACAGCGTGCCCTGCGGACCGCGCAGCACTTCCACGCGCGCCAGATCGAAGTAGCCGTAGGTGCCGGACTCCGAACGGAAGTTGTAGATGCCGTCGAAATTCATCGCAACGGAAGCTTCACCGACCTGCGGCGGCAGATCGAAGCCGAGACCGCGGATCGATACCGTGGCACCGCGCGCAGTGCCGACAACCTGTACACCCGGAACATTCTTCAGGATGTCCTGCGCTGTCGTCAGACCCTGCTGGTTGATGTCATCGCCGGATACGGTGGCGATCGACATGGAGACCTTCTGCAGGTCTTCCTCGCGCCGCTGCGCCGTGACCACCACTTCCTCGAGCGTGTCGGCGGACTGCTCCGCCGCGTAGGCGCCGTTCACCATTCCCGGTGCGCCCATCAGCGCTCCGGCCACTGCACCGGTCGTCATTGTCCAAAACTTACGCATACTCCCTCCATTCGCATGAATGCCCCCAAGAGCTCTAACGAAAGGCCTGGGCACGAAAGACAGGCGAACGTCGGGAACACTGCAGTGACGCAGTGACGTGCATTCACGGACTGAATGCGAACCTGATGCATGATCCCCCCAACGATGCCGACGCTTGTGCGTGCTTATGTTGCGCGTCGGCTTGCGCCGCCTGCGCAATTCACTCTTTCCTTGAGCCGCGGCGATTGTACCTGCCGTAGTGACGATCACAACAGCCGCGCAGGCTGGTTTTCCCCAAAAAGCCCTTGCAACTGGTGCGTTGTGCCAACATATTTGCGAGGCACAGATTTGTGCTCGAAGCCGATCTTCGGGCAACCACGGCGACATGACGGTGGCGCGCCACGCGGCCTATCATGCTGCTCCGCCCAGGCGATCAGGCTTCAGATCGGAATTTCATTTGCGAGGTGTCTCTTGGCGATCGAACTCAAACATCATCATGGCGGCGTCAGCGTTCCGGATCTGGAGGCCTCCATCAACTGGTATCGCGATGTGCTCGGCTTCGAAGTGGAGCGGCGCTTCGAAATTCCGCCCGCCAAAGCCAGGGTGGCGATGATCCGGCGCGGCCCACTGCGCATGGAGTTGTTCCAGGTGGAAGACGCAGCAGCGCTGCCGGAAGATCGGCGCGTTCCGGATCGTGATCTGAAAACCCACGGCAACAAGCACGTGTGTTTCGGCATCAAGGATCTCGACGCGGCCGAGAAGGATTTCCGCGCCAAGAACGTCGACATCGTGTTCATCAAGCGCATGCCGGGCCTGGAGCCGAACATCTTCATCCGCGACAACTCGGGCAATCTGGTCGAGTTCATCGAACAGCCCGATCTGTGGTGAAACCCGCGGACAAGCTGCCGGAGTTCCACCGCATCGTGACGGGTCACGATGCGGATGGCGCAGCGTACGTGGCGGCAGCAGCGCCGCCGCCGCGGGTCTACCGCGCCGACGATCACGGCACGCTGTTCCACGAGGTCTGGCACTCACGCAACTCGCCGGCCCTCATCGACCGGCTGACGCTGGAGCCATCAGAAGACAGGCTCACGCTGCCGCCACCCAGAGCCGGCACCCGCGTGCGCGTGGTGGACATCCCGCCCGAGACCGAAGCCATGCGCAACCGGACTGCGGAACAGATGAAGGCGGAGTTCGAGCAGCTGGGCGCCGCGCACGCCAGCACCGCACATGGCAACGCCCGCCATCCGCTCATGCATCGCACTGAAACCCTGGACTACGGCATCTGCGTGCAGGGCGAGGTATGGATGATCATGGACAAGGATGAAGTGCTGGTGCGTCAGGGCGACATCGTGATCCAGCGCGGCACCAATCACGCCTGGGCCAACCGCTCGGATCACCCCTGCCGCATGGTGTTCGTGCTGGTCGACGGCCAGTTCGACGCCGAACTGCGCAAATAGAGCTGCGCACATGAAAACGGGGCGTCACCGCCCCGCATTGCGCACCCGAATCCTGATCCCGGGCCGGCATCCAGGGCCGGCCTCGCCGCCAGCCCGGACCCACCCGTCTTCAGCCCTGCGCGCGCCGATCCAGGCGCTGCTGCGGCTGCGCCCCCAGCAAGGCCACATCCGCGCCGGCATCCGCCACCGCGAAGGCCGTCATGTCGACGATGCGGCGCACGGTGGACGACGGCGTCATGATGTGCACCGGCTTGGCCGCGCCCAGCAGGATGCCGCCCACCGTCACCGCATTGGGCGTTGCTGCACGCAGCGCATTGCAGGTGATGTTGGCCGCATCCACGTTCGGGAAGATCAGCAGGTTGGCATCCACCGTGAGGCCGGCATCCGGCAGCTCCTTGCTGCGGATGGTGGCCGACAGCGCCGAGTCGGCGCGCATCTCGCCATCCACGGCCAGCTTCGGCGCACGCGCGCGGATCAGCTCCAGCGCCTCGCGCATCTTGCGGGCCGAGGGCGCCTCGGAGCTGCCGAAGTTCGAGTGCGACAGCAGCGCCACGCTCGGGCGGATGCCGAAGCGGCGCACCTGCTCGGCCGCCATCAGCGTCATGTCGGCGATCTGCTCGGCGCTCGGATCCAGGTTCACATGCGTATCGCAGAAGAACAGCTGGCGCTCCGGCATGATCAGCATCTGCAGCGTTGCGTAGGTGTGCGCGCCGGGCTGCAGACCGATGACCTGCTTGATGTACTTCAGGTGATCGAGGTAGTTGCCCACCGTGCCGCACAGCATGGCGTCAGCATCGCCACGCCGCACCAGCGTGGCGCCGATCAGCGTCGGCCGCGTGCGCATCTCCTCCATGGCCTGGTCGCGCGACACGCCCTGACGGCAGGCGAGGTGGTAATACTCGTTCCATGCATCGCGATAGCGCGGATCGCTGTGGATGTTCACACCCTCGCAGTTCTCGCCCAGCGCCAGGCGCAGACCCAGCTTCTTGATGCGCGAGGTGATCAGATCGGTGCGGCCCACCAGCACCGGATAGGCCAGGCCCTCGTCGACGGCCACCTGCGCGGCCTGCAGCACGCGTGCGTCCTCGCCTTCGGCGAACAGCACGCGCCTGGGCTGACGCTTGGCGGCCGCGAACACGCGCCGCACCGCCGAGGCCGACTGGTAGACGATCTGGTTCAGGCGGCTGCGGTAGAACTCCAGGTCCGCGATCGGACGCGTGGCCACCCCGCTGTCCATGGCCGCGCGGGCCACGGCCGGCGCGATGCGCGTGATCAGGCGCGGATCGAAGGCGCGCGGGATCAGGTAGTCCGGACCGAAACTCGGCGTGGCATCACCGCCGTAGGCCGCCGCCACCACGTCGGACTGCTCGGCTTCGGCCAGCTCCGCGATGGCATGCACGGTGGCCAGCTTCATCGCCTCGTTGATGGTGGTCGCGCCCACATCGAGCGCGCCACGGAAGATGAAGGGGAAGCACAGCGAGTTGTTCACCTGGTTCGGATAGTCCGAGCGGCCGGTGCACACGATGCAGTCCGGGCGCGCCTGCTTGGCCAGCTCCGGACGGATCTCGGGCTCGGGGTTGGCCAGCGCCAGGATCAGCGGCTTGCTGCCCATGCTGGCGACCATCTCGGGCTTCACCACACCCGGGCCGGAGAGGCCCAGGAAGATGTCCACGCCCACCATGATGTCGGCCAGCGTGCGCGCCTTGGTGTCCTGGGCGTAGCGCAGCTTGTCCGGATCGCTGGTCTTGGGACGGCCCGGATAGACCACGCCATTGGAATCGCTGATGAAGACGTTCTCGCGCTTCAGACCCACCGCCACCAGCAGGTCCAGGCAGGCGATGGCCGCGGCGCCCGCGCCCGAGCAGGCCAGGCGCACATCGGCGATGTTCTTGCCGACCACCTTCAGTCCGTTGAGCACCGCCGCCGCCACGATGATGGCCGTGCCATGCTGGTCGTCGTGGAATACCGGGATCTTCATGCGCTCGCGCAGCTTGCGCTCCACGTAGAAGCATTCCGGCGCCTTGATGTCCTCGAGATTGATGCCACCGAAGGTGGGCTCCAGCGCGGCCACGATGTCGACCAGCTTGTCCGGGTCGTTCTCGTTGATCTCGATGTCGAACACATCGATGCCGGCGAATTTCTTGAACAGGCAGCCCTTGCCTTCCATGACCGGTTTGCCGGCCAGCGGACCGATATTGCCCAGCCCCAGCACCGCGGTGCCATTGGTGACCACGGCCACCAGATTGGAGCGCGACGTCAGGTTGGCCGCCTCCAGCGGATTCTCCTTGATCGCCAGGCTGGCGTAGGCCACGCCGGGCGAATAGGCCAGCGAGAGATCACGCTGGTTGGCCAGGGCCTTGGTGGGGGCCAACGCAATTTTGCCCGGGCTCGGCAGACGGTGGTAATCCAGCGCTGCTTTTTTCAGTTCATCTTCCACTTGGCGCACCTGATCCTTAGACGAAGTCCAAACCTGACAACACGATCGGCTATTGTCGCAGGGGCCGCCGGTCCGTGCCTAGTATTCGGCGGGTGCCCGGCCCAAAGCTGCTGCGGCCAAGGTGGCGAGCGCCTGACAATTCTTGAAGCCGGCCCCGGCACCCGCGGCGTAGGCTCCCGGCCGTTGCCGACAACCCATCGGGAGAGACGCTGATGAACCGCAGGATTTCGTTGGCCGCACTGGCGGCGCTGCTGTGTGTGCTGGGCCTGGGTCTGCAGAGCGGCGTGGCCGAGGCCGCGCAGGGCCTCAAGATCGTGGTGTACGGCGGCACCGGCAACATCGGCCAGCGCATCGTCGCCGAGGCGCTGAACCGCGGCCATCAGGTCACGGTGGTGGCGCGTGATCCCTCCACTCTGACCGTCAAAGGCAACGGACTGGCCGTCGCCAAGGGTGACGTCACCGACAGCGCCGGCGTGGCGCGCCAGATTGCCGGCGCCGATGTGGTCATCAGCGCCATTGGCGGCGGCCGCAATGGCAGTCCCGACCAGGGCAATGATCTGCTGCTACGCACCGCCCAGTCGCTGGTCGGTGCGCTGCGCACGCTGAACCCCAAGGCGCCGCGACTGCTGGTGGTCGGCGGCGCGGGCAGCCTGGAAGTGGCGCCGGGCGTGACCATGCTGGATCAGATGCGCGAACAGAGCGGCGGTCCCTCGCCGATGCTGAGCTCCCCGGCCGGTCCGGTGGCGCAGAAGGCCGCACTGGATTACTACCGCACGGTGAAAGACGTCTCCTGGACCTACTTCAGCCCCGCCATGCAGATCAGCCCGGGCACGCGCACCGGCAAGTTCCGCCTCGGCGGTGACCAACTGGTCAAGGACGCACAGGGCCAGAGCCGCATCTCGATCGAAGACTATGCCGTCGCCATGATCGACGAGGCCGAGAAGCCCGCGCACCTGCGCCAGCGCTTCACCATCGGTTACTGATGGGTTTCAGCCGGCCTTGTGCTGGCGCGGCGCGCGGGTGGTGGCTGTCAAACACAGCGACTACACTGCGCGCCGCATGACCGAGCTCACCCTCGCCAATCCGAAGAACAGCCGCCTGGCCGCCCTGCGTGATGCGCTGGGCCAGGGTGCCCTGCGCGCGGCGCAACGGATGGTGAATTCGCTGCACCCGGCCGAAGTGGCGCAGCTGCTCGAATCCCTGCCGCCCGCGCAGCGCGAAATCGTCTGGGAGTTCGTCGCGCCCGAGGCCGAAGGCGAGGTGCTGGTGGAGCTGTCCGAGAGCGTGCGCTCGGACCTCATCAGCGAAATGGCGCCCGAGGAGCTGGTGGCCGCCACCGAGCACATGGAGGTGGACGATCTGGCGGATCTGGTCGCCGACCTGCCCGAGACCGTCACACTGCAGCTGCTGAAGTCCATGGACGACGCCGATCGCGAGCGCCTGAACAGCGTGCTCGCCTGGCCGAAGGACAGCGCCGGCGGCCTGATGAACACCGATACGCTCAGCGTGCGCGCCGATGCCAGCGTCGAAGTGGTGCTGCGCTACCTGCGCATGCGCGGCGACCTGCCGGACCGCACCGACAGCCTGTTCATCGTCGATCGGCGCGGCCACTACCTGGGCGCCGCGCCGCTGGCGCGCCTGCTGACCGCTGATCCGGAATTGCCGGTGGGCGAGACCATGGACATCGAAGTGCCGCGCATTGCGCCAGAACTGCCGGCGCAGGATGTGGCGCGGCTGTTCCAGGACCGCGACCTGGTGTCGGCCGCCGTGGTCGATCAGGACGGCCGCCTGCTCGGCCGCATCACCATCGACGACGTGGTGGACGTCATCAGCGAGGAAGCCGCGCACTCGGTGATGAGCATGGCCGGCCTCGACGACGAGGAGGACATCTTTGCGGGTGTGCTGGTGTCCTCGCGGCGCCGCCTGGTGTGGCTGGGCATCAACCTGGCCACGGCCTTCCTGGCCGCCGCCGTGGTCAGCCCCTTCGAAGCCACCATCGAGAAGGTCGCCGCGCTGGCCGTGCTGATGCCCATCGTCGCCAGCATGGGCGGCATCGCCGGCACCCAGACCGTGACGCTGATCATCCGCGGCCTGGCGCTGGGCCAGATCCAGTGGTCCAACGGCCGCTGGCTGCTGTTCAAGGAAATCGGCGTCGGCGCTGTGAACGGCCTGCTGTGGGCACTGGTGGTCGGCGGCGTCACCATCGTGTGGTTCCACACCTGGAAGATCGCCGTGATCATCGCCGCCGCCATGATCATCAACCTGCTGGTGGCCGCCATCGTCGGCGTGACCGTGCCACTCACGCTGCGCAAACTGCGCATCGACCCGGCGCTGGCCGCCGGCGTGATCCTCACGACGTTCACGGACTGCATCGGGTTCGCGACGCTGCTCGGGCTGGGGACGTTGTTCCTGACCTGAAGAGCGACGAGTGCGTCGTCGTTCCAGGAGCCGTCGCCACATTCAGGCGGCTGACGAAAACGCTGTGAATCCGTCCCTGGACGCTCCGGCGCGGCCATCCATGGCCGCGACGGTTTCGTCAGCCGCCTGAATGTGGCGACGGCTCCTCACACCTCGGCGCGCGCATTCTCCGGATCAAGAACGGCAGTCCCGGATCGGGGTGCCCCGAACCGGCACCTTGGCGTGAGAGCGGCGCGTGTTCATGAGTCCGCTGACGAAACCGTGGCGGCCATGGATGGCCGCCCCGGAGCTCCCATGGATGGGTTCACAGCGTTTTCGTCAGCGGACTCATGAACACGCGCTGCGCTGGCACCAGCATGGATGCACGACTTGGGTCCCCACGGCGATCATGGGGCCGGCGCGCTTTATCCCGGCAATTGCAACCGCGGCAGGACTATCGTCTCAGCCGGCGGCTCGCCGACCAGGAAGGAGATGATCTGATCGCGCTGGGCCATGGCGTCACTGCGCCCCAGCTCGATGAGTTCACGCGTGAAGCTCTGCTCGAACATCAGGTAGCTGGCCAGCTGTGCGCCACCGGTGCCCTTGGCACCCATGACGCGCAGGAGCGCGCGCAGGCTGCGTGGCAATGACGGGATATGGCGCGTGGCGATGACGCGCAGATCCTGACTGGGTGCAATCATCAGCGTGGCGATCTTGTGCATGCCGGGCAGCGCCTGGGGCGCCGTGTCCAGCATCTGGTTCAGGCGCGCCACATGCTCGACGTTGGCAAAGATCTGATCCATGAACAGTGTGTCCAGCATGAAGCCGAACATCTGCCCCGGAGTGGGCGGCTCCAGCAGCGTGCGCGGTCGCGGTGTGACGCCGGCACCATTCTCGGCGCGCACCCCGATCACCAGCAGACGGTCGGCGCCCAGATGGATGGCGGGACTCAGCGGCCAGAGCTGGCGTTGCGCGCCGTCGCCGAAATACTCATTGCCCAGCATCACCGGCGGAAACAGGAAGGGAATACCCATGCTGGCCATCAGGCAGTCCAGGCCGAGCTCGGTGCGCCGGCCCAGGCGCTGCTGGCGCGTCCATTCATGCAGTTCAGGCACGCCTTCGAAGAAGGCCACCGAGGAGGCGCTGGTGTAGCTGGTGGCAGACAGCGCCAGCGCCTTGAGATGGCCACCGCGGATGCTCCGGCGCAGATGACGCCAGTTGATGCGCCTCTCCAGCAATGCGCGCAGCGGTGCATTGTCGAACAACGCGCGCGGTGGCGGCAGCAGGTAGCCGCCGGAGATCAGCGACAGCAGCCAGTGCGCGCCGGCGCGCATCATGCTGGGCGGATCGCTGCGAAACACCTGATCGACGTGAAAGTTGGCCCAGACATTCTCGAGCGCCATCACCGCCCGTTGCCAGCGATACGCCTCGGTGCCGAGCACCGCGGCGGCCACCGCCCCGGCCGAGGTACCCACGATGATGGGAAAGGGGTTCGGGGTACCCGGCATCATCTCCGCGATGGCCTTGAGCACGCCCACCTGATAGGCCGCGCGCGCACCACCGCCCGGCAATACCAGGCCCACCGTGCGCCCCACGGCCAGACGGTTCGAAGATGACGTGCCGTCGCTCATACGCCTAAGATAGCGGAACACCGGGAGGTAACGTCATGAACCTGCGCCGCCCCTTTCGCGCCCTGCTGCTGACGACAGCGCTGGTGCTGCCCACCCTTGCCTGCGCCAGCCCGGGCATCGGCGCTGCCGCGCCGGCCTTCAGGCTGCAGGATCAAAATGAGAAGTGGATCAGTCTTGCGCAGCAGCAGGGCAAATGGGTGGTGCTGTATTTCTACCCGAAGGACGACACGCCGGGCTGCACCGATGAGGCCTGCTCGTTCCGCGACAACATCTTCGCCTTCCGCAAGCTGGGCGTGACCGTGCTCGGCATCAGCGTGCAGGACGTGGCTTCCAAGAAGCAGTTCGCCGCCAGGAACAGCCTGCCCTTCTCGCTGCTGGCCGATACCGACAAGTCGGTGGCCACAGCTTACGGCGTGCTGAACGTCATGGGCGTGGCGCGTCGTGAAACCTTTGTCATCGATCCGGCCGGCAAGATCGCGCGACATTACCCATCCGTGGATCCGAAGACCCACTCAGCCGAACTGCTCAAAGATCTGCAAACACTGACCAAAGGCTGACCCGTCACTTGCATCCATCGAACCACGGCCGCACTTCCCCCAGGGCGGCGGTCTCCATGATTGCCCTGCTGATCACCGGCGCTGCCACCGCACGCGGTGTGAGCCCGTATCTGCCCCTGAATCTGTCGCCGGACATCGAGGCGAAGATCGAGCGCGTGATGATTCTGGCCGGGCGGCCCATGCTGCGCCGGCCGCTGGCCGCCGCGGCGGTACTCGACGCCCTGCCCGCGGCCTGCGCGCGCGATACGGCGCTGTGCGCCGAGGTGCGCAATTATCTGCAACGCTACATGCGCAACGCCGGCCTCACGCAGGCGCGTGTCGAAATATCGGCTTCCAGCGGCAATACCGACAAGACCCTGGCCAACCGGCACGGCTTGAGCGTCGATGATCACGCCGATGCCAGCGCCGGCGCGTTCTACCAGCCGGGCGATCACCTGCTGTTCAGCGCCGGAGTGGTGGCGGATACCGAGCGCGTCACGCCCACCGGCACGCTGGTCAGCGCCGGCTTTGATTTCGCGCAGCTCGACCTCGGCTATCGCGATCACTGGCTCTCGCCGTTCACGGACGGCGGCCTGCTGATCGGCACGGAGGCGCCCACCATGCCTTCGGTAACGCTGTCGAACTACCAGCCGCTGACGCGCTTCGGATTCAGCTACGAATTCTTTGCCGCGCAGATGTCGAAGTCCGACTCCATCAGCTGGCAGGGCAGCACCACCAGTGGCCATCCCCGGCTGGCGGGCCTGCAGTTTTCGGTGGAACCGGCCAGCGGCTACGGTCTCGCGCTCAATCGCGTCATGCAGTACGGCGGCGGCGCGCGTGGCGGCAACAGCCTCGGGGATCTGTGGCATGCCTTCTTCAATCCCATCAAGGCCGATCACATCAACCCGACGCTGAGCACCGATGCGGAATTCGGCAACCAGATCGCCTCCATCAGCAGCAGCCTGGTATTCAGCGGCCGTATCCCGTTCGTGGTGCGCACCGAATATGCCGGCGAGGACAATGCCTGGGCCGGCAACTACCTGTTTGGCAATGCGGCGCTGTCCTGGGGCATCGAATTCCCGGCGCTGTGGCGCCGCCTGAGCCTGGACTACGAGGTCAGCGAATGGCAGAACTCCTGGTATGTGCACCACCTGTATGGCGATGGTCTGACCAATGACGGTTACGTCATCGGTCACTGGTTCGGCGACAACCGCATCTTCGGCGACTCCATCGGCGGCCGCAGCCAGACGCTGCGCGCCGGCTGGACGCTGGATGGCGGCGATTCGCTGCAGCTGACCTGGCGCATGCTGGCCAACGACATCTATGTCGCGGGCACACTGACTGCGGCCACCTATCCCTACCGGCACCTGCAGGAGCTGGATCTCGGCTACAACACCCGCTGGCGCGGCCATGCCGCAGGGCTGGATCTGCTGGGCGGCCGCGACGTCTACGGTGCGAACTATGCGCGGCTGGCCGCCTCTCTGGATCTGGCGCCTGATTCCGAAAGGATCACGTCCTCCGCAGTCGATGACGGCGGCAGCGTGGACGATGATGGCACCGAGCTGTTCGTCGATGCCGGCGCCGCGCATTCGCGCACCAAGCTGCGTCTGGATCGTGGCATCCCGGTGGCGGCCACCTACTCGGACAACAGCCTGCACCTTGGCCTGGGTGCGCGCCGCGCTGTCTCGGCGCGCTCCGATCTCGGTGCCCGCCTCGAGCTGGATCAGATGGCCGGCAACAGCATGCTGTCGGTGCGTGCGCTCGACTATCGCTATCGGCTGGGCGGTCATCTGGCGTTCAGCGGCTTCTTCGGCGCCGGCCGTTACGACAACGGTCTGGCCTCCTTCGGCTACTACATGGGCGCCGGTGTGCAATGGCGCAATCTGCTGCCGGGCTGGGATCTGGGCGCCGACCTGCGGCATTATGAAAAGATCCAGCGCGACAAGCTGTTGCCCGGCGACCCGGATCCGAGCGGCCGCAACGACTTCTTCTACGACATCGACGGGGTCGCGCTGTACCTGAGCCGCCGCTTCACGCTGTGAGCGTATACTGCGCGGATGCGATCCACGGTTCCCGAACGCCTGTCGTCGGAGCTGTCAACGCTTCGCGAGCAGGGCCTGTACAAGGCTGAACGCATCCTCACCTCCCCGCAGGGAGGCGTGGTCAGCACGGCTGGCCACGAAGTCATCAACCTCTGCGCCAACAATTACCTGGGCCTGGCCAACCACTCCGCCCTGCTGGAATGCGCGCATCAGGCCATCGATCGCCATGGCTATGGCATGGCCTCGGTGCGCTTCATCTGCGGCACGCAGCAGGTGCACAAGGCGCTGGAGCAGCGGCTGAGCCGTTTTCTCGGCACCGAGGACGCCATCCTGTATTCGTCCTGCTTCGACGCCAACGGCGGCCTGTTCGAGACCCTGCTCGACGAGCGCGACGCCGTCATCTCCGATGCGCTCAACCACGCCAGCATCATCGACGGCATCCGGCTGTGCAAGGCGCAGCGGCATCGCTACGCCAATGCCGACCTCGGCGAGCTGGAGCAATGCCTGAAGCAAAGCGCCGCGGCGCGCACCCGCCTGATCGCCACGGACGGCGTGTTTTCGATGGACGGCAGCATCGCGCCGCTGGCCGGCATCTGCGAACTGGCCGAGCGTTACGACGCGCTGGTCATGGTGGACGATTCGCATGCCACCGGCTTCATGGGCGCGCATGGGCACGGAACGCCCGAACACTGCGGTGTGGCCGGGCGCATCGACATCCTGACGGGCACCTTCGGCAAGGCACTGGGCGGTGCCAGCGGCGGCTACGTGGCGGCGCGCGCGCCCATCATTGATTGGCTGCGCCAGCGTTCGCGCCCGTACCTGTTCTCCAACAGCATCCCGCCGGTGGTGGCCGCCGTCAGCCTCCGCGCGCTGGATCTGATCGAGACCACACCGCAATTGCGCACCCGGCTGTTCGACAACACGCGCCAGTTCCGCAGCGGCCTTGAGGCCGCGGGTTTCGAGCTCAAGGGCGGCGAGCATCCCATCATTCCGGTGATGCTGGGCGATGCGGCGCTGGCCGGCCGGCTGGCGGCACGCCTGCTGGAGCTGGGTGTTTACGTCATTGGTTTCTCGTATCCGGTGGTTCCCAAGGGCCAGGCCCGCATCCGCACACAGATGTCGGCGGCGCTGGCTGCGCCCCAGCTCACGCGCGCCATCACCGCCTTCACGCAGGCCGGGCGCGAACTGGGCGTGCTGAACTCATGAGGGGGTGCGGACATGAAAGCACTGGTCAAGAAGGAAGCTGCCCCGGGCATCTGGCTCGAGGACGTGGCCGAGCCGCAGGTGGGCCCGAACGACGTGCTCATCGAGATCGGCAAGACCGCCATCTGCGGCACCGACATGCATATCTACAACTGGGATGCCTGGGCACAGCAGACCATTCCCGTGCCCATGGCCGTGGGCCATGAGTACTGCGGCCGCATCGTCGCGCTGGGCAGCGAGGTGCGCGGCTTCAACGTCGGCGACCGCGTTTCCGGCGAGGGCCATCTGACCTGCGGCTACTGCCGCAACTGCCGCGCCGGCCGCCGCCACCTGTGCATCCACACCGTTGGCGTGGGCGTGAACCGGCCCGGCGCCTTCGCCGAGTACCTGGCCATCCCCGCCGGCAATGCCTTCAAGCTCAGTGACAGCATCAGCGATGACATTGCCGCCATCCTCGATCCCTTCGGCAACGCCACACACACGGCACTCTCCTTCAACATGGTCGGCGAGGATGTGCTGATCACCGGCGCCGGTCCCATCGGCATCATGGCCGTGGCCATCGCACGCTTCGTCGGCGCACGGCATGTGGTGATCACCGACGTGAACGACTACCGCCTGGGCCTGGCGCGCGAGCTGGGTGCTTCACGCGCACTGAATGTCACGCGCGACTCACTCGACGAGGCGATGAAGGATCTGGGCATGCAGGAGGGCTTCGACGTGGGCCTGGAGATGTCCGGCAACCCGGCCGGCCTGCGCGAACTGATCCGCGTCATGCACCATGGCGGCAGCATCGCGCTGCTGGGCATCCCGCCTGAAGCCACCGCCATCGACTGGAATCAGGTGATCTTCAAGGGCCTGACGCTCAAGGGCATCTACGGCCGCGAGATGTTCGAGACCTGGTACAAGATGGCCAGCCTGCTGCAAAGCGGCCTCACGCTCGCGCCCGTCATCACGCATCACTTCCCGATCCAGGAGTTCCAGAACGGCTTCGACGTGATGGGGTCGGGCCAGTCCGGCAAGGTGATCCTGGATTGGGAAACGCTGTAGCCGTATCGCTCAGCGCTTGGTGACGCGCAGGATCTGCATCGAGTTGGTGCCACCCGACACGCCCGACAGCTCGCCCTTGGTGACGATCACCAGATCGTTGACGTCCACCAGCTTCAGCTCCAGCAGACGCTCGAAGATGTCGTTGTACACCTGCTGCGCGTCGCTCTGCACGATGTCGAAGGGCACGGCATAGACGCCGCGATACAGCGTCACGCGGGTGCGTGTGGTCTCGTGGCGCGTGAAAGCATAGATGGGGATGTCCGAGCGGATGCGGCTCATCCACAGTGGCGTGGCGCCGGACTCGGTCAACGCCACGATGGCGCGCACACGCAGGTGGTTGGCCGTGTACATCACCGACATCGCGATCGCTTCTTCGGTGTTCTCGAATTCATCGTTGGCGCGCAGCGTCAGGCCGCGCGAAGCACCGATCTGGTATTTCTCCGCGCCACGGATCACGTCCGCCATGGCCTGCACGGCCTTGACCGGGAACTTGCCGGTGGCCGATTCGGCCGACAGCATCACCGCGTCGGTGCCGTCGAGCACGGCGTTGGCCACGTCGCTGACCTCGGCGCGGGTTGGCGTCGGGGCCTGGATCATGGACTCCATCATCTGCGTGGCGGTGATCACCACGCGATTGCGCGCCAGCGACTGGCGGATGATGGTCTTCTGCAGGCCGGTGAGCTCCGCATAGCCCATCTCCACACCCAGATCGCCGCGCGCCACCATGACGGCGTCGGTGACGCCCAGGATGGCGGAGAGGTTGTCGAGGGCCTCGTGGCGCTCGATCTTGGCCACCACGCGCGCATCGCCGCGCCAGCGGCGCAGTTCGGACTGCGCGCGGCGGATATCATCGGCATCGCGCGCGAAGGAGACCGCCAGATAGTCGATGCCCAGCTCGGCCGCCAGCTTGATGTCCTCGAGATCCTTCTCGGTGAGCGCCGGCGCCGAGATGCCGCCGCCCTGGCGGTTCACGCCCTTGCGGTTCGACAGCTCGCCACCCACGGTGACCACGCAGCTGATGCGCGTGCCCTTGACCGCTTCCACGTCCATGACGATCTGGCCGTCGTTGAGCAGCAGTGTGTCGCCGGGGCGCACGTCATTGGGCAGGTTCTTGTAGGCGCAGCCCACTTCCTTGATGTTGCCCGCGTCGGCATCCAGCGCGGTATCCAGCGCAAAGGGCGCGCCTTCCACCAGCTGCACGGCGCCGTCGCGGAAACTCTCGATGCGGATCTTGGGGCCGGCCAGATCGCCCAGCACACCCACGTAGCGGCCGGCGGCACGCGCCGCGGCGCGCACCAGCTCGACACGCTTGCGATGCGACTCGCGGTTGCCATGCGAGAAGTTGACGCGGGCGACGTCCAGCCCCGCTTCCACCATGGCCGTGAGCACGGCCGGGTCATCCGTGGCAGGCCCCAGCGTGGCGACGATCTTGGTGCGGCGTTGTGTATCCATAAACCTGAAGCGGTACTCCTGAAAACGACTAATCCGCTGCCCGGCCTTCGAGCATGGCCACGGCCGGCAGTGTCTTGCCTTCGACGAACTCGAGAAACGCGCCACCCCCAGTGGAGATGTAGGAAATTCCCTCTTCGACACCATATTTTTCGATGGCAGCCAGCGTGTCGCCGCCACCGGCCAGCGAGAAAGCCTTGCTGCTGGCGATGGCGTTGGCGATGGCGCGCGTGCCCTCGCCGAACTGATCGAATTCGAACACGCCCACCGGCCCGTTCCACAGGATGGTGCCGGCGTTCTTCAGGATGCCGGCCAGCGTTTCGGCCGTATCCGGACCGATGTCGAGGATCATCTCCCCGTCGGCCACTTCCCCCACGGCGCGCACGTCGGCGTGCGCCGTGGCCGCGAATTCGCGCGCCACCACCACATCGGTGGGCAGCGGAATCTCGGCACCGCGCGCCGCGGCACGCTTGAGCAGATCACGCGCCATGCCGAGCATGTCGTTCTCGCACAGCGACTTGCCCACCTTCACGCCGGTGGCGGCCAGGAAGGTGTTGGCGATGCCGCCGCCGACGACGAGCTTGTCCACCTTGTCGAGCAGCGACTCGAGCACCGTGAGCTTGGTGGACACCTTGGAGCCGGCGACAATGGCCACCAGCGGACGCGCGGGCTTGGCCAGCGCGCGCTCCAGCGCCTCCAGCTCGGCCACCAGCAGCGGGCCGGCGCAGGCCACCGGCGCGAACTTGCCCACGCCATGGGTGCTGGCCTCGGCGCGATGCGCTGTACCGAAGGCATCCATCACGTAGACATCGCAGAGCGCGGCCATCTGCTTCGCCAGCGCTTCGTTGTCTTTCTTCTCGCCCTTGTTGTAGCGCACGTTCTCGCACAGCACGGCGCTGCCGGGAGCGCATTCCACGCCGTTCAGCCAGTCCTTGACCAGCGGCACCGGCTTGCCGAGCAGCTCGGAGAGCCGCGCGGCCACCGGCGCCAGCGAAAATTCGGGCTCGAACCTGCCTTCTTCAGGGCGGCCCAGGTGCGAACAGATCAGCACCCGGGCGCCCTTCTCCAGCGCCAGGCGAATGGTGGGCAGCGCGGCGCGGATGCGCGCATCGCTGCTCACCGCGCCGTTCTGCACGGGCACGTTCAGATCCTCACGGATCAGCACGCGCCTGCCACGCAGGTCCAGATCCGCCATGCGCAGGACTTTCATGGCATTACTTCGCGTTGGCAAAGGCCAGCGTCGTGTCCAGCATGCGGTTGGAGAAGCCCCATTCGTTGTCGTACCAGGAGCAGACCTTCACCAGCGTGCCGTCGACGACACGCGTCAGCGTGGCGTCGTAGGTGGAGCTGTGCGCATCGTGGTTGTAGTCGATGGACACCAGCGGCTCGCGGGTATACGCCAGGATGCCCTTGAGCGGGCCGGCGCCGGCCGCAGCCTTCACCAGTGCGTCGATTTCCTCCACGGTCGTGGCGCGCTTGGCGGTGAACGTCAGGTCCACCAGCGACACGTTGATGGTCGGCACGCGCACCGCGAAGCCGTCGAGCTTGCCCTTGAGTTCCGGCAGCACCAGGCCCACGGCCGCGGCCGCGCCGGTCTTGGTCGGAATCATCGACATGGTGGCCGAACGGGCGCGACGGATGTCCTCGTGGAACACGTCCGTCAGGCGCTGATCGTTGGTGTACGAATGCACCGTGGTCATCAGGCCGTGCTGGATGCCGATACCGTCATTCAGCACCTTGGCCAGCGGCGCCAGACAGTTGGTGGTGCACGAGGCATTGGAGATGACGGTGAAGTCGGACTTCAGCGTCTGGTGGTTCACGCCATAGACCACGGTGGCGTCGACGTCCTTGCCACCCGGAGCCGAGATGACCACCTTCTTGGCGCCACCGGCCAGATGCTTGCCGGCATCCGCCTTGGTGGTGAAGAAGCCCGTGCACTCCAGCACGATGTCCGCGCCGACTTCGCCCCAGCCGATCCTGGCCGGGTCACGCTGCGCGAACACCTTGATGCGATCGCCGTTGACGACGATGGCATCGCCGTCCACCGACACCGTGCCCGGGAACTTGCCGTGCGCCGTGTCGCGCTGGGTCAGCATGGCATTGGTCTGCGGGTCGGCCAGGTCGTTGATGGCGACGATCTGGATGTCCTTCTGACGATTGCTCTCGTAGAGCGCACGCAGCACGTTGCGCCCGATGCGGCCATAGCCGTTGATGCCGACCTTCAATGCCATTGCGATGATCCCCTGTCAGGTATGTGTGGGTGTATCCGTGTCGTCCGACAGACCGCCAGACCCGGGAATGTAGAGTCTCAACCCGCCAATTCTAGTATCAGCGCCAGCACCTTGTCCGGCGTGAGTCCGAATTTGCGGAATAGATCGGGTGCCTTGCCCGAAGCACCAAAGTGGTCCAGACCGAGCACTCGCCCGGTGCTGCCCACGTAACGCCACCACAGGCCGGTGGCGCCGGCTTCGACGGCCAGGCGGCGGGTGACGGCGGCGGGCAGCACGGCCTCGCGCCAGGCGGCGTCCTGCGCGTCGAAGACGTCGGTGCTGGGCATGGACACCAGCCGCACGCGGCGGCCCTGGGCCTGCGCCAGCTTCACGCCTTCCAGCGCCAGCGACACTTCCGAACCCGTGGCCATCACGATGACCTCGGGGGGGCCGTCACAGTCCTGCAATACGTAGCCGCCGCGCGCCACATCGGCGGCGCGCTCCGCCTTGGCCAGCTGCGGCAGCGCCTGACGGCTGAACACCAGCGCCGTGGGACCCTGCGCGCGCTCCAGCGCCTGGTGCCAGGCCACGGTGGATTCCACGGCATCGGCCGGGCGCCACAGCGACAGATTCGGGATCAGACGCAGGCTGGCCAGATGCTCGATCGGCTGGTGGGTCGGACCGTCCTCGCCCAGACCGATGGAATCGTGCGTGTACACGTGGATGACACGCTGGTGCATCAGCGCCGCCATGCGCACGGCATTGCGCGCGTAGTCGGAGAAGGTCAGGAAGGTGCCGCCGTAGGGGATGAAGCCGCCGTGCAGCGCGACGCCATTCATCACCGCGCTCATGCCGAACTCGCGCACGCCGTAGTGCAGATAGTTGCCGCTGGCGTCATCGGGCGTGAGCGCCTTGCTGCCCTTGAAGTTGGTGTTGTTCGAGCCGGTGAGGTCGGCCGAACCGCCCAGCAGCTCGGGCATGCCCGGGCCAAAGCCATTGAGTGCCTGCTGCGAGCAGACGCGCGTGGCCTGCGCGGCCGTCACGGCGCCGGCGCTCTGCAGCGCGGCCTCGAACTGCGCGGCGAAGTTGGCCGGCAGGTCGCCCTGCATGCGGCGTTCGTATTCGGCGGCCAGTTCCGGATGGGCCTTCTGGTAGCCGGCGAACAGCGCCTGCCAGGCGCTCTCGGCCGCGCGGCCCTGGACCTCGTGGTTCCAGGCGGCGCGGTAATCCTCGGGAATCACGAATGGCGGCGCGGTCCAGTTGAAGAACTTGCGCGCCGCCGCCAGCTCCTCGGCGCCCAGCGGCTCGCCATGGGCCTTGGCGGTGCCGGCACGGGTGGGCGCGCCATAGCCAATCGTGGTCTTGCAGCAGATCAGCGTCGGCCGGGTGGCGTCCTGCAACGCCTTCTCGATGGCGGCGGATACCGCCTCGCCATCCTGGCCGTCGACCGCGCGGACCACGTTCCAGCCAGCGGACTCGAAGCGCTTGGGCGTGTCGTCGGCAAACCAGGTGTCGACCCTGCCGTCGATGGAGATGCTGTTGTCGTCGTACAGGCAGACCAGCTTGCCCAGCTTCAGCGTGCCGGCCAGCGAGATGGCCTCCTGCGAGATGCCCTCCATCAGGCAGCCATCGCCCAGGAACACCCAGGTGCGATGATTGACGATCTCGAAGCCCGGACGGTTGAACTGGGCCGCCAGCACCTTCTCGGCCAGCGCCATGCCCACGGCATTGGCCACGCCCTGCCCCAGCGGGCCAGTGGTGGTCTCGATACCCATGGACACGTCGTGCTCCGGGTGGCCGGCCAGGCGCGAGCCGAGCTGACGGAAATGCCTGATCTCCTCCATCCCCACCGGGTAGCCCGAAAGGTGCAGCACGGCATAAAGCAGCATCGAAGCATGGCCGTTGGAGAGCACGAAGCGGTCGCGATCCCACCAGTGCGGGTTGGCCGGGTTGTGTTTCAGGAAATGGCGCCACAGCGCCTCGGCCATGTCCGCCATGCCCATCGGGGCGCCCGGATGGCCGGAGTTGGCTTGCTGGACGGCGTCCATGGCGAGGACGCGGATGGCATTGGCGAGTTCACGGCGCGTGGGCATGGCGGATCCGTCTTCGGGCTGGCAGGAGGGGCGCGCATTGTCCAACAGCCCGGCCGCAGCGGCAATGCGCCTGGATGGTCCGCGACAGCCTGCGGGACGCCCATGGAAGGTGCACGCCGGGCCGGCGCGCCGTTATACTTATTGTTTAATTCAACCAGCAGCGCTTATACCAATGGCAAACAGCTACCTGTTCACTTCCGAGTCGGTTTCCGAAGGCCATCCGGACAAAGTGGCCGACCAGATTTCCGACGCCGTGCTGGATGCCATCCTGCGCGAGGATCCCACCGGCCGCGTGGCCTGCGAAACGCTGGTGAAAACCGGTGTGGTCATCCTGGCCGGCGAGGTCACCACCTCGGCCTGGGTGGATCTGGAGAAGCTGGTACGCCAGACGGTGCTGGACATCGGCTATGACCACTCGGACATGGGCTTCGATGGCGCCAGCTGCGGCGTCATCAACATCATCGGCAAGCAATCCCCGGACATCGCCATGGGCGTGGATCGCAAGAGCGCGCGCAAGCAGGGTGCCGGCGATCAGGGCCTGATGTTCGGCTACGCCACCAGCGAGACCGACGTGCTGATGCCGGCGCCGATCACGCTGGCGCACCGCCTGGTGAAACGCCAGGCCGAGGTGCGCAAGCGCGGCAAGCTCAAGTGGCTGCGCCCCGACGCCAAGAGCCAGGTCACCCTGCGCTACGAGAACGACAGGCCGGTGGGCATCGAAGCCGTGGTGCTCTCCACCCAGCACAGCGACGACGTCAGCACCAAGGCGCTGCGCGAGGCGGTGATGGAAGAGATCATCAAGCCGGTGCTGCCGAAGAAGTGGCTGGACGCCAGGACCAGGTTCCACATCAATCCCACCGGCCGCTTCGTCATCGGCGGTCCGGTGGGCGACTGCGGCCTGACCGGTCGCAAGATCATCGTCGACACCTACGGCGGCTACGCGCGTCACGGCGGCGGCGCCTTCTCGGGCAAGGACCCATCGAAGGTGGATCGCTCCGCGGCCTATGCGGCCCGCTACGTGGCCAAGAACATCGTGGCGGCGGGCCTGGCCGAGCGCTGCGAAGTGCAGGTCTCCTACGCCATCGGCGTGGCCGAACCCACCTCCATCATGCTGGAGACCTTCGGCACCGGCACACTCGAGCGCGAAGCGCTGACAGCGCTGGTGCGCCGGCATTTCGATCTCACGCCCTTCGGCCTGCGCGAGATGCTGGATCTGGCGCGCCCCATTTACCAGAAGACCGCCGCCTACGGTCACTTCGGCCGCAAGGAAGCCGAGTTCAGCTGGGAGCGTACCGACAAGGCCGAGGCCCTGGCGGCCGACGCCGGCCGCCGCGCCAGGTCGCGCAAGGGCTGATCCGCCCTGATCCGCCGGCCCGCATTGATTTATTGATTTGCAGTAGAATCCCCGCGCCCGCAGGCCCCCTGGAGTCTGCGGGCCTGGGTCCCAAGGAGCGCTGCGACGGGTGAAGACCTGCCAGGCTTGGGAACCAGATCCCGACATGCAACGGCGCTCGTTCACCCTCCCGCAAGGAGCAGGAACGACCATGAATGCAGTCAGCCAAGCCGTCATTGCCACCAACGATTTCCACGTCGCCGATCTCACGCTGGCCGACTGGGGACGCAAGGAAATCCTGATCGCCGAGACCGAGATGCCCGGTCTGATGGCGATCCGCGACGAATTCACGCCGACCCAGCCGCTGCGCGGCGCGCGCATCACCGGCTCGCTGCACATGACCATCCAGACCGCGGTGCTGATCGAGACACTGCAGGCGCTGGGTGCGCAGGTGCGCTGGGCCTCGTGCAACATCTTCTCCACGCAGGACCATGCCGCCGCCGCCATCGCCGCGCGCGGCACACCGGTGTTCGCCTACAAGGGCGAGAGCCTGCCGGAGTACTGGGACTTCACCCATCGCATCTTCGAGTGGGCCGACGGCGGTTTCTCGAACATGATCCTCGATGACGGCGGCGACGCCACGCTGCTGCTGCACCTGGGCGTGCGCGCCGAGACGGATCCGGGCGTGCTGGCCAATCCCGGCAGCGAGGAAGAAACCGCGCTGTTCGCCTCGATCCGCAACACGCTGGCGCGCGATCCGAACTGGTATTCCAGGCGCATCGGCCACATCAAGGGCGTGACCGAGGAGACCACCACCGGCGTGAAGCGCCTGTACCAGATGGCGAAGGACGGGCTGCTGCGCTTCCCGGCCATCAACGTCAACGACTCGGTTACCAAGAGCAAGTTCGACAACCTGTACGGCTGCCGCGAGTCGCTGGTCGACGGCATCAAGCGCGCCACCGACGTGATGGTGGCCGGCAAGATCGCCGTGGTCGCCGGCTACGGCGATGTCGGCAAGGGCTCGGCGCAGGCGCTGCGCGCGCTCTCGGCGCAGGTGTGGGTCACCGAGATCGATCCGATCTGCGCGCTGCAGGCGGCGATGGAGGGCTTTCGCGTGGTGACGATGGAGGAAGCGGCGCCGTTCGCCGACATCTTCGTCACCTGCACCGGCAACTTCCACGTGATCACGCATGAGCACATGAAGGCGATGAAGAACAACGCCATCGTCTGCAACATCGGCCACTTCGACAACGAGATCGACTGCGCCTCGCTGAAGCAGTACCCGTGGGAGAACATCAAGCCGCAGGTGGATCACGTGATCTTCCCGTCCGGCCGCCGCATCATCCTGCTGGCGGAAGGCCGCCTGGTGAACCTGGGCTGCGGCACCGGCCACCCCAGCTATGTGATGAGCTCCTCGTTCGCGAACCAGACCATTGCGCAGATCGAGCTGTGGGCCAACACCGATCAGTACCCGGTGGGCGTCTACGTGCTGCCCAAGCACCTGGACGAGAAGGTGGCACGGCTGCAGCTGGCCAAGCTGAACGCGAATCTGACCGAGCTCACCGACCAGCAGGCGCGCTACATCGGCGTGGACCGTGCCGGTCCCTACAAGCCGGATCATTACCGCTACTGATTTCTCATTTCCGACCAGTCGCGGCGCAGACTGTCATCACCTTGCGACATCGCGCCGGCATCCGCCGGCGCGATCAACATTTTGTTCATCGCAGCGAGCCTGAAACCTTTCAGAGCCGCGACAGTCCATTCAACATAGATGGAAATTTTCGCGCGCGTACATGATGCAGTTCACCAGAGCGTCCGTCAGTGGCCGGTAACATGATTGCCATGAACGATCCGCTGCGCTTGCTGCAATTCTCCGATCCGCACCTGTTTTCCCGTCCGGATCGCAGCCTGCGCGGCATCAATACTCTGGCTTCACTGCAGCGGGTGCTGGCGCACGCGCGCGCGCGCCACTGGGATTGCGACGCGGTGCTGGTCACCGGCGATCTGGTGCACGACGATCCGGCCGCCTACGGCACCTTCCGCACGCTGTTCGGCGCACTGGGCAAGCCGGTGTACTGCATTCCCGGCAACCATGACGATCCGCTGGCTCTGCGCGCCGCATTGTCGAAGGCGCCGTTCCAGTGCGAAGGCCACGTCGATCTCGGTGCCTGGCGCATCGTGCTGGTCGACAGCTGCGTGCCCGGACAGGCGCATGGCCGCATCAGCCCGGAAGGCCTCGCCGCGCTGGAGAACTCGCTGGCCAGCGCCGGCAACCGGCCGGTGATGATCTGCGTGCACCACCACCCGGTGGGCATGGACAGCCGCTGGCTCGATCAGGTCGGGCTGCACAACTGCGATGAATTCTTCGCGATCACCGATCGCCACGCATGCGTGCGCACGATCCTGTGGGGTCATGTGCACCAGCCCTTCGACAGCCGTCGCAAGGGTGTCCGGCTACTCGCCGTGCCGTCGACCTGTGCACAGTTTCTGCCGCGTTCGGACGAGTTTGCGGTCGACCCGCGTCCGCCCGCCTACCGGCAGCTGACCCTGCGGGCCGATGGCACGGTCGAGACCAGACTGATCTGGCTGGAGAGCCCGCAGCTCGAGCTGCCGCTGATCGCGGCCGGCCAGTAAATCCGCCGCGGGGACTGCAGCGCACTTGTCGATGCTCCGGCGCACCAATGAAAACGGCGCGTCAGGGTGACTGACGCGCCGTTGGCTCATCCCCGCGGGAAAAGCTCCTAGCGGCCCTTCATCAGATCCTTGAAGAACGGCGCACGTGCTTCGCAGACGTCTTCCAGGATGCGCCCATCCGGAACGCGATTGAAGGTCAGCTTCACCGTCCACGGCTTGCTGTAGTAGATGTCATCCGTGACGTTCAGGCTCACTTCGAGCTTCTTGCCGCCGTCGAGTGGCTTGTAACGCTCGGTCAGCAGCATGTCTTCGCTGTGCGGCAGGCCGGTGCTGTCCAGCAGCGTGTTGCCGCTGAACATGCCCGACTCGATCACCAGCGTGTCGCCGTCCCAACGCGCCGCCGACGTGCCGTAGTAACGCGGCACCTGCAGGCGCGGCAGCTTCGGTCCGTACGGCAGCGAGCGGTGGTTGCGGTTCCAGGTGTAGCCCTGGAACACGATGTTCGGCTGCACCTGCATGTCGAAGTTGCCGCCATCCCACAGCACGCGCGGGAAGCCGATCGGCTTGCACTTCTGGCTCAGATCGACCGTGGCGTCCTTCTTGGCCAGACCCGCCTTGTTCTGCTCGTACTGCGTCTTGCCATCCGCATTCAGCGGCGGCGCCGCGCCTTCGGCGGTCTTCAGCGCGCCGCCTGCCGGCTGGGCCAGCGTCCACACGCCATTGATCGCCGCTTCCTGGGCCGTCGGAGTGGTGGCCGCAGCCACCGTCCAGCAACCCGCCAGGCACGCCCCCCAGGCGGCCGTCTTCATGATGATGTTGTTCATTGCGCGTCGCTCTTCACTTCGAAGGGCTTGCCTTCCAGTTCCAGCACCCGCAGCCACTCGCCACCGATGTTGCCGTCACGGCGCGGGGCGATCAGCAGCTTGACCTTCATGCCGGGCCCCAGCGTCTTGTTGGTCCAGCCCTGACGCACGACCATGTTGACCGAGCCGCCTTCCAGCTCCCACTGCTGCTCGCCGCCCTTGCCATCCGGAACCATCAGGTAGATCCAGGTGTGCGGGTTGGTGTACTTGAACTCCTTGACCGTACCGGACAGCGTGACCGGGTTGTTGCGATCGAAGGGCGCCACCGAGTGATGCGCCTGGGCGCCGGCAGCGAACATCACGGCCACGGCAGCCAGGGCCGCGGCAAAGAAACGATTCAGCTTGTTCATCGTGTATTCCATCCTGTCTTACTGCTTGCCGCCGTTGTACTCAGCACCGCCCGGCAGCCATTCGTCGTTGTAGTCCTCGCAGATCCATTCCATGACCTGCTGACCACCGGCCCAGGTCAGGGTCGTGGTGCGCTCACCACCGATCGCCTTGCCGGATGCATCGACGTACTTCACCTTCATCTCGATGGACTTGCCGTCCGCCGCCTTGGTCCAGCGCTCGACCATCTTCGCGCCCGCAGCCTGGCTCTTCAGCCCCTGCGTCTCCACGACCAGTGTATTGCCGTCCCAGTGGCCGATGGCCTCACCGAGGTAGTCCGGCTTGAAGTTCGGCGTAAAGCCGCCCTTCAGGAAGATGCGACGGATCGTGTGCATCTCCTCGGCCGCCCAGGTGATCTGCTCCGGCGTCTGCACCAGCAGCAGCGGACCATCCACGCCCACGGTGGTGCCCGACTGCGGCAGGCACAGCACCTTGTCGGAGATGCCGTTCACCGTGCGTTCCTGCGGCGCCCCGCCGCCCGGACCACCAGCGCCGCCCGGACCACCACCGCCGCCCGGACCGCCGGCGCCGCCCGGGGCACCACCGGCAGCACCGCCCGGTGCGCCACCGCCGCCACCCCCGCCCGGACCGCCGCCACCGCCACCGCCACCACCGCCACCTGGACCGCCGCCGCCGCCGCCCATGTTCTGGCGCCAGGCACCGGAGAAGTCCTTCGGATCGGTGTTGGCCGCCACGGTGATCGCCTGGTTGGCGCCCGGAGGGCCGCTGGAAGCGCTGCCGGCGACCGGACCTGGTCCACCGCCGCGCCGGTTCAATTCATCCTGGGTGGCCTTGCCGACCTGCGCCTGGGCCACTACTGCGCCCAGTGCGGCGGCGGCGGCCGCCAGCCATAGAACTTTTGTCTGTCTCGTCATCGCAAAATTGCCCCCCAAGGCATGCCAATACGCCTTAACCCGGACTTTAGTATGAACTGCCTCCACTCCCGGCAGCATCTACTATTGTCAAGAAAGTATACATTTACCCGCCCAGGGAATTTTACCCTGAATTGCTCACACAATCATTGTGATACAGGAGCCCGGCTAAATGCAGGCTGAACGCCGCCAAGGCGCCGCCACAGGCTCAGCGCACGCGCCGGGCCAAAGCTGCGACGCAGGGTCAGCTGATAGTTCGCCGGGGGCTGGAGGCGGCGCCCGGTATCGAGTTCCTGCAGCAGCAACCAGTCGGGCTGGCCGCGGCTGGCCGCCGGCTGGGCACCCCAGTCGATGACGGCGCGTTCGGTTTCGAAGGGCGCCACACCCTTGAGCGTCTCATCGACATTCAGGGCATAGATGGGGGCACCGGCGGGCATCAGCGCCGAAGCAGCCCGCAGGAAGGCACCCATGTTCTTGGTGGAATCCAGGGCATGGGGCAACAGGATCAGCCAGGCCACGGCCGCCAGCAGCGCCGCCGGCAGGGCCGCGCGCAGCGCTGCATGCAATCGCCCGCGCCACAGATCCCGGCACAGCCACAGCGCACAGAGCAGCGTGAGCGCCAACCAGATGCCGAGCACGGTATCGACACCGTGACGATAGAAGGCGCCGGCGATGGGCGCCGCCAGCAGATAGCACACCAGCAACAGCAGCTGCAGATGTACCGGCCAGCCCGGGGATGCGCCCACGGCGCCCGGCAAGGTCCGGGTCTCCCGCTCCGACCACCATGCCGCCAGCGTCACGGCCAGCCCCAGCATCAGCGGCGGCAGTACCGGCAACAGATAGGTTTCGCGCTTGGTCGCCGACAGCGACAGCACCACCACCATCGCAGCGCTGCCCAGCACAGCGTAGCGCGCCAGGCTCAGCGCCGGATCGCGTCCGCGCCAGAATGCGGGGCGCAATACGCGCACCAGAGGCAGCAGCCAGGGCAGCACCGTCATCGGCAATATCCACAGGTAGTACGGCAGCGGCTGCTCGTGGCCGGTGCCCTGCGGATGCACCAGCCGCTGCACATGGTTGACCCAGATCCACTCGCGCAGGGCCGCCACGCCGCCCTGCCAGCCGATGGCCAGCGCCAGCAGGGCCAGCATGCCCAGCATCAGCAACGCGCCGGACCAGGGCGCCAGCGCGCGCCAGCGCGACGGCCGCTCCAGCAGCAGCACCGCCAGCAGTCCCGCCAGCACCAGTACCGGGCCGATCAGCCCCTTGGTCCACAGCGCCAGTGTCAGGCCGGCGTAGAACAGGCCGCGCCAGCGCGCACCGCCTGCGGCATACAGCACTTCCCAGGCCGCCCACAGCGCCAGTGTGGTGAACACCATCAGCAACGGATCGAGCAGCACCCAGTGCGTGGAGTGCAGGAACTGCGCACAGCTGGCCAGCATCAGCGCGGCGATCAGACCACAGCGTTCATCCTGGGCGCGCGTGCCCCACAGATAGACCAGCAGCAACGTCAACGCGCCGCACAGCGCACTGACCGTGCGGGCCGCATCGGCGGAAGGGTGCCCGACCAGATGGAACGCCGCCGCCACCGTCCAGTAATACAGCGGCGGTTTCTCGATGAAGGGCTGACCGTCCAGTGCCGGAATCACGCTGGGCATGGCCCACATCTCGCGGGCGATTTCCGCCTCGCGCGGCTCATCCGGCGTCCACAGGCCGTGATGGATGCCCAGCAGCACGTACAGCAGACACAGCGGAACGATGCAGCGCCAGAGCCAGTAGTAGCGTGAATGGGTGACGCTCGTCATGAGCGCGCACGCTAGTCGCGCCGCCTTAGCCCACTCTTAACGGGTACGGCAGCAGCACCTGAAATCGGCGCAATGTCCGCTCAGTCTTCGTCCGCCACCAAGCGCAGCAGCGGCAGCAGCGCCATCAGGCGTTCATGCGGATCCTCGGTCTCGAGCAGCTGCTGGCGCTGCCGGCCCTCCAGCGGCAGCAGCTCGGCCAGCCGGTCCACCACCCAGCCACAGCTCTGGTAGTCGGCCTGCAGGAACTGCACGCGCTCGCCCTGCGCCTCCAGCGCCCGCCGCAGCAATCGCGCCAGCGGTTGCTGCGCCTCGGGCAGCGGCACGCGGCGCGGTTCGTGCAACCATTCCACCTCGGCCACGTGCAGACCATCGCTCTGCTGCTCGCGGCTGAGAATGCGGAAACGGCGCTCACCCCGGCACAACACGCCCAGCAATCCATCGGCCATGGTCTGAAAATCGACGATGCGCGCGCTGCTGCCGACGTCCTCCAGATCCGTGACCGCACCGGTCTCGCCGCCTTCCAGCAGCTGCACGACACCGAAGGGCGAGCCGTCGCGCATCACGCGCCCGACCATGTCCAAGTAGCGCGGTTCGAAGATGCGCAGCGGCAGCAGGCCGCCCGGGAACAGCACGGTACGCAGCGGGAACAGAGCCAGTACTGACATGATTGCGTCCTGCTCCTTGCCGGACAGCGGCCCTTTGTCAAAGGGTCAAAGCAGCGCGCTCCTGGCGCGCAGCGCATCGAGCAAGCGGGCATGCAGCCCGCCGAAACCGCCGTTGCTCATGATGAGCACATGATCGCCACTGCGCGCGCTGGCGTTGAGCCCGGCCAGCAGCTGATCCAGATTGTTGCTGGCATGCGCGCGTCTGCCCAGGCCCGCCACCGACTGCGCGGCGTCCCAGCCCAGGTTCGGCGGCGTGTACAGCCACACCTCGTCGGCACCGGCCAGCGAGGCGCCCAGCGTGTCGCGATGCACGCCCAGCTTCATGGTGTTGGAGCGCGGCTCGAGCACGGCAATGATGCGCGCGCCTCCGACACGACGGCGCAGACCTTCCAGCGTGGTGCTGATGGCCGTGGGGTGATGCGCGAAATCGTCGTAGACGCGCACGCCGCCCACTTCGCCGCGCAACTCCAGACGGCGGCGCACACCCGCAAAGCGCGACAGCGCATCGATGGCGCGCGCCGTCGGCACGCCGGCATGGCGCGCCGCGGCGATGGCGGCCAGCGCATTGTCGACATTGTGCGCGCCGAGCAGCGACCAGTTCACCTCGCCCTGCTCCACGCCATCCAGCAGCACGGTAAAGCTGGACAGATCGCTGCCCGCCACATTGCGCACGCTCCAGCGCGTGCCTGCGCCGCCGGCACCCGCGAAGCGCTCCACCTCGCTCCAGCAGCCAGCCTGCAGCACCCGCTCCAGCGCCGCATCGCCGGCATGCGTGATGAGCCGGCCGCTGCCCGGCACGGTGCGCACCAGATGCTGGAACTGCCGCTCGATGGCGGCGAGGTCCGGATAGATATCCGCGTGATCGAACTCGAGGTTGTTGAGGATCAGCGTACGCGGCCGGTAGTGGACGAACTTGGCGCGCTTGTCGAAGAAGGCCGTATCGTATTCATCGGCCTCGATGACGAAGAACGGCTCCTCGCCCAGACGCGCGCTGACCGGAAAATTGCCCGGTACGCCGCCGATCAGGAAACCCGGCGCCAGGCCCGCATCTTCCAGGATCCACGCCAGCATGCTGGTGGTGGTGGTCTTGCCATGCGTGCCGGCCACGGCCAGCACCCAGCGATTGCGCAGCACTTCATGCGCCAGCCATTGCGGCGCCGAGGTGTAGGCAATGCCGCGGTTCAGCAGCGCTTCCACCACTGGCACGCCGCGGCTCATCACATTGCCGACCAGCACCACATCGGGATTCAGGTCGAGCTGCGCCGGGTCATAGCCTTCGATGAGCTCGATGCCCAGCGCCGCGAGCTGCGTGCTCATCGGCGGATAGACATTGCGGTCGGAACCGGTGACACGATGGCCGGCGGCGCGCGCGATCGCGGCGATGCCACCCATGAACGTGCCGCAGATTCCCAGAATATGAACGTGCATCAGGCTCCCCATATAATGGCCGCACCGATTGTACACGCCGTCCAAGGACTCCCGATTTTGAACTCCTCCATGCTGAGCGATGCGAGCGCCGTCGCGGATCTGGGCGCCAGGATCGCCAGCCTGCCCGTGTTTGGCCTGGACACCGAATTCCTGCGCGAGCGCACCTACTATGCGCAGCTGTGCCTGCTGCAGTTCGGGTTGCCGGACCAGGCGCTGTGCGTGGATACGCTGGCCGCAGGCCCGCTGCAGGCGCTGGCGCCGGCCTTCGCCGCGCGCGCCAGCTGCAAGGTGCTGCATGCCGCGCGTCAGGATCTGGAAGTGCTGTGGCCGGCCACCGGCCCCATCCGCAATGTGTATGACACCCAGGTGGCTGCCGCGCTGATCGGCTTTCCGGCCCAGGTGGGCTACGCCGAACTCGTGAACCAGATGCTGGGCGTGAAGCTGGCCAAGAGCGCCACGCGCACCGACTGGTCGCGCCGCCCATTGAGCGCCGAGCAGCTCGATTATGCACTGGATGACGTGCGCTACCTGCTGCCGCTGCGTGAAAAGCTCGATGAGCGTCTGGCGGCATTGGGTCGCAGCGAGTGGTTGCGCGAGGAGTCCGCCGAACTCGACGCCGTGGACAATTTCGAGACTGCGCCCGAGGAGGCCTGGAAGCGTCTGAAGGGGCTGGTCGGGCTGGATGAATGGCGCCTTGGCCTGGCGCGCGCACTGGGCGCCTGGCGCGAGACCCGGGCACAACGCGCCAACGTGCCGCGCAGCTGGGTGCTGCCGGATCTGCCCCTGCGCGAGATGGTGCTGCGGGTACCGCGCAGCGCCGGGCAGCTCGCGGCACTACCCGAGATGCCCGAAGGCGTGGCGCGCAACAGCGGCGCTGAACTGCTGCAGCTGATCGAGGCGCAGTCGCCGCCTGCGATCCTCCCGCAGCTGCCACCGCGTGAGCGGCCGGATGAAACCCGGCAGGCCCTGGTCAGGAAACTGACTGGCGTGGCGCGACGTTGCGCCGAGCAGTTGGGTATCGCGCCGGAAATCCTGGCCACGCGGCGCGAGCTGGAGCGCATCGCCGGCGGCAGCCGCGAGGCGCTGCCGCTGCGCGGCTGGCGTGCGCAGCAGGTGGGTGGGCAATTGCTCGCCGCACTCTAGAAGCTCACGCCACCGGATTCTGCAGCGGGTTTATTTCTTGCGCGCCGGCTTGCGGCGCGCGCCAGCGCGGGAAGGAGCCTTGACCTTGCCACGAGCCTGGGCCTTGCCACGGGCCTTCACCTTGTTCTTCGACTTGGCCGCGACCTTCGGCTTCGCCTTGAGCGGCCTCTTGGCCTTCTTCTTGGCAGCCTTCCTGGGTTGCGCAGCCGCGCGCTTCACGGCAGGCGCCGCTTTGGCTTTGGGTTTGGGTTTGGCCTTCGCCTTGGTCGGGCTCTTCGGGCCCACGCCCAGCGCCGCGATCAGACGCTGCGTCACCTCATCCGGCGAGGCATCGGCATCGATGGCACCCAGCAGGCCCTGCCTGGCGTAGTAGTCCACCAGCGGACGGGTCTGCTGCTCGTAGACGGCCAGACGCCTGGCCACGGTGGCCTCGTTGTCGTCGGCGCGCTGGATCAGCTCGGGATGTCCGGCACAGTTCGGGCAGCGCGGCGGCGTGCCCAGGTTGTCCGAATGCACGTTGTAGATGCGCCCGCACCGGGCGCAACTGCGCCGACCGGCAATGCGCCGGGTCAGCTTGGCGGCATCGACATTGAACAGCACCACCGAACTCAGCGGCTTGCCGATGGCCTTCAGCATCTGGTCCAGAGCCTCGGCCTGCGCAATGTTGCGCGGGAAGCCATCCAGCACATAGCCCCTGGTGGCGTCCTGGTCGGCCAGCCGCTCGCGGATGATGCCGAGTACGATCTCATCGGCGACCAGCTGACCCGCATCCATGGCAGCCTTGGCCTTCAGCCCATATCCGGTGCCGCGCGCCACAGCCGAGCGCAGCAGATCGCCAGTGGAAATCTGCGGGATGCCAAAGCGCTCGACGAGCCTCTGGGACTGGGTTCCTTTGCCTGAACCCGGGGCACCAAGTAGTACGATTCGCATGCGGCGCACACTACCGGGGCGCTTTCATGCGGTCAAACGCTTGAGTATTCTCGCGCTCCACAGGAGAAATCCATGTCCAGAAGCATCCCGCGCAACGCCTTTTACGCCCAGTCGGGCGGCGTCACCGCCGTCATCAACGCCTCGGCCTGCGGCGTCATCGAGACGGCGCGCAAGCACCGCCGCCATATCGGCCGCGTCTATGCCGGCCGCGACGGCATCGTCGGAGCGCTGACCGAAAACCTCATCGACGTGAGCGCCGCGAGCCCCGCTGCCATCCGTGCCCTGCGCCACACGCCGGCCGGCGCCTTCGGTTCGGCGCGCTTCAAGCTCAAGGGCCTGGACAGGAACCGCGCCGAGTACGAACGGCTGATCGAGGTGTTCCGCGCCCACGACATCGGCTACTTCTTCTACAACGGCGGCAACGATTCGATGGACACGGCGCTGAAGGTCTCGCAGATCGGCGCGCAGCTCGGCTATCCCATCACCTGCATCGGCATCCCCAAGACCGTCGACAACGACCTGCCGTTCACCGACTGCTGCCCGGGCTTCGGCTCGGTGGCCAAGTACATCGCCGTCTCCACGCTGGAAGGCAGCCTGGACGTGGCGTCAATGGCGCGCACCTCCACCAAGGTGTTCGTGCTGGAAGTGATGGGGCGCCATGCGGGCTGGATTGCCGCGGCCGGCGGCCTCGCCGGCCGCAAGAGCGGAGAGCCGCCGCATATCATCCTGTTCCCGGAAATCGCCTTCGAGAAGGAAGCGTTCCTGGCGCGTGTGAAGCAATGCGTCGGCGACTACGGCTACTGCGTCATCGTGGTGTCGGAAGGCGCGAAGTATCCGGATGGCAAGTTCCTGGCCGAGGCCGGCACGCTCGATGCCTTCGGCCACACGCAGCTCGGCGGCGTGGGTCCGGTGGTCGCGAACATGGTGCGTGAATCGCTGGGCTACAAGTATCACTGGGCCGTGGCGGACTACCTGCAGCGCGCGGCGCGCCACATCGCCTCGAAGGTGGATGTGGCGCAGGCCTATGCCGTGGGCAAGGCAGCGGTGGAATTCGCCGTGCAGGGGCAGCACGCCGTGATGCCGGGCATCCAGCGCATCGCCTCCAAACCCTATCGCTGGAAGATCGTGCCGGTGCCGCTGGCCGACGTGGCCAATGTCGAGAAGAAAGTCCCGCGCGAATTCATTACGGCCGATGGCTTTGGCATCACCGCGGCCTGCCGCCGCTACCTGGAGCCGCTGATCGCCGGCGAGGACTATCCGCCGTACGAAAACGGCCTGCCGCGCTATGTGCGCATCAAGGGCAAAGCGGTGAAGCGCAAACTAAAAGGCGAATTCAAGGTCTGAGGATTGGAGATCGAAGTCCGAGGAGCCCAATGCCATGAAAATCAGCGCTTTGAAAACCCCGTTGCTGTGTGCCTCAGTGGCCGCGGCCAGCCTGGCCACGGCCGGCACGGCGCGCGCCGCCGACTATTTCAGCAACTTCAACGGCCTGTACCTGGGCGGCCAGTTCAGCCAGTTCGACTACCAGGAACACGGCTACGACAGCGCCACACCCAGCGCGCTGGGCTTCCTGGTCGGCTACGACTTCAATCCGAACCTGGCGCTCGAAGCGCGCGTTGGCAGCGGCCTGTCCAGCGACGGCGTACCTTCCGGCGATGGCGTCAATGACGTCACCTTCAAGCTCAAGTCCTATTCCACGCTGGCGCTGAAGGGCACGCTGCCGATCTCGGATATCTTTGGCGTCTACGGGCTGCTGGGCGTATCCAATGCCAGGGTGCAGGCCACTTATCTGGGCGCCGAGGCCCGCAGCGCCGACAGCGGCGCGAGCTATGGCTTCGGCGTCGAGTTCACGCTCGGCCCGGCGCGCAATCTCGGACTGTCCGCGGAATGGACCCGCATCCTGTCCACCAGCGACTACAGCCTCGACCAGCTCAGCGTCGGTCTGCGGCTGCGCTTCTAGCCAGCGCTCTCCCCCGCAGTCAGCCCGCCACGGCGGCCATCGCGGCCGCTGTGGTATATAGGGAGCGGCTGATACAACAATTCGTCTGCGGGGGAGGATCCTGATGGATGTCGGTAGCTGGTTATGGCTGGCTGTTGCAGCCGGCGTGCTCGCCGTGATCTACGGCGTGATCTCGGTGCTCTCGATCCTGCGCCTGCCCACGGGCAATGCCCGGATGCAGGAAATCGCCGCTGCCGTGCAGGCCGGCGCCAGTGCTTATCTCAACCGTCAGTACAGCACCATCGCCATCGTCGGCGTCGTGCTGTTCATCGTGCTGGGGCTGGCGCTGGGCTGGCCGCTGGCGGGTGGTTTCGCGGTCGGCGCCCTCCTCTCGGGCCTGGCCGGCTACATCGGCATGAACATCTCGGTGCGCGCCAATGTGCGCACCGCGGAAGCCGCCAACAAGGGCCTGAACGCAGCCCTGCAGGTTGCATTCAAGGGCGGCGCCATCACCGGCATGCTGGTGGTGGGTCTGGGTCTGCTGGGCGTGGCCGGCTACTTCCTGGCGCTGCGCAGCGCACTGGGCGCAACCGCCGAGGCGGAAACACGCGCGCTGCATGCGCTGGTCGGCCTGGCCTTCGGTGGCTCGCTGATCTCCATCTTCGCGCGCCTGGGCGGCGGCATCTTCACCAAGGGCGCGGATGTCGGCGCCGACCTGGTGGGCAAGGTGGAAGCCGGCATTCCCGAGGACGATCCGCGCAACCCGGCCGTGATCGCCGACAACGTCGGTGACAATGTCGGCGACTGCGCCGGCATGGCGGCCGACCTGTTCGAGACCTATGCGGTCACGCTGGTGGCCACCATGCTGGCCGGCGGCCTGCTGATGGCCAATGCCGGCACCGCCGCCATCGTCTATCCGCTGGCGCTGGGTGCAGCCTCCATCGTCTCTTCCATCGTCGGCACCTTCTTCGTGAAGACCCAGCCCGGTGGCAAGATCATGAACGCGCTGTACAAGGGCGTGATCGTCTCGGGAGTCATCTCGGCGATTGCCTTCTGGTTCATCACCAGGCAGATCATGCCCGGCGACTTCAACGCCATGTTCGGCTGCACGCTGGTGGGTCTGGGGCTCACCGCCGTGCTCATCGTCATCACCGAGTACTACACCGCCACCGAGTACAGCCCGGTGCGCAAGGTGGCCGAAGCCTCGAGGACCGGTCATGCCACCAACATGATCGCGGGCCTGGGCGTGTCGATGAAGTCCACCGCGCTGCCCGTCATCGCGGTGTGCATCGCCATCTGGGCGGCCTACACGCTGGGCGAGCGCGGCGGCGCTGGCCAGGGCCTGTATGGCATCGCCATCGCCGCCACCGCCATGCTGTCGCTGACCGGCATGATCGTGGCCCTGGATGCCTACGGCCCGATCACCGACAACGCCGGTGGCATCGCCGAGATGAGCGGCCTGGACAAGAAGATCCGCGACATCACCGATCCGCTCGACGCGGTGGGCAACACCACCAAGGCGGTCACCAAGGGCTACGCCATCGGCTCCGCGGGGCTGGCCGCGCTGGTGCTGTTCGCCGACTACACCCACAACCTGGAAAGCGCCGGCAAGCTGGTGGCCTTCTCGCTGTCCGATCCGGCCGTCATCATCGGCCTGTTCATCGGCGGACTGGTGCCCTATCTGTTCGGCGCCATGGCCATGGAGGCCGTGGGCCGCGCTGCCGGTTCGGTGGTGGAAGAAGTGCGCCGCCAGTTCCGCGAGATCAAGGGGATCATGGAGGGCAGCGCCAAGCCGGATTACTCCAAGGCCGTGGACCTGCTGACCAGGGCGGCGATCAAGGAGATGATCATCCCCTCGCTGCTGCCCATCCTGGTGCCGATCGTCGTGGCCTTCGGCATCAATGCGCTGATGGGTCCGGGCGAAGGCGTGAAGGCGCTCGGTGGCCTGCTGATCGGCACCATCGTCACCGGCCTGTTCGTGGCCATCTCGATGTGCACCGGCGGTGGCGCCTGGGACAACGCCAAGAAGTACATCGAGGAAGGCCACTTCGGCGGCAAGGGCTCGGATGCCCACAAGGCCGCGGTCACCGGCGACACCGTGGGCGATCCCTACAAGGACACCGCGGGCCCGGCCATCAATCCGCTGATCAAGATCATCAACATCGTGGCACTGCTGCTGGTGCCGCTGTTGTAAGTCCTGCAGATGCACCAGGCCGCGGCGGTGATCGGACTAGAAACGCAAGGCGTAGCGCAGCTGCAGGAAGTTCTCGCCGGGATTCGGATGGTCGAGGCCGGCGTTGGAGAAGTGCTGCACGCGCAGCGCGACCTCGCGCCGCTGGCCACTGCCGAAGTAGCGCCCGATGGCAGCGTGATCGCCAAAGTTGAATTCGGTACTGAAGCGCTTGTCGTCGCTCCGGTACAGCGGCAGGATCATGTTGAGTCCCACACCAGCCTCGACGAACCACTGCCCGCCCCGGCTCGCCGGCTGCAGACGCAGCACCGGCGTGATACCGGCCTGCGTGGCCCAGGCGGAGCCTTCATCGCCAGCGCGGCGCGTGATCCAGCGACCGAATGAGGTTTCGTGAAAGCCGGTGATAGTTCCGAAACGAGTCTCGTGGCGCCAATTCCAGTTCCAGCCCACGCCCACCACGTAGCTCCCGGTACTGTTCTCGGCAAAGCCGGCCTGCACAAAAACGGCATCCGGTAGCAGTCTTAGAGGATCGAACTCCAGGGCATGGCCGGTGCCGGATACCAGCGCCAGAACAGCGGCCACATGCAATTGCTTCTTCATGGAGCAATTGTCGTGATCGCGCTGCCACCACACATCGGCCAGCGTGTAGGCCAGGGCCGCGTCGCATGGGAGGTGCCGTTCTACTTCTTTCGAGAGAGCTGTCCTGCCCACTACATTCTGACACCAGAAGACACACGCAAAAACAGCAGCGTGATGCTACCTTCGCCCGCACTCATAACCAGAAGAGGGACTGCAGATGCGCTCAGGCGTGACAATGACGACCCTGGCATTGCTGGCCGGGACGGCCGTGGCTCTGGCGCAAACGCCGCCGGCCGGCGCTCAGGCCGGCACCGACACGGCCGCCTTCATCAAGATGCTGGACAAGGACGGTGATGGCGTCCTCAGCAAGTCCGAAGTGGCCGGCACACCGCTGGAAGCGGACTTCGAGAAAATCGACACCAACAAGGATGGCAAGCTGACGGCAGCGGAACTGGAGGCCTTCGGCAAGAAGAATCCCGCTCCAGGCGGTGGCGGCGCGCCACCCGCAGGTCAATAGCGCACTGCGCTCCTGCTACAGCAGCTTGTCGGGGATCACACCCCGATAAGCCCGCCCGAGCCGCTCCAGCAGCTCGGGCTGTGCGCCAAACTCGCGGGCATCAATGGCTGCGATGGGCTGAATGCCGGTCGAATTGCAGGCGAAGGCGCCGCGCAGCGTGACGAGATCCTGGCGCTGGATACGCCGCGTTTCACTGGGCACGCCGACGCTGACCAGCGCCTTCTTCAAGAGCTGCTGCGTGACGCCATCGAGCAGCGCGGCCCGCGGCCACAGGATCCGCTCGCCGTCCCAGAAGCCGATGTTCCAGGTGCTGCCCTCGCTGATGCCGCCACGCGCATCGACGAACAGCGCGTCGTCGTAGCCTGCCTGCTGCGCCAGACGACGCTGCCAGAACAGGCCGAAGGTGGCCACATGTTTCACATCCGGCAGATCGCGCTGATAGTCACGCGTCTGCGCGCGTATCGCGCGCTGCGGATGCTCGCGTGCCGCGGCCACGCTGATCAGCACAGCGACGGGCTGCTGGCCGGCGAGTTGTTCGCGATTGAAGTGTGCCGGAAACACCAGCATGCGCACCGAAGCCGCAGCGATCATCCGATCGCCGGCACGCCGCACCGCGTCCCGCAACCAGTCGAGCAGCTGCACCGTATCCAGCGGCTGGCCGAACAGCGTGCGCGTCGCATCATCGAGGCGCCGCAGATGCAGATCCAGACCTGCCACGCAGCCGTTACGCACCTGCAGGGAGGTGAAATGGCCGTAGTTGGTGGTGGCGGCGAGCAATTGTTCGGCGCTGGCCGGCGCGCCGTTGATCTCGAGATGGGCTGGCATCGGGCCAACATGCCCGAGCGCGGTGCCCAACTCAAGCAGCGCAGCGCTGGCGCGAAGTGCTAACGTGGCGCACGGGCCGCAACCGGCCCGATGGAGCGCGCACATGGCCCGATCCCAGGTGGTCATCATCGGCGCCGGCTTTGCCGGTCTCAACGCCGCCAAGATGCTCGCCAACCAGCCCGACGTCGATGTCACGCTGGTGGATCGCGAGAACCACCATCTGTTTCAGCCGCTGCTGTACCAGGTAGCCACGGCCGGCCTCAGCCCCGCCGAGATCGCCGCGCCCATCCGCTCCATCCTCGCCGCGGCGCGCAATGTGCGCGTGCTGATGGCCGCGGCCGAGCGCATCGATCCACGGCAACGCATCGTCACCACCAGCGTGGGCGAGCTGCGCTATGACTGGCTGCTGGTGGCGTGCGGCGCCACGCATGCCTACTTCGGTCACGAGGAGTGGGAACCACATGCGCCCGGGCTCAAGAACCTGCCGCAGGCCACCGAGATCCGCGCGCGCATCCTGCGCGCCTTCGAATCGGCCGAGACCAGCACGGATCCGGCGCGCCAGCGAGAACTGCTGAGCTTCGTCGTCATCGGCGGCGGCCCCACGGGCGTGGAACTGGCCGGCGCCATCGGCGAGATGAGCCGCTACACGCTGGCGCGCGACTTTCGCCGCATCGATCCGCGTCTGGCACGCGTCATCCTCATCGAAGCCGGACCGCGCATCCTGCCCACCTTCGCAGCGCGCGCGGCTGGCCGCGCCATGCGCGACCTGGAGAGCCTGGGCGTGCAGGTCTGGAACAATGCGCGTGTCACACACATCGATGCCGACACCCTGCAGGTGGGCGCCGAGACGCTGCGCGTCGGCACCATCCTGTGGGCGGCAGGCGTGCGCGCGGCACCGCTGGCCACGGCGCTGGCGCAGACCCTGGGATTGAAGAGCGACGGCTCCGGCCGCATACCCGTGGGCGAGCAACTCACCGTCTCCGGCGATGAGCGGCTGTTCGTGCTCGGCGATGTGGCGCGCTATACCGATCCGCGCGACGCACAGGTGCTGCCCGGCACGGCGGACGTGGCCATGCAGCAGGGGCTGTATGCGGGCCATGCCATCCTCCGTGCATTGCGCGGCCAGACCCCGCAGCCCTTCCGCTATCGCGACTGGGGCCATCTGGCCACCATCGGCCGCGGTCGCGCGCTGTATGAATCACGACGCCTGCTTCTGGGCGGCCGCCTCGCCTGGTGGTTCTGGCTGTTGTTGCATATCTACCGGCTCAGCGGCTTTCGCAACCGCGCTTCGGTGCTGGTGCAGTGGGCCTGGTCCTACTGGACCTATGGCCGCGGCGCCCGCCTGATCGTGGGCCGTGACTGGCGTCAGTTCCATCCGGACGGCGGCAAGCCAGACTGAGCGCAGGCCATGCGATACTGGCATCCATGAGACCTGCACGGCCGAAGCCGCGCTCGGCGAAAGCGCGCGCCGCAGCCGACATCGATGCGCGCTACGGGCTGGAACCCGTCATCGATCTGCAGGCCGAAGCCGCCGCCGCAGCTGCCACCGGTTTCGTCACCGTGCGCTGTCCTTACTGCGGCGAAGCCTTCGATACGCGCGTGGATCTGACCTCAGGCTCCGCCAGCTATGTGGAGGACTGCCAGATCTGCTGCCAACCCATCGAGATGGTGCTGAGCGTGGCCGATGACGGCACGCTGGCGCAGTTCAGCGCGCGTCGCCTCGATCAGTAGCAGGCGGCTGCCGGGGCGAGCCGCCCGCCATTACTTGCCCGCGGGCGCAATGGCCGGCTTGGCCAGTTGATGACTGATGACTCCTTCCGCCAGCCATTGCGATGCTTCATCTGCAGCACCGGCAATCGCCAGCACGGCATCCAGATCCGTGCCCACGGCCTGCGGCATGGCGCCGTGGATCTTCGGCGTTGCCGACAGGTGCACGGTGATGCCGGGATGCTCCAGCGTGTTGGACAGACATTTGCGCGCCGGCAGGGCCACTCCGTGTTCCTGCGCATAAGGGTGTTGCATGGCTGCGCGCTGCGTGGCCAGGGGCATGACGGCGATGCCGGCGGCAGCGAACCGCAGCACCCAGGACTGCGCAGCGGCCCGCCGCAGCCCGGCGTCAATCACCGCCGTCAGCACCGCGTCGTCAGCCGACGCGGCGCAGTCCACATCCAGCAACCGCAGCAGCGCATCGCGCTGCTCTTGCTTCGCCGCCACGAACAACCAGCCGTCCGCGACACGGTACAGACGTCGATTCCAGCGTTGCGTGAACTCGGTCCACTGATGCAGGGTGGCCGTGTGCGCCAGCGAAGCCAGCGCACACTGCCCCGCGCCCTCTGCGCCACGCGCGAACAGCGCCAGCCCCACGGCAAAGGCGCCCAGGATGCCGGTGCCATAGTCGTTGACCAGATAGGGCAGCATCACCGGTGCGCCCTGGCCGCCATAACGCGCCATGATTCCGGCGCAGCTCTGCGCCTGCGGTTCGTAGCCGCGCCGCTGCGCCCACGGACCCTGCGCGCCGTAGCAGCTGATGGATGCGTAGATGACATCGCCACGCGCCGCGCGCACCTCTTCTTCCTGCAGACCGTAGCGCTGCGCCGTGGGCTGCGGAAAGTTGCACAGGAACACATCCGAAACTTCGGCCAGACGCAGCACCAGCTCACGACCCTGGGGGCGTTTGACGTCCACCAGCGCCGACTTCTTGCCGCGATTCAGATAGTCGTGCATGGCCACCGACAGCGCGTTCGGATCATTGAGCTTGATCACCTCCGCGCCGAAATCCGCCAGCCAGCGCCCCACCGACGGCCCGGCCAGGATGTTGGCCAGATCCAGCACCCGCACGCCCGACAGCGCACCGCGCACCGCGCCGCTGGCCCCGGCGGCTTCCGCGGCCATCGCGGGGCCACGCGACTCCTGCGCGGTCGCCGGCGCTCTGGCCAGCACCTGCACCGGTGCACCCGGCTGCAGGACGCAATGCCCCTGGGCATCCTTCACCTCCACCACGGCGCCGCTGCCGCGCGCGGCCGCGCTGTGCTGCCAATCCTGCAGCGAGGCAATGCGCGCCAGCGGGATGTGATGCCGGGCTGCGAACTCCTGCCAGTGCAGCGCTGTTTCCGTGGCGAAGATCTGCGCCATGCGCCGGCGCAACTCGGCGTTGCGCACCGCGTCCCTGCCGTTGATGACTTCGTTGGCGAGCAATCCGTCCGCACGCCAGATGCCGCCCACGCCCCAGGCATCCAGCAGCCAGAACAGGAAGCGCGGATTGTTGGCGTTGAGGAAGACATGCCCTTCGGCGCAGGCATAGATGCCGCCACCATAGATGATGGTGTAGTTCGGAAAACTCTCCGGCAGCGCCGGGCCCAGCAGTTCGACGGCGGCATCGAACAGCGGCGCCTCGATCCACTGCCCCACGCCATCGCGACGGCGCGCGATCAGCGCCATGACGATGGCGGTGGCAGCCTGGAATGCGGCGAAGTTCGTGGCCAGCGGCAGTGCGTTGTAGGGCGATACCTCCGCAGGCAGCGCACCGGCGGGGCTGTTGCTGCTGTAGAGCCCGGCCGCGGCACTGACGATGCCCTCGAAGGCGGCCAGGCCGGCACGCGGATCGTTGCCCGAAAAGCCCGGCAGCGAGCAGTAGATGAGCTGCGGGAAGCGTGCGCGCAATGTGTTCTGGCCCAGGCCCAGACGCTGCATCACGCCGGGACGGAAGTTCTCGATCAGCACATCGGCCGTGCCGATCAGCTCCAGCGCCTCGGCCTGTCCGGCTGGCGTCTTCAGATCGATGCGGCGCCGCTGCTTGCCGGATTGCAGGAAGCGGTCCTGCTCCGCCGTGAGACTCAGCGGACCCGGCCGGTCGACGTGCACGACCTCCGCGCCCTGCTGCGCCAGCAGCCACGCTGCCAGCGGACCGGCAGCGTAATGTCCGAAGTCGATGACGCGAATCCCGCTCAAAGCCGGCATGCCCTGCCCCTGTGTATTCCCCGATCGGGGAATTATGCACCAAAGGCGCCGGTCCGCGGCGATTGGAGCCGCGCCGTGCCGTCAACTCGGCCTCACCACATCAGATCGTCGGGTACCACGTGCTGGGCATAGGGATCGTCGGCGCCCGGCTGCGTCTCGGCGCCGGCCGGCGCGCTCCTCACGATGGCGGCGGGTTCGCGCTCACGGATGCGTTCGGCCGCCGCGGTCGGCACCAGCTCGTACTTGCCATCGCAGCGGGCGATCTGCAACGTGCCGGCCTGGATCTGCGCGCGCAGCTCGGCATTGACGCTCAGTCGCTTCACCATTCTGCCATCGGTGAAGTGGTAGTAATCCTCGCCCTCCACGCGCGGCACCTTGTGCTGCTCGATGAGCTGGCGCACCTGCGCCCAGCGCGCCTTGCGCTCGGCCTTCTCCTGCTGCTTGCGCGCCAGCTCGCGATCCCGCTCGGCCTTCTCGGCCTGCGCCTTCTGCGCGGCGAGCTCACGGACGCTGGGCTGCTGGCGTTCCTTCTTGGATTGCTGCTGCCTGGGCGGGCGGTTCTGCTGCTGCTCCGCCTGGCGGACCTGCTTTTCGGTGACGAGACCGGCCTGCAGAAGCTGATCGCGTAGGGATAGGCTCATGAAAAAATCTCTCGGGAAGTGAATCAGTCGCGGAAATTCTCGAACTGCAACGGCAGTTCGACGTCGCTCTTGCGCAGCAGGGCAATGGCGCTCTGCAGATCGTCGCGCTTCTTGCCGGTGACGCGCAACTTGTCGCCGTTGATCTGCGCTTGCGCCTGATCCACGGCCTTGGTGGGTTCATGGACATCCACCCTGGAGGTCACATCAAACGAGGGCATGCGCAGCCGGATCCTTCGTGGGATTATTCATGGGGATTATGTATATCGCCAGACGGCCCCGGCCGCCGGCCGGCATTGTAAGGGGTATCTAAGGTCTTGGCAGCGCTGGATTTTTCACACGGCTGAAACAAATCCCCGGGGATCGGTGTACTTGGATACACGCGAAGACAATGCCGTGCAGCACCCCAACCCGAACCCGCAACCCTGGGCCGACTTTACCGCGTTCATGCGCAACTATCAGAACATGGTTTTCTCCACCGCCGCGCGCATCGTGGCCAACGATGCGCAGGCTGAGGACATCGCCCAGCAGGTGTTCCTGAAAGCCTATGAGCGCTTCGCGGAACTGCGCAGCGCGCCCACGGCCGGCGGCTGGCTGAAAACCGTGACGACCAATCTGTCGCTGAACCACCTGTCCCGCTACCGCAAACGCTGGAGCTTCTTCTCCGAACTGCGCAGCGGTGACGCCGCGGATGACGCGCCGGAGCTGGAGTTCGCAGGCTCGGACAGCACACCGCTGGCCACCGAACAGCAGCAGCGCTCGGCATTGATAGAGGCTGCGCTGGCGAAGCTGCCGGAACATCAGCGGGTGCCCCTGGTGCTGTTTCATTTCGAGGATATGCCTTACCAGGACATTGCCGAGCGCCTGAAGATCTCGCTCGCCAAGGTCAAGACCGACATTTCGCGCGGTCGAGCGGCCCTGGCCGCAACCTTCGGCGCCAGCGGCCTGCTCGAGGCAAGCCCGGATATGGAGTCGCTGCCATGAACGAAGAACAGATCAACCGTCTGCTGCGCCAGCAGCCCCTGCGGTGTGCACCGGCTTCACTGGAAACGCGCGTACTCGCCGCCATCGCCGCTCAGGAGGCGGCGCCCGCGCTGCCGGCAGCGACCAGTGCAGCGCCACCGCGCGGCTTCCTGCAATGGTCGCTGCCGGCGCGCGCCGCCTTCCTGGCCACCGCGCTCGGTGCCGCCGTGCTGACGCTCAAGGGTCTGGGCTGGGCCGCCACCGATGTGAAGAGTTCGCTGCTGGGCACGGTGATCGGCGCGGTGTTCGACCAGATTCCGACCCTGTGGCTGTACTCGGCCCTGGGCGCCGTCGGCATGCTTTATCTGATGTTCTTCGGCCTCGGCGCCGTGGCCTATCGCACCCTGTTCACCGATCGCTGACAACGGATCCGCCATCATGATCACCACCCGCAATCCTCTGGTACTGCTGCTGACCGGCCTGCTGCTGAGCCTGTCGCTGACGCTGCCGAACCAGCTCGCCTGGGCCGCAGAGACGCGCAGCGAGCCGCCCGAACGCACCGGGGCAGTTGAAGCACCGGAACCACCGCAAGCACCTGAGGCGCCGCAGGCCGCGGGTGCGGAGAAGGCCCCGCAGATCGTCAACGTCGGCGCCGATTCCACCCTTGAGGCCGGCAAGACCGCCGAGGTGGTGGTCTCGGTGTTCGGCTCTTCCACGGCACTCGGCGAGGTCAACGATGCCGTGGTCTCGGTGTTCGGCGACTCGCGCGCCGAGCAGCGCGTAGGCGACGCCGTGGTGGCCGTGTTCGGCAACACCTATGTGAACGGCCCGGTGGGCGATGCGGTGGTTTCGATACTCGGTGATGTCGAACTCGGTCCCAAGGCGGATGTGAAGGGCGATGTGGTCTCGATCGGTGGCACCATCATCCGCGATCCGGGCGCGATCACACATGCGGGCATCCAGAATGTGCTCGGCGGCCACTTCGGTGGCCTGAAGTGGCTGCGGCCCTGGTTCGAGCACTGCCTGATTCTCGGCCGCCCGCTGGCCTTCGCCGACGGGCTGGGCTGGGCGTGGATCACCGCCTTCGTGTTCCTGGGTCTGTATGCCCTCACCGCGCTGATGTTCCCCGCGGCCACCGATCGCTGCGTGAAGACCATGGAGGAAGCGCCGGGCCGCTCGGCGCTGGCCGGGCTGCTGACCACACTGGGCGCGCCGGTGCTGGTGCTGCTGTTGTGCGTGACCGTGGTCGGTCTGGTCGCCGTGCCCTTCGTCAGCCTCGGCCTGCTGGCGCTGGCCGGCTTCGGCAAGGGTGTCATGCTGGCCTGGCTGGGCCGCCGCGTGCTGCGCTCCGGCGAAGGTGCGCTGGCGCATCCGGCGCTGGCGGTCATCGTCGGCGGCCTGATCGCCATGCTGCTGTACGTGGTGCCCTTCCTGGGCTTCCTCTTCTACAAGCTGCTGGGCTTCATGGGTCTGGGCGTGGTGGTGTACACGCTGATCCTCGAACGCCAGCAGAGCCGCAGCGCCCAAGGCCCACACGACAAGGATCCACGTGACAAGGGGCCGCGGGGCGGGACGAACGCAGCGCCCGCAGCCACGGCTGAGCCGCCGGCGGCTGAACCGCCCCCGGCCAGCGCGACAGCACCGCCCGAAACCGCGACACCCGGCGCGGCGCCGGCCCAGATGGCCGCCGCCACGGCTGCAACACTGCCGCGCGCCGGCTTCTGGATGCGCATGGCGGCACTGGCCATCGATCTGGTACTGGTCAGCGTGGTGTTGCGACTGGTGTTGCCGGATGGCTGGCACAGCATGCGCGGCACGCTGCTGCTGCTGGCAGTCTACGGCGCGGTGATGTGGAAACTGCGCGGCGCCACGGTGGGCGGCATCATCTGCAACCTGCAGGTGGTGCGCATCGATGGCCGCGAGCTCGACTGGGCCACGGCTGCGGTGCGCTCGCTGGGCTGCTTCCTGTCGCTGGTGGTGGCGTTCCTGGGATTCATCTGGATCCTGTTCGATGCCGAACACCAGTCCTGGCATGACAAGATCGCCGGCACGGTGGTGGTGCGCACCGCGGGCCAGCGCTCGCTGGTGTAGCACCCGCCGTCCACGGGTATCGCAGGAAATGGAGAAATATTGATGGATCCGATTGCGCTCTTCACCACCGGCGGCACCATCGACAAGGTGTATTTCGATGCCAAGGGCGGCTATGAAGTCGGTGCGCCCATGGTGCGGCAGATCCTCGAGCATGCCCGGGTGACCGAGCCGCCGACCATCCACGAACTGCTGCGCAAGGACAGCCTGGCGATGACGGATGCCGATCGCCTCGCCATCCGCGAGGCCGTGGCGGCCTGTCCTGAACCACGCATCGTCATCACCCACGGCACCGACACCATGGTGGCCACGGCCCAGGTGCTCTCTTCACTGCCGGGCAAGACCATCGTGCTGACCGGCGCACTGCAGCCCGCCCGCTTCAGCGACAGCGATGCGCCCTTCAATCTGGGTCTGGCGCTGGGGGCGGTGCAGGTGCTGCCACCAGGGATTTACCTGGCCGCCAATGGCCGCATCTTCGCCGCCGGGCGGGTGCGCAAGAATCTCGAACTGAACCGCTTCGAAGCCACCCCGCCCTGAGGCCGCCAGCCGCAGCGGCTGTCGCGCGCGACGCGGTGTGCTCGAGCTAGGCACCCACTGCGCTGGCGGCGATCAATCCGTACTTCTTCAGCAGCGTGCGCAGGATGTTGCGCGAAATGCCCAGCAGCCGCGCCGTCTGCACCTGATTCTGTTCGCAGCTCTCGAAGGCCTGGCGGATCAGCAGCTGCTCGAGCTGCTGATGCAGATCCTGCGGCGGCGCACGGAACAGCCGCTGCAATTCACCACGAATGTTCTCGAAGGCATCGCCGCTGGCCGCGCCGGCGCGTGGCGCACTGACGGGCAGCGGCACGAAACGCAGGTTCTCGCGCCGGATCACATCGCCCGAGGCCATCAGCAGCGCGAAGTGGATGACATTCTCCAGCTCGCGGATGTTGCCTGGCCAGGCGTAGCCCAGCAATGAGTCGCGCGCATCGGGCGACAACGCCGGACGCGTCAGCTTCAGGCGTGCGCTGTAATGCGCCAGGAAGTGATTCACCAGCGGCAGGATGTCGCCGGTGCGTTCGCGCAGCGGCGGCAGCTCGAACTTGACCACGTGAAGGCGGTAGTAGAGATCCCTGCGGAAGTGCCCCGCAGTCACGGCCTCCGCCAGATCGATGTTGGTGGCCGCCACCAGGCGCAGATCCAGTGGCACCGGTTTGCGCGACCCCACCCGTACCACCTCGCGCTCCTGCAGGACGCGCAGCAGTTTCACCTGCAGCGCGGGCGAGAGATCGCCGATCTCGTCCAGGAACAGCGTGCCGCCATTGGCGGATTCGAACCAGCCGGCGCGTGCCCCCGTGGCACCGGTGTAGGCACCGGCCTCATGCCCGAACAGCTCGGCTTCGGCCAGCGACTCGGACAGGGCTCCGCAGTTCACCGCAAGGAAAGGGCCACTGCGGCCGCTGCGATCATGGATGTGCTTGGCCACCAGCTCCTTGCCGGTTCCGGACTCACCGATGATCAGCACATTGGCGTCGGAGGCCGCCACCCGTTCGATCTGCTGCAGCAGCTGCTGCGATTCCGGATCCGCGAAGATGACGGCCTTGGCGCGCACGCTCAGCGAGACGGTGTGCGGGGTCGGATGGATCAGCAGTGTGGCGCTCATCGGAAGCTCGGCTGGTGGCGGATGGGTCGGAGAACAAACAGTTCTTGCTGCGACCTGCATCTTGTTGCGAGCGCAACCATGCAAGCAAGAACAGGAGCATCATCGATTCATATCATGTTATCGGAATGTCACCGCAGCGCTGCTGCGCTTCCAACAGTCGCGTCACTCAACTGCTGCGGCTGCAACAGGCCAGACCCTCGGGTCTAGGAGCGCAGGAGCCCTGCGGCCCCTACAAAAAACCCTGTCGCAGCGGACCTGGTGTTGTTGGCACACAAACTGCTTCAGGGTCGACCACTATCGTCACCCTGGAGAGCATCGTGTATCAACGCATCGCCGTCTTCTTCGCCCTGTCCCTGCTGAGCTCCGTGGCACCTGCCCAGCAGGCCACCCCTGCCAGGAATCAGACCAGCCAGGCGCATCTGCTCACGCGAGCTGAATTCGATCAGCTGCTCGCCACTCCGGACAAGGTGGTGCTGATCGACGTACGCCGTCCCGACGAGATCATCAGCGTCGGCGGATTTCCCGTGTACCTGAGCATCCAGCTCAAGGAGCTGGAAAACAGCCTGCAGTGGATTCCGAAGGACCGCCAGATCGTCACCGTCTCGAACCACGCCGGTCGCGCCGGCAAGGCCGCCGATCTGCTGGCGGCCAAGGGCTTGCGGGTCGCGGGTGCCATCGGTGCACAGACTTATGAGCAGGAAGGCGGCACGCTGACGAAGATCGCCGCCCCCGCGCCGAAAAGCGCCGCCGCCGGCAACGGCAGCAACTGATCCCGGTCCGCGACCATCCTGTCACCGCCCGCAGACCGCAATGTCATGCGGGCGCGACTAGATTGATCGTGAACCCCCTGCTAGGAGCATCCCATGGCATTGCAACTGGGCGATATCGCGCCGGATTTCGAAGCGCACACCACGGTCGGCACACTGCGTTTCCACGAATGGCTGGGCCAGGCGTGGGGCGTGCTGTTCTCGCATCCCAAGGACTTCACGCCGGTCTGCACCACCGAGCTTGGCTACACCGCGAAGCTTGCGCAGACCTTTGCTGCGCGCAATGTAAAAGCCATCGCCTTGTCCGTGGACGACGTGCCAAGCCACCTGAAATGGACCGCGGACATCGAGAGCACCCAGGGAACGACGGTGGGATTTCCGATTATTGCCGATCCGGAATTCAAGGTGGCGAACCTGTACGGCATGATCCATCCGAATGCCAGCGATCGCTTCACGGTGCGCTCGGTGTTCGTGATCGATCCGAACCGCAAGGTGCGTCTGACCCTCACCTACCCGGCCAGCACCGGCCGCAACTTCGATGAGATCGTGCGCGTGATCGATTCGTTGCAGCTCACCGACCGGCACAAGGTGGCCACGCCGGTGAACTGGAAGAGCGGCGACGACGTCATCATCCTGCCGTCGGTTTCCAATGAGGATGCCGGCAAGCTGTTCCCGGCCGGCTGGCAGGAGATCCGCCCCTACCTGCGCGTCGTACCCCAACCAGGCAGCTGAGCGGCTTTTCGTACCCCACGGCCCGCGGCTGGCCTGCCGCGGGCCTGATTTTTTTCAGGACCTGTGATGCCCAACTGGATTCTCGATCTCACGCAACGCATTTCAGATACGCATCTGGCCGAAGTGCTCGGCAACTCTGCCTTGGCCTATGGCTTCATCGAGGGCATCCATCTGCTCGGCCTGTCCATCTCGGTGGGCCTCATCGCGCTGACCGACCTGCGCCTGCTCGGCCTGATCCTGGCGCGCGTGCCGGTGACGGACATGCTGCGGCAATTGCGCCCGCTGATTCTCACCGGCTTTGCATTGATCTTCCTCTCCGGTGTGCTGCTGTTCTGGTCGGAAGCCGCCTCGGTCATCGAGAGCCCGCCGTTTCCGTTCAAGTTCCTGTTCATCGCCCTGGCCGGCGTGAACGCCCTGTACTTCGAACTGATCGCCGCGCGCCAGCCGGAAGTGATCGCCAACCACGCGCGCCTGCCGCGCAACGTGCGCTGCGCCGGCGCTGCCTCGTTGCTGCTGTGGACGCTGGTGATCATCTGCGGCCGCCTGATTCCCTACCTGCCCAACTGGCAGGCCCTCTCGAACTGACCCCTACCGGACACGGATCCTTCCATGACTCTCATCGCTGCGCTTGAGGCTGTGCGCGACAGCCCCGTCGGTCACATCATCAATGCCTCCAACCACATGGTGGGTGCCTTCACCCAGGTGGTGCATGTGCTCGGCTTCGTGCTGCTGCTCGCCTCGGTGGTGCTGATCAACCTGCGCCTGGTGGGCTGGGCATTCCGCGCCCAGCGCGTGCCGGACGTGGCCGTGGATCTGCGACGCCTGATCCTGATCGGACTGGCGATGACGGTGCTGAGCGGCACGCTGATGTTCTGCGCCTCACCGCTGCTGTACTACCGCAACCCCGCCTTCCTGGTGAAGATGGTGCTGCTGCTGGGCGCGGTACTGTTGCAATACACGCTGTACCGGCGCGTGACCGGCCAGGACGCACCCGCGGCAGGGCTGGCGCGGGGCGCCGCAGCGGCTTCGCTGCTGCTGTGGCTGGGCGTCGGCGCCGCAGGGCGCACCATCGGTCTGCTGTAGGGTCTGGCTGCAGGAATCGCTCCGCTGTGAGCCCTGCCACGCCGGGCGCCCGTGGGCCCGGCGTGGACTTACCGGAACTGCCTGATCTCAGCGCGGCGCGCTACCCGCCTCGGCCGGCGCGGCCACGTTGCCGAACTCGCCGTTGTTCTCCACGCAGATGCGCTCGTCGCGCTCCACGGTGTGCGGGTGCCTGCCGCCGTCGGAGAATTTGGTGTCGTTCACCTCGAAGTTCCAGCCATCCGCCTTGTCCACCGCCGTGTAGCGGCGCGCCGGAATGGTCACGGTGAAAGGCCGCGTCAGCACCGTCGGGTCGGTATAGACCGCCTGATACGTGTAGCGACTGCCGTTGTTGTCGAAGATGAAGCGCTCCTGGATCGTGGCATTCTCGCTCACGAACTCGCCGGTGCGACCAAAGCGCGCCTTGGAGTTGTTGTTGGTGGTGTCCACCACCAGCGTGTTGCCCTCCCAGTGGCCACGCGAATCGCCATTCCACAGCTTGATGCTGGCCGGCAGGTGCCGCGGGTTGTTCAGATAGACGATGCGCGTGCCGGCATTGAACATGAACAACACGTAGCCCGGATACTGGCGGATTTCATAGCCATGCCAGTACAGCGACTTGGTGGGCCCACCCGGCCAGCAGCGGGCATTGGGCTCGATGTACTCGGGCCGGGTGGGGTTCTTGAAGCCGGCACGCAGTTCATCGGCCTTGGCGCGCGCCCAGGGCTGGTAGGGGATCTCGCCATCCACCGGGTCACTGACGCGGCTGGGCGCACGCTCATTGCGCGCCGTGGTCGGCGGACGGCCGCCCACCGGATCGCCGCCCTGCGGATCGGTGAAGTTGCCGTGATTGGAAATGGTGTTGGACCAGTGGCCCTGCACGTCGGGCTGGCCATCGGCCAGACGCTTGCCGGTCCACTTGCCCTGCGCGGTCACCACGAAGGACTTTTCACGGCGCGGAATCTCGCCTGCCGGGGCGTTGCCTGTAGGCACACCGGCCACCGGCTGCGTTTCAACCGGAGCGGCACTCTGGGCATGCACCACGGCCGCCGCGGCCAGCACCAGGGCCACGCCCGCCGCCACGGCGGAGCGTCGCGGATCGATCTGGAATTTCATCTCTGCTCTCCGTCACTGCGCCTTGGGAAGGGGGTAGTACTTGTCGTCATCCAGTGTGAAGCAGTAGTTCTCGATCAGCTGGAAGTTCTTCTCGCGATGCCGGTACAGGATCACTTCCAGCGTCCACGGCCGGCTGTAGACCTGCGGGTCCTCCAGCGTGGCGCGGTAGCGCAGCGTATTGGCATCGAGGAAGTTCCAGCGCTCCACCACGTGCAGATCGGAGCTGTGGTAATTGCCGGCCCGATCCAGCCAGGTGGAATCGATGAAGTGCGTCACGTCCACGACCAGCGTGTCGCCCTCCCAGTGACCGCGCGAATCGCCCAGCCACAGATCGTTGTACTCATCCGGATGGTCGGAGCCATTGGTGTAGATGGTGCGAACGGTGTGACCGAACTCGAACCACAGCGTCAGATCCTCGGCGCGCTGGAAGATCTGAAAGGGCTCCGGATAGTAGACACCACGCGGCACGCCCAGCGAGAAGCACTTGCTGCGCGGATCGGCCGTGGCGCGCGCCTCGAAGTTGCGGCGCTTCTGCTCCAGCGCCTTGGACAGATAGGGAATCGAACCGCCCTCGATCACACCGGCACCCGGCGGCGCATCCTTGCGCGCCGCATGCGGTTCCAGATCGAAATCGGCCGCGCTGGTGGTCTGCCAGATGCCGGAAAAGTCGGGTTTACCGCGCGCATCCCGCGGAATCTTCCCGGCGGCCACCGCCAGCGGCATCAGCGCCACGCACAGCAGCGCTGCCGCCCAGCGCCGCAGGGTGCGATTGGAATGCGCCGGCATGTAAGCCGGCGCCTGTTCGGAAATGGCGTTCAAGCGAGTTCTCCTTCAGCCATCACTGCTGCGCAGGTGCGGCAGCGGTGCTGCCGGCGCGTTGCGCATCCGGATTGTCCGGAGCGCCGGTGAAGATCGAGCGGCCATCCTCCAGCGTGACACTGGAGGCATTGCCCGAAGGACGCCCGCTCTTGGAGCGAAAGCCCTTCACATGCACCTTGGCGCCCACCGCCAGATCGGCGCGCTTCAAGCCCTTCTGCTGCAGACTGAAGGGCGTGCCGAACTCGAAGCCCCAGTTGGTCACCTTGCCGCCAGCATCGACCACGTCGATGTACAGCCAGCTGTGCGGGTTCACCCACTTCATCGAAGTGACCGTACCGGTCAGATCCACCGGCTGGGTCAGATCAAACTCGGCAGCGAAGGCATGATGTGCCTGCAAGCTCTGCAGCGGCGCCACACTGAGCGCAGCGGCCAGCAGCAGAGCGGTATTGATACGGAAGTTCATGATGCTTTCCTCTCTCGATTCTTCAGTAGAACTTGGCGCTGAAGGTCACACCTGCCCAGCGCGGCTGGGTGTAGACCGTGTAGGTGCTCCAGGCAGCATCGCCCCACAGCTCGTTGAACACGTTCTTGACGGTGACGTTGACGTCGTACTTGCCGTCGGCCGTGCCCAGACCGATGGCGAAGTCCGCCAAACCGTAGGCCTTCTGCCAGGCGTAAGCCGACAGCGACGAGTCGGTGTTCTGACGACCCGTGTAGCTGTAGCTGGCGCTGGTGTGGAACACCTTGCTGTTGAACACGGGCAGGCGGAAGTCAGGCGTAATGCTGAACTGCACCTTGGGCGCGTTCGGCAGCGTCAGGCCGCTGGCGTCGTAGTATTTCACCGCTTCATCGCCACGCTCCGAGGGCTTGGCCATGAACTGGAAGTCCCTGTACCTGGCATCGGTGTAGGCGCCGGAGAAGCGCACCGAGAAGCTGTCGGCCAGGTTCAGCACCGCATCCAGCTCCAGACCCTGCGTCACCACGCGCGGCACGTTACCAACCGCGCTGGTGTAGACCGGCGAGCTGGCGTTGGTCAGCTGCGTGGTCAGCGCGTCGTAGAAGTACACGGTCTGCTGGAAGTTGCGGATGTCGTCGTAGAACAGATCGGCATTCACCGCCAGCGCGCGATCCAGGAAATTCGAGCGCACACCCACTTCGAAGGAATTGGAGGACTCGGCCTTCACCGGCAGCGACGCCACCGTGGTGCCGACCACGTAGAGCTGCGAAATGCCGCCCTTGGAGCCGTGCTGCCAGGTGGCGTAGCCGGTGTGATCGTCGTTGAAGGCGTAGCTGAGGCTCAGCTGCGAGGTGGGCAGATTGCCCTTGTACGGCGTGGCCTGGGCAAGCCCGTACAGCGTACCGATGGTGCTGGAGCGCAGCGCCTTGGCGGCCGCGATCTGCGCCTGCTGCGTCGTGGTCAGGCTGGCGTAGTCGGCGACCCCGAAGTAGTACAAGGCCAGCGCATTGTTGGCCGCGTCCGTGCCGGCGCTCAGCAACGAGCCATCGCCGGCGTCGAGCACCGACTTGCCCTGCAGGGTACTGCGCTCCTCATGCGTCAGACGCAGGCCGGTGGTCAGCGTCAACGCCCTGCTCAGGTGCCAGTCCAGATTGGCGAACAGCGCCGTGCTCTCGTTGTCCACATAGCTCTGCGTGCCCACATACAGGTCGTTGAGCGCATCCTGCAGCAGCAGACGGCCGGCGGCGTCGGCATTGAGTGTTGCGTACTGGGCGACCGAGGCGTTGTAGGCACCGGCATCGGAGCCGTAGCGGGTGCGGCTCAGCGAGTTGTAGTGCTGCTTCAGGTACCACAGACCCGCCTTGTAATCGAGCAGATCATTGCCCTTGGAACTGACACTCAGCTCCTGGCTCAATTGCTGGTAGCTGGTGATGTAGCCGCCGCTCTTGGTGATGTCGAACGGCGTACCGTCGTCGTTGGCCGCCGAGAAGTAGTGGTCGCGCCAGGAGGTCAGTGACTGGAAGGTCTGGTTGCCGCGCTTCCAGCTGGCATCCAGCAGCGCGCCCTTGCTGGCCGTGATGATGGCGCCGTTGCTGTCCAGATAGGCGGGCGAGCTGTAGTAGTCGTCCGCCGTATAGGCGCTCTGCTGTGTAAACCAGTCGCGGCTGAGCTTGGCATACGCCGTGTTGGTCTTGTTCACCGCCACACCGTCGGCATAGGTGTCCGGCGTGTCCTTGCGGAAGCTCAAACCGTTCACGTACTCGCTGCCCTTGGGCTGATCGTCCACCAGCAGGCGCAAGCGCAGATCCTCCGTGGGCGTCAGCAGGAACTGCAGGCGCGCGTAGGTGCGGTCGGTGTTGCCGTAGCTGGTGCGGCCATACAGATCCGGATAGTCGTTGGCGTAGGCGCCGTCCTGCTGGTCGCGCTGGAAGGAGATGCGCCAGGCCAGCAGGTTGTCGATCAGCGGGCCGCCGACCACGGCCTGGGTCTTCACCGCGTTGTAGTCGCCGAGCGTGAGCGCGGCGCTGGCCTCCGGCGTGAAGCTCGGCTCGCGCGTCTTGATGTTGATCTGGCCGATGCTGGTGCTCTTGGCGCCCTCGGTGCCCTGCGGGCCGCGCGTCACGTCCACGCTCTCGACGTCGAAGATGTTGGTGCCCGCCGCCAGCGCCGGATAGGCATAGCTGATGCCGTCCACGGTGATGCCCACGCTGGGATCGATATAGTCGGTACCGACGCTGGCGGTCACACCACGCAGCGAGAAACTGCCGGTGCGCGGATTGCCGTAGTTCCAGCGCACATTGCCGAGCCGGCGCAGCACTTCGGTGATGCTGCTGGCATCGAACTTGGCCAGATCGTCTTCGGTGACGATCGATACCGACTCGGGCACCTCATGCAGCTCGGTGAGCTCGTTCAGTGCCGCGGCCTGGCCCTGGATGACCACTTCTTCGGTACGCGACGTGGCCGACGCAGCCGCCGGCGCGCTTTCGACCTGGCCGGAAGAGTCTGCCGTGTCGAGGGTGAGCGGCTCGGCGGCATGCGCCGGCATCAGCACTGCGCAACCCGCCAACGCGGCCAGGGCCAGGGGGGAGACGCGCGTCAGCGCCAGCGGATGAGCAGGGATACTGATAACCGGACGGAACCGAGACATGACTTGCAGACCTCCAGGACAATGAAGCCAGCGCTGCTGCGCAGGCTGGAGCGGGCAGAAAGCAATGGCTGTGCCAGAAGTGCGTGCTGCGTCACTACGGCCGGTCGCGCCACCGGCGCAGGCCGGAAATGCCTGGGAAACCAGGCAAAAACTTCATCCCCGCGGGAATGCCGCCGCCGTCACGGAGCCGGTATGCGCGGCCGTGCGGGCGGACAACTGTTGCGTGACCAGCAGCTTTGCGCGAAAAAGTGCTGCGAACGACGCAGAGGCCTCGCGAGCCTTCAAACCTTCCGGCTGTCCAACGCCTCCAACCCGTCGTGACGCACGCAATTGCAGGAACCCACAACGTGCTGCAGGCCGAGCCGCTGGAATTCCCCGATCCGGCACAGCGCGACGACGCCACGCTGGCGGCGGCAGCGCACGGCGATCAGCGCGCCTTCGAGCGCCTGTACCGCCAGCACGCCGGCAATGTGCACGGGCTGTGCCTGCGCATGACCGGCCGGCGGGATCGCGCCGAGGACTGCACGCAGGAGACCTTCATCGCCGCCTGGCGGGCCCTGCCCGGCTTCGAACAACGCAGCCGCTTCGGCACCTGGCTGCATCGCATCGCCGTGAACACGGTGCTGAACAGCCGGCGCGGTCTGGCCGCCAGCGCCGCCGACGCAGCCACGACCCTGGACGATGGCGCACTCGAGGTGATCGGCGAGCGCGATGCTGCGGGCCCCATCGATCTGGAGCAGGCCATCGCGCGACTGCCGGAGGGCGCGCGCCACGTGCTGGTGCTGGTCGGACTGTATGGGCACAGCCATGAAGAGGCCGCCGACATGCTGGGGCTGGCGGTGGGGACGACCAAGGCCCAGCTGCATCGCGCGCGCCGCTTGCTGGCCGCGCACCTGGACCTGGATCCGGAGACGACATGAACGATCCGCGCAAAGCCTCGCTCGATAGCTTGCTGACGCAGGTGCCGCACGCCGTGCCGCCGGAGCGCGAGCTATGGCCGCAGATCGCCGCGCAGCTGGGTGCGCAACAGGCGGATGCGCGACGCACTGCTGCCGAACGCTCGCGCTGGTTGGCCGGCTGGCCGCGCGCCATTGCAGCGGGCCTGCTGATCGCGGCGCTCTCGGTGCTGCTCACTGTGGGCCTGATGCGCCAGCGCGCCGAACAACTGGCCGGCAGTACCCATGCGCCGCTCACCTCGGTGAGCTTCGAGCTGCCGCAGGACGCCGCCTATCAGCGCACACGCCAGGCGCTGGAGCAAACCTTCCGGCAGCGTCTGCAGTTGCTGGCGCCGGCTACACGCACGCGCATCGAAGCCGATCTGCAGACCATCCAGAAGGCCAACGCCGATATCCGTGACGCGCTGGCCAGGGATCCGGCCAGCCCGGTATTGCAGCATCTGCTGGAGAGCACCTGGCAGCAGGAGATCGATCTGTATCGCGACGTGGCCCGCTCGACGGAGCCGATGATTTGAAGGAGATGACCATGAAGAACCTGACTCTGACTGCCGCCCGACGCGGCGCCACTGCGCAACGCATCGCCCTGCAGCGCATCGCCCTACTGGCAGCAATGCCGGCACTGTGGGCATCGCTGGCGCAGGCCGCCGAGCGCAGCGTCGATGAAGCGCGTGCCGCGTCCGCCAATGGCGTGGTCGACATCAGCAACGTAGCCGGCAGTGTGCAGGTACGCGGCTGGGACAAGGCCGAGCTGCGCGTCACCGGCACCATCGGCGGCAAGGTGGAGCGCGTCGAGGTCGCGGCCAACGGCGATCACAGCACGGTGAAGGTGGTGCTACCGGCCCTGAGCGTCGGCGGCAACGGCTCGGCGGACCTGCTGGTGCAGGTGCCGATGAACAGCGCGGTGAATGTCACGTTGGTCAGCGCCGATCTGGCACTCACCGGCGTCAATGGCGATCTGAACCTGCGCACCATCAGCGGCAACATCGAAGGCGATGTCGGCGCCAATGCCAACGTCAACAGCGTCAGCGGCGACATCACCGTGGCGGCACGCGGCATGCATCGCAATTACGAGCTCAAAAGCATCAGCGGCGACATCAAGGCCACGGGCCTGGGCAACAACGTCAGCGTCAGCACGGTCAGCGGCGATGCCGAACTGACGCTGGGCACGGTGTCGCGTGCGCAGCTGGAGAGCGTCTCCGGCAATGTGATGGTCGCGACGCAGCTGGACAGCGGCGGCAGCCTCGCAGCCGAATCGGTGAGCGGCGATCTGACGCTGAACTTCGTCGCCAGCGCGCCTTCAGCCAACATCGACGTGGAAACCCTCAGCGGTGATATCAGCAACTGCTTTGGCCCCAAGCCGGTGAGCCCGGAGCGCGGACCCGGCAGCCACCTCAGCTTCACCTCAGGCGATGGCAAGGGCCGCATCCATGCCGAGAGCAAGAGTGGCTCTGTGCACCTGTGCACAAAATAAAGTGAACCCGTTCAGGATGCGCCGCGCTGCAGCGCGCGGCAGCATCGCCGATCCGGGATTGCAGGACTACAATCAAGCTGCGTCGGTGCTCGCGACGGGGGGCAACCCCGAGGAGGGTGTCATGGGCATCATCAATGGCTGCGCGGATGCGGAGCGCCTCGAGCAACTGGAAACCGAATGGTTTCGCAACATCGAAGGCGAGCTGCGCGCCCAGCAGAACTACCACTCACTGGTGAGAAGCGGAGCCGGCGACGCCGAGACGGCGCGTGCGGCGCTTTATCATCTCTGGGAGTTGCAGGCGCGACAGCGTGAACTGGCTTCGCGCATGCTGGATCTGCATCACTAGCGCCCGCGCTGCGCCACCTGCGAGAGGTGGCTACCGCGGGCACAGTCCAGATGGCACCTGGCGGTCAAAGCCGGGGTGCCTAGCTGTTGCGCGCCACGCCGGTGGACAGATCGATGCCGGCCACCTCGAAGCCACGGCGGAAGTCGCGGATATGCTTGGCCATCCATTCGCGCGCCGTCACGGCATCACCCTGCACGATGGCTGCGCGCAGCCGCCGCTGCGCCAAGGCAATACGCGAGCGCGCCTGCGGCACGCGATCCATCATCAGCGTCAGCGAGGATTCCAGCAGCGGCAGCAGGGGTCGCTGCGCCAGCATCAGCGCGCGATTGCCGGCCGCGGTATCCAGCGCGTCGAAGAAGCTGCTGACCGCGGCGATGGCCTGCGCCGTATTCCCGCTGGCTGCAAAAGCCGCCACCGCGGCATCGATCTGCGCCAGCTGTGCCGCGTTGTAACGGCGCGCGGCGCGCTCCGCGATGGGCGGCTGCAGGATGGTCAGCGCCTCCCAGACTTCCTGTACCGTGACGTCATGCAGCGCCAGCGCATTGGAGAGCTGCGTGACCAGTGTGACCGCTGAAGGCCGCGTGACCACCATGCGCTTGGTGCCACGGCGCCGCTCCAGCAACCCCTGGCTTTCCAGCTCGCGCAGCGCCTCGCGCAGCGTGGAGCGCGTCACTTCGAACTGTGCTGCCAGCTCCAGCTCCGTGGCCAGCGCATCACCTTCGTTGAGACTGCGATCATGGATGCGTGCGGCGATTTGCGCGGCCACGCGCCGATAGGCCGGTTCGACCCGGATCCGCTCGAACTGCATTGAGCCGCCGGAACTCTCAGCCATTGGCCGCCAGCCCCGTCATGGGCGTGCGCAGCAGGGTGCGTGCATCCGGCTCGGCCGGCTGACGCCCGATGAGCTGGCGCCCGATCAACATGCGGCGAATTTCCTGCGTACCGCCGCCGATCTCGTACAGCTTCGCATCACGCAGCAGACGCCCGGCGGGAAACTCATTCGTATAACCGTTGCCGCCCAGCGCCTGGATGGCCTGCAGCGCCACCTGTGTGGCGCGTTCGGCCGCGTACAGTACGCAGCCTGCCGCATCCTCGCGCCGCACGCGGCCGGCATCGCAGGCGCGCGCCGTGGCATAGGCATAGGCACGGCAGGCCGCCAGATCGGTGTACATGTCCGCGACCTTGGCCTGCATCAGCTCGAAGCAGCCGATGGGCTGGCCAAACTGGCGGCGCTCGCGCACATAGGGCAGCGTCAGATCCAGCGCCGCAGCCATCAGTCCCAGCGGGCCGCCGCAGAGAATGACGCGCTCATAGTCGAGCCCGCGCATCAGCACGATCATGCCACCATGCAGCTCGCCGAGCAGATGAGCGGCCGGTACCCTGCAATTGTCGAACAGCAGCTCGCAGGTGTTGGAGCCGCGCATGCCCAGCTTGTCGAGCTTCTGCGCCGTGCCAAAACCCGGCATGCCCTTCTCGACCAGAAAGGCGCTGATGCCACGCGAACCGCCTTCCGGGCGGGTGCGCGCATAGACGATGAGCACGTCGGCATCGGGACCATTGGTGATCCACATCTTGCGGCCGTTGAGCACGAACTCATCGCCCTGCTGTTCGGCACGCAGCTGCATGCCGGCGACGTCCGAACCGGCGCCCGGCTCGGACATGGCCAGCGCACCTACATGCTCGCCGCTGCACAGCTTCGGCAGGTAGCGGCCACGCTGTGCATCCGTGCCATTGAGCTGGATCTGGTTCACGCACAGGTTGGAATGCGCGGCATAGCTCAGGCCCACCGAGCCGGAAGCGCGCGAGATCTCCTCCATCGCAATGACATGCGCCAGATAGCCCAGCTGCGAGCCACCCCAGCGCTCCGGCACCGTCATGCCAAGCAGTCCCTGCTGGCCCAGCAGCGGCCATAGATCGCGCGGAAATTCATTGCTGGCATCGATATGCGCCGCACGCGGCGCGATGCGTTCCTCGGCCAGACGACGCACGGCGCTGCGCAGTGCATCCATGTCTTCACCCAGCACCTGATCGGGTCCGACTTCGCCCAGACGCGCCATGGGTATTCCCCCACGTTTCGGATGTTGGTAGGATTGTCCGACAATTATTCGCGCGGGGCAAGCCGATGAGCCGTTTTGCCAGCCGGGTCGACGTCGCCAGCCAGCAGTTCGCCGCCAATCAGGCGGCCATGCGCCAGCTGTGCGAGCAATTGCGAGCGCAACGCAGCGCCACGGCGCAGGGCGGGCCGGCCGCGGCACGCGAGCGCCATCGCGAGCGCGGCCGGCTGCTGGTGCGCGAACGCATCACCGCGCTGCTCGATCCTCAGGCGAGCTGGCTGGAGCTCTCGCCGCTGGCCGCGCACGGGCTGTATGAAGGCCAGGTACCCGCCGCCGGACTCATCACCGGCATCGGCCGCGTGTCAGGACGCGACTGCGTGATCGTCGCCAACGATCCCACCGTCAAGGGCGGCACCTACTACCCGATCACCGTGAAAAAACACCTGCGTGCGCAGGAGATCGCGGCGCAGAACCACCTGCCCTGCCTGTATCTGGTGGAAAGCGGCGGCGCCTTCCTGCCGGCGCAGGACGAGGTGTTCCCCGATCGCGATCACTTCGGCCGCATTTTCTTCAATGAAGCCAACCTTTCCGCTGCCGGCATCGCGCAGATCGCCGTCGTGCATGGCAACTGCACGGCCGGCGGCGCGTATGTGCCGGCCATGGCCGATCAGAACGTCATCGTGCGCGGCCACGGCCAGGTCTTCCTGGGCGGGCCGGCGCTGGTGAAAGCCGCCACCGGCGAGAGCGTCGATGCCGAGACGCTCGGCGGCGCGCAGGTGCATGCCCGCCACTCCGGCGTCATCGACTTCGTGGCGGAGAATGATGCCGAGGCGCTGGCGCAGGCACGCCGCATCGTGGCGCGGCTGCCGCCGCAGGCCGGCACCGCAGCCCCGGAAGGCCGCGCTCCCGAGCTGGACCCAGCCGAGCTGTACGGCATCGTTTCTGCCAATCTGCAGCAACCCTATGACGCGCGCGAGCTGATCGCACGGCTGGTCGATGAATCGGACTTCGATGAATTCAAACCCCTGTATGGCAGCACGCTGGTATGCGGTTTCGCCATGCTGGGCGGCCACCCCATCGGCATCCTCGCCAACAATGGCGTGCTGTTCTCCGAAAGCGCACTGAAGGGCACGCACTTCATCCAGATGTGCGCGCGCGATGGCATCGCGCTGCTGTTCCTGCAGAACATCGTCGGCTTCATGGTGGGGCGGCGCGCCGAAGCCGGCGGCATTGCCAAGGACGGCGCCAAGATGGTCACCGCCGTGGCCTGCGCCCGCGTGCCCAAGTACACGGTGATCGTGGGGGGCAGCTACGGCGCCGGCAATTACGCCATGTGCGGACGGGCTTACAATCCGCGTCTGCTGCTGCAATGGCCCAATGCGCGCACTTCCGTGATGGGCGGCGAGCAGGCCGCACGCGTGCTGGCCACCCTCCAGCGCGAGCAGGCCGAGCGCCGTGGCGAAGCGTGGAGCAGTGAACAGGAAGAAGCCCTGATGAATCCCATCCGCGCGCAGTACGAGGCCCAGGGCAATCCCTACTACGCCACGGCGCGCCTGTGGGACGATGGCATCATCGATCCGCTCGATACGCGCGCCGTGCTGAAGCAGGCGCTGGACGTGGCGCGCCATGCGCCCGCCGAACCCACCCGCTTCGGCATCTTCCGCACCTGAAGGAGAGGCCATGTCCGTGCTGCTCGAAGACACCCTGGCACCCGGGCTGATCCGGCTGACGCTGAACCGGCCGGCACAACGCAATGCACTCGATACCGAACTCATCGCCACACTGCATGCGACCCTGCAGCGGCTGGACACCGACCCGGACTGCCGCGTGGTGCTGCTGGCGGCGCAGGGAGCGGTGTTCTGCGCCGGTGCCGACCTGCATGACATGCGCGCGCTGGCTGCAGCGGACGCGGCCGCCAATCTTGCCGACGCCACGGCGCTGGCCACGCTGCTGGCCACCTGGCGGCAACTGAGCAGACCCACGCTGTGCATCGTGCAGGGCGATGCGCTGGGCGGAGGACTGGGTCTGATCGCTGCCAGCGATGTGGCTTTGTGCACGCCGCGAGCGCGCTTTCGCCTGCCCGAGGTGCGGCTGGGATTGATGCCCGCCGTCATCTCGCCCTATGTCACCGCGGCCATGGGCCTGCGCGCCGCGCACCGCTACATGCTCAGTGGCGAGTGGTTCAGTGCCGCGCAGGCGCAGCGCCTGCAGCTGATCAATGAAGTACTCGCCGCGGACGAGCTGCAACCCGCGGCACTGGCCATCGCCACGCAGATGGCATTGGGAGAAACCGGCGCGCTCGCCGCCTGCAAGCAGCTGCTGCGCGAACTGCCACTGCACCAGGGCGCCGAGCGCAGCAGCTGGACCGCGGCCGCGCTGGCGCAGCGGCGCGCCACGCCCGCAGCGCAGTCGCGCCTGACGCTCGCGCTCGGCGGAAAAAGATGATGGCGCGCGAAGCCATCCAGATCTGCGAAGTGGGGCCGCGCGACGGACTGCAGGACGAGGCGCGCTCGCTGCCGCTGATTACCAAGATCGAGTTCGTGCAGCGCCTGGCCGCCGCCGGTGAGCGTGTCATCGAAGTAGGCGCCTTCGTCTCACCCAAGGCCGTCCCGCAGATGAGCGACAGCGCCGATCTGCTGCGTGCACTGACCACACCACCGCTGGCCGCCACCATGCGCGATCGGCGTCTGCCCGTGCTGGTGCCCAACGCAAGCGGTCTCGACGATGCGCTGGCCGCCGGCGCCCGCGACATCGCCGTATTCACCGGTGTCACCGACAGCTTCGTCCAGAACAACATCCATTGCAGCGTGGCAGAGAGCCTGGCGCGCTTCGCGCCGCTGGTGCAGCGCGCGCGCGACCTGGGGCTGCGCGTGCGCGGCTACGTGTCGGTGGTGTTCGGCTGTCCCTACGAAGGCAAGGTGCCGGTGCAGCGGGTGATCGATGTGGTCGAGACGCTGGCGCAGCTGGGCTGCGACGATCTGTCGCTGGGCGATACCATCGGCGTGGCCACACCCACCGACGTGAAGCGGGTCATGACACCGCTGATCAGGAGTCTGGGCGCTGCGCGTCTCGCCGGTCATTTCCACGACACGCGCGGCCAGGCGCTGGCCAATGTGCGCACCTGCCTGGAGCTGGGATTGCGCAGCTTCGACGCCTCGGTCAGCGGGCTGGGTGGCTGCCCCTATGCGCCCGGCTCTCCCGGCAACGTCGCCACCGAAGGCGTGGTGGCGCTCCTCGAAGAAGCCGGCTTCGACACCGGCATCGACATCCAAGCGCTGGCCGATGCCGGGCGCTTCATCCGCGCGGCGCTGACGGCGCCGCAACGCTGAGACCGGCAGCGCTGGCGCCCGCGCCAGCGACGCCCGCACGCTCCCAACCACCACCCAGCGCCAGAAATAGCGCGATCTGCTGATCGGCAAGCTGCCCATCGGAACTGGCCAGCGCCGCGTCGCTCGCGGCCAGCGAGCGCTCGGCATCCAGGGCTTCCAGATAGCCACTCTTGCCACCGGTGTACAGACGCCGCGCCTGTTCGGCGACCGTGGCGGCAGCCGCGCGCGCACGCTCCAGCGCTGCATGCCGCTGCAACTCCTGCGCATAGGCATCCAGTGCGGTCTCGGTCTCGCGCAGTGCCGTCAACACCGTGCCATCGAAGCGGGCCAGCGAGGCGCGGCTCTGCGCCTCGCTCTGCGCGATGCGCGCCCGCACCGCACCGGTGTTCGGAATGGTCCAGGAAATCAGCGGCCCCAGACTCCAGGCAAAGGTGTCCTTGCCGGCGAAATCATTGCTGGGACCCGCCGACGCCGCCGACAGCCCCAGCGTGACCTTCGGATACAGCTCCCCGGTGGCCACACCGATGCGCGCGGTGGCCGAGGCGAGTTCGCGCTCGGCCTGGCGCACATCGGGCCGGCGCCGCAGCAGCGCTGCGCCATCGCCCACCGGCAAGGCACTGGCCACGCGGGGTGGCTGCGCGCAGTCGGCCACTTGGGCCGGAAACTGCTGCGGCGGCAGACCCAGCAGCGTGGCCAGACGGAACAGGCCACTGTGACGCTGCGCCTGCAGCGCCGGCAACACCGCCTGCAGCTGCTCGAGCTGCCCCTGCGCGCGCGCCACATCATTGCTGCCGACACGCCCTGCCTGTTGCAGCTTCGCGGCCACCTGCACCGCCTGCTGCTGCAGCTCGATGGAATGTGCGGCGCTGCGCAGTGCCAGACCTGCAGAGCACACACCCGCGTAGGCGCGCGCCGTGCTGGCGGCAATGTTCACGCGCACCAGATCGTAGGCCGCCTGGGCCGCAGCACTGTCGGCGCTGGCTGCTTCGATGCCGCGGCGGATCTGGCCGACAACGTCGAGCTGATAGGAAAGACTGACGCCCGCGCTGTAGTTCAGACGACTCGGCGGTTCGTAGCCGGGCGCCAGTTCCTGCAAGCCAGAGATATGACCATACGAGGGGCCGCCGCTGACCGCGAGTTTGGGTCGATCAGCATCTTCAGCTTCCGTCTCACTGGCCTGCACCCGCTCCAGATTGGCTGCTGCCACGCGCAGATCCGTGTTCTGCGCCAGCGCCTGCTCGATCAGCGCATCCAGTTGCGGATCTTCGTACAAATGCCACCAGTGCGTCGGCAGATCGGTCGCGACAAAGATGGCATCGCCATCAGCATCGGCTGCGTTGCCGGATGTGGCGAGGAATGCGGCCTGCGCTGCGGGCGCGCGTACCAGCGCCTGCGCAGGCAGCTGGTAATCAGGACCGACCGGATGGCTGGCGCAGCCGATCAGCGTCAACGCTGCTGCGCCCGCCGCCATGGCGGCCACACGACCGCGCAGCACACGCAACAGAGCTGAGGACTCCTCAACGCGTGACAGGACTTGCATGATCCCTCTCCTCATTCTGCGCAGCCGCCACGGCGGCGCGCTGTGCATCGATCACCTGCACCGTGACGGTCTGACCGGCTACCAGCGTCACATCCGCCGGCAGCGCATCGAGCTGGATGCGCACTGGAATGCGCTGCGCCAGCCGCACCCAGTTGAAGGTGGGATTCACGCTGGGCAGCAGGTTGGCGCCGGTGCTGCGATCATGATCGGCAATGCCCGCCGCGATGCTCTCCACGCGGCCACCGAGCTCGACGCTGCCGCCCATGGGCACGACGCGCACCCGCTCGCCGCGCCGGATGCGCGGCAGCTTGGTCTCTTCGAAGTAGCCTTCCACGTAGAAGGAGTGCGCATCGACCAGCGCCAGCGCCGCTCGTCCACCGCTGGCGTAATCGCCGGCACGCAGATCCAGATTGGTGATGAGCCCATCCACCGGCGCGCGCACCTGCGAGCGATCCAGGTTCAGCTGCGCGACCTCGAGCGCCACCTGCGCCTGCGCCAGCGTGGCGCGCGCCTGCTCGACCCGCGTGCGGGTCTGCTCGCGCGATTCAGCCGACACCAGCGTATCCAGCCCGGCGTTGCGCGCATCCTCGCGCTGCGCCTGCGCCAGCACGCTGTGCTGCGCAGCCAGTGCGGCCTGCGCCTGCTGCAGGGCCAGCTGGTAGCGCGCCGGGTCCACGGCGAACAGCAGCGTACCGGCCTTCACCCACTGGTTGTCCTGCACCGGCACCTGCGTGACCAGACCCGATACATCCGGTGCGATCTGCAGCACGTTGGCGCGCACGCGCCCATCGCGGGTCCAGGGCTCGCGCTCGTAGTGATCCCACAGCCGCTGCACCGCCAGGACGGCGCCGGCCACCACCAGCAGCGTGACCAGCACGCGCAGCGACAGCTTCAGCCACGGACGATCCAGGACATTCTTCACGGCATTCATTGCGTTCATGTCGTTCTCTCTTACCAGTGAGTGCTCACGCGGCACACCGCGTAGAGCAGCAGCGCATACAGCGCCAGATCGAACAGTGCGGGGTGCCATACCCAGCGGTAGAAGCCAACGGTCGCCAGCGCGCGACGCGTGAGCCACAGACCCAGCAACGCACCCAGCGCCAGAATGGCCAGCCAGGGTACGAACACCCCGTAGAAACTGGTTTCACCGATCATGTGCCCTCCACCAGCACCGGCTGCGGTGCCGGCGCGTCACGGAAAAAATTGCGGCGCAGTCCGACCAGCGCCGCGATCACCAGGCAGGCCTGCTGCTGCGCAGGCGCGGGCGTCGCGGTGCGCAGCGCCGCCAGTGTCACAGCCAGCGCCGCATCGATGTCGGCACGCAGCGCCGCCGGCAACGCGCCGGGGCCAGAGGCCCCGCTGCGCAGCTGCGCTGCACAGGCCGCCAGCAGGGCGCGCACCGCGTCGCGCGCTGCAGGCGGCAGCTGTGCGTGCAGACGCTGCAGCGTGTTCAGATCCGCGCCGCTGCGCAGGTTGCGCAGGGTCTCGTCGATCACCGCGTCCGCCGCGGCATCCGGCACTTCGGCGCGCGGCGCGATGCGCGCAGCCAGCAGGCCGAGCCGATCCAGCGTACGCGCGACATAGCCGTACGAGCGTTCGGGCACATGCTCGACTCCCGCCATCTCACCCAGCTCGCGCCAGGTAGCGCGACGCAGCCGGCGCACCATCCACTCGCTGCCCACCGAACGCACCAGTCGCGTGACACGTGCCGCCACCAGCACACCGACCACCTGCGCGATCATGCTGTTGAGAAAGCTGACGAAATCCGCAGAGGAGGTATCGCGCGCCGCGAGAGCGCCAATCACACCGAACAGCAGCGCCATCGCGGGCATGGCCAGCCGCGGGCGGGCCATCAAAATGCCCAGCACCAGCAGCAGGGGGGCGCACACCACGGCCAGCGACAGCATGTCCTGCACCAGCGGCATCAACACCAGCACATACAGTGCCGCCACCGGCAACGACCACAGGGTGTACTTGAGGAACACGTGGATGGCTGGCACCGGATCATCCATGGTTGCGAAGAAACAGCAGAACACCGCGGCCATCATTGCCGCCACGGAGCCCATGGGCCAGCTGCTGAGCACCCACAGCGCACAGCTCAATGCCGTCGCCAGGAAGGCTGCCAGGGCCGACAGCGCCGCCATGCCATGGTCACGATGCAGCGGCTGCGCCGGCTCGATGTCATCGCGCTCGGCGACCACCCGCCCCTGCAGCCCGGCATCGACGTCGGAGCGCAGCGCACGACAGGCCAGCCAGCCATCAACCAGCTGCGCCAGCCGCGCCACCAGCGCGATGCGCAACGCGCCCTCCCAGGCCGGCCGCCCGGAGGCCTGCTGCACGAACAACCGCAGCGCCTGACGCACCCAGACAGCACCCGACTCATCCGCTGCGGCGAGCAGCCATTGCTCCACGACCTGCAGCAGCTGTGTGACATCTGCGGGCAACCGACCCTGCGCATCGCGCAGCGCGTGCAGACGATCTTCCACTGCCGAGAACAGCGGCGTCAGCGCCGCGATGCGATTCTGCATGCCATGCAGACTGGTCACTGTCAGCCGCAGATGGGTGGTATCGAAGGGCACATGGGTGGAGAGCAGGCGCAGCTGGGTGATGTCAGCGGCCAGACGCCTGCGATCCTGCGCCAGCGCGACGCGTTCCTGTGCGGCCGGATCGGCGCCGGCACGTTGCGGCACGCTGCCCAGCAGATCGGCAAACCACTGGCGCGAGTCCGCCAGTGCCCGATCCAGCAGCCCCAGCAAACTCGGCGCCAGACTCTGCGGCAGCACGATGCTGTGCACGAGCGTGGCGCAGACGATGCCGAGCAGGATCTCTTCGACGCGCGCGCTGGCGGTGTCGAACAGCACACCGGGAGCATCCACCGACGGAAACCCGATCAGCGCCGCGGTGTAACCGGCCAGCATGAAAGCGTAGGCACGCGGCGTGCGATCCAGCAGCGAGACATACAGGCACAGCCCCACCCAGGCGCTCAGCGCCAGCACCAGCAGCACCGGGGCATTGGACAGCAACGGCACCATCAACAGCGTGGCCAGACAGCCGATCACTGTGCCGGCCAGACGAAACAGCCCCTTGGAGCGCACCGCACCCGCCAGAGGATTGGCCACGATGTAGGCTGCCATCAATGACCAGAACGGCCGCGGCAATCCCACCGAGAGCGCGATGTAGAAGGCCAACAGGGCTGCAGCAAAAGTCTTCAACGAGAACAGCAGTTCCGCGCCACTGACCTGCAATGCCTGCAACCGGCTCACGACTGGCTCCGCACCTTGGCGGCGCGGACCGGCACCTGCGGCACACTCATGCCAAGACGGCGACCCAGCTGGCCGAACACCCGCAGGCTGGCGGCCAGATCGGCATCGCTGATGCCGGCGAACAGTTCATTGCGCAGCTCCTGCAGCGCGGCCTCGATCTGATCGCAGACCGCGCGACCCGCCGCCGTCAGATGCAGGGTGCGCGCCCGGCCATCCAGCGGGTCATCACGGCGCTCCGCCAGACCCGCCTCGACCAGCTGATCCAGCGAACGCACCAGCGACGGTGCTTCGATGGCCAGCACTTCGGCCAGCATGCCCTGGCGGATGGGACCGGCCAGCCGACCCAGCATCACCAGCGGCCAGGCCAGCGCCTGCGACAGACCGAAATGGGCCACGGCGCGATCGGCCGCCGCCCGGTAGGCCCGCTGCAACGGGGGCAGCGCGGTTCCGAAATTCATCAGCAGGTTGTTGCGGTCGGAGTCGGGCATGGCGTCATTGAGTTAGTTAGCTTGCTAACTAATATGCCGCAAACGAACCGTAAAGGCCAGCGGGTCAGATAGCGCGATGCATTAATGCGGCGCGGAGGGGAAAAATCCGCCCGCGCCAGAGGAGCTTAGACAGCCTCCCCGATGGTCACGGGCGGTCTGGGGAGATCAGGCGGTACGTTCGGTCCAGCGACTGACATGCACCATCAGGCGCTCGAGCATGCCATTGCGATTTTCGCGGCGGCGGCGGCCGCTGAGCGACTCCAGACTGGCGCCTCGGGTGTACACCGCATGCTGCTGCATATGCTGCAGCGTGGCGTGCTCGTGTTCGGCGCCGTCGAGGATCTTCAGATCCACGGCCTGGAGGGCCTGGAATTGCTGCGGGCTGATTTCGCGCGAGTAGACACCAGGCGCGGTCTGCCATTCCCAGACGCTGTTGCCCCGCTCGTCCACGATGGCCCGTCCGGTGCCAGTGGCGGTGAACAGGTCCGGCGCCTCGAGGACATCGGTCGGTTCCAGGTGCGTGTTGCTCATAGCGGTCACCAATTTGCCCAGGTTCAATGGGTTGTCGTCGGTACTTAAGTCAGGTGGGACGATCTTATGTTTCTGCGTACTGTTAAACCGCGGACTATGTCTCATTTCACCGACAGGGCTTGCGGCGAATTTCGGCCGGGATTTGTGGGATGCGGGGCCGATTTTAGGCGGAATTGATTCATTAGAGAATCGTTCGATCAGAATCAACCAGACTATGGTCGTCTATTGAAACAGTCAGCGGACCAGCCTGCACCCGCTTCGCGCCACCCCCCCTCGCCCCGGACCCGTCACGGCCGTGGCCGCCGGGGGATGAAGGCACTGGTGCGCTCGCTGTAGCGCCGATAGGCGGGGCGGCGCTCGGCGATGTCGCCCTCCAGCAGCGCCACGCCGGAGACCTTCAGCAGCATCCAGGTCAGCAGCAGCGGCCCGAACAGCGTCCATGCGGCGCCCGCGCCGACCGCAAACAGATAGAAGCCCCACCACAGGGTGGCTTCGCCGAAGTAATTGGGATGGCGCGTGTAGCGCCACAGACCACTGTCCAGCACCTGTCCCTGAGATGCCGGATCGGCCCGGAAACGCCGCAACTGATCGTCGCCGATCAGTTCGAAACCAAAGCCGCCAAGCCACAGCAGCAGACCCAGCGCATCCCAGATGCCGAGCGCACCGTGGCCGGAGAGGCTCGCCAGCACCGGCATGACAATGACCCAGGCCAGCGCCACCTGCAGGGCGAATACCAGATACAGACTGCGCACCGCGAAACCCGGCTCATTGCGCGCCCGGATGTCCCGGTAGCGCCGATCCTCAGGCTGACCATGGTTGCGCAGATACAGATGAATGCTCAGCCGCAGCGCCCATACCCCCAGCAACACCAGCACCAGCTGGGCACGGCCATTCAGCGGCTGCCGCAGCTCCACGCGCCAGGCATAGCACAGCGCCGCGGCGACGAAGAACCAGGACCAGAGCGCATCGACATTGCTGACATCCTTGTGCGGCAGGCTCCACAGCCAGCCCGCCACGGCAATCAACAACATGGGCAACAGCGCCAGCAGAGCCGCCTGCCATTCAAGCATGGCGCTGCGCCATCCTCAGCAACAGCACCGTGGCGGCCATCCACAACGCGGCCAGCGCAATCAGTGCGGCCTCGGCCCGTGGCAGCGTCAGCGCTCCCAGCCGCACACCGCTGAGGTAGGCCAGCGGCCCGCCCACTGCACCACACAGCGCACCCAGCAGCAGATGCGGTTGCAGCCACTTCAGACTCAGCCGCAGCGTCGTGGCGAACAGCATCCACAGCGCAATGATCCATAGCGGCGCCAGGCCCGCGGGCATCAGCGGATCGCTGTACTGCACCCAGCCACTACTGGCCAGCGCGGTATCGGCGCATAACCCGATCAACGCCGCGCACAACAACAACTGCAGCTCGGCGCGCCAGTTGCGCGCCGCATAGAGATGCCAGGCAATGATGAGCAGCACCGTCAGCGTGCCGAGCAGCGCGTGGGCATGCGCAGCGCCGAGCACTGCCGCAAACCAGCCGAACTGGAACAGCACGAAATTCAGCAACGCGGGCATGCGCATTTAACCGTAGCGCCGACCGTTGCCGGCGATGCGTGACTCACTCGATGCAACGTCACGCGCCTGCCATACACAGCTGCTGTACTTGCGGAACAAGGCGCGGTTGCAGCAGTCGATAACCAGCTGGATGAGTCTCATGCAGCCACTTTACATGCGCGGCGTAGCTGGAAGATCGCAGTTGCTTCATGCCGCAAAGCGGCACAGACGCAATGGCACGTCGCTTGCAGACAACACGGCAGTTGGTGCGAATGCACCGTTGTCATCCGGAAGAATGCGCAGTCCCTCTCTCAAGTTTCTGAAAACCTTCCACATCGCGGGCCGGCGCGGCAGCTTCAAGGCTGCCGCCGACGAACTGTGCATCACCGCTTCAGCAGTCAGTCATCAGATCAAGCTGCTCGAAGATCAGCTCGGCATTGCATTGTTCGAGCGTGGCCCGCGCTCGCTGTCACTGACCGAAGCCGGCAGTCACTATCTGGAGAGTATCGAAGCCTTGTTCGCGCGGCTCGACGCCGCCACCGAACAGCTGCATGCGCGCTTCAGCCGCAACGTCGTGCGCCTGCAGGTGCCGCCATTCTTTGCCAGCGAATTGCTGGTGCCGCGACTCGGCAGCTTCAGCGCCATCGAGCCGGAGACCGATCTGCAGATCCACACGCGCATCACTGCAAATCAGGAACATCCGCCCGAGGCGGATGTCTCCGTGGTGATCGGCACGGGCCCGTGGCCCGATGTGCAGGCCACACGCCTGTTCCCGCAGACCTTCGTGGCGGCCTGCGCGCCGGCACTGATGCGCAATGTGCGTGGCCAGCCCAGCGTGGATCTGGCCGATCAGGCGCTGATCGTCCATGAAGATCGCATCGATATGTGGCATCGCTGGGTGAATTTGCGCGGCCTCGGTGCAACGCCTCCCAAACAGGTGATCCGCTTCGACTCCATGTCGGCCGTGGTGCACGCGGCCGAACAGGGCGTCGGCGTGGCCCTGGTGTCCGCGCCACTGGCCGCATCGCGTTTTCGCGCCGGCACATTACGCAAAATCCATGACATGGAAATCGACACCGGCGAAAGCTACTTCGTCGTTGCACGCCCCGAAGATGCCGGCCGCCCCGGCATCAAATCATTGATTGGCTGGATGCAGCAGCAGTTCAGCGCCGTCGCCTGAAAAGTTCCCTGCTGACAGAAGTTCCCGGACCGACGCCAGAAAATGACACATGAGCGGAATTGAGGCTCACATCACTATTCGTCATTTGCGGTGGTCTACCAAACAGTTTAGATTACGAACTGTCGGAACCACCCCCCATTCCGATTCAGGAGATGACGTCATGAGCACCAAGAGTTTCAAGATCGCTGCGCTTGCCGCGGCCATTGCTTCGATGCCGCTGCTGGCCCAGGCCGGCACCGCTTCCACCGGTTATGAGAGCTGCGTGAAGGCTTTCGTCGCCAGCCTGTCGGGCAAGTACACCAGCGCCCCCAAGCTGAAGGAAAGCCGCTATATCGACCGCGGTGGCGTCGGCGCCCCGAGTGAACTGACCATGATTGCCCGCAACGCCAGTGGTAACAAGGAAGTGGCGCGCGCCACTTGCACTGTGGATACCGATGGCGCGGTCGTCGCGCTGCGCGACGAGCCGGTCAACGGGCTGCTGTAAGCCCCTCTGGCGCAGCGGCTTCCCCCCGCCTACCTGCGCCAATCGAGTGGCGATCTGGCCCCCGGACGATCCCCCCCCCCGTCCGGGGGCCAACCTGTTTCAGGACTAGTGAATTTCCCTTGGGGAAATTCCCAGGGCACCGGCCCCTAGGCGCGTTCGCGCCTGCGTCGGATCCCCACATAGGCCAGCGCGGCCACAATCAGTGCCAGCACGCTGACTGCCAGCTGACTCGCCAATCCCGGCGTCAACGCCATCGCCGCCATCACCGCGAGCATGGCGACAATCGTCACGATGCTGAGCCACGGGAAGGCCCACATGCGCAGCGGCAATGCCGCCTGCGCGGCTGGATCGCGCCGCAGCCGCAACCGGATCTGCGCACAGGCCGTCAGCAGATAGACGAACAGCATCAGCGCGCCTGAGGCATTCACCAGGAAGGCGAACACGCGCTGCGGCGAGAGAATGGCAAGCGCGATCCCGGCAAAGCCCGCGGCACTGCCCATCCACACCGAGCGCGCCGGCACGCGGCGCGCATTGACCCGCACCAGCCACTGCGGCGCATCGCCGCGCTCAGCCAGCACGAACAGCACCCGCGAAGTCACGTAGAACGCCGAGTTCAGGCAGGACAGCACCGCCGTCAGGATGACCAGGCTCAGCGCAGCACTGGCCCAGGGAAACTGCATGCGCGCGAGTGCCAACGCAAAGGGCGACTGGCCTGGAATCACATCGCTCCAGGGCACCACGCAGACGATCAGCAGGATGGAGAGCACGTAGAAGATCAGGATGCGCAGGATGATGGCACCGCTCATGCGCGCAATGGCGCGCCCCGGTTCGCGTGATTCCGCCGCCGCCACAGTGACGATCTCCGCGCCAGTCAGCGAAAAGAACAGCGTGGTCACACTGGCAAGCACCGCTTGCACACCGTGTGGCGCAAAACCACCGTGACCGAACAGATTGCCGGCCACATTGGCTGGCGCATGTGCCAATCCGAAGATCCACGCTGTAGCCAACGTGATGAAGATCAGGATGGCCGCCACCTTGATGGAAGCGAACCAGAATTCGAACTCGCCGTAGCTGCGCGCCGACAACAGGTTGATGCCCGTCATCGCCGCCATCAGCAATGCGCCGATCAGCCACTCGGGCAAGGCCACCCATTGATGCAGCAGAGTCGCGCCGGCGATGGCTTCGACCGGCACCACGATGATCCAGAAGTACCAGTACAGCCAGCCGGCGATGAAGCCTGCCCCCGCCCCCAGTCCCACGCGCGTGAAATCGGTGAAGGCGCGCACCGCCGGCAAGGCCACCGCCATTTCGCCCAGCATGCGCATCACCAGCAGGATGATGAGGCCGGCCAGCACGTAGCTGATGACGATGGCCGGGCCGGCCGTGGCGATGGCAGCGCTGCTGCCGACGAACAACCCGGCGCCGATGATGCCGCCGATGCTGATCATCGACACATGCCGCGCAGCGAGCGAGCGCTGCAGCGGACTGTCCGGCGCGGTGGCGGGCGATTCGGTGACGGCGCTCATGCGGCATCCTCGATGGCAGGCGTAGGTGGCGAACATCACCATCATGCGCAATGACCTGCGCGACGACAATGCTGGTGCCGGTGCTGGTGCCGGCACATGCCGCGCTTCTATACTCGACGCGCCGATGTGAGGGGGGACCACTTCGCGTCCGGCGTTCGATCAACAAGAAATTCGCGGAGATACACATGGACAAGCATCTGCGGCGCGCCGGCGCCTGGTTTACGACGACCCTGGGAGTTTCGCTGGGCGCCTGCCTGCTGTGGCAGACGGCACTGGCGCAGGCACCAGCTGCACCCCCCGGTGGCGCACCGCCAGCCGGCGCGCAACAGGCAGAAGCCAACCCACCGGTCATCGACTCGGTGAGCTACAGCGGCAACAAGAAGATCAGCAGCGCCGAGCTCGCCAAGGGCTGCCTGGTGAAGGTGGGCGTGAAGATCAACAAGGAAATGGTCGGCGCCGAGATCGACCGCGTGGTCGCGCTGTACAAGAAGGCCGGTTACGACCTGGCCATCTCGCCGGACATCCAGCACCCGGCTGACGGCCACGTCACCGTGACCTTCAAGATCGACGAGAACGGCAAGGGCGGCAATGCCGGTCCGGCTGCTGGCGGCCCGCCGGGTGGCGGTGGTGGCGCTGGCGGCCCGCCGCCGGGCGCACCGCCAGCGGGCAACTGATCAGTCACTGATCAAGTACTGGCCCTAAAGCGCGACCGGCAACGCTCAGGCAGCGTTGCTGGTCGCCGCCGGCAGCGGGCTTCGGATCAGATGATCGAAGGCCGCCAGAGAAGCCTTGGCGCCCTCGCCCATGGCGATGACGATCTGCTTGTACGCCACCGTGGTGACATCGCCGGCCGCGAACACGCCCGCCACCGAGGTCTGACCACGCGCATCCACTTCGATCTCGCCACGGCCGCTCAATGCCACCGTGCCCTTCAGCCAGTCGGTGTTCGGCACCAGACCGATCTGCACGAACACGCCTTCCAGATCCAGGCGATGCAGCTGCTCGCCGTTGCGATCCTTGTAGGACAGCGCACTGACCTTGCCTTCGGCGCCATGCACCTCGGTGGTCTGCGCCGATGTGATCACGCGCACATTGCCGAGACTGCGCAGCTTGCGCTGCAGGACCTCGTCGGCGCGCAAGCGGCTGTCGAATTCCAGCAGCGTCACCTGCGCGACGATGCCCGCCAGATCGATGGCCGCCTCGACGCCGGAGTTGCCGCCCCCGACCACGGCCACGCGCTTGCCCTTGAACAGCGGGCCGTCGCAATGCGGGCAGTAGGCCACGCCACGGCCACGGTATTCGCGCTCGCCAGGCACGTTCATTTCTCGCCAGCGCGCACCGGTGGCCAGGATCACACTGCGCGCATGCAGCTTGGCGCCGCTGGCCAGCTCGACACCGATCAGTTCGCCCGGCACCAGCTTGCTGGCGCGCTGCAGATTCATGATGTCCACGTCATAGCTGCGCACGTGCTCCTCGAGCCCTGCGGCCAGACGCGGACCTTCGGTCTCCTTGACCGAGATGAAGTTCTCAATGCCCAGGGTGTCGAGCACCTGGCCACCAAAGCGCTCCGACACCACGCCGGTGCGGATGCCCTTGCGCGCTGCATAGATGGCAGCCGCGGCGCCGGCCGGGCCACCGCCGATGACCAGCACGTCGTAGGGCGCGCGCTGCGAAAGCTCGGCGGCCTGACGCTCGGCAGCGCCGCTGTCGAGCCTGGCGACAATCTCCTCCACCGTCATGCGGCCCGAGCCAAAAGGCTGGCCGTTCAGATACACGGTGGGCACGGCCATGATCTTGCGATCGGCCACCTCGTGCTGGAACAGCGCGCCGTCGATCATCACGTGACGCACGCGCGGATTGGTGACTGCCATCAGATTCAGCGCCTGGACCACGTCCGGGCAGTTCTGGCAGGTCAGTGAAATGTAGGTCTCGAAACTCAGCTCGCCCGGCAACGCGCGGATCTGCTCCAGTACCTGCTGCTCGACCCTGGCGGGATAGCCACCGGTCTGCAGCAACGCCAGCACCAGCGAGGTGAATTCATGGCCCATGGGAATGCCGGCGAAACGCACGCCCTGCTCGGTGGTCGCGCCGCTGAGCGCAAAGGAGGGGCAGCGGATTGCGCCGGGCTGCGTGCCCGCAGTCTGGTGCTGGCCGGCGCCGTCGACGCGCGTCTCGGTCAGGCTCAGCAGCGGCGAGAGCGCCACGATCTCGTGCAGCAGCTCATGCATCTCGGCGGATTCGGCACTGTCATCCAGCAGCGCGTCGATACGCACCGGCTGGCTGATGCGTTGCAGGTAGCCCTGCAGCTGTGACTTCAGATCTTCGTCGAGCATGGCGACACCCGTGGCAGGCGGATCGTGGACAGCGAAATCGTGGCTACCAACAGACAACCCGGATCGCGGGCCGGATCCTGTTGGTGGGCAGCCTTCCGGGCGTTGCCGCCCGGAAGGTTTGCCATCGGCGCTGAACGGCGGCTCAGATCTTGCCGACCAGTTCCAGCGAGGGCTTCAGGGTCTTGTCGCCCGGCTTCCAGGCGGCGGGGCAGACCTCGCCGTTGTGGCTGGCCACGTACTGGGCAGCCTGCACCTTGCGCAGCAGTTCCTTGGCGTCGCGGCCGATGCCCAGATCATGGATCTCGGCGACCTTGATCTGGCCTTCCGGATTGATGATGAAGCTGCCACGCAGCGCCAGGCCTTCGGCTTCGATCATCACCTCGAAGTTGCGCGAGATGACGCCGGTCGGATCCCCGATCATCGGGAACTGGATCTTCTTGATGGTATCCGAGGCATCATGCCAGGCCTTGTGGGTGAAGTGCGTGTCGGTGGACACCGAATACACTTCCACGCCGAGCTTCTTGAGCTCCGCATAGTTGTCGGCCAGATCGCCCAGTTCGGTCGGGCAGACGAAGGTGAAGTCGGCCGGGTAGAAAAACACGATGGACCACTTGCCCTTCAGGTCGGCATCCGTGACAGGCACGAACTTGCCCCCATGGTAGGCGGTGGCTTTGAACGGCTTGACGGTGGTGTTGATCAGCGAACTCATCGTTGGGACTCCATGGAGGGTGAACGTTCGATGGCGCTATCGTATGCAGTGCGAACCATGGTTGCCAATCGACAGTGCATTGCCGCTCGATAGACAAAATCTATCGACTTGATGGTTCGTGGTGCGAAACGGGAGGGAGCGCGGCCGGCCGGGGCGGCCGGCAATGCCGCTCAGGCCGCCAGCAGCAGCGGCGCGGGCATCGCGATCGCGAAACCCTGCAGGTAGTCCACGCCCATGCGGCGCGCCGCTTCCAGGGCGCTGGCATCCTCGACCTGCTCGGCAATGACCTTGAAGTTCATGGTGCGCGCCAGGCGGATCATGGCCGTGACCATGGCCTGATTGACGGAATCGCGCGCCAGGTTGCGGATGAAGGAGCCGTCGATCTTCAGATAATCGACCGCCAGGCCCTTGAGATTGGAGAACGAACCCAGTCCGCTGCCGAAATCATCCAGCGCGAAGCGGCAACCCATGCCATGCAGCACACCGATGAAGCGCTGCGCCTGCTCCAGATTGGCAATGACCGCGCTTTCGGCGATCTCGAAACACACCTGGGACGGACTGGCCCCCGTGGAATCGAAACAGTCGACCACGAACTCGAGGAAACCGGTGTCCGAGAGCGTCTGGCCGGAAATATTGAGTGCAATGGTGTGCTGGTCGGTCAGCACGACGGCGCCGCGACCCAGCGCGGTCAGCGTGGTCTGCACCACCCAGCGGTCCACCAAGCCCATCAGCCGGTAGCGTTCGGCAGCCTTGAGGAACTCCAGCGGCGCGAGGTAATCGCCGGCGTCATTGCGCAGACGCACCAGCACTTCCATTGACGGGCCTTCGCCATTGCCGCCATAGGTGGGCACGATGGGCTGCGCATACAGCTCGAAACGGTTGTCCTTCAGCGCGCTCTGCAGCGTCTGCAGCCAGTGGATCTCGCCGCTTTGGCGCGCGAACACCTCATCGCGCGCCGAGTACACGGCCACGTGGCTGCCCTGGCGCTTGGCGACATAGCAGGCCGAGTCCGCTGCCGCCAGCACCTCTTCCATGCTGCCGGAATCGCGCGCCACTTCGACCAGGCCAACGCTGATGCCGATGTTGAACAGCTTGTCCTTCCACACGAAGCGGTAGTCGGACACGCGCCGGCAGATGTCGTCGGCGATCTGCCGCGCCTTGTCGATCGGACAGCCGGCCAGCACCATGCCGAACTCGTCGCCGCCGAGCCGCGCCACGGTGTCGGAATCGCGCACCACCTCGCGCAGCAGCTTGGCCACTTCGCGCAACATGTTGTCGCCGGCCAGATGACCGCTGGTGTCGTTGATGTACTTGAAGCGATCCAGGTCCAGGTAGCACAGCACCTGCGTACCGTCGCCGCGCTGCGAGAGCTCCACGGCCTCCTGCAGGCGACGCTCGAATTCGCGGCGGTTCACCAGTCCGGTGAGCGCATCGTGGGTAGCCTGGTAGGACATCTGCCGCGCCAGACCGCGCATTTCCGTCACGTCATGCAGCATGACCACCGAACCCACCACGCTGTCGCTGTCGTCGCGCAGCGGCGAGGCCGACACTTCGATGACCCGGTCGTGGCCCGCGGCCTGCGGCACGATCAGACCGCGCCGGCCCATGTTGACGCCGACTCCGCCGCCCAGCGCCTGCCGCACCGGCTCGGCGAGCAGCTTGCGATCCGCCTCGTCGACGGCACCGGCCGCCATTTCCAGTGTCTGGCCGGTGGCGCGCTCGGTGCTGATGCCGAGCAGGCGTGCGGCGGCAGCGTTCAGGTAATCGATGCGGCCCTGCGCATCCGTGGTGATCAGCGCCTCGGCGAGGCTGTCCAGCGCCAGACGCGCGCGCGAGCGGCCGTTGCCACCCGGGCCGGCGGGCAGCGCCGAAAGTGTCATGGTCGGGAACACTTCCACACCGATGATGAGCAGCGCCGGTGCGCCCTCGTGCTCGATGACGAAGGTGGACAGTTCCAGACGCGCCGACTGCCCCTGCAAGCCGAGCAGATCGATTTCGTAGCGCTCCACCGCGCTCTGGCCTTGCAGCCGGCGCCGCAGGTTGTCGCCCACCAGTTCGGTGAAATCCGGTGGCACCAGATCTTCCAGGCGCCGGCCGGCGAGCTCCTCGGGCTCCACACCCAGGAACTGCGCGAACTGCGGGTTGGCGTAAACGATGGCGTCGCGATGGATCAGCACCGCCTCATGGACGCGGTCCGCGAGCACCGGCAAGGGCGCCGGCATGACGATGGGGCGGCGTTCCGGCGCCGGAGCGCTGCGCGCCAGGATGTGATTGACCGCCGTGGCAAGCACATTGACCTCGGGCGCATCGCCCTCGGGTTCCACGCGACTCTTCAGGGATCCGCCGATGGCCACACGCTGGATCTGACCGGCCAGCTCCTGGAAGGCATCGAGCTGGCGTCTCTGCAGATAGGCCACCGTGGCCAGCACCAGGGCCGACAGGGTCAACAATCCGCAGAGCAATACAGAGATGGACATCAGCGCCGATCAACTCCCGCCGCACATCAAAAAAGCGTGTCGGCGATCACACTTGCGAGCATAGCCCAGGCACCACGGGCACCGTGCACCGAATTCACCATATGTCTGCAACAAATGCTGCGGCAGCGGGTATCCACCAGGAGATGCACTTGGCACCCGCTGCAAAAAACCGTAACTTGGCTCTGCGGCCTACGCCGTATTAAGTTGAATACCCATGGAACTCAGCCTCGAACGCACCGACCTCGACCAGATGATCGCGCAGCAGGTTCGCACCTGCGACGTGCATGACGAACGCATTCTCGACACCCTGCGCGCCGTGTTGCGCAGTGAGTTCGCCGCGCCGGCGTGGCGTGAGCTCGCCTGCACCGATGCGGCGCTGCCGCTGGGTCACGGCAAACACATGCTCGCGCCGTTGCTGGTGGGCAGGATCCTGCAGGCCCTGGACCTCAGGGGTCATGAACAGATTCTCGAGGTGGGCACCGGTTCGGGTTATCTGAGCGCCTGCCTGGCGCGCCTTGGCAGCCATGTGCGCTCGCTGGAGATCCACCCGGATCTGGCGCAGGCGGCACGCGCCAATCTGATCCGCAGCGGCGATGCCGAGCGCGTCGAGGTCCTCAGCGCCGATGGCATGCAGCTGGCCGAAGAGAGCCGCTACGACACCGTGGTGCTCACCGCCTCCCTGCCCATCTATGTGGAGCGCTTCGAGCGCGCATTGAAACCGGGTGGCACGCTGTTCGTTGTCACGGGCCTGGACCCGGTGATGGTGGCGCTGCGGGTGCGCCGCACGGGCACCGACAGCTTCGAGCGCACCACGCTGTTCGAGACCAGCCTCGAGCCGCTGGAAAACGCCCCGGCACCGCCGGAATTCGGCTTCTAGCGCAGTGCAGGCACCTCAATGATTCCTGGTATCAGGCAGATCAGCGTCCTGGAGCTCAAGCAGCGTCTGGATCGGGGCGAGAAACCCGTCATACTGGACGTGCGCGAACCCTGGGAAGTGGAGCTGGCGCGGGGTCCGGCAACAGTGCTGATCCCGCTCAATGAAATTCCGCTCCGCTTGAAGGAACTTGACGCTGGGACCGAGATTATTGCCATGTGCAAGCTTGGCGGCCGCAGTCAGCGGGCCGCAGAATACCTGTCCGGGCAGGGGTTTGCGAACGTAAGCAATCTGACGGGTGGCATTGCGGCCTGGAGCCGCGACATCGACCCCGGCGTGCCCGCGTACTGAAATAATCAACAAGACTCAATCAGAAGAATCTGGGATGGATCGTGCATGAAGCGTAACTGGATAGTTTGTGTGGTCGGCGCCTGCATCGCAGGCCCGGCCGCCGCCGAGAATCTGCTGCAGGTCTACGATCAGGCCCTGACGGCGGATCCCACCATGCAGCAGGCTTCTGCAACCCACATGGCCACGCGCGAGACCAAGACGCAGGCCATCCTGAACATGCTGCCGCTCGACGTGTATGCCAGCAAGGACTGGAGCGGCGTGCAGCATGAGGGCACCACGCAATCCAGCGCCATCGGCACGGTGGGGCTGCAGGTCAACCTGTTCCAGTGGAGCAACTGGATCGCGCTGAAGGCGGCCAACGCCACCGTCGCGCAGGGCGAAGCGGACTACGCCGCCGCCAGGCAGGATCTGATCCAGCGCGTCGCCACGCTGTATTTCGCGGTGCTCTACGCCGAAGACAACCTCACCTCGCAGCAAAGCGCGCTGCAGTCCGTGGCGCGCCAGCTGGAGCAGGCCGAGCGCCGTTTCGAAGTGGGCCTGATCGCCGTCACCGACGTACAGAGCGCCCGCGCCTCGCGCGACAGCACCGCTGCCGCCGTGATTGCCGCGCGCCGCTCGCTCTCCAGTGCGCAGGAACAGCTGCGCGCCGTGACCACGCGCAAGTACGACAAGCTCTCCGCGCCCGGCAACGACATGCCGCTGCTGACGCCCGATCCGGCCAGCGAGGATTCCTGGGTCAGCACCGCCATGAGCCAGAACGCCAGCCTGATCGCCAGCCGCATGTCGGCGGAGATCTCGCATGACAGCTATCTGAGCGCTTTCGGTGGCCACCTGCCCTCCATCACGGTGGCGGCCAGCCGCAACTGGGATCTGGACGGCGATCGCAACAACAGCGTTTCACAATCCGTCGTGAACACCCAGGACATCACCTGGTCGGTGGGCGTGACAGTGCCGATCTTCACGGCCGGCGCCACGCAGTCCAAGGTGCGTCAGGCCAACTACACCTACAAGGCGGCGCAGGCAGCGCTGGAGCGCACCTCGCGCTCCACCGAGCAGCAGGCGCGCGATGCCTACCAGGGTGTGATCAGCCAGATCGCGCAGGTGCAGGCGCTGAAGCAGGCCGTGGAATCCAACCGCGTCGCGCTGCAGGCCACCGAGGCCGGTTATGACGTGGGCACCAAGACGGCGCTGGACGTGCTGACCGCGCGCCAGAGCCTGGTGGCTGCCGAAACCAGCTACGCATCGGCCAAATACAGCTACCTGAACAACATCATCGAGTTGCGTCTGGCGGCCGGCAACCTGGATCGCACTACGCTGGAGCAGATCAATGGCTGGCTGACCGAGACGGCCTCGGAAACCCCGGACGCCTCACCGGACGCGGCTAATACGCCGGCGACGCCGGGCGCTCAATAAGCCGCTCGACCAGTCCGGCAATCTGCAGCGCAGCGCCACGGTGGGCAGCCACCGCGGCGCTGCCCGCCAGCCCCACCCGGCTGCGCGACGGCGCATCGCGCAGCCACCCACCGACGGCCGCAGCCACCTGGGCCGCATCTTCGACCACCACCAAAGCACCAGCCTCACGCAGCCAGCGCGCGCTGTCCGGCCCATTGTGCTGATGGGGCCCGGCCAGCACCGGCAGGCCCAGCTGCGCCGGTTCGAGCAGGTTGTGCCCCCCCACGGGCACCAGACTGCCGCCGACGAAGGCCACATCCGCGGCCGCATAGAAATCCATCAGCTCGCCCAGGGTGTCGAGCAACAGCACCTCGGCATCGGCGCGCGTGGTGCCGACTGAACGACGCACATAGCGCCAGCCGCCGCTCTCCAGCAGCGTGGCCACCTCCGTGAAGCGCTTGCTGTGCCGGGGTGCAATCACCAGCAACGGATCAAGCCCCCCGGCCTGCAAGGCACGCTGGGCCTGCAGCAACAGCGTCTCCTCGCCCGGATGCGTGCTGCCCGCCACCCACACCGGCCGCGTACCGGCGTAATCGGCACGCAACTGTGCACCGCGCGCCTGCCAGTGCGCCGGCAGCTCGCGATCGAACTTGATGTTGCCGCTGATCAGGATGCGCTGCTGCGGCACGCCCAGCGCCGCGAAACGCTGCGCATCGGCACTGCTCTGGGCCGCAACACTGACGTGGCTTGCCAGCGCTGCGCGCAGCAATCCGGGAAAGCGGCCCAGACGGCGCGCACTGCGCTCCGACAGGCGCGCACTGGCCAGCAGCAGCGGCACCTGGGCGCGGGCGCACTCGTGGTACAGGTTGGGCCACAGCTCGCTCTCCATGACCACGCACAGGGCCGGACGGATGCGACGCAGGGCGCGGCGCACGAGGCAGCCCAGATCGTAGGGTGCATAACGGATCTCGACCTGGCCGCCGAACAGCTGGCGCGCGCGCTCCTTGCCGGCCGGCGTGGCCGTAGTCAGCAGCAGCGCCCGCCCGGGATGCCGGGCCTGCAGCAGACTCACCAGCGGCGCAGCCGCCTGCACCTCGCCCACTGAAACGGCATGCACCCAGAGCGTGCCCGGCTGCGGCAGGGTGCGGCCCGCGCCCAGCCGCGCCCAGCCACCGCTCCAGTAGCCGCGCACCCGCAGCCCGCGCCAGGCCACCAGCGCCAGCGCGAAGGGCAGCACCAGGGCAATCAGCAGTGAGTAGATGCGCCGCATGCGCCTTGGCGCTCCTGAAGGTCAGTCTTGTGGGGGTCGGTCTTGCGCGGCATCGTCGCCGGCGAAGTAGCCCGCCAGCAAGGCCAGCCAGTCGGTGTCACCGAAGCGATCGGCCGGCCAGCCCAGCGCCAGCTTCTCCAGCGAACGGCGCAGCCGCACCAGATTGGCGTCGCGCCACAGACCGGGACGGCGCAGCGCACCGCGATCGAAGTCGATGAGGGACACCGCGCCCGCAGCGCCGCACAGCACGTTGTGGGCGTTGAGATCGGCGTGATACACGCCGCCGCGATGAAAGCGCGCGAGGCAGCGGCCGACGCTGACCCACAGCGCATGCGGCTGCGGATTCGATGCCAGCAGCGCGGCCAGTGAGCGCGTGGCGGGGATGCGCTCGATCAGCAGCGCGGCGCTGTAGGTGCGGCCGCTGCGCAGGTAGCGCGCCGCCAGCGGCACCGGCACCGGCAGTCCGGCCTGGCGCAGCTGGTACAGCAGATTCCATTCATGGAAGGAACGGGTGAAAGCCTCGCCCCACCACAGGTAGCGATCCTGGCTGATGCGGGCAATCAATCCGCCACGCCGGTAGTGACGCAACACCATCTGCCGGCCATCGGCGTCGATGAACCAGGCACTGCCGCGGCCCCCCTCAGGGGTGTCCAGCGTGCCACGCTGCTGCCACCATTGCGGGTCGAGCCAGTCGGCGCCGGCGTTGGGGATGCGCTGGCTGTCGAACAGCAGTGCGCCGCCGGGAATCGGCTGGCGGACCACCTCACGACCCACCGGCCAGACGCGCGTCATCCGCCCAGGTACTGCGTGAGCCAGGGAGCCGGCCGCAACGGCCGATACCACTTGGAACCGATGCCGGCGACGGCATCGCCGGGCTTGGGATTGCCGTGGAACACCACCACCTTGGCTCCCGGCGGCAGGCGCGGCGTGCTCCACAGACCCAGCGGCAGCGGCCGCACGCAGTCGTGCTTGAAACTCACGCACCACTGCCGCGGCCAGTATGCGAGTTCGCCGCGCTGACGCACGAAGTCGGAGAGGAACTCCTGCTCGTTGCGATAGCGGGTCATGATGTTCGTGCCCAACGCCTCGATGCGCGCGTACAGCGTGCTGAAGTTCTCCGGGCGATAGCGGAACACCGAGGAGTTGCCGGTGTAGTGGTTGCGCAAGCGCAGCGGCCGGTAGTCCTTGATGATGCAGAATGGGCCGGCACGTTCGAAGAAGGGTTCCAGCGGCGCGGTCAGCGCCACATCCAGATCCAGGTACAGCGTGTCGCCCACCGGTCCACCCAGCGTGGGTGCGAACAGCGCCAGCTTGCGCCAGCCATGGTCGTTGCGATGCCCGACCACCGGCACCGGCGGCAGCGCCAGCGGCCGGATTTCCGGTAGCAGGCCACGCGGGTCATCGGTGACACACCAGAACGCCAGCTCGCCGCTCAGCGAGCGGCGCACCATGCGATACAGGGTGTTGACGTCATCGGCCGGAAACTTGCTGCCCCACTTGGTGCAAATGACCTGGTGGGGCGATGCGGCCGGTGCAGCGGAGTGCGACATGCGGTCAGCCGCGCGCGGTCACGGCGGTGATCAACGCTTCAGCGTGTATTCGGCGCCGCAGTAGGGGCACTTGGCCCAGCCGCTCTGCTCGATCGGCAGGTACACGCGCGGATGCGAGTTCCACAGCGACATCTGCGGCGTGGGGCAGGACAGCGGCAGATCCTGCGCGCTGACTTCGTACTGATTCTGGGCGTTGGCCGGAATCTGCGTCTGGGGCTTGGGCATGGCCGGCATTATACCGCCATCGTCTGCTCCCAGAGCACCGTCACGGCATGGCGTTCCGGGATGAATTCGCTGGCCGCGACCACCGGCCCCAGCCCATCGAGCGCGCGGCGGTGCTGGAAGGCGCGGTAGGAGCGGTAGGCCGCGGTCAGCACATCGATCTGCTCCTGCGGCACCAGGTTGGCCGAGGCCACCGATTCGAGCTGGCGGATGGTGTCCGAGAACAGCGCCACCGGCGGGTACTCGGCCGCCCAGCGCAGCGCCCAGTACTGGGCCAGGAATTCGATGTCGGCGATGCCGCCCGGATCCTGCTTCAGGTCGAACTCGCCGGCCCTGGCACGCGAGAGTTCATCACGCATGCGCTGGCGCATGTGCCGCACTTCCTCGCGCAGCGTGTCGCGGCGCACATCCTCGCGCAGCACCTGCTCGCGCACCGCCTCGAAGCGCAGCCGCAAACCGGCGTCGCCGGCCACGGCGCGCGCATGCAGCAGGGCCTGATGCTCCCAGGTCCAGGCCTCGCGCCGCTGGTATTCGCGGAAGGCATCGATGTGCGTGATCAGCATGCCGCCCTTGCCGGAGGGGCGCAGCCGCATGTCCACCTCGTACATGCGGCCGGCGCTGGATTGCATGGTCAGCAGATGCACCAGGCGCTGCACGAAGCGCACGAAGAACACCTGGTTCTCCAGCTGGCGCGCGCCGCTGGTCTCCTGCTGCTCGCCACTGGAGTCGTGCAGGAACACCAGATCCAGGTCCGAGGAATAACCCAGCTCGTAGCCCCCGAGCTTGCCGTAGCCCACGGCGCAGATACGCACCTCGCGGCGCTGCACGCCGCTGCCACACATGGGCAGGCCCAGTTGCCGGCCCAGGTAGTCCCGGTTCAGGCGCAGTGCCTGCTCCAGGATGAGTTCGGCCACCTCGGTGAGCCGGTCGCTCACCTGCATCAGCGGCAGCTTGCTGGACAGATCGGCCACCGCCAGCCGGAACAGCGCGGCTCGCTGGAAGTGCCGCAGTTGCTCCACCTGGCGCTCCTCATCATCGGCGTCCACGCGCGCCAGCCGCTGCTCCAGCTCGGCGGCCAGCTGCGCGCGCGTCGGCAGCTCCGCCAGCGCCTCCTCGTCCAGCAGTTCATCGAGCAGCAGCGGATAGGCCGCCACCTGCTCGGTCAGGAAATCGCCATGCGCCGCGAGCTGCACCAGCCGGCGGCGCGCACCGCCATGCTCCAGCAGCAGCGCGAAATACGCCGAGCGCGCACCGATGGCCTCCAGCACGCGCAGCAGCCGGCGCAGCACCATGCCGGGCTCGCGCGCCCGGGAGGCTTCCTGCACCAGCACCGGCACCAGCGCCACGAAGCGGCGGCGGCCGATCTCGTCGAGCCGCCGCAGCAGGATCGAGCTGGCCAGATCCTGCAGCAGGCGTGCATCAGCGGCCGGATCTGCGTAGCCCAGCGCCGCCAGCGTGGGTTCCAGCGCACTGGCCGTGGCCTGCGCATCCGGCCAGCTGCCCAGCAGGGTGGCCGCCGGCGCCGCATCCGGATCGAGCTGCGCAAAGACCACGGCCTTGAAATGCGCCGCCACGCGTGTGCGATGCGCCTCCAGCTGCGCCAGCAGCGCGGACCAGTCGGCGCAATCCATGGCGACGCAGAGGCGCAGACGCGCCGCGGCCTCCTCGGGCAGATCGTGGGTCTGGGCATCATCCAGCATCTGCAGGCGGTTCTCGAGCCGGCGCAGGAATTCGTAGGCGGCGCGCAGTTCGTTGCAGGCGGCAGTCGGCAGCAGGCGCGCACCACACAGCTGCGGCAGCACCTGCTGCAGCGCCTGGTTCTGCAGCCGCGGATCCTGACCACCGCGCACCAGCTGGAAGGCCTGCACGATGAACTCGATCTCGCGGATGCCGCCCGGCCCGAGCTTCACGTTGTCGGCCAGCTCGCGCCGCGCCACCTCGCGTTCGATCAGCCCCTTCATCTCGCGCAGCGACTCGAACACACCGAAGTCCAGGTAACGCCGGTACACGAAGGGCCGCACCGCCTGACGATACAGCTCGGCATATTGCTCGGCGCCGGTCAGCGCCCGCGCCTTCACCCAGGCATAGCGTTCCCAGTCGCGGCCATGCAGCTGCAGGTAATCCTCCAGCGAGGCGCTGCTGGCCACCAGCGGACCGCTGTCGCCGAAGGGCCGCAGCCGCATGTCGACCCGGAACACGAAGCCATCGGGCGTGCGCGTATCGAGCAGGCGGATCAGCTGCTGGCCCAGGCGCGTGAAGAAATCCACATTGTCGATGCTGCGCTCGCCGTCGGTGTCGCCATGCTCGGGAAACAGCAGGATCAGATCGATGTCGGAGGAGAAGTTCAGCTCGCCGCCGCCGAGCTTGCCCATGCCCACGACGATGAGCTGCTGCAGAGCGCCGTTCGGTGAGCGCGGGATGCCGTAGCGCTGCGTCAGTGTGCGCCAGGCGAAGTCGTGGGCGGCGCGCACCGCGAGATTGGCGACTTCGGTGAGCTGCGCCAGCGTGGCCGGCAGCGCATCCCAGCCGGCCAGATCGCGCCAGGCGATGCGCGCGAGCTCGGCGTTGCGCCAGCGGCGCAGCAGCGCCATGAATGCCGCGTCGTCGGCCGCGGCGCCAGCGCCCGTTGCCGGCGCCTGCGGCACCGGCGCCACGGTGCTGCGTTGCGCCCAGTCGCCCGCCGCCAGCGCAGCGCGCAGCTCGGCGTCGCGCGCCAGCGTGTCGGCCACGAAGTCGCTGCAGAAGAGCACGCGCGGCGCCACCTCGCTCACCGGCGCACCGGCCTGCGCCAGCGCCTCGATCAGCTCGGGGGTGCGTGCGGCGCGCAGCTGCCAGTGGACAGTGATCGCCTCGGTGTTCATGCCGTCATGGTTCGATGTCGTCGACGGCTTCCGTGACCGACACACCGACGGTCAGCTGATGCGAGCCACCGCCCAGCAGCACACCACGCAGCGGCGAGACATCGCCGAAGTCGCGTCCCCAGGCCAGCACCACATGTTCCTGCGCCACACGCAGGTTGTTGGTGGGATCCAGATCCACCCAGCCGAGCGGCGGCACGTACACCGACACCCAGGCGTGCGAGGCATCGGCGCCGATGCGCCCCGGCTCGCCCTCGGGCGGGCGCGTGCGCAGATAGCCGCTGACATAGCGCGCGGCCAGACCCAGCGAGCGCAGGGCCGCGATCATCACATGCGCGAAGTCCTGGCAGACGCCTTCACGGCCGGCCAGCACCTCGAGCAGCGGCGTGGAGATCTGCGTGGCGCCGGGCACGTAGCGGAAATCGTGGTGAATGCGGTGCATCAGCTTCTCGGCGCATGCCAGCAGCGGCGCGCCCGCGGCAAAGCACTCGCGCGCGTAGGCGGCGAACACCGCCTTCACCGGCACGTAGGGGGAGGCCCAGCGAAAGCGCAGGGCATCGAGCTGTTCGGCCGGACAGGGCTCGGGCTGGTAGCGCAGCTGCGCAGCCACCTCTTCCCAGGGCAGCGTCGCGGCCGCGTCGATGAACGGCGGCGGACTCACGCGCACGCGCATCGAAGCGATGATCTCCAGCTCGCGATGCGGGCGATCCAGCTCCAGACGCGTCACCGCATTGCCGAAGGCATCCTCGTGCGTGGCGCGCAGCAGTGCCACCGGCCGCACCAGGATGGCGTGTCCTTCGGTGTGCTGCGTGGGCGTCTCGCGCGGCGTCAGATGCAGCAGCTGATGGGCATGCGCCACCTCGCCACCGTAGTTGTAGCGGGTGCTGTGGCGCACCTCGTAGGTCAGCGGCGCGCTCATACCGCCACCGTCTGCAGGCTGCCATCCACATGCGAGAAATGCCGCTGGCTGAGCCGGTCGGAGCAACGCACGGTGGCCCCGTCGAGCGCAATCAGCGCGGCGGCGAAGCGCTGGCGCTGTTCGATGGCCAGCTCGCTGCGGCCGTCGATGCGCGCCAGCTCGCAGGCGCGCAGCTGCGCCAGCGGCGCCTCGATCACGTCTTCGAAGGGTTGACCCAGCGCCTGTGCGAGTTCGGCGCTGGCCTTCTGCAGTTCGCCGCACTGAAAACTCACGCCGCGCGGATTGCTGTCGTCGAACGCCACCAGCTGCAGCACCGCGCCCAGCTGCGGCGTGGCCATGTAGCGCGTGCGATAGGTGATGCTGCTCGAACACACATCCAGCAGCCACTCCAGCGCGCCGCGCTGCGGACCGCGCTCGCGTTCGAGCAGCCCGCTGAGCAGTTCGCACAGGAACTGGATGCGCTCCAGCCGGCGGCCGATCATCAGCACGCGCCAGCCCTGATCCTGCGTCATGTCGTCGAGCGCGAAGCCCGACAGCGCCGTCATCGACAACAGCAGCCGGTCGAGCGTCTCACCGGCGTCGATGCGCGTGGCGCCGGCTTCATGGAATTGCCGCTGCAGCAGCGTGATGGAGCGCCAGTGCTCCACCGACAGGCGGCTGCGCGACTGCGTGGCCGCCCAGCCCAGGCGCGACAGATCCGCAGCCAGACCCCAGGTGCGCTGCTCATCGTACAGATCGGTGGCCGCATCGCCCTGCTCGCCCAGCACGCCGAACTTCACGCACAGCTCGCGCGCCAGACGCCACACGGCGCGATCGGTGCGCATGGCCAGCGTGGCGCGCAGCAGCCGCGCCTTGTCCTCGCAGCGCTCGGAGTAGCGGCCCAGCCAGTACAGGTTCTCCACCAGCTGCGAGGGCAGATCGTCGTGACGGAACAGGCGCGGCACCGTGGCCAGCGCCATGGTGCTGGTGGTGGCTTCCGGATCGGAGTCGCCCAGCACCCACACATCCTTGCTGCCGCCGCCGCGCTGGTTGGACACCACGTCCATGACACCCTCGGCCGTGATGCGCGCCAGGCCCCCGGGCATCACCCGGTAACCGTCGGGCGTGGCCACGGCATACACGCGCAGGCTGAGCGCGCGCGGACCGAGCTTCAGGCCCGGCCCCACACGGCATACCGGCACCTGCGACAGCGACACCCGCTCCTGCGCCACGTAGGCATAGGGCCGCGCCTTGAGGCGCGCCACCAGCTCGGCGCGCGCGGCCGGCTGCAGATCGCGACCGAACACCGGCTCGAAGCGCTGGTTCGGATAGGCCGGCTTGATGACCAGCCGTTCGAGATTGGCGAGTACGTACTCCAGCGCCGGCTGCTCACCGCACCACCAGCTGGCCAGCGAGGGCAGCAGCAGCGATTCACCCAGCAGCACGCGCGAGGCGCCCGGCAGGAAGCCCAGCCAGCCGGCCGACTCGAGCACGCCGCTGCCCAGCGCATTGGCCAGCCGCACGCGACCGGCACGCGCCGCGGCCAGCAGGCCCGGCACGCCCAGCGCCGAATCGGCGCGCAGCTCCAGCGGATCGCAGAAGTCGTCGTCCAGGCGGCGCAGGATGGCGTGCACGCGCCGCAGGCCCGCCAGCGTCTTCATGTAGACGGTATCGCCGCGCACGGTCAGATCCTGGCCCTGCACCAGCGGCAGACCCAGCTGGCGCGCCAGGTAGGCGTGCTCGAAGTAGGTTTCGTTGAAGGGACCGGGCGTCAGCACCACGGCCAGCGGCGCGGCGCCGTCGTCGGTCATGCGCAGCAGCGCCTCGCGCAGCGCATGGAAGAAGCCATGCAGCGGCCGCACCTGCAGATCGTCGACCAGACCGGGGAACACACGGCTGACGATCTGGCGGTTCTCCAGCGCATAGCCGGGACCAGACGGCGTCTGGGTACGATCGTTCAGCACCCACCAGCGGCCATCGGGCGCGCGCGCCAGATCCACGGCGTGCACCTGCAGCCAGGTGCCGTCGGCCGGACGCATGCCCTGCGCAGCCCACAGGTAGTTGGGATGACCGAACACCAGCTCCGCCGGCACCGCGCCCTCACGCAGCAGACGCTGCGCGCCATACAGATCGCCCAGCATGGCGTTGAGCAGGTGGGCGCGCTGCGCCACGCCGCGCTCGATCACCGCCCATTCGTCGGCTGCCATCAGCAGCGGCAGCGGATCGAGCAGCCAGGGACGGTCCTTGCCCTGTGGATCGGCGTAGACGTTGTAGGTGACGCCGTTCTCGATGACCAGGCGGCGCGTCAGCTCCACGCTCTTGCGCATGGCCTCGGCGCCGCCGCCGGCCAGATGCGCCAGCAGCGGCTGCCAGTGAGCGCGCACCGTGCCATCCGCGGCCAGCAGCTCGTCATAGCGCTGTGGACTGCCTGGATACAGTTCCAATCGGTTTGCCGCCATCGCCAACTCTGCGCTCACCCCACCGTACGAAGATCGAGAGTAAACGGAAACTCCAGACTCGGCGACTCCGGCGGCACGCTCATGCGACCCGGCGTGTGGCCCATCCGGAAGAAGCGCGCCAGGCGCCGGCTCTCGGCCTCATAGGAATTGACCGGGAAGGTGCTGTAGTTGCGCCCGCCCGGATGCGCCACGTGGTACTGGCAGCCACCCATGGAGCGGCTCATCCAGGAGTCCAGCAGATCGAAGCGCAGCGGTGCGTGCACGCCGATATGCGGATGCAGGGCCGAGGCCGGCTGCCAGGCGCGGTAGCGCACGCCGGCCACGTATTCACCGACGCGGCCGGTGGGCCGCAGCGGCACACGACGGCCATTGCAGGTGACGGCATAGCGATCCGGCGCGAGGCCCGTGACCTTTACCTGCACGCGCTCCAGCGAAGAGTCCACATAACGCACGGCGCCACCGGCAGCACCCTCCTCGCCCATGACATGCCAGGGCTCCAGCGCCTGGCGCAGTTCCAGCTCCATGCCCAGCGTGGCGAAGTCGCCGTACTTCGGGAAGCGGAAGGCCAGATGCGGCGCGAACCACTCGGGCGCGAAGGCAAAGCCCGCCTCGCGCTGCTCGCTGATCACGTCGTTGAGATCCTGCTCGACGAAGTACGGCAGCATGAAGCGGTCATGCAGCTCGGTGCCCCAGCGCGCCAGCCGTGGCGGCTGGTAGGGCTCGCGCCAGAAACGCGCCACCAGCGAGCGCAGCAGCAGCTGCTGCGCCAGGCTCATCTGCGCATGCGGCGGCATCTCGAAGCCGCGGAACTCCAGCAGGCCCAGACGGCCGGTGGGACCGTCGGGCGAATAAAGTTTGTCGATGCAGAACTCGGAACGGTGCGTATTGCCGCTGACGTCGATCAGCAGGTTGCGCAGCAGCCGGTCCGTCAGCCACGGCGGCACATGACCGCCTTCGGCCGGCATGCGCTTGAGCGCGATCTCCAGCTCGTACAGCGAATCGTTGCGCGCCTCGTCGACACGCGGCGCCTGCGAGGTCGGACCGATGAACAGCCCCGAGAAAAGATAGGACAGCGACGGGTGGTTGTGCCAGTAGGACAGCATGCTGCCCAGCACGTCGGGCCGGCGCAGGAAGGGCGAATCCGCCGGGGTTGCGCCGCCGAGCACGAAGTGGTTGCCGCCGCCGGTGCCGGTGTGGCGGCCATCGATCATGAACTTCTCGGTGGACAGCCGCGTCTCGCGCGCCACGTCGTACAGATGCGTGGTGCGCTCGGCGAGCTCCTTCCAGTTCGAGGCCGGATGGATGTTGACCTCGATGACGCCCGGGTCCGGGGTGACACGGAACTGTTTCAGGCGCGCGTCGCGCGGCGGCTCGTAGCCCTCCATGATCACCGGCAGCTTCAGCTGCGCAGCGGTGGCTTCCACCGCTGCGACGATCTGCAGGTAATCCTCGGTGGTCGGCGTCGGCGGCATGAAGATGTACAGCACGCCGTTGCGCACCTCGGCGCACATGGCGGTGCGCGTGATCCAGTGTGCCGACTCGCCATGCAGCGGCTGCGGCTGCGCGGCGGCGCGCTGCTTGAGCTCCTCGGCCAGCTGGCGCGCGCGGCGCGCGGCGGCATTGCGGCCGCGCGCGTTGCGCAGCGCCTCGGCCAGCTCCGCCTCGCGCGGATCCACGTAACCGCGCAGCTGCTGGCGCAACTCGGCCGAACGCGGCAGCGGCGGCAGCTGTTCCATGGTGTCCGGCGGATTGATGTAGGGGTAGTCGCCCTCGCTCACCCAGGGCTGCGAGTCCAGTGGCAATCGATACCCCACCGGCGAATCGCCCGGCAGCAGGTAGCAGCGCTCGCTGCGCAGGAACCACGGACCGCTCTGCCAGTGGCTGCCGGATGGATCGCGCATGATGGGCAGCACGTGGCCAACCACGTGATCCAGCCCCTGCGTGAACACCTTCATCAGCCGCTCACGCTCCTGCGGGTCGGCGAGACGCGAATCGAAGGGATCGACGTTGCCGGGCAGGCGCCGCTCGCGCCACAGGTAGTAGAAGACATCCTCATAGGTCGGAAACACGAACTTCGGATCCAGCGCCAGCTTCTCGGCCACGCCGGCCAGGAACTGGCCGGCCTGCTCCGGGCTGATGCCGTAATCGCGCTTCTCATCCGCGATCAGCGCGCGATCGTTCCAGATGGGTTCGCCATCGGCGCGCCAGAAGCAGTTCAGCGACCAGCGCGGCAGCTGCTCGCCCGGATACCACTTGCCCTGGCCGAAATGCGTCAGCCCCTGCGGCGCGTACTGCTCGCGCAGCTTGTGATACAGCTCGGCGGCCAGCCGGCGCTTGTTCGGTCCCAGTGCCGCGGTGTTCCACTCGGCGCCGTCCGGATCGTCCACCGATACGAAGGTGGGCTCGCCACCCATGGTCAGACGCACGTCGCCACTCTTCAGATCGCCATCGATGATGGCGCCGAGTCTTTCGATCTGCGCCCACTGCTCCGGCGTGTAGGGCTTGGTGACGCGCGGCGCTTCCCAGACGCGCTCCACCTTCATGCGATGCTCGAACTCGACCTCGCACTTCTCGAGCGCACCGCTGACGGGTGCAGCGGTAGCCGGCGCCGGCGTGCAGGCCAGCGGAATATGGCCCTCGCCGGCCAGCAGACCGGAGGTGGGATCCAGGCCGATCCAGCCGGCGCCCGGCAGATACACCTCGCACCAGGCATGCAGGTCGGTGAAATCGGCGGCCGGCCCCGACGGACCGTCCAGGGATTTCACATCGGGCGTGAGCTGGATCAGATAGCCCGACACGAAGCGCGCGGCCAGACCCAGGTGGCGCAGCACCTGCACCAGCAGCCACGCGGAATCGCGGCACGAGCCCGACGCGAGCTCCAGCGTCTGCTCCGGAGTCTGCACACCCGGCTCCATGCGGATCAGGTAGCGCACGTCCTGCGACAGCTTCTGATTGAGTTCGACCAGGAAATCGATGGTGCGTTTCGGCTTGCGGCCGATGCTCTTCACATAGGCATCGAAGCGCGGCGTCAGCGGCAGACGGATCATGTACGGCGCAAGTCCGCGCGCATCCGTCAGCTCGTAACTGAACGGCACATTCTCGGCAGCCGGCGTCAGGAAGAAATCGAAGGGATTGAATACCGCCATCTCGGCGACCAGATCGATCTCCACGCGGAACTCGCGCGTCGGCTCCGGGAACACCAGCCGCGCCTGGTAGTTGGACTGTGGGTCCTGCTGCCAGTTGATGAAGTGCTCGGCCGGATCGATGCGCTGCGAGTACGACAGGATGCGTGTCCGGCAATGCGGCGCGGGCCGCAGCCGCACGATCTGCGGACCCAGGCGGATCGGGCGGTCGTAGCGATAGTGCGTAACGTGATTCAGCGCGACATGGATCGACATGAACAGCTCTTTGGCGGCGTTCGAATGACGATGATATTGCCCGAAAAATCAACGCTTCGGGCAAATGCCCAGCGGCTGTGCAGCGCGTCTGTGACGCCCCCCCAGGAAGGTGCAAAAAAAAGCCCCGCAGAGCGGGGCTTTGAGGTATTGCGCGGAAACGGGGGGGTCTTGTTCCGCGACTTTTTGGGCTGCTCCGGACTGGCGTCCGTCTCAACCCATGGAGGCCATCATACACGACCCCTATCGTTTGTAAAGTGAACTGTTCGCTACATCCACATTACCGCTGTTATATATCCATGCCCGCGGAACGGCGGGCGCCGGCGCGGGCACAAGACGGCGCGGGCAGCGGCCAGGTGTCCGGAAAACAAGCAGTTACGGGTTCCGGGCGACGCACATTCTGGAAACCGGACGCCGCGGGTAGCGCATGCTTCAAGGGCGGTTACAGTGTTGGCGCGGTTCCGGAAGCACCTGGAAGCAGGCCCACATGCCTGAAAAATTCTTGGGGTTGATGTGGTTTGGCTTGATGCTCGCGGGCGCCCGGGCGGCACAGCGCGGCCGAAGCGCCGCGCGATCGCCCCTATCCCGGCGCGCTGACGCTCAGTGTCGACGCCACCCCGATCTGGATCACCGCCAATGGCCAGCCACTGGCCTGGCCGCGACGCCGGTAGCGCGCAAGCCGCTCCTCAGGCCGGCTCCATGCCGAATCAGGCCGGCTCCATGCCGAACTTCTGCTTGATGGCTGCACTGGCCGGCGCGGCCATGAAGTTCAGCAGCGCGCGCGCCGCATCCAGCCGCGTGCAGCGCGCGCTGATGCCACCGGAGAAGGTGGTGATGGTCTGGATGGCATCGGGCAGCGCACCGATCACGTCGATACCGGCAAGACTCTGCAGCTCGCTGAGCTGCTGGAAACCCAGTTCGCAATCACCCCTGGCCACCAGCGTACCCACCGGCACGCCCGGCGGCGGCACCACGATGCGCGGGCGGATCAGCTGCAGGATGCCCCAGCGTTCGAACAGCTTTTCCAGATACACGCCGCTCGGGCCGGTGGAATAGCTCAGCGTCGGCGCGGCCAGCACCGCCTGCTTCACGCCCTCTTCCGTGCCGATGTCCGGGCGCGGCGCGCCGGCACGCACCGCCACGGCCACACCGGATTTCGCCAGGTCGATACGGCCCGCCAGCAGGGCGCCGGTGTCGATCAGCTTGTCGACGGCATTGCTGGCCAGGACCACCACGTCGACGGCCTCGCCGGCCTGCACACGCCTGGCCACGTCGACGCCACCGGCGGCCTCATTGGCGACGGCAAGGCCGCTGGCGCGCGTGAACCGGGCCGACAATTCGGCCAGCAGCTCGCGCGTGGCCATGGAGGAAATCAGCTTCAGGATTGGAGTGGACATGGCGCGCAAGTCTACGCTGCCAGCCCGGGGCATGGGCGCGGGAGCGTGGGAGCTTGCGCTCCCACGCCGCCGTGTGCCGAGGTGAAACTTACTTCAGCTTGGCCTTGACCTTGGCAGCGCCGGCCGCGGCGCACTTCTCGTCCTGCTGGCTGGATGCACCGCTGGCGCCGATGGCGCCCAGCAGCTCACCCGAGGCCGTCATCAACGGCACGGCTCCCGCCATGGTCGCCATGTTGGGCTTCACCAGCGATGCCTGGTTCTTGTCGGCAGCCAGTTGCCTGGCGACTTCCGAGGTGGGCACCTTGAACGCCACCGCGGCCAGACCCTTGCGGACGGCCGTGTACACGTGGCCACCCGTGGCCTTGTCCGCCGCCAGCGCCACGCGCGGTTGACCGGAGGAATCGATCACCGCAACGCCAACGTTGTAACCATCGCTCTTGCAGGCGGCGAGCGCGGCCTGCGCGGCCTCCAGCGCCACCTCGAGCGTCGGGCTCGGCGCATCGCTGCCCGGCTCCTGCGGCGGCTTGCCGTTCGCACCCTGCTGTGGACCACCGGCTCCGCCCGGACCACCGCCCGGTGCGCCGCCCGGCGGCGGACCCATTCCGCCGCTGCGCGGCGGGTTGTCACCCGGCAGACGGGTGGCATCGGTGCTGGTTGCAGCCTGCGGCGCTCCGGCGCCCGCGGCGGGCGCCGGCGTCTGTGCGGCGGCTGCGCCGAGGGCCGCCAGACCCACCAGCTCGCAAAGAATGATCGTGGCTCTTGTCTTCACGCTTGACTCCCCTGCTCCGTACGCGGAGCTGTTATCGACGCGCATTGGAGCACGCCGCGCGGACAATGGCGGCCCCCGACGCGGAGACTTACATGAAACTTCACGATGCGCATATCGGACACGGCGATGCCCGCATCGACACGCCCTAATCGGCCGCCCCTGAATCGGCCAGCGCCGGCAGGCGCCCGGCCTCCGCGACGATCAACGTGCGCAGCCAGCGATGGCCGGGGTCCTGTTCGCGGCTGCCATGCCACTGCAGCACCTCGACCATGCGCGGAATGTCGAACAGCGGCTTCACGATACGCAGCGGCAACTCCTGGCAGTAGCGCTGCGCCAGCCGCGACGGCAGCGTGGCCACGCGATGCGTACCTACCAGCAACGCCGGCACCAGATGGAAGCTGTCCACCGTCGCCTCGACGCGCCGCGGCCCCATGTGATGCTGCTGCGACCAGGTCTCGAACATGCTCAGCCCGTAACGCGCGCCCTGGTAGTGCACCTGCCCCAGCGCCAGGAACTGCTCCAGCGTCAGCGTTTCGCCCACCCCGTCATTGTCCATCGCCACCACGGCCACGTCCGAATCCTCGAACAGCGGGCTGACCGGATGCGCCGCGCAGGCATACATCTGCAGCGTGATCAGCAAATCGGTTTCGGGATTGTCGAGTTCGGCCAGCACCGTACGGCTGGGCTGCAGCAGCGACACGGTGACGGCCGGCGCCTCGACATGCAGCCGGCGCAACACCGGCGCCAGCACCACATCGGAGGCGTATTCGGAGGCCACGATGTTGAAATGGCGCACGTCCCGCGCCGGATCGAAATCCATGCGCAGCGCCACCAGCGCTTCGATGCGCACCAGCAGATCGTTGACCGGCTCGATCAATTCGCGCGCCAGCGGCGTGGGCTCCAGCGCGCGTCCCACCGGCACCAGCAGCGGATCATCGAAGTTGGCACGCAAGCGCGCCAGGATGCCGCTGACCGCCGATTGCGTCAGGTGCAGGATTTCAGCGGCGCGCGTGACATTGCGCTCCGCCAGCAGCACCTGCAGCGCTCGCAGCAGGTTCAGGTCGAGATTGCGGGTACGCACGATCGCCCTCAGTTACACGGACAGGGTCGAGCGGTGAAGCAAGGAGCGTTCATGCGGTGGCCACGGGAATCTTGCCGATCTTCGCCTGCCACTCGCGCGGACCGGTGTTGTGCACGCTGGTGCCGCTGGCGTCCACGGCCACGGTGACCGGCATGTCCTGTACGTCGAATTCGTAGATGGCCTCCATGCCCAGATCGGCAAAGCCCACCACCCTGGCCGCCTTGATGGCCTTGGCCACCAGGTAGGCCGCGCCACCCACCGCCATCAGGTAGGCGCTCTTGTGCTTCTTGATGGCTTCGATGGCCACCGGACCGCGCTCGGCCTTGCCCACCATGGCGATCAGGCCGGTCTGCGCCAGCATCATCTCGGTGAACTTGTCCATGCGTGTGGCCGTGGTCGGACCGGCGGGGCCCATCACCTCGTCGCGCACCGGATCGACCGGACCGACGTAATAGATGACGCGGTTCCTGAAATCCACCGGCAGCGGCTCGCCCCTGGCGAGCATGTCCTGGATGCGCTTGTGGGCGGCATCGCGACCGGTGAGCATCCTGCCATTCAGCAGCAGCGTATCGCCGGGCTTCCAGCTGGCGACCTCGGCCGCGGTCAATGCATTCAGATCCACGCGCCGGCTCCGGTTGTAGTCCGGCGCCCAGTGCACATTCGGCCACAGATCCAGCGAGGGCGGTTCCAGATAGGCCGGACCGCTGCCATCGAGCACGAAGTGCGCATGGCGTGTGGCCGCGCAGTTCGGAATCATCGCCACCGGCTTGGAGGCCGCGTGCGTGGGATAGGTCTTGATCTTCACGTCCAGCACCGTGGTCAGGCCACCCAGGCCCTGCGCACCGATGCCCAGCGCGTTCACCTTCTCGTACAGCTCGATGCGCAGCTCCTCGAGCTTGTTCTGCGCGCCGCGCTGGAGCAGCTCGTACATGTCGATGTCTTCCATCAACACTTCCTTGGCCAGCATCATGGCCTTCTCGGCCGTGCCGCCCACGCCGATGCCCAGCATGCCGGGCGGGCACCAGCCCGCACCCATGGTGGGCACGGTCTTCAGCACCCAGTCCACCAGGTTGTCGCTGGGATTCATCATGATGAACTTGGACTTGTTCTCGCTGCCACCGCCCTTGGCGGCCACGGTCACTTCCACCTCACTGCCCGGCACCAGTTCGGTGTGGATCACCGCCGGCGTGTTGTCTTTCGTGTTCTTGCGGGCGAACAGCGGATCATCCAGCACCGAGGCGCGCAGCACATTGTCGCCGTTCAGGTAGCCGCGGCGCACGCCCTCGTTGATGGCATCCGCCAGCGACTTGCCGCCAAAGCCTTCCCAGCGCACCTCCATGCCGATCTTCAGGAACACATTGACGATGCCCGTGTCCTGGCAGATCGGCCGGCGCCCCTCGGCGCACAGGCGCGAATTGGTCAGAATCTGGGCAATGGCGTCCCTGGCCGCCGGGCTCTGCTCCGCCGCATAGGCGCGTGCCAGATGCTGGATGTAGTCGGCCGGGTGGTAGTAGCTGATGTACTGCAGGGCGGCCGCGGTGCTCTCGACCAGATCGTCATAACGGATTGGAGTGCTCATCCGCGCATTTTAGCTGCCCCTCCGGCGAGGGGATACAGCAGCGCCTGCTGGAGCAGGGACTGTTGCCCGGCCAGCCTGGCAGTGATTGCAACGACCACAGTTCGAGCCGATGATTTTGGTTCTTACTTCGCGAACCAGGAGAGCTCCATGAAGCGTTCCGCATCGGCTGTCTGGCATGGCGATCTGAAACAGGGCAGCGGCCTGCTGGCAGCACCCAGCGGCGTGCTGAAAGACACGCCTTATTCGTTCGTCACGCGCTTCGAGAATGCGCATGGCACCAACCCCGAGGAACTGCTGGCGGCCGCGCACGCCGGCTGCTTCACCATGGCGCTCTGCGCCGCGCTGGGCAAGGCCGGCTTCATCCCCAAGCGCCTGGCCACGCAGGCCACGGTATCGCTGGAAACCGTGGACGGTGCACCGACCATCAACGCCGTGCACCTGGAAACCGAAGCATGGATTGCGAAAATCGACGACGCGAAGTTCCAGGCCATTGCGGCTGATGCCAAAGCCAACTGTCCGGTGTCGCGGCTGTTCAAGGGCGCCACGATTTCCCTGCACGCCAAGCTCGAACCCGAGGCCAGCTGAAGGCGGGGCGTGCCGCGGCTGCATGCGCCGCGGCACGCCTTATCCCTGGCACCAAAGCGCCCGCGCTTATTTTCCAGCCAGTGTCGCGCCCAGAAAGTCGTAAGACACTTGCCAGATCTCCTTGAGCCTGGCATCGCTGGCGCCGGCGAAACCATGATCCAGCCCGGGCTCCAGAACCAGCCTCACCTTCACACCCTTGGTCGCCAGCGCGCGCTGCAATTCACTGCTCTGACCTGACGGCACCGAGTGATCGCTGTCTCCGTGCATGATCAGGAAGGGCGGATCGCTGTTGTCGATGTAGGTGATGGGATTGCTCGACGCCACCAGAGCCGCCGGACATTGCGCCAGCGTGCAGCCCAGCAACTGACTCTCAGCGCTGGTGGGCGCGGCGTGCTGCATCGAACCGGCCAGCGACTGCTTGTCCATGCTCGGAAAATCCACCGGGCCATACCAGTCGACCACGGCCTGCACGCAGTCTGACTGCTTCGGATCGCTGTTCACTGTCACCATCCCGGGCATGGCCGGCCGTGGCGCGGCACCGGCGGCGCCCGCACCTGTCGCCCCCGGCCCGGCAGCGCCGGGACCAGGCCCGCCCGCAGCAGCCTTGGGTTCCAACGCCGCCACGCCGCAGGAAGTCCCTGCCAGGGCAGCGAGATAGCCGCCCGCCGATTCGCCCCAGATGCCGATGCGTGCGGTATCGACACCGTATTCGGCAGCGTTGGAGCGCAGCCAGCGGATCGCGGCCTTCACATCCTGGATCTGCGCCGGGAATTTCGCTTCGCCGTGGAAGCGGTAGTTGATGCCCATGACGACGAAGCCGCGCGCGGCCAGATTGCTCAGCATGGCGACGTTGCTGCCCATGCGCGGCGAACCCAGCCCCCAGCCGCCACCATGCACGTACACCACGGCCGGATGCGGCGCCTTGTCGCGGGTCGGCAGGTAGAGATCGGCAGTCTGCGGGTGGTAGCCCGAGATCACCTGGTAGGGAATGTCCCTGAAACCGGCGACGCCACCGGCATAGTTGTCATGCGGCTGCTGCAGCAGATCGGCGCCTTGCGCCATCCCCGCGCCCAGCAGCCACGTCGCCAACACCCCGGCCACAAGCGCAGCCGGAATCGAGCTCCTGCGTTCCATGCATACCCCCGCAAAAAACGTGTCCGAGTTGATCGCGGTGCGACCATACCACCGCGATCGCCGGCATGTCCCGCCGCGGCACACCCGCGGCGGGCTTGCGCATCAGACGCCGATGCCGGGCTTCTCTTCGGGCGGCTTGAGATCCGCTTCGGTGGCCTTCATGCGTCGGCTGGTGATGATCTTGAACGCCAGCGGCACGAAGAAGATGGCCAGAAAGGTGGCCGCGAGCATGCCGCCCACCACACCCGTACCCGCCGACGTACGCGCGCCCGCGCCTGCGCCCGTGGACAGCGCCAACGGCGTCACGCCCAGGATGAAGGCCAGCGAGGTCATGACGATGGGACGGAAACGCAGGCGTGCCGCCTCCACCGCTGCTGCCGCCGCCGGATAGCCATGACGATACTTCTGCGTCGCGAACTCCACGATCAGGATGGCGTTCTTGGCCGCCAGACCCAGCAGCGTGACCAGACCGATCTGGAAGTACACGTCATTCGTATAGCCACGCAACCACACTGCCAGCAACGAGCCGAAAATACCGAAGGGCATGGCCAGCAGCACCGAGAACGGCAGCGTCCACTTCTCGTACTGCGCGGCCAGGATCAGGAAGGCCATGACGGCGGCCAGCACCAGCGCGATGGCCGCGGCGTTGGACACCTGCTTCTCCTGGTAGGCGGAACCCGTCCATTCGAAACTCAGGTCGCCCGGCAACACCTGCCTGGCCAGCCGCTCCACCTCGGCGATGGCCTGGCCGCTGGAATAGCCCGGCGCGGCGGAACCGATCAGCTTCACCGCCGGCAGGTTGTTGTAGCGATCCATGGTGTCGGGACCGGCGCTGTAACTCACCTTGGCAAACGCCGACAGCGGCACCATCTCGCCGCGCGAGCTCTTCACGTACATGCGGCCGATGTCGTCCGGCCTCTTGCGATACTGGCTGTCGGCGCTGACCAGCACCTGCCAGACGCGACCGAAGCGGTTGAAGTCGTTCACATAGTAGGTGCCCAGCGTGCCGGCCAGCGTGGTGAACGCATCGCTCAACGACACACCCAGTGCCTTGGCACGATCGCGGTCCACGTCCACGTACAGCTGCGGCGAATTCGGCCGCCACAGCGTCTGGATGTAGCCACCCTTGAACACCGGGCTCTGGCCGGCGGCGCCGATCAGCGACTGCATGCCCTCGACCAGACGGGCATTGCCACCCTCGCCGCGGTTCTGCACATACAGCTCGAAGCCGCCGGTGTTGCCGAGACCGAAGATGGCCGGCGGCGCGAACGCCAGCACCAGTGCTTCCTTGATGCCGGCAGTCCTGGCGTACAGATCGCCGACGTAGTCGCTGGTCTTGCCCTTGCGCTCATCCCAGTGCTTCTGCGCCACGAACAGGGTGGCCGAATTGTTGCGATAGCCGCCACCGATGAAGTCGAAGCCACTGAAGGCGATGACATGCTCGTTGTCCGGGTTGGATCTGGCCGCCGCGATCACCTGCGCGACGATCTTGTCGGTGCGCTCCAGCGAGGCGCCGTCGGGCAGATACACCGCGACGATGTAGTAGCCCTGATCTTCGTCCGGCACCAGCGAGCTCGGCGTCGCCTTCCACAGCACACCGGTGGCCACCACCATGCCGATGAACAGCAGCACACCCAGCGTGGAGCGCTTCAGGAAGAAGGTGACGCCATGGGTGTAGCGACCCGTCATGCGCTGGAAGAAATCGTTGAACCACAGGAAGAAGCGCTGCGTCTGCTTGTGCTCCCGACGCAGCATCAGCACGCACAGCGCCGGCGTCATGGTCAGCGCAACGATGCCGGAGAGCACCACCGAGATCGAAATGGTGATCGCAAACTGCCGGTACAGCTCGCCGGTGAGGCCGCCGAGGAAGGCGATGGGCACGAACACCGCGCACAGCACCAGCACGATGGCCACCACCGGTTCGGTGACCTCCTGCATGGCCTTGATGGCCGCCTCGCGCGCCGGCAGGTGCTGCTCGTGCATGGTGCGCTCGATGTTCTCGAGCACGACGATGGCATCGTCGACCACGATGCCGATGGCCAGCACCATGCCGAACAGCGTCAGCGTATTGATGGAGTAACCCAGCAGCTGCAGGCCGGCGAAGGTACCGATCAGCGACACGGGGACGGCCAGGGTCGGGATCAGCGTGGCGCGCCAGTTCTGCAGGAACAGGAATACCACCAGGAACACCAGCACCATGGCCTCGCACAGGGTCTTGATGACCTCGCGGATCGACACCTGCACGAAGCGTGTGGTGTCGTAGGGCACGGCATATGTCAGTCCGGTGGGGAAGCGCGTGGCCAGCTCGGCGATCGAGCCCTTGACGCGCGTGGCCACGTCGAGCGCATTGGCGCCGGGCGCCAGGAACACGGCCAGCAGCACGGCCTTCTTGCCGTTGTAATAGCCGTTGAAGTCATTGTCCTTGGAGCCGAGCTCGACGCGCGCGATATCCTTCAGACGCAGCTGGCTGCCATCCGCATTGGAGCGGATCAGGATGTCCTGGAATTCCTCGGCAGTGGACAGACGCCCCCTGGTGGTGACGGTGTACACCATCTCCTGATCGCCGCCATTGGGCGACTGGCCGATCTTGCCGGCTGCGAACTGCGCGTTCTGCTCCGCCAGCGCCGCCGCCACCTCGGCCACCGTCACCTTCAGCTGCGCCATGCGATCCGGCTTCAGCCAGATGCGCATCGCGTAGTCCTTGGCGCCGAAGATCTGCACATTGGTGGTGCCCTTGATCTTCTTGACGGTGTCAAGGACGTTCAACGTCACGTAGTTGGAGATGTACAGATCGTCGTAGGTGGACTCGGGCGAATGAAACGCGAAGATCTCCAGGAACGCCGACGAGCCCTTCTCGACGGTGACGCCCTGCGCGCGCACCTCGCTGGGCAGGCGCGCCTCGGCCTGCTTGACGCGGTTGTTGACGTTGACCGCGGCGATGTCGGCATTGGTGCCGATCTCGAAGGTCACCGAGATGGTCACGGTGCCGTTGGAGGTCGAGGTCGAGGACATGTACATCATGCCGTCGACGCCGGTGATGGCGTTCTCGATTGGCGCCGCCACGGTCTCGGCGATGGTGTCGGCCGAAGCGCCCGGATAGAGCGCCGTCACCGTGACCACCGGCGGCGAGATCTCCGGATACTGCGCAATCGGCAACGCGCGCATCGCGGCCAGGCCCGCGATCACGATGAAGATCGAGATGACGAAGGCGAAGACCGGCCGGTCGATGAAGAAGCGCGAGAACACGGCGCCCCCTACTTGCCGGCGGGCGCGCCCGCGCCCGCGGCCGCCTGCGCGGCTTGCGCCGCCTGGGCAGCGGCCTGTTCCGCCGTCAGCGGCGTGATGGCCTGGAACGGATAGAAGATGCGCGCGGTGCCATCGACGATGACCTCATCGCCCGCCTTCAGTCCCTCCTTGATCACCCAGCCATTGGGATCGGCGCCTTCCAGCTGCACCCATTCACCGGGCACCACCGGCCGCGGCTCGGCGGCTGGCTTGCCGTCCTTGCCCTTGCCCACCACGTACACGAACTTGCCGGTGGCCGAAGCCAGCACCGCACGCTGCGGAACCGCGATGGCATCGGGGCGCGTGGCACCGGTGAGCACCACACGCAGGAACTGCCCCGGCGTGATCTCGTCCCGGCCGTTCGCAAAGCGCGCACGCGTCGAATAGGCGCCGGTATTGGCGTCGGCCTTGTAGTCACTGAAGTTCAGCGTACCGCTCTGCGGCAGCCACTGACCTTCATTGGTCTTGAGTTTCACGACATAGCCACCCTTGGGCAGCACCAGGCTGCCGCTGGCCAGATCGCGCTGCGCGCTGCTGTGATCGGCGTCGGAGACGGCAAAATAGACATCGATGGGATCCACCTGCGCCATGGTGGCCAGCAGACTGTCACTGCTGGCATCCGCCAGCGCGCCCTCCACCTTCAACGCACGGCCGATGAGGCCCGAGATCGGCGCGCGCACATCGGTGTAGCCGAGATTGATGCGCGCCGTATCGCGCTCGGCCTGCGCGGCCTGCAGCGCGGCCTTGGCGACATCCAGCGCGGAGGCAGAGTTGTCGAAGTCCGCCTGGCTGATCAACTGCTTTTCGATCAGCGGCTGGTAGCGATCGTAATCACGCTGGGCCTTCTTGACGTTGGCTTCGGCGCTGACGACGCTGGCCTCGGCAGCGGCCAGCGCAGCCTGGTACGGCGCCGGCGCGATCTGGAACAGACGCTGACCCGCCTGCACATGACTGCCTTCCTCGAACAGGCGCTTGTCGATGATGCCATCCACGCGGGCGTGGATCTCCACCTCGCGCGAGCCGGAGGCCTGACCGGGATATTCGAATTCCACGGCTACGGTACGCGGCGCCACCGTCTCGTAGGTGACCATCTGCGGCGGCGCGGCGCCCTGCCCGGCAGAGCCACCGCCACAGGAGGCCAGCAGCAGCGCAGCGATGCTCAGCGACCACGGCGCAACGCGGATGAACTTCGGACGCAATGAACCGAAGGCAGGCATGGCGGGGCTCCCAGAACTTTTGTCAACAATTGTTGACACGATTCTGCTGATCGACGGGTTATAAGTCAACGGGTGTTGACATCGCCCGGATTTTGGTTACAAAGCAGCGTGCGCAAGATTACTCGCCAGCCGACCCGCAAGCCAGTCAAACCGCGCCGCATCGCCCTGCGGACCGGCGAGACGCGCGCGCGCATCCTGGCCGCCGCCAAAGTGCGTTTCTCGCGTGACAATTACGACAACGTCGGCGTACGCGACATCGCCAGCGACGTCGGCGTCGATGCCGCGCTGGTCAACCGCTATTTCGGCACCAAGGCGCGGCTGTTCGAGGAAGTGCTGAAAGACGCCTTCTGCATGGAGGAGCATGTGCCCCCCGGGCTCGACAGCCTCGGCCGGCACATTGCCGGCAAGCTCACCTCCTCACGCAGTGGCTGCAAGTGGTGCGAGAACGGCGATCCGCTGCAGCTGCTGCTGCTGGCGGCCGCCAGCCCCACCGCTTCGACACTGGCCTCGAAGGCCTTCCACGCCGAATTCGTGAAGCCGCTGACACGGCGCCTGCGCGGCCCGGATGCAGCGCTGCGCGCCAGCCTGATCTGCGCCTACATCCTCGGCTTCAAGACCATGCGCGCGGCACTGGATTCGCCCTCTCTGCGCAACGCCAGCTCCGCCGCCATCGCTGCGCGGCTTGGCAAAGCCATCCAGGATTGCGTTTAACCACTGCGACGGTCGTTCATGTCCTCCAAATCGCATATCTCCTTCGCCGCCCTGCGTCACCGGGGTTTCCGCTTCTTCTTCGTGGCCAGTATGAGCGCGATGCTCGCCGACTACGTCGAGCACGTCATCAGCTACTGGGTGATGTATCAGAAGTTCCACTCCAGGGCCCTGCTGGGATTCGCGGTGGTGTCGCACTGGGTGCCTTTCCTGCTGTTCTCTGCCTGGTCCGGTGCGCAGGCGGAACGGCGCGATCCGCGCCGCCTGATCCAGATCGGCATGGCGCTGTTCATGGGCGTATCGCTGGCCTGGGGAGTGCTGTTCTACACGAACACGCTGCAGATCTGGCACGCCATGCTGCTGCTGAGCATCCATGGCATCGCCGGAGTGTTCTGGACACCCTCGGCGCAGCTGCTGGTGTATGACATCGTCGGCCCGGCGGATCTGCAAAGCGCGGTGCGCCTGACAGCGACGGCGCGCTATCTGGGCACGCTGCTCGGCCCCGCCATCGGCAGCGTGCTGATGCTGTGGCTGGGACCGGTGGCCGGCATCATGTGCAATGCGGCGATCTATCTGCCCATGCTGCTGTGGTTGTGGAAGGCGCCGTATGGCCCCGCTTTCCGCGCGGCGGGCAATGCGCCACGCGCCGCACTGCATGGTTTTGCCGAAATCTTCGCCACGCTGCGCACCGTGGCCGGCAATCGCACCCTCCTGTCCATGGTATTGCTGGCCGGCCTGGTGTCACTCTTCATCGGCACCTCCTACCAGGCGCAGATGCCCGGCTTCGCGCTGGCGCTGGGTCACGGCGATCCGGGCATTGCCTACAGCGCCCTGCTGGGCGCAGATGCCGCTGGCGCGCTGCTGGGCGCTGCCTTGCTGGAGAGTTTCGGGTTGCTGCAGCCCCGGCCTGCGCTGGCCCTGGTGCTGGGCACCCTGTGGTGTGTGGCGCTGGCCGGCTTTGCCATCACCACGCACTACACGCTGGCGCTGTTGCTGATGTTCGCGGCCGGATTCATCGAACTGAGCTTCAGCTCCATGGCCCAGACGCTGGTGCAATTGAACGCGCCGACGGAAATCCGCGGCGCCGTCATCGGTGTGTTTGCCATGGCGGCGCTCGGCATGCGCACCTTCAGCGGTCTGACGGTGGGCGTGCTCGGCGAGCTGATCGGCATCCACTGGTCGCTGGGCTTGAGTGCCGCAGCCCTAGGTCTGTGCCTGCTGGTGCTGATGTTCTACGTTCGGCAACCGTGGCGACCCGCCCCCGCCGGCGCCACCTAGCGCCGTCGGCGCCCGGAGCTCAGCGTTGCGCACAAAGCCGGGCGCAGATCCTTTCGAGTTCCAGGTCGAGCTTGCCGTTGTCGAACTCGGCCAGCACCCGCGCGCGCGCTGCGCGCCGCAGGGCACTGACGTCATGCAGGCCCGCCGCCAGGGACTCCAGAATGGCCGCCATGCCTGCGACATCGTGCTCGGCCACCAGGAATCCGGAGCGTTCGTGTTCAATCAGCTCCGGGATGCCGCTGTGCCGGGTGGATAGCACCAACACCCCCATCGCCATCGCTTCCATCAGCGCAACGGGAATGCCTTCCATGTCGCCATTGGCCGCCGTCACCGACGGCAGCATGAAGACATCCGCCGCGGCCAGCGCCGCGAACACCTCCTGCTGTGTTCGTTTGCCCAGGAAGCGGATGCGCGCATCGTCGCCCGCCAGCGCCCGCAGCTGCGATTCCATTTCGCCGCCGCCGATGAGATCCAGCCGCAGATCACAGCGGCAGGCCAGCACCGCACGGATGACGTCGGCCTGCGCCTTCTTCTGCGTGAATCGTCCGACGCACAGCACCTGCAATGGCGAACCCAGCGGCCGATCCGGCAGCGCCGGCAGACTCTCCACATCGACGCCCATGTGCAGCACGCGGATTTTCTCCGGATCGCCGCCCCAGGAAAGCAACCGTTCCGCCCACAGCTTGCTGATGGGCAACTGCTGCTCGGTCGTCCGCAACAGACGCTTGTAAAGCGGTATATGGCGACGAAGCAAGCGATGCACGCTCATGTCGAAGCCGTGGAAAACCGTGATCAATCTGCCCGACACCAGGCCCGCCTCGCGCAAAGCCATGGCGCGCACTCCAAGCGTACCGAAGTGGGCGATCACGACATCGTAATCCCCGCTGACCGGGCGATAGGCCAGCAGATCGGGCACTGCAGACCAGTTGCGCGACAGGGTCGCCCGGATCGCAGCGGCGCAGCGTCGGCGCGCAGCGGAGGACCACAACGACTGGGTAGCGATACGCAGCAGCTGGATCAGCACGTCTCTGGCTGCACTGGCCCGCACCGCCTTCCTCACCCGTTCTTCAAGCCGATACTTTTCGCAAAGATGATGTCTGATCCCGGTGTCCTCCGCATGCAGGGACAACACCGTGACCTCATGCCCCAGACGCACCAGGCCCGCGACCTGATGAACGACGAAGGTCTCCGAAAGAACCGGAAACCGGTCGAGCAGGAAAGCCACCTTCAAGGACCGGTCCTCAGCGCATGGATTTTTCCGATCAGCTCGCTCAGCAATGGCAGGTGGATATGACGACAGACCAACGCCACCAGCAACGTAGCCAACAACGGGAATATCCAGGTGGCGACATAGCTGGCAAAGCCGATCTTGATCAACGGCCGGACAAAGCAGGGGAAAACAGCCAGCATGATGAATGTCTGGATGACCGAAAGACCGATCGCGAACCCATACACGTTCGGGCTCAACCACCCCACCAGCACCAGGCCCGCCGTCATGATCAGCGCGCCGATGAGATTCCACATGAACTCGACGCTGGTGCGACCCGTGGCCTGGGCCAGCATGCCGGCATTGTTGCCCAACGGCCGCAGCACCGCATAGACCAGCAGGCCGGGCAGCACGCCGGCCACCGCGGTGAACTTCGCGCCGTAGATGATCTCCACTTCCCACACGGCGAAGACCCCGACCAGGGCATAGACCGCCACCGCCATCCAGGCCGTCAGCCGCAACCCGCCGACGTACAACTTCTCCAGCGCCACGGGATCCCGCTGCGCCACCGCCAGCTTCGGCAGCAGCAGCCGCCCCATCAGCGGCTGGAAGATGCGCATGGGATAGTCGAGCAAATCCCTCGCCAGGGAATACAGACCGACGATTTCCTGACCCAGCATGCGCGAGACGATCATGACGTCCAGACGGGTGCGCAGCTGATTGATCAGCTGCGCGCCTCCCTGGTAGGCGCCATAGCTCAATGCCTTGCGGGCCAGCTCCTTTTCGAACACCCACATCGGCAGCCAGTGCGGTTCCGCCACATACAGCAGCACGCACAGCTTGAACAGCGAGAAGAGCAGCATGCCAGCCACAATGGCCACGACTCCGCCGACGCCCGCGAACATCAGGGCCGATGAAAAAGAGAAGGAGAGCAGACGCGCCGCCATCTCGATCTTGGCGACGACATCCGCCTTCATGATGCGGATGAAATTCGCCTGCAACTGCGCCGAAGCGCCCACCAGCAGAAGATTCAGCGACAGCCAGTAGAAGTAGGGCGGCAGGCTCGGGACCCGGAAGAAGATCGACAGCGGCAGCGCGAGCGCGCACAGCAGCAGCGCAGCGCAGCCGGCAAGCCCGGTGCTGACCCAGAAAAGCGTGGCATGCTGACGATGGGTCTGCTCACCGACGTGGATGCAGTAGCTGGAAAGGCCCAGCTCCTGCAATCCCAGAATGACCGCCGCCACCGAATTGACGACGGCCAACAGACCGAAATCCGCCAGCTGCATGTGGCGGGCGGCCACCATCATCAGGCCGAGCTGGAAAGTGGCCGCGATCAGGGAGCTGATGGTGGTCCATATTGCAACGCGCCGTCCGGTCACGACTTCTCCGCCAGCACATAGCCGACCGAGCCTCTGGCCCGCTGCCTTTCCCCCGCCACGCAAACGGCAACGCGTTGGCGCCAGCCGGCCGGATCATCGAGAACGGCATCCACCCTGGCCACCAGCTGGCCGCTCATCAGTTCGGCCACATCGCAGGCCAGTTCGGGCAATCCCAACTGGCGCAGCACACCCGCCGACTTGTGTTCGTAATTGATTGCTATGGCCGGCGTGCCGAAATTCATGGCGATGATGGCGCTGTGCAGCCGCGTGCCCACCAGCAGCTCGCAGGCCCCCAGCAAGCGCCCCAGCTCGACATCGGAACATTCATCCATCAGCACATGCAGGTGGGCGCCGTCGCCCACCCGCGCGGCGATACGCAAGGCATTCATCCGGTCGTCGCGATGGTAGCTGTCGATACCGGTACAGGTGGAAACGGCGACGACATCGCAGCCGCGCCCGATGAGATGCCCGGCCAGACGAGCGAACGCCGCTTCGTATTCGTCCTGGGTGACGCCGAGTCGCCGATCGAAGGGCGCCAGCTCGCGCACCGTGATGGCCACCAGAGGACGACGCCGATCGCGTGTCGACCACCATCCACTCTGCGGCAGCAGCGGCGGCGCCGGATCGACCAGCCAGGCGGTGTCCGCACCGGACTGCACGCGCGCGGCGGGCAACCCGCTCTTCTGCAGCAGGCCCAAACTGATGGATTCGCGCAATACCGTAACCTGTGCGTAGCGCAGCAATCTGCCGACCAGCCAACGGTACATTCTCCCGCCGAACGGCCCCATGCTGTGTCCAATCAGATACAGGGGGCGGCCCGACAACAGTGCCGCAAACGGCCCTTCCAGCTGCGCGCTGCCATAGAGATCGATGAAGAACGAGCCACCCACCTGCACCACGGCGTCACACTGGCGCATGCGGGCAATCTCGTCACGAACCGGCTTCGGCAGCAGCTGGATCAACCAGGGCCAGCTCAGGGCCTGCGCCATCAGCGCCGGCAGCAGCTTGTTCGCAGCCCTGGCACGCAGACGATCGAGGGCCGACGCAGCGCGGCGCGCGTGCCAGCGATGAAAGATATCGTCCCGACAGGGCCGCCCCAGCAGCCACGAGGAGCTCACCGGATAACGGCTGGTGATTTCGAGCTCGACGCCGGGGAAGCGTCTCTCCAGCTCGAGAGCCAGTCCTCGCAGGATCGCGCCATCCCCTCTGTTGCCACAGGTATGGTTTCCGATCAGCAATATCTTCATGGCTTGGTCGGAACGGCGCCCTGCAAGGCGGCGGTAATCAAGGCGAGCGGCTCCAGGGCGACAGACGCGGCAGCATCGGTAGCGCCGGACTTTAGCATCTGCACCTGCAGGGAGCGATCAGCAGCCGCGCTTCGATGCCACGCCTGCAACAGCCGATCAGGCAGGCCTAGCGCATGTGCGGTGCCGTGTCTGTCGGCGCGCAGCCCGACACTGCAGGCGAAGGCTGAATTTTTTGCGTGCCCACCGCAAGATCGGCCAGTGGACCCGCAGTTGCGAGGCTGCGGGTCCACACATCGGACATCGGCCGTTTACTTCTTCGCCGCGTCCTTGTCGATCGACAGCACCAGCTTGCCTTCGCGGTTGCCGGCGCGGCCCAGCGTGTAGCCATCGTTGACCTGGGCCAGCGTGAACACCTTGTCCACCTTGACCTTGAGCTTGCCGGCATCGGCCAGCTGCACCAGCTGCTTCATCAGCTCGCCATCGCTGTAGCTCTGGCTGGGGCCGCCACCGATGCAGGTGACGCCGGCCGCGGCGCAGGCCGCGGCATCCGCCTGCCCGGCGATGGTGACCACACGGCCGCCCTTCTTCACGTAGGTGATGGCATTGGCGTTCTCGCTGCCGACGGTGACGATGGCCACGTCGATGTTCCGGGCCTTCTCGGCCACCTTCTCGGTGTCGTAGCTGATGACTTCGTCGACGCCGATGGACTTCAGGTACGCCGCATGGCGCGAGGAAGCCGAGGAGATCACCGTGGCACCCTCGGACTTGGCCACCTGAACGGCCGTGCTGCCCACGCCACCGGCCGCACCGATCACCAGCACGCGCTCACCCTTGGCGATCTTGGCCACCAGCACCATGCGCAGACCGGTGAAGCCCGCGGTCGGAATGCCGGCCGCTTCCTCATAGGTGAAGTTCTTCGGCTTCGGAGCCATGTTCTTCACCAGCGCCAGCGCGTATTCGGCATAGGCGCCACCGCCGATCTGCTGCAGGGCTGCGATCACCTTGTCGCCGACCTTGTACTCGGTGACGCCCGGGCCCACGGCCACCACCACGCCCGCCGCATCATTGCCCGGATTGCGCGCACCGCCGCCCATCATGCCGCCCGGTGCACCACCACCGGGAGGACCGCCCGCGCCGCCACCCGGCGGGCCGCCCGCACCGGCGCCACCGCCCGGAGGACCGCCAGCTCCGCCCGGCGCGGCACCCGGAGCGCCGCCACCCGGTGCGCCACCAGGGGCGCCACCGGCACCGCCGCCCTGAGGACCGCCGGCGCCACCACCCGGCGGGCCACCGCCGCCGCCGGTGCGCCAGTCCGACGGATTGAGTCCGGCGGCGTACACCTTCAGCAGCACCTGCCCTTCCTTCGGCGTCGGCACATCGACGGTCTGCACCTTCAGCGTTCCGGAAGCCGCATCACTGCGCACGGCCTGCATCTGCGTGGGCACGGCGGCGGCGCACGCCACGGCGCTGCCCAGCAGGGCCCCCATCCAGCCCGCGCGGCGCGCGAACTGCCTCATCGATCCAGTGTTCATGTGACATCCCCCAGTTGGCTATGACAGAAGAAACACGAGTGTGCACCAGCACTCCGCCGGCAAGGCAGACGGCGCGGTGAAGATATGTCAGGGACTGGCGCCAACCACCGGCCTCGCCGGGATGGTGGGGCTGCGCGCGCGGCGCTAAGCTCACCGCATGGACACCCAACTTCGCGACACCCTGACCCGGCTGCATGAGCAGCTGCGCAATACGCCACAGATCGACGCTGAATCGCAGCAGATGCTGCGCCAGATCCTCTCCGATCTGGATGCCTCCGCCGCAAGCGGCGCGGCTGCCCATGGCAACCGGCTGGAAGGCCTGGCGGTGGACTTCGAAGCTGAACACCCGGCGCTGGCGGCAGGCGTCCGCGAGCTGGTGGCCCTGCTGTCGCGCGCCGGCCTGTAGGCGATGCGCAGGTGCTGGCCAGCTGCGCTGCTGCTGATCGCGGCGCAGAGTGGCGCGGCCACACCAGAGCTGCTGCCTGACAATGCCGCTCCCGAACGCTACCGGATCGAACTGACAGCGGACCCGCAGGATCATCAGTTCGACGGCGTCGCCACGCTGTTCTTCCGCACCCTGGCACCCACGCGCAGCGTCACGGTGAACGGCGCGGATCTGCAGGTGAGTTCGGCCGTGCTCGACGGCGGCAGCAGCGCGCGGGTGAGCACGGACGCCCGCCGCGAACGCCTGCGCTTCGAATTCCCGGCAGCACTGGCGGTGGGCAGGCACCAGCTGCAGGTGCGCTACCGTGGCCGCATCCTCGACACGGCCAATGGCCTGTTCGCCAGCGAATACCGTGGCGATGACGGCCAGCGCCGGCGCCTGCTGGTCACGCAGTTCGAACCCGGCGATGCGCGGCGCTTCGCGCCGCTGTGGGATGAACCCGGCCGCAAGGCCGTGTTCGAGTTGAGCGTGACGGCGCCGGCTGGACAGCAGGCGATCTCGAACATGCCGGTGTCCGCCGTCGAACCCCAACCGGACGGCCGCGTGACCACGCGTTTCGCTCCCACGCCCCGCATGAGCAGCTATCTGCTGTTCCTGGCCCTGGGAGATCTGGAGCGCATCACGCGGCGCGGCGAAGCCTCGGCGGCCACCACCGAGATCGGCGTGGTGACGGTGCGTGGCCGCAGCGCCCAGGGCCGCTATGCGCTGGACACCTCCGCCCGGCTGCTCGACTACTACAACGACTACTTCGGCATCCCCTACGCGCTGCCCAAGCTGGATTCCATCGCGGTGGCCGGCGACGCCAGCTTCTCGGCCATGGAGAACTGGGGCGCCATCCTGTACTTCGACAGCTACCTGCTGCTGGACCCGGCCGTCAGCAGCGAAGCAGCGCGCCAGAATGTCTTCGCCACGCTGGCGCACGAGATGGCGCACCAGTGGTTCGGTGATCTGGTCACCATGCGCTGGTGGGACGATCTGTGGCTGAACGAAGGCTTTGCCTCCTGGATGGAGACCAAGGCCGCCACGCACTTCCATCCCGAATGGCAGGCCTGGCTGGCCAGCGATCGCGAGCGCGAGGCCGGCCTGGACAGCGATGCCCAGGCCGGCACCCATCCGGTGGTGCAGGAGGTGCTCAACAGCACCGAAGCCAACCTGATGTTCGACGACATCACCTACCAGAAGGGCCGCGCCCTCGTGCGCATGATCGAGAACTACGTGGGCGAAGACGCTTTTCGCAGCGGCGTGCGCAGCTACCTGCGCGCGCATGCCTTTGGCAACACCATCTCCCGGGACCTGTGGAACGAGCTGTCAGCCGCGTCCGGACAGCCGGTGGAGGAAATCGCGCGCGACTTCACGTTGCAGGCCGGCGTGCCACTGGTGCGCGTGCTGGCCACGCGCTGCGACGCGAACCGGCAGGTCAGCGTCGTGACGCTGCGCCAGGAGCGTTTCGGCCTGGACCACGCCTCGCTGCAACCGCGCCGCTGGCATGTGCCGGTGACGGCCGCCGCCGGTGGTGCGGTGGCGCGCAGCGTCATCACCGGCCCATCGGCCACGCAACTGGAAGTGTCTGGCTGCGCGCCGGTAAAACTCAACTCCGAACAAGCCGGCTATTACCGCGTGGCCTACGACCGCGCCTCGCTGCAGGCACTGCAGGCCGGCTTCGGCCAGTTGCCGCCGGCCGACCAGCTCGGCCTGCTCGACGACACGCTGGCATTGGGGCTGGCCGGCCTGGCACCGCTGGATGACTACCTGGATCTGGTCGTGCGTCTGCCAGATACCGCCGCCGCGCTGGTGCAGCTGGGCCTGGCCACGCAGCTGCAGCGGCTGGATGACTACTACCAGGAGCTGCCGCAACGCTCGCGCTGGCGCGCCTTTGCCGTCGCGACACTGCGGCCGCTGCTGCAGCGGCTGGGCTGGGCGGCGCCTGCCGACGAAGACGCCAGACAGAACCTGCTGCGCGCCGCCCTGATCCGCACGCTGGGGACGCTCGGCGACAACGACGTGCGCATCGAAGCGCAACGCCGGCTGGCCGCCGCCGCCAGTGACCCGGGTGCATTGCCACCGGACATCTACCAGGCCGCGCTCGACGTCGCCGGCATCAGTACCGATGCACAGGGCTATGCAGTCCTGCGCCAGGACGCCCTGGGCGACACCAGCTCACTGCGCCAGCGCATGCGGCTGCTGGCCAGCGCCCGCAATGCCGATGCGGCCCTGGCACAGCGCGCGCTGGAGGATTCGCTGGCGCCGGACACGCCCACCCAGCTCACCGGTTCGCTGATCCAGACGGTGGCCGCGCAGCACCCGGACCTGGCCTGGCGTTTCCTGGTCGCGCATTACGATGCGATCGCACCGCGCCTGGATCCCACCGCGCAACTGCAGACCGCCGCGGCCGTCGCCAGCGGCCGCAATGCAGCCGGCGCCGACCGCGAACTGATGCGCTTCGCGCGCTCTCATCTGCCCGGCGAAGCCCATGGCGCATTGGCCGATGCCGCCGCCGGCATCGCCTTGCGCCAGCGCATCCGTCGCGAGCGCTTGCCGCAGATCGAGCGCTGGCTGGCGCGCAACGCGCACAACTGAAATCGCTTGCCGGCCACTGACGGCCGCAGCGGAACATGGGTATGATCGGATCAAACACGCAAATCCCGCGTGCGGCATCAGCTCGGGGAGGCAATGTGGACGCCAAGGCTCGCGGATCCTTTGTCTGGCACGAATTGTTGACCAATGATCTGAAGAAAGCGGCCGACTTCTACGGCGGCCTCATGGGCTGGAAAGCACAGAAGTGGGAAGGTCCCGGTGACTACTCGCTGTTCGTCACCGCGAAAAATCCCGTTGCCGGCCTGATGACCCCGCCACCCGGCGCCGGCATGGAAAGCGCTGCCCCGGCCTGGCTCGCCTACATCGGCACTCCCGATGTCGACGCCGTGGCCGCCGAGGCGCAGCGTCTCGGCGGCAGGATCATCAAGGCGCCTACCGACATTCCCGATACCGGCCGCTTCGCCGTGCTCGCCGATCCGCAGGGCGCCTGCTTCGGTATCTACAAATCCAGCAAGCCGGCACCGCCGGGCGGTGACGACCCGTACGTGTGGCATGAGCTGTGGACCACAGACGGCGAGGCCGGACTGCAGTTCTACCGCAGCCTGTTCGGCTGGAATGAAAACCGCCGCATGAACATGGGCGAAGCCGGCGACTACGTCATCTTCGGCTGGGAAGGACTGGATCGCGGCGGCGTGGCCCGCAAACCGGCCGAGATGCCAGGCGGGCCCTTCTGGGCCACCTACAAGAACGTACCCGATGCCAAAAAAGCGGCGGCTTACATCAAGAAGGCCGGCGGCACCGTGTTGATGGGTCCGCACCAGGTGCCAGGCGGTGGCTGGATCGTGCAGGCACTGGACCCCAGCGGCGCGCTGTTCGCCGTGCACTCGATGCCAGCGGTGGCGCCAGCCAAGCCGGCCGCCAAACCCGCGGCAAAGCCGGCTGCGAAGCCAAAGACCAAGGCCAGAGTTGCGGCCAAACCCAAACCCAAACCCAAGACCAAGACCAAGGTGAAGGCAAAAGCAAAGGTCAAGGCGAAAGCCAAGACCAAAGTGAAAGCCAAGGCAAAGACCAAGGCCAAAACCAAGCAGAAAGTCGCGACCCGGAAGCGGCCGGCGCTGAAAAAGAAGCCGGCGCGCAAGCGCTGAGCGGGCCGGCGCCGGCCCGCCACAGGGCCCGGGTGCCGGCCGCACGCGGGCGCAGCTCAGCGCGTCGAAGTCTCGGTGGGCCACGATGGCTGAAGAGCCGGTCGGCCGCACAGCCCAGGCCGCCGGGAGCGGCCACGGCACCGATCAGCCGCGCAGCAAAGTAACCAGCGTGGCCGTGACGGCCACCGCAACGGCCAGGAAGCTTCCCATGCGGATCGTCAGGCGCTGCTCGATGCGCCGCTCCATCGCCAGCATCTCGACATGGAGCTGGCCCAGGCGGGAGTCAAGCCGATCGAAACGGCGATCCACCTGCTCAAAACGTTGATCGACCTGCTCGAAGCGCTCATTGACCTGCTCAAAGCGCCGGTCGATCTGCTCGAAGCGCCCAGCGACCAGCCCGAACTGCTGATCGACCTGCCGGAACCGCTCGTTGAAGGTCTCGATCCGCTCCCGCGTCGCCGCAATCTCCGCCCGCAGCAGCTCGAAGCGCGCGCCGGAGTGCTCATCCAGGGCACTGAACTGGGATCGTGTGGCAAACAGCGCCATATCGCGCTCCATGGACTGGACGACCACGCGCACCTTCTCCGCGGGGATGTCGAGTGCGCTCAGGGCATCATATATCGCGAACGGCGTTTCCACACCGCCATCCTGCGGCTTGCGGCCGGCTCGACCCCAGCGGGCAATCTGCCGGCTTGAGGCGGAAACGCGATGCCAGCGCCCCTCCGCCCGACTCAGTATGCGCCATGCCGGGCGGTGATAGGTGGTCTCGTTGCGGCCGCTCGCCCGCCATAGGCCGGTGACCCTCGGCTTCGCGCCCAGATCAGAACGGCGTGTAACGCACTAAAGGCGGTGGTGGCCGGTTAAAGGACTCAGCCGCCCTGATTTTCGCGCGCGGTACGTTGGCGCGAATGGCGGGCCGTGCGGTCGAAGCGCTGCAGGAAGCTCGGCAGCATCTGCGCCAGGCGTGGCGCGAAATACATCATCCGGATCACGATGACGCCGGCCAGCGCCAGGAACAGCAACGAGACGCCGTCGGCAACGTCAGCGACCTCGAGCATGAAGCCAGTGGTAGACAGGATTGCAACCAGAACGGCAAACAGCAGAAAGGCAGCGCGGACGCTGAAACCGGCCTTCATGACCATATGATGAAAATGCTCAGCATCTGCGGCAAAGGGCGACTGACCGCGCAAGGTCCGGCGCGAAAATGACCAGATCAGCTCGTACATCGGCAGCGCTACCACCCATAGAACGGTCACCGGCGAAACTGCCGCACTCACGCCGGTCTGACTGACGCGCAGTGACAGCCAGGCCAGCGCCGCCCCAAGCACCGTGCTCCCCGCATCGCCCATGAAGCAGCGCAAGTGCTGGTTACACTGCAAAGGGGCATTGAAAATAAGAAAACCCGCCGAAACAGCAATGATGATCCCGGCCACATGGCTCGAATCCCGCAGCCCGGCGCGCTGCGCCAGGATCAGCAAGGCCACGCCACAGATCAGCGCCGTGGAACCCGCCAGACCATCCATGCCGTCCAGCATATTGAAGGCGTTGATCATGGCCATGATCACCAGCACCGCGAGCCCCACGCTGAGCACGCCATGAACGCCGATCAGATCCATGCCGAACGGATCTCCCAGCGTCGTGATGCTGGTGTGCGTCCCGAACACCAGCAGGGTTGCCGCCGCGGCATGCACCGGCAGGCGCAGCCAGGGCGAGAGGTCGAAGCGGTCGTCCAGTAGCCCGACGGTCGCCAGCAAGCCAAAGGCGGCCACCAGCGGCCCCAGACGCTCCAAGAGATCGAGAAACCCGAGGCTGACCGCGATGCCCAGAAACATCGCCAAGCCACCGACCAGCGGCACACAGCCGTGATGGTGCTTGCGACCACCCGGGTAATCGACGAGATCGACCGCGACGGCCAGCGGGCGCAACGCCAGCAACGCCAGGATCGTGACGATGAACGCGACCAAAGCTGCACCCACTCCGCCCACTGCAAGCGTCTCCCAGCCCGCCTGCCCCATTTAATGGTTACAGGCTTCAGTTGTCCCGAACGTCAGTAGCTCACTTCCCTCAAGAAACGTGCGTCGCGCGCATCCGTTGACAGTTCGCAGGAGTCAGTAGTTTGACGAGTCACGCAAGTACTGAACCGGGCGCGGCATATGAACTTTCGTCCAATTTTATGCGGTTTACCCAAATCCTGCCGAACATTCTGCACTGTCTCGGAATTGAGACGTCCACATACTGGCATCGACAAGCCGGGAGAGGAAATGGTTCCCCCTCATGCCCGGCAACGCCAGACAAACTACCGCTGAGCGGTGCACATCGTCGCTGAACGTCAATCTTCCGGCCCGCGGCGGCCCAGGATACGTGCACCCGCGGACTTCTGTGACACTGGCACTTGCCGAGATGCAACATGCGAACAAATCGCGGCTCACCCGAACCAGTGGGTGCCCACGATCATGAAATGTTTTTCATCGATGCTCGCGACAACATCACTCACGGTTGCCCATGCGCCCCCCCCCGTTGCCGTGACGACGATGGCAATTGAAGATGTGGAGCGACGCGGTCTTACCAAAATCATGTCGGATACCTACCATACTTCAACAATCGCCGCTCCCACACATCCATGATTTACAATTTGCGGAATCAAACGCCTGCGCCAACGCCGTTCCGATTGCTGCCGGCACCCACCTACCACGCAGCGACAGTTCACTGCGTCAGGAATTGAGTGAATTTTGATGAGAATCGCATTCGACCATCAGACATTCACATTGCAAAGTTACGGAGGCATCTCGCGCTACTTCGTTCGACTGGCCCAAGGCCTGGCGACACAGGGAATCGAATCCCGCGTGGTTGCTCCCATTCACCGTAATAGATATCTCAGGGAACTACCGGCGAGGCAGGTGTGGGGGATGGAAGCCAGGAGTTTCCCACCTCGTACCCACCGGGCGATCATGTGGCTCAACGAGCATGTCGGGTCACTACCTGTTCGTCGCTTTCGACCGGACCTGATCCATGAGACCTATTACGCCAGGCGATCGTTTTCAACGTCAGCCGCGGCTCGCGTTGTTACGGTCTACGACATGATCCACGAGCGCTTCCCTGCCGAACTCGGTGCCCGAGATCAGACTTCATCGCTGAAGCGGCTCGCCCTGCAGCGGGCCAATCACATCATCAGCATTTCGCACTCCACAAAGAAGGATCTTTGCGAGCTGTTTTCCATCGCGCCCGACAAAGTGAGTGTCGTGCATCTGGGCGTCGACCGCCTTCGGGACAGCGGCGAGACACAGACCGGCAGTCTCCCAGGCGATCGACCATTCATCCTGTACGTCGGAAACCGGGGCGGCTACAAGAACTTCGCTGGACTGTTGCGCGCCTATGCTTCAAATCAGGCTCTGCGCACGGAAGTCAAACTATTCGCCTTTGGCGGAGGCGCCTTCAGGCCGGAAGAAATCGAATTGATGCGTGAGCTCGGATTGCAAGACAATGTGCATCAATTCGGAGGCGACGACCAAGTACTCGGGACGCTCTATCGCGCGGCCCGGGCACTCGTTTATCCCTCGAAATACGAAGGTTTTGGCCTGCCTCCATTGGAGGCGATGGCGCTGAATTGTCCGGTTGCAGCCAGCAACACCAGCTCCATGCCTGAAATCATCGGAGATGCCGGCAAACTGTTTGATCCGGAAAATGAGGACGCAATGGTCGCAGCAATCAGCGAAGTGGTGTTCGATTCCAAGCAAAGAGCGAATCTCATTCAGAAGGGGCAGTTGCGCGTGGCTGCCTTTTCCTGGGATCGTTGCGCAACAGAAACAGCCGCCGTTTATCGCGCTGTACTCGCGAAGCAGGCCTGAAATGAAAAATGCGTTGATATGCGGAGTGAGCGGACAGGATGGCTCGTTGCTGGCCAAATTCCTGCTTGAGCGAGGTTACAAGGTATTCGGCACATCCAGGGACGTACAGGGCAATGACCTTCACAACCTTGCCCGCCTGGGAATCAAGAACAAGGTTCAACTGCTCTCGATGTGGCCCGAGGACTTTCGTAGCGTCTTCGTGGCGCTGCGCGCCAGCCTTCCGGATGAAGTATATTTTCTCGCCGGCCAGTCCTCTGTGGGACTTTCATTCGAACAGCCTGCGGAAACGATACAAAGCATCACCCTGGGAACGCTCAACATCCTGGAAGCTTGCAGGATGTCCGAGAAGAAAATCCATCTCTATCATGCCGGCTCGAGCGAATGCTTTGGCGATACACGAGGGCTACTGGCATCGGAAACGACGCCATTCAGTCCTCGCAGCCCCTATGCTGTCGCGAAGGCCTCCGCCTATTGGTTGGTCAACAATTACCGAGAGGCCTACGGCCTGTTCGCCTGCACTGGCATTCTTTTCAATCACGAATCGCCCCTGCGCTCATCCCGCTTCGTGACACAGAAAACCATTCAGACCGCCAAAAGAATCGCGTCAGGTTCAAAAGAGGTATTGCAACTCGGGCGCCTGGATATCGCGCGCGATTGGGGCTGGGCCCCCGAGTTCGTGCAGGCGATGTGGCTGATGCTGCAGAAGGAGCAGCCCGACGACTACGTCATAGCCACCGGTCAGAGCAATACCTTGCAGCAATTCGTCGATGAGACATTCAACCAGCTCGGCCTGAACTGGCGCGAGCATGTCCGGCAATCCTCTGAATGGATGCGGCCTACCGACATTGCAATCAGTGCGGCTGACCCGTCCAAAGCCCGGGAGAAGCTGGGCTGGAAGGCCGCGTACACGATGCGTGACGTAATAGCAAAGATGCTCCGCGAGCAATTTGACGACTGAATTCATCCGCATCTTTCAAACAAGCGCCGTCCGCGGCGGACGGGAGCTCATCGTGCCGTCACCCTTGTATCGGAAGTCCCGCGGCAACACGCTGGAACAGCGCCCGGTATTCGGCGGCAACGTCGCGGAATGAGCGCGTGTGCCTCGTCGTCTGCGCCGCGAACCAGCGACCATCGCGCGTGAATGCCGCATTCAGCGCGGATACCATGGCCTCCGGATTGCCGACCTCGAAGAATTCGACCTCCCCGTCGTAGAATTCCCGATGCACCGGGATATCGGAACAGAGTACGTTCGCTCCCAATGACAACGCCTCGGCGATCGGCAGGTTGTATCCTTCCGCAAGGGTGGGGCTGAACAGAAAGCGACAAGTCCGGTACCAGGCACCCAATACGTTATCGTCCACCCGCGAATAGAGCTGCAGGTTCACATTCGCTTCCCGGCAAATGGCCCGCGCCTCGTCCTTGAGCGAACCCACCACCCGCAACGCGAAACCCCGTTGATGCGCCTGACTCCTGGCGAATGCCAGGCAGGCGTTGACGGTATTCTTGTGCGGCAGGGCGTTGGTCACCATCAACACGAATGGCGCCTGGTCACCTGGGGATGTTCCCTTGTCTTCCACTGCCGGCATGACGGGAGAATCATAACCAGCCGGAATGACGACGATCCTGGAAACGTCCACCATGTAGTTGCGGAGAATGGCGTCCTTTGTCGACTGCGACAGTGCCACCACCACCTGGGCATTTCCCAGAACCTTGTTGAACAGTCGGCGATATATCGGGAGACGCCAATCGTCCCGATAGACGTATTCGACATTTATGCAGTCATACACCGTGATGACATGGTGGTGAGCGCTCAGCGGTCCTCGATGACTCGGGGACCAGAAAATGGCGTCCCTGCGCCCTCTCTGCAGGAGCTCTTTCACCCTGGCAACGACCGGACCACCGGCCGGATCAATCACGGTCACCCGCCCCGGCCACGTAAAGTATTTCATCAAGCCGGCATAGAACCGCTTGACGCCCATGGAAGAGCCGCTTACCGCCGCCCCATTTATCAGCAGATCCATACGCTGTTTACCGCCTCAATCGCGCGAGCATCCGGCGATTGCGCGCCGACCTTTCAGGGTCGATAAGCCAACCCCATTTATTGAAATACTGGCACGCCGAGCGCAGATGATGGCGCAGCAGGCGCGGATCCACATAAGAGCCCTTGGCATAGTGATGCCGAACGACCACGGTCGGCTCATAGATGGTGCGCGCAATGGTTCCAATGCGTCGGACCAAGTCTATGTCTTCCATATACATGAAAAATCGCTCATCAAATCCGCCCACCTGCTTCAGCAGCGAAGTGCGCGCCATGAGAAAGCAGCCCGACAAGGTCGGAACATCCGAAGGATCCGTCTGCGACAGCGCGTACATCTCGTAGCGGCGATTTATCCGCTCCCGCAGCAGGGCAATGGGAATGAAACGCCTGAATACGAGATCGATTGGTGTGGGCAGCAATTTGCATACTCTCTGCAAACTGCCGTCCGGATATTCGATGCGCGGCATCAACGCGCCAATATCCGCATCCTCCCGCATGCGACGCATGAGAAACTCAACCACTCCGGCCCCGAATTCCACGTCAGGATTCAGGAAGAGATGAACATCAGACCGGTCGCCAATCCTTGCCAGGGCGCGATTATGGGCGCGCCCAAAACCGACGTTGGCGCCGTTGAACTCGTAGCGAACCCTCGGATGGGAAAACAGATCATGCGCCAGCGGCGCAGCCGAGTTATCCACCACATGCAATTCGCCATCGGTTCCCGCAAGAAAATGGTCCATGGCAACGCCATATAGCGCCGGATCGCTGTGAAACAGTACCAATGATGCTGTCAGCCGCAAGCAGACACCTAGCCCAATTCCCTGACAACGTTGTTACGCTCTGCGCAAATCCGCATGGCCGGCAGTACCGAAGGCAGAAAATAGAGAACCAGTATGAAAGAAGGGGAAAAGTATCCCATTCCACGAACCATCAATTCCACGATGAACATGTAGAGCGAGCCAAGGGGTAACAACTCCAGCACATCCCCTTTGGAGAAGCCGAGTCGTATGCATTTCCGCAGCCGCAACCCGGCACGGGTGGCGAGCAAGAGCAGAAGGGCCGAAAGCGCTATGCCGAAGCACCCGAATTCTCCCCCGATTTTTGCCAGCATGAATCCACCGTCAGCCCTGTTGAGTTCGGCATTCAGCAGCTTGCTGATCAACTCACTGGCAACGCCCTCTGGTTCGTTGCCAAGATTCTGAAAGCCGATCCCCAGGCCACCGGTGCTGGAGTTTGCCAATACCAGACTCTCCCAACCCTGCAAATAGACCAGCCTGGAAAGATTGTCGTTGTTGTCAGTCGATATACGATCGGAAAAATAGGAGGACCATTCCGGTGCGGCAACCAGCAGCCATGCCACGACCGGTATCGCGATCGCAATGGACGATCCGATCAGCCAAAGAGGCGCCACCACCGCCATCAGCATCACCGCGACGACCAGCATGGTGGTGTTCGGGAAAGTGATCGCCAGAACCAGACTGGCAAGAATGACCAGATACTGCCGGGATCGGCGGAGAAACGGCAACAGCATGACCGCCACCTGACTATACGCCAGGGCAAAGTGGCTCGGCTCGGAAAACGGAACGACGGGATGATTCAATTTTGCATAGGCGCCTATACGCAGCGGATACACGACGCCCACAAACCCTATAAGCAGAAGCAGCAAATAGAGCCGCTTCAGCTGGACACCTATTTCCTCATATCCCTGGGAGAAGAACGCATGAAACAGCGTGGTCGCACCGATGGCAAGGATCACGAAAGCAGCAATCGATATCAGCTGCTTTGCGGCAAGTGGCTGACCAACCCAATGCACCGAGACGACGACCGAAAGAACGGCCACACCCAGTAGCAGCGGATAAACCCTCCCGATCCGCTGTCCCGCGCCAACCGAGACTGTCGCTGCCACCACAGCGCAGGCAACGGCGATGATTCCCGCCGCCATGGAAGAGAGCGAGAATCCGACCATCAACAATGATGGGACAAAGAACCAGAGGGCCAATAGCGCGATCATCAATGCGGCCCCGTCATCACCGGATCGTCACAGCAGTGCCCTGACTCTTGCCTTGAGATGCGCAACCACGAAGTCGAAGCCGGCTGTCAGGGATCCGCATGCACCGGTTGCGACCTTGGCCATGCGCGCCTCCGCCAGCGCCCGACGCACCTGGCTGCTGCTCACGCCCTCGGCGCCCATCACCACGGTGACCTGATCCAGAAACCCCGCCTTGAGTGCCGCTCCAACTCGCATGAGAAACTCATAGTCCCCGGCAATTCTGTAGTTGACATCGTACAGCCCATATCGCTCATATAGATCCCTGCGATGTAACGAGCCCACGTGGGCTGCAGTCATATAGCGCCGGTATTCCGACCATCGCCATGCGCGACCTATGATGCGGCCATCGCGCTTCCCGAAGGCAACCCTGGAGCTTACATACTCCAGATCAGGCCGCCGGGCCACCAACTTCTTGTAGGCCTCCAGCGCCCCCGACTCCAGCACGTCGTCAGCGCCCACGAAGGCAATGTACCTGCCTCTCGACGCCAACACCCCTTTGTTCCATGCATCGTAGATGCCACGATCACTCTCGCTGACCCAATAGGCAAGGCGAGAGGAAAACTTTTTGATGATTTCGACCGTGCCGTCCTTCGATCCGCCGTCAATGACAATATATTCAGCGTCGTCGCCAAGCTGGGAGATGACACTGGACATCGCGCTGCGCAATGTCTTTGCGCCATTAAAAACAGCCGTCACGATAGTGACAATAGGTTGCCCTGTCACCCCGGGCTCACAGTTATTGCCCCCCTCATCAACAGACGGTCCATCGAACTTCCACTCAATCACGAAAAATCCTCGTTCTGTTCGACGGAAGATAACGCACGCGCCGACCAGCCTAACAGCCCATGGTCAGTCAATCTCAGGCAGGCCAGGGGTATAAAAGTTGACTCCAATCCTTCTCGCCCCTGAGACGCAAAGAGCGTAGCAAGACCATCAACCTTCATATGAATTTGGCTTGCGTGCTTTTACGAATAGCGATGACGTTCTGATATGCGAATAGCTCCGAGGATAACGGAAACTCCTCTATGCGAATCATGCCACGTGGAAGCAGGCGATACAGATCGTGTTTCGGCAAGAGCCTCCGAAAATCTCGCAAGAAGACTCGACTTTCGACATTCATTTCATTGAACTCGAATTGAATGCAAGTGATTTTGTCTTCCGACAACATGCGCGCCGCGCCTTTCAGGACGGCCAGCTCATGCCCTTCCGTATCGATTTTAAGATAGTCGATAGCAGCAATATTTTCCTCGCTTGCCACAGCATCCAAGGTCTCAACCCGAATCAGCGTGGAGACTACCGGCTTCCCATGCAGTTCCGAAATGACGGACTCATAGAGCGACGCATGACTCGATCCATCAAGATTCGCATCGTCGTACAACATTAATGTCTCACGCTTATCTCCGATACCGACGTTGCGGGTTTTAACCCGGCCGTCCAAGGAAATGGCCGCCGTTAGTCGGGAATACGTCTTTGGATGAGGCTCGAATGCGTACAGTCGGGCCGTCGGAAAGCGCCTAAGTAAGAGCGAAGAGAAATGCCCAACATTGGCACCGACATCAAAGAATACAGGCTGATTGCCTCCAATCAACATCGGGAGAATGCGACTGACAAAATGCGATTCACCACTCACATCGGAACTTTCAAAATTAAGCACGCCAAGCCCATGCAGTCCCATGCGAAACAGCGCATTGTTCAGCCTTCTATAGCGTGGCCTCGCGAACAACGAGCGATACGCGCGATAAAGCAGTCTCATTAAATGACCTCTATTAAAATAGCAACCAAGCTCTCTTGTAGTGGGCTCGCTCTATCGCCGCCGTCTTTTATCAAGACATTCCCAAAGCGCACCACCATCAACACAGTCTTCTAACAATCGCCTGCTTAAATTTATCCACTAAACGCACTCTCGAATTCTTGTACCACCGCTTGATCTCCCTCACAGCCTCATCGGACTCGACCACAATCTCCGGCCATTCCACTGCCTTAGGGAGCTGCTTGCTGGAGAAAATATCCACTTGGCCACAATTCTCCCCCGATCCGTCATTTCCAATATTCTCGACATACGAAACACCCGGACTCAAGCACAGACCATCATGCTCGAATATCGTGGCGTACCAAAATATTGCCCACGTATTAAGCCGCCCTCTGCCGTTAGCTTTTACTTGCGCCCAAAAATCATGCACTCCATCCAGATTGAATCTTTTTATCTTTTCTCTCGGCCATTTGCTCAGTAACACACCGGGATCGCGCTCATACTTACCCCACCTATCCTTCCACGTTCCCCACCCCCAGCAGCTCATTCCCCTCCAGAAAAACGTAATTGGCAATTCGGCAGTTTCAATTGGATAACCCCACGCAGAGACATGCCATACACGCTTATCTTTTTCATAACGATTCAATGCATCATTCATGAACGAAAGAAAGCCCGGCTTCACGACAATATCGTCCTCAAGAACAATGACGCAGCCTCTCTCATCAAGTACCTGCGTTACCCCACCCACAATATTGCGCATCAGCCCGTAATTACTATTTCTTTCAACTATGATCTTTTTCTTGAATCCGTCGATTTCCGCGCATATTTTCCTAACCTCATTCACCAATTCCTTCTGCGTTTCGGTGCGAGCAGCATCAGAGAAAATTATCAGCTCGCTCTTTCTTGCCAAGACGTCGTTGCGCAACGCCTCCAATGCTCGTCTCGTGTGTTTAGGCCTTGCAAAGACGAACATCGCGATGACAGCGCAGCTTTCACCACTTTGAATACCAACGGAGGCTTTGCGAACAGACTGATCAAGCATGAATATGCATCCAAGTAATGTCGGAAGTGGCCATCACAACGAAATCCTGAAACTCAAATACCTTTCTTGCTTCCGAAGATAAGCAGGGCTCGAGTCTTCATGAAAAACATAGGCCGACTAAGATCAAGAAAGAAATCCATTAAATACGTGGCAATCCCGTAACTAATGATCGTTGCAATTGCCGCCCCTAGCGCCCCCCATGAAGGTATCAGTACAAGATTCAAGGCCACATTAATCACAGCGCCAACAACTGCGGCCAACATTGAGAATCTCTGCAAGCCTTCGGATACGTACCACCTAGCGCCAACAGTACCAGTGAACACAAACACGCCGGCCCAGATATGAATTCGTAATACATTAGCGGCGGCTTCGTAACCCTTTCCATACAAGGCAGTCACCGCCGTATTGGCAAATATTGTGACGAGAACGGAGATTGCCACTGAAATGCTAGCCATAGAACTAAGCAGGAACTGCACTTTTTTCCTATAGGAAACCAGATCCCCACTTGCTCTCGTCGCAAGAACGGATGGAAATACAGACCCCACTATGGCCGTAGGAATAACATACCAAAGCTCGCTGATGCGAACAGCTGCAGTGTAAATGCCTACTGCACTTTCGCCGCTCATAAAACCAAGCATCACTTGATCTATGCGCATATACACGGCAATGGCAACGGATGACAACAGCATTGGCCATGCGTCCTTTACCAAGCGCATGCTTCTCTTTGAATTTACCGACCATGCCAGCATCGAACCGATCCTGAAGGAATACAGCAGGACCAAGGCGACTGCAGTCAACGCAGCCTCAAAAAGCGTCAGATATATGAATGCGGCAACACCAGCGCCGGATTTTATTAGGAAGACCCTGGCCGCGATCATCAGAATGTAAACACCATCCTCAATCAGCACGGAGTTTACTGACCGAACCCGCGATTCGAACCAGTACTTAATCGTTTCTGTCGCCTTTAATACGTAGATCGGAGAGAGAATCAGGACATATGACAGCATTGTTCTGTCAGCGCCTTTGTCCAGCAGATCTGCGCCGATCATCGATAGCAGCGCGGCGCAAATGCCACTGGCGATCTGTAAAAAAAGGGCGGTTCCCAGTATTTCGTTTCTGGAATCCAACTCCCAAACCAAATCGCGAACGATAAGTGAGTTCAATCCCAAGGACGCGAAATTTATGAAGAGGCCACTGAAGGCAATGACATATGAGTACTGCCCATATGCCGCCGGCCCCAGGTATCTCGCCACCCATGCCGCAACAAACACGCCACCGAGAAGCCGAAGAATCTTGTCAAACATTAACCAACCAATGTTGGTCAATATTTCTCTATGTTGCGGGCGCTCCGCGATCAAATTCCTGAGCGCTCTTATTTTGGTGCGCATCGGAATAATTTAATGCGAGCGCCGATCAGAACATTGAAGCGCGTAACTTGCGATCGTTCCTTTGCCGCATATCACAGAAAACCTTGATCGACTCCGCCTTTCGTCCAATCTGACGCTCATTGGTATACACATCCAAGCCACGCGCCACCAAACCAACCAGCTTCGCGCAACATCCAGGGTGCCGTCAGTGGAACCCGAATCGACGATGACCGCCTCCACCTCATGATCGCCGCATTCCTGGGAATAAATCCTTTCCAACAGGGCGCCAAGGTGTTTGCTCTCGTTATAGGTGCGGATGACGACGCTTAGTTTCATCTAGCAGCAGCCAGCGATGCTCATTCATGGTGGTCATAGGCCTGGAAGCCCGCATCCTTGATCAGGCTGTCGCGGCGGGCGGCGGCGTAGTCCTCGGCAACCATTTCGGCGACCAGCTGCTGCAGTGTCCGGCGTGGCTCCCAGCCCAGCTTGTGCTTGGCCTTCGACGGATCACCCAGCAGCGATTCCACCTCGGCGGGTCGGAAATACTTGGGATCCACCTTGACGATGATGTCGCCGACCTTGCAAGCCCGATCTTCACCCTTCACGGACACGACGCGCGCCACTTCGGACGGCCCCGAACCCTCGAAGGACAGGCCGATGCCCAGTTCGGCGGCCGACATCTCGACGAATTCGCGCACGCTGCGTTGCACGCCCGTGGCGATCACGAAATCCTCGGCGCTCTGTTGCTGCAGCATCAGCCACTGCATCTCGACATAGTCCTGCGCATGCCCCCAGTCCCTGAGCGAGCTGAGATTGCCCAGGTACAGGCAGTCCTGCAGACCCAGCGCGATCCGGGCGATGGCACGGGTAATCTTCCTGGTCACGAAGGTCTCGCCGCGACGCGGGCTCTCGTGATTGAAGAGAATGCCGTTGCAGGCGTACATGCCGTAGGCCTCGCGGTAATTCACCGTGATCCAGTAGGCATACATCTTCGCCACGGCATACGGGCTGCGCGGATAGAACGGCGTGGTTTCCCGCTGCGGCACTTCCTGCACCAGTCCGTACAGTTCGCTGGTCGATGCCTGGTAAAAACGGGTCTTGCGCTCCAGACCAAGGATGCGGATCGCCTCCAGTATGCGCAGCGTGCCGATGGCATCGACGTCTGCCGTGTACTCCGGGCTCTCGAAGCTCACGGCCACATGGCTCTGTGCGCCGAGATTGTAGATCTCGTCCGGCTGGGTTTCCTGAATGATGCGGATCAGGTTGCTGGTGTCCGTCAGATCGCCGTAATGCAGCTTGAAGCGCGCATCCGGCGTGTGCGGATCCTGGTAGATGTGATCGACCCGCTGGGTGTTGAACAGCGAGGCACGGCGTTTGATGCCGTGTACCACATAGCCCTTCTGCAGCAGGAATTCCGCCAGATACGAGCCATCCTGTCCGGTGACGCCGGAAATGACAGCCACCCTGGGCTTGTTCGCTTTATCGTTCATGCCTGTGATTCCAGAAAAGCAGTATAGGTACGTTTCAATCCTTCCCGCAGTCCGACCTGCGCCTGCCAGCCGAGTCGATGCACGCGGGTGCAATCGAGCAGCTTGCGCGGCGTCCCGTCCGGTTTGGAGGTGTCGAAGCCGATGGTTCCATCGAAGCCCACGACTTCCTGAATGACCCGCGCCAGCTCCGCGATGCTGACATCGGTGCCGAAGCCGACGTTCAGATGGCTGCGGGTGGGCGCGGTATGGGCCGCATAGGTGGCCTGGTCGAGATTCATCACATGCAGGCAGGCGGCGGCCATGTCCTCGACGAACAGGAATTCGCGCCGCGGCTGGCCGGTCCCCCAGATGGTGACCTCAGCCGCGCCATCCCGCTTGGCCTCGTGGAAACGCCGGATCAGCGCCGGGATGACGTGGGCATTCTGCGGATGATAGTTGTCGCCCGGGCCATAGAGATTGGTCGGCATCACGCTGCGATAATCGAGGCCGGCACGGTCGTACTGGCGGTTGTAGCTCTCGCACAGCTTGATGCCGGCAATCTTGGCGATCGCATAGGGCTCGTTGGTCGACTCCAGCGGACCGCTCAGCAGCGCCTCCTCGGGGATCGGCTGCGGTGCCAGCCGCGGATAGATGCAGCTCGAGCCGAGGAACAGCAACCGACGGATACCGGCCCGGAATGCGCCATCGATCAGGTTCGCCTCGATCATCAAGTTCTGGTGGATGAATTCGGCCGGATAGGTGTCGTTGGCATGGATGCCGCCCACCTTCGCGGCCGCCAGATACACTTGGTCGGGTTTTTCCTGCCGCAGGAACTGTGCCACGGCAGCGGCATCGAGCAGATCCAGCTCGGCCCGGGTGCGCGTGAGGATGCACGCCGACGGCACTCCCGCCGCTAGCAGCTGCCGCACCAGCGCGGATCCGACCATGCCACGATGGCCGGCGACGTAAATGCGCGGATGATCCGACATGATTCAGCGGCCTCTTAACGGGCAGATGCCGGCTTCTGGGCTCGATTGAGCAGGAAAAAGATGGCCAGCGCTGTGCCGACGAGCGTCACGCCCAGCACGATGAGCACTCGCTGCGGCTTGGACTTTTCTTCTGGCACCATCGCCGGACTTACCACGACATACTGATACTCCGGACTGGCCGCGGCGAGCATCTTGTTCTTTGTCTCATTGGCCACCAGCTGGTAGAGAACCGCCCGCATGTCTGCCAGCGGCGTCTTGTCGATCTGCTCCTGCAAGAAGTTGATATTGTTCGTGGACGATTCCAGCTTGCGCTGGCGCATATGCTCGTTGATCGCCTTCACCAGCCCATCGACCCAATCACGGGCAACCTGCGGCGAGTAATACTCATAAGACACGGTCAGCAGTCCGGTCTTTTTATCCTGTAATACGGTAAGGCGATCGGAGAATTTCTGGTACAGCTCCCAGCTGGTGGGCTCGACCGTCTTGCCCTTCGGGGGGACCCGAACCCACTTCTTCTGCGACACGTCATAGAGATCGTCATCTATCAGCAGCTGGTTCGTGGCCCGATCCCATCCCTTTGCGGCGAATACGGCCACCTCCAAGTGATTATTCCGTATGAATTGGTCAATGAAGTTCCAGGACTGAAGCACCGCCATTGCAATCTGGGATTCGTCTTCCTCGTCGGAATTGACGCTGACGCCGGCCAGCGAGGCCAGCCCATTCAATTGCGACAGCATGCCGCTGGTTTTGGAACTCTCCGCGGAGGCCAGCACTGCGCTGGCCTTGTACTGGTTGGGCAGCCGTAACACGACCACCGCAGACAGCACGGCAAAGCAGAGGGCGGCTGCCAATACCAGCCACTTCCGCTCCCATATCTTCCGCATCAACTCGGATAGATTGACTTCCCGACTGTTGCGCGCACTGGACACATGTGACTCGAGATATGCAAGGCGCCGCCCGACCTCCGGATCGCTGTCACTCATCCCAACCCTGCTCCAGTCACAAATGCCCCTTGCTCATGGATCGTCATGTATCGCGCTACGACAAATTGCCTTCGCTGATCCACGTCCCCGGCGAACCCGCCACCGTGCAAACCCAGCCACGCGGTTTACCAGCCGCCGGCTCGGCATTGCTGCAGCGATCACCTGCTGCCCATGTGCCGGAAGTCGGTGCGGCCGCAGCCGCGATGGTGCGGGGGTACGTAGTGCCCGGGTTATATAGGCCCGAATGATAATAGTCGAGCATAGCCGGTTCCGTATCGAATTCCATGATTTGCAATGCCGACAGGCGCAGCACAATGGGAGCAGACCCCGAATTGGCGAGGCGCAGGCGAGCCGTGAAGGTACTGGCGGCAGCCCCCACCATGCCTAGATGGATCCAGCAATCTTTCTTCAACAGTCGATGCAAACTGCCCCACGCCGATCCGCCTTCTGTCACCGCGACATTCAGGTCGGCCAACTCCCCCTTGGCGCACTTCACATCCACCGTCATCAAGTACCACTTGCCGGACGTGAAGGTCACCACCGGTTGCATTGCGGTGGATTTCGGCGGCAGGGTCAGCTCGGCACACGAATCAAATATTACGCCATCGGCAACACTGATCGCGCTTACTGACGTGGTACCCGAAAAAGGGTAACTGTTCGCATTGCCATAACTATTACTTTGCAGCAAAGTGCCCTGCTGCGGCCTACCGATGCTGCGCGGCTTGCAATAGAAGACACTGGCAAAGTTGCCCAGTGGGCGCGCGACAGTCGCGATCGATTCAATCAGCAGTGGATATTGCCCGCCACTCAAATGACAGTTGCGCGCCAGCACGGTACTCGATGCGTCAATCGCAATCGAGGTAGTGTCATAGTTGATGTTGCAGTTCTCGATGGTCAGGTGCGAATTGATCAGACGCACCTTCGGAACTATTCCGTTTATCAGGACGACGTGCCGGGCGTTTTCAATGTGCATATCCACAGGGGTGTATTGCACGGAATCGATGGTGACCTGGCCGGCTTTGGCGTTGGCTTCAAACCAGACGCCATCCAGCACCAGCGGCGTGAAGGAGTCTGCCCAGTTCTTCACGAACAGCCCAAAACCGGGGTTGCCCTCGATGATAGTGCCGCGCAACTGAGTCCCTCCGGTCCCGATCAGCGCGCTGTCGATGTAAAGAGCCGCGAGGGCATTGGAATCGAAATGCCCGCCGAAGAACAGATCGCATCCGGCGTGCATGATCGGTTGCTTCTGGGCAATAGCTCGATAACCGAAATCACAGCCGGTCACGGTCACTGCACTGAACACGTTGCCGATGTTGCCGCTCGGCTTGGAAATTCCGATCGAGCAGGCCTTGACGACGACGCGCGCAACCTCCCAGCGACCGGCGAGCTGCTGCCCGCCAGTTGCATCCGCAAAACGCAGCCCAGCCGATGCCTTGCCGTTGCCGTTTATCTGCAGGTCGGCGATCTGACGATAGGTCCACTGACTGGGGCTGGTGACGTGCCCCAGCCGGAACACTTCCGTCGAGCCACTGGCGGTGATGATGGTCTTCGTCGCGCCCTTGCCCCGTACCGCGTCCGCCGCGACCTGGATCCCGGCGGCAGTAAGCGAGCTGGATGCAGGCAGATCCACGCTCTCTCCATTTGCGACGGCAGCCAGTGCCGCCGCCACCGCGGTGTCTCCAGGAGAGTCCGCGGCCGCTCCCGCCTTGGCGGCGCGCGAGGCGACAATTGCCACTCCAGTCAGCAACGACGAGAATCCGAACAGGCGCCGCGTGACACGACCGGAAAGACCCTCAGTCCGCTCAGACGTCGCATCAGCGCGCATGATGTGCCTCTCCACGCTAGAACGAATTGACCGCCGCCGCCGCGATGGCCAGGTTGTAGATGATCTGCGTGACCGACTGCCACAACGGCAATGTCGGCAACCGGTCCGTATTCAGTGGTGCGACGATGGTATCGCCGGGCTTCATCTCCCCCGCACCACTGAACCATCTGTCGGAATTGGCGATGACACTGCCATCTGCCCTTACAACATATATATGTTTCCGGTCGGCCTGCCGTGTCAGCCCACCGCTGATATTCACGTAATCATCTCTCGACAAGTTGGCGCGATAAAGATGCGAAGTGACTGTTTGCACCTCTCCCATCACGGTGACTTCCTGACTTCTCTTTGGAACCACCAGAAGATCGCCGTCACGCAATATGATGTCATCGGCCGAGTTCGGGCTTGCATTCATCGCAGCGCTGAGATCGATGACCAGGCGGCCAACCGCCTGAGTGGACTTCAACTGCTTGATCAATGACTGCCCCACCGCGTAGGCCTGCTGGGCGCCGCCGCTCTGATTGGCGCGGGCCGCCATCAGCGAAACGGCCGCCAGATCGCTTTGCATCCGGTCGGCCAGTCGATTGAGCTGATCCTGTTCCTTCTGCTGCAGATCCAGACGCGTGAACACCGCGCCATCAGCAGATGCGTATTCGGTCAGACCGCCGGCGCGCGCCACCACCGACCGCAATGTCTCACCCGGCTGGATGGCATACACGCCAGGGAAGCGCACTTCGCCCTTCAGGGTGATCTGCTGCTGCTCGGTCCAGCCGGAGATTTCCTTGATGTACAGCCCGTCGAAGGGCTGCAGCGCGAGATTGGCGGCCGGATCGCCGCGCAACGCCGCGGCCAGATCGATGCTGAGCACCTCGCCGCGGCGCACCTGATCGCCGTCGAGCACATAACGCGACAGTTCGGCTTTGCCGCCATAGGCCGCGGAATCCAGCGAGCCGCCGGCGCGCACCAGGTCGGCTACACGCATGCCGGTTTCCAGCGGGTAATCCCCCGGCAGCTTGACGCGCCCGTTGACCGTCACCTTCTGCGTGGGCTCGCTCAGGCTGCTCTGCCCGTCCAGCTCGGCCATCAACGGCGTGAGGATGCGCGCCCGGTCGCTGCTCTGATCGAAGATGGTCAGCTGGTCGCGCGGCTGCAACGGCACATCGGCCGCCGAACCCGGCGCACGCAGCGCGGCCGCCAGATCGGCCGACAGCACGCTGATCTGCCGTCCCGGGTCGCTCTCGCGGCGGATCAGCACGTAATGCTGGTCGGCATCGGGCTTGAGTTCATCGACCGATTGCAGCACCTCACTCAGCCGCATGCCCTGATGCCAGGCATAGTTGCCGGGGCGGAACACGTCGCCCTGCAGGACGACACCGGAATCCAGCGTGGGGCGCAGCCGCGCCACACGCAGCGCATCGCCATTGCGCAAGGCCAGCGTGGTCGCCGCGGCATTCGACAGGTCCGTGCCGATCACCACGCGGCGGCGCTGCGCGTCCACGCGCGTCAGCGAGCCCAGCGAGGCATCGGCTTCGCTGGTCAGGCCACCGGCCATGCCCAGCAGATCGGCGAGGGTTTCATTGCCCTTCAGCTCGTAGATGGCCGAACGCTGCACTTCGCCATCGGCAGACACGGTTGGCCCCACCGGCGGGATGAAGACCACGTCCCCAGGCAGCAACTTCACGTCGTTGGCCGTATCACCCCGCAGCAGCAGATCGTAGAGATCCAGGGTGCGCACCAGCGTGCCCTGGCGCCGCAGCTGGATGTTGCGCAGCGAACCCACGGTCTTCACGCCACCGGAGGCATACAGCGCCGAAGTGATGGTCGCCAGGCCGCTGACCGTGTAAACACCGGGCGTCTGCGCCTCGCCGAGCACGAAGATCTGGATGGAGCGCACGTCGCTCATGCTCAGGCTGGCATTGACGCCAATCATCTGCCGGCTGACACGCTGCTGGATATCGGCACGCACTTCGTTGAAGCGACGACCGGCCACGCTGATGGGGCCAAGTTGCGGGAAATTGATCGTTCCATCACGGCCTACGGTCAGCGTCATCGTCTGGTTCTGGCTGCCGTACAGCTGCACGGCAAAGACATCGCCAGCGCCCACGACATAATCGGCCGGCACCGGCACGTCGGTAGTCGGCGCAAAGGTGGTGGGCATGCCGTAGAACAGGTCGTAACCGAACGGCATCAGCGCATCGGCTCCGGTCTTGTCCAGCGGCAGCAAGGTCAGCTTGGCATCGAGATTGACAATGGCGGGATCGGCGCTGATGCGCTGACTGGCCTGATCTTCCGTCAGCCCTGCGAGCTGTATCGGAGCGAACCCCGGCAACAGCAATGCGCCGTTGCGATCCAGAACGTATGGATTGCGCAGCCGGATCAGCTCAATCATCGCGTTGGCCTTGGCCTGATCGAGTGCACTCAGTACCACGGGCATTCCCATTGCGGTCGTGGCTGTACCGCTGGCTGCCTGCCCGACTGCCTGCGAAGTGGTCCGCAGCTGGCTCAGCGCGCTGTACGGGTTGCTCTGCTGTCCGGAAGTGCCGCGCTGAGTCGAAGCGGCGGCCGCTGCAGAAGTGCTTGCCACCCCCGACGAGGCATCGGTGCCAGACTGGGAAGAATTCTGGTCGTTGTCGCCCGCCTGCTGCGACGTATCAGGAATCGTGTGGATGGTCAGCGCCACCAGTACCGTATCGCCCGGCTTGAGCTTGGACGGCCCCTGCAGCATGTCCTGTTGCTGCAGCTGCTGTTGCTGTCCCGGCAGCTGCATGCGCTCGGGAGCTGCCGGATTATTCAATGACGTCGTGCTGCGCTGGGTCGTTCCGGTCGTCGTGCCCAGGGTCGTCTGGCCATTGGTAAGCCGCTGCAGGATCGCCTGCTGCTGATCACTGGAAAGGCTGTTGTAGATCGACATGGCGTCACTGGCCGAAACCTGCGCGGACGCCAATCCGGAACCCATGATCGCCACCACAGCGAATACCGCACCAATCACACAGCCCGAGAGGCGAAACTGTTTTCCGGCCACGACCCGTCCTTCTCCCCGACAGAATCCTTCAATTGTACTGACTAAGCGCGCAGCCGGGGAATTACGTTTGGCGCCTGTCCAGTTCAGCTACTTGCATCTCCACGACCCCCCGTCGCAAGCTTGGCCGCAGTCGGCGGCGCGACGCCGCGGATTCATCCAAGGAGCTCGCCATGCGATTGCCCTGCGGTTGCTTCATCGTCCCCAGGTCCGTACTGGAGCGCTTCGCCCAGGATCGCTCCCTGCGCCCGACCACACGCCAGGCCTTCGCCCGTACCCGCGATCTGGACCCCATCTGGCGCCAGCTGCGCTGTGCGCATACGGAGGCGGCGCAGGCACGGCTGCTGCTGATTCCCTGCGCGGAGCTTGCGACAACGCCCCTGGTCACCGTCTACACCTGCGACCACAGCACCTCGCTGCCAGGCGCGCCGATCGCCAAGCCCGGCAGCTCCAGTGACGACACGGCACAGCGCGCCTTCAGGCAGACCACCGCGGTGGCGAGGTTCTACAAGAACTGCTTCGACCGCAATTCGGTGGACGACGCCGGCATGACGCTGATGTCTTCGATCCACTACGGCCAGAAGTACAACAACGCCTTCTGGAACGGCAGCCAGATGACCTACGGCGATGGCGACGGCCAGATCTTCGTCGACTTCACCCGCTCCAACGACGTCATCGGCCATGAGCTGACGCATGGCGTTACGCAGTACACGGCGGGCCTGGGCTACGAGGATCAGCCGGGCGCGTTGAATGAGAGCATCTCGGACGTGTTTGGTTCCATGTTCCGGCAATGGCAGGCGAAGCAGAGCGTGAAATCCGCCGACTGGCTGATCGGTTCGGGCATCATGGGTCCGGCGGCGAAAAGCAAGGGCTATCGCTGCCTGCGCAGCATGGCGGAGCCTGGCGCGGCCATCTGTCTCTCGCCGCAGCCCGCGCGCATGAAGGACTACGAGCAAGGTGGCGATCCGCACACCAACAGCGGCATCCCGAACCGGGCCTTCTACCTGGTCGCCATGGGCATCGGCGGCAGAAGCTGGGAGAAGGCCGGCAAGATCTGGTACGCGGCGCTCACCAGTCCCAAGGCCACGCAGGACATGAACTTCAAGGCCTTCGCAAAGCTGACGAAATCCGCGGCAACCCGGCTGTTCCCGGGCGACAGCAAGGTGGCGCAGGCCGTGAAGGCCGGCTGGAAGGGCGTAGGCATCAGCATCACATAGGCAAGCGATGGCAATGCATTCAGGGCGACTGACAATCGAGCGGCGCGGCGGACTGGCGGGGCTGAAGGCGCGCGGCGAAGTGGATGTGGCCACGCTGGCGGCAGCGGATCGCAGCGCGCTGGAGGCGCTGTTCAGCCACCCGGGGCGGTTGCCACCCGCCCCGGGGGCCGATCGCTTCACCTACCGGATCACGCGTGAGAGCGCAGCGGGTCCGCAGACGCTGGATGTGCCCGAACACCTGCTGCCGCGTTGCCTGGCCGACGCGGTTCATGACGAACTTGCGTAGCAGGACCGGGCTCGCCTCAGATGAGCTTCAGCGCGGTGAACAGCAGACCCGACGAGAGGAACATCCTCCTGCCGCAGCAGGTCGCGCGTTGCATGCAGCTCCGTGCGCGTGGCAGCCAAATCCGCTTTCGTGGCCAGGGTGTCGATCATGTCGCTTTCCATCGACGGCACCACGGCCCGCGCCTTGTCAGGCGGGACGTTGATGCTGGCGAGGGCATCATACAGCGCGTACTGGACGTCCACGAGCGCCCCCTGCCGGACTTTCCGACCACCGCGGATACGGGCAGGATACGGACCACGATCGGCCCGCTGCAGGCCGCCTTTGCGCCGGAACGGGCCGGAAACCCACGGAACTCTTTCTGCGAGACCCGCCGCATGCAAGCACGTATCCTGCCGCCGCTCGTCCTGCTGCTTGGCACCACGCTGACCTGGGCCGCCACACCGGCCACGCCCGACCCCGCTACCGCCGCCGACGCCATCGTCAGCGACTTCGTCTACGAAAGCCTGGCGCTGAGTCCGGTCACGGCTACGGCCTCCGGCTACCATCTGCATCACAGCGCAAGGCTGGACGAGCGGCTCGACGACTACAGCACCAGCGGCCTCAAGGCCCAGGGAAACTTCTATCGCGGCCTGCAGCAACGCATCGCGGCACTGGACCGCAGCAGGCTCGATCGCGAACGGCTGGCCGATCTGGGCATCGTCAGCAACAACATCGGCCTGTCGCTGCTGGAGCTGGAGCGCATCCAGTCCTTCCGGCACAACCCCACGGTATATGTGGAGTTGATTGGCAACGCGCTGTACACGCCCTACGTGCTCGAGTACGCACCGAAGGCGGCGCGCTACCAGCACATCATCGCGCGGCTGCGCGCCGTGCCCAGGCTTCTGCAGCAGGCGCGCGCCAATCTGGCAGATGCGCCCGAAGTCTGGAATCGCGTGGCGCAGGAAGAGAATGACGGCAACATCGATCTGATCGATACGACGCTGCGCATGGAAGTGCCGACGGAACTGAAGAGCGCCTACGCGGCCGCGGCCACGCCGGCACTGGCCAGCCTGAAGGCCTTCAATGGCTATCTGAAAGACACGCTGTCGAAGCACACCAGCGACTGGCGCCTGGGCGCCGACAACTACGCGCGCAAGTGCAGCAAGGTGCTGGACACCGGCCGCAGCCCCGATGAGCTGCTCGCCGCCGCCGAAGCTCAGCTGAAGAACCTGCGCGTCGAGATGGAGAAACTGGCCGCGCCGCAGGGCGTCAAGGAGGCGCTGGACACCATCGCCGCCCAGCACTCCACACCCGCCAGCTACATGGACGACGCGCGCCGCGATCTGGCCAGCGCCACCGCCTTCGTGCGCGAGCGCGATCTGCTGACGCTGCCGGACACGCGCAACCTCCAGGTGATCGAGACGCCGGCCTTCATGCGCGGCATCTACGGCGTGGGCGGATTCAATCCGGCACCAGCACTGGAGCCGCAACTCGGGGCCTTCTACTGGATCACGCCCATTCCGGCCAGCTGGCCGGCCGAACGCGTGGAATCCAAGCTGCGCGAGTACAACCGCTTTGGCCTCGAGCATCTGACCATCCATGAGGCCATGCCCGGTCACTACGTGCAGATGGAGTATGCCGGCCGCGTGGAGCCACCCGCACGCCGCGTGCTGCGCAACCTGTGGGGCAACGGGCCGTACATCGAAGGCTGGGCGGTCTACACGCAGCGCATGATGACGGATGAGGGCTATCTGGGTGGCGACAAGGGCCTGCGGCTGACGCTGTACAAGCAGCTGCTGCGCTCGGTGGCGAATACCATCCTCGACATCCGGCTGCAGACCAAGGGGATGACCGAGCAGCAGGCGCTGGATCTGATGATCAACGACACCTACCAGGAGCGCGAAGAGGCGGTGGCCAAGTACCAGCGCGCCCAGCTCTCTTCCTGCCAGCTCGACATGTACTTCGCGGGTTACCAGGCCTGGCTGGAGGTGCGCAACCACTACATGGAGCGCCATCCGGGCAATACTCTGAAGAGCTTCCACGAAGCCGCATTGAAAGAGAGCGCGGTGCCACTGCCGACGCTGGACACTCTGTTGCAATAGCGGCGCGAGCGTTACTTGCAGTGCTGGCCGCCAGCATCGTGATCGGCATGGGTACCCTGCTGCTCGCCCGATGGCAATCCCGACCAGCATTACTAGCGGGAAGCACGACAGCGCCCGGGAGCAACCGGGCGCTGCTGCGGCAGGCTCTCAGCGAACCAGCCCCTCGAACACCACTGAATCTTCCTTCAGCTCGGTGTGCAGATCCCAATGATCCGTGATCTTGCCGTCACGGACACGCAGGATCATGACCATCTCATCGCCGGGGCCGGGGCCGCCCTGCGAGGCGTGGATGTGTGCGAACACCAGACTGCCCTGGGCAATCAGCTGCTTGAACTCGAACTTGGCGTTCGGCGGCACGATGCGCGCCTCCTCGGCCTTCTCTTCCTCGAAGCTCGGGTGCTTGTTCTTCGAAGAATTGTAGACCGCATGATTCATGTAGTTGTCATGCGAGACATACTTGTCGAAGGCTTCGGCGCCCTTGTGTTCGTTGAACCACAGGTTGATGAAGTCATACACCAGTTTGCCGTTCGGCGTGGTCAGACCGATCATGTTGTCATCCACCGGCGCCGTCTTGTCCGCGGCCACGGCCCCACCCGCCAGCGCGACCAGAGCCAGCGCCGGAATCATCGCAGTCAACTTCATAGTCCCACCCACGTGTTGTTGGTTTGCAGGGCAGCCTAATCAACAACTATGCAGGAATCTTGCAGGAACGCAAAAGGAAGGGCCGGATCCTCTCCGGCCCTTCCGCCGCACGCAGCTGGTCATGGCGCGTCCGCCACCCTACTGCCGCGGCTCGCCGTCGCCATTGACCCAGATGGTCGATCCCGGCGGCGAGCTCATCTGCACATAGTGATCACGCCCGCGGAAGTTGTAGGTGACGTCCCAGTAGTCGGGCGGACCGCCGGGAACGTTCTCGCAGCGACGCACATCGCGGTCATACACCTGTTCACCGCCACCGCGACCGGCATTGGCGCCGATGGCGCCGCCCACCACGGCACCGCCCACCGTGGCCGCGTCATTGCCGCGGCCGCTGCCGATCTGATGGCCGAGGATGCCGCCGATGATGGCGCCGGCTACGGCACCGCCGGCGCTCGAACCGCGACGCTCCTCCACCACCTGACGGCGCTCAACCCAGCAATGCTGCTCGGGCGGCCCGACGACGGCATGCACGGAGGTGATGCGCGCCTTGTAGACATTCTCGTTGGGACGGCGGCGGTATGCATACATGTCGCCCTGGTAGGGCGCTGGCGCCTCGATGTAATCGGTGCGTCGTGTATCGACGGGGCGGACCGAACTGACGCGATTGTTCAAACCCATGCCCTGCAGCGAAGCATAGCTGCCACCCCGCAGCACCACGCAGCGGCCGTGGTAGCGCGCGTCCTCGCAGACTTCCCATGCACCGCTGTCGACGATCACCGACGAGGCGGCATCGTTGTAGCCGTAGCGCCTGAAATTCTCGACGCGTCCTGCGGTGGTGAAGGCGCGGCCATGGAAGTTCTCGCCCTCGTAGAAGGTGATCCCAGCCGCCTGCGCACCCGTTGAAAGCGCCAGAGCGCCCAGCATCGACATCATTGTCCTGTTCATGACGGAGACCTCCAACCAGCCGATTTCTTTGCGGCCATTGTTGGAGGAAGCTGCGATCAACCCAACCGGCGCGACTTGCAATCCCCTGTCGGCTGATTCCCACGGTGCTGCGCCTGCTGCAGCTGGCGCTTTTGCGCAACAAAAAGCCACCGCGGTGGCCTGGCACCGCGGTGGCCCCCATGCTCGGCGAAAAATCAGTAACCCACCGTCACGCGCTGACGGTGGTGGGCCGGCTTTTCGATCTCATCGACAATCGCCACCGCGAAGTCCTCGCGCGAGATGCGGCTCTCGCCCTGCGCGTCGCGCAGCAGCTGGTCGCCACCGACACGGAACTTGCCGGTGCGCTCACCGGGCCCGATATTCCAGGAGGGCGAGAACGCCACCCAGTCCACACCCTGCTCGGCACGGAAGGTCTGCAGCGCGCGCGCAGCGCCTTCCGCCCCCGGACGCCAGGCGGCCGGGAACTCCGGGGTATCCAGCACCCGCACGCCGGGACTGGCTTCCAGACTGCCCGCACCGACCACCACCAGCAGGCGCGGCACAGCGGCACTGCGCGCGGTCTCGATGACCTGCGCGGCGTTGTCCGACCAGCGCAGGCTGACCACCAGTACATCGGCCCCGCGGACCAGCTCGGCTGTGAGCTTCGAATCGTTCACATCACCCCGGGCGATGGTCAGGCCGGGACGGGACTCCAGCTTCCCGGTGTTGCGCACGATGCCCACCACCGAGTGACCGCGCGACAGCGCCTCATCCAGCACCCTGCCACCAATGTTGCCGCTGGCACCTACCAATGCAATTTTCGCCATCATCCTCTCCTCAAAGGGCTGTTCATCCAGATTGCCCGGTATCTAGCCGCGCGAGGCATCCGGGCGTCAAAGGTTATTTGTGCATGAGTTCATGCTCTAATGCCGGCATGAAACTGTATTCGTGGAACGTCAACGGCATCCGCGCCGTCGTCAAGAAAGGCACCTTCCAGGCTTTCGTGGCGGGGCATGCGCCCGACATCATCTGCCTGCAGGAAACCAAGGCCGAGCGCGGCCAGGCCCAGATCGACCTGCCCGATTACCACGAATACTGGAATTCCGCCGTCAGGAAGGGCTACTCGGGCACGGCCATCTTCACGCGGCGCGAACCGCTGAGCGTGACCAACGGCTTTCCGAAGAGCTTTGCGCAGCGTTACCAATTCGCCGATGAACTGGAACGCGACAGCGCCGAGGAAGGCCGTGTCATCACGGCCGAATTCGACAAGTACTACGTGGTGACAGTCTATACACCCAACGCCAAGGACGACCTGAGCCGCCTGCCGCTGCGCTTCAAGCACTGGGACCCGGCCTTCCTTGCCTACTGCAAGCTGCTGGAAGAGAAGAAGCCGGTGATCTTCTGCGGCGATCTGAACGTGGCGCACACCGAACTGGATCTGGCCAACCCCAGGCCCAACCGCGGCAAGAAGGGTTTCACCGACGAGGAACGCCAGGGCTTCCAGAATTTCGTCGACGCGGGCTTCGTCGACACGCTGCGCCTGTTCAAGCAGGGCAATGGCCATTACACGTGGTGGAGCCACTTCGCCAATTCGCGCGCGCGCAACGTGGGATGGAGAATCGACTACGTGCTGGTATCGGACAGTCTGCGCAAGAAGATCAAGTCGGCCGACATTCATGCCGATGTCATGGGCAGCGACCACTGCCCGGTGAGCATCGAACTGAGCTGACGGAAGCGCGACCACGCGCTGCCGCCGAAGGGGGAAGGATTGGGCACAGGGATGTGGGGCAGGGCTGCGCTCGCCGCAGTGCTGTTTGGAATACGAAGTGTCGCCAGCACCGCCGAGCTGGCGCCCCTGCCTGCGTCGGCCCCCGCCAGCACGGCGGCTCCCGCAACCGACGCCACGCAGGAGTCGCTGCAGGAAATCGTCATCCAGGCCTGGGAACCACGCTATGTCGCCCCCACCCGACGCGATCGCATCGGCCGCATCTGGGCTCCGGTCTACATCAATGGCCAGGGACCCTTCCGCCTGGTGCTGGATTCCGGGGCCAACCGCTCCGGCATCACCCAGTCCATCGCCGACCAGCTGAGCCTGCCGCCGACAAACCGGCACGTCATGCTGCGCGGCGTAACCGGCTCCGCCGCTGTGCCGACCGTCCACGCACGCAGCATGGACATCGGCGATCTGTCACTGGGTGAATCGGATCTGCCCATCCTGACGGATGCGCTGGGCGGTGCCGACGGTATCCTCGGCACCGACCGGCTGATGGAGCGGCGCATCTTCGTGGACTTTCGCCGCGACCAGATCACCATTGCACGCTCTCATCTGGAGCGCGCGCCGCCCGGCTATCTGACGCTGCCTTTCGAACTGACGCGCAACAATCTGCTGGCCGTGAAGGCCAACGTCGGCAATATCCGCGTGATCGCCATCATCGACACGGGCGGACAGGTGACCGTGGCCAACCAGGCACTCAAGCGCGCACTGGAACGTCGCCACAAGGCGCTGCAGACGCGCGAGGATCGCATCATGGGCGTCACCGCCGATGTGCAGATCGCCGAGGCGGCCAGTGCGCCGGCCATCCAGCTGCAGGCGAACGACCGCGATCAGGACATCCTGATCCGCAGCGATGCCATCAGCTTCGGGGATCTGTTCATCTTCCAGCACTGGCAGATGACCAATGAGCCCACCGTGCTGATCGGCATGGATGTGCTGGGGCAGCTCGAGTCGCTGATCATCGACTACAAGCGCAGGGAACTGCAGGTACGCATGCGGCCCGGCACCTGAGGTGCCGGGCCGCAAAGAGCGCTCTATCAGAAATGCGCGGCCAGCGAGACGCCGACGGTGCGCGGCTCGTTGCGGGTCAACGTGCCCTTGATGCCATAGTTGCCATCGGTGCCAACGATGCCATCGCTGCTCACGCCGATGCCACCCTTGACCCAGTAGTCGCCGATGTTGCGCACATAACCGGTGGCGGAATACTTCTTGTCCGCCGAGTTCCAGGTCAGTGAGGCATCGTACAACTCGTAGGTCTTCACGTAGGTGTAACGCTCGGCGCCCAGCCCCCACAGATACGCGGACATCGCCGAACCGTAGTAGCCGCCGGTGTAACGCGCATTGCCGCGGAACGTCAGCTCGCCCGCGGCACCCAGGCCGAAGGCATGCTCGTATCCCAGCGAGGCGCGCACCGGCGCAACGCCGACGATGCGGTCATTGACGACGTACAGCGCAAAGTCCGCCGGCTTGTCGACGAAGTAGGCGTTGGTGTAGCCGTAGCTGCCGTCGATGCGGTCGTTGCGCGTCAGCTGATAGGCCACTTCCAGCTCGCCGCCCTTCATGCGCGCCGGCGAGGTCACGATGATGTAGTTCGGCGCCGCGCCGGTGCCGGTGTTGGCCGCCTGCTGATAGCCGGTGTAGCGGTAGTAGAACAGCCCCGCGTTCACGACCAGGCGGTTGTCCAGCAGTTCGTTCTTGCTGCCGATCTCGAAGGCCGTGAGCTTCTCCTGCGAGTAAGGCAGGGCGACGCCCACGTTGTTGGCACCCGTGGTCAGCGCGATGTTGCCCGGCAGGAAGCCGGTGCTGACCGAGCCGTACAGCAGGTTCTGCGCCGTCAGGTTGTGCTCCAGCCGCGCCTTGTAGGTGTAGTTGGTCAGCTGCTGGCGCGCATCGGCACCGCCGATGCTGGTGATGTTGAGCGATTCGGGCAGGCCGAAGGTCGCATCCGTCAGCGGACTGCCCGAAACCGTGCCAGTGGTGTTGGTGTTGACCGTGTAGATCTGATCGCCCTGGTTGCGGTAGTCGTCGTAGCGCAGGCCGGCGGTCAGGCGCGTCGCATCCGTGAACGGCATGGTCACTTCGCTGAACACGCCCAGATCCTTGGTGTGCTGGTTCAGCAGCTGATCCCAGACCAGCGCGCCGGACAGCAGCCAGTGGTCGGTCTTGTGGCTCTGCAGCTTGTTGTCGTAGTAGTACACGCCCGCCTGCCACTGAACCTTCGAATCGGGCTCGGAGGCCAGGCGCAATTCCTGCGTCATGAAGCTGTTGGTGGGCTGCTCGGTGGTCTCCGTGATGATGCCGCCCACGGTGCTGGTGCCTTCCTGCGTCGCGGTGCGATAGGCCGGAATGTAGGTCAGCCGGCCGAAGCCCAGATCCAGATTGGCATTGGCCCAGTACTGGCGCTGCTTGTAGTAGGTGGTGACGACCGCCAGATCCGAGGAGGTCTGGGTTTCGACACCGCTGTTGTAATCGATGTAGTCGGTGGTGCCACCGCTGTTGGCCTGGCGATCCTCGGCTGCCACGCCGACCAGCAGCGAGAACACGTCGTTCGGCTGGTACAGCGCCTTGAAGCGACCGTCCTTGGCCAGGCTGTAGCCGCCGTCCGCCGAGATGAAACCCTCACGCTCATAGCGGTTGCCAGACACCCGCACCGCCAGCGTGTCGCCCAGCGGCAGGTTCAGCGCGCCGCTGTAGTGACGCAGGGCGTTGCTGCCCAGCTCCACGCCAACATCACCACCGAACTGGCCGAGTTCCGGGTCGCGGGTCAGGGTGTTGACCACGCCACCGGTGGCACTGCGGCCGTACAGCGTGCCCTGCGGACCGCGCAGCACCTCGACGCGCTGGATGTCGTAGTTGCCGCCCAGGCCGCCATACACACCGTCGACGTACTGCGCCGTGGTCGGCGGCATCGACGCGCCACCCGAGGCGGTGCTGGGCAGCACGCCGCGGATGACCACGGCGCTGCTGCCATCCGAACTGGACGACGCGGTGACGCCGGGAATGTCTTTGAGAATATCCGCCAGACCATAACGCCCCTGCTGCGCCATCTCCGCGCCATCGCGCACCGAGATGGATGCGGCGGTATCCTGGATGGTGGAAGTGCGGCGCTCGGCCGTCACCACGACTTCCTCCAGCGTGGCTCCATCACCTGCATCAACTTCTGCAGCGGCAACACCGCGGATGTCACCGAACGCGAGCACGGGTAGAGAACAGAGCACGAAGCTCGACACTTTATAAGACATTTGAGGACCCCACTATTTGTTGAACCGCAGGGGCAGACCGAAACAACGCGTCTGCGCGTAGCAAACGCAATCCCTGCGTCAGGATCCGGCGAGTGGCGACTGCCGTTGCGGCAGCGCAAAAACCAGGACACGAAAACAACCTGCTGACCCGCGATCCGACCGAGGCGCAGGAAAAAAGTTGCAGGCAATGTGAAGTTTTTTTCAGCCGCGCGAATGCGGCGGCTCCTGGAGCTGCATCGGCAACCCGACGTAGTTCTCCGCCAGCGCCGTCATGGCAGCGTGCGAATCGACAATGTAGTCGAGTTCGGCGCGCTGGATACGCTGACCGAACTCGCCATTGTCCGGGAAGCGATGCAGCAGCGAGGTCATCCACCAGGAGAAACGCTCCGCCTTCCAGATGCGACGCAGGCAGCGCAGCGAGTAGGCATCGATGCCCGCTTCGCTGTGCTCCTGGTAATACTCGGTCAGACCGCTCGCCAGGAAACTCACGTCGCTGGCCGCCAGATTCAGACCCTTGGCACCGGTGGGCGGCACGATGTGCGCGGCGTCGCCGGCCAGGAACAGCCGGCCGAAGCGCATCGGCTCGGTGACGAAGCTGCGCAGCGGCGCGATGCTCTTTTCAATGGAGGGCCCCGTGATCAGTGTCTCGGCCGCCTGCGGATCGAGACGGCGCCTCAGCTCATCCCAGAAGCGCTCGTCGGACCACTGCTCCACCCTGTCTTCCAGCGAACATTGCACGTAGTAACGGCTCAGCACCTGTGAGCGCATGCTGCATAGCGCGAAGCCACGCTCATGATTCGAATAAATGAGTTCGTCCGACACCGGCCTGGTGCGCGACAGAATGCCCAGCCAGCCGAAGGGATAGATCTTCTCGTAGGTGCTGATCGCGGCGGGCGCCACGCTGGCCCGGCTGACGCCATGGTAACCATCGCAACCCGCGATGAAATCGCACTCGATCTCGTGGGACTCGCCATCCTTGTGGTAAGTCACTTTGGGATGCCTGCCATCGAAATCGACGAGGGTGACATGAGCGGCTTCATAGACGCTGGCAAGTCCCGCCGCCTTGCGGGCATCCATCAGATCGTGCGTCACCTCGGTCTGGCCGTAGACCATGACGCGCTTGCCGCCCGTCAGCTCACGCAGATCGATGCGGTGGCGTGCGCCGCCGAAGCACAGCTCGAAGCCGTCGTGCGGCAGGCCCTCGCGGTGCATGCGCGCGGCCACCCCCACTTCCTCGAGCGAGTCCACGGTGATCTGCTCCAGCACGCCGGCGCGGATGCGCCCCAGGACATATTCCGGCGTCCGCTGCTCCAGGATCACGGCGTCGATGCCGGCCTTGGCCAGACGCGCGCCCAGCAGCAGTCCAGCCGGCCCCGCTCCGATGATGACCACCTGTGTGCGCACGATCTTCGACCCCGCATGTGCTGACATCCGGGGCGCAGCGTAGCCGTGCCGGGGTGCAGATCACTTGGACAAATCCCGCGAACATTTGCATTATTCCGTCCCCGCCACGGGCGGGTTCGTCACCATCTGCGGGGGATCTGCATGTTCGAGCCGTTTGCGGGGAATTACGTCTGGAATCTGTCCGTCAACCTGACGCTCATGTGCGGCGGCAACATCGGTGAAGTGGACCGCGCCTGCCGGCCGATCCGCGACGCCGCGGCCAATGGCCAGGACGCCGGCACCGCCCAGTTCTTCGACTCGTGGCTGGCCGTGGCCCATCAGGTGCTGGCCAATGCCCGCGCCGACGAGCAGGCCGGCCGCCTGTTGTCGGCTGCGCAGAAGTACAGCCGCGCGGCCACCTACCTGCTGACCGCCGAGCGCATGCAGTCGCGCGACTATGCGCCGCGCTGGCAGGCGTACCGCGACGGCCTCGCGCATTTCAGGAAGTTCGTCGAGCTGGGCAACGAGAACTGCGAGTTCGTCGAAATCCCCTACGAAGGCAAGGCGTTCACCGGCCTGTTCATCAAGGCGCAGTCGCGTGACGGCCGCCCGGCGCCCTGCCTGGTGAGCTGCAATGGTCTCGACAGCATGAAGGAGCAGATCTACCTGGCCGGCAATGCGCAGGCCTTCGCGCGCCGCGGCGTATCGACACTGCTGATCGATCAGCCCGGCACCGGCGAGGCGCTGCGTCTGCGCCAGCTCACGGGGCGCCACGACAGCGAGGCCTGGGCCAGCGCTGCGGTGGATGTGCTGATGAAGCGCAACGACGTCGACCACAAGCGCATCGGCATGTTCGGCCTGTCACTGGGCGGCTACTTCGCGCCGCGCGCCACGGCCTTCGAACCGCGCTTCAAGCTGTGCGCCGTCATGGGCGCCAACCACAACTGGGGCGAGATGCAGAAGCGTCGCCGCCTGCGCGAGGGCGAGAACCCGGTGCCGCATTACTGGGATCATGTCATGTGGGTGTTCGGCAAGCAGAGCGTCGAGGAATTCATGGCCTGGGCGCCGAACATGGATCTGAACGGCGTGGTCGAGAAGATCAAGGTGCCGTTCCTGGTCACGCATGGCGAGGGCGACCGGCAGATTCCGGTGGAGTACGCACACCAGTCCTACGATCAGGCCGTGAACAGCCCCAAGCGCGAACTGAAGATCTTCACCAAGGACGATTTCGAGGTCGAGCACTGCGGCGCCGACAACGGCACCGTGGCGCGTGACTTCCTGGCCGACTGGATCGGCGAGACCTTCGCGGCGATGTAAACAGACACCGGGCGCTTGCGGCTTGGGGCCGCAGGCGCCCGCGCGTCACGGCCCGCACACAGGTCATGCCGCATGAACCGCACGTGCAAGTTATTGAGTGGAAAAGGAAGTCCGCGTGGGCAGCACCCCCAGCGCACGCAGCAGGTGCAGCGCCCGGGCGCTGCCGGTCTTCTGCCAGATCTCGTACAGCCGCAGCACGTCGCGCGGCGACCCATGGCGGGCCAGATCGCTGATCTCGCCCAGGGCATCCACCAGCGGCTGGAACTTGGCGGCCAGCTCGGCGAAGACCCGCGCCAGTGCGCGCCGCGGTCCGCGCTGCACCGAATCGGCCAGCGAGCCATAGGCCCGGCCGCCCAGCGCGATGTGGTAGTCGACGTCGACCAGCCGCCGCGCGAAGCCGTCCGCGAAGAAGCCGGCGAAGAACAGCGAGATATCCCCGAGCTGCTGCAGACGCTGCTCGCGCTCCACCTGGGTGGAGGCATTCAACGCCGCAGCCAGCAACGGAGCCAGCGGCGGCATGCGCCGCCCGGCCGGCAGATCCGCGTACAACCGCTCGGCGCGTGCAAACAGCGTGAGCAGGTTCACCACGTAATGCTCGGTATGCGCTTCCACTTCGATGTGTTGATGGGCCAGCGCCTGCTGCAGCGACTCACGGAAGAATTCCGTCAGGTTCCCAAAGCTCAAGACCTTCGCATCATCATCGGGCATGGTCGTGATCCTCGCTCGGCGTCACTACTCTCCCATGCAATGAGTGGACCACGAAAGCGCCGGCCATTGCGCCGGCCGCGGCGAACGCTCCCCGGACAGAGCAAGCTGCCAGTGTTTCTGGCCTTTTCGGGAGGGAGCCACCACCCATGTTCCGACTCAGGTGCCAATTGGCGCACAATAGAACAGTTGGGACAGTGAGAATCAGCCGGGAGTTGCGCATGGTCCTGAATCGAGCCGCCGTGATGTGTTCTGCCCTGCTGCTGGGCGCCTGTTCCCGGCAGGGCGGGCCGGTCAGCACCGGCGTGGCCCCGGGCGACGGCGATTTCGCACGCGCGGAAACGCAGTACGTCATCTACTTCCTGAGCCACTTCCCGGTGGTGGCCACCTATCTGGGCGGTTCCGCGCTCGATAGCTCTCTGGCCAATGTGGATGGCCGCCTGCGCAATTACTCGGCACAATCCATCACGGAAGAAGATGCGCGCCTGACGCAGCTGCGCAAGCAGCTCGCGGCCATCGACGCAGACACGCTGTCCGGACGCCGCCGCGTCGACCGCGAGGTGGCGCTGGCCCAGATCGACTTCCTGCTGCACGAACACCAGGTGCGCAAGTATCAGCAGCGCTCCATCGACAGCTACGTGGACGAACCCTTCCGCGGCGTGGACTTCCAGCTGATCTCATTGAAGGCCGGCGCGGACGGCACCTATGGCGAACCGGCAGAGTGGGATCAGGTGCTGGCGCGTCTCAATGCCATACCGGCCTACCTGCAGACGGCGCGCGATCAGCTGCAGGCTGGCATCGATGCCGGCAACACACCGGACTGGCGCGTCATCATCGCCTATGGCCTGCGCTCGGCGCAGGCGGATGCCGATTATTTCCAGAACCAGTTCCCGGCGATTGCGCGCCAGCGCATCAGCGGCGAGCGACGCGATGAACGCCTGGCCCAGCTGCAGACCGCGAGCCGCGCGGCGGCGGCGGCCTACCGGGCCTTCTCCGACTGGGTGGTCGGCGCTTACTTCGTCGACGCCAGGAGCGCCGCGAAGGCCACCGACGCCAGCGCGCTGCAGGCGCAGTTCCGTGCCGATCGCTACGCCTTCGGCGCCGAGGAATACGACTGGGCGCTGAAAAACAATCTGCGCGTCAAGAAGAGCGCTGCCCAGCTGTACGACGAGTCCTGGCCCATCGTGCAGGCCACGCAGCAGGCGATGATCGTCCTGGCGGCGCAGATCGCGAAGTCGCATCGCTGGAAGGTGCCGGAGGGTGCCGCTGGCGTCAGCGCGGTGTTCGATCACCTCAGCAGCAATGCACCGGCCAATGACGCGGAAATGGTGCAGGACTACCGCAAGGTGGGTGCGCGCATCGTGCAATACGCGCGCGACACCGGCCTGTTCGATGTTCCGGACGACTACAAACTCGATGTGATGGAGACGCCGCCGGCACTGCGCTCCTCCATCGAAGGCGCGGCCTATTATTCCGCGCCGCCGTTCAAGCCGGGCGGTGTGGGCCGCTTCTACGTGACGCCCACCGGCAACGACAAGGCGCAGCTCCGGCAGGACCACAGCATCGACAAGATGGCGGATCTGGCTGCGCACGAGGGCTTCCCCGGCCATGACTGGCACTACAAGGTCATGATCGACAACCGCGATGGCATCTCGGTGGTACGCTGGCTGACGCCGGGCGCGGTCGAGGACTCCTCCTCGATGTGGGCCGACTCCATGGCCGCGGAAGGCTGGGCGCTGTACTCCGAAGCCCTGCTGGCCGAGCCGCAGCCCAAGGCGCCCAGCGGCTTCTACACGCCGGAAGAACATCTGGCCCAGCTGCAGGGCCAGCTGTATCGCGACCTGCGCGTGCGCATCGACACCGGCCTGCACACTGGCAAGCTGGGCTTCGCCGCAGCCACGGATCTGTTCTCGGAAGTGGTGGATTTCCTGCCTGGCTCCTGCGCAGACGCCAAGGCGACGAAGCTGCCGGCCAAGCGCGCCTCCTGCGCCTCGGCGCTGGCCGCGGTCAACCGTTATGCGCGCTGGCCGACGCAGGCCATCACCTACCGCCTCGGCAAGGATCAGATCTTCGCGCTGCGCGAGCGTGCCCAGAAGGAACTGGGTGAGCGCTTCTCCGCGAAGGAGTTCCATCTGGCCTTCATGCGCCAGGGCACGATCTCGCCGGCGTACTTCGGCGACCAGCTGATCGAGCAGCTGCGCTGAAACGCGACGCCGGGCGCACCCAATGAAAACGGCCCGGGCGTTGCCACCCGGGCCGTCTTGAGGCATCGCAGAATGCCGCGGTTACATTCAGTTCTTGCTGACTGAAACCACGATTGCACCCTGATATTTGCCAGCGGTCAGCGGCTTCGACTGACCATCCACCGTCAGTGCGACGCTGTAGCCCTGCGGTGCCGACACCGCAGCGTTGTCATTCAAAGTCAGGCCCGTCAGGTAGGAAGTCCTGGTGACCACCCACCTGGCATTGCGACCCAGCGTGACTTCGAGGCCATTCTTGCCGTCGACCTTGCCGAAGGTATGCTTCATGTCGCCGATGCGCTTGAACTCCTTGGCGGTCGGCGTGCCATTGGCATGCTCGGCTGTGGCCGTGGAGATGCCGCCGCTCAGCGTGCCGTTCTCCAGGCTCACCGTCATGCCCGCCAGCGACGTCATCGAGTTGACGATGTCGCCGCTGAGCGTGACATTGCTGAACGATGCCGTGATCACGCGCGGTCCGGACGCAGCACCCGCGCCGCCGCCCGGCGGGCCGCCTGCACCACCGCCCGGCGCACCGCCGCCCGGGGGCCCTCCCGCGCCACCACCCGGAGGCGCTCCGCCACCGGGAGGACCACCCGCACCGCCGCCCGGAGGACCACCCGCGCCACCGGGAGCACCGGCAGGCGCGCCACCCGGAGCGCCGCCGCCCCCCGCACCGGGCGCGCCCGCGCCGGCGCCGAAACCACCCGCCTTCGGATCGTCGTTGATGATGGCCTCGATCAGCACGCCATTGCCCGGATTGAGCCTGGCGCCATCGACGACGATATGCGGGAAGCTGCTCTTCACCTGGATCGAAGAGGCCTGGGTGTTGAACACCGTGCCCTTCTCGATGGTGAGCGTGCCGCTGCCACCACTGTGCATCATGACGCCGAAGCGCCGCGAATTGACCACGGACTTGTCCGTGAACTTGCCCGAACCGCCGGTCATGATCAGACCGTAGTCGGCCACGTTGAAGGTGCAGCCGCTGAAGGTATCCATCGACACGCCGTCGGCGTAGGCGCCGTAGCCGCTGTCCACAGTCTCCACGGTGCTGTCCTTGCAGAACAGCTTCACGTTCTTGGTGGCATCGGTGGACAACGCACCCCAGCCCTGAGCCTTGATATGGCTGTTGTTGTAATGCGCCTCGCCATTCTCGACCACGTTGGTGGCGCGCACATTGCCGACGATGCCCAGCATCCAGGGCGGCTCCATCATCACGCCGCCACCACCGGTGATCGGGCCGCCCTTGTAGCCGGCCGGGAAGGTCGCGCCATTGCGCACTTCGATGGTGGAGTTGTTGATGTTGGTGATGCTGTCGCCGGCGACGAACACCGCGGTGCGCACCACGCCCACGGTCTTGATCGTGGCGTTCTCGACGGTCACCCGGGCCTTGCCGCTGGTCTTGATCGCCGCGCCAAAGCCGGCAAAGTCGTTGCCACCATTGCCGATGAAGTCGAGCTTCGGATTGATGATGGAGTAGGTCGAATCGCCAGTGACCAGGATGCCGTTGAAGTCGTCTTCGCGCGAGGTGATCGAGATGCCGGTGGCCGACGTGTCGGTCACCTTGCCGCCAACCACGGCGGACTCCACCGACTTGCCCGGCACGCGCCTGCCATCGTCGATGTACAGGCCGGTGCGGTAATGGTAGGTGTCCTTGACGCCCATGTCGTTGAACTGCTGCGGGACGTCGTCGGTGGGCGTGAGCACCACCTTGCCCTTGTAGGTGCCGGCCTTGAGCGGCGTGCCCACGCCATCGACCGTCAGCGTCAGGTTCTTGCCCGGCGCGGCGCTGACCTTGGCGCCCTCGCCGATGGTCAGCTCCGACAGACTGGTGGTCTGCTGCACCACCCAGCTGCCGCCCGCCGCAACCGACTGCGTGCCGCCAACGGCGCCCGTGGTCGCGCAACCCGACAGCACGGCTGCCACTGCAGCGCCGACCACGGCCGACGCATTGATGAATTTCGACTGCATAGTTCCCCCCTGGCATATCGCCGCTGGCGTCATGGTAGCGCGCCAGCCTGCGGGCGAATTGTCGAGATTCATCAATGAATGGGCAAATCCCCGCGACCACCGGCTCGACCCGGCAGCGCTCAGATGCCCAGCAATCGCTGCGCAGCCATGCAACCACTGGCCAGCGCCCCATGCACGGTACCCCACTGCCCGGTGGTATCCGTGTGTTCGCCGGCAAAGAACAACGTGCCCTCGACCGGCTGCGCCATCGCTGCACTGGCACCGATGGCTCCCGCCGGCACATAGCTGTAGGCACCGCGTGCCAGAACGTCCTGCTGCCAGTCATGGGTGTGCGCCGCTTCGAGCAGCGCGGCGATCTCGGCGCCGGAGCGCCGCAGGCTACGCGCCAGAATGTCGATGCAGCATTGTTCCAGCTGCAGCGGCAGGTCCTGCACGCGCGGCCCGCCCGCCCAGGCCGTCAGCAGCGGCCAGCTCAGCGGTTCGGGCGTCCACCAGGTACGCAGCAGCTCCGCGGGCGTGGACAGAAAGCTCATGCCGGGCGATCCGGCCGGCAGCGACTGACGCACGTCATCGAGCCAGAAACGCCGCTTGAACTGCAGGGTGATCCGTCGCGCCATTCCCATGGCCATGGTGCGCGCCGTCGCTACCGGCGCGGGCAGCGGATCGATCAGCACATCGCCGCTTTGTAGCACGCCCAATGGCAGGGTAAGAATGGCGCGCCTGGCGTGGATCTCCACCTGGCGCTGCGTGGCGTCGCCCCCCTGGAGCACCACCTCACCCGGCCGCCAGGCAATGCGTCGGATGGTCGTGCCCAGCTGCAGCTCGCCACCGGCCGTGGCCAATTGCTGCGCCAGCCAGCCGGGGAGCGCCGCATAGCCGGCGCGCAGACGGAAATTGCGCCCGCCGCTGATGGCATCTTCCGCATTCTGCTGGCGGGCCAGCGCCGCGACGCTGATGACGTTGTGATCCGCGGCGTTGAAGCCTTCCACAAAAGCCGTAGCCCGCGCCCGCAGGGCCTCCGCAATCCGCGTCGCGTCCATAAACCGGGCGAAGGTGGCGTCGCTGCCCAGCGGCTGGCGCGACCACCACTGCACCATGTCTTCGAGCACACTGAAAGCGCTGTCATCCGCTTCATGCAATCCGTCCGGCCGGCATTCCAGGCGACTGCCCGCCACTTCCACCGTACTCAGGCCCGCCGCGCCGATCAACGTCCAGCTCTGCTCCGGTAGTCCGTGGATGAATTCGGCGCCGAGCTCCACCGCAAATGACTGCCCGTCGGATGCAATGACCGGTCGCGTGAAGATGCGCCCCCCCACACGCCCGCGCGCCTCGATGACGATGACCCGCAAGCCGCGCGCCACCAGGGTGCAGGCTGCGACCAGTCCCGCGGCACCGGCGCCCAGCACCGCGACATCGTAGGCCGGCAGGCTCATGTCAACGGCGCAGCGGATGCGGCATCGAGAGCGTCAGCTGCCAGCCTTGTTCGGATCACGCCAGCCGCGTTCGAACGGCAGGCGCCAGGCATGCGGCGCGATGAGCTGATGGATGGCATTGGGCCCCCACGAACCCGGCGCGTAGGAGCGCACCGGTGGCGGTGATTCCAGCAGCGGCCGGGAAACCTCCCACAGCCGCTCGATACCCTCCGCGGTCGTGAACAGCGTGTGGTCGCCACGCATGGCATCGAGGATCAGGCGCTCGTAGGCCTCGAGCACTTCGCCCGCCATGCCGGTGTCGCGCATCGCGAACTGCAGACTGAGCTTGTCGAGCTTCATGCCCGGCCCCGGTCGCTTGCCGTAGAAGGAGAGCGACATCTTCGATGCATCCGCCAGATCGAAGGTCAGATGATCCGGCCCCTGCGCCCCCACGCCGCTGTCGGGCGGGAACATGCTCTTGGGTGGCTCGCGAAAGGCGATGGAGATGATGCGCTGGCCTTCCGCCATGCGCTTGCCGGTGCGCAGGTAGAAGGGCACGCCGGCCCAGCGCCAGTTGTCGATGCGGCACTTGAGTGCAATGAAGGTCTCGGTGTCCGATTCGGCGCTGATACCCTCTTCCTGCCGATAGCCGATGTACTGCCCGCGCACCACTTCGGCGGGCTTCAGTGGCTCCAGGCTGCGGAACACCTTGTTCTTTTCCTCGCTGATGGGCTCGGGCGCCAGGCTGGTGGGCGCCTCCATGGCCATGAAGGCCAGGATCTGGAACAGATGCGTGACCACCATGTCGCGGTAGGCGCCGGTCTGTTCATAGAAGGCCGCGCGCTTGCCCAGGGCCAGCGTTTCCGGCACATCGATCTGCACGTGATCGATGAAATTGCGGTTCCAGATGGGCTCGAACAGACCGTTGGCGAAGCGGAATGCCAGGATGTTCTGCGCCGGCTCCTTGCCGAGGAAGTGATCGATGCGGAAGATCTGCTCTTCCTTGAACACCTCGTGCAGCTTGCCGTTCAGTGACACCGCGCTGGCCAGATCCGTGCCGAAGGGCTTCTCCATGACGATGCGGGCGTTTTCGACCAGCCCGGCCTCACCCAGGGTGCGCACGGCGGACAGTGCGGCATTCGGTGGTACGCTCAGGTAGTGCAGGCGGCGGCTCTCGCCCTGCAGCGACTTCTCGGCACTCTCCACCGCCGCCTTGATGGCCTGCGCACCCCGCGCCAGTGGCACGTAGTCGAGGATCTGCGCGAACTGGCTCCAGTCCGCGTCGGTGACCTTGCGGTCGGAGAACTCATCCAGGGCCGCGCGGGCCTGGGTACGAAAGCCTTCGGCATCCAGCTCATCCAGCGATACGCCGATGATGCGGCAGCCGGGGATGAAGCCGGCATTGATCAGGTGATACAACCCGGGCAGCAGCTTGCGGCGTGACAGATCGCCGGTGGCGCCGAACAGCACCACCACCTGCGCGTAACGGGGACCCACACCGGCGGGAATCTTGGCCACGGAAACAACCTCGTGTTGACGAAGAGCACGGGCTCAACCCTGCAAGATTGACACCATCGCGCGGCAAAAGGGAGTCCGCCCGCGCTGCGCGGGGGCCGCCGCGCCCCAGGGTAGCCGTCCTGACGCCTGCCCGAACGCCTACGTGAACGAGGTTTCATTCCACAACCGCAGCACCGGGTCCTGACGGTCGTGGTGGTAGCCGAGCACCGCCAGCGCCGTCGTATCCAGATACAGCACGCGCGCCGCGGCAGGATCCAGATTGCCCCAGCAGGCGGCCAGCACACGCAACAGATGCCCACTGGAAAAGGCGAGGACATCCGCGTCCAGGGCACGCACCCGCGCGATGAAGCCGCGGGCCCGCTCCGCCACCTGCACCAGCGTCTCGCCATCGGGACAACCATCACGAAACAGCTCCCAACCCGGCCGTTCGGCGCCGATGTCGAGGGCGCGGCGCCCCTCGTAGGCACCGTAGTCCCACTCCAGCAGATCCACATCGGTCTCGGCGCGCGCGGCGAAGCCTGCCAGTTCGCAGGTACGGCGCGCGCGCTGCAATGGACTGGTGAACACCCGCGCAAACGGCTGGCGCGCCAGCATGGGAGCAAGACCCCGTGCCGCCTGCTCACCGGCCGCGGTCAATGCAATATCGGTACGGCCGGTGTGCCGGCCCGCGGCACTCCATTCGGTTTCACCGTGCCGGATCAACCACAGGCGCGGCAGGCCAGTTGTGGCGGCGGAAATCGTCGGCGCTGCATTCATGCGTGCTGAGGTCCGGGATGTGCCAAGGGGCAGGTGACGGTTATCGACGCGCCGTCAGCAATTTCTCGCGCGCCACGAAATACAGGAATCCGCACAGCGCCCCGAAGGGCACCAGCGACAACACTTCGGCATGCGCGCCAGCAAAGAACGGATTGTGCGCCGTCGACCAGTCGGTGACGGTCGTATCGAACCCCGACAGCACGCCCTGCGTGATGGCAATGACGATGCCGGCAATGGCGCCGCCGGCGATGTAGCCGGAGGCCAGCAGCACGCCGGGGCTCTTGTCACTCTCGGCGCTGAACTCTTCGGCGCTCATCGCCGCATGCGTGCGGCGCTGGCGCAGCTTGCGGTCCACCAGCCAGCGGATCATGCCGCCGGCCAGGATGGGCGTGGTCGAAGACAGCGGCAGGTACACGCCGACCGCGAACGCCAGCGCCGGCACGAAGGAGAGCTGCAGGGTCAGCGTGATGGCCACACCCAGGATCACCAGCGCCCAGGGCAGCTTGTGATCGAGGATGCCCTTGATGATGTAGGAGACCAGCGTGGCCTTGGGCGCGTCGAACTTGCGCACCACCGAACCATCCGGCCGCGTGCTGTGCGTGCCGTTGATGCCCGGATCCACCAGCCACACGGCCTTGCCCTGCGCATCGACCAGGTACAGGCCGGCGGGCGCACCGACGTCGTCGGTCTTGTGCCAGGAATAATAGGTGCCGCCGTCATCGCGCGCCTGCGGACCGACCAGACGCTCGGCACGCCCCAGCTGCGGCAGCGGCGCCTGCAGGCCGGCCGGCGCCACCTGCGCCACCGGCACGTACACCGTGGCGGCCTGGTTCAGGCGCAGCAGGATGGGGCCGAGGATCAACGCCGAGCAGAACGAGCCGATCAGGATGGCCAGCTGCTGCAGGCGCGGCGTGGAGCCGACCAGAAAACCCGTCTTCAGATCCTGCGAGGAAGTACCGCCATTGGCCGCGGCGATGCACACCACCGCTCCCACTGACAGCGCGGTCACGTAGTACGTATTCCCGGTCCAGCCGATCAGCAGGAAGATCAGGCAGGTGGCCAGCAGCGTGGCGATCATCATGCCGGAGGTGGGATTGGAGGTGGAACCGATCTCGCCCGTCAACCGCGACGACACGGTGACGAACAGGAACCCGAACACGACGATCAGCAACGCGCCCAGCAGGTTCATGTGCAGCGACGGCGCCAGCGTGATGCCGGCCAGCAGTACGATGATGCCCACCGCCACCACCTTCATCGACAGATCGCGCTCGGTGCGCGGCACGTCGGCTGCAGCCGCATCGCCTGCTGCGACAGCCGTCGCTGCATCGGCGCGCGGCCGCACGTCCCGGAAGCTGGCCTTCAGCCCACGCCAGATCGCCGGCAGGGCCTGCACCATGCTGATCAGGCCACCGGCCGCCACAGCGCCGGCGCCAATATAAAGAACGTAGGCACTGCGCACCGCGCCAGGACTCATCTGGCCGATGGGCACCAGACCGGGCGCCAGCGCCTCGGGCAGCGCATCGCCGAAGAACTTGATCATCGGGATCAGCAGCCAGTACGACAGCACGCCACCGGCGCACATGATGCCGGAGATGTACGGCCCGATGATGTAACCCACGCCCAGCAGTTCGGGCGAGATCTCGGCGCTCACCGAGCCACCCTTGAAGGGCGCTCCAAAAACCTTTTCCGGTACGTCCTGCCAGCCCTTGAAGGCGATGTTGCAGATCTTGTACAGCAGCCCGACGAAGAAACCGATGAAGATCTGGCGCGCCCCAGGCGACTTGCCAAGTCCGGCCGCCTCCGCCGCCGCTATCGCGGCTTTGGCGGAGGGCGAGGCCGCCGCACGATCGCTCTGGTTGGCGCCGGCCTGCAATACGGCCGCACAGGCCGTGCCTTCCGGGTACTTGAGCAGGCCATGATCCTCGACGATATGCGGATGGCGCAGCGGCACCATCATCAGCACGCCCAGCAGGCCGCCGAGCACGGCCACCAGCATCACGCGCACCAGCTCCAGGTCGAAGCCCAGGATCAGCACCGCCGGCATGGTCACACCCACGCCGAAGGCGATGGACTCACCGGCGGACCCAGCGGTCTGCGTGATGTTGTTCTCGAGGATGGTGGAGTCGCGCCCGCCGAGCGTGGCCCAGCCGCGGTACAACGCCAGCGAGATCACCGCCACCGGGATGGAGGCGCTGACCGTAAGACCGACTTTCAGGACCAGGTACAGCGAGGACGCACCGAACACCATGCCCAGCAGGGCGCCGGTGATGACGGCGCGCAGCGTGAATTCGGGCAGCCGGGCCGAAGCCGGAATGAAGGGTTCGAAACGGGAGCGGAGGGATTGCGACATGAAGAAGATTCCGTCGTATTTGCGGGAGTTCTTCTCACCCGACTATAGGCAAGCAGCCAGAGCGCCTCAAGGGGGCGCGAGCTGGTCGGCCGTCGTGAACTGCGGCTCGATATCCGTGGGCAGATCCGCCAGGCGGCCCAGCGCGCGCTGCACCTCGGGCCGCACCCTGGCAGCGCCCAGCAGGCGCCGCGCACCGGCCAGATCGCCGCTGGCCTCCACCGTCAGCAGCTCATGGTCCAGTGCGCGCACGGCATCCTTGATCTTCGCGAAGTCCACCTCGAAGTGACCGTCCGACGTGGCGCGCACGGCGCCGCGCTCCATCAGGAAATTCATCTGCATGACCATGCCGCGGCCATGGGCGTCACCGACGCCGAAGCGCAGCGTGCGGAACATCGAGGCCAGGTAGGTGGTGTACAGCTGGCGCTCGGAGCGCGGCGTGAGCGCCAGCGCCTGCTGCAGCTGCAATTCGGCGGCATGATCCATGAGGTACTGCAGGGCCCACAGGCCGGTGACATCGGCCTTGGCCTCTTCGATGGCGCTGAAGGCATCCTTCAACTCCAGACGCGGATTGGTGGAACGCCCGGCCACCGTGATCTGGTGCGGACCGAGCCCGTGCATCAGCTCGTGCGCCACGATATGCGTGAAGAACCACTCGAAGCTCAGATCCTGCTGCGCATCCGCCGTCAGTACGCGCTGCGCGATCGGCACCAGCGTCTTGCGGAACTTGGCCTCATGCACATTCTTCAGCATCACGCGCTTGCTGCCCTTCTCCGCCACGACACGATCGTCGTTGGGCAGGTTGTAGGCCGCGGTCATCGGACCATGCGCGCCATCGCCGCTGCTGATGATCTGGTTGACCACGACAATGGGCGCCAGCGCACCGAGCTTGGCGTTGCGGTACTGCGGATCTTCCGGAAGATTGTTCTCCAGCTCCTGCAGATGCCGACCGAAGAAGGCGAGCTTGGCGCTCTCGGCGGCATCGCGCAGATTTATATAGGCCTCGAAGGCAGCCTTGTAGCCGAACAGCTCATCGCCGTAGGTCTCGTAGGGACCGATGGTGATGTCCAGCGGCGCATCCAGATCCATCCACGCCACATCGCTCGCGTAGTAATCATCGGAGAGGAAGGCCGCGGCGCGCGTCTCCAGGAAACGTCGCAGCGACGCGTTGTCGGTCAACGCCGCCGCCGCGCGCAGCAGCGCGGCGAGCCGCACCAGATCGTCCCGATAGGCCTCGCTGTATGGCACATTGCGCAACGCATTGCCGTCGGCGCGGATCACCGAATAAAAACCCCGGGCCTTCTCGGCCTGTGCCGCTGGCAGCGCGGCCGCCCAGCTCTCGAACTGCGCCTTCGTCATGTTGTCGGGGTAGAACGCCGCGCCCAGCGGCTTGCGCGCCGGCACACCCGGCAGGAAGGCCTGGAATTCATCCAGGTCGGACCAGGGCCCCTTGTTCAGCCAGAAGTAATGCAGTCGTGCCTGACCCAATGGCGAGGAATCCGCACGCAGCTTGCCGTACAGCGCCAGATCGCCGCCCCACAGCTGCTTCATGTACAGCGTGTCGATGAGGCGCGCCGCCTGGATCAGCTTTACCAGCGCCTGCCGGTCGCCGGCCGACAGCGCGGCGGTATCCACGACCAGCGGGGTTGGCGCATAGCGCGCCGACATCTGCTGCAGCTGCTGCAGCGAAGCCGGTTCGGCCGCGAACAGCGGCGGAATGGCGGCGACAAACATCGCGGCGAGAATCGCAAGGGGACGCTTGTTCATGACGGAGCAGTCTAGCGCATTGGCCACGCAGCGGCGCACCGCCCCGCCAGGTGCATTGAAGTGGGCACTGGCCTACCATGGGCACATGGAGCGCATGGATCGACGCAGCGCGCTGACCCTGACTGGCATGGCGCTGGCCGCCACACTGCTGCAGGACACCGCAAGTGCCGGCATCAAGCCGCTGCGCGTACTGATCCTGGGCGGCACCGGTTTCATCGGCCCGCACTTCGTCACCACACTCAACGCCCACGGCCACCAGGTCACTCTCTTCAACCGTGGCAAACGCCAGAGCCAGCCGCCGGCTGGTGTCGAATCACTGCTGGGCGATCGCAACGGCCAGCTCGATGCGCTGCGCGGTCGCGACTGGGACGTGGTCATCGATGACTCGGGCTATATACCGCGGCAGGTGCAGGCCAGCGCCGAACTGCTGCAGGGCCACGCCCGGCACTACCTGTTCGTCTCCAGCATCTCCGCCTACGCCGATCTGGGCAAACCGGGCACCACCGAGAATGCCCCGCTGGCAACACTGACCGATCCCACCACGGAGAAGGTCGACGAACAGAGCTATGGCGGGCTGAAGGCGCTGTGCGAACAGGCGGTCGAACGCAGCTGGGGCGAGCACTGCGCCGTCATCCGCCCGACCTACATTGTGGGCCCGGGCGATACCACGGATCGCTTCACCTACTGGCCGGTGCGCGTGGCGCGCGGCGGCGACCTGCTGGCGCCCGGAACCGCACGCGATCCCATCCAGTACATCGACGTGCGCGACCTGGCCGATTTCATGTGCCGCTGCGCCGAGCGGCAGCTGGCGGGTCGTTACAACCTCTGCAATCCACCGGGCGCAGTGACGATGGGCCAACTACTGGACACCTGTCGCAAGGTGGCGCACAGCGATGCTCGCTTCGTCTGGGCCAGCACTGCATTCCTGGAGCGCGAAAAGCTGCTCGACAGTGGCGAGCTGCCGATCTGGGCGCCGCCCAGTGGCGAGAGCGCTGGCTTCGCGCAGGTGAGTTGCGCGCGCGCCGTAAGGGCTGGCCTCAAATTCCGCTCACTGCGCACCACGGTGGCGGACACGCTCAGCTGGCATCGTCGGCGGCCGGCCGAACAGCAGGCCAGGCTGCGCGCCGGACTCAGCAGCGAGCGCGAACAGGAACTGCTGCAGAAGCTGCATAACGGCTGAAGCCGCGCGACCCGCACTGATCTCAGACCGATTGCTGATCTCAACCGGATTACTGGGCGGTCTGTCCCGACGGCTTCGGTCGCAGCAGCACGGCGCAGAGCACCGCGGCCAGCAGGGCACACAGCGCTCCGCCCACGAAGGCCATCTGATAGCCCGCATTCAGCGCCGCAATGCGCTCAGCGCCCTGCGCCAATCCCTGCGCGGTGCGCGCGGCTGCGAGGCTGGCGAGGATGGCCAGCCCCAATGCACCGCCCATCATGAAAGAGGTGTTCACGATGCCGGAGGCCAGTCCTGAGTCATTGGGTCCCACATCATTCATGGCGGCGAGCAACACGGGATTGAAGGCCACGCCACCGCCCACGCCCAGCAGCACCATGGCGGGGAATACATCAACGAGAAAGCTGCCGCCCAGTGGCGCTCGCGCGAACCACAGCAGACCCAGCGCCGCAATACCCAGTCCCGCCGCCAGCGGCAGACGAATGCCAAAACGCAGCACCAGCCTGGCCGACAAGCCCAGCGAGAACACGGCCATGATCAGGTTCGCCGGCAGGAAGGCCAATCCCACCTGCATGGGGCTGTAACCCAGCACCAGCTGCAGATACAGCGCCGAGAGGAAGAACCAGGCGAACATGCCCGCCGCCCATAGCACGCCCACCACATTGGCAACCGCCAGGTTGCGCAATCCGAACAATCCCAGCGGCACCAGCGGTACACGCACACGTCGTTCGATCAGCAGGAATACGCCCAGCAGCGCGATGCCCGCCAGCAGGGGCGCGAGCGTGCGCAGTGTCAGCCAGCCGGCCTCATTGCCATTCACCACCGCATAGATGGCGAACATCAGCGCCGCTGTGATGGTGATGGCCCCGCCCACATCCAGATGCCGGCTGCCTGCGGCCACGCTGCCGACCGGCAGCCAGCGCAACGACAGCGCCACCACCACGATGCCGACCGGAATATTGACCAGGAAGATCCAGTGCCAGTCCAGATTGCTGGTCAGCAGGCCACCCAGCAGCACGCCGATGCTGCCACCGCCGGCGCACACAAAGCCGTACACGCCCATGGCTTTGGCGCGATCCGCCTCGGCCGTGAACAGGTCCATGATCAGCGACAGCGCCACGGCATCGACGATGGCGCCACCCAGCCCTTGCACCGCGCGCGCCACGATCAGCAGCAGGCGACTGCCGGACAGACCGCAGCAGATAGGCATTCACCACCCAGGCCAGCGAGGCTTCGGAAAAGCCCAGGCTCTGGCGGATGGACGGCAGCGCCACGTTCACGATGGTGACGTCGAGCACGATCATGAGCACGCCCAGACACAGGATGGCCAGGGCCTGCCAGCGGTGGGTTGAAACCGGGTGGATGGGATCGTTCAAGCGTCCTCCCGGGCGTTTCAACTGGTCGGCCGGATCGGCATCATGCGAGAATCCGCGCCGATTTGCGCCGCCGAGAATACCAACATGTCCACGCCTTCCGCTGCTCCGGTCCATTCGCCCACCCGTGTGCTGTTCGCCAGCCTGATCGGCACCACCATCGAATTCTTCGACTTCTACATTTACGCCACCGCCGCGGTGCTGGTATTCCCGAAGCTGTTCTTCCCCAGCACCGACGCCACTTCCGCCACGCTGCAGTCCCTGGCGACTTTCGCGCTGGCCTTCTTCGCGCGCCCGATCGGCTCGGCGATCTTCGGCCACTTCGGCGATCGTGTCGGTCGCAAATCGGCACTGGTGGCCTCGCTGCTGACCATGGGCCTGTCCACGGTGATCATCGGCCTGCTGCCCACGCACGAATCCATCGGCGTGCTGGCGCCGACGCTGCTGGCGCTGTGCAGGTTCGGTCAGGGACTGGGCCTGGGCGGCGAATGGGGCGGCGCGGTGCTGCTGGCCACGGAAAACGCACCGCCGGGCAAACGCGCCTGGTACGGCATGTTCCCGCAGCTGGGCGCGCCCATTGGCTTTCTGTGCTCGAGCAGCGTGTTCCTGATCCTCAGCGAGACCATCACCGATGCGCAGTTCTTCAGCTGGGGTTGGCGCATCCCGTTCCTGGCCAGCTCGCTGCTGGTGTTCCTGGGTCTGTATGTGCGGCTGAACCTGCAGGAAACGCCGGCCTTCCAGGCGGCCATCGAACACAATGAACGCGTGCGCCTGCCCATGGCCACGGTGTTCTCGCAGCACTCGCTGACGCTGCTGCTGGCCACGCTGTCGGCCGTGACCACCTTCGTGGTGTTCTATCTGATGACGGTATTCGCGCTGAGCTGGGGCACCAGCGCGCTGGGCTTCGCGCGCGTCGACTTCCTGTTGCTGCAGATGGTGGGCGTGCTGTTCTTCGCAGTGACCATACCGCTGTCGGCGCTGCTGTCCGATCGCTTCAGCAGCCGCAGCATGCTGATGCTGGCCGCCGCGCTGGTCATCGTGTTCGGCCTGGTATTCGCGCCGCTGTTCGGCCACGGTGACTCGGCGCATGCCCTGGCCTTCCTGTGCGTGGGCCTGGCGGTCATGGGACTTACCTACGGTCCGCTGGGCACCTCGCTGTCGGAGCTGTTTCCCACCGCGGTGCGTTACACCGGCGCCTCGCTGGCCTTCAACGCCGCCGGCATCCTCGGCGCGTCACTGGCGCCCTACATCGCCACTTCGCTGGCCACGCGCTACGGTCTGCAGTATGTGGGTTACTACATGTCCGGCGCTGCCGTACTGACACTGCTGGCGCTGTTCCTGATCGGCCCGCGGCGCTCTGCCGACGCCTGAGCACCCGCCGCCACGCCACGCGCCACCGCGCGCCCAGTCCCGATGACCGGGCGCGCGGTGCACTCGTCAGAACTGCACGGCCAGCACACCGCCAATGGTACGCGGTGCATTGATGCCGGGCGTCGAGCCGGAAGTCACCTTGTACACCGTATCGGTCACGTTCTTCACGTAGCCGGTCAGGTTATAGCGCTCATCCCGGCTGGACCAGGTCACCGACACATTGCCAAGCCCATAAGCCTTCTGCACGAAATAAACGGAATTGGCATTGATGTTGTAGTTGCTCTGATCGAAGGTCAGATACTGGCGCGTCTCGTAGTGCGCATCCGCATGCGCCACCAGCGAGCTGCCATTGGCCAGCTTGAAGCGATGCTCGTAACTGCCTGCCAGGGTCCAGCGCGGTGCATGGGGTGGGGCCTGATCCTTCGTGGCAACGTAGGCCGAAGCGGCCGGATTGGTTCCGACAGCCGGAATACTCAACACCACGTCCTTGCTGTAGGCGGCGTGCAGATAGGTCGGCGTGAAGCTGATGCGGTCCTGGCTGGTGGGGGTTGCAGTGAGCTCCAGCTCCACGCCGAAGAATTTCGCCGGAATCGAGGTCACCACGGTTCCGGCGCTCTGCTGACAGGTCGGGTAGTCGTAGCACAGCGCCTGCGGGGTCTGGAAACCGCCGTAGTCGTAAAAGAACGACGATGCATTCAGGCGCAGACCCTGCGTCAGCTGGCTTTTCGCGCCGATTTCGTAGGAAGTGACGGTTTCCTTGTCGTACTCCACGCCACTGTTGCCCACGCCACCGGGCCGGTAGCCGGTTGAGCTCAACGCGTACAGCATGCTCTGCGCCGACAGATCCTTCTCGATGCGGGCCAGATAGTCGACGCGCGAGAAATCACGGTGGTAGTCGGTATTCGTGACCACATCCGGAATCGACACGCCAATATTGGAATAGTGATATTCCATGTGATTGAAGTGATCGACTTCATCCGAGCTGCTGCGCGCACCACCGGTGAAGCGCAGAGTGTCGGTAAAGGCGTAGGTGCCCTGGGCATATACCCCCAGCGACTTCACCTCTTCCGTGTCGTTCCACTGCAGGAAGGGGGTACCGGCGATGACATCGCCACCGAAGTTCAGCTTCCGATCGAAGCTGCGGTTCTGGTAGTAGACGCCGGTGATCCAGGACAGCGCATGACTCTTGTCACTGACCAGACGCAGTTCCTGCGTGGTCAGATCGTAGTACGGAACGTAGTAACGCGAGCTGCCGGTGTCGGTCTTCGAGATCGTATCCTGGTGGTTGTACTGCACTGCCGGCTGATAGGTCAGCGTGGCAAAACCGAAGTCATAGTCGAACTTGGTCCACACCTTGGTGGTGTGGTTGTCGCCGAAACCGCCACGGTACTTGATCGCGGTGTCGGTGGGCACACCCTTCGAGTCCGAAGTATAGGTACCATCACTGCCATCGTCGCCCTTGAAGTAGTTCACGCCCAGCAGGATCGAGAACTTTTCGGTGGGCGTATACAGCGCCTTGGCGCGCAGGTTGATCCAGTCCTCGCCGGTCACTTCCGGATTGCTGTAGGAATCGCGCTTGAGCTGATTGAAGGCCACGCGCGTGGCCAGATCCTCGGTGACCGGCAGATTCACCACACCGCTGACATGCATCAGGTCGTAGCTGCCGGTTTCGATCTGGGTCGCAGCGCTGGCCTCGCGGGTTGGGTCGTTGCTGATGAAATTCACCGCGCCAGCGGTAGCCGTGGCGCCATAGAGGGTGCCCTGCGGGCCACGCAGCACCTCGACGCGACTGAGGTCATAGAACTGGCCGCTCTGCCGATCCACCACGATGCCATCTTCGTAGACCGCGGTGGCAAGCTGTTTGTTGGCGCCGTCGGTGCCGATGCCGCGGATGGTGATGGCCGGCGCGTTCTTGCTATCGCCCACCGGCTGCACCACCGTCGACGGCGCATCCTGCAGCACCGAGCGCAGATCCGAGATGCCGGTACGCTGCAGTTCTTCGCCGTCGATGGCCGTCACCGCAATCGCGACCTTCTGCAGATTCTCGCTGCGACGCTCTGAAGTGACCACCACTTCCTCCAGTGTGAAACCTTCCTCGCCGGAACCGGGAGCCGCGTCGGCAGTTTGCGCGCGCGCCTCCGACGCCGTGGCGACCAACAGAATTCCGGCACCTACTCCTGCCATCCAATTCAATCGGCCGAGGCGCTCGCCGCGCACAGCCTTGCGATCCGATCCCATGGTGAACTCCTGAAATTGTGGAAGCGCAGCCGATACTTTTTCGGTTGAGGCCGCCGATGTGGCGGCGGAAAAAATATAGGAGAGATGTCACCGCGAGATTTTTTGAATCGGAGCGAAAAACAGGCCATTGATTGCGGCTTGCGTAGCTGCCACGAAATGAATTTTTTTGATCTGAATGCGGCACGGAAGACCCTATCAGTGGTCGCACAACAATGTGGCAAAATCGCGGCAACGCACCGCGCAACAGCGCAGACATGGTGCGCACGGGAGGGAACACGATGATCTATTTAAAAAGACGACTGCTCGGCTACGCCATGCTCTTCGGCTACCTCAGGCGCAGGGTGCAAGGAACGAACTGATCGTCTATCACGGAATGGGGCATGGCTTCGCCGGCGCCTCGGCGGAACAGTTGTGCTCCATCCTCGACACCACCTTCGCGAAGATTGATCAGCTCGCCGGGCGCTGAGCCCCGCTCCATCCTGACCGGCGCAAGCCGTTGACGCGGGCAGGGCGCCGCGCTCATCCATGCAGTACGATGCGCGGATGAGCGCGCTTCGCCCCGAGGTGCGGCGTGTGGCGTTGATCGTCGCCGCCGCCTTTTTCATGCAGAACCTCGACACGTCGATCATGAACACGTCGCTGCCGCAGATGGCGCGTTCGTTCGGCGTACTGCCGCTGGATCTCAGCGTCGGCATCACCGTCTACATGATCACGGCGGCCGCCCTGATTCCGCTCTCCGGCTGGCTGGCCGACCGGCTCGGCGCACGGCGCGTCTTTCTGGGCGCCATCGCGCTGTTCACCAGCGCTTCGCTGCTATGCGGCCTGGCACAGCATCTGTGGCAATTCGCGCTGGCGCGGGTGCTGCAAGGTGTGGGCGGTGCGCTGATGACACCCGTCGGGCGCACCATCGTGCTGCGCAATGCCGAGAAATCCGAACTGCTGGAAGCCACTGCCTTCCTGATCTGGCCGGCGCTGGCCGCACCCATTCTCGGTCCTGCGCTCGGCGGTTTTATCACCACGTACATCACCTGGCGCTGGAATTTTCTGCTCAACATTCCTCTGGGACTGCTGGGCATGTGGCTCACGCTGCGCTTCGTCAGGGCCACGCCACCGGAACATGAACATGCCTTCGACTGGCACGGCATGCTGCTCTCCAGCGGCGCGCTGGTGGCGCTGCTGTATGGACTGGAAGGCATCTCGCATGCACAGATCGGCTGGACCGCCTGGCAATGGCTGCTGCCCATCCTGGTGATCGCCGCCGGTCTGCTCTGCGCCATACTGAGCGTGCGGCATTTCCACCGTACACCGCGCGCACTGCTGGAACTGTCCGTGGTGTCCGTGCCCACCTTCCGCGTCATGGCGCTGACGGCGGGCGTGGCCTTCCGCATCACCACCAATGCCACGCCCTACCTGCTGCCGCTGCTGTTCCAGATCGGCTTCGGTTTGAATGCGCTGGCAGCGGGCAGCTTCGTGCTGGTGTACTTCGTCGGCAACCTCGGCATCAAACCACTGACCACCCCCATCCTGAAATACTTCGGCTTTCGCAAGGTGCTGCTGGTCAATGGCTGTCTGGCCGGCCTGTCGGTGGCGAGCTGCGCGCTGTTCAGCATGGCGATGGCGAAGCTGCTGATCCTCATCACGCTGCTCGTCGCGGGCGCCACGCGCTCCATGCAGCTCACCTGCGTGAACACACTGGCCTTCGCCGACACGGCACCCAGGCAGCGCAGCTCGGCGAGCACGCTGTTCGCCATGACGAATCAGGCTTCCGCGGCGCTGGGCGTCGCGGTGGGTACGCTGGTGGTGAATCTCACGCTGCTGGGTGAAGGCCGGCTGGAGGCCGGTCTGCGTGAAATCCGTATCGGACTGCTCAGCGTGGGCCTGATCGGCGTGGCCAGCGCCCTGGCCTGCCTGCGCCTGCCCGCACACGCCGGTGCAGAAGTCAGCGGTCATCAGCGCACTGGCTGAATTGCCGAGCACCTGCTTGAACGCCGACGATCCCACATCCATCACGCTCTCCTTCGAGCCCATCGGCCATGTGCGCTCGGCGCTGCAGACCAAAGTGGATGCGGGACGGCAGCCCGGTGCATTCGCAGGTGCGGACGGTCGCATCGAGCTGCTGCCTGGCCGCAACTTTGAACATGCCCTGCTCGACCTGGAAGGCTGGGAATACATCTGGGTCATCTTCTGCTTTCATCTGAACAAGGGCTGGCGACCCAAGGTGCTGCCGCCGCGCAGCCGCTCGGGACGCAAGGGGGTGTTCGCCACGCGCTCGCCGCATCGACCGAATCCGCTGGGACTCTCCGCAGTGCGGTTGGAGCGCATCGAGGGACTCACGCTGCACCTGCGCGACGTCGACATGCTCGATGGCACGCCGGTGCTCGACATCAAGCCCTATGTCGCCTACAGCGATGCGCGCCCCGAGGCGCGCGCCGGCTGGCTCGACCCTGGCGTCGCCGACCCGATCCCCGATCATGTCATCCAATTCGATGCGCTTGCCGCCCGGCAGGCCGAGTGGATCGAGGCGCGCACCGCTCTCGGCCTGCGCCGACGCATCGAGGAAGCGCTGGCGCTGGGACCCGAGCCCCACCCGTACCGGCGCATCCGCCGCAACGGCAGCGAGCTGCAGCTGGCCGTCAAGGAATGGCGGGTGCAATGCTCTGTTGCAGGTCGCGACATCCACGTGCTGCGCATCCTCTCGGGTTATCGCGCCGCGCAACTGGCGCAGGCCGATCCGGCGGCGGAGCCGTATGCCACCCATCGCGCCTTCAACGCCGAATTCGGCGCGAACTGATACCCTGCCGCGCCATGCACGTCCTGCTCGTCACGCCCCCGATGATCCAGGTCAATACGCCGTACCCTGCGACGGCGTATCTGACCGGCTTCCTGCGCCGGCATGCGCCCCATCTGGGCGTTACGGTGTCACAGGCCGATGCCTCGCTGGAACTGTTCCTGCGCCTGTACTCGGCGCCACTGGTCGGCCGCATGGCCGACGAGCTGCAGGCCCGCGCGCGCGCACTGGGCCGGCGCAGCGAAGTGCCCGAGGCGATCGCGCACTTCCTGGAAGAATCCGAGCGCTATATCGCGACGGTCGAACCCGCCATCCGCTTCCTGCAGCATCGCGATCCCAGCCTGGCGCTGCGCATCATCGGTCGCGGCTACCTGCCCGAAGGGCCGCGCTTCGCGCCGGCCCAGGGCGAACAGATGCTGGAAGCCTTCGGCGCCCTGGGCACGACGGAACAGGCGCGCTATCTCGCCAGCCTCTACGTGGATGATCTGGCCGATGTCTGGCGCATCGGCATCGATCCGCGCTTCGAACTGGCGCGCTATGCCGAGCGGCTGGCCGCCAGTGCTCCGAGTTTCGATCCACTGCACGCAGCGCTCAGCGGCGAAGCCACGCTCGTCGACACCACGCTGGATGCGCTGACGCGCGAATTGATCGCGGCGCAGAAACCCGACGTGGTGGCGGTCAGCGCGCCGTTTCCCGGCAATGTGTATGGCGCCTTCCGCATGGCGCAGACCATCCGTGCCGTCGCACCGGACGCCCGACTCATCCTCGGTGGCGGCTGGGTGAATACGGAACTGCGCACGCTGCGCGAACCACGCGTATTCGACTACTTCGATTACGTGACGCTGGACGATGGCGAGCGGCCGCTGCTGAATCTGCTGACGCGCCTGTCCGGCCGGGAGGCGCCGCTGGTGCGTACCTGGCTGCGCCGGGACAACGCCGTGGTGTTCGAGAATCATCCGGTCGAAGCCGACTTCGCCCAGCGCGACACCGGCATTCCCACCTATGACGGCCTGCCGCTGAACCGCTATGTCTCGGTGCTGGAGATGCTCAATCCCATGCACCGCTTCTGGTCAGACGGCCGCTGGAACAAGCTCACGCTGGCGCATGGCTGCTACTGGAAGAAGTGCTCGTTCTGCGATGTGTCGCTGGACTACATCGGCCGCTATGACCGGCCGGAGACCGACATCGTCCTGCAGCGCATCCGCGCGCTGGTCGAGGAAACCGGCGAGTCCGGCTTCCACCTGGTCGACGAAGCTGCGCCACCCAAGGCAATGAAGGAACTGGCGCAGCGCCTGCTGGCCGAGAAACTCAGCATCACCTGGTGGGGCAACATCCGCTTCGAGAAATCCTTCACGCCCGAGCTGTGCCAGCTGCTGGCCGCGGCCGGCTGTGTGGCGGTCAGCGGCGGACTGGAAGTCGCCTCCGATCGCTTGCTGGAGCTTATGAAGAAGGGCGTGACCGTGGCACAGGTGGCGCGCGTCACACGCGCCTTCACCGAGGCCGGCATCATGGTGCATGCCTACCTGATGTACGGCTTCCCGACCGAGACCGAGCAGGACACCATCGATGCGCTGGAACGGGTGCGCCAGCTGTTCGCGGCGGGCTGCATCCAGTCGGCCTACTGGCATCGCTTCGCAGCGACCGCGCATTCACCCATTGGACTGGACCCGAAGGCCTATGGCATCACGCTGCAACCCCCGCGCGTGATCAGCTTCGCCCACAATGACATCGCCTTCGAGGATCCCACCGGCACGGATCACGATTATCTCGGCGTGGGACTGCGCAAGGCGCTGTACAACTACATGCATGGCATCGGACTCGATGCGGACGTGCGCGAGTGGTTCGAACCACGCCGCGGCGGTGGCCGACGCGGCCGCGGAGCCTCCGTGCCAGCCACCAGCGTGGCGCCGGATCTGATCGAACGCGCACTGGCCTGATGGCGAACCAAACTGTGGGATATCGCCAGCGGTGCTGATCGCCTTCAACAAACCCTTCGGCGTGATCTGCAAATTCAGTCCCGAGCCGGGCAAGCAGACACTGGCCGGCTACATCAAAGTGCCGGGCGTTTATCCCGCGGGTCGGCTCGATACTGACAGCGAGGGCCTGCTGCTGCTGACCGATGACGGCGCCTTGCAGGCACGCATCGCCAGTCCGCGCCATAAGCTGACGAAAACCTATTGGGCGCAGGTGGAAGGCGAACCCGGCGAAGAAGCATTGCAGTCGCTGCGCCAGGGCATCGATCTCGGTGACTTCGTCACGCAACCGGCCGGAGCACGCCGCATCGAGGAGCCGGCTGGCCTGTGGACGCGCGATCCACCGATACGCTACCGCGCCAAGATTCCAACGTCTTGGCTGGAACTCACGCTGCGCGAAGGCAAGAACCGCCAGGTGCGACGCATGACGGCGCGCGCGGGTTTCCCCACGCTGCGGCTGGTGCGTGCTGCCATCGGGCAGGTGCGCGTGGACAGGCTCGCACCGGGCCAATGGCGCGAGATGGATGCCAGCGCGCCATGGAGTCAGCGCGGCACGGGGATGGGGCCGTAATTACCGGTCCGCGCCCGGCGGCACGTAGCCATCGCTCGGCGGCGTCAGATCCAGCGAGTTGTTGACGGACGGCCGGTCGCAGTAGGTGATCGCACCCACCACCTCGGAACCGGGGCGACGGCCATAGACCATGCGGTAGGTCCAGGGCTCGTACAATGCCGCCGGCGCCTCGATGCGCAGCACCAGCTCGAGCCGGTTCTGGTCGAGCAGCGTCCAGCGCTCGACGATATGCGTATTGGGGTCATTGAGCGGCAACGCGTAGGTGATCTCGTTGCCCGGATCCAGACCGACGACATCCACCACCAGCGTGTTGCCCTCCCAGTGGCCGATGGATTCGCCCTGATAGCTCGGGAACAGCAGGTTCGCAGCCGTGTGCTGCTTCTTGTTCAGATAGATCGGCTGAATGGTGCCGTAGCCGCCCAGCACCAGCAGGTAGTCGGCATTCGCGGTGATCGTGAAACCGAAGGTGTAGAGATCCGGCAGGCCCGTCGGTATGCACTTGGCATTGCGGCCCGCGATCACTTCGCCAGCGGCCTCCTGGCGTGCCAGCTCCTTGCGCTTGGCTTCCCATTCCGGCTTGAACTTGATGAAGCCTTCCTTCGGCACCGGGCCACCGCTGGGACGCCCCGACTCGATGGCGCTCCATACACCGACCAGATTCCACACCTTGTCGGAGGGACGGCCCGGAGGACCATTGGCCGTGGATTTCGCAAGGTTGGCTCCGGGCGGACCATTCGGCCCCACATCTGCGCCGCCTCGTGGCGCCCCGCCCTGCGGCGGAGCTCCTTGCGCCAGCACACTGCCACTCGCCATCACCAGAACACCCAGCGCCGCGATACGCGCGGCGCGCGCCGCAATCATGGTTTTCATCGGATGGTCCCTCACTGTGCCTGCGCCGCAGCCGGTGCATCGGCGTCACCCGCATCACCGCCTGCGCCACCCGCGGGCGGTCCGCCGGTACCCAGCACGCGGCCATCGGCCAAAGTGAGCTTGACCAGCGAGCCGCCATTGCGGCCATCGCGCAACGGATTGAGGATGACCTTCACCTTGTCGCCGGGCTTGACCGTGTCCTTGTCCCAGCCACCGCGCAGCAACTGGCTGGGTCCCGGCGCTTCCAGTCCCCATAGCTGCGGCTTGCCTGCCGCATCATTGATGTACACCCACAACGTCGCATGCGGGTTGGTGAACTGCCAGATGCGCACCGTGGCGTCGGCCGTGAGTTCCTTGCCGCGATCGAACATCGCATAGCTGTGATGAGCCAGCGCGCTGCCCGACACGAACAGCAACAGGGCCGCAAGCGCGCGGCGCGTACGAAGTGACATGCCAATACCCCCGACGGCCATTGCGGCCGTGCATTCTGGTGCGTTCAGGGCACTATATAAGTGGAGATTGTCGAGACAGTATCGAGGTTATTCTGCGATGCGCTGACAAGGACGCTGCTACCATGCGGCCTGCATTGGCGCGGGGGAAATCATGTCTGGGCAAACACATCGCTGGCTGGGCGCGTGCGCCGCAGCTCTGGGATTCGTCGCGGTATCGAGCGCACTGAGTCAGGTACCCGCAGCGGGCAATGAAGCGCCGCCTGGTGCCGCTGCTGGCCCTCCGCCTGGCGCGGCTCCTGGTGGTGGTCCTGGTGGTCCCGGCGGCGATCTGGGTGCAGCCGGCGCCGATGAAAAGGCCGAGCCGGCATTGGGTCGCGCCGAAGCCGAACTCGTCGACTTCAGCAGCGCGCAACACCGCGATGCCGTCATGCTGGTGAGCGATCTGCGTCTGCTGGATGACTGCGACGCTGCAGCGGGTGGCAAGGGCTTTTGCCCCAGCGCAGCGTTGACGCTGGGTGATTTGGCCCAGGCCATGAATCGTGCCGCGCATTGGACGCGCGTCGGCGCAACCGAGAAAGACTTCGACTACCTGCGTGGCCTGCGTGCCTACCGCGGCCCCTGGCAAAGCAACCACACGTTGACTGTGGGCGAGGCCGGCAGAGCGTTGCTGGTGGCGCTCGGCGTCGAATCGGCGCGCAACGCAAAGGACGCGGCCATCACTGCGTTACTACGCGAGCATGCACTGCTGCAGAGCCTGGACAAGACGAGTGCGGATCAGCAGCTGACCCGCGATGAGGGCGCCCAGCTCATAGCCAATGCACTGCGCGCGGCTGACGGTTCCGCGCAGCTGCCCACGCTGCGCTACCGGCAACCCATGACGGTGCCTGAAGGTTCCGGAGCGCTGACCAACACCGTGATCTTCAACCTGGGCGCCACGGCCTTGCAGGTCAATGGCAGCTCCGAGCTGGTGGCGCGCAACGCCCGCATCATCGGTGACTCGTCCGTGACGACGCGCCCCCTGTCCGGTCCGCCCTCGGGCCTGCTCATCGCCGGCAGCCTGCGCACCACGCTGGCGTTGAATCAGTCACAGTCCTACTACATCAACTCAGTGGTCGATGCGCGCGACTGGGCAGCGTGGTCCACGGATGGCGCTGTACCGGTGACCCGGGATGGACAGAAGGAACTGAGCCTGTTCACGTACGGCGCGCAGGGTCGCACGCGCACCGGTGGCTACGGCGCCTATTCGGATCTGTTCTGCAATGCCTGGCTATACGGCACCCGCATCGATGCCGCCGAAGTCGGCGTCATCAGCGGCACCTATGGGCGCGTGGCACTGGGCACGATTGCCGATGGCGAGCGCGACGCGGCGCTCTCTGCGCATCTGTCGGTGGACGATCGCCGCCAGCAGCCGGACAAGCAGCTGGGCTCCGAGGTGGTGGCGGGTCGCAACGCGCTGATGATTCACAGCGTGAGTCTGCCGCCCTACTGGGGCTTCAAGGGCTACAGCCAGCAGGAGCTGCCATTGCACATCGCATCGGTGCGCGTGCATGGCGGACGACTGGCCACCGATCTGGCGCTGAACCAGCCGGTCACCTATTCGCCGGAGCGCGCCGGCTACATCCATCACGTGGCAGGATCGGTCATCCTGATCCGCAGCAGCAATGCCGACATCGATCTGGATGGCGTGCGACTGGAACCGGGTGCGGGCGGCACCGGCGCCGTTCTGCACACGGCGATCAACAACGACACCACTTTCATGGTGCGGGTGCCCGATGGCAGCAGCTATCCGGGCTCCAGCGTGCGCATGCACGCCATGCAGGTGCGTGGCGATGTGCTGAACGAGGACTATCAGCGGGATCTCAAACTCGCGCTGCAGTCCACCACACTCAGTGGCCGCATCGTCAGCGGCGACGCCGCCGCCTGGAACACCATTGCTGCGACGGAAGGCTTCGCCGCGTATGCCATCGACGCCCAGGGCTATCGCACGCCGCATGGCGTGCAGCTGCAGCTCGACGCCAGATCCACCTGGGTGGTCACGGGCACCAGCACCCTGCGCGCACTGCAGATCGCGCCGGGGGCGCGGCTGCAGGCGGCACCCGGCCGCAAGCTGACGTTGACGGTGGATGGCGCTGCGCGCCCCATCGCCGCCGGCAGCTACAGCGGCGACGTGCACCTGGTAGTGAGCCCTTAATTCGACCCGCCGTGCTGGACGAGTGTGTGTTGCACTCGCCACAGCATGGCCAGCGCAATCAGCGACGTCGCCACCACGACGTAGCCCACCGTATCGAAGTGCTGCAGCCGCCCATCCGCGCCCAGCACCACGATGCGGCCGGCAATGGCCGCGGCAACACCGCCCGAGAGCTGCTGGATCGAGGCGCTGATGGCATTGAATGAGCCACGCTGGGTCACCGACGGCACCTGCGACACCAGCGCCTGGAACGGAATCATGCGCGAGAAGATGCCCACGAACATGATGGCGTTGATCGCGATCAACAGCGGCAGCGTCACATGGCCAAGGTGCACGTAGAACAGCACCATGACGATGGTCAGCAGCGTCCCCATGGTGAACAGCCGGAACTTGCCGAAGCGATCCGCGGCTCGCCCGATCAGCGGCCCCACAAAGATCGTGCACAGGCCCGTGACCAGGTAGACCGTGGGCAGGCTGTGCAGGTCGATGCCCAGGTTGCCGACCACATAGGCACTGCTGAAAGGCATCAGCATGAAGCCGCCCGTGGTCAGCAGCGTCATGGTGAGGAACGCGCCCAGATAGCGTGGCTCGGTCACGGTGTGCAGCAGATGCGCGAACGGACTGCGCTCCTGCGGCATCTTCAGATGTTCGGCCACCGGCCGCATGCGCAGCGCCAGCACCAGGCCACCCATCACGGCCAGTGCCGCCATGGCCAGGAACGGCACATGCCAGTTCCAGTGGTTCGACAGGTACAGACCGAACGGAATGCCCAGCACCTGGCTGGCCGCGAAGGCCGTCTGGATGAAACCCATGACGCGGCCGCGCACCTGCGGCGCGAACAGATCCGTGGCGATGGCCAGCACGATCGAACCGATCACACCACCGAACAACCCGGTGACGATGCGCGCGAACAGCAGGCTCTCGAAGCTGGTGGCCAACCCACACCAGGCCGTGCCGACAATGAAGCCGCCATAGAAGAACAGCAGCAGGCGCTTGCGATCGAAGCGGTCGGCAAAGCCAGCCGTCAGCAGACCGGAGATGCCGGCGCTGAAGGCATACGCCGAGACCACCAGGCCGAACTGCCGCGGACTGATCGAGAGCGCCGGCATGATCACCGCGCCGAGCGGCGACATCAGCATGAAGTCCAGGATCACCGCGAACTGCAGGAACGCGAGGATGCCAATGACGAATTTCTGGTAGCCGGAGAAGATGGCGGGAGGCGCGGCGGTAGCGTTCTTCATATGAAGCGCACTGTAGCGAAACTCGCCGCCGCGCGCTGCGGGAACGGCCCGGCTCCGACCGGTTGGGGAACGCCCCAGTCAGCCCTTGCGGATCAGCCGACCGCGGAGGATGGATCCCGTGGCGACGGTGCCTTCAGGGCAGGATCGGGACTGCCGGTTTGCCCGGCGCAGGAACGGTAAACAGTTCGTACCTCCTGCCACTCGGGAGCTCGATCATTGCCAACATGCCGGAACGGCTGCCGTCCCGTGATGGATTGACGCGCACCGTCACCTTGTCACCGGCATTGATCATGGTGCGATTCCAGCCCAGCATGTTCTTCATGATCAATACCGAGCCTGATTCGAGACTCCATTCCTCGCCGCTGCCATCGGCACCGGTCGTTATCACCTGGACCCATACATGAGGATTGGTCCACTGGAATTCCTTCACCGTCCCGGAGAAAGTCCTGCTGGTGGTGAAATCGAAGAGGGCCGAGGAGTGATGCGCCCAGACAGGCGCAGCCGCAACCGCCATGGCCAGACCGGGAAACAGATTCCTGATTCGTTGCCGCCTCATGGAACACCTCACTGCGGTAGCCGGTTGGACTGCGCTCGCGCGGTCTGGAAACCTGCAGCATCGGGCGCATTGCGGTTGTTCTCCATGCACACGTACTCGGGCCATTGATTGTCCGGCGGCATGGAGAGGTACGAAATCGACAAGGTCATCGGCTGCAGGAAGGCCCTGGCGTCGTCGGCCACGAGGCTGTATTCCAGTGTGTCGCTGTCGCCGCGACGGAATCGCTCGACGATGTGGAGAGCATCGCTGTGCGATTCACCAGTGGCTTCGGACAACCAGCCGGGCTTGATCGCCACGGTATCCACCACCAGGGTGCCCCCTCCCAGTGACCGATGGAATGTCCCTCATAGCTGGGATCGACGTCTGCCGGGTGGCTGCGACCGTCGATGTAGATGTGGCGGAACTCGGAAGACTCGGCGCTGATGATGACCAGCTGGCCGGGCAGCTGCAGCAACTCCAACGCCACCGGACCGATCATCATGCGCGGCATGCCGTACCACAGACACTGCGACGCCGGGTCGGCATAGGGCCGGCCCGCGGCGACGGCCACCAGGCGCTTCTGGTACAGCGCCTCGTATTCAGGCGTGAGCGGCGGCCCGATCCGCGGCGATTTGCCAGCCAGCTCGTCTGCGGCGAATTGCCGGGCCAGAGCGCCGAAATCGATCCGATACAGCCCGGACAGATTCGTGCGCGCAGAAGCTCCATATATTTGGATTTGCGTCTGTCCGGCCGCCGCCGGCGCGTCGGCTGCATCGACCAGGGTCGTCATCGACAACCCGATCACCAACCAGGCACAGCGGGCTCGCATCGTGATCTCCCATTGCGCCCGCGGCGCGGCTTCATTGCCGCCACCCTGACATGCGGGGTCTTTCCGATGGCTTTCCGGAATGAAAAAGCCCCCGGCAGTTTCCCGCCGGGGGCTTCTTGTCGAGTCGCGGCGTCGGGTGATCGACGCCGCCGGACTGTCGAACGGCTCGCGCCGCTCTTACATGTCCATGCCCATGCCCGGCGGCGGGCCGCCGTGGCTGTGGTCGGCTTCTTCCTTCGGAGCCTCGGCGATCATCACTTCCGTCGTCAGCAGCAGGCCCGCCACCGAGGACGAGTTCTGCAGCGCCAGGCGGGTCACCTTGGTCGGGTCCAGGATGCCGGCTTCCAGCATGTCACCGAACTCGCCGGTGGCCGCGTTGTAGCCGTAGGCGCCCTTGCCGCCCTTCACCTGATTGAGGATCACGGCGGCGTCGTCGCCGGCGTTCTCCACGATCTGGCGCAGCGGCTCTTCGATGGCACGCTTGAGGATGGCGATGCCGACCGTCTGGTCTTCGTTGGCACCTTCCAGCTTCTCCAGCGCCTTCTGCGCGCGGATCAGCGCCGTGCCGCCGCCCGGCACCACGCCTTCTTCCACCGCCGCACGCGTGGCGTGCAGGGCGTCTTCGACGCGGGCCTTCTTCTCCTTCATCTCGATCTCGGTGGCAGCGCCAACCTTGATCACGGCCACACCGCCGGAGAGCTTGGCGACGCGCTCCTGCAGCTTTTCCTTGTCGTAGTCGCTGGTGGCTTCTTCAGCCTGCTGGCGGATCGACTCGACGCGGGCCTTGATGTCGGCAGCCTTGCCGGCGCCGTCGATCAGCGTGCTGTTCTCCTTCTCGACGACGACCTTCTTGGCCTCGCCCAGATCGTTCAGCGTGGCCTTTTCCAGCTGCAGGCCGACTTCATCCGAAATCACCGTGCCGCCGGTCAGGACCGCGATGTCCTGCAGCATGGCCTTGCGGCGATCGCCAAAGCCCGGGGCCTTGACGGCGGCGACCTTGAGGATGCCGCGGATGTTGTTGACGACCAGGGTCGCCAGGGCTTCGCCCTCGACGTCCTCGGCGATGATCAGCAGCGGACGGCCGGCCTTCGCCACGGCTTCCAGCACCGGCAGCATCTCGCGGATGTTCGAGATCTTCTTGTCGACCAGCAGGATGAACGGCTTGTCGAGCTCGGTGGTCTGGTTGGCCTGGTTGTTGATGAAGTACGGCGAGAGGTAGCCGCGGTCGAACTGCATGCCCTCGACCACGTCGAGTTCGTTCTGCAGGCCCGAGCCTTCTTCAACGGTGATCACGCCTTCCTTGCCGACCTTCTCCATCGCGTCGGCAATGGTCTTGCCGATGCTGACGTCGGAGTTGGCCGAGATGGTGCCAACCTGCGCGATGGCCTTGCTGTCCTTGCAGGGCTTGGAGAGCTTCTTCAGCTCTTCCGTCGCGACCTGCACGGCCTTGTCGATGCCGCGCTTGACGTCCATCGGGTTGCGGCCGGCCGAGATGGCCTTGAGACCTTCGCGGATGATGGCCTGGGCGAGCACGGTGGCGGTGGTGGTGCCGTCGCCGGCCTCGTCAGAGGTGTTGGAAGCGACTTCCTTCACCAGCTGCGCGCCCATGTTCTCGAACTTGTCCTTCAGCTCGATCTCCTTGGCGACGGAAACGCCGTCCTTGGTGATCGTCGGGGCGCCGAAGCTCTTCTCGAGCACGGCATTGCGACCCTTGGGGCCCAGCGTCGCCTTGACGGCGTTGGCCAGGATGTTGACGCCGCGGACCATGCGCGCGCGGGCGTCATCGGAAAAACGGACTTCTTTGGCAGCCATTGTCGTGGTTTCCTCTTACTTGCTCTCGATGACGGCCATGACGTCTTCTTCGCGCATGACCAGCAGGTCATCGCCGTCGACCTTCACTTCCGTACCGCTGTACTTGCCGAACAGGATCTTGTCGCCGACCTTGACGTCGAGCGCACGCACGCTGCCGTCTTCCAGGATCTTGCCCTTGCCCACGGCCACGATCTTGCCCTGCGAGGGCTTTTCGGTAGCGCTGTCGGGGATAACGATGCCACCCGGCGAGGTACGCTCCTCTTCGAGGCGCTTCACGATCACTCGGTCGTGAAGAGGACGAATCTTCATGGATTCCACTCCTTAAAAATGGACTGATGGTTCTGGAACTTGGTTGGACGTCAGCGGAAAGCTATTAGCACTCCCCGCCGGTGGCTGCTAATAGTAGCGGCGAAGCTCCGGAATTCAAGGCGGCCGATCCGAAAAGGGCCCTTGGCTCCCAGGTTTCATGACGCCTCGCACAAATCCGGTGCAACGGAGAATGGCGACACGTGACGAGCGGCGAAATTTGGGGCTATCCTGCCAGCCCGCATCGTTCTTCGCGTGAGGCGCCAACTCAATGTCGGCCAAGGGTTTTCTGTCGTTGCTGGCCGCCTCCGCGGCCTGCCTGGGTCTGTGGCGGGGAACGGCGGGCGCCGCCGACGCACTGATCCCCGGAGCCGGGAGCGCATCGGGCGACGAATTCCTGCCGGTGGCGCAGGCCTTCCACTTCAAGGCCGAGGCCAGCGGCGCCGAGCAGATCACGCTGCGCTGGCTGATCGCGCCGGGCTACTACCTGTACCGCGATCGCATCAAGCTCAGCAGCGACTCCACCGAGGCCACGCTGGGCCAGCCGACGATGCCGGCCGGCATCCAGAAGCAGGACCAGTACTTCGGCCCGCAGGTCATCTATCACGACGAGCTGACGGTGCCGGTGAGCGTGTCGCATGCCGGCAGCGCCGCCTTCACGCTGCCGCTGAAGGTGAGCTACCAGGGCTGCGCCGAGGCCGGGCTGTGCTATCCGCCAGTGACGCAGACCCTGAACATCCAGATGCCGGCGGGCCAGGGCAGCACCTCGGCCGGCAACAGCGCCGCGAGCAGCGCCACGAGCAACACCAGTGCCGATGGTGCCGTGGCGAGCAGCCCGGCCAGCGGCAGCGGCGGCCAGCCCGGCTATGTCTCGCAGCAGGACTGGCTGGCCAGCGTCATCCTCAACGACAACGTCTTCGTCATGCTCGGCGTGTTCTTCGCCTCGGGCCTGCTGCTGGCCTTCACGCCCTGCGTGCTGCCCATGGTGCCCATCCTGGCGCGCCTGATCGCCGGCCAGGGCCAGCAGGTGAACACGCGGCGCGCCTTCCTGCTCGCTCTTGTCTATGTGCTCGGCATGGCCGTGACCTACTCGGCCGCCGGGGCCGTGGCGGGCCTGGCCGGCAAACAGGTGCAGGCCGCCCTGCAGCAGACCTGGGTGGTGCTGCTGTTCGCCGCGTTGATGGTGGCGATGGCGCTGTCGATGTTCGGCGCCTTCACGCTGCAGATGCCCGCCGCCCTCCAGACGCGCCTGTCCGGCGTCAGCAACCGTCAGCAGGCGGGCAGCTACGTGGGTGTGGCCGTCATGGGTGCGCTCGGCGCGCTCATCGTCACCACCTGCACGGCGCCGGCGCTGGTCGCCGCGCTGGTGGTCATCGGCCAGACCGGCAATGTGGCGCGCGGCGCCAGCGCGCTGTTCGCGATGAGCCTGGGGATGGGTGTACCGCTGCTGGCCGTGGGCACCTCGGCCGGTGTGCTGCTGCCCAAGGCCGGTGCCTGGATGGACGGCGTGAAGCGGCTGTTCGGCGTGCTGATGCTGGGCATGGCGGCCTGGATGCTCAGCCGCGTGCTCAATGGTCCGTGGACGCTGGTGAGCTTCGCCATCCCCGCGCTGCTCGGCGCCTGGGTGCTGTGGGGCTTTGCGCCGCGCGGCACGCCGCAGTTCGTGGCGCGCGTGCTGGGTGTGGCGGTGGCCGCCTATGGCGCCCTGCTGCTGAGCGGTGCCGCGCGCGGACATGGCGACGTACTCGCTCCCTGGCGGTCGCCGGCGGCAGTCGCGGCCGAAGCACTGCCCTTCCAGACCATCAAATCCGTGGACCAGCTGGACGCGGCGGTGCGGGATGCGCAGGCAGCAGGCCGCCCCGTGCTGCTGGATTTCTATGCGGATTGGTGCACCTCTTGCAAGGAAATGGAGCGCTACACCTTTACTGATCCGCAGGTGAAACAGACTCTGGGTCGGGCCGTCCTGTTGCGCGCCGATGTCACGGCCAACGACGATGTCGACCAGGCGCTGCTGGCACGCTTTCGAATCCTGGGGCCGCCCACCATCGCCTTCTACGGCCCGCAAGGCCAGGAGCGCGCCGAATACCGCGTGGTGGGCTACATGAAGGCGGCCGAATTCGCCGCCGTGCTGCGCCAGGCACTGGCCAGCACCTGATGGCGCGTCCGGGATTCGGCGGACGACTGCTGCCCCTGCTGTTGCTACTGGCTGCAGCGGCGAGCGGCTTCGCAACCTATCGCTGGTGGCTGCAGCGCGGCAGCAGCGCGCAACTTGCCGCCGCCGGCGCCCGGACCGAGGGCGGCGCCAGCGGAGCGACAGCAGTCCCAGGAACGACGGCCAGCGCCGACGCCCCGGACTCTGAGGGCGCCCCCACCCCGCGGCCGGTGCCCGAGACCCTGCCGGACATCCGGCTGCAGGATCTGAACGGCCAGATGCATGCGCTGCGCGACTACAGCGGCCGGCCGCTGCTGGTGAACTTCTGGGCCACCTGGTGCGCCCCCTGCCGGCGCGAAATCCCGCTGCTGCAGAAGCTGCGTCAGCGTCATGCGGCACAGCGGGTCGAGGTGCTGGGCATCGCCGTGGACTTCAAGGACGCGGTGGCCGAGTACGTGAAGGCCACGCCCATCGGCTACCCTCTGCTGGTGGGCGAACAGGACGGGCTGGATGCCGCGCAGAAATTCGGCATGGAGCTGGTGCTGCCCTTTACCGTGTTCGTCGACGCCCAGGGCCGCATCATCGCCATGAAAGTCGGCGAACTGCATGAAGAGGAGGCCGAAACCATCCTCGCCGCCATGGCGGACCTGGCTGCAGGCAAGCTCGATCTGCCCGCCGTTCGCGCCCGGATCGGCGCAAAGCTGAAGGATTTCGCCGCCAAACGCGCCCTGGCCGCCCAGGCAGGCAGCGCCAGCGTGGATCCCGCCCGGCTGGTGGGGGCGGACGACGAAGACGGCGAGCACTAGCCAGACTCACGGAACTTGCGCCATTGCGGCAGATCGGCGGGGAATTGCGCCAATAAGATAGGCAAACCCGGCCAGATTGGGTACATTCCCGGCCGTTTATGGCACAACTGCTGCTCCTCAATGGGCCGAACCTGAACCTGCTGGGCACGCGGGAACCGGACAAGTACGGCTCCCAGACCCTGGCGGTCATCGAAGCGAAGGCCAGGAGCGTGGCCAGCGAGCTTGGCCATGCGCTGAGCTGTTTCCAGAGCAATGCCGAACATGAGCTGGTTGACAGAATCCAGCGCGCGCCCGCCGACGGCGTGGCGCTGGCCATCATCAACGCGGGCGCGCTGACCCACACCAGCGTGGCCTTGCGCGACGCGCTGCTGGGGGTACGCCTGCCCTTCATCGAGCTGCACATTTCCAATACGGCTGCGCGCGAATCCTTCCGCCACCACTCCTATCTCTCCGACATCGCCATCGGCTCCATCAACGGGCTGGGACCGATCGGCTACGAGCTGGCAGTGCGGGCGGCCGCGGCGCGGCTGTCGTCCTGAATACGCATCAAGGAGCCTTGAATTCCATGGATATCCGCAAAATCAAAAAACTGATCGAGCTCCTCGAGGAGTCCGGGGTCGCCGAGATCGAGATCAAGGAAGGCGAGGAAGCGCTGCGCATCACGCGCGCCGTCCCCACTGCCGTGGGCGCCAGTCTGCCGCTGCTGCAGGCCGCCGCCCCCCTGTACGCGGCGCCCGTGGCCGCGCCTGCCGCCGCCGCACAGGCTGCCGGCGCTGCGGCTGCCGCCCCGCGCGCCAACGCCAACGAATACACCGTCAACGCGCCCATGGTGGGCACGTACTACTCGGCGCCGTCACCGGGCGCCAAGCAATTCGTCGAGATCGGCGATGAAGTGAAGGTCGGCCAGGTCCTGTGCATCATCGAGGCGATGAAGATGATGAACCAGATCGAGTCGGAGAAGGCCGGCCGCATCAAGGCCATCCTGGTCCAGAACAGCGAGCCGGTGGAATTCGGCCAACCCCTGTTCATCGTCGAGTAAGCCATGCTCGACAAGATCGTCATAGCAAACCGCGGCGAGATCGCGCTGCGCATCCTGCGCGCCTGCCGTGAGCTGGGCATCAAGACCGTCGCCGTGCACTCCACGGCCGACGCCAGCCTCAAGCATGTACTGCTGGCGGATGAGTCCGTCTGCATCGGGCCGCCGCCGTCCAAGGACAGCTACCTGAACATGCCGGCGGTGATCAGCGCCGCCGAAGTGACCGATGCGCAGGCCATTCACCCCGGCTACGGCTTTCTCTCCGAGAACGCCGATTTCGCCGAGCGCGTGGAGAAGAGCGGCTTCACCTTCATCGGACCGAAGGCGGAGACCATCCGCATGATGGGCGACAAGGTGTCGGCCATCAACATCATGAAGAAGGCCAAGGTGCCGTGCGTGCCTGGCTCGGGCGGTCCGCTGGGCGACAATCCGGACGAGAACATCCGCATCGCGCGCGAGATCGGCTACCCGGTCATCATCAAGGCATCCGGCGGCGGCGGCGGCCGCGGCATGCGCGTGGTGCATTCCGAAGGCTCGCTGCTCACCTCCATCCAGGTCACCAAGTCCGAAGCTGGCGCCGCCTTCGGCAACAGCCAGGTGTACATGGAGAAGTTCCTGGAGCGCCCGCGGCATATCGAATTCCAGGTGATCGCCGACAGCCACGGCAACGTGGTGTCCCTGGGCGAGCGCGACTGCTCCATGCAGCGCCGCCACCAGAAGGTGATCGAGGAAGCGCCGGCGCCGGGCATCACCGCCAAACAACGCAGGATGATGGGCGAACGGGTGGTCGAGGCCTGCAAGGCCGTGGGCTACCGCGGCGCCGGCACGCTCGAGTTCCTCTATCAGGACAACGAGTTCTACTTCATCGAGATGAACACGCGCATCCAGGTGGAGCATCCGGTGACGGAGCTGATCACCGGCGTGGATCTGGTGAAGCAGCAGCTGCTGATCGCCTCGGGCGAGAAGCTGCCGTTCAAGCAGGACGACATCGAGATCCGCGGCCACGCCATCGAGTGCCGCATCAACGCCGAAGACCCGCGCACCTTCATGCCCTCGCCGGGCCCGATCAAGCTGTGGCACCCGCCCGGCGGCCCGGGCATCCGCGTCGACAGCCATGTGTACTCGGGCTACAACGTGCCGCCGAACTACGACTCGATGATCGGCAAGCTGATCGCGCACGGCGAGGACCGCGACACCGCGATCGCGCGCATGCGCAATGCGCTGGCCGAGCTGGTGGTCGAAGGCATCAAGACCAACACGCCGCTGCACCAGGAGATCCTGGCGCATTCGGCCTTCCAGCAGGGCGGCCTGGACATCCATTACCTGGAACGGCGCCTGGGCCTGAAGTAGGCGCGGGTGCCCTACCTCGCCGTCCAATTTGCGCTGGCCGGGCTCGACCCCGATCAGGCCGAGGAGCTCTGCTTCGCGGCCGGCGCCCTGTCGGTCACGCTCAGCGATGCGCGTGACGATGCGGTGCTGGAGCCGGCACCCGGCGAGATCCGCCTGTGGCCGGCCACCACGCTGCAGGCGCTGTACGCAGCGGATGCCGATCCGGACGAACTGCGTGCGCTGCTGAGCGCGCAGCTGCCACTGGCAGCGGCGCAACTCGACATCAGCACCATCGAGGATCGCGTCTGGGAGCGCGAATGGCTGCGTGACTTCCACGCCATGCGCTTCGGCCGCCGGCTGTGGATCTGCCCCCACCATGAGCACGTGGACGCCACCGACGCCGTGGTCGTGCACCTCGATCCGGGTCTGGCCTTCGGCACCGGCACGCACCCCTCCACGGCCCTGTGCCTCACCTGGCTGGACGGACACCTGAAGATCAGCAACAGCGTCATCGACTATGGCTGCGGCTCGGGTGTGCTGGCCATCGCCGCCGCGTTGCTGGGCGCCCATCGGGTGCGCGCCTTCGACATCGATCCGCAGGCCCTGCTGGCCAGCGCCCAGAATGCTGCCAGCAATGGCGTCGAGGATCGCATCCAGGTCTGCGCCAGCGCGGCCGAGCTCGCAACCGAGCGCTGTGACCTGCTGGTAGCCAACATCCTGGCCAACACCCTGTGCGCTCTTGCCGAGGAGTTCTCTCAACTGGTGCGCCCTGGCGGCCGCCTGTTGCTGGCCGGTGTGCTCGATCATCAGGCCACTGCAGTGGCAGAGGCCTGCGCGCCGTGGTTTGATATGGCCATCTGCGACCGTAATGGGGATTGGGTCGCGCTGGCCGGCGAGCGTCATTCACATGTTCACCGTATGCCCTAAGTGCGCCATGAGTCTGGCCGTGACTGCGGCCGACTTGCGCGTGGGTCAGGGCTATGTCCGCTGCGGTCGCTGCAGCAATGTCTTCAACGCATTGCTGACGCTTTCCGAGGAACCGGCGGTGGCCGCGCAGAACGCGCCGGCCGCTGCGCCGCCGATGTCCTCGCTGCACGACGCCGGCGCTGCCGAAGTGGAGAGCGTGCACACCGGCGGCACCGAGGTCACCGAAGCCGACACGGTCGGCACCGGCACCTTCGAGACCATCGTGCTGGAAGGCGACGCCATCCTGCAGACCGAGGAACTGGTGCCGCAGGAAGAGATCGACCAGGAACTGTTGCTGTTCAAGGATGCCGCAGCGGGCGCCGATTCCGATGTATTCGTCAACGGTGAGCTCAGCCGCGAGTTCGGGGTACCCGAGCCGCCCGCGCCGCGCTCGTCGCAGCCCTGGCTGTGGGCAGCGGGTGTCCTGGTACTGTTCGCGCTGCTCGCTGCGCAGCTCATCAACCACTGGCGCAACGAACTTGCGACGCAGCCAGGCTGGTATGGCCCCATGAGCCAGCTGTACGCCCGGCTCGGCATTGCGCTCAATCCAGCCTGGGATCTGACTGCCTACGACCTGCGTCAGCAGGGCGCCACCGGCGATGGCGCCAGCGGCGATATCCGCGTACGCGTCAGCCTGGCCAATCGCGGCAAGCGCGCCCAGCCCATGCCCATCCTCAGGCTCACGCTGCTCGATCGTTATGGCAAGCGCGTCGCGGCGCGCGACCTGCAGCCTGGCGATTACCTCAATCCCACGCAACTGGCGATGGGCTTCCTGCGCTCCGACCAGCGCGTCGACAGCGAGATCGCGGTCAAGGACCCGGGACCGGATGCGGCCAGCTTCGAACTGGATGCCTGCCTGTCCGGCGGCAGCAGCACCGTGCGCTGCGCCAACGACAAAAGCACCGCCAGCCCGTAAAGTCCGCGTCCCATGAAGCTCGGTCCCTACGACATCCCGGGGCGCGCCTGGCTTGCCCCGATGGCCGGCATTACCGACCTGCCATTCCGCCGGCTGTGCCATGAATTCGGCGCGGCCGTCACACCATCGGAGATGCTGACCTCGGACACGCGGCTGTACCAGACGCGCAAATCGCGATTGCGCCGCGTGCACGATGACGAACCCGCACCACGCGTGGTGCAGCTCGCCGGCGCCGAGCCGGCGCAGGTGGCTGCCGCGGCGCGCCTCAATGTCGATGAAGGCGCGCAGATCATCGACATCAACATGGGCTGCCCGGCGAAGAAGGTCTGCGACCGGCTGTGTGGTTCGGCGCTGCTCGGCGACGAAGCACTGGTGGCGCGCATCCTCGAAGCCACGGTACGTGCGGTGAACGTGCCGGTGACAGTGAAGATACGCACCGGTTTGACGCCCGAGACCCGCAATGCCGTGCAGATTGCGCAGCTGGCCGAGCGCTGTGGCGTTGCAGCCATCGCGGTGCACGGCCGCACGCGCGCGCAACGCTTTGAGGGCGAAGCGGAATTCGCAACCGTCGCGGATGTCGTGCGCGCGGTACGCATACCGGTGATCGCCAACGGTGACATCCGCAATGCGCAACGCGCCCGCGAAGTGCTGGAACAAACCGGTGCAGCGGCGATCATGATCGGGCGCGGCGCACAGGGCTCACCATGGATTTTTCGCCATGTCAACGCGTTTCTGCTGCAGGGTGAAATCGCCGCGCCGCTCTTGCGCGTGCAGGTGACTGAGCTCATCCTTCGCCACCTTGAGTCCCTGTACGAATTCTACGGAGAAACCACAGGGGTTCGGATCGCGCGCAAACATCTGGGCTGGTACTGCCAGCTTCAATCCCATGCTTCCGACTTGCGTCCCATGTTGATGGCGGCCGAGTCGTCGGCTTCGCAGATGGAAGTGGCGCGACGCGAATTTGGCCGCTGGGCACATGAGGGAGCGCTGGCGGCCTGAAATATGCAGCAGGAATAAAGTGAAAAAGAAATCCACCACCGCCTTCGGCAACGGGGCCAGCACGCGCAGTCACGGCAAGGAACTGCCGCTGCGCAATCACACCGAGCGCGCACTGCACGAGTACTTCGCCAACCTCAACGGCCATCACCCGGCGCAGCTGTACGAACTGGTGCTCAACGAGGTGGAGGAACCCCTGTTCCGCACCGTCCTGGACTACGTCGAGGGCAACCAGAGCCGCGCCGCCGTGATCCTGGGCATCAACCGCGGCACGCTGCGCAAGAAGCTGCGTCAGTTCGGGCTGGCCGACTAGTTTTCATCGAGCGGGGATTTTCGTGACCATACGCAGAGCATTGCTGTCGGTTTCCGACAAGAAGGGCATCACCGAGCTGGCGCAGGAACTGGCGCGCCGCGGCGTGGAGCTGCTGTCGACCGGCGGCACCGCCCGATTGCTGATCAACGCCGGCATCAGCGTGCGCGAGGTATCGGACTACACCGGCTTTCCGGAAATCATGGATGGCCGCGTCAAGACCCTGCATCCGCGCGTGCATGGCGGCCTGCTGGGCCGCCGCGGCACCGATGAAGCCGTGATGGCCGAACACGGCATCCAGCCCATCGACCTGCTGGTGGTGAATCTCTATCCGTTCGCCGCCACCATCGCCAGACCCGACTGCACCTATGCCGAGGCGGTCGAGAACATCGACATCGGCGGACCGGCCATGCTGCGCGCCGCGGCCAAGAATCACGCCGACGTCACCGTGCTGGTGGATCCGGCCGACTATGCGGGCGTGCTCGCCGAACTGGATGCCTCGGGCGACACCTCCATCGACACGCGTTCACGCCTGGCCGCCAAAGCCTATGCGCATACCGCCGGCTACGACACCATGGTGTCGGGCTATCTGTTCGCGCAGCAGCAGGTGGCGATGGAGCGGTTCCCGGCGCGCCTGCCGCTGGTGTTCGACAAGGCGCAGGACCTGCGCTACGGCGAGAACCCGCATCAGCGCGGTGCTTTCTACCGCGCGCCGGGCGCGGCCCGCGGCGGCGTGGGTGGCGCCGAGATCCTGCAGGGCAAGGAACTCTCGTACAACAACATCGCCGATGCGGACACGGCCATCGAATGCGTGAAGCAGTTCGAGCAGCCGGCCTGTGTCATCGTCAAGCACGCCAACCCCTGCGGTGTGGCGGTGGGCGCCACGCTGCTGGAAGCCTATGACCGCGCGCATCGCACCGACCCGACCTCGGCCTTCGGCGGCATCATTGCCTTCAACCGTACCCTGGACGCCGAAACCGCGCGCACCATCATCGAACGGCAGTTCGCCGAGGTGATCAGCGCCCCGTCGATCGCACCGGCGGCGCGCGCCGCGCTGGCCGCCAAGCCCAGCCTGCGCGTGCTGGAAACCGGCACGGCCGGCCCGCAGGACAACGACGACTACGAACTCAAGAGCGTCAATGGTGGCCTGCTGGTGCAGGATCGCGACGTGGCGCCACTGAGCCTGAAGGATCTGAAGGTGGTCACGCGCCGCAGGCCGGACGCGCGCGAGCTCGAGGATCTGCTGTTCGCCTGGCGCGTGGCGCAGTACGTGAAGAGCAATGCCATCGTGTTTGCGCACGAAGGCATGACGGTGGGCGTGGGCGCCGGCCAGATGAGCCGCGTGTATTCCAGCCGCATCGCCGCCATCAAGGCCGCCGACGAGAAGCTCGAAGTGCGCGGCGCGGTCATGGCCTCCGACGCCTTCTTCCCGTTCCGCGACGGCGTGGACGTGGCCGCGGCCTACGGCATCACGGCCGTGATCCAGCCGGGCGGCTCCAAACGCGACGATGAAGTGATCGCCGCCGCCGACGAGCACGGCATGGCCATGGTGTTCACCGGCATCCGCCACTTCCGTCACTGAAGCCAAGCATGAAAGTCCTGATCGTCGGCAATGGCGGCCGTGAACATGCGCTGGCCTGGAAGTGTGCGCAGTCCGCGCGCGTCAGCGAGGTGCTGGTGGCGCCGGGCAATGCCGGCACCGCCAGCGAGCCGCGCGTGCGCAATGTGCCCGTGCCGGTCACCGACATCGAGGGCCTGATCGCTCTGGCGAAGCGCGAGAACGTGCAGCTCACCCTCATCGGACCGGAAGGTCCGCTGGTGGCAGGTGTCGTGGATGCCTTCAGCGCCGCGGGGCTGGCCTGCTTCGGCCCGAACCGCGCCCCGGCGCAGCTGGAAGGCTCCAAGGCCTTCACCAAGGAATTCCTCAGGCGCCACGGCATTCCGACCGCGGCCTATCGTACTTTCACGCAGGCGAACTTCGATGCCGCCTGGGTGCGTGCGCAGCGCGCGCCCATCGTCGTGAAGGCCAGCGGCCTGGCCGCCGGCAAGGGCGTCATCATTGCCGCGACCCACGATGAGGCCGTGCGCACCATCGAGGAGATGTTCGCCGGCCGCTTCGGTGCCTCGGGCAACGAGGTGGTGGTCGAGGAGTTCCTGCCCGGCGAGGAAGCCAGCTTCATCGTCATGGCCGATGGCCGGAACGTACTGCCCTTTGCCACCTCGCAGGATCACAAGCGTGTCGGCGATGGCGACACCGGCCCCAACACCGGCGGCATGGGCGCCTACTCACCCGCACCGGTGGTCACGGCCGCCATCCACGATCGCATCATGAAGGAAGTCATCGGCCCGACCATCGCCGGTCTCGCCAAAGATGGCATGCCGTACACCGGCTTTCTGTATGCCGGCCTGATGATCGCGCCCGATGGCACGCCCAATGTCATCGAATTCAACTGCCGCTTCGGCGACCCCGAGGCGCAGCCGGTGCTGTCACGGCTGCGCTCGGATCTGACCGTGCTGTGCGAAGCCGCGCTGGCCGGCCAGCTCGATCGCGTGCAGGCGCAATGGGACACGCGCGCCGCGCTGGGCGTGGTGCTGGCGGCGCAGGGCTACCCGGACACCGTCCGCAGCGGCGATGCCATTCACGGGCTGGATGCCGTGGCGAAACTGCCCGGCAAGGTGTTCCACGCCGGCACGGCACTGCAGGGCGACCAGGTGATCAGCAGCGGCGGCCGCGTGCTGTGCGCCGTGGGCCTGGGCGAAGGCGTGGCGGCCGCCCGGAAGCAGGCTTATGCGCTGGTGCAGGCCCTGTCCTTCGCGGGCGCGCAGTACCGTCACGACATCGGCTATCGCGCCATCGAGCGCGAACGTGGCGCATAGCCCGGGCATGGCGCCTGCATGCCGGTAGCGGACATGAATCGCCCACCACCGGCCCCGAACTTCGCTGAGCGCAATCTGCCCGGCGTCACCCCCGCACTGCGGGCGCGACTGCGCCTGCTGTTCCGCATCCTCGACATGCTCTCGGCCAGCCTCGCGGCACGCGTGGCGCTGCGGCTGTTCACCACACCGATCCGGCGCCGGCCCGACCCGGCCGAACAGCAGTTCCTCGACAGCGCGCAGCAGCGCGCCCTGCCGACGTCCGGCGGCACCATCCGCTGCTACGAATGGCCGGCCGAGGGCGCCACCGTGCTGGTGGTGCACGGCTGGATTTCGCACGCCGGCCGGCTGATCGAGGTCATCAAGGTGCTGCGCGCGCATGGTCTGCGCGTGGTGGCCTTCGATGCGCCGGCGCACGGCCGCTCCGCCGGCCTGCGCGCCGACATCCGCGCCTTCCAGGCCGCGCTCGCCGCCGTCAACGCGGCCTATGGCCCCATCGACGGCGTGCTGGCGCATTCCTTCGGCGCCCTGACCACGGCCTCCTGGCTGGCCGGCGCGCTGCCCGCGCACCTGGAGGCGCACAGCGCGCTGCCGCGGGTGCGCGGCGCCGTGCTGGTGGGCATGCCGCGCGATGTGCAGTACCTGATGGAATCCTTTGCCAGCGTCACGTCCCTGAGCCCGCGCGTGGTGGAACGCATGCGCAGCCTGATGCTGGCGCGCTATGGCAGTTATCCGGAACAGTTCTCCGCGGCGGATCTGGCCGCGCGCATCCACATCCCGGTGCTGCTGGTGCACGGCGGCGCCGACGAGCTGGTGCCTACGGCGCACTCCACCGAAGTGGCCGAGCGGCTCGCCAATGGCAGTGCGCAGATCGTCGCGGGCCAGCGGCATGGCGCACCGCTGCGCGACCCGCAGACCGTGCAGTACATGGTCGACTTCCTGCTCGAACAGATCGCGCGCAGGTAACATGGCCGCCATGAGCCTGTACACCTCGATCGCCGGGGCGCTGTTCGACTGCGCCCGTCCGCTGCTTCATCGCATCGATCCGGAAACCTCGCATGGCCTGTCGCTGCATGCGCTGAACCTGCTGCAGAGCCTGCGCTGCGGCGTCTCGCAGCCGGAGCTGGGCCGGCCGGTGCGCTGCCTCGGCCTGCAGTTCGCCAATCCGCTGGGTCTGGCCGCCGGCTGCGACAAGAATGCCGACTACATCGATGCGCTGGGCGCGCTGGGCTTCGGCCACGTGGAAGTGGGCACCGTCACGCCGCGCCCGCAGAGCGGCAACCCGCGGCCGCGGCTGTTCCGCATCCGCAGCCAGCGCGCGGTGGTGAACCGCATGGGTTTCAACAACAAGGGCATCGATCACCTGGTCGCGCGCCTGCAGCAGCGGCGCTTTCGCGGCATCTGCGGCGTGAACATCGGCAAGAACGCCGCCACACCGCTGGAGCATGCGCAGGACGATTACCTGATCAGCTTCCGCAAGGCCTATGCGGTGGCCGACTACTTCGTCGTCAACATCTCCTCACCCAACACGGCGCGCCTGCGCGAGCTGCAGTCCGAGGACGGACTGGAGCGCATCGCCAACGCCCTATTGGGCGCGCGCGTGCAGCTCAGCGCGGCGCAGGGCCGCTCGGTGCCGGTGCTGGTGAAGATCGCGCCGGATCTGCAGGACGATGAAATCGAGCTGGTGGCCGCGGCGATCCAACGCGCCGGCTTCGATGGCATCGTTGCCACCAACACCACCACGCGCCTGGATCTGCTGGGCGCGGCGCTGCCGGAAGGCGCCGCCGGCGGACTGAGCGGCGCGCCGCTACGGCCGCGTTCGCTGCAGGTGATCCGCCAGCTGCGCGCTGCAGTGGGCAGCGAATTTCCCATCATCGGCGTGGGCGGCATCAGCAGTGGCACCGAAGCCGTGGAAACATTGCGCGCCGGCGCCACACTGATCCAGATGTACACCGGCTTCGTGTATCGCGGGCCGGCGCTGGTCAGCGAGATCCTCGCCGCCACGCGCAGCGCGGGCTGAAGCAGCGCCCGGATGGGCAGGCGCCTGCAACTTCCTGCGGGCTGCCGGGTATTGCCTTCAACAACGGCATTTCGGCCAAGGTGGCCTGAAAGCCGGCCATTTGAGGGAGTAACGATCATGAAAGCCTATCTGCGCAATGTGTTCTTCGCGTTTGCCGCCCTGGCCGTGGGCCTGGTGCCGGTGCTGGCCTCCTCGCCTCACCTGGTCATCTGATGCACAGCCGGCTGTGCGCTGCATCGTGGGCTGGCGCGTCCGCCCTGCCAGGGCAGGCGCGCCCGGCTCAGCCGCCCGCCACGACACCCGCCCGCCCGCCAGTTGCACTGCTGCTCCGGAATATCCGCGTCCGCCGTGCGCCGGTAGGTGCGGGTCACCTTCCAGGGCCGGGTCAGCGCCGTGGGATCCTCGATGATCATCTCGCTGCGCAGATGCCCGGCATCCGGCATGCTGATGCGCTCGGTGATCCGGGCCTTGTTGCTGAGCTGCGCACCACTGGGATCGATCCACAGATTGCCGTTCGCGGAAATGGTGTCGACGACCAGCACCTGCCCTTCCCAGTGGCCGATGGAATCGGCCCAGGTGAACGGCCACATCTCGTCCGCCGGCGGATGATCGCGACCATCGGTCCAGATGTGGCGGATCTCGCGGCGGCTGTAATGGATCAGCGTCTCTTCCGGCGTCACCATGATGAAAAACGGCGCGGCGGTTGCCGCCAGGCGCGGCACACCGGCCATGCATTGCTTCACCATGGTGTCGTCGGCCGGCCTGGCGCTGGCGCGCAGCCTGGCGTACTTCGCCGCCCACTCGGCGTTGTACGGTGGCGGCTTGCCGCCGGGATCGAAGCTGGCCGTGGAGCCTTCCACCAGCCACACCCCGCTCCAGTCCGGCAGCCTGGCGAAGGCGGCCACACGCTCGGCGCCATTGGTCGCAGACGATGCTGCCTGCACCGCCGCGGCACTGACAAAACCTGCGATCACCACCAGCGCGGCGAACGCTCCCCGATTGCAATGACTCATGTGGTTCATGCTCAACCCTTCGAAGGCGCGAACCTGGTGATCACCTTGTCGCCTTCCTGCACTTCGTGGATGTTCTCGAAACAGTTCTGCTGCAGCATGCGGTTGGTATCCGTGATGCGCTTGTACTGGTTCGTCACGCTGTAGGACTGGGTCAACGCCACCGGATCGCTGATGGTGGCATCCATCTGCAGGCGATCCGGGCCGAGCTGCTTCCAGCGCTCGACGATATGCACCTGGTCGCTGAGCGTGGTGCCCTCGCCATCGACCCACAGCGGCTTGATGCCCACCGTGTCGATGACCAGCGTGCCGTCCTCCCAGTGCCCGATGGAATGCCCGGTGTCGGTGAGCTTCAGCGCCGCGCCCTTGGGATGCGCACGGCCGTCGGTCCAGATGTGGCGGTATTCGATGACGTCGTAGTTGAAGAAGGTCTGCTCGGGCAGCACCGTCACTTCGAACATGTACGGACCGCGGAACAGGCGCGGAATGCCCCAGATGCATTCGGTGACGGTGTTGTCCGGCACCTGCTCGGCACCCGAGTACTTCTCCAGCTCGGCATGGTAGGCGTCGATCTTCGCCTGCCAGGCCGGCGTGAACGGCAGCTTGGCGCGCGGCGGACCGGCGATCGGCGTACCGCCCGGAGCCGCGCCACCTGGACCCGCATTGCCGCCACCACCTGGAGGCGGACCACCGCCCCCCAGATCGGCCTGCCACAGGCCCGTCCAGTTCGGCAGCTTGGCGAAGGCCGCCACGCGCTGCTGCGAATTGGGGGCCGACCACAGCGGCGCGGCGGCCAGCAGGCCGCCGGCACCGATGCACAGCGCCACGGCGGGCACGAATGTCTTGTGTTGCATGCGAATTCCCTCAGCCGCCGGGCTTCTTGCCGCCGACCACCGTGCCATCGGCCTTGGTGACACTGACCAGATTGCCGCCGGGCTCACCGCTCTTCAGCGGCGAGATGACCACGGTGACCTTGTCACCGGGCGCCACGCTGGTCGGACGCCAGCCTTCGCGCAGCATGGCCGCGGGCGTGCCCATCTCCACGCCCCACTCCACGTCCTTGCCGCCCTCGTCGGTGACCAGCAGCTGCAGCCAGGCATGCGGATTGGTCCACTGCAGCTCCTTGACGGTGCCGTGCAGGGTGATCTGCTTGCTGAAATCGAACATGGCCGTGGAGTGATGCGCCAGCGCCGTCACCGCAAAGGCCAGCGCGGCAAGACCCGCCGCCCAACACCTGGCCCAACCACCGGATATTGCCCTCATGATCTGTTCCCCACTTGAGTGCCATCGAACTGGACGTGGATGGACTTCGGGTACATTGCTGTGCCCCATGCGATGACCGCTGGTGCCTTCGTACTTGCCCCCCCACCCTTTCGCTAGTATGCCTGAAACGGCATCTGCGTCAGTTGCTCGCTGAGCTGCCACAGACGTTCCTGCGCGCCGATATCGCGACTTTGCGCGGACGAGGGGCGCAGGCGACAGCGCACGTAGTAACCGCCGCTCCGATCGGCCACGGCGGCGCTTTGCGCCAGATGGAGCGAAGTGCGCGCGCCTCTTGCCGGGCCGATCAGAAAGGGCCGCACCGCGCGCATCAGCACCCGCAGGGGCCCGCGGGAGTTGAGGCCGAAGCCACTGGCCACCACGCCCGGATGCAGACAGTTGACCGTCATGCCCGTGCCCGCCAGACGCCGCGCCAGCGCATACGTGAACATGACGTTGGCCAGTTTGGAACGCGAATAGGCGCGCGTGCCCTGGTAATCGCGCAGGCTCTGCGGATCGTCGAAGTCCAGCGTGGCATAGGCATGCATGGCCGAAGCGACGTTGACGATGCGCGCCGCAGGCGCCGCCCGCAGCAGCGGCAACAAGCCCAGTGTCAGCGTGTGGTAGGCCAGATGATTGAGCGCGAAGGTGCGCTCGAAGCCGTCGCGGGTCAGCGCGCGCCCGGCAAAGGTGGCGCCGGCATTGTTGATCAGCACATCGATGCGTGGGTAACGCACCGAGATCTGCTGCACCAGGGCGCGCACCCCGGATTGTTCGGCGAGATCGGCGCATAACCAGTCGATGGCGCGGTCGCCGCCGAGCGCGCGCAACCGCGCAGCGGCATCCGCTGTGCGGGCGGCATCACGACCGATGATCAGCAGGGCGGCGCCGGCGCGCGCCAACCCCAGCGCGGTCTCATAACCGATGCCGGAGCTCGCTCCGGTGATGACGCAGAACCGCTCTTGCATGCGGCCAGCATAGCCGCTCAATGCCGGCGTTTAGAAGCTGACGCGCACGAAGGCCTTGGGGCCATTGAGCTTCAGATGCATGAAGCCGGACGGTGACTCTTCCGGAAGATTGAGCGTCACATCCTGCAACTCGTAGCCCACCCCCACGGCCAGATTGGCATTCCAGCGATACTGCAGATCCGCACTGTAGTCCGCGAGCTTGCCGGTGATGTTGTCGACCGTGAGCTTGAGGTAATTGGCGCGGGCCGACAGCGCCAGCTGGCGCCAGACGCGCCAGGCGGCATCCACCGCCAGGGTCGGGAAAGGCCCCGCACCACTGAAGTCCTCGTGCGCAGGCGGCGAGGCGCGCTGGGCGCTCGCTTCCGCCTGGATGGCATACAGGCCCAGGCCGGCACCGAGTTCGAAGCGATCGTTGCGCACGAAGGAATGCGTGTAGGTGAAACCGAACTGGCGCCAGTCGAAATGCGAGACGATGACATCGCCCGGCTCCACCGTGGTGCCACCGTAGAAGTATTCCTGCGTGACGGTTGCCGTGCCCTTGCGCTGCATGTCGAACATGTCGACACGCAGCTTGTTGCGATCGCTCATGCGCACCATGATCTCCACGCGCAGCTGATCGGATCGGTCCGGCAGGTTGAAGTCCTTCTCGGCCGAAAAGGGCGTGCCCGGTATCGTGGTCGTGGCATCGGCGGAGGTGTCGTCCACACGGCCTTCGGTGCTCACCGCGGCATGAAAGAAGCCGCCGCTGAGCGCGAAGCGATCGGTGATGGGGCTGGGTGTGACCGGATCACCCGCAGACTGTTCCGCGGCCTGCGCCCACGAGGACGCGGCGAACCCGACGATGCAGACAACGGCCCAACGCATGCTTCACTCCCGCCCTCTATCTCGGCAAACAGCGATGTTCCTTCAACGCGGGGAAGTTGCGCCACAGTCGCAGGCTGGCGACGAGCCAACTGTGACGCAGATCACCCGCGATGCAGCGATCGTAGCACCGGACATAAAATGAACTCGCTGCCAAGGCGGATTTCGCGTACAGTGCGTGCCGAGCTTGTCGAATGCGCGGCGTCGGTCCGCGCGCCGAGGATTCCTCCAAAGTTCCCTCCTGCAATCTCTAGCCGGTCGGCGGCATCGCTGCTGAGACCGCGCTGATCCTCTACCCATTCAGTCGCTGCCCGTACCGACAGCGCTTAAAGATGCTCCGGGCGCGTTGGAGCTTTATTTTGTTCAAGGATTTTTCATTGCATGCCGCGCTGCTGCGCGCGGTGGAAGACGCTGGCTACACAGACCCCACTCCGGTGCAGGCCAAGGCCATCCCGGTGGTGCTGAGCGGCCAGGATCTGCTGGCCGCCGCGCAGACCGGCACCGGCAAGACCGCGGCCTTTGCGCTGCCGCTGCTGCATCGTCTCAACGAGAGCCAGCCGTCCCCGCAGGGTACGCGCGCACCGCGCGCGCTGGTGCTGGTGCCGACGCGCGAACTGGCCGCCCAGGTGGATGAATCGTTCCGCACCCTGGGTCGTCATCTGACCCAGCGCAGCATCCTGATCTTCGGCGGCGTCAGCCCCAGGCCGCAGATCGAAGCGCTGGCCCGTGGCTGCGACATCGTCATCGCCACGCCCGGCCGCCTCATCGATCATCTGCAGAGCGGCGATCTGGATCTGACCCGCATCGAAGTGCTGGTGCTGGACGAAGCCGACCGCATGCTGGACATGGGCTTCATCCGCTCCATCCGCCGGGTCATTGCCGCGCTGCCGCCGCGCCGTCAGAACCTGCTGTTCTCCGCCACCTTCTCCAGCGAGATCCGCGAACTGGCGCGCTCGCTGCTGAAGAACCCGGCCAGCATCGACGTGGCGCCGCGCAATACCCCCACCGAACTGGTGGATCATCGCGTCTATCACGTGGAACCCGCCAACAAGCAGCCGTTGCTGTCGCAGATCCTCTCGCAGGTGCCGGGCCGTCAAAGTCTGGTGTTCACGCGCACCAAGCATGGCGCCAACCGCCTGGCCGAGAAGCTGGCGCGCACCGGCATCAGCTGCGCGGCGATCCATGGCAACAAGTCACAGGGCGCGCGCACGCGGGCACTGGATGACTTCAAGCAGGGTCGCGTGCAGGTGCTGGTCGCGACCGACATCGCGGCGCGCGGCCTGGACATCAGCGAGCTGCCGCATGTGGTGAATTTCGAGCTGCCGCATGTGCCGGAAGACTACGTGCATCGCATCGGCCGCACCGGCCGCGCCGGCTGCAGCGGCGAGGCCATCTCGCTGGTGAGCCGCGAGGAACGCGATCGGCTGCGCGCCATCGAGAAGATGCTCGGGCGCCAGATTCCGGTCGCGGCCTGAGACGTCATCGGTGCAGCGCAAAGGCGCGCCGGCAACCGCCGGCGCGCCTTGTTTTTCAGAGCCTCCGCCCGTGCAGGTAGTGCCATACGAACACCGGCAGCGCGACCAGCCCCACGCTCCAGTGCACGACGCTGTCCCAGGCACGCAGGGCTTCGTCCCCCGCGTAGTAGAGCAGGTAGCCACTGAGCACCAGCAGCCCGAGCAATATCAGCAAGGACAATCCGATCCAGCGTTGCTGGCGATAAGCCCAGCCGCGCCACACATGCACCACCAGCAGACTGCCCACACCCAGCAATAGCGCCAGCAGCGCCGCGCCGTGCAGGCGCAGCAGCCAGGGCTCGGCAGGATTGGCTTCGGGGCCGAACTCGCCCTGAACCCGACCAAAGTAGTGCACCAGCAGCCAGAGCGCGCCACTGAGCCAGAGCGCGGCACCACTCCAGCAAAGCAGCCGGACCTGCCAACCGGCGAGTCGCGCCGTCTTCAGATGCAGTGACATCAGGCAACGCTTTTGCGGGCGGTGCGCGCAATCAATGCCCCACCCAGCTCGTCCAGCATCTGCGCGGCCAGGGCGGGCGCGGCCATGGCGATCTTGGTCATGGCGTCGGCGACGGCGCATTGCGGCGCCACCACACTGACGGCCGCATCCGTGAGCAGCGCAACGCGCCCAGCGCCCAGATGCGGAACGCTGACGCGGCCGCGGTGGCGGCGGCGCAGATGCCGGTTGCTGGAACTGGCCAGGGCGCTGTCGGTGAGTGTCATGACGGCGTCGATGCTACCGTTCGCGCCGCGCAGATGGACGGTATCACTGCCGATTACCCGCAGATCGCCGCCGGCATTGACCAGGGCACGATCGATACCTGCCGCCAGCAGAGTCTCCACGGCGCAATCCACCGCGTAACCCTTGGCAATGCCACCCAGATCGATCAGCAGTGGTCGGCGGCAGCGGATACGACCGTCATCGAGGATCTGGATATCAGCAGCCGTACCGGTCCGGCGACGCAGATCGACGCCCGGAGGCCGCGGCAGAAAACCGGTGGCAACCAGACGCGCGCCGATCGTCACATCGAACAGCCCCGAAGAACGCGTATGCAGACGCGCCGCCAGCGCCAGCACCGCAGTGGTAGCCGGGTCGACGACGACCTCAGTGCCGTGCTCGGCCCGACGCAATGCAGCCAGATCGCTGCTCTCTTCGTGGAAGGACATGCGCGCCTGGATATGGGCAATACGCGCAAAGGCAGCGGCCAGCGCCGCCTCCCGGCCGGCTGGCACTGCGACCTCGACGAAGGTTCCCAGCAGTGCTCGACAGCGGCGGATCATGCCGGCCGCAGACGGTTCAGTTGCGGGCGAGCACGACGGCATAGGTGGCGAGCAGACGGCGCACGCCGTCGGTGACGTGCTGGGAGGACAAGGTGGCGCCAGAGATGTTCCTGACGTCGGTACCGAGCTTCAGCGACTGGCCGGCGCGCTTGCCAACGAACTGCCGCAGCCAGGCCGCTTCCTGCACCTGCTGGCCATAGGCCTCGCGGTAATCGAGGATCTCCACTTCCTTCACCGCACCGCTGGCGTCCAGCGACACGGCATAGGTGATGAATTCATGCTTGCCCACCACTTCATCGACGATGAACCAGCCGCCATCTTCAGCGCGCCAGGCCTTCAACTGGCTGGACAACGGGCTCTTGCCGGAAGCCTTGCGGATGGCGGCCACCTGATCATCCGTCAGTTCGCGGAAATCCTGCTGCAGCTTCTGCTGAGGAAACATCTGCGCCTGGGCCTGTTCGGGTGTCATGTAGACGGCGGCGTGAACCGTGCCGGAGAGGGCAGCGAGCATGGCGAGATGCAACAGGCGATGGGCAGGTCGGCGCATGGGAAGGATCCGTGGACAATGTCAGGATGATAGTCGAGCGGCAGGCGGCGGTGGTATCTGGCCATCGCGCCTGCCGCACGCAGGAGCCCTATTCGAAAGGCAGACCGAACTTCAGCACGAACTGGTCGCGGCCATGGTTGTCCCAGACCATGTTGTAACCCTCGGCGCAGTCAGCCGTGCCATCGTTGTAGCAGCGGCCGCTGAGCTGATGGCGCCAGGACAGCGTGGCCCACCACTTCTGATCGGCATAATGCAGATCCGGGCCCACGAAGTTGGCGATCTGGACCAGCTTGTTCCAGAAGTAGCCGTCGTGATCCGTGTGGAAGCGGCCTTCGAAGCCCGCCGACCAGCGCGAGGCGAAGCGATAACTCGCGCCGTACAGGATGTCACCCATTGAGTTGCGGATGACGCCGGCCGGATCGTATTTCTCGCGCTCCGGTTCATAGAGGAAGTTGGCCGCCAGGATCAGACGGTCATCGATGAAGTTGGATTGCAGCAGCAGGCGGACTTCGAGCTCATCTTCGAGCTTGCCCAGCGTCGGCTCCACATACAGACCCACACCCACCGGCGAGGTCACCGGGTTGCTCAGACGCCAGATGGCCTCGACCGAGCCGCCATCCACTTCCACCCGATGATAGGAATTGGCGTCATGCGCGGAACTCGGCACGCCAAAGCCGGCCGTGCAGGGAATGCGGTTTTCGCACATCTCGGGGCTGAGATAATTGCGCGAAGCGTCGATCGAGAAGACGTTCACATAGCCCGCAATCTGCAGATTGTCGGTGAGGCCGTATTCCAGCTCGGTGCGGTACAGACCCAGGTTGTAGCCGCCGACCGCCTGCCCGTGCGTCACGTCCACGCGCTGTTCGAGTTCGTACGTACCCTTGGGCTGCGTATCCAGCGTGTAAACGAAACCGAACAGCCCTTCTCCGGCCTGGGCGGACGCGGCCGCGCCTCCCGCCACCGCAACCAGCACCAGGACGCTGCGCCGCACGCGCAGCTTGCTCATCAGACGATCGAACATCTCTCCCTCCACAAACATCAGGAACCGACCTGCGGAGCGCTGGCCAGAAATACGAATGATAATGATTCTTGATTTTATTTCCTTAAGATTACAATACCGTAATGTCCGTACCCGCTGGCGCAGAAACCTTAAGGAATTCATTGGGAAAGCTTCCCAAAGCAAACCGGTAGACCTTAAGGCCTCCCGGATGCGAAATCAGCGTCCCGAAAAACTCCGCAGGGGGTCTTCGTGTCCTTGCCCCCTGTCCTTATGATCTGCAACTTTCGCTGGCTCACGGGGTAAGCGTTCTTCAATGGCCGGGAATTCTGGCGGCCAACGGGCGTCATACTCATTGGCGTCATGGCTGTAGACCGAGCGCACGGAGGCTGCCGGTTTGACTCTCGCCCTCTCGACCCTGATCTACGAATGGCGCCGCTACCTCGCGGCCGTGATCGCGCTGGCCGTCGCGGGCCTGTTGGTGCTGTCGATGGCGGGCATGTTCGTCGGCATGGCGACGTCCTTCACGGCGACCATCGACCGCTCGCCCGCGCAGGTGATGATCCTGCCGCCATCTGCCGACAGCCTGTTCTCGAACGACTCGGGCCAGCCGCGCCGGATCATTCCCGAGATCTACATCCAGTCCGATGTGCTGGAAGTCCAGCAGCTCAATTTCGGCTGGGCCCAGTGGTCCAATTTTCCCGCCGAGGGCCAGCCCGCCAAGAGCGATGGCGTCCAGGTCGTGGCAGTCGACCCGACCGCCGGGGCGGTCACCCTGCCGAACGATTTCGGCCCCGAACTGATTGAGGCACTGCAGGAACCTTATGCCGTGGTGCTGGATCGCTCCAGCCTCGGCAAGCTCGGCGTGAAACTCGGCGACAAGGCCAAGATGAACAACAACACGGTGATCGTGCGCGGCATCACGCGGGGCTATGCGTCGATGTTCAACTCGTTCGCGTTCGTGTCGATCCAGACCGCCAAGCTGCTGCACCAGTACAACGACGGGCCACGGGTCGGAGCCCTGGTCGTCAAGATCAGGAATCCGCTCGAGGCGCCGCGGGTCGCCGCCGAACTCAACGCGCTCGCCAAGGGCCAGTACAAGGCGTGGACACGCGAGGACTTCTCGGTGGCGAGCCAGAAGTCGATGCTCAAGCAGGGCGGCATCGTCGTCATGATCGGCTTCGCCGCGGTGGTCGGCGCCTTCATCGGCATCGTGATCACGTGGCAGACGCTGCAGGGCGCGATCCTCGCCAACATCAAGGAGTTCGCCAGTCTGCGCGCACTCGGTGTCTCGATGGGCAGTCTGCGCCGCATCGTCATGGAACTGAGCCTGTGGGTCGGCGTCGCGGGCCTGCTGCTGACGGCGATCCTGACGGGTCTGGTCTGGGTCCTGGCGGAAGCCTCCGGTGTGCCGATGGCGTTTCCCCTGTTCATTGACGTGCCCGTGGGTATCACGCTGCTGTTCATCGCCATCCTGTCGGGCGCGCTGACACTGCGGGTGCTGAAGAAGAGTCAGCCCGCGGATTTGCTGCGATGAGGCTGCCGCGATGAGTCTGCTGGCCATAGAAGCCCACGGCCTCGGCAAGGCCTACAGGATCGGCAAGACGCGCCAGCAGGTGCTCAAGAACGTCGACTTCAACGCCTACCACGGCCAGGTCACCATGGTCATGGGACCTTCGGGTTCCGGCAAGTCCACGCTGATCGCCGCACTGTCGGGCCTGATGCGCCCCGACGAAGGTGAAGTGAAGGTGCTGGGCGAAAACCTGTGGGCAAAGCGCAGCGGCAAGATCGACAAGTTCCGCCTCGATCACTTCGGCTTCATCTTCCAGGGCTTCAACCTGTTCCCGTCGCTGGATGCGACCGAACAGGTGGTGCAGATCCTGCGCTACTGCGGCGTGAACAAACCGGATTCGCGCCGCCGCGCGCAGGAAGTGCTGGAGTCGGTGGGCCTTGGGCAGCGGCTGCACCAGCGGCCCACCGAGCTGTCGGGTGGCGAGAAACAGCGCGTCGCCATCGCGCGCGCGCTCGCCAAATCCCCCGGACTGATCTTCGCGGACGAACCGACGTCGGCACTGGATTCCACCAACGGCCAGGTCGTCATCCGCATGCTGCACCAGGCGGCGAAAGAGCGCGGCGCGGCCATCGTGGTGGTGACACACGACCCACGCCTCGAACAGCATGCCGATCGTGTCATCCACATGGAAGACGGCAAGATCCTCGACGATCGCATGATCTCCACGCCTCCCGACATCGACCCCAGCCACATCGGACGCAAAGCATGAAGCACGCCCAGCGATTCTCACTGCGGACCACCTTCATCACGCTCGCGCTGGCGACGGCGTTGACCGGCTGCGGCAAGAGCTCCGGCGACACCGGCAAGACTGCCGTCGCGGCACCACCCTCGCCCTACACGACCATCGCCAATGGCAAAGTCGATGTCGAGGGCGGCGTGATCGAAGTGGCGGCGCGCCGTCCGGGCGTCGTCACCGCGGTGCTGGTGCAGGAAGGCGATGTCGTGAAGTCGGGGCAGATTCTCGCGCGCCAGGACGACCGCGATGCGGTGCTGGCATCGCTCGCGGCGCGCGCCGCGCTGCTGCAGGCGCAGAGCCAGCTCCCGCTGATGGAGCTGAACATCCGCGCCGCGCAGCGCGAACATGACCGCGTGCAGAAACTCATCGCAGCACACCTGATCTCACAGCAGCAGCTCGACCAGACCTCGGACGCGCTCGAGACCGCACAGGCACAGCTGTCCATCCAGAAAGCGGCCATCGAGACCGCGAAGGCACAGCTTGCCCAGGCGCAGTACAGCCAGGAACTGACCATCGTGCGTGCGCCGATGGACGGCAAGATCGTGCGCCGCTACACCAATCCGGGCGCCGGCGCTTCGACACTGAACGTATCGACGATGTTCGATCTGGAACCGGCGATACCGCACATCATCCGCGCGGAGATCATCGAGAGCGCAATCCCGCAGGTGCATGTGGGCCAGGAAGCCGAGATCGTGCCGGAGGCGGCTCCCGACACCGTGTCCGTGGGCAAGGTGGTGCGCATCGCAGCGACATTCGGAGCGCGCAAGCTGAAGTCGGATGCCCAGAACGAGGCCACCGACGAGCGGGTCGTGGAGGTCGTGGTATCCGCGACCGATGCGCCGTTCCTGATCGGTCAGCGCGTGCTCGTCAAGTTCATGAAACCCGGCGAGAAGGCGGGCGCGAAGCGCATGCCGGCGGGTTCAGGCAGCTCGTCGGGCGGGAGTGCCTCGAAGAGCTCGTAGTCAGCTCGCAAGGCGGCGAGGCGCCGTCTGCAGGCCGCTGCTTTCACAGCCTTCAGGCGGAGTGCTCCGCCCGAAGGCCCCCAAGGCGAGGGTTGACTGTGTCAGCGCTTATCTCTTCATCGCCTCGAAGAAGTCCGAATTGGTCTTCGTGTCCTTCATCTTGTCGAGCAGGAACTCGATGGCGGCCAGCTCGTCCATGGGATGCAGCAGCTTGCGCAGGATCCACATCTTGGCGAGCTCACCCGGATCGGTGATCAGCTCTTCCTTGCGGGTGCCGGAACGGTTGATGTTGACCGCAGGGAACACGCGCTTCTCGGCGATGCGGCGATCCAGGTGGATCTCGCTGTTGCCGGTGCCCTTGAATTCCTCGTAGATCACATCGTCCATCTTCGAGCCGGTGTCGATCAGCGCCGTGGCGAGGATGGTCAGCGAGCCGCCCTCCTCGATGTTGCGCGCGGCACCGAAGAAGCGCTTCGGGCGCTGCAGGGCGTTGGCATCCACACCGCCGGTGAGCACCTTGCCGGAGCTGGGCACCACGGTGTTGTAGGCGCGCGCCAGACGCGTGATGGAATCGAGCAGGATCACCACGTCCTTCTTGTGCTCGACCAGGCGCTTGGCCTTCTCGATCACCATCTCGGCCACCTGCACGTGGCGGGCAGCAGGTTCGTCGAAGGTCGAGGAAACCACTTCGCCCTTCACGGTGCGCTGCATCTCGGTGACTTCCTCGGGCCGCTCATCGATGAGCAGCACGATCAGGTACACCTCGGGATGATTGGCGGTGATGGCCGTGGCGATGTTCTGCAGCAGCATGGTCTTGCCGGCCTTCGGCGGCGAGACGATCAGGCCGCGCTGGCCCTTGCCGATGGGCGCCACCAGATCGATGGTGCGCGCAGTGAGATCCTCGGTGCTGCCATTGCCACGCTGCAGCTTCAGCCGCTTGGTGGGATGGAAGGGCGTGAGGTTCTCGAACAGCACCTTGTTGCGCGAGCTGTCGGGCGAATCGAAGTTGATCTCGCCGACCTTCAGCAGCGCGAAGTAGCGCTCGCCATCCTTGGGCGGCCGGATCAGGCCGGAGATGGAATCACCGGTGCGCAGGTTGAAGCGGCGGATCTGGCTGGGGCTGATGTAGATGTCATCAGGACCGGCCAGGTACGAGCCGTCGGAAGAGCGCAGGAAACCGAAGCCGTCCTGCAGGATCTCCAGCACGCCGTCACCGTAGATATCCTCGCCGTTGCGCGCATGCGCCTTGAGGATGGAGAAAATGATGTCCTGTTTGCGCGAGCGGGCCAGGTTCTCCAGGCCCATCGACTCCGCCATCTTGACCAGCTCATGGATGGGCTTGGCCTTCAGCGTCGTGAGGTTCATCGAGCTGCGCGAGGCAGCCAGATCCGCGGGACTGATGACCTCGGCGTCGTCCTCGCCCAGCGGCTCCAGATCGATCATCTCGTCCTGACGGCCACCCATGTTCCCCCGGTTGCCGTCGCGATTCCCGTCACGATTGCCATCGCGATTGCCATGGCGCGGGCCTTTGTTGGGTCGGTTGCGACCCTGATTGCCGAGATAGCCTCTCACAGATTCTGTTCCAGGAAGGCAGCGAGTTGCGACTTGGAGAGGGCACCGACCTTCTGGGCGTGCACCTGTCCGTTCTTGAAGAGGATCAGCGTCGGAATGCCGCGAATGCCGAAGCGCGGCGGCGTCTGGGGATTCTCGTCGATATTCAGTTTGGCGATACGCAGGCGCTCGCTGTATTCGCCCGCCACCTCATCGAGGATGGGGGCGATCATCTTGCAGGGACCACACCATTCGGCCCAGAAATCCAGCAATACGGGACGGTCGGCCTTGAGCACATCCTGCTCGAATTTGGCATCGGTGGTGTGGACTATGAGCTCGTTACTCACGCGGTTTGCTCTCCATGAAAATGGCAGAACCTTAAGGGGAAGAGGTTGGAAATTGGGGCCGGGGAAGGAGTTTTGAAAGTGATCGATTCGGGAATATATTGATTCGATTGCTGTGGCGAGCCGGATGCCGCGCCACGGGAAGCCGTCGAAACGGTTACACTACGTCAGGATTGGCTTGGCAGGTGCGGGCAGAGGAGCCCGCCACGTGCGATATTTTTAGCCCTTTTAGCAGCGCAATGCAAGCGCCCGACACCAGGATGCAAACCCCGTCGCAATGACCGACCAACATCTGAGCCAGCTTAGCTACGCCGAGCTGCCCCTCGCGCCCCCTTTGATGCAAGGCGTCGTCGATGCCGGCTTCACCTATTGCACGCCCATCCAGGCGCAGACGTTGCCCGTGGCCCTCACGGGCCGCGATGTGGCCGGGCAGGCGCAGACCGGCACCGGCAAGACTGCCGCCTTCCTGGTGGCGCTGTACCAGACGCTGTTGTCGCAGCCGCCCGCGCCGGAACGCCGCTCCACCTCGATCCGCGCACTGGTGATCGCACCGACCCGCGAGCTGGCGGTGCAGATCCACAAGGATGCCACGGTGCTGGGCCAGCACACCGGCCTGAAGCAGGCCGTGGTGTTCGGCGGCACCGACTACGAGAAGCAGCGCCGCCAGCTGGCCGATGGCATCGATGTGCTGATCGGCACGCCCGGCCGCATCATCGATTACTACAAACAGCAGGTGTTCGACCTGCGCCACGCGCAGGTACTGGTGCTGGATGAGGCCGATCGCATGTTCGATCTGGGCTTCATCGCCGACATCCGCTACCTGCTGCGGCGCCTGCCGGCCCCGGAACATCGCCAGTCCATGCTGTTCTCGGCCACGCTCAGCCAGCGCGTGCTGGAGCTCGCCTACGAGCACATGAACAGCCCGGAACTGGTACGCATCGAACCCGACAAGGTGACGGTGGATCGCATCCGCCAGTCCATCTACTTCCCGGCCAGCGACGAGAAGATCCCGCTGCTGCTCGGCCTGCTGCGCCAGACCGAAGCGCGCCGCACCATGGTGTTCGTGAATACGCGCCGCATGGCGGAGCGCGTCGAATACGCGCTGCGCCAGCATGGCGTGGCCGCGCAGGCCCTCTCCGGCGACGTGCCGCAGAAGAAGCGCCTGCGTTTCCTGCGCGATTTCCACGATGGCAATCTCGCCGTGCTGATCGCCACCGACGTGGCCTCGCGTGGCCTGCACATCCCCGATGTGTCGCATGTGTTCAACTTCGATCTGCCGCAGGACTGCGCCGACTACGTGCATCGCATCGGCCGCACGGCGCGCGCCGGCAGCTTCGGCGACGCCATCAGCTTCGGTTGCGAGGAATACGCGCAGTCGTTGCCGGACATCGAGGATTACATCGGCCACAAGATCCCGGTGTCCAGCATTGCGCCGGAACTGCTGGAAATGCCGCCACTGGCACCGCTGCCCGATACCACGCAGCCCGGCGAGGAAAACGAGCAGCCCGCGCAACGCCCGCGTCGCCATGGCGGCGGCGGTCGATCACGCCATCGGCCTCGCTTCGGCGGCGCGCGTCGGCCGGGCTAGAGCGCGGGGCTGCTCACAGCAGCTCGGCCACGCCATCCACGGCAACGAACTCCTCATGGCCGCGCGGTGCATCCGAACTGTCGGGCTTGCGCACCGCCACCACCTGGCCGACGCCAGCGTGGATCGCGGCACGCAGCACCGGCGCGCTGTCATCGACGAACAGCGCGCGCCGCACGTCGACACCCTCGGCCTGCCGGAGGGCCGCCCAGAACTGCGGATTCTCCTTCGGTGCGCCGAACTGATGCGAGCTGTAGGCCGCATCGAAATGCCGGATCACGCCGGCGTGTTCGTCCTTGATCGCCAGCGTGGTCGGATGCGCATTGGTGAGCAGCACCAGCCGGCGCCGCTGCGCACGCACGCGGCCAAGGAATTCACGCGCGCCCGGCAGCCAGCGGATGCGGCTCGGATCGTCGCGCTTGAGCCGGGCCACATCCATGCCGAGCTCGCGGCTCCAGAACTCGATGCAGTACCAGTTCAGCGTGCCCTCGTGCGCCGCGAAGCGCGGCCGCAGCTGGGCCTGGGCCTCGGTGAGACTTAATCCATGACGCTCGGCCCACAGCTGCGGGATGCGCTGGCGCCAGAAGTGGTTGTCATAGGCCAGATCCAGCAGCGTGCCATCCAGATCGAGCAGGACGGTATCGACCCGCCGCCAGTCCACCGGAGTGAAAGTCGTGTTGCGCATGGCTCGGCTATGATACGGGTTTGGCCGGACCCGTCATGAACCAGAGCCCGATTCCAGCACCCCAGACCCTGCAATCCCTGCTGCCCGCGGTCATCGACATCGCGCAGGCGGCGGGCGACGCCATCATGACCGTCTATGCCCGTGATTTCGCGGTGCAGACCAAGGCCGACGCCTCGCCGCTGACCGAGGCGGATCTGGCCGCGCAAGCGCTGATCAATGCGCGCCTCACGGCGCTGCGTCCGGACATCCCCATCATCGGCGAGGAGAGCCTGCCCGCCAGCACCACGGAGCGCCTGGGCTGGCCAACGCTGTGGCTGGTCGATCCGCTGGATGGCACCCGTGAGTTCGTGGCGCGCAATGGCGAATTCACCGTGAACATCGCGCTGGTGCACCAGCACGAACCGGTGCTGGGCGTGATGCTGGCGCCGGCGCTGCAGCGTCTCTACGCCGGCATTCCCGGCATCGGCGCCTGGCGCAGCGATGCGCGCGGCGCACTGCAGCCGATTCGGGCGCAGGCCAGCTCGGCCGCCGCAGCGCGTGTACTGGTCAGCCGCTCGCATCGCGGCAACAGCGTCGACACCCTGCTGGCGCGCCTCGGCGCGCATGAACTGGTGCCCATCGGCAGCGCGCTGAAGTTCGGTCTGCTGGCCGAAGGCGCCGGCGATCTGTATGCGCGACCTTCGCCCACCAGCGAATGGGATACGGCCGCGGGCCATGCCATCGCCGTGGCCGCCGGTGCGCAGGTGGTGCAACCCGATGGCAGCCCTCTGCGCTACAACACGCGCGAGGGCTTTCTGAACCCGGGCTTTCTTGCCTATGCCGATGCACAGCGCGACTGGCGCGCCCTGTGCGGCGCGGAGCCTGCGCAGTCGTGAACGGCAGCGCACGACGCATCGATCTGCACACGCACAGCCTGGCCTCGGATGGCAGGCTGACGCCGCGCGAGCTGGTCGATGCTGCGGCACGCCGCGCCGTGCGCCTGCTGGCGCTCACGGATCACGACACCACGGCGGGTCTGGCCGAAGCGGCCGGACAATGCGCGCAGCACGACATCCAGTTCGTGCCCGGCGTGGAGCTCACCTGTGAATGGAAGGAGCGTGAAATCCACGTGGTCGGACTGCAGGTAGCTGCGCAGCAGCAGGGCCTGCAACAGCATCTGCAGGAGGTCTGCGCCCTGCGTCGTCAGCGCATGGCCGCCATGTGCGAACGCCTCACCGCCCACGGCCTGCCGGGCCAGGAATTGCTGGCCGAATGCAGCGCGGCCCCCTCGCCCACGCGCGCGCACCTGGCGCGCGCACTGCATGCGCGCGGTGCGGTGGGCAGCCTGGAAGAGGCCTTTGAGCGCTGGCTGGGACGCAAGGGCCGCGCCTACGTCAAATCGCGGTGGCCGACGCTCGCCACGGTGGTGGAATGTATCGTCGCGGCGGGCGGCATCGCGGTGCTGGCGCACCCGCATCGCTATCGCTGCTCCGCCGGCCAGCTGCGCGAACTGTGCGGAATCTTCGCGATCGCAGGGGGCCGCGGCATCGAAGTCAGTCTGGCGGGCATGGGTCCGGGCGATGCCGCCAGCGCCTGCTCGCTGGCGCGGCGCTTTGAGCTGGCCGGCTCGATCGGTTCGGACTTTCACGAACCGGGACTGCCATGGCGCCCGCTGGGTCGCTTCGATAAGCTACCTGACGGCGTTACCCCGATCACAGCGCTGCTGGAGTCGCAGGGCGTTCAGGTATAGCGGATGAGCGAAGACAAGACCGACAACGTCGACCACGAGCTGTTCCGCAACATCGAAAAGTTGCGGGCGCTGCGGATCGAACATCGCGACCTGGACGAGATCATCTGCCGCCTGTCGCTGGATGTGCACATCGACGAACTGCAGCTCAAGCGCCTGAAGAAGCGCAAGCTGGGCCTGAAAGACCAGATCTCCAAGCTCGAGAGCCAGCTGATCCCCGACCTCAATGCCTGACCCGCCCGCACCATGAGCGCATGAGCGAGAGTTTGTTGCAACAGTTCCTCAGCGAAGTCTCCCGCCCCGCCATCCTCCTGCAGATCCTGCTGGTCCTGATTCTGGCTGTCGCAGGCATTGCCCTGGCGCGGCCGCTGCGGCGCTGGCTGCGCGGCACGGCCCTGCACAGCGCCGGCGATGCCTGGCTACGCCCGCTGACCGAAGGCGCGGCGCTGCTCGCACCATACCTGGCAGTGCTGCTGCTGACCGTGAGCACACTGGCCCTGCTGCGTGCCCGCGCCGCGCCGGTGCAATTGCTGGCCATCGGATTGCAGCTGCTGGTCAGTTTCATCCTGGTACGGCTGGCCATGTATGCGCTGCGGTTGGTGCTGGGCGCGCAGTCCTGGATCAAGCACTGGGAGACGCGACTGGCGCTGGCCATCTGGCTGGGCATCGCCTTCGAGCTGGTCGGCTGGTTCGATGCCATCGAAAACACCCTGGATCGCATCGACCTGCTGCCGGGCAAGGCCGAGTTCAGCCTGTGGTCGCTGATCAAGGGCCTGGTGGTCATCACCGGCTTCGTGGTCGTCACCAGCGTGATCTCGCGCGCCATCGAGCGGCGCGTGATGGCACTGACCAGCGTGGCGCTGTCCACGCGCATCGGCGTCACCAAGTTCACGTACTTCTTCCTGGTGGGCCTGGGCATCCTGCTGGGCATCAATGCGGCCGGCGTGGATCTGACGGCGCTGACCGTGCTCACCGGCGCCATCGGCCTGGGCCTGGGTTTCGGCCTGCAGACCATCGCCGGCAATTTCGTCAGCGGCTTCGTGCTGCTGATGGACAAGTCCATCAAGCCCGGCGACGTCATCAGCTTCACCGGCCACACCGGCACCAGCACCGAGAACTTCGGCTGGGTCGAGGAGCTGCGCGGCCGCTATGTGGTGGTGCGCGATCGTGATGGCGTGGAGACGCTGGTGCCGAACCAGAATCTCATCACCAACCCGGTGATCAACTGGAGTTATTCGGATCGGCGCGTGCGCCTGAAGCTGCCGGTGCGCATCAGCTATCGCGACGATCCGGAAGTGGCGCTGGTGGAGCTGGTGCGCGCCACCGCCGGCAATCCGCGCGTGCTGCAGGACCCGGAACCCGTAGCGCGGCTGATGCAGTTCGCCGACCATGGCATGGATCTGGAGCTGCGCTTCTGGATCGCCGATCCGCAAAACGGCGTGAACAACGTGCGCTCCGACGTGAACCGCGCCATCTGGCGGCTGTTCAAGGAAGCCGGCATCACCATTCCCAGCGCGCAGCGCGAAGTCTGGTTGCACAACGAGGATCGCGAGCTGCGATGAGCGCACCGGTCATCCCCGAACAGGACCTGGAGTTCAGCTTCATCCGCGCCTCCGGCCCGGGCGGCCAGAACGTCAACAAGGTCGCCAGCGCCGTGCAGCTGCGCTTCAACCTGCAGGGCAATCGCACCCTGCCGGAGCACGTCAAGGCGCGCCTGCGCCTGCAGGCCGGCCAGCGCCTGACGGCCGAGGGCAGCATCCTGATCACCGCGCGCAACCACCGCACCCAGGAAGCCAATCGCCGCGAAGCACTGGCGCGGCTTGGCGAGTTGATCGAGCGTGCCAGCATCGAACCCAAGGTGCGCCATGCCACGCGCCCGACGCGCGCCTCCAAACTGCGTCGCCTCGATGGCAAGGCCCACCAACAGCGGGTCAAGACGCTGCGGCGTAAAGTACGCTCTGACGACTAGCCTCCATAACAGGCAACGACAGGGAGGATTTATGGTTGCGATCACCGATCTGTGGATTGCCATCCTGCTCTCCGCGGTGGCCCTGTTCATCATCAGCAGCTTCATCCACATGGCGCTGCCCTATCACTGGAATGATTACGGCCGCCTCGACAATCAGGACGCCGTGCTCGATGCGCTCAAGGGCCTGGATCTTCCGGCCGGCGACTACATGATGCCCAAGGCCCTGCGGCGCTCTGACATGGGCAGCGCCGAAGAAAAGGAGAAGCGCAAGAAATACCCCATGGTCATGATGACGGTGGTGCCCAACTGCGACGCCACCATGGGCAGCGCGCTGATCTGCTGGTTCGCCTATCTGCTGGTGGTGGGTCTGTGCTGCGCCTACCTCGCCACGCGCGTGCTGCCTGGCGGTGCTCCGTATCTCGAAGTCTTCCGCGTCACCGGCTTCACCGCCTTCATGGCCTATGCCCTGGCCTTCCCGATCCAGTCCATCTGGTATCAGCGCAACTGGCGACCCACCGTGCTGATGATGTTCGACGGACTCATCTACGCGCTGATCACCGGCGGGATGTTCGGGTGGCTGTGGCCGCGTTAGGCGGCAGACCCGGCACGAGATCGTGATTGTCGCGCCCGTTCGTGCGGATGGAATCACGCTTTCCAGGATCGCCGTGAACCCATCCCTGGGGGCTCCGTGGCCGCCATCCCTGGCGGCCACGGTCCTGGAAAGCGTGATTCCATCCGCACGAACGTCCATCTCATCGCTCTCTCCAACCACGCAAGACGCCTGACGCGAGGGTAACGCGCGTCACTGACGCCGAACGGATGGTGCGCCTCATCAGCGGTTACCGGGATCGTGGGCGCCATGGACGGCGCCCACGAAGCGTACAGGGATGTATCCACAGCGGTCCCGGGAACCGCTGATGAGGCGCACCATCCGCACACCCAACGGTGCACGCGCGTCGCCCTCAGTTGTGCGTCACCTGCAGAATGCTGTGCCGTATCTGCTCCGACAGCACCAGCTGCGCATCCGTGGCAACGCGCATCAGGATCTCGTCGAACACCAGCCGGCCTTCAGCGTCGGTGCTGAGCACGCCGCGCTTGCGCATCAGGTCGATGAAATTGCCGAACAGGGTGCGATCGAAGAACTCGGGTGAATTCAGGCCATACAGCAGCGTGATGCGCTGGGCCATCAGCTGGCAGCGCTCCTCCAGCGCCTTGGGCGTGATCTGGCCGCTACCGGCGCGGATCAGCAGCGCGATGGCCAGGTAGTAGCGCTCCACGGTCTGCAGCGTGGTCTGCGCCAGCAGCGAGAGCTGCATGGCGCCGTTGGAGGTCGGCGGCGGACGGCGCCACAGGCGCTGGCCGGGCGCCGCCTCCAGCAACCCCAGGCCCACCAGCGCGTCGAGGATGCGCTCCAGCACGGCGGGCAGTTCCCCCTCGTTCCAGCGCAGGAACAGCTCGCTGGCCACATACGGGTAGATGCGGCTGCCCAGGCGCGCCATGTCCTCGCCATTCATCACGGTGTTGCCGAGGAAGCAGCAGGCCACCAGCGAGGGCAGCGAGAACAGGTGCACGACATTGTTGCGGTAGTACGTGGCCAGCACCGCGGCTTCGGGGCTCATGCGCACGAAATCGCCGGCGCGCTGCTTCTCGCGCGTGATGAGCTTCAGACCCACGCCGTAATCGATGATGGCCCCGGGCGCCAGATCCGTGACCGTGACGCGCGGGTCATAGGACACCGCCCGCAGCAACGCCACCAGCATGGTCAGCATCTGCTCCAGTTCCGCCTCCGTCATGGTCTGACGCGGCGTGGACAGCAGCGCCACGGCCAGCAGGTTGATGGGCGTCACGGCCGCAGCGGAATTGATGTTGCGCATGATCTGCTGCGACAGATCGTCGATCAGCGCGCTGAGCCATTGCGGCCGCACCTGCTCATCCGGCGCCTCGCCGCGCCAGCCGGGCGCATGCCGGGCAAGCAACGACTCCAGATGCACGGGCTCGCCGAGGTTCACGTGTACGCGGCCGTAGCGCTCGCGCAGCCGGCCCAGACTGCGCAGCAACGACCCGACGGTCTCCTTCTCCTTGGGTTTGCCGGAGAGTTCGCCCAGATAGGTGGCGCCTTCGAACACGCGCTCGTAGCCGAAGTACACCGGCAGGAACACCACTTTGCGGCGCGGTTCGCGCAGGTAGCTGCGCACCGTCATCGACAGCATGCCCGTCATCGGCGCCAGCAGGCGGCCGGTGCGGCTGCGGCCACCCTCGATGAAATACTCGATGGAGTGCCCACGCGCCATGATGGCGGCGAGATAACGCGTGAATACCACGGTGTACAGGCCGCTGCCACGGAAGCTGCGGCGGATGAAGAAAGCCCCGCCCTTGCGCAGGAAGCGGCCCACCACCGGCAGGTTCAGGTTGATGCCGGCGGCGATATGCGGAATGGCATAGCCGCGCTGATAGATGGCGTAGGACAGCAGCAGGTAGTCCATGTGGCTGCGATGGCAGGGCACGTAGACGATCTCGTTGCCCTCGGCGATCTGCTGCAGCGTCTCCACGTGGCGGAACTCGACGCCGTCATACAGGCGGCTCCACACCCAGGTGAGCACGCCGGACATGAAAGTGACGAAGGAATGCGAATAGTTGGCCGCGATCTCCTCGGCCAGCCGGCGCGCCTCCAGCAGCGCTGCGCGGCGCGTGAGCTTGCCACCCTTGTCGCGCAGCTCCTGGCGCACGGCCGCGCGTACTGCACGCGTGCGCAGCACCTCGGCGACGATGGTGCGACGATGCGAGAGATCCGGCCCGATGCGCGCGGCACGCATGCGCCCGAGCTGCGCGCGCAGGCTGCGCGCCACGCGCCGCGCGTTGACCGCGGTATCCAGCGCCGGATCGGTGAGGCTGCGCAGATTGACCGGATCGCCGAGCTGCACCGTGGTGCGTCGACCATTGATCAGCACCGCAAAGAACTTGCGCAGGCCACTGCCGATGGCCCAGTCGTCCGAGATCAGCAGCCGCAGCCAGGAACGCTCCTTCTGTGGCGCGCGCCCCCAGTACACCGCGGCCGGCACCAGCTGCACATCGAACCCGGGCGCAGCGCGTTGCGCCTCGAGCAGGCGCAGCAGCAGCGGATTGGGACGCCGGTCGAGCCGGCCGCGCCAGAACGCCAGCGGCCGCTGCAGATCGAAGTAGGAATGCCGCTCGCGCGCGCTGGGCGTCTGCAACCGCTTCAGTGGCCGCGGCAGGCGTTCGGCCAGGCACAGCCGCTGCAGCACTCCCAGATCCACGCCGCTATGATGATCGAAGACATAGACGACCGGCGCGCGCTTCTCGGCCAGTCGCGCACCGGCGTCCTCCGGCCACAGCGTCGGCCGCACCCACAGCGAGACGAATCGGGTGAACACGTTACCTGGCCCGGCTACGGAACGGCCGTTTGAAATCGATGTTGATCAGGAACTGCTCGAACAGAAAGCGGATGGTGGGCAACTGCTGATGCAGGCGATGATCGCCTTCCAGCAGCAGCAGCTGTGCACCCTGCTCGCGCGCGAAACGGATGCTGCCATCCACCGGCACCACCTCGTCATTCCAGCCGTGCACGATGGTGGCAGGGCAATCCAGGGTGCCGGCCTTCAGCGGCGGCAGTTCGTCGTGATACAGCGCCGGCGCCATCAGGAACACGGCGCGCGCATGCAGCGGCGCTGCGCTGGCCACACTGAGGTAACCGCCGAGGCTCGATCCCACCAGCACCAGATCGCCGGGCAGGTTCCGGCAGGCCGCATGCAGCGCTTCGAGACGGCCCTGCACGCTGTCGATGCCGCGGTAGTCGACCGACTCGACCTGAAACCCTTCGCTGCGCGCCGTCTCGGCCAGCTCGGCGATCTTGCGACCCCAGGGCTCGCTGTCCTTGCCATGTGAAAACACGACGTAACGTTCTGTCATGCGCGGATGATAGCGCGTGCCGCCCCTTGGAAAGTGGCGTCCGGTGTCTTAGAGTGCCTCGCAACAGGCCTCATTGCCGCTCTCGTCTTGCTTGGGGGGATTGCCGCCATTTCATCGTCGGGTACTGCGCAGGCGCAGCTCGATTGGCTGTCGCTTACACCCACCGCCCCTGCCAGCAAGTTGCTGCAGGAATTCTCGCGTCAGGGCAGCTCGCTGTTCGGGCGACGGCGTTTCGCACGCCTGATCGCCGCCCTGGCCCCGGCCAGCGCCTGGATCAAGCCACACTACCTCGAACTGCGACCTGGCCTGTGCCGACTTGAACTGGACGCCATGCGCGAACTGCTGCGCGCCGACGGACAGCTCGATCCGGTGGCCGTCGGTGCGCTGTGCCAGGTGGGAGCCCTGCTGGTCGCAGAGATCTCCATCCCCAAGACGCTGGGCTGGCAGCTGCGCGGCATGACGGTCGAACACCTGCGGCCGGCGGTGGGCAGCATCGAGGCGCTGACCCGCCTGGATCGCAGCGACTGGCGCAACCTGCAGACGATCGCACTGCCGATCACCGTGAGCGATGCAACCGGAACGGAAGTGGCGCGCGCGGTGGTGTCGCTGGCGCTGGGCAACCTGCCCGGCTCAGAGAGCCTGGCTCAAAGTCCCTGAAGCGCCGACCCCGCGCAGGATCGAGGTCTCGATCTCCTCCTTGAGCCGCTGCCCGCCCGTGGCCAGGCGGTTCACGCTGACCACGGCCGTATGGCTGCCGGACGACGCATGCACCAGCAGGAAGGCATGGAAATCCCCGGGACGCGAGGCAGCGAACCCGTACAGCAGCTTCACGCGCTGTGCGTCCTGCCGGTCGTTCAACCGGTGATCGCAGATCACGAAGTAGCTCTCCTCGACGCTGCGGCCGACGAAGGCGCCCGCCTGATCCAGCCCTTCCAGGAACGCCACCACCTGTGCGCGCAGCTGGCGCCACAGCGCTGGCGTCTTGGGGCTGGTTGCCGCCCAATGCGTGCCGGCCTCGATCGATGAGCTGACGAACAACGCAAAACGCCGTGCCGACAGATAGCGCCAGTCACTGAAACCCCGGGTATCCGGCACCAGCGTGCGCGGCGTGAGTCCCAGACGTGTCACGGCCCGCACCGATTGCAGCGCGTTCACGCCCTGCTGCGCCAGCGCACGCCGTTCGGCTTCGCTGATGCGTACGGCCGGACGCAGACCGGGGCGCAGCAACGCATCCTCGCCTTCGGCAGCGCTCCATACCGGGCTGGTCTCATCCGCCCGCGCGATCATGCCGGCGGCAGCGGCGCCCGAACCGAACAGCTCCACGCGTCCGCGCAGCCGGTCCGTGGCCAGCATCCGCGGGAAGTACATCAGCGCGTCCTCGCTGTGAAAACCCCAGTCCGCCAGCCCTTCCAGCGCCGCATCGACGCTGCCCCAATGCGCGGGCGGATCCACCAGCAGCAGCGCCTGGCGCCGCCGGCACAGACGGCGCGCCACCAGCAGCGTGGCCAGCCCGACATCGCGCTCCCGGCTCAGCGGCGGCACGTACAGGAAATTGAAATGCTCCACCGCATCGAGCGCCACCAGGCCGGTGCGCCGTTCGGGCGAACCGATCAGATCGTAGTCGGTGAGCGCATCGCCATCGTCGCCATCGCCATTGCTGCCGACGTAACCGATGGCAGCGCCGCCGGCCGCCAGCGTGCGATCGGGCCGATGCAGCGGCAGCGCGCCGCGCACCCGCACCAGCTGCGATACGGCCAGCACCTCGCGCACACAGCGCGTGCTGGTCGACAGCACTGTGACGCGACGGAAGATCTCCTGGTCCTCGATCTGTTCCGAAGCCGGCGCCCGCAGCCGCTGCACCACCAGGTTGAAGTATTCGGTATCGCGCGCGTCGATGCCATCGTAGTCCACCGAGGCACGCAGGTATTCGCGTGTGCCGGGTTGCACGCCAACGAGTTTCAGCACGCCGCCCGCGGCCGGCAGATCCAGCGTCGGCGCACGCCCGCCATTGGTCACACGCATCACGATGGCTTCACGGCCACCGTTCTCGAAGAATTGCTCGATGGCGTAGGTCAGCGGCGCCGGCTGCCACAGGCCACCGAAACGCTGCTGAAAATCCGCGAACGAGCTGATGCGCAGCGGCTGGTTGGCCGGGCCACGCAGGGTGCGGCCGACGAACACCGTCAGCGCCGCGGGCAGCCGCGCGATGGGAACACTCCGTCCCGGAGCACTCAGCGTGGTCGCCGACGCTCCGGCAGCGGACGCGCCGCCGCGACCCGATGAACCGCCCTCAGGTGACTGAGGCACGCGGAGGCGCAGCTTCCTGCTGGCGCCGGCTCTGTTCGTCCCGCGCGCGACGCGCTTCTTCCTGCTTGCGGGCGATCTCCGCCAGCATCAGCTTCAGCCACTCACTCAGATTTGCCATTCCTCGCCTGTCCCTGTCAAAGCGGCTGCGTTCAGCCCTGCGGTTTGCTTTTCTTCGCGCTGCTAGCCGCGGCCGCATCCGGCTCGCGTTCGGAAATGATCTGCTGTACCGCCGGCGCATCGGCCGGCAGGTCGCTGCCATCCCAGTTCGATCCGGTCGGAATCTGGTTGCGCACCTGCGCGACGCCGGCCAGCACACCCTGCAGGGTCTCGGCGCCCCCGGCCACCGCCACCGGCACGCCGCGCGGCTCATGGCTGACCTGGGACACGCTGTCCCAGTCGAGCTGCTCGCCGCGCTGCTGCAGACGCTTCTGGATCTGGCTCGACAGCGATTTGGCCAGCAACGACTTGTGCGCCTTGCTCCAGTCGCGCGGATCGTCCTCGAGCACCGTGTACGGCTGCAGGTACAGCTTGTCGCCCTTCCAGCCGAACAGGAACGGCTGGTTCACGACGCGCACCGGCGTGCCGATGGGAGCCATGCTGAACAACTGCTCGATGTCTTCCGGATAGAGACGGACACAGCCATGGCTGGAGCGCAGCCCCACGCCATAGGGCTTGTTGGTGCCGTGGATCAGGTAGCTGGGCCAGCCCAGCTTGAACTCGTACTTGCCGAGCGGATTGTCCGGGCCCGGCGGCACCACGGCATCGACCGGATCCTCGTTGTCGGCGTGTTCCTTGCGTACCGCCACCGAGGGGCGCCAGGTTGGATCGACCACCTTGGCCGTCACCCGGGTGGTGCCTTCGGGCGTCTTCCAGCCCACCTTGCCGATGCCGATGGGGTAGGTGTAGACCTGCTGCAGCTCGCCCTTGGCGCGCTTGGGGAAATAGAAAATGCGCATGGCCGCCACGTTGATGACCACGCCTTCGCGCGGCGCATTGGGCAGCACGAACTGCGTGGGCACCACCACGCGCTTGCCGACGCCCGGCAGCCAGGGATCGACGCCCGGATTGGCACGCACCATCTCCTCGTAGCCCACGTCGAAGCGGCGGGCGATGTCGGAGAGCGTGTCGTCCTTGGCCACCTCGACGCTGACCACGGCACCGATCACGTCGGTGTTGTCGTCCGGCAGCGTGAAATGATGCGTGGCCTCGGCCAGCGGCAGCTGCGGCACCGGGGCCACGGGCGCCGGCGCCGCGGCCACCGGCTCGGCCTGTTTCTCGGCGCGGAACGGCGCCAGCGAGCATCCCGCCAGGCCCAGCGTGAGCAGAGCGGCGGCCGTGAATGCGCGATTTTTGAATGCTGCCATGGACTTATTCTAGAGCAGCAGCGGCTGATTGGGCAGTTCGTCCCGGTCCGGGCCTTGCTGTGGGAAATAACGGACAAGCAGTCCCGCAACGCCGCGGATCGCGGCCGCCGACCCTTCGGCAAAACGGCCGGCACGATAATGCGCCTCCACCTCGCGGCACAGCGGCTCCCAGTCGGCCGCCGCAATGCGGCAGCTGATGCCGCGATCCGCAACGAACTCCACGCTATGGTCGGCGAACAGCACGTGGATCAGCACGCCGTTGTTGCCCTCGGTGTCCCAGACGCTCAGCGCGGCGAACAGCTGCAACGCCCGCTCGCGCGGCCCGCAGCCCCGCCACAGCAGCGGCCAGGGCAGCGCGCCCTCCACCACGAAGCAGATCTCGCCGCCATGCCGCGCCTCGGCCGCTTTGACCTCGCGCTCGATCAGCGCGCGCACCGCGGCGTCGAAACGACGGCGCATGCGCCAGCGTGGCGCACTCAGATGCCGCAGCCAGCGCAGCACATCCATCACCACCGCCCCGAGGCGCCACCGCCTCCGAATCCGCCACCACCGCCGCCAAAGCCCCCGCCCCCACCGAATCCCCCACCGCCGAAGCCACCGCCTCCGAACCCGCCGCCAAAACCGCCCCGGCCGCCCATCGACCAGCCGCGCGGCGCGAAACCCATCAGCAGCGCCACCACGAAGGCCAGCACGCCCAGCCCCGCGGCCAGCGCCAGCACCTGCCCCATCAGGTACACCACCAGCCCCATGCCGCCACCGCTGATCACGGCGCCGGCGGTGCGGCCGAACACGGCGCGCAGCACGCTGGAGCCGATCAGGAACAGCACCAGCAGGAAGGGGAAGGCATTGGACAGCCGGCCACTGCCCTGCCAGCTGCGGTCCGGTGCGGGCAGCGGTTCGCCATCGATGACCTTGATGAGCTGCGCCACCCCGGCGTCGATGGCAGCCGCGTACTGGCCCTGGCGCAGCAGCGGCACCATGGTCTCGTTGATGATGCGGCTGGAGAGCGCATCGGTGACCGCCCCCTCCAGTCCGTAACCCACCTCGATGCGCAGCGCGCGATCCTCCTTGGCCAGCAGCAGCAGCACACCGTCGTCGACCTTCTTGCGACCCAGCTTCCACTGCTCCACCACCCGGATCGAGTACTGCGCGATGTCCTCGGGTGCCGTGGTCGGCACGATGAGCACGGCAATCTGCGTGCCCTTGCGCTGCTCGAACTCCGCCAGCTTGCGTTCCAGCTGCGACTGCTCCGCTGCCGTCAGCGTGCCGGTGGTGTCGGTGACGCGCGCCGACAGATCCGGGATGGACTGCAGATCATCGGCGCGCGCAGCCACCGCCCCCAGCAGGGCCAGGCACAGCAGCAGTGCGCGACAGCCGAACACGGGCCGCTCAGCCGCCTACTGGCCCGCGGCCGGCGCGCTCATGGCATTCGTGCCGAAATCCACAGTGGGCGGCTTGGCGATGGCCGCCTCGTTCTCCACCGTGAAGTTGGGCTTGGCGGCGTACTTGAACATCATGGCGGTGAGGTTGCTCGGGAAGGAGCGGATCGTGACATTGTAATCCTGCACTGCGGTGATGTAGCGGTTGCGCGCCACGGTGATGCGATTCTCCGTGCCTTCCAGCTGCGATTGCAGGTCGCGGAAGTTGGCATCCGACTTCAGGTCCGGATAGTTCTCGGTCACTGCCAGCAGGCTCTTCAGCGCGCTGGTGAGCTCGCCCTGCGCGGCCGTGAACTTCTTGAATGCCGCCTCGTCGTTGACCAGCTCCGGCGTCACCTGGATGCTGCCCACCTTGGCGCGCGCCTCGGTCACGCCCAGCAGCACGGTCTGCTCCTGCTGCGCATAGCCCTTCACCGTGGCCACCAGGTTGGGCACCAGATCGGCACGCCGCTGGTACTGGTTCACCACCTCGGACCAGGCTGCCTTCACGCCCTCGTCCTGCTGCTGGATCTTGTTGTAACCGCAGCTGCTCAGCACCAGCGAGGCGCCGAGCGCTATCAGAATCTTGCGAATATCCATGTAGTCCTCCGGACCGAAAATGCTGGTGCTGCATTGTGACAGGCCATTATCGCCGGCTCGTCGCCAAAAGGAGACGATTTCGACGTACACCCCTGCGCCGCTGCGGCGTTATAAATCCTGCCACAACTACGGATGGGGAGGATGGCCATGAGATTCCATGCGCGCCCCCAGGTTATCCCGGCGCATGCGCCGGCACGATGGATTGTGTTGAACCTGCTGCCGTTGCTGGGCGCGGCGCTCCTCGCCGGCTGCGGTGGCGGTGATTCCCAGAGCAACTCCGCTTCCGCCACCTCGCTGACCGGCCAGAGCCTGGATTGCGGCGGCGGCAGCTGCGGCGCCGCCGTCATCTCGATCAGCGATGCCGCTGGCGACTTCCTCAGCTACCAGGTGGGTCTGGTGTCGCTGAAACTGACCCAGGCCGATGGCACCACGGTCGAGACCCTGCCGACCACCACCAGCATCGATCTGGCCGCGCTGGTCGATCTGAGCGAGATCCTCAGCACCCGGCAGATCCCGCCTGGCCATTACACCGGCGCCACCGTCACGCTGGATTACACCGGCGCGAATATCGTGGCCGACGATGGCAGCGGCAATGGCGTGACCTTGAGTCCCGTGGACGAGAGCGGCACAGCCATCACCCAGCTCACGGTCAGCCTGAGCTTCGATGGCTCGCAGCCGCTGAAGATCAGCGCGCGGCGCGCCGCCAGTCTCAGCGTCGACTTCAACCTTGCCAGCTCCAACACCGTGGATCTGACCGCCGGCACCGTGACCGTCACGCCGGTGCTGGTGGCTGCGCTGAGCGCCGCCGACAGCCGGCCGATGCGTGCCCATGGCGCGCTCAGCGGCGATTTCGGCACCGCCACCTTTGGCATCACGGTGTGTCCGGCCGACGCAACCAGCACCGACGGCAGCAGCGTACTGACGGTGAGCACCACCGGTCAGACCCTCTACGAGATCGACGGCAAGGCTTATCTGGGCGCCAGCGGCCTCGCGCAATTGCAGAGCCTGGGCTCGGGCGCCATGGTGGCGGCCTTCGGCAAGCTGGATCTCGCCTCGCAGAGCTTCACGGCCACCGAGGTGTATGCCGGCACCAGCCTGCCGGGCCACGGCCGCGACCAGCTGGTGGGCACGGTGCTGGCGCGCACCGGCATGATGCTCAGCGTGCAGGTCACGGACCGGCATGACGGTTCGGGCCGCCGCCACTGGGTGGGCCGCAGCGTGGGGGTCACGCTGGCCGACACCACGCTGGTGACGGCCGAGGGTTCGAGCACCGCCCACACCATTGCGGACATCTCGGTGGGCCAGCGCATCGCGGTGTTCGGCGCGCTGAGCAATGCCGCCAGCCTCACCAGCGCCAGCAGCCATGACAGCTCCGCCTCGCTGGATGCCAGCAGCGGCCTGGTGCGCCTCACGCTGAGCTCCCTGTGGGGCACCGTGGGCAGCGTCGACAGCAGCCTGGTCACGCTGAACCTCGATTCCATCGATGGTTATCCGGCCAGCCGCTTCAGCTTTGCCGGCACGGGAGCCAGCACCGACGCCGATCCCACCGCCTATCAGGTGGATGCCACGGGGCTCACGGTGTCCGGGCTCACGGCCGGCTGGCCGGCGCGCTTCATCGGGTTCGTGACACCCTTTGGCCTGGCGCCCCCGGACTTCAGCGCGCGCACGCTGGTGGATTACAGCGCCACCAGCGCTGCCATGACCGTGCACTGGAGCGGCGGCAGCACGGCGCCGTTCAGCGGCCTGACCAGCGCCAGCACCTCGCTGCAGCCGGTGAGCGGCTCGAGCGCCGACCAGCAGTTCCTGCGCATCGGACCGCTGCGCATCGATCTGTCGACGCTGAGCGCACTGCCCGCCATCGTTCCAGACAGTACGGCGAGCTCACCCATGTACGTGATCGCCCATGCGCGCGCTCATGACGTGGACAACTTCGCGACTTTTGCCGGGTTCGCCGCGGCGCTGGCCACCGACCTGAATGGCTCGACGCCGGCCCTGGGCCTGTATGCCAGCGGTCATTACGACCAGGGTGCCAATACGCTGAGCAGCGGGCGCATCGTGGTATTGCTGCAGCAGTAGCGCGGCCCGAGGCGCGGCCCAAACGGACCCGGCGACTTCATCCCTGATGCCGCCGGGTCACTCCCCACAACCGGTTACCAGATCTTGACGCGTTCTGCGGGCGGGCGATAGAGCTTGTCGCCCGGCTGCACATTGAAAGCCGCGTAGAAGGCATCGATGTTGCTGGCCGGGCCATTGGCACGGAATTCGCTCGGACTGTGCGGGTCGACGGCCAGGCGCTGGCGCAGGTTGTCGTCGCGGTATTTGCGCCGCCACACCTGCCCCCAGCCGAAGAAGAAGCGCTGCGCGCCGCTGTAGCCATCGATCAGCGGTGCCGGCCGGCCATTGAGCGAAAGCAGGTAGGCCTTGTAGGCAATGGCGAGGCCCGACAGATCGGCGATGTTCTCGCCCAGCGTCAGCTCGCCATTCACGTGCTCACCGTCGAGCACGGTGTACGAGGAATACTGCTGCACCAGCGCGCTGGTGCGCTGCTTGAAGCGGGCCGCATCTTCCTCCGTCCACCAGTTGCGCAGATTGCCCTGGGCATCGAACTGGCTGCCCTGGTCGTCGAAACCATGACTGATCTCGTGGCCGATGACGGCGCCGATGGCGCCGTAGTTGACCGCATCGTCGCTCTGCGCGTTGTAGAACGGCGGCTGCAGGATGGCGGCCGGGAACACGATCTCGTTCATCAGCGGGTTGTAGTAGGCATTGACGGTCTGCGGCGTCATCAGCCATTCGCTGCGATCCACCGGCGCGCCCAGGCGCCTGAGCAGGCGCTGGTGATCGAACTGGTTGGCGCGCAGCACATTGCCGGCCAGATCCTCCGCGTCGATCTGCAGCGCGGAGTAATCGCGCCACTTGTCCGGATAACCGATCTTCACGGTGAAGGCTGCCAGCTTCTGCTGCGCCTGCGCCCGCGTCTCGGGGCCCATCCATTCCAGCGAGTCGATGGACTGCCGGTAGGTCGCCATCAGGTTCGCGACCAGCTGGCGGGCACGCTGCCTGGACTCGGCGCTGAAGTGCCGCGCCACATACAATTTGCCCACCGCCTGGCCCATGGCGCCATTGGCCAGCGCCACGCCCCGCTTCCAGCGCGGCCGCATCTGCTGCACGCCCGACAACGTGCGCTGGTGGAAGTCGAAATGCAGCGCGACGAAACGCTCCGGCAGGTAGGGCGCGGATTCATCCAGCAGCCGGTAACGGAAATAAGCACGCCAGTCGGCCACCGGCACGGTCTGCAGCATCACCCCCAGCGTGGTGAAGAAGCTGGGCTGCGAGACCACGAACTCGTCCTGCGCCGAAATGCCGATGGCCTCGAACAGCGTGCGCCAGTCGATGCCGGGCGCCAGCTCCGCTGCCTGCGCCAGCGTCTTGCGGTTGTAGGTGGCCACCGGATTGCGGTTCTGGACGTTGCTCCACTGCGCCCGGGCCAGCTGCGATTCGATGGCGAGGATGCGATCGGCCTCGCTGGCGGCGTCGGCATCGCCGCCCAGCGTCAGCAGCTGGCGGGCGTAGTCATGCAGCTTCTGCCGGTAGTCCTGGTACTTCTGCTCGCTGCGCAGGTAGTAATCGCGATCCGGCAGCGACAACCCGGACTGATCCACATAGCTGATGTACACCGTGGCGTTGCGCGCATCCTGCTGCACATACCACTGCAGCGGCGCAGCGATGCCCAGCCCCTGGTTGTAGCCGATGTAGCGCGCCAGATCGGTGGGCGTGGCGATCTGCGCGATGCGCGCCAGCTCGGCGCTCAGCGGCGCCAGATCCGCCTGCTCGACGCGCTGCGTGTCCATGAAGCTGCGGTACAGATCGGCGAGCTTGCGCTCCTCGCTGCCCGGATTCGCGGCGCTCTTGCCCAGCTCCTCGAGCAGCTCGTGCACATCCACCTGCGCCTGATCGTCGAGCTTGCTGAAGGCGCCGTAGTTGGACTGGTCGGCGGGAATCTCGGTGCGACGCTCCCAGCCGCCCGCCGTGAAACGGTACAGATCGTCCTGCGGACGCACACCCAGATCGAAGCCGGGCAGGTCCAGGCCGCTGCGCGACGTGGCAGTGGGCAGTGTGGCGCAGGCGCCGAGCAGGCAGCACAGAGGCAGCAGATGCGAGGTCTTCATGCCTGGAGTCTAGCGCACCGAACGCAGCCGCCGGCGCGCCAGGTAGGGATCGAGCCGCGCCAGCACCCAGTAGCCGATCGCGGAGCGCCAGCCCTGCCACCAGCGGCGCGTGCGGCGCCAGTCCGCCAGCTCCAGCTCGCGGCTATGCTGCAGGGCTGCCTCGAACAGCGCGCAACCGCTGGCGGCCAGCTCCGGCCACTGCAGCCGCAGCAGCAATTCGTAGTTGATCTGCAGGCTGCGTCGATCGAGATTGCACGAGCCCACGTAGACGATGTCATCGATGATGACCAGCTTGGCGTGCAGGATCTGCGGCTGGTATTCGAACAGGCGCATGCCCGCCTTCAGCAGCCGCTCATAGAAGTGCTCGGCGGCGTAGCGCGCCACCGGCACGTCGGTGGGGCCGGACAGCAGCAGCTGCACGCGGCCACCATGACGATGACACCAGCGCAGCGCACGGCGCAGACGCCGCGACGGCAGGAAGTACGCCGCCATTGCTCGCACCTCGCGCGCCACGATGACGTCGCGCAGCAGGCGCTTGAGCAGCCGGCCGGCCGGCCAGCCAGGGCCGGCCAGCAGCACCGAGACCGCGCCCTGTTCCCTCGGCCAGCGGCGCGTCAGACGACGGAAGTTGTGCACGGCGCGCGGCGTGACGGGCGCCAGCGTGAACATGGCGTCGAAGCTGTGCGCCAGTGTGCGGCCGATCGGCCCCTGGACCAGCAGCCCCAGATCGCGCCAGCCATGGTTGACGCCATCGCCGGCATATTCCGGCGCGATGTTCAGGCCGCCGACCACCGCCACGGCCTCGTCACAGACCAGCAGCTTGCGATGATCGCGAAACGCCAGACGCAGCGCCCGTGCCGGGCTGAAGACGCGCACCTCGGCGCCGGCCGTCACCAGAGCGGCAAAGAAATCCGCCGGCAGCTCCTCGGAACCAAAGGCATCGCGCAATACCCGCACCATCAGCCCGCGCTGCCGCGCCCGCAGCAGCGCCTCGCGCAGCAGCAACCCCGGACCCGCGGCCCGGATGATGTAGCTCTCCAGCCGCACGCTGCGCACGGCAGCGTCGATGGCCGCAACCATGGCGGCATAGGCCTCGTCACCGGTGGGCAGCCAGCGGGCCCGATGGCCGCTGGCCTCGTGGAAGAGCATTTCGGACATGCGATGCGCGCCGCTGGATCGTGTCGGCAGCGTACAGGGGATGAGCGCGGGGAGCCCGGAAAAAAAGTGCCCCGGACCGCGAACGGGCGGAGCGGGGCGTTTCAGTGCGGGCCTGCCCCTGCAGGGTTCGGACCCGCCAGGGGATTCACAATCAATGCAATCGGGACCAGTCCAGGATGCAGATGTCGCACATCTGGATATCCAGGCTGCTGGCCAGTACCTGGGAGAGCTCGCGCTCCGCACCGCCTTCGCTCAGCGGCCGGTTGAGTTCCACCACCGCACTCCATTCGCCCGAGGGACGCTTGCCTTCCACTCCGGCGATAAAATGCGTGTAGTACTTGCTGGCCTGCATGGGACCAGAGACTACAAAGCGGGCGGCAGCGGCTGCTGTGAGCGGCAACACATTTCCGCCCCGGCAATTCGTTGCCGCGCTGCCAGCCCCGGGGTTTTTGTGACGGAGTTGCGATTTCGATGACACGCTACCGGCGGCCGGAACGACCCGGCTCCCAATACATCACCCCGGTGGGGGCCGCCCGGCTGCGCGCCGAGCTCGAACAGCTGTGGCGGGTGGAGCGTCCGCAGGTCACCGCCGCGGTGAGCGCCGCCGCCGCCCAGGGCGATCGCTCCGAGAATGCCGAGTACACCTACGGCAAGCGCCGGCTGCGCGAGATCGACCGGCGCGTGCGCTTCCTGCGCCAGCGCCTGGACGGCATGGTGGTGGTGGATCAGCCGCCCGGCGATCCGCGCCGGGTGTTTTTCGGCGCCTGGGTGAGCCTGGAGGACGAGGCCGGCAACGAACAGCGCTACCGCATCGTCGGGCCGGATGAGTTCGACCGCGAACCCGGCTTCATCAGCATGGATGCGCCGCTGGCGCGGGCGCTGCTGGGCAGGAAACTGGATGAGGAAGTGCGGGTGCAGCTGCCGGGAGGCGAGCAGAGCTACTGCATCGTGCAGATCGACTACGAGCCGGCCAGCGACTGACCGGCTCGCTTGGCGCGGCTGCACCCACCGGGCGCAGCCGCAGCGGCCATCGCTAGCAAACCCGCACGTTGCGGAATTGCCAGGGATCCGACTTGTCCAGATCCTCCGGGAACAGCCGCTCGCGATCGGTGAGCGGCGTCCAGTCGGTGTATTCGCCGACCACCGGGCCGAGGTAGGGCATGCAGACCTCGAGCACGCGCTTGTAGTCCATCTCGTCCGGCTCGACCAGACCGCTGTTGGGATGCTCCATGGCCCACACCAGACCACCCAGCACCGCCACCGTGACCTGCAGGCTGGTGGCACTGTTGTGCGGACAGAGCTGGCGCGCCTCCTCGATGGAGAGCTGCGAGCCATACCAGTAGGCATTCTTCTTGTGGCCGGCCAGCAGCACGCCCAGCTCGTCGATGCCGCGCGTGATGTCCTCCATCAGGATGCGCTTGCGCGGCTGCATCTCGTAATTGCGGCCGGCGAATTCGTACACCGACAGCACCGCGGCATCGGAAGGGTGGTAGGAGTAGTGCACCGTCGGGCGGTAAGCCACCTGCTTGCCATTGCTGACGCTCAGATAATCGGCGATCGAGATGGCCTCGCCGTGCGTGATCAGGAAGCCATGGAACGGACCGGCCTTGGGCGTCCAGGTGCGCACCTTGGTGGCCACACCCGGCTGGTTCAGGAAGATGGCGCAGCCATTGCCGAACTCGTGGCGTTTGCCGTCACGCGGGAAATTGCGCTCATGCGAGCCCCAGCCCAGCTCCGCCGGCTGCGAACCCTCCGACACGAAGCCGTCCACCGACCAGGTATTGCAGAACTCGCCCAGTTCCTTGGGCCGCGACGACACCTGCGTGTCGCGCTCGGCGATGTGGATGGTCTTGATCGACAGCTTCTGTGCCAGCTCCGCCCACTGCTCACGCGTGGCGGGCTCGCCGGCCTCCACGCCGGTATCGCGGGCGATGTTCAGCAGCGCCTGTTTCACCAGGTGCGAAACCAGGCCGGGATTGGCGCCGTGCGTCAACACCGCCGTCGGCTGGCGCTGGCTGCTCTGGCGCAGGGCCAGCGCCTCGTCGCGCAGCGCGTAGTTGGTGCGGCGGCTGGCCGACACCGTCGGATCGGTGTAACCACCCACCCACGGTTCGATGCAGGTGTCCAGGTACATGGCGCCGCGATCCCAGCAGTAGCGGATCAGTGCGATGCTGGAGACGTCCACGGACAGATTCAGCAGAAAATCGCCGCGCCCCAGCAGCGGCTCGAGCACCCGGCGGTAATTCTCGCGAGTCAACGCTTCCTTGACGAACTTCACCCCGTATTGCCCGGCTTCGGCGCGGCCCGCGTCATCCGCGGTCACGATGGTGATGCGTTCCGGCGCGATGCCGATGTGCCGCAGCACCAGTGGCAGCACACCCTGCCCGATGCTGCCGAAGCCCACGAACAACAGACGCCCCGGGAAATCGACGAGAATTTTCTGGCCGGTCATGATGCCCTCAAGTCAGGTTGGATGCCGCAGAGGGTAACAATCGCGGCGCGCTGCCGCTACCGCGGGCGACCGAATGCACCTGGTGCAATGAGCACGCAACAAAAGGGGTTTTCGGGACCGCCGTAAAGCCATCCATGGCGGCTGCGGCGCGGCCATCCCTGGCCGCGACGCTCCCGAAAACCCCTTTTGTTGCGTGCTCTGACACGCCGTGCCGGTCGCCCGCGACAGCGGCAGGACGAAGACGGGGAATCGGAGCGCTCCGGATCATGTCGCAGCAACGAGATGACAGCGCAGTGTGCGCGCCATCCGCGCCAAATGCGGGTGCCGCGTGAGGAGCGGCAGCGAGACAGCACAGGCGGTTCAGATCGGCCCTTTGCGGGACCGTCGCGGCCAGGGATGCCGCGCCGGAGCCTCCAGAAAAGGATTCACGGCGTTCCCGCAAAGGGCCGATCTGAACCGCCTGTGCGGCCCCACTGGCACTCTTCGTGAAACGCCGCGGGCCACGCGGTCAATCGCAGTTTTTCCGCGTCGTCACTCTTTCCAGTGCGGCGGCCACGTCTTGTCATGCCCCGGCAGCGCGCTCACGCGCTGCAGCCAGCGCCCCAGCGCCGGGTAGTTGACTTCGATGGGCAGGAAGCGCGCCGCCAGCTCGCGACCGGCGGGGCGCGCCAGTGCCCGCTGCAGCAGCCGGATGTCGGGGTAGATCACCATGTCGACGGCTGAGAATTTTTCACCCACCACCCAGTCGCCCTGCGACAGGCGGCGCTCGATGGTGCGCGCCTCGTTGGCGACGTGGTGCATGGCATCCGCGAGCTGTTCGCTCAGGCCCGGCGGACGGCGGCCCAGCAGGGCTTCAACGATCTGCAACAAATGCGGTTCGGCATAGGCCTGGTACTCGCAGATGACGCGCATGATGACCGCGGCTTCCTCGGGACTGTTGCCGAAGATGGGCGGATTCGGGTACTTCAGGTCGAGGTAGTACAGGATGGCCAGCGATTCGAATACCACGTAGCCGTTGTCCACCAGCACCGGCAGGCGGCCGCGCGGGTTCAGCGCCAGCATCTGCGGGGATTTGTGCTCCTGCTGGTCGAACTTCAGCAGGTGGCTGTTGTAGGGCAGCCCCTTGTACTCCAGCGCCAGCAGCACCCGCCAGCAGTAGCCACTGCCACTTCCCCAGTAGACATCGATGGCCATGCTTAACCTTGTCCAGCCATTTGCACCGGGGCTGCATTGTAGCGCGCAACTGTATTCATCTGGCGCATTTGATATCGTGCGCGCCAAGCGGCGTGAGCGCCGATCGAACTGGAGTCTTGCAGGTGAGTGCCACCAATGGCGGGCGCGGCCGCGGCGCCGATCCGAGCTGGGATATCGAGGACGCGCTGGATCTCTACCAGGTGCCCGCCTGGGGCCGCGGCTACTTCGGCATCAATGCCGCCGGCCATGTGGTGGTGCGCCCGGACAGCACCGACCGGCAGGAGATCGACCTGTTCGAGGTGGTGCAGGGTCTGGCCGAGCGCGATCTGGCCGCGCCGCTGGTGATCCGCTTCTCGGACATCCTGGCGCACCGCCTGCGCCACCTGCACGGCGCCTTCGCGCAGGCCATCGCCGAGAACGACTACCGCAACAGGTACACCGCGGTGTTCCCGATCAAGGTCAACCAGCAGCGTCTGGTGGTCGAGGAAGTGTTCCGCTACGGCCGCGAGTTCGGTTTCGGACTGGAAGTGGGCTCGAAGCCCGAACTGCTGGCGGTGATGGCCATGAGCGCGGGTGAGCCGGAGCGCCCCATCATCTGCAATGGCTTCAAGGACTCCAGTTACATCGAGGCGGTGATCCTGGCCACCAAGCTGGGCCGCACCATCATCCCGGTGGTGGAGAACTTCTCCGAGCTGGGCCTGATCCTCAGGCACGCCGAGCGTTACGGCGTGCGCCCGCGCATCGGTGTGCGCGTGAAGCTGGCCAGCGAGGGCTCGGGCCGCTGGCGCGAATCGGCCGGGGATCGCTCCAAGTTCGGCCTGTTCGTCACCGAGATCATCAAGATGCTCGAGGAGCTCAAGGCGCGCGGCATGGCCGACTGCCTGAAGCTGGTGCACTGCCATCCCGGCAGCCAGCTGCAGGACATCCGCCGCGTCAAGGACGCCATCAACGAGCTGGCCCATGTGTACGCCGAGCTGCATCAGCTGGGCGCCGGCCTGGAATACATCGACGTCGGCGGCGGCCTGGGCGTGGACTACGACGGCAGCGGCACCAATTTCTCCTCCTCGATGAACTACACGCTGGATGAGTACGCCAACGACGTCGTATACCGCATTGCCAGCATCTGCAATGCGCGCGGCATTGCGCATCCGCTCATCATCAGCGAGTCGGGCCGCGCCATCGCCGCGCATCACAGCGTGCTGATCTTCGACGTGCTGGGCCGCTCGGCGCTGGACAGCCTGCGCGTGGAAGCCGCGGAAGAGCAGCAGCTGCGCAATGGCGGCAACATGCCGCAACCGGTGCGCGACCTGATCGACGCCTACCAGAACGTCACCCCGCGCCGCCTGGTGGAGTGCTACCACGATGCGGTCACGGCGCGCGAACAGGCGCTGCAGATGTTCAATCTCGGCCTGCTGACGCTGACGCAGCGCGCGCTGGTGGAACGGCTGTTCTGGACCACGGCAGTGCGCGTGCGCGATGCCTGCCGCAAGCTCGATCACATGCCGGAGGAGCTCGAGGACCTGGAAAACAGCCTCTCGGACACCTACTTCTGCAACTTCTCGCTGTTCCAGTCGCTGCCGGACAGCTGGGCCATCGACCAGCTGTTTCCCATCATGCCCATCCACCGCCTGGCCGAAGCGCCGACGCGCCGTGGCGTGCTGGCCGACATCACCTGCGATTCGGACGGCAAGATCGACCGCTTCATCAGTCATCGCGACATCAAGCACACGCTGGAGCTGCACGAGCTGAGGGAAGGCGAGAACTACTACCTGGCCGCCTTCCTGGTCGGCGCCTACCAGGAAACCCTGGGCGATCTGCACAACCTGTTCGGCGATACGCATGTGGTGCACATCCGCCTGCACGAACAGGGCGGCTGGTCGGTGGAGGAAACCGTCAAGGGCGACACCGCCAACCGCGTGCTCGAGTACATGGAATACGACGTGGCGGAACTCGCGCCGGCGCTGTCGCGCGACTGCGAGCGCGCGGTGCGCGAGGGCCGCATGACGCTGGCCGAAGGCCAGGCGCTGAAGCGCTTCTACGAACAGGAACTCGACGGCTACGCCTACCTGGAGCCCTGATGACCGAGGCGCCGACTGCTGCCGGCGCCACGCGCCGCAATTTTGCCAGCGACAATGTGGTCCCCGCCGCGCCGGAAATCATGGCGGCACTGGCCGCGGCCAATCGGGGCGCGGTGCACGCCTACGGCGATGATCCCGTCACCGCGGAACTGCAGCGGCTGGCCGAGGAAGTCTTCGAGCACGAGCTGGCCATCTATCCGGTGGCCACGGGCACCGCGGCGAATTCACTGGCACTGGCCTGCCTGACGCCACCCTTCGGCGCCGTGTACTGCCACGAAGCCGCGCATATCAACACCGACGAATGCGGCGCGCCGGAGTTCTTCACCGGTGGCGCCAAGCTGGTCGGCCTGCCCTCACCCAACGGCAAACTGCATCCCGGCCAGCTCTCCGCACCACTGACGCATGCGCGTGACATGGGCGTGCACCACGTGCGCCCCGCGGTGCTGAGCCTCACGCAGGCCACCGAATGGGGCACGGTTTACAGCATCATGGAACTGGCGGCGCTGGGCGAAGCGGCGCGTGCCAACGGACTCGCCCTGCACATGGACGGCGCGCGCTTCGCCAATGCCGTCGTGCACCTGGAAACCACGCCGGCGGCGCTCTCCTGGCAGAGCGGCGTGCAGCTGCTGTCGCTGGGGGCCACCAAGAACGGCGCGCTGGCCGCGGAGGCCGTCATCTGCTTCGACCCGGCCCTGCGCGCGGAATTCGAGCGACGCCGCAAACGCTCCGGCCATCTGTGGTCGAAGCTGCGCTTTCTGAGCGCGCAGCTGCTGGCCTACCTGCAGGACGGGCTGTGGCTGCGTCATGCGGCCCAGGCCAACACCATGGCGCAGCGGCTGGCCTTCGGCCTGGACGACCTGAGCCTGCGTCTGGAGCAGAAGGTGCAGGCCAACGAGGTGTTCGTGCGGTTGCCGCAATTCATCATCGACGGCCTGTTCGCGCAAGGATTCGAGTTCTACCTGTGGCCACGCGCCGATGAAGACGACCCGGTGCCGCTGGCGCGCCTGGTGTGCACCTACGATATGCAGCCACGCGATGTGGACGTGCTGCTGGGCGCGATTCAGCGGCTGCTGAAGCAGTCACGCGCCCGGCAGTAGCAATATTCACGGCCGACCGGAACGCCACCGGCAGCCGCCGTGGTTACCACATATCCTTGAGCTTGCCGGCCACATCCAGTCCGCTGCTGACCTGGGCCGCTCCCAGCGGCGCGTCGACCAGGCGAGCGCTGCTGTAGCTGGTCTGCTCGCAGACCTTCAACACCTTGTCCGTGACGAAGCGGCTGCGCGCGCCATACACATGCGCGTCACCGCTGCGGGGCTGCTGCGTGAGCATGAACTTCAGTGGCTGACAAAGCTGCAGCTCATTGCGCGCCCGCGTCAGCGCCACGTACAGCAGACGGCGTTCCTCATCGATGAGCTCGGCGCGCCCGGTGGAGAACTCGGAGGGGAAACTGCCGTCGACGACGTTCAGCACATAGACCGTGTCCCATTCCATGCCTTTGGCCGAATGCACGGTGGAGAGGACCAGATAGTCCTCGTCCCGCATTGGCGCGCCGGACAGATCGCCGCCGGCCTGCGGCGGATCCAGCGCCAGCTCGGTGACGAAGCGTTCGCGTGACGGGTACTGGCCGGAGAGCTGCTCGAGCTGGTCCAGATCGCCGATGCGCGTGTGCGTCTGCTCGTACAGGCGCTCCATCTGCGGCTGATACCAGTCGCGCACCTGACGCACCTGGCCAGCCCAGGGCTTGCCGGGCTCGGACAACGCCCGCAGCAAGGCGAGCAGCCGATTGAACTCGGGAGCGGCGTTGCGCGGCGGCTGCCAGCTGGCCAGCGCGTCGAAGCCGCCGCCGCCCTTCTCCAGCGCATCCAGGCACTCGCGCGCATGCGCCGGACCCACGCCGGGCAGCAGCTGCAGCACGCGAAAGCCCGCCAGCGTGTTGCGCCGGTTGTCCACCCAGCGCAGCAGCGCCAGCAGGTCCTTCACATGCGCCGCCTCGAGGAATTTCAGGCCGCCGTATTTCACGAACGGGATCTTGCGGCGCGCCAACTCCACCTCCAGCACGTCACTGGCGCTGGCGTTGCGGAACAGGACGGCCTGCGACTTCAGCGGTACCGAAGCTTCGCGGCGCTTGAGCACCTGCGCGCTGACATATTCGGCCTGGCCTTGCAGATCGTCGACGCTGACATACAGCGGCATGCCGCCCGAGCCGCGCACCGACAACAGGTGCTTGCGGTGCTGTTTGGGGGCTTCGGCCATGAGCGCGTTGGCCACGTCCAGCACCTGCTGGGTGGAGCGGTAGTTCTGCGCCAGCGTGACGGTCTCGGCGGGCGGATTGAAGCGCCCGGGGAAGTCGAGGATGTTGGCCACCTCGGCGGCGCGGAACGAGTAGATGGCCTGCGCGTCGTCGCCCACCACGGCAAGTCCCGCGCCATCGGGCTTCAGACCCTGCAGGATCTCGGCCTGCAGACGGTTGGTGTCCTGGTACTCGTCCACCAGCACATGATCGAAATTCGCCGCCACATGCTGCGCCAGCCGCGGCTCGCCCATCATGGCGTGCCAGTACAGCAGCAGATCGTCGTAATCGAGCAGGTTCAGCTGCTGCTTGCGCTCCACATAGGCGCGGCACAGCCGGGCCAGATCCGCCTCCCAGTTCTGGCACCAGGGGAACTGCTGGGCCAGCGTGTCGGCGAGGCTCTTGCGGGTGTTCACACGCCAGGAATACAAGGCAAGGCAGGTGTCCTTGCGCGGGAAGCGCTGCTCCCTGGCCGCGAAGCCCAGCTCCTGGCGCAGCGTGTCGAACAGGTCGGCCGAATCGCCGCGATCCAGCACCGTAAAGGCCGGGTCGAGATTCAGGTGCCGGGCATAGTGGCGCAGCAACCGGTTGCCCATGGCGTGAAAAGTGCCAGCCCAGGTGAGCCGCTGCAGCACCGCCTGGCTCTTGTTGCCCAGGGCATCGCTGAGCGCGCCGCGCACGATCTCGTGGGCGCGGCGACGCATCTCCTGCGCCGCGCGCCGCGTGAAGGTCAGCAGCAGGATGCGCGCCGGGTCGACGCCGTTGACGACCAGATGCGCCACGCGATGCGCGATGGTGCTGGTCTTGCCGGTACCGGCGCCCGCCACCACCAGCAACGGGCCAGCCTTGAAACCCTTGCCGTCCGGCAGCGGCTCTCCGTACGTGACGGCCTTCTTCTGGGCCGAATTCAGCCGCTCTAGGTGCTTGGTCGTGGGCATGGCGGGACTATACGATGAATGCCAGAATGCGCCTATGGCACAGGACACTCTCGGCGCGCGTGGCGCACTGCTGCGGATGCTGGCAGCCATTCTGCTGGTGCTGCTGAGCTTCAACCCCAGCGGCTATTCGTTCTATCACTGGATCGCGCGCGACTTCCCGCAGTTCCATGCGGGCAACGCGCTGGTCGCATTGCTGCTGCTGATCGGCTGGGTGGTATACCTCAACGCCACGCTGCGCTCGCTGGGCGTGCTCGGCATCACACTGGTGCTGGCCTTCTTCGCCACGCTGGTGTGGTTCGCGGTCGAGCACGGCTGGCTCAAGCTCGGCCAGGGCCCCGCCTTCCTGTGGGTGGTGCTGATCATCGCCGGCCTGGTGCTGGGCATCGGCATGTGCTGGTCGTATGTGCGGCGCCGTCTCTCCGGCCAGGCCGACGTCGACGACGTCAATCTGCACTGATCCTGCGGCGCAAAGTCCGCCGCACGGTAAAATTCGGGTTTCGCAAGGCGCGCTGACTCGCTAGGCTTGCCGGGATGTCGATCCGCAAGATCCAGAACGTGTACACCGGAAAGGTAGTGCGCCTGAACATCGAGTCGGTGGAGCTGCCCAATGGCAGGCTTGCCGATCTCGAGATCATCCACCATCCCGGCGGCGCGGCCATCGTGGCCGTGGATGATCAGTCACGCGTCTGCCTGATCCGCCAGTACCGTCACGCCGGTGGCGGCTGGATCTGGGAGCTGCCCGCCGGCAAGCTCGAACCCGACGAACCGCCCCTGCACACCGCGCAGCGCGAGCTGGTCGAGGAAGCCGGCCGCAGTGCCACCCGCTGGCAGCCGCTGGGCACGATGCTCAGCTCGCCGGGAGTATTCGACGAAGTGATCCACCTGTTCCTGGCGCGCGATCTGCGCGCCACCGCGCTGGCCCATGAAGAAACGGAACTCATCGAAGTGCATTGGCTACCCATGACCCAGGCCTGCCGTCAGGTATTGGACGGCGAGATCACCGACGCAAAAACCGCAGTAGGACTGCTGCGCGCCCAGCATGCCCTGGACGGCGAAGCTTGAGTCCGCGTCAACCGCCCCCGAAACCGCCGCTTCCCCTCGAGGAACCCGCGGCACCTGAACTGTCACTGGTCGACACCGGCAATTTCGCGCGCGGTGGCCTGAAGAACGTCATGGACCCGGGCAAGGGGTACAACCCCTATGACACCGGTGTCTACCAGAGCGACAGCGCGCCCAAACCGAAGAACACGGATCTGCGCAAGCTCTCCGAATGGATCGAGGCGCAGCGCCGCGCCGCGCCGCGCGCAACAAGGGCGAAGACGAGAAAGGTTGAGCGCCTGCCGCCAGCGGCGGACCATCCAATCAGCGGCGGCGCTTCAGACCGATGCGCAGCGCCTGGGTGGCCAGGAACACCTCGCGCAGAAACGTCAGCAGCGAGCCCACGAAGCTCAGCATCGCCAGCACGAACAGCCACGACACGTAGCGCGACAGGTCGATCTCGTAGAACTGCGCCAGAAACAGCGCGATGATGACGAAGGCCACCAGCAGTGCGCACAGCGTCAACAGCGAGATGCCGATGTTCAGCAGCCGCGCGCGGCGCTTGAGCACCAGCAGCGCCTCATGGAACTCCTGCAGCTCATGATCGCCTGCCCCGGCAGCGCGCGACTCCAGGTTGCGGGCGCGATCGACCACCCGCGCCAGGCGGTTGGTGAGCACGGTCAGCACGATGCCCACGCCCGAGAGCAGGAACACCGGCGCCACCGCCAGACGAATGACTTCGGCGATGGCCAGGGTGTGATTCGCGACGGCTTCCACGGCTAGTTACCGGCGCGGCGGAAGTGGTAGACGGGGTCTGCCGGCGGCAGCGGCACGGCCCTGGCGTCGGCATCGAAGAAGTGATCGGCGTGCTGCAGCTCCTGAGGGCTGATGCGCAGCTCGCTGTGGCGCGTCCAGAGGCCATCGCCACTGCGCGCCGCCACCTTGCACTGACCCGGATCGCCCGTGGTGGCAAAGCCGTCGCGCACCGGCTTCCACTGCAGCTCGCAGCCCGTCTCGCGCGTCAGATCGCGCAGGATCATGGCGGTGAACAGCTCCGGATTGGTGGCACCGCCGCGCCAGTGCAGCGGCTCGTTGAGCGTGTACACCAGCTGCACCACCGCATCCTTCTGTCCCGGCACCAGCACCCAGATGCGCTGCGAGAAGATGCGCCGCCCGTCCGCGGCATCGCGCTCCTCGACGTAGAGCACGTTTTCACTGATCAGCGGCGCGCTGATGTGCACGATGCTCAGGCGCAGCGCCTCGTGGGCTGGATTCACGTCGCCGGCCACATCGGCATCGTGCTGGGCCGTGGTGTTGTACTCGCCGGGCAGCAGCGCGGCCAGTTCCTGCACCAGCGCCAGCGCCTTCTTGTCGCTGGCCTGAACGCCCGCAGTCGACGCCAGGGCGCCCAGCGCAGCCAGCAGGATCGGCAAAGCTTTAACCGGCATCGTACATCCGCCATTCCGCCTGATAGTCACAACCCAGTCGCATGATGCGCTCCAGCATGGCTCGATAGTCAAGGCCCATTGCGGCCGCGGCTGCGGCGAAGTCTTCATCCGCGGCCAGATTGGGATTGGCGTTGGCCTCGAGCAGATAGATCTCCCCGTCAGCGCGCAGCCGGAAGTCCAGCCGCGCGTAACCGCTCAGATGCAGCGCGCGATAAATGCGCCGCGACAGCCGCTCCACTCGCGTCTGCAGTGCTGCATCCAGTCCCGCTGCGGCATCGGTGCGGATGCCATGCTTCTGCTGATAGCGCCGATCCCACTTCACCTTGCGCGTGGCAATGGCCGGCAGGGTGCCGAAATGCAGTTCCCAGGTGGGCAGGCAGGTGATGCGCTCATTGCCGAACATGCCCACGTACAGCTCGCGGCCGGCGATGTATTCCTCCACCAGCGCATCGCTGCCGAGCTGCTCATGGATGAACTGCACGCGCTCCGCCAGTTTGCCCATGTCCGCCACCAGCGAATTGCGCGCAATGCCCAGCGAGGCATCGTCGGTGGCCGACTTCACGAACAGCGGCACGCGCAGCTCACGCGGCAGGCGGAAGCGGGCCCCGCGCCGGAACACCGCAAAGCGCGGCGTCGGAATGCGGTGGTAGCTCAGCAGCTGCTTGCACAGCACCTTGTCACGCGACAGCAGCAGGCCGCGCGGATTGCAACCGGTGTAGGGCTGCTGCATCAGTTCGAGGAAGGCCACCACATGCCGGTCGTAGCTGACGATGCCGTTGAACTCCTCGAGCAGGTTGAACACCACCTCGGGCTTGCGCTCCAGCAGCGCGGCGCGCAGCCCGGTCAGCGAATCACCCACGCCCAGCTTCTGTACTTCATGGCCAGCCGCGCGCAAGGCACTGATCACGTCGTACTCGGTACGCCATTCGTCGACGCGGCGCGGATCGCTGCCCGCCAGCGAATCGGGCGGCACCAGCGTCGGATGCATGACGACCAGCACGCGGCGGCGACGCGAACTCAAGCCTGCACTCCGCCGCCACCCGCCGCCTCTTCACCCAGCCGCACCAGTGCGCTGGCCAGCAGGCGATCGGCCAGCTCGCCGATGAGCTCCTGCCGCGCCAGCACCGACAGCCAGCCGGATGGCAGCGCCGGCGCACGCCAGTACGCGCCCGCCAGCGCGCCGGCAGCCGCGGCGATCACATCGCTGCTGCCGCCCAGATTGGCCGCGCGCAGCACGCACTCGCGCCACTTGCTGGCGCCGGCCAGCGCCCAGCGCACCGCATCCACGGCCTGCGCCAGCGTGTGCCGCGCCGGATTGGCATTGCGATGGGCATCGAGCGGATCGCTCTGCAGCCGTTTGAGCAGCGCCGCGCTCGGGGGTTGGCCGGCAAAGGCGGCCGCCGGCGGTTTCAGGATGCTCTGCAGCGGCGCGCCGCGCAGCGCCTGCTGCAGCATGGCCAGGTACAGGCGACAGGTTTCCACCACCGCGACATTGGCGTGGCTGAGCAGCAGGGCTGATTCCATGGCGCGCGCTGCTGCCAAAGCATCACCGTGCAGGTACAACGCGGGCGCCACGGCCCGCAGCAGCAGATCGGCATCGGCCGCCGCGTCACCATCGCCATGGGTACCGGCCAGCAGTCGCGCCATGCCCGCCGTGATGCCGGAACACTGCCCGGTGGCCGACAGATGCCCCTGCTGCTGCCAGCTGCGCCAGCGTTGCAGCAGATCCTCGCCATTGAAGCCGGCACATTCCACCAGGCTCTCGGCCTGACACAGGCACAGCGCCGTATCGTCGCTCCACGCGCCGCGCGGCAGATCATAGGGACCACCGCCGATCAGATCGCGCAGCGGCGCAAAGCTGCCGGCACGGCGCAGCTGGGTGGTCGCGGCGGCGGCATCGCCCAGCGCCAGCCCCAGCAGTGCGCCGTGAAAGCGCTGGCGGTGCCCGCGCACCACGGCCAGTGTGGCCGCATCTTCGGATGGACAGGCATCGGCGCCCGGCGCAGCCGCTGACGCGGCCGCATCCGCCTGCTCCAGCGCTGGCGTGGCGCCGAAACCGCTGGCGCGCCAGCCACGGATGTAGTCGGCCTGCTGCGGAGTCTGCGGCAGTTCGGGCCAGGTGGCGCAGCGCGCCGACTGCTGCCAGAGGCGATTGAGCTCGGCCAGGGCCGCCTCGCCTTCGTAGCCCTGCTCCACCAGGTAGCAGCCGACGGCCGTGCCGGTACGGCCGATGCCGGCGCGGCAATGCACGTACAGATTGTGACCCGCGGCCAGTGCGTCAAAGATTCGCCGCTGCAGCGTGCTCATGGCCTCGGTGGAACGCGGCACCGAGGCATCACGCCAGGCCACGCGCTGGTGGATCACACCGGGCGGCAGCAGCGAGGCATAGTCGGCGCATTCACCCGCTTCGGTGAGATCGATGAACAGGTTGATGCCGGCCTCTGCCAGCGCCCGCAGGCGCGCGGGGCCGGCGGCCACAGTGCGCCGGCCGAGCGGGTACTCCCCGGCGAGCAGCCGGCCAGGCACCACCCAGTAGCTGTTGGCGAGCGGTCGCTTCAATCCGGCTGCGTCTCGGCCAGCGCGCCGCTCATTTCGGCCTCGAAGGCGCGCTCCTCGGCCTCACTCATCGCACCGACGCCCGTGGCGCTGGCCGCGAGACCCGCGAAATCATGCAGACGCGTATCGGCCAGGTGGGCCGGCACCACATTGCGCAGGGCCGAGAAGATGGATTCGATGCGCCCCGGCTGCTCGCGCTCCCAGTCCGCCAGCATGCGTTTGATCTGCGCGCGCTGCAGATTGGGCTGCGAGCCGCACAGCGTGCACGGAATGATGGGAAAGGCGCGACCGCGCGCATAGCGGGCAATGTCGCGCTCGCTGATGTAGGCCAGCGGCCGGATGATGACGTTGCGGCCATCTTCGGAGCGCAGCTTGGGCGCCATGGCCTTGAGCCGGCCACCATGGAACAGATTCAGGAACAAGGTCTCGACGATGTCGTCGCGATGATGGCCGAGCGCGATCCTGGTGATGCCGTTCTCGGCGGCATAACGGTACAGCGCGCCGCGCCGCAGCCGCGAGCACAGCGCACACAGGGTCTTGCCTTCCGGAATCAGGCGCTTGACCACGCTGTAGGTGTCCTGGTTGATCACATGCCAGGGCACGCCGCGCTTCTCGAGGTATTCGGGCAACACATGCGCCGGGAAGCCCGGCTGCTTCTGATCGAGATTCACGGCGATCAGCTCGAAGCGCACCGGCGCACTGCGCTGCAGGGACAGCAGCAGATCCAGCAGCGTGTAGGAATCCTTGCCGCCGGACAGGCACACCATGACGCGATCGCCGGCCTCGATCATGCGATAGTCTTCGATGGCCTTGCCGGCCAGCCCGCGCAGCCGCGCCGCCAGACGGCGCAGGGTGGCGGAATCATGCGTCGGCGGCACCGCGCCCGCTGCCACTGTGCTCATGACGCATTCTCCAGGTACTTGTTTTCCAGATAGCGCAGCAGCGCCGCCGCACCCAGCGGCTGACCGCTGATCGCCCGGATCAGCTGCGGCGCCGACATGCGCGCGCCGACGCCATGCACATTGCCGCGCAGCCAGCCGAACAGGCCGGTGAAATCACCCTTGCCGATCTGCGCTTCCACGTCGGGCAGCTGCTGCCGCAGGCTCTCCCAGATCTGCGCCGCCAGCGCCGCACCCAGCACATAGGAGGGGAAATAGCCGAACGAACCCAGTGCCCAGTGGATGTCCTGCAGGCAGCCCAGCGCCGGACCGTCCGGCTTCACGCCCAGGCGCCGCTCCATGCCCTGGTTCCAGGCATCGGGCAGATCGTTCACCGCTAGCTCACCGTTGAGCAGCTGCTTCTCCAGCTCGTAGCGCAGCGCCACGTGCAGGGGATAGGTGAGCTCGTCGGCGTCCACCCGCACCAGACTGCGCCGCACGCGCGTGAAGCGGCGATACAGATTTTCGCTCGACCACTCGGGCCCGTTGACGCCGAAATGCTTCACCAGCAGCGGCTGCAGATACTGGATGAAGGCGCGCGAACGGCCGATCATCATCTCCAGCAGCAGCGACTGGCTCTCCTCCAGCGCCATGCCCCGATCGCGCCCCACCGGCTGGTCGCGCCATTCCAGCGGCAGCCCCAGGTCGTACATGGCATGCCCGGTCTCATGCAGCGCGCCGAGCAGGCCGCTGAATGGATCGGTGGTATCGAAACGCGTGGTGATGCGGATGTCACCGGGCACGCCTTCGGTGAACGGATGCTCGCTCTCGTCCAGCCGGCCGCGATCGAAGGGAAAGCCCACCGCCTTCATGACCTCGACCACCAGCGCGCGCTGCCGCCCCGGCGTGAACTTGCCTTCGATGGGCAGCAACAACCCTTTGGACTGCTGTTCCAGCGCATCGCGGATCATGTTCGGCAGACGCCGGACGATGGCCTTGAATACGGCATCGATCTCCTGGCTGCCGATGCCCGGACTGAACTCGTCGACCAGCGCATCGTAGGGCGGCAGGTTCAGGGCCTGGCCGAGCAGCGCGGCCTTGTCGCGCACCAGCTGCAGCACTTCCTGCAGGTGCGGCGCGAACAGCTCGAACCTGTTCTCGCGGCGCGCCTCGGCCCAGTGGATCTCGGCGCGCGCCGTGGCGCGCGCCAGCCGCGAGATCAGCGTCACCGGCGTGGCGATGGCGTGATCGCGCTGGCGGCGCATCTCGCGCAGGTTGGCGAGCTGCCAGTCGCTCAGGCCCTGGGTATTGGCCTGGGCGCGATCCAGCAGCCGCGTGATCTTCGGCGCCGTCAGCAACGCGTGATGCTCGGTTTCCAGCGCCGCCAGCTGTTCACCGCGCACGTCGGCACTGCCCCGCGGCATCATCACCGCAGCGTCCCAGCGCAGCAGCGCCAGCGCACCACGCAGCGCATGCAGGCGGCGCCATTCCTGTTCGAGCTGGGCATTGGGCGTGGCGGACATGGGGAAGCCCGTGACGCTCAGGTACCACTGAGCTGCACGGCAGCGCCGTCACTGAGGCGCAGCGTGCCATCGACCACCAGCTGCTCGCCGGCGGCAAGACCATTGACCACTTCGACACTGCCGGGCTCGCGCGAACCCAGCTGCACCTCGCGCTTGCGCGCCACACCCGCATCGATGACGTAGACGAACTGGCGCGCCTGCTCCGGCACCACCGCCTGTTCGGGAATCACCACCGAGCTGCGGCTGCGCCCGGGCAACTGCACCGTCAGGAACATGCCGGCGCGCAGCGCGCCGTCGGGGTTAGGCAGGCGGGCACGTACGGTCAGCGCACGCGTACTGGCGTCCACACGTGAATCGATCGAAGCCACTTTGCCGTCGAACTGCCGCCCCGGCCAGGCACTGGAGGTGGCGCTCAGATCATCACCCTCGCGCAGCACCGCCAGGTAGCGTTCCGGCACCGCGAAATCCAGCTTGATGATGCTGGTGTCATCGATGGTGGTGATCACCGTGCCCGGGCTGATGAGGCTGCCGACGCTGATGCGACGCAGGCCGGCGCGGCCATTGAACGGCGCCTTGATCACCGTGTCCTCGAGCTTGGCGCGGGCCGCGGCCAGCCGCGCCTCATCGGCCTTCATGGTTGCCTCGAGCTGATCGAAGGCCGAGCGCGACAGCACCTGCGCGGCCACCAGATCCTTGCTGCGGTTGTACTGCGCGCTGCTCTCGGTCAGCGCCGCGCTGACCTCGGCCAGGTCGGCGCGCGCCTGGGCGCTGTCGAGTTCCACCAGCACCTGGCCGGCACGCACCCGTTCGCCATCGCTGAAATGCACCGCCGCCACGATGTTGGTGGCCTTGGCCGTGACATCCACGGCTTCATTGGCGCGTGCCGTACCGACGGCCTCGATGCGATCGTTGATCTGCCTGCGCTCCGCCGGCTGCACGACGACGGCCACCGCCGCGGCACCCCCGGTGACACCCCGGGTGGCGTCCTGGGCGACCACCTGGATCGCCTCCCCGGGATCGGAACAGGCACCCAGCAGCGCCACGCAGGCAGCAGCCAGCCCGGAAAGTCGGGGCATCTGGAACGGGGAGTTCATGTTCCGCAAGTATGGCATCAGCAACCGTTACATCGGGTCACGATTGTTACTACTCTTTGATTTAATTGATAAATATCACGAATGGCACCAGCCCAGGCGCGCGCACCAGACGGGCCAGTCCGAGGCGATCCACCCCGCAACCAGCGAAATCGCAATCACCACGACGACGGTGAGATAGACGGTGAAGCGGCGCATCTGCGGGATGATAGCCGCAGCACGGCGCAGCGTCACAAGGCTGCGATACACTGCTTTGATGCCTCTGCGTATCTGTTTCGTCACCGCCGAAATGGCGCCCTTCGCCAAGGCCGGCGGCCTCGCCGATGTCTCCGGTGCCCTGGTCAAGTACCTGCATGGCGCCGGCCACGACATCCGGCTGTTCATGCCCTCGTATTCGACCATCAGGCGCGACGGGCTGGAGTCCTACCCGGTCGACTTCCTGCAGAAGGTGCCGGTGCAGATCGGCGGCGAGACGCATCAGTTCTCGGTGGACACCGTGCGCCTGCCGGGCTCGAAGGCCTTCGTCTACCTGATCGACTGCCCGACCTTTTTCCATCGCAGCAGCCTGTACGGCGGCGACTGGGATGAGTACCGGCGCTACCTGCTGCTGACACATGCCGCCTTCCTGAGCTGCCAGCGCATGGGCTTCGAGCCGCATATCCTCCACTGCAACGACTGGCACACCGCCATGGGTCCGCTGTGGCTGCGCAGCGTGTATGGCTGGGACAAGCTGTTCCAGCGCACGCGCAGCGTGATGACGGTGCACAACATCGGTTACCAGGGCATCGTCGGCGCCGAGCACGCCGGCGAGATGCTGCCCGGCGCGAACCCCATGCTGCTGCACCAGGACGATCTGCACGCCGGCCGCATCAACATGCTGCGCCAGGGTGTGTTGCACGCCAACCTGGTGACCACCGTCAGCCCGACCTACGCGCGCGAGATCCAGACCGACGAGTACGGCATGGGCCTGCAGGATTCGCTGCGGCTGCGCGCGGATTCGCTGGTCGGCATCCTCAATGGCGTGGACTACGAGGAGTGGGATCCGCGCAATGACAGATATCTGCCACGCCGCTACGGCGCCAATCAGCTCGGCATCAAGGCGGGTCTGAAGGACGAGTTCCTGGCGCGACTGAAACTGCCCAGCCCCGAGCGCCGTCCGCTGCTGGGCATGGTGAGCCGCCTGGCGACGCAGAAGGGCTTCGACCTGCTGTTCGAATGCCTGCCGGCGCTGCTGGCCAAACGCGACTTCAATGTCGTGGTGCTGGGCTCGGGCGAGGCCAGCTACGAGCAGTTCTTCACCCGGCTGCAGCAGGACTTCCCCGACCGTGTGGTGTTCCATCGCGGCTACAGCGACGAGCTGGCGCACTGGATCGAAGCCTGCAGCGACCTGTTCCTGATGCCGTCGCGCTACGAACCCTGTGGCCTGAACCAGATGTACAGCCTGCGCTACGGCACCGTGCCCATCGTGCGCCGTACCGGCGGCCTGGCGGATTCAGTGCAGCACTTCGATCCCATCACCGGTCAGGGCACCGGCATCGTGTTCAACGATTACAACGCCGGCGCCGTCGAATGGGCCCTGAACACGGCGCTGGATCTGTACCAGCAGAAGGGCATCTGGCGCCGGCTGGTACAGAACGGCATGGCGCAGGATTTCTCCTGGAACCGGCAGATCAAGCTGTACGTGGAGCAGTACGACCGGCTGATGCAGCGCTAGTTCTTCAGCCGATAGCCGCTGCGGAACATCCAGGTCACCACGATCAGGCACAGCGCCAGAAAGCCGGCCATGAAACCCAGGCTGGCGCCGACGCTGACATCCGCCAGCCCGTAGAAGCTCCAGCGAAAGCCACTGATCAGATACACGATGGGATTGAACAGCGTCACCGTGCGCCAGGCCGGCGGCAGCATCTGCACCGAATAGAACGCGCCGCCCAGGAAGGTCAGCGGCGTGATGATGAGCATGGGGATGAACTGCAGCTGTTCGAAGCCCTTGGCCCAGATGCCGATGATGAAGCCGAACAGGCAGAAGCTCAGCGCCGTCAGCAGCAGGAAGCCGACCATCCACAGCGGATGCAGGATGTGGATGGGCACGAACAGCGAGGCCGTGGCCAGGATCACCAGACCCAGGATGATGGACTTGGTGGCTGCCGCGCCGACAAAACCCAGCACGATCTCCATCGAGGAGATCGGCGCCGACAACAGCTCGTAGATGGTGCCGGTGAATTTCGGGAAATAGATACCGAAGGACGCATTCGACAGGCTCTCGGTGAACAGCGTCAGCATGATCATGCCGGGCACGATGAAGGCGCCGTAGGGCACACCGGTGGCGCTCTGGTTCAGGTGCGAACCGATGGCCGAGCCGAACACCACGAAGTACAGCGAGGTGGTGATCACCGGCGTCACCAGGCTCTGCGCCAGCGTGCGGGCGAAGCGCGCCATCTCGAACTTGAAGATGGCCCAGACGCCGCGACGATTGAAGCGGCCCGCATTCATCGCGCCGCCCCTGCACCGCGCTCGCTGACCAGGCTGACGAAGATGTCCTCCAGCGAGCTCTGGCGCGTGTTCAGATCCTTGAAGGCGATGTCCAGCTCACCCAGGCGCTTGAGCAGCGCCGGAATCGCCGCGCTCTCCTCATGCGCATCGAAGGTGCATACCAGCTCCGAGCCCTGGCCCTGCAGGGTGATCTGCCAACCGGCCAGCTGTTCGGGCACCTGGCTCATGGGCTGCTCCAGATGCAGCGTGAGCTGACGTTTGCCCAGCTTCTTCATCAGTCGGGTTTTTTCCTCCACCACGATGAGCTCGCCCTTGTTGATGACGCCGATGCGATCGGCCATCTCCTCGGCTTCCTCGATGTAGTGCGTGGTCAGGATGATGGTGGTGCCCCGCTCGCGCAGCCGGCGCACCAGCTGCCACATGTCCCGGCGCAGCTCGACGTCGACGCCCGCGGTAGGCTCGTCGAGGAACAGGATCTGCGGCTCGTGCACCAGCGCCTTGGCAATCATCACGCGCCGCTTCATGCCACCGGACAGCGTCATGATCTTGTCGTTGCGCTTCTCCCACAGCGACAGGTCGCGCAGCACGCGCTCCAGCAGCGCTGGATCGGGCGCCTTGCCGAACAGGCCGCGGCTGAACTCGAGTTGCGCGTACACCTTCTCGAAAGTCGCCGTGGTCAGCTCCTGCGGCACCAGCCCGATCCTGGCGCGCGCCGGCCGGTAGTCGCGCACGATGTCATGGCCGGCGGCCGTCACTGTTCCCTGCGTGGGGGTGACGATGCCGCACAGTATGCTGATCAGCGTGGTCTTGCCAGCGCCGTTCGGGCCGAGCAGCGCGAAGATCTCGCCCCGGCCGATTTCCAGGTCGATGCGCTTGAGGGCACAGAGGCCGGAGGCGTAGGTCTTGCCGAGGCCGGCGATGGAAATGATGGGCGTCATGTTCGCGCGCAGTATACGGTCTTCGCCGGGCCCTACCGGCCTGGAATCGCTTGCGGTATATTTATCATATAAATAACCATCGCCCGGAGATGGCGGGATCAATGAGCAACAGCAAGAAGCCGCTGCGCAGTGCGCGCAGCTACGGCGGCCGCGACAGGGATGGCTTCATCCACCGCAGCTGGATGAAAAGCCAGGGCCTGCCGGACGACGTGTTCGACGGCCGTCCGGTGATCGGCATCTGCAACACCTGGTCGGAACTCACGCCCTGCAATGCCGGCCTGCGCGACCTGGCCGAACGCGTCAAGCGCGGCGTGTGGGAAGCCGGCGGCCTGCCGCTGGAGTTTCCGGCCATGTCGCTGGGCGAGACGCAGATGCGCCCCACCGCCATGCTGTTCCGCAATCTGCTGGCCATGGACGTCGAAGAATCCATCCGCGCCAACCCCATCGACGGTGTGGTGCTGCTGGGCGGCTGCGACAAGACCACGCCCGGTCAGCTGATGGGCGCCGCCAGCGTCGATCTGCCGACCATGGTCGTATCCGCCGGCCCGATGCTCAACGGCAAATTCCGCGGCTGCGACATCGGTTCGGGCACCGACGTGTGGAAGTTCAGCGAGGCGGTGCGCGCCGGCAGCATGTCCATGGATGCCTTCATGGCCGCGGAGAGCGGCATGTCGCGCAGCCCTGGCACCTGCATGACCATGGGCAGCGCTTCCACCTTCGCCAGCGTGGTGGAAACCATGGGCATCGCCCTGCCGTTCAATGCCACGGCGCCGGCCGTGGATGCACGCCGCCGCGTCAACGCGCACGAAACCGGCCGCCTGATCGTGCAGCTGGTGCGCAATGACGTACGCCTCTCCCAGCTATTGACGCGCCCGGCTTTCGAAAATGCCATCCGCGCGCTCGCCGCCATCGGCGGTTCCACCAACGCCGTGCTGCACCTGATCGCTGTGGCCGGCCGCCTCGGCGTGCCACTGGAGCTGGCCGATTTCGACCTCCTCTCCAGCGAAGTGCCATTGCTGGTGGATCTGCAGCCCTCGGGCCGCTTCCTGATGGAGGACTGGCATTACGCCGGCGGCCTGCCCGCCGTGCTGCGCGAACTCGCGCCCCTGCTGCACACTGATGCGCCCATGGCCGAGGGCGTCACGCTGGCCGAGCGCGTGCGCGAGGCGCAGTGCTACAACCGCGAAGTCATTCACACACTGGCCGAACCCGCCAAACCGGCCTCGGGCATCTGGGTCCTGCAGGGCAATCTCTGTCCCGGTGGCGCCGTGCTCAAACCCAGCGCCGCATCGGAACATCTGCTGCGGCATCGCGGCCGCGCCGTGGTGTTCGAGAACATCGAGGACCTGCATGCGCGCATCGACGATCCGGCGCTGCCAGTGGACGAGAACTCCATCCTGGTGCTCAAGGGCTGCGGCCCCAAGGGCTATCCCGGCATGCCCGAGGTGGGCAACATGCCGTTGCCGCGCAAGCTGCTGGAGCGCGGCGTGCGCGACATGCTGCGCATCTCCGATGCGCGCATGAGCGGCACGGCCTTCGGCACCGTGGTGCTGCATGTATCACCGGAAGCCGAAGCGGGGGGTCCGCTGACCATCGTGCGCGACGGTGACGAAATCCTGTTCGATGCACCGGCGCGCAAGCTGGAGCTGCTGATCGGCGCTGCCGAATTGCAGACGCGCCTGGCAGACTGGCGCGCGCAGCAGCCGCCCTCGCGGCACCAGCGTGGCTACTACCGGCTGTATGTGGAGCATGTGCTGCAGGCCGACCGTGGCTGCGATCTGGATTTCCTGGTCGGCAACAGCGGCAGCGTGGTCGGGCGCGAATCGCATTGATGGCATCCGGGCTCTATATCGGCGGCGACTGGGGCACCAGCCATCTGCGGCTGCGGCTGTGCGCGGGCGATGGTCGCGTGCTTGACGAGCGACGCGGCGCCGGCGTGGCCGCCGTGCACGATGGCGGCTTCGCAGCGGTGTTCGACGGGCTCAGTGCCGACTGGACCGAAGAACATGGCGCCTTGCCAGCACTGCTGTGTGGCATGGTTGGCTCCACGCTGGGTTGGGTCGATGCGGGCTACGCCGACTGCCCGGCCAGTGCCCGGCAACTGGCGGCACGCAGCGTCAGCCTGCGCGCGGGTGCCATCCACATCATTCCGGGCCTCGCCTGCCGCAACCGGCTGAATGCACCGGATGTGATGCGCGGCGAGGAAACGCAGATCCTCGGTGCACTGCTCGATACCCCGTCCCTGCATGAGGGCCGGCAGCTGCTGTGCCTGCCGGGCACCCATACCAAGTGGGCGCTGCTCGAAGACGGCAGCACGCGTGAGTTCATCACGGCGCCCACCGGCGAGCTCTATGCGCTGCTGTGCCAGCACAGTGTGCTGGTGCGCGGCGCCGATCCGACCGGAGCCTCGGACGCGGCCTTCGATCAGGCCCTGGCGCAGGTGCGCGCGCAGCCCGGCGTGGATCTGTTGCACCAGATCTTCCAGTGCCGCAGCCGCAGCGTGCGCGGCGAGCTGGCCGCGATCGATGCTGCCGCCTTTCTCTCCGGACTGCTGATCGCGCATGATTGCGCGGGAGCCCTGCAACTCTTTGCGCAGGCCACCCACGGCGTGGTTCATGTGATCGGCAGCGCGCAGGTCAATGCCCGCTACTGCCGCGCGCTGCAGGCGTTGGGCATCACTGCAGTGGCCATCGACGGGGACCGTGCCGTACAGGCCGGCTTGCTGCACTTACACAGGCTGATCGCGTAATGCATACGTATTCCTCCGACACGGCCCAGCGCGTGGTCGCCATACTGCGCGGGCTCACGCCCGGGCGCGCCGTGGAAATCGGCTCGGTGCTGAAGGACGCGGGGATCCGCACCCTGGAGGTACCGCTGAATTCACCCCATCCCTTCGCCAGCATCCGCGCGCTGCGCGGCACGCTGCCCGAAGAGGTGATGGTGGGTGCGGGCACGGTGCTCAGTGCCGAGGATGTACGCCGCACGCACGAGGCCGGCGGACGGCTGGTGGTGGCGCCGAACTGCGATCCGGAGGTGATCACCACGGCGTTGCAGCTGGGCATGCGCGTGCTGCCGGGCGTGGGTACTGCGACCGAATGCTTCACGGCGCTGCGCGCCGGCGCGCGCGAGCTGAAGCTGTTTCCGGCGGCCAGCTACGGGCCGGCGCACCTCAAGGCGCTGCGCGAAGTACTGCCCTCCGATGTGGGCGTGTGGCCGGTGGGCGGTGTCACCGCCACTGATGTGGATGGCTGGCTCAAGGCCGGCGCTGCCGGCTTTGGTTTTGGCGGCGAGATCTTTCGCCCGACGTTCGCCAGCGCCGAGATCGGCGCGCGCGCGCGCCATGTGCTGCAGATGATCGACAACAATATCCGTGGGGGAACACCATGACGCTTTCGAGCCTGGATCTGGCCATCGTCGGCATCTACGCCGTGGCCATCTTCGTGCTGGCCCAATGGGTGTCACGCGAAAAGGGTCAACACCAGAAGAACGCCCAGGACTACTTCCTGGCCAGCCGCGCCCTGCCCTGGTGGGCCATCGGCACCTCGCTGATCGCGGCCAACATCTCCGCCGAGCAGATCATCGGCATGTCCGGGTCGGGCTATGTGATCGGGCTGGGCATCGCCTCCTATGAATGGATGGCGGCGCTGACGCTGATCATCGTCGGCAAGTTCTTCCTGCCCATCTTCCTGAAGAACGGCATCTACACGATGCCCGAGTTCCTCGAGAAGCGTTACAGCCCGGCCGTGCGCACCGTCATGGCGGTGTTCTGGCTCGGTCTGTACGTGTTCGTGAACCTCACCTCCATCCTGTGGCTGGGCGCGACGGCCGTGCACACCGTCACCGGCATGGACTTGCAATGGGCGCTGGTGGCACTGGGCGCGTTCGCCGGCGCTTACGCGCTATACGGCGGCCTGAAGGCCGTGGCGCTCACCGACATCGTGCAGGTATCGCTGCTGGTGCTGGGCGGCCTGATCATCAGCAGCATTGCGCTGACGCGCATTGGCGACGGCAGCGTGCTGGCCGGCTTCACGCACCTGACCAGCCAGTTCCCCGAACACTTCAACATGATCCTCGACAAGTCGAGCCCGAACTACAAGGACCTGCCCGGCCTGTCGGTGCTGCTCGGCGGCATGTGGGTGATGAATGTCTCGTACTGGGGCTTCAACCAGTACATCATTCAGCGCGCGCTGGCGGCCAGGAGCACGCGCGAAGCCCAGAAGGGCATCGTGCTGGCGGCGTTCCTGAAGCTGCTGATGCCGGTGATCATCGTGCTGCCGGGCATCGCCGCACTGGTGCTGGCGCCGGGTCTTGCCAAGCCGGACGAAGCCTACCCGCACCTGATGAGCCTGCTGCCCACCGGGCTGATGGGTCTGGTGTTCGCGGCGCTGGTCGCGGCCATCATTGCCTCGCTGGGTTCGAAGATCAATTCCATCGCCACCATCTTCACGATGGATCTGTACCGCTCGCTGAAGCCGGACACCTCCCAGCGCAAGCTGGTGATCATCGGGCGCGTGGCCGCGATGCTGGCGCTGGTGATCGCCATCCTCAGCGCCAAGCCGCTGCTGGGCAGCTTTGACCAGGCCTTCCAGTACATCCAGGAATTCACCGGCTTCTTCACGCCGGGCATCTGCGTGATCTTCCTGCTGGGCATGTTCTGGAAGCGCACCACCTCGGCCGCAGCGCTGATCGCCGCGATCGGCTCCTTCCTGCTGTCGCTGGGTTTCTGGCTGCTGGAGCGCTTCGGCATCTTCTCCATGCCCTTCATGGATCGCGTCGGCGTGGTGTTCCTGGCCTGCTTCGCACTGGCGATCGTGATCTCGCTGCTGCAGCCGCCGCGCCAGGACGCGCTGCGCGTGGAGCTCAATGACATCGACTACTCCACCAGCGCCGGCTTCAATGTGGCCGCAGTGCTGGTCATCGTCATCCTCGCCGTGCTGTACACGACCTGGTGGTAGGCATCACGCACATCGGCGAACCGCGCCCGCTGGAGATCATTGCGGCGGCCAACACGCTCGGCGAGGGCGTGCTGTGGGATGGCGCAACCCAGTCGCTGTGGTGGACCGACATCGAAGGCCGCCAGCTGCATCGCTTCGACTGGACACACCGGACCATGCAGCTGATCGACACACCGGAGCGGCTGGGTTCGTTTGGTCTGGTGGCGGGCAGCGATCAGCTGATCACTGCCTTTGCCAGCGGCATCGCGCTGTACGACCCGTCGCGCCAGCAGGTGCAATGGCTGGCGCGCCCGGATGCGCATCTGCGCCACCTGCGCTTCAACGACGGGCGCGTGGATCGGCAGGGACGCTTCTGGACCGGCACCCTGTCGGAAGATGGCGGCAACCCATTGCGTGCCAGCCTGTACTCACTGACGCGCGGCGAACTGCATCGCCAGCTCACCGACGTACGCATTTCCAACGGCCTGTGCTTCAGCCCCGATGGCTCGCAGGGCTACTTCGCCGACTCACCGACCCGCATCGTGCGCAGCTTCCAGGTGCCGCCACCGGCCGGTCGAGCCAAACAGTGGCGCGAATTTGCACGCACCCATGCGCATGGCGAACCCGATGGCGCCTGTGTGGATAGCGAGGGCCACGTATGGAGCGCCCAGTGGGGCGGCGGCTGCGTGGTGCGCTTCACGCCGGCCGGCGCTGTCGATCGCATCCTGCGCGTGCCGGTATCGCAACCCACCTGCGTGTGCTTCGGTGGGCCGGATCTGGACCTGCTGTTCGTCAGCTCGGCGCGGCAGGGGCTGAGCGCGGAGCAGCTGGCGCGCGAACCCTTTGCCGGCGATATTTTTGTCTACCAGTTGGGCAGCAGGGGTCTGCCGGAGTCACAATACCTGCCATGATCGTCCGATCCCGCGGCACCAACCTCACCTACAGCATCGTCCACGACCTCGGCGTTGCCATCGTCACCGGCAAGTACTCGGGCAAGAACACCTTTCCGGTCGAAGCCGAGCTGTGTTCGCAGTACGGCGCCAGCCGCAGCGTGCTGCGCGAGGCGGTGAAGATGCTCACCGCCAAGGGTCTGCTCGGTGCACGGCCGCGCCAGGGCACCTGGGTGCAGCCCGAAGAGCACTGGAACATGCTCGATCCGGACGTGCTCGGCTGGCTGCTGGAGCGCAAGTACTCGCCGGCACTGCTGATCGAGTTCACCGAGATGCGCCTGGCCTTCGAGCCCATGGCGGCGATGCTGGCCGCGCAGGTGGGCACCCCGGCCGCCAAGAACGCGGTGCGTACCGCGATCGAACGCATGGTAGCCGCCGAGCAGGGCGATGACGATCCGCTCGAATCCGACATCGCCTTCCACGTCGCGGTGCTGCGCGCCAGTGGCAACAAGTTCTACGCGCAACTGCGTGAACTGATCGTCACGGCACTGCGCTTCTCGATTCGCACCACCAACCGCTACAAGGGCGTGCGGCTGGCCAGCGTGGCGGACCACAGGAAGATCTCCGATGCCATCCTGGCCGGCAATGGCCGCACCGCCGGCGATGCCATGCGCAAGCTGCTGCAGGAGGTGCTGGATCTGATCCGCGCCCGCGAAGCCGCGCAGCCGGCCCGCAAGGGCTGAGAGCCCGCGCAGGCGCGAACCACAGCGACGACGCGCTGGCGACTCCGATGAAGGCGACCACCGCAGGCGACCCCGTCCGCAGCTTCCCGCCTGTCGCCGCGCGCGACGCACGGGTTCTGATCCTGGGCAGCATGCCGGGCGTGGCCTCGCTGGTCGCGCGGCGCTACTACGCGCACCCGCGCAATGCCTTCTGGCCCATCATGACCGCGCTGCTGGAAGTTGCGCCTGATGCCAGCTATGCGCAACGTACGGCGGCATTGAAGCGCGGCGGCATTGCATTGTGGGATGTCCTGGATGTCTGTCGTCGCAGCGGCAGCCTGGATTCAGCCATCGAACGCGACTCGCACCGGGTGAACGACTTCGCTGCTTTCTTTGCAGCGCATCCGCACATCGAGCAGGTGTTTTTCAATGGCACGACGGCCGAGACTTACTTCCGCCGTCAGGTGCTGCCGCAGCTCGCGGGATCAACCCTGACGCTGAGGCGCCTGCCCTCCACCAGCCCGGCGCATGCAGAGATGAATGCGCAACACAAACTGGCAGCCTGGCGCGCAGCCCTGGCGCCCTGGTTGACCTGAAGACGGGCGCCTTTGGCCGCAAGGCTCACCGCATAGGGGTGCGCTACTTGCGCAGCGCGATGCGGCCATCCTTGGTGAAAGGCACATTGCGCAGCAGGCCTGCGGCCAGATGCAGCTCGCCGGTGAGGCGGTAAGCGATGTCCCTGGAGTTCTGCTCCTCGGCCAGCACCTGCAGCGCCGTGACCAGATCGGCCGTCAGATCCAGATCGAACTGCGTGTCGCCCAGTGCCGGCACCACAAAGGCCTTGGCGGTCGCACCGGAAGCGAAGTCATGACCGGCCACCGCGATCCGGCAGTCGATGCTGCTGACGCTGATCTGACGGTCATTGGGATTGCTGACCTTCAGCGTGACGGTGATCTTCTGCCGGCTCATGGAGCCGCCCTTCCAGGCGATGCCGGCCACATCGAGTTTCGGCGCCTCGAGCTTGGGCAGCAACGATGCGCAACCACTCAGCATTGCCACACCGGCCACCAGCGCGCCCAGCCACTTGCGCATTGCGATCCCCCCGCTTGATTCACGGACAACGCCGGGGCTACATGCGCCCCAGGATGTGGTTTAGATGGGCGTAGCGCGCCGCAAGTTCCGCACCCAGCGACTGCGGCGGCAGCCGCCACTGCCAGTTGCCGCTGGCCGTGCCGGGTACATTGAAGCGCGCCGCGCTGCCCAGCGCCAGCAGATCCTGCGCCGGAACGATGGCGAGCCGGGCTACGGAGGCCAGCGTGGCGTGCAGCAGCGCCTGCGGCATCTCGGCGGCGTTGCAACGCAGATAGTCGTTCACCTGCGCGGCGGCACCGGCATCGAGCCCGGCATACCAGCCCAGCGTGGTGTCGTTGTCATGCGTGCCGCTGTACGCCACGGTATCGACACTGAAATTGTGCGGCAGATGCGGATTGCTGCCCGAACCGTCGAAGCCGAACTGCAGCACGCGCATGCCGGGCAGATGAAAGCGCTGGCGCAGGGCATCCACGTCCGGCGTGATGACACCGAGATCCTCGGCCACGAAGGGCAGATCCGGCAGTTCGCGCTGCAGGGTCTCGAACAGCTGCACACCCGGCGCCGACACCCACGCGCCCTCGCGCGCCGTCTGCGCACCGGCCGGCACCGACCAGTAGCCGGCCAGACCGCGGAAGTGATCGATGCGGACCAGATCGAAGCGCGTCAGCTGCTGCCCCACACGTGCGCGCCAGAACGCGAAGCCGTCGGCGCGGCCCACCGCCCAGTCATACAGTGGATTGCCCCATAGCTGGCCGTCCGCGGCGAAGTAATCGGGTGGCACGCCGGCCACGGCGCGGCTGCGGCCATTCTCTTCGAGCTGGAACTGGCGGCGGTTCGACCAGACGCTGACCGAATCCGGCGCCACGTAGATGGGCAGATCCCCGAACAGTCGCACGCCACGTGCGGCGGCATGGTCGCGCAGCGCCTGCCACTGGCGCGCGAACACCCACTGCTCGACGCGCAGCTTCTGCAGCGGCGCTTCCAGACGCCAGGCCGCCAGACGCAACACCTGCGGATCGCGATCGCGCAGCGGCACCGGCCATTCCCACCAGGGCTTGCCGCCCTGTTCGGCGCTGATGGCCTCGAACAGCACATAGTCTTCCAGCCACCAGGCCTCGCGCGCGATGAAGGCGCGCAGATCATCGCCTTCGGTCTGCGGATCGGGACGCTCCTGCGGATCGATGAGCGCGGTGTTGCCGGCGTAATCCGAGCGCGCCCAGTACGGCGAGCCTTCGACGCCCGCCGGCGCACCGGTCGGCCCCAGCGGCAGCACCTGCCACACACTGAAACCGGCGTCGGCCAGCCAGTCGACGAAGGCGCGGCCCGCCGCACCCAGCGCACCGCGCTCATGGCGCAGCGCCGTCGGATGCAGCAGCACACCAGAGCGGCGGCGATCCAGGACCGGCAGACGCATGGACATCGCTATTCGTGCGCGCGCCGCATGACACCGGCCACCTCGGCGGTGTCACGTTCACCGGCGGCAACACGGCGTCCGGTGGACAAGGGCTGCGACAGCGAAGCCGGTGGCGTCTGGCCCAGCAACTGGTACAGCAGCGCCAGTTGATGGCGATACAGCATGTCGAAGTCCTGCACGGCTTCGGAGGGGTTGTAATCGCCGAACCACCAGAACCAGTCGGAACTCTCGCACAACGCCAGCTGGCGCTCGATGCGCTGGCGCTGCGCGCCGCTGAGGGAACGCGCCGCGAGCACCTTGTCGACCGCCTGCTTGGCTTCCACCAGCAGATCCCAGCCGGCATTCTTGTCGCGATCGCCCATCCAGGTGGCCAGCGTGCCGTGCACCCAGCTGCCGGCAACCACGGCCTGCAGCGGCAACGAACGCGCGCCGCTGTCCACGTATTCACTCAGTGTCTGCAATTGCAGCCAGGGATGACTGGCCAGCGCGGCGTACAGACCCTGCAGGAAGTAGAAACCGTTGAACGGGTAGTATTCCCAGGCGTTCTCGCCATCCAGCGCGATCAGCAGCAGCTGTCCGCCATGATGCTGGGCGTGCTTGGCGGCGTTCTCCAGCTGCTGGACGAAGTGACGCACGGCATCGTCGCCATGCCATTTGGAATAGACGAAGCCGATGGTGTCGGACAGATCGTCGTGCCGGAAGAAACAGCTCAGCCGCTGGCCAGGCACGCTCCAGCCATGCGACTCGGGCATCACGCCGTCACGCTCGCCGCCCGGCGGCACCGCAGCCAGACAGCCATGCAGCACGGCGCCACCCGTGGCCAGCCAGTCGAAGCCGCAACGATCGATGAGCTGCAGCGTGCTGGCGCTGATGGCGCCCTCCGACGGCCAGCAGCCACGCGGCTTGCGACCGAAGGCGCGTTCGAACACGCGCACGGCCTCGCGCATATGCCATTCCGCGCGCTCATCCCCGCCGGGATACGCCGGCGCGCGCGGCAGTGCGCTGCCGGGGTTGGATTCACGCGCCGCGTTGAAATCATGCAGCAGCGGCAAAATGGGGTGGCCATACGGCGACACCGCCAGTTCGCAGCGCCCCTGCTCGGCCAGGCGGCGATAGCGCGGGATCACGCCCACCAGCAGTTCGCCGATGAGCTCCAGCAGGCTGCGGCAGTGCTGCGGCGTGAAATCGCGCTGCCGCTCCATCAGCGCAGCCACGCGCGCATTGCCACGCTTCACCGTCTCGCCCAACCAGGCGAGGTGGTACCAGACCGCCAGGTCGCGCAGGTACTGGTCGGAAACGTAGGCGATGTTCTCGCTGCTGCCGAACAACCCGGCCAGCTCGGCCAGCCGCGCAAAGGCCGGATAGGGATCGATGAGCCGCTCGCGATTGGCCTTCAGGCAGGCTTTCACGAGCGTCATTCGCGTGGCCGCATCCTGCGGCAGCGGCGCGCTGCCCAGCATGGCCAGCAGCGGATCGGGCAACTCGGTGCCCTTGGCCAGATGCAGTGTGACGCGATCGGCCAGCTCTTCGAGCTGCTCGATCAGCACCGGCGTGAAGTTCACCACCGCGCGCGCGCCCGGATTGGCCTCCAGGTGCGCCGCCATGTCCACGTAGTCCTTGATGGCGTGCAGGTAGGTCCACGGCAGGATGTACTGGTTCGACAGCGCGTCCTTGTAGTGCGGCTGATGCATGTGCCAGAGCAGCACCACCGGGAATCGCTGTGGCTGGTTCATGCCGTCGGTGTCACCAGTTTCTGCAGCATGTCGGGGGTGACCAGCACCACGCCCCTGTCGGTCACGTGGAAGCGTTCACGGTCGGCGCCATGATCGACGCCGATCTGCATGCCATCCGGCACTTCGCAGCCCTCATCGAGAATGGCGCTGCGGATGTCGCAGCCAGCGCCGACCTTGACGCCCGGCAGGATCACCGAGCGGAACACGTTGGAGCGCTCGTCGATGCGCACGTTCGAGAACAGCAGGGACTGGTTCACGAAGGCGCCGGAGATGATGCAGCCGCCTGACACCATGGAGTTCACCGCCATGCCGCGCCTGCCTTCCTCGTCGAGCACGAACTTGCCCGGCGGCTGGTGCAGCTGGTAGGTCCAGATCGGCCATTCTTCGTCATACAGGTTCAGCTCGGGCGCCACGTGCACCAGTTCGATATTGGCTTCGTAATAAGCATCAACCGTGCCAACGTCGCGCCAGTAGTTCTGGGCGCGCGTCTTGACGTCCGTGAACGGGTAGGCAAACACCTGCAGCTTGTCGATGGCGGCCGGAATGACGTTCTTGCCGAAATCGTGCGCGGATGCCTCGTCGGCCTCATCCTCGACCAGCAGTTTTTCCAGCAGCCGGGCGTTGAATACGTAGATGCCCATGGAAGCGAGCGCCGTGCCGTCGCGACCGGGAATGGATTCGGGGTTGGCCGGCTTTTCGGTGAACTTGGTGACGCGATTCCATTCCGTGACCGACAGCACACCGAATTCGCGCGCGCGATCCACCGGCACTTCGACCACGCCCACGGTGATGTCCGCGCCCTTCTCCACGTGATAGGCGATCATCGGGCCGTAGTCCATCTTGTAGATGTGATCGCCCGCCAGAACCAGCACGTGCTTGGGACGGTTGTGACGAATCAGCTCCAGGTTCTGATACACGCAGTCCGCCGTCCCCCGGTACCAGTGCTTGCCGCTCTGCTGCTGCGCCGGCACCACGTCGACGAATTCGCCGAACTCGCCGCGCAGGTAGTTCCAGCCGCGATGCACATGCTGGATCAGCGATTGGCCCTTGTATTGCGTCATCAGGTAGATCTGGCGGATGCCGGAATTGACGCAGTTGGAAAGCACGAAATCGATGATGCGGAACTTGCCGCCGAAGGGGGTCGCCGGCTTGCAGCGATGGGCAGTGAGATCCTTCAGGCGCTCGCCGCGTCCGCCCGCCATGACCACTGCCAGCGCACCGCTGGTCAGGCGGCTGACATATCGACCCGATGAGACGCGCGACTGTTGTTTTGGCATGGCACGCTACTTATGACGCGGATGCGACGAGTATAGTACGTCCAGCGCATGACAAACGGACATCGATCGCACATGCAGTGGCTGCAATCCATCACCGCGGAGCTCAACCGGATTGCGGCCGGACGCCATCATGATCCGCACAGCATTCTCGGCGTGCATTCCGATGCAACCGGGCGGCGTCGCACGCTGGCTCATCTACCGACCACGCAGCAGGCGTGGGTGGATGGCATCGAGCTGGCGCGTGTCCCGGACAGCGATTTTTTCGCAGCTGAAATTCCTGCCGGCCACTCCCTGCCGCAGCACCCGCTGCTGCGCCGGACCGACAGCCACGGTTACACGCATGAGCGTGTCGACCCGTACAGTTTTGCGCCCACAATTGGTGCAGAAGATCTCTGGTCCTTCGGCGAAGGCACGCATGTCAGTGCATGGCGTTTCATGGGCGCCTGGCCGATTCGCGTGGACGACGTCGACGGCGTGCGCTTCGCCGTCTGGGCGCCGGAGGCCGAGCGCGTCAGTGTGGTCGGTCCGTTCTGCAACTGGGACGGGCGCTTCTATCCCATGCGCGCCATGGGCGGCGGCGGCGTCTGGGAACTGTTCATCCCGGGCCTGGCCGTCAATGACATCTACAAGTTCGAACTGCGCGCCCGCAACGGCGGGCACGTGATGCTGAAGTCCGATCCGTACGCGCGCGCCAGTGAAGGCCGGCCGGCCACGGCCTCGGTAGTCACCGCCCAGGGCCATGTGTGGCGCGACGAGGCCTGGATGACGGCGCGCGCCCGGCGCAACTGGCTGCATGCGCCGATGAGCATCTATGAGGTGCACGCCGGCTCCTGGCGCCGCCACGCCGACGGGCGCTTCTATACCTACCGGGAACTGGCGCAGGAGCTGATCCCGTACGTGCGCGAGACCGGCTTCACGCATATCGAGCTGCTGCCGCTCACCGAGCATCCGCTGGATGACTCCTGGGGCTACCAGACCACCGGTTATTTCTGCCCCACCAGCCGCTATGGCTCTCCCGACGAGCTGCGCGAATTCATCGACCTGTGCCACCATGCCGGCATCGGCGTGCTGCTGGACTGGGTGCCGGGGCACTTCCCGCGCGATGCGCATGGCCTGGCCAACTTCGATGGCAGCGCGCTGTACGAATATCAGGACCCGCGCAAGGCCGAACACCGCGACTGGGGCACGCTGATCTTCAATTACGAGCGCCACGAAGTGCGCTCCTTCCTGCTCTCCAGCGCCTGCTACTGGCTGGAGGAGTTCCATTTCGACGGCCTGCGCGTCGACGCCGTGGCCTCGATGATCTACCTGGATTTCGGCCGTCAGGGCGACTACGTGCCGAACCGCCACGGCGGCCGCGAGAACCTGGAAGCCATCGACTTCCTGCGCGCGCTCAACGCCACCACCCATGCGCGCTCGCCGGGCACGGTGATCATGGCGGAGGAATCCACCGACTGGCCCATGGTTTCGCGCCCCACGGACATGGGCGGTCTGGGCTTCTCCATGAAGTGGAACATGGGCTGGATGCACGACACGCTCAGCTACTTCAAGGAAGACCCGATCTACCGCCAGCATCATCACAACCGCCTGACGTTTGCGATGATGTATGCCTACAGCGAGAACTTCATCCTGCCGCTGTCGCATGACGAAGTGGTGCACCTCAAGCGCTCGCTGCTCGGCCGCATGCCCGGCGATCGCTGGCAGCAGATGGCCAACCTGCGCCTGCTGTACACCTGGATGTGGACCTTCCCCGGCAAGAAGCTGCTGTTCATGGGCGGCGAGATCGCGCACCCGTGGGAATGGGACTTCCGCGGCGCGCTGCCCTGGTGGCTGCTGGAGCATGGTGAGCACCGCGGCGTGCAGCACCTGATCGGCGATCTGAACCGGCTGTACACGCGCGAGCCGGCGCTGCATCGCTTCGAGTTCGAACCGCGCGGTTTCCAGTGGGTGGACTGCAATGACGCCTCGCAATCCATCCTGAGCTACGTGCGCCGCGACGAGTACAGCGAGATGCTGGTGGTGCTGAACTTCACGCCGGTGCCCCGCGATGCCTACCGCATCGGCGTGCCGCGCGACGGCACCTGGCGCGAAGTCTTCAATTCCGATTCCAGCCACTACGGCGGCGGCAACGTCGGCAACGGCGCCGCCCAGGCACGCGTGGAGGGCTGGAACGGCCAGCCCTGCAGCATCGAGATCCGGCTGCCGCCACTGGGCGCGCTGATCCTCAGGCGCGAGTAGTCGGAAAACGCCCCGGGTCAAGAGGGATCAGAGCATCCGCAGCAACCCCATCTCCAGCGGATGCGCCAGCCCCGGATGCGCCGGCCGCACCCGCACCGTCGCCTCGAACTGGCCGGAAGCCGGCGGCTGGGCATCCAGCGCGTAGACAATGGAGCCGTCGCTGTCCGTCTCGCCGGTGGGCGCAAGCGGGGTACGCCAGCTATCGCCGACGCAGCCGGGACGGAAGGACGCCAGCGCCGGAGGATCGCCGCACACCTGCGGCACGATGCGCTGGGCCACGAACTCTACTTCCACATCACCCGGCTGCAGACCATTCAATGCGGCGGCGATGCGCCACTGCAGGCGGCTCAGGCGATTCAACTCGCGCGGCGGATCGGACAGGCGCCGCAGCGTCACGCGCGGCCAGCACTGGCGCACATGTTCCTTCCATTGCGCCAGCTGGCGCGCCATGGCATCGCCATCAGCACTGAGCGCGGCATGCTGGGCAGCGGCCGGCGCATACAGCCCCTGGAAGTAGTCGCCGACGGTGCGCCGCATGTTGAAGGCCGGAATCACCGTGGCCTGCGCGTGCTTGCAGCGGCGCACCCATTCGGGCGAATAACCGGCCTCGTTGCGCGCGTAGTACAGCGGCCGCACTTCCTGCTCGATGCAATCGAGAATCTGGTCGGCATCGAGCTGATCGCGCCGGCCCTCATCCTGCACATGCGCCGGCGGAATGCCCCAGCCGTTCTCGCCGTCGCAGGCTTCGGCCCACCAGCCATCGAGAATGCTGAGGTTCAGGCGGCCGTTGATCGCCGCCTTGATGCCCGAAGTGCCGCTGGCTTCCAGCGGCGCGATCGGATTGTTCAGCCACACGTCCACGCCCGACACCAGCCAGCGCGCCAGCTGGATGTCGTAGTCCTCGAGGAAGAGGACGTTGCCGGCGAACTCCGGCGTCAGCATCAACTGCTTGATCTCGCGCAGCACCTGCTGGCCCGGCTGATCGGCCGGATGCGCCTTGCCGGCGAACACGAACAGCACCGGCCGCTCCGATTCGCCGATCAGGCGTGCCAGCCGTGCGCGGTCGCGCAGCAGCAGCGCGGCACGCTTGTAGGTGGCGAAACGGCGCGCAAAACCGAAGGTGAGCACATCCGGCCGCTGCGGATCGAGCAGCCGCGTGATGCGATTGAGCTGCGCCATGCTCAGGCCCTTGCGGCGGTACTCGCGCTGCAGGCGCAGCCGCACGCCCTCGAGCATGCGCGCCTTGGCCTCCTGCGCCGTGCGCCAGTAGTCGTGGTCGGACAGCGCCTCCAGGCGTCGCCACCACACGGATTCGGACAAATGATCGCGCCAGTCGTCGCCCAGCGCCTTCTCGAAATAGCGCACCCAGGTTTCGGCCAGGAAGGTCGGCACGTGCACGCCATTGGTCACGTAGCCGACCGGATTCTCGGCGGGCGGCACTTCCGGCCAGTGCTCGGCGCACAGCTGCTGCGACACTGCGCCATGAATGCGGCTCACGCCGTTCACGCGCCGTGCGCCATGCAGCGCCAGGTGCGTCATGTTGAAGCTGTACGGTGCCTGCGCCGCGCGCCCCAGCTCCAGCACGCGCTCGATGGGCATGTGCGAGAGCTGCAGGTAGCTGGTGAAGTAGCTGCGGAACAGATCATGCGAGAAGGCGTCGTGGCCCGCCGCCACCGGCGTGTGCGTGGTGAACACGCACTGTGCGGCCGTGGCTTCCAGCGCTGCGTCGAACTGCAGTCCGCGCTCGATGCCCTCGCGCACCAGCTCCAGGATCAGGAAGGCGGCATGGCCTTCATTGATATGGCAGACATCCGGTTTGATATCCAGGCGCCGCAGCGCGCGCAGGCCGCCGATGCCCAGCACCATCTCCTGGCGGATGCGCATGGATTCGTCACCGCCATACAGGCGATAGGTGATGTCGCGATCCGCCGGCGCGTTCTCGCTGCCGTTGGTGTCGAGCAGATAAACCGTGACGCGGCCGACCAGCGCGCGCCAGATGCGTACCCACACATCGCGATCGCCGATGCGTACCGCCACGCCCACCCAGGCGCCGCTCGCGTCGCGCACCGGCTCCACCGGCAGGTCGCGCGGATCGGTGTCGGCATAGCGCGGATGCTGCACGCCGTCGCTGTCCACTTCCTGCGTGAAGTAACCCTGCCGGTACAGCAGACCGATGGCGACGAAGTTCAGGCCCTCGTCACTGGCAGCCTTGCAATGATCGCCGGCCAGGATGCCCAGACCGCCCGAATAGATCGGGAAGCTCTCGTGGAAACCATACTCGGCGCAGAAGTAGGCGATCTGCGGCTGGTTGGCAGGGCCCGGCGCCGCCAGATAGGCGTCGTACGAGGCCGTCACCTTCTGGTAGCGCCCCCTGTATTCGGCATCGGCGGCGGCCTGGTCGAGACGCGCCTGCTCGATGCAGCGGAGCATCAGGCGCGGATTGCCATTCACCTGCTCCCAGAGTTCGGCATCCAGGTCTTCGAACAGCGCGCGCGTGGGGCGGTGCCAGCTGAAGGAGAGATTCGCGGCCAGTTCCGTCAGACGCTGCAGCGATTCGGGAATAATGGGTGTGATTTCAATGATCTGTTTGCTCATGCGCACCCTGCAACGGCACCCGTGGCCGCAACTTGAAGGCGGCGATTCTAACAGCCGCTGCCGCGCGCCCACCGTGCAGGGCTCACTGCCCAGCCGTTACACTTGCCGCACTATGCCCGACCCCCTGTACCGGGGCCTGCTGCTGGCAGGCCCGCTGTTGCTGCTGCCTGCCTGCGGTTCGCGCGCACCCGCGAAAGCCACCGCCGCCGCCAGCCCCACCCACTGCATTGCCGATGGCAGCGGCATGCTCAAGGCGCGCCTGCGTGGCGCCATCGACGCCGAGCTCGACTGGCCCGATGCGCTCATCACCTGCACCGGTGGTGCGCGGCCCGACGGTTCGGGCATCCGCGTCAGCCTGAGCGGCCCGCTCGATGCACAGGGCCGCAGCCTGCAGCTGGTGTTTGGCCTGGCAAGCGCGCCGGGTACCGCCGAAGCGCACAACATCGCCACCAACGTCACCGTCATCGATTCCGTGGGTCAGCGTCTGTTCAGCACGCTGGGGGATGATAAGTGCCAGACCGAGACGTTGACGCAGCAGCAGGAGCCGGCCAATGCTCATGTGTGGCTGGTGCAGGCCCGCGGCTTCTGCATCGGCCCGGCCGCGACACTGGATCGCAGCGCACAGCTGTGGGTGGAGCGTTTCGATTTTCGCGCGCGTATCGACACCGAGGAAAAGGATCACTTATGAAAGGCTGTGCATGGCTCGCGGCGCTGCTGCTGTCCTTGAGCGCCATGCCCGGCGCCCAGGCACGAGACACGCCGGCCAGCGAAGACATCACCACCTGGCCGCTGGATCGCATGGAGATCCGTACCGCGCAGGGCGTCGAGCATTTCAAGGTGCGCATCGCCGACAATCCGGCGCGCCAGGAACAGGGTCTGATGTTCGTGCGCAAGCTGCCGCATGACGCAGGCATGCTGTTCCCGCAGACGCCGCCGGCCGTGCTCAGCATGTGGATGAAGAACACCCTGATCCCGCTGGACATGCTGTTCGTCGCTGCCGACGGCCACATTGCCCACATCCACGCCAATGCCACCCCCGAATCGCTGGCCATCATCAGCTACCCCCTTCCGGTGGCCTCGGTACTGGAGCTGCCGGGAGGCGAATGCGCACGACGCGGGATCCGCGAAGGTGACGTGCTGGCGCGCACGCTGCCGAATTGATTGCCCGCTCCGCCGGATTAGCGTTGCTCCTACGCAACATCGCGGCATCGACTGACAATGATCCAGGTGATTTCGGGTAGAATACCGGGACGCACGAACCGAATTTGCTGCGACGTGCCGCAACGGTTTTGTGTGATTCAGACAACAAAGATAGTGGAGCCCCTAATGAAAAAATCCTCTCTGTTCGCTGCGGCCACCCTGGCCGCGCTGGCTGCGGCCGGCGCGCAAGCCGGCGCCCCCGTCGGCAGCTACTACATCGCCCCGGAAGGGCTGTGGGTGAATCCGGACAATGACATTGCCGGTGCCCGTGAAGACACCAACTTCCATGTCGCGCTGGGCACGGCGCTCTCCCAAGGCTGGGATGCCGAGCTGGGCTACGCCGAGACCAATCACGACAGCCCGCAGGTCGGCAAGGTGGCCATCCGCGGCGTCGACCTGACGTTCAACCGCGTCTTCAACCGTGACGGCGCCATCAGCCCGTTCATCGGCTTCGGCATCACCGCGCTGACCACCAAGTTCCGCGACACCAACTTTGACAGCAACAACCCGGGCGGCAAGCTGGGCGCCGGCCTGACGGCCGATCTGTTCGGCGGCCAGAGCTGGAAGGTGCAGCTGCTGGGCGAAGCCGGCTCGCGCCTGGACAAGATCCAGCGTATCGACGGCCTGAAGTGGGACACGTACGCCGGCCTCGGCCTGCGCCTCGCCTTTGGCGGCGCAGCCCCCGTGGTGGCGGCTGCACCGCTGCCCGCTCCGCCTCCGGCTCCCGTGGTCGCCGCTCCGCCCGCCCCGCCGGCCCCCGTGGCCGCACCGCCTGCTCCCCCGCTCGACAGCGACCACGACGGCGTGCCCGACAGTGCCGATCGCTGCCCGAACACGCCGGCAGGTGACAAGGTCGACGCCGTCGGTTGCGGCCTGACCGTGAAGCTCGAAGTGAACTTCGACACCAACTCCGCGACGATCCGGCCGGACTCCTACGGCGAACTGGATCGCTTCGTGCAGTTCCTGAATGAAGTGCCCTCGGCCCACGGCACACTGGAAGGCCACACCGACAGCGTGGGCAGCGATGCCTACAACCTGAAGCTCTCGCAGGCCCGCGCCGACGCGGTGAAGGCCTATGTGGTGGGCAAGGGTGTCAGCGGCAGCCGCCTCGAAACCCGCGGCTACGGTGAAAGCCAGCCGGTGGCGGACAACAAGACCGCCGACGGCCGCGCCCAGAACCGCCGCGTGCAGTTCGTGCGCACTTCGCTGCAGCAATAGCGCCGATCCGCGCCTTTTACGGCCAAAACAAAGCCGCCGGAATCATCTTCCGGCGGCTTTTTTTGTAGGCGGCATCCGCAGATGCGGATGCCGCACCTCGGCTACTTCCCGAAGTCGAGCTGATATTTCACGCTCAATTCGACATAGCGCGGCGGCTGATACGCTGAAGCTGTCAGATAAGAGCCCAGCGCATTGCCACCATCATCCTCGCCATACTCGTCCACGCCGATCACGGTGCTCCTGTTGAGCACGTTGAACACCGAGATCTGCCCCGTCAGTCCGGGCGCGAAACGCGGAGAATAGCTAGCTGCAAGATCGATGTTGACGAGCGTAGGCGTGCGTCCCACCGTACCGCGCGGAACCAGCTGACCATTGCAGTAGTGATACACCGCACCGTATCCGCCACCACCCAGATCATTGTCGGCCGCATCCGCATCCTGGTCAAAGCCGATGCAGTTGATGGGCTTGCCGGTCTGCAACGTGAAGTTGCCACCCATGACCCACTCCGAAGCAACCCGATAGGCGCCCAGGATCTTGAAGGTGTGCCGGTGGTCATTGGGCAGATCGCCAAACGCACCTTCCATGATCTGCGGATAGTCGAAGTTCAGCGTCGTGCCAATGTCGGTCTGGCTGTTGTCAGAGTTGGAAGTACCCTCGGTATTCCCGTAGTTGTGTGACCACGTGTAGGAGAACTGCGCGTAGTACTTGTCATTCCATGCCTTCTCCAGTGTCAGATCCACGCCGAGATAACGCCGCTTGGCCGCGGGCAAGCCCATCTCCGCCGGCGTCACCTTCATGGTTGTGAGAGCACCGCTACCCGTGACATCGAAGCGCAGTGTGTTGGACTGGCCTGGATTGACGATGAAACACGGCGCGGCGCCATACTTGGCTATGTAACTGTCCAAGCCGTCAGTGCCGACACCATTGTCCTCGGCCCATGCGTAGAAGCCGCGGAAATCGCAATAATCATCGATGGTCGACAACAGGTTGCGATAGGTAGCGCGGATACCGGCGGTCCAGCCGTCGGCGACGGTCTGCTGGAATCCCAGGATGAATTCCTGATTCTTGGTCGGGGACAAAGTGCTGGACGCGAACGTTCCAGCGGCGGGAGTTTCGCCGGTCTCGCCATTGAAACAGTACTTGCCGTCCGACAGAGCGGTACCCAGCGTGGGGTGGCCGGTGACCGAGTCGATATCCGTGTAAGTCCAGAATTGACGACAATAGAGCGACGCGCTGGCGCCACGCACTGCCACACCCGCCGTGATCGGGTTGGTGTAGATGCCATAGCTGCCATACAGCTTCGACTTCGCATCACCCGACATATCCCATGCAAAACCGAGTCGTGGCTGCCAGATATTCTTCTGCTCGACATAGGTCTGTCCGGCGCCATTGATGTTGTCGAAGCTGTCGTTGCGCACGCCCAACTGCAGCAACAGATTCTTGGTCACCTGTATGTCGTCCTTCAGATAGAAGGAGCTGCTGTGTACGGAACCTTCCGCTGAAGTCTGGAACACCGTGGCACGCACATAGTCGCCCACGTACGGATCGGCTGTCGTATACAGATTACAGCCCGAAGAACTCGCCGAGCAGGTGCCCGAGTAATAGGAATAGGAGGCGCCGCCGACGCGGGACTCACCGGCGAAGCTCGACCAGTGGTCGAAGTCATAGCCAGCGCTAAAGGTATGCTGGGCGAACAGCGACAGGGGCAGATCGAGCTTGTATGACACGTCTGCGCGACCTGCCTTGCGAGTATCGAGGCCATTGGGAATTCCTACGTTTCCCGTCGTGTAGCAGTTCGGCACGGCAGCATCAGGATGTGCAGCGGTCCATGTGGGCGTGTAGGTGACGGCAGGACAACCGGACTGGTTGAGATCACCGAGTACGCCGTTGTAGGTCACTTTGGTACCATCAGCCTGGATGATGTATTCCTCATTGTCGGAATGCATCTGACCATACTGCAACGACAGGCTCAGGTCGTCCGTGATATTGCTGGTGTACTTGGCGATGCCGATCCAGCCACCCGTCTTGACGTAGTCGGTGCCGGAATACGATCCCTTCTGATACCAGCCCGCGGCATCTGGCTCGCCTTGGTACACGGCCGTGGAATCCTTGGTCTCGTCCTGGATTCCAGTCAACTCCAGAACATTGCGGTCATTGATGTTCCAGTCGATATTGACCAGACCAAAGGGCTTCTTGGTGGTCTTGGACTGGACATTGCCGCCGTAATACGAATTCGGGTAGTTGGTCACGTCCTCCTTGCTGAATTCGGCCGCTGCGTAAATGAACAGCTTGTCCGGAATGATGGCACCGCCCGCCCACAGATCGTAGCGTGCAGCGCCGTCAGAGTCCTTTGAGTAGTCCTGGTAGGGAGAGGAAGCTTCGTCGGCATTGCCCTTGCTATAGGTCCGCGGGCTGCTGCTGCGCAGGGAATCGGGATCCCAGGTGATCTGACCACCCACTTGCCAGGTATTGGTACCCTTCTTGGTCTGGACGCTCAGCACTCCGCCAGTTGCCATACCGTATTCCGGACCATAACCACCGGTAATGACCTGCTCGGATGCAATGGCCGCCCATGGCAACTGCGCATAGGAGGTGTTCTGATACAGATTGGTGACATTGAAACCATTAATGTAATAGGTGTTTTCGGAGATTCCCGACCCGCCGAAGGATGCCAGCGAGGCATAGGTCCGGCCATCGGCACCGGCATCTGCAGAGGCAGTGCCACGCACGGTACCCGGCGCCAACAAGGCAACACCAGTAACGTCCTTGGGTACGGGCAATTGCTGGAGCTGCTCGGCGGTATAACTCAACGATACTTGAGCCGTGCTGACGTCGATCGGCGAGATCAGCGATGAGCCGGTCACCACGATCTCTTCCACCTTGGCGCTGAAGCTCACCGCGGAACCCATTCCGGCACTCACGCTGACGACTTGCGGATTACCCACGCTGGCGCCGTTGTTGTTTTCCGTGACGGCGTATGTGCCCACAGGAAGCTGCGGGAAAGTGAACTTTCCATCGGCGCCAGCGGTCACAGTACGGGTGAGACCAGTCTGCTGACTGGTGATGGTGATGGTATCTCCGGCGGTTTGGGCATCGCCGTAGATGGATCCGACTGTACTCTGGGCGAATGCGTGTGGTGCGAATGTGACGGCAAGGACCAACGCTCCCAGCGTGGCGGCTCTCCTTGCGTTACGTATGCGGACGTCAGATGTCTTCATGAATGTGACACTCATACGCGTTTTTGCATCCTTGTAAAAAGTTTGGACAGTGGACGAATCGTCACCTGCACCCTGCCCGTTGCCCCTCGCAACCAGACAGAGCGGTATACGTCGCTCCCCTTATTAAGGTTCTGTGCTTGGCTCCCCTGAATTGAGTTGGTCGAGCTTAGTCTGAAATTTATGTAGCAGACAATTATGTGTTGTTGTAAGACAGCAACAGTCTGGTCCTGTCGCTGTTGCGCGGTCGCGCACGCGGCATGGCGATCAGCCGCCGATTGATGATAACCGCCGGATCATGGCACCCGTATTCGCCGACACGGATTGAAGATCCTCAATCGATCACTGCTCGACCTGAACTGCGGACTCCGAAGCAGCGTTGAACAGCAGATAGGTGGACAGGATGTACTTGTCGCCCGATATGGGCGGCGCCCCGTCATGCTGATACATCCAGTACGGCGGGAACACCAGCAGCCGGCCTGCCTTGGGCGCGATGGACAGATCCAGCTGGGGGAAACGGGTCTCGCCGCCCTGCGCCACGTCATTCAGATACCAGAGCACAACCAGGTAACGGTTGGCCACGTGCGCAATCGCGTCGAAATGCAGCTGAAAGCGCTCCTGCCCACCGGGGCGATAGCGTTTCATGACCAGATCCGCGATGCTGGGAGTGTTCGGAATGGGAATGGACAAGCCGACATCGCGATTGTAGCGGTCCAGCGCGCGATCCACGAACCCGCGAAACAACGCGACGAAGCCGGCATCCGCCAGCCGCGTGACATTCAGTTCGGTCCACTCCGACTCTTCCAGCCCGCGCCGCACATTGCGTCCATTGTTCTGCTGAAAGCGCTGCAGCGCGCCGAAGGAATCGATCAGCCGGCCACACAGCTCTGGCGCCAGATCCTGGTCGTACACGCGCACGTAATGGCGCAATTGTTCGTTAGCCATGATTTGCCGATGATAATGCCGGCGCGCGCTGGGCAGGTGCAACTCTGGCATGCAATGCGCTAGCCTCCGCGGCATGGAAGCGATATCGCGAGCGCAGCAACTCCTGAGGGACGGCCGTATCGCCGAGGCCGAGCGGGCCTACCGGGAAGTGCTGGCCCAATCTCCCGATCATGTCGAGGCCCTGAATGTCGTCGCACTCGCCTCGTTGGGCACGGGCAATTGCGGCCGGGCCATTGAACTGCTGCGACGGGCCGTTGGCGCCCATCCGCAGGACGCCCTGTCGCACTATCACCTTGGCCGGGCGCATGACGAAGCAGGTGAGCTGGGGCCCGCGACCCTGAGCTATCAGCGGGCACTGGCGTTGCAGCCCGAACATTTCCTGGGCCGCCTGTATCTGGCCCACGCCCTGGATCGCACCGCCGACCCGAACAGTGCCCTGCAGGAATACGCCAAGGCGCTGCAGCGCGCCCAGAAGCGCGGCCAATGGCTCGACCCCGCCAGTACGCCGCGCAATCTTCAGCCGCTGGTGGAGCGCGCCGTGCGCCTCATTCTGGACGCCAAGCGCAGCGTCGCGGAACGGGTGCTGTCGGAGCTGACAGCCCAGTTCGGCGCGGATGCACTGACACGTGTTGCCAGCTCCATTCGCATCTATCTGCGGGACGAGACACCCCAGCCGCCGGACCCGAGGCAGCAACCCACCTATCTGTACTTTCCCGACTTGCCGGCCAGCGCCTATCTCGACCGCGCGCTGTTTCCCTGGATAGCCGCGCTGGAAGCGCGCACCGACGACATCCGCGCCGAACTGCTCCGGCTGCTGCCTTCCGCAGCGGGTCGTGAACGGGTGTTTCTCAGCGAGGAACTGGAACGCGCCAATCTGCGCGGCGCCGATGCCAGACCCACCTGGAATGGTTACTACTTCTACCGGCACGGCCAGCGCCGTGACGATAACTGCAGCGCCTGCCCCATCACCGCGGCAGCGATCGACTCCCTGCCGTTGCCGCGCGTCCCCAGACACGGCCCGGAAGTCCTCTTTTCGATATTCACACCAGGCACGCATCTGCTGCCGCATCATGGCGTCACCAATACGCGCCTGGTTGCCCATCTGCCCCTGATCGTGCCCCGCGACTGCGCTCTGAACGTCGGTGGCGAACTGCATGCGTGGGAAGAAGGACGTGTGGTGGTGTTCGATGACACCTACGCCCACGAGGCGTGGAACCGCAGCGATCAGCTGCGTGTGGTGTTGATCGTCGACGTGTGGAATCCGTACCTCACCGAGGTCGAGCGCGTGGCGGTGAGCCGATTGGTCGCCGAACTGGGCGTCCTGCATCCATCCGAGAGTTAGTGCCAGAAAATGCGCCTCGCCCGCCCTTTTTTCCGACTGCCGGTCCGTTTTGACATCGAGCGGCTGCGCGCCGAAGTGGCGGCGCTGCCCGACGCAGCGTGGGTGGCACATCCCAACGGCATCGCCGGAAATTCGGCGGCGCGCCTGATCAGCGCGGATGGCGGCGAGAATGATGACGTCGATGGCATCATGCAGCCAACCCCTCACCTGGTTGGCTCCCCCTATATCCGGCAGGTGCTGGCCAGCTTTGGCGTGGTGTGGAGCCGGTCGCGGCTCATGCGGCTGGCCGCGCATGCGAACGTGCCCGAGCATGCCGACATCAACCATCATTGGTTCTATCGCGTCCGCCTGCACATCCCCGTGACCACGCAGCCGGGCGTGCGCTTCACCTGCGGCGACGAGACCGTGCATATGGCAGCGGGCGAAGCCTGGATCTTCGACAACTGGCGCAGCCACAGCGTCGTCAATGACAGCACCCATGAGCGCATCCATCTGGTCGCGGACACGACCGGCGATGCCTCGTTCTGGCAGTTTGTCGCACAAAGCACAGACGCAACGCCAGTGCGCGATCACCGCTACGAGGCGCGGTTGGATGAAGTCATGCCGATGACCGAGCGCACCCGGCTCGATTCCGTCATGCATCCCGCTGAAGTCGATCTGCTGCTGCTGGATCTACGCGCCGAGCTGATCGCGGCGGCCGACTCTGCCGATCAGGCGCAACAGGTATTGCGCTATCAGGTGTTGCTGGACTCCTTCCGTCGCGACTGGCGCCAGCTGTACACAGTGCACGGTGAGGAAGAATCGGGCTGGCCGCAATTCATGGCATTGCGCGAACGCCTGCGCGGCGCGTCGCGCTCGCTGGGAGAGGGACTGGTGATGCGCACGAATCGGGTCAGTGCGCACAAGGTACTGGAAGGGCGGCTGCTGCGGGCGGCGCTGCCCGGCCTTGCCGTGGCGTCGGCAGCGGCAGCCGCAAGTTCCGCCGGCCGCGGCTTGGCTTCATCCACCCGGGCCGGTGCGCGCCCTGCACGCCTGAAGCAGCCGATCTTCATCGTCGCCGCGCCGCGCTCCGGCAGCACGCTGCTGTTCGAGACGCTCGCGGCCAGTTCGCAGCTGGTGTCGTTGGGCGGCGAAGCGCATTGGCTGGTGGAGGACATCGAAGCGTTGCGACCGGGCGCTCCCGGCGTCGACTCCAATCGGCTGACGGCGGTACATGCGTCCCCGGATGTCACGCAACGCATTGTCGACACCATCAACTCCCGGCTGCTGGATGCCGAGCACAGGCCCGTGTCCTTTGATCCGGATCTGCGCCTGCTGGAGAAAACGCCGAAGAATGCCCTGCGCATCCGCTTCTTCGACCGTATTTTCCCAGACGCCCGTTTTATCTACCTGTGGCGCGACCCGCGGGAGAACCTCAGCAGCATCATCGAGGCCTGGCACTCGGGTCGCTGGAAAACCTACAACGGCTTGCCGGGCTTCACCGGGCCCTGGTCGCTGCTGCTGCCGCCGGGCTGGGAGACCATGGATGGCAGGCCCGTGGAGGAGATTGCCGCCTTCCAGTGGGAGGCAGCCAATCGCATTGCACTCGAAGATCTGCGGCGGTTGCCGGATGAGCGCTGGATGGCGGTGAACTATGCGGATCTGATCAGGGATCCGCGCGCCAGCGTCGAGCGGATGTTCGGATTCATGGGGCTGACGATCGACGCCAGGCTGGCACAGCGCATAGATCACCCCCTGCCGCTGTCGCGTTTTACGCATACGCCGCCCGATCCGGACAAATGGCAGCGCAACGCGGCTCGGATTGAGCGGGTCATGCCGGCGCTGGAATCGCTGTGGCGCAGACTGCAAACGCTGGATACCACCACGCCCCGTGCAGTCAGTCTCCGAAGCGGTAACCGTGACGCTGGATGATCAGCGCGTCGCATTCCGCGACCAGGTCACGCAGCGCGTCATCGTAGTAGTCACGATAACCGCCATGCTCTGAGACATTGCGGGGCGGCTCCTCGGCAATGTACCTGGACAACGCCGGAGTGACCGGCTGGCCTACCGATTCGAACATCTTCTCCAGCTCAGCGCGCATGGTTTCCATGCGCCCGACATGCAGAACACCGACGCCGTCGTACATGTAGCGATACAGATAGCTGTAGAACCCGAGATTGGAACCGCGGATGGGCGCAAGCGCGAAGCTGGGCAGATTGATGCCGCGATTCACGTAAACGGGCGGCAGAGCGGCAAGCAGCTCATCCAACAAGTGCCCAGTCGTGCCAAGCTGCAGCAGGTTGCGCAGCGTTCCGGAAAAATCCAGACGGCGATCGTCGCTCATGATGCGAAACAGGGCATTGGGCTGCTGGCGTCGAGCCTGGAACGAATACCAGGAAACGTAGTAGCTCCAGGGATTTCGCACCAGGCCCAGTGCTGGCAGGTGCGCATAGATCGGCGGCGCCAGGGATCGCGGCAGGTGATAGCCGATCTGGCGCGCGTGAGGCATGAAGCGCGCCAGCGCCTCGTTTACGAATGTCCCGCCCGATTTGTGAAGATGCAGAAAGATAAAACGACTGGTGACAATCATGCGCCTGAGCCGACCCCCTGCTCGCGGGGCATGGCGAAATGAGCCGTCACTTCCTCATCGAGGGGCACACCGCAATCGCGCTGCCCTCTGGCCATCAGCTCCAGCAAGGCATCATCCGGCATGAAGTCGCAGATCAGATGGATCCGTGTGGCGTCGTCTGCATTCCAGACGGCGTGACGGCCGCTGTTGTTCAGCACCCAGACCTCGCCAGGCCGCATGATGTAGGAGTGCTCCCCGGCCAGCATGAACACCCTCTCGTGGGTCACGACCGGAAGATGGATGCGCAGCGTCTGCGAGAAATACGGCGCGCGATCGATGTGGGGAGCGATGGTGGCGCCACCGGGCAGCGCCGCCAGCAGGCAGCGCAGCGGTCTGGCCGGAATCAGCGTGTTGATGATCCAGCGCACGTAGGGCAGACGTTCCAGCACCTCGCGATCGTCGACCGGCAGATTGCCTTCGGCCGGCGCGTGGCCACGCAGGAACAGCGCCTCGGCTACTCGGTGCACGCCAACACGACCGCCGGTATTACCCCAGACGGAAGCTGGCAGCGCCTCGACTTCACCCCTGAGCCGCAGGGCATCCACGGTCAGCGGTAGCCGCAGGCAACCTCCGATCAGCGCCGACTTGTCCAGGAAGGGCGCACCTTGAATCTCCAGCATGGCCGCAATTTACCCCGGGGCTGGAACGGCGTCGATTGCCTGCCACAGCGCTCCCGCGCCCCCGCATCCGGAGCTGGATCGCCTGTGTCGATGGGACCATCACGCCACGGTGGCATTAAATTTCTTCAACCTACCCGGCTGGCGTTCCCCGCGGCACCGGACTGCGCTCCCAAGCCGCCCAACTATGGGGCGCAGCCCCGCGGGCACCGCTCCGGCTTTCAGCACGCACAGGCGGCAGTATTGAACGCGAAAAATCCCGGCAATCTCCTTCCAAACCAGCGGGCGCATTGGCGTCCCCATGCTCAGCCTCATATGTGCCATATGGATATCCGGAGTTCTGATCAATAAAAAAATCGTATGGATTTGCACAAAAATAACCAATAACGGTCAGCGTCGCTCTATAACAACACATTGTTGTTTTTTTATTACCGCTGGGATTAGGCTCAGACCCACTGGATAGGGAACAGCTTCGGTCTCGATGTTCGTTGGATCCGACCTCCAATGAACGGGCCGGAACGCTGTGTTTTTGGGGTTTTTCTGGGGCTTTTGCCACCCGTTGCCCGATATTCGGTGTCGACAGGGCGCTCCCAGCAAGATCCCGGGTCACCAACAGAATTGATTGGGAGAGCTTGCATGCAAGATTCCAGGATCAGTGAATCTCCGCCCGCTACACCGCTACTGAAGAACGCAATCCGACTGGCCATGGCCACGGGCGCCGCCGGCGCAGTCGGCCACAGCAACGACGCACTGGCCCAGACCGCCACCGAATCCACCACTACCGAGGAAGTTGTCGTCACGGGCAGCCTCATCTCGCGCGCCATCGATTCGGAAACATCCAGTCCCATTCAGACCATCAGCCAGGCCACCATCGCCGCCTCCGGCGTGCAGACCACCGGTGATCTGATCCAGCAACTGCCCAGCGTGGCGGGCAGCGCGATGAACACTGGCGTCAACAACGGCGGCGGTTTCGGCGAATCGAACGTCGAATTGCGCGGCCTGGATGCGCGCCGCACCCTGGTGCTGCTCAATGGCCGCCGCATCAGCCTCATCGGCGCCAGCGGCGCCGTCGACCTCAACCAGATTCCGCTGAGCATCATCGATCACGTCGACGTGCTGAAGGAAGGCGCCGGCGCCATCTATGGCTCGGACGCCATCGCCGGCGTGGTCAACATCGTCACGCGCAAGGGCTTCAGCGGCATTGAAGTGGGCGGCCAGTACGGTCAGACCACTGCAGGTGACGGCAAGACCAGGTCGGTCAACGTCCTGATGGGTGGCAGCACCGACAAGCTGGACATCATGGTCTCCGGCAACTACACCAAGATCGACGAGGTCTCCACCGCCGCGCGCAACTTCTCTGCCTACGCCCAGTATCTGTACAGCGGCAGCACTGGCCGCATTGCCTATGCGTCGGGCGGTTCCAGCCGCGTGCCAAACGGACGCATATACCTCACGGGGAGTCCCGTGGCCGGTACCGGAACGGGCCAGATCGATTGCTCCTCCGTCACCCGCAAGGCGGGGACGACGGGTTCCACGTTGGACGACTACCGTTGCTACGGGAGCTCCGACGGCTACAACTACCAGTCGAACAACCTGCTGCAAACTCCCCAGGAGCGAGGGGCGCTGTTCACGACCGCGAACTATGCCCTCAGCGACGATCTGACCGCCTATGCCGACGTGCTCTACAACAAGACGCATTCCGGCTATGAGATCGCACCGCTGCCCTTCGACGCCACTGCGGACAACATCGTCATCCCCGCCGACGCTACAGGCAATATCTTCGGCATCGCCTTCGGCGGCAGCGATGGCACCAACAACGACCTGCGCACGCGCTTCTTGACTCTGGGCAACCGCACGGCAGCCACAGATTCAGCCAGCAGCATCAGCAACTTCGGCCTCAAGGGATCGATTCCGGACACCAGCTGGCAATGGGATGCCACGCTGGGCTACAACCGGCTCGATCAGATGGCGGACTACTCCGGCTACGTGAACTACACCAAGCTGCAGGAAGCCATCGACGACGGCACCATCAACATGTTCGATCTGGACGACGCCGCGACGATTGCCGCGCTGAAGTCCATCTCCAGCGATATCCGCAACTACAGCACCTACGTGACCAAGAGCGGCGCGGTCAACCTGAACGGTGAACTGTTCGCGTTGCCAGCAGGCACGGTGCGCGCGGCGGTAGGCGCGGAAGTGCGATCGCTGTCCTACGAGTTCCAGGCTGACTCACTGGTTCAGGCCACGGCCGATACCGACTACCTGGAATGCGAGGTGGCCCAGGAGGCCTGTACCGGAAACTCTGCCGGCAGCTACAATGATCACGAGTTCTTCGGTGAAATCTTCGTCCCCGTGCTGAAGGATCTGCCCGGCGCCCAGACGTTGAACCTGGACCTGGGCGTTCGCAGTTCGGCCTACTCCGGCTTCAGCGCCAGCACCAAGTCGCAGTTCAAGGTCGAATACAAACCCGTTGCGAACCTGATGCTGCGTGGCACCTTCTCCCAGGTGTTCCGGGTGCCGACGCTGAACGACCTGTACGGTGCCCCGGGCATCACCAGCGCGACTTACAGTTCGGACAGCTACTGCGCCAGCTACACCGGCACCAACGCCAACATCACGGCGGCCTGTTCCGGTGCCACCAGCACCGGTCTCAGTCAGATCACCGGCCTGATCACCAGCAACCCCGACCTGAAGCCCGAGACCGGGTATGTGGATACCTTTGGCTTCGTGCTGCAGGTTCCCGGCGTGGAAAACCTGTCGGTCAGCGTCGACGACTGGCATTACAAGCTGACGAACCTGATCACCACGCTGGATCCGAACTACACCGTGCAGCAGTGCGTCAAGACCGGAGCGGCAGCCTACTGCGATCTGATTCATCGCTACTCCGGCAGCTCGAGCAACGCGGGCAACATCTACTACATCGAGATGACGACCGTGAACCTCGGTCAACTGCGCACCGACGGCGCCGACGTCGAGGTCAAGTATGGTCTGCCCCACACTCCGGTGGGCGCCTTCCAGTTTGCATTGAATGCGACCTACACCAACAGCTATGCGATTACTCCCTACGAGGGCGCGCCCACAACGGAGTATGCCGGCACCTACAACACCCAGTTCGGCAACTATGCGCGGTGGCGCGGGACGGTCAGCAGCATGTGGAAGCTGGGCAACTACGACGCCATGTTCGACCTGCGCTACATACACCACATCGTGGTCCACAACCCGGCAGGTGGCGAGGTGACAGAGGAGGCCGACCTGAAAGTTCCGCCGATCATTTACGCGGACATGACGCTCGGCTACACGATCGAGAAGACCAGGACCAAGCTGCAGCTGGGCATGCAGAACATCACCAACCGGCAGCCGCCGATCCTGTACATGAACAACGTCACGAACTCCAATACGGACGTGTCCACGTACGATCTGCTCGGTCGACGCTTCTTCCTGTCGTTCAAACAGTCGCTCTGATACGCAGAACGTAGGCAAGCACTGCAAAGCTGCGTGGACATCCACGCAGCTTTGCTTTTTTTCGGCTTCGAAAGCAGCGAGGTTTTCCGCTTTGATGGTGCAGACGCAGACCAGCCAGGAAGCCGAAACGCTCCTGCAATCGGCAGTCGCCGCATTTCATGCCTCGGATCACGCCCGGGCCGAAGCGCAATGCCGGCGTGTTCTGGCCCTCGACCCAGGGCACATCGATGCACTGGGGTTGCTCGGCTTGGTCGAACTTTCACAGAGTCGCTTCGCCGAGGCGGAACCGATCTTCGATCTGATGTGCCGATTGCAGCCCGGACAGATCGCTCACTGGGTCAATCTGGGCACCGCCTACCGTGGCACAGGCGCCTTTGATGAAGCATTAAGTGCCTTCGTCCGTGCCGCAGCACTCGGTGAGAACTCCCCCAACTTCTATTACAACCTCGGACTGACGCACATGGGGCGCGGCGACCTGGAGGCCGCATGCTCGGTTTTCGCGCGCGCTCAGCAACTGGCGCCGGAAGATGCGGAGATTCGCTACCGCTATGCCCAGAGCTGTCTCACCGCTATCCGCCACGAGGAAGCGCTGGCCGCTCTGAAAGGCTGGAATCCCCCTGACGGGACACCTGCAGAGATTGTGCTGGGTATCGCGCAGGTTCTGATGACTCTGGGCGAGTATCAGCTAGTCGAACCACTCATCGCCAGAATCATCCACAGCACGCAACCCGATCCGCATGCCACATTCATTCTCATTCAAATGTTCGAGCGCACCAATCGCGTCGACGAAGCCGACGCCCTGCTGCGCCAACTGACCGCCAGCCCGGCCGCCGTTGCAGCCGTGGGCTCGGATCTGCTGCTCACCCGCGGCCAGATCGCGCAACGACAGGGCCAGCATGAACTGGCATTGGAGCACTTCCGGCAGTCACTGGGCGCCTGCGCTCAGCCGCAGGAGCGGCATTTCGTGCAGTTCCCGATGGCCAAGTCGCTGCACGCACTGAAACGCCATGCCGAGACACTGCAGTGCCTGAGCGAAGCACACGCCTCCCAGGTTGCGCGCGTGCAGCTGGAAATGCCGTTGGTTGCCGCGCGCGGTGCGCCGCAGATGCAGATCACCGATTTCAGCTGCGATCCCGACGACGTGGCCGGCTGGGATCATCGCGGCGCTCCCGCGATGGAGGACAGCCCGATTTTCGTGGTGGCCTTTCCACGCTCTGGCACCACACTGCTGGAGCTCACGCTGGACGCGCACCCCCTGCTCAGATCCATGGACGAGCAGCCCTTCCTGCAGAATGCGCTGGAGGACATCACCGCGCTGGGAGTGGGTTACCCCGAACAGCTTGGCAGGCTTACTTTCGAGCAGCTTGAGCGCATTCGCGCCAACTACCACGCACGCGTCGCCCGCAAGGTCCAGATCACACCGGGATTGCGGCTGGTGGACAAGAATCCACTGAACATGCTGCGCCTGCCGGTGATCCGCCGGGTCTTCCCCAATGCGCCCATCCTGCTGGCCATCCGCCACCCTTGCGATGTGATCCTCAGCTGTTACATGCAGGAATTCAGGGCGCCGGACTTTGCCCTGCTGTGCGCCGACCTGCCCTCCATCGCCAACGGCTATCGCCGCACTTTCGACTTCTGGTACCAGCAGGCGGCACTGCTTCAGCCAAACTCGATGGAAGTGCGATACGAGCAATTCGTCGCGGACTTCGCTGCGCAAACCCAACGCATCGCAACGTTCCTGCGCCTGCCCTGGGATCCGGCCATGCTCGATCCTGCGCAGCAGGCCCATTCCAAGCGCTACATCAGCACGCCGAGCTACTCGCAGGTGGTGCAACCGGTCAGCAGCAAGGCCGTGGGACGCTGGCAGGCCTATCGCGAGGCCTTTGCCCCGGTGCTACCAATCATCGAACCGTATCTGCAGCGCTGGGATTACGATGGTCTGGGCTCTGAGCCACGGCCGGCCAGCGATTGAAGCGTGAGCGGAGCGTGCCTCAGGCGTCGCCGGGCACCGCGTCGAATGCAATGGACATGCGCGGCTGACCGCGATGGATCGGGTTGGTTCCGTGCCACATATACGATGGAAACAGCACCAGTCGACCCGCGCGCGGCTGCACGTGGCGTTCGGCGGACGCGCCCGGCACTGGATAACGTGTCTCGCCAAATTTCAGCCACCCGGCTTTTTCGTTGGCATCCTCAACCTCGTCCGGCACATCGACGTAGTAGGCGGAACTGATCCAGCCTTGCGGATGCAGATGATTGACGTGAAAGCCCTCGCGGTGCAGCTGCACGGACCAGGCGCCCACAATCGATGCCGCAGCGACATTGCGCATCGACAGCGGATGGGTCGGCGCGTTGCCGAGCTGCCGCTGGTAGTCGGCCAGCGGTTCGGCAAAGGCCTTCAGCACCGCCTGGATGGCCGGCTCGCTCTCGGCAGTCAGACTGCGCGCAGTCTGGCTGCCGTTGCGCAGACTCTGGTCCAGCGGATGCGAACTGAAGCGATGGCGTGCTGCCAGCACCTCCAGCAACGCGGCGTTGAGCTCGGCAACTGAGCCCCAGCCCGGCGGCGGCTCCAGCTCGTAGATTCTCACGAAGCGCCCGTAGTCGTAGAGCTCACGATACTGGTCGCGGCCCAGCAGGCGCGCCGCGGTTGCTTCGTAGGCGATCCAGTTCTGCGCCAGCGGCGCCCGGCTGCGCTGCGGACCAACCAGGAACAGCACTTCGTCGGCACGCCCCAGGGACAACAGGATCAGCACCAGGGTCTCGACCATGACCGCATCATCGGGGTTGGCGCTCACCGCGGCCGATGCTTCCCTGTGCGCATCCTCCAGCTGGCCGCGCTGATGCAGCACATGGGCCAGCGAGGCGCGCAAATCAGCCCTGGCGCCAGCGCCAGCCAACACCCGCCGCAGATGCTGTTCGGCCAGATCAATCCGGCCCGCACCATTGAAAACGGCGGCAAGGGCCGTCTGCAATCCCGGATTGCCGGGATGCGCCACAGCCGCCGCGGCGAAGTCGCGTGCGAACTGCTCGTCCCCGCGCATGAAGCGCAATCGCGCCAGATTGGTCTGCGCATCGATATCGAATGGCTTGAGCGTAATGGCCTGCTCGAATGCGCGCTCCGCCTCGTCGTGCCGATACAGCAGACTGAGCGTGCGCCCACGATTCACCAGCAGCTCGAAACCATTGGCGCCCAGCGCGCTGGCGCGATCCAGCGCCTGCAACGCCTCCTCGGCACGCTCCTGACGCGAAAGCAGCGAACCCAGATTGTGGTGGGCCAGCGCCTGCCGGTCATCGATGCTGAGTGCGCGCCGATAGGCTGACTCCGCTTCCGCCAGCCGGTTCTGATTGCCCAGCACGAAAGCCAGCAGCGTCCACGCCTCGGCGTCGCCGCTGGCCTGCCGGATCAACGTACGGCACTGTGCTTCAGCGGCAGCGTACTGACCCAGTTCATTGAGCGTGAGTATCAACGAGCGGCGTACCGGGCGCTCGCCCGGCAGCCGCTCGAGCACACGCTCGAGCAGTTCGGCTGCCTCCTGATGGCGCGCGCACCGCCGCAGCAATTGCGCCAGATTACCCAGGAAATGGGGGTTCTGCGGCTCCAGCGCCAGGCTCTGCCGCAGCAGACGCTCGCCGAGAACCGGATCGCCCGCCTGCTCGCGAATCAAGCCGAGCATGTGGATGGCGGCCGCATCTTGCGGCGCCACACCGAGCAATGTCCGGCAGGCGGCTTCTGCCTCACCCAATCGCCGCTGCTGCAACAACCCGGCGATGGCCACCAGCTGCGAGCGGGTCAAGGAAATCACTTCGTGCATCTCCCGCGAACGTTGGCGTATCTACTGATGCCACCTTGCGAACCCGCGCTCCGGGCCTTCTGCCTGAACGCGCCAGCCGTGTACACAGTCGCGCACCGATTCTGCGTCACGGTCTCGGCAGGGACTCCAGTTTGAGGACATCGGCAATGTCCTGCGGTCCGCCGCTCGCGCGCTTGTTGGCGATGAGGTCTTCCACCGAAATCGTCGGTACCTCGATCCCATCGATGCGCGTGAGGATGTCGATGCGGCGGGGAGTGTTGCCGATCTGGAATATCGCCCCTTCCGAAGCGAAGTCCGCCTCGGAGACTTCGGTCAGGGACGCCCCGAACCTCGCCAACGCCCTCATCAGGCGCGAGGCGTTGTCCGCCGTCGCCCCGACGTATACATCGATGTCCTTGGTGGCACGTGGAAAACCGTGGACGGCCAGTGCGTAGGCACCCACCAGCAGGTACTCAACCCGCTCCTCGGACAAGCACTGCAACATCTCTTTGTAGTCGTCGTTCAGCATCGCCGCGCCGGTAGAAGGACCATGCTTCCCGCGTCAGCTCCCATACCTCGAACAGCCTTTGCGCAGGAGTTCCGGACATGTAGCCGCCATCGTCCGCCTCCGCGTGCGAACGATACAGCCGCACATGTTGCCGATCGACATTGGGCACGGCGGCATTTTACCCGAGCGGGAGCGGGTCTTACGATTTTCCGGGCACCCGCCGGCGCACTCTCAGCCTCCATCACGCGTCAAATATAGCTTCGACCTCAAGTAGCGCATGCAAAACCGGTAGCCCGCCTGCCGCCACCCTTCGTGCGTATGAAACCGACCCGTAAATATGGTAATATGGGTACGTGAAAACCACCGTTGAAATCCCTGATCCGCTGTTTCGGCAGGCGAAATCGCGCGCGGCTGAGCGCGGTCAGACGCTCAAGGAATTCATGACCGAGGCGCTGCAAGACAAGCTGCACAAGCGTGAGGCCATGGGAGTCTCGGAGCCCCGCTGGATGCGAGGCTTCGGGAAGCTCCAGCGGCTGCATCAGGAAACCTTGCGCATCCAGAAACACATCGAGGATGCCTTCGAGAAAACCGAACCCGAGGACCGGATGTGATTCTCGATACGAACGCGTTGTCGGCGTTCGTGGATGGTGATGAGCGCGCCGGTGCCGCCATCAGACGGCACCGGCGCGCTGCGATCCCTGTGATCGTGCTCGGCGAGTTCCGCTACGGCATTGCGCAGTCCCGTCATCGGGACGAGTACGAGGCATGGCTCGCATCGCACCTGTCCGATTTCGAGATTCTGCCGGTCACGGAAGACACGAGCAGCGCCTACGCCGAACTCCGCGGCACCCTGAAGCGGATCGGCCGCCCGATCCCGGCCAACGATGCATGGATCGCGGCACTGGCCCTGCAGCATCGACTCCCGATCCTGAGTCGGGATGCGCATTTCGATGGGGTACCTGATCTGGCGCGGGAGAGCTGGTAAGGGCCGGTGCACGTCGCAGAACGCGCTATCGCTTCTTGCCGCAACTCGTGCTTCCTGCACATCCGCACCCGCCCTGGCCAGCCACCATGGCCGCTCCGCCCTGCCGCTTCCCGCGCCGCACATGCCGCGCAAACCACCGCGGCGCAAAGATCTTCACCGCGTACACCGCGGCCAGCGCCACCAGCACACCGACAGTCCAGCCCTGCCACATCATCCGCCCCCCAGCGCAACCGCGACACGATAGGTGATGAAAGAAGCGATGTAGGCCATGGCGAACAGATACCCCGCCATGATCAGCGGATAGCGCCAGGAATTGGTCTCGCGCCGCACCGTGGCCAGCGTCGCCAGACACTGCGGCGCGAAGGCATACCAGGCCAGCAATGACAGCGCCGTGGCCAGGCTCCAGTTGTTCGCGATCAGCGGTCCGAGCGTGGCATCCACAGCATCGCCGGTGGCCGAGAGCGCATACACCGTGCCCAGCGCGGCCACCGCCACCTCACGCGCGGCCAGACCGGGCACCAGCGCGATGCAGATCTGCCAGTTGAAACCGATGGGCGCGAAGATGGTGTGCAGCGCGCGGCCGAGCATGCCGGCGAAGCTGTATTCGATGGCGGGCCCGGTGGCGCCGGCCGGCGGCGTCGGGTAGCTGCCGAGGAACCACAGCAGCACCATCAGCGCCAGGATCACGGTGCCCACGCGCGTCAGGAAGATGCTGGTGCGCTCCCACAGCCCCATGAGCAGGTTGCGCAGGTTGGGCCAGTGATACTCGGGCAGCTCCATCAGCAGCGGGTGGTAACTGGCCTTCATCGTGCCGCGCTTCATGATGGTGGCCACCAGCACGGCACCGAGCACGCCGACGACGTACAGAGCGAACAGCACCAGACCGCGCAGATTGAAGGGGCCCACCGAACGCACCGGGATGAAGGCGCCGATGATCAGCGCATACACCGGCAGGCGCGCCGAGCAGGTCATCAGCGGCGCCAGCAGGATGGTGGCGATGCGATCGCGCAGATTGGGAATGGTGCGCGTGGCCATGATGCCGGGGATGGCGCAGGCGAACGAGGAGAGCAGCGGAATGAAGGAGCGACCGGACAGGCCGATGCCGCCCATCAGGCGATCCAGCAGATAGGCCGCACGCGGCAGATAGCCGCTGTCCTCCAGCACCAGGATGAAGGCGAACAGGATCAGGATCTGCGGCAGGAACACCAGCACGCTGCCGGCACCACCAATCAGGCCGTCCACCAGCAGACTGCGCAGTGGCCCGTCGGCCATGTGGTTCTTCAGCTGCATGCCCAGCCAGCCCATGCTGCTGTCGATGGCGTCCATGGGCGCAGCGGCCCAGCTGAACACCGCCTGGAAGATCAGGAACAGCAGCACCGCCAGACACAGCGGCCCCAACAGCGGGTTCATCACCACGGCATCCAGGCGCGTCAGGGCGCGCTGACGCAGCGGCTCGACATAGCCCACGGCCTTGAGGATGCGGCGCACCTCGCGCTGCGTCTCCTCGACGTCGGCGCCCAGCACCTGCTGCCAGCGCTGCTCGTCGATGGGCGGCGCCGGCGTTTCCACGATGGCTTCCAGTGCGTCGATCAACTGCGCTTCACCGCCGGCGCGCACCGCCACGGTCTGCACCACCGGCACACCCAGCTCGGCTTCCAGTCGCGCGCGATCCAGCCGGTAGCCGCGTCTGGCGGCCAGATCGCTCATGTTCAGCGCCGCGATCATCGGCACCCCGGCGCGCTTGAGTTCCAGCGCCAGGCGCAGCGACAGCCGCAGGTTGGTGGCGTCGAGCACGCAGATCACGCGCTCCGGCGCGGCCTCGCCGGCCAGCCGGCCGCGCAGCACATCACGCGTGATGGCCTCGTCCAGCGTGGTCGGAATCAGGCTGTAGGTGCCGGGCAGGTCGATGGTCCGGTACAGCCAGCCGCCCCCCGGACCGACGAAGGCGCCTTCCTTGCGCTCCACCGTGACGCCTGGATAGTTGGCCACCTTCTGGCGGCTGCCGGTCAGGCGGTTGAACAGCGCGGTCTTGCCGCAGTTGGGGACGCCAACCAGCGCCACCCGGCAGGAGCGCAGCTCGGGGACCTGGCGGATCACGGTGCGCGCGCTCCCGCGGGCAACACATCCACCAGCACGTCCTGGGCCTCGCGGCGACGCAGTGCGAACATGCTGGTGCCGATGCGGATCGCCATCGGATCTCCGCCCGGCCAGACCTCTTCGATGATCTCGAAGGCCTCACCCGGCACGAAGCCGATTTCGGCCAGCCGCCGGCTGACGGTCGAGCCTTCCACATCACCGACCGTTGCCTGGTCCGAACTCACCACGCGATGCACAATGCCACTGGCGCCACGATGCAACGTGGACAGGGGCACAGCCTCGATTCGGACGGGGATTTCAGACATGGCGCGCTGACTCAGGCGAATGAGAATTAATCTCATTGAGGATAGCAGTTTCCGGGCACCCGCTGCCAGCGGGATTTCACCTAAGGGATACTCGCACGCCATGAACCAGCCACTGTGGACGCCGTCGCCGGCACGGATCGCCGCCACCCAGCTCACGCGCTTCATGCAGGTGCTCGGCGCCGAGGGCGCCCCGCACTTCAGCGGCTACCACGACCTGTATCGCTGGTCGGTGGAATATCCCGAACAGTTCTGGAGCGCGGTGTGGCGCTTCTGCGGCGTACAGGCGACGCGGGAATGGGATCGGGTGCTGGAAGCCGGCACGCAGATGAGCGCGGCGCGCTGGTTCGACGGCGCGCGCCTGAACTTCGCCGCGAACCTGCTGCAGGGCGCCGATGACGCAACGGCGCTGATCTTCCGCGACGAACGCGGCACGCGCCGTGAACTGAGCTACGCCACGCTGCGCGCCGAAGTCGCGCGCATCGCGGCGGGTCTGCGCGCCGCCGGTGTGAAGAGCGGCGATCGCGTCGCCGGCTACCTGCCCAACCTGCCCGAGACCGTCATCGCCATGCTGGCCTCGGCCAGCCTTGGTGCGGTCTGGTCTTCCTGTTCGCCGGACTTCGGCGTGCACGGCGTGCTGGATCGCTTCGGCCAGATCGAACCCAGGGTGCTGTTTGCCGTCGATGGCTACTGCTATGGCGGCAAGTCCATCGATTGCCGGCCGCGCATCCGTGAACTGCTGGCACAGCTGCCGCATGCACCGCAGCTGGTACTGGTGAACTACCTGGATCCGCAGGCCGAACTGGAGGGCGCCTGCAGCTGGCAGGCATTCGGCACCCCCGGCGCGGCGCTGGAATTCGTGCCGCTGCCCTTCAGCCATCCGCTGTACATCCTGTTCTCCTCGGGCACCACCGGCACGCCGAAATGCATCGTGCATGGGGCCGGCGGCACCCTGCTGCAGCACCTGAAGGAAATCGTGCTGCTGAACGACACGCGCCCCGGCGATCGCGTGTTCTTCTTCACCACCTGCGGCTGGATGATGTGGAACTGGCTGGTCAGCAACCTGGCAGCGCGCGCCACCGTGGTGCTGTACGAAGGCTCGCCGCTGCATCCGGATCCGCAGGTGCTGTGGCGCCTGGCCGATGAGGAACAACTGCGCATCTTCGGCACCAGCCCGCGCTTCCTCTCCGCCTGCGAGAAATCCGCTCTGCGGCCATGCGCTGATTTCAGCCTCGCGGCGCTGGAGCAGATCCTGTCCACCGGCTCGCCGCTGGCGCCGGAGAACTTCCGCTACGTGTACCGCGACGTGAAGCAGGACGTGCAGCTCTCCTCCATCAGCGGCGGCACCGACATCGTCTCCTGCTTCGCCTTCGCCGTGCCCATCCTGCCGGTGTATGAGGGCGAACTGCAGGCGCGCGCGCTGGGCATGAAGGTGGAGATCTTCGACGAGGCCGGCCGCTCCGTGCACGGCGCCAAGGGTGAACTGGTGTGCACCGCGCCCTTCCCCTGCATGCCGGTGGGTTTCTGGAACGACCCGGATGGCCGCAAATATCACGCTGCCTACTTCGAGCGTTTCCCCGGCATCTGGTGCCATGGCGATTTCGCCGCACTGACCGAGCACGACGGGCTCGTGATCTACGGCCGCTCCGACGCCGTCCTCAATCCCGGCGGCGTGCGCATCGGCACCGCCGAGATCTACCGCCAGGTGGAAGCCGTGCCGGAGGTGCTGGAGAGCGTGGCCATCGGCCAGGACTGGGACAACGACGTGCGCGTCGTGCTGTTCGTGCGGCTGCGCGAATCGCTGCGCCTCGATGACGCCCTGCGTGATCGCATCCGCAAGGCCATCCGCGCCAACACCACGCCGCGGCATGTGCCAGCGAAGATCCTGCAGGTGCAGGACATCCCGCGCACCGTCAGCGGCAAGATCGTGGAACTGGCCGTGCGCAATGTGGTGCATGGCAGCCCCGTGACCAACACCGACGCCATCGCCAACCCGCAGGCGCTGGAGCAATTCCGCGACCGCGCCGAACTCGCCAGCTGAAAGCCGTTGCCGCAGCGTCCGGCGGCGCCGCGGCTTGCATTACGCGCAATTCATTAGGACGGGCGCGACGCCCCGCCAAGAATCGCTGCAGGTCTGCATGGACGAGACATCCACCTTCAGGAGCCCTGCAATGAAACGCGTCCCCTTCTCCGGCCTGCTGCTGGCAGGCCTGCTCTACACTGCGGCCAGCGTGGCCCAGGTTCCCGCCGACGCACCCGCCGGCACCACCGGCCAGTGCAAGGACGGCAGCTACATCTCCAACGCGACCAAGAAAGGCGCCTGCCGCGGGCATCAGGGCGTGAAGAACTGGTACGCCGGGGACTCCGCTGCTGCCGCCAGCACCGCCAAGCCCGCAGGGGCCGCCACGCCAGCCGCCGCAGCGGCCCCTGCTGCGAGCGCTGCGCCGGCCGCTGCCCCTGCACCGGCTGCTGCTGCGGCAGCTTCTGCAGCCACCAAGTCCAAGCCCGCCGCCTACGTTCCGCCGGCAACCGCAGCCCCTGGCGGTGGCGCCGGTCAAGTGTGGGTGAATAAGAGCAGCAAGGTGTATCACTGCTCCACCGACAAGTGGTACGGCAAGACCAAGAACGGCGCCTACATGTCCGAGGCGGATGCCAAATCACAGGGTTATCATGCCGACCACGGCAAGGCCTGCAGCGGCTGATCTCATAAGGAACACACACATGGGACTTTTCGACGGATTGCTGGGCGGCGTCGTGGGCGCCGAAATGGCCACGGTGGTCAACGGACTGATTGAACGGCATGGCGGCGTGCAAGGCATCGTCGCGCAGCTCGAACAGCAGGGGTTGGGCGGAACCGTGCGCTCCTGGGTGGGCAGCGGCACCAATCAGCCGATCTCGCCCGCGCAGGTTCATCAGGCCTTCGGCGCCGACACCATCAACGCGCTGGCCGCAAAGGTAGGTCTGAACCCCCAGGACCTGCTGCAGAAGCTCTCGCAGGCGCTGCCGCAGGCGGTGGATCACATGACGCCGGGCGGGACGGTGCCGACCGCCAGCAGCTGAACAGCCGCGCGGCCTGAAACGCCGCGCAAACCACGGCTAGTGGCGCGGCGACCCCTGGCAGGCCAGGGTGCCGCTGCGGCCCGGCACTTCGCCCTGGATGACCTCGCATACGGGCAGGCGCTCGACATCCAGCGATCTACTCAGCGTCTCCATCGACACAATGTCGTAACCCTGCCGCTTCCAGCCCAGCAGCAGCTTCTGCAGCACCGGGCGCAGCTTCATGCCTTCCAGCTCGGCATGCAGCGTGAATACATGACCGTCCTGACGCCTCAGCGTGCGCTCGAGCAGGGGCTCGTGCACATTGTCTGGCGTGATGCCATCCACGCCGATCAGCTCATCCAGTGTGGGCAGTGTGGTGGGCAGCTGCGCACAGCGGCTGGCACGCCCTGTCAGCAGCGGCCGGAACGGCGTGGTGCCGCGCGTGTCCGAGGCGTAGCTGAAGCCCAGGGCCTCTTCGAGCTCCAGCGCGGCCAGGTTCATCTGCCAGCCGGCCGCGCCATGCACCTGGGCACGCCGCCCGAACACGCGCTGGAAGGCATCAGCCGCCAGATGCATCTGCTTCGCGGTCCAGGCGGCGTCGCGCGTGGCCACATGGTCCTGCCACAGCACGTGATCGTAGCAGTGGATGCCGGTCTCGAAACCCGATGCGGACACGGTGCGCAGCAGTTCGCCCGTGCTGCGGCCGATATGGGGACCGGGCAGCAGCACGCCGTACATCAGTGTCTTCAGCCCGTAGTGCTCCAGCACCGAAGTGCGCGACACCTTCTTCAGGAAACCGGGCCGGAACGCGCGCTTGATGGCGCGCCCGGTGTGATCGGGGCCCAGGCTGAACAGGAAGGTTGCGCCGACCTGCTCGGCGCGCAGCAGCTGCATCAGTGGCGGCACGCCCTCGCGGGTGCCGCGCAGCGTGTCGACGTCGATCTTCAGTGCCAGCCGCAGCGGCATCAGTTCAGCAGCTCCGCGGCCTGGCCGAGCTGGTTGCGATAGGCCTCGAAAATGCTGACCAGCGCGTCACGCATGGTGATGCGCGGCTCCCAGCCCAGTTCGGTGCGGGTGTTGTCGATCTTCGGCACGCGGTTGGAGACGTCCTGGTAACCCTTGCCGTAGTACTCGCCCGAGGTGGTCTCCACCAACTTCACCCTGGCGGCGTTGCCCTTGTACTCCGGATATTCCGCGGCCAGCGCCAGCATCTGCTCGGCCAGCTCGCGCACCGAGAAATTGTTGCGGGGATTGCCGACATTGAAGATCTTGCCGCTGGCGCAGCCGTTCCTGTTCTCGATCATCTTCATCAGCGCGTCGATGCCGTCGCCGATGCCGGTGAAGCAGCGCCGCTGGGTACCTCCGTCCACCAGACGCACCTGCTCACCACGGGCGATGTGGCCAAGGAACTGCGTGATGACGCGCGAGCTGCCCTCCTTCGCGGAGTGCATGTTGTCCAGACCCGCGCCGATCCAGTTGAATGGACGGAACAGCGTGAAGTCCAGCTTGCCTTCCTGGCCATAGGCCCAGATGACGCGATCCATCAGCTGCTTGGAGCAGGCATAGATCCAGCGCTGTTTCTCGATCGGGCCGTACACCAGATCCGAGGCATACGGATCGAAGGCATCGTCGGAGCACATGCCGTAGACCTCGGAGGTCGACGGGAACAGCACGCGCTTGTGGTACTTCACGCACTGGCGAATGATGGGCAGGTTGGCCTCGAAGTCCAGCTCGAACACGCGCAGCGGCTCGCGCACGTAGGTGGCCGGCGTGGCGATGGCCACCAGCGGCAGGATCACGTCGCACTTCTTGACGTGATACTCGATCCATTCCTTGTTGATGGTGATGTCACCCTCGACGAACTTCAGCCGCGGGTTGTCGAGGATGGGCGCCAGGCGATCGCTGGACATGTCCATGCCGTACACGGTCCAGTCCGTGGTCGACAGGATGCGGTGCGAGAGGTGGTGGCCGATGAAGCCGTTGACACCCAGGATCAGAACCTTCTTCGACATGACTTACTCCATGTAGGCGCGCAGCGGCAGCGCCGCGTCGCCAAATCGCGCCTGAAACTTCGCGGCCGTATCGATGCCCGCGTCCAATTCGAATTCCAGCAGTTGCAGCACGCCGTCGGCGCACTCGGCCAATACCGCTCCATCCTGCCAGCGCAGCCGCGGCACGCGCACGCCGCCAGCGGCGGCACTGCCCGCTGCGGCGGGCGGCATGCTGTCGAGCACCCGACTGCGCAGCACCCGCAGCGGCCGACCATCGGCCTCAGTGAAAGCGCCCGGATAAGGCGGCGCCACGGCCCGCACCAGGTTGTGCACCGCCTGCGCGCCACGGCGCCAGTCGATGCCGCCATCCCTTGCCGTGCGACCACCGAAGTAGCTGCCCGCCGCCAGATCCTGGGTACGCCGCGCAGCGGTTCCCGCGATCAGTGCCGGCAGCACGCCGGCCAGCGCCAGCTCGGCGGCGACCGTGACCTTGCGGAACACTTCGGCGGCGGTGTCGTCCGGCAGAATGGGCACGGCCTGCTGCGCCAGGATCTCGCCCGCATCGGGCTTTACCGTCATGGCATGCAGCGTGGCGCCGGTTTCGCGCTCGCCATTGAGCACGGCCCAGTTCACCGGCACGCGGCCGCGGTACCTGGGCAGCAGCGAGCCATGCATGTTGTAGGCACCGCGTGGCGCCAGCTGCAGCAACTCGGCCTTCAGCATGGATCGATAATAGAACGAAAACAGGAAATCCGGCCGGGCCGCGCGCACCTGCTCCAGCACTTCGGGCGCGTTGGCATCGGCCGGCGTGATGACACGCAGGCCATGCCAGCGCGCATGGCGCGCCACGCTGTCGAACCAGATGGTCTCGCCCGGATTGTCCTCGTGCGTCACCACCAGCGGCACCTCGACCCCACCGGCCAGCAGCGTGCGCAGGCAGCGCACACCCACGTCGTGGTAGGCGAACACCACCGCCCGCGTCATCGACGCACCCGCACTGCCAACGCAGAGCCCATCAGGAATCCTGCTTGCGCTCGAGCACCGCGCCGACGATGTAGCGCGGCCGACGCCGCACCTCTTCGTAGATGCGGCCCACGTATTCACCCAGCAGTCCCAGCCCGAACAGCGCCACGCCGATCAGCAGGAAGGCGATCGCGAACAGCGTGAACACGCCCTCGGCCTCGGGACCGACGATCAGGCGGCGGATCAGCAGGAACAGCACGAACACGCCGGAGAGGATGGAGATGGCCATGCCGATCAGCGAGAACATCTGCATCGGCACGATGGAGAAGCCCGTCATCAGATCGAAGTTCAGCTTGGCGAGCTGGTACACCGAGTACTTGGATTCGCCGGCGGCGCGATCCTCGTGCTTCACCGTGATTTCGGTCGGCCGGCTGGCGAAGGTATAGGCCAGCGCCGGCACGAAGGTGTTGTTCTCGCTGCACTGGTTCAAGGCGTCGACGATGTTGCGCGCGTAGCCGCGGAACATGCAGCCCTGATCGGTGATGCGGATGCGCGTGGTGCGCTCGCGCAGCTTGTTGATGAACTTCGAGGCCCAGCGCCGCCACGCCACGTCCTGGCGCTGCAGGCGGATGGTGCCGACGTAGTCGAAGCCGGCGTCCATCTCGGCCACCACGCGGCCGATCTCCTCGGGCGGATTCTGCAGATCGGCATCCAGCGTGATCACGTAACGGCCGCGCGCATGCGCAAAGCCCGCCAGGATGGCGCGGTGCTGGCCGAAGTTCGCGGCGAACAGCACCACGCGCGTGACGTCCGGGCGACGCTCGAACTGCTCGCGCAGCAGCGCCGCGGAGCGATCCTTGCTGCCGTCGTTGACGAACACGATCTCGTAGCTGCGGCCCAGCGCATCGAGCGCCGGATACAGGCGCGCATACAGCGACGCCAGGCCCGCCTCTTCGTTGTAGACGGGAATGACAATGGAAATTTCCGGAAGCATCAGCGCCCCATGTCCTGCAGGCATTGCGCCACGGCGCTGCACACGCGCTTCACATCGGCATCGCGCATGGCCGGGAACAGCGGCAGCGTGACGATGCCGGCGCCGATGCGTTCGGCCACCGGGAAATCGCCCGGGCCATAGCCCATGGCGCGATACAGCTGGAACAGATGCATGGCGGGGTAATGGACACCCACGCCGATGTTGCGTTCCTTCATGCGTCGGATGAAATCGCCGCGGTCGCAACCCGCCGGCAGCACGATCTGGAACATGTGCCAGTTGCTGCGCTCGAAATCCGACAGCGGCAACCCGCAACCCAGCGTCTGATCAAAGCTGGCGAAGTACTGGCTGGCCAGCTCGCGGCGCCGCTCGGTGAAATCGTGCAGCTGCAGCAGCTGGCCCAGGCCGATGCGTGCGGCCACGTCGGTCAGGTTGTGCTTGCCGCCCGCCTCGGTGACCTCCATCTCGCCGTTCGGAAAGCGCTCCACGCCCTGCAGGCGCAGCAGCGTGCAGCGATGCGCCTCCTGCTCGCTGTTGAGCACCAGACAACCGCCTTCCGTGGTGGTCAGATTCTTGTTGGCGTGGAAGCTGATCGACACCAGATCGCCGAAACTGCCGATCAGCCGGCCCTTCCAGCTGGCGCCCATGGACTGCGCCGCATCCTCGATGACACGCAGGCCACGCTGCTGGGCAATGCCGTACAGCTTGTCACGATCCACCGGCAGACCGGCCAGATCCACCGGCAGGATGGCCTTGGTGCGCGGTGTGATCGCGTCCGGCACCTTGCGCAGGTCTATGTTGCGCGTCACCGGATCGATATCGACGAACACCGGCCTGGCCCCGGCACGCACGATGACGTTCGCGGTCGCCACCCAGGACAGCGGCGTGGTGATGACTTCATCGCCCGGCCCCACACCGGCCAGCACCAGCGCGATCTCCAGCGCGCCGGTGGCCGAGCTCATGGCGCGCACCGGGCGGCCGTCGAACAGGCGGCTCAGGCTGGCCTCGAACTCCAGCACCCTGGGACCGCTGGTGATCCAGCCGGAGCGCAGCACGTCCACCACGCCGGCGATGGTCGCCTCGTCGATGGACGGGCGCGTGAAGGGGAGAAATTCTTCCTGCTGACTCATGATCCGCTGCGTGCCACCAGCCACACACCCACGATGATGATGCCGATGCCGGCGACGCGCGCGCCGCCCAGCTGCTCGCCGAACAGCCACCAGGCCAGCAGCGCATTGACCACATAGCCGATCGACAGCATCGGATAGGCCACGCTGACCTCGACCCGCGACAACGCCAGGATCCATACCACCACGCTGATGGCGTAGCAGGCCAGGCCGCCGAGAATGGGCAGGTTGAAGGCCACCCGCCCGGCGAGGGTGCCGGCATTGGCCAGCGTGAACTCCAGCCCCGCGATGCTGCGCGCGCCCGCCTTGAGCAGCAACTGGGCCGCCGCGTTCAACAGCACTCCAGTTAAAATCATAGCAAAATCAGAGCCTTTCATTGCCTCAGCACCGCCACGACGATGGGCGAAGTGTATATCACACGCATCGGCAGCTGCTGTTTGGTGAGGCGGGCGTAACTATCGGGAGGCATCAGCGCCAGCGCTTGCCCCCCCTTGCGCCATTCATCGGCAAAAGTCCGGGTGTCGGGCAGCCAGGCGGAAGGCTGCAGGTTCAACCCGAAATCCAGCTCGCCGCGGTAGCGCACCAGGCTGCAGTTGCGACGCAGGTAGAAATTCACCGTCTGCAGGTAATCCTCGACGCAGTACACGGGCGTATCCGCCTGGAGGTACGGAGCCACCGCCCGCGCCATCTCGGGGATGCCGGCCCGGCCCGGCAGCTTCTCGCCCCCCTGCAGCAGGCCCTGGATGAACAGCGAGCTGGCCACGGCGGCGCAGGCCACGGCCGCCACGCCCAGCGAGCGGCGCGCCAGCCACCATGCTGCGGCCAGGCCAGCGGCAAGGCCGACTGCTGCGATCAGGATCCAGCGCACCGCGCCGCTGCCCGCCTTGGCGACCAGCGGCGCGCCGGCCGGCAGCAGGCTGATGCCCAGCAATGCGGCCAGCAACAACGCCGCCAGCACCAGTACCACCAGCAGGTGGCGTGCGAGCCCGGCAGGCGCCAGCTGTTCCAGATGGCGGCCACACAGCAGTGCCAGCGCCGGCCACAGCGGCAGCACATAGGGCACCAGCTTGGACTGCGACAGGCTGAAGAACAGCAGGATGAATCCCGCCCACAGCAGCAACAGCGTGGCCGGGCGCGAACCGCCGCGCGCCGCGCGCCAGCCGCCGGCCAGCGCGCCGGGCAGCAGGGTCGTGAACGGCAGGAAGCCCCCCAGCAGCACCGGAATGAAGAACCAGTCCGGTTCGTAGCGGTGGTGCTCGGTCGTCAGGTAGCGCTCGAAATGTTCGTGGATGAAGAAGAAATGCGCGAACTCCGGGTTGCGCAGCGACACCACCACGAACCACGGAGCCGCGAGCAGCGCCAATGCCAGCAGGCTCCACCATGGCCGCGCCCGCCACAGCAGCGACCAGTCGCGCCACAGCAGCCAGTACATACCGGCCACGGTGAGGGGAATCAGCAGTCCAACCAGGCCCTTCGCCAGCAGCGCCACCACCAGCCCCAGCGCCAGCAGCGTGGCCCCGACACGCTGATCGCGCAGCGCTGGCGCGGGCAACACCAGCAGCAGCAATCCGCTCAGGCACAGCTGCAGACCAAAACTCAGTGGCATGTCCAGCGTGACCAGCCGGCCCACGCCGGCGAACAGCACGCTGCCAAACAACACCAGCGCGGCGTAACCCGCCGCTCGCGCGCCGTAGAGGCGCAGGCCCATCCAGAAGGTCAGCGCCACACTGGCCAGCGCGCACAGGGCGCTGAACAGCCGCGCACTCCACTCGTTCACGCCCAGAACCTCGTAAGAGATCGCAGTGGCCCAGTACTGCAGCGCCGGCTTCTCGAAATACTTCAGGCCATCCAGGCGCGGGGTGACCCAGTCGCCGGTGGCAACCATGACGCGCGGGATCTCGGCGTAGCGCCCCTCATCGGGATCGAAGAGGTTGTGGGCGCCCATCGGCAGCAGCCAGAGCAGCGCGAGCAGCAGCGCTGGCAGCCATAGTGTTCGGGGCATGCCCTATTTTAGCCGGGCAAAGCTTGCGGACGCATTAAGGAGCGACGAAATCCCGAAGTGACACCTGGGGTGGCTTGCATTGTCCGCGCGCCACCGGCAACCGGACTCTGCTACGGTAGCCGCACCATGAAAACAACGATACTGACTGGCGCACTGTTGATCCTGAACACCCTGATGACCACCCCGGTCGCGGCCGCTGGGGCGCGCATCACCGAGATCCAGGAGAACTATCTCGATCTCGCCGATGGCGGCCGGCTGTATTACCGCGACAGCGGTGGCACGGGTACGGCGGTGGTATTCATGCATGCCGGCAGCGGCAACAGCAGCGTATGGGAACCGCAGCTTGCGCCCTTCGGTGCCGCCGGCTACCGCTTCATCGCCTTTGATCGCCCCGGCTCGGGCCGTTCCACGCGCGGCACGCAGACCGGTTCCGACAAGCGCGCGGAACTCGACCAGCTCATGGACAAGCTGGGCATCCAGCGCTTCCATCTGGTCGGCGTGGCCGCCGGCGGTGGCGCGGCACTGCAGTATGTGATCGGCCACGAAGAGCGCGTGCGCAGCCTGGTCATCGCCAACAGCATCGGCAATGTCCAGGACGCCGCGTACAACCAGATGGGACAGCGGCTGCGGCCCGCCGCCTTCAACCAGCTGCCGCTGGAAGTGCGCGAGCTGGGCCCCTCATATCGCGCCGTCAATCCGCAGGGCGTGCAGCGCTGGCTGGAACTCTCCACGCTGGGCAAGGGCACGGAGAGCCCGGCACCGGCACCCCCTGGCACTGGACCTGCCGCAAATGGCCCCCCCGCGGGTGGCCCTCCTGCCGGCGGCCCACCCGGTGGCGGCACCGCCGTCACCTGGGAAGCGCTCGGCAAACTCGGCGTGCCCACGTTGCTCACGACCGGCGACGCCGATCTCTACACCCCTCCCTCGGTGCTGCGCCTGTTCAAGCAGCACATGCCCAGGGCCGAACTCGTCATCATCCCCGAGAGCGGCCACGCCTCGTACTGGGAAAACCCGGACGCCTTCAACAGCGCGGTCCTGAAATTCATCGCCCAGCACTGAGCGCGCAGCCGCGGCGCACGAACCGCGCACGACGCCAAGAGGTTCCGGCAGAGAACAGGCTCGCCGGGAGCGTGGCCGCCATGGACGGCGGCCACGCAGCGGCCAGGGATGGCTTTACAGCGCTCCCGGCGAGCCTGTTCTCTGCCGGAACCTCTTCGAACCGAGAATGGTTCGCGCGCCTAAACTACGTGCTCAGTTCGGCCCGGTGAAATCCGGCTTCGCGAGCTCAACACCGTAATGCCGCAGGATGTCGTACGCCGTCGTCATGTGGAAAAAGAAATTCGGAATCGCGAAGGTCAGCAGGTACTGCTGACCCTTGAAGCTCACCTCGCGCGGTCCGAGTTTGACCACGAAGGCGCGCTCCTCCGAACCATCGATCTGCTCGGCCTTGAAGCTGGCCAGGTAATCCTGCGCACGCTGGATGCGGGCCTTGAGCGCTGCGAAATCGCTCTCGCTGTCCTCGAACTTCAGCGGGTCCACGCCCGCCAGACGGGCCGCGCAGTTCTTGGCGAAGTCGCAGGTGCTTTGAACCTGGCGCACCAGCGGGAACATGTCCAGCGCCAGACGCGCGCCGAGCATGGTGGCCGGATCGATCTTGCGCGCGGCGCAATGCGCCTCGGCCTTGGCAAGGATGCCGGCAAGATTGGTCAGGTGGCGCTGGAACAGCGGCACCGTCACCTGGTACATCGAAATCGACATGGCAATCTCCCTTAGAATGGGCACATGGAAATATTCAAGGAATTCTGGGTAGAAGCCGCGCACCGGCTGCCGAACGTGCCGGCGGGCCACAAGTGCGCGCGCCTGCATGGGCATTCATTCCGCATCAGCGTCCATGTGCGCGGGGATCTGGATCCGCAGCTGGGTTGGGTGCAGGACTTTGCCGACATCAAGAGCGCCGTGCAACCCGTGCACGACGCGCTGGATCATCGCTATCTGAATGAAGTGCCCGGGCTGGAGAATCCCACCAGCGAGCGGCTGGCAGTCTGGATCTGGGACCAGCTGGCGCCGCTCTTACCGGGTCTTTCCTGCGTCCGAATTCATGAGACCTGCACCAGCGGTTGCGAATACCGTGGTCCCGCCGCCGGGACCTGAGGCGCGATTGGCGAGCTGGGTGCGCTGCGCCGAGGCGAACGCGGCATCGATGATGCGGCGGGCCGTGCCCCAGCGCTGCCGCGCATTGAGCAGCACCACCCACACCTTGTGGCCATCCTGCTGAGCCACGGCGATCAGGCAGCGGCCGGCAGTGGACGTGAAACCCGTCTTCAGACCGATGACGCTGCCCATGGAACCGAGCAGCTGATTGGTGTTGTGGAAACTCAGCTCATGCTGGTTTTGCGTGACGATGGTGGCTGTCTCGGTCGCGGTGATGCGCGCGATGCGCTCATCAGCGTGTGCTGCCTGCGCCAGCGTCAGCAGATCGCGTGCCGTCGAATACTGGCCCGGCGCGTCCAGGCCACAGGGCTGGGCAAAGTGTGAATCGTTCAGGCCCAGCGCCGCGGCACGCGCGTTCATGCGCGCCACGAAACGCTCCACCGACGGGCCGTAGCTCTCGGCCAGCACCATGCAGGCATCATTGGCCGAGTGCACCAGCATGGCGGTCAGCGCATCCTCGGCGCGCACCCGATCGCCCGCATGCAGACCCACGCGCGTGCGCTGCACATGCGCCGCGGTCGCGCTGACATCCAGCAGGGCATCCGGCGACCAGCCCGGCGTGTCGAGCACCACCAGGGCTGTGAGCAGTTTGGTGAGCGAGGCCGGCGAGCGGCGCGCATCCAGGTTGCGACCCCAGAGCAATTCGCCATCCACCATGGTGGCGTAGGCGGCAGCGGCCTTCGGGTACGGATCACGGGTCCTGGCCACGGCCTGCGGCGCAGATTGCGCAACGCTCCACGCGACAGACAGAACCGCCAACCACACCCAACCATTGCGCCTGGACATCACCATTCTTGACCTTATCTTGTGCATCACCCTGGCACCTGCCCCGGCAGACCCTTTAAGGTGCGTGACCAGAATCAGGAAGTTCACTATGACTATGCAGTCTAAAGCATTGTTTTATCTAATGGTACTGACGGGCATCACAGCCTGTACCCCGACCGGGTCACAGCAGGGAGGGCGTCCGGCGGCGGAGGTGGGGATTTACACGGCCAGAGCGGAGCCGGCCACGGTCATCACCGACCTGCCGGGCCGCACCGTGGCCTACCGCAGCGCGCAGGTCCGGCCACAGGTCAGCGGCATCATCCAGAAGCGCCTGTATGTGGAAGGTGCGAACGTCGCTGCCGGCGAGGCGCTGTACCAGATCGATCCCGCGCCGTACCAGGCCACGCTGGACAGCGCCAACGCCGCGGTGTCCAAGGCCGATGCCAACCTGTACAGCGCGCAGCTGAAGTACCAGCGCTACCTGAAGCTGGCCGAGAGCGGTGCGGTGAGCCAGCAGGACAAGGATGACGTGACGGCCACGCTGAAACAGGCCGAGGCGGATCTGGCCACGGCGCGCGCCACGCAGACCACCGCCAAACTCAATCTCGACTACACGCGCGTGCGGGCGCCCATCGCCGGTCGCATCGGCACCTCGGCCTACACCGAGGGCGCACTGGTGACCGCCAACCAGGACACCGCGCTGACCACCATCCAGCAGTATGACCCGATCTACCTGGACATCACGCAGAGCGCCGCGGATGCCTTCGAGCTGCGCAGCCAGCTGCAAAGCGGCGCGCTCAGGCGCAATGCCAACGCCAAGCTCAGCGTGCAGGTGCAGCTGGCCGACGGCACGCTGCATCCGCAGAACGGCACACTGGAGTACAGCGGCGTCAGCGTCAGCGAGGACACCGGCGCCCTCACGCTGCGCGCCGTGATTCCGAACAGCGGCGGGCGTCTGTTGCCCGGCCTGTTCGTGCATGCGCTGATCAATCAGGGCACGGATGTGCAGGCGCTGATGGTGCCGCAGCAAAGCGTCACCCGTGACGCCAACGGCGCCGCTTCGGTGCTGCTGGTCACGGCCGACGGCAAGGTGCAGCAGCGCGCGCTGGTCACCGGCCGCGCCGTCGGGGATCGCTGGCTGGTCAGCAGCGGCCTCACCGCCGGCGATCGCGTCATCGTGCAGGGCACGCAGCGCGTGAAGGTCGGCGACACCGTCAAGGCGGTGGAAGTGGCGCAGACGCCGACCCCCAACGCTCCGGCAGCGCAGTCCAGCGTCGCCGCTCCCTGATCGTTCCACGGAGCCACGCATGGCACGCTTCTTCATCGACCGGCCGATCTTCGCCTGGGTCATCGCCATCATCATCATGCTGGGCGGCGCGCTGGCGATCCGCCAGCTGCCGGTGGAGCAATACCCGGACATCGCGCCCACCACCATCCAGATCAGCGCCAGCTACCCGGGCGCCTCGGCGCGCATCATCGAGGACTCGGTCACCAAGGTGATCGAGCAGTCGCTGACCGGCATCGACAATGTGCTGTACATGTCGGCCAGCAGCACCTCGCAGGGCGACGCCACGATCACCGTGACCTTCGACACCGGCACCAATCCCGACACGGCGCAGGTGCAGGTGCAGAACAAGGTGCAGCAGGCCATGCGTCAGCTGCCGGCGAGCGTGCAGTCGCAGGGCGTGACGGTCACCAAGGCCACCACCGGCTTCCTGATGGTCGTCGCCCTGTACTGCGACGACGGCAGCATGACGCCCACCGACATCGCCGACTACGTGGGCACCAGCCTCACCGATCCGCTCAGCCGCATCGACGGCGTCGGCATGGTGCGCGCCTTCGGCGGCCAGTACGCCATGCGCATCTGGCTGGATCCCTACAAGCTCAATCAGTACAAGCTGACCCCCGGCGACGTGCGCACTGCGGTGCTGGCGCAGAACACCCAGGTATCCGCCGGTCAGCTCGGCGGCCTGCCGGCCGTGGCCGGCCAGCAGCTCAACGCGACGATCACCGCGCAGAGCAAGCTGCAGACGCCGCAACAGTTCCGCGACATCGTGCTGCGCGTGAACAGCGATGGCTCCTCGGTGCACGTCGGCGATATCGCCCGCGTCGAGCTCGGCTCGGAGAGCTACGAGAATTCGGTGCGTTTCGACGGCAAGCCGGCCTCCGGCATGGGCATCTCGCTGGCCTCGGGCGCCAATGCGCTGCAGACCGCCGATGCGATCAATGCGCGCATGGCGCAGCTGGCGCAATTCTTTCCGCCCGGGCTGAAGTACCAGACCGGCTACGACTCCTCGACCTTCGTGCGCATCTCGATCAGCGAGGTGGTCAAGACGCTGATCGTGGCGGTGCTGCTGGTGGTGCTGATCATGTACCTGTTCCTGCAGAACCTGCGCGCCACGCTGATCCCGGCCATCGCGGTGCCGGTGGTGCTGCTCGGCACCTTCGGCGTGCTGGCCATCTGCGGCTACACCATCAACACGCTGACCATGTTCGCCACGGTGCTGGCCATCGGCCTGCTGGTGGACGACGCCATCGTGGTGGTGGAGAACGTCGAGCGCATCGTGCACGAGGAAGGGCTGGACCCGCGCGCTGCCACGCGCAAGTCCATGGACCAGATCACCGGCGCGTTGCTCGGCATTGCGCTGGTGCTGTCGGCCGTGTTCGTGCCCATGGCCTTCTTCGGGGGTTCCACCGGCGTCATCTATCGCCAGTTTTCCGTCACCATTGTCTCAGCCATGATCCTGTCGGTGATCATTGCGTTGATCCTGACGCCGGCGCTGTGCGCCAGCCTGCTCAAGCCCCATGGGCAGGGCCAGCCGCAGCGCGGTCTGTTCGGCTGGTTCAATCGCAAGCTGGCGGCCGGCACGCAGCGCTATGCAAGCGGCGTGGGCGGCCTGATCTCCCGGCCGGTCCGCATGATGCTGGTGTACGGCCTGCTGGTCGGCGGCATGGCGCTGCTGCTGTGGCGCCTGCCCACAGCCTTCCTGCCCGACCAGGACCAGGGCGTGCTGTTCGCGCAGCTGCAGCTGCCGCCCGGCTCCACGCAGCAGCGCACCGCGGCCGCGCAGCGTCAGGTGGAGGCGCTGCTGGACGCCGAGCGCACCAATGTCGACACGGTGTTCTCGATGACCGGCTTCAGCTTCGGCGGCAATGGCCAGAGCGCCGGCATGTCCTTCATCAGGCTGAAGGACTGGGGTCTGCGCAGCGCTGCCGGCAGCAGCAGCGCGATCGCCGCCCGTCTCAACCGCGCCAGCGGCGCTGCGATCCGCGACGCCGCGGTGTACGTGCTCGCGCCGCCGGCGCTGCGCGGCCTGGGCACTTCGGGCGGTTTCGACCTGCAGCTGAAGGATGTCGCCGGCCTGGGACACGACACGCTGGCGCAGGCACGCGACCAGTTGCTGGCGCTGGCGGCGCAGGACCCGAACCTGCAGCGCACCCGCTCGGTCGGCCTGCCCGACCAGCCGGAGTTCAATGTCAGCGTCGATCAGACCCGCGCCAGCGCCATGGGCCTGGCCATCGCCGACATCAACGACACGCTCTCCAGCGCCATCGGCGGCAGCTACATCAACGACTTCATCAACAAGAGCCGCGTGAAGAAGGTCTACATGCAGGCGGACGCGCCGTTCCGCATGCTGCCGGGCGATCTGGACAAGTGGTACGTGCGCAATGACAGCTCGCAGATGGTGCCGCTGGCCTCCATCGCCACGGCCAGCTGGGGCGTGGGCCCGCCCAGCCTGTCGCGCTACAACGGCAGCTCGGCCTTCGAGATCACCGGCGAACCGGCGGCCGGCAGGAGCTCGGGCGATGCGATGAAGGCGATCGCGGCCCTGATCCGGCAGCTGCCCAATGGCATCGGTTACGAGTGGTCGGGCGTGTCGTACCAGGAGCAGCTGTCCGGCTCGCAGGCGCCGGCGCTGTACGCCATCTCCGTGCTGTTCGTGTTCCTGTGCCTGGCGGCGCTGTACGAGAGCTGGTCGGTGCCGTTCTCCGTGATGCTGGTGGTGCCGCTGGGCGTGATCGGGGCGTTGTCGGCGGCCATGCTGCGTGGCCTGTCGAACGACGTGTACTTCCAGGTGGGCCTGCTGACCACCATGGGTCTGGCGGCCAAGAACGCCATCCTGATCGTGGAGTTCGCCAAGAGCCTGTACGACTCGGGCCAGGATCTGATCGACGCCACGCTGCATGCGGTGCGCATCCGTCTGCGACCCATCCTGATGACCTCCAGCGCCTTCGTGCTGGGCGTGCTGCCGCTGGCGCTGGCCACTGGCGCCGGCAAGGAAGGCCGCATCGATATCGGTACCGGCGTGCTCGGCGGTATGATCACCGCCACGCTGCTCGGCATCTTCTTCGTGCCCTTGTTCTTCGTGCTGGTGCAGCGTCTGATCGGCAGACGGAGCAGCACCGGGTCATGACACAGCAGGCAATGGTCAGACAATTCCGGACCATTGCGGTCTGGCCGTTGCAGCTCATGCCCGTGAAGCCGGGCCAGCCGGTGCAACGCCACTGGGAAGCGCTGGATGCATTGCCCGGCGAGCAGCCCTGGAAACGCGTCAGCGACGAATATGGCGGCGATCCGGCGCGCTTCCGCGAACGCCACTACAAGGAATTCGTCACCTTCCTGCCCTACGTGCAGCGCTTCCTGTACGGCGCCGCGGCCGGCCAGGAGTCCGCCACGCAGGCGGCGGTGCGCAGCCTGCACGTCTACCGGCGCTGCGACGTGCGCCGCGTGCGCCTCACCCTGCAACGCGTCCAGCAGCCGCTGCTGCTGGACGTGGAGCGCGTCGAGCTGTTCTTCTTCCTCGATGCCGACATCGCGCTGCTGGCCTTCGAGATGCACGGCACGGATCTGCCGCTGCCGGTGGTGCACGACATCCTGTTCCGCTTCGGACGCGCCTATCCGGCGTTCTGGGATTCGCATGGCGACGGCGGCAACTGCCCGGTGCTGGTGGAATGGCTCGATGGTGCCGGCAACGTGCTGGCGCGCTCGGACTTCGGCGCGCATGACCGCTACCTGAGCTTCGCGGCCCAACACCGCGCCGCGCATATCGCCTCGCACTGGGAATACCTGCTGCAGCCGCTGGTGCTGGAGTATCCGGGCCAGAGCGGCGTGCTGCGCTATCGCCAGCTCGAATTCCATCGCATGCCGCAGATGGCCTACCTGGCCTGCGACGATCCGCGCGCCCTGACACGCGCCGACTTCGTGCGTCTGGGCCTGGCGGCCTCTCCCGGTGATCCCAACGACCTGCCGCTGTCGGCTTCGACGCTCGGCCGCTTCGAGTTCGATCACTGCGACGATCGCTTCTGGGGTCGCGCCGGCGAGCATGTGCCGGCGGATTCACGCATCGTGGTCACCGACGTCACCATGGCCTTCGTCGGTTCGGCCAGCGACAAGTTCTTCAGCGGCGCCGAGACCGGCCTGCTGTCGCAGTTCCGGCGCCAGTACTTCCTGATGTTCCTGATCGCGCATTTCCACAAGGCGGCGCTGCTGTCGATGTCCGATGAGCTGGCGGTGGCGATGAACCGTCTGACCGTCGGCGAGACCGAATCGGTACGCGCCTTCAAGCGCACCATCCGCCAGATGATGGAGGTGTTCCTGCGTTTCACGCACCGCTACTGGTTTCACGAAGTATCGAACCAGGCCATCGCGCGCGACGTGTTCGCGCGGCTGCGGCGCCTGCTCGGCAACGACGAGCTGTACGCCGAGGTGCGCCACGAAGTCATGGACATGAACGACTACCTGGACTCCGACAGTGCGCGCCGTCAGGCCAATACGGTGCTGCGTCTCACGGTGGTGACCATCTTCGGCCTGGTCGGCACCGTGGCCACGGGCGTGCTGGGCATGAATCTGCTCGACGAAACGCAGAGCAGCTGGGGACGGCGCCTGCTGGTGTTCCTCGGCACGCTGGTCGTGGTCATCGGGCTGACCGGCTATTCCATGGTGCGCTCGCGCCGGCTGGCAGACTTCCTCGACGCACTGTCGAACGAGCGCGTGCGCTGGGATGGGAAGTGGCAGGCATTGCGCCATGCGCTGGCGCCGGGACCCGATCGACGCCGCTGATCAGCGCCGCCGGCCAGCGCTGTCAAGCGGCGCGGCGGGTTCAGACGGGCGCCGCACCCGGACGGGCACGGCGCCACCTTCACGATCACAGATGCGGCTGCAGGTCCTTGCCGGTGTAATCCAGCAACTGCACGCCATTCTCCTCGCAGATGATCTCCACCGAAGGTTCGGTGATCGGCGCCCAGGAGTACAGCATGCGCACCGTCCACGGCCTGGTGTACATCACCGGGTCTTCGATGGTCATCAGATCCTCGATCTGGTAGCCATCCTCGATCTTGCGCAGACGCTCCACCAGGTGCAGCTGCGTGCTGTGCGGCGTGCCGTCGAAGTCCAGCCAGGTGCGATCATTGAAACCGACGGTGTCGACCACCAGCGTATCGCCTTCCCACTTGCCGACCGCATGCCCCATGTAGCTGGGCGTGAGCCTGGCCGGATGCCTGCCGCCGATCTCGATGCGCCGCACGAGGTGATCCTCGTTGGTCATCACGATCAGCTCGTTGCCTTCCATCAGAAAGTGCCAGCCGAACTCGGCATTCATCGCGCGGCTCGCGCCCATGGGCTTGCAGGCGATGCCGGCATCGGCCACCGGCGTGCCGGCGTTCTCGTGCTCGACGCGGTTCCAGAAGATCTTCTCGGCATCCGGCGTGAACGGCGGCTTGCTCCAGACCAGCGCGGCATTGGCATCCGCAGACACCTGGATCAGCGCGTTGTAGCCGCGCGTCTTGGTGTACGTGCCCTCGAAATTGCGCGGATCGGCCGACGGCGTGGCCGCGTTGCGGCGGCCCGGCCCGCCCATGGTCGGCGACAACAGCTTGTGCGTGTCGGGCTCGCCCGGCGGCTGATAGAACATGCCGCTGGGACCCCCACCGCCACCCGGACCACCGCCACCGCCGCCCTGACCACCGGCCGGCGGCGCGCCGCCCGCTGACTGGGCCAGCGCGTTACCCACCATGCACAGGCCGGCCACTGCGCCCAGCAGCGAGGTACCGGCAATGATGCGAGTGTTGTTCATCTTCAACCGCCTCCCGGCGGCGCGCCGCCTGCGGGCCGGGTAACGATGGGCTTGCCATCCAGCGTGGAGACGCCGGCAAAGCTGCCGCTGTGGGTGCCATCCTTGCGCGGGTGGTAGCTGAGCACCACCTTGTCGCCGGCATGCAGGCTGTCTTCATTCCAGCCATCACGGATCATGTTGACCGGCGGCGCGCCTTCGAAGCGCCATTCTTCCGCCTGCCCCTGGCCGTTCTCGACCATCAGCACGATCCAGGTGTGCGGATTGGTCCACTCGAACTTCTTCACGGTGCCGGTGACCGTCATGGTTTGCGCCATGTCGAACGCGGCGAAGGAATGATGCGCATAGGCGGGCGCGCCCAGGGCCAGCGCCACAGCCAGAACAAACCGGTAGGTCGTCTTCATGTCAGCAAATTCTCCAAAAATCATCGCGACAGCGGTTCATTGATCGGCGCGCATGGCGTCCTGCAGCCACTGCGGATGGCGATCAGCACACACGTCTTCCTTGAAGTCGACCTTCTTCAGGCGCTTGAAACTCAGGCGCGTTTCCCAGGGCTGTTCGTAGCTCCTGGCGTCTTCGATACGGATCAGCGCTTCGAGCTGGCTGCCCGAGTGCGTGAGCCGATAACGTTCCGTGACATGCAGATCGCGGCTGTGCGGCAGTCCGGCCGCATCCAGCAGCGTGGCATCCTTCTGCCCGGTGGTGTCCACCACCAGCGTATCGCCGTCCCACTGCGCGATGGAATCGCCGAGGAAACGGCGGCCCAGGGCGCTGCTGACGTGATCCTGGCGCAGGAAGATCTGGCGATTCAGATGCTGGTATTCGAACAGCATGAACACGAAGCCGGCGCGCTGGATCACCTGGAAGGGTTCGTTCTGGTACATCAGCCGCGGCACGCCCGGCGGCAGGCAGCGATTGGTGGTGTCGTACGACAGATCGCCGGCAGCGCGCGCGCGCCGATTGGCGTCATAGGTGCTGCGTGCTTCCGGCAGCAACGGCGGCAGCGCTCCGGTGAGCGTCTTGATGGCCTCAGGCGGCCTGATGGCCTGCCAGTAACCGGACAGATCCGGCGCAGTCGCGGACTGCGCCGCGCCGCCCAGAGTTACCAGCAGGATACCTGCAGACCAACTCCGGATACTTGAGCCTCGAACCCGATGCATGAACGCCCCCAGGCGATGGCAGCCGAAATCCAGCGCGGATGAAAGCACAAGGGCATCATCCGCGCCAGTCAGCACAAGCCCGGATTCCGGGAGCCAAGAAGCCGGCGAATGCCAGGCGAAGTCAATCAGGCAACGTCACGGCGCCGGGATTGCGATTCGAGGGCATCTTGCAACAGTGAATCGGCTGCAACGTCATGGGCCGGGCCGGATGCGGCCGTGCGCCCATTGTTGCCGAAAGAGAAGAACTCCACTTCCCGCAACAACATGCACGCCTGATCTTCCAGCGACGCACTGGCAGCCGAGGACTCCTCGACCAGCGCGGCATTCTGTTGCGTATTCTGATCCATCTGCGTGACGGCGCCATTCACCTGCTCGATGCCGGCCGCCTGTTCGCGGCTCGCAACGGTGATCTCGCCGACGATGTCGGTCAGTTTCTTCACCGCCAGCACGATGTCGTCCAGGGTCTGTCCGGACTCGTTCACCAGGCGCGAACCGGCCGCTACGCGCTGCACGGACTCGCCGATCAGCTCCTTGATCTCGCGCGCTGCCGTGGCGCTGCGCTGCGCGAGGCTGCGCACTTCCGAGGCCACCACCGCGAAGCCACGGCCCTGCTCGCCGGCGCGCGCCGCCTCGACGGCCGCGTTCAACGCCAGCAGATTGGTCTGGAAGGCGATCTCGTCGATGACACCGATGATGTCGGAAATCCTGTGGCTGGCCTTGGTGATCTCACCCATCGCAGTCACCGCCTGCGCCACCACCTGGCCACCCTGATCGGCCCGGCCGCGCGCGTCCAGCGCCAGCTGGTTGGCCTGTTCGGCATTGGCGGCGGTGTGCTTCACGGAGCTGGTCATCTCTTCCATGCTCGCCGCGGTTTCCTCGAGCGCGGAAGCCTGGCTCTGCGAGCGGGCGGACAGATCGCTGTTGCCCGCCGCCACCTGTCGCGAAGCCACGCTGACGGCATTGGCGCCGCCGCGGACGCGCTCGACGATCTGCGTCAGGCGCTGATCCATGTCCGCCAGCGACTGCAGCAGCGCGCCGATTTCGTCATTGCGATCCACCTGGATGTCGTTGGCCAGACGGCCCTGCGCGATATGGCGCGCGACGTCGCCGGCGCGCTGCAGGTCTCCGACGATGGAGCGCGCCAGCAGCACACCCAGCGTGATCGCCAGCGCCGCGCCGCCAATGATGACGGCCCACATCACCCATGCGGCCCTGACCCCGCTGGCTTCGGCCTGCTGCTGCCCGGTCTGGGCGTCGCTGCTCTGGAAGGCGATCAGCTTCACCAGCGCATCGATGGTGTCGCTGGCTTGGGGCTCGGCCTTGTCCACATACAGCCTGGCCGCTTCTTCGTACTTGTCGGCGCGCAGCAGCGCCCAGACGGCGCTCATCTGCTGCTGCGTCCCGGCGCGATCCGCCTGCACCGCATCGGCCAGATCGCGTTCGGTGCCGCTGCCGATGGTGGATGAATAGTCTGCCCACAGCTTCTGCATCTTCTCGAGGTTCACGACGCGCTTCTCGAAGGCTGCTTCGGTCGCGCTACGCGAATGTGCGGCCATGGCGGTGGTCGCCATCCCGATGCTTTCCTGCTGCGCCGAGAGCAGTTGCGAGAGCTGCACGGCGGGAATGAAATAGTCCGCATGAATGCTTTCCATGCGCTGGTTGACCCGCTGGAGTTGCGAATTTCCGACCAGCCCCACCGCCACGAGGGCGGCGGCAGCCACGGCAATGGTCAGGAGGATGCGGGTCCCCACTCGTAAGGTCTTCATGCTCGATTCCCAGCTCCATCGACTGCACAGACGCACCGCAATCGTGCGTGGCAGTCATATCGGAACTGGAGCACGGATCTTTAGTTAACTGCGCGGCCAGTGAGAACACCGTCAAGAAATCCGCAGGCCGGCGGCCCGGCGCGGCTCAGGTGCCGCCGGAACGGGAAGTCAGCGGTGTCAACCGGGCGTAGCTGGCGTTGGCGGGTTCCAGCCGCACGCTCTGCACCGTGAGCTGCAGGCGCCCGGCCGTGCGCAGCTGCAGCGGTTCGCTGACATGGGCAAGGTCAGCGCCGGCGGCGGCGAAGTCTGCCAGCCGCACCTGCACCGACTGCCAGACGCCCGGCTGGGCGCTGCTGAGCACGGGCGTCAGGTCCAGCCACGCGCCGCACTGCGATCCACAGCCCATGCCCAGCTGCACACTGCCACTGGGTGCCACGTCGAGGCGATAGCGCAGCGTCAGCAGCATGTCGCTGGCGGCACGCGGCTGCAGGTTCACCTCGCCACCACCGATCACCGCCGTGGCGCTGCCGCTGCCGCTCCAGGACAGCAGCCGGCCGCCTTCCTGGATGCCGCCGGCATCCACCGCCCGGATCGACAGCACACTGCGATCTGCCACTCCCCCCAGCCCGTTGCGCAGCGCAAATTTCCAGGGCGCGGGCGTGTGGCCAACGATGAAGTAACGTTCGGTGTAGTCCGCCACGGCTTCGGACAGCGAGGCCTCACTGAGTACCGGCAGCTGCGCACGGCTGCCGTAGCGCAGCCCGTAACCCAGGCCGAACAGGGCCTGCGGATGCGGCGCCGCGCTGGCGGGCCACGCGAATGACAGCTGGCCGGTGAAGTCATGCACGGGGCGTCCCTGGGCGGTCCCCACCAGCACATCGGCGACGCCGCCCCCCTCGCTGCCGGGCAGCCAGGCCGCGACGAAGGCATCGCTGGCATTGAGCTCGGGATTCACCCACATCGGCCGGCCGGAGAGAAACACCGCCACCACCGGGATACCCTGGGCATGCAGCTTCCGCAACAGCGCCAGATCCGTCTTGTTGCCCGGCTGATATTCGACGCTGCGCCGATCGCCCTGGAATTCCGCATACGGCGTCTCGCCAAACACCACCACCGCAGCATCGGGGCGCTGCGTGAAACTGCCGTCCGCGGACAGCTCGGCCTGACCACCGCCGGCGGCCAGCGCCGCGGCCAGTCCCGAGTAGATGGACTGGCCATTGGGGAAATCCGCGTTGCTGTTGCCGGTGCCCTGCCAGGACAGCGTCCAGCCACCTGACTGCCAGCCGATGTCGTCGGCCGCGGCGCCGGCCACCAGCACGCGCGCATTGGCGCGCAGCGGCAGCACGTGCGCATTGTTCTTCAGCAGCACCAGCGAACGGCGCACCGCCTCGCGCGCCACGGCGCGATGCGCGGGCGCGCCCAGCAGATCGGTGCGCCCTTCATAGGGGCGCTGCGTGTCGAACAGGCCAAGTTTGAACTTCACACGCAGGATGCGGCGCACGGCATCGTCCACGCGCGCCTCGGGAATGACGCCGCCGCGCACCTGGGCCACCAGGTTGTCGAACAGCGCCTTCCAGTCGTCGGGCACCATGTACATATCGATGCCGGCGAGCGCGGCGGCCGCGCAGTCCTGTGGCTGACAGCCCGGCAGCTGGGCATGGCCGTTCCAGTCGCTGACCACGAAACCCTCGAAGCCCATGCGCTGCTTCAGCACGCCCTGCAGCAGGCTGGCATTGCCGTGCATCTTCTGGCCCTGCCAGCTCGAATAGGAGGCCATCACCGTCATGGCGCCCGCTTCGATGGCCGGCGGATAGCCGGCCGCATGCAGCCGGATCAGCTCGCTTTCCGGCACGTCGGTATCGCCCTGATCGATGCCGTTGGTGGTGCCACCGTCGCCCAGGAAATGCTTGATCGACGCAGCCACGTGGCCATTCTGCACGGCATGGCCCGCGCCCGGCTCGCCCTGCAGGCCCAGCACCATGGCGGCCGCGTAGCGCCTCACCAGCGCCGGATCCTGGCCGTAGCCCTCGAAGGTGCGTCCCCAGCGCGCATCCTGCGGCAGCGCCAGCGTGGGCCCGAAGGCCCAGTCGATGCCGACGGCAGCGACTTCCTCTGCCGTCGCCGCACCGATGCGGCGGATCAGCTGCGGATCATGCGCAGCGCCCAGACCGATGTTGTGTGGAAACAGGGTGGCAGCGCGCACCTTGCTGTTGCCGTGGACCGCATCGACGCCGAACAGGATGGGAATCGGCGTGTGGCCAGGCCGCACCTCCAGCGACACCGCGCGATAGGCCCGCGTGGTCGCCAGCCAGGCCTGCGCCGGCGAGTGCACGTCGCCGTCGATGGGCGGCGAATTGCCACCAGCCAGCACCGAGCCCAGCGGATAGCGGCGTAGATCTTCAGGCTTGATGGTGGAGATATCGGCCTGGAGCATCTGGCCGACCTTCTCCTCCAGACTCATGCCACGCAGCAGCTCGCTGATGCGCGTCTCCGTGTCCTGATCCACCAGCCCGCGGCTGTGGGCACGCGGCCAGAGCTGCGGATGCGCCACGCCGCGCGCAGCGCCTGCCCCGGTGGAATTTTCCTGCCCGCCGGCAGCGCAGATCACCGCGGCCAGCAGGGCCGCCCAGCTCTTCGGAACCACCGTGTTCATCAGGCAGGGTAAGACCGCGGCAGGCGGCAATTGTTCAGAAATTCGCCACACGCGATGGCGAAACCGTCGCACTCCTTGAACTTGCTTTGCTCAGGGCCCGCAAGACTCGTGCCAGCCATACAGATCTTCATTTTGAATGTTTGCATTAATTGGGCGCTCGGCAACACAACCTTATATCCTTATCGGCAAATTCAATCAGGAACGATGAGCATGGCTCGACAGCGCCGCAGGGCAATCCAGAGCGCCAACATCCGCGACGTGGCCGCCCGCGCGGGGGTCTCGCCGATGACGGTTTCGCGCGTCATCAACCGTGAAAACAACGTCCGTCCCCGGACCCGCGAACTGGTGAACGCGGCCATCCGTGAGCTCAACTACACGCCCAGCCCGGCGGCGCGCAGCCTGGCCGGCTCCGAACCGTTCCGGGTGGGCCTGCTGTATGACAACCCGTCGCTGGGCTACCTGGGCGAAATATTGCTCGGTGCGCTCGACGAGAGCAGCCGCACCGGCGCGCAGGTGCTGGTGGAAAAGTGCGCCGGCGCCCATGGGGCCGGCGCCACGATCGAGAAACTGCTGCGCGCCGGCGTCGAGGGGCTGATTGTACCGGCGCCGCTGTGCGAATCCGCGCCGGTGCTGGCCGAGATCGCGCGCGCCGAGCTCGCCGCCGTGGCGCTGGCGCCAGGCGAGCCGACCGGGAATCTCAGCACCGTGCGCATCGACAACGAGGCCGCGGCACGCGAGCTCACCCGTCATCTGCTGGCCCTGGGCCATGTGCGCTTCGGTTTCATCCAGGGCCCTCCTGATCATGGCGCCAGCGCCCTGCGCCTGAAGGGATTTCTGGGCGCACTGGCCGAGGCGGGCATCGCCGGCGACGCCATCCAGCTCGAACCAGGGTACTTCACCTACCGCTCCGGACTGCAGGCCGCCAGGCAGATACTGGGCGCCAGTTCCCGTCCTACCGCCATCTTTGCCGCCAACGACGACATGGCCGCGGCAGCCTGCTCGCTGGCGCATAGCCTGGGGCTGGATGTGCCCCAGGACATCTCCATCGTCGGCTTCGACGACACACCCATGGCTTCCACCATCTGGCCGGCACTGACCACGATGCACCAACCCGTCGCTGCCATGGCGCGTGCCGCCGTGGATCTGGCGCTGCAAGAGATCCGCCGGCGGCGCGATGGCGCGGGCCAGCCGCGTCATCTGGTGCACCCGCATATGCTGGTGATCCGCGAATCCACCGCGCGTGCGCCGGAAGATCGCTGAAGGCAGCGCCAGCCGCGGCAAGCAGCCGCAGCGCGCATTTCATGCGTGGGTCAGGGTCGCGCCAGGCCTGAAGGGCGCACGCCCGCCAGCAGGATTGCATTCATCGCCCGTGCCCTGGCACGCGCCGCCTCGATGGTAGCGCCCAGCGCCAGACACACGCCCATGCGCCGCTGGCCATGCACCTGCGGCTTGCCGAACAGGCGCAGCGCCGTATCAGGCTCGCCCAGGGCCTGCTCCACCCCCGTGAAGGCCAGCTCGTCGCTGTCCGCCTCCACCAGCAGGGCGCTGGAGGCAGCCGGGCCATACTGCCGGATCACCGGTATGGGCAGGCCGAGAATGGCACGCGCATGCAGCGCGAACTCCGACAGATCCTGCGAGATCAGCGTCACCAGACCCGTGTCATGCGGTCGCGGTGAAACCTCGCTGAAGTAGATGGTGTCGCCGGCCACGAACAGCTCCACGCCAAACAAGCCGGCGCCCCCCAGCTCGGTGGTGACGGCGGCGGCAATGCGCTGCGCCTCGGCCAGCGCCGCCGCGCTCATCGGCTGCGGTTGCCAGGACTCGCGATAATCGCCGTCGATCTGCAGATGACCGATGGGCGCACAGAAGCTGGTCGCGCCGCCATGGCGCACTGTCAGCAGCGTGATCTCGTAGTCGAAGCGGATGAAGCCCTCGACGATGACCTTGCCGCCGCCGGCACGACCGCCCTGCTGCGCATATTCCCAGGCCGCATCGACATCCGCGGCACTGCGCAGCACGCTCTGGCCCTTGCCCGAGGAACTCATCACCGGCTTGACCACGCAGGGCAGACCCAGCGCCTGCACAGCCTCGCGGTACTCGGTCCGGGTGACGGCGAAACGATACGGCGAGGTGCGCAGCCCGAGCTGCTCGGCGGCCAGGCGCCGGATGCCCTCGCGATCCATGGTCAGGCGCGCCGCGCGCGCGGTGGGAATGACCCGCCAGCCCTCTGCCTCCAGCTCCACCAGCGTGGCGGTGGCGATGGCCTCGATCTCCGGCACGATCAGCTGCGGCCGCTCCAGCTCCACCAGCGCACGCAGCGCCGCGCCATCGAGCATGTTGATGACATGCGAGCGGTGCGCCACCTGCATGGCCGGCGCTTGCGCGTAGCGATCCACCGCGATCACCTCGCAGCCGAAGCGCTGCAGCTCGATGACGACTTCCTTGCCGAGCTCGCCGGAACCCAGCAACATGACGCGCGTGGCCGTGCGCGAGAGCGGCGTGCCCAGTGTGGTCACGATTACCTCTGGCAAGCAGTGGTGGAAAACGCGGCGAGGATAGCAGCTTGCGGGATCGGGCCGGACCTGCTGCGGGCAGGCTGAGGTCCGCGGGCGCTCTTCTATATACTGGCGCGCCTGTCGATCTGTCCGAGCCGCTATGCCGGGGGGAGTTACGATGAAGTTTGCCAGTCTGAAGTCCAAGTCACGCGATGGCCGCCTGGTGCTGGTGTCGCGCGATCTGAAAACCGCGGTGGAAACGCCGGGCATTGCCAATCTGCAGTACCTGCTCGACAACTGGGATGAGCTCGCCCCTGGCCTGGAACCGCTGTATGCCGCACTGAACGCCGGCAAGGCGGCTGGCGCCTTCCCGTTCGACTCGCAGCAGGCGCTGGCGCCGCTGCCGCGCGCCTACCAGTGGCTGGACTGCTCCTCCTTCCTGGCGCATGGCCGGCTGCTGGATCGTGCCTTCGGCATTCCGCCCATCCCGCAGGCCGACACCGTGCCCATCACCGTGCAGGGCACGGGTGATGCCTTCCTCGGCCCGCACGATGACGCGCCGTTCCCGAACGAGGCCGAAGGCATCGACTTCGAAGCCGAGTTCGGCGTGATCCTCGGCGACGTGCCCATGGGCGTGAACGCCGCGGATGCCGCCCGGTGCATCCGTCTGGCCGTGGTCATCAATGACTGGGGTCTGCGCGCATTGCAGAAGTTCGAGATGCAGCGCGGCTTCGGTCTGATCCACTGCAAGCCCGCCACCTCCTTCGCGCCGCTGGCGGTGACGCTGGACGAGCTGGGCGATGCCTGGCGCGACGAGAAGATCCATCTGCGCATGCACGTGACGTACAACGGCGACGCCTTCGGCCATCCGTCGGGCGGCGCGATGGATTTCAAGGCTTCGCAGCTCATCGTCAACGCCGCGCGCACCCGCGAGCTGCGCGCCGGCACGGTGCTGGGCTTTGGCACCACCTCCGAAGGCGATCCGAAGAAGGTGGGCTCGGCCTGTCTTACCGAGAAGCGCGGCCAGGACATCATCGACTTCGGCGAACCGCGTCATCCATTCATGAAGTTCGGTGAGCGCGTGCGCATCGAAGCCCTCGATGAACAGGGTCGTTCGATGTTCGGCGCGATCGAGCAGCGCGCCGTCAAAGGCTGAAGACAGCAACAGCAGAACTGTCGGTGTCGCTGCACGGCAGCGACGGCAACTATCGCGTCCGCATGAAGGGCTTTGCTCCCTCGCTGGTGGGCACCATCCCCATCGGCCCGGTGGAGCTGTTCGGCAAGGTCGGCGAATACTTCTACAACGTGGACTCGCGCATCGATCTGGATGGCGCGGGCAGCCCACGCATCACCAGCAGCCACAGCCGCACCGATCTGCTATGGGGCGGTGGCGTCGGTATCACGGTACTCGAGCACCTGAACCTGCGTGCCGAGTACGAACGAATCGAGATAGACAACGCGAAGGATTCCAACGCGTTGTGGCTCGGTGCGGCCTGGCGGTTCTGATGACCGTCGGACCCTGACGGTTCTTGCGGGCAGATACCGGCGTCCTTGATTACGCCTCTGCAAACCGCATATCGTCACCCCATGGCCGCCTGGTCACTCCCCCAGGCGGCCATGTTTATTCCATGATCACCTTTCATTGCTCCAGCTGTGCGGCCGCCGTCTATTTCGAGAACCTGCAGTGCCTGAACTGCGGCAGCGCGCTCGGCTATGTGCCTGCGGATGCCACCATGCGGGCCTTCGACCCCGCCGCGCCCGACGCCTGGCACGGCTGTGCGCATCGCGACGACGGTATCGGCTGCAACTGGCTGGTAGCCGCCGCCGGCAAGCAGACACTGTGCGACTGTTGCCGCTACACGCGCACCTTCCCGCCGCTGGAAGGCGACAACATTCGCGCCTGGGCCAAGCTCGAAGCCGCCAAACGCCGCCTGTTCTACGCCCTGCATCGCCTGCGCTTGCCGATTCCGGACCGGCTGGCGCTCCCCGAGGATGGCCTGGCTTTCGACTTCCTCTCCGCCGAGGCCAGCGCCGAAGCCATCATGACCGGCCATGCCAGTGGCATCGTGACGGTGAGCCTCGCCGAGGCCGATGATGTGGCGCGCGAACAGGCACGCGTGGCCTTCCACGAACCCTATCGCACGCTGCTGGGCCATCTGCGTCATGAGATCGGCCACTTCTACTGGGAGCGGCTGCTGGCGCGCACCCGGCTGCTGCCCGCCTTCCGCGCCATCTTCGGGGATGAACGCCAGGACTACGGCGCCGCGCTGGAGCGCTACTACGCCAGCAGCGACGACGGAGCGTGGCGCGGCACGCATATCAGCCGCTATGCCACCAGCCATCCCTGGGAAGACTGGGCCGAATGCTGGTCGCATTACCTGCATATCAGCGATGCGATGGAGACCGCGGCGGATGCCGCCGTGGTCCTGCGCAATGCCGGCAGACGCATCGGCGTGCGCCCCCTGATACAGCAGCGCAGCGCGGCGCGCCTGCGTAGCCAGCTGATTGCCGAGTGGTTGCCGCTGGCGCAATTCCTCAACAGCGCCTGCCGCAGCCTCGGCGAACCGGACTCCTATCCGTTCGTGCTGCCGGATCCGGTCATCGACAAGCTCACCTTCATTCATCGCATCGTCTGCGGCGCGGCACGGCGCGCCGCCTGAGCCCGGGCAGCGGCAATGGCGGCTGCTGAAGTGCTGCAGCCGAAATATCGGGTTACCGCGCATCGCTGGCTCCCTGTCGGAGAAATCCCGCGACTCATCCAGCGCTGCGCCGGTAAACACGCCGCAATGCCGCGCCTAGCATCGCCTCGTGTCCTGACCAAACCCATTGAGGAGCCACACATGAATCGCGATCGCATCGAAGGCAACTGGAAGCAGCTCAAAGGCAAGGTCCGCACCCAGTGGGGGCGGCTCACCGACGACGATGTGGACCAGATCGAAGGTCAGTACGAAATACTCGCCGGCCGCCTGCAGGAGGCGTACGGAATCTCGCGCGACGAAGCCGACAAGCGCATCAAGGACTGGGAAGACGAAGTGGCCGATCGCACCGTGCACAAGAGCCACAACTGAGGCTGTCGGCAGGAACTGACAGGCGCTCCCGGAGCGGACCGATAGGTTCCTGTGAATCGCACGAATACAGTGATCATCAAGCGATCGACAGCTTCAGACAGATAAGGAGATCGCCATGAAGCCGATATACCTGACTGCAATCCTCGCCACGGCCCTGTGCGTCGCGGCGTGCAACAAGGCGGAGACTCCCGCCACCGTGCAGAGCGATGTTGCCGCGGCGACCAGCAAAGCACAGGCGGACAGTGCCGAAGTGCGCACCGAAGCCACGGAGAACATCAACGACAAGCTCAAGGACCTGGGCAAGTCGGAAGGTGACGTGGCGCATGCCGTCAATGAGGGCGCCTACGAACTGGCGGTCTCCAAGGCGGAGGGTGAACACCGCATTGCCATCGAGAAATGCGAGGCACTGTCCGGCGCCGAACAGCGCGCCTGCAAGGACCAGGCCGATGCCGACCTGAAACTCGCCAAGGCCAAGGCGGAGCGGACCAAGCCCTCCTGAGCCACGCGCCCAGGCGTCGCATTCGAGAAACCATTTCCCTTCATTGAGAGCGGAGAAGATCATCATGCGTAATACCAAGACCCTGTTGATGAGTGCCTTTGTGGCCATGAGCCTGGCCGGTGCCGGCGCCTACGCCGAAACCGCCGGCGCCCATGTCGACGACAGCGTTGTGACCGCCAAGGTCAAAGCCGCCCTGATCAAGGACCCGGCCACCAAGGCGCGTCAGATCGATGTCGAAACCCACGAGGGCACGGTGCAACTCAACGGCTTCGTCGACTCCTCCGATGCCAAGATGGCAGCCGCCTCGGTTGCCAGAGGCATCGAAGGCGTGAAGTCCGTCGACAACAACCTGGAAGTGCGCGCCGGCGACCGCTCGGCGGGCAACGTCGTCGATGACACGGTGATCACCACCAAGGTGAAGACCGCGCTGATCGAGGACTCACGCACCAAGGCGTACCAGATCGAAGTGAAAACCTACAAGGGCGTGGTCAGCCTGGGCGGCTTCGTTGACAGCAGCGATGCCAGGAAGACGGCTGCGAACCTTGCGGCCGCAGTCCAAGGCGTGACCCGTGTCGACAATGGCCTGACCGTGAAGTAATTCGAACAGCGACACTGCTACTCCCAAGCCTGGGCCGGGAACGAAAGTTCCCGGCCCTTTTTTATCTGGCGTAGCTCATCAGCTGCCGCCGACGCGGCGCCTCAGGCGCTGCGGTTGTTCCACTGGTTCAGGTTGGCCAGCATGCTGGAGATCTCCTCGGCATGCTCCTCTTCCTGGCTGAGGATGCTCTCCAGTATGCGCCTGGTGGTGGCGTCGTCCTCGCCGATGTACTTGATCATCTCCGAGTAGGACTCGATGGCCACGCGTTCAGCGATCAGATCATCGCGCAGCAGTTCGATGAGCTGTCGGCCGCCGCCGTATTCGGCATGGCTGCGTTCGGCCAGACCCGCCGGATCGAAGTTGGGATCGCCGCCGAGCTGCACAATGCGCTCCGCCAGCAGGTCGGCATGCGCCTGCTCCTCCTTGGCATGCTCGAGGAACTCATCTTTGATGGCCTCGGCTGGCAAACCCTGGGCGACGTAGTAGTGATGCCGGTAGCGCAGTATGCACACCAGTTCCGTTGCCAGCGCTTCATTGAGCAGGCGCAGCACGGTCTCACGATCGGCGCTGTAGCTCGGGGTGACAGCGCCTGCCTCCAGGCTCTGGCGTGCCCTGCGGCGGATCTCGGCCACACTGCTCAGCCGCCCGGCGGCGCCGGGCTTCTTCGGCGCGGAATACTTCAAGGGTGCGGGATTGTTCATGATTGCTTCTCTCCAGGTCTGAAGTTCATGCGGAAATGAAAACGCACCTCCCGCCGATGCCCTGGGGGCATATGCGGAAGGTGCGCGCGGGGGAACCGAATCGGCTGAAACGGGTGCGCTGCTAGTGCTGTTTGCGATCGAGCAGTGCCCCCATGACCATGGCTGCCGCGCTGATGACCATCAATGCCTTCCAGGGATGGCGCCGGACGTACACATCCGAACTCTCCACCAATTCGCGCGCCTTGGCACGCGCCGCCTCCACCGCTGCGCCCGTTCCGCGCGCCACATCGCGCTTGGTCTTGGCGATGCCGCGCGTAGCGGCGATTTCGCGCCGCGAAGCCCAGGCAGTGCCACGACGGGTGGCCGATTTGGCCTTCAATGCACCCTTGCGCACGGCGCGATGCGTTTTTTCTTCCATGGTTCCAATTCCATTGAGTACGGATTTTCCAACAGCTTGCGAACGAGTAGGCATGACGGTCCTCCTCAAACCTTGCGAATCAAGCTGAGCACAAAGGTGACGATGGCGATGATCAGAAAGACCATGAACAGGATCTTTGCGATGCTCGCGGCACCCACTGCAATGCCCGTGAAACCAAACAGGGCAGCCACCAGGGCGATGACGAAGAAAACCACTGCGTAGTGCAACATGATGCCTCCTGGGCGCTCTGTAGCCTTTGAGGATTCAAAGCCTGTAGCCAATAGTCGGCGGGCTACTGCAGCGTCGCAGTCGGCAGACATTTGAAGCCCAAGTAGGATTACACTCACATACAGCCATTTGCGGATCAGCCGGAGCTCTCATGGCCACTTTCAGCGGATCGTTTCCCGCCTTCAATCGGCGCTACGTGCTGCTGCCGATGCTGCTGGCCATTGCGCTGGTGTCCATGGGCTATTTCGTTACCGAAGCGCGCCGCGCCCAGGTCAAGGAGGCGGGGGTCGCCATGCTGGCTTCGCAGGATCGCATGCGTCTGCTGGTCGAGGTGCCCTACGCGCTGGTCACGGCCGAGACGGCTCAGCGCGGCTACCTGCTTACGGAGAACCCACAGTATCTGCAGCCCTACGAGAAGGCCAAAGCCGATGTCGGCAGGCTGCTGAGCTCGCTGCAGGAGGCGTATCGCAGCATCCCGACCGAAAGCGCGCACGCTGATCTCATCGTCGACTACGCGCATCAGAAGATGGCCGAGGTGGAAGCCACCGTTGCGGCCTACAAGGCCGGCAACAAGGACAGCGTGCTCGAATTCATCAATACCAACCTCGGCGCGCGGCTGATGGATGCCGTGCGCGCCGAGAGCAGTAGCATGCGCGAGCGTGAGAGCGACGTCGTCAAGGCGCGCGTGGCGGACTGGCAATACCAACATCGCATCAGCGCCTATCTGTCAGGCGCGGCGACTGCGCTGAATATCATCCTGCTGCTGGTGGCCGGCGCATTCATCACACGTGACATCGAGCGACGCACCGGCGCTGCGGTGGAACTGGATCGCATGGTCGCACTGCGCACCGAGGAGCTCAGCGAGCTCTCCAACTACATGCAGCGCGTCAGCGAGCGAGAGAAGGCGCGTCTGGCCCGCGAGCTGCATGACGAACTCGGCAGCCTGCTGGTGGCGATGAAGATGGATCTGGCTCAGCTGGCACGCCACCTGGACCTGCACAGCACCGACATCCAGACGCGCTGGCGGCGCATCCAGGCCGCCTTGAGCGCCGGCGTAGACCTCAAACGCCGCGTGATCGAGGAGTTGCGCCCCACCCTGCTGGACAACATGGGTCTGGTCTCGGCGTTGCAATGGCAGGCCGAGCAGAGCTGCATGGCGGCCGGCATGACGCTCAAGTCCGAATTCCCGCCGGAGGAGCCGGCACTGAACATCGACAGTGCGATTGCGGTGTTTCGCGTTGCACAGGAGGCCCTGACCAATACGGCCAGACACGCCCATGCCAGCGAGGTGCACCTGAAGATGGAATGCCCGCAGGATCGGCTGATCCTGCTGATCGAGGACAATGGCACCGGCATCGCCGCAGCTTCGGATCAGAAGACCGGCTCACACGGTCTGGCCAGCATGAAGCATCGCATCCATTCGCTGGGCGGTGAGTTCAGGATCGAGGCACTGCAGCCCCAGGGAACACGCATCTGGTTGTCGATTCCACGCCTGCCTGCAAAGGAGCCTACCCAGGCAGCGGCCTGAACCGCTCAGCGATGCGAACGCGCCTCAGCGCTCGGCGCGACCGCGCAGCAGCCCCTGCAGGATGACGGGGATCTGTTCGAAGTCCTGCGTCTTGTCGACGAAATACTTGACCCCAAGGGCTTCGGCCTCGCGCCGATACTGCGGCAGGTTGTAATTGGTCATCACGACGACGACCGGGCGCTGGTTCAGCGCCTTGAGGCGCCGCATGACACCAAAGCCGGTGCCTTCACGCAGACGCAGATCGAGCAACACGGCATCAGGCTGCTGACGAACGATGGTTTCGACAGCTTCGCTTTCGGTGGTGGCAATACCAATTGCATCGACCCCAGGAAGCTCGGTGATCAACTCCATGACTCGATCTGAAAGAATGCGCGAATCCTCAACCAGCAGGACTCGCAATCCACCTGAGACCATCGTAGCTCCGCCTGAAACACGCTCCGCCCACATATCTTTCAGCACGCTGAAATTATATGTTGCAGCCACATTCGCAAATGTAGGATTCAGCCTACAAACCTGGACTAGTTGATCAAATTGTTACGCAGCGCATACGCCGTGATGTCCGCATTGCTCGTGAAATGCATCTTTTCCATGACGCGTGCACGATAGGTACTGATCGTCTTCACCGACAGGCATAGCTCATCGGCGATATCGGAAACCGCCCGGCCCGCCGCCAGCTTGCAGAAAATCTGGAACTCCCGCTCCGAGAGTTGCGAATGAGCCGGCTTGTCCGCATCCTGATCGAGCTCGGCCACCAGCAGTTCGGCCAGGGCCGCACCCACATAGCGGCGCCCATTGAGCACGGTGCGCACAGCGGACAGCAACTCCTCCGGCGCCATATCCTTGTTGAGATAGCCACTGGCTCCGGCCCGCAACACATTCACCGCATACTGGTTCTCGGGAAAGCCGCTGAGCACCAGCACTCGGGTCTCGGGGTGCGAGGCGCGTACCTGGCGCAGGATGTCGATGCCACTGCGATCCGGCATGTTGATGTCGAGGATCAGCAGATTCCAGCCGCCCTCGCGCAGCTTGTCGAGTGTCTCGCGACCTGAACCCGCCTCGCCCACCTCGCGGATGGTGGAATCCTCACCCAGCAACTGGCGCAGTCCGGCACGAACAATGGCGTGGTCATCGGCAATCAGGATCTTGGCCATGGGATTTCGTCGTGAGGAAACTTGCAGGCGATGATCGGCTCTTTTACTGCGCGCGCCAAGTCCATCAGCCAGCGCCGGCGGGTCGGATTGATCCTACAGGCCTTGCCGGGCAGCACCTATCCCGACCGATCGCAGCGCCGTTGATGCTTGCCGCACCCTTGGCCGGAGCACGAAATCATGAAACCGATCACAACCCTGCTTCTGGTGAGCTGCAGTATGGCGCTGCTGCAGACGGCCTGCACCCAGGAAGGTCCGGCGGAAAAGCTCGGCAAGAAGGTCGACAACGCCACGCAGAACGTGCGCGACGATGCCCGCCAGGCAGCCGACAAGGCCGAGCGCAAGCTCGACCAGGTGGATGATGCCGCGGATGCCGCGCTGGACAAGGCCAGGAACGCTCCGCCCGCCAACTGACAGCGGCGCCGCGCATGGCGAGGCCAGGGATGGAACGCCCACACGCATTCGCGGCAATCGGTCTGCTGCTGACGCTGGCAGGCTGCGCCAACCTGCCCGAACAGCGGCCCGACGGCAGCACCGTCGGCGACGATCAAGTGCAGAGTCAGCCGGTGCTGTCCGGCGGCAGCGCCCTCAGCGAACGCCAGTCCAATCGCGTACTCCAGAACGCGGCGGGTGCCACCTCCGGCGACGAGCGCGCCGACGTCACCCAGCTCACCCAGGCCGTCCGTAAAGCCACTGCAGCGCCCTTCGTCACGGGCAATCAGGTCGCCCTGCTGATCGACGGACCGGCCAGCTTCGGGGCGATGCGGGCCGCCATCGCCGCAGCGCAGGGCAGCGTGAATCTGGAAACCTATATTTTCGCCGACGACGAGCTGGGACGGGATTTCGCCCAGCTGCTGATGGACAAGGCGCGCGCCGGCGTCGAAGTGCGTGTGATCTTCGATGCGGTTGGCAGCATCGACACACCGTCGCAGCTGTTCGACACCATGCGCAGCACCGGCGTGCAGATCGAGGAGTACCAGCCCTTTCGCAAGGTACTGCTGTTCCCGTGGCGTTTCCACAAGCGCGATCACCGCAAGCTGCTGGTGGTCGATGGCCGCGTGGCCTTCACCGGCGGCATGAACATCAGCGCCACCTATGCATCCAGCTCCACCTCGCGGCCGGGACCCGACAAGGGCCTGACCGAAGGTTGGCGCGACACCCAGGCGCGCATCGAAGGACCGGCCGTGCAGCAGCTGCAGGCCATTTTCTTCGAAACCTGGGTGCGTCTGGGCGGCATGGTGAGCAGCGATGCCAAGTATTTTCCGTTGCTGGCGCCGCTGGGCAACGACGTGGTCGCCACTGTGACCAGCACCGGTGCACGCCAGCGCGACGAGGCCATCTACTCCACCTACCTGGCCGCCATTCGCCACGCGCAGCATCAGCTGTGGATCACGCAGGCCTACTTCGCCCCACCGCCACAGATGCGCCATGCGCTGGAGGATGCCGCGCGCCGCGGCGTGGACGTGCGCATCCTGCTGCCGGGCTTCACCGACTCCACCGCCATCCTGTACGCCTCGCAGGCCAGCTACTCGGAACTGCTGCGCGCCGGCATCCGGCTCTACGAGATGGACAATGCCCTGCTGCACGCCAAGACCGCCCTGGTCGACGATGCCCTGGTGATCATCGGCTCCGCCAATCTCGATTACCGCAGCTTCCTGCACAACAACGAGATCACCGCCGCCGTCATCAGCGATCCGCTCGCGGCCCAGATGCGCCGGGCCTTCCAGACGGATCTGGATCGCTCCCATCTGATCAACGTCAGCGAATGGCGCCAACGCTCCGTGCTGCGAAGGATCAAGGAAAAACTGAGCCGGATGTTCGCATACTGGATGTGATTGCACTGGCAACGCCGACTGGCCGCCAGGATTCTGCAAGCCCCCGAAGTCTCACGGGGAGGGACCTGGTGCGCAGGCGGCGCACAGGCGCATCAGCGGGCCGGCAACGCCGCGTGGGTCAGCGAGTAAGCCTGCTCCTGTTCGTGCGAGGCCAGCCAGCCCTGCTCGACGGCACAGTCGATGCCGCAGGCGAAATGACGACGTTCAAAGCCGCGCAGCACGAACTGCGCCGCCATGGCACCGGCAATGACCGGATCACCAGGGAGCTTTCCGAGATCGACATAGATGGCGACGATGCGCTTGGCTGCTTGCAGCGCTGTCATCTGGTCTTCGGAAGCGGATGCCACCTGGGCTCCTCAGGTTTAGCACAAGTCGTTTTTGACTCGAGTTCACCGTGCGCCTTAACAGCAGCCGGGTCAATGTATATCGCCGCCGGGGCATGAAAGATAATTCATGAACGCTGGCACTCGGCCGCAGCGTCTGCTGCCGGCGACAGTCATGGCGGCGCTGGTCACAAACAGGTCACAGAGGTGCAGAGAACCGCACCAGATCAGTCACAGCTCAAAGTGGTTCGGCAAGTTGTGGAGCGTTGTTGCACGGGTTGCTGACGTCTTTGGTCACCGGCCACCACTTCACGTTCCGATCCGGATAAGGACGCAGCGTGGCCCGAGCCGCATCACTCGATCCCTGCAGCCACGCCGCATGATCGTCCGCTGCCAGAATCGCCGGCATGCGATGACCGAGTTCGAGCAATTCCGCCTCCGCCGTCATGGTGATGATGGCGCAGGAATGCACCACCTCACCGTTGGGTTTGGTCGATCCCGTCCACAGGCCAGCGAACGCAAACACATCCTGGTCCGTGCAATGAACATAGAAGGGCTGACGACCGCGGATTTCCGGCAACGCGCACCATTGGTAGTAGCCGTTGGCTGGAATCAGGCAGCGCTGCGCGCGCTTCCACGGTCCGCGATGCAGCGGCTGTGAATCCAGTGTTTCCATGCGAGCCGTGGCGCTTTTGCGCCTGGGCGGCGTGCCCATGGCGAAAGAAGGCACCAACCCCCAGCGCATCGCACCGCCGGCCATCTCGCTCTGCTCACTGCGCACCACTGCCACCTCGCGGCCCTGCGCCACGTTGTAGTCGGCACCCAGCTCTGCCGACGGCATGGGGCCGGATAAATGCCAGGCACTCCAGATCTCTGGCCACGAAGCATCGCGGACGAAACGTTCACACATGGATGGTGGCAACCCCGTGCCCATGGATATGCTGTGATCAGCAACGGTACCCCAGTGGCGTCGAATCCCAATCTACACCATGTTTGCGATAGCCAAGCGCTTGATTGTCCGGTAAAAATTACAACGGCCAGCACGTCGCGAACCACTGCGGCACACTCATTACATGAGCGTGCGTGTTGCTGGAATCACCGATGCCGGACAGATCGTTGCCATCTACGCACCCATCGTCGCGGACACGGTCATTTCGTTCGAACTCGAAGTGCCGGATGCAGCCATCATGCGACAGAGAATCGATACAACCCTGCGCACCCATCCCTGGCTGGTCAGCGTCGATGCGGCCGGGCTCATCGATGGCTATGCCTACGCTTCGCGCCATCGCGAACGCGCCGCTTATCAGTGGTCGGTGGACGTCACGGCCTATGTGCGTGCCGACCGGCGCCGCAGCGGCGTGGGCGCAAAACTCTACGCTGCCCTGTTGCCGCTGCTGGTGCGCCAGGGCTACTACCAGGCTTTCGCGGGTATCGCCCTGCCCAATCCCGGCAGCATTGCCCTGCATGAGAAGATGGGCTTCGAACACCTCGGCACCTATCGCGAGGTTGGCTTCAAACTTGGCGCCTGGCATGACGTCGGCTGGTGGCAGAAGCGCCTGCAGCCCGCGCATTCACCGGCGCCGCCCATTCCCTTCAGCGAACTGCCAGCGCCCCATGAAACACCGCATCAGCCATGACACGCGCGCCACGCACATCGACTGGGAGCATCCCGGTGTGAGCGCATGCATGATCGACTGGTTCTGGAGCAACCTGGAGAAGGGCTTCATCCTCTGGCATCCGGAAGAGCACGAACCGCTCGAGTGGGTCATCGCGCCGAAGCAGGGTGACATCCTCGGCGCCATCCACAATGCCCCGCAGACCTGGAGCGATGGCCGGCGTCGCGATCTGTTCATCCGTTATGAGCGGCTCGAAGAATTGCCATCGCTGGTCAGCGAGTACATCGAATATGAGCACGTGGTCGCGGGCCTGGGTCTGGAACGCGGCTGTCTCGCGCAGCCCGACCCCATGGGCTATCGCATCCATCAGTGGCGCTCGGAAGGTGGTGGTGTCATCGGCCGCTCCAGCGCCATCGGTACCCGCATGAAGGAAGACGAAGCGGCGGGCAAAGTCTGGGCCGCGCACTGCGCGCAGGAGATCGGCAACTGGGCCGCCTTCCTGCCGCAACTGCATACACTGTATGAAGTGGTGAAGGATCCGCGCCGCAATCCCTTCGCGGATCTCTCGGTGGCGGGCCGCGGCGCGGCGGCACGTTATCGCTTTATGTCGGCATCGCCCTCCTTATGACAGACGCTGCGCGGCACCAGCGACGCAGCGTGATCTGGCTCACGGTGCGGCCATGCGCCTGCGACTACGGTAACCGGCACTACGGGGTCTGGAGGCGAACATGAGCAGCGTCAGCGGCGTAAGCATTCCCAATGTCTTCCAGAGTGCGACATCCGGCATCCAGCGCGGCCTGAGTAATCTGGCCAGCGATGCCCGGAAGGTGGCTGGCTCACTGCCCGACGGCGACATGCTGGCGGCCGTGACCTCTGCGCTGGTGGATACGCAGGGCCAGAAGCTCGCGACGCAAGCCTCGGCGAAGGTGGTGTCCGCCGCGGATCAGGCCCTGGGTACGCTGGTGGACGTGATAGCTTAGTCCGCGTCGCGCAGATAGCCGCCAGCTCGCGGCAGCCCCAGGCTGACCAACAGCACGATCAGCAGCATCAGCGTCACGTAGCCGTAGAACACCTGCGGGTGTCCGGCGGATTTCAATCCCAGCGCCACGTATTCCGCCGAACCGCCGAACAACGCGTTGGCCACCGCATAGGCCAACCCCACGCCCAGCGCCCGCACTTCCGGCGGAAACATCTCCGCCTTCACGATGCCGCTGATCGAGGTGTACAGGCTGACGATGGCCAGTGCCGCCGTGATCAGCGTGAACGCCACCAGCGGACTTGAGGTGCTCTGCAACGCCAGCAGGATGGGCAGCGTCAACAGCGTACCCAGCGCACCGAACCACAGCATGTTGCTGCGCCGGCCGATGCGATCCGACAGCGCCCCGAACAGCGGCTGCATGCACATATAGAGGAACAGGCAGCCGGTCATCACCGCACTGGCCGTCGCGATCGGCAGGTTCGCCGTGTTGACCAGAAATTTCTGCATGTAGGTGGTGAAGGTGTAGAAGGCCAGCGAGCCGCCGGCGGTGTAGCCCATCACCGTGAAGAAGGCCGTGCGATGCTGACGGAACAGTTCGTACACGCTACCTGCCGCACGACTGGCGCGCGTCTCGGCCGTGGACGTCTCCTGCAGCGAACGACGCAACCACAGCGCCACCACCGCCGTCAGCGCACCGATCACGAACGGGATGCGCCAGCCCCAGGCCTTCAGCTGTGATTCGTCGAAGAGCACCTGCAGCACATCGATGACCAGCACCGCCAGCAACTGGCCGCCGATCAGCGTCACGTACTGGAACGAGGAATAGAAACCGCGTCGGCCACGCAGCGCCACCTCGCTCATGTACGTGGCCGTCGTGCCGTACTCGCCCCCCACCGACAGCCCCTGCAGCAGGCGCGCTGCCAGCAACAGCAGCGGTGCCCAGGCCCCGATGCGCGCATACGTCGGCAGACAGGCGATCAGCAGCGAGCCCGCGCACATCAACGCCACCGAGATCACCATCGCGAAGCGTCGGCCGCGCCGATCCGCCAGACGCCCGAACAGCCAGCCGCCGATGGGTCGCATCAGAAAGCCCGCCGCGAACACCCCCGCCGTGTTCAGCAGCTGCGCCGTCGGATCGAACCTGGGGAAGAACGCCGGCGCGAAGTAGATGGCGCAGAAGGCGTAGACGTAGAAGTCGAACCATTCGACCAGGTTGCCGCTGGAGGCGACCAGGATGGCGGTGATGCGGTGACGACTGTCGCTGCGCTGATCAGACGGCTGCATGCGCACTCATTCCTTTTCGCAATGGGCCCGCATGAATTCACTGAAGCCTTGCCGGTCGATGCTGCCAGCAGCCAGCTCCAGTACCGCCTGTGCAGCCGCTTCCTCGCTGGCCGTGAAGCGATAGCCGTTCAGCTCCAGGAAAAGCACACCCACGACGAAGCCCGTGCGCTTGTTGCCGTCGAGGAAGGGATGATTCTGGACAATGCCGGCGGTATAGATCGCGACGAGTTCGATGATGTCCGTCCGCTGATAATGCAGGTGATTCGGCGGACGACCAAGGGCAGACTGCGGCAGGGACACATCGCGCACACCCTCCGCACCGCCGTGCTCCGCCAGTTGCCGATCATGGATCGCGAGCACCAGCTCGTCATCGATCCAGACCGGCTCTTTCATTTGGACAATACGCGCAGCGTATTGCGATAGCGCGCCATGATGTCCTCGGCTTTTTCCATCCTGCTCTGGAAAGCCGGATCGAAAGAAGTGAGCCGGTAGGTGTTGTTCGGCCCCTCGAGCAGGAACACCTCATCACCTTCATCAGCGCGTAGCCGGCTGACCACATCTTTCGGCAGCACCAGCCCCAGCGAATTGCCCACTTTGCGGATTTTGAGCGTCAGCATGCCGCACCTCTCTTGTTATTACAGTAGTAATAACATCGAGATCGGTCAATCGGTCAAGTTGGTGACGTGTAATGGTGGCCGGGGTCGGAATCGAACCAACGACACGCGGATTTTCAAGGGCTTCCAGACTTTGACAGGCTGCACGTAACAACGTCCTGCAGCGCTCGCCATCAGCCTGTCACAGCCACGCCCAGCATCCGTCAGCCACACCAAAGTTACGTGGTAGCTACGCTATCCCCGTAGTCCATAGCCCGCAGCCCGAGGCGGCCCCGACCCCGAAGGGGTTGGTCGGGGCCAAGCCTCGGGGCGCGAAGCGCGGCTGTGGACCCACGGGGATAGCGAACTGAGGGGCTGTTAAATCCCCTCAACAGGTCGTATCGTACGCGCGGAGGATTTCACTTGAGCAGACGACGCACACAATCCAAGTACCCTCTTGCCGAACTGACGAAGGAGCAGAAGCAGCAACTCGATGATATCGAACGCAAGGCCATCCTTGATTTTCAAGGCTCCCTCGACGATCTGGAGCGCGCCATAGGTCTGCTTCGGCTAGGCCATCATTTGGGCTGGAAGCCATTGGTGCTGATGCACAGCAAGCGTACGATTGCCAAGTACGAAGACATTTTGGATATCAAATTCAGCGAGATTTTCCCCGCAACTGGCAGCAGCGCATCGCGGAGCTTGGCGTACACCTTCGTGCAAGGTGTCTCCAATTTCTGGAAGGCTGTCAGTGGTGAGATTCCCGTAGCGGATCGCAAGACCATCCAGCGCTGAGAAGGGACTTGAAGTCCCCTTAGTCCGGGCATACATTAAGGGGCATGGATGTCCCCTCCCATAATCTCACCGACTCCGAGAATGCTTACGCGCAAGCCGATGCGCGCGCAGCGCGCATGGCGGCGCGTCCGGCATCCTCGCCCCGTGTAGTAATACGGGGCGAAACCCTGGAACGTGATGAATCACCCGTCAGCGCGTCAGCGCTGGTGGACTGGATCGCTTTCACGTTCAAACCAACCGAAGAACAAGACTTGGCGTGGCTGTTTCGAACCCTATCGGAGACCTTCCACCTCCCCGCTGGTGACTGGAAACCCGAGCGCAAGGGTTGGAGCGGTTATGACAACCGCGTAGTTCTGGGACCATTTGGCCTGGTGGGCTTTGGTGGTGCCTATCAGCGCGGCACTGTGCACATCTCCCTCAATGGAACCGCCTGCAAGAACCTCAAGACGGCGAAGGATTGGGAAACCGTGCGCGCATGGGGAGAGCAGCACCAAGCAGCCATAACGCGCTTGGACTGCGCGCATGACGATTTCGACGGCGGGGTGATCAACATTGCACGGGCCCTGCAGTGGGACGACGAAGGCGCATATACCGCCAATGGGCGACCGCCCGGCGTGGATTACCGCGATGACCGAGGCCGTGGCAAAGGCAAGACCCTATACGTCGGCAATCGGAAGAACGGCAAGCTGTTGCGGGTTTACGAAAAGGGTCGGCAGTTGGGCGATCCGACCAGCCCATGGGTGCGGGCTGAGGTCGAATTCCACAACAAGGGCCGCGTCATTCCATGGGAAGCCGTCACCGTCCCGGGACGTTACCTGGCGGGTGCCTATCCCGCCTTGCGTATCCTCAGCGCCGAGCAAAGCCGGATCAAGACCACCCGCCGCACGGTGGTTATCTGCTTCGCAAGGACGGTGGCAAACCTCAGGCAGATGGGGGGAAAGTCCATCAACCTCATGTCTGAGGTCTGGAACAGGGACTATGAGGCAGTGGTGTCGGAGCTGGTCCGCGACGGCATCCCGAAGCGCTTTGCCGGGTATACGGTGGCGGAGTTGCGGGAGCACCTGGAGGCGAGCCTGTGACTTCCCTTGGCCGCTTCAACTTCGGGACCGTGGAGGCCTTCTGTGACCATTGCGGGCTGATTCAGGATGCCAAGGTTCACTTCAGCCATGCTTACTACGATGGCCAGCCGCAAGAACACGTAACCATCGTCCATTGCCGCGAGTGCTACGGCGTGACCTGGCACAAGGGGCCCGTGGAAGGATGTGGCCTCGCGTGTCGGGTGGGCTTGACAGGGGCCCCGTCGGCCCGCCTTCGCCGGGAAGCGCCGCCCGGCCGTAACCGGCCGGACGGCTCGGAGGCTGCGGCGGGCCTTGCCCCTGTATCAAGCCGCACCCTCCCCTTGTTCCCTGATCTGCCGTGATCACGCTCACCCTGCAACAAGCAGCCGACCTGCTGGGCCTTCACAGGGTCACGCTCGCGGCCAAAGCGCACGCTGGTGAGATTCCAGGCGCTCGCATTGGTCGCCGCTGGATTTTCGTCACTGATGACCTGCTGACCTATATCCGGGCACACTATCCTCGGCGAGCGCTGCAGGACGGCAGACAGGAGACAACCTGATGTCACTCTACAAGCGCAAGGATTCACCCTATTGGTGGATCAAGTTGACCCATAACGGCCGCACGGTGCAGGAGAGCACCAAGACTCGTGACCAGATGAAGGCCCGGGCCTACGAGGTCAAGCGAGAGGCGGAGTTGTGGGATGAGGCACGGCTGGGCGTTAAACGCAGTCGCACGTGGGAGGAGGCTCGGAATCGGTGGTTGGACGAACGGGCGGACAAGAAGTCGATTCGGGACGATATACGTCAATTCGGCTGGCTGGCCGCGTACCTGTGTGGTTGGAAGCTGTCGGAAATTGATCGAAGCATGGTGGAACGAATCACCCAGGTACGACGGAGGGAGGGCGTCAGCAATGCGACCGTCAATCGCACGCTGGCGCTTTTGCGGTCAGTGCTGCGGGCGGCTGTCTACGACTGGGAATGGTTGAACCGCGCACCAAAAGTGAAGCTGTTGCGCGAACCCAAAGGCCGGGTGCGGTTTCTCAACCACGATGAATTGCCCCGGCTGTTGGCGGAGTTACCCTCGCATCTAGAGACCATGACACGCTTCTCGCTGCTGACTGGACAGCGTCAACGCAATGTTCGGGAGATGCGATGGACAAGCGTGGACCTGAAACGGCGGGCGTGGCGGGTGGAGGCGCACGAAGCCAAGGGCGGTACTGGTATCCCGGTACCACTTTGCGCAGAGGCAGTCGCCATAGTCGCAGCCCAAGTGGGCAAGCATCCAGTGTACGTGTTCACCTTCCGGGGCGAACCGCTCCTATCGGTGAACAACACCGCTTGGAGGTCAGCCCTCAAACGGGCCGGGATCGAGAACTTCCGTTGGCACGACCTGCGGCACACCTGGGCGACCGCGCACAGTCAGGCGGGCACTCCGATGCATGTCCTGCAGGAGTTAGGAGGCTGGGCCTCCCCGGCCATGCTGCGGCGGTATGCGCACCACACTACGGCGCACCTTACCCCGCATGTGGATGCATTTGCGGAACGCTTCAAGCTACCGGCAGCAGCCAGCTACGATTCGGCTACGGTGCCGGAAGAGGAGGAGGTAGAGGGCACATAAGCCTTTGAAGGAAGTGGTGGCCGGGGTCGGAATCGAACCAACGACACGCGGATTTTCAATCCGCTGCTCTACCAACTGAGCTACCCGGCCGCCTGGAGAAGCGCCCACCTGGCTGGCGGGGCGGCTATTAGACCTAGGCAGCCTTTGAGCGTCAAGGCGGATCGGCGCAAATTCCTGCCGGCCCAGACGCTTATGCCCCGAAATCCGGCGCTGCGCGCCCTGGAATCGCGCCTTACTGCGGCCGGAATTCGGCCGGCTTGTCCGAACCGCCGCCAAAGAAGTACTTCTCCATCTCCCCTTCCAGGAACTTGCGGGCCTTGGGGTCCACGGGGGAGAGGCGGTATTCGTTGATCAGCATGACCTGGTGCTGCACCCACCTGGCCCAGGCTTCCCTGGAGACATTCTCGAATACGCGCTGACCCAGCGGGCCGGGATACGGGGCGCGGTCGAGGCCGGGGGCGTCGCGCTTCAGGATCACGCAGTGGACGGTGCGGCTCATGGGGTGTGCTCGCTGGGCAATTGCTCGATCAGTTTGACGATGGGCGCCGGCAGGCCGACGCGCTGCGGACGGGCGCGGTTATACCAGAGGGTGTCCTCGCCCTCCAGAACACCGGCCGGACCGGTGCAGCGCACGCGCAGCGGCTGCAGGGTCAGGTCGAAGTGCGTGAAGGCATGGGTCAGCGGCGCCAGGGGTTCGGGCGCATGCGGCGCGGCCAGCCACTGCTGCGCATACTGCTGCAGGGCCTCGGCATCGGTGAACTCGGGAGGCGACCACAGGCCGCCCCAGATGCCGCGCGCGGGCCGGCGCGTCAGCAGCAGCTCACCGCCGGCATTCTGCGCCAGCAAGACCACCACGCTCTTCGCGCGCCGCGCGGCGCGCCTGCGCGGCTCGGGCAGTTCATTCTCGCGACCCTGCGCATGCGCGGCGCAATCCGCCGCCGACGGACACAGCAGGCAGGTGGGGTTGGCGCGCGTACACACCGTGGCGCCCAGGTCCATGATGGCCTGGGTGTAGACGGCCACGTCGCGCTGCGGCGTGGCGGCCTCGGCCAGCTCCCACAGCCGCTGCTCCACGCTGCGCTCATTGGGCGCGCCTGCGACCGCGAAGTAGCGCGCCAGCACGCGCCGCACGTTGCCATCCAGGATGGCATGACGCAGATCGCAGGACAGCGCCAGGATGGCCGCCGCCGTGGAACGACCGATGCCGGGCAGCGCCACCACGGCTTCAAACTCGCGCGGAAACTCGCCGCCGTGTTCGCTGACGATGAGCTGCGCCGTGCGATGCAGATTGCGCGCCCGCGAGTAATAGCCCAGGCCGGTCCACAGATGCAGCACCTCATCCACGGGCGCGGCGGCGAGATCGGCCAGCACGGGGAAGCGCTGCATGAAGCGCTGGTAGTAGCCGATGGCGGTGCTCACCTGCGTCTGCTGCAGCATGATCTCCGACACCCAGACGCGATACGGCGTGCGCTCCTGCTGCCAGGGCAGATCATGACGGCCACTGTGCGCATGCCAGGCGATCAGCGCGGGCGCCAGGCGCGCGGCCTGGGCAGACAGCGTCATGGTGCGGCCCCGCCGCTACCCGCAGCCTCATTGACACGATGATCGATGAAGCGCACTCGAATCCCCTTGAGCGTGTTGCCCTGGAACTGCGCCTGCTGCCATTGCAGCGTGCCCGCGATGGGCAGGGACTTCAGCAGCGCATTGGGGAGCTCAAAGGGCTCGCTGGGTTCAGTCGTGGTGGCACTCTGATAGCGATCGAGCACGATGTGATCGCCCTGCAGATCGAAGCGGCCATGGGCGGGATTGGTAAACCACCAGTGCGCTTCGCCCTGGAGTTGTGTGTCGTCGAGCTGCATCTGCAGATCGCTCACCGCAACGCCGTCTTCCGCCAGCGACCAGTCTGCGCTCAGACTGAGGGCGCCCAGCGCCGTCGTGTCTTTCAGTCTTGGCGCCTCGATCCCGAGTTCGGCCAGCCATTGGCGCAAGCCCGGCAAGGTGAGCTTCATCGGGCCGCCAAGCGTGGCATGCGCCGTGGCGGAGGTCGTGGCCTGCACGGCGCCCGTGGCGCGCGCCGAGGCCAGACCCAGCTCGTAGCTGTCGATGCTCAGCGCCCGATCCGCAGCGCGGTATTTCAGCTCACGCAGACTCAATGCCAGGGGCACACCATCGTTGCGCAGCTGCGGCGCCAGCGCGTTCAACCCCACATCCAGCGCGGCGACATCGATCGCATCGCCACCGTCGCGCACGGCCAGCGCGGCCTGCAGATTCACGGCACGCGCCACGTAGCGTTCGCCGGCGCCCTCGTCGACGTACTCCAGCAGTGCATTGCCGAGCTTCAGCGAGCGCAGCTGCACGGCAAAGCCCGGTGGATTCGGCGTGCCTCCCGCAGTGGCCGCACGCCGGACGTCGGGCTGGGCGACGCTGTCGGCCACTTTGTTCTGCTGGTCGGCAAGCAGGCTTTCCCAGTTGCCGTGACCGTCCGCGCCGCGGCGCAGATGCAGCTGCAACCCGTCGATGGCGATACCGTCGAGATCCCAGACACCGCGCAGCAGATCGAGGGGCGAGGCACGCGCGCTGAGATTGTCCCAGCTCAGCAGCGGCGTGGCGGCGCCTGTCGGCTGCAGCGCGCCGCCGCCGGTGTTCACCGACAGCAGCGGCCAGAGTTTCCAGCTCAAGGGGCCGCTCAGCGTCAGCGGCAGACCGGTGCGCTCGCGCACCTGCCGCTCAATTTGCGGCCTGAATCGCTCCGGACTGATGCTGATCAGCATCAGCAGTGACAGCACCACCGGCACCAGCAACAGCGCCGGAACCGCCCACCACAGGAATCGCCAGCGCCGTGTCATGACCCAGCAGTGACGGCAACACGCCGGCGCCCGGCAACGGCTGCAGCAGCGCGATATAGCTGCGCTGCTCGTCCACCACGATGGCACGCAGCAGCAGCGAACAGGGCAGATTGACGTCGGGTCTGGGGTGGCATGTCACCGTGAAGGAATGGTCGCGCCGGTTGTCGGGATCGGTGTCCATTTCAGCACAGATCGGCAGCCAATGCGCAGCGTCGGCACCCAGCAGGTCGGGCAGCAGCGCGCCCCTGACAGCGTCGCCATCGCTGCCCAGCAACTGGTGTGAAGAGGCATTGCTCATGCGCACGCGCCAGTGCCGATCCACCAGCAGCACACCCTCGCGCAGCGCATCGAACACGCCGATCTGCGCGCGCAGACGCTCATCGCGGCGATGCTCCTCGCTGATGTCCTGGATGAAGCCGATGCGGTGCGGCGCCTGCTGTTCGGTCAGACGCATGGTCATGGCGTAGTCACGCACGCGCACATAATGGCCATCGCGATGACGCAGACGATATTCGAGCTGATCCACCTCGCTGCGCGGTCCGTGTCCGGGCCGTTGCGCCAGAAAGCCGGCCACATCGTCGGGATGAACCAGTGCGAGCCAGCTGCCACGATCCGGGGCGATGGCGTCCGGCGGCAGACCGAGCAGGGTTTCCGTGCCGAAGCGCACGGCATGGTCGCGCTCATAGTCCACTTCGTAGATCAGACCCTGGATGGCCATGGTGGCGCAGCGGAAGCGCAGTTCGCTGGCGCGCAGCGCCTCCAGGTTCTCGTGACGCGCCGTGCAGTCGGTGATGAAGCCGATGACGCTGGTGGCCTTGCCGCTGGCATCGCGGGCCGCCACGTGGGCGCAGTCATGCACCCACAGCCACTCGCCGTCCGCGCTGAGCATGCGGTATTCGGTGTCGAAACTCTCCTGTCCGCCGCTGATCAGGCCGTCGCCCAGTCCACGCATGCGCTGCAGATCCTCGGGATGCATGCGACGACTCCAGAAGTGCCGATCGCCGCGACTGTCATCCGGGTCGGTACCAAACAGGCGGTAGTAGGTGCTGGTGCAGATCATCTGGCCGGTGAGCACATCCCAGTGCCACATGCCGGCGCGCGCCATGGTGAGCGCCTGCGCCAGCCACGGCTGCGTGAAGTGCTGGCGCATCTCTTCCTGGCGGCGGGCGTCGATGTCCATGCATACACCCACTATGCGCAGCGCCTTGCCGTCGGCGTCGCGCTCGGTCACGCGACCGCGCTCGTAGATCCAGCGCCAGGCGCCGAAGTCCGTCATGACGCGATATTCGGCGTCGTAATAGTCTTCCTTGCCGGCCACATGCTCGGCGAAGCGGCGCGCCGCCTCGGTGACATCGGCCTCGTGGATATGTGCGTCCCAGCGATTGACGTGATCGCCGCCGTCGCAGGGATCGATGCCGTACTGGCTGCACCAGTCATTGACCCAGCGGGTGCGCTCGACGCTGAAATCCAGCTCCCACAGACCCATGTTCGCGCCCCAGACCGCGGTCTGCAGGCGATTCTCGCTGGCGCGCAGTTCCATCTCGGCGCGCTTCTGCGCGTCGATGTCCAGCGCCACGCCCATGATGACGGCGGGCCGGCCTTCCAGATCCCATTCCACCGCGCGACCGCGATCCAGCAGCCACTTCCACTGGCCGTTGGCGGTACGCAGGCGATATTCGTATTCGAGTGAATCCGCGCCATTGTGCAGGTAGGCGTCGATGTGTTCACGCACCCGCTGCTGATCTTCGGGATGGATGCGTACGCGCCACGGATCCGCCTCGGCATTCCACTGCTCGCGCCGGTAGCCGGTCATGGCATTCCACAGCGGACTCATGGTGCGCTGGTTGGTGGGCACATGCCATTGCCAGAAGGCCGCCTGGGCGCCCCACAGCGCGGTGGCCAGTCGTGATTCATTGCTGCGCGCGGCCGTCTCTTCGCGCTTGCGCCGGTCGATCTCCAGGCACACGCCGGCCACCAGCACCGGACTGCGCCCCTCGAAGCGCACGGCGCGCCCCCGCTGCAGCACCCACAACCACTCGTGATCCAGGGTGAGAATGCGGAACTCGGTTTCGAATTCGGCCAGCGCGCCCGACAGCAGCTGCTGCCAGCGGCGCCGGTATTCCTCGATGTCGTCGGGATGGATCTGCTGTTCCCAGCGGCTGGCGTGATCGACGCCGCTGCAGGGGTCGAGCTTCAGGGCCTCGCACCAGCCGGCATCGATGGAACCCAGACCCGTGGCCAGATCGCGCTGCCACTGCCCTGCCTGGGCACTGGCCAGCGCCACCCGCGCATCGAGCGCCGGGACCTGCTCGCTGGTCAGCAGGACGCCCTGCACTTCCTCACCGGATTTCAGCGGCGTGAGCAGCACATCAACCGTCTGCATGCGGCCCATGCGCTGGCCGAGCGTGGCGGCGCTGAGGCGGTATTCCTGGCCGGACAGCACCTGATCGAAATCCTCGGGCAGCAACGGCCAGGGCAGGCGCAGCTCTTCCCAGCCTCGGCCGACCGGCTGCGGTTGCCCAGCCGCGCCCAGCGCCTGCAGGGCGCGATCGTTGGCCCAGCGCAGACGCAGCAGCGCATCGAAGCCGAGTACCTCTCCCGGCCACTTTTGCAACGCCAGACGCTGCAGTTCTGCCGAGCTGCCCAGACCGGCGGTGAGGAGTTCATCCCGGAACGCGTTCATGCCACCCAAAGACCCGTGCATCGAAGGCAGCTTATCGGCACGACGCGCCAGATTCTGTGCAGTGGCGCTCTATCCGTCGGGCAGACCCCGTCTTCCTGGCAACTTAACAATAATCAAGGGCCCGGGGAGTTGACGATAATTCCCAGTCGTTACAAAGTACTAGCCGCAATAAGTAAAAGAGAATTCACCATGGCCGACACCGGTTCAGGGGCCGCGCAAGTCGCCGGCTACACACAATGGCAGGCGCGCGACTACTTCCAGACTTACTACAGCGAAGTCGTGCTGCCGGATGAGCAGGTGGTGCTGCGCTACCAGATCGAACAGCTGGCCGCGCACGGCGAACGCTTCGGGCGTGCGCTGGAGTATGGCTGCGGCCCCACGCTGCATCGTGCCATCGCCGCTGCGCATTACGTGTTCCGGCTCGACATGGCCGACTGGCTGCCGGACAACCTCAGCATGGTGCGTGAATGGCTGCAGGCCGATGCCACCAACAGCGACTGGCGCCGCTTCACCGAATACGTGCTGCATTGTGAGCAGGGCGCTGCACCGAACAGCGAGAACTGCCTGCAGCGCGAGGCCGAGACGCGCCGCGTGGTGCGTGGCCTGCATGCCAGCGATGCGCGCTGGCGCCACCCACTGGGCGCGGCGCGCGAGGGCTATTACGACAGCATCATCTCGGGGTTCTGCCTCGATGCCGTGTCGAACAGCAAGCGTGTGTGGCGCGAATGCATGCGCAATGTGATGTCGATGCTGGCGCCGGGCGGGCTGCTGATCATCCACGCCCTGCATGGCTGCAAGGCCTACAAGGTCGGCGAGCGCATGTTCCCGGGTGCGGACCTGAGTCTGGATGACATGGTGGAATCGCTGAGCGAGAACGGCTGCGCGCGTGCGGATTGCGATGTGCAGCTGGTGCATTGCCCTGACAATGCCGTGTACGGCTATTCGGGCATCCTGATGGCGGCCGCCCGCAAGCGCTGAACGCCGCTGCGCGCCGCCTGCGCCGCTAGCTGTTGCTGTCGCCGCTCTGGGTCTTGCCAGTCGCCGGCGTCACCAGTTTGGGCTGATTGCGCGCATCACTGACGATGCGCTGCGATGAAGCATCGATCAGATCGATGCCGAAGCGCTCCGACAGGCGCACCAGGTACAACATGGTATCGGCCAGCTCGTTGGCGAGCTGCAAGCGCTTTTCCGGTGCCGTGCCCGCACGCTCCTCGGCGAAGCGAAACAGCGTTTCCTTGAGTTCGGCCAGTGTCATCCCTTGATCCCGCCGTGTTGGTTCTGCCCCTGAGCGACACGGTTTCTATTACAAATTGTGTCAAGCCCGACTAATCGAGCACATTATGCGCATCCTGCGCCGCAGCGCCAGTGTCTGGATTTGGCGACTGAACGCCAATCCAGTTTGCAGGTATTTATATGCCGGCTGGGTGGATTCTTGTGACCAATTGCAGTGCAGAATCGGTGGCGAGGCGTTAAAGCGAGGGAAGATTTGCCATAACGCAACAAACGCGACCAGCGCGGCGGCCAGACTGCCGGCGTCGTGATGCGGCTGGATCTGGAACGGCAGGCATCAGGCAGGCCTTCGTGTCCATTAGCATAATCTGCCAATCTTCCTATACTCAGAATCCTGTCGCGGGCGTCTCACGACCATGCCAACGCGCAACGTAGTACTCAGTGAGCATCAACACGATCTCGTCGAAGCGCTGGTGGAATCAGGGCGCTACCAGAACGCCAGTGAAGTGCTGCGCGAAGGTCTGCGCCTGATCGAGCAGCGTGAACGGCTCGAAGCAGCCAAGCTCAAGATGCTGAAGGAGGCGGCTGACCAGGGTTGGGCAGCAATCGCTGCGGGCGATTACGCGGATGTTGCCGGAGATCAAATCGGAGACTTCATCGACCGGTTGAGTGAGCAGGCGGCCGAGCTCGCACACACGGCGGACTGATGATTGGCTATCGGCTGTCGGGTCCTGCCAAAGCCGATATCGTGAAAATACTCGCGTGGAGTGAACGGCAGCTTGGAGAGCTCGCCCGTGTGCGTTACGCAGCCCTGATCACGGCGGCGCTGCGCGGCATCTGCGGCCAACCTGACAGGCCGGGCAGCATCCTCCGCCCGGAACTTGGAGAAGGCGTCCGGTCTTGGCACCTGAGCCTCAATCGGGAACGCGCGCGTACGGCGACCGGCATTGCGCGTCGGCCAAGGCATTTCCTGATCTATCGGATGGACGGTGAGCTGGTGGTCGTCGGGCGAGTACTTCATGACGCCATGGAGTCGGCCCATCAGCTGGATGACCGACCGGACGCGTGCCATGCTGATCCAGATTGACAATGTAAGGAAATTTCCTTACCATGCAGGCGCTGTCATCCGGAGAACTGCCATGCCCGAAATCCATGAAGTCGCGACGCTGACCTCCAAGGGTCAGATCACCCTGCCCAAGCCCATCCGGCAGGCTCTGGGCGTGGACACCGGCGGAAAGGTGGCGTTCGACCTGCGCGGAGGCGAAGTCATCGTGACCCGAGCCGACGAACACGAAGACCCGGCGATTGGCACCTTCCTCGGCTTGCTGGAGGCGGACATCCGCGCGGGACGCCACCTCCAGCCGCTGCCGGAAGATCTTGCCCGAGCGATGCTGGCGAACATGGGGCACGCGATGAACTTCGCTGAAGACATCGAAGGCGAAGTGGCGCTCTGATGCAGCGGCATGGCTGGACGTTGCTGTTCCACGATGGCGTGGTCGAGCAGCTGCGCAAGCTGCACGCCGCGGCGCAGCGTGCCGAGCAGAACGACCCAGCGGGATTCGAGAGCAACGCCAACGTCAAACTGTTCCGGGCGTTGAGCCAGTTGATCCTGGAAGTCGTGCCCAGCGACCCGGCGCGGGACGAGTTCCGGCGGGGCAATACCCTGGGTGCGGCGTACCGCCACTGGCGGCGCGCGAAGATCGGTCGGCGCTTCCGTCTGTTCTTCCGCTACGACTCCAGGGCGAAGGCCATCGTGTACGCCTGGGTCAACGATTCGCGCAAAGCCGTCACTTCGTCCCGGGAGAAATACAGTGCCTCGATGCCCTCGCGGTTGAAGCGTCCGCCGTTGGCCGCCGCACCCGCGCCGCTGCCGGGCCGGCTTGCCCACTGCGGCGCAAGCGCCCGGAACAGCGTCGTTCCGGGCGGCAGGTCAACGAGGATCATCCGACGAATCCGGCGCTGATCGACTCCAGGTAGCCGACCGCAGCCTCCGCCCGGCCTTCCTGCACCAGTTGCAACAGGGTCTTGTGACGGAATACGGGAATGGGCTCGTTCTTGATCAGGAAGATGGCGCGCTGCGGGTCTGGCTGTACGGCCGTCGCGGCCGACAGCACCCGCATCAGGTCACGCAGCGCGGATTGCAGGCGGGGCGATTCCGGGTGGGTGCGCAGGGTGTTGCGGTGGACGCCTGCCAGTTCGGCCAGATCCTGTTGCTGCACGCCGAGGATGCTGGCGATGCCCGGCGCAGAGAGCCGCGAGGTGCCGGGCTCACGCACGGATTCGAGCACGTCTGTGAAGATGGCTGCCATGGGATTGCTCTGTTCGGGAGTGGCCGATGGAGCACTTTTTTACGCACAGTATGCGCACAGTTCAATCTGCGGGTTTTTTGGGTAGTTGTGCTGCTCTTTGTGGCGCGGTGGATCGACCACCGAAGCCCTTGATTCGCCTTTTCCGGGTAGCGCCTTTCCTCTGGATCTCATTCGGGGGTGTATTCGGGCGGCCGGGGTGGACATTCTGCCAAGGGTGAACCATAATGACCATATCAATCATTATGGTCTGAGGTGGCGATGATTACTGAAGTCAGCGCCGTCAACTTCCGGCAGAACCTGGGCGACATGCTCAACCAGGTGCAGTACCGCAACGACAGCATCGTGATCAGCAAAGACGGCAAGCCGGTCGCCGCCTTGGTCGATGCCGATCTGTTTGCGCGCATCCGGCGCATGTGGGAGCGCTTCGATTCGTTGAGTGGCCGCGTCGCTGAGGCATATGCCAATGTGCCGGTCGAGGAAGGTCTGGCCGAAATCGACGCAGCGGTGGCGGAAGAACGGCAGAAGCGCTGATGCCGGGGCTACGCGTGGTGCTCGATACCAACGTACTGGTATCCGGCCTGGCGTATCCAGGCAGCGTACCCGGGCGTATCGTTGCAGCGTGGCGGCAGGGTGGGCTGGACGTGGTGCTGTCACGTCACATCCTGGACGAGATGGCGCGCGTGCTGCCGCGCTTGCCGAGGGTGACGCTGACTGCCGCGCAAATTCGCGATCTGGCCGACAGTTTCATGTTTCTGGCCGATGTTGTCGAGCCCTCGGGCGCGCCGGACGACCAGCTTCGTGACCCGGACGACCAGCCCGTATTGCAGGCGCTGCTGGCTAGCGCAGCGAACTATCTGATCACCGGCGATAAGGATCTGCTGGCACTGGCAGATCGCCATCCGATCGTCACGCCGGCCGAGTTCTGGACGCGTCATGGATGATGCAGATGCCCACACCAGCGCCATCTTGAGCAGGGCAAGCGCCATCGGCAGGGCCTGCCGCATGACATCCATCCCCGGGAAGAACGCAACCGGGCCGATCCACAGGGGTGGCTCCGCTTGTTGAGACAGATTTCTGCCTGGGATTAAGTGGAACTGCCGGGCGGGTTGATGATTCTGATCTTGCTCTGGCTGTGCGATCTTACACCACAGTGAGTCTGACGCCGCAGGCGGCAGAAGCTCCGAGGGCCGGATGCACAGGTTCATGGTTCAGGCAGCCTGCCGTTCAGTGCTGGCCAGCCCCGCGAAGTACACCGCATCCGGCGTCTGGTATCCCAGCGATTGATGGCTCCTGCGGGCGTTGTAGAACGCATGTTCATTCAGACCATAGGGACGCGTAACCGAAGTGGGCGGCAGGGTCCAGACCCCGAAGGGATGGTCCTTCGTATCCGCAGGATTCGCGTTGATTTCCGAGCGCCCCGCCAACTTGAACCCCGCCCGGATAGCTGGCTTTATGACATGATCCTCGGTCACATAGCCGGAAGAAATATCCGTAGTGCCGGGATTCGCTCGATGTTGCTCGACGGCCAGGATGCCGCCCGACTTCAGCGTGCCGTAGAGCTCTTGAAATACCTTATCGGCGAGAGCGTCGTCGCCCACCCACGCATGCATCCAACGCGCCACCAGAACGAAATCGAAGTGATTGGCGGGCAGGGGAGCCGAATTTGAACCAAAGTTCAGGAGTGTGACCTTGCCCTGGATCTCGGGCTTTGCATCGAACCGAGCCTGGAAGGCCGTTCGTTTTGATCCGCCGATACCCGGGCGCTCAACCACGATTTTCCACTGCAGGCCACGAGCCCCAACAACAGGGCTGCGGCCGTCATTTTCAATGGCGTGGCAAACTCTTACCTGAACTTACATCGCCGTGCTCTTGAATGGGTAGTTGATTTGCGGCTGCCATGGAAAATCGCGGTCACCTGCGAAGTGCAGGACGAGGGCGGCCAGTCCGGGGAAATACTGCCTGCCTCGAGACCGACTGCAGTGTGGAGCCGCCATTGAGCCACTCGGCCAGTGCGCTGTGGCGCACTGGCCGAGTGGCTCAAGGCGTCATGCCACACTACGGATCACGAGCGACACGGATTCCAAAGGCATGGGAACGTTCGGTTGGAACCACCATTCCTCGATAGAAGGGATAGGAAAATGCGACGCCCACTCGCCAGCTGCCTCCGCGGAGTACACGCATTTTACAATCCTCAACCTCGACAGCACGACTATCCGTTGCAGTGGGATTCGGCAAGTAACAATCCTCCCCCCACTCCCAGAGATTTCCGCCCATGTCATATATGCCGAATTTGTTCGGCTGCAATGAAGCTGCGGGCGCCAGATCGGCAAAACCATCATTGCAGTCATAAAGAGTGCCATTACCCAAAGTGATGGAACGCGCACCGATGTGCTCCGGTCCGGCCAGAAAAAGCGAGTGATCATAGCCGTTCACATAGCGACAACCATCCGCCGGATTGTCACCCCAGGGAAAATCCGAAGTCGCGCCCGCCCTTGCCGCGTACTCCCACTCAGCCTCTGATGGCAACCGGTAGGCTTTTCCCGTCTTCCTGGCCAGCCACTCCACATACGCCTTCGCATCAAGCCAGGAAACACATCTCACAGGAAGCGACGGCTGTTTGGCATCCACCTTGTCCGGAATATTCCACCATGTCCATTCGTTCACCGGTGACTCAAAAATCCGACATTCGCGTGGCGATGACGGCTCGTAGCCGGTTTCTCGCGCGAACACCGCAAACTGCTCCAGCGTTACTTCCGTAACTCCGATGGCAAACGGACGAACCTCAATACGACGGACGGGCGCCACACGCGGCGCCGGCTCCCCAAACAGTGCATAGACCTTCTTGGTTGAGCCCATCACAAAGCTGCCACCAGCAAGCTCCACGAGCTTTGGACAATCAGGACAATCGCTGAATGCCCTGATTGTCGCCTCTCGAGCACTGGCCGTAGAGGACGTGGCAGAAGCCAGCGCAACCAGCACGCCTGTCAAACAGCCATACCAAAAAATTCCTGGGTTCAGGTTCATCGTTCAAACTCCGAAGATCCACAATAACGTGCGTTCACCACATCACGAGATGAATCACAATCAATGACACATTCGAAGACACTCAATCCTCCGGCAAGTCCCAGCCCGGCAATGTCTTCGGTGGCTCGTAGCCCATATATCCATCAGCGTCCGGCGCAATGCCACCCGCCGTCGATCCCTCACAAAATATGTTGGGAAGCTCTCCGTTGGTCACCTTGCGGAAACGCAGCTTGAGCTCCACGGGTTTGGCCAGAGCCTTCCTGTCCGTGATATGAAAGCTGACATCCATGTGCCGCTTGTCCGGCGTCACGCGATACGTCGTCACTACATGTATCGCATCTGAATGGGGCAGTTCCCCACCAAGATCCCCTTCCTTGCGAACACCAATGGTATCCGTGACGAGGACGCCATCATTGCGCCAGTGGCCGATGGTATGCCCCGCCATCGTATGGTCCTCCGGCGACAGGTCAGGATGGGGCCTGCCGTCGGTATAGATCCGCGACAGATCAGCCGCCCCGGGACCTCCGGGAAAGGCGATCAGGACGCGACCAGGAGTCTGCGTAATCTCGAATATCACCCTGCCTATCACCCCTCTGGAGGTGACGACCACGCCAGGGCCGCTGTGATACCGCGCGATGACGCCGAGGGGCCAGCAATATGCCCCCACAGTGGCAACAGGCCTGCCCGCCGCAGCCGTCGCGACTCTCTTCTCCCATACCGCCATATAGGGCGGCGTATAGGGGAGCGAGGCGGCCCGGCTCTGCACTCCGCCATCAGCCGGCTTCAACCCTGCCAGGTTCAAACCATCAGAAACGGGCTTGCCGTCAACCAGCCATTTTCTGTAGTCGGGAAGATCCACGCCGTCCGGATCCACTTCCCAAATCCCACTGATGTCGGGACTCCCGGGATCGCCGTTGTATATCGATGACGCAGGCTTGGCGGCTGCCTCCGCCCGAATTGCCGGACCCCATGACAAACCCAGACAACCACATACGGCAATCCACCGGGCAAACCCATGACAGCGCAGGCTCATGGAATTCACTTCCCTGCCCCCTGCTGCCCCGTCTCATTCTTCTTGTGCGCCTCCATCGTGACGCCATTCTTGACCATATTGACGATAGCGCCCGCCGGCTGTCCCGACCTTAGCGGATGAATGGCAGCAATCACCTTGTCGCCGACAGCCACCGCATCTTTTCCCCACCCCACAGACTTGAGCGCCTCCGGGCTGGGAAACTCGATATTCACAGCCTTTGCGGCACCCCCATCTGAACCCGGCACCATCAGCTCCATCCACACATGCGGGTTTGCCCAGCGCACACGTGAAATCGTTCCGGTGTATGCGACAGTCTTTTCCGCGTCGTACATGGCATATGAATGATGGGCGTAGCCAATGGACGTGGCGCAGACGGCAACCAGCACACCGCAAACCGCGCCGGCATATCTCTTACACATACATCCACTCCAGATTTCTCCACATACGAGAGTTGCAAACCATCGACTACCCGAAACCCTCTTGCTCCAAGGACCCGATCCCGATCCGGACTGCCTTTCAGAAGTCACGCTTGAACTGAACACCCATCTGCAGAGGCCTGGAGACAACGATCCGCGCGTTCTCCACGGTCTGACCATTGATCACCGTGGTGTAGTTGGCCGCCGGAGAGAGATCTCCGTAGTTCGCCTCCTCATCAGTGATGTTATTGACAAACAGGGATACCTCACTCTTCCCCCAACGCGTCCCGACGCGAATATTGCTTATCGTGTATGCACCACGAATTTGCGGGTTGGTCGAGCTACTGTTGGCGGAGAGGCTGTCCCCGACGTGGGACAGATCTCCCGACACGAACGCCTCACGACCATCACCGATCGGGCGCGTGTAGTGGAAGCCTGCACTGGCCGTCACGCGCGGGGTGTTATACACGCGCGAACCGACTGCCTGCGCAGTCCGTCCGTTGTTGTTGTCCGTAATCACGGCATCGGTGTAACCAATGCCGGCACGAATGCCCAATCCGCGCGTGGGTGCGCCATTGAGCTCCATCTCCGCACCACGAATGCGCGCGGCACCCGCATTGCCTGTAAAGGATGAACCGCAGCCCGCCAGCCTGACTTGCTGCTGAATGTCCTTCCAGTCAGTCTGGAATACCGCCACTGTCGTCATCAAACGCTTACCGAGAGACGCCATCTTTACACCGGACTCGTATGACCAAACCGAGTCGGAGCGATAGCCTTTCTCGACGTCCGCGATCGTCAAACCCATCTCGGCCAAGTAGGGCGCGCAACTGGAAATCAACGTGCGTCCAGGGCCCCCTACGCGGAATCCCTTGGCCGCCGTTCCGTAGATCGTAAAGGCGTCAGTCGGTTCGACACTGATACTGAACTTCGGGCTGAACCCCGTCTCCCCGGTGCGAGCCGGCATTCCCGCAGCATGATAAGGGGTGGCGCCCGCAGAGCCCAGTATCGCACCGGATTGCACGATATCCGTCCACAGATCCAGGTCAAACCGGCGCACACCTGCCGTCAGCTTCACGACGTCGGCAATGTTGTAATACAACTCTCCGAACACCGCGCTTTCCTTGACGTCGAGGGGCGCCTCAACCAGCCAATAGTAGTTGTCGCTTATTCCGCTCAGCGCCTGCAGACCAGGAACCACACGAGGAGCTCTCCAGAACTTCGACTTGCTGGAAGAATAAAACGCGCCAAATGTGGCACTCAGGTTGTGCCACGGATCCGTTGATACCCGCAGCTCCTGCTGAAAGACACCCGCGTCAGTATTGTAGAAATCCTGAACCGGCTCGGAATAGTCGAGCACACCGTAGATCCTGCTCATGGCCTGCGAAACTGCCTCGCTCACATCCCATGAGACTTCCGAGCGACGCCGGAAATAACTGGTTGACGAAACCGCCTCATATCCCGCGCCCTGATAGGCGAGGCGAAGCGACGGCAGGAACCAGTGCGTCTCCTGCTTGTCCTGCAAATTGAATGCGCGATCATACGTTAAGGAATCCGGATCGAATTGCGTACGCCCGCGCCAGACCGCTGGCGCTCCATTCAATTCGCTCCACTGCCCGATCAGCCGCGCAGTGACCGAGAAATTATCTGCCAACTGCAGCAACGCAGTTGTAGACGCACCATACTCGACGAGTTCTCCCTGCCCATCGACAGAGCGTCGCTCAGAGTCCGCATCGTCCTTGTACAAAGGATAAGTGCGCGTGACAAACCCGGAATCGCGGTGGACAAATGCCATTGAACGAACAGCAAGCTTGTCGGGCACGACCACCACACTGCCCTTGGCGCTTGCGCCGAAGTCCGGTCCCGACCCACCCTTGGTAAACCCGGCCTCACTCTCCACTCCGAATTCATTTTCGTGCAGATTCGGCTGCTTGGTCAGTATGCGAACCGTTCCGCCAATGGATCCACCTCCGAACAAGGTCCCCTGAGGCCCCTTGAGCACCTCGATGCGCTCGACATCGATGATTCGGGGATCCTGCGTTTGCTCGATCTGCACATCGTCAAGATAGACGTTGGTGGTATTGGACCCAGCCATGCCACGCAGGATGATCGCGCGCGAATCCGCCAATGAAAACGAGTAACCACCACCGCCCGCACCAAAGGAAAACGCCAGATTGGGCACCATGGCCGCATAATCTTCGAAGGACTGCAGGTTGTAGTCCGAGATCGTCTCACTCGACAACACATTGACCGTTTGCGGAACAGAGAGCAGCGTCTCCTCTTTCTTGCGGGCCGTTACAAGGATTTCCTCAACCGGCCCGGTATCTTGTGGCGACTGCTCTGCCGGGGCAGCAGATATGCTCCCTGCAGCGGGAGAGGGAACAGTAGCCTGCGCCATCATGAAGCGCCCCTTGTGAGATCTTGAAGCCACACCGGACGGCGATACCTGAGTCCCAAAAGCGGGAACGATGGTAAGGCCCTCCGCATCCAGCAGCTGATACGTGAGACCCGTGCCACTCAGCAACTGCGACAGAGCCTCCTCCAATGTCAGTTCACCTGCCGCACCGCCGGTCTTGCGATCGCCAATCAGTTCACTGCGATACACGATCGATACGTCGCGTTCCTTCGCAAACAGCCTCAATGCCGGCGCCAATCCTTGAGCTTCGATATTCGTCGCCTTCCGGACTGCGGCACGAGCCTGTTCCGCAGCTGAAAGTCCTGTGGCAACCAGACACGCCACCACCATCGCAAAGCTCACGCGCATGAGAACTCCTCGGCCTCTCTCGAGATTTGTTGTTGCTGCCATCGACAACGATGACAACCTGCAGCTTCTAAAGAGCGTGTTCACGAGAAAAGTGGATACCTGTTTTGCTGAAAGTCTTGCAAATAGGGCGAGACGCCCGGCGCCGTGATGCGCTGGCGCAATGCGCGAACGCGGAAGCGGCAAGCAGGCGCTGAAGGTCCGGCCGGCGCCGGGGCGCCCCGCACAGCTGAAGGAGCTCGGATCGCCGGCGCATCGTGGCTCGTCTGATGAAGGGGGTCATGGCCCATGGCTTTGCGACCGAGCCGTGGAGCACCGCCCGGGTGGCGCAGGTCATTCACAGGAGCTGCGGCGTGCGCTATCGCCGCCCGGGACTGTACTTCGGGGCCCCACGCCGAACATCTCGCCCGACGGGATCGAGGAGTTCCTCCGACACCTGCCGCGCCCTCTGCGCGGCCCTGTCAGGGTCGTCCGGGATGGCACCTCGTCCATCATCCCCGGGGGTTGCGCGACTCGCTGTTCCGGTATCCGCGTCTGGAGAGACTACCCGCCTGCGCGCCACCGCTGAACCCGGTCGAAGCACTCCGGCATGCCACAAAGCGGCCGCCGGCCAATGGCCAGCCCGACGACCTCTGCAAACCCGGACGTGACGGAGCCCGCAGCTTGCGAGCCCTGCATGCCTCCCGGCGAACTCTCCGCGGCCATATCCAGCAGTCCGATCCGATCATCCATTTGCGCTGGACATTACATTGACGCATGAGATTATCAACAGATGTTTTTTCAGCCCAGCCTGTTCCTACTTCTTCCTGATGCGAATCTCCGCACCCAACTCATCGATAGCCAGCTCCGGCTGGGCGCGCAGGAATCGCACCAGAAGACCGGGATCGACAGAGGAGAACACACCGCTGACGTGAAGATCGGCCAGCTCCGCGTCCTCTATGACGAGTCGACGCGAATTGTAGCGATTGAACTCTTCGACGACTTGCGCAAGCGGTGCAGCGTCAAATACGAGATTGTGCTGCGTCCAGGCTGTCGCCGCCGCCACGTTCGTGACTCTGGGCGCAACAATTTGCTCTGGAGTGACGACTATCTGCTCGCCAGCCGCAATCAAAATCTCGTTGGCCTCTGCGTTGATGCCCGATGTCGATGAGTACCCCCCCCCGCCGGCCTCGGCGCCGGCCCCGATGGAGGTTCCATCGATACGTGCCGATACACCTCTTTCTGCCACCACGGCAGGCACAATGGGATGCTGTATGGCATGAACTGCGATGCGTCCTTCCAGAACGGTCACCACGGTCCCGGATCCGGTACGGTTTACATCGAATGACGTACCCACTGCCCGAACCTGCGTATCGCCCGTGCGAACGATGAAAGGACGCCGCTTGTTCTTTGCGACCCGGAACAGCGCCTGACCTTCCAGAAGATCTATGTATCGACCGCTGTCCGAGTAGCGCACCTTGATACGGCTGCGCGCATTGAGCTCGGCCATGGAGCCGTCCGCAAGCGTCAGGGATCTCTGCTCCCCGATTCCCGTTTCATAGATGCCACGTTGGGAGTAGAACCATCCCATGCAAATCGAGGCGAGCAACATGGAAGCAGCCAGCGCGTAAAACATGCCAGCACGTCGATGGCCGGGTCCGGAATCTGCATTTCCGTCTCTACGCGCGGGAGACGCAACCACAGGAGCGGAGGCCGCTGCTGCTGCAGACACCGAAATGGGTGTCACATTGTCTTCACTGCGTGCCTTCTTGATCAGATCCCCGGCTACGGGATTCCAGTCGTCTCCCAGAGCCGACAGATCCTCCCACATGGAGGACATCTCCAGGTAGGCGCACACATGCTGTGGGGACCGGCGCAACCAGCGATCGAACTCACGCCTCTCCCGCTCGTCGAGCGCCGTCTCCCGATGCCTGACGATCCAGTCACTCGCTTCTTCATAAATCTGGACGTTCATTTCGTCCTTACCCTTTAAATTCCTGCAGACGCTGTCGCAGGTACAGCAGCGCCTTGCTCAAATACTTGGCAGCCATCGGCCGCGACATTCCCAGCTGATCGGCAATCTCCTGCAGAGAATAGCCATCACGGCGGTGCAGAAGTAAGACCGCCTGAGCCTTTGGTGGAAGACCCTCAAGCGCCAGCTGCAGCTCCTGCAACTGCTGTTGCCGCTCGGCCTGAATGAGCGGGTCGGAGTCAGGGGCCGACTCCATCTCGGACATGAGTTGACTGATATCGACGGTCTGCGGCTTCGAGGAGTGACGCAGGGTGTGCTGCTGCAGTACATGAAAAGCCACCGTAAACAGATAAGCCTCCGAACTGCGGATGGTCTCGAAGTGATCGATGCGCAGCATGCGGAGAAAGACCTCCTGCGCCAAGTCCGGCACGTCGGCAGCCAGCGACGCGCGCAGACGAACCGCCAGGAACCGCCGCAGTCGCGCCCCGTACTGCTTTTCGATATCAGTGACGAACGCCTGTTTGTCGGGCTCCACCAAGGTACTCGCTCCCGGGAAATTGCCCCCTGCAGGAAGCTAAAGAGCGTGCCGGGAGGAAAAGTGAATACCTCCGGCAGCCACCGCCGAGCACGATCGGCGCCGCACCGCCCCATCCATGCTCTGCAGCCGCTTGCGCCGTGCTCGGATACGGGTCCTTGAGATCTCATCGAAGTACGCGGGCTGCTTGTCGCTGTACAGCGCGGCGAGGGGCGCAAAGTCGAGCCTAGGATGACCTGCTTGAGGAAGTTCGGCGGGTAGATTTGGTGGTGCCACTGCGCTGCCAGCTCGAACGGCTGGGGCCTGCCGTCAAAACAGTTTACGGGCGGGCCGCCAGCAGGCCGCCGCAAGCGCCACCGACCCACCTCGCGCAACAATTTTCGTTGCCAGGCAGCTGAATTCGATCAGTTTTTAAGGTGGAGCGGGTGATGGGAATCGAACCCACGTTAGCAGCTTGGGAAGCTGCAGTTCTACCATTGAACTACACCCGCGGCAGGCAGTGATCTTAGGGGGCGCAGCGCACCAACCGCAACACCAACCCGCTCCGGGCGCCTCGAAATGGTGCAAACAGTTTGCATCGCGAACGAAATTCCCCTGTCAGATCACGGCGCATTCAAGATTCGTGATGAAGCGCCGAATTGCACACTACCCTTGTTGTTATCGTGCGACGCTGAATGAACGCGGTTCCTGAAATTCGTGTGGATGTGCCCAGTGCCGGGCGTGCCACACCGTCCGCCAGCGGCGATACGACCATTGCGTTGCGCGCCCTCTGCGCCCATCTGGACGGCATCGTCTACCGCGCCCGCAATGACATCGAGTGGCACTTCGAATACCTCAGCACCGGCTGCCGGGATCTCACCGGCTTCGCGGCCGAAGAGCTGCTCCACGGTGGGCCACGCAGCCTCGAGGAGCTGATTCACCCGGACGATCGCTACCGGGTGTGCGAAGCACGCAGCGCAGCGCTGGAGCTGGGCCGCAACTTCGAACTCGAATACCGCATCTATGGTGCGGATGGCCTGCTGCGCTGGGTCAGCGACCGCGGCGCGGCGCGCAGCAACGATCCGCAGCATGCCGAAGCGGGCATCGTCGAGGGCATCATCCAGGACATCACCTCGCGCAAGCTGGCCGACCTGGCGGCGCGCGAGGCCGAACGCCGCTACCGCGGCCTGTTCGACTACGCCATCGAAGGCATCTTCCGCACCACCGCCGATGGCCGCTACCTGGCCGCCAACCCGGCGCTGGCGCGCATCTACGGCTTCGATTCCGCGGACGAACTGATCCAGTCGTTGCGCGACATCCGGCGCCAGCTCTATGTGGATCCGACACGACGCGAAGAATTCATGCGCCTGATCCGCGGCCGCGGCTCGATCACCGGCTTCGAATCGCAGATTTTCCGTCGCGACGGCAACATCATCTGGATCTCCGAGAACGCCCGCGCCGTCAACGACGCGCAGGGCGCGCTGCTGTATTACGAGGGCACCGTCGAGGACATCACCGAGCGCAAGCTGTACGAAGCACGGCTGGAACGCCAGGCGAATTACGACGCGCTGACGGGCCTGGCCAATCGCGCGCTGTTTCACGACCGGCTCGAGCAGGCCATCCTGGCCGCCAACAATCACAGCGGCTCGCTGGCCGTGGTGTTCATCGATCTGGATCGCTTCAAGTTCATCAACGACAGCCTCGGCCACCCGGTGGGCGACCGGCTGCTGCAGACCGTGGCCGAGCGCCTGCGCAGGCGCGTGCGCGACTGCGACACGGTGGCGCGCCTGGGCGGCGATGAGTTCGTGGTGCTGGTCAACGGCCATGGCGGCGCCGACACCGTGCAGCTCATGGTCGACGGACTGATCCAGGAGATCATGCAACCCTGGGTCATCGAGCACGGCACCTTCAATCTCACCTGCAGCATTGGCGTAGCGCTGTATCCCAGCGATGCCGAGGACGCCGCAACGCTGCTCAAGCATGCCGACACGGCCATGTATCGTGCCAAGGAGCTGGGCCGCAACTGCTGCCAGTTCTTCACGCAGGAACTCAACGCGCGCTTCACCGAGCGCCTGGCCCTGCAACGCGGCCTGGGCAATGCGCTGGAACTGCAGCAGTTCGAATTGCACTACCAGCCGCGCGTCGATCTGGTCAGCGGCCGCATCGTCGGCGCCGAGGCGCTGCTGCGCTGGCGACTGCCCGAACAGGGCTTCCTGCCACCGGATCGCTTCATCCCGATCGCCGAGGAAACCGGGCTGATCCTGCCCATCGGCCGCTGGGTGCTGGAACAGGCCTGCCGGCAGAATCTCGCCTGGCAGCGCCAGGGCCTGCCGCCGCTGTCGATCTCGGTGAATGTCTCAGCGGCGCAGGTCCAGCAACAGGACTTCTCGGACACGGTGGCCAGCGTCCTCGCCGATACCGGCCTCGACGCCGGTCGCCTGGAACTGGAACTCACCGAGTCGATGGTGATGCACAGCGCGGCCCACCTGCTGGCCACGATCAAGGCGCTGAAGGCCCTGGGTGTGGCGTTGTCCATCGACGACTTCGGCACCGGCTATTCGAGCTTGAGCTACCTGAAACGCTTCGCCGTGGATCGACTGAAAGTGGATCGCTCCTTCGTGATGGAGCTGCGCGAAGACAGCGACGATGCCGCCATCGTCCGCACCATCATTGCGCTGGGCCACAACCTGGGACTGCGCGTCGTGGCCGAGGGCGTGGAGAGCGCCGAGCAGGCCGCGTTCCTGCGACTCAATGGCTGCGATGAGGCCCAGGGCTTCTGGTACAGCCGGCCGGTCGACGCCGGCCAGTTCACGCGCCTGCTGCACGAACAGGCGGCGCGCGACACCCGATCAGCCTGAGCAGCAATCCAGCCCGCAGCCCACGCGATCACGCGCGCGATCAAGCGCGCGTCAGGCGTGCCCAGTTCTGCTGATCTTCGTCAGTGAGCGTGACGCCCGCCTCCTGCAGCAGGGCTGCGCGCGTCGGCCCATCCATCTGCGCGCGCAGGCTCAGATCCGCCAAAGTTCCGAACAGCAGACCATACTCACGCAACTGATCCAGCACGTCATTACCGCTGCCGGCCAGCGCCGCCACCAGCCGCGGTGAGTTGTTCCAGTCCGCGGCAATGCGCTGCGCCACTCCCGCCGCGCAGCTCTCGATCAGTTTCGCGACCCGCTCGGCCGAGATGGTCTCGCCATTGGCTTCGGCCCTGACCTGCGCCGCGCGAAACACCACCAGCGGCCCCAGCGCATCGAGCAGCATCAGCAGCTGTGCCGAGAAGCGCTCGGCCGGTGCGCTCTGCTGCGCGCGCAGTTCCGCCGCCATCGTGCAGCGCGCGGTGCACTCCCACAACGCCGCCGGGAAGGCGGCCAGCGGGCCGCCACCGGAACGGAAGATGGGCTGCACCAGCGCAGCGGCGACCAGCGATTGCAAGCCGTCGGTGCCACACACCACGATGGCGCGCTGGATGGTCTCCACCGGTTCGGTGGCGCGCCGGTAGAAGGCGCTGTTGGCCAGCTTGAGCACATCCGCCGCCAGCACCGGATCCTGGGCCACGATGTCCGCCAGCTTGCGCGGCGCTGCATTGGCGTCGTGGACCACCGCCAGCAGCTGCGGCATCAGCATGGGTCGGCGCGGAAAATAACGCGTATCGAGCGCATCGTTCAGCAACGCCCGGCGCAGCGCTGCATCGGCGGCCACCAGCGGCGTGGCACGCATGCCCGGCGGCAGCTCCGGCAGCCCCAGCGCGGCGCGCAGGAATTGCCGGCGCACCTGCAGCAGCGGCGCCAGCAAGGTGCTGCCGATCGCAGCCGGCTGCCCGGCATCGGCACCCGCGGCATCGCCGGCACCGGCCAGCGCACCCGGCTGTTGCGCGCGACGCACGATTGCCGAACGCCGCCGCCACTGCCATATTGCGATGACACACGCGATGGCGAACAGCACTAACGCCCTAACCATTCCGTAATCACTCCCGGATTTCACCGTTGACTATAATTTAAGCGCCTGAACCGACCGAGAAGAGCCGGTCACGTCACGCGCTTGCCATTGCCACTGATGCCCATGTCTCATCCACGCTGGTCGGTCCCGCTGCTGTTGCTGCTGCTCGCGGTCGGCATCGGCCTGTGCGTCTCCACTTACAACGTCTTCGGCCACAGCTGGGACGAGCCTGAGCACATCGCCGCCGGCATGGTGCTGATCCAGCGCGGCGACTATCGCTACGACGATCAACATCCTCCCCTGGCACGCCTGGCCAGCGCCATTGGCCCGCACCTGGCGGGTGCGCGCCTGCCGCAGCGCCTGGCCAACTCCGGCGTCACCGCCGGCCGCGACATCCTGTACGACGCCAAGGTCGGCTACAGCCGCATGCTCACCTACGCACGCCTGGGCATGCTGCCCTTCCTGCTGGTGCTGGTGATCGCCACCTGGAACTGGACGCGGCGCTGGCATGGCGAGCCGGCGGCGGCGCTGGCCGCGCTGTTCGCCGTCTGCACCCCCGTCATCATCGGCCATGCCGCGGTCGTCGCCGTGGACGTTGCCGTCACCGGCATGACCATGCTGAGCCTGTATGCCCTGGTGCGCTGGCTGGAATTTCCCGACCTGCGCCGCACCCTGTGCCTGGGCGTGGCCACGGCGCTGGCCATCGCTTCCAAGATCTCGGCCATCCCCTTTATCGGCGTGGCGGCGCTGGCCTTGATCGCGATGCGCCTGGCCATGCCGCGCGCCACCTCGCCCCAGTGGCACTGGGGCCGCCGTGTGCCGCAGGTGCTGCTGATGCTGGCGTTGATCGCCGTCATCACCGTCGGCCTGTATGGAACCTCCATGGTGCATCCGGTGCAGAGCGTGAACCAGCTGTTCCCGGTGGGCACGACCCATCACGAGGAAGCCTTCCGGATTGCGATGAACATCCGCGTGCCGCTGGGCGTGGAGAAGGTCATTGCCAACATCATGGGCGTGATCTGGCACAACGACCATGGACACCCCTCCTACATGCTCGGTGAGACCAGCAGCTTCGGCTGGTGGTATTTCTACCCGGTGGCGCTGGCCGTCAAGACGCCGCTGCCGCTGCTGATCCTGGGTCTGTCCGGTCTGATGCTGCTGGCCATCCGCGGCTGGCGCGAACGCAGCCTGTATGTGATGGCGCCGACGGTGTGCTTCGTTGCCATCCTGCTGTTCTGCTGCCTGTACAGCCACATCAACATCGGCGTGCGGCACGTGCTCATCGCCTATCCGCTGCTGGCCATCGGCGCCGCGGTGGCCGTGGTGGCCGGCTGGCAGTACACACGGCTGGCCTGGCTGCGCACCGTGGTGGCGGGGCTGGCGCTGTGGCAGGTGGCCACCATGTTCGTGGTCTGGCCTGACTATCTCGCCTACTTCAACTTCACGGCCGGCGCGCATCCGGAGCGCATCCTGGTGGATTCGGATCTGGACTGGGGCCAGGATCTGCGCAGGCTGGAGCGCGAGCTGAAGCGCCGCAAGATCGACTCCATCTCGATCGCTTACATGGGCAGTGCCGATCTGAAGCGTGAGCCACTACCGCACTACACGGTATTGAAAAGCGGTGAGAAGACCACGGGCTGGGTGGCCATCGACATGCTGAGCCTCAAGGAAGACAAGAAGGGCTATGCCTGGCTGCTGGATTACCAGCCGGTGCAGCGGGTGGGGCAGTCGATCGACTTGTACTACATACGCTGAGGACGCGGACTGCCAAGATCACCGCGGCGCGGACAGCACAGGCTTTACGGGACCGCCGTGAATACGTCCCTGTAGGCTCCGTGGCGGCCGTCCTGGCCGCCACGGTCCCGTAAAGCCTGTGCTGTCCACGCCGCTGCGTTTTCGGGGTACTTCGCGCTCTACAGGGCAAAGCAAAGCAGAGAAGATGCGGAGAAGACTCGCGTTGGCGTTTGCTCAGCTCTTGCTCTTCACCAGCACGGGGTCGCCGCGGTAGATGGCGGGGAAGAGCTTCTTCAGGTTCGCGATCTTGGGCAGGTCGTTGTAGACGATGTAGGGATAGCGCGGATTGTTGACCAGGAAGTCCTGGTGGTAGTCCTCGGCGGCGTAGAAGCCCTTCAGGGGATCGACGCGCGTGACGATGGCGCTGCCGAACACCCGGGCCTGATTGAGCTGCGCGATGTAGGCAGTGGCCACTTTCTTCTGCGCCTCGTCGGTGTAGAAGATGTTGGAGCGGTACTGGGTGCCGCTGTCGGGTCCCTGACGGTTCAGCTGGGTGGGATCGTGCGCCACCGAGAAGAAGATCTGCAGGATCTCGCCGTAGGAGATTTCCTTGGGATCGAAGCTGATCTGCACCGATTCAGCATGGCCGGTGGTGCCGGTGCTCACGGTCTCGTACTCGGCCGTGGCCTTCTCGCCGCCGGCATAGCCGGACAGCACCTGGCGCACGCCACGGACGTGCTGATACACGCCCTGCACGCCCCAGAAGCAGCCGCCCGACAGCACGGCGGTCTGCAGCGCACCGGCTGCCTTGGGGTTATCGAAGGCCGGCGCCGGAACCACCACGGCCGCTTCCGCAGCGAGGGCGGCAGCGGGCGCCAGAGCAGCGATGACACACAGGGCAGCGATACGCTTGAACCCGTTGCGGACAGACCAATTACGGATGGACATGGGAACTCCTTCAGGCAGCCAGACGCAGCGCCGCCGAATTCATGCAGTAGCGCAGGCCGGTGGGCTTCGGACCATCATCGAACACATGACCCAGGTGCGCCTCGCACAAGGCGCAGGACACCGCCGTGCGCTGCATGCCGAGGCTGGCATCGCTGGACTCGATGACGTTCATGCGCGAAATGGGTTGCCAGAAGCTCGGCCAGCCGGTGCCGGATTCGAACTTGGTGCGGGCATCGAACAGGGCCGTGTCGCAGCAGATGCAGCGGTAGATGCCGGCGGAATGATTGTTCCAGTACTTGCCGGTGAAGGGCTGCTCGGTGCCGGCCTGGCGCGTGACCACGAAGGCTTCGGCCGAGAGCTGTTTGCGCCATTCGGCTTCGCTCTTCACCACGCGCGCCACGGAGGTCACGCCGGTGCTCTTGCCGGGCGCGGAGAAGCCCTCGATATTGACCGTAGCCGAACGCGCCGGTCCCGACAGGTTGGCTGCCAGCAGCCAGCGCGGCGCCAGCGCCGTCGCCACGGCTGCGGCCACCGACCCCATGATGAATTCACGACGCGTGTGCATAACCCCTCCGTCCCGACTCTTAGCCGAATGTGAATGAATACGCCTGGGCGCCCGCGTCCAGGAATTCGATGCTGAAAGTGTGTTCGCCAATAGTGCCGGACTGGCGGATCAGCTGGTAGAGGCGCTGCTCGGTTACCTTGCCGGTACCACTGGCATCGACATCCACGCCATGCGCATTACCTGGCGCAGCGCCGTCGATCAGCACGCGGAAGCGCACCGGCCTGCCGTCCACCGCGGGTCCCAGCACCAGGTGCAGGTCGCGGGCACGGAAGCGGAAGGCGATGGCCGCGCCGGCCTGCTGCGCCTGCGCCATCTCCGCGTCCACCTGCCAGCTGCCGCGCAGGGCCCACTGGTTCAGCGTGAAGCTGGGCGGCAATGAATAAACCTGCGTCTGATCGCGCGCCACACTCTGGGGCGAGACGAAGTTTTCCGCGCGTGAATAGCCGATGTAGGTCTCCGGTGACTGCACATTGGCCTCATCGGCGGCCGCCTGCACGCCGGTAGCCTGGATCGCATCGGGCCCGCTGGTCAGGTGTGCACCGTTCTCCGTCAGCAGCGTGCGGATCAGCTGCTCGGATTCGTCGTAGTTACCCTCACCGAAATGGTGACCGCGGATGCGGCCGCTGGCGTCGATGAAGTAATGCGCCGGCCAGTATTGATTGTTGAAGGCCTGCCAGATGGCATAGTTGTTGTCGAGCGCCACCGGATAGGTCACGCCCAGATCCTTGATGGCCTTCTGCACGTTTTCAGTCTTCTTCTCGAAGGCGAATTCCGGCGCGTGCACGCCGATCACCACCAGCCCCTGATCCTTGTAACGCGCGTACCAGCTCTTCACATACGGCAGGCTGCGCAGGCAATTGATGCAGGAGTAGGTCCAGAAGTCGACCAGCACCACCTTGCCGCGCAACGATTGCGGCGTCAGCGGCGGCGAATTCAGCCAGCCCGTGGCGCCGTCCAGCGCGGGCAGCTCGCCTTCCACCGGTGGCCCGCTGCTGCGCTGGGCGGACATCATGGCGCCGCCCTGCATGGCGCCACCGCTCATGGCCGCGCCATTGCCGGCAGAGCCGCGCGGCTGGATGGCGTCGATCAGCGCCTGCTCGATGCGTCCGGTGTTGGCAGTGGAGAGCTGCGTCAATACGCCAGTGTCCCAGCCCAGCGCGATGGCCGCGACAGCCAGCAGCACCAGCACACCGAAGCCGCGTCGCAGCCACTCACCCACCCCGAAGCTGCGCTTCATGGCCGCGAAGACTCTCTTGCCTGCCAGCACCGCCACCGTCATCGACAACGCCGCACCCAGCGCATAGGCCAGCAGCAGCAGTGTCGTGCCGCTGTCCGGTCCACTGATGGCGGCACCGGTGAGGATCAAACCGAGAATGGGGCCCGCACACGGCGCCCACAGAAAGCCGGTGGCCACGCCCAGCAGTACGGATTGCAGGACGCCGGCGCCGCCCTCAGCAGGCGCACCGCCCGGCGCGCTGGAACTGGAGAGCAGCCGATTGCCCAGCGCCACGACGGGGCGCGTCAGCCATTCGGCCAGACGTTTGGACAGCAACGCCAATCCCAGCAGCGCCAGTACCACCAGCGCGAGGATGCGGCCATAGTCATTCACACGCACGGCCCACGCGCCACCCACTGCAGCCAGCGTGGCCACCAGCGCGAAGGTGATGGCCATACCCACCAGCAGCGGCAAGGTGCTGCGCAGGAAGGGACGGTCGCTGCGCGCGAACACAAAGGGCAGCACCGGCAGCACGCAGGGGCTGAGGATGGTCAGCACACCGCCGAGAAAGGACAGCAGCGCCAGCATCATGCGACCTCCTTGCTTGCCGTGACCCGCGCCGGCACGGAAAGTTCGTCCAGCCAGCGCCGCCAGAACGGCTGCACCCCCGTCTCCAGCAGGGGCGCCAGACGCTGACTGTCACGGCGCAGCTGCGCCACATCGATGCCGGCCTGCCCAAGCTCCGCGGCATGCCCCACGTACCAGCGCTCCAGGCCTTGCGCCGTCACTTCGGGATGGAATTGCAGCGCCAGCACGTAGTCATCGATCGCAAAACCCTGATGGGCGTAGCGCGCCGTGGCCGCCAGATGCTGGGCGCCGGGCGGCAGATCGAAGGTATCGCCGTGCCAGTGCAGCACCTGCAGGTCACCGCCGCAGAGCGGCGCGAAGCGCGGATGTGCTGCTGCCTGCGCGCCGGGCTGCAGCGCGGACCAGCCGATCTCCTTGCCGCGTGTACCCGGATAGACGCGCGCACCCAATGCCGCGGCGATCAGCTGCGCGCCCAGACAGATGCCCAGCGTGGTGCGTCGTGCTGCCAACCGCGCCGCCAACCAATCACGCTCGGCGGCGATGAAGGGATACGCGGCCGTCTCATACACACCGACCGGGCCGCCCAGCACCACGACCAGCTCCGCACTCAGGGGGTCCAGATGCCGCCAGTCTGCGGTGCAGGCATCGATGGCCTGCAGATAGAAACCGGCGCGCAGCAGCTCAGGTTGCAGTGACCCCGCGTCCTCGAAGGCGACATGCGTGATGATCTGTGCTGTGGGCATGAAAATTCCTGCCGACTCGTTATGTAGTCGACAATATAACGCCAGCTGCGTTGCAGAGGTTCATACCGTACGGAGAAGTAAGCATCAGCGGCTGAGCTCGCGGTAGTACTCGGCCACGGCGGCCTCATACTCCTCGGTGCCAGGCTCACTGGCCGCACTGCGCAGCGGCGGCTGCGCGCCACTGCGTCGCAGCTGCAATTCCAGCTGTTCCAGCGCCTTCAGGTTGCGCGTCAGTTGCGCCTGCAGCTGAGCGCCACCGAGTTGCGCGCCCTGCAACTGCTCGGCCAGCGCACGCACCTGGTTCTGTTCCTCGGTGGTGGCGCCATTGCCTGCCAGCAGCGGCGCCACGCCGCCGACGGCCCGGCCCACGCCGCGCAATTGTCCGGCCAGTCCGGCGGGCGCGGTGCCAGCGCCACCTTGAGCGGTGCCCTGACCGGCACCCGGCTGTCCGGCATTCGCCTGGCCATTGCCGCCCTGGCCCTGCGCATTGGCTGACTGGCCTGGCTGGTTCTGCTGGGAACCCTGCGCAGATTGCTGTGCCGTCTGTGCCTGCTGCTGTTGACGCGCATCCGCCAGCTGCTGCAATTGCTGGCGCAGGTTCTGCACGCGCGCCAGCGCCTGATTCAGCGCATCGTCGTTGCCGCCATTCGCCGCGCCGCCGCCCGGCTGCGCTGCCACGCGCCGCAGCGTGTCGCGCAGGTTGCGCAGCTCATCGGTGACCACGCTTTCACTGGATGCGATGAAGCCAGCACGCCCACGCTCTATGTACTGGGCCGCCACCGACAGACGCGCGCCCACTTCGGACTCACCCAGGGATTGCTGCGCCTGCTGCAGGCTCCTGGCGCCATTGGGATCTGCGGCGCGCAGCTGCTGCGTCGTGGTCGCCAGATCCGACTGCAGGGATTCCAGATTGCCGGCCAGCTGGCGTTTCTGCGCCGCGAGCCGCTGGCGCTGCTCGGCATTGAGACCACCCGAGGTCACGGCGGCATCCGAATTGCCGGCGCGCTCCACCGACTGCTGCAGCTCGGTATCACCTGCAGCCTGTTTCTCATACAGATCACTGGAGCGCTGCGCCAGTTCACCCAGTGAGCGCTGCAATTGCGCCTGACGCTGCTGATTCACCTGATTGCCCGCACTGTTGAGCTGCTGGCTGGCCGCACGCGCGGCCTGTTCGCTGCGTTCGCGTGCCTGCTCACCGCCGCTGCGCAGCGCGTCGTTGGCCGCCGACATCGAGCGGATGGCGTTTTCCAGCCCGCTGGCAGCCGCACCGGCGGCTGAACCATTCTGGGCGGAGGCACCGGACTGGCCTGCCGCAGACTGGCCTGCCGCGCCCGATTGACCGCTGGCGCCCGGTTGTCCCTGCTGAGCGCTCTGCCCCTGCTGGCCACTCTGGCCGGAACGCTGCAGCTGTTGCTGCTGCAATTGCTGTTGCAGCTGCTGCGCCTCGCGCTGCAGCGCTTCCTGCTGCCAGCGCTGCTCGGGCGAGTTCGGCTGCTGGCGCATCTGGTTCGCCAGCTGTTCCTGACGCCGCGCCAGCTCCTGCAGCTTGCGTGTCAGCTCGTCCTCCTGCTGCTGCGAGGCGCTGCCCGGCTGCGCACTGCTGCCGGTCTCGTACTGGTTCTTCTGCAGATCCATCTCCAGCTCATAGATCTGCGACAGATCGCGACCCGATTGTCCGCCGCCGGCGCCACCGCCGCCCTGCTGCATGGCCACCTGCACGTCGCGGAACACGGCCTCGGCACGCAGCAACTGCTGCAGGGCCTGCTGTTCGGGCTGGATGGCCTGCTCGAGCTCCACGGCCGAGAGCCGGGCTGCCGCCGGCACCATCGCCTCGGTCGCCCGGGTCATGTAGTCGACGAAACGCTGGATGTCGGCGCTGTCGTCGGAGAGCTCGCGCGAGTTGCTGCGCCCGGTCAGCGAGCGGGCCTGCTCGGCCAGCGTGCGCTGCAATTGCGCCAGCACGCGGGCGTTGTCGCCCACCTGCGCCGCGCGCGCATCGTTGCCGCGCTGCTGGCGCAACAGGTTCCAGGTCGAGACGATGATCTGCTTCTGCCGCTGCGAGATCTCATCGCTCTGATCTCCGGCGCCACCACCTCCGCCACCGCCACCGGCTTGTTGCGACTGCTCATAACTGCGATCGAAGGGCCGCACATCGACGAAGTACATGTCGGTCTGCGCTGTCTGTGAGCGATCCCTGGCCACTGCGTAGTAGGAAATCAGATCGCCGGGCTCGAGCGCACGACCGCTGGCATCCTTCATGCCCTCAAGCGCCATCAACGCCTCGGCCTTCGTCTCGGTACCGCCCTTGGGCAGCTCGATGCTCTGCCAGGAACCGCCATTGACGGCGTAGCGCAGCTGCAGCGACTCCAGCGCGAAGTCATCGCTGGCTTCGACGTCCGCCGCCACCTCTTCGATGCTGCTGGCATTGGTGTCGCGCGCCGGACGCACCACGCGCACCTGCGGCGGCGTATCGGGCTGCGCCGTGATCAGGTAGTCATCGGTGAGCCGCACCGTCTCGCTGCCCACACGCGCCGCCAGGTAGTAGCGACCATCGTGCTGCACTTCGAAGCTGCCGCTGCTGTTCTGACCACCGCCCTGCAGCGTGCTCGCCGTGCCGTCCAGCACCAGCGCGCCGTTCTGCAGCGGCACATCCGTCCTGGCCTGCACCTCGATGCGCGTGCCGGCCACGGCCGTCACATCACCGCCCGGCTCATGCGTCTCGTCCTTGCGCCGCGTCCAGCCCGGATAGTGATACACCAGCTTCAGGCTCTCGATGTTCGGCACATCGACCACCCGCACGTCGTAGGTGGAACTGCGCACGCCACTGGCCGTGACGTAGTACTGCACCGGCTCGCGCAGCGACAGGAAGGTGAAGTTGAAGCCGCGCGCCGCGCGCGTCATCGCCACCTGCTGCCAGGCGCCCTGGCCAATGCGTGCAAACAGCTGGGCATCGGCTGGCGCAAAGCCCTGTGGCTGGGCGACTACGGCCAGATTGCCGCCACGGCGCACGGCGGTGTCGCCGGGCGTGACTTTCAGCGCCTGCACCGGCAATAGCCCGCTGATGGCCCAGCCGGCCCAGAGCTGGCGTACACCAGCGCCCCACAGTCCGGGAGCCAGCGTTGCAAACCACAGCAGCGCCAGCAACGCTGCTCCGGCCAGCGGCGCCGGCCACCACAGACTCCAGAAGGACAGCCTTTGCCGCGGCTCATGCTGGCGCGCAATGGCCAGCGTGTCCTCGGCCAGCAACGGCAGCAGCGGATTGCGCTGGCCGGCCGCGTCGGCGGCCTGCTGTTCCAGCCAGGTGCCAGCGCGGCCATCGAGTTCCGGCACACGCGTCTCGATCGCCCGCGCCAGCCCGCGCCGCAGACGCTGCACGCGCCAGTGCAGCCCCCACCAGGCCAGCGCGGCCAGCGCCACCACCAGCAACGCGCGGCCGCCGCCCATCCAGGCGGCGCCGAAGCCGTGACGCATGGCCAACGCCACACAGCCCAGGCTCAGCAGCAGCGCCGCCAGCGCCAGCCAGGCCGCCGCACGCACGCGCTCGGCCCGCGCCAGACGCTCGCGCCACTGCCGCAGGTACTCGTCCAGCTGCGCGACGCTGCCCGGCTCGGTGCTCACAGGCCCGGTGCTCATGTTGCCCTCACGGTGCGGCGCAGATGCAGCATGCCCAGCGCCGATTCCACCAGCACGACCAGCACGAAGATCGCCAGCAGTGTGCGCCAGATCGGCAGCGTTGGCGCTGCCTGAACCCCTGCGGGCATTGCCTCGGCCACCGCGCCGGCAACCGCTGCGTCACGCCACTGCGCGAGCTGCGCTGCCGGCAACGTGGCCAGATCCGATTCGCGTGCATCGGGATTCACGGCCAGCAGGCGCTGCCGCTCGGCCGAAGACACCTGATAGAAACCGGCGCGCGCCAGCAGCACGCGCGCATTGCCGCGCGTCTGCGCCAGCCCCAGCATCTCGCGGCCCTCCGGATCCAGCACCTGCGCAGCACCCGAGCCGGCACCCAGCCGCAGCGTGGTGCCGGCGATCAGCTCGCGATCATCCGCACCGCGCTCGGAGAGATAGTCGGCCAGCTCGGCGGTGAAGCCGACGAACACGGCCTGTAGCGGCAGATCATTCCAGTCGTTGTCGAGGCTGGAGGTCAGCAGCAGCAGACGCCCGGCGCCGATGCGGCGCTCGATCAGCAGCGGTGCGCCATCGTTGGTGGCCAGCAGCACCTTGTCGGCGGCTTGCGGCTGCAGGCCCGCCAGACGCGCAATGCTGGCCGCCTGCCAGCCGGCGGTGCGCACCAGCAGCGGATGGCTGGCATCCACGGCGCCGATCTGCAGGGGCTCGTCGCGGCGTGCGGCACTCCAGCTCAGCGCATCACCGGCCAGCGGCGCCTTGGTGAGCGCGGCGCTGCGCGGACCCAGCGCCGCAAACACGGCGCCACCTGAACTCACGTAGCTTTGCAGCGCCTGCGCCAGCGGCGCATCCAGCGCACCCAGATCGTCGACGATGAGCCAGCGGTAGCGTCCCAGCGTGCGCGTATCGAAGCCCTGCGCCGAATGCGGTTCGATGCGGTAGCGATCGCCAGCGGCGCGATAGGCGGCATCAAGATAGCGCGCGGCGGCGCCGGCCACATCCGCGGTCAGCAACGGCACCGGATCGGCGCGCAGGTTCTGCACCACGGCGTAGCGCACGTCATCCGCCGCCAGCGCATCCTGCGCCTCGATGCGCGCGGTGACGCGACTGTCTTCGCCGGACAGTCGTACCGCCGCGAAACGCGCCGTGGCGCCGCCCTCGGCCGGCATCACCACATTCTGCGTGGCCACGGGCTTGTCGTTGACCAGCAGCGTGACGCCCAGCGTGCGCGCCGGCGTATGCGCACCCGCCACGCTGACTTCGATGTCGGTGTTCTTCTGCGCAATGGAGGCGATGCGCCAGTTGGCGCGTGGGTCACCGCTCACGGCCGGATGCAGCTCCAGCTCGAAGCGTCGCCCCGCGCTGGCGCGCGGCAGCAGCAACGCAAACTGCACCGGCAGCGCGCTTTGCTGGAAGTCGCTGAACAGCGCCACGCGGATCAGACCACGCTCGTCTCCGGCCAGACCATCGAGCGCATTCATCAGCTGCGCCATGTCCAGCCGCCCCGCGCCGGGCGCCAGCTGCTGCAGTTCGCTGCGCAGCAGGCTCTTGTCCGCCGTGGCCGTATCGCCCAGCGCCTCGACCACCCCGCCGGCACTGATGAGGCGGGCCTTCATGCCCGGCGGCAGCGCATCGATACTCTGCTGCGCCTCGTTGCGCGCGCGCTCGAACACGCCGGCCGCCTGCATCGACAGCGAGGTATCGACGATCACCAGCTGCAGCGCGGCACTCTGCGTCCCCGGCGCACCCGCCGGCAGCCGCCATTCGGGCTTGGCGAAACACAGCGCCAGCAGCAGCAGGAGCGCGATGCGCGCGATCAGCAGCGCCCAGAAGCGCAGCCGCTTCTGCACCAGCAGCCGGCGTTCCGCGCTCTCCAGCAACATGGTGGAGGCGAACGGGCGGCGCTCGGGATTTTTGGTCTGCAACCGATGCAGCCACAGCGGCAAACCGATGCCGAGCGCGCCGAGCAGGAACCAGGGCGACAGCCAGTTCACGGGCACCTCTTCATTGGCGCCTCTGCCGGAACAGCAGGTACTGGCGCAGCGGCTGATCCAGCGGCACCGAAGTGTCGATCAGCACGTGATCGGCATTCAGGCCGCCCGCGGCGTCGCGCAGCGCCTGGATGTGCGCGCGCATGCGCTCGGGATACTGCTCACGCATGAAGTCCGGCGTCACCTCGATGGCCGCGCCACTCTCCATGTCTTCGTACAGCGTGGCGCCGCCCACCTGCGGGCGCAGTTCCGCCGAGTCCAGCACCTGCAACAGCAGCAGATCCTGGCCCTGGAAGGCCAGCGGACGCACCGCCTCCACCAGCGCCTGCGGATCACAGTAGAAATCGGAGATCACCGCCACCATGCCCCGGCGCGGCAGTTCGGCGCGCGTGCGCAGCAGCGCCGGCTCGAGCTTGGTGCCCGCACCTGGCCCGGCCCGATCGATGGCATGCAGCAGGGCCTGCAGCTGGCCGCTGCGCGTCGAGGGACGGCGCAGGCTCTGCACGGCCTCGGCGAACAGCAGCAGGCCGATGGCGTCATGCTGGTGCGAAGCCAGATAGGCCAGGCTCGCGGCCAGCATCTGCGCCACGCGGAATTTGCTGACCGCGCCGCTGGCAAAGCGCATCGAGGCGCTGGTGTCCAGCAGGATCATCAGATGCGAATTGGTATCGCCAAGAAAGCGCTTGATGTAGGTGCGCCCGGTGCGCGCGTAGACATTCCAGTCGACGAAGCGCGGATCATCGCCTTCCGTGTAGGGGCGATACTCGGCGAATTCCTGGCTGAAACCGAACTGCGGCGAGCGATGCAGACCGATCAGCGCACCTTCCACCGCGGCGCGCGCGATCAGCTCCAGATTGGCGAGCCGCGCCAGCACCTCGGGCTGCATCAGTCCGCTGCCGGCGCGCGCCTTGCCCGCCGTGGCGCTCATCCGGGTGCACGCTCCTGCAGCAAGGCCTTGAGGATGTCATCCACGCTCACGCCATCGGATTCGGCGTGGTAGTTGGTCAGCACGCGATGGCGCAGCACTGGCAGGGCCTGCGCACGCACATCGTCAATCGTGGCATGGTAGCGACCGGCCAGCAGCGCGCGTGCCTTGGCCGCCAGCGCCAGGAACATGGTGGCGCGCACGCTGGAGCCGAACTTCACGTAGCGGCGCACCTGCTCGGTGGACAGCCCGTCCTGCGGCCGCGTGGCACGCACCAGATCCACGGCGTAGCGGTTCACTTCCTCGGACACTGCCACCTGGCGCGTCAGCCACTGGAACTTCACCACTTCCTCGGCCGTGGTGCAGGCCTGCACCTCCGGCACATCCATGCGCCCGGTGAAGCGCTGCACGACGGCGAGCTCGTCATCACTGTTCAGGTAATCGAGGATGACATTGAACAGGAAGCGGTCGAGCTGCGCCTCGGGCAGCGGGTAGGTGCCTTCCAGCTCGATGGGGTTCTGCGTGGCCAGCACGAAGAACGGCGCCGGCAGCTTGTGGCACGTGCCGCGCACAGTGGCCGAATGCTCCTGCATAGCCTCCAGCAGCGCGGCCTGGGTCTTCGGCGGTGTGCGGTTGATCTCGTCCGCCAGCAGCACATTGGCGAAGATCGGACCGGGCACGAAGGTCCACACGCGCCGGCCACTGGCCTGATCCTCTTCGATGATGTCCGTGCCCGTGACATCGGTGGGCATCAGATCCGGCGTGAACTGGATGCGCTTGAAGGACAGCCCCAGCGCCTGCGCCAGCGTGCGCACCAGCATGGTCTTGGCCGTGCCCGGCATGCCGGTGATCAGGCAGTGCCCGCCCACCAGCAGCGTGACCAGCAGATGCTCCACCACTTCGTCCTGACCGACGATGAGCTTGCGCACCTCGGTGCGGATGGCGGTGGTGGCCTCACGGAACCGCCCGACCAGGCTGCGGACTTCATCGCTGTCGAACTCGGCGTTCTGCACTGTCATGGCGGCATCGGGCCCTTATGGTTGGCGTGAGAATTCCAGCAGCAGCTTCTGCGCCGGTTTGTAGTTCGGGGCCACCTCCAGCGCCTGCAGCACTTCGCTGCGCGCGGCGGTGGTATTGCCCAGCGCACGCTGGGCGCGCGCCAGGTTGTAATGCAGCTCGGCCTTGTCCGGCGCATCCAGCGCCGCAGCCACCTGCAGTTCGCTCAGGGCCTGCGCCGGCTGGCTGGCGTCCAGCAGCCAGCCGGCGAATTCGCTGTGCAGGCTGTAGTCGAAGGGCGCCACCAGGTTGATGCCCTGCATGACCTGCAGCGCACGCGCATCCTGCACGGCGTGCAGTCCGCGCGCCAGCGAGCGCAACGCATCCGCGTCATGCCCGCCGCGCTGCCAGTACTCGAGCAGGGTCTGGCGCGCCTCGGCGCCACGCTGCAGGCCCGCATAGGCCGCGGCCAGCGATACATAGGCCGAGCCGTTGTCGATGTCCTGCGGCAGGATGGCCAGCGCCTGCTGCGATTGGGTCAGTGCGGCGTTCCAGTCGCGCTCCATGACCGCCTTGGCTGCGTTGCTGCGTGCACTGCGCCAGCCCTCGTACTGACCGAACACACCGCGATATTCATTCTTCATCCATGCATCGAAGCGCCTGTCGAACTCCTCGGTGCTGATACCCAGCGCGTCCTGCAACGCCTTGGGCGTTTCCGCGCCGTCGCGATACGCGGCCAGCATGGCCACCAGTTTGTCGAAGCCCCAGGTCTTCTCGATGTAGCGGCAGATCAGGCCGGCCTGCATGTACGAAACCTGCACCTGCTCGGAGTACTCGGGACGGATGAAGCCGCGATCCAGATCCGCCACTGGCAGCGCCTTGCCATCGCGCAGCGCCACGAACACGTAGCCCGGGATGTCCACGCCCTTCACCGGACCACTGCTCCACTCTTCGTACACCGACAGTCCCTCGCTGAACCAGCGCGGCACACGGTGATGGGTGGATTCCAGCGTGTACACATGCGCCAGCTCATGCCACAGCGTGGTACCCCAGTGAAACTCGTTCACCGCACGCGACTCGGGCGAATCCATGGCCACCACGTAACCGAAGGTGACGCCCAGCAGACCCAGTCCCGGCATGCCCGCGGTGCGCACGGCGAAATCTTCGTGATCGGGATAGATCTCCACAACCACCGGCTCTTTCAGGTTGTAGCGATAGCGCTTGGCGTATTCACCCATGGCCTGCAATGCCAGCTGCTGCGCGTAGGCGCCCAGCACCGGACTCTCCTTGCGGTTCATGCGCAGCATGAGCTGGGGCGCGGCGTTGCTGCCGGGCTTCTGCGCCGGGTAACTGACGAGTTCGAACTTCGCCAGAGAATCCAGCAGCCGCAGCGTGTTGGTGATGCGCGGATCATAGGGATCGCCTTTGTAGGCGGCTTCGTACTGCTCGCGCGCCTCGGTCAGGCGATTCTCGCGCAGCAGCTCGCTGCCGAGGCTCACGCGTGCCGACCACAGATCCGGCTGCAGCTGCACCGCCTTGCGATACAGCGCCAGCGCCTCACTGTTGCGGCGGCGGATCTCGAAGAAGTGCGCCGGCACTTCGTAGATGCCACCCCAGGCCGGATTGTCTTTCAATGCTGCGGCAGTCCAGACCTCGGCGCTCTGGTCGCGCAGCGTGGCCAGCGCGGCGCGCAGTGCATACACCTCCAGCTGCGGCAGCTGGCCGGCGCTCGCCAGCGCCGCCGCCTGATCGATCAGCGCCGCCCCCTTGTCGAGCTGGGAGTTTTCCAGCGCCACGCTCGCGGCCAGCAGCACGGCCTGCAGCCGCGCACCGGGCGCCGCTTTCTCGTCCTCGAGCACGCCGTTGAGATACTTGTTGGCCTGCGCCGAAAACTGGCCGGCCAGCAAGCTGCCCGCGCCCACTCTGGCGTAGGCATTGCCGGCGTCGAGTTTCAGCGCCTCTTCATACAGATCCAGCGCCTGCTGGTCCTGGTGCGTCTGCACGTACAGATCTGCCCAGCGCACGCGCAGCAGCGCATCCTGCGGCGCGCCGGCCACGGCCATGCGGAACAGATCGTTGGCGCTCTTCAGATCGCCCAGCGCCCAGGCGGCCTCGGCACGGCGGGCGGCACTGCCATTGGACTGCAGCAGCGCCAGATAACAGACGCGCGCCTCGTTGAGCGCGCCGCGCCACTGCTGCGCATCGCAGCGCTGCACAGCGCTGTCGGTCACAGCCCCATAGGGCAGATCGCGCGCGAACAACGCCGGACTGCACAGCGCAGCGACAGCAGCCGCAGCCGGGATGCCGGCGAAATGCCGCGCGCACCTCACTGGATCTTCTCCGGCGGGCTCGCCCCAGACGGGTTCGTCTCCGACTGGGCATCGATGCGTTCCTGCAGCTCGGCCAGCTGCAGCAGCAGTGCCTCGAGTTGCTGCCGATACTCCGCCTCGGGCAACTGCTCCTTCTTCAGACGCAGGGCCTCGATCCGATCATTGAGCGCGGTACGCTCAACCTGCAAGGCTGGCGCAACAACCGCGCCCGGCGTGTCCGCCGCCCCCGCTGCCCCCTGTGCCGCTTGCGCAGCGGCGGAAGCGTTGGCCGCCGCACTCGCGGCGCCGCGCTTGAGCGTGAACTGATCCGCCGCGTCGCCCTGCAGGCGTGGATGCTCGGTGGCCAGCTTCTTGTCACGCTCGAAGCTCTCCTTGATGTCGCGGCTGGCGGCGTCAAACACTTCCTGCACGCTGAGCGTCTCGCTGCGATCGCGATCGGTGCCGGCATCATCCAGTGCCTTGACCAGCGCCGCGCCGAAGCGCGTGGCGTTCTTCTCGTTGCCACTGCGCGTCCCCGTCATCACCAGGCGCTGCGGGCGCGCCAGCACATCGGCCAGCGCGCCACTGGCGCTGCCGGTGGCCACGATGAGCTGACGCGGCGCCGGCAGTGCGTCGAGCAGCGTGGCCAGCTCGCGGGCCGTGATATCCGGCCCCGGCAGGTTGAACTTGTAGTCCTGGCCGTCGTAACTGCCATGCCCCACCAGGTACAGGACGAAGCGATCCTCGGCACCCAGCGAGCTCTTCAGCTCGCGCAAGGCTGCGCGCAACGCATCGCGGGTCGCGGCCGGACCCTCGAGCACGTCGACATGCGCGCTGTCGGTGAGCGTGGCGGCATCACGCGCCAAGGCGCGCCCCTGCTGCGTGAACTCCTCGCTGTACTGCGCCTCGCCGCCCAGCCCCTGCACGATGAGTACGCTGGTGGCCGCCCGCGCCTGCGCGGCGAACCACACGCAGCCCAGCGCCGCCATGGCCAACGTGGGCACACGCCTCATACCACGCCCCAGCGCCGCCGCAGCAGCCACTCGGCAGCCTTCAGCGCCAGCAACAGCACGAACAGCGCCGGCATGTCCCACAGCGGCAGCAACTGCTGCTGGGTGACACCGGCACGCGAGGCGCGGATGGCCTCCGGCAAACCCGCCAGCTGGTCCGCACGCCAGTAGCTGCCTCCGGTGGCGCGCGCCAGCTGTTCGAGCAATGTGCGGTTCTGGCGCAATCCGAAGTACTCGGCGGCACCGCGCTGGTAATCGACGACGGCGCGCGCCTTGCCCAGCTGCTTGCCGGCGCGCGTGGCCGTGACTTCCACGAACCAGCTGCCCGAAGCGGGCGGTTGCCAGTCGGCGCCATAGCTGCCGCTCTGCCCGACCGTGGCCTGCAGCGGCACGCTGACACTCTGCGTGCCGTTGCTGGCCTGTGCGATCAGTTGGGCATTGTCCTGCGGCACGAAGGCACCATCGCGCAGTTGCGCCCGCAGTGCCACCGTATCACCGCGCAGCGACGTCCCCAGCTCGAAAGGCTGCGGCGCATCGATGACCAGCGCGCGCGCCAGCTGCCGCCAGAACAGCTCGTGATGCTGATCCGCCAGCGGCAGCGCCATCTGCCAGCGCCAGGTACCGGAAGTGGCCAGGATCAGTGCGTGACCGCGGCCATAGGGCTGGCTGACCAGCAGCGGCAGCGATTTGTCGCCCACACGCGCCTCCAGCAGGCTCACCGCCGCCGGGCGCAGCGCGCCGATCTGCTGATAGTCGGCCAGCAGCGGCAGGCTCTTCCACTGCGCATCGTTCTGCGCCGGATCATCGGAGAACTGCAGCATGGGCGTGCGCCGGCCGCGCGCCGTGGGCACCGCCTGCGCACGCGCCCGCACGAAGGAACCCGCCTTGCCGGGCAGCGCCGCGGGCAATACCGGCGCCAGAATGGAATTGCCCCAGCCGCCTTCGCCCAGACCGCTGGAGCCGCCCAGCATCAGCAGCGTGCCGCCGCGCTCGCTGACGAAGTCGCGCAGCAGTGTCTGTTGCGCATTGCTCAGCGAACCGGCCGGCATGCTGCCGATGATGACGGCGCTATAGCCGTACAGCGTGGCCTTGTCGGTGGGAAAGCCGCTCTTCAACTCATCGGGATTGGCCAGACCCTGACGGTAGTAGCCATTCGGGCTCATGCGCAGCCAGGTGGCAAGCCGCACGCTGGCATCGCCATCGAGCGCGCGGCGCATGAACTTGTACTCCCAGCGCGGCTCGCCCTCGGCGTACAGGATGCCGGCCCGATCGTCCGCCACCTGCACGACGCGCGTGCGCTCGTTGTTGCGCAGTTCGCGCTCGGCGCTGCCCGCGTCCAGCACGAAACGCAGGCGCCGGTAGCCGGTGTTGGTGAGATCGAAACGCACCGAGGTGCTGGTGACCTGGGCAGCATCGGACAGATCCACATCCTGCGCGGCCAGCAGCTGCTCGCCGTCATACACCTTCAGCCGGGTATGGGCTGCGCCGTCATGACGGATGGCCACGCGCGCATTGAGGCTGGTGCCCGGCAGGGTGCGCGCCGGCAGCGACACGGACTGCAGCTCCAGATCCTCGGGCATGCGTTCGCGACCGATTCCGACCACGTGCACGGGCACACCGAAAGCGGCGATCTGCTCGAGCTGCCCAGGATCCAGGGCGCCGTTGTTGTCGGCGCCATCGCTGAACAGCACCACAGCCCCCAGTGGCTTGCCACGCAGTTGTGCCAGCAGCATCTGCAGTGAACCACCGATGTCGGTCTGCCCTGCGGCAGCCGCGGCACCGACGATGTCCTGGTCACCATTGCCTTTGCCGTCTTGCGCGTAGTCACCCAGCGGCTGCAGCACGTTGGAGAAGGCATAGCGCTGCAGCGTGTAGGAACGTCGCAGCTGCGTGAACACCGGATCCGCCAGCGCCGCGCGCGCCTGCTGCAATCGCGTCGGCTCCGGATCCGCGCGGCTCATGCTGCCGGAAACATCCAGCAGCAGCGCCACGCTGTTCGCGCCCTCCCGCAGGCTGCGCAGCAACAGCGCCGGCTGCCACCACAGCAGCAACACCAATGCCCACATCACCGCCTGCAATACCACGATGCCGCCGACACGCAGTGAGCCCAGCGCCGCGCGGCGGCGCCAGGCCAGGGCGCCGAGCAGCAGCACGCCTGCCAGCCATAGCAGCAGGGCGAGCCACAATGGCCAGCCGCGCGTGAGCAGCCACTGGCCACGCACGAAGTCCCCCGCCGGATATTTGAACAGCCACTCGAACAACGGTGCGCCGCCTTTATAGTTTCAATCTCTATACCAGTGGCATCGCGGCACTCCAAGCAAATTAATGTCAATCGGCGCGCGTGGCGGCCTTTACCTGCAACGGGAAAAATCCGACCATGCGCGGATGCCTGAAGAGTTGCCGAATGCACCGCGACGCACGGTGCGATCCTTTGTCATGCGCGCCGGCCGCATCACCGCGGCCCAGCAGCGCGCACTGGAGCAGTGGTGGCCGGTCTATGGCCTGGAGTACAGCGCTGCGCCGCTCGACCTCGCGACGAGCTTCGGCCGCGCCGCCCCCTGCACCCTGGAGATCGGCTTCGGCGACGGCGAGCACCTGGCAGCGCGCGCCGCGGCCGAACCGGAGCGCAATTTCATCGGCGTCGAGGTGCATCGTCCCGGCGTCGGTCATCTGTTGCTGGCCGCGGCGCAGGGCGAACTGCGCAACGTGCGCATCATTGCCCACGATGCCGTGGAAGTACTGAACGCGCAGATCGCGCCTGGCAGCCTCGATGAAGTGCAGCTGCTGTTCGCCGACCCCTGGCCCAAGAAGCGGCACCACAAACGCCGCATCGTGCAGCCGCCCTTCGTGGCGCTGCTGGCCAGCCGACTGCGCCCGGGCGGCCGTCTGCATCTGGCCACCGACTGGGTGCCTTATGCAGAACACATGCTGGCAGTCCTGGAAGCCGAGCCAGCTCTGCGCAACAGCGCCGGTTCACGGCGCTGGGCCGAGCAGCCCGAGACACGCGCGGCCACCAGGTTCGAACGGCGCGGCACGCGCCTTGGCCACGAGGTGCGCGAACTGCTGTTCGAACGTGTCTGACAGCGCAATCCGACAGCAGCCGTGACCTGCTGCCGCGCAGTACACGATGCCACTTGAAATGAGGCGCGGCGGCGGAGCACCATCGGTCGCAGATCAAAGAGATTTTTCGGCTGCGTCGGGACGGAGGCTTGCAGCGATGAGCGCCCATCTTCCAGACATCGGCGAGTGGTACCGCCTGCGCCAGGGCGAGATCTTCGAAGTAGTGGCCGTCGATGAAGACGACCGCACCGTGGAAGTGCAGTACTTCGATGGCACCATCGAGGAATTCGATCTCGATGACTGGATCGCGCAATGGAGCGGCGGCGCCATTGAAGAAACCGAGCCCCCCGAAGACTGGACCGGCTCGGTGGACGTGGACTCCGAGCGCAACGAGAGCGGCAGCGACGGCTATGAAAGCGACCGCCGTCTCGATGCCAGCGGCCTGGACGGTCTCGACCTGTTCGAATAGACGCCGCGGGCCACAGCGCCGCGCGAAATTTCAGGCGTAGCGCTGCGCCAGCATTTCCGGATCCTGGCCGGTCGCAAGCCATACCGCGCCATCGCGCAGCTCGATCTCGATCTTCGCCAGCGACAACCCGGAACACGGTCCATGCAGACAGTAACCCGTGCTGCGCTCGAACAGCGCGCCGTGCACGAAGCATTCGATGTACTCACCGCTGTGATCCAGGAAGCGGTGCTCCACGCAGTTCAGCGGATAGGTCATGTGTGCGCAGCGATTGACGTAGGCGCGCACGCCCTCGGGCGAGCGCACCACGAAACCGCGCATCGGCCATTCACCACTGCCGAGCCTGAATTCGCGACAGCCGGTGGCCTCCAGCTCCGCGAGCTCGCACAGCCGATGTCCGGCGCCCGGCTGCGCGCTCACGCGGCAGCTCCGTTGCCGCCGACCACACCGCGCCGGACCAGCCAGATCAGCAGCAGCAACGCCGGCATGCTCAGGCTGGCCGTGTAGATGAAAAACGTGGGATAGCCCAAGGCGTCGACCACGCGCCCGGAGAAACCCTCGAGGATCTTGGGCGGCAGCGCGTACAGCGATGAGAACAGCGCGTACTGCGTGGCCGTGTAGCGCGGGCTGGTCAGGCTCGACAGGAAGGCGATCAGCGCCGTGCCATGCATGGCCAGCGCCAGATTGTCGAAGGCGTTGATCAGACCCAGCCAGCCCAGCGTCGGCTGAGCGGCGGCCGCCAGCAGCGAGAAATTGAGGTTGGAGAGCATCACCATGACGCTGCCGAGAATCAGCGAGCGCAGCAGACCGATGCGCGCCAGCACCACTCCCGCCGCCACCACACCCAGCAACGAGGCGATCAAGCCATACAGCTTCACGACCGCGGCAATTTCGGTGAGCGAGAAGCCGCGATCCACGTACAGCGAGTTGGTCATCGTGCCCATGGTGAAGTCCGTCAACCGATAGGTCCCGATGAACAGCAGCACCACGACGGCCAGCGCCACGCCCTGACGGGTGATGAATTCCGTCAGCGGGCAGAGCACGGCGCCGACGAACCAGCTGCCGGCATCCTGCAGCCAGCGCGGCCAGTGACGGCGCCGATGCAGCCAGTCCGCCACGCGTTGCTCATGCTCGAAGGAGTGACGCTCCACATGCACTTCGGGTTCACGCGAACACAACGTGGTCAGCACACCGATGCCGACCAGTGCCGCCATGGTGGCGTAGCTGACGTGCCAGCTGAAATTGCCGGCCAGCATCAAGGCGCCGGCGCTGGCCATGATGAGCGCCGCGCGATAGCCCAGCTGGTAGGCCGCCGCCATCGCACCCTGTGCCTCGGCCGGCGCCGACTCGATGCGCCAGGCGTCGATGGCGATGTCCTGGGTGGCCGCGCAGAAGGCCAGGGCCACGGCCCACATCGCCATCGGCACCACGGCGCGTGCCGGATCGCCCCACGACAGGTTGAACAGCGCCACGGCGATGCCCAGCTGCGCCAGCAACATCCAGCTGCGACGCCGGCCCAGCAGCGGCGTGAGCAGCGGCAGCCGCAGCCGATCGACGATCGGCGCCCACACGAACTTGAACGAATAGGCCAGCCCCGCCCAGGCCAGCATGCTGATGGTGGTGCGCTGGATGCCGGCGGTGCGCAACCAGGCCGAGAGCGTCTGGTAGATCAGGTAGAACGGCAGGCCGGAGGAAAAGCCCAGCAGCAGCATGGACAGTTCGCGCGGCCTGGCATACATGCGCAACGCATCGAGCCAGCTGCGGCGCGCCGGCGGCACGGGATCGGGTGTCATCAGCGCATCATATCGCGTCGGCCTGCGTTGACAGGATGCACGCGAACGGGCACCGTCCGCGCCTGCATGCAGGATTACCCACGGCAATTCCTCGAGCTGGCGCTGGCGCGCCAGGCGCTGCGCTTCGGCGAATTCACGCTGAAGTCCGGACGCGTCAGTCCCTACTTCTTCAACGCCGGATTGTTCAACGATGGTGCGGCCATGGCGCTGCTGGGGCGCTGCTACGCCGCGGCGCTGCTGGCCTCGGGTCTGCAATTCGACATGCTGTTCGGCCCCGCCTACAAGGGCATCCCGCTGGTGACCAGCGCGGCCGTAGCACTGGCCGAACATCATGGCCGCAACCTGCCCTGGGCCTTCAACCGCAAGGAAGCCAAGGATCACGGCGAAGCGGGCCTCATTGTCGGCAGCCCGCTCAAGGGGCGCGTGGTCATTGTCGATGACGTGATCACGGCCGGCACGGCCATCCGCGAGTCCGTCGAACTGATCCGCGGCGCCGGCGCCGAGCCGGTGGCGGTGACGCTGGCGCTGGATCGGCAGGAACGGGGTCGCTCGGAGCGCTCGGCGGTGCAGGAAGTCGAGATGGATTACGGGCTGCGCTGCGTCAGCATCCTGACGCTGGGCGGCCTGATCGATTCACTGCAGTCCGGGCAAGCGGGCGACGGCGCAGCACCGGGCAGCGCCCAGCTTGCCGCACTGAAGAGTTACCGGGAACGTTATGGTGTCTGATCGTCCATTGCTTGCACCGCCGCGCGTGGCGTGGAGAATGCCCGATACGATGAGAAGACATCGCTCCCTGCCGGGGTTGTGCTGCGCGCTGGCGATCACGTCCGGTAGCCTGGCCGCCTCCACCAACAATTCCCCCGCCACCACCTACAAGTGGGTCGACGATCAGGGAATCACGCACTACGGCGACAGCGTGCCGAACGATGCCCTGCAGAAGGCGCGCTCGGTACTCAACAATCGCGGCGTGGAAATCCAGCGCATCGAAGGCCGCAAGAGCGCCGCCGACCAGGCCACAGCGGACGCCAGGCAGGCATCGGACGAGCAACGCCGCCAGCATGATCAGTTCCTGATCAGCACCTACGGCTCGGTGAAGGACATCGAGACGCTGCGTGACGAGCGGCTCGACCAGATCGATGGCCAGATCAAGGCTGCCACGCTGTACATCGACAGCCTGGATACGCGCCTGCATGCCCTGCAGGACCGCGCCCTGAACTTCAAGCCCTACAACAGCCGGCCGGAAGCACGCCGCCTGCCGGATGATCTGGCCGAGGATCTGGTGCGCGCCGCCAGCGAACGGCGCTCGCAGAGCAGCGCCCTGGAGCAGCGCCAGCAGGAATTGCTGAGCGTGCGCAGCCAGTTCGACAGCGACATCTCGCGCTACAGGGAACTGGCCGCGCGCAACACGCGCTGAATCCCCCTGGCTGCGCGGCGGCACGCCGTGAGCACGCGCCGTTGGGCGACCGCGGGATTCAGCCGCGACCGGTGTGACCGAAGCCGCCCGCGCCGCGCTCGCTGGCGCTGAATTCCTCGACCACCTCCAGCGCCACCTGCACCACCGGCACCACCACCAGCTGCGCGATGCGCTCGCCGGGCTGCACCACGAAGGCCTCGCTGCCACGGTTCCACAGCGACACCATCAGCGGGCCCTGGTAGTCCGAATCGATCAGCCCGACCAGATTGCCCAGCACGATGCCGTGCTTATGGCCCAGCCCCGAGCGCGGCAGGATGACGGCGGCCAGCCCCGGATCCTCGACCCAGATCGACAGGCCGGTGGGGATCAGCGCGCTCTGGCCAGCGGCCAGCGCCAGCGGCGCCGCCACACAGGCGCGCAGGTCCATGCCGGCCGAACCGCCGGTGGCATAGGCCGGCAGCGGGAATTCCCTGCCGATACGCGCATCGAGCACGCGCACCTTGAGCGCGCGCGAAGAGGTCTGTGCCATGGGGATCGCCTCGAGTCCTCGAAAAGATTTAGGTCTGGTTCTGCCTGAAACGCTCGCTGACCAGCGCCACGAGCTGGCCGGCCAGCTGCGCCTTGCTGGCCTGGGGCAGCGCGATGCGCTCACCCATGCGCGTCAGCACCAGCAGCGCGTTGTCCTCACAGTCGAACACCTTGCAGTGGCCGACTTCGTTGGCGGCGATCATATCCAGATTCTTGCGCTGCAGCTTCTCGCGCGCATGCTCCTCGACTTTCTCCGTCTCGGCGGCAAAGCCCACCACGAACGGCCGGTCGGCGCGCGCCGCCACGCTGGCGAGGATGTCGCGCGTGGCGACCAGGGCCAGCTGCATGTTCTGCTCGCCGCGCTTCTTCAGTTTCTGCTCCGCAGCCTGCTGTGGACGAAAATCCGCCACCGCCGCCGTGCCGACGAAGATCGAACAGCCCGACAGCTCGCGGTCCACGGCTTCGGCCATCTGCGCCGCGCTCTCCACTGCCACGCGCCGCACACCCGGCGGCGCGCACAGCTGCACCGGGCCGGACACCAGCACCACCTCGGCGCCGGCCGCGGCGAAGGCCTGCGCCACCGCATAGCCCATCTTTCCGGAGCTGCAGTTGCTGATGAAGCGCACCGGATCGATGTACTCGCGCGTCGGACCCGCAGTGATCAGCACGCGCTGACCGCTCAGCGGCCCCTGCGGCTGAAAACGCGGCAGCAGCTGCGTGACGATGTCGTGGGGTTCCATCATGCGGCCCGGTCCCACTTCGCCACAGGCCTGATCGCCGGACTCGGGGCCCAGCAGCGTGACGCCGCGGGCGCGCAGCGTGGCCACATTGGCCTGGGTGGCCGCATTGGCCCACATCAGCCGGTTCATTGCCGGGGCCACGACAATGGGCGCCGAGGTGGCCAGGCACAGTGTGGCAAGCAGATCATCAGCGCGGCCGCTGGCCAGCCGCGCCAGAAAGTCCGCCGATGCTGGCGCCACCAGCACCAGATCCGCCCAGCGCGCCAGCTCGATGTGGCCCATGGCGGCTTCGGCAGCCGCATCCCACAGGCTGGCGCGCACCGGCCGGCCCGAGAGCGCCTGGAAAGTAGTGGGCGTGATGAATTCGTGCGCGCCCTGGGTCATGACCACCTGGACCTGCGCGCCGCGTTCGATGAGTCGACGCACCAGCTCCGCGGATTTGTAAGCCGCGATGCCGCCGGTGACGCCGAGGAGAATCTTCTTGCCGTGCATGAGGGGTAATTATCGGCCACCGCGGGCCTTTCCAATCATGCCGACCGGATATGTGGATCGCACGGGATCGGCATAGCTTCGGATACTTGCGTCACATGAATCTTTCGCAATGGCCTGTTTCGGAGCGACCGCGCGAACGCCTGTTCCAGTTGGGAGCAGCCCGGCTTTCGGATGCGGAACTGCTGGCCCTGCTGCTGGGTACTTCCGGCGTGCCAGGCACCAATGTCGTGGATCTGGCGCGCGCCCTGCTGCAGCGGCGTGGCTCGCTGCGGCGCCTGTTCAGCCTGGAGTCGACCGAAGCGCTGGGCGAGCCGGGGCTGGGGCCGGCGGGCTACTGCCGCCTGCAGGCCGCCCTGGAGCTGGCGCGCCGCCACTATGCCGAGGTCCTGCAGGGCCAGCCCCTGCTGGATTCGCCGCAGGCCACCGAGCATTTCCTGGTGGCGCGGCTGCGCGATCTGCCGCATGAGCTGTTCTGCTGCCTGCACCTGGACAACCGCCACCGGCTCATCGCCTTCGACGAGCTGTTCCGCGGCACCATCGACGGCGCCAGCGTGCATCCGCGCGAGGTGGTCAAGCAGGCACTGGCCCGCAATGCCGCCGCCGTCATCCTGGCCCACAACCACCCTTCCGGCGTGGCCGAACCCAGCCAGGCCGACGAACTCATCACCCGCCGGCTGCGCGAAGCGCTGGCGCTGGTGGACATCCGCGTGCTGGACCACCTGATCGTGGCCGACAACCGCTGCCTGTCCTTTGCGGCCCGCGGGCTGCTATAAGGCCGCGCTTTGTCGCTCACGCGGTTGCTCCGCGGCTGCGGGACTGGTATAAAGCTCACCCTTTTGCCCGCCCCGGATGGGGTTGGCTCTTATTAAGTTATTGATTCGTTTAAGGATTTAGTTATGTCGCGCGTCTGTCAGATCACCGGCAAGCGTCCCACGACGGGCAATACGGTTTCGCACGCGAACAACAAGAAGCGCCGCCGCTTCCTGCCGAACCTGCACACGCAGCGTTTCTGGCTGGAAGGCGAAAAGCGCTGGGTGTCGCTGCGCGTTTCCACTCATGCCCTGCGCACGATCGAAAAGAAGGGCCTCGATGTCATCGTGGCCGAGCTGCGTGCGCGCGGCGAACACATCTGAAGGATCCTTGAGCCATGCGCGAGAAAGTAAAGCTGCTCTCCACGGCCGGCACCGGCCACTTCTACGTGGCGATGAAGAACAAGCGCCTGCATCCGGAGAAGATGGAGCTGAAGAAGTACGATCCGGTCGTGCGCAAGCACGTGGATTACAAGGAAACCAAGATCAAGTGATCTTGGGCGCGCCCGCCGTCATGGCTGGGCGCCCCCTGTAGAATTCCGGCATGCCTGAACTGCCGGAAGTGGAAACCACCCGCCGCGGCATCGAACCGCATCTCACCGGGCGCCGCATCCTCGAATGCCGCGTGCACGAGCCGCGTCTGCGCTGGCCCGTGGACCCGCAGCTGCCACGCCTGCTGGCCGGCGTGCGCATCGAGCGCGTCGAGCGCCGCGCCAAGTACCTGCTGCTGCGTCTGGCCGACTCCACGCTGATCGTGCACCTGGGCATGTCGGGCAGCCTGCGCGTGCTCACCGAGAGCACGCCGCGCCAGACCCACGATCACATCGAGCTGCAGGTGGAGGACGGCACGCTGCTGCGTTTCAACGATCCGCGCCGCTTCGGCTGCTGGCTCTACACCCGCGCGGATCCGCTGACTCATCCGCTGCTGGCGCGGCTCGCGCCCGAGCCCCTGGATGCCAGCTTCGATGCCGACTACCTGCGCAACATCTGCCGCGGCCGCAAGGTGACCATCAAGCAGCTGCTGATGAATGGCCAGCTCATCACCGGCGTCGGCAACATCTACGCCAGCGAGGCGCTGTTCCACGCCGGCATCCGCCCCACCCGCATGGCGGGACGTCTGAAGAGCGGCGAATTCGCGCCGCTGGTGCGCGCCATCCGCCAGGTGCTGAAGCAGGCCATCCGCTCCGGCGGCACCACGCTGCGCGACTATGTGAACCCGGCAGGCAATCCCGGCTACTTCCGGCAGAAGCTGTACGTGTACGAGCGCGCCGGTGAACCCTGCCGCGTGTGCGCGACGCCCATCCGCCAGCTGCGTCAGGGGCAGCGCTCCACGTACTACTGCCCGACCTGCCAGCACTGAGGCGCACATGCCACGCATCAGCACTCCGCGCCTCGTGCGCCTGCTGAACGAATCCGATCCGGTCATGGCGCAGCTCGCCGCGGCTGCGGGCCCCTGCACCAGCAAGCCGGCGCATCAGGCGCCGCCCTTTGAATCGCTGGCGCGCGCCATCGCGCATCAGCAGCTCAACGGCAAAGTGGCCGCGAAGATCGTGGAGCGCTTCATCCAGCTGCATCATCCGGGCGTCTTCCCGACGCCGGAGCAGCTGCAGCTCAGCAGCGACAGCGCGCTGCGTGCCGTGGGCTTCTCGTTCGCGAAGATCGCAGCGCTGCGCGATCTGGCAGCCAGGACGCTCGATGGCACCGTGCCCGACAGCGCCACACTGCAACAGCTGACCGACGCCGAAATCATCGAGCGGCTCACGGCCGTGCGCGGCATCGGCCGCTGGACGGTGGAGATGCTGCTGATGTTCCAGCTCGGCCGCCCCGACGTACTGCCCGTGGACGACTTCGGCGTGCGCAACGGTTTTCGTCTGGCCTACGGCCTCAGGAACATGCCCACACCCAAAGCGCTGGCGGCTTTCGGTGTGCGCTGGGCCGGCGCACGCAGCCTTGCGGCCTGGTATCTGTGGCGCGCCGTGGATCTGCACAGGGAGGGGCGCCTGCCCGCCCCGCCAAAACCGGCGCCGCGCGTCGCGCAGAGCCGCCCTGCGGCCAGCAAGCGCCTCGGCAAAGCGGCTGCGAAACGCCCCGCCGCACATAAGTGATACGCGGGCGTCGCGGCGTTGCTCACTCCGTCATCCCGGCGCCGTCGCCGCGCGGATCGGAGGCCGCCTCCATTTTTCCGCTGCTGCGATCCCAGATGACCGCCTGCATGTTGCCCCACTGACGATCCGACAGCTCCAGGTTCTGGCCGCGCGTCTTGAGTCCGTCGAGCTCTGCAGCGCTGAACGCCCCCGGTTCATAGCGCAGCACATCGGGCAGGTACTGATGATGGAAGCGCGGCGCGGCGACGATGTCATGCGCACTGCCCTTGTTGTCGACGAAATCCAGCGTGGCCAGCAGCACCATGCCGATGATGAAGCTGCCGCCCGGCGAGCCCACCACCAGGCTGCGTGTGTCGGTATCGACGAAGCTGGGCGTCACCGAGGACAGCGGCCGCTTGCCCGGCGCGATGGCATTGGCTTCGGCGCCGACCAGACCGTAGCCGTTGGGCACGCCCGGTTTGATCGAGAAGTCATCCATCTCGTTGTTGAGGAACAGACCCGTGCCTTCGATCATGCGCCCGGAACCGAACAGGAAGTTCAGCGTGATGGTGGCGGCGACACGATTGCCTTCGGCATCGATGATGGAGAAGTGCGTGGTCTGCGGTCCCTGCGGCGCTCCGGCACCGAGGCCCGGCAACTCGCTGCTGGCGGTGGCGCGATCGGTGCGGATCGAAGCCGCAAGACCGGCTGCATAGTCGTTGCTCAGCAGGCGCCCGATCGGCATCTGCACGAAGTCCGGATCGCCCAGGTACACGGCGCGATCGCGATGCGCGCGGCGCATGGCCTCGACGATGAGGTGCTTGCGGGTGATGGGATCCGCCTGCTGCAGATCGAATTGCGAGAGGATGTTCAACGCCTCCAGCAGCGCGATGCCGCCCGAACTCGGCGGCGGCGCCGAAACGATGCGCGCACCGTGGTAGTTCGCCACGATGGGCGCGCGCTCCACGGCGCTGTAGTCGGCCAGATCCTGCGTGGTCCAGATGCCGCCCTGCGCACGCACGCCGCTGACCAGCTTGGCGGCCAGGTCGCCGCGATAGAAGCTGTCGATGCCGTCGCGCGCCAGCGCCTGCAGCGTCCTGGCCAGCTCCGGCTGCTTGATGAGGGTGCCCACGGCCGGCACCTGCCCCTTGCGCAGGAAGTTGCGCGCCACCTGCGGATCGGCGGCGAACTGCGCCTGCTTGCTCAGCAGCACCTCACGCACCTTGCGCCCCAGCGGGAAGCCCTGCGTGGCCAGGCGGATGGCCGGCTGCAGCGAACGCGCCGCGGGCAGCTTGCCGTAATGCGCAGCCAGCCACGCAAGACCGGCCGGTTCACCGGGGATACCGGCGGCCAGCGCACTGTCCGTGGAAAGCTTCGGCACCGGATTGCCCTGCGCATCGAGGAACATGTCGCGCGAGGCGGCGCCCGGCGCACGTTCACGCGCGTCGATGGCCACCTCGAAACCATCGCTGCTCCGGTGCAGCAGATAGATGCCACCGCCGGTCAGCCCCGAGCCGGTGGGCTCGGCCACCGCCAGGGCTGCGCTCACGGCAATGGCTGCGTCGAAGGCATTGCCACCGGCGCGCAGGATTTCCATGCCGGCCTGCGTGGCGTAGGGGCTGGCACTGGCAATGGCGGCATGCCCTGGCTTGCTGGCATCGGCCGCCGCCTGGACCGCTGAAATGCTGAGCCATGCGACGCACAGCGCCGCGAGCGGGCGCAGCACCCGGTAGCGCCGCACCAGAAGATTCATGCGTTTGTTCACTTCACTTCACCTTGTCGCGAAATGCAGCCTCGACTCGTGGATGCACGAACTGGCCCACCGCCCCGCCGAGCAGTGCGATCTCGCGCACCAGCGTCGATGAGATGAAGGTGAACTGTTCCTTCGGGGTCAGAAACACCGTTTCGATTCCAGGTGAGATGTGCCTTCCCATGTTGGCGAGCTGAAATTCGAACTCGAAATCGGACACCGCGCGCAGACCGCGCACGATGACCCCGATGTCGTGTTGGCGCGCGAACTCGACGGTGAGCCCGCTGTAACCCGTGACTTCCACATTGCCCACATCGGCAAGCACGTCGCGTGCCAACTGCACCCGCTCCGGCAGTGTGAACAGCGGGGTCTTGTTGGGGTTGGCGGCAATGGCCACCACCACCCGCTCGAAAATGCCCGCGGCGCGGCGCACCAGATCCTCATGGCCGCGGGTGATGGGATCGAAAGTGCCGGGATAGACGGCGCTGCGATAAGCACTGCTCATGCGGAAACCTTCGTCAGAGTGACGGGGCCTGAAATTGCAAAAGATGATACCCGACCTCGCCGGCGTGGCCGCTGCGCAGCACCTGCCAGCCTGCCGGCAGCGCCGCGTCCCGCGCCTGCTCGAGATACAGCAGACCACCCTGCCGCAACCAGCCACCGCTGTGCAGGCGCGCGAGGATCTCGCCATGGAACGGTGCGGCATAAGGTGGATCGGCGAATACCAGGTCGAAAGGAACCGCCGCTGGCCGCGCCAGCACTTCCAGCGCATCGCGCTGCTGCAACTGCGCGCCGCTTGCCTGCCACTGATCCAGCAAGGTGCGCAGGGCTGCTGCCGCCTGACGGTCGCGCTCCACGAACAGCACTTCGGCGGCGCCACGCGACAGCGCCTCCAGACCCAGCGCGCCGGAACCGGCGAACAGATCCAGACAGCGGCTGCCGGAAACCCGCCCCTGCAACCAGTTGAACAGTGTCTCGCGCACCCGGTCGGGCGTGGGTCGCATGTCGGTGGGCGGAAAACGCCAGCGCCGTCCGCGCCACTGGCCGGCGATGATGCGCAACTGGCGCGCCTCGGCGCCGCGTCGCTGTGCGGCCGGGCTGGGGGGGGCGGATCCACTCTTCACGGCGGCAAGCGTACCGCACCAGCCCCGGTACAATGCACGGATGTCAGCCACTTCGACCCCAGCCGCCCCGGGCGGCTTCTTCGCGCGCCTGAAGGCACGCCTGGCACGCACCGGCGCCACGCTGGGCAGCGAGCTGCGCGTGCTGCTCAAGGGCCGCCGCATCGACGCCGGCGTGCTCGAGGAACTGGAGGAGCGGCTGCTGGCCGCGGACGTGGGCGTGCAGGCCACGACGGAAATCCTCGCCGACCTGGGCAGGCGCGTGGCAGCGCGCGAACTGGACGATGTGGACGCCCTGCTGGCCGCGCTGCGCGCGGATCTGGCGGCGATTCTGGCCCCCTGCGAGCAGCCGCTGCGCATCGATCGCGAGCACAAGCCGCATGTGGTGCTGGTCGTGGGCGTCAACGGCTCGGGCAAGACCACCAGCATCGGCAAACTGGCGCAGCAGCTGCGCGAGCAGCAGCTCAATGTGCTGCTGGCCGCCGGCGACACCTTCCGTGCCGCGGCCAGCGAGCAGCTGGCCATCTGGGCCGAGCGCACCGGCAGCGCCTTCAGCGCCCAGCAGGCCGGCGCCGATCCAGGTGCGGTGGTGTTCGATGCCCTGCAGTCCGCCAAGGCGCGCGGCGTGGACGTGGTGCTGGCCGACACCGCCGGCCGCCTGCACAGCCAGTCGCATCTGATGGATGAGCTGAAGAAGGTGAAGCGCGTGATCCAGCGCGTCGACGCCACGGCGCCGCATGAAGTGCTGCTGGTGCTGGACGGCAACCAGGGCCAGAACGCGCTGGCGCAGGCCGAGCAGTTCCACGCCGCGCTCGGCGTCACCGGGCTGGTCATCACCAAGCTCGATGGCACGGCGCGTGGCGGCATCGTCGTGGCCATCGCCCGCAAGCTTGGCCTGCCGATCCGCTTCATCGGCCTGGGCGAAGGCGCGCAGGATTTCGGCCGCTTCGACGCGCAGGCCTTCGCCGCCGCGCTGGTCGACGGCACGCCGGCCGCTCAGAGCGCGGCATGATCCGCTTCGATCGCGTCTCCATGCGTTATCGCAATGGCCACGAGGCCCTCACTGGCCTGACCCTGGACATCGCCGCCGGCGAGATGGTGTATCTCACCGGCCGCTCCGGCGCCGGCAAGAGCACGCTGCTGAAGCTGATCGCACTGCTGGAGCGGCCGACACGCGGCAAGCTGGTGGTCAATGGCGCCAACACCAGCACGCTGCCGACACGGCAGATCCCGGCCTTCCGCCGCCGCATCGGCGTGGTGTTCCAGGATCACCGGTTGCTGATGGATCGGCCCGTGTTCGACAACGTGGCGCTGCCGCTGATCGTCACCGATGCCTCGCTGAAGGAGATGGACAAACGCGTGCGCGCGGCGCTCGATCAGGTCGGATTGCTCGGCAAGGAACGTCTGCAGCCGGCCGAGCTGTCGGTGGGCGAACAGCAGCGCGTCGGCATCGCGCGCGCCATCGTCGCGCGCCCGCCGCTGCTGATCGCCGATGAGCCCACCGGCAATCTCGATCCGGGCCTGGCCACCGAGATCATGGACGTGTTCCGGCGCCTGAACAGCGTGGGCGTCACCGTGGTGATCGCCACGCATGATCTGCACCTGGTGCGCGATTCGGGCCTGCGTGAGGTGGTGCTGGAGAATGGCCGCATCCCGGCCCCCACCGATCCGGCGCTGCCCACCATGGAGGCAAGGCATTGAGCCTGGGCTCGCGCTTCTCGGCGTGGATGACACGCCACGGCCATGCACTGGTGTCCTCGGCCGGCCACGCGGCGCGCCGCCCCATGGGCACGCTGCTGACGGTGCTGGTCATGGGCATCGCGCTGGCGCTGCCGCTGGGCCTGGATGTACTGGTGCGCAATGTGCGTACCGCCACCGGCGATTTCGCCAACGCCGTCGGTCTCTCCGTGTACCTGAAGAGCGAAGTCAGCGAGGCGCGTGGACGGGTGCTGGCCAGGAGTGCCGCGGCGCGCAGCGAGGTTCAGGACGCGAAACTCATCACGGCCGATGAGGCACTGAAGGAGTTCCGCGACAACTCCGGCTTCGGCGCAGCACTCGATGCGCTCACCGACAATCCGCTGCCGCATGTCATTGCCGTGCAGCCACGCAGCGGCGTGAGCCCGGCGCAGCTCGAAACCCTGCGGCGCTTCCTGGCGGCCTGGCCCGAGGTGGACTCGGTGCAGCTGGATCGCGACTGGGCCAATCGCTTCAACGCCATGCTGGAACTGATGCAGACCCTGCTGTCGGTGGCCGCCGTGCTGCTGGGGCTGGGCGTGCTGGCGGTGGTGGGCAACACCATCCGGCTGGAGATCCAGAACCGGCGCGCCGAGATCGAGGTGACCAAGCTGGTCGGCGGCAGCAACACCTTCGTGCGCCGTCCGTTCCTGTACACCGGCACCTGGTACGGCGTGCTGGCCGGATTCACCGCCTGGCTGGTGGTCAGCGGCGCCATGCTGGCGCTGGGCCGGCCGGCCGCGCGGCTGGCGGCAGCCTATGGCAGCGATTTCCTGCTGGTGGGGCCGGGCTTCGACGAGCTGGGCCAGCTGCTGCTGACGGGGCTGGTGCTGGGCTGGCTGGGCGCCTGGATCGCCGCTTCGCACCAGATCGCCCAGATCGAGCCCGGCACGAGCTGATAGCCACTTCGTTACGATCAATAAAAACAAATAGTTAATAGCCGGCCAGAACCATTCTGGTTCTTAGCACTCCAATGCTTTGAGTGCTAATATCCTTTCCGACGTGAAAGAGATCAGGAGGCTGCATCCATGACCGCCCGCACCGCTCTGATTGCCCCGACCACCGATCTGGCCCTGGCCGGCCCGATTGGCAGTTTCGACGCCTACCTCGACCGGGTGCACCGCATCCCGGTGCTGAGCCGTGAGCGCGAACAGGAGCTGGCGGAGCAGCTGCATCGCGATGGCAACCTGGGTGCCGCCCGCGAGCTGGTGCTCTCGCACCTGCGCTTCGTGGTGCATATCGCGCGCGGCTATGTGGGTTACGGCCTGCCGCTGGGCGATCTGGTGCAGGAAGGCAATGTGGGCCTGATGAAGGCCGTGAAGCGCTTCGACCCCAAGGTGGGCGTGCGCCTGGTGTCCTTCGCCGTGCACTGGATCCGCGCCGAAATCCACGAATACGTGCTGCGCAACTGGCGTCTGGTGAAGATCGCCACCACCAAGGCCCAGCGCAAGCTGTTCTTCAACCTGCGCCGGCTGAAGAAGAACCTCACCTGGCTGTCGGCCGACGAGACCCGCGCCATCGCCACGGATCTGGGCGTGAGCCCGGAGGAAGTGACGCAGATGGAGCTGCGGCTGGCCGCGCAGGATCTGTCCTTCGATCCCACGCCCGATGCCGACTCCGAAGAGAGCTACGGCCCGGCGGCCTACCTGAGCGCGCCGGGCGCCGACCCGGCCGAGCGCACCGAGGCCGAGGAGTGGGAGCAGGATTCGGCGCAGCGGCTGACCCGCGCGCTGTCGCAGCTCGACGAACGCAGCCGCACCGTGGTGCTGCGCCGCTGGCTGGCCGAGCAGAAGGCCACCCTGCATGAGCTGGCCGGTGAATACGGTGTCTCGGCCGAGCGCATCCGCCAGATCGAAGCGGCCGCCATGACCAAACTGCGTGGCCTGCTGCCCGCCTGAAATCGCCGGCAGCGCGATCCAGCGCTGCCGCGCTTCAACCAGGCCTGAGTCTCAACCCAGCTTGATCAGGAAGGTCACGCGCCGGTTCTGGCGGCGCCCCTCGGGCGTGTCGTTGGCCACCAGCGGCTTCGTGGGTCCCGCGCCATTGGCCTGCAGACGCGGCGAGGCCACGCCATCGGCCACCAGCTGCGCCACCAGCCCTTCCGAACGATGCCGCGCCAGCGTGGTGTTGTCCGACGCCCCGCCGATCACATCGGTATAGACGCTGACTTCGCAGCTGGCGCCACCCCGGCCCTTCAACCCCTCGCCCAGCGCGGCCACCACGCCGACGCCGTCGGCACTGAGCGCCTGCGAATCGAACCGGAACAGCACGTGGCTGGGCACCGTCAGCAATACGGCGTTGCTGCCGAAGGGCGTGGCGCTGGCCTCCGGATAGGCCGAAAGCTTCTGGTTCAGTTCGCTGACCAGTCGCGCCTGCTCCGTCGCCGGGGCAGCGGGTACCACGGCGCGAACCGCGGGCGCGGACACCCGCGGCGGCGTACTGCGGCAGGCCGGAAGAGCCACCAGCAGCAAAGCCAGCAGGACGGGTGCGTGCCGCGACGGGATCCTGACCATGGGCGCAAGGGTACCCACCCTGTTGTTCAATCGCCACCGCCGCTCATTGGCGACAGCAGCGCGACAACCGTGATGCTGCTCCCACCGCGTGCAAAGGCGCGCACCAGCGTGATTCGCCACTGTGGTTTTTGCCCCAAAGCCGGGCTATGATCGCAACGGACCCAACCGGCTGGTCTGGTGGGTTCACAGGACAGAGAAATCAAGGCTGTCCCGGCGGATACAGGTGGGGCTGGCGTCATTTGGACACTGGTCACGACTTTCCGGACACGAACTGACGTGTCGCTGCCCGCAATTTCGGGCACGGCCTTTTGGCCACAAGGTCAACCTGGGCAATTTGATTCGCCTCGCTCAGACCTGGTCGTTTGAGAGCGCTACAGAACCCCGCCATTGCGGGGTTTTTTTTCGGCATGAAACACAAGCGCATGGCCGCCGCCGTCCCGGGCACCGCATTGCGATCCCGTTACGGCGCATCAGCCCGCTTCGGCGCGCTGCAGAAGGTGGGCCGGCAGGACACCCCGGGGGAGGGGGCCTTCGCCCAACAGATGCGAAGGCTCCAGGCTGTAGCGCAGCTCTGTCAGCAGCTCCCCATCCACCTGCTCGGCGACGAAGGCCAGATCCTCCGCCCGGTAGTGCTCGAGGTAGCCGCCCCGCAGGAAATAGCCCTGCTTGGAGAAGTCCTGCCCATCGGTATATTTATGCTGACGCAGGCTGTCCTTGTCGCTCATCCGCCGGGTCAGTTTGGCGGTAACAGAATAGTCGGCGCCAATCCGCGCCAGACCAAAATGCCTGGCGATGCGACCGGTACTCACCTCCGGATCCGCCAGCATGTCTTCATAACGGATTACCAATCCTCCCGTCTGATGGGCGAAGCGCACATGGTTCCAGACCACGCAGTTCCACAGCTGAACCGGATTGGAAAAGCGCAACTCCGAGCACTGCCGGGATTTCTCGCAGAAGTAGATGACTCGCTGGCGCAGAAACGATGCGAAATCCTCGCATCCGGAGCGCACATTCATGCCCACCGACTGCATGTAGTCATACAGCGAGTACAGATTCGACAGAGGATGCTTGACGACCACCAGGGGCCTGGCCTGCTGAGCCTGGAGGCTGCAGTCGGCGGCCAGATTCGGAACCAGCCCGTGCTTCCATCCGTAGGTGTTATATAAAACACGCACGCGATAATTGGTTTCCAGAACGGCGCGAGTAAAATTCGTCCCGACCCGCGGGACTCCCATGACTGATATGCGGGGCAGCGCGCGCGACCACGCCAGGGCGCGCGAAACAGCAGAAAGATTGAAGTTCATGACCACGATTCCAGGGCACCGAACCGGTGACATTCTCATAACATCCGGAATACATTACAACAGCTTAACAATCGGGCTGTTTCGGCGCCGACGGCTGGTTGCGTTCCGCAGCACCATACTCAGGGACAGATCTTGGTTGATTCACTGCAACTGCCGATGAGCGTGGCGCTGTTGGACATACGCCAGCGGCTCCAGCGTGGCTTCAAGCGCCTGCTCAGGCCGAGATGGATGCGTTCGCTGCACGAACGCAACCTGCATAGCACCCAGCCGGTGGTTGCGGCCGGCGGCCCGGTGGTCAGCCTGACCAGCTACGGCAGGCGGCTCGCCAGCGTGTTCTATACGCTGGAGAGCATTGGCGCCGGGCAACTGCTGCCTTCACGCCTGGTGCTGTGGGTCGATGCAAGCCTGCTGCAGCACGAGCTGCCCGCTGCGCTGCAAAGATTGATGCGCCGTGGCCTGGAAGTGCGCGGCACCCGCGATGTGGGCCCCCACACCAAGTACTTCCCGCAGGTGATGTCCGAGCCCCATGCGCAAGCGCCACTGGTCACCGCCGACGATGACATCCTGTATCCCACACACTGGCTCGAGGAACTGGCGCGCGCTGCGAGCTGGCGCCCCGAACTGATCCACTGCTTTCGCGCGCATGTCATCCGTCTCGATTACCAGGGCCAGCTGGCGCCTTATGCAACATGGCCACGCTGTCACTCGACGCAACCGAGCCATCTGCATTTCGCCACCGGTGTGGCCGGCGTGATCTATCCGCCTGCGATGCAGGCGGCCCTGCGCAGCGAGGGGGACCGCTTCGCGCGGTGCTGCCCGAAGGCCGATGACATCTGGATCAACGTGACAGCGCTACGCCGCCGCATACAGGTGCGACAGATCGTGCCGCTGGGCGCCCGATTCTACGAGTTGCCGGGCACACGCACCGGCGCCCTGGCGCGCGACAATGTGCAGGGTGGCGGCAATGACCGACAACTTGCCGCCACCTACGGCAGCGACGATCTTAAGATGCTGAAGACAAGCGACTGGCTTCTTGTGAATTCGGCATGACAGCGCGATCCGCGCTGAACTCCGTTGCCTGGCAGCGGTCATAGTGCAGATCGCAGCGTGGTCGTGGAGACCCGATGACTCAGCGCGCCATTGTTTTGTGCCCCAATCTCTCCGGCAACAGCCTGGGACGTGCGCTGGCATTGGCGGAGCTGCTCGCGGACCGCTATGAGGTCCGCGTGATGGGTCACATGGGGCGCGGCGGACTGTGGGCGCCGGCGCGCCATTCGCACATCCCGATCCAGGCGCTGCGCGGTCGCAACCTGCCCGGTCTGCTGTGGAACTGGCGGCGCAACCTGGCGGACATGGACTGCGATGTGCTGATTGCCAGCAAACCCCTGCCCGCGACGCTGCTCTACGCAAGCTATTTCCTGCATCGTCGGCCGCATACCAGCGTGCTGCTCGACGTGGACGACGACGAGCTCGGCCTGATGCGCCGGCGTCCGTTCTTCAAACGCCACCTGCAAGGCGTGCTGCGCATCTTCAGCCTGCGCGGCTACTACCACGCATTGTGGGCACAGCAGCTGGCGCGCGGCTTTCGCCGCGTGCTGTGCGCTTCCACGCGACTGCAGCGCCAGCATGGCGGCATCATCATCTACCATGCGCGCCGCGATTCGATGATCTCCGGCGGCACGCTCGAACCACGACTGGCAGAGCGTCTGCAGGCGCTGCAACGACGCAAGACCGTGCTGTTTCTCGGCACACCGCGCGGCCACAAGGGCATCGAGGTGCTGGCGCGCGCCGTCGCGAAAATTGATGATCCGCAGGTGCAGCTCGCCGTCGTCGGCTGCAAGTGCGAAGCGGAAGCCCAGGCCCAGCTCGGCCGCTGGCTGCCGCCCGAACGCCTGCAATGCATCCAGACGGTGCCGCTGGACACCGTCAGCGCCTGGCTGAAGGCGGCCACCGTCGTCGTCATTCCGCAGCAGCGCGAAGAAGTGGCCGAGGCCCAGACGCCGGCCAAGCTGTTCGATGCCATGTGCTGCGGTGTGCCGCTGGTCAGCACCCAGGTGGGCGATATCCCGCTCATCGTCGGCGACGCAGCATTGCTGGTCGAACAACCGGACGACGCGGGGCAGCTCGCCGCCGCCATCCAGCGCCTGCTGGACGATCCGCAGCTGCGCACAGAAATGGGCCATATGCTGGCCACCCGCTTTGCCCGGCTGCACTCGTTTGAAGCAGCACAGCAGCGCCTGTTCGCACTTTGCCAGCCGGAGCCGCAGGTACTGGGCGGGCAGCTGGAAATGAGGGGAACCTAACCACCTTGTTACGGTCTTGCCATTGACGGGGTTACTCCCCGCAGGAAGGACCGGATGCTGAGTTTTGCCTCCCTTGCGGCGCTGACGCCGCGCGACAGCCGCTATCTCTTCCTGCTCAGTCACATGCGCAGCTACTCCAGCCTGCTGTCGCATCTGCTGGGCAGCTCGCCCGATATCGACGGCTATGGCGAGATGCACGTGCGTTATCGCTCGCAGCTCTCGCTGCTGGCGCTGCGCTGGAAGGTACAGCACTCCATCGATGCGCCGCTGCAAGGCCAGTGGCTGCTCGACAAGATCCTGCACAACAAGATCCGCGCGCCCTGGCGGCTGCTCTCGGCCGAGCGCTGCAGCGTCGTGATCTTTCTGCGTCCGCCCGAAGCAACGCTGCGCAGCCTGCTGGCCATGAAGCCCACGCGACCGGGTGAGCGCGCCTGGAACGATCAACGCGCCTGTGACTATTACGTGACGCGCCTGCATCGGTTGCGCAGCGACGGCGAGATGCTGTGCGCACGCGCGCTGTACATGGATGCGGATGCGCTGATGAACAATGCGCCGCGCGTTCTGCAACGACTTGGTCAATGGCTGGGACTCTCGCAGCCTCTGACACCGAACTACCAGCTGTTTCCGCGCACCGGCGAGACGCGCATCGGCGATCCCAGCGGCAGCATCCTGGCGGGCGTCATCGACCCGGAACGCACGCAACGCCATCCGGAACGCATCATCGACAAGAGCGTACTGAAGGAGGCCACGGCGGCGTATTTGCGCTGCCGCGCAATCCTGATGCGCCAGTGCACGACCAACAGTGATCTATTGAGCGCCGACCCCGTGGCCGGTGTATTCCCGACTGCAGCCAGCCGGTCCTTCGTTCAGTCGTAGTCGCTGCAACGCCGCTGCATGACGCCACCCAACGCTGCCTGCGGCGGCGCCTGTCCGCGCCACTCGCGCCACGCCGAGCGCCAGCGCAATCGCCAGGCCCGCAAGCCGCGCCGATAGCCCTTGAACTTGTAGCGGATCGGCAGACCCAGATCCTGATTCTTGAAATCGATGCGTGGCAGCGACGAATCCATGGCCAGCCCGGCGTCGAAGGCCAGCTCCGGCCAGTGCAGGCAGGAAATGCGCCAGCCGGCCAGCAGCAGGCCGCGGCTCAGACCAATCTCGCCGGTGACGATCAGCTCGGTGCGATCCACGCAGCGCGCCGCCGGGTAATGATCGGCCAGTGGCGCGAAGTGCCGCCACTGGCTCAGGTACACATAGGTCTGCACATGCGCCCAGGGCGGATCGCTGGCGAGCCTGGGATGGCCGCGCAGGCAGAGGGTGCTGCCGGTCAGGGCCGTCTGCGGATCGCGCTGGTACTGATCCACATAGGCGCGATACCAGCCCGCTGCAAAGGGCCCATAGCCACTGCGGTTGCGCACCATGACGAAGTCGCCGGCAGCAGGCGCAGGCTGCATCAACCCATTGCCCGGGGCGCCGGCCAGCACCCGCAGACCGGCTTCGGCGGAACTGAAGTCGCGCCCCACATTGCCCTTCCAGATCACGGCGCGGATGCTCAGCCAGCCACAGGCCGCGCAATCGGCGATCAGCCAGTCGAGCGCGCGCTGGTCGGCCGCACTGAATGGCCGCACGGCACTGACGACGATCAGCACTTCAACGCGCTCCACACCCGGATGGCACTGGCACATGCGCGCGAAGTGCTGGGCGTCCGTGGTGAAGCGGCCTTCGTCGTTGGCCGTCAGGTACAGCAGCAGATGACGCGGTGAGTCGGACACCGCGGCAGTTATACTGGCAGGCAGCATGTCGGGCAATTCAACATCGAGACTGCGCATCGCGCATCTGCTGCTGTCGCGCGGCTTCGCCGGCACCGAGCGCTCCACGGCCGAGTCCTGCAATGCTCAGTGCATCGACCATGAGGTGCTGCTGATCGCGCGCCGGCATCAGCGCGACGCGGCCGGTGCCGGCATCGCCGAACATCTGGATGCGCGCGTGCGCGTGGTGGAGGTGCCGGCCCGCTGGTTCACGCGGCGACGCATCCAGCGCGTACTCGATGAATGGCGGCCCGATGTGGTGCATGCCCATCTGCGGCGCGCCACGCGCCTGCTGGCCGCCTGCAGGACACCTGCCGCGCGCCTCTCGACGCTGCATCTGAAGATCAACGGCCCGCAGTTCCTGCAGATGGACGGCCTGGTGTGCATCTCGCCCTGGCAGCTCGAGACCATCCCCGCGGCCTTTACCGGCCTGGCGCGCCTGATCCGCAATTCGCTGGTGCCGCATCCCAGGCAAGGTGAAGAGCGCATCGCGCTGTTGCGCACCGAGATGGGCGCGACGCCACAGACCTTTCTGATCGGAGGGGTTGGCCGTCTGGCGCACAGCAAGGGCTGGGATGTGCTGGTGCGCGCCTTCGCGCGCGCGCAGCTGCCCGATGCGCGGCTGGTACTGATCGGCGAGGGGCGCGAACGCCCGCGCCTGCAGCGGCTTGCAGCCGGTCAGGCCGTGCAGTTGCTCGGCTTTCGACCCAATGCCAAGGACTACTACCAGGCGTTCGACGTATTCGTCTGCCCATCGCGCAGCGAACCCATGGGGCGCGTCATCATGGAAGCGCTGGATGCCGGTGTTCCGGTGATCGCCTCGGACGCCAAGGGTCCCAAACAGATCCTGGCGGAATATCCCGGCGAACTCGTGCCCATCGGTGACGTGGATGCGTTGAGCGCCGCCCTGCGGCGCGCCCAGGCACAGCGCCGCTCGCAGCAGCTCGTGGACATGTCGCCGCATTACCTGGAACGCGTGTCGCTGCAGATGCTGGACTTCTACCGGGCCGTCATCGCTCATCGCCGACAACGCGACGCCGCTCATTCCAGATAACGCTGCTGACCGGCCACCTGCAGCAATCGCACACCCACCGCATAGCGCAGCGATTTCAGTGCCAGCCGCCAGCCCGGCACGCGCTTGAACTGATACAGGCGATTGGTGTTGCTGATCAGCACGCCGGCCAGCGCCGGAGACAGCCACTGTCGTTGATGCTCGCTCCACAGACGCTGCAGCTGCTGACAGAAACGCCCGGGCTCGCCGGGCAGATGCGCCACGGCATTGAGCCGCGCAGCGATGACGGCATGACGGCGCAATGCGACGCCACGACGCTCGATGCCGGCACGGCGACGCTGCGCCTCGGCACTCCCGGGCAGCGCCGTCACCGTCTGCTCATGGCGCCGGTAATGCACCAGCACTTCGGGATGAAACACCACGCCGCCCTCGGCAGCGGCCACCACCGCCAGCCACCAGTCGTGCAGGAAGCCCTCCTGCATCGGACAGGCCCGCGGCAGCAATGAACGACGCAGCAGCATGGCGTGGCCGGATACACAATTGTCGAAGATCAGCGCCGCTGGATCATTGATGTCGTGCATGCGCCAGCGCGATGACATGCGCGTACCCAGCGAGCGCCCATCCGTGTCGACCAGTTCTGAATCGCAGTAGGCCATGGCATGCCCGCCGATGACACGTTGCAGGGTGCTCAACTTGTGCGGCAGCCAGATATCGTCCTGGTCGCAGGGCGCGATGAATTCGCCACGACACAGCTGCAATGCCTTCTGGAAATTGTCGCGGACGCCGAGGTTGCGCTGGTTGATGACCACCTGCAGGTTGGGATGGCGCAGCCGGTAGCTTTCGAGGATCTGCACCGTATCGTCGCTGGAGCCATCGTCCACGGCGACGATCTCCAGCGGACCATAATCCTGCGCGAACAGCGAGTCGAGCTGCTCACGCAGGTAGCGCGCACCGTTGTAGGTGCACAGCGCCACGGATATCAGCGGTTGTACGGCCGATTGATCCATCCCTGAATTCCCTCAGCCATCGACCTCACACCCATGCTGACATGGACGGGTCCGCCATCAATTAGTTCACTGCCTCAATCCAGGCCGAGATACCCCAGGATGCCCTTGGCGGCCTCGCGCCCCTCGAATACGGCCGTGACCACCAGGTCGGAGCCGCGCACCATGTCACCGCCGGCGAACACCTTCGGGTTGGTGGTCTGGAACGGCGTTGCGGCACTGGTCGAGGCGCGCACGCGGCCATTGTCATGCAGGCGGATGCCGTGATCGGCGAACCAGGGCGCCGGGCTGGCCTGGAAGCCGAAGGCGATGACCACGGCATCGGCCGGGATCACTTCCTCGGAACCCGGCACCACTTCGGCCACGCGCCGACCGCGCGGACCGGCGCTCTTGCCCAGCTGGGTCTGCACCACCTTCACGCCTGCGACCTTGCCGTCCGTGCCGGCCACGATCTCGACGGGCTGACGGTTGAACAGGAACTCGACGCCCTCTTCCTTGCTGTTCTTGTAGTCGCGCTTGGAGCCGGGCATGTTGTCTTCGTCACGACGATAGGTGCAGGTGACCGACTCGGCGCCCTGACGGATGGCGGTGCGGTTGCAGTCCATGCCAGTGTCGCCACCGCCCAGCACCACGACGCGCTTGCCCTTGAGGCTGGTGAACTGCTCGCTGCCGGGCAGCTTGAGCTCATGACGGATGTTGTCGATGAGATAGGGCAGCGCCTCGTGCACGCCGGGCAGATCCTCGCCGGGGAACTCGCCCTTCACGTACTTGTACGTGCCCATGCCGAGGAACACGGCATCGTATTCCTTCAGCAGCTGCTCGAAGGCGACGTCGCGGCCGATCTCCACGCCGAGGCGGAACTCCACGCCCATGCCTTCCATGACTTCGCGGCGCTTCTCCACCACTTCCTTCTCGAGCTTGAAGTGCGGGATGCCGAAGGTCAGCAGACCACCGATGCGCTCGTAGCGATCGTAGACCACCGGCTTCACGCCATTGCGCACCAGCACGTCGGCGCAGGCCAGACCGGCCGGCCCGGCGCCCACGATGGCGACGCGCTTGTCGGTCCACACCACGCCGGACATGTCCGGCTTCCAGCCCTGCTTGAAGGCCTCGTCGGTGATGTACTTCTCGATGGAACCGATGGTCACGGCGCCCAGGCCGTCATTGAGCGTGCAGGCGCCTTCGCACAGGCGATCCTGCGGGCAGATGCGGCCGCACATCTCGGGCAGCGAGTTGGTGCGATGGGACAGCTCCGCCGCTTCCAGCAACCGTCCTTCGTTGATGAGCTTCAGCCAGTTCGGGATGAAGTTGTGCACCGGGCATTTCCATTCGCAGAACGGATTGCCACAGGACAGGCAGCGGCCCGCCTGCTGGCTGGCGTTCGGCGCATCGAACGGCGCATAGATTTCGCGAAACACCTTGACGCGCTCTTCCACCGGGAACTTGTCCGGGTCGCGGCGCGGGATGTCCAGGAACTGCAGGGTCTTGTCGGCCATCGAAACTTGCTCTTCCCAGTTGATCTTTGAGCGGGAGTCTTAAGCAGCACGCCGCAGGTTGGCGATCAGCGAATCGATCGAAGCAGCCTTGGGCTTCACCAGCCAGAAGCGGCCGACGAATGAGCGCCAGTCCTCCAGCAGCTCGGCGCCCCAGACGCTGCCGGTCAGCGCGACGTGCTGGCGGATGATCTCCTCCAGGTGACGCGCGTTGGTCTCCATGCTCTCGGCCGTGATGCGATGGATGTCGATCAGCTCGTGGTTGTAGCGATCCACGAAGTCATGATCCGGATCCAGCACGTAGGCGAAGCCGCCGGTGAAGCCGGCGCCGAAATTCAGGCCGGTGCGGCCCAGCACGCAGACCACGCCACCGGTCATGTACTCGCAGCAGTGATCGCCGGCGCCTTCGACGACGGCCAGCGCACCGGAGTTGCGCACCGCGAAGCGCTCGCCCGCCTGACCGGCCGCGTACAGCTCGCCACCGGTGGCACCGTACAGGCAGGTGTTGCCCATGATGACGGTGTCGCGCGCCACGAAGCTGCTGGCACGCGGCGGCCGCAGCACCAGCTGGCCCGCCGCCATGCCCTTGCCCACGTAGTCGTTGGCATCGCCTTCCAGCAGCATGTGCAGACCGCCGGCGTTCCACACGCCGAAGCTTTGCCCCACCGAGCCGGTGAGATGCACCGTAACCGGGCTCTCTTCCATGCCGTAGTTGCCCCAGCGCCGCGCGATCTCGCCGGAGATGCGTGCACCGATGGAGCGGTTGTAGTTCTTCACGTCGTAGCGCCACTCGCCACCGCTCTTCTGCTCGATGGCAGGCAGCAGGTCGCGCACCATGCGCTCGGCCAGCTCGCCCTTGTCGAAGGGCGGGTTGTTCGGGTCGAGGCACAGGTGCGAGCGCTCGGCGATCAGACCGTCCGAATCCAGCAGCGGCTGCAGGTTCAGCTTGCGCTGCTTGGGCGTTTCGCCCGGCAGGGTCTTCAGGTACTCGGTACGACCGATCAGATCGGCCATCCTGCGCACGCCGATCGAAGCCATCAGTTCACGCACTTCCTCGGCCACGAAGCGGAAGTAGTGCATGACCATTTCCGGCATGCCGATGAAGTACTTCTCGCGCAGCGTGTCGTGCTGCGTGGCCACGCCCGTGGCGCAGTTGTTCAGATGGCAGATGCGCAGGTACTTGCAGCCCAGCGCCACCATCGGCGCCGTGCCGAAGCCGAAACTCTCGGCGCCCAGGATGGCGGCCTTCACCACGTCGAGGCCGGTCTTGAGTCCACCGTCCGTCTGCACGCGCACGCGATGCCGCATGTCGTTGGCGCGCAGCGTCTGGTGCGTCTCGGCCAGGCCCAGCTCCCAGGGCGTGCCGGCGTACTTGATGGAGGTCAGCGGGCTCGCGCCCGTGCCACCATCGTGGCCGGAGATGGTGATCAGGTCTGCATAGGCCTTGGCCACGCCGGCCGCGACCGTGCCGACACCCGGTTCGGCCACCAGCTTCACCGACACCAGCGCCTGCGGATTCACCTGCTTCAGATCGAAGATCAGCTGCGCCAGATCCTCGATGGAGTAGATGTCGTGGTGCGGCGGCGGCGAGATCAGACCGACGCCGGGCCGCGCAAAGCGCAGCCGCGCGATCATCTCGTTGACCTTGTGACCGGGCAGCTGACCGCCCTCGCCGGGCTTGGCACCCTGCGAAACCTTGATCTGCAGCACTTCGGCATTGGTCAGGTATTCCGGCGTCACGCCGAAGCGACCCGAGGCCACCTGCTTGATCTTCGAGTTCTTCTCGGTGCCGTAGCGCACCGGATCCTCGCCACCCTCGCCCGAATTGGAACGGCCACCGAGACGGTTCATGGCGATGGCCAGCGCCTCGTGCGCCTCCGGCGAGAGCGCGCCCAGCGACATGCCGGCGCCGTCGAAACGCGCCAGCACCGCTTCCAGCGGCTCCACCTCCTCGAGCGGAATCGGCGCATCGCTGCTGGTGAGGCCCAGCAGGTCACGCAGCGCCGAGACCGGACGCTGGTTCACCAGCGAGGCGAACAGCTTGTACTGCTGGTAGTCACCCGACACGACGGCGGCCTGCAGCGCGCCGACCACGTCGGGGTTGTACATGTGGTACTCGCCGCCATGCACGTACTTGTAGATGCCGCCCTGCTCGATCGCAGCGCGCGGATTCCAGGCGCGCATGGCCAGCTTCCTGGTGTCGTCTTCCAGATCCTGGAAGTCGGCGCCCGCGATGCGGCTGGCAGTGCCGCGGAAGCAGGTCTCCACCACCTCGTCGGCCAGGCCCACGATCTCGAACAGCTGCGCAGCGCGATAGCTGGCGATGGTCGAGATGCCCATCTTCGACATGATCTTGTACAGACCCTTGCGGATGGCCTTGCGGTAGCTGCGGCCCAGCTCCATGCGCTGCTCGTTGTCGAGCGTGATGGCGCGCTTGCGCATCATGTCGTACAGCGTCTGGTAGGCCATGTACGGATACACGGCCGTGGCGCCATAACCGATCAGCACCGCGAAGTGGTGCGGGTCGCGCGCCGTACCCGTCTCCACCACGATGTTGCACTTGCAGCGCAGCCCGGTCTCCACCAGGCGGTGGTGAACCGCGCCAGTGGCCAGCAGCGCATGGACCGGAATCTTGCCCTGGACCAGGTAGCGGTCCGAGAGCATCACGACCAGCTTCTGCTCCTCGCGCACACCGCGTTCGGCCTGATCGCAGATGCGCGCCAGCGCCTGCTGCAGCGTCTCCTTGGCCGGGTCGTACTGCAGGTCGATGAATTCGTGGGTGATGCCGTCCTCTTCCATCGCCAGCAGCTGGCGCAGCTTGCGCTGCGAGAGGATGGGCGAATTCAGCACCACCTGGCGTGCATGGTCGGCCACCGGCACGAACACATTGCACTCCGGACCGATCTGCGTCTGCACGCTCATCACGATGGCTTCGCGGATCGGATCGATCGGCGGATTCGTGACCTGCGCGAACTGCTGACGGAAGTAGTCGAACAGCGAGCGCACCTTGTGCGACAGCACCGGCATGGGCGTGTCGTCGCCCATGGAGCCGACGGCCTCGCTCTCGTCTTCCGCCAGCACGCGGATGACTTCGTCGCGCTCCTCGGCGCTGATGCCGAACATCTTCTGGTAGACGCCCAGCGTCTCCTGATCGAAGGGCTCGGCGGCCAGACGGATGTCGATGAGATCCGTCTCCAGGTACTTCACACCCTTCTTGAGCCAGGTCTTGTACGGGTGCCGGCTCTTCAGGAGGGCGTCGATATCGCTGGTTTCCAGCAATGTGCCGGTCTGCAGATCCAGCGCCACCATCTCGCCCGGTCCGAGCTTGCCCTTGCGCACCACGTCTTCGGGCTTGTAATCCCAGACGCCGGCTTCGGAGGCGATGGTCAGGTGGCGGTTCCTGGTGATGACGAAGCGCGCCGGGCGCAAACCATTGCGATCCAGCGTACAGGCGGCATAGCGGCCGTCGGTGGTCACGACACCGGCCGGACCATCCCAGGGCTCCATGTGCGCCGAGTAGAACTCGTAGTAGGCACGCAGATCGGCGTCGATGGTGTCATCCGACTGCCAGGCCGGCGGGATCAGCAGACGCATGGCGTGCAGCACGTCCAGGCCGCCGAGCAGCATGACCTCGAGCATGTTGTCCAGGCTCTGCGAGTCCGAGCCATGCATGGACACCAGCGGGAAGATGTCCGACAGATCCGGCAGCACCGGCGAGCGCAGCACCGGACCGCGCGCCACCGCCCACTGGCGGTTGCCCTCGACGGTGTTGATCTCGCCGTTGTGGGCCAGGAAGCGGAACGGATGCGCCAGACGCCACTGCGGCGTGGTGTTGGTGGAGAAGCGCTGGTGGAACACGGCCACCGAGGTCTCCAGGCGCGGATCGCTCAGGTCCGGGAAGAATTCCACCAGATGCGCCGGCATCACCATGCCCTTGTAGACGATGGTGGTGGCGGACAGGCTGGGGAGGTAGAACACCGGGTCTTCGCCGCCCAGCAGCTTCTCGACGCGGCGGCGCGCCAGGAACAGCTTGCGGTTGAAGGCGGCCTCGTCGATGTCGGCGATCTTGCAGTTGACGAACAGCTGCTCGATGCGCGGCAGCGTCTTCAGGGCCTCGGTGCCGCAGGCCTTCACATCCGTGGGCACCAGGCGCCAGCCGGCCACCTGCAGGTCCTCGCGCTCCAGCTCCACGCGCAGCGCAGCACGGGCCGCAGCCGCCTTCTGCTCGTCCTGGTTCAGGAACACCAGGCCGGCGGCGAAGCGCGGGGCCAGCTTGATCTTGGCGTCCTTGGCCAGGGCGCGCAGGAACTTCTCCGGACGCTTCAGCAGCAGGCCGCAGCCGTCGCCGGTCTTGCCGTCGGCCGCCACCGCGCCGCGGTGGGTCAGACGATTCAGCGAGGCAATGGCGGTCTGCACCAGCCAGTGGCTGGGGGTGTCGTCGAGGCTGGCGATCAGGCCGAATCCGCAACTGTCCTTGTCGAAGGCTTGGTCGTAGAGGCCGCGGCGAGTCTCGTTAGTCATAAGGCTGCTCTCAAATGCACGCTTGTTTCGGGGCGAACCCGGCCGGCGCCGCGGCCTTTCCAAGGACCGTAGCGCATTCACCTTGCAAGAACCATGCGGGTACAGGGTTGCGGCATCGCCGAGGCGCGGATCGCGCCCACCCTGCATCCTGACCGACCTGCGATATTACAAGCCAGGGCGCACCAGGTCGAGGCATCGGACGCTTGTGGTCCCGGACCGCAGGGTCGGCCACCCCTTTGGGCGGGACGGCCGAAGCGCGGCGGCTGCCGCACCTTCATGACGCGTGACAGCAGCCGCGCTCCCCACTTCGAAGCAGCGCCCCGGCGGCCGCGCCACCCGGCGCGGCCGCCGGCTCAGAACCAGCTGTAATTGAAGCTGATGCTGATGCGTTCGCTGCGCGCCGTGTTCGGCGGCACCTCGTGGCGCAGCCAGCTCTCGAACAGCACCACATTGCCGGTCTCGGCCGGGATGCCGGCCCAGGGGCGATGCTCCGGCCGGCAGTCGGCACGCCGCGGCGGGGCCGCCATGAAGCGATCCAGCCGCGGGTCCTCGAATTTCAGCGCCGGACTGCCGCGCGGCGTGCGCACGTAGTAGGTGCCGCTCAGCGTCGACAGCGGGTGCAGGTGCAGGCTGTGCACCACGGCCGGCGGCATGATGTTGACCCAGCAGTCGGTCATCGCCAGCTCACGGCCGCTCAGATCCAGTTCCAGCTCGGCGACGAAACGCCGCACATGCCGCGCCAGCCGTTTTTCCAGCAGCGCGAAGGTGGGAGAGATGCGATGCATGCGACACTGGGTGTTGTACGAGGTGAAGCCCCCCGGATAACTGCGCGCCGACCAGCGCTGCCCGGCCACATCATCCTCACGCAGTTGCAGGCATTCCTGCAGCAGGCGCGCATTGAGCGGCGCCAGCCCCTGGCGCATCAGCGGCGCCACATAGACCTGCGTGGGGAACAGCGAACGCGTGCTCATGCGCCCAGCCGCGCCAGCGCCGCGCGCCACACACCCGGCTCGGTCAGCGCCACGAACAGCAGCCCCGCGATGGCGCCACCGAAGTGCGCGTCATGGTTCACGCGGCCGCGCGCATGGCGGCCGGCGTAGTAACTCCAGGCCAGATAGCCGATGGCGAACAGCGGCGCCGGAATCGGCACGGGAATCGGGATGATGAACAGCGACTGCGTCGGGAAGTAGACGATGGAGGCAAACAACACCGCGAGAATCGCCCCCGAGGCACCCAGCGTGGCGTAGTCCGGGTTGTTGCGCTGCTTGTACCAGGTGCCCAGGCTGCTGGCGACCAGGCCGAAGGCATACAGCAGCACGAAGCGCGGCGTGCCCATGACACGTTCCAGCGAGGGGCCGAAGAACCAGAAGCTCAGGCAGTTGAAGATCAGATGGCTGGCATCGGCGTGCAGGAAGGCGCTGGAGATCAGCGTAAAATACTCCTGCCGGCGGAAGAACCAGTAGGGCCGGAACACACCGCGCACCAACCACTGCTGCTGCCGCGTCAGTGCCAGCAGGCTCACCACCACGATGACGCCGAGAATCAGCAGGGAAGCCGGCGATTGATCCCATCTGCTCACTTAGATCTTTCCCCTTGAACACGCCGCGGCAGCAACCACAGGGCCTGCACCAGCAGCAAACCTTCCAGCGGCAGGCGATAGCGCCCCTCGTTCACCGCCACCAGCGACACAGCCTGCAGCACGAACCATAGCAGTACCAATGCCGGCACCAGCGGCTCACGCAGCACGGCGCGACGCTGCACGATGCAGCCAGCCACCACCACCAGCAGCAGCGGCGCCCAGATCCAGCGCGACGCATTGGCGGCGGCGCCGGACAGGAAGGTGCCATTGTTTTCCGGCCAGCTCTCGCACACCATGATCTGCAGCAGGTTCTCCCAGCGCAGCCACCAGCGCCGCACGCCCTGCACGGCGTGCGCATCCAGGGCCGCACGCCAGTCGGCGGCGCCGCGCGTCATGTCGATGTCGATGGCCACCTCGCCGCTGCGCACCGAGGTCCATGACGAAAACGGCTGCAGCGGCTGCTGCACCATCGAAGGTGCGGTGAAGCCGTAGGTCCACTGCGCGCCGTCGCGACGCAGGTGCATGCTGATCGCGCGCTGACCGCTCTCGGCGTAGATGCGCGTTGGCCAGCCATTGCCCCAGGGCTGCCACAGGCCGGTGTAGTAGTGATTGCGCAGGCCGATGGGCACCAGCAGCAGCGCACCCGCCAGCGCCGCCACACAGCCGGCGCGCCAGCGTTGCGGATGCGACCACCACACCCACAGGCAGGCGGCCAGACCCAGCGGCAGCGCCACGGCGCGCGCCAGCCCGGCCAGCAGCCACAGCAGCGCCAGTGCCACGAAGCTCCCGATCCCCGGGCTGCGACGCACGCGCAGCGTCTGCCACAGCGCCGCCCCCAGCAACGGCAGCAGCAGCGTCTCGGTCATGAAGTAGTCGAAGATGCCCAGCCACGAGGGCAGCCAGGTGAACAGCGCCCAGCCGGCCAGCGCCCGGTCGCGCCCCGGCAGCAGCTCGCGCAGGAAGCGATACCAGAACCAGGGGGTCAGCAGCGACAGCGCCGCCACGATGGCCGCCACCAGCCAGGGCACGCCCAGCGTGAACTTCTGCACCAGCGACAACCACATCTGGTACAGCGGCGGATCGAACAGCGCCATTGGCGAGGGGATCAGCGTCTCGCGCGCCTGGTTCCAGTGACGCGCCGGGTCGCTGAAGATGTGATCGAGCGGATTGTGCTGGAACACCTCCAGCACACGCAGCGCACCACCGACCACGATGAGCAGCAACAGGATGGCGCGCAGCCAGCGGGAATTCATCGCTGCAGTATACCCAAGGCGCCGCGCCAGCCGGCGCGCGGGCTGCGACCGATCAGGCCGCGATGCAGACGTTGCGACCGGCTTCCTTGGCGCGATACAGCGCCGCATCGGCCCGATCGAAGATCTCTTCGGCACGATCCTGGGCGCGCAGCTCGGTGGCGCCGCAGGACACCGTGACATGCACCGGCACACCGGACACGTGCAGCTTCAGCGCCGCCACGGCAGCGCGCAGCTGCTCGGCGCGCGCCACCGCCACTTCCAGCGGCGCCCCCACCAGCAGCGTGGCGAACTCCTCGCCGCCGATGCGCGCCACGAAGTCTTCGACGCGCAGCTGCCGCTTGAAGCAGCGCGCCACCTCGCGCAGCACGGCATCACCGACCCGATGGCCATGGCGATCGTTGATCGACTTGAAGTGATCGAGGTCCCACAGCAGCATGCTGACGGCGCCACCGCCGGTGGCCTGTCGCGCCAGCTCCTGCGCGAAGCGCTCGTCGAAGGCGGCGCGGTTGGCCACACCGGTCAGCGAATCCAGGCGCGCCCGCCGACGCTCCTCGTCGAGATTGTTCTGCAGGTAGCGAGTCTGCTGTTCGAGCTCGGCCACGCGCATGCTCATGCGCTCGGTGGCCTGTTCCTGTGCGGCGAAACGCCGCTGCTCGCGCTCGCGATACTGATCGACCTGCGTACCGATGGCTTCCAGGCGGATGCTGACACTGGCCTTCAGTGCGCTCAGCTCGGTGGAGGCGCCCACCTCGGCATTCAGCGAACGCACCTGCATGCACACCTGCGTGGTCATCAGATCGGTGTCGTCGTGACTAGCGGTGCGTTCGTTGTGCGACGACACCAGATAGACGGAAATCTCTTCGAGGCGTTGCGTCACCTTGTGCAGCACGCCTTCGGCCTCGCTGCGCTCGCGCGCCAGACGATCGGCCTGACGCCCCACCAGTTCGGCCACGCGTTCGATGACACGCGCCAGAGCCTCGTCGGACTGCACCTGCTGGAGTTCTTCGACCAGGTCGGCCACGGTGGTGTGGGCATCGGCGCTGGCGCGCAGATGGCGCAACAATGCACCCACCGCCGCAATGCTCGCCCCCCAGCGCCCCTGTACCGGAGTGCACGGCAGCGGCGGATGCGGAGCATTCAGCCGAATGGGCGCGGGCTGCGAACCGGTGCCGGAGGTGCCTGGAGCGCCACCGGTGCTGGTGACTGCCGTCGCCAAGGCATTGAGAAGCAAGGTGAATTCGCCCGCGTCGGCGTCGCGGCGGCTGGCGGTGGCAATGATGGTGAGCTGTTCGTCGACCCCGGCATCGTTGCCCTGGGAATAGGCACACAGTCGTCCGACCATCCGGCGCAGGATCTGCTCGAGGTCGCGCCAATTGCGCTCGGCCGCGTCGAACTCGCGCACGATCTGCTTGTAACGCCCCTGCCAGTCGATCGAATCAACCATAATCCATTGCTGCCGCAACCCCGGGCTACTCGTGAATGAGGTATCGGCGCAGCGCAGGGCTGCTTAAGCTGTGCGGCCCGCGCCCGTGCCGGATAGTGGAATGCGTCTACAAATTGACGCTTTTGCACTGCTCGACAAAACCCGACAACCGCGACGGGCGACATTGGTTAGGCTTCGACACCATGCAACCCATCGACAGGGGAGTCCCGAAATCATGACGCAGCTCTCGATGTCCGCGCGCACGATGCGCATGGCTCTGCTGGCCCTGCTGGCGGGCAGTTCCAGCTGGGCCGCCGAGTGTCCCGCCTGGCTGAATCAGGACTTCAGGAAGCTGCGCTCCAATGAGAGCGTCAATCTGTGCAAGCTGGCCGACGGCAAACCGCTGCTGATCGTCAACACCGCCAGCCACTGTGGCTTCACGCCGCAATTCCAGGGGCTGGAGGCGCTGCACGAGAAATACAAGGACCGCGGCCTGGTCGTGGTCGGTTTCCCGTCCGACTCCTTCAACCAGGAGGCCAAGGACGACGCCGAAACCGCCGAGATCTGCTACATCAACTACGGCGTGAAATTCACCATGCTGGCAGCCAGCCCCGTGAAAGGCGCGGATGCCAATGGCGTGTTCAAGGAACTGGCGAGGCAGAGCACCGAACCGGGCTGGAACTTCAACAAGTACCTGGTGAAGCCGGACGGCACCGTGGTCAGGCATTACGACAGCAAGGTCACACCGGACTCACCCGAACTCAATCAGGACATCGAAGCCATCCTGGCCAAACCGGCCGCCAGGTGAGGCGGCCGGCGCGGCAAAGCGCTTTGTTCATCGTTTGGCAACTCCCTGGGGGGATCATGAAGAGCAATGTCCACACACTGCTGCGCTTTGGCGTGGCAGGCCTGGCCCTGGCGGCCAGCACCAGCTTCGCCGCCAGTCAGGTCACCGAGAGCGAAGAACACTACGTGCGCGCGCTGCGCGATCGCACCAGCCTGCAGTCCGAGGTCAACAAGCTGGCGCTGGAGAAATCCACCAGCGCCGCGATCAAGACCTTCGCCACCCGCACCAACAGCGAATTCGAAGCGCGGCAGAAGGCCGTCGTCGCCATCGCTGACAAGCTGGGCATTCCCGGCGTCGGCGGCATGGGCGGTGCGCCTTCGGGAGGCGCAGGCGGCGCGGGGGGTGCCGGTGGTCCTCCGGGCGCAGCACCCGGTGGCCAGGGCGGCGGTGCCCCCGGTAGCACGGCGGGTGGCCCTCCGGGCGGTGGCGCTCAGGGCGCGGCGGGCGGAGCCGGCGGTGCGGGCGGCGGCCGCGGCGGCGGACCGGGCGCGCGCAACAAGGCCGTGCTCGATGCGCTGGGCAAGTTCTCCGGTGAGGAATTCGACCGCGCCTATCTGCTGGTGACGCTGCAGCTGCATGAAGAGCTGGAGCGCAACGTGCTGGGCGAGCTGCTGTGGAGCAAGGCCAACCCGACGCTGGCCGCCTGGTCGAAGAACTTCATCATCGACTACGCGCGTGACGCCAACATCGCCCAGTCGCTGCTGACCGGCAGCGGTGACGGCAATCTGGTCAGGCCCGCCGCAGCCAACGATCCGAACCGCAAGGGACCGACGCTGGATCAGATGACGCCGGGCGCCCTGTTCGGCCTGTCGATCACTGCGCAGTAAGCCACTGCTGGCAACAGGAGCGCAGCCCATCATCATCGGGCTGCGCTCTGGCGCATCGGATGCCGGCGCGATCGGCGCGCAGATCTGCCGTCGACGGATCGCCCCCGTCGAACAGATCCGTGAACTCCTTGCCCCACGCAGCCGTGCGGGCCTCCAGCACGCTGCAGTGGCGCGCGATGAAGCCAGCCGCCAGGCAGTGCTTCAGCTTGTCATCGACTTCCACCGGCACACGTTCACGCACCACCGTGCGCATGCAGGCCAGCGGCGTCGGCGCATCGCGCCGCGCATTGCGATCCAGTGGCGCGCATGCCCCCAGGGCCAGCAGCAGGCATGGCGCCAACCATGGCCGTAGCCACAGCGGGAAACTCACAGCTTGTCGTACTTGCGGCTGCTGCCGCGCGCCTTGTCGACGGGATACTTCTGCGCATTGACCCGCATCTTGGCGCGCGCCGCCGCCAGCAGATCGATGCCCAGCCCATCGGCAAGACGCACCAGGTAGAGCAGCACGTCGGCCATCTCGGCCGCCACGGCCTCGCGCTCGGCCACCGCCAGCTCGCGACTTTGCTGTTCGGTGAGCCACTGGAAGTGCTCGAGCAGCTCCGCCGCCTCCACACTCAGCGCGCTGGCGAGATTCTTCGGCGAATGGAACTGCTCCCAGTCACGCTCGGCGGCGAACTGGCGCAGCGCCAGGCGCAGATCATTCATGGGATCAGCGGGTGAATCAGCCGGCGCGGAATGCGGATCGCTCGGGGTCATCGGTCAGCGCAGACTGCCCGAAGGTGGCAGGACGCACAACGGCCATTGCACGCCACCTGCGCCTGACCGCATGCTGATCGCATGCGCTTGCTGTTCGTCTGCATGGGCAACATCTGCCGCTCGCCCACGGCGGAAGCCGTATTCCGTCACATCGCCGCCCGCGAAGCGCCGGGGCAGGTGTGTGTTGCCGACTCCGCGGGCACGCATGACTACCACATCGGCGCCGCGCCCGATCCGCGCGCGCAGGCGGCGGCGCTGAAGCGCGGCGTCGACCTGTCGGCGCTGCGGGCGCGTCAGCTGGTGCCCGAGGATTTCCAGCGCTTCGATCGCGTGCTGGTCATGGACCGGCGGAACCTGCGCGACGCGGCGCGCATCGCGCCACGCGGCAGCGCCGACAAGCTGGTGCTGCTGCTCGACTACGCGCCGGAACAGCCGCTGCGCGAGGTTCCCGACCCGTACTACGGCACCGCCGAGGACTTCGAGCGGGTGCTGGATCTGACCAGCGCGGCGGCGCGCGGACTGCTGGCGCGGCTGCGCTGAAAGCGCTGCGCGGCCTGTCACCGCCTGTCACCGGAAGATCTCCGGCTCTTCACTTGCATCGTCGGGCGATAGGCCTTATGGTTCGCGCGCGTTGCGGGGTGTGGTACCAGCCGTGACGCCCAGAAATGGTGTCCTGGACCCTTCGGAGGTGTGGCAAAGACAATGAAGAAGCTCAAGGTGTCCGACTCAGAACCTGGACCCCGTCTTCGTCGTGTTAACGAATATCTAGAGAAGAACTTTCCCGACTTCTTTGCGGAAGCCCGTTTCCAGGTCGGGGATGACGATTACTTTCTGTACCGCCGCTTCGGCCAGTACCTGGCCAGCTCGATCGAACACAATCGCGCGCCCCGTCAGAAGATCTACCGCGGCTTCACCGTCCTGAACAAGATGGCCCGACTCTCCGCCAGGGACCCGCAGGTCCGGCGCATGATGATGTGCGGCCCGCTGGAACACATCGTCGACGCGCCCAAGGCGCGCGCGCTGGCGCAGAGACGCCTCTCACCGGTGGCCCAGAGCTACCTGGAAAGCCTCTGCGAGTAAACCCGCAAGAGGTGCTGGACTACTGGTTCGGCACAGCGCCGCTGGACACGGCGGCGCTGACACAACGTATGCAGCTGTGGTTCGCCGCTGGCGACACCGCCGAACTGACCTGGCAGCTGGATGAAACGCTGCGACTGCGTTTCGGCCCCTTGATGCAGGACGCTCTGGAAGGCCGCCTCGATGCCTGGGCTTCCACGCCGCGTCGGCGGCTGGCGCTGATCCTGCTGCTCGATCAGTTCCCCCGCAACATCCACCGCGGCAGGGCCGGCGCCTATGCCGGCGACGTGCAGGCCCTGCCCCTGGCGCTGACCGGCATGCAGCTGGGCGCGGACATCGCGCTGACGCCGCCCGAACGCCTGTTCTTCTACATGCCGCTGCAGCATGCCGAGTCGCTGGAGGCGCAGGAGGAGTCGGTGGCGGCATTCGAGCAGCTGATGAATGAAGCGCCGGACGAGCAGCGCGGGCTGTTCAGCGGCGCCTTCGACTTCGCGCGCCGCCACCGCGACATCATTGCGCGCTTCGGCCGCTTCCCCCACCGCAACGCCGTGCTCGGTCGCAGCAATACCCCGGGCGAGAGCTCATGGCTGGCCAGCGGCGGGGATACCTTCGGACAGTAAATCCCGCGCGCCCTACGGCGCCAGATCCAGCGCCACCGGCAGCGTGATGGTGCCGGCCAGCTGTGCATCCACCGACGAACCACCGATCTGCAGGCTGTAGCTGCCGCGATTGGCGCGCCAGCGCTGCTTCTTGTCGTCGTACCAGGTGAAGGAGCGCGCGTTGAGCTGCAGCGTGACGCGGCGCCGCTCACCCGGCTGCAGGTACACGCGCTCGAAGGCCTTCAGTTCCTTCAGCGGCCGCGGCACGGTGGGCTGCAGATCCGCCAGGTACAGCTGCGCCACTTCGGCGCCGGCGCACGCGCCGGTGTTGATGACATCGAAGGACACGGCGAAGGTGCCGTCGTTGCCGAGTCGCTCGGTGCGCAGATTGGCGTAACGGAAACTGCTGTACGACAGGCCGAAGCCGAATGGGAACAGCGGCTTGATGCCGAGGCGCTCGTAACCGCGATAGCCGACGAACAGACCATTGCGGTAGGCGATGCCCTGGCGCGCCGGATCGCTGAAGTAATAGCTGGCATAGCTGGGGTTGTCTTCCAGCTTGCGCTCCCAGCTGAACGGCAGACGGCCCGACGGGTTCACCTTGCCGAGCAGTACGCCGGCCAGCGCCGCGCCGCCTTCCTGGCCCGGATACCAGGCTTGCAACAGGGCCGGCACGCGCTCCACGAAACCGGAGACATCCACGGCGCCGCCGCTGGTCAGCACCACGGCCAGGTTGCGCTGCTTCGCCAGCAGCCGCTCGATGAGCTGCGCCTGCCCCGGCGGCAGCGCGAACTCGCGATCGCTCCCCTCGCCTTCCAGCACCGGGTCGAAGCCTGCCGCCACGATGACCGCATCAGCAGCTGCCGCCATGCGCTCCGCGGCCGGATCCACCACCGTGTCCTCGGCCACCAGGCCCAGGATCACGCCGTTGCCGCTGAACGAGCGCGCGCCCTCGCTGTGCTGCTCCACGACGATCTTGTGCACACCGGCGGTCAGCGCAACCGATGCCTGCTGCAGATAGGCGCGCGGCAGCTGCCAGCTGTCCAGCACCACGCGATCGTCGACCAGCACACGGTGCATGCCGCCATTGCGCGTGAACAGCGTGTAGGTGGCGTCGTGGTCGGCATGGTAGTAGCCGGTGCGCCGCGACGAGGTCGGCTGCGGCGGCAGATCGTCGAGTGCGGCGAAATCCAGGCCGTCGGCGACGAAGTTGCCGTCGTCGTCCTGCATGAACACCGCCTGCGGCTCGATCAGCCTGGCCTCCGCCACAGCGGGCGACGCAATGCCGCCCAGCGTGTCGTTGGCGTAGTCCTCGCGCATCCAGCCACTGGGCGACGTGTCTTCGGGACCGCGCGTGATGCGCGTCTTCAGCGCCATGTGATGCAGCGTCGGCACGCCACGCAGCGACAGCACTTTCACGCCACTGCTGGCCAGCGCCTCGGACAAACTCTGCGCCAGCGAGCTCACCTGGAAGGCCGGCACATTGCCGCTGCCGCCGCCGCCCTGCGGCGTGCTCTCGCCCACCGGTCCGATGACGGCCACGGTGCGCACGCGTGCCAGATCCAGCGGCAGCACACCGCCCTGGTTCTTCAGCAGCACCACGCCTTCCTCGGCGATCTGCCGCGCCACCTGATCGCCCGCGGGGTTCACGCGCGGGATGCCGAGGTCGCGCTGCTCGCGATCCAGCCAGCCCATGCGCACCGCGACCGTGAGCAGATGCCGCACCTTGTCGTCGATGACGGCCTGGGTGAGCTTGCCCTGCTCCAGCAGCGGCTGCACGCGCCGGGGCGCAAAGCGCGCCGGGCTGGGCATCTCCAGATCCAGGCCGCCGAGCGCCGCACCCAGCGTGTCATGTGTTGCGCCCCAGTCGGACATGATCAGGCCGTCGAAGCCCCATTGGTTGCGCGCGATGTCGATGTTCAGGTGCGCGTTGGCCGTGGCATAGGTGCCGTTGATCTTGTTGTACGAGTCCATCAGCGCCGCGGCACCGCCTTCCTTCACTCCCATCTCGAAGGCCGGCAGGTACAGCTCGTGCAGCGTGCGCTCGTCGATCTGACTGTCGGAGGTGTTGCGCGCGAACTCGGAATTGTTCAGCGCGAAGTGCTTGAGCGTGGCCGCCACGCCCTGGCTCTGCACCCCATGCACATAACCCACGGTCATGCGCCCGGCGAGATAGGGGTCTTCGCCAAAGTATTCGAAGTTGCGGCCGTTCATCGGCGCGCGATAGATATTCAGGCCTGGCCCGAGCAGGAAGTGCGCGCCGCGGGCACGCGCATCGCGCCCCAATTGCACGCCGTACTGTTCCGCGAGGCGTTCATCGAAACTCGCTGCCAGCGTGACGTTGGCCGGATAGGCCGTCGATGGCGGCGGCAGACGCACGCCCGACGGGCCATCGGCCATGCGCAGCTGCGGAATATTCACGCGGGGAATCGCCGCCGTGGTCATGCCCTGGCCGTCGCCCGACAACAGCTGCAGCTTCTCCGCGGGCGAGAGCGCCTGCAGCAGGCTCTGCACGCGGATGGCGACCGGGTCGTTGGAACTGGCAGCGCCGAGCACTGCGGAGAACGGCAGCCACAGCAGGGTGGCGGCAGGCAGGGATGCGGCCAGCAGGCACCGCAGCGGACTTTTCATGCAGTGACCTCGACACGCGGACTGGGATCGGTGAACGAGCGCGCGCAGCCCAGCAGCGCCGGGTTCTGCGCGGTGATCACATAGCAGGGAATGGGCGCCAGATAGGCGGCGAAGCGCCCCTTGCTCTCGAAGGCGGCGCGGAACGGCGAGGCGGCAAAGTAGCTGCCGAAGCGCGGCACGATGCCGCCGCCGATGTACACGCCACCCTTGGCGCCGAGGATCAGCGCCAGGTTGCCGGCCACCATGCCCAGCCAGCCGCAGAACAGCTCCAGCACTTCGCGGCAGGTCTGGTCTTCACCGGACAGGCCACGCGCCGTGATGTCCTTGGCCCACAGCACCTGCGCGGTGCGGCCATCCAATGCGCACAGCGTGCGGTACAGCAGCTCCAGGCCCATACCCGACAGCAAGCGCTCCGCCGAGACATGCTCGTACTGCCGGCGCAGCCAGGCCAGCACCGCTGCCTGCCGCTCGCTGGCCGCGGCCAGCGTGGCATGACCGCCCTCACCCTGCAGCGGAATCCAGCTCGAACCATTGGGCACCAGCCCGGACACACCCAGCCCCGTGCCGGCACCCAGCAGCGCAATGGCACTGTTCGGCTCGGCACTGCCGCCACCGATCTGTTCGAAGCCATCGGACGACAGACGCGGCACGGCCAGCGCCAGCGCGGTGAAGTCGTTGAGGAAGATCAGCCGCCGCAGCTGCAACGACTGCAACAGCGAATGAGCCGAGAACTGCCAGGCGTGATTGGTCATCTCGACGCGATCGCCATTGATGGGGCCGGCGATGTCCAGCGCCGCCTCGCGCGGGCGATGCTCGGGCCGCTCGCGCCCGACACGCCGCAGGTAATCCACCACGGCGCTGGCCGGATCCGGATAGCTGGCGCAGGCCAGCGTCAGCTCATCGCGGATCACATCGCCCTCGGCGATGGCGAAACGCGCATTGGTGCCGCCGATGTCAGCCACCAGGCGCGGCTGGGTTGAACTCGGTGCTTTCTGCTCAGCGGGCATGCGGCGCTTCCACGGCTGCGAACGGCGAAAGGATCTGTGCGGTGAGCCGCCGGCGTCAACGCGCCGGCGGCTGGAAATCCGGCGCGGTCAGCGGCTTCTCCAGCAGCTTGCCGTACTTGGCCGCCACCGAGCGGATCCTGGCCGCATCACCGATCATCACGATGTCGAGATTGCCGGCATCCGCATAGGCATCGGCGATCACCGCCTGGGCGGCCCGGGCATCCACCTTGCCCAGATCGGCCACGTAGTTGCTGATCTCGGTGGTCGGCAGACTGTAGAAATCCAGATCAGCCAGCGCGCCGGCCCACTCGCCATTGGTCTCGAAGCCCAGCGGATACTGGCCCACCAGGTAGCTGCGTGCCGAATCCAATGCATCGGCGGCGATGCCCTGCTGATGCAGCTTGCCCAGCGTGGCCAACGCCAGATCCATGGCGCGCTCCGTGTCGTCGGTGCGCGTGAACGAGCTGACGACGAACTCGCCCGGCACCGAACCGCGCGAGAAGCGGCTGCTGGCGCCGTAGGTAAGCCCGGTCTTGATGCGCAGTTCGGTGTTCAGCATCGAGGTGAAGCGGCCACCGAACTCGGTGTTGACCACATCGAGCGCGGCGCGCTCGGCGTAGCGGCGCGGCACGCCGACATTGGCCATCCAGAAATAGGTCTGTGCCGAACCCGGTGCATCCACCAGCAGCACGGTGCGGCCCCTGATGCGCGGCGTGGGCGTGAGCGCCACCGGCTTGGCACCGGCCTTCTGCCAGCCACCGAAGGCGCGCTTGATGTCCTTCTGCATCTGCGCCGGATCGAAATCACCGACCAGCGTCAGCGTGGTGCGATCGGCGCCGAACTGCTGCCTGTAGAAATCCAGCACCGCGGCGCGATCCACCGTGGCCAGGCCCTTCTCGCTGCCGCCGCTGGGATTGGCGTACGGATAACCGGCGAACAGCAAGGCACGGCCGTAGCTGCCGAGCAGGCTCTGCGGCGAGGAATCCTTGGCCGCCTTGATCATCTCGATGCGGCGGCTGCGCAGCTTCTCCAGCTCTTCGTTGTCGAAGCGCGGCCGCATCAGCACATCGGCGAGCAGTTCCACCAGCAGCGCGCGATCGCGCGCCAGGAACTGGCCGCGCACGCTGATGGCCTCGGCGCGCGCATCGGCGTCGAGACTGGCGCCGGCGCCTTCCACGGCATCGGCAAAGGCATAGGCGTCGCGCGAACCGGCGCCGCGCGTCAGCAGATCGGCGGTCAGTGCCGCCACGCCCTGATGCGTGGCGGGATCGAGCGTCGCGCCACCACGCAGCGTGGCGGTGAAAGCGATCAGCGGCAGCTCATGGCGCGGCGCCAGGATCAGCTTCATGCCATTGGGCAGCGTCACGCTCTGATGGGCCGGAACCTGCACGCCGGGCGCGGCACTGGTTGCAGCCTGTGTCCGCGGAGTCCAGGGCGCCGCCAGCAGCGCCAGGCTCAGGCTCAACAAGGTCTTCTTCAGCATCGGGCGCAGCATGTCATTGCTCCTCATCGGACTGCTCGCCCGATCCGGGCGCGCCAGCCTGCGGCACCAGCACACCCACGGTGCGCTCCTCAGGCTTGAACACATCGCGCGCCACGGCCAGCACCTGCTCGCGCGTCACCGCGTCGTAGGCGGCGGGCGCCGTGAACAGCGCCTTGTAGTCGCCGTGGATGGCCGCGTATTCACCGAGCATGCGCGCCTTGCCGTCGATGCTGGCCACGCCGCTCCAGAAGCCGGCCGCCACCTGGTTCCTGGCGCGCGCCAGTTCCTTGTCGGTCACGCCATCCTTCAACAGCTTGTCGAGCTCGGCGTTCAGCGCCCGTTCGAGCTTTTCGGTCGAGCCCCCTTCCGGCAGCGTGGCGTAGAACGAGAACAGGCTGGGATCGAAACCTTCCGGCCAGCCGCCGTCGATTTCCACCGCCAGCTTCTGCTCCTCGACCAGGCTGCGATGCAGGCGCGAGGCATCACCGCCGACCAGGATGGTCTGCAGGATATTCAGCGCCGGCGCACGCGGATCCACGGCGCTGATGCCATGGTAGGCCACCTGCAGCAGCGGATTCTGGCCCGGACGGTTCACCACCAGGCGCCGCTCACCGAGCTGCTCCGGCTCCCTGGTGCGCACCGTCGGCAAGGGCGCCGCGCTGCGCTTGAGCGGCGCAAAGTATTTCTCGGCCAGCGTGAACACCTGATCCGGATCCACGTCGCCGACGATCACCATGGTGAAATTGTTCGGCACGTACCAGGTGTGGAAGAAGTTCTGCAGGTCCGCCATGGTCCAGGACTGGATGTCCGACGGCCAGCCGATGGTCGGAATGCGATAAGGATGCGCAACGAAGGCGGTGGCATCCATCTGCTCGCCGAGGAAGGCCGGGTTGCTGTCCTCCACGCGCAGCCGACGCTCGGAATACACCACCTTGCGCTCGCTCTCGACCACTTCCGGCACGAAGGCCAGGTTGGCGAGGCGATCGCTCTCCAGGCCGAATACTGTCTCCAGCGCATCGCGCGGAATCCAGTCTTCGTACACGGTCACATCCGAAGAGGTGAAGGCGTTGTTGCTGCCGCCGGCGGCGGCCATGACGGCGTCGAACTCACCCTGCTTGCGCGTGGCGGTGCCGTTGAACATCATGTGTTCGAAAAAATGCGCCAGGCCCGTGGTACCCGTGCCCTCATTGCGGCTGCCCACGTGCACCCAGTTGTACAGGGCGATGTTCGGGATGTTGTGATCCGGCCAGACCAGGATCTGCATGCCATTCGCCAGGGTCTTTGCGCGCACCTGTGTGGCGGCGACCGCGAACGGCTGCGCCGGCGCCGCTTCCTTGTCCGCCGCGGCGGCCAGCACCGGCGCCAGCAGTACGCCGCACAACAGAGTCTTCGCTACACGATTCATGGCTTCACCACGATGCAGGACTGGCCGCGCCTGGTGAGTTCACCGCAGACCTCACTGGCACGTGCCGACGACGACAGCGCGGCGCGCAGGCGATACAGCTTGCGACCGCCCGAACTCACCGCGTCATAGGCCGGTTGCAGCCCATTGAGCGGCTGCGCGTACTTGCCTGCCAGCGTCTTCCACTGCGCCTCGGCGCGCTCGCGGCTGCTGAAGGCGCCCAGCTGGATGTAATGCGTGCCACCGCTGGCGGCCTTGCCCGCACCAGACAGGGCGGCGCTGGCGGTCCTGGCCGGCGCGCTCTTCTGCGCCGACTCTGCCTTCTGGGTCGGGGCTGCCTTCTGGGTCGGCGCCGGCTTGGCTGCCGGCTTGGCCGGCGTGGGTGCGATCACGGTGTTGGGGGTGCCCGGTTTGCCACCGACGGCGTTCACCGGTGCCATGGCCGGCGCGGCCGGCTCAGCCGGATTGTCGCCACTACCCTCCGGAGCCGCGCCGCCATCGGCCGCCAGCGCGAATTTCTCGATGCGCACGCGCGCTTCCTGGGCCCATTTGCTGTCGGCATGCTGCGCGACGAACTGCTCGTAGGCATCGCGCGTGTCGGCCGCGGCGGCCTGCTGCCAGTCACGATCCTCGCTGAGCTGCTTGATGCGCGCCTGCGCCTGCACGCCCAGCTCGCTGTCCGGATGCTGGCGCATGAATTCCTGGTAGGCGTCGGTGGTATCTGCCGCCTGCGCCGTCTTCCAGTCGTCCTTTTCCCGGCTGCAGCCAGCAAGCACCAGCAACACCGCCAGCACCGGAATCAATTTCTTCGACATGGGTCGCTTGCCCCTCATGGCCTTGCCATCGCAGGATTGTAGCAGCCTGGAGACGGCTTCCTGGTGTCGCGCCCTGGCGTCAGACTGGTTCCAACCCGACCGCAAGGATCTGCCAAGATGACCGACCTCCCCCGCCGCCGCCTGATGGACAAAGCCGCAGGCCCCACCTCACTGCTGGCTCCGGAGATCCACGTCACCGGCGACATCGAAACCGCCGGAGGCCTGATGGTCTGCGGCCGGGTGCAGGGCAACGGACGGATCGGCAGCGAACTCAATGTGGCCCTCGGCGCACACTGGGAGGGCCATGTGCACACCCGGCGCGCCGTCATCAACGGCGAAGTGAGCGGATCGCTGCTGGTGGAAGAGAAGCTTGAGATTGGCGCCACCGCCGTGATCCACGGGCGCATCACCGCGCGGCAGATCGCCATCGCACGCGGCGCCACCATCGACGGCGAAATGGTGGTCACCGGCAGCGAGCCGGTGATCGAGTTCGAGGAAAAGCGCGTCGGGCGCTGAGCCGGGAGCGGGCGCAGCAGACGTGGCCGTGGCGAATGCACGCCTGATCCACCTGGTGGCACACCGGGGCAATGCCCGCGACTGCCCGGAGAACACCCTGCCCGCCTTCCGTTCCGCGCTGGAGCTGGGCGTGCGCTTCCTGGAGCTGGATGTCCACCTGGCCGCGGACGGCATTCCCGTCGTCATTCACGATCATGAGCTGCTGCGCACCACCGGCCGATCCGGCACGGTGTTCGACCACAGCAGTGCCGAACTGGTTCAAATGGAAGCCGCCGAGCGCACGCGTTTCGGCGAGCGCTTCGCCGGTACCTGCATCCCGACGCTGGGTGAAGTGCTGGAGATGGTACGCCCGCGCCCGGAAGTGACGCTGTTCGTCGAGATCAAGCGCGCCAGCCTGGCACAGCATGGCCACCAGCGTGTCGTGGATGCCATCGCCACCACGCTGGGGCCGCAGCGCCAGCAATGCGTGGCCATCTCCTTCGATCTGCCGGTGCTGGGCATGTTGCGCGCGCAGGCCAATCTGGCCATCGGCTGGGTATTGAGCAGCTACGACGCGCACACCCGTCTCAAATACGAGGCGCTGCAACCCGAATTCCTGTTCTGCAATCACGCACGGCTGCCGGCGCGGGAATCACTGGGGCCGGGCCCCTGGCGCTGGGTGATCTACGAAGTGGACAACCTGCCGCTGGCCTTGTCGCTGGCCCGACGCGGCGCGCATTACATCGAGACCATGGCCGTGGCACCGTTGAGTGCGGCGCTGCGCGGCGGCACAGTAGCGCCATGAGCGTTTCCTATGATGTGGTGGTGGTCGGTGCCGGCATCCACGGCGCCGGCCTGGCGCAGGCCGCCGCAGCGGCCGGCCACAGCGTGCTGGTGCTGGAGCAAAGCGCCATCGCCGCCGGCTCCTCGAGCCGCTCCAGCAAGCTGATTCACGGCGGCCTGCGTTACCTGGAATCGGCGCAATTCCACCTGGTGCGCGAGAGCCTGCACGAGCGCACGCTGATGCTGAAGCTGGCGCCCGAGCTGGTGCACCTGCGGCGTTTCTACATCCCGGTGTATCGCGCCACACGGCGGCGCCCCTGGCAGTTGCGCCTCGGACTCACGCTGTACGCGCTGCTGGCCGGCTTTGCGCGCGGTTCGCGCTTCGGCACCCTGCCGCGCAACCGCTGGGGCGAGCTTGATGGCATCAACGCCCACCAGCTGCAGTGTGTGTTCTGGTATCACGACGCGCAGACCAACGATGCACTGCTGACTGCCGCGGTGATGCGCTCGGCGCAATCGCTGGGCGCCGAACTGCAGTTGCCAGCACGCTTCGTGGCCGCGGAACTGCGCGATCAGGACTGCGTGGTGCGCTATCGCCAGGGCGATGCCGAACACGAGGTGCAATGCCGCGTGCTGATCAATGCCGCCGGCCCCTGGGCCGACGACATCGCCCAGCAGATCGCGCCGGGCATCAGCGTGCCCATGCTGCAGCGGGTACGCGGCACGCATATCGTGCTGCCTACCTCCTTCGGTGAACACTGCTATTACATGGAGAGCCCGCGCGACGGCCGCGCCGTGTTCGCGCTGCCCTGGCAGGGCCAGCTGATGATCGGCACCACCGAAGCGCGCTACAGCGGCGATCCCGGCGAGGTGCAGCCCACCGGCGGCGAGATCAACTACCTGCTCGGCATCGGCAAGCACTACTTCCCGCATCTGCGCTGCTACGAGCCGCAGGATGTGGTGCGCAGCTTTGCCGGGCTGCGCGTGCTGCCCGGCGGTCCGGGCCATGCCTTCCACCGTTCGCGCGAGACGCTGCTGATCTGCGATCGCAAGGAGACACCGCGCGTGCTGTCCATCTATGGCGGCAAGCTCACCACCTGGCGCGCCGTGTCCGAGCGCGCGCTGCAACGCGTGGCCGGCGCACTGCCCAGGCGCACGGCACGCGCCAGCACGCGCGAGCTGCCGCTGAGCCCCACCTGATGCGCGCCATCCTGGCGCTGGATCAGGGCAGCCACGCCAGCCGCGCCTGCCTCGTCGATGAACAAGGCGTGCTGCGCGCCCAGCACAGCGTCGCGGTGGCCACGCAGCGCCACCCCAACGGCCACATCGAACAGGATCCGCTCGAGCTGCAACACAGCCTGGTGCAGGCCATCGCCGCGCTCTGTCAGGCGCATCCGCAGACCCAGTGGGTGGCGGCGGGACTGGCCACGCAGCGCTCCACGCTGCTGTGCTGTGAGCGCGCATCGCTCGAACCCCTGACGCCGGCGCTGTCCTGGCAGGATAGGCGTCATGGCGAATGGCTGGCGCAGTTCGAGCCGCAGCAGCGGCGGATTCGCGCCATCACCGGTCTGCCACTCTCGCCGCACTATGGCGTGGCCAAGCTGCGCTGGTGTCTGGATCGGGATGCGCGGGTACGGCAGGCCGCCGACGCAGAGCGCCTGCTGGCCACACCCTTGTCCGCCTGGCTGCAGGCGCGGCTCACCAGCGCTGCGCCCAGGGTCGATCCCGCCAATGCTGCGCGCACGCTGCTGTACGACAGTGCCACGCTCGACTGGTCGGAGGAACTGCTGGATCGCTTCGGCATCCGGCGCAGCTGGCTGCCCGCCTGTGGCACCACCGTGGCAGCGTTTGGCACGCTGCCATTGCCCGGCGCTTCGGTGCCACTGCGAGCGGTCAGCGGCGATCAATCGGTGGTGCCCTTCGGTTTCGGTCCCGTCGATACCGGCACGCTGTACATCAATCTCGGTACCGGAGCCTTCCTGCAACGCGCCGCCACGCAACGCCCCACCCATCCCGAACCGCTGCTGGGCAGCGTGCTGTATGCGGACGCAAAGGAACGACGCTATTCGATCGAAGGCACAGTGAACGGCGCCGGCAGCGCACTGGCGAACTTCTGCAGCGACACCGGCGCGCAGGAAGCTTTGCTGTGGCCGCTGTTCGAGCGACTCGACCCCTCAGCCACGGTGCCGCTGTTCATCAATGGCGTCGGTGGCCTGGGTTCACCGTTCTGGCGCTCGCAGCTGGACGGCGGCTTCCTCGGCGCCGGCTCGCAGGCGGAGCGCTTCGCCGCCGTCGTGGAGAGCATCCTGTTCCTGATCGCGATCAATGCGCGGCTGCTGGCACGGCATGGCGCGCTGGAGCGCATCATCGTCGCCGGGGGATTGAGCCGCTCGGCCGGCCTGTGCCGTCGGCTGGCGGCGCTGCTGCAGCTGCCGGTACTGCGCGGCGAACTGGAGGCCAGTGCGCGCGGCGTGGCGGCGCTGGCGGCGCCCGAACTCGCCCGCCACTGGCCAGCGCCGGGTTTCGAGCGCTTCGATCCGCAGTCCTTGCCGGCGCTGCAGGCACGCAGTGCGCGCTTCGAGGCCGAGCTGCAGCTCAGGCTTGCGCCGCGAAGCACCTGAGCACGAAACGATCCGCGAAGCTGGGCCGCCCCGGCCTTTCGATGAATCCGCAGTGCCCACCATGCGCGGTCAGCGTGACCCGCAGACGCTCGTTGTTTGCCAGCCGGCTCAGATCTGCAGCCGGGATGATGGGATCATCCGCCGCCAGCAACAGTTCACAGGGCGCGCACAATTGCGCCAGACGCTCACCGGTGATGGCGTAGTTGGCCAGATAGGTGTCGATGTCCGGATAAGGCGTGTGATCCACCACCAGCGCGGCCGTCATGTGGCGCAGTGAGCCGTTGGCGATGACGGGTTCGAAATCATGCTCGTCGGGCCAGGCGCGCTGCTTGTCGCGCAGCGACCCCGACCAGCGCAACACGAAGTAGCGCTGGTAGATCGAAGGCCCCTGTTCCATCGCCACCAGCGTCGAGGCCGGATCCAGCACCGGCGAGATCGCCACCACATGCGCCACCGGCAATTCTGCCAGGGCCGGGTCGGCTGCCGCACGCAACAGGAAATTGCCGCCCAGCGAGAAACCCGCCAGGTACAGCTGCTCGCCCGGATGCGCGCCACTGATGCTGCGCAGGGCGCCCACCACCTCGGACAGCCGGCAGGAATGGAACAGCTCGCGATTCAGGCTCTGGGTGCCGCCGTGATCACGCAGATTCAGTCGCAGCACGCCATAGCCCTGCGCATGGAGCATGGCGCCGAGCGACAACACATAGGCCGAGTGCGCACTGCCTTCCCAGCCATGCAACAGCACGGCCAGCCGCCCGCGCGACTGCGCGGTGGGCGTATAGAACGCCTGCAGGCGCACACCATCGCCACAGTCGACCAGCTGCACCTGGGCGGCGCGGCGCAGCGCGCGTGCGCGCCACCAGGCCAGCGCAGCCAGCGGCGAAAGCCCGTGCAACATGGACTGCAGGTGTGGATTGCGCAGCCAGCGGGGCGGATTGAACTCGGCGTTACGGGCTCCCGTCATCGATCTTATGGACCCGAACGCCAGCGCATTTCGACACGGTTGTTGGCCACCGCAGCCTTGTTCCAGTCACCCGCCGTCAGCGTGTCGCTGCCGGCCGGATAGGCGCGCAGCGTATCATCTGCGCTGGCCACACTGATCTGCACATCATAGGCATCGCCGGCGCTCTTGCGCGCCGCCGCCACCATGTTGGCGAAAGCCACCGATTCGCGCTGCGTGACCGAGGCGGAGTCCAGCGGTGGATTGCCGACCAGATCGCAACGCGCATACAGCAGATCGCCGGCCGCCGGCGCCATGCCATCGCTGCCACTGCTCAGGCAGAAGCGGCCGGGCACGATGCGCAGCTGCACCACACCGCGAAAACCCTGTGCCGCCAGCCTGGCGAGCTGCGCCTGCACCGGCTCCACACGCGCACCGGACAAGGGCACCTCGCCGAAGGGCACGGCCAGCACCTGCACATCGGCATCGGACAATGCCTCGCTGCCGGGCGCAGCGCTGTCATCGGTCGCGGCCTGCCGGGCGGCATCGAGCTGCTGACGCACGCTGGCCAGTTGCTGCTGCGCCTGTTGCAGCCGGGCCGCCAGCTGCTTCTGATCGTCCGCGGCGCGCATCCAGAACACCGCCAGCAGCGCAATGGCCAGCGCTGCGGCGGCGCCCGCTGCCAGCAAGCCCCAACCCAATGGCCGACGCGCCAGCGGCACCGGCGGTGGTGCCGCGGCAGCCTGCTCCTGCTGGTACTGTGCCAGCACGCGCAGATCACCCACCACACGCTCGGCGTATTGATCGAACTGTTCGGTGACGAAGCGCTTGAACGCCATGCTCTGCTCGCGCAACGCGGCGTCCAGCTGCCCGCGCACTGCGGCCAGACTGGGCGCGGCGCTGACCACCGCCGGCGCGGCACTGTCGGCACCGACATCGTTGGCGGCGGCCACGATTTCCTGCGCCAGTGTCTCGGGCGGCGCCGCAGCTTCGATGGTGGCCTCGGTGGGCCGAATCTCATCGACCAGCTTCAGCTGCTCCAGTGCCTTGGCCACATCGACATGACGGATCTGCTTGGGCAGCACGCCGATGGCGCCGAGCGCGCGCGCCTGACTCAGATACAGCTCGCCCTCCTGCGAGGTGTACATCATCACCGGAATGGTGGCGGTGTCCGGATTGTTCTTGATGGCCTGCAATGCCTGGAAGCCATCCATGCCCGGCATCAGATGGTCCATGAAGATCACGTCAGGCTGGTGCTCGCCCAGATAACTCATGGCCTCTTCGGCGGAACCGGCAGCGTCGACCTTGAGCGCATGACGCTCCAGGATGCGAATCAGGAATGCACGCGCTGACTTGGAGTCATCGACGACCAGGGCCCGCTTCTGCGACATGCGCCTTACCCGTACAGGTCAGATAGCTTGATGCGCCGATCTTAGCCCAGTGGCGCACTTTCGTGGTCAACCTCGGCGCCGCTGCCGCGTTGTTGGTCGGCAGGAGCCGGAACAACAGCTCCTTACGGAATGCCAACACAGCAAGGAGCCAAGGGAATTTATGTCTTACCGCAAGAGCCCCCCGACAATTCTGGCGATGGCCTCGATGCTGGGCCTGGTGCTGACCCTGCAGGCTGGCAGCGCATTGGCCGGTGAGCGCACACGCACCAGGACGGTGACGGTGCAGCGCACGGCGAGTGGTCACACTCGCGATACCACCGTGACGAATGCAGCAGGCCAGACCGCCACGCGTGACGCCACCGTGACCAAGGACGCCGCCACCGGCACGCGCACCCGCGATGTGCAGTACACCGGCTACCACGGCAAGAGCGCTTCAGTGGAATCGGTGAAGCAGCGCACGGCCAATGGCTATACCAACACCACCACGGCCACCGGCCCGAATGGCGGTACCGCCACACGCAACGCCGATGTCAGCTGCGACAAGGCGAGCCAGAGCTGCACGAAGAATGTCAGCATCACCGGCGGCAAGCCCGCGCCGTAAGCCAGCTCGGCCAGCAGCACAAACCAGAGGTCTCAACCAGAAGGCGCGGCCCGCTCGTCCGGGCCGCGCCGCCTTGAGTGCAGCGCTCAGGCAGCCGGGTGAGTGACGGTCAGTTCGGAATACAGCTGCGCCATGCGCCCCGCCAGCAGTGACGAAGCCCAGCCCTGCGCGTACTCGCGCGCACGAACACCCAGCTGTGCGGAACCGGCTGGATCCGCCAGGACCTTCAGGATGGCATCGGAAAAACCTTTCAGCTCTTCGGGCGCCACCACCGCGCCGCAGCCCGGCTTCAGGATGGAGGCGGTGCCCAGCATGGCGGTGGACACCACGGTGCGGCCCTGTGCCATGGCCTCGAGCAGCACCAGACCCTGGGTCTCGGTGCGCGAAGCGAACACGAACACATCGGCCGAGGCGTAGCAGTCGGTGAGACCGCGCAGGCGATCGAGATAGCCGACAAACACCGTGTCCCTGGCGATGCCCAGCGTTACCGCCAGCTGCTGCAGCGATTCACGCGCCGGGCCTTCGCCGGCGATGACCAGCAGCGCATCCGGGCGCGTGCGCCGCACCTCGACAAAGCTGTGCATCAGGAACTCGATGTTCTTCTCGTGCGCCACGCGCCCCACATACAGCAGCAACGGCCGATCCAGCGGGATGCCGTGCTCGCGGCGGAAGCGCGGCCCGTCACCGGCCGCGAAACGTTCGGCGGGCATGCCGGTGGGGATCACCTCGATGCGCTGCTGCACGCCATAGGTCTTCAGCATGTTCAGCATGGGCTCGGACGGCGCGATCAGCGCCTGCACGTCATTGCACTGGGACAGCGTGAAACGGCGCGCGATGGCGCGGCCGATACGCCGCGGCAGCAGCGGCACGTAGTGATGCAGGTACTCTTCGAAAAAGGTGTGGTAGGTGGCGACGACGGGCAGGCGGTGGCGGCGTGCGAACTTCACCGCACCGTAGTGCGCAATGAAAGGCGTGTGGATGTGGACCAGATCGAAGCGTTGCTGGCTGGCCAGCCGCTCCAGCGTGGTCTGCAGCGCCTGCCAGTGCAAGCGCCGGTCTTCCGGATCGCGCGGCACGCCGCCGGAGGGCACGCGCACCACGTCGGCCTGCACGTCCGCGGCCTGGCCGGGATACTGCGGCGCCACCAGCGTGGTGGTCACGCCCTGCGCCTGCAGGTCCTCGCGGAAGGTGCGGATCGAGGTGGACACCCCGTTGACGCGCGGAAAGTAGACATCCGAAACGAACAATACGTGCATCAGCAGCATCCCGCCGCGTTCAGACCAGCGCCAGGGCGCCCTGCGCCAGGCTCGCGCCGATCACGGCGCCGGCCAGTACGTCGGTGGGATAGTGCAGACCCAGCACCACGCGCGAAGCGGCGATCAGGCTGGCCAGCGGCACCAGCGCCCAGGCCAGCTCCGGATACTGCGCCACCGCCAGCCAGGTAAACGACACCGCATGCAGCGTGTGGCCCGACGGAAAGCTGTAGCGATCCAGCGGCGGCATGGCAAGCTGGATGCCGGGATGGCGGATGTAGGGACGTTCGCGCACCAGCGTATGCTTCAGCCACTTGTACAGCAGCAGACCGACGAGGCCGGTGATGGCCATGGTCAACGACAGCTTGATGGCACCGCGGCCGTAGATAAGCGGCAGCGCCAGGATCAGCGTGTACCAGATGACGCCGTCGCCCAGGCGGCTCACCCCCTGGAACATCGAACGCGGCGCCCACCAACCGGAAACGCGGTTCAGCGAGCGGCAGATCCGGTATTCAGCCAGATCAAAGCGTTGTAGCAGGATCTGTGGGCGGTTCATGCGATGTATGCTCGCTGTGGGCTGCTGCAATCCAATGACCGGAAGATGACACCTCCATGACAACCTCCCGCGCGGCTCACGGATTTGCGCTGCTGCTGGCCTTATGTGCACTGCCAGGGGCGGCGCTCGCCATCGATGCCGTCGAAGTGGACGTGGCGTCCGCCAGCGGGCCGGAGGGCGTGAAGCTGCAGCAGGGGCATCTGCGTTTCACGCCTGATGAGCGCCACGCCCAGCTCGACGCCCGGTTCGGGAGCTTGCAAGCGCCGTTCCTCCCGCAGGTGCTGCGCCAGGTTGCGCTGCAATGCGTCGATCTCGTGGTGCGCGAACCGCGCTTTGCCTGCGGCACGCTGCGCCTCGATCTGCAGGATTCGCCGCTGGGATCCCAGCAGCTTGCCGGCCGGATCGCCTTCGACAGCGATCGCAGCCGCCTGCAGCTGGCACTGGATGGCCTGAAGGCCGGCGGCGGCACCGCGGCACTGCAGGCGCGCCTGGAAGGCGTGAATTGGCAGATTTCTGCCAAGGCCCGCGCACTGTCGCTGGTCGAAGTGGCCAAACTGGTGCAGCCCTGGCTCACGCTGCCGCCCGGTGTTGCCCTGACCGGCCGCATGGACGCCGCGCTCGACAGCCGCGGCGATGCGCGCGGCGCCCGGCACAGCGAAGTGCGGGCACAGCTGCGGCAGGTGGATGCTTCAAACGAAGCCGGTACGGTGGCCACCGATCAGCTGGGCTTCGATCTGGGCATCCAGCTCGAGGGCAGTGGCCCGGTGCAGCTGGCGCTGCAGTTCAAGTCCAGTGGTGGCCAGGCCCTGGCCGGCCCGGTGCTGCTGGACTTCAACCAGCATCCGCTGCAGGCGGAACTGCGCGGCGACTGGCAGCCGCAGGCGCTGCGCATTGCGCGGCTGCAGGTAGTGCAGCCGCAGGTGCTGCAGCTCTCCGGCACTGCCGAGATTGCGCTCGCGCCCGCCGTGCGGGTGCGCAGCGCGCAGCTGGCACTGGAGGATCTGCAGTTCCCGGCCGCCTACGCCAGTTTCGTGCAGCTGGCGCTGGCCGGCACGGACTTCGGTGAGCTCGACAGCAGTGGCCATGTGCGCGGCACGCTGCGCGTGGTGGACGACGCACCCCAGAGCATCGATGTCTCACTGCAGGATCTGCAGTTTCGCGATGACAAGCGCAAGCTCGGCGCCAGCGGCCTCGATGGCGATCTGCACTGGCGCGCTGCGGCCGGCGCGGCCACGCCGTCGCAGCTGAGCTGGCAGATGCTGCGCGCCTACGGCCTGGAAGCCGGCGCCGCGCAGCTGGCCTTCACGGCTGCGGCGCAAAGCTTCGCGCTGACCCAGCCGGTGCGCATTCCGGTGTTCGACGGCGCGCTGGCCATCCAGAATTTTGCCGCCGAATTCGGCAGCGGCGGCCAGCCCGCACTGCAGTTCGATGCCAACATCGAACCCATCAGCGTGGCCCGGCTCAGCGTGGCCTTCGGCTGGCCGGAGATGGCGGGTTCACTGTCGGGCCGTATCCCCGGTATGACGTATCGCGACAAGACATTGAGCATCAATGGCGATCTGTCCGCGCGCGTGTTCGACGGGCAGGTGACGGTCAGCAAGCTGATGCTGCAGGATCCATTGGGCGCCTGGCCGCGCTTCAATGCCAGCATCGCTGCGCGCAACCTGGATCTGGACCAGATCACGCATACCTTCCCCATCGGCAGCATCACCGGCCGGCTCGACGCCGACGTCAACGGACTGGAACTGTTCAACTGGGAACCCGTCGCCTTCGACGCGCACCTCTACACCACGCCGGGCGATCGCTCGCGCCATCGCATCAGCCAGAAGGCTGTCAGCAGCCTGTCCGACATCGGCGGCACCGGCGGCGGCGTGAGCGCGGCACTGCAGTCCGGCCTGCTGAAATTCTTCGATGACTTCGGTTACCGCAGCATTGGCCTGTCCTGCCAGCTGCGCAACGACGTCTGCCTGATGAACGGAATTCCGCGCGCCGAAGGGGGTTTTTACATTGTCAAAGGTGGCGGTCTGCCGCGCATCGACATCACCGGCAATTCCGGCCGCGTGGCGTGGAGCACACTGCTGTCGCAAATCAACGCCGCGATCAACAACAGCGGCGACTTGGAAGTAAGATAGCGGCAGAAACATCAAGCGGCGGTTCATGCCGCCGCGCCGAGACTTGGGACCCTGGAGGTTGTCATGCGCAAGCTGTTGCCGTTGAAGATCGCACTCGCCTCGATGCTGGTGGCCGCCTGCGTCACCATCAACGTCTACTTCCCGGCCGCCGCGGCCGAGAAGGCCGCAGATCAACTCATCGACACCGTTACCCAGGGCGCGAACAAGGGCACCATCAATGTGAACCCGCCGGCGCAGACACCGGGCCAGGCACCGCCCACCTCGCGTGCGGCGCCGGCCGAAACGCCGCTGGTACTGCTGGCTGCCGGCCGCGTGCTGGAACTGCTGATCCCGGCTGCCCAGGCGCAGGAACCCAACCTCGATGTCTCCACTCCCGAAGTGCGCGCCATCACGGCGTCGATGACGCAGCGTTTCGGGCAGCTCACCAAGTACTTCGACAGCGGCGTCGTGGGCCTCACCGCCGACGGCCTGATTGAAGTGCGCGACGCCAATTCCGCACCGCTGGCCGAACGCGCCACGGTGAAGCGCCTGGTGGCCGAGGACAACCAGGATCGCGCTTCGCTGTACGCGGCCATCGCCAAGGGCAATGGCCATCCCGAGTGGGAACCGCAGATCCGCAAGACCTTTGCGCGCCGCTGGATCGAGCGCGGCGCCAAGACCGGCTGGTACTACCAGAACAGCAGCGGCGCCTGGGTCCAGAAATAAGCAGCGCGCGCAAGGAAGCGCCCATGCAACTGGTGCTGGCACCGGGTCTGCTCTGCGACGCCGAAGTGTGGCGCGCGCAGCGTGCGGCACTGGCCGAGTTCGGTGACATCTTCATTCCGCAGTACGCTCAGCTGAACTCGCTGCCCGCCATGGCAGAGCGCCTGCTCGGCAGCGTAAAGGGTTCCTTCGCCATCGCCGGGCATTCCATGGGCGGTCGTGTGGCACTGGAAGTGTTCCGTCAGGCGCCGCAGCGCGTGCTCGGCCTGGCGCTGCTGGATACGGCCTACCAGCCTCTGGCCGGCGGTGAGGTCGGCGAGAAGGAACGCGCCGGCCGACTGAAGCTGCTGAACATCGCGCAGACCCAGGGCATGCACGCCATGGCCTCCGAATGGGTGCTGCCCATGGTGCATCCTTCGCGGCATGAAGACCGCGCGCTGCTCGACACCATCGTGCGCATGATGGAGCGCGCCTCACCCGAGATCTATGCCGCACAGATCAACGCGCTGCTGTGCCGTCCCGATGCCACCAAGCTGCTGCCGCAGATCGCCTGTCCGGTGCTGACGCTGTGCGGCGCCGAGGATCTGTGGTCGCCGGCCGCGCGCCATCGCGAGATGGCGCAGATGGTCCAGCACGGCGAGTTCGTCGTGATTCCCGACTGCGGCCACATGAGTCCGATGGAGAGACCGGGCGCTGTCAACGTCGCGTTGCGCGACTGGCTGAAGCGGATCGCGGCCAGGCCAGCCTGAGCACTGGCGCTCCCGCAATGGACCCTTCCCGGGAAGTCGCTGCCGGCGCCTTCGGCACCTGGCTGGAGCAGGCCCGCACCGCGCTGCGCGGCCGCGGCGGCATGCAGGTGCCCTGCGGTGAGTGCGTCGGCTGCTGCACCTCGCACTACGCCATCCTGCTGCGCCCGCATGATGCCGCGCTCGACATCGTGCCCGCCGCCCTGCAGGCCAGCGTGCCCGGCATGCACTACCCGCATGCCCGCATGCTCCCGCGCAGCGACGGCAGCTGCCCCATGTTCAATGAAGGGCGCTGCGCCATCTATGCGCACCGGCCACAGACCTGTCTCGACTACGACTGCCGCGTGTTCGCTGCCGCCGGCCTGCTCGCCGGTGATCGGCCCATCATCAATGCACGCATCGGCGCCTGGCGCTTCGAATATGAGGATGAGGCCGCGCGCCGCGCCCATGCCGCCATCCGGGCCGCAGCCACCTTCGTGCAGCAGCATGCGCAGGCGTTTCCCGCAGGATGGGCGCCCACCAATCCCAGCGGCGTCGCCGTGCTGGCGATCAAGGTGTATGAGTTGTTCGTCGCCGATGGCGCGAACGGCCCGCCCGATGTGATCGAGCGGGCCGCACGCATCGTGCAGTCGAGCCGGGAGTTCGGCTCGGAAGGCTGAGCTACTTGCTGTCCGCCTGCCCGGTCACGGCCAGGACGATCTTGCCTTCGGTGTGGCCCGAACGATTGTCCTCCTGCGCGGCGCCCGCCTGCGCCAGCGGATAACGGGTCTGCACATGCACGGCGAACTTGCCTGCAGCAGCAAGATCTGCGAGCTGCTTGAGCAGGTCCCCCTGACTCGGGCCGCTCCGTCGCGCGCCCGGCCCGTCTGCGACGCAGCTCACGCCCGCGGACTTGCACATCTCCGCGGTTACGGTGCGCGGCTCGCCGACACCCGCGTAGGCACCGCCTTTTTTGATCGCGCCGAACGCCGCCTTGGCACTGTCGCCGCCCACCGTATCCAGCACCGCGTCGATGCCCTTGGCGCGGGCCTTGTCCGCCCAGTCACTCTGGTTGTAGTCGAGCACATCCGTCACGCCGATGCTCTTGAGGAATTCGGCATGACGCGGCGAAGCGGTGCCGACCACATGCACACCCTGCGCGATGGCCACCTGCGCCGCCGAACTGCCCACGCCGCCCGACACGCCGGTGATGAGCACGGTCTGGCCCTTGCTCAAGCCCAGGCCTGCGAGGTTGCGCGCGCCCGTTCCACCCGCCGTGCCCAGGCCCGCCGCTTCCGCAAACGTCAGCCTGGCCGGCTTCGCCACCACCGTCTCCGCCGGCGCGATCGCATATTGCGCGTAGCCACCATTGAGTCCCGCGCCCTTCGACATACCCAGCGTGGCGAAGACCTTGTCACCCGGCTTCACGTTCGTGACGCCGGCGCCCACCTTCTCCACCACGCCTGCCACGTCGAAGCCCGGGATGCGGGCCGACGGTGCCGCCGGCGCTGGCGCAGCTGCCGGAGCGCCCTGCGCACCCGCGCCTGGCGCACCACCACCATCCGCGCCCGCCGCAGGCGGCGGCCCGTTCATGCCCTGCCGGATTTTCCAGTCGATCGGGTTCACGGACGCCGCGTAGACGCGGATGAGCACCTCACCCGCCCCCGGCGCCAGCACCGGCACCGTCTGCAGCTTCAGCACTTCTGGCCCGCCGTTGCCGGTCTGCACGATGGCCTGCTGTTCGGCCGGCGTGGCGGCTGCCGCCACCATGCTCCCGCCCAGCGCGGCCGCCAGCAATGCGGACCGGATTGCGACACGGATCTTCCCGCTCATGCTCACTCCCCCACGGATTGGTTGTTCTGCGACTGGCGTCAGGCTACATCCAGATCCCGCCTGTTGTTGTTCTTCAGATAGCGGGTTTGGCAATCCGGATATTGCGGAATCTGATCCGCCCCCGGGATGACCCGAAGGGGCATTACAGAAACTGCCAGCGCACCAGCACCGCGACCACCGCCGGCACCGCAAAGATCAGCGCGAAGATGGGCAACTCCTCGCCGAAGGCATAGCCCGCCTTCGTCACACCCACCCACATATTGAAGGCCGCGATCACAAGCCAGACCACCGCGAACGATACCGCCGCCAGTGTCGTGCTGCCCGGATACTGAGACGAGAACAGCTTGCCGATGATCAGTGTCGCGGCGAGCAGCAGCAGGCCGGAGAGCAGGAAGAGGCCGGTGCGCATGGGATCTCCTGGTGAGAACGCAGAGCGAGCATATCGCCAGGCTGGCGGCGAAGGCTATTCAGTGCCCCAGATTCATTCTTGAATTCGTAGGAGACCCGAATACTCTTGTAGCCAATATCCAGAACCTCCTTGGCCATCGCGATGTCATTGGTGTGTTCTATCGCGACTCCGCCAACGAACCAAACCCTCAGAAGCACTTTTCTTCAGATTCCAGCTGAACCACTTGCAAAACCTAAGAGCGCACCAGCTTCGGCGTGACCGGTAGCGCGCGCTCCACGGCCACCAGCCTCTCCCCCTCGCTGAGTGTCCGCCGCTCGCAGCGAACCAGCGTGCCGGGCTGGAACTCCCACACCTCGCTTTCCGGGTCGTCGTTGGTGGAGACGATCAGATAGACATCGTTGGCACGGCGGGCAGCATGCACCGGGCGCCAGGCACGGCGCTCTTCATTCAGCAGGGCGACATAGATCGTTCGGGTGTGGCTTTCGGTCATGACTTACTGCGCATCGATGACAACCCATTTGAAGCGACCAGCGGCACCGCTCTTGATCTGAACGGCGCTTTTCCGACAACCGAACTGCTCGGCCACCAGCGACACGAGTTCGGCATTGGCCTTGCCATCGACCGGTGGCGATTTGAGCTGCGCATACCATGACCCGTCAGGCAGCTGCTGCAACGAGGATTCGCGCGCCCGCGGCTTGACCTTCACCTGCAGCAGCAGCGCACTCAAGCGGCAGACCCGGCGGAAGCGCGACTCAGCACGTGGCCGCTCAGGCTGCCACCTTTTCGAAGGAAAAGCGTGGAGCACCTGCGTGGGTCGACGCGTGCTCGATCGTGATCGCGCAGACACTCCCCTGCGCATCCAGATCCAGCGCTGTATTTTCGTCCAGATCGCGAGTCTCCGCGATCGGCGCGTCCCGAAGCTCGATCAGCAGCGTGTCCGTGTCTTCAAAGTAGCGGACTTTCATGGGACGAAATCCCTGTCAAAAAATGCGTTGTGAACCGTCTCGCCGTCCGCCAACAGGATAACGCGCAAGTAGCGATTTTCCATCTCCGGGATTGCGCACCACATCCTGACTTATCCATTCGCCTTCTTCGCCCCCTGCGCCAGCGCCACGCCGCCCAGAATCAGCACACCCGCAATCACCATGTTCCACGTGGGCTGCTCACCCAGCACGATCCAGGCCCAGACCACGCCGAACAGCGGGATCAGGTAAGTGACCGTAGAAGCGCGCGCGGGGCCGAGGTGACGGATCAGGCGGTAGTACAGCACGAAGGCGATGCCGGAGCAGACGATGCCCAGCAGGGCGGCGCTGATCCAGGAGCGTGCGCCGATGGCTTGCTGCGGCCAGGTACCAATGGCCAGTGGTGCGACCCAGAGGCTGGAGCACAGCAACGTGGCGGACGCGGTGGCGGCAGCGGGCAGATCGGCGAGATAGCGGCGCACGAAGTTGATGCCGAAGCCATAGCACAGCGAGGCCAGCGTTCCAGCGAGCGCTGCGGGCAACACGCTGGCACCGGCGACCTTGCTGCTGGCGAGGATGACGACGCCGGTGAAGCCGACGATCAGGCCGCCCACGGCGCGCGGGCTCAGGCGCTCGGCATACACAACAAAGCCCACCAGCGCGGTGAACGCGACGGTCATGGCATTGGTGATGGCGCCGATGCCAGCTGGTGCGCGCTCGGCACCCCAGGCAAACAGCGTAAACGGAATGGCGGAGTTCAGCAGCGCGATGCCGGCCAGTCTGGGCCAGTGGCGCGCCGTGAAATGCGCACGCTCGCGCCACAGGAACGGCAGCAGGATGGCCGCCCCCAGCGCCAGCCGCACCTCCACCAGCGCAAAGGGCCCGAAGTCGCCGACGGCGATGCGCATGAACAGGAACGACGCGCCCCAGATGGCGCCGAGTACTGCCAGCTCAACCGCGTCCTGTTTCATGTCACGTCCGTCCAAAGGGTGTGCGAATGTCGGCGAGGAACTGCTGCGCACGCGGATGCTGCGGGCGGTTGAAGAATTCCTCGGGCGTGGCACGCTCCAGCACGCGCCCCGCATCCATGAACAGCACGCGATCGGCCACTTCGCGCGCAAAGCCCATCTCATGCGTCACGCACACCATGGTCATGCCCTCGCGCGCCAGATCGCGCATCACCACCAGCACCTCGCCTACCATCTCCGGGTCCAGTGCGCTGGTGGGTTCATCGAACAGCATCAGCGGCGGCTCCATGGCCAGTGCCCGCGCAATGGCGACGCGCTGCTGCTGACCGCCGGAGAGCTGTGCGGGGTGCGCCTGGGCCTTGTTCGCCAGACCCACGCGCTCGAGCAACTGCAACGCACGCCGCTCCGCATCAGCCCTGGACAGACCCAGCACACGCATGGGCGCCAGCGTGCAGTTCTCCAGAGCGGTCAGATGCGGGAACAGGTTGAACTGCTGGAACACGAAGCCGATGTGCGCACGGAAGTGATTCACATCCAGGTTGCGCGCATGGATATCCTGGCCGTCAACGACAATGCGGCCGGAGTGGATGTTCTCCAGCCGGTTCAGCGTGCGGATCAGCGTGGACTTGCCGGAACCCGAGGGGCCGCAGACCACCACCACTTCCCCGCGCGTCACTTCTTCGCTGACATCAATCAGCGCGTGATAGTGGCCATACCACTTGTTGACGTTCTCAAGCCGGATCATGGCTCCGGCCTCCGCAGGCATGGCGGAACTCATGCCGGCACCTGGGCTGCCGCGGCACGCCGCGCACTGCCCGAAGCAGACAGTCGCCGCTCCAGCCAGAACGCCAGCCGCGACAGGCCGAAGCACAGCAGGAAGTAGGTGGCCGCGCAGATCAGGTAGATCTGCGCCGGCTTGGTGAACTCCAGTGAGTTGATCTGCGAGGTCACGAACACCAGTTCCTGCAATCCGATGATGTAGCCCAGCGTGGTGTCCTTGATGGTAACGACGAACTGGTTGACCAGCGAGGGCAACATGGCGCGCAGCGCCTGCGGCATGACCACATACCGCAGCGCGCCGAAGTAGCTCATGCCCAGCGCGCGCGCCGCTTCGCTCTGCCCCGGCGGCAGACCCTGGATGCCGGCGCGGATGATCTCGGCGATGAAGGCGCCATCGAACAGCACCAGCGCGATCAGCATGGTGGAAAATTGCCCGGTCTTCACGCCGGTGAGGCTGGGCAGGAAGAAGTAGGCCCAGAACACCACCATCAGCAGCGGCGTGCTGCGCACCACCAGCACCAGCGCGCTGACGGGCCAGCGAATCCAGCGCAACGGCGAGATGCGCCCCAGCCCGAAGGCCACACCCAGTGGCAGCGCCAGCAGCAGGCCCAGGCTCGCCAGGATCAGCGTCAGCACCAGGCCGCCCAGCGGCCCGTTCGGATACTGGCCGACCAGGAAGTACAGGCCGTAGGTTTCGATCAGATGCATCATGCCGCGCGCACCGGATAATGACGCTGGTACCAGCTGCCCAGCGCGCTGATCGCCAGCGACACGGCCAGATAGCAGGCCGTGGCGAAGGCGAAGGCCTCGGCGCTGCGGAACGAATTGCTCTCCACCCTGGCGGCCTGGTACATCAGCTCACCGGCGCCGATCACCGTGGTCACGCTGGTGTTCATCCACAGGTTCAGCGTCTGCGAGATCAGCGGCGGCACGGTGACGCGCAGCGCCTGCGGCAATACCACCAGCCGCATGGCGGGCAGGAACCCGAAGCCCAGCGAACGCGCCGCCTCGAGCTGGCCCTGCGGCACGGCGCGCACGCCACTGCGCACGTCCTCGGCCATGTAGGCGGCGGTGTACAGCGTCAGACCGACGGTAGCCGCGATCATCTCGACGTTCTGCTGGTACAGCCATTCCTTCCAGGCAGCGGGCAGCAGCTCGGGCGCGGCGAAGTACCAGAACAGCAGCTGGGGCAGCAGCGGCACATTGCGGATGCTCTCGACGTACAGCCAGCCCAGCCCGCGCAGCGCGCGCCACGGCGAGAGCCGCAGCAGCGCAACGCCAATACCCAGCGGCAGCGCCAGCAGCAGGCAACTGGCGGTGAGCTGCAGCGACATCAGCAGGCCCGCGATCAGCCAGTCGTGGTACTGGCCGGAGAGCAGCAGCGAGAAATCGAACTGCGCCATGCGCGCCTACCTGCCCGGATCGCAGCGCCGAGTGCGCAAGTGTGCGCGCCTTCCTACTCGGCCACCTTGTCGGTGTCGAACTTGAAATTGCGGGTCGGAATCTTCAGGCGGCTGTCGGGACCGAACCAGCGCCGCCAGATCTGCTCGGCCTCGCCCGTTTTCTCGATGTCGCGCAGCGCATTGTCGATGGCGTTCTTCAGCGCCGGCTCACCCTTGCGCAGGCCCAGCGCCAGCGGCTCCACCGACAGGTTCTCGGGCAACAGCAGGTAATTGGCCTGATCGGCACCGAGCTTGGCGTAGTCGGCGAGGATGGAGACCTCGTCGTTCACGTACCCCAGGCCCTTGCCCTGGCGGAAGGCCTGGAAGGATTGCTGCGCGGTCTCGAAGGTGACCACCTCCACACCAGGGATGCGCTTGCGCGCGTTGGTCTCCTGCGTGCCACCCTTCACGGTGACCACTTTCTTGTTGGCGAGCTGCGCCAGGGCGGTGATGCCCGAGGCCTTGCGCACCATGATGCGCTGGCCGGTCACCAGCGTGGTCAGCGAAAAGTCGATCAGCGCCTCGCGTTCCTTGTTGTGGGTAAGCGAAGCGGCCAGGATGTCCACGCGCCCCTGCTGCAGCTCGGGAATACGCGCCGCCACCGCCAGCTGCTTGTACTCGGCTTTCACACCCAGGCGCCTGGCCAGCGCGTTGCCCAGATCGATCTCGTAGCCCACGTAGCCGCGCGTGGCAGGATCGACGAAGCTGTTGGGCTCGTCGGTGCCGAGGATGCCGATCAGCAGCGTGCCTTTCTGCTTGACCGTGGCCAGTTCATCGGCGTGGATGGGAGCGGCGGTGGCAAGAACCAGCGCGGCCAGGGACAGCAGGGAGAACCATCGGGCGGGTGATTTCATGGCCCAAGCTTAGCCGACCTGTACCAAGGCGTTTCAAGCCTTCAGCCCATCGTCGCTGGTTATAAGGAAGCCCCCTGCACACACGGCCGACCTCTTCCTGAGACCCGGGCTGTTCCTGCGAACGACACCGTCCGTGTTTGGTGCAAGGGGCTCCCTGAACCGCTAACTCTGCACCGCGGCGGGCCGCCTCAGCCCCAGCCAGGCCAGCCACAGCGCCCCGGCTACTGCCAGATAGAAGCCCAGCCCCACGGAGACCATCTGCAGGAAGGCATCCATGGCCTGGCCGGCCATGCCCCGCGCCATGCGCTGGTAGTCGCCGCCCATGTTGCCGGCCATCTCGCTGGCCTGGGCATAAGCCGAATGCACCTTCAGGTAGCCCGCCAGCGCGGCCAGCACCATCCAGGCCAGCGGCGCGCAGTACGCGTAGCGGATCTTCGGATGCTTTAAGAACGCAGGCAGCAGGGGCGCCAGCCACGCCAGCCAGGTGATGAAGCCGTACAGGCCAGCGCCACCTCCCGCGCCGCTCATGAGCGCGCGCTGCGCATCCTGCGGATTGTTCAGCAACGCCATCAGGTTGTAGTAGGTGACGCTGAGACCCTGCCCCATGAAGCTGATGCTGAAAGTGGCGAAGAAGAACCAGCCCAGCAGCAACAGACCCATGCCCACCAGCACCGGCGTGCCGATCAGCGCAGCATAGGCCTTGATGAACGGCAGGCCACGCTGGTTGAACTCCGTGGCCACGCGCTGCGCCGTGGCGCCGGCAGCGTTGGCGAGCTTCGCAGCCTGCTCGCGCGCCACGGCGGCCGGGTCCGCGAACTGCACCGCGACCAGATGACCATTGGCGTCGATGTCCACATCCACCAGCATGTCCGCCTGCGGCGCACTGGCTCCCTTCCAGCGATCCGCGCCGAAGCTGTACTGGTTGTTGTTGACGAACACCAGCCCGTCTCCCTGGCTGATGTCGCGCAGGATCCGTCCGCGATGAATCATGTTGCCTCCCGATACCGTTGACCGCCGCTCCCGAGGACAAAGTGCACCACGGACGAGGGCGGTCTTTGCAGCCCCAATTGGGAGGAACTCAACATCGTGGCCGGAAATGAAAACGCGCCTGTGACCTTGCGATCACAGACGCGTCGCGCGCGGCGGCCGCGCTCGCTTGGCGCAGCGCTTACTTCGCCAGCTGCATCAGCGCCGACTGCACCCAGCCTTCGTTGCCGAGTTCATCCTGCACCTTCCACCACGGCCCCTGCTTCTCGCCGGTGGGATACAGCTGCATGCCGACATCCAGATCGCGTACCACGGTGGACTTCAGATCAGGCTTCTCGAAGAGCTTGCCCGGCTTGGCCATGGAGGTGGACTGCTGCACGTTGTCGGCCTTGGCATCCGGCTGGATTTGCTGCACGTCCGCGACCAGCTTGGTGAAGGCGTCCAGATAGGCCTTGGTGACCACCTGACCGATCTCGGTGTTGGCGTAGCTGCTGGCACCCGCGGCCGCAAAGCCGCCGAAGAAGGCGCCGCCACCTGCGCCCCAGCCCAGGTCGGTCTTCTTGGCGTGCCCCTGCTGCAGCGAGATCTGTTCGGTGGAGCGCACGTCGGTAAGGGTCAGCACTACATCCGCGGTCTTGCTCTTCAGGCTGATGCCGCCCATGACCGCGCCGGCCACACCGCCGACCAGGCCACCGAGCAGGCCGCCGATGCTCTTGCCACCGGAGTTGGCGTTCTGGTTGACGACGTCCGGCACCAGCACGTAATCGGCCGCCTTCATCTGGCCCTTGCCGACATTGGAACCACCGCGCATCTCACCCGAGCCGGCCAGCGCGCGTTCGGCCTGCGCCGCCTGCAGGCCCTTGCCGCGATCCACCAGCGTGAAACACTTGGACTGCGAAACAAAAACCTTGATCAGCGCTTCCGGCGATTCGAGGTTCAAACCCACCCACCACTTGTTCTCGGGTTCGGTCACCGCCAACGTGCCGATCTTGTGATCGCAGGTCGGAATGACGGGGTCCTTGGTGTCCTTTTCGGCCGCCTGGGCTGCGCCCGCCGCCACACCCATGGCCGCTGCCGCGGCCAGCCAATGCTTCACGCCATTGCCAGACATGTTTTTCTCCCTGAAAATTTTCATCGGACCATCCCGGCTACGAGCCGGGCGATATTAGCTCAAGAAATCGGACAGCAGCGACAGCCGCTGCACCAGCAGCGCCAGCCCGGTCTGCGAGGAGACCTCGCATTTGAAGAAGATCTGCTTCAGATAGACGCGGATGGTGCCGTACGACAGCCGCAACACCCCGGCCGCCTCGCGCAGCGGCTTGCCGGCCAGCAGTTGCTCGACCACATCGAGCTCCTTGGGGGTCAGCGCAAACAGATCCCGCAGCGCGCGCCGCGGCAGGCTGCGCCCTCCGGCGCGACGCACCAGATGCAGCAGGCAATGCGGTTCATGGCATACACCGGCCAGCGGCGTCAGCACCGCCAGCCAGTCGCAACCGCTGCTCGTGGCGGGGACGCGCAGCGCACGGCTCTGCCAGGCCTCGACTGCCTGCGTGCCGTACTCCGCCATGACGCGCTCCAGCCGCGTGGCCGTGTCCGGATCGGTGAAGGCCAGCAGACCGGCGTGGCTGCGCAGAGCGGTGCGGGCCTTGAGCACCCGCTCGGCCGCTTCGTTGTGCTGGAGCAGGCGCCGGCGGGCATCGATCAGGAACAGCGGGTCCTCCAGACCATTGAACAGGGCCTGCGGCGCCGGCGGAGGATGAAGCATGCTTGCTGTCACCGGCCGAAGCCTGCCCCGGAAACGGTCGTCGAATCTTCACGCCGGGCTAACCCATTCCTAACTTCTGCGCTCCGCCAGTAGACTTGAGCCCTCTTGCGCGGTTGCAAGGCATGGCACGGCTCTCATGGACGCGAGCCCATGGGTCAGGGCGATTTCGGGGGCGGCTCTTGTTCAGATACCGATTTGGCAGCGTTGAACTGGACGAGGCGCGCGGGGAACTGCGCGTCAGCGGCCTGGGCATCGAAATCCAGCGCAAGCCCCTGGAGATCCTGGCGCTGCTGGCGGCGCATGCGGATGAAGTGGTTACCAAGGAGGAGCTGCTGGACACCGTCTGGCAGGGCCGCCTCACCGGCGAAAACGTGCTGCCCAATGCCGTGGCCAAGCTGCGTGCCGCGCTGGGCGAGGAAAACGCGGCGCGCATCGTCACCCTGGCGCGCGTGGGCTACCGGCTCGACGGCCCGGTGGAGCGCATCGCGGTGGGCCGCGATCTGGCCAGCGAGATCGATCTGCGCATCGGCCAGCTGGTGCCGGAGCGGCCGAACTTCCGCCTGGAGCGACAGCTGGGCGCCTCGCTGCAGAGCGAAGCCTGGCTGGCACGTCATACCAAGACCCGGGAGGCGCGCGTCTACAAGTTCGCACGCGATGGCCAGCAGCTGGCCAACCTCAAGCGCGAAGCCACGCTGTTCCGCGTACTGCACGACAGCCTCGGACCGCGCGAGGATCTGCTGCGCATCATCGACTGGAATTTCGAGACGGCGCCGTTCTTCCTGGAGAGCGAATACGGCGGCCTGGATCTGGCGCGCTGGGCCCGGCAGGACGAACAGCTGGCGCGACTGGAGCGCGGCCAGCGGCTGGCGCTGTTCCTGCAGGTGGCCGAGGCGGTGGCCGCCGCCCACAGTGTCGGCGTGCTGCACAAGGATCTGAAACCCGCCAACGTGCTGGTCGGCGAACTTGGAGCGGGCATCTGGCAGCTGCGCCTGACGGACTTTGGCAGCGGCCGGCTGCTCGATCCGGAACGGCTGGCGGAGATCGGCATCACCCGGCTGGGTCTGACGCGCGAGACACCGGCCGGCAGCGACAGCAGCGGCACGCCGCTGTACCTGGCGCCGGAACTGCTCGCCAACCGAAGCCCCAGCATCCGCAGTGACGTCTACGCGCTGGGCATCATGCTGTACCAGCTGCTGGTGGGCGATCTGAACCGGCCACTGGTGCCGGGTTGGCAGCGCGACATCGGCGACGAACTGCTGTGCGCGGACATCGAAGCGGCCACCGATGGCGATCCGGCGCATCGCCTGGCCAGCGCGCAGGAGCTGGTGCAGCGCCTGCGCACACTGCCGGCGCGGCGCGCCGAGCAGGAACGCCAGCGCAATGAAGCTGCGGCGAGCACACGCGCGCATGAAGCCCTGCGCCGCAGCCGGGCACGGCGACCGTGGCTGGTGGCGCTGCTGGTGAGCCTCACCGTGGGCCTGGGCATTTCGCTGTGGCTGTATCGCGACGTGCGCGCCTCGCGCGACCGGCTCGCCAAGGTGAACCGTTTCCTGAACTGGGACGTGCTGGCGAACACCGGCGCGCTGAAGACGGATACCGACACCGACCCTTCGATGCGGCGCGTACTCATCAGCGCAGCGAAGACCGCCGGACAACGCTTTGCCGATGATCCTGGCTCCGAGGGCTGGATCCGCTACGGCATCGGCGAGGGCCTGCTCGGGCTGGGCGACTATCGCAATGCCATCGAACAGGAGCGCCTGGCAGTGGCGCTGACCCAGCGCGGCTATGGTGCGCGCGACGATCGCACGCTCGACGCCGAATATGGCCTGGCCTCGACGCTGCTCGGCGCCACGCAACTGGGCGAAGCCGAACGCTGGCTGCGCAGTGCCGATGCCGGGCTCGCGCAGGGCCGGCATGCGCAGTTGCTGTCCGCTACCTCGAGCACCACCTGGGCCGAGCTGTACTGGGCGCGCCGTGACTGCACCGGCCTGCTGCGCGTGGCGCACGAGGCCGAACGCCTCTATCCAACCCGCGGCAACAATGCCGACTATGTGGCCTACGATCTCTTCAACATCCGCCGCATGATTGGCGATGCGCTCGCCTGCCAGGGTGAGTTCACCGCTGCCGAGGCGCAGTACCGCGGCCTGCTCGAGGCGCATTACCAGACCGATGACATCGGGCCGGCGCTGCTGGGCATGACGCGCATCGGCGCGGCGCGTGCGCTGGCGGCGCTGGGCCGCACGAACGAAGCCGAGCAGTCGCTGCACGATGGCCTGGAGGGCGTGATTGCCGGCGTCGGCGAGCTCGATCCGCTGACCACCGGCACGGCGCTGGTGGAAGCCGGCCAGCTGAACATGGTGATCGGCCATCCGGACACGGCCAGTACGGAACTGGAGCGCGGGCGCACGCTGCTGCAGACCATCAGCCCCACGCATGTGGATGCATTGCGCGCCACGCGCGCGCTGCATGTCATCGAGCTGGAACGCACCACGGCGGCCGATGCCCCGGGCCCGATGGCCGCGCTGAACGCCCTGCGCATCCAGCTCGATGCGCTGCTGGGCGCGGACAGCCCGGATGGGCAGCTGACGCGTTACTGGCTGGCGCAGGGTTATCTGCGGATCGGACAACCACGCAATGCCGCCGCCCAGCTGCGCGGCCTGAGCAGCGCCGCCCTGACCGCTGCGCTGCCCCTGGCCGACTGGGCCCAGAGACTCACCTCCTTGCGCAACGACACTGCGCAATGAGGCCGTTGCGACGGGCCCGAAGAGCTCAGGCGCCCGCTGCCAGACGCGTGCCGCAGAAGCTGCAATAGAGCTGTCCCGCCTGCACCGGTTGACGACAGGCCGGATTCGGGCAGTGCAACGCGGCGCCCGCGCCACCAGCCACGGCATTGCCACCGGCCACGGCATTGCCACCGGCCTGCATCGAGGTTGTCACGGCTGCATCTGCCGCCAGCGGCAGCGGTGCTGCCGGCGGATTGCCCAGATGACGCTGGATCCGGCTCAGGGCATTGAGTCGCTCCAGATCGGTACCACCCGTGGGCGCCACGATACTGGGCGCGCGCGCAGCGAAGGCCTCGAGATGATCGGCCACCAGCCTGGCCACATCGGGCCGGCCGCGCATGCCCACCCAGTCGCGCACATCATCCTTGCCGAATACCACGGTATCGATCTCCGCGGCCCACACACGCAGCGTCATCGATTCCACGTTGATGACACGCTTTGAGCTCATCATGCCGGTGGTCAGCTGATTGCCCACCTGCACATCGGCGATTTCATAACTGCCAGCGATCTCCACCCACAGCAGCAGCGACTGGAAGTCGATGCGGCTCCACAGCTCGCGGCCACTGAGGCGGCAGTAGTGGCCGGTGAGCGCCAGCACCAGGGTGAGAATGGCGGTACCCGGCCATTGCGCACTGCCGACCGGCAGCTTGCCGCAGATGGCTGCGGCGAGAATGGCCGCGCAGTAAGTCGCTGCGCCCAGCAGCGTCAGCGCCGCGGCCCAGCGCGTAGTCGGCGTGGCCAGCAGCTCGGAGAATGCCGTGGGCACACCGCCAGCCGGCAAGGGCTGCGACTCCTCGAGCAGATCGCCGCGGAAGGAACCGGACTGCTGATTGAAACTCTCCGGCGGCCGGCCCACGAAGTAGCGGCGGTTGGGAATGCCCTCCACCCAGCGCGTCTGTTGCAGACGTTCCAGTTCTTCGAACAGCTTGGAGGGATTGGCGTTGATGCTGGGCGTGCGCTGCTCGCAGGCCATGTTGATGGCCGGCGGCGGCCGCAGCTGACGCAGCAGCGCCAGGAAGAACAGCACCTGCGCCACCAGCATGATGCTCAGCGACAGCAGCAGCGTGCGGCCGATGCTGAAGGAGGACAGATCCGGCAGCGAGCGCACCACCCCCGACAGCAGCGGCGGCAGCAGCACCGGCACCACGATGATGACCACGATCAGCCAGATGCCCGAGCGCGCCCTGGTGAAGGTGGCATCCCGGCGCAGGAACGGCGCCAGCACCGACCCATAGGCCAGCGCCGCGAACACGATGGCCGTCCACACCCGGATCACCGGGCTGTCATAGAGAAAGTAGGTGCTGGAAAGACCGATCAGGAAGGCCGCCGTCAGCAGCAGGTTGGCGAACTGCGTCTCCGCCGCGTAACGCACGTGGCGGGGCGCGAAGATCAGCGAGGGCAGCAGCTTGTGCACCAGCCCGCTCATCGCGCCTTTGGGTTCTGCATAGGGCAGCGCGCCCTGGCGCAGGTTCTCGGAGATGGCCCGCGGCCCCTCGCCCGACGGCCAGCTGTCGGTCAGGTCGCGCGGCCGCCCGCGGCCGAAGAAGTAACGCAGCTGCGTGAGTCCGCGACCGATGGCTGTCAGTCCCGCTGCCAGCAATGCCAGGCCCACCAGCAACCCCTTCAGGCTGGCGTCGCTGGCGCCGCTGAGCGCCTGGCGTTCAGCGATCAGCAGCCACAGTCCGGCGAGCACCGCGCAACTGCCGGCGATGAACAGGGCAAGGTTGTCGAGGCGGTAGGGATTGGGGATCTCCATCCGCCCGGTGGTGGCGCTGTATTCGTAGGTCATGGGGGAAAGCTATCACGCGCGGAGCGGGTGAGGCACTGCGCAGATGGGAGGGGGGTTTATGAGTCAGAGTCGGAGGGCGGAAGTGCCCTGAAGTCCGGGCCGGCTTTTTCTGCGCGTGATTGAAACTGCGCTCAAGTCGAAGCACGCCGCCCGTGCCGGGCGGAAATTTGAACTGTATTGGACAATGCGTTGGGGAGGCGGAAGACGACGGCGCTGTGGCGGCTTGCGAGCGGCACGCGCTGAAAAACCGTCCCGGACTTCAGGGCACTCCCGCCCGCGGACGCAGATTTATGCGACCGCGCCCATCATGCGCCGCAGCCGGCGCACGCGATGGCTGGATCATGATCCGGAGACTCCGGAATTGAGTCCGGAGTCGCGCGGCGACGCTGAAGAGCGCCTGCTGGCATCGCCGGATGATTTTTCCCGCGCGTTTGGCACGCAAGCCGCCATCGGGATGCCGTCATCCGGCTCTCCAACGCGATGATTAACGCAGTTCAAATTTCCCCACGGCACGGGCGGCGTGCATCGACTGGCGCGGCGAGATAACGCGCGGGAAAACATCAGTCCGGCGATGCCAGCAGGGGCTCCGCACCGCCACCACGACCCCGCGCCAACGGCCCTCAGTCCCTGATCCCTGTCCCGCGATTCAGCAACCGCAGCGCAAACGCGAACAGCACGATGACCAGCCCGATCATGATGCCGAACGCCTGCGGCACGCTGACGTCGCTGGTACCGAGGAAGCCGTAGCGGAAGGCATTCACCATGTGCAGGATGGGATTGGCATGCGAGAGCACGCGGGCCCAGTCCGGCAGCATGGACACCGAATAGAACACGCCGCCGAAGTAGGTCAGCGGCGTGAGCACGAACGAGGGAATCCAGTTCACCTGGTCGAAGTTCTTCGCGAACACGGCGTTGATGAAACCGCCCAGCGAGAACACAGCCGAGGTCAGCACCACAGCGGCGATGATGAGGCCCAGGTGATGCACCGGCAGGCGCGCGAACAGCAGCGAGACCACGGTGACCACGGCGCCGACCATCAGGCCGCGCAACAGGCCGCCGCCCACGTAGCCGGCCAGGATGATCCAGTTCGGCAACGGCGAGACCAGCAGCTCTTCCACATGCTTGCCGAACTTGGCGCCGAAAAACGAGGACACCACGTTGCCGTAGGAGTTGGTGATCACGCTCATCATGATCAGGCCCGGCGCGATGTACTGCATGTAGCCGTAGCCGCCCATGGGGCCGACGCGCTGACCGATCAGGTTGCCGAAGATCACGAAGTACAGCGTGGCGGTGACCGCCGAGGGCACCAGGGTCTGGCCCCAGATGCGCACGATGCGGCTGTACTCGCGGATGATGATGGTGCGAAAGCCGATCCAGCGCGCGTTGCGCAGCGACTGGCGCAGCTGCGGATCGTTCGCGGCGGGCACGGAACCGTCAGCCATGGTTCGCCACCTTGTTCTCGACCAGACGCATGAAGATCTCTTCCAGACGGTTCACCTTGTTGCGCATCGACAGCACTTCCACGCCCTGCGCGGACAGCGAGGCGAACACATCGTTGAGGTTCTGTTCCTTGGACACTTCCGCCTCGAGCGTGTGATCGTCCACCCGCGTGATGCCAAAGCCGGGCACCGCAACCGTCGCCGGCAGCACACCGCGCGCGTTCAACACGAAGGTTTCGGTCTGCAGCCGGCGCAGCAGGTTGCCCATGCGGTCGCGCTCGACGATGCGGCCCTTGTCGATGATGGCGATGTTGCGGCAGAGGCTCTCGGCCTCCTCCAGATAATGCGTGGTCAGGATGATGGTGGTGCCGCGCTCGTTGATCCCGCGCAGGAACTCCCACATGGAGCGGCGGATCTCGATGTCCACGCCGGCAGTAGGCTCATCCAGGATCAGCAACCGCGGCTCATGCATCAGCGCGCGCGCAATCATCAGGCGGCGCTTCATGCCGCCGGACAGGCCGCGCGCGGCACTGTTGCGCTTCTCCCAGAGCTGCAGCTGCTTGAGGTACTTCTCGGCGCGCTGGCGCGCGACGGGGCGCGGAATGCCGTAGAAACCCGCCTGGTTGACCACGATGGTCAGCGGCGTCTCGAACTGGTTGAAGTTCAGCTCCTGCGGCACCACGCCGATGCAGCTCTTGGCCAGCTCCAGCTGCTTATCCAGGTCGTAGCCGAACACGGTGGCCGTGCCAGCGCTCTTGTTGACCAGCGAGGTCATGATGCCGATCAGCGTGGTCTTGCCGGCGCCGTTCGGGCCCAGCAGCGCGAAGAAATCGCCCTGCTCGACTTCCAGATCCACGCCTTTGAGGGCCTGGACACCATTGTGGTAGGTCTTGGTCAGCCCCTGCACCGAGAGGGCCGCAAGTCTTTGATCTGCTGTGGGCAAGCGCACTCCGATCGCTGCGCCGGGAGGTCGCGGCGTAGAACGCCCGGGCAAGTGGGAAAACGGTACCGGACGGTAGCACACCGACGCCGTTATGCCATCTCCATGAGTGGTTCACGTGGCCATGCGCCGCTTGCAGCAATAGCCATTACGGGGCCGCGACTCCCATTCGCTTTATGCATGCTGATGAGGATCAGCCCCTCGCTACCTGCCACGCCCACCCTCCTGCTCCGCCGCCTGCAAACTCGCCGCCAGCAGCTGCACCCCGCGCCAGCGCAGGTGACGCAGCGCCGGACGCTCCGGCTGCAGCGCCGCCTCCAGCAGCGGCTGCCAGATGTCCGGACGCGCTTCCCAACGCGGACGGATCCACTCGGGCCGGCCTTCGGCCAGCCGCTCCAGCTCGTCGAGCCGGCAGCAGGCCAGGCGCATGGCGCAGGGCCCGCTCATGCCCAGGGCCACCCGACCCGCCAGCGGATTGGCGCGCGCCAGATGCCAGGCCAGCACCAGAACCCGCCGCAGCAATGCAATGCCGGCGCCATCCGCGAAATACAGGTTGCCGGAGGGCCCGACATCGGCATCCTGAACCCCGGACGCGCTGAGCAGATGCCAGCGGGCTGGCTCGGCCAGGCCCGCATCGAGCAGCAGCACCGGTCCTTGCGCCAGGGCGCGGCAGGCGGCGGCATCGAGCGCCCGCCACTGCGGCAGCAGCGCCCGCAACAGGGGTGCCGGCCGCTCCAGGGAGGCGAGCCGGCACAGCCGCTGCAGCAGTTGCTCATTGAGCTCCGCCAGCGTTTCCAGCACCGCGGCGTCCCAGATGGGAGCACTGCCCGGCAGGCCCAGCGGCAGGTTCAATTGTTGCTCGTGCATCGCCTTCCTCCCTGTTTGCGCGAAATATCGTGGGCGCAGCGGGCTTGGAAGCAAATATCAGATTTGGGAGAATTTCACCAAATTTTAACCCCACCCCACTTGCCCAGGGAGGGCATATGCGCATCTGCGACGACCGTTACAGCCGCGACCGCTCGCGTTACGACCTGGCGCTGCGCTTCATCGAGAACGAAGCGCGCACCCGCACCATCCGGGTCTGGACCGGCCTCAGCGACGACCGCATCCGCAAGCTGTATCGCTCCTACATGAACAGCGGCGGGCGCAGCCGGCCGGTGCGCCATCGCGGCAAGTCGCCGCAGCAGACCGGCTATTTCACGCGCTCGGCACGCGTGCGCTGTGAGGCGTCGCTGCTGGCCAGCCTGTGCTCCATCCTCGGCGCGCTACCCACCGCGCCGCTGAGCGATGCGCGCCGCCAGCTGCCGGGCGTGGGCCGCGGCGGCCTGCTGTGCCATGCCTTCGAGATCTACCGGCAGCAGAGCACTGCGCCGCAGATCTCCTTCGAGCATGCCGTGCTGCTGGTCACACAGCTGGCCTGCAGCGAGGAGCTGGTGCTGCGCAACTGCGCCGGCTGCGGCGCGCAGGTGATCTGCGATCGCTATGCGCTGCGCCCGCCCCACTGCCACCACTGTCTTGGCTGAGGCAGCGCCGGTTCAGATCCGCTTGCTGATGGTCACACGCACATTGAAGGGCTCGAGCGGATGCACATGCTCGTCGGCCACGCCTGCACTGGCCTCACCCTGCAGGCGATCGACGTACCAGAACTCGGCGCTGTTGGCGTGGGTGTTGAGAACGTTGTACAGCCCCAGTCCTGCGCTCCAGCCATGGCTCAAGGCATAGCTGACATCGCCGTTCCACTCGCCGTAGCCGCGACCGCGGATCACATCGTCGGCCGACAGCGGGAAGCTGCCCAGGTAGCGGTATTCCAGTCCGCCGCTCCAGCTGGCCAGATCCTTGACGTACACATTGAAGGAGCCGGTGGCGAAGGGCGCATTGGGCAGGAAGTAGCCCACATGGCCGGTGCCGTCATCAAAGGCGGTCTTGAAGCGCGCATGGTTGGCCGAGTAGCTGCCATACAGCTCCAGCCAGCGCAGCGCCTGGTAGGTCATGTTCAGCTCGAAGCCGTAGCGGCGGCTGGCCGGGCCGGCGCCATCGATGCCGGCATCCGGATCGTAGGTGGTCTCGGACTGCGCATCGAGGTTGTACAGCGCCAGCGTGGCCGTCAGGTTGCGGGCAAATTCCAACCGCGCCCCCAGTTCCTCGCCGGTCTGGCTGGCCAGCAGCGGTGCGCCCGCCTGACCGCTGGCGGCGGCCTGCGTGACGCCGCGCAGATCGTCGCTGTGAAAGCCGCGCCCCGCGCTGGCGTAGAACTCGGCGCGATCGCTGGGTGAGACGATCAGCGTGAACTTGGGCTCGAACAGCGCCTCCTGCGCAGAACCGGCATTGGTGCCGGTGTCGCTGCCGTACTGATAGTCCTCGCGCAGCCCCAGCACCGTGCGCAGCAGCGCATTCCAGTGCGTGGTGGCCTGGGCGTAGGCGGCCACGCTGTTCAGGCGCACCTGGTCGCGCTCGATGAAGCTGGACGGATAATCCACTGCATCCAGCTCGGCCTGCGTGAGGTATTCGCGCTCATGCGTGGGCAGGCGCGAGACATCGTTGAAGTCCAGCCGCGAATGCGCGCCGAACAGCCAGTCATTGTCGATGCCGGCCAGGGATGCGGAGCGCGTGTAGTTCAGATCACCACCCAGCGTGGCGCGATCCTCGTGCTGCGCTTCCTGATCGCCGTCGACAGGATCCACCAGGTAGTGCGTGAAGTTGTTCCACAGCGTCAGCCGGTTGCTGACCGCGTAGGCATTGGCGGCGAGCTCGCCGCCACCGACTGCCTCATGCAGCTGCGCCGTCAGGCTGGCGCGCTGCGCCTGACCGCCATCGGTAGGGTCGAGCGAACCGAAACGACTGATCAGCCCCGCGTCGATGGCGCGCTCGGGCTGGTCGGTGCTCGCATTCCAGGTGCCGTGATAGAACATGCCGGTGATCGAGTAGCCGTCCGCAGGGGTGCCGCTGCTCCAGCGCAGCACGGCCTTGGCCACCTGGTTGTCATCACCGCTGACCCACGGGCCGTCGTAGTGCTTCAGCTCCAGCGCACCGAGCAGATTGCCATCGCCCACGCCACGCGAGCCGGCGCTGAACAGCCTCCGGTAGCCATCGCTGCCGGCGGATACTGCCACCTGATCGTCGAGGGTGTCGAGCAGGCTCATGTGCACCGAGCCCACCGAAGCGAAGTCGCCCTCGTCGGCGTAGTAGGTACCCTTGGTGTAGGAGATGTTGGTGGCCAGCTCCGGGATCAGGAAATTCATGTCCGCATAGCCCTGGCCATGCGCATGTGTGGGTTCGTTGACTGGCATGTCATCGACGTACAGCGCGATGTCGGTGCCATGATCCAGGTTGTAGCCGCGCATCAGGTACTGCGAGGCCTTGCCCTCGCCGCTGTGCACCGTGGCCACCAGGCCCGGCACGGTCTCGATGAGCTGCGCCGGACGGAAGGCCGGCGCCAGCGCCAGCTCGTCATTGACGACCACGCCCTCGCTGGCCGTGGTCGCCGTGCCGATCAGGTCGCGGCGCTCGGCGGTGACGGTCACCTCCTCCAGCTGGCCGGCCGGCGCATCCGCCGCCGCGGGCGCCGGGCTGTCTGCGGCCTGCGCAATGATGGGCACCAGACCGGCTGACACTGCGCCGATCAACGCCAGACTGGCGGGCACAGAACCTGCCAGCGCACCCAACCAACCTCCGGCATGTTTCCCGAATCGCATCGTTCATCACCTGTCGCGGCAAGGCCAAACTGGCAGATACGGCCCAGCGCCCGCGCACCCTTGTGAAGTTTGCGTAAGCCGCTCTCCATGGCGATGCAGGCACGGCGCTGTGTCCGCGCTCCACTGTCACCATCCGGACACAGCTTCGCCCCGCGGCAGGCAGTGGCAAACTGCTAGAATTCCAGCTCCTTGACTGGCCGTATCAGGAAGAATCCGCGTGCCTACGCCGTCGCCAAATCCGTTCTCGGGCGCCTGTCTGGATCGCCGCGCCGAAACGCGTGACGACCCGGCCTGGCCGCAGGCCGCCCTGGACGATGGCGGCGCCGTCTTCCTCCTGGCGCAGGGCTCCATGCAGCTGGTGCGGCGCGAGCCGGCGTCCATCGCCTATGTGGACGCAAGCCATCCGGCGGTGCGCAGCGCCAGCACCACGCAACTGATCCAGCTGGGCTGGATCGACGGTCGCCGCCATGTGCTGGTGGAGGTGGGCGATGCCGCCGGCCTGCCCCAGGGCAGCGGGTTCGAGGAGCTGCGGCCCATGCTGCCGCTGCTGTCCGCAGCGGAGGTGAATCTGCTCAGCTATGCGCGCGCGCTGCAGGTCTGGCGCGCCCGGCATCGCCACTGCGGCGTGTGCGGTGCCCCCACCCAGCCGAAAAGCGCCGGCCACGCGCTGGCCTGCACCAGCACCCCCTGCGGCGAAGTGTTCTTCCCGCGGCTGGACCCGGCCATCATCGTGCTGGTCAGCGATGGCTCCTACGTGCTGATGGGCCGCCAGGCCAGCTGGCCGCCGGGCCGTTACTCGGCGCTGGCCGGTTTCGTCGAACCGGGCGAGAGCCTGGAGGACGCCGTGATCCGCGAAGTGCGCGAGGAAACCGGCGTCGAAGCCAGTGCCGTGAGCTACTTCGCCTCGCAGCCGTGGCCCTTCCCCTCCTCGCTGATGCTGGGCTTTCACGCCACGGCGCAGCGCGGTGCCATCCGCCTCGACGGCGAACTGGAGAATGCGCGCTGGTTCCATGCCGACGAACTGACGCAGGCACCACCCGCCATGCTGCCGCCGCGTCACACCATCGCCCGGCACCTCATCGCCACCTGGTATGCGCAGGCCACCGGCCGGGCGCTGCCAATGAACTGAACTCAGCGCAATCTTGATCAGTCCACCGGGCATGAATCTGCGCTCTGCTCCTCGGCGGGCTGTCGTGCGTGCCGCCGTGGCCGTGGCGCTGTGCGTGAGCGCCTGCTCGCTGGCCAGGGCCGAAATCAAGATTGAAATCAGCGGTATAGACGGCGATTTGCGCCGCAACGTGCAGGCCCTGCTGAGCGTGGAGCGCTACAAGGACCGCGATCGCCTGGAAGAGGATGCCGTGCAGCGCCTGTTCGGCCGCGTCGACACCGAGACCCGCAATGCGCTGCGACCCTTCGGTTATTACGAACCCAGGGTCGATGCCCACCTGAAGCAGGAGGGCAGCAAGGACTGGCGGGTCGACATCAAGGTGGAGCCCGGCCAGGCCGTGCACGTCAACACCGTGTCAGTGGTGGTGGAGGGCGAAGGTCAGAGCGACCCGAGTTTTCAGACACTGGCGGAACACCCCACCATTCAGCCCGGCCAGCAGCTCGACCACGGCGCCTACGAGACATTGAAAGGCTCGCTGCAGCGGGTCGCCGCCAGCAACGGCTACATGGACGCGCGCATGCTGCGCAACGAACTGCGCGTGAACCTCGCCACGCACGAGGCCGACATCGACCTGGCCATCGAGACCGGCCGCCGCTACCACTTCGGCGCGACCACCATCCAGCAAAGTGCGGTGCGCGAGAAGAACATCCGCCGCTATCTGCGCTACAACGATGGCGAGCCCTACGATGCCGTGAAGCTGCTGCGCACGCAGTTTGCGCTGGACGACAGCACCTACTTCAGCAACGTGGAAGTGACCGCCGGCGACCCGGACCGCGAAACGCTGGCGATCCCGATCAGGATCCAGGCGACCACCGGCCGCAACACCTATTCCATCGGCGCCGGCTACGGCACCGACACGGACGTGCGCGGCACGCTGACCTTCACCGATCCGCTGGTCAATTCGCTTGGACATCGGCTGCGCGTGCAGCTGCAGGCTTCGGACATCACCCAGGAAATCATCGCGCGTTACGACATCCCGTTCGGCGATCCGGCGCGCGAGAAACTCTCCGCCTACCTGGTGCGCGAGAACTCGGTGCAAAGCGACAGCGTGAGCACCTCGGTGCTCTCGCTCACGCCCAGCATCACGCAGGTGCTGGGTCGCTGGCAGCGCGTACTGTCCTTCGCCATGGCGCACAACGTCACGCGCGACGCGGTGAATGGCCGACAGGTGGAAAATCTGGCCGTACCCGGCATCACCTACGCCTCGGTGCCCGAAGGCTATCTGGGCGAGGATCTGTTCTCACGCACCTTCTACGTCCAGCTGCTGGCCTCACACCCGGAGCTGGGCGCCTCTGCGCCGTTCCTGCGCCTGGACCTGCAGTTCGAGCGGGTTTTCGATCTCTCGCCGAAGTGGCACCTGCTGTTGCGCAACGAACTCGGCGCCACCGCCGTCAACAGCGTCGACAACCTCTCCGGCACCTACCGCTTCTTTGCCGGCGGCGATCGCAGCGTGCGCGGCTTCGGCTACGACACGCTCTCGCCCACCGAGATCTCCAGCACCGGCAGCGTGGAGCGCATCGGCGGCCGCGACCTGTTCACCGGCACCGTGGAATTCGAACGCGACCTGCCGCGGTTGTGGGGTGTGGCGGCCTTCACCGATTACGGCAACGCCTTCAATTATTTCGGCGATCCGCTGGCGCTGTCGGTGGGCGTCGGCGTGCGCTGGCGCCTGCCGGTGGTCACCTTCGGTCTGGACATCGCCCAGGCGCTGCGCGCGCCGGGTTACGATGAGCTGCCGGGGCCACGTTTCCACCTGAACATCTCTCCCAAGCTCTGATCATGCGTCGCCTGCTGCATGCCTCATGGATTTCGCTGACAGTCCTGCTGCTGATACCGGCAGCGGCGCTGTATTACCTGGCGTGGACCGAGAACGGCCTGGCCTGGGCGGCGCAGCAGATGAACCGCCAGATCGGCAAGACCCGCATCGAGATCGAAGGCGTGCACGGCACACTGGCCGGTGGGTTCAGCATCGGGCATCTGGTGGTCGATCACCCGCGCACCCGCGTGGAGATCAGCGCCGCGCAGGGCGATCTGTCGCTGCTGCCGCTGCTGTGGCAGACCATCCGCGTGCCCAAGGTGCATGCCGCACACCTGATCGTGCAGGTGCGTCACTACGAGGACGACTCCAAACCACGCGCGCGCTTCCTGCCGGCGCTGATGAGCATCTACGCGGATCGCGCCAGCGTCGATGTGTTCACGCTGATCGCCCCCAATGGCTGGAGCGGCGAATTCGATCGCATCACCGCCAGCGGCGTGGTGCACTCCAGGGACATCCGCGTGTTCTCCAGCGACTTCGCCTTCGGCGTGGCGCAGGTGCAGGCGCGCGGCACCGTCACTTCGGCCCACCCCACCGGCCTGACCGGCTCGGGCCGCGCCACCATCCCCGCCAGCGGTACGCAACCGCAATGGCTCACCGAATTCGTGTTCGACGGCGATCTGGACAAGCTCGATCTCAGCGGCGACTTCCGCGCGCCCTTCGCCGTGCACTACGCCGGCTCGATGCTGACCATGACCACCAACTGGCACTGGCAGGCCGATGCGGCGGTCAACAGCCTGGATCTCACGGCGTTCGGGGCCGGCAATGTGCTCGGCATCATCACCGGCAAGCTCAAGCTCGATGGCGATGTGAAGGAATTCCGCGCCAAAGGCGCGCTGACACCGCCGGGACTGAAATCCGGGCCGTTGCAGGTGGAGTTCGCCGGTGACTACCGGCAACGCACGATCAATGCGCACCGCTTCCGCATCGAGCATGCACCCTCGGGCTCGGTGCTCACCGGTGCGGGCCCCATCACCTTCGCCAGCGGCGGACCGACACTGGGCCTCGTCGGCCTGGTACAGAACCTGCGCTGGCCGCTGAACGACAGCGCCGCGCCCGTGCAGAACGCGCAGGGCAGCTACCGGCTGGAAGGCAACTGGCCCTATCGCCTGCACCTGGACGGGCAGTTCAATGCGCCGACGGTGCCGCCCATCAGTGTGGTGATGGACGGTGCGCTGGAGCATGAGCGCCTCGCCATCGAGCACGCGCAGCTGCAATGGCTGGATGGCAATGGCCGCCTCAGCGGCGAAGCACGCTGGAAGCCCGCGGAGAGCTGGGCGCTCAAGGGCAATCTCGCCAACCTGGATCCGGCCAAGCTGCGCTCCGCCGTCAGCGGCCGGCTCACTTTCGCCATCGATGCGTCGGGCAAGGGGTTCGGCGCCGACGGCAGCCGGGATCTGAAGATCAGCAACATCGCCGGCACGGTGCGCGGCCAGGCGGCCAGCGGCCACGCCGAGATCGCCTCCATGGGCACCGACTGGCTGTTCCGCGATGTGCGCGTGCAGCTGGGGCGCACCCGCATCGAAGCCGATGGCCGCATGGGCGCCAGCGACGCCGACATGAGCTTTGCGCTGGAGGCGGAAGATCTGGCGCTGCTCAATGCTGGCGCAGAGGGCCAACTCAGCGCGCGCGGCACCTTCCGCGGCGATCTGAAGCATCCGGTGCTGAAAGTGCAGGCCACCGGCAACAACCTGAAGTGGCAGCAGCACACGCTGGGCTCCTTGCGCGGCAATGTGGACTTCGACGCGCAGCAATCTGGACGCGCCGATCTGCAGCTGCGCCTGGAGAACCTGTCGGTTGCCAATCGCGTCATCGACCGCATCGAGCTCAGCACGCAGGGCACGGTAGCCGCGCACCGTGACACGCTGCGTGTGATCACGCCGCAGCTGCAGGTGCAGGCCAGCGGCAACGGTCAGTTCAATGAAGGTGAGTGGCATGTGGCGCTGGATACGCTGCAGGCCACCGATGGCGATCAGATCCAGCTGGCACTGGAATCGCCCGCCAACGTGATGTGGTCGCCCGAACACTTCAGCGTTGCGCCGCTGTGTCTGCACAACGCCGATGCGCGTGTCTGCGGCAATGCCGAGGGCGACCGGCAGCGCAGCACGGTGCAGCTCAATGCGCAGAAGCTGCCGCTGCAGGCACTGACGGCGGGCCTCACCAAGGGCACGGAATACCGCGGCACCCTGACCGTGGATGCCAGCGGCAGCATGGTGGCCAATGGTCCGTGGAACGGCACCCTGCGCGCCACGCTGGCCGACGCGGCCATCGGGCATCAGCTGGCCAGCGGCAAGATCGAAACCTTCAATCTGGGCAGCGGCGAAGTCAGCCTGGCGCTGGACCCGAAGCTGTGGCGCGCCAGCGCGGCACTGGATGCCGGCGACGCCGGCAACCTCAAGGCCAGCCTGCAGACCACCAGCAACGGCGGTGACTGGCGCGGCTGGCCGCTGAGCGGCAACTTCGAGTTGCACAGCGACGCGCTGCCTTACATCGAGTCCTACGTGACCGACATCGATCGCGCCGCCGGCAAACTCGACAGCACCATGCAGGTGGCCGGCACACTGGAGGCGCCGCGCCTGAGCGGCAAGCTGAGCCTCACCGACGGCGAGTTCGATCTGTATGAACTGAACCTGGCATTGCGCGCCGTGAATTTCACCGCCCAGCTCAGCGACAACAAGCTCGGCATCGAGGGTTCGGCGCGCGCCGGCAACGATGGCAACGCAGCCGTCAAGGGCGACATCGAATGGCGCGACGGCTGGCCCTGGGGCAAGCTGCATCTGAGCGGCTCGGATCTGCGCATCGCCAACATCCCCGAGGCGCGTGTGCAGGCCTCACCCAACGTCGATCTGACGCTCAAGGGGCGGCGCATCGAGGTAACCGGTGAAGTGCTGCTCCCCTATGCGCGTCTGGAGGAGCCCGAACAGCTGGCCAGCGCCAAACTGACCAGCTCCGACGAGATGATCGTCGGCCAGGAACAGACGCCGGCCGACAAGCGCTTCATCGTCACCACCAGCATCGCGCTGAAGCTCGGCGATCGCGTCACGCTGAACACCCAGGGTCTCTCCGGTCGCCTCAGCGGCAACCTGAGCGTCAGCAGCGATGAAAGCGGCATCAGCCGCGGCACCGGCGAGCTGAACGTCGAGGAAGGCAAGTACAGCGCCTATGGCCGCAAGCTGGACATCGAGCGCGGCCGGCTGCTGTTCGGCAACGGCCTGCTCACCGATCCGGGCATCGACCTGCGCGCCACCAAGAAATTCCCGGACGTGACCGCCGGCGTGAATGTGCGCGGCACCCTGCGCGCGCCGCGCATGACCTTCTTCTCCGAACCGGCCCTGACCCAGAGCCAGATCGTCTCACTGCTGCTGGCCGGTGGTTCACTGGAGAGCGTGCAGAACAGCAGCACGGACAGCACCACCACCGGCTCGAACTCGGCGCGCGCCAACGCCCTGCTGCAGGGAAGCGCCATCTTCGCCCAGCAGTTCGGCAACAAGGTGGGCATCGAGGATGTCAGCGTGGAATCGGATCTCGACAACGACACCTCGCTGGTGCTGGGCCGCTATCTCTCGCCGCGTCTGTACATCAGCTACGGCATCAGCCTCACCGAGGCCATCAATACCATCAAGATGCGCTACACGCTGGGCGATCACTGGACCATCAAGACCGAAGCCGGCACCGCGCGCAGCGCCGACCTGGTCTACACGATCGAGAAGTAGCCGTCAGTGCTCGAGGCGCTTCTCGATGCGCCGATCCGGCACCAGCCAGATGATGGCCACGGTGACGTACAGTGCGCAGGCCACCAGTGGCAGCTTGCAGGCCACCACGATGCCCAGTGCATACAGCAGCAGCGACGCATTGCCCTTGCGATCACTGCCGATGGCATGTGCCAGGAAGGAGTCGCGCCCCTCCAGCTTCAGCAGCACGCGCACCAGGATGGTGTACGCGATGGCGCACATGAGCAGCACGCCGCCATAGGCCGCCACCGGAATGGACGCGAAGTGATTCTCGCCCATCCAGGCGGTGACGAAGGGCACCAGCGACAACCAGAACAGCAAATGCGCATTGGCCCACAGCGTCGCGCCATTCACATGGCGCGCGGCATGCAGCAGGTGATGGTGGTTGTTCCAGTAGATGCCCAGATACACGAAGCTCATGACGTAGCAGGCCAGCACCGGCCACAGCGGCGCCAATGCCGCCACCGTGGGTTCATGCGGTACCTCCAGCTCCAGCACCATGATGGTGATCAGGATGGCGATGACGCCATCGCTGAAGGCTTCGAGTCGATTTTTCGGCATGGTGCGGAATTTCCCTGACGTTGATTACCTGGCTGGCTTCCGAAAGCGCAGCAGGAACTTGTCGCTCTTGCCGTTGAGACTGAAGGTCTTCCCGGTATGCGGATCATCCGGGTTGGCCAGCACATTGCTTGCAGCCTCGAACACGAAACCCGCCGCCGTCACTTCCTTCTTCACCTGCTCTGCGTCGATGCGATGCAGGGTCTCGGTGACGCTGGCGCCGGCTCCGGCAGCAGCGGCATGGTCTTCCACCATGAAGACACCGCCCGGCTTCAATGCCGCGAAGACTGTCCTGTCGAAGCTCAGCATGTCCGGCTTGCCGAACATGTCGTTGTGCAGATCGTGATAGTTCTCTGAAGTCCACACCACATCCAGCCCGGCCGGCAGCGCGAACTGGGCGGCCGGCTTGGCGTCGGCCGTGACATTGGTGCAGGCCTCACCACTGGGTGCGGCAGCCGGTGCAGGCGCCGGGCCAGGGCGCGGCGCATCCGGCGCCGGGCGATCCATCTGCTTGGTGGCGGTGACGTTCATCGTATACACATGCCCGGCCGGGCCGACGATCTTGCAGAACAGACGCGTGAAATAGCCGCCACCCGCCATCAGCTCACCCACCTTGTCGCCCGGCTTCACGCCGGCGAACGCCAGCACCTCGGCCGGCTTGCGGTTCACATCGCGCTGCCTGTCGCTGTCGGGCCGGCTGGCGTCGGCCACGGCCGCGCTGATATAGGCCGGAATGACCGCGGGCTGCGCTGCACTGGCCGTGATGAGCGGCGCCAGCACGCCGACCAGCGCCACACTCATCGATGAGAAGCCCATACACGAAGAGCCAATGATCCTGTTCATGTCCTGATCCCCCTGATTCCTCTGATGCTCTGACAATGGTCGTGGCGCGTTGCGCTCGTGTAGTCTGTCGCCAAGCTTCTACCATAACATCGAGCCATGACAGCCATCACCCGTCGCAGCGCCCTGCAGATCGCGGCCGCCGCCGCCATCAGTGCTCACCCCCTGCTGCGAGCCCGCGCCGCCGGCGCCATGCGCCAGGTGTTCGTCGGCAGCTACACCAACGCTTCTGGCGAGAGCATTCCGGCCGAGTTCGGCACACGCGGCGCCGATCACATCAGCCGCGGCATCTACAGTTTCGACTTCGACGCCGGCAGCGGACGCGTGGGCAGCGCGCGCCTGGCCGCCGAGGTGACCAACCCCGTCAACCTGATCCTGCACGCCAATGGCCGCACGCTGTATGCCTGTCGGGGCCAGAACACGCGGGTGCAGGGCCAGAATGCCATCACGGCTTTTGCGATCGAGGGCGGCGCTCTGCGTGAACTGAACACCGTGCCCAGCGGCGGCGGCGGACCCACGGTGGGCGTGGTGGATCGCAGTGGCGCGAACCTGCTGACCACCAATTTCTCGACCCACAGCATCGTGTGCTTCCGCCTCGATGCCGATGGCTCGCCGGGCCGGCGCAGTGCGCTGATCGGCAGCGAACCGCGTGGCGAGCTGCCCACGGCGCAGGCGCCGGGCGCGCTGGCAGCGGCAGGGGTTGGCGCTGTGCCGTCGGGTGCTGCGCCCGGCAGCGCTTCTGGCAACGGCGCGGACGGCGGGCGCACCAAGCCGCATGCCATCGTGTTGTCGCGCACGCAGCGTTTCGCCATCGCCAGCGAGATTGAAGCCAACCGCTGCCATGTGCTGCGCTTCGACGCCGCCACCGGCGCATTGAGCACGCATGGCTACGCCAGCGACGATCGCGGCTGCGGCCCACGCCACCTGTGCTTCCACCCCTCGTTCCGCTACCTGTACACCTCCGGCGAAGGCAACTCGACCGTATCGGCCTGGCGCTGGAATGAGGACAAGGGAACACTGACGCTGCTGCAGACCCTGAGCGTGCTGCCGCCCGACTTCACCGGCAGCAATCATCCCGCGGACATCGCCATGCATCCTTCGGGGCGCTTCGTGTATGTCACCAATCGCGGTGCCGGCAATATCGCCTGCTTCGCCATCGATGCCAGCAGTGGACGACTGAGTGCAGCAGGCCAGACCCTGCTGGGCTCACCGGCCTGCTGGAGCGTGATCTTCGATCCATCCGGCCGCTGGGCGCTGGCTTCGCTGCAGACCGGCGACGCGGTCGCGGTCTACGCAGTGGATGAAAAGAGCGGCGCACTGCGCGCCACGGATCAGGCGGTGGCCGTGACACTGCCGTCCTGCCTGCGGATGGTGTGAAGTTTCAGCTGCCGCGCTGCCCCTGTGCGGCGCGGACCGCGCTCCCGGCACGCCATTGCGCGCGCGTCTGCCCCCAAAGATCGATGGGGTTGTTCTCGTAAGGAGCCGGCAACTTGCCCGGCCCACGCAGCGTCGAACCCAACCGCTGCGCCAGCTTCTGCGAGGCCAGATTTTCCGGCGCGATGGAGTGGATCACCTCTTCCCAGCCCAGTTCCTCGAACACGAAGTCCATCGCAGCGGCGGCGCCTTCCAGCGCGTAGCCACGCCCCCAGCAATCGCGCGCGATGGCCCAACCCACTTCCTGTCCCGGCCAGCCTTCGGGTTGCCAGGGGCCGAGCCGGCCCACCCAGCGGCCGGTGGATTTCTCGATCACCGAGAACATGGCAAAGCCCTGCAGCAGCCAGGCGCCGGCCATGCAGGTCAGCGCGCGCCATACCACGGCGCGCGGCTGCAGCCCGCCGATGAAACGCGCACAGGGTGCGTCGGCCATCATCGCTGCCCAGCCATCCATGTCGTCGAGCAGCGGCGGCCGCAGCAGCAGGCGCGGGGTTTCCAGACGCGGCAGTTGCAGGCCGGCGATGGGGCCGATCACAGCGGCTTCTCCATGAAGACACTGAGCGGATCGGGCTGGTAGCCATCGAAGGGCGCGCACTCGACGAAGCCCGCGGCGCGATACAGGCCCAGCGCCTCAGGCTGATTGATGCCGGTTTCCAGGCGCAGGAATTGGCACTGCTCGCGGCGCGCCTGCGCCTCGATCGCTTCCAGCAGCCGCCAGCCCAGCCGCTGGCCGCGCGCCCTGGGCTGCACGAACATGCGCTTCACTTCGCCATAACCATCGTAGGCCTGCACACGCAGTGCGCCGCAGCCCAGCGCTTCGCCGTTCGCGCGCGCCACAAAGAAGCGGATGTTGTCGGCACTGAGTGCCTCCAGGTCCAGCAGTTGGCAGCTGCTGGCCGGATACAGCGCACGCTGATAGGCATCGAGCTCTTCGATCAACCGGATCACCTCCGGATCACTGGGCGGCTCCATGGCGATGCTCACGCTCATCACACCCTCCGGCCGACGATGATCAGATCCCGTTCAATACCGTCGAGCACCGCCACGCGCGGCAGATGCGCCCAGGCAGCAAAACCGTGGCGCGCAAACAGCGCGAGACTCGGCGCGTTGTGCCCGAAGATGAAGCCGAGCAGGGTGTCCAGGCGCAGCGCCGGCGCAGCGCTCAGCGCCTGCAACAGCAGCTGCGTGGCAATGCCCTGACGCCGCGCGGCCTCATGTACGTAGATGCTCACTTCGGCAGTGTGCTGATAGGCCGGCCGACCATAGAACGCCGAGAAACTCAGCCACGCCACGATGGCGCCATCCCGCTCCAGCACCCACAGCGGATACTTCTGCGCCGAGTGCTCGGCGAACCAGTGCTCACGACTGGCCACGCTGACCGGCTCGGTGTCAGCCGTCACCTGCCGCGACGCAATCGTGGCGTTGTAGATGGCGACCATGGCATCCAGATCGGCGCGGCGCGCATCACGCAGCCCCGGCAGGTTCAGGATGGGGCTCATTTGAAGACGAAGTACACGGCGCCCAGCATGCAGCAGGCCGCCCACAGGTAGTTGAGCTTCAGCGGCTGGTGCATGTACAGCACGGCGAAGGGGATGAACACCGCCAGCGTGATGATCTCCTGCAGGATCTTCAGCTGCCCGAGACTCAGCTGCGTGAAGCCGATGCGATTGGCCGGCACCTGCAGCAGATATTCGAACAGCGCGATGCCCCAGCTGGCCAGCGCCGCAATCAGCCAGGGCCGATCGCCCAGATTGCGCAGATGCGCATACCAGGCGAAGGTCATGAAGACATTGGAGAGGATCAGCAACCCGGTGGTCTGCAGTACGATCATGCGTTTTGCCGCGCCACGGCCAGCGCCACGAAGTCGCCCTCGAGCAGCCCGGCGCGCTGCCCATCGGACTCCAGCAGCGCATGCACGGCGATGCGGGCGCGCGCCTTGCGTTCCAGCATGCGCATGAACAGCGGCCAGGATTCAGGCTGCGGCAGAAAGGAGCGCGCCGTGAATGCCCCGAGGATGGGACGCTCGTAGTTCATGGTGTTGCGCTGGATCACCAGGCGGCGGTCGGCATCCAGACCGGCCAGGCGCTGATGCAGCAGCGCCCAGGCCGACAGGATGGCCAGCGCCGAGGCGCTGCCGCCAAACACTGTGGCGCGATGATTGATATTGGGCGCCAGCGGCGCCCCCAGCGTCACACCCTGCACGTCGACCGCCAGCACCGACACCTGCATCGCCGCGGACAGCGGGATGTGTTCGTGCAGGTAGCGCTGCAGCGCGGCGGCAATATCGCGGTCGGTAAACGCGTCATTCATGGGGTGACGGCATGCTACCGCCAAATCCCCGGGTTGGGGCTGCGCCCGGCCCGCCTCAGACCGGCGGCGGCTCCGCCCGGGCGGCGTCGAACACGGCACGGGCCGATTCGATGCAGGGACGATGTTCTTCGGCCCAGTCCACCAGTGCGCAGACCGGCTGCAGCAGGGTGCGGCCCAGCGGCGTCAGTGCGTATTCCACCCGCGGCGGAATCGTCGGGTACAGCGTGCGGGTCACCAGACCATCGCGCTCCAGACCGCGCAGCGTCAGCGTCAGCATGCGCTGCGAGATGCCTTCCACGCTGCGCTTCAGCTCGTTGAAGCGCATGGGCTGCGCCTTCAGGTAGCCAATGATGAACAGGCTCCACTTGTCACCGATCCGGTCCAGTATTTCGCGTGCTGCGATGCAGCGCTGGTCCGTACGTTTGAAGGTGGCGGGTTTCTCGGAGGGGCCGGTGCTGCCATCACTCGGTGACATTTCGATACCTACTTGCGGGAAAGTATTTCAACGCGGAAGATTTTGGTTACAAAGGCATACCAAATGACCAATTGTTCCTGGCTCGGATGGTAACAGGTTCGAACGAGGAGAACAGTCGTGAAACGTCATCCAACAAGGAGGATGGGACCCCCCGCCCTGACACTTGCCCTGGCATCCGTCATCGCCCCCATGGCAATGGCGGAGAGCCTGCCCCAGCCGCGCCCCGCCCAGTCGGTGTCGCGCAGTGACCCGCAGGAGCCCGATTACCTATCTCTCAGCGCCGGCTACGTCGGCGTGCTGCGCGACGCAGTGGGTACCGCCTACAGCATCGAGTACCGGCTGCATCAGAATTACCTGAATATTCACCCCGCCGTGATGCTCGGCTGGACCGAGCACTCGAAGTACGTGAATATCTCGCTGCAGTACACGCAGGCCTTCGGCGAGCGCTGGTTCTGCACCCTCAGCAGTGGCCCGGGCAGCTACTCGCGCGACAGCGATGGCCAGAATCTGGGCGCACCACTGGAATTCCTCTCCAGCATCGAGGTGGCGCGCGAAATCGGCCGCGGTCAGCGATTGGCGCTGGGCTTCGAGCACATTTCCAACGCCCATGTCGCCCGGCTGAACCCCGGCAACGAGATGGTGAGGCTGTCGTACATACTGCCGATCTACCGTTGACGGCCGGACGCGGCACTCCCCTACCCCGGCGCGGGCGGTATCCTTGACAGCCAATGCATTTTTATGCATAGTCTGTGCACTTTTATGCAAGCGCCCGCATGCTAGACCATCAGCAAGCCGACCGTCGCAACGCCATCCTGCGCCTGCTGCGCGGCGGCGTCGTGCGCGGCCAGAATGAGCTGACCGAGCTGCTGAAGCGGGATGGCTTTGAAGTGACGCAGTCCTCGGTGAGCCGGGACCTGCGCGAGCTGGGCGTGCTGAAGGCCGCCGGCCGCTACCTGCCGCCGCCCGAGGAGAGCTCGCGTGCCAATGGCGATTTTGCCGCACTGGCGCAGTTCGTGCGCTCGGTGCAGCCCGCCGGCCCCTCGATCACCGTGGTCAAGACCAGCATCGGTTCGGCCGGCAGCGTGGCCGTGGCCATCGACAAGGCCGAATGGCCCGAAGTCGTCGGCACCATCTCGGGCGACGACACGATCTTCCTCGCGACACCGGATGCGCGCGCCCAGGCGCGGCTGGTGGAGCGCCTTCATTCCCTGTTCCGAGTCTAAATTACCATGACGCAGAAGTATCCCGCGGGCGCCAAGCCCATCGTGCTCGCTTATTCCGGCGGTCTGGACACCTCCTTCCTGGTGCCCTGGGTGGCCGAGCAGTACCAGCGCCCCATCATCACCGTCACCGTCGACACCGGCGGCATCGATGCCGAGGCCGCGAAGACGCTGAAAGAGCGCGCGCTGGCGCTGGGCGCCATCGAGCACTACCAGATCGACGCGCGTGCCGATTACTTCGAGCAGGTGCTGCGCTTCCTGATCATGGGCAATGTGCGCCGCGGCCAGCTCTATCCGCTGTGCGTGGGCGCCGAGCGCGTCATGCAGGCGCAGACCATCGCGCTGATGGCGCGCAAGCTCGGCACCCACTCCATTGCGCACGGCTGCACCGCCGCCGGCAATGACCAGGTGCGCTTCGAAGTGGCGCTGCGCACGCTGGCGCCGGAGCTGGAAGTGATCGCGCCGGTGCGCGATCGCGCCTTCAAGCGCCAGGAAGAACTCGAATACCTGCAGGCCCGCAAGCTGCCGGTGCCGCCGTTCGGCGCCGCCTACTCGATCAACCGCGGCCTGTGGGGCGTGACCATCGGCGGCACCGAGACCCTGACCTCCAGGGGCACCATCCCGGACAGCGCCTGGGTGCTGTCGAAGGACGCCTTCACGAAGCCGCAACCGCTGGCGGAACATACTGTGCGTTTCGAACAGGGCCGCCCGGTGGGGCTGGACGGAAAGAAACTGACGCCGGTGGAAGTGATCGAACAGCTCGAAACGCTGGCTGCGCCCTATGGCATCGGCCGTGGCATCCATCTGGGCGACACCATCATCGGCACCAAGGGCCGCGTGGCCTTCGAGGCGCCGGCCGCCGAAGTGCTGCTGACCGCGCACCGCGAGCTGGAGAAGCTGGTGCTGACGCCGCGCCAGCAGCGCATCAAGGATGGCGTGGCCGCGCCCTACGGCGACTGGGTGCACGAAGGCCAGCTGCTCGATCCGGTGTGCCGCGACATCGAAGCGCTGCTGCTCTCCTCTCAGGCGCGCGTCACGGGTGATGTGCATGTGCAGTTCCGTCCCGGCTCGCTGTTCGTGGCCGGTGTGGAATCGCCGTACTCGCTGATGGCGGCCTCCAAGGGCGTGTACGGCGAAGCGGCCGGCGAATGGACGCCGACCGATGCGCTGGGCTTCTCCAAGATCGTTGCGCTGACCGGCGTGTTCCACCGCCGTGCCGGCGAGCTGGCCGAGGCCGCCGCCTCGCAGCCGGGCAAGTAGTTCCCATTTTATTCAGATTCCAGGAATCACAACGCCGATGAAAACAGTTGTCGTCGATAAGGTGGCCTCGATCACGCAGGCCTGCGCACTCGGCCACGAGCTGCGCATTTCCGAAGACATCCCCGCCGAGGAAGGCGTGGTGGTGGTCGCGGAGATCCTCAACAACAAGTCGACCTACAACACCCTCGAACTCACCAGCGGCCGCATGGCCAAGGTGGTCAAGGGCGACATCGTCGTGGGCGCACTCGGCACCCGCAAGGCGCTGTTCGGCTACTCGGGCCATGTGCCCAAGTCGTTGAAGCCCGGCGACGTGATCCAGATGCTGAACATCGGTGGCGTGATGGGCGTGTGCGACTCGGCCACGCCGGACAAGGGCAAACCCTTCGACTGCAAGGTGCTGGGCGTGGTGCTGCAGTTCCCGTATCTGGGCGAGCGTATCGGCGTGCCGGCGCGCGCCGGCTACCGGCCGCTGGATTACAACGCGCCGCTGGACACGCGCGGCGTGCCGGTGGTGGCGCTGGCCGGCACCTGCATGGAAGCCGGCAAGACCGCCGCCGCGGCAGCCATCGTCGCCCGCATGCGTCATCGCGGCCTGATCGTCGATGCCTTCAAGGCCACCGGCGTCTCGCTGCGTCGTGACATCCTGGCGTTCGAGGATGCCGGCGCGCGCAAGACCATGATCTTCACCGACCTGGGCGTGATCACCACCACTGCCAAGACCGGCCCGGCGCTGACGCGCGCCATGCTGACGGAACTGTCCGCCGGCAAGCCCGATGTCATCGTGTTCGAGCTGGGCGATGGCCTGCTCGGCACCTATGGCGTGGACGCCATCCTCGATGACGAGGCCATCCGCAAGGCGCTCACCGGCGTGGTGCTGTCGGCCAACGATCCGGTGGCGGCCTGGGGCGGCGTGAAGCTGCTGCGCGAGCGCTTCAAGGTCGAACCCTGCGTGGTGACCGGTCCCTCCACCGACAACCAGGTGGGCGTGGACATCATCCAGCAGCAGATGCAGGTCAAGGCGTTCAACGCCATCAGCAATCCGGCCGGGCTTGGCGATGCCGTCATCGAAGCGGTGGGCCTGGGCGCCAAGGCCGCTGCGGCGGTGGCTGCGGAATGAGCGAACAGATCCCCACCTTCGTACTGGGCGGCACCGGCTATGTGGCCGGTGAGCTGCTGCGGCTGATCGCCGCTCACCCCAACCTCAAGCTGGTGGGCGTGCTCTCCGACAGCCAGCCCGGCGAGAGCATCGGCAAGGCCTTCCCGCATCTGGCCGCCGTGTATCCGGAGGAGCGCTTCAAGGCGCAGCCCGCCATCGAGAGTCTGCTGTGCAAGCTGCCGAAGAGCGCCATCCTGGCAGCAGCTCCGCATGGTGTGTCGGCCGCGCTGATCGATTCATTGCTGAGTGCAGCCGAAAAGGCCGGCACGCAGCCGCGTGTGGTGGACATCTCGGCGGACTACCGCTATTCGACAGCTGCGGCCTATGAAGCCGTGTACAAGCATGCGCATGGCGCACCGGCGCGCATCGCGCAGTTCACCTGCGCCGTGCCCGAGCATCTGAAAGAACTGAAGACGCCGCATGTGGCGCACCCCGGCTGCTTCGCCACCGCGACACTGCTGGGTGTGGTGCCGCTGCTGGCGCTGGGCATCGCCGAACCGCAGATCTTCGTCTCCGGCGTCACCGGCAGCACCGGCTCGGGTCGCAAACCCAGCGAGGGCACGCATCACCCGACCCGGCACAGCGATCTGTATTCCTACAACGCGCTGGCCCACCGGCATGCGCCGGAGGTGCGCGCCTGCGCGCTGGCCGCCAGCGGCGTGGACGCCGAACTCGCCTTCGTGCCGCACTCCGGTCCGTTCGCGCGCGGCATCCATGCCACCATCCAGGCCGTGCTGAAGAAGCCCATGGACAGCGCCCAGGTGATCGGCGCGCTGCGTGAGTTCTATGCGCATTCGCCCTTCGTGCGCGTGCTGGACTCGGCACCGCGCGTGAAGGACATCGTCGCCAGCAACTACGCGCATCTGTCGGCCGCGACCAATGGCCGCACCGTGGCCGTGATGAGCGTGGTCGACAACCTGGACAAGGGCGCCGCCGGCGGGGCCGTGCAGTGGATGAACCGGCTGTTCGGCCTGCCCGAGACCACCGGTCTCACTGCGCCAGCCGCTGGCTGGACCTGATCCGCTCTCTTTGCATCGTTACGAGGCTCACATGTCCGCACAACCCGCAACCGCAACCGCCGCGCCGGATTTTCTGGCGCCGGTGTTCGCCCAGTATCCGCTGCCGGTGATCTCCGGCGAAGGCGTGTGGCTGAACACGGCGGACGGCCGACGCGTGCTGGATCTGTACGGCGGTCATGCGGTCGCGGCGCTGGGCTATGGCCACAAGGGCTGGACGCAGGCGCTGACCGAACAGGCGCGCACTCTGAACTTCCAGAGCAACGCCGTGCCGCTGGAAGTGCGCACGCGCGCCGCGCAGCGCCTGGTGCGTTTCTCGCAGCTGGACTTCAACAGCGTGTTCTTCGTGAACTCGGGCGCCGAAGCCAACGAGAATGCGCTGAAGATGGCCTTCACCATCACCGGCCGCAGTGAAGTGGTGGTGCTGGAGCAGAGCTTCCATGGCCGCACCGCCGGCGCCGGCGCGCTCACCTGGGGCGCTGCTGGCAAGTGGTACGGCTTTCCGCGTGCGCCTTTTGATGTGCGCTTCATCCCGCGTCGTGACAGCGCCGCGCTGGCACAGATCACTACGGCGACCGCAGCCGTCGTCATCGAGCCGGTGCAGGGAGTCGGCGGCGCCTTCGACATGGGCGCGGAGTATCTGCAGGCGCTGCGTGCGCGTTGCGATGCCACCGGCACGGTGCTGATCTTCGATGAGGTCCAGTGCGGCATGGGCCGCACCGGCACGCCGTTCGCCGCCAATCTGTACGGCGTGCAACCGGACATGATCACCACCGCCAAGGCGCTGGGCAATGGCTTCCCCTGCGCGGCACTGCTGATGACGCCCAAAGTCGCCAGGGCCGTGAAGCTCGACGCCCTGGGCACCACCTTCGGCGGCGGCCCCATGGCCTGCGCCGTCATCGAAGCCGTGGTCGAAGCCATCGAGAGCGAGGGTCTGCTCGCCAATGTGCAGCGCGTCGGCGCACTGATCAAGGAGCGCTGCCAGGTCGGTCCGGTGGTGGGTTATCAGGGTGCGGGCTTCCTCGCCGGCCTGAAGCTCAATCGCCCGGCCAGGGAAGTGCACAAGGCCCTGCTCGATCGCAACATCCTCGCCGGCACCAGCGGCGATCCGATGGTGTTGCGGCTGCTGCCGCCGTTCATTCTCGAAGCCTCGCATGTCGAACTGCTGCGCAGCGCGCTGCTCGACATCGGCGCATAAGCACAAGAAGGAAGGAAGACATCTTGCGTCGTTTCATTTCACTCGCTGATTTCTCGCGCGAACAGGTTCAGGACCTGGTCGATCTGGCCACGCGCCTGGAGCACAGCCCGCGGCCGCAGGCGCTGGCCGGCAAGATCCTCGGCATGATCTTCATGAACCCCTCGGTGCGTACGCTGGCCTCGTTTCAGGCCGGCATGGCGCGCCTGGGTGGTTCATCGTTCGTCATCACACCGGGCCAGGGCAGCTGGCAGTTCGAGACGCGTAACGGCGTCACCATGGACGGCACCGCTGCCGAGCACATGCGTGAGGGCCTGCCGGTGCTGGCCTCGTACTGTGATGTGCTGGGCATCCGCGCCTTCGCCGATGGCCGCGACCTGGATGCCGATCTGGCCGAGACCAAGTTCGACGAGATGGCCAGCCTGGTCGACAAGCCGCTGATCAATCTCGAATCCGCCATGAGCCATCCCTGCCAGTCGCTGGCGGACTGGAAGACGCTCGACGACCTGCGCGTGAAGCGCAACGCCAAGTTCGTGCTCAGCTGGGCCTGGCATCCGCGCGCACTGCCGCTGGCCGTACCCGCCTCCACCGTGCACATGGCCGCCCAGCGCGGCATGGACGTGGTGGTGCTGCGACCGGAAGGCTTCGCGCTGCCGGGCGCGGTGATGGAGCGCGCGCGTCAGGCTGCCGCACTGTCCGGTGGCAGCGTGCGCGAGACCGACGATCGCGCCGACGCACTGGAAGGTGCCCAGATCGTCTATGCCAAGGAATGGGGCAGCACCGCGCACTACGGCGACGAGCGCGCCGATCTCGGCCTGCGCAGCAAGCTGCGCGACTGGTGCGTGCGCAACGACTGGTTCGACAAGACCGCCAGCGACGCGCGCCTGATGCATTGCCTGCCGGTTCGCCGCAACACCGCCGTGGCCGACGAAGTGCTCGACGGCCCGCGCAGCATCGTGCAGCAGCAGGCCTACAATCGCCTCACGGCACAGATCGCGGTTCTGCACCGCATGTTCAACCAATAAGTCCCGACCCGATTCCCTGCAAGGACAAGCCATGATTCTGCATCGAGCCGACACCTCCGCCTCCATCCGCGCCCTGCGCGCCGCGGCGCCCTACATCCGCCTGTACAAGGGCAAGATCTTCGTCATCAAGGCCGGTGGCGCCGTGTTCGGCGATGCCGACATGACGCGTGCGCTGATCGAGCAGATCGCCATCCTTCATTATCTCGGCGTGCGCGTGGTCATGGTTCATGGCGGCGGCCCGCAGCTCACCGAGGTCACCGAGGCACTGGGCGTACCCACCCGCATGGTGCAGGGCCGGCGCGTCACCGACGAGAAGAGCATCGATGCGACGTCCATGGTGCTCAATGGTCTGATCAACACGCGCATCCTGGCGATCTGCCGCGATCTGAACATCGACGCTGTGGGTCTGTCGGGTGTGGATGCCGGCCTGGTGCGCGCGCACAAACGCCCGCCGGTGAAGGTGGAGAGCGAGACTGTCGACTACGGTTTCGTCGGCGACATCGACGCCATCGACACCAGCGTGATCAGGAAGCATCTCGACAACGGCCTGATGCCCGTCATCAGCCCGCTGTCGGCCGACGAGAAGGGCCAGCTGCTGAACATCAATGCCGACACCGTGGCCTCGGCCATTGGCGCGGCGCTGGAAGCCGAGAAGCTGATCCTGTGCACCGGCGCGCCCGGCATCCTGGAGAACTTCCAGGACCCCACCTCGGTGGTCAGCTACACCGATCTGAACGGCCTGAAGCGGCTGCGCGATGAAAAGAAGATCATCGACGGCATGCTGCCCAAAGCCAAGGCAATTGAAGACGCCATCCGCGGCGGTGTGCGCCGCGTGCACGTGATCTCCTACAGCGCGCCGGACAGCATCCTGGCCGAAGTGTTCACCAACGAGGGCACCGGCACACTGATCGTTTCGGACATCAAGGCACTGACGGCCGCCGAACAGCAGGCCGGCTGAAAGCAGGAACCCATGAGCAGACTCTGGGACAAGGGCGGCGCACTCGATGAGCGGGTGCTGCAATTCACCGCCGGCGAGGACTATGCGCTGGATGAACGCCTGGTGCGTCATGACGTGCGCGCCTCGATCGCGCATGCGCAGATGCTGCACAAGCAGCAGTTGCTGTCCGCCGAGGACCTGAAGGCCATTGTCGAGGGCCTCACGGCCATTGGCGCCGAGCATGAACGCGGCGAATGGAAGATCGAACTGTCCGATGAAGATGGCCAGACGGCCCTGGAGCAGCGCCTGACGGCGCGCATCGGCGCCGCTGGTGGCCGCATCCATCTGGGTCGCTCGCGCAATGATCAGGTGCTCACGGCCGTGCGTCTGTACCTGCGCGAAGCCGTGGGCGAACTGGCCGCTGGCGCCGAACGCGTGGCCGCCGCACTGGATGCGCTGGCCGCGGATCAGGGTGGCATCGCCCTGCCCGGCTACACCCACATGCAGCAGGCCATGCCGAGCTCGGTGGCATTGTGGGCCGGTGGCTTTGCTGCGGAGATCCGTGACGATGCGCGCGGCGTGAAGAGCGTGGAGCGCCGCCTCGAGAAGAATCCGCTGGGCTCGGCCGCGGGCTATGGCGCTGCCGGCCTGCCACTGGATCGCGCCGCGACCACCGCGGCGCTGGGTTTCGACATCGTGCAGGAACCCGTCACCTCGGTGCAGCTCTCGCGCGGCAAGGCCGAGGCGCAGCTGCTGTTCGAACTGACGCTGCTGATGCAGGATCTCGGCCGTGTGTCGGCCGACCTGCTGCTGTTCTACACGCAGGAATTCGCCTTCGTGGAACTACCCGACGCCTTCACCACCGGCAGCTCCATCATGCCGCAGAAGCGCAATCCGGATGTGTTCGAGCTGCTGCGTGGCCGCACCGCCTCGGCGCAGGGCTGCCTGCTCGAGGCGCTGGCCATCACCGCCAAGCTGCCTTCGGGCTATCAGCGCGACCTGCAGCTGCTGAAGTTCCCGCTGTTCCGCGGCATCGATCTGGCTGCGCAGAGCCTGGACATCATGGCGGCCGCATTGGGCGCCGTGAAGTTCCGCGCCGATCGCATCCGCATCGACCCGGCAGTGCGTGCCGCCGAAGAGGCGTATGCTCTGGTGGTCAAGGAAGGCATCCCATTCCGCGAGGCCTACCAGCGCGTCGGCGCCAAATTCATCAAGAAGCCGTGAACGCCACCGATCCCACCACGCCAGCAGCCGTGCCCGATACGGGCCTGCGCCGCTACACCCACTGGATGTACGGACTGCATGCACTGGCGGTGGCGATCGGTCTGACCACGGCCGCCACGGTCGTCGGTGCCTTCGTCGGCGGACTGCCTTCCATCATCGCCGTCATCATGAACTACGCCCGGCGCGCCGAGGCACGCGGCACGCTGTTCGAAAGCCATTTCCGCTGGCAGCTGCGCACGTTCTGGTTTGCGCTGCTGTGGGCCGGCATCGCGCTGGTGATCTGCGCACCACTGGTGCTGATCCTGATCGGAGCCGTGCTGCTGTGGTTCGCCTTTGGCGCCATTGGCCTGTGGATCATCTACCGTGTACTGCGTGGCTGGCTGGCGCTGCGCGATGGACGCACCATGCCCGTGCCCTCGCTGGCTGCGCCCGAGGTGAAGTCGTGAGGAAACCCGTTGCGTCGAGCACATCGTTGAGGCGATCACTGACGATCGCCGCACTGGGCGTGCTGCTGCTGGCCGGTTGCGGCCAGAAAGGCCCTCTGGTGAAACCCGCTCGCAGGAGCACGCCGGCTACCGCCCCGACAGGCACACCGGCTCCGGCACCGGATACCGCACCAGCGGCGGCTCCGGACCACACACCCGCCACATCGGGCGCTGCGCCAACGTCCTGACTGGCTGCGTCCCGCCCGCGACTAACCGCGCAGCAGACCGTCCACGTGGCGTAGCGCGCCGCTGTCCGGAAACACCTCGCGATCCAGCGCCGTCTGCGCCACCTGCAGATGATCGTGCAGCACGCTCTTCATGACGGCACGCAAATCCAGCGTGGGTTTCAGATCGCGGCCCTGGTAGAGATTCGCGGCCGACAGCCCCGGCCAATCGCACAGCACGCGCCCGCCGTTGACCGCGCCACCGAGCAGGAAGGCCGCAGCGCCGGTGCCATGGTCGGTGCCGCGCGTGCCATTGGTCGCGGCCGTGCGCCCGAACTCCGTGGCCACCAGCACCGCGGTGTCGCGCCACTTGTCGCCCAGTGCATCACGCAGTGTGGCCAGCGCCGAGTCCAGCGCCAGCAGGCGCTGTGTCAGCAGGCCACTGCCCGCGCCCTCATTGGCATGTGTGTCCCAGCCACTGCTGTCGAATACGGCGATGGCCGGACCGTCATCGCGCGCGAGGAAGTTGGCGGCCATGCGCACCGTCTCACCGTAGCCATTGGCGCCGCGCCTGCGATTCGCCCCGCCCTGCTCCGCACTGCCCTGGTTTGTGCCCCCCGCCTTGGCGCTCATGGCATCGGACTCGTCGGCTTGCGCCATGGCCTGCGTGGCCTGGGCATCGGCAAAGCGCTGCGACAGCAGCGGATCGCCGGCATACAGGTCGGCGAGTCGCTGCAGCGTATCGGCATCCACGTCCGGCAGCACCGCAGGCGACCACGCCGCCACGGCGGCCGGCCCGCGCATCACCAGCGGTACGTTCTGGCCCAGCGCCACACCGGCCTCGCGCACGCCGGCAATGCGCGCGGGCAGATTCGGCAGGGCGCGATTCAGCCAGCCGCTCTGCGAGGCATGCGGTTGCGTCAGGCCACTCTCGAGCACGTCCTGGCCGTCGAAGTGCGAGCGCTCGCGATAGGGCGAGGCCACCGCATGCAGCACCAGCAGCTCGCGCGACTGATACATCGCATGCAACTGCGGCAGACCGGGATTGAGTGCGAAGGTGTGATCCAGCGGCAGCGCAGCCCCGGCGCCGCTGGCGGGAATCGCCAGCTCACGGCGCAAGCGCGCATAATCGGGATCGCCCAATGGCGGCACGGCAGCCAGACCATCGAGTGCACCACGCAGGATGACGAACACGAAGCGGCGCGCCGATTCGGCCTGGGCGCCGAAGGCGCAGCGCAACCCCAGCAGCGTCGCGCCGCCGATCAGCAGACCACCCTTGAGCAGATCGCGTCGTGTGCTGAACATGAGAGTGATCTCCTTTCAACGCCGCAGGAATTCCGGACTGGCCAGCAACAGCGTGAGCCCCTGCGCGGCCGTGGCCGCACCGGCCAATGCCCGGCGCGTGGCATCGCTGAGCGTGCCGCCCAGCAGCTGCGGGGCAAGCTCCGCCGGGTCCATGCGCGTCGCCACACGGCGCGCCACCGCATTGGCGTATTCGATGCGCTTGTTGAGAGCCGCTGCGCCATCCCAGTCGGCGCTTCGATCCGGCCAGCCCGCCGGCGAACCGGGAGCGAACTGGCGCTGGCCCAGCACTTCGAGTGGACCCAGTGCCTGCTGCCCATCCGGCAGCGGCAATGCAAGGCCGCGATAAATCGACACCATGTAGTCCGTGGGTGTCTTGAACTTGGGTGTTGCATCGACCCAGGCCTCGGGCGCATCGATCAGCGCCGCGTAGACCTGCGACAGATCAGCGCCACTGTGCTGCCATACCCCGGCCAGCCGCTCCACCAGCGCCGGCGGCGGATCGTCCGCAACGAAGTGGCGCGCCAGCTTGGTGGCCAGATGCCGCGCCGTCGACGGATGCACAGCCAGCATGTCCAGCACGGCCTCACCCTGCGCCACACCACCCGGTGCGAAGCGACGGCCCACCACCTGCTGCGCACCGGGCTCATGCAGTTCCGGCCGGAACAGGAACTGGCCTGGCGTGCCACGCGTCAGCAAGCGCTGGTTGGCATCGCGGCCGGTGCCGATCGACCAGCCCGTGATGACGCGCGCGAAGGCGGTGACGTCGGCCTGCGTGTAGCCGCCATCCACACCCAGCGTGTGCAGTTCGAGGATCTCGCGCGCCAGGTTCTCGTTGAGCCCCAGCTCGCGGCCGCGCCGCTCGGCACGCACGGCCAGCGGCGCATCCGCGCCGGTGGAACGCTGATTGTCCAGATACAGGATCATGGCCGGATGCTGCTCGACGGCACGCAGCAAGGTGGCAAAGCGCCCCAGTACATGCGGACGGATGGCCTCGCGCTCCATGGCACCGGCCACGGCCAGCACCGCCAGCTTGTCCACCGAAACGGCGAAGTGATTGCTCCAGAACAGCGTCAGGCGTTCGACGAAGGGACGATCGCTGGCGATCAGCTGCTGCAGGCGGGCATGCGCATCGGCGACGTACAGCGGCCGCGAATAGGCCGGCAACTTCATCGCCAATTGCTGCCGTGCCACGGCATCGGCAGCGCCCAGTTCGCTGGCCGAGGCATTGGCCTTGCGCTGTGCGCGCCGATCGTCGGCCAGCGCCTCGGCGCCGGCGAGGATGTGCTGCGTGCTCGGCAGCGGTACCGCCAGCGGCGACGGCCCGCCGCGCAGTTGCTCGCGCAACCAGCGCTGGGGCGCATTCAGCTGTGCCAACTCGCCGGGACGGGCACCCAGCCCGAAGCGGTTGGCAGCAATCGCGCTGGCAATCACGGTGTCCATGCTCCTGCATAACGTCCCGGGCGCTGCGCGGTTGACCGGCGGGCCTATACTGCGCCGCCATGAGCACCGCGAATACCCAACCCAATCTCATCCTGATCGACGGGTCCTCGTACCTCTATCGGGCCTTCCATGCACTGCCGCCGTTCAGCAACTCGCGCGGTGAACCCACCGGTGCAGTACTGGGCGTGCTGAACATGCTGCAACCCATGCTGCGCGAGTATCCGGACACCCCCATCGCCGTGGTATTCGACGCCCCGGGCAAGACCTTCCGCGACCAGCTGTTCGCCGAATACAAGTCGCATCGCCCACCCATGCCCGATGACCTGCGCGCGCAGATCCAGCCGCTGCTGGACGCGGTGCAGGCACTGGGCCTGCCGCTGTTGCGCATTGCCGGCGTGGAGGCCGATGACGTCATCGGCACGCTGGCCTGTCGCGCGGCGGCACGCGGTGAGCAGGTACTGATCTCCACCGGCGACAAGGACATGGCCCAGCTGGTCAACCAGCACATCACGCTGATCAACACCATGACGCACAGCCGGCTGGATCGCGACGGCGTGAAGGCCAAGTTCGATGTCTGGCCGGAGCAGATCGTCGATTATCTGGCGCTGGTGGGCGACAGCTCGGACAACATTCCGGGCATCGAGAAGGTGGGCCCGAAGACCGCGGCCAAGTGGCTTGGCGTCTACCAGGATGTCACCACGCTGATGGCGCGTGCCGATGAACTCACCGGCAAGGCCGCCGAGAACCTGCGTGCCGGCTTCGACACACTGAAGCTGTCGCGCGAACTGGCCACCATCCGCACCAATCTCGAACTCGACGCCGGGGCCCAGGATCTCCAGCGCAGGACAACTGACGTCGCGACGCTGCGTGCGCTGTATACGCGCCTGGAACTGCGCTCACTGCTGCGCCAGCTCGATGCCGGCGCGAACGATGCGGGCGAAGCAGCGACGCCGAAGGCCGCGACCGCCCCCTCCTCAACCGCAGCAGCAGCGGCAGACAGCGGCAGCGGCGCAGTCGCTGCAACGCCGGCAGACAACACACTGCCCCCCGCTGTACCGCGCCACTACGAAACCGTATTCGATCTGGAACGACTGAAGCATTGGGTGCAGGAGCTCGGCAAGGCGGAGCTGTTCGCCTTCGACACCGAGACCACCAGCCTCGATTACATGCAGGCGCGCATCGTGGGTTTCTCGTTCTGCATCGAGCCAGGCCATGGCGTGTATGTACCCGTGGCGCACGACTATGCCGGCGCGCCGGATCAGATCCCGCTGCAGCAGGCGCTGGCAGAGCTCAAGCCGCTGCTGGAAGATCCCGCGCACGCCAAACTCGGCCAGCACCTCAAATACGACATTCATGTGCTGGCCAATCATGGCGTGCAGCTTCAGGGTCAGCGCTTCGACACCATGCTCGAGTCCTATGTGCTCAACAGTACGGCCACCCGCCACGACATGGACTCGATGGCGCTGAAGTACCTGGGCGTGAACACCATTCACTACGAGGACGTGGCCGGCAAGGGCGCCAGGCAGATCCCGTTCAGCCAGGTCAGCGTGGAGAAGGCCGCGGCATATTCGGCTGAGGATTCCGATATCACATTGCAGCTGCATCGCCAGCTGTGGCCGCAACTGCAGGCCATTGCGGCGTTGAGCAAATTGTACGAAGAGATCGAGCAGCCGCTGGTGCCAGTCCTGCAGCGCATGGAGCGCACCGGTGTGCTGGTGGATCGCGAGCTGCTGCGCGTGCAGAGCCAGGAACTGGCCCGGCGCCTACTGGAGCTGCAGGACGCGGCCCATGGCGAGGCGGGCGGGCCTTTCAATCTGGACTCCCCCAAGCAGCTGCAGCAGATCCTGTTCGAGAAGCTGCAGCTGCCGGTGGTGCGCAAGACACCCACCGGCCAGCCGTCGACCGCCGAGGATGTGCTCGAGGAGCTCGCCGATTCCTACGCGCTGCCCAAGCTGATCCTGGAGTACCGCGCGCTGGCCAAGCTGCGCTCGACCTATACCGAGCGGCTACCCGAACAGATCGACGCGGACACCGGACGCGTGCACACCTCCTATCACCAGGCGGTGGCGGCCACGGGCCGACTCTCCTCCACCGATCCGAACCTGCAGAACATTCCGATCCGCTCGCAGGAAGGTCGCCGCATTCGCCAGGCCTTCATCGCACCGCCCGGCCATGTGCTGATGGCAGCGGACTATTCGCAGATCGAGCTGCGCATCATGGCGCATCTGTCCGGTGATGCCAGTCTGCTGCAGGCCTTTGCCGAGGATCGCGATATCCACCACGCCACGGCCGCGGAGGTATTCGGCGTGGCGCTCGATCAGGTCAACAGCGATCAGCGCCGCGCGGCCAAGGCCATCAACTTTGGCCTCATCTACGGCATGAGCGCCTTCGGTCTGGCGCGCCAGCTCTCCATCACCCGCGGCGCGGCGCAGGACTACGTGAATCGCTACTTCGAACGTTATCCCGGCGTGAAGCGCTACATGGATGAGACGCGTGCACGGGCCAGGGCGCAGGGCTATGTGGAGACGGTTTTCGGCCGGCGTCTGTACCTGCCCGACATCAACTCGCGCAATCGTCAGCTACAGCAGTACGCCGAACGCAGCGCCATCAACGCACCGATGCAGGGCACCGCCGCTGACATCATCAAGCTTGCGATGGTTGCTGCCGATAAGTGGTGTGCCCGGAATACGGGCACCGCCAGATTGATCATGCAGGTGCATGACGAGCTGGTGCTGGAAGTGAACAGGGATGCTGTCGGCGCAACCGAGCAGGCCATTCGCATGGCAATGAGCGGTGCCGCACAACTGGCCGTACCTTTGAAAGTGGACATTGGTGTGGGTGCCAATTGGGACGAAGCGCATTAAGAACTTACACATTAACTGGCGTTTGCAGCCATACACATCCGAGAATCCACCGCCGGCAAATTCTTGCCGCTCGGAGGTCGATATGGCTGAAGTTGGAACAAGCGCCCGCGGCAAAAGGACTGGAAGAATCATGAACGAGTACGTAATGCTACTGGCGACGTCAGCGGCACTCGCGAACCACGTCGCAGCGGCGGCTGACAACGGACTGTATGTCGGTGCCTCGATGGGGGCGGCCAACACCAATTTCAGCTCAGTGGACCTGAAGGACACGCAAGGCGCCTACAAGATCATCGCCGGCATCCGGCCGCTGAGCCTGCTGGCAGTGGAAGCGAACTACGTGGATTTCGGCAAGGCCAGGGACAATGGCAACACGGCCAAGTCGCGCGCCATGGATGTGTTTGCAGTGGCCTTCCTGCCCATTCCGGTGCTGGATGTGTACGCCAAGCTCGGCTATGCCAACTGGAAGGTGGATTCGGGCGTCAGCTCGTCCGACTTCAAGCACAGCGGTTCGGACCTGGCTTACGGCGGTGGCATCCAGTTCGGCCTCGGCAGCCTGTCGGGCCGGGTGGAATACGAGAAATTCAACGTATCCTCAGGAAACAATTTGAGCCTTATATCCGCCGGTCTGACCTGGACCTTCCTGTAGTCCTACAGCGGCTCGGCAAAAATTGACTTAAAAAGAGGCGGAACTTTGCGCCGCCTCGAACACTCATACCCCTTGAGTGCTTCGTGCACTTCCCGCTTTCCTCCCTAGGCGGGTAGGCCACATGCCGAAAGATTCGGTTGTGGCCTGTGTGCCCCGGTGACTCTCCCCCCTCAATGAGAAGGGTCACCGGGGTTTCTTTTTTGTTACAGCCTTTTAACCCCCCCTCAGCCAGTGGTCAAGCGCTCGTCGCGCCTCCACCAATCCGGTGCCGTCAACCGCTGAAAACAACTGTACGGACGCATTGGAACCCAGCTCCCTTCGCGATGCAGCAAGCACTTTGGCGCCCTCCGAGCGGGTCAGCTTGTCGCACTTGGACAACAGAATGTGCACCGGTCGTTGGCCGGCCCACTCAAGCAGCCCGAAGTCGCCCTCCTGCAGGCCGCGGCGCGAATCCACGATCAGCAGCAGACCGACCAGCGCCTCACGCCGGGCCAGCTGCTCGATGAGGCGTGTCCAGGCGGCCCGCTCGGCCGCACCGGCATCCGCATAGCCGTAGCCGGGCAGATCCACCAGACGTTGTCCGTCGGTGAGCTCGAAGTAATTCAGCAGGCGCGTGCGGCCAGGCGTCTTGCTGGTACGCGCCAGACCCTTGCGACCGGCGATGGCGTTGATGGCGCTGGACTTGCCCGCATTGGAGCGGCCCGCGGTGGCCACTTCCGCACCGTGATCGGGTGGAAACTGGCCGCTGGGTCCGACACTCAGCAGGAATTTTGCGTTGGGGTAGAGGCTCAAGGTAGGGGTGATCCGCTCGTGCGTGTGGAGCGCTAGTGTACAATTCGCGGCTTACACAAGAATCCTTCCCAGAGGTTCAAGAGGAATGAGACGGTATCTGACACTGATCTCGGCCGCCGCGTTGCTCGCTGCAACGGCTGCATCCGCGAAGGGGACCGCGGATGCGGGCGCAACCAAGACTGCCACCTGCCTGGCCTGCCATGGCGCCAACGGCAACAGCAGCAATCCCGAATGGCCGAACCTCGCCGGTCAGAACGCTTCTTATATCCTCGACCAGCTCAAGCACTGGCATGCCAATACCCGTGTCGACAGCTCCAGCCTGATGCCGCCGATGGCCGCTGCGCTCAGCGAGCAGGACATGGAGGACCTGGCGGCCTATTACTCGCAGCAGACCCCGAGCGGTCTGGAGGCGGATCCTTCCTATTGGGAGGCCGGCCAGCAGCTCTATCGCGGCGGTGACAAGAGCCGCAACATCCCCGCCTGCATGGCCTGCCATGGCCCGGTGGGTCGCGGCAATCCGGCCGCCGGCTACCCGGCGCTGCGTGCCCAGCACTCTGTCTACACCGTGAAGCAGCTGACCAACTACGCCAGCGAGGCGCGCTATACCCGCGACTCCAAGGGCGTCAGCAACGGCGGCGCCAAGGGCGAGATCATGCACACCATCGCCGGCCGCCTCTCGCAGGAAGACATTCGCAATCTCGCTTCGTACCTCCAGGGCATGCGTTGATGAAAACTTCTGTTTCCCGTTTCTGGCTGCTGGGCTCCCTGCTGCTGTTGGCCGCCTGCTCCAGGCAACCCGCCAGCACCGAATCTGCCGGTAGCAGCGCCACTACGCCGACCACCGCGGCAGCGCCCGCCAGCGCGCCGGCGGCTGCCTCCAGCGGCAGCGCCAGCACCGGTGGCGCGGTCCAGGAGAGCACCAGCGTCGATGAAGGCGCCGACAAGGGCGAAAAAGGGCTGGAGAACATCGCGGCCCTGCCCGCCTCGGCCCAGTTGCCGCGCGGCAAGTGGGTGGCCGGCACGAACTATCTGCCGGTGAGCCCGGCGCAGCCGACCAATTCCAGCGCCGGCCGCGTCGAAGTGGTGGAGGTGTTCTGGTACGCCTGCCCGCATTGCTACCAGCTCGATCCCTTCCTGCAGGCCTGGGCCAGGAACGGCAAGCCCTCCTACGTGGACTTCGTGCGCGTACCCATTACCTGGGGCGAGATCCACCAGACGCATGCGCGCCTGTTCTATACGCTGCAGGCGCTGGGCAAGGAAGAAGAGCTGCATTCGGCCGTCTTCCAGACCATCCACGACAAGACCAACATGCTGGTCGGCAACAGCGAGGATGAATCGCTGCAGCTGCAGCTGCAGTTCGCCAAGGCGCATGGCATCAGCGAAGCGGACTTCATGAAGGCGTACAAGTCGCCCTCCGTCGACCTGGACATGGATCGCGCCGAGGAAGTCGCCAGACGCTACAAGGTCGAAGGCGTGCCGCTGATCATCATCAACGGCAAGTACACCAGCGACGTCGGCATGGCCGGTGGCGATGCGCAGCTGATCAACCTGATCAACGATCTGGCCGCCAGCGAACACCAGCACTGATGGAATGCTGACGCTCTACAGCCTGCAGGCACAGGGACTGGTTGGCGCGACGGGCAACGCGCAATCCCTGCAGGCTGCGCCCGAACTGCTGTGGCTGGATCTGTTCGAACCATCCGCCGCCGACGAACACGCGGTGGAGCAGCTGCTCGGCGTCGACGTGCCGACGCGCGAGGAGATGAGCGAAATCGAATCCTCGAACCGCCTGTATGAAGAAGGCGGTGCGCTGTACATGACCACCACCGTGCTGACGCGCCTGGACACCGATCTGCCACAGAACGCGCAGATCACCTTCATCCTGAAGGACAACCGGCTCATCACCAACCGCTACTGCGATACGCTGGCGTTCCGGCGTTTCACGATTTACGCCGAGCGCCACGTCGGCACCTGCAACTCCGGCATTGCCATCATGACCGGGCTGCTCGAAGCCATGGTCAATCGCATTGCCGACGGCATCGAGCGGGTCGGCGCGGAACTCGATGCCGTGTCATCCGATGTGTTCGCCCGTCAGCGGCGCGGCCAGCGGCGCGAGCTCAGCCAGCGCGACTACCGTCAGGTCCTGCAGCGTATTGGCCAGAGCGGCGAGCTGATCGCCAAGACCCGCGAGAGCCTGGTGAGCCTGGGGCGCCTGCTGACCTTCGCGCAGCAATCCGCCACCATCACCGTGTCGCAGGAGGTGCGCGGCCGGCTGCGCACCCTGTCGCGCGACGTGGTGGCCATGAGCGATCACGCCACCTTCCTCGGCTCGAACGTGTCGTTCATCCTCGATGCCACGCTGGGCATGATCAACATCGAGCAGAACAACATCCTGAAGATCTTCTCGGTGGTGACGGTATTCCTGCTGCCGCCCTCGCTGATCGGCGCCATCTACGGGATGAATTTTGACCATATTCCCTGGGCGCACGAGTCCTGGGGCTTCCTGGGAGCGCTGGGCCTGATGGTGGCCTCGGGCGTCGTCCCCTACCTGGTTTTCAAGCGCCGCGGCTGGCTGTAACGGCAAGGGTCGGGATGAACCCTGCGCCGCACCTCCAGCCACTGGCCGGTCGCGCCAGAACGGCCTTTGCGGTAACCTTGCGCGCCGCGCGAGCGCCCGTAGCTCAGCTGGATAGAGTGGCAGCCTCCGAAGCTGCAGGTCGTGGGTTCGAATCCCGCCGGGCGCGCCAACATTCGAGTCGTTATAATTCCGCAAAATTCAACGTATTCGTCGGGCAGGGAACGTGAGCAAGCAGGATACGCACTTCTTCAACGTGTTCAGCCTCGTCATCGGCCTTCTGGTGGTCGTCGCCATTCTGATCTTTGCGTTCGCGCGTGCGCTGGGCAAGGACACGCAACTCGCCGAGACCTATTCCGATCCCATGTACCAGGCCAGCGTGGCCGAACGGGTCAAACCCTTCGTGCGCGTCGCCGTGGCCGGCAAGGACAACACCGCGCTGACCATCAAGGCGCCGGTCGGCGCCACGCAGGTGGCCCTGGCGGTCCCGAAGGATGGCAAGGAGCTGTACGAAGGCGTGTGCAAGGCCTGCCACGGCACCGGCCTGGCCGGCGCACCCAAGGCCGGCGACAAGAGCGCCTGGGGCTCGCGCCTGGCTGAAGGCAAGCCCGCGCTCTACGAGCATGCGCTGAAGGGCTACACCGGCAAGACCGGCGTCATGCCCGTGAAGGGCGGCCGCACCGACCTGTCGGACGATCTGATCAAGCAAGGCGTCGACTACCTGACCTCGCTGGCGCAGTAACGCTCTGCCAGCAGCGACGCGGCGGCAACTGCCGTCTGCGCCGTCTCGACTCCCGCGCGCTCAGCCCAGCGCGCGACGCAACTGGATGGCCTCCGCCACCTGCTCCGCGCCGATCAGCTCGCGTTCCGCCAGATCGCCGAGCGTGCGCGCCACGCGCAGCAGCCGATGCACACCGCGCGCCGACAGATGCAGCTTCTCGAGGCTTTGCTCCAGCAGCTGGCTGGCTGAGCGATCCAGCCGACAACACTGCGCGAGCGCGCCCGCTTCCAGACGCGCATTGAGACAGTTGCTGCGTGCCCGCTGACGCCGCCGCGCAGCGCACACCTGCGGCCGCAGCTCGCTGGAAGCAGGGCCTGCTGCGGGTAGCGCGCCTCCTGCACCGCCCTGGGCCGCGCGCAGCAGCTCGGCATGGCTCACCCGCGGCACTTCCACCCGCAGATCGATGCGATCGAGCAGCGGACCGGAGATGCGCGCGCGATAGCGCTCCACACATCGCGCTCCGCAACGACAGGGCTGCGCGGCATCGCCCAGATAGCCGCAGGGACAGGGATTCATCGCTGCCACCAGCTGGAACTGCGCCGGCAACTCCAGCCGGTGCCGGGCGCGCGCCACGCAGACGCGGCCTGTTTCCAGCGGCTCGCGCAGCGACTCCAGCACGCGCCGGTCGAACTCGGGCAGCTCATCCAGGAACAGCACTCCGCAATGCGCCAAAGTGATCTCGCCGGGCCGTACCTGCGGCCCACCGCCGACGATGGCATGCGCCGAGCAGGTGTGGTGTGGCGCGCGAAAAGGGCGCTGGCCCCAGCGCGGTGCGCGTGCGGCTTCGGTGCTGATCGAAGCGATGCTGGCCACTTCGATGGCTTCGTGCGGCTCCAGATCCGGCAGCAACCCCGGCAGACAGGCCGCCAGCAGGCTCTTGCCGCTGCCGGGCGGACCAATCATCAACAAACTGTGGCCACCGGCTGCGGCCACCAGCAGGGCGCGTTTGACCTGCGCCTGACCGACCACGCTGGCCAGATCGGCGCCGTCCGGTGCCGTTGCATCGGAACACCCCCCGCCGGCACGCCAGGCCGCATCCCCGGGCAGATCCACAGCGCCACCCACGGCCGGCACCGGCGCCACCAGCCACTCGGCCGCCTGCCACAGGGTTCGGGCTCCGGCTGCCTGCAGGCAACCGGCGCGACGCACTTCACCAAGATTGGCCTGCGGCGCCAGCAATGCATGGCCGGCCCGCTGCCCATGCAGCGCGGCCAGAAACAGGCCCGCGACGGGCTTGAGCTCCCCCTGCAGTCCCAGCTCACCAAAACATTCGGTGCCGGCCAGCCGCTCGGGAGAGGCGGCCAGCTGACCCGATGCGGCCAGCAAGCCGATGGCGATGGGCAGATCGAAGCGCCCGCCTTCCTTGGAAAGCTCGACCGGGGCGAGATTGACGGTGATGCGACCGGCGGGGAATTCGAAGCGCGAGTTCAGGATGGCCGCGCGCACCCGCTCGCGACTCTCGCGCACCACCGGGGCCGGCAGTCCGACGATGGTAAAACCCGGCAATCCTGCCCCAACATGCACCTCGACATGCACCAGCGGCGCGGCCAGGCCCAGCTGGGCACGGCTCAGGACATGCGCGACGGGCATCAGCCCGGCGCCGTGGTTTCCTGCTCCAGCGCGTCCAGCCGCTTCTCCAGATCGGCCAGCCGCGACTCGAGCTGCTCCACCCGGGCACGCGCGCGCTCCAGCAGCCGCGCCTGCACATCGAAATCGCTGCGGGTGGTGAGATCCAGATGCTGCAGCCCCGATTGCAGCACCGCGCGGAAGTGCGTCTCCAGCTCCTGTTTCGCGCCACCCAGAACTCCCGGCACACCCTCGATGAGGCGCCGCACCAACTGTTCTGCATCACTGCCGTTCATGGGCTCTCTCCTCCTGCTGCCGACGAGCCATTGCCCCGAAATCGCGCAGCGCTGGCGTACACTATCTCCAGAATGGTGCAAGCAGGTGCCGGCAAACCGCGACAAACCGATGATTTGCCCCGAATTGAGCGTGGCACGCTTTCTGCACCTAGGCTCCAGCGTCATTCATGGACCTTATATCCAAGGATACGCGCACCGGGGATTCCCGGGGTATGTGGGATTTGGGGTTCGATTCCGCGAAATGCACGCAATGAAGATGATCACCGCGGTCGTGCGGCCTTTTAAGCTGGACGAATTGCGGCACGCCATAGCCCAACTGGGTGTTCAGGGCGTGACGGTCACCGAGGTGCATGAAGCTCAATACGGACCCCGGGCCAAAGTAGAGATTGCAGTCGATGATTCGATCTGCGAACCGGTTCTGGAAGCCATTGCCAATGTCTCCAGAACGGGTCGCACCGGTGACGGACGAATCATCGTCGGCGAACTCGAACAGGCAGTCCGCATACGTACGGGCGAAACCGGTTCGGCGGCCACTTGAATTCGAAAGCTGGGAGTCGCAAGCATATGCGCATTGATCTGATGGCAAAATTTCGACTGTTGGGATCGCGAGCGGTAGCGGGAGCGCTCGCGTCTGTGTTGCTGGCTCTGGCAGCTGTTCACCCGCTTAGCGCCTCCGCCGAGGATGCGCCTGCTGCGGCAGCCACTGCGGAAGCGGCCCCGGCCGCCGACGCAGCTCCGGCTGCGGAAGCCCCGGCAGCGGCTCCGGCCGCTGCGGCTCCGACGCCGAACAAGGGCGACACCGCGTGGATGCTCACCTCCACCGCGCTGGTGCTGCTGATGTCGGTGCCGGCGCTGGCATTGTTCTACGGCGGCCTGGTCCGCAAGAAGAACATGCTCTCGGTACTGATCCAGGTCTTCGTGGTCTTCTCGTTGATCACGGTGCTCTGGTGCGTGTACGGCTACTCGCTGGCCTTCACCGAGGGCAACGCCTTCATCGGCGGCTTCGACCGGTTGTTCCTGAAGGGCACCTTCGATTCCGCGACGGGGGCGTTCTCGCTGGGCGCCACGTTCAGCAAGGGCACGCCGATGTATGAGCTGGTGTTCGTCGCCTTCCAGGCAACGTTCGCGGCCATCACGGTCTGCCTGATCCTGGGCTCGATCGTGGAGCGCATCAAGTTCTCCGCGGTTCTGATCTTCTCGGTCATCTGGTTCACCATCAGCTACCTGCCGATGGCGCACATGGTGTGGTTCTGGGAAGGCCCGGATGCCTACACCTCGGCCGATCTGGTCGATTCGCTGAATTCCAAGGCCGGTCTGCTCTGGCAGTGGGGCGCCCTGGACTTCGCGGGCGGCACGGTGGTGCACATCAACGCCGGTGTCGCCGGCCTGGTGGGCGCGATCCTGCTGGGCAAGCGCGTCGGCCTTGGCAAGGAGGCCATGCCGCCGCACAGCCTGACGATGACCATGATCGGCGCCTCGCTGCTGTGGTTCGGCTGGTTCGGCTTCAACGCCGGCTCGGCTCTGGAAGCCAACGGCTCCGCGGCTCTGGCCTTCATCAACACCTACCTGGCCACGGCCTGCGCGGTGATCTCCTGGACCTTCGCCGAGTGGCTGCTGAAGGGCAAGCCCTCGCTGCTGGGTGCGGCTTCGGGTGCGGTGGCCGGTCTGGTCGCCATCACTCCGGCGGCCGGCAACGTCGGCATCCCGGGCGCCTTCGTGATCGGTCTGCTGGCCGGCGTGATCTGCCTCTGGGGCGTCACCGGCCTGAAGAAGCTGATCAAGGTCGACGACTCGCTCGACGTGTTCGGCGTCCACGCCATCGGCGGTATCGCCGGCGCGCTGCTGACCGGTGTGTTCAATGCCCCGTCCCTGGGTGGCCCGGGTTTCTACAACAACTGGTTCGAGCAGGGCGCCGGCTACGGTTCCATCCTCGATCAGGTGATCATCCAGGCGAAGGGTGTGGGCGTGACGGTGGTGTGGACCGCGGTCTCGGCCTTCATCGCCTTCAAGATCGCTGATCTGATCGTGGGCCTGCGTGTTCCGGAAGACCAGGAGCGTGAAGGTCTGGACACCACCTCGCACGGCGAGATGGCGTACCACGACTGAGCGGATTCTCCTTCGCGGGAGAGCCCCCGAGCCCCGGCAGCGTTGCTGCCGGGGCTTTTTCTTTGGAGCATTCTTTTGTGATTTACCTCACGCCGGCTATATTCCGGTAAGTCGATACTGCATGCATGGGGAGAGAGCCTATGCCGAAATTGACCGCTGGATTTCTTGCACTGCTGGGCACCGCCAGCCTGGCCTCGGCCGGCGACATCTACTGCAATGCATCGCGCAACGTCTGCAGCGACATCCAGACCCCCGGTTCGCAGCTGGTGAATGTCCGCGGCTCGCAGGCCCCCTCATCCGAGCCCGCGACGCAACCGGCGGCCCCCGCGGCGGGCGGCGCGACCCAGAGCGTCAGCCCCGATGTTGCCGCCAAACAGGCCCAGGACCTGGCAGCCGTAAAGGCCGAACGCTGCAAGAAGGCGACGCAGCGCTACGACGAAGCGATGAACGCACGCCGCATCTACAAAGAGAACAAGGACGGCGAGCGCGAATACATGAGCGACGAACAGGCCGATCAGCTGCGCGCACAGGCCAAGGCGGACAAGGATTCCGCCTGCAGCAGCGCGCAGTAGCAACGATCCGCGACACGGCAACGGGCCATCGCCGTCGGGCACCCGGAATTGCTAGAGTTCGCAGCATGCGAACCGGAGTCATTGGCCTCGGCGCCATGGGCGCGCCGATGGCGCTCAACCTGCACAGGGCCGGCCTGCTGGGCGCGGTGTGGAACCGCAGCGCCGGAAAGGCAGCGGCCCTCGCCGCCAGTACCGGCTGCAGCGCCGCCACATCACCTGCAGATCTCGCCAGCCGCGTCGACGCCATCCTGATCTGCGTCTCCGCCGATCAGGATGTGCTCGACATCATCGAGCAGATGAAGCCCGGCCTGCACCCGGGCCAGTGCGTGGCCGATTTCTCCACCGTCAGTGCCGGCACCGCGCGCGGCGCCGCCGCGCAGCTGGCGCCATTGGGCGTGGACTTCCTGGACACGCCGGTCAGCGGCGGCGTCGAAGGCGCGCGCAACGGCCAGCTGGCCATCATGGTGGGCGGTGACAAGGCGGCACTGGAGAAGTTGCAGCCGGTGTTGAGTGTGCTCGGGCGCGTGATCACGCACTTCGGCGGCCATGGCGCCGGCCAGGCCGCCAAGGCCACCAACCAGATCATGGTCGCCGGCATCATCCGCGCCGTGGCCGAGGCCATGGCCTTCGCCGATGCACAGCAGCTGCCGCTGGACAGGATCGTCGCCACACTGAGCCAGGGCGCCGCCGGCAGCTGGTATTTCGCCAATCGCGCGCCCTTCATGATCCGCGGCGAGTATCCGGCCGGCTTTCGCGTGCGGCTGCATGCCAAGGACCTGAAAATCTGCCGTGACATGGCGGCGCAGCTCGGCGCGCATCTGCCGGTGGTCGAAGATGTGCTGCGCGAATACCAGCAACTCATCGAAGCCGGCCACGCCGACGAGGATATCTCCGCCCTGTATCGGCTGAAGCGGGCGCTGTTCTGAGTTCGGCCACCGACAACACCGCCCTCCCCCGCCGGCTGCACCTGCCGGATTTCTGCGCCGCGCGCAGTGTGCTGGCGGTGACGCTGATCGTGGAGCTGACCGCCGTGGTGTTGACGCTGGCTGACAATGCCCGCGGCATCGCTTCCTGGCTCGATCTGGCGCGCAGTTCACTGTTCCTGCTGTGGACCGGTCTGGGGTGCGCCGCGGCGCTGTGCCTGCTGCGCGCACCACTGGAGAAGCTGCAGCTGCCGCTGGCCTGCGCCGCGGGGCTGCTGGCCATCCTGGGTGTGGTGCTGCTGGTGTCGCTGGGCGCGCTGTATGTGGCGCGCTTCTTCCCGGCGCGCGGCGGCAATCTGGGCGCGGACAGCAATGCAACGCTGTTCGTGCTGCGCAACCTGTGCATCGGCGCCATCGTCGGCGCGCTGGCGCTGCGCTACTTCTACGTCTCCAGTGAATGGCGCCGCAATGTGGTCATGCAGGCGCGCGCGCGCATCCATGCGCTGCAGGCGCGCATCCGCCCGCACTTCCTCTTCAATAGCATGAACACCATCGCGGCACTCACGCGCAGCGACCCGGCCAAGGCCGAAGAGGCAGTGCAGGATCTCGCCGACCTGTTCCGCGCCAACCTGAACGAGCAGCGCGCCGTGATCTCGCTGGCCGAGGAGCTTGAGGTGGCGCAGATCTACGAGCGCATCGAGGCGTTGCGGCTCGGCTCGCGACTGCATGTGGACTGGCGCATCGACGGCCTGCCGCTGGACATCCAGGTGCCCAGCCTGATGGTACAGCCGCTGCTGGAGAACGCCATCTACCACGGCATCGAACCGCAGCACGAAGGCGGCACGGTGCGCGTGGACGCGCTGCTGGAAAACGATACGGTGTACATGACGGTGCGCAACCCGTTGCCACCGCTCAGTGAACCCGGGCGCAGCGGCCACCAGATGGCGCTGGCCAACATCCGCGAGCGCCTGGAGCTGATGTACCCCGATCGCGCCTCGGTCAGTGCCGGCCGCGAACACGACGAATACGTGGTGCGCCTGTGCTTCCCGCGCAGCCGCCCGGCGGGCGCACCATGAGCGAATCCGACCCGCAGCGGGTGCTCATCGTCGATGACGAGGCACCGGCCCGCGACCGGCTGCGCCAGCTGCTGGCGCAGCTGCCCGGCGTGCTGATCGCCGGCGAAGCGGCCTCCGGCGATCAGGCACTCGCCGCCGTGCAGAGCCTGACCCCTGCTGTGGTGTTGCTGGACGTGCGCATGCCGGGCATCAGTGGTCTGGAAGTGGCGCGCCATCTGGCCCTGCTGGAGCAACCGCCGGCCGTCATCTTCACGACGGCCTACGATGCCTATGCGCTGCAGGCCTTCGAGGCCGAAGCCATCGCCTACCTGCTCAAACCCATCCGTGCCGAAAAACTGGCTGCAGCGCTGCAGCGTGCGGCCCGGCTGTCACGCCCCCAGCTCAGCGAGCTGCAAAAGGCCGCCACCACGGCCGCGCGCAGCCATCTGGCGGTACGCACCCGCGATGGCCTGCGGCTGATCGCGGTCAGCGACATCTACTACTGCTCGGCTGACCAGAAATACACCACGGTGCGCCACACCGGCGGCAGCGATCTGATCGAGGATTCGCTGCGCGCGCTGGAGGAGGAGTTTCCGACCCTGCTGCGCGTGCATCGCAATGCGCTGGTGAACACACTGCGCATCGCCAGCATCGAGCGTGATGCCGAAGGGCAGTACAACGTCATGCTGCAGGGACTGGCGGAACACATCGGTGTCAGCCGCCGGCTGGCCGGCGAACTGCTGGAGCGCTTCAAGCTCTAGGGGCGGGGGACGGTGCGGTCGGGCCCGCCGGCAGTGGCGCGAAGGCCAGGCAGGACAGCCACAGTGCCAAGGCGCCGAACAGCACCCATCCGGCCGCAAAGGCGCTGGTGAACTTGCGCTGGTAGTCGCGGCACACCCCGGTGGGCTGCTCCACTCGTTCGTTGTCGTTGTACTGGGCGATGCAGCGCCCGGATTGCAACTCGGCGTTGAACGATTTGACAGATACGCCGGCCGGCGTGGTCGGCGGCAGCGAACCCGGCAGATGCAGCAGCCGGTAGCCGGCCACCACGACCATCAACGGCACCACGATGCGCACCCAAAGGGGTACGGCGAACCAGCGCCAGCCCTGCCGCAGGCGCAGCTGCCGCACGGCGTAGGCACAGAGCAGCACGATCAGCGCCTGCATCGGGATTCCCGCGACCCGGAACAGCGACTGCCCGCCATCTCCCGGCAGGTTCGAATACAGCACCGCCAGCAGCAGCATGGCAGCCATGGCCACGAAGATGGCCAGCCAGAGAATGGGCGGATAGCGACGCGCGCTGGATTGAATCATGACGAAAAAAAAGTTTATGCCAGTTGCATAGTAGCAGTTGCATCAGCCAGCGAATGCAGCGCGGCGCGGCGGCGTGCAAATGGAGTATGCTGGCTGCATGCGGTTGAATTTCATCAAGATGCACGGGCTGGGCAACGATTTCATCGTGCTCGATGCGCCCGCTGATCAGCCGCTGCCGGGCGCCGCGCAATGGCGCGCTCTGGCCGATCGTCACACCGGCGTGGGCTTTGATCAGGCGCTGGTGCTGCAGACACCGCGCCGCGACGGCACCGCCGTGTTCTACCGCATCTTCAATGCCGATGGCTCCGAGGTGGAGCAGTGCGGCAATGGCGCGCGTTGCGTTGCGCGCCTGATCAGCACGCGCCTGAATGGCTCCGCAATGGGTCGCTTCACCATGGACAGCCCCGGCGGACTCATCGAAGCCGAGGTGCTGGCCGATGGCCGCGTGTCGGTGAACATGGGCGTCCCGGATTTCACGCCGGCGGCACTGCCCTTCCGGGCACCCGCACAGGCGCAGCTCTATGCGCGCACCCTGGGTGCCGAGCCGGTCGAATTCGGCGCCGTTTCCATGGGCAATCCGCATGCCGTGCTGCGGGTGACCGATACTGCCGTGGCCGATGTCGCGCGCATCGGAGCCGCCCTGCAGCAGCACAGCGATTTTCCGCGCTCGGTGAACGTCGGTTTCATGCAGATCGTCGATCCGGCACATATCCGCCTGCGCGTCTATGAGCGCGGCGTCGGCGAGACACTGGCCTGCGGTACCGGCGCCTGCGCCGCCGTGGCAGTGGGCCGCAGCCAGGGCTTGCTGGGTTCGGACGTGCAGGTGCAACTGCCCGGCGGCTCGCTGGAACTGCACTGGGCGGGCCTGGGCAAACCGGTCTGGATGACCGGCCCGGCAGAATTTGCTTTCGAAGGCCGTGTCGAGATTTGAGGGAGATTGAAGGGAATGCAGAGCACACAGGCACAGGGCGTGGAAAACGAAGCGCTCAGCGAGGAAACGGTTGCGCAGTTCCTGAGCGAACACGCCGACTTCTTCGACCGCCATCCGCAGGTGCTGGCGCGGCTGCGGCTGCATCATCCGCGGCATGGCGCAACCATTTCGCTGATCGAGCGTCAGGTGGAAGTGCTGCGCCAGCGTGCCGACACGCAGGAGCAGCGCCTGGCGGAGTTCGTGCACGTCGCGCGGCTCAACGATCAGCTCGCCGGCAAGATCCACAACCTGACGCGCCGGTTGCTGCATACCACCGATCGTGCCCAGTCGATCAGCGTCATCGAAAACAGCCTGCGTCAGGATTTCTCGGGCTTTCATGCCGTGCTGGTGCTGCCGGGCATGACGCTGGACGCCGGCAGCGGCGCATCGAGCTTCGTGCGCAGCGTGGCCAGCGACGATCCAGCGCTGAAGGGCTTTGAATCGCTGTTCAGTGGCGGCAAGCCGCGCTGCGGCCAGACCCGCGACACGCAGCGTGACTTCCTGTTCGGCCCCGACGGCGCCAGCATCGGTTCCGTGGCGCTGATGCCGCTGACGACGCTGAAGCCACCGGGGCTGCTGGCGCTGGGCAGCGTGGATCGCGACCGCTTCCATCCGGGCATGAGCACCGACTTCCTGGCGCGCATGGCCGATCTGATTTCGGATGCGCTCGCCCGCAGCTGAGCGCCCCGCCGCGGAAATGGCGCCCGAAGCGCTGCAGTGGCTGCAGCGCTTCGCCTTGCACCAGGGCACGGAGCGCCGCCTCTCGCCGCACACCCTGTCCAACTACGCGCGCGACCTGCGCGCGTTGGCCGAGTGGAGTGCCGGGCAGGGCCTGACCGACTGGCATCAGCTCGACACCCAGCATGTGCGCAGCTTTGCGGCGCGCAGTCATGCCAGCGGCCTGGATCCGCGCAGCGTGCAGCGGCGGCTGGCAGCGGTGCGCAGCTTCTATCACTTCCTGCTGCGTGAAGGCGCGGTCCGGCGCAATCCCGGTCTGGAAGTGCGCGCCCCGAAGGCTGCCAAGCGCCTGCCCAACACCCTGGACGCCGACCAGATCGGCCGGCTGCTGGACTTCAAGCCAGAAGACACGCTGGGCGTGCGCGACCTGGCCATCATGGAACTGTTCTATTCCTCGGGCCTGCGCCTGGCCGAACTCATCGGCCTGGATCTGCACGACGTGGATCTGGCCGACCGCACCGTGCGCGTGCTCGGCAAGGGCTCCAAGGTGCGCATCGTGCCGGTGGGCCGTCAGGCGATCAGCGCCCTGCAAAACTGGCTGCGCGTGCGCCATGAACTGGCGCCGCCGCCCACCGGCTCCCGACCGGAGGGTGACGAGCTGGCGCTGTTCGTCGGCCGCAATGGCCGCCGCGTCGGCGCCCGCGGCCTGCAACTGCGCGTGGCGCGTCACGCCCGCACCCAGGGGCTGCCCCAGCATGTGCATCCGCACCTGTTCCGGCATTCATTTGCGACCCATCTGCTGGAATCCAGCCGCGATCTGCGCGGGGTCCAGGAACTGCTGGGGCACGCCAACATCAGTACTACCCAGATTTATACGCATCTTGATTTCCAGCACCTGGCCCGCACATACGAAAGCTCGCACCCACGCGCCAGGCGCGTGCGCAAAAGCGAAAAGGGCTAACAGGATCAAAGACATGACGCAGTTCTTCGACCCGCATGGCACCACCATCCTCGGGGTGCGGCGCAATGGGCGCGTAGTCATTGGCGGCGACGGCCAGGTGACCCTGGGCAACACCGTCATGAAGGGCAACGCGCGCAAGGTGCGCGCCCTGGCCGGCGGCCGCGTGCTCGGCGGCTTCGCCGGCGGCACCGCTGATGCCTTCACGCTGTTCGAGCGCTTCGAGGGCAAGCTGGAGAAGTTCGGCAACCTCACCCGCGCTGCCATCGAACTGGCCAAGGACTGGCGCTCGGACCGCTACCTGCGCCGCCTCGAAGCACTGCTGCTGGTCGGCGACCCGGACAACCTGTTCGTGATCTCCGGCAACGGCGACGTCATCGAACCCGAACAGCAGCTGGTGGCCATCGGTTCCGGCGGCCCGTATGCGCAGTCCGCGGCGCGCGCGCTGGTGGAGAGCACCGAGCTGTCGGCACGCGAGATCGTGGAGCGCTCGCTGAACATCGCCGCCGACATCTGCATCTACACGAACCGCAACCTCACCATCGAGGAGCTGGGGGCCAACAAGTGACGCCGCAACAGATCGTCCAGGAACTCGACAAGCACATCGTCGGCCAGGGGGACGCCAAGCGCGCCGTGGCCATCGCGCTGCGTAACCGCTGGCGCCGCATGCAGCTCGATGAGGGGCTGCGTCATGAGATCACGCCGAAGAACATCCTGATGATCGGCCCCACCGGCTGCGGCAAGACCGAGATCGCGCGGCGCCTGGCGCGCCTGGCCAATGCACCGTTCGTGAAGGTGGAGGCCACCAAGTTCACCGAGGTCGGTTACGTCGGCCGCGAAGTGGACTCCATCATCAAGGAGCTGGCCGAGGTATCGGTCAAGATGACGCGCGAGCAGGAGATGGGCCGCGTACGCACCCAGGCCGACGAGGCGGCGAAGGAGCGCGTGCTCGACACCCTGCTGCCCAAACCGAAGCTGATGGGTTTCTCCACCGACGAACCGGCGCAGCCGCGCGATGCCGAGACGCGCGCCAAGTTCCGCGACCTGCTGAACCGTGGCGAACTGGACGAGCGCGAGATCGAAGTGGAATTGCGTGCCGTACCGGTGGGCGTGGAGATCATGGCGCCGCCGGGCATGGAGGAGATGCAGCAGCAGCTGCAGTCCATGTTCAGCAATCTCGGCGGCCAGCAGAAGCGCAGCAAGCGCATGAAGGTGCGGGACGCGCTCAAGGCGCTGGCCGAAGAGGAGTCTTCGAAGTTCATCAACGAGGAGGAACTGCGCGCCCGCGCGCTGGCCAATGCCGAGCAGAACGGCATCGTGTTCATCGACGAGATCGACAAGATCTGCCGCCGTCAGGAAACCCTGGGTGCGGATGTGTCACGCGAGGGCGTACAGCGTGACCTGCTGCCGCTGGTCGAGGGCTGCACCGTGGCCACCAAGTACGGCACCATCAAGACCGATCACGTGCTGTTCATCGCCTCGGGCGCCTTCCACATGGCCAAGCCCTCGGATCTGATCCCGGAACTGCAGGGCCGCTTTCCGATCCGCGTGGAACTCGACACGCTGAAGGTCGAGGACTTCGTGCGCATCCTCACCGAGCCCGATGCCTCGCTGACCGCGCAGTACCGCGCCCTGCTGGGCACCGAGAGCGTGACGCTGGACTTCCAGAAGGATGGCGTGCAGCGCATCGCCGAGATCGCCTATCACGTCAACGAGCGCACCGAGAACATCGGCGCGCGCCGCCTGCATACGGTGATGGAGCGGCTGCTGGAATCGCTGTCCTACGATGCCGCCGAGAAGCCCGGCGCGGCGGTGACGGTGGATGCGGCCTATGTGGATTCGCATCTTGGCAATCTCGCCAAGGACGAGGATCTCTCGCGCTACATCCTGTAGCGACGTGGCCTGTAGCGACGTGGCGCCCTACTTCGCCGCGCTGACCAGGTGGAATTTCACCGTCACGGCATCGTCGAGCACGTCGTTCCAGACCGGATCGCCGATGGCGAAGCCCTTGCGCGAGATGGCGAAGCTGCCGTCGAAGCTCGATCCGGCCGGCGTGCTCTGCACGGTGACGGGCACGTTGATGACGGCGCTCTTGCCCTTGATGGTCAGCGTGCCGGTGGCGGTGAAGTGCCCGGCCGCGCCGGCCTTGATGGCGGTGGACTGGAACGTGGCCCTGGGATACGTGGTGCTGTCGAACCAGGCCTTCTTGCGCACCTCGGCGTTGTAGGCCTCATCGCCGATGTCGAGGCTGCTCATGTCCACTTCGAGCGCGGCACTGGCGCTGGCGGGGTTCCTGGCGTCGTACACAATCGTGCCGCTGAACTTCTTGAACGGCGAATCCACCGCGACGCCTTCCTGCTTGAAGGTGGCGATCACGCTGCTCTTGGCCGCATCCAGCGGCGCACCGGCAGGCGCCGCCGCCAGGGCCAGTGACAGACCCAGCAACGCCACGGGCGCGACGTTCGAAGCAAGCTTGCGATTCATGAATGCAGACCTCGTAGATGATCAGTGATTCAGGCGCGCTGCTAGGCGTGGGCGCGCCAGCTCAGCATGCGCCGCAGGGTGTCGTCGCGATCGATCAGGTGGTGCTTGAGCGCGGCGGCGATATGCAGCGCCAGAACGCCGGCCAGCAGCCAGCCCAGCAGCCCGTGCAGATTCTCGAAGGTGGCCGCCAGCTGCTTGTCCTTGTGCACCAGCGTCGGCAGCGGAAAGTGGCCGAGGTAAACGATGGGATAGCCCACCGCATTGCTGTACAGCCAGCCGGTCAGCGGCTGCAGCAGCATCAGCAGGTACAGCAGGCCATGCAGGGCATGCGCCGAGATGCGCTGCCAGGCCGGCATGGGCAGCAGCGGTGGCGCGCGATGCGTGAGCCGCCACAGCAGGCGCAGCAGCGCCAGCCCCAGCACGGTGACCCCCACCCATTTGTGGTAGTTGAACAGCTTCAGCTTCTGCGGGCTGATGGCCATGCTGGTCATGGTCCAGCCCATGATGAAAGCAGTGAAGATCAGCAGGGCGATCAGCCAGTGCAGGCTTACGGCGGTGCGCGTGTAGCCGGCCGGTGCGGTTGCGGTATTCATGTAGGGGGAGATGATCCTACTCCGTCCCCTACAAGGCAACGTTGCGGCGGAGTAATGTAGTTGCGCTGCGCGCGAACCGATTTCGGGGGCTCGTCATGCCGACGCTGAACGTCAACGGCCAGGTCTTCACGTTGCCGGATGACATCGATCCGGACACGCCGCTGCTGTGGGCGTTGCGCGACCACTGCGGCCTGCTGGGCACGAAATTCGGCTGCGGCGCCGGTTACTGCGGTGCCTGCACCGTGCACCTGAATGGTTCGCCGGTGCGCTCCTGCCAGCTGCCCATCGCGGATCTTGGTTCCTTCGCCATAACCACCATCGAAGGCCTGGCCGCCGCCGACGGCACACTCCATCCGCTGCAGCAGGCCTGGATCGATCTCGACGTTCCCCAGTGCGGCTACTGTCAGGCCGGCCAGCTCATGAGCGCCGCGGCACTGCTCAAGAACAAGCCCAGACCCACGGACGCCGACATCGATGCCGCCATGAACAGCAACCTGTGCCGCTGCGCCACCTATGCGCGCATCCGCGCGGCCATCCACGCCGCGGCGGCGAAGCAGGAGAAGGCTCGTGGCAACTGATACGCAGGAGTTGCTGCGCGCGTCCCTGACTCTGCAGAACGAGGCCCTGCAGAACACCGACGCGCGCATGCGCGACATCATCGAATCCGTCACCAGCCCACGGAACGGCACCGCGCGCGTCATGCCGGTGAGCCGCCGCGACTTCCTGAAATTCACGGGCATGGCCGGCGGTGGCCTGATGCTGGCGCTGGGCTTCACGCCCGTGGATGCTCCCGGCGCTGAACCGGTCGGCAGCGGCGCGGACAGCAGCGTCGGCGGCACGCCGGGGCCTGCCGACTTTGCGCCCAACGCCTTCCTGCGCATCGGCAGCGACGATGTCATCACACTGATCGCCAAGGGCCCGGAAATCGGCCAGGGCATCAAGACCACCTTCCCGATGATCCTCGCCGAAGAACTCGATGCCGACTGGGGCAGGATCCGCATCGAACAGGCGCTGATCAAACAGGAAATCTACGGCTCGCAGACCGCCGGAGGTTCACGCTCGGTACCGAACAACTGGGAGCTGCTGCGCCGGGCCGGCGCCGTGGCGCGCACGCTGCTCGTGCAGGCCGCGGCCGGCCAGTGGAAGGTAACGCCAGAGGAATGCAGCACCGCCAAAGGCGTGGTCCGGCATGATGCATCCGGTCGCAGCCTGCGCTACGGCGAACTGGCGCAGCGCGCCGCCGCGCTGCCAGTGCCCGACCCGAAGGACGTCACGCCCAAGGCGCGCAATACCTACACCTTGCTGGGTACGCGCCAGGGTGGCGTGGACAACCTCAAGGTGGTCACCGGTCAGCCGCTGTTCGGCATCGACCAGGCGCTGCCCGGCATGCTGTACGCCGTGTACGAAAAGTCGCCGGCACATGGCGGCACCGCCAGCGACGCCAATCTCGATGAGATCAAGGCGCTGCCCGGCGTGACCGACGCCTTCATCACGCCGGGTGACAGCCGCGGTGATGCGCCGCCGGGTGTGGTCATCGTCGCCACCTCGACCTGGGCGGCGTTCCGCGCCAAGAAGAAACTCAAGGTGAACTGGAGCATCAGCGCAGCGAGCCTGGACAGCTGGCGCAAGTTCTCGGTGATCGCGCGTTCGCTGGCCGGCACACGCGGTCCGAACGTGGTCACGCAGAGCGGAGACATCGACGCAGCGCTCAAAGGCGGAGTCCGGAGCGTCGAGGCCTTCTACGATTACGCCTTCGTCGCCCATGCCACGCTGGAGCCGCAGAACACCACCGCCTGGTTGCGCGGTGATTCCATCGAGATCTGGACGCCGACGCAGATCGGCGATCGGGCGCGACCGGCCGTCGCACAGATGCTGGGCTTCGGTGTCGACAGGGTCATCATGCACCAGACACGCGTCGGTGGCGGTTTCGGCCGACGCCTGGCCATCGACTATGTCGGCGAGGCCGTGGTGGTGGCGCAGCGGGTCAAGGGCCCGGTGAAGCTGATGTGGACGCGCGAAGACGACATGGGTCATGACTACTACCGCGTCGGCGGCTTTCATTCACTGAAGGGCGCGGTGGATGCGCAGGGCCGGCTCAGCGCCTGGCAGGATCACTTCATCAGCTTCACGGCCGATGGCAAGCGCGCCGTCTCCGGCGGTGACATGCCGACCGACGAATTCCCTGCGCCCATGGTGCCCAACGTGCATGTGAGCCAGACGCTGCTGCCGTTGGGCACGCGCTGCGGCCCATGGCGTGCGCCGCGTTCGAACACCGTGGCCTGGGTGATCCAGAGCTTCCTGCATGAGCTGTCCGTCGCCGGCGGGCGCAATCATCGGGATTTCCTGCTCGAGCTGATGGGTGAGCCGCGCTGGCTGCCACCCCAGACCGACCGCGCGCTGCACACGGGGCGCGCCGCGGCCGTCATCAAGGCTGTGGCGGAGAAGGCCGGCTGGGGCAGGAAACTGCCCAAGGGCCGCGCGCAGGGCCTGGCCTTCCACTTCAGTCATGCCGGCCACTTCGCGGAGGTGGCCGAGATCAGCGTCTCGAAGCAGAAGCAGATCACCATCCATCGCATCGTGGTGGTCGGCGATGTCGGTCCCATCCTCAATCGCAGCATGGCCGAGCATCAATGTGTGGGCGCCGTGACCGATGCCCTCTCCACCCTGATGAACCTGCAGGTCACCATCGAGGATGGCGTGGTGACACCCGGCAATTTCGGCGACTACCCGATGCTGCGCATGGCCAAGGCGCCGCCGGTGGAACTGCACTTCATCGAATCGGAGTTTCCTCCGACCGGACTGGGCGAACCGGCCCTGCCGCCGCTGGCGCCAGCCCTCTGCAATGCGATCTTCGCAGCCACCGGCCATCGCGTGCGCATGCTGCCGCTGAGCCGCGAGGGCTACACACTGTAAGGCAGCGCCGCGGCCCTTCAGGCGCCGAGGTGTTTGTAGAACACGGTGGTGGCACAGTAGCGGCCATCGGGCCACAGCGCGTAGTCGGGAATCACACCGCAGCGCTGCCAGCCCCGCCGCGCATAGAGCCGCTCGGCATCGGCGCCCGTGACGGTGTCCAGCACCAGCAACGTGCGGCCCACCTGCAGCGCCGCGGCCTCGGCTGCCGCCAGCAATGCCGCACCCACCCCACGCCGGCGCGCACGACGATGCACCAGCATCTTGGCCACGTCACCACGATGTGGCTGGTTCTCGGGCAGATCGAGCAGCACCTGCACGGTACCGACGATGCCGAGCTCGTCCTCGGCCACCAGCACGATGCGCTCGCCGCGTTCGACACCCGCCGCGGCCTTGCGCCAGAACGCCTCGGCCTTGGCGCGCGTCATCGGCCACATGAAGCTCACCGAGGCACCGCCCGCGACGCAGTCGATGAGCACATCACTGAGCGCCTGGATCTGCGCCTCTTCCAGTCGCTCGAGAGGGCGGATACGCATGCAGCTCGACAATGTCATCTCCTCGCAGTGCGCGACGCTTCGTTGACGATGGCCACCAGGTAACGCACCCGCTTGCGCGTGCGATTGCGAAAGGCAGTGGGCGCATCCAGCCGCATGGCCAGGCAATCGCCGCTGCCCAGCTCATGCGTGACCCCGTCCGCCGTGATCGCGACGCTGCCTTCCAGCACCCACACCTGCTGATGCAGCGCCGAGTCGCGCGCTGCGCTCTCGTAGGCCACCTGCGCGCCCGCCGGCAATTCCACCTCCACCAGCTGCAGCGGCGCAGGGAACTGGCTGGGCGAGAGATTGCTGCGCAGGTAGCCGCTCTGTGGATCACGCCAGCTGATGCGCCCGGCGCGACGCGAGAGCGGACTGGGCGCGGCGCGCTCATCCTCGAACAGCGTGGCCAGCGACACGCCCAGACCCGCGGCGATCTTCTCCAGCACCACGGCCGTCGCACTGCTCTCGCCGCGCTCCACCAGCGACAGCATGGAGCGGCTCACATCGCTGCGCGCCGCCAGCGCTTCCAGCGACAGATCCAGCGCCGCGCGCAACGAGCGCACACGCCGTGCAATGCGGGCGTTGATGTCGTCACTGCAGGCTGCTTCTTTCATAGTGGACAAAATATCCACTATGTTGGAAATATCGTCAACCACGCCGCGTTCAGCCACTCAGCCCAGCCTGGCCAGATCCTCGGGCGAATCGATGTCGATGGCAGCCTCCGGGTTGGTCACCCGCACCAGCTGATCCGCATAGCGATCCAGCAGCCGCCGCGCCCCCTGATCGCCGCGCAACGCCAGCAGCTCGCCGAAACACCGGCGCGGGAAGATGGCCGGCACACCCACGGTGTCCGCATACAGCGAAGCCACGATGCTGCGCGGCTGGCGGCGCCAGGCGCTGCCAAGACGCTGCAGCGTGGCGGTATCCACCCGCGGCTGATCGGCCAGCAGCAGCAGCACCGCGTCGCAGCTGCCCGGCAACGCGCGCACGCCGGCGCGGATCGAGCTGGCCAACCCTTCCGCCCAGTCGCGATTCACCACCAGCGAGGCGGTACTCCGGTGCAGCACGGCGCTGATCCCGGCGGCATGGGCGCCCAGCACCAGCGTCACGGCAGGGCCGAGATATTGCGTGGCGTGATTGAGCGCATGCAGCAGCAACGGCTGATCCTGATAGCGCGCCAGCTGCTTGGGCGCGCCGAAGCGCGTGGCAGCGCCTGCAGCCAGCACCACGGCATGCAGGTTCACGTGCGCGGCCCACCACCCAGATGCGCCTGCACCTCGGCGATGATGGACAGCGCAATGCCCGGCGGCGAATCCGCGCCGATGTTCAGGCCCACCGGCGCATGCAGGCGCGGGCGCAGCAATCCGGCGTCGGCGCCCAGTTCGGCCAGCAGCCGGTCGCGGCGCGCCGGCGGCCCCAGCAATCCCACGTAAGGCACGCTCGAACGCGCCAGCACACGCAGGCAGGCCAGATCGGCAAGCAGGTGATGGGTCATGACGATGGCGGCCGCAAAGCCCGCCAGCGACGCATCCAGCCATTCCTCGGGTCGCGCGCAGCGCACTTCCTCGGCATGCGCGAAGCGCTGCGCCGTGGCATAGGCCGGCCGATGGTCGCGCACGCTGACGCGCCAGCCCTGCGCATGGGCGAGCTCCGCCACCGGCACGGCGTCGGGACCGGCGCCCAGCAACAGCAGGCGCGTAGGCGCGGGCTGGCGCACCAGCAGCACACGCAGGCCCTCGAGCTCGGCGATGACCGAACCATTGTGGCGCTGCGCGGCCGGCATGGCGCAATGGCTGCCATTGGTTCGGGGGAACGCCATACCCTGGACAGCATCCTGTGCGCCCAGCAACGCGGCGATGGCCGGCGGCGCGCTCGCCGCGAACAGACTGCGACCCATCGGCCATTGCGCCTGCGTGGAGTCGAGCACCAACCCATAGGGCTGCACCTGACCACGCTGCCATGCCGCGGCGAGTTGTGTCAGCGGCTGCCAGTCGCCACCGGCATCCACCCGTTGCAGCAGGATGTCCATGGCGCCCCCGCAACCGGACCCGAGCCCAAAGAGCTGATCGTCGAGGCTGCGCGCGTCATAGCGCACCCGCTGCGCGCTCCCCTGCTGCAACACCTGTCGGGCGCGATCGGCCAGATCGCCCTCCAGGCAGCCGCCTGACAGCAAGCCCGCGTATTCCCCGTTGGCGCAGATGAGCATCTGCGCACCGGCCTTGCTGTAGGTGGCGCCCTCGGTGCTGACGACCGTGGCCAGAACCAGCGCGCGATTGGCGGCGCGCTCACGTTCGAACAGCGGCAGCAATGGCGCAATGGTTGCGGCCACGGCCGGGTCTAGGAAGCCGTGGAACCTTGATGCAGCAGGTCGCGCAGATCGCCGAGCAGATCGTCCACGGTCTGCTCGCTGGTGTCCCAGCTGCACATGAAACGCGCGCCACCGGAACCAATGAAGGTATAGAAACGCCAGCCGCGCGCGCGCAGGGCCCCGATCGCCGCCTCGGGCAGCGTGGCAAACACGGCATTGGCTTGAGTGGGCGCCATCAGTCGGACATCCGCAAGAGTGGTCAGGCCTTTCGATAGACGTGCAGCACAGCGATTACCCTGCGCGGCATGACGCAGCCAGGCGCCATCTTCGAGCATGCCCAGCCAGGGCGCCGCCAGAAAGCGCATCTTCGAGGCCAGCTGGCCGGCCTGCTTGCAGCGGTATTCGAATTCGCGCGCAAAATTCCTGTTGAAGAACACGATGGCCTCGCCCACCGGCAGGCCCATCTTGGTGCCACCGAAGCACAGCACATCCACGCCGCGCTTCCAGGTGATTTCGGCCGGCGTGCAATTCAGTGCAGCCACGGCATTGCCGAAGCGCGCACCGTCCATGTGGTAGCCCAGCCCGAGCTCGCGCGCCACCTCACCCAGACGTTGCAGCTCATCGAGTGAATACAGCGTGCCCATCTCGGTGGGCTGCGTGACACTGACCACGCGCGGCTTGGGGTAGTGCACATCGGTGCGACGCGTCACGGCATTGCGCACTGCCTCCGGCGTCAACTTGCCGTATTCACCGGGCAGCAACAACAGCTTGGTGCCGTTGGAAAAGAACTCCGGCGCACCACACTCATCGGTTTCGATGTGCGCCAGCTCGTGACAGAGGATGCTGTGATAGGACTGGCACATTGCGGCCAGTGCCAGCGAGTTGGCCGCCGTACCGTTGAAAGCGAAGAAGACTTCGCAGTCGGTCTCGAACAGCTCGCGGATCAGATCCGCGGCCCGCGCCGTCCAGGCATCATCGCCATAGGCAGGCGCGTGACCGCGATTGGCTTCCTGCAGGGCACGCCAGGCTTCGGGCGTGACACCGGCGTAGTTGTCGCTGGCAAAGTGCTGGCGATCCAGCGGCGCGGCCTGCATGGGATCGGCGTGGCGCGCATTATCTGCCATGGCGTCGCGAGTTACTTCTTCGCAGTCTTCTTCGCGGCAGCGCGCTTCTTCTTGACCGGATCCTTGGGACGCGTCTTGCCGAACGAACCCTTGTAGATCTTGCCGCGACGGCTCTTGCGATCACCCTTGCCCACTGCTGGAACTCCTTGAATATCAGGCGCAAATCGCGCCGGCCGGAGTGTACAGCAAAGCCGGCGGCTATGCCCTCATAGCCGCCGGTTCCGGCCCGCGCCGGCACCGCGTGCTACACCGTGTGGCGATGAAAGGCATCTGGCTTCCCTGGTCCGCCACCCTGCTGCTGGCGGCCTGCTCCGGGCAGGGATCAAACCCGGACACCGGTGACGTGCATGCCGCGGCCGAACCGGCCCGCGGCACGGTGACGCCCATTGCCATCGGCTCGTTGCAGGAGCTCATGGCCGGCCTCGTCGATCCGGCCGCAGATGGTGTCTGGAACGCCGTGGCCTGGATCGACAGCGCCGGCACCGAGCAGCACCGGCAACCGGCCAACGAGCAGCAATGGCTGGCGGTGCGGCGGCAGGCATTGCTGCTGGCCGAAGCTACGAACCTGCTGCTGGTGTCCGGCCGACCGGCCAGCGCCACGTACAGCGCCGCAGAGAGCCGCGGCGCGCTGGACTCGCGCGCCATCGACACACGTGTGCGCGAACAGTGGCCACGCTTCCAGCAGCTGGCGCTGGGCCTGCGACTGAGCGCACGGCAGGCGCTGCGCGCCATCGATGCACGGGATGCGGCACAGCTGGAAGCCGCCGGTGGCCTGCTCGAACAAAGTTGTGAGAGCTGCCACAGCACTTTCTGGTATCCCGACGAAGTGGTGCCGCAGTTGCCGCCACCCGGGCAGATGCACGCGCCCTGATTTTTCAGGAGACCGTGATGTTCACATCGAAGACGCGAAAGCGTTCATCCGGCTTTGCGTCTGCATCTTCCGCCACGTAGATCGTGGCGTAACCGCATTTCAGCAACCATTCGCTGGTCGGCCCCACGGCCACGGCGCAGTGGCCCGCGACCAGATCCGACAGCAGATAACCCTGGTACCAGCCGAGCTTCGCCACGTAGCGCACGATGGCCACTGCCTTGGCCGGCGCAATGGCGGCAGACAGCTCGATGAAGACGTAGCCATCCCCTTTGGCAAGCGCCAGCGCCTCAGCGCCGGCAGCGCAATGCCAAGCGGTGCCGACAGACTGGCATTGCGCGAAATGCACCTGCGGCAGGCCCTGCTGCGCGGCGTGGGGCTGGCACATGACTTCGACGCGACCCGATTGCTGTCGAGTGCCCGCAGCGTCGAGACGGCGCGCATAGGCCAGTGCCGCCCCGTGATCAGCGCGGCACACCTGTTGTTCGAGCAACTGGCGATCAGCGCGGCCGAGTTCTGTCTGTCCCTGCGCTGTCTGTCCTCGCGCAGGCCCGAATCCGGACAGTCCGACGCCGAAGCCGAGTGCAACCGCCGCGACGCGGAGCGCGCCGTGGCGATCGATAACCGGCGTTTCAGCCCGCGAGGGCACGCGCGCCCGCCGCGGCCACCTGGCCATCCTGCGCGGAGCTCGCGCCCGATACGCCGATGGCGCCCACCAGCTTGCCGTCGACCAGCAGCGGCAGACCACCTTCCACCGGGCACAGATGCGGCATGGACAGCAGGCGCATCTGCACGCCACCTTCGACCAGACGCTGCTCGAAGCTCCGGGTATCGCGCCGATACCGGACCGAGGTCTGCGCCTTGGCCTGCGCCACATCGAGGCTGGCCAGCTGCACACCGTCCATGCGATGCAGGGCGACCAGATGGCCGCCGCTGTCGAGCACCACGATGACCATTTGCCAGCCATTGGCCTGTGATTCGGCCTCGGCGGCGGCGATGACACGCTTGGCCGCTGCGAGGGAGATGGGAGAGCCGTATTCGATGGAATTCATGGCGGCGCAGTTTAGAGAGTGGACTGGCAGATCTCCATCGAATTTGCCGGAGATCTGCGCATGGGCCGCGCGCTACCTGAATCGCTGCAGCACCTTGGCCAGCTGCGACGCACCCGGATTGAGGCGCGCATAGGCAATGGCATTCAGCGCCTGGTCCGGCGTGCTGTTGATGCGATGAAACTCCGGCAGATCCGCATCGATGTACAGCAGGCCGGTCAGGAATTCGTTCTGCTCCTGACGCTCCTGAATGCGCTCCAGCGCGATGGCGCGGCTGGTCGGGTCATAGCTCTGATCCACCTTGCGCAGCATCACGCGGCTGCCATCGTGCAGCACCACGGGCAGTGCTTCGCCTTCCGCGTAACTGACCTCGATGCCGCGGGCCGGCGGCACGAAGTCGACATGCACGGCCTCCTCGTAATGTTCGCGCGAATAGGCATAGCTGCGTGTGGAGCCTTCGTGATCATTGAAGGTGACGCAGGGTGAGAGCACATCAATCAGCGCGAACCCCTCGTGATGCATGGCCGCCTGCAGCAGCGGCACCAGCTGGGCTTTGTCGCCGGAGAAACTGCGCGCCACGAACCCTGCGCCCAGCGTGATGGCCAGCTGCACCGGATCGATGGGCGGCTGCGCGTTCACTTCGCCCTTCTTCGCCTTGGTGCCGATATCGGCCGAAGCCGAGAACTGGCCCTTGGTGAGCCCGTAGACGCCATTGTTCTCCAGCACGTACACCATGTTCAGATTGCGGCGGATGGCGTGACAGAACTGGCCGAGACCGATGGACAGCGTGTCGCCGTCACCGGAGACACCGACATACTTCAAGGTGCGATTCGCGGCATTGGCGCCGGTGGCCACCGACGGCATGCGGCCATGGACGGAATTGAAGCCATGCGCACCGCTGACGAAGTAGGCCGTGGTCTTCGATGAACAGCCGATGCCCGAGAGCTTGACCAGATTCTGCGGCTCGATGTTGTTGGCCCAGCAGGCCTCCACCAGCGCCGCGGTGATCGAATCGTGGCCGCAACCGGCACACAATGTGGAGTTGGCGCCTTCGTAGTCGCGGCGCGTCAGCCCCAGCGCATTGCGCGGCAATCCAGGATGCGCCACCTTTGGCTTGACCATGAATGTCATGTGCGACTCCTAACCGGCGCGCTGCGTCAGCCGCTCGAGCTGCAGCTCGGCCTGCACGCCCTCGACCACCGTGGCCGCCGTCAGCGGCATGCCGTTGTAAAAGAGGACTGAGCGCAGCCGGCTTTTCTCCACACTGGTCTCCAGCAACAGCAATGCGCGCAGCTGCGCGTCGCGATTCTGCTCGACGATGAAATTGAGGCGGTGCGCATTGAGGAAGCGATCCACCTCCTCACCGAACGGGAGGGCGCGCACGCGCAGGTAGTCCAGATGCACGCCCTGCTCGCGCAGCCGATCCAGCGCCTCGCGCACGGCGCCATCGCCGCTGCCCAGCGTGACGATGCCGATGTCGGTGCGGCTGCGCGCCGCCTCGATGACAGCCGGCGGCACCAGCTTCGCCGCCGTGCCCCACTTCTTCTTCAGGCGATCGAGCACCACCTGGTAGTCGTTCGAATCCTCGGTATAGCCACCGTACTGGTTGTGTCCCGACCCGCGCGTGAAATAGGCGGCCTTCGGGCTGGTGCCCGGCAGCGTGCGGCGCGGGATGCCGTCACCGTCATGATCGAAGTAGCGCCAGAACTTCTCGACGCCGGCGACCTGCTCGGCATTGAGCACCTTGCCACGATCCGGCACGTAGCCGTCGTCCCACTTGAATTCCGGGCACATCCAGTCGTTCATGCCGATATCCAGGTCCGACAACACCAGCACCGGCGTCTGCAGTCGCTCGGCCAGATCGAAGGCCAGCGGCGCGAACTGGAAGCATTCTTCCGGGCTGTTCGGATACAGACAGACATGGCGCGTGTCGCCATGCGAGGCGAAGGCCGCAGAGCGCAGATCGCACTGTTGCGTGCGCGTGGGCATGCCAGTGGACGGGCCGACGCGCTGGATGTCGAAGACGACCGCCGGCACCTCGGTGTAGTAACCCAGGCCCAGGAACTCCTGCATCAGCGAGATGCCCGGCCCCGAGGTGGCGGTGAAGGCGCGCGCGCCATTCCAGGCGGCGCCCACCACCATGCCGATGGAAGCCAGCTCGTCCTCGGCCTGGATCATGACGAAATTCCTGCGGCCACTGTCCGGATCGACGCGCAGCTTCTCGCTGAAGGACTTGAAGGCATCCATCAGCGAAGTGGAAGGCGTGATCGGATACCAGGCGCCCACCGTGGCGCCGGCGAACACGCAACCCAGGCCCGCCGCGGTATTGCCATCGATGATGATGTGCCCGGCCGTGGCATTCATCTTCTCGATGTGCAGCGGCAGCGGACAGGCGAAGTTCTCGCGCGCGTAGTCGTAGCCGAGCTGGATGGCCTTCATATTCGAATCCACCAGTTGCGGCCTCTTCGCGTAGGTCTCCGCCAGCAGCTGGCGGATCACATCCAGATCGATGTTGCACAACGCGGCCAGCGCGCCGGCATAGCAGATGTTCTTCATCAGGATGCGGGTACGCACACCCTGGAAGTTCTCGTTGCACAGCCGTGCCAGCGGCACACCGATGACGGTGACGTCCTCGCGCTTGAGCAGCGCCGGGCGCGGCCAGGTGCTGTCGTACAGGAAGTAGCCGCCCGGACCCACGTCCTTGATATCACGCGCGTAGGTTTCGACATTGAGCGCCACCATGATGTCCACATGGCTGGCGCGGGCACGATAGCCCTGGCGCGTCACGCGGATCTCGTACCAGGTGGGCATGCCCTGGATATTGGACGGGAAATAGTTCTTGCCGACCACCGGCACGCCACTGCGGAAAATGGCCTTCATCAGCAGGCCGTTGGCACTGGCCGAGCCCGTGCCGTTCACCGTGGCGATCTTGATGACGAAGTCGTTTACGCGCTCTTGAGCTTTCGCGGCTGACATCTGCTCTCACCATCCCCGGCATGCGGCCAGTGCACCGTGGACTTCTGCATGTCCCACGCGGCCGTGGGACAGCGCTCGGCGCACAGTCCACAATGTACGCAGAGGTTCTCGTCCTTGATCATGACGCGACCCGTCTGCTTCAATGCCGGGGACACGTACAGGTTCTGCTCGGGGTTGATGGCCGGCGCCCGCAACCGCCCCAGCACTTCGGCCGGCTCACCATTGGCCGTGATCGTCAGGCAATCCGTGGGACAGACGTCGATGCAGGCATCGCATTCGATGCACAGTTTGGCTTCGAACACCGTCTGCACGTCGCAGTTGAGACAGCGCTGCACTTCCTGCGCGGCCTGCTCGGCATCGAAGCCCAGCTCGACTTCGATGTTGATCTTCTTGAAGCGCTCTTTCAGCGAGACATGCGGCACCAGACGCCGCTCGATGCCGGAGTAATCGTTGGCATAGGACCACTCGTGCATGCCCATCTTGCGGCTGGCGAGCGTCACGCCGCGCGCCGGGCGCACGCTCACATCCTCACCCTGCAGCAGCCGATGGATGGAGATGGCGGCCTGGTGCCCCTGCTCCACCGCCCAGATGATGTTCTTGGGGCCCAGCGCCGCATCGCCGCCGAAGAAGATCTGCGGATGCGTGGACTGGAAGGTGGCGCCATTCACCTGCGGCCGCTCGTACTTGTCGAAGCCGACGCCGATATCGCGCTCGATCCAGGGAAAGGCATTTTCCTGCCCGATGGCGAGGATCACGTCATCGCAGGGAATCAGCTCTTCGCCGACGACGCGCTCGGCCAGGATGCGCCCATCCTGCATGTCGTATTCCATCTGATCGAACAGCATGCCGGTGAGCCTGCCATTGGTGACGACGAAGGCCTTGGGGGAGCGATTGACGACGATCTGCACGCTTTCGGCTTCGGCATCCTCCAGCTCCCATTCGGAAGCCTTGAAGAAACCGCGCGGCTTGCGCGCCATGACCTTCACGCTCTTCGCGCCCAGACGCAGCGAGCTGCGGCAGCAATCCATGGCGGTGTTGCCCACGCCGATGATGAGCACGCGCTCGCCGATGCGCTCGATGTGGCCGAAGGCCACGGACTCCAGCCAGCTGATGCCGATGTGGATGCGATCCGTGTCATGGCGGCCGGGCAGTTCCAGCTCCTTGCCCCGGGGCGCGCCGGAACCGACGAACACGGCATCGAAGCCCTGCGCCAGCAATGCCTTCATGCTGTCGACGCCAGCACCGAGCCTGAGCTGCACACCCATGTCGAGGATGGCGCCGATTTCCTCATCCAGCGTGCTCTGCGGCAGACGGAAGGAGGGAATATTGGTGCGCATCAGCCCGCCGGGTGCCTGATGGCGTTCGAAGATCACCACCTCGTAGCCCAGCGGCGCCAGATCGTTGGCCACCGTCAGCGAGGCGGGGCCTGCGCCCACGCAGGCGATGCGCCGGCCATTGCGTTTGATCGGCGCACGCGGTAGTCGCCCGGTGAGATCGCCCTTCAGGTCCGCGGCGACACGCTTGAGGCGGCAGATGGCCACCGGCTTGTCTTCCACGCGCCCGCGCCGGCAGGCCGGCTCGCAGGGCCGGTCACAGACGCGGCCGAGGATGCCGGGAAAGACATTGGAGCTGCGATTGAGAAGATAGGCGTCGGTGTAGCGCCCCTGCGCGATGAGCCGGATGTACTCAGGCACATCGGTATGGGCCGGACAGGCCCACTGGCAGTCCACGACACGATGATAATGATCCGGCTGCGACGTATCGGTAGGATTCATGAATCCGCCGTCATTGCAAACGCGGCCCCCCGCGCCAGTTGGCCTATTACATCATGAATGAGCACCCGATAACCGAAATCAAGCTACGCACCCGTTCGCGCGTGCTGGAAGTGACATATGCCGACGGACGGCAATTCCAGCTCGGCTTCGAGTACCTGCGGGTGCACTCGCCGTCGGCCGAAGTGCAGGGGCACGGTCCCGGTCAGGCCGTGCTGGTCCGGGGCAAGGAAGCCGTGGGCATCAAGGCGGTGGAACCGGTGGGCCACTACGCCGTCCGCCTGGTGTTCGACGACGGCCACGACTCCGGCCTGTTCACGTGGAAATACCTCTACGAGCTGGGGGTCCACCAGACCGAGCGCATGGCTGCCTACCGGGCGCGCGTAGCCGCCGCCTCCTGATACGGCAATCCTCTGTCGCCTTGTCGAAGTGCCATGGCGGGCGCAAGATGCGTCAAACACGGACCGTTCACAGGCTGACCGGCGCAGGCGCCGCTGGTTTGCGGCGAGACAAGTGTGCGCCAGCGCGGCATGAAGAACTTCAGGGCCCTCGGGGTTTTGATCGCACTGGTAGCGATCGCTTTGACGCTGGCGACAGTGCTCGGCCTGCAGCAGGCTGCCCCTGCGGCACAGGCCGTACGCTTCCTGCTGCTGCTGGGCGCTCTGGTGGCATTGTTCACGCTGCTGCTGTTATGGCGCCAGGCCCGGCAGGCACTGCGCAACACCGAGGCACTGCTGGCACACGAGGCGGAAATCGAACGCCTCAACCGGCTGTACAACGCACTCGCGCAGGTCAATCAGGCCATCGTCTGGGCCGGCGCACGCCAGCAGCTATTCGACGAGGTCTGCCGCATCCTGGCCAAAGTGGGCGGTTTCCGCTTTACGCGACTGATGCTGTTCTCCGCAGAGCGCAACGCTCTGCTGCCCGCCGCCGAGAACGGGGACGGCGATTACGTACCCAGCCCGGTGAGCTTTCCCGTCGACGACAGTCCGCTCGGCCAGGGCCCCTCTGCGACCGCCTTCCGCGACGGCCGCCCGTTCATCAGCAACGATCTGCTGGCGGACCCGGCCGCCGTCGCCTGGCTCGACAGCATGCAACAGCGCGGCTTTCGCTCCGGCGCCATCTTCCCGATCCGCATGGCGGGCCAGGTATGCGGCACCATCAGCGTGTACGCCGGACAGCTGGATTTCTTCCGGGACAAGGAAATCGAATTGCTGCTGAACGTGGCCGGCGATCTGTCCTTCGCGCTCGACAACCTGGCGCGCATGGAGGAGCGTCGCGCAGCGCAGGCGGTGCTGAACCGGCTGGCTGCGATCGTGGCTTCGACCGATGACGCCATCGCTTCCAGCACGCTGGATGGCATCGTCACCAGCTGGAATGCCGGCGCCGAGGCCATCTACGGTTACAGCGCAGCCGAAATGATCGGACAAAACTTCTCCAGAGTGATTCCGCCCGATCGACCCGGCGAAGCGCAGCACATCCTGCGGCACCTGGGCAGCGGCGAGCACATCAGCAACTTCGAGAGTCTGCGTCTGCGCAAGGACGGCTCGCGCGTGCCGATTTCAGCCACCCTGACGCCCATCTGGGAGGAAGAGCAGGGCACGCGCCGCGTGGTGGGTACCGCCATGATCGCGCGCGACATCAGCGAGCGGCTGCGCTCCGAAGCAATCGCGCAGCGCGAGCGGCAGTTCTCCGATGCCTTGCTGAAAAGCACGCCCGGCATCTTCTACCTGTACAACCGCAGCGGACGCTTCCTGCGCTGGAACAGCAACTTTGCGATCGTCACCGGTTATGACGACGCCGAGATCGCACAGATGCACCCGCTGCAGTTCTTCTGCGAAGACGAGAAGCTGCTGCTGCAGACCAGGATCGAGGAAGTATTCGAACGCGGCCACGCCTTCGTCGAAGCGCGGCTGCGCGCCAAGAGCGGTCACACCACGCCGTATTTTTTCACCGGCCAGCAGCTCAGCTTCGACGGCGAGACCTGCCTGGTCGGCGTGGGGCTGGATATATCGGCGCGCAAATCGGCCGAGGCGGATCTGGCCGATCATGCGGCGCGCCTGCAGGCGATTTCACGCCAGCTGATGGCAGTGCAGGAAAACGAGCGGCGGCTGCTGGCGCGCGACCTGCACGACACCGTGGGCCAGGAACTCACGGCACTGGGCCTGAACCTGGCCTTCATCCGCGAAGCCGCCGGGACAGGCAACCGCGCCGCGCTCGACGCGCGCCTGCGCGATTCGCTGGCGCTGATCGGAACCACCACCCGTCACCTGCGCGACATCATGGTGGAATTGCGGCCGCCCGGACTGGATGAGCTGGGCCTGCTGGCGGCATTGAAGGAGCATGCCACGCGCGTGGCCCAGCGCAGCGGCCTGCGCCTGAGCGTCACCGGTGCGCAGATCCAGCCGCCGCTGTCGACCGCGGTGGCCATTGCGCTGTTTCGCATTGCGCAGGAAGCCATGAACAACACGGTGAAACACGGCGACGCCACAGCCCTCAGCATCGAGCTGCTCGATGATGCCAGCGAAACGCGCCTGATCATCGGCGACGATGGCCGCGGCTTCGACACCACGCAGCGTGCTCCGCCCGGTGGCGGCGGCATGGGCATGACCACCATGCGCGAACGTGCCGAAGCCTGCGGCGCTCAGCTGAGCGTGCGTTCGCTGCCAGGGCAGGGCACGCAGGTGCTGGTATCGATTCCGCATACTGCCGCCGGACGGCAGCCATGAGCATCACGGTGCTGATTGCCGACGATCACGCCATCGTGCGCGAGGGGCTGGCAGCACTGCTGGCAGCGCAGGCCGATATCCGCGTGGTGGGCACTGCCGCCAATGGGCGCGATGCGCTGGCCCAGGCACGGCGGCTGACGCCGCAGGTGGTGATCCTGGACATCTCCATGCCGGAACTGGATGGCCTGGCCGCCACGCGCAGCATCCTCGACGCCCATCCGGACGCGCAGGTGGTCATCCTCTCCATGCATTCCAGCGCCCAGCATGTTTTCCATGCACTGGAAGCCGGAGCGCGCGGCTACCTGCTGAAGGAATCAGCCGCCACCGAGATCATCGAGGCAGTGCGCGCCGTGCATGCCGGCCGGCGCTACCTCAGCCCCGAAGTCGCGGAAATCATGGCCGAGAATGTCAGCGGGCGAAACGACGTGAGCCCGCTGGAGAGCCTCAGCAAGCGCGAACGCGAGATCCTCAAGCTGGTGGCGGACGGCTACTCCAGCGCCCGCATCGGCACCCTGCTGAACCTGTCGTCGAAGACTGTGGACAGCTATCGCAGCCGTCTCATGCAAAAACTGCATCTGGGCGACCTGGCTGCCCTCATCAAGTTCGCCATCCTGCACGGCCTGACCTCGCTGGACTGAACGAACGAAGGGACGGCGCATCCAGAATTCCCTACAGACACCCGTCCGGTGCGCTTCTAAGGTCGGGTACAGCGTTTCTTTCTTCGTGTGTCCGAACATGTCCAGCCCGCAGTCGATTCTGATCGTCGAAGACCATCCGGCCACGCGCACCGCCGTCACCGCCCTGCTGCGACAGGCCTTTCCGCAAAGCCAGGTGCTGAGCGCCGACTGCGCCGAAGCCGCTTTCGCCATCTGCGAACTGACCGTGCCCGCGCTGGTGATCATGGACATCGGTCTGCCCGGCATGAATGGCGTGGAGGCCACGCGCCGCATCAAGCAGCAGTTCGGTGCGACGCGCGTCGTCATGCTGACGCACAGCGACATGGATGTCTTCCGCCACGGCGCCGTGGCCGCAGGCGCCAGCGCCTTCGTCAGCAAGCAGCAGGTGCATGCGCAGCTGATAGATGTATTGCACTCGCTGCTGCCGGACACCCCGGCCGGCCGGCCCGCTTGAGTCACAAATCAAGAATTCCCTACAGCAAGTACCCGAGGTTCCCGGCAGAGGCCGGACGCCGCTTTTTCTAGCATGCGGGCATGATTGTCGCCCCCCTGCCAGACAGAGAAACCAAGCGGCTGCAAGCGTTGTACGAGTACGAAATCCTCGACACGCCGCCTGATTCCCTGTTCGAGCGCGTCACCTCGCTGGCCGCGCAGACCTGCGATGCGCCCATTGCACTGGTCAGCCTGATCGACCAGCATCGGCAATGGTTCCTGGCCAGCCATGGGCTGCCGGAACTGCCGCACAACGCCCGCGACATCACCTTCTGCGCCCTGAACATCCTGCGTGATGGCTACATGGAGGTGGCGGATGCCGCTCACGACTCGCGCTTCCAGAGCAATCAGCTGGTGGTCGAGGATCCGAAGATCCGCTTCTACGCCGGCGTGCCGCTGCTGAGCGCCGACGGCTACGCCATCGGCACGCTGTGCGTCATGGATCGCAAGCCGCGCTCACTGGGCTTTGCCCAGCGTGATGCGCTGGAGAACCTCGCGCGGCTGCTGACCGCGCTGCTGGAGCAGCGCAAGGCGGTGCGCGGCCTGCAGCGCAGCGAGCAGCGTTTCGAATATGCCGCGCGCCGCACCAGTCTCGGCATCTGGGACTGGGACATCCGGCGCAACCGGATGTACGCCTCGCCGCGCCTGATGGAGATCCTGGGCCTGGATCCGCTGCAGCCCGTTGCCGACTTCGGTTCCTGGGCGCAAGCCGTGCACCCGGATGACAGCAGCCAGCTGGCCACCACGCTGCGTCGCGCGCGCACCGAGAGCAGCTGCTTCGATATGGAATTCCGCGTGCGGCATGCCTCCGGTGCCTACATCTGGGTGAACGTGCGCGGCGTCACCGCGCGCGACAGCCAGGGCCGGCCGCTGCGCATGGCCGGCTCGCTCGCCGACATCAGCCCGCGTCGCCAGGCCGACCAGCGGCTGGCTTACATGATGCAGTTCGATGCGCTGACCGGTCTGCCGAACCGCCATCTGGTGCGCGAGCGCCTGGGCCAGGCGCTGGCGCATGCCAACCGCTGCAACGAGCCGGTGACCGTGGTGGTACTGAACATCGGCGGCGTGAAGAACGTCAACGTCGGGCGCAGCCACAGCGTCGGCGATCGCCTGCTGCACGCCGTGGCACGCCGCCTGGGCGAATGCGTGAACTCGCAGGACACCGTGGGCCGCATGGGCGGCGATGAATTCGTCATCGTGCTGGCGCAGCAGGGCTGGGAGCAGGATGCCAACCAGGCGGTGCAGCGGATGCTCGCCACGCTGGCGCGTCCCATCGATCTGGACGGCAGCGAGGTGTATGTCTGCGCCAGCGCCGGCGTCGCGCTCTCCCCCACGCATGCGCGCGATGCCGACACGCTGATCAGCTTCGCCGAGATCGCCATGTACCGCGCCAGGGAACTGGGCGCCGGCGCCTGCCAGTTCTTCACTCCCGAGCTGAACCTGCGCGGCCGCGAACGCATGCAGCTGGAAGTGAGCCTGCGCCGCGCGCTCAACCGCGGTGAGTTCACACTGCATTATCAACCCAAGGTCGAGGCAACCACCGGCCGGGTCTGCGGCGCCGAGGCGCTGCTGCGCTGGAACAGCCCGGATCTGGGCCTGGTGACGCCGGCGCATTTCATGACCGTGCTGGAGGAAACCGGCCTGGTCGTGCCCGTGGGTCTGTGGGTGCTCAAGAGCGTCTGCCGGCAGATCAGCACCTGGCAGCAATGGGGTCTGAATGTGCCGCCGATCGCGGTCAACCTGTCGGCGCGCCAGTTCCGCCAGGCCGACCTGGACGTGCGGCTGCGCGACCTGATCGAGGCCGCGGGCCTCACGCCGCAGCAGCTGGCCATCGAGATCACCGAGTCCACGCTGATGCTGGACTCGCAGCAGGCCGTACGCGCACTGGAATCGCTGCAGCAGCTGGGCATCACGCTGTTCGTCGATGATTTCGGCACCGGCTACTCCAGCCTGGCATACCTGAAGCAGTTTCCGCTCAACGCGCTGAAGATCGATCGCAGTTTCATCAGCAATCTGGCGCCTGAATCGGACGACACCGCCATCGTGACCGCCATCATCAATCTGGCGCACAACCTCAAGTTGCAGGTGGTCGCCGAAGGCGTGGAAACCGATGAGCAGGCGCGCTTTCTCGCCGACAACGGCTGCGACATCCTGCAGGGTTTCTTCTTCGCCCGACCCCTGAATGCCGACGCTTTCGCGCGTCTGCTGCGCGCTGGCCGCGGCTGGCGTCCCGGCGAGAGTGGGGGATCGGACACGGCCGACGTCTACAGGGAATTGGCGGAGGACGACGACCTCTGCGCTCTGCAAGGGTCGGCCGGCTGAGCGCAAAAAAGAAAGGCCGGGCATCTGCCCGGCCAAATCTTCACAAGACCCCCACTTGGTTGTTGCCTTGCGGGCCACAACCCGGGGGGCGATTCTTTCCCAGCTGACGCTAAATAGCTACATTACAAACGTTAAGTTTTGTGCGTGACGGGCGCCGCTTGTTGCTCGTGATAACGCTTACTGCTACGCGCTCAAGCTCTTTAGAATGCGCTTCAAGTCCATGCATGCAAGGCGCGCCCCCCATGAATCCGTCAAATAACGCCCCGCGAACCGACTTCGGTTTCGAGGAGGTCCCCTGGGCCGACAAAGCCCGGCGCGTGCGCGGCGTATTCGACTCGGTCGCGGGCCGCTACGACCTCATGAACGACCTGATGTCGGGCGGTGCGCATCGGTTGTGGAAACGCTACACCCTGGGGCTCACCGCGTTGCGCACCGGGGATCGCGCCCTGGATGTTGCGGGCGGAACCGGCGACCTGTCGGCCGGCATGGCGCGCCAGGTGGGCAGTACCGGCCTGGTCGCCCTGACCGACATCAACGCCGCCATGCTGGCGCGCGGTCGCGATCGCGTCATCAACGACGGCCTGGCCGGCACGGTGCGCTGCGCCCAGGCCAATGCGGAATGCCTGCCGTTCGCCGATCAGTCCTTCAACTGCGTGACCATCGGCTTTGGCCTGCGCAATGTGACCGACAAGCCGCGCGCGCTGGCCTCGATGCGCCGCGTGCTCAAACCCGGTGGCCGCGTCCTGGTGCTGGAGTTCTCCAAACCCGTCGCGCCGGCGCTGGCCAGCGTGTACGACGCCTATTCGTTCAAGCTGCTGCCGGCACTGGGTCGCCTGGTCGCCCAGGACGCGGACAGCTATCGCTATCTGGCCGAATCCATCCGCCGCCATCCGGACCAGGAAACCCTGCTCGGCATGATGCGCGACGCAGGCCTGGAAGACTGCAGCTACTACAACCTGTTCGGTGGCATCGTCGCCGTGCATCGTGGCTTCCGCTACTGATGACGGGCGGCGCGTGATGATCGAGGACCCGCTGGCTCCCTTCATGGCGCGTGCGCTCGCTGCCTCGCCGCGCGCCCGGGAACTGTGCCAGCGCCTGACCGGACGCCGGCTGCAGATCGCGGTGACCGGTGTTGCGCCTGCGCTGCAGCTGCGCAGCGATGGCGCGCGCCTGCACCTGGAACGAAGCCCGGCGGCGGCAGGGAAAGATCTTGCGGCCGCAACAATGCGCAATGAACTGCCCGGCGGCGATCACGACCCGTCGGCACCACCGACCCTCGCGGATGCACGCCTGGAAGGCGATGCCCTGGCGCTGGCCGGCCTGCTGGCTGGCGACGCCCAGGGCCTGATCCGGCGCGGCAGCCTGCGACTGGAGGGCGACGCCGAGGTGGCGCGACAATTCTCCGAGCTGCTGGAGCTGCTGAAGCCGGACCCGGAGGAGCTGCTGGGCCGGATGCTCGGCCGTATCCCGGCCCATGCGCTGATGCTGGGCGCACGCTCCGCAATGGCCTGGGGCCGCAGCAGCGCGCACCAGGCTGCCCAGACGCTGGCCGACTACCTGGCACACGAACAGCGCACCCTGGTGCCGCGCGCCGAAGCCGAACATCTGACCCGCGAGATCGAAGCCTTGACCGAACAGCTGGATCGCACCGAAGCGCGTCTGGGTTTTGCCGCCGAGCGCCTGGCGAGACGCACCTCATGAAGCTGCGCGTACTGCGCCGGCTGATCCAGATCCAGCGTTCGCTGGTGCGCCATGGGCTGTCCGAGTTCGTGCAGGCCACGCATCTGTACCGGCCACTGCGCTTCGCGCAATGGCTCTCGCCCTGGACCTGGCTGCAAAGCCGCCATCCCGCCAGCCGCGGCGAACGTCTGCGTCTGGCGCTGGAGGAGCTGGGTCCGATCTTCGTGAAGTTCGGCCAGGCGCTGTCCACGCGTCGCGATCTGCTGCCGGCCGACATCGCCGACGAGCTCGCCAGGCTGCAGGACCGCGTGCCGCCCTTCCCGGGCGCCGTGGCGCGCGCCGCCATCGAAGCCAGCTACCAGCGCCCGCTGAGCGCGGTGTTCGCGGAATTTGATGAAACGCCGCTGGCCGCGGCCTCCATCGCCCAGGTGCATGCGGCGCGGCTGCGCACCGGCCAGGACGTAGTCGTCAAAGTGCTGCGCCCGGGCATGAAGGCCATCATCGGCCGCGATCTGGAAGTGCTGTACGCGCTGGCCGGACTGGCGCAGCGCTGGTGGCCGGAGGCGCGGCGCCTCAAACCGCTGGAAGTGGTCGCCGAATACGAGAAGACCATCGTCGATGAGCTGGATCTGATGCGCGAGGCCGCCAATGCCTCGCAGCTCAAGCGCAACTTTGCCGGCTCTGCGCTGCTGTACGTGCCCGAGGTGTACTGGGACTACTGCAATGCCGACGTCATGGTCATGGAGCGCATCCGCGGCGTGCCCATCGGCGATCTGCAGACACTGCGCGAGGCCGGCACCGACTTCCGGCGCCTGGCGGAGAGCGGCGTGGAGATCTTCTTCACGCAGGTGTTCCGTCACAATTTCTTCCATGCCGACATGCACCCCGGCAACATCTTCGTGCTGATCGACAACCCGGCGCAGCCGCGCTACGCGGCCATCGACTTCGGCATCGTCGGCACCCTGGACCTGCGTGACCAGCGCTATCTGGCCGAGAACTTTCTGGCGGTGTTCGACCGCGACTACCGCCGCGTCGCCGAGCTGCACATCCAGTCCGGCTGGGTGCCGCGCACGGCGCGCGTCGACGAAATGGAATCGGCCATCCGCACCATCTGCGAGCCCATCTTCGATCGCCCGCTGAAGGACATCTCCTTCGGCGTGGTGCTGCTGCGCCTGCTGGAGGCGCTGCGGCGCTTCGATGGCCAGATCCAGCCGCAACTGATCCTGCTGCAGAAAACCCTGCTGAACGTGGAAGGGCTGGGCCGCCAGCTGTATCCGGAGCTGGACATCTGGAAGACCGCGGCGCCGGTGCTGCGCGGCTGGATGCGCGATCGCGTGAATCCGCTTAATGTAGTGCGCGAAATGCGCCGCCAGCTGCCCGATGTGCTCGAAGTCATCAAGGCCTTCCCCGGGATCGCCAAGCGCGTCACCGAGCGGCTGCAGGATGGCGAGCTGCCGCGCAATACGGAAGAAGCCGACCGCGCACTGCGCGCAACGCTCGAGCAGGATGGCCAGCGCCGCAACCAGCTGCTGATCGGCGCCGCGCTGCTGATCGGTGGCATCCTGTGGCTGGGCCAGCATATCGCGCCGGGCTGGGTCGGCTGGGCCCTGGCAGCGGTGGGCGCCGTGAGTCTGGGAAGCAGCTGGTGGAGAAGCCGTTGAAATGCAGGCCCTGAACCCGACCACCGTTACCTATCTCATTGCGGCACCGCTGATTGTCTGGCGCATGGTCGTGCGCGTCCGCCGCATGATCGGCCGGCAACACTACTCGCGCGTGCGCCCCTGGATCACGCTGAGCGTGTTCCCGCTGCTGCTGCTGTGGCTGGCCTACGTGGCACGCACCCATGCCCAGGCCCTGGAAGCGCTGGGTGCCGGACTGGTGCTGGGCGTGATCATGGGTATCCTGGGATTGCGCCACACGCGCTTCGAAGCCACGCCGCAGGGTCTGTACTACACGCCCAATGCGCACCTGGGCATCGCGCTGTCGGCGATCTTCGCGGCGCGGGTGCTGTATCGCATGATCCAGCTCGGCGGCGTCACCCCCGGCGCCGCCGAACCCGGCAGCCTGTACTCGGGCAGCCCGCTGACGCTGGCCGTGTTCGGCCTGCTGGCCGGCTACTACGTCACCTACGCCATCGGTCTGCTGCGCTGGGCGCATGGGCCGCGGTTACCAGATCACGAGTAGCTGCTTGCGGAAAAACGCCAGAGTGACGGCACTCGGCAGCACCCGGTCCGGCCTGGAGGCATGTGCGTGAATTCGGCGCCCGTTGCACGACATTCCGCTGACAGCATTGCTGCGCTGGTACGGGCCTTCGAAACCGCCACGCTTGCTCCGGCCGATTTCACCCACCACGCCCATATGACCGTGGCGCTCAGCTATCTGTGGGATCTGCCCTATGACGCGGCGGTCGAACGCATGCGCCGTTCGGTGCAGTCCTTTGCCGCTCATCACGGCAAGGAACAGCTGTACAACGAGACCATCACGTTGTTCTGGATGAAGCTGTTGCATCACGCGCTGTGCGAGTGTCGCTCCGGCCGCGACCTGCCGCAGGCGGTGGAGGAAATCCTGCAGCGCTGGGGCAGCATGCAGTGGCTGTTCCGTCATTACTCACGCGAGCGAGCCTTCTCACCCGCAGCACGGCGTATCTGGCTGGAGCCGGATCTGCTGCCACTGGAATTCGCCACCCAAACCCACGGCACCCAGGTAATCCGTGCTCGGTAACCGCGCTTTCCTGTGGGGCAATGTGCTGCTGGTGGCCCTGCTGATCGGGTCGGGTCTGCAGCCCTTCAGTCGCGGTACCTGGTGGCTGGAGATCTTTCCCATCCTCGTCGTACTGCCGGTGCTGTGGTACACACGCGAGCACTATCGTCTCAGCACCCTGCTTTATGGACTGATCTTCCTGCATGCGCTGATCCTGATGGTGGGCGGGCACTACACCTATGCACGGGTGCCGTTGGGTTTCTGGATCCGCGACACCTTTGCGCTGATGCGCAACCCCTACGACAAGATCGGTCATTTCGCGCAAGGGCTGGTGCCCGCCATCGCCGCCCGCGAGATCCTGATCCGCGGCCAGTATGTGAAGGGCCGTGGCATGCTGGCCTTCATTGTGGTCTGCATTGCGCTGGCCATCAGCGCGGCCTACGAGCTGATCGAGTGGGGCGCCGCGGTGGCGCTCGGCCAGGGAGCCGATGAATTTCTTGCAACCCAGGGCGATCCCTTCGACACCCAGTCGGACATGCTCATGGCCCTGATCGGAGCGATCTGCGCACTGCTTGCGTTGACGCACCTGCACGACAAGCTCATCCGCCATATTCCGCCGAACCGGCTGTGAATTCTCGGTACTGGCGGCGGGCGCTGCGCCGTCCGGAATTTCGCCAGGCGGCACGACAGACACAAGCCCACAACGAAACCATCACCCAGCGTGCCGCTGGAATGAGCACGCTGCTGCACACGTCGATCGTCGTGCTCGCGCCGTAATTTTCCGTCAAGCGCCTGCATGAATACGTATGCGCCGGGATTGGCTTCCCACGGCTGCGGACGGAAGATTCCTGCACTCGAATTCAGAACAACGGTTGCAGGGGCGGGGTCGCCATCGTCGCAGTTACTTCCGGGCCATGGCCGGGGCGGCGTTTTCCCGAACCAATCCCGAACCAACTTAGGGAGGAGGTCTGGTGAAAACATTTACTGTCGGTCGTCCCGAAGAGTCTGCTCGATCAAACGAGTCTGAAGGCAGGAGCGCGGCCATCGGCTGTGGCTTGCTGCTGCTGGTCGCCGGCACAACTTCGCTGGCCGCCGACGCCACGGCCTCCACGCCGGAGGAACCGCTCGAAGAGGTGGTGGTCACTGGTATCCGTGCCGCCATCCAGAGCGCCATTTCCGTCAAGAAGGAGTCCGACAACCTCGTCGAGGTCGTCAGCGCCGAAGATATCGGCAAGCTGCCCGACACCAGCATCGCGGATTCCATCTCGCGACTGCCCGGCGTGACGACACAGCGCGCACAGGGCCATTCTTCGGCCATCACCATTCGCGGCACCGATCCGGCCTTCACGACCGGCCTGCTCAATGGTCGCGAGCAGGTTTCCACGGGCGACAACCGGGATATCGAGTTCGACCAGTATCCGTCGGAGCTGATCCAGCAGGTGGTGGTCTACAAGACCCCCGATGCCCAGCTCATCGGGCAGGGTCTGGCGGGCACCGTCGATCTGCGCACCGTGCGCCCGCTGGATTACGGCAAGTCGGCCATCGCCGCCAACGTGCGCGCCGAGCGCAACAGCAACGGGGATCTGGGCGCCAACTCCAGGCAGAACGGTTCGCGCGTGAGCTTTTCCTACATCGACCAGTTCGCCGACAACACGGTCGGCCTGGCCCTCGGCTTCGCGCGTCTGGATTCACCGCTGGCCACCAGGGGAGTCGGTGCCTATGGTCCCTGGCACCCGAACTGCGATACGTCGGACTGTGACAGCTACAACTACCACGCCGATATTCCCGATGGCGTCTACGTGACCAACGGCATGAAGGTGCGCGCCGACATGGGCGACAACAAGCGCACCGGTGCACTGGCCACGCTGCAGTTCCGCCCGAACGAGAGCTACACCGGGACCCTCGACGTCTATTACACCAAGTCCGACACCACCGACGATGCCCGTTCGCTGGAATGGAATCTGGGCAACTACCCGGCCACCACCAGCTACAGCAATCTCGATGTCGTCGACAATTCTCTCGTCGGAGCCACGGTCGGCAACATCCGCCCGCTGGTGCGCAACTTCCAGTTCATCACCAACGACACGATCAAGGCGCTGGGTCTGAACAATGTCTTCGTTGCGGCGGACTGGAAGATCAACACCGATCTTTCCTGGTCACGGGCAGCGCGTGAGCAGTGGCAGCCCGAGACCAATGCCCAGATCGGCAACTGCACGGACGCGGCCTGCTTCGATACGGGCACTTTCGCCTTCAGCACCAGCAGCATGCCGCAGGCGACACTGGCCTTGGGCGATGCCTATTCGGATCCCGATCAGGTGGCGTTCGGCCCGACCATCTACGGCAGCGGCTACGCCAAGCGGTTCAACGTGGTCGACACCCTGAAGGCCGCCCGCATCGACCTCTCGCACCCAGGCGCAGGCTGGTTCGATTCCTTCGCGGGCGGCGTCAACGTCACGCGGCGCGACAAGGACAAGCAGGACCATGAGGGCAGCCTCAACGTGCTGGGCGGTGACGGCGTATTCATCGACTCGCAGTACCTGCTGTCACCCACCAAACTCGGCTATGCCGGTGTTCCGAACGCCCTGGCGTGGAATGTGCCCGGCGTGATCGCCGCATACTTCGAGCCCTGGGAGCCGGTGTCGCTGGCCGGCAATGGCTGGCTGGCCGGCAAGAACTGGTCCGTGGACGAAACCGTCACCACCGCATCCGTGCGCGGCAACCTGAACCACGAACTGAGCAGCAGCGTGACCCTGCGCGGCAACGTCGGCCTGCAGTTCGTCCACACGCAGCAGTCCTCCTCCTCGTACCAGAACCTCAATGGCGTCGTGTCGCCCTTCAGCAAGGGCACTTCGTACAACGATGTGCTGCCACAGGCAAACTTCGTGTTCCAGCTGCCCGGTGATCAGGCGGTGCGCGTGGGCCTGGCTCGTGAGATGGCGCGTCCGCGTCTAGACCAGCTCAAGGCATCCATCGACCAGGGCATCGACGCCTCAGGTACGTCGCGTCCCGGCGGCAGCGGCGGCAACCCGCTGCTGCGTCCGTGGCGTGCCGACGCCCTGGATCTGTCGTGGGAGAAGTACTTCTCGAACAAGGGCTACGTGGCGGCGGCGGTTTTCTACAAGAAGCTCAACACCTACATCTACAACATCACCGATCCGAATCACGATTTCTCCGACATGATCAATGAGCTGGGATCCGACTATTTCACAGGCACGGTGCAGTACACGACCGGCAGTCTGAGCTTGCCGGTGAACGGCAGCGGTGGCCGGCTGGATGGCATCGAACTCTCGGCTTCACTGCCAGGCGATCTGCTGGCCGATGCCGTGCGCGACTTCGGCCTGATCCTCTCGCTCGCCCAGACCGACAGCAACATCGTCATCAACGATCCGCCAGCCGGCAGCAATTCCACGATTGTCACCAATGGCCTGGGCAACATCCCGCTGCCGGGTCTTTCGAAGACTGTCTGGAATGCCACCTTGTACTATGAGCATGGTGGTTTCTCGGCACGCGTCGCGACGCGCGCACGCTCCAAGTACATCGGTGAAATCACCAACTTCTCGAATGACCGCACCTTCCAGTACGTGAAGGGCAACATGATCACCGACTTCCAGACTGGCTACGAGTTCCAGGACGGTGTCGTGAGCGGTCTGTCTGTCCTGTTCCAGATCAACAATCTGACCAATGAGCCCTACGTGTCCTACCAGGGCACGGAAGCACGGATGATGGATTACCAGACTTACGGGAAGCAGTTCTTCCTCGGTCTGAACTACAAGCGCTGAAGTTGCCGCCCCCTCGTGCCACTGGGCACGAGGGGGCGCGTGTCCCTCGCGGTGAAGCAATAGCCGCCGCTACAGCGCGGCGGCAGCGCGTGTCACCTTGCGTGCGAAGTTGTCGATTGCGTTGCAGGCATCGCTCCATGGCGTGGCGCCAAGGGAGGCATCGCGCAGATCCATGGCGTACTGCTTGTGCTCGACGGTACCGAGCACGGTGCCATCGGGTGCCAGCAGACGTGCCTGCAGCCTGGCACCGCCGATGGACACCGACAGCAGCGGATCCAGGCTCGGCTGCTGCAGCTGCTGATGGAAGGTGGGGTGCGTGGGCTTGGCATCCTCGATACGCACCGCGATGGTCATCGGCTTCGTGACCGCGAAGGATTTGCGCGCCATGGCGCGCTCCAGCCCGCGCGTCACGCAGTCCTGCAACCGCGCACCTTCGGCCGCGCCATATTGCTTGTCGAGATTCTTCTGCAGATCGGGCCCGATCTCCACGGGCGCGATGACGACGTCACTGGCGGGCAGCGCCGCGTGCACAGGATGAGCGACAACGCAGCCCAACGCCGCACCGGCCACATACAACAGCATCTGTTTGCGCATGATCGCCACCTCGCCTGTTTCAGGCCTTGGGCAGGCCGGCGCGTGGCTCGATCCACAGCGCCCGGGCCCGGCCGCAGGGTTCGCCGTCCTCATCGAACAGCGCCGTGCCTGCTTCGTATTTTCTGCCGTTCACGGCCAGCCGCCAACCGACGATGACGCAGGATTCATCGGTGTGCACACGCCGGTCGATCTGCGCCTGGTACTCGCCCAGCAGCATGGCCACACCATCATTGCGCGCCGCGAAATAGCCAGGGCAGTCCAGCGCCGCCCACATGTATTCTGCGGCCACCTTGCCATCCGCCTGCACCAGCGACTCATCCGGCAACCAGGGCGCCGCCACCATTTCCAGCGTGGCGCCACTGGCGTCGCTCAGCGCGCCGGCGAACACCCGCAGGCCGTCGCCACGCGCACGATTGATGCCGCAGACGAAGCAGTTCGGAAAGGTCTGGATGGCGAAGCCCAGATAGCGGCGCGATGCGGCCAGCGCCTGCACATAGTCCGGCGCCATCGGCACCGCCAGTTCCAGATCGGCCGGCGCCGCGCGCGCGATCACCTGCTCGCCCTGCTGCACGCGCAGTACGCCATCGGCTTCGCTGATGACGTCGAGGTCGGTCTCCAAGGGGATGGGCCTTTCCAGCCGCACCCGCAGCGGTGCGTCGCCGCGCGCTGCCAGCAGGCCGCAGAAATAACCCCCATTGCCGAATCCGGGTGGGCCGCAGAAGCGTGCGGCCACTTTGAGCGCAGGCATGAGCACCCTCCCCGGCCGTCAGGCCGGCTGGGCCACACGGTAGCGCTCAGTGCGGCGCCACAGCAACCATCCCGTCAAATTCACCAGGAAGGCGGTCGTCGCCAGACGCACCATCGACTGGCCCAGCCAGGGTGCGAACCCACCCATGGTCAGCGTGGCCAGGAACAGGCTGAAAAAGGAATGCACCGAAGCCGCGGCGCCCCGCGCCGTGGTGAACAGATCCAGGATGCGCAGCGTGACGATGGGGAACATCAGCTGCAGGCCGATGGCCGTGGCCACCAGCAACAGCTGCTGCAGCACGATGGGCGCCTCATCGAAGCTCAGCTGCAGCACCAGCATGGCCGCGGTGAGCACCAGCAGCGAGGTGAAACCCAGCCGCGCCTGACGCTCGGGCGGAAAGCGGCCGGCCAGCTTGCCGGAGATATAGGCGCCAATGGTGTAGCCGCAGATGATGGGCAGCGTCAGCGCGGCAAAGCTGGTTTCCCCCAGATGCCAGTGGTCGAGAATGATGGCGGGCGCAGAGCCCACATACAGGTGCAGCGCGATCATGCAGAAGCCGCTCGACGCAGTCAGCAGCATGAACTCGCGATGACGGAACACCGACACGATGTTGGCCAGCAGGGCGCGCGGCTGGAACGGCACGCGCTTGTCCGCGGTATGGGTTTCCGGCAGGCGTCGCCACACCATGATCCACAGCGCCACGCCATACAGCGCCATGGTGCCAAACACCATGCGCCAGCCGAACAGCGTGTGCACCCAGCCACCGATGATGGGCGCCAGCGCCGGACCCAGCGAGAACACCATGGTGATGGTACTCATCAGCCGCTGCGCCTGAGCCCCCTCGTAGCGATCACGAATGATGGCACGGCCGACGATATGGCCGGTGCCGGCCACCGCGCCCTGCAGGAAGCGGAACAGCAGCAGCCAGCCAAAGGCCGGCGCCAGCATGCAGCCGCAGGCGGCACAGACATAGATCGAAAGACCGATGAGGATGACGCGCCGGCGACCCAACGCATCCGATACCGAACCATGCACCAGCGACATGCAGGCATAGGGCAGCATGTAGGCCGTAACGGCCTGCTGCACCTGCCAGTAGCTGATGTCGAAAGCCGCCGCCATCGCCCGCAATGACGGGAAGAAGGCGTCCATGCTGTATGGTCCCAGCGTGGAGAGCAGCGCCAGCGTGACAGCGAGATTGGGCAGGGCCAGCTGGTCTGCGCCGCGCGCAACGCCCGGCGCACCGGCTTGCCCAGCGCCGGTCTGCGCCGCGGCGACAGAGCGCGGCGCGTCCGGCGAACTCACAGCCGCCGCGACCGCAATGCCGCCAGCCAGTCCTGCGGCGACTCGCCGCGCTCCAGCACTTCCACCAGCGCCGAGCCGATCACGACGCCGTCGACGTGACCACGCAGGCGTTCCACCTGCTCACGACCGCGGATGCCGAAGCCGGCGCACACCGGCACCGGCGCCAGTGCACGCACGCGATCCAGGTAATCGAGCATGTCCCTGGGCACGGCGATGTTCCTGCCGGTGGTGCCGGTCATGGTCACCGCGTACACGAAGCCCTGGCTGGCTTCGCACAGACGCTTCATGCGCTCCGGCGGCGTCACCGGCGTGACCATCTGCACCAGCGCCAGACCTTTGGCCGCGAGCACTGTGCGCAATTCGCTGCTCTCGTCCAGCGGCAGGTCGGGCACGATGAAGCCGCAGACGCCGGCGCGCGCCGCATCCGTGGCCAGCTTCTCGTAGCCATAAGCCAATAGCGGATTGAGATAGCTCATCAGCAGCAGCGGCGTGCTGTGCATGCCCATGGCTTCGAGTTCGGCGAGCAGCCAGCCCAGCGACACGCCCTGGCGCAGTGCTTCCTGGCTGGCGCGCTGAATGGTGACGCCATCGGCCATGGGATCGGTGAACGGCACGCCGATCTCCACCACGTCGGCGCCGGCGCAGATGGCGGCCAGATGCTCACGGAATTTTTCACGCTGCGGATAACCCGCGGTCATGAAGCCGACCAGGCCGGGCTCGCCGCTGCTGGCTGCGTTGCGCAGCGCTGCGCAGATCCGCTCATGGGGCAGCATGCTCACTTGCCCTCCTGGTCGAGACGCGCGATCAGCGTCTGGCTCAATGTCGGCATGTCCTTGTCACCGCGCCCCGAAAGTCCGATCAATACGCGCTTGCCCGGATGCGCCTGGGCCCAGCGCTTCGCGCCGGCCAGCGCATGCGCGCTCTCCAGCGCCGGCAGGATGCCCTCGCATTCGCACAGCTCCTTCACCGCAGCCAGCGCTTCATCGTCGTTGGCCGATTCATAGCGCACGCGGCCTGCCGCCAGATACAGCGAATGCTCGGGGCCCACGCCGGGGTAGTCCAGACCCGCGGACACCGAATGGGTCTCCTGGATCTGTCCCTGCTCATCCTGCAACAGAATGGAATAACTGCCGTGCAGAACACCGGGTCGACCGCCGACCAGCGTGGCGGCGTTGTCGCCCAGACCCGTGCCTCGGCCACCGGCCTCGATGCCGACGATCTCCACACTGCGATCAGCGATGAAGGGATGAAAGATGCCGATGGCGTTGGAACCACCACCCACACAGGCGATCAGTGCATCGGGCAGGCCACCGGCCTGCTCCAGCATCTGCGCGCGCGCTTCGCGGCCGATGATGGCCTGCAGTTCGCGAACGATGAAGGGGTACGGATGCGCGCCGACTGCCGAACCCAGGATGTAGAAGGTGTTCTCCGGATCGCTGACCCAGTCGCGCATGGCCTCGTCGATGGCGGCGCGCAGCGTGGCATCGCCATTGGTGACGCCCACCACCTTGGCGCCCAGCAGCTTCATGCGGCCGACATTGGGCGCCTGGCGTTCCATGTCCACCGCACCCATGTACACCGTGCAGGGCAGACCGACACGCGCACAGGCCGCCGCGCTGGCCACGCCATGCTGGCCGGCGCCGGTCTCGGCGACCACGCGCTTCGCGCCCAGCCGCTTGGCGAGCAACGCCTGGCCCAGCGCATTGTTGATCTTGTGCGCACCGGTGTGCGCCAGATCCTCACGCTTCAGCCACACCTCCGCACCCCAGCGCCCGGACAGATGCGGCGCGAAGCTCAGCGCCGTGGGGCGACCCACCCAGCTCTTCAGCTCGCGATTGAGCTCGGCCTGAAAACCGGCATCGTTCAGCCAGCGGCGTGCGCCGGCTTCCAGTCGCTCGTGCGCCGGAATCAGCGTCTCCGGCACATAGCGACCGCCGAACGGGCCATAGCGGCCGTTGGCATCGGGGTAGCGTCCTGCCAGCAATTCCACCAGCAGGTGCTGGCGGTCCAGATCCTTGAATGCGTCGCTCATGTTCCTGCACCGAAGGCCGCACGCGCGGCACTGACAAATTCGAAAATCTTCGCCGGACTTTTTACGCCCGGCCGCTCTTCCACGCCGCTGGAGGTATCCACTCCGAACGGCCGTACTGCGGCGATGGCCGCGCTCACGTTGCCGGCATTCAAGCCACCGGCCAGCACCACACGCGTGGCACGAGCGAGTTCAGCGGCCTGCGTCCAGTCACCGGTGTGACCCGTGCCGCTGCGCGCGCCTTCCACCAGCACCCGCGCCGGGTAGCTGCCGCACACGGCCGTATCCGGACGCAACACCGGCAGCACCGCCTGGGTCCGCGGCAACCTGAGACCCGCCAGATCCTCCAGATCGGTCTGCAGCAGATCCGGCTCGAACTCGCGCACGATGGCATCCACCAGCGCCTGTTCCGGATGCAGCGTCACCGCCACGCAATCCACACGACCGCGTGCCGGCCGCGCCAGTTCACGGGCCTGCGCCGGCGTCACCTGGCGCACCGAGGGCGCGAACACGAAACCGATGGCATCGGCACCGGCATCCAGCGCGGCCTGCACCGCCTCCGGCGTGGTCATGCCGCAGATCTTGATCCAGCTCTCCATCAGCCACCACGCGCCGCGCGGCCGGCCGCGAGCATGGCCGCCACCAGCTGCAGCGGCTGGGCATGCTGCATCAGCGCGCTGCCCACCAGCGCCAGGTCATAGCCCGCAGCGGCCATGCGCGCCGCATCGTCGGCCGAACCCACACCGCTCTCGGCCACGCGTGGCGCAGTGCGCGGCAGCAATGACGCCAGCTGTTCCAGCCGGCCCGGCACCACCTGCAGCGTGCTCAGATCGCGGCAGTTCACGCCCACCAGCAGCGGTGCCTGCGCCTGCGCGGCAGTCGCGCCATGCATGGCCAGCAGATCGCCGGCCACATCGATATCCGCCTCATCGAAGGCTTCCAGCAGCACGAACAGCTGCAGTCGTGCTGCCATGCGCAGCAGCGCATCGATGGCGGCGCGATCCAGCATGCGCAGGATCACCAGCACGCCACCGGCGCCGGCCAGGCGCGCCTCGATCACCTGGTAGGGATCGACGATGAAATCCTTGCGCATGGCCGGCGCACGCGTGCCCAGCGCCGCCACCGCCTGCTGCAGATGCTCCAGCGAACCATCGAAGCGGCTGGGCTCGGTGAGCACCGAGATCGCGGCCGCGCCGGCTTCGGCATAGCGCGCCACGCGCGCGGCGATGTTCTCATCGCCAGCCTTCAGCTGGCCCACCGCAGGTGAGCGCAGCTTCACTTCGGCGATCAGATCGAAGCGCCGCGGCGACAACTGCAGGCGCGGCGGCAGCGGCGTGGCCTCGGCCTGACGCAGCAGAGCCGCCTCGCCCACCTGGGCCTGCGCCACCAGACTGCGCGCGCGGCTCGAAGCCGCCATGCCGGCGAGAAAATCAGCGGCGCTCACGGGCCGGCTCCGATCTGCGGCAACTTGTCGAGCAACACCCGCGCGGCGCCCGAATCGATCGCGGCCGCGGCGCGTTCGATGCCGGCGCGCGGCGTGGTGACCACGCCGGCCACTTCCAGCGCCAGCGCAGCGCCCAGCAACAGCGCATCACGATGCGGACCGCGATCCTCGCCACTCAAAGCGCGCTGCAGGGAGTGCGCATTTTCCGTGGCGTCACCACCGGCCAGATCCTCCGGCGTGCAGGTGGCCAGGCCATAGTCCGACGGTGCACGCTGTTCGCGATGGATGACGCCCGGACGCACGTCGAACAGTTCGAAGGCCCCGATCGGCGTGGGCTCGTCCCAACCCGCGGCGCCATGGATCACGAAGCTGCGCTGGGCGCTCATGCCGGAGAGCGCATCGGCCACCAGCTTGGTGGTGGCCAGATTGAAGGCACCGATCACGTGAAAGGCCGGCGCCGCCGGATTGCTCAGCGGGCCCAGGATGTTGAACACCGTGCGCACGCCCAGCGCGCCGCGGATCGGCGCCACATTCTTCATCGCCGGGTGGTAATGCGGCGCGAACAGGAAGGTGAAACCGGTGGCCGCCAGACATTCTCCGGCCAGCCGTTCATCCAGCGGCAGCTTCAGACCCAGCGCTTCGAGCACATCGGCGCTGCCGGCGCGACTGGAGACCGAACGGTTGCCATGCTTGATGACGCGCAAGCCGGCCGCCGCCGTCAGCAGCGCTGCGCCGGTGGAGAGATTGAGGCTGCCTGATTTGTCGCCGCCGGTGCCGACGATGTCCACCGCCGGCTCGCCCGGCGGCAGATGCGGTCGGCGTGCCTGGGCACGCATGGCGCCGGCGAAGCCACGCAGTTCCTCGCCGGTGAGTTCCTTGGCACGCAGCGCCGCCAGCAACGCGCCGCCCATGGCCGGTGCCAATGCCGGCGCGGTCAGCGCCAGCAGCAGTTCATGTGCCTCGGCCTCGGTGAGGTTCTGCCCTTCGAGCAGCCGTTCCAGCGTTGCGGACAATGCCAGTGCCATGCCCTAGCGCCCGCCGCCGCTGAAGCAGAGAAAGTTCTTCATCATCGTCGGGCCATCGGGCGACAGCACGCTCTCCGGATGGAACTGCACGCCTTCGACGTTCAGTGTCCGGTGGCGCAGCCCCATGATCTCGCCTTCAGCAGTCCTGGCGGTGATCACCAGATCCGCCGGCAGCGACTGCGGTTCGGCGATCAGCGAGTGATAGCGGCCGATCTCGCAGGGATTGGGCACGCCGGCAAATACACCAGCGCCATCATGCTCGATCATCGAAGTCTTGCCGTGCATCAGGCGCGGCGCGCGCACCACCCTGCCGCCATAGGCTTCGGTGATGGACTGATGCCCCAGACACACGCCCAGCACCGGAATGCGGCCGCCGAAATGGCGGATCATCGCGATCGATACACCCGCCTGCTGCGGCGTGCCCGGGCCCGGCGAGATGCACAGATGCGTGGGGGCGAGCTTCTCGGCCGCGGCGATGTCGATGGCGTCATTGCGATGCACTTCGACTTCCGCGCCCAGCACCAGGAAGGCCTGCACCAGGTTGTAGGTGAAGGAATCGTAGTTGTCGATCAGCAGCAGACGCGGCGTCACAGCCCTTCCTCCGCCAGCTTCAGCGCGCGTACCGCGGCGCCGCTCTTGGCCAGAATCTCATCGTGTTCGGCTTCGGGCTTGCTGTCGGCGACGATGCCGGCACCGGCCTGATAGCTGTATTCATCGCCGTGGAACACCAGCGTGCGGATGGTGATGGCCTGATCCATGTCACCGCGCGCGCCGAAATACCCCACGGTGCCGCCGTACAGACCGCGGCGCACCGGCTCGAGCTCCTCGATGATCTGCATAGCGCGCACCTTCGGCGCACCCACCAGCGTGCCGGCCGGGAAGGTGGCGGCGAACAGATCGAAGGCATCACGGCCCATGGCCAGCTGCCCGCGCACGCCGCTGACGATGTGCATCACGTGGCTGTAGCGTTCGATGGCGCGGTAAGGATTCACGTGCACGCTGCCGGCCTTGGCCACACGGCCCAGATCGTTGCGCGCCAGATCCACCAGCATCACGTGCTCGGCGTTTTCCTTCGGATCGGCGCGCAGCTCCGCTTCGCGTTCCCGATCGATGGCCGCATCGTCGGAGCGCGGGCGCGTACCGGCGATGGGACGCAGCTCGGCTTCGCCATCCTTGAGCTTCACCAGCGCCTCGGGCGAAGAACCCACCACGGCGATGTCGCCCAGCTGGCAGTAGAACATGTACGGCGACGGATTGATCAGGCGCAGCGCGCGATAAGCCTCGAACGGCGCGAGCTCATGCCGGCCGGAGAAGCGCGAGGACAGCACCAGCTGATAGACATCGCCGGCCGCGATGTATTCCTGCACGCGGCGCACGCCGGACATGAACTGATCGCGGCTCAGCGCCGCCTGTGGCGGCGAATACCTGCCGGGCTTGCCCAGGCGCGAGGGAGCCGGTCCGCGCAGTGCGGCGATCACTTCGCGGCGCAGCGCGGCGCGTTCGGCTTCGCCTCCAGCATGCAGCAGCGCGATGCCGCGCGTCAGATGATCGAACACCAGCAGCGAGCGCGGCGCCACGTAGTGCAGCAGCGGCGGCGCATTCGGCAGCGGCGCGGCATGGCTGGGCAAGCGCTCGAAATAACGCACGATGTCATAGGAGGTGTAACCCACCAGGCCACCGGCCAGCGGGACCTGCGGAATCTCGGGAGCCGGCCGCGGTGCCAGCTGCAATGCGGCGCGCAGACCATCGAGCAATTCCGCGGCATTGCGCGGCACCGCACGGCGTTCATTGCCGATGCGGAATTCGCTCGCATCGAGGCGCACCTCGAAGGCCTCGCCGAAGCCGATGAAGGAGTAGCGCGCCAGGCGCTCCCCGCCCTCGACGCTTTCGAGCAGGAAACGCGGCTGGAAGGCCGCCAGCTTGGCGAAGGCCGAGACCGGCGTATCCAGATCGCCGGCGATGTCGAATGGTGGCTTCATAATATGAAAAAACCCATCCCGAACTTTCGCAAGTCCGGAGATGGGTCTGGTATTCGCTGTTCCGGGTTTAGTTACTTGAACACAAACGCCCAGCGCCCTCTCCGTTCAGGAGTGGCGCCACCACCAGCGGTTCAGGGTGATGCGGGCATGGGAATTCATCGCCCGAGTATGGCGAGCCGGCCGCTCTCGCGTCAAGGCTGGCAGCCGTCAAAACCCGCTAAAACCGGTACCCCAGCGAAACATTGGTGGAGATCGGATCCAGCCTGGCGGTGATCTGCTGCCCGGTGGACAGATGGGCCGTGGTCTTGATGTAGGTCTTGATGGCCGAGAGGTCCAGGAACCAGCCCCCGGAGATCTGCGCCGCCACACCCAGCTGCAGCGAGGTACCCCAGGCGCTGTCGATGTCCAGACGGGTCGGATCGCCGCCCGGATTGGTCATCGAGGTGAGGATGTTGGTGCCTTTCTCGCCATAGAAGTAACCATAAGTGGCGCCGATGCCGGCGTAGGGTCGCACCGGCGCGCTGCGTTCGAGGAAGCGGTACTGGAAGATGACGGTGGGCGAGACCTGTCTGAGCTCACCGATCTTTCCCACGCCCTTGATGGCGCCATCACCGTCGATCTCATGCTTGTAGGGCAGACCGGCGAATCCTTCGGCGGTGAGGTGATCGGTGAACTCGTAGCCCAGCGTGAAGATCGCCGAGGTGCCACTGCCCACGTCGATCTTCGTATTGGGCAGGCTCGGTGCGCTCAGATTGCCGCTGTCCACCTGCGGCGCGATCTTGTTGATGCCCGCCTTCAGCCACCAGTTGTCCTCGCTGGCCTGATCCGCCAGCGCTGCGCAAGGCGTGGCCACGCACAGTGACCACACGATCATTCTTGTGATGTTCATTGTCGTGCTCTCCGGTTTGCGTGCCAGGCGGATCACAGCCAGCCCTTCTGCGCCATGCGCGTGGCCACCAGCTGGGCGATCTGCTGGTGCGCGTAGGGCGTGGGATGCACGGTGTCGGCGTACTGGTAACGCGAAACGTCGGTGTCGAGCGTGGTGTCAGTGGTACACAGCAATGAAGTCTGCGTGGCCGCCAGCAGCAGCGCGGCCGTGGTGGTCTGACCGCGCGAGTCCGTGAGATCGCAGGCCGGCGTGGTGACATTGCTCAACCCGTACTGCGACGGATTGCTGAACTGCGCCTGGCTCTGCGTGTACAGATCCACCTGCAGCACCGTGTCATCGGTGCCGGACAAACCGGCCGCAAGCTGCGCATTGAAGGTGGCCACCATGGTGTTCACCAGCGCCTGCGTGTCGGTGTCCAGCGCCTGCACCATCGGGATGAGGCTCATGTCGGGCACATTCAGCACCACGACGCGCTTGGCGCCGTTGGCGAGAATCAGGGTCTTGATGTACGCAGCCTCTTCTGCACCGGCAGTACCCATGGCCGTGACCGCATCCGCCGCCGCCTGCTCCGCTGCCGCCGCAATGGTGGCCGCGTCCGCGCCAGCCTGGGTGTACTGCTCGATGGTGCTCTCGACGGTGGCGAGGTTGATGAACACATCATTGCCGCCAGCCAGCACCGCCACCAGATCACTGGAGTCGAAGCTGCCGCCAACGGCGGCGAGGTGATTCCCGATCTGCGTGACAATGGGCACGGTCAGCTGGCCGAGCTGACCGGAACTCTCCGAGTAATACAGCCACAGCGCGATGTTGCCGGGCCCGACCGGATTGGTGACGCGCGCGCCGCCCTGCGCATAGCTGTAGCAGCCATCGTGGGTGCTGACCGCCACGGCGGGGATCGCCGCGATCACGCTGTCGAGGCCGGTCATCTCGGCACAGGGCTCATCGACCCCGAGCTGCGACGCCAGCACCTGCGACCAGTTGGTGCCGCCACCGCTGTTCACGGTGTACTGGCCACCGCCGATCGCGGCGATGGTGCTCACCTGGTAGGTGCCGACATCGCTCAGGCTGTCGCCGAAGATGACCAGACGATCGTAACTGACGCGTGCGCTCTGATCGCCGTCGCTGGAACCGCTGCAGGCGGCCAGCGCGGCACAGAAGGACAACGCCGCCATCCACTGTCTCATGCGGATCATGACGCCCCCGATTCGTGTTGTTATCGGCTTGTCGGGCAAGCCTGTGGGGGCAGTATGGCACCGGGCCGGGCCCGGTGCCATCGACGACAGGAACGTCAGGCCGCTGCAGGCTCGCGCCGGGCGCCCGAGCGCCACAGCAGCAGGACAGCCAGGAATACCGCGCCTGTGATCAGGGTGGCCGTGGGCAGACCGATGTTCAGCGCGCGGCTTTCAGCCAGCCAGTCACCGATGGCCGTCCCGGCGGTGCGCGCGATCGCCACGGTGAGCCAGTAATAGTAGAGCATCTGCGTCAGACCCTTGCGCCCCAGCAGCAGCACTGCCGCCAGCAGTCCGCCCAGGATCAGTGAGGCAACGCCCTCGCCCACGGCATGCGAGCACACATCGCCCAGCACCGTGCCGAACACGCCGGCGGCCAGCATGGCGATCCAGTAGCGCGCGTCGGTCTGCGGCAGCCCCTTGCGCTGCTGCGCCCGCGGGCGCCAGGCCATCACGGCGATCAGCACCGCAAGACCCACGCACAGCCCGATCATGTTCAGACGCACGCGGAAGGACAGATAGTCGGCGATGTTGGTGGCGCCGGTGCGGATGACGATGATGGCCAGCCAGTACCAGAGCTGATGTTTGCGCTCGTCGAAGCGCTCGGCCACATAGGCCACGGCCACGATGGCGGCCAGCACCCACAAGCCGCCGATGAGACCCAGGCCGCTCTCATGGGCGTAGTAGTCACCCATGTTGGTGCCGAAGACGCTGGCCATGGTGATGCCAGCCCAGTAGCGCGCATTGATGTCCGGAACATGAATCGCTTTCATTGTTATCCCCCTGTGATTGGCCTGCGAATGGGCCGTTTTGCAAATCAGAATTGCCAGTTGAAAGTCAGCGCCGCGCCATGATCCAGCAGCGTGGGCGTGAGGCTCAGCCCCGCCGGCACCCGCCGGTCGACGAACAGCCGCGAGAAGCCATAGGCCAGCGCGCAACCGGCGACCACATCGCGCACGTAGTGATCGTGCTCATCCACGCGGGTGTAGCCGGTATAGAGGGCTGCCGCCAGCGCCGGCGCACCCCAGGCCCAGCCATAACGCTCTTCGAGGAAGAAGCCGCCGGCACAGGCCGATGCGGTGTGACCGGACGGGAACGAGTAGTCACCGCCATTGGGGCGCGTGCCCCAGCTGGTGTGGTTGAACGCGGCCTTGAGCGCATAGGCCGAGACCATGGTGGCGCCATAATCCTTCAGCAATTCCCAGCGCCCTTCGCTGTCATCGAAATGCCAGGTGGCCACCAGCGCTGCCGCCGGCACTGCGTATTGCAGGATATCCCCGGCCATCAGATCGGGATCGTTGGCGGCGTGGCCGGACAGGGGTAGCGAGGCGCCGGCGAGCAGCGCCAACGTGGCAGTTCGGGTTGCTTTCATTTGATGGCATTATTCGCAGCCGAATCTTGCCTATTCCTTAACTGCGCGCAGCGAAGCCGAGGCCGCCCATGAGCAGCGATTATGAAAAGCTCGGAGTCTTCTATCTCGGCCGCGAACTCGATGCCGCCGGCAACACCGGCGTCACACCCGTCCTGTACGACTCCAAGGATCTGACCACGCACGCCGTGTGCGTGGGCATGACGGGCAGCGGCAAGACCGGTCTGTGCCTGTCCATCATCGAAGAAGCCGCCATCGACGGCATCCCGGCGCTGTGCATCGACCCGAAAGGCGACATCGGCAATCTGATGCTGACCTTCCCGGATCTCGCCGCCAGCGACTTCGCGCCCTGGGTGGATGCCGCGGAGGCTGCGCGCAAGAACCTCAGCGTCAACGACTACGCGGCGCAGGCGGCTGACACCTGGAAGAAGGGTCTGGCCGACTGGGACGAGAGCGGTGAGCGCATCGCGCGGCTGCGCGCCGCGGCGGATGTGGCCATCTACACGCCCGGCGGCAGCGCCGGCCTGGGTCTGTCCATCCTGCGCACCCTGGCGGCACCGTCCGCGGAAGCACTCAATGATCCGGCCGCGCTGCGCGAGCAGATCGGCACCACGGTAGCCGCGTTGCTGGCGCTGCTCGGTCGCGACGCAGACCCGGTCAAGAGCCGCGACTACATTCTGCTGGCGCGCATCATCGAGAGCGCCTGGACGGCTGGCCATGCACTGGATCTGGCCGGCATCATCCAGCAGATCCAGAAGCCGCCCTTCGACAAGCTCGGCGCCTTCGATCTGGAAACTTTCTATCCGGCCAGGGAGCGGCTCGAACTGGCGATGGCGGTCAATGCACTGCTGGCCTCGCCGGGCTTTGCCGCCTGGCTGGAAGGCGAACCGCTGGATGCGCAGCGCCTGCTGTTCACGCCGGAAGGCAAGCCGCGCATCGCCATCCTCTCCATCGCGCATCTCTCCGATGCCGAGCGCATGTTCATCGTCACGCTCATCCTCAATGAGCTGGTGGCGTGGATGCGGCGCCAGAGCGGCACCGGCAGCCTGCGCGCGCTGTTCTACATGGACGAGATCTTCGGCTACTTCCCGCCGACCGCCATTCCACCCTCCAAGCCGCCGATGCTGACGCTGCTGAAGCAGGCGCGCGCCTTCGGTCTGGGCTGCGTGCTCGCCACGCAGAACCCGGTGGATCTGGATTACCGCGGTCTGGGCAACGCCGGCACCTGGTTCATCGGCCGACTGCAGACCGAGCGCGACAAGCAGCGCGTGGTGGAAGGACTCACCAGCGCCGTAGCCGGCAATGGCCTGGATCGCGACGCACTCGATGGCCTGATGGCGAAGCTCGCACCGCGCGTGTTCCTGATGCGCAATGCCAAGGACGACGCCGCGCACCTGCTGAAGACCCGCTGGACGCTGAGCTATCTGCGCGGCCCGCTGACTTCACCCGAGATCGGCAGGCTGATGCAGCCGCGCAAGACTCAGGCCAGGGCCGTGGCATCGGCGGCGACCGCGGGCGCGACAAGCGAAGCGATCGGATCGGCCGCCACCGCGAACGCCGCAGCAGGCAGCAACGCAGCCACACGACCGCTGGTGGCCGCCCAGGTGCACGAACTGTTTCTCACCGCCACCCAGGGCAGCGGTGCCGTCGAGTATCGGCCCATGGCCCTGGGCACAGCGAAGCTGCACTTCGTCGACTCCACGCTGGGCGTGGACAGCTGGCAGACCCTGCAATTGCTCGCGCCCATCGCCGACGATGGCCGCAGCATCCTGTGGGAGGAAGCGCGTGATGCCGGCGCCGCGCGCACTGCTGCCACGGCCGCACCTGCGAATGGTGCAGGGTTTGCCGAACTGCCAGCGGCAGCCGCACGCGCCGACAGCTACAGCGCCTGGAGCAAGAGCCTGGCTGCACATCTGTATGAAACCGCGCGCACCGAACTGCTCGTGTGTACTGCACTGAAAATGAATTCCAATCCCGGCGAGAGCGAGGGCGACTTTCGCGCGCGGCTGGCGTTGAAGGCACGCGAACAACGCGATGCGCAGGTGGACAAGCTGCGCAGCAGCTATGCACCCAAGCTGGCAGCGTTGCAGGACCGGCTGGCACGCGCCCAAGCGCGCGCCAGCGTGCAGCACTCGCAGGTCACTCAGCAGACGCTCTCCACCGTGGTCTCGGTGGGTGCCACCATCCTCGGTGCCTTCCTCGGCAAACGCGCCATCTCGGCCACCAGCGTGACGCGCGCCGCCACGGCCATGCGTTCCGCTACGCGCATCGGCCAGGAGCATCAGGAATCAGTGCAGGCCGAGGAGAACGCCTCGGCCGTCGAACAACAGCTGCAGGCATTGAAGACCCAGAGCGACGGCGAAATCGCCGCCATCACCGGCGCACTGGATCCTGCGGCGCTCACAGTGACCAGCGCACAGGTGCCAGCCCGCAAGTCCGACATCGCCATCGGCGAAGTGGCGCTGGCCTGGGTGCCCTGGCGCCGCGCTGCGGACGGCTTCGCCGCCAGTGCGATCTGAGTGCGGCCGCAGCGCAGACTTGGCGCACGCTTTGCAATTCTTCGATACGCCCTTAAGAGCTCAGTAAGGTTCGCGCCGCTTAACTAGCGGCCATGAACCCGGGCCCGATCTTCGCGCTGTGCTCACTGTGCCTGCTGCTGGTCGGCGGCTGCGCGCACTACGAAGCTCGCCCGCTGCATCCGGAACAGAGCGCGACGGCACTGCAATCGCAGCGTCTGCAGGATGCCGGCGTGGGCGCTGCCGTGCGCGCCGCCTTTCCCAAACGCGCGCCAGCCGACTGGCCGCCGGCGCAATTCACGCCGGACACCCTGCTGCTGGTGGCGCTGGTGCACGATCCGCAGATCGCCGCTGCGCGCGCCGATCTCGATGCGGCGCTGGGCGAGGCACACAGCGCTCGCGAGGCGCCCACTGTGACGCTGAGTCTGTCGCTGGAACGCTATCTGCAATCGCAGGCCGGCAGTGCCGACTGGCTGTGGGGTATCGGCGCCGATCTGGCGCTCAGCGACTGGCTGAACCGCCCGCTGCAGGGCGCGCTGGCGGATGCCGGCGTCCGCAACGCGCGTCTGGATCTGGCCGACGCCATCTGGAAAACCCGCCAGCAGCTGATGACGGCATTGACCGAACACCTGATCGCGCAGCAGCGCATCGAGCTGGCCACCGCGCAGCTGGCGGATGCACAGGCACTGGATGCGCTGCTGAGCCGTCAGGCCAGCGCCGGCGAGATCGCCGCGACCGAACGTCTCGGCAGCATCCAGCTGCGCGCGCAGAGCGCGCAGGTGCTCGGCGCCGCGCGTCAGGCGCTGGCCGGTGCCGATGCCGGCCTGGCGACGGTGCTGGGTATCTCCGTGGCGGCTTTGCAGACCCTCGACCTGCGCTGGCCGGGTTTCGAAACGCCCGCACTGCCGGATGACGCGCAACTCGCCGCCTGGCGTGACGGCGCGTTGCGCTCGCGCAGCGACATCGCCCGCGCACTCAACGATTACGACCAGAGCGAGCAGCAGCTGCGTCTGCAAGTGCGCGCGCAGTATCCACAGCTCTCGCTGGGACCGGCGTACACCTTACGATCACGGCGTGCGCAAGCTGGGCTTCAATCTGGCGGCGAGCATTCCGCTCGGTGGCAACGCCGGCGCCATCGCCACGGCCGAGGCGCAGCGCAGCGCAGCGGGGGCACGCATGGAAGCACTGCAGGTGCAGGTGCTGGCCGCAATCGATGCAGCCCAGCTCAACACCGCGCACAGCCTCGCCACCTGGAACGCCACACAGCAGCAGACCCGCTGGAGCGACTCGGAGCTGGAGCGCAGCGCACGTCGCAATGCCGCGGGCGCCGACGATCGCGCCACACTGCTCGATGCGCGCATCGCGCGCGATACGGCTGCGCTGACCGAGCTGGATGCGCTGGCCGGTGTCTGGCAGGCGCGCCTGGCGCTGGAAGATGCGCTGCGCACACCGCTCGATGCGGGGGAGATCACACCATGATGCAACGGACCCGCCAGCTGGCTGGCTTGCTAACTGGCTTGCTGATGGTGCCACTGTTCGCAACGCTGGCCCAGGCCGCGGCGCCGGCTGGAGGCGCCGCCTTGCAGCTGGATGCCGACACCCAGCGCCGCATGGGACTGACGCTGGTCACGCTGCAGAAGGGCAGCGCCCTGCGCTCGCAACCTGCCACGGCGCTGGTGCTGGATCCCCTGCCGCTGATCAAGCTCGACGCGGATCTGCAGGCTGCCAGCGCTGCGGCAGCGGCAGCGGACGCCGAGCTGCAGCGGCTGCGCGGTCTGAGCGATACCGAGGGCACGGTGTCACAGAAGAATCTGGAAGCCGCGCAGGCACAAAGCCTTGCCGACGGTTCGCATCTGCAAGCCCTGCGCCAGGAACTGCAACTGAGCTGGGGCATCCAGATCGCGCAACTCCCGGCAAATGCCCGCGCTGCCCTGGTCGCGAGTCTGAGCGGCAATCGCTCGCAGCTGCTGCGGGTGGAACCCCTGACACCCGAGGCTGCCGCCGCACCCGCCGGCATCGCGCTGCAGTTGCCCGGTAACGCGGCGGCGCCGGCGGCGAAGCTGCTCGGTCCGCTGCCGCAGGCCGCCAGCGGCAGCAATGGCACCGCCTGGCTGGTGCAGACGCAGACTGCGACGCTGGCCGTGGGCATGAGCCTGAGCGCGCAATGGCAAACGACGACACGGGATACCGGCATCGTCCTTCCGCGCGCCGCCCTGCTGCGCTGGAATGGGCTCACCTGGGTGTATGTGGCCACGGACACCACACACTTCGAACGGCGCGTCGTCAGTGACGCGCTGGCCGGCAACTCGGGCTGGTGGGTGAGTCAGGGCTTCCAGGCCGGCGAACGCGTGGTCACCACCGGCGCCGCGCAATTGCTGGCGACGCAGACGCTGGCATCCGACAGCGCATCGGCCAGCCAAGAGTAGCCCTGCATCATGCTGGCCGCGATCCTCCGCCTGGTCCTCGCCGCGCCGCGTCGCGTGCTGCTGGCTGCAGTGCTGGTGCTGGGGCTCGGCGTCTTCGCCCTCATCAATGGCCGCTACGACGTATTTCCCGACTTCGTGCCGCCCGAAGCCGAGGTGCAGACCGAAGCACCGGGCATGGTGTCGCAGCAGGTCGAGGAGCTGATCACGCGCCCCATCGAACAGGCCATTGCCGGCACGGCCGGTGTGGAGTCGGTGCGTTCCGAATCCATCGCCGGGTTGTCCGTCATCCGCGTGGTGTTCAGCGATGGCAGCGATCTGTTCCGCGACCGGCAACTGCTGGCCGAACGCCTGACAGAGGTGACGGGTCAGCTGCCGCTGGGCAGCGGCACTCCCATGCTGGGTCCGATGACCTCTTCGACCATGGACCTGCTGAAGGTCGGTCTGCTGAGCGACAAGCTCACGCCCGCGCAGCTGCGCACGCTGGCCGACTGGACGGTACGGCAGCGACTGCAGAGCGTACCGGGTGTCGCCGCAGTGCATGTATTCGGTGGCGAAGTGCGTGAACTGCAAGTCGACGTGGATGCCGCGCGCCTGACGGCGCTGGGACTGTCGCTGGATGAAGTGCGCAGCAGCGCGACCGACGCGCTCGGACAATACGGCGCGGGTTTCATCGAGAATGACAACCAGCGCATCCTGGTGCAAGGCGCTGGCACTGCGCTGGATCCCGACACGCTGGGCCGCACACTGATCACGCGTCATGCCGGACGCAATATTCAACTGGCCGATGTGGCCAACATTCACTGGGGTGCAGCGCCCGCCTATGGCGATGCGCTGATCCAGGGACAGCGCGGCGTATTGCTGGCGCTGCTGAGCCAGCCGGATGCCAACACACTGGAACTGACGCGCAGCGTGGAAGCAGCGCTGGCCGAACTCAAGCCCATGCTGCAGGCACAGGGCGTCGCGCTCACGCCGGCCACGCACCGCCCGGCCACCTTCATCGAGATCGCGCTGGCCAACCTGCGCAATTCACTGCTGCTGGGCGCCGCGCTGGTGCTCGCCGTACTGCTGCTGTTCCTGCGCAATCTGCGCACGGCACTCATCTCCTTCCTCAGCATTCCGCTGTCGCTGCTGGTAGCCATCTGGGTCATGCAGCGCATGGGCTGGACGCTGAACACCATGACGCTGGGCGGCCTCGCCGTGGCCGTGGGCCTGGTGGTCGATGACGCCATCATCGACGTGGAGAACATCGTTCGGCGTCTGCGCCACCTGCCGGCCGCAGCCCCGCTGCAGGAGCGCATTGCCGTGGTGGCTTCGGCCTCACTGGAAGTACGACGCCCCATCGTGCTGGCCACCTTCATCGTGGGCGCGGTATTTCTGCCGGTGCTGATGCTGAGCGGACTGCAGGGCAGTTTCTTTGCGCCGCTGGCCGCGGCTTTCCTGCTTGCCACGTTTGCGTCGCTGATCGTGGCAGTGACCGTCACACCGGCACTGTGTCTGCTGCTGCTGAAGCCGGGAGAACTGCAGCGCGAGCCGCGCTGGCTGCGGCGTGTGAAACTGTGTCAGCACGCCGCGCTGCGCCGATGCCTGCCGCATACACGCGCGCTGCTGATCGTCGCCCTGTTGGCTGGTGTTGCAGCACTGGGCGGCTTCTGGCGCTTCGGTTCGCAATTGCTGCCAGCGTTCCGCGAAGGCCACTTCGTGATTCCGATCACGACGCAGAGCGGCACCGCCCTGCCGGAGATGATGCGCAGTGGCGCCGCGCTGAGCCATGCCATCCTGGCCATCGACGGCGTGCAGAGCGTCTCCGAACAGGCGGGACGCGCATCGAATGGCGAAGACACCTGGCCGCCGGAGCAGGCGGAGCTACATGTGGAGCTCAAACCCGGTCTGTCGGGCAGCGCCCAGCAGCGCATCGAAGCGCAGCTGCATGCCGTGCTGGTCGCACAGCCCGGCCTGCGCTTCGAGATCCTGACCTTCCTCGGCGATCGCATCGGCGAATCGCTGGGCGGCGAAGCGGCGCCGGTGTCCGTCAGCCTCTATGGCAATGATCTGGATCGGCTCGATGCACTGGCCGCGCAGGCCAGCACGCTGCTGCGTTCACTGCCGGATGCGGGCGAGGTGGTCAGCTCCGCCACGGCGCAGGTGCCGACACTGCGCATCCAGGCCGATGCGCAACGCCTGGGCGCACTGGGTCTGCGGCCCGCGGAAGTGCTCGGCGCCGTGCAGCTGGCCAATCAGGGCAGCGTGGTCGGCCAGGTCTACGAGGGCGCCACGGCCATCGACACGCGGGTCCGCCTGGATGCAACGGCACGCAGCGAACCGGAACTGCTGGGGCAACTGCCGCTGCAATCGCTCGCCGGGCGCAGCGTGCCACTGGGCGCCGTGGCCGACATCGATCTGCTGGGCAGCCGTGCCAGCATCCTGCATGCCGACGGCAGGCGCCGCCAGGTCATCGACATCGTGCCCACCACGCGCGACTACAGCGGCTTTGCCACACGCGCCCGCGCACTGCTCGAATTCAGACTGCAGCTGCCCGCGGGTTACTACTTCGAATTCGGCGGCGCGGGTGAAGGCGCGCGTGCGGCCCAGCGCGAGCTGCTGTGGCATGCCCTGCTGGCGGCGGCGCTGATCCTCGCGCTGCTGGCCAGCGCCTTTCCCGACCGGCGCCGCATCCTGCTGATCCTCGCCAACCTGCCCTTTGCCATCGCCGGTGGCGTACTGATGGTGGCATTGAGCGGCGGCCTGCTGTCCATTGGCACGCTGGTGGGCTTCGTCACGCTGTTCGGCATCTGCGCGCGCAACACCATCCTGCTGCTGGCGCATTACGACCATCTGCAGCAGATCGAAGCTCGGCGCTGGAGCAGTGCGCTGGCCTTGCGCGGCGCGCGCGAACGACTCGCCCCCATCCTGATGACGGCACTGGTCACGGCACTGGGCCTGCTGCCGCTGGCCCTGGGCAGCGGTGAAGCGGGCCGCGAGATCGAGGCGCCGATGGCGCAGGTCATCCTCGGTGGCCTGCTGACCTCCACGCTGCTGAACCTGCTGCTGATGCCGCTGCTGGCCGCGCGCTTCCTGAAGAGCCCCGAACCCTCCGCAGGCTGAATCGCGGCCCTTCCTGTAACCTTGGCGGATGACTTCCCCCGCCTCTTCACTGCCCGCGCAACGCATCGATGCCGCGGGGCGCATCCATGTGGATGTGCGCGCCATGCTGGCATTGGCGCTGCCGCTGATGGTCAACAGCGCCGTGCAGCTGGTGCTGAGCCTCACCGATGTGTGGTTCATCGGCCATATCTCCACCAGCGCGCTGGCGGCCGTGTCTTCGGTGCACTGGATGGCCATGGCCGTGGTGATGGCACTCTCCGGCATCGGCATGGCGGTGCAGACCGTGGCGGCGCAGGCCTTCGGCGCGCGCTGCTACACGCGCGCCTCGCAGGCCGTGTGGATCGCGATGTGGGGTGTGCTGATCGCCACGCCGTTGTTCGTGCTCATCGGCCTGGCCGGCAATCTGCTGGTGGGTCTGTTCGGGTTGCCGCCGGACATTCATCGGCAGGCCGCCGATTTCTGGCTGCCGCGCGTGGCCGGCTCGCCGTTCGGCGCGGCGGCGTGGGCGGTGTTCGGTTTCTTCAATGGCGTGAGCCGTCCGCGTCTGACGCTGCTGGTCACCGCCGTGATGGCCATCGCCAACGCGTTGCTCAACTGGCTGTTCATCTTCCACTTCAACTGGGGTGTGACCGGCTCGGGCCTGGCCACCAGCGCCGCGCAGGCCATCGGCCTGATGCTGGCGCTGCTGTTCTTTCTCGACGACGAGTTCCGCACGCGCTTTCGTTCGCACCTGACCTGGACCCCGCATTGGCGGCGCGTGCTGCAGCAGTTCCAGCTGGGCCTGCCCATGGGCCTGCTGGTGGCGGCGGATCTGATCGGCTTCTCCATCTTCCAGGTCATGCAGGTGAAGCTCGACGCCGTGGCCGGCGCGGCCACGCAGCTGGTGATGGTGCTGACGGCGTTCTCATACATGCCGGGTGTGGGCATGGCCATGGCCGGCACCACGCTGGTGGGCCAGTCCATCGGCGCCGGCGATCGCAACTGGGCTTACAAGCTCGGCACCCGCAGCATCACGCTGGCCTCCTGCTACATGGGCGGCATGGGCGTGCTGCTGGCGCTGACCGGCCCCTGGCTGCTGCCCTGGTTCACCAGCGGCAGTGATCCGCAGACGCCGGCCGTCATCGCGCTGGGCGAGCAACTGCTGTGGTTCGCCGCCGTGTACCAGTTCTTCGATGGCCTGAACCTGGGCAGCTCCTTCTGCCTGCGCGGCGCCGGCGATGCGCGCGTGCCGGCCATGCTGGTGCTGGCGCTGTCCTGGATTTTTTTCGTGCCGCTGTCGCATGTCCTGACCTTCGCGCCGGGCGAAGGCTGGTTCACGAGCTGGCCGGCGCTGGGCTACGGCGCGCTGGGCGGCTGGAGCGCGGTGATCGCCTACATCTTCGTGGCCGGTACGCTGCTGACGCTGCGCTGGCGCTCACGCGCCTGGCAGCGGCTGCGGCACCTGTAGCTTCCGCGGCTCCTAACGCTGCAGCAACTGGCGCAGCCCCGTGTAGCTCAGGGCCCCGCAGAGCACCAGAACCGACGCATAAGCGGCGACCGCGATGGGCGCTGTCACCCATGGCGTGATATTGCGAAACAGCAGCGCCGTGAGAGTCATGGCACCCCCGCCCGCCACGGCGATGGCACCGCTGCGCAGCAACGCACGATCGAACAGCTGCTTTGGCACCAGCGCCACCGCCCCGGCCACCATCAGCAGTTCGGCGGTCACCATCGACAGGCAGGCACCCAACCCACCGTTGCCAAAGCGAACCTGGCACAGTGGCACCAGCCATGGATCGAGCAACACGCTCATCACCACGCACAGCAGCTGCAGAAGAACCCACGCGCGCTGACGTCCGCTGCTCATCAATACGGAACCAAGCGGCATGCTCACGTAGACCAGCAGCAGATAAGGCGCCAGCAGCTGAAGATTGGCACGGATGGCGGCGAAGCCCTTGTTGTCGAAGAGCTGAACCCCGAGTTCGGAGAACAGCAGACAGCCACAGGCCAGCGGCACCGCCAGCAGCACCGTCGTGCGCAGCGCGCTGGCCGCAGTACTGGCGTAGCGCTCCGGCTCCTCATAACGCAGGCGGCTCAATGTGGGATAGAGCGCGGCAACCAATGCACTGGCCGGATAAACCAGCAGACCGATCAGCCGGCGGGCCGCCGCCTGCCAACCCACGGCTTCGCTGCTGGCCAGCTTCGACAGGTAGACTGCGTCAACATTTTCCTGCAATGCCAACACCAGGGACAGAAGCAGAAACGGAGTGCCACTGACGAGCAACTCGCGCAGCGCCTCCCGACACACCTGCAGTCTGATGATATGCACCCGGCGTAGCAGGGCGATCATCGCAGCGGCGCCTATGGCGGTGCAAAGGGCTTGCGCGAGCAGCAATGCCGGCAAACTGTGCCATATGAGCAGCACCGGCACGGTGATGAGCGCGATCAACAGTTTCCACGCAACGAATGTGACTGCTCCGACGTCGGTACGTTCGTAGCCGCGCAACGCATCCTGACAGGCATTCGAGACGGTGCCGAACGTGCACACCACCAGCATCAAGGCCAGGGCGATTACGACCTGGCGTGGATAGCCGCCGACCTCCACAACCGTGAACAGCACCGCGGCAACCGGCAGCAGCAACAGCGCGCGCCACGCCAGTGTGCTGCCCAGCAGCTCACCGCAGCGCTGCCGTCGGGCAGCGACGAGACCGGACAGCGCAGCACCCTGACCGGCTTCCACGAACAGGAAACCGAAGGTCGCGAAGGTGGTGGCGAGATAGAGGTAACCGAAGTTCGAAGGTCCAAGGTAGCGCGCCACCAGCACATTGGTGATGACGCTCAGCGGCGCCACCAGTACTTGCGCACCGATCAGGTAGAAGGCATTGCGCCGCACCAGCTGGTCGGCCGCCAGGGGGCGTGCGCGGTTCATCGGCACGTCCTGGCCATTCCGGCAATGCTCACGCGCAGATTGGCAGATCGGTGGCAGGGGCGTCGGAGGTGTGCAAAATGCAGACCCGCAACTGCTGCGCCAGATCGCGCACGTGTGGCTCTTCCGCCAGGGTAAAATGATCGCCGGGGATGTCGACAACCGTCACTTTGCCGGTCAACACGTCATCCCAGCCCATTCTCGCACCGGCATCGCGCAGCTGGGGATCGATCCAGCTGGCACGCATCAATACGACGTCGTCACGATAGGCAGCGGGATGATAGTGCGCCGCAGCCCGCAACATTGCCCCCGTCAGCCAAAGGTCGCGCAGCTCCAGCGGTACTGCGCGCCCCAGCACGCGCCAGAGCGCAATGCGAAGATGGCCCGAAGCCACGCGCAGATAGCGCAGGATGTTGCCCGGCGCCCGGCGCCACAGATAAGGCAGGCCGCCCTGACGGATGCCGTTGAACAGATTGCGCATGGGCGCCACCTCCGGCTGCAGACGCGGATGGTAGCAGTCGAACAGCACCAGCAGAGCCACCGTCTCTCCCAGCGCTTCCAGCTGGCGCGCCAGCTCCAGCGCCACCCAGCCGCCGGCGCAATAGCCGCCGAGATGATACGGACCACTCGGCTGTACCTGTCGCAGTTCCTGCAGATAGCCGCTCGCCATGGCCCGAATGTCGCTCAAGGGTGCCAGCAGACCATCGACGCCCTGTGCCTGGAAACCGTAGAACGGTTGATCGGCGCCGAGATGCCGCGCCAGCGGCAGCAGATTGAGCACATTGCCACCGGCGCCGTGCACGCAGAAGAAGGGCGGCCGGCTCCCGGATTTCTGGATCGGCACCAGGAACCGCATGGCAGCGGGAACGGCAGGCGGCTGCGCCCGCTGGACCTCGCGGATGGCTTCTGCCAGGAACTCGATGGTCGACCGTTCGAACAGGATGGCCAGCGGCAGCCTGGTGCCGAATTGCTTTTCGATGCGTGCAAACATCCGCACCGCCAGCAATGAATGACCACCGAGTACGAAGAAATCATCACGTACACCCACCCGGTGGATTCCAATCAGCTCCTGCCATATCGCAACCAGCACCGCCTCCACTTCATCACGCGCTGGCAGGTATTCGGCCTCGGAAACGCTCAGATCCAGCTCCGGTGCCGGCAGCGCACGCCGATCGATCTTGTTGTTCGGTGTGGTCGGAAATGCACTCATCGGTACCAGCGCAACGGGAATCATGTACGCCGGCAACCGGCGCCGCAGCGACTCCAGCAGTACGCCGACACGCGTTGCTTCTTGCCCGGAAGAATGACGGACCGGTACATAGTAGGCCACCAGACGCAGATCGCCGGGGCGTACCTCCCTGGCTACGACGACCGCATCGGCGACAGTCTGGTGCTCTTTCAGCACCTGCTCGATCTCGCCGGGTTCGATGCGGAAACCGCGGATCTTGATCTGATCGTCGAGTCGACCAAGGTGCTCCAGCAGAGCATCGCAGCGCAGACGTCCTGCGTCGCCAGTGCGATACATGCGGGCGTGCCGCGCCAGCTGCGCCGGCATGAACGGATCCGGCAAAAAACGCTCTGCCGTCAGCTCCGGGCGCCGGTAATAGCCGTTGGCGACGCCCAGACCGCCGATCCAGATCTCGCCGGGGATGCCCTGCGGAACCGGCTGCAGATGCCGATCGAGAAGATAGACAGCGGTCTCGGCGATCGGGATACCGATGGGTACCAGAGTGTCGTCGACCGGCATGACTCGCTGCAGCGTGGACCAGATCGTGGTTTCCGTCGGTCCATACATGTTCCAGACCGAATCGGCGCGTTCCAGCAGCTGCCCAGCAAGCTCGCGCGGGAAAGGCTCACCGCCGCACAGCGCTTTCAATCGTCGACTACCGCGCCAACCCGCCTCAATCAACAACTTCCAGCCGGCCGGAGTGGCCTGCATGAAGGTGGTGTCCCAATCCAGCATCAGCTGCAGCAGCCGGGGACCGTCGCTCACGACGTCGCTGCCCGCAATGTAGACGCAGGCGCCCGCCACCAGCGGCAGATACAGCTCCATGCCGGCAATATCGAAAGCCACCGTGGTCACCGACAACAAACGATCCTGCGCATCGATCCCTGGCGAGCGGCGCATCGAGGCGACGAAGTTGGCCAAGGCGCGCCGCGGGATCTCGACTCCTTTGGGGCGCCCGGTGGATCCCGAGGTATAGATCACATACGCCGGCAGTGCCTCGTCGCATGAAACCGCCGCTGCCACGACGCTGTGCGGCGCCGTTTCCAGCGATTCGAGGCAGACTACGCGCAGACCGGTGCCCAGCGCCTGGATGGCGGTGAGTCTTTGCTGCGTCAGCAGCAGCTGCGGCTCAGCGTCTTCCAGCACGTAGCCAAGGCGCTCTGCGGGATGATGGGGATCCAGCGGCACGTAGGCCGCTCCACGATGCAGCACTGCCAGCAGCGCGACGAGGAGATCCACGCCGCGTTCCAGACATACCGCCACCCGCTTGCCTGGCCCGACGCCCATCGTGGCCAGGTGCTGCGACAGCTGCCACACCCGCTGCTGCAGCTGCGCGTAGCTGAGACAGATGTCCTGGTCCTGCACCGCCAGCCGCTCCGCGCTGCGCACGAACTGCTGCTCGATGCTTTGCATCAGCGGCGGCGGTGCCGCTTCGGCATGACAGCAGCGCTGCGCACCGCGCAGCAGTTCACCGCGCTCCGTTCCGCGCAACAGCGGCAACCGATCAATGGCCGTCGTCGGATCGAGCACGACAGCCTCCAGGATGGTGAGGTAATGGCCCAGCATGCGCCGGATGGTGGCCGGCTCGAATAGATCGGTGCTGTATTCGACGCCGGCAATGCGACCCAGATCGGTATCCAGGATCAGCAGGCTCAGATCGAACTGCGCCGAACCACGTGAGAGGAACAAAGGCTGCAACGTCAAAGCGCCGCTGCTGCGCCCCTGCAACGGCGTGTTCTGATAGTCGAACATCACGCTCACCAGCGGTGCGACGCCTGGCCGACGCTCGAGTGGCAGCTCAGCAATCAGCTGTTCGAATGGCAGATCCTGATGCGCATAGGCAGCCAGCGCGCGGTGCCGCACTTCCTGCAGAAGTTCGACGAAGCTGGCGCCCTCGGCGAAGCGCATGCGCATCGGCAGAGTGTTCACCAGCGTGCCCATCAGCGCCTCGGATTCCTGCCAGTTCCGGTTGGCCACCGGCACGCCCACGACGAGATCGTTGCGCCCCGTCCAGCGATATAGCAACACATCGAACGCCGCGAGCATTACCATGAATGGTGTGGCGCCGTGCGCGCGTGCCAGCGCAGCGATGCTCTCCATGAGCGGGCCGCAGAGCGGCAGCGGTTCAAGCTCACCGGCCGAGGTTCGCTGCCGATGTCGCGGTCGATCGGCAGGAAGTTCGATGGCGGTGGCGCCGCGCAACTGCGCCTGCCAGTAGTCGCGCTGTGGCTGCAACCGCGTTCCGCTCATGAACTCGCGCTGCCATTGCGCATAGTCGATGTAGCTGATGGCCGGCGAGGCCAGGGTCGCCACCTGGCCGGCCGCCAGGGCGTCGTAACAGCTGAGCAAATCGCGCACCAGCAAGCCCATCGACCAGGCATCGGTCACCAGGTGATGAAGGCAGACCGCCAGCACGTGCCGATCCACGCCGACCCGGAAAAGCGCCACACGCAGCAGCGGATCTGCTGCGATGTCGAAGGGTTGACGCGCAAGCTTGCTGGCGCGGTGCAGGGCGGCCTGCACCGCGTCGGCTTCAGCGGTCAGATCCAGAACCGGGAGCGAAATCTCCGTCGCTGCGACGATACGCAGCGACGCGCCACCATCGATGGTCGGGTAGCGCGTACGCAGGATTTCATGCCTCTGCACGACCTGGCTGAAGGCACGCGACAACAGCACGGCATTCAGCGCGCCGTCGATCTGCACGGCGCCCGCGACGTTGTAGGCCGTACCAGCCGGGTCCAGCTGATGCAGCAGCCACATGCGTTCCTGCGAGAAGGTGAGCGGCAGGGGTCCGGAGCGATCCACGGGCCGGATCTCCACCCGCAGCGCATCTGCGCTCGACGCGGCGATCCGCGCGGCCAGGCGCCTTGGTGTCGCGGCCGCGAACAGCTCACTCAGCGGCAGCTCGATCGAAAAAGCGGTTCGCAGGCGCGAGGCCAGCTGAGTGGCCAGCAGCGAATGACCGCCGAGCCAGAAAAAATCGTCATCCGGCAGAACGCTCTGGACACCGAGCAACTCGGCCATGAGCCCGGCCACCTGTTCGATCAGCTCCGGTGCCGCCGCCGACGGTCCGCTGGTCGGCGCGACGCTGTCGTGCACGACTTCCAGATCACCGCCCAGATACAACTCGCGGCATCGACGCCGCTGCACCTTGCCGCTGGATGTGCGCGGCACGGCACCCGGCGCCACCAGCACCACCTGATGGACAGCCAGCTGCAGTGCATCTGCCACTTCCCGGTGGATGTCGGCGGCCACACGCTCCAGCGCCACACCGCGGACGCGCGGATTGAGCTCCTGCACGATGATGAGCTGTTCCTCATCTTCGTGCTCTACCCCGAACGCCACCGCCCCGGCCGGACGCAGACAGTCGTGGACACGCTCGGCAATGGCCTCGACATCCTCGGGGTACACATTCACGCCGCGCAGGATGATGAGATCTTTGAGTCGCCCCAGTACATGCAGCTGACCCCGGCGCATGAATCCCAGATCGCCGGTGCGCAGATAGGGATCCGAACCGGCGTCGGAGCCGGCCGGGCGGGCGTGGAAGCTCGCCTCTGTCAGATCGGGCTTGCCCCAGTACCCCGCTGCCAGCGCGGAACTGCGGACCCAGATCTCGCCGACCTCACCTTCCGGCAGGATCCGCGAATCTGGATCGACCAGCCGCACTTCGACACCGGGGATAGCGCTGCCGCAGCCGACCGACAGGCGTGCCGATTCCGGTGTCGATGCATCGATATCGCCGACGGGAACCGTAATCGGCTCACGGGTCTGACCGTCCGCATAACCGAGCTCGCCGGTACTGAATGACACTGCCAGCGTCGCCTCGGCCAGGCCATAGCACGGCGTCAGGGCGCCAGCGCGAAAGCCGCTGAGCGCAAACTGCCTGGCAAACTGCTGCAAGGTTCCGGCACGCACCCGCTCGGCTCCGCAAAAGGCCACACGCCAGGAGCTCAGATCCAGCTGTGCGCGTTGCTCGGGAGTTATGCGTCGTACACACAGTTCGTAGCCGAAATTCGGAGCACCACTGATCGTGGCGCGATGCTGCGCGATAGCCGACAGCCAGCGCAGCGGTCGCTGCAGGAATGTAGCCGGCGCCAGCAACCGGCACTCCATGCCCAGGAACAATGGCGCCAGCACCCCACCGACCAACCCCATGTCATGATAAGGCGGCAGCCAGCTCACCATGCGCTCCTCCGGGCCGGCATTCAACGCCTGAGCCATGGCGAGCACGTTGTTGCGCAAATGGGCGTGCGTGATCATCACCCCCTTGGGAGCGCTGGTGGAACCGGAGGTGTACTGCAACAGCGCCAGCGTGTCCGCACCAATGTCCGGCTCCTGCCATGCGTCGGCCGACACGGTCTCAGGCAGGGCGTCCGTAGCCAGCCATGTCAGTCGCGACAACTCATCGTCAGCGGCGATGTGCGGCCGCATGGATTCCAGGGCTGCCGCTCCCGTCAGCGCCATGCGCGCGCCTGCGTCCGCCACCAGGCTTCGCAGCCGCTCCATCGGTCGGTTGAATCGCGGTGGATAGGCTGGTACTGCCACCAGGCCCGCGTAGAAACACCCCAGCAGAGCGATCACGTAGTCTGGACCGGGCGCGTGCATCAGGATTACCCGATCGCCCTTGATGGCGTGCGCAGCCAGAGCCACGGCCAGCCGACGCGCATCACGATCCAGATGATCGTAATCGAGGCAGATATCTGCTTCCTCGACATCCGCGAAGGTGAAAATCCGGCGTCCCGGTACTTCCTGTGCGCGGCGACGCAGGTGATGTATCAGTGTCGGCAGCAGTGCGAAATCCAGTTGCTTCAAATGGCCACCCGAGTGTTCTGATTTGCGCGGGTCACACTCGCCCGGCATGGAATTCCCTCGCCCACGCTGCAACCCCCTGTCCGGAGGGGAAGATGTGAATCGTGGCACATGTATTCGTGCATTCCTGTGAGCAAGTACCCATCCCGCCTGTCAGAAGAGAGCAGGGGCAGCCGCGACGCCCCGGGGTAAAGTCATGGCCGTTCAGAGTCCCCACGCGCCGCCAGCCGCGCGCACAGCGCCTCGGTGGCCGCCACCGTCCCCGGACCCATGCGCGTGAGGCGCTGGTCGCTGAACGACACCAGCCGTCCCTGCGCCACGGCCGGCAGCGTGGCAAAGCGCTGCCAGCGTTCCAGCCATTGCTGGCCGGTGGCCTCGTCCGGTCCCAGCGCCAGGATCAGCGCCGGCTTGCGCTCCAGCACCGCTTCCACGCTGAGCGCCGGCGCTGCGGTGGTCAGCTCGGCGAACAGATTGCGGTAGCCGCAGGTGGCGAGCACATCGCTGAGGATTTCGGTGCCGCCCACGGTGTAGACGGGCTGATCCCACACCTGGATCAGCACGCCGGGCGGCGTGGCGCTGGCATACGCGGCGCGCAGGGCCTTCAGACGCTGCTCCAGGGCACTGGCGGCGCGCTCGCCCTGTGCGCCCTGACCGGCCAGCAGACCCAGCCGCCGCAGCGCCGGCGCCAGGTCCGCCAGGCGCGCGACGCGATGCCGGTAGATGCGCAGCTTCAGGCGTTCCAGCTGCGCGATGCGGGCGGCCGAATTGCCGTTCTCCCACACCACCACCACATCGGGCTTGAGCTGCAGGATGCGCTCCACGTTCAGGCTCAGCGCGTCGCTGACGCGCGGGATGGCGCGCGCCGCCTCGGGTTCGTCGGAGTAATCCGAGGTGCCGACGATGCGATCGCCGGCCCCGGCGGCGAACAGCAGCGCCGTGGCGCCCGGCGCCAGGCTGACGATGCGACGGGGCGGGCCATTCGGGAAATCCAGCCGCTGGCCGGTGTCGTCCTGCACGCTCCAGCCGGCGGCACCCACTGGATTGCTGCATAGCAACGCCAAGAATAGCAGTCCGCCCACCCTGCAGGCGGAAAGGAATGACAGCCGACCAGTTATTGACACTCTGTCAACGCCTCTCCAGAATCGCGCCATGAACTATATCGCCGATCGCCGCCTGGAAGAGAAAGACCGCCGCCGCAACGACATCCTCGATGCGGCCGAGAGCGTGGCGAGTGAAGCGGGCATCGATCGGCTCACCATGGAGCAGGTGGCGCGCAAGGCGCGCCTGTCGCGCGCGCTGATCTACGTGTACTTCAAGGACAAGACCGACCTGCACTTCGGCCTGTGCGAGCGCGGCATCGCCATCCTGATCACGCGTTTCGAGGAGTCGGTGGCGCGCCATCACAGCGGCGCCGAGCAGCTCGCCGCCATGGGCCGCGCCTATGTGGCGTTTTCGCAGGAATTCCCGGTGTATTTCGAGGCGCTGTCACGCTTCCAGGCGCAGGACACGGATACGCCGGAGGCGGCCGGCTTCGTCCGGATGTGCATGCAGCGCAGTGCGCGCACGCACGAGATCATGACCGAGAGCATCGCGCGCGGCATCCAGGATGGCTCCATCGACCGCGACATCGGCGTGCCGGCGGCGGTGGCGATGACGCTGTGGGGCTTCATGCACGGCATCATCCAGCTGAGCACCACCAAGGCCGCGATTCTCGGCGAGTACCAGGTGACTCCGATGGGGCTGGTCGAGGAAGCGCTGCGCCTGATCCGCCGCGGCCTGCGGCCGGTGAACTGATTTTCTGGCTCTTTTTCTGACAGGTGTCTAATGACTGAACAACTGAAACCCCTGTGGATTCGAAGAGCATCGCTGGGTATCGCCGTTGCCATCGTTCCGGCGGTCTGGGCCCAGCAGGCCGGCGATGCGCCCGCGTCGGCGCCGCTGCCCGCCGGCGGGCGCCCTCTGCAAGCCGTGCTGGACGACTACCAGGGCCTGGCCGAGGGCTCGAGCCTGAAACTGCAGAACCAGCAGCTCGAAGCTGCGCGCAGCCACGCGGCGTTGCAGGCGGCCCGTGCCCGCTTCTTCCCCGAAGTGGCCCTGGCGGCGCGCTACACGCTCACCGACGGGGGCCGCCGGATCACACTGCCAGTGGGCCAGCTGCTGAACCCGGCCTATCGCACGCTCAACGAGCTGCTGGTGGCGCAGGGCGAGGCGGCGCGTTTCACCGACGTCGGCGACGTCAGCTTTCCGCTGCAGCTGCCGCGTGAGCAGGACACGCGCGTGACGCTGCGCCAGCCGCTGTATGCGCCGGCCATCAGCGCCGGCGCGCGCGCCGCCAGCGCGCAGGACGAAGCCGCGGGTTATGGACTCGCAGCCTTCCGCCGCGAACTGCGCCGCGATGTACGCCTGGCCTACCTGAACTGGCTGGCGGCACGCACCGCCGCCGGCATCGTGGCCGACAGCCAGACGCTGCTGCAGGAGAATCTTCGCGTCAACGAATCGCTGCTGAACAACGGCAAGGCCACGCCCGATGCGCCGCTGCGCGCCCGCGCCGAACTGCTGGCCGTGACCCAGCAGCGCAGCGAGGCCGAGCATGCGACGGCCCAGGCCCAGCGCTATCTGAACTTCCTGCTCAACCGCGATGCCGAGATGGCGCTGGAGCCCAGTGCCGCGCCCGTGCTCGGCGTCGAGGAAACCGCAGGCGTGCTGGCCGGGAACGGCGCGGCCCGCCCGGAACTGGCGCAACTGGCCGCCGCGCAACGCGCCGGCGAAGCGCAGTTGCAGGCCGCGCAGGCTGCGAAACAGCCGACGCTGTCACTGGGCGTGGATGCCGGCACCCAGGGCGATGAATACCGCTTCGGCAGCGGCTACAACTTCGTCACCGGTTCGCTGGCCGTGTCGTGGACACTGTTCGACGGCGGCGCGCGCACCGCGGCCATCGATCAGGCGCGCAGCGCCAGCCGCCAGCTCGCCAACCAGCGTGCGCTCACCGAACAGCGCATCGCACTGGAGGTCGCGCAGGCACGCGACGCCCTGCAGCTGGCGGCCGAGTCACTGCAGACCGCATCGGCCCGCGCCGACGCGGCCCGCGCGGTGTTCCGCATCGCCAGCCGCAAACGCGACGAGGGCATGGCCACGCCGGTGGAGTTCCTCGACGCCCGCAACGCGCTGACCAGCGCCGAACTGAACCTGAATCTCAGCCGTTTCGACTGGCTGAGCCGCCGCACCGAATACGACTACGCCACTGCCAGCGGAGAACTGCCATGAAGCGCCTCGCCCTGCCCGTCGTTGCCAGCCTGGTGTGGCTCGGCGCCTGCAGCTCTGCAACGCCACCGGCTGCCGATGGCGGGACGGAAGTCACCTCGGTGCGCACGGCCGTGGCACAGCTTGGCGCCGGCGCGCCAACACTCGGCCTGCATGGCGTGGTCGGCAACCGCGATGAAGTGAAGCTGTCGTTCAAGGTGGGCGGCGTGATCCGCAGCATCGACGTGGATGCCGGCGCCAGCGTGAAGCAGGGCCAGCAGCTGGCCGCGATCGAGCCCACCGAGATCAACTCGCAGCTCGATCAGGCCGAAGCGCTCGATGCCAAGGCCGCGCGTGATCTGGAACGCGGCGAGCGGCTGTATGCCGATCAGGTCATGAGCCTGGAGCAGCTGCAGAACCTGCGCACGCAGCGCCAGGTGGCCGGCGCGCAGCTGGCGGCGGCCCGCTTCAACCGCTCGCATGCACTGATCGTGGCGCCGGCCGATGGCGTGATCCTGGCGCGCGTCGCGGATGCCCACGAGCTGGTGCCCGCCGGACAACCGGTGCTGGTATATGGCAGCCTGAACCACCCGCAGGTGATCCGCGCCACGCTGGCCGATCGTGAGCTGCCACAGGTGCGCATCGGCGACACCGCCAGCATCCAGGTGGAGGCGCTGCCAGGCGTGGAGCTGGCCGGACGGGTGCGCGAGATCTCTGGCGCCGCCGACAGCGCCACCGGCCTGTTCCCCATCGAGATCGAACTGCAGCAGCCGAATGCAGCGCTGGCCGCGGGCATGGTGGCCACGATCAACATTGTCAACACGCGCGCCGCGCAGAAGGTGCGCATTCCGGTGGGCGCTGTGGTGAACGGCGATGCCGATCGTGCCTGGCTGTTCGTCGTGCAGGACGGCGTGGCGCACCGGCGCGAAGTGCAGGTGGCCTTCATCGATGCCAGTGAAGTTGCGCTGGCCTCCGGAGTCGCTGCCGGCGACCGCGTGGTCAGCAGTGGCGCGGCCTATCTGAACGACGGCCAGCGCGTCCGTGTGGCGGACGGCACCACTGCGCGCTGACAGGGAGCTCATCATGCGCCTGCTCGAATTCCCGATCCGCCGCTACCAATTCACGCTGGTGGCCTTCCTGTGCCTGGTGGTCATGGGGCTGTACGCCTTCCGCGGCATCCCGCGCGAGGAAGATCCGCACTTCATGATCTCGGCCTATTTCATCACCGCCATCGATCCCGGCGCCGACCCGCAGGATCTGGAGCGGCTGGTGGCCAAGCCCATCGAGGATCGCATCGCCGAACTCGACGACGTGAAGAAGATCGAGACCACGCTGGTGGATGGTGTGGCCTTTGTCGCCATCGAGTTCGAGGCCAGCACCGACCCCGACAAGACCTACGAAGAGGTGACGCGCGAAGTGAACGCGCTGCGCCCGACGCTGCCCACCGGCATTACGCAGCTGGAGATCCGCCGCGTCAGCCCCTCGCTGGTGAACATCACGCAGCTGGCACTGGTGTCCAAAGATGCCAGCTATGCGGCACTGGAAGATTCGGCACGCAATCTGCGCGACACCCTGCGCGCTGTCAGCGGTGTGCGCACCGCCGAAACCTGGGCGTTTCCGGCGCGCGAGCTGCGCGTCAGCGTGGATCTGGGGCGGCTGGCACAGTGGAAACTCACGCCCGGTCAATTGATCCAGGCATTGCAGAGCGCCAATGCCAACATCCCGGCCGGCTTCGTCGATCTGGGTGATCGCAGCTTCAGCCTCAAGACCACCGGCAGTTTCAAGTCGCTGGATGAAGTGCGTGACGTGGTGGTCAGCGGCACGGCCGGACGCATCGTGCGGGTGCGTGATATCGCCGACGTCAGCTGGACCAACACCACGCTGAGCTACACCGGCCGGTACGGCGGCGAACGCGCCGTGTTCGTCACGGCCAATCAGAAAGACGGCACCAACATCCTGAAGGTGCAGCAGAACATCGACGCCGCGCTGGCGCGGTTCGCGCCCAGCCTGCCGGCCAGCATCCGGCTGGAACGCGGCTTCGAGCAGGCGCGCAACGTGGATCGGCGCCTGGATCGCCTGTACACGGATTTCGGCATCGCCATCGGCCTGGTGCTGCTGACGCTGCTGCCCCTGGGCTGGCGGGCTGCCGGCATCGTCATGCTGTCCATCCCGCTGTCACTGGCCTTCGGCATGGCGGTGCTGTACTTCGCCGGCTATTCGCTGAACCAGCTGTCGATTGCCGGCTTCGTGGTGGCGCTGGGCCTGCTGGTGGACGATTCCATCGTCGTGGTCGAGAACATCGCGCGCCATCTGCGCGAGGGCGCAGGCCGGCTGCAGGCGGCACTGGCCGGGACACGGCAGATCTTCGTGGCCATCCTGGGCTGCACCGCCACGCTGATCTTCGCCTTCCTGCCGCTGATCGCGCTGCCCGGCAATGCCGGCAAGTTCATCCGCGTGCTGCCGCTGACGGTGGTCGCAACCATCGTCGGTTCGCTGCTGATCGCGCTGTTCATCATTCCGTTCCTGACCAGCCGGCTGTTGCCCCGTGACAGGAGCCATGAAAGCAGCGCCCTGCTGCAGACCCTCATGGGCGGCATCCATCGGTACTACCGCCCGGCATTGCACTACTGCCTGGCGCGACCGCGTGCGACCGCCGTCGTGTCCATCGGTGGCGCGCTGCTGCTGATCGGCGTGCTGGCCGGCGTACTGGGCAGCAGCCTGTTCCCCAAGGCCGACACGCCGCAGTTCCTGATCGCCGTGGAGACGCCGAACGGCACCAGCTATGCCGCGACGGCGCGTGCACTGGATTTCGTCGAAGCGGATCTCAAGCAGATGCCGGAGGTGAAGAGCTTCTTCTCCAATCTCGGCCACGGCAATCCGCAGATCTACTACAACCACGTGGTGCGCAACGACGCTTCCAACTACGCCGAGGTGTTCGTGCAGCTCAAGAGCTACAGCACACGCGGCACACCGCGCCAGCTCGACGCGCTGCGCACGCGGCTGCAGGCCTATCCCGGCGCGCGCATCTACGTGAAGGAGTTCGTCAACGGCCCGCCGATCAGCGCCCCCATCGCGGTGCGGCTGGTGGGGCCGGACCTGGACGCGCTCGACGCGCTGGCGCATCAGGTGCAGCAACTCATCGAGGCCACCCCCGGCGCACGCGATGTGGACAACCCCCTGCGCGTACCGCGCACCAACCTTCGGCTGAGCGTGGATACGCAGAAAGCCGGCCTGCTGGGCGTTTCCAGCGCGGAGCTGGATCGCGCCGTACGTCTGGCGGTTTCCGGGCTGCCCGCCGGCAGCTACCAGAGCGAGGACGGCGAGCAGTACGCCATCACCGTGCGCGCACCGGTGGGCGAACGCGCCGATCTCGCCGCCGTGCGCCAGGTGCAGGTGAGCACGGTCAACGGTTCGCTGCTGCCGCTGTCGCAGCTGGCCACGCTGCAGTTCGAGAAGGCGCCGACGCTGATCCAGCGCTACAACCGCGAACGCTCACTCACCTTGAATGCCGAGGTGACGCGCGGCTTCAACACCGCCAGGGTGACGGCCGAGGTGGTGCGCAAGCTCGACGCCATGAGCTGGCCGCGCGGCTACCACTACGTGCTGGGCGGTGAGGCGGAATCCAGCGCCGAGTCCTTCGGTGGCATCGGCGCCGCGATCGTGGTGGCGCTGTTCGGCATCTTCGCCATCCTGGTATTGGAATTCGGCAGCTTCAAGGCCACGCTCATCGTGCTGACCGTGGTGCCGCTGGGCGTCCTCGGTGGACTGCTGATGCTGCTGGTCACCGGCAACGATATCTCCTTCGTCGCCAGCATCGGCTTCGTGGCGCTGATCGGCATCGAGATCAAGAACTCCATCCTGCTGGTGGACTTCACCAATCAGCTGCGCGAGCAGGGCGTGCCGCTGGATGAGGCCATCGAGCGCGCCGGCGAGATCCGCTTCCTGCCCATCCTGCTGACCTCGGCCACCGCCATCGGCGGTCTGCTGCCCCTCGCGGCGCAGAACATCGGCCTGTACTCGCCCATGGCCTGGGTGATCATTGGCGGACTGATCACCTCCACGCTGCTGGCGCGCCTGGTCACGCCGGTTATGTACAAACTGATGCCCCCGATGGTGGAGGTTACAGGGTCTTAATCGCCGCTTAAGAGGGGATTAACGCGCAGGTCTCTACGCTTGGCACATGGTCGCCGCAGCCGCGGCACCATGTTTCAACATTGGAGAAGTGACTCATGAAGATGATCCCGGTTCTGACCTGTGCGACGCTGCTGATCGCCGGTAGCGCCTTCGCCGCCGATGCGGCCGGCACGGCGTCGACCTCCACCAGCAAGCCCACCGCGTCGGTGAAGGCTCCGGACGCCTGTTCCAAGGAAGCGACCTCCAAGCAGCTGCATGGCAAGGCCCGCAAGTCGTTCCTGAAGAGCTGCCGCAAGGGCTCGAGCAGCAATTGAGCATCCGGCCGGCGCCTGCGGTGCCGGCCGCTCGCAGCAAGCCCGCGACGCGCGTTTCGAAGGTTGGCGTGTCGCGGGCTTTTTTGTGCTTCGATCCTCTATTCTTCGAGTCGGCGCGGAAATTCGCAGCGCACCTTCAGGCCCGGCGCGTTGTCGCCCAGCGTGAGCTGCGCGCCGCACATGCGCACCACCGTTGCCACCAGGCTCAGACCCAGACCGCTGCCGGCCAAGGTCTCATCGCGCTCGAGCCGACGGAATGGCAGCAGCATCTCGGCGCGACGCTCCTCGGGAATGCCCGGCCCCTGATCCGATACTTCCAGCACCACGCGCGACTCATTGCTGCGAACGCTGATGCCAAGCAGCCCGGTGCCGCCATACTTCAGTGCGTTCTCGAGCAGATTGGCGATGAGCTGCGCCAGCAGCTGACGATTGCCGGTAACCCGTGCCGGCTGATCGAAACTCACCTGCAGATCGACGCTGATGGCCAGCCCGCGCGCACGCGCCTCGGGCTCGAACAGATCGCCCATCTCGCGTGCCAGCTCCGCCAGATCCACACTCTCCTGCTGGTTGCGCACGCCGGCGTCGGCCTGCGCGATCTGCAGCAGCGTGGCCAGCGTACGCTGCATGCGTTCCAGGTCATCGAGCGTGGCGGCCAGCGCCTCGTGGGTTTCCGGCTCGCGCTGCACCCGGTGCAACGCGCCTTCGACGCGCACGCGGATGCGATGCAGCGGCGAGCGCAGATCGTGCGCGGCGCTGTCGAAGGTGGTGCGCACCGCCAGCGTCTGCTGCTCGATGCGATCGAGCATGTGGTTGACGGCCAGCGCCAGCTGGTCGAACTCATCCCGGTTGCGATCCACCGGCAGTCGCCGCGCCAGATCTCCGGAGATGATGCCTTCGCAGGTCTGTGCCACGACACGCACGCGTGAGGCCACCCGGCGCGTGTACCACCAGCCGATGGCGGCTGCCAGCAGCGCAGACAGCGCAATGCCCCACAGACCCGCGGAACGCATGCGCCGCACCAGGCGCTGACGCTCGGTGACATCGGTGCCGACCAGCAGGCGATAGGTTCCCAGGTTGAACACGCGTGCGCGCACCGGGTGATCGACCTGCACGCCGTGCTCCTGGGCATCGATGACGAACTCGAGCCATTGGCCGGCATCGGGAGTCTCATCGGGCCAGCTGGAGAGATTGCCGGCCACCGGCAGACCTTCTTCGTCAGCCAGCAGATACACGGCGCCGGTGCGACCCCAGTTGTCCACCGAACGGCGCAGCATCATGGTGAGGCCGGCCAGCCCGCCGGTTTCATACTGGTCGCGCAGCGTGTCAATTTCGGTCTGGATCACCAGATCCACCTGGCTCTCCATCGCGCGCTGCGTGATCAGGTAGACGCTGGCCAGCAAGGCACCGACGCTGAGCATCACGCTCAGCACGTACAGAAAAGCCAGTCGACTCGCGGACGACTGCAGCAGCGGACGCATCACTCGCCTTCGGCTTCTTCGCGCACCACGTAGCCGGCGCCGCGCACCGTGTGCAGCAGCGGCTTTTCGAACCCACGATCCACCGCCTGACGCAGGCGGCTGACATGCACGTCGATGAGATTGGTCTGCGGATCGAAGTGCAGATTCCACACGCCCTCGAGCAGCATGGTGCGCGTGACCACCTGGCCGGCGCGGCGCATCAGGAACTCCAGCAGCTGGAATTCCTTGGCGGTCAGCGCGATTTCGCGCCCGGCGCGCGTCACGCGGCGCGCCAGCACATTGAGCTCCAGATCGGCCACGCGCAGCAGGCCCACATGCTGGATCTCGCCGGAGGCGCGCCGCATCAGCGCCTCGATGCGCGCCAGCAGCTCGGCGAAGGCGAAGGGCTTGATCAGGTAGTCGTCACCACCGGCGCGCAGACCTTCGACCCGATCATCGACGGTGCCCAGGGCGCTCAGCACCAATACCGGCGTCTGGCTGCCTTGTTTGCGCAGCAGGCTGATGATGGCCAGACCGTCCATGTGCGGCAGCATGCGATCGACGATGAGCAGATCGAAGCGGCTCTCCGTGGCGACGAACAGACCTTCGCGGCCGTCAGCACAGTGCTGCACGGTGTAGCCCGCCTCGCGCAGCCCCTTGACCAGGTGGCGGGCCGCCTCCAGATCGTCTTCTATCAACAGGATCTGCAACCGTTTTTGCTCCGTTCCATGCCCCAAATCCAGGGGAAGAATCCTATACTTACGGACCCCGGCAGAGGTATTAAGTGGCCGACATCAAGCTCAAGGACCTGCGCTACCTGCTCGCTGTGGCGGATACGCGTCACTTCGGCAAGGCCGCGCAGCGCTGTTTCGTCAGCCAGCCTACGCTCTCGGCCCAGCTGCGCAAGCTCGAGGAATACCTCGGCGTGCCGCTGATCGAGCGCCAGCCCCGGCGCGTGGCATTGACCGACGCCGGCGAGGCCATCGCGGCGCGCGCCCGGCGCATGGTCGAAGCCAGCGACGAGATCAGCTCGCTGGCCAATGCCCTGCGTGATCCGCTCGCGGGCAAGCTGCGCGTGGCGCTGCTCCCCACCATCGGACCGTATCTGCTGCCATTGGTTTCGTTGAAGCTGCGCAAGGCGCTGCCACGGCTCGATCTGCTGCTGTACGAGTACCAGACCCAGCCGCTGCTGGAGAAATTGCAGCACGGCGAGATCGATATCGGCGTCCTGGCGCTGCCGGTGCATGCGGAAGGACTGGAGAGCCAGCCGCTGTACGAGGAACCCTTCGTGCTGGCCGTACCCGATCATCACCGGCTGGCACGGCAGAAGCAGGTGCGCGTAGCCGACCTGGAGAGCGAAACACTGCTGCTGCTCGAGGAAGGACACTGCCTGCGCGATCACGCCCTGGAAGTCTGCAGCCACACGCTGATCAACGAGAAGCAGGACTTCCGCGCCACCAGCATCGAAACCCTGCGCCAGATGGTGGCCGCCGGCGCCGGATCGACGCTGCTGCCCACACTGGCCGCGCGCGGCAGCTACGGACATACCCGCGGCGTGAAGATCCTGCCGTTTGCAGCGCCGGCCCCTACACGGCAGATCGGCGCGGTGTGGCGCAAGAGCACGACACGACGGCCGGCCATCGATGCCATCTGTGAAGTGCTGGCGCATTCGAATGGACTGTAGCATCGGCAGGCCATGACCCAGCCTGCCGGCAGCCCCCGTGAAGTCTCCCCCTACGACCGGCTGCAGTGGCCGATCGCGGCGCTCGAGAACTTCCTGGCCAGTGGTGCGCATCGCCGTGAGCTGATCGGCTACTTCGGCGAGCGCGACTACCACCGTCTTGCCGCGCTGGCGCGCAAGCTGCGCCATTTGCACGCACTGCGCGGCAGGAACGCCGGCGCACCGCTGCCGCGTGTTTACGTCGTGCCCGGCATTCTCGGCTCGCAGCTCGGTCAGGATCGTGCCGCGCCCCAACCGGCCGACCTGCTGTGGATCGATCCCATCGACGTGATCGGCGGCCATCTGCAGGCCATGCGCGTGCCCGATGGCGATGCGCTGCGCCCGCTGGGCGTCATCGCCTACACCTATCTGGCGCTCAAGCTGCAGCTGGGTGTGGCCGGCTTCGATGTACGCCTGCATGACTACGACTGGCGCCAGAGCGTCGCAGAACTGGGCGTGCAGCTGGCCGCCGAACTGGAACGCGATCCGGCACCCAGCGTCGACATCGTGGCGCACAGTCTCGGCGGCCTGGTGGCGCGCGTGGCCATGGCGCAGGCCCGACGCAGGATCCGGCGGCTCGTGACACTGGGCACGCCGCAGCTGGGATCTTTCGGCGCCGTGCAGGCCCTGCGCGGCAGCTATCCCGTGGTGCTGCGGCTGGCGGCACTGGATCAGCGGCATGATGCTGCAACACTGGCGCGCGAAGTATTCGGCAGCTTCCCCAGTCTTTACGACATGCTGCCGGTACCGCAGCTCACCCCGGAACTCGATCTGCTCGACGCCGCGCATTGGCCTGCCGCCGGCGTACAGCCGCGCGCCGAACTGCTGCAGCGTTCACGTACACTGACCGCGCAACTCGCGCCACTGGATGAGCACTGCTTCGCCATCGTGGGCACCGGACAACCCACGGTGACGCGTTGCTGGATTCAGGACGATGAGTTCCGCTACCTGGTGGAGCGTCATGGGGATGGCACAGTGCCGCTGGCGTCAGCAGCCCCTGGCCACGAGCGCACCTGGTTCGTGAACAGCGAACACAGCGAGCTGGCGCGCAACGAGCGCGTCATGCGTGCCTGCATCGATCTGCTGCAGCATGGCGATACCGGCCGTCTGGGTCGGCGCCGGCCGGCCCGACCCCGTGCCCAGCTGCAGATCGGCGACGCCGAGCTGAGCCGCGCCTACCCGACCCGGGTCGACTGGACGCAGCTCTCGCCGCAGGAGCGCGTCGGCTATTTCAATCAGCTCAATCTCCCGCCCGCGCAATATTTGCAGTTGCGGGGCCCGCAACGGTCAACCTCGCGCGCATCGGGCCGTTGGCTGTAATGATCTGAGCGGCGCCATGTCCGGTTCGATCCTGTGGTTCCGTCACGACCTGCGCCTGGCTGACAACCCCGCGCTGCATGCTGCCTGTCAGCGCATTGCGCGCCTGGCAGCGCGGCCAGACCGGTGTGGCCTTGGTGGATGCCGGCATGCGCGAGCTATGGCACACCGGCTACATGCCCAACCGGGTGCGCATGATAGTGGGCTCCTTCCTGGTCAAGAATCTGCGCGTTGCCTGGCAGCAGGGTGCGCAGTGGTTCTGGGATACGCTGCTGGACGCGGATCTGGCCAACAACACCCTGGGCTGGCAGTGGGTGGCGGGCTGCGGCGCCGATGCCGCGCCGTTCTTCCGCATCTTCAATCCGGACACGCAGGCGGAGAAATTCGATCCGCAGGGCGAGTATGTGCGGCGCTGGGTGCCCGAGTTCGGCACCCGCGCCTACCCGGCGCCTATTGTCGATTTGAAGCAATCGCGTGTCGCCGCGCTGGAGACCTCCCGCCAGATGCGCGAGGCGTGAGACCATCGGTTGCACCGGCCATGAAACCTTCGAGCGCTACTTTCCGCGTGCAGATGAATACGCTGGACAGGTCCGCCGCTTCAACGCGCACTGTCCGGCGCATCGCGCGCCGGATCACGCCCCAGACCGCGCGACGGCGGCACATTGGGCTGGCCATTGGCCTTCTCCGCCTTCTCGGCTTCCTTGACCGCCTTCTCCGCCTCTTCCACCGCCTTGGGCTTGGCCGGCTTCAGATCCGGCAGCTCGGCAGGCAGCTGCAGCGCCGCGCGCAGCTGGGCACGCGCGTCGTAGAGATCGTGCTGGAAGGCGGGATTGAGGCTCATCAGCGCCACACCGGCCGTGGCCGCGAGCCGGCCCGATTCGATGTCGGTGGGAAAATGCGCGCCGACGATCATGCGCTCGGCGCCATATTCACGGCCGCGCGCGAACAACTCGGCGCGCTTCTCCGGAACGATCTCGGCCAGCAGGATGACGCAGGCCGTGCCATACGTGGAGTGGCCGCTGGGATAGGAGGAATAGCCATTCTCGATCTCGGCACGCGCCTTCTCGGCCTTGGCGCGCGGTGAATCCTTCTTCGCTGCGTTCGGACCATTGGCAGCATCCGGACTATTTGGACCACCCGCGCCGCCGGGCGCAGCGGGTGTCTCGCAGCCGGGTTCGGTTTTCGGCTTGGGTGGCTCGCGGCCCGGCGCCACATCCGCCAGACGCTGCACCTGCGTGCTGACCGTGAACGGCCGCGGCCGCTGCCAGTAACGCTTGGCCTGCGAAGACGTGGCGCCGCTGACCTCGCGCGCTGCCTTGTTCAGGAAGGCCAGCGCCTTCTCCGCGGATTTCTCATTCAACCCGGCGCCCACCACATCGGCAAAGCGATTGCAGTTGGCCTCGGCATCGGCCACGGCGCGATCCGTGGCTGCCTTGTCGGCACGCGCGGCACGCTGGGCCGCCAGCACCGCCAGCAGGTCCTGACGCTGCGCCTCCGAATCCGCCGCTGGCGGCGGCGGCAGCATTGCCACGAAGTCGCCCTGCGAGCTGAGCAGATACTGCGTCTGGTTGCCGCCGGCCGCTGCGGGCTGCGGGCAATTTGCCGGTAGCGATCCCGGCGGCCCACCATTCGCTGCGGCGCCAGCACCCGGCGGTCCGCCTGGCCCGGACGCGGGCGGCGCATCGGCCGCCTGCACCGTGATCGCGACCATCATCAAGGCTGCAAGCATCGGAGTGGCGTTTTTCATGCCGCGATTCTACACCGCAACCGAGGGGACAAAGACATGCGAGCCATCCTGTTGTTCACCTGCCTGGGTCTTGGCGCCTGCGCCACGAGCTATGTCACCCGCCCCTATGACGCCACGCGCGACGCAGCGGGCATTCGGGGATTGCGTTACTACGAGTCGCAGCTCTACCGGGTGCGTTACGAGTACAGCCTGTTGCTGGACAAGAGCGGCAATGTGCTGGGCAGCGCTGCGGGCGGCAATTGTCGGGCCGTCGCGCAGAAGGAAGAGTACGTCATCCTGCCGGACTTCAGCCATCCGCGCGTGTTGCTGCCGAAGAGTGGCCCGCTCAGCGACGGCCGCGTGGGCATCACGCTGAACAACGGCATGCTGAGCGCCGTCAATCTGGAAAGCTCGCCACAGAGCGCCAGTGTGCTGGCGACGCTGGAGAAGGCGGTGGAGGCCGGCGTATCGCTTGCGGCCGTGGCGCCTGGCGCCGGCGCTGCCTGCAATGCCGCGCCGGTGATCGGCGCCATCAGCGTGGCGGCGCTGCCCTGACGCCACAGGCCTGCTCCCGCATGAACAGGAACAGCGGCAGCGCAAAACCCGGCCCCACCAGCAGCGCGCAGGATCAGATAGAGAGGGCGCAGATACATTGCTGTCACGCTCCTTCAGGAACGATTGGCCAGAGACATGGCCAGGGCCATGAGACGCAGGGATTCCTCCCACAGCCGCTCGGCGTGAGCCGGATCCAGCGCGTAGGGTGCCACGCCACTCATGTCGTCGGTGCGATGGGTCACGATGGCAGTTTCGTTGCAGTCGTGGAAGTAGCGTCCGCTGACGCCGGCCAGCAGCGGCGAGGCCGCCAGCAGCACCGACGTGGCGGCACCCTGCTCCGGCGTCTTGCGCAGGGGCGGCGGCGTACGTGTGCCACCACTGTAGCGCTGCAGGTTGGTGGCGATGGCGCCGGGCATCAGAGCATTGCAACAGATGCCATCGCCGGCCCAGCGCGCCGTCACGCCCACCGCAAACAGGATGTTGGCGGTCTTGGACTGCCCATAGGCCAGCCACGGATCGTAAGGGCGGAACTGGAAGTGGATGTCATCGAAGATCAGCGGCGAGAGCTGATGGCCGCTGGAGCTCACCGACACGACACGCGCCCGCCCCGCCGCCACCAGCGCCGGACGCAGACCCAGCGCCAGCGCGAAGTGCCCCAGATGATTGGTGGCGAACTGCATCTCCATGCCCGCGGCCGTGCGCGTCTCGGGCATGGCCATCACACCGGCATTGTTGATCAGCATGTGCAGCGGTCCGCGCCAGGCGCGCGCCAGCGCATGCACGGAGTTCAGATCCGCAAGATCCAGGTGTTGCAGCTGCAATTGCGCATTGCCGGTGGAGGCAGCGATATCCGCCGCGACCCGTGCGCCGGCCTCGAGATCACGTACCGCCAGCGTGACTTCCGCGCCTGCGGCCGCAAGTGCCCGCGCGGTCTCGATGCCGATGCCAGAGGCCGCCCCCGTCACCAGTGCCCGCTGTCCACCCAGATCCACGCCCTGCACCACCCGCAGCGCGGTGGAATGAAAGCCGAAGGGCGTGGTGATGAAACTCATGGCTTACAGCAGTTTAGCTCCCAGCGGCACGTTCCGGTCGGGAATGCACAAGGCCACCTCGCCGCGCTCGTTGTGGAAGCCGGTGATCAGGCATTCGGACATCAGCGGCCCGATCTGCTTCTTCGGAAAATTGACTACGCCCACCACCAGCTTGCCGATCAGCTCTTCGGGCTTGTACAGGTGCGTGATCTGCGCGCTGGATTTGCGCAGACCGATCCCGGCGCCGAAATCGACCAGCAGGATGTAGGCGGGCTTGCGGGCCTGCGCGAAGGGCTCGGCGCTGACGATGCGCCCCACACGCAGCTCAACCCGGGTGAAATCCTCCCAGCCGATGAGCTCCATGGGCCGACGCTAGGGACGCTTGATGCTCTGGATGGTCAGCACCACACGGGTGTGGTGGTGCGCCGTCTGCGCGCGGAACAGCATGCCCTTCACCAGCACCTGCCGGCCGGAATAGGACTTGAGCTTGTGCTGCGACACCTTCTTCGACTCCACCTGCAGCGTGGTAACGCCGCTTTCGGAATCGGTATCACCACCGGTTTCGTTGCGCGTGCAGATCGGCTTGTCCAGTGTGAGCACGTAGACCGACTCGGTGCGCTCCTCGGACGGGCTTTCATCATTGCCCGGCGCGCTGGGGAAACTCTCGGCACTGAGACTGCCACTGAGCTCCACCAGCGTGGGCTGATAGGTGAAGCATCCGGAGGGGCCCGGCGACGCGCGCAGGGGCTCGGTGGCAAGAGCCTGGACGGCGCCCAGCAGCAGGGTGAGCGTCGCGACGGACTGGAGGGTACGGGTCATAAGGTGCCGGGAGCTTACCAAAACAGCGTTTAACTCAACATCACGGGATTCATCTGCCAGATGGCGTGGTTCGGGCAGGCCGCAAAGCTCACCCGGACCAGGCAGGGTGGCGCCGCCCTTGCCACGCGAACCCGCGTTCGCGCCACTTCTCAGAAACTAGCGTGCGGGCATGAATTGCCCAGCAGGCGCGGACTGATGCGAGGTTCAGCGCATTCCTACAACGGCAGCGTGCCTCACCTCACTGCGGTGGCATCAGGCCGCGATGCCGAATAGTGAACCCACTGTCGCCGTCAGCGCCATGGCCAGCGCGCCCCAGAAAGTGACGCGCAGCACCGGACGCAGCGCCGGCGCGCCACCGGTACGTGCAGCCACGAAGCCCAGCAGCGCCAGAAACACCAGCGAGCTGCCCGCCAGTCCCCAGACACGCCAGACCATCGGCAGCAGCAGGGTCATCAGCAGCGGCAGCATGGCGCCAAACGCGAAGGATCCGGCCGATGCCAGCGCTGCCTGGACCGGACGCGGCGATTGCGCCTCGGTGATGCCCAGCTCGTCGCGCGCGTGCGCGCCCAGCGCGTCGTGACGCATGAGCTGCGTCGCCACCTGCGCGGCCAGCGCCGCATCCAGACCACGCTGCACATAGATGCCGGTCAGCTCCGCATGCTCCTGCACGGGATGCGTCGCCAGCTCGCGGCGTTCGACAGCCAGATCGGCCCGCTCCGCATCGGACTGAGAACTCACCGATACATACTCCCCGGCCGCCATCGACATGGCGCCTGCCACCAGCGCCGCGGCACCGGTGAGCAGTACGGTCTGGCCGGACGCGCCCGAAGCCGCGACACCCAGCAGCAGGCTGGCCGTCGACACGATGCCGTCATTGGCACCCAGCACAGCGGCGCGCAACCAGCCAGTCCGATGCAGTCGATGCAGCTCTTCGTGCCTCATGCGATCAGCGCCCAGTCCTGGCAAACAACCGGGTGAAGCGCGCCAGCAGGAACAGGACGGTCGGCCATGCCAGGGTGTTCAGGACATCGTGCAGACTGGCGCGCCAGCGCCAATGTCCGAAGACATGAATGTCGTCGATCATGTCCGCAACCTCGCCGGCGCAGGCGACCAGCGCTGCCAGCAACCAGGGCAGCGGCGAACGGAGCGAGCCTTTGACGAACAGCGCCGTCAGCAGAAACACGGACAGACCGACATAGACATGCAGAGCATCTTTCGACAGCCCGGTGAAGGCCATGACGGTCAGTTTGGCGGATTGGACGGCGGAAGTACTCATCGTGTCTTCCTTGGCTCCTTCAGGTGTGGATCAGCGACGTGGCGATGGGCGCGGAGCGAATGAAGCCCAGGTTCACGAGCAATGCGAAACCCACCATCGACAGCACCATGGAAACGATGGTGAGGCCAATGGCGCCAAGGAAGCTGGTACCCAGGACGAAACGGATGCCCAGCACGTAGCCCAGGAAGGACGCCAGCGTGCCGCCGATGAAGCCACCGAGCAGGCCGCCGAAGATCACGCCGCTGACCATGCCGATCAGTACCGCCACCAGACACCAGATCAGACCGGTGCGTTCGGCTTTGGCCAGATGGGCACCGATCTTCACTGGCAAGGCGATCACCAGGGTCAGGAACAGGATCGAGACCAGCAAGCCGCCGGAGATGTTGTAGGACATGGCAGTTCCTCATCGGCCCGGGGATCGGACCGTGAGGATCCTAGCGCAGGTGTGCCGGATTGCCAGCCAGGAACGCGCGGTCTAGGGACGAGCGGTGATCAGCTTGCGCAGGCCCTTTTTCCACAGCGGCTGCGCCTGATCGAAGATGGTGTCGCCGGCGAAGACACGAGGATCACTGGCCAGCGACAGCCAGACCCGGGTGTCGTGATAGGAACCTTCCGTCGGCGGATCGGCGCGCACCTGCTGCAGCCAGCCGTACACCTGGCCGTACTGCCTGGGGTGGCGGGCGGAGGTCCAGGCCAGGCCGACCAGGTCGGCATAGGCTTCCTCGCGACGCGTCTCCACCATCTCGCGGCGCTGATCCAGGGCAGTGGCGGAGGCAGCATCTGCGGCGGCGTCCGTGCCCACATCGTCGTCCTTGTCCTCGAAACCTGCCGGCGTGGCATGCCAGAAGCCCTGCTGATAGCGCCAGCAGTGCGCCACCTCGTGGGCCGTCATCGCCTCGATGGCATCGTTCACCTGGGAAGCCGGCACGCCCTTCAGCACCGCCTCGGCATCCGGGTTGCCGCGCATCGACAGCACCAGCTTGCAGTGACCGTCATCGATGGCCATGGCGAACGGCGCCGCGCCCGGCTCGGCTTGCGGCTGCACGATGATGTCAACGGGAATGGCATGACTGGCGGCATAGTCGAGGACGGGGGTGGCGGCCTTGATCCACCTCGCTTCGACGGCGGTGAGCTCGTCATCCGCCCAGGTCGGCATCGAGGTGAGCATCAGCATTGTCAGCCAGCTTGATTTACGCATCCGTCATCCGCACGAGCAGCCACAAGAGGGTGATTCCTTTATCGACGCTTTGACCGCGAAAATCCAGTGAGAGTGCAGTTGAGTCCGTCACAGATTTCATTGGATGACTGACAGCGCCGCCGCAAGTTCCGTGCTGGCGACGTTGCTGATCCAACGCGGTGCTGACGCGATGCGATGGCGCTGCAGCGTGGTGCGCAGCGTTGGCAGGATTGCGGACAAGGCGGCAAGAGTTTGCCGCCCTCAATGTCGCGTAAGCTCGCCGGGGGAGCGGCGAGCAGCGTTGAGGCTGGCGGTGAGCTGTGCGCAGGTGCTGAACAACACATCGATGCCCTGGCGGATGGCGCAGTGGCCGAGGGCTTGGGCAAGGTGGCTTTTGCCGGTGCCGCAGGGTCCGACGATGAGCACCGGGGCCCGTTCGGTGAGGTTATCGCCCGGTAGCCAGCTCGTGCACCAGGGCGCGGTTGAGTCTGGGCAGGCAATTCGAAGTCGAACTGCCGCCCTGAACAGAAAGTTGGCGATGACGGTCAGTGTGAAAACAATGGACAGCCAGCGTCAGCTCAGTCGAGCCCAAAAGCTCCAGCTCATGATTTCTTTCCTGCTTCGATTATTTTCCATCCATTGCCGGACGGATCGCGAAAGCCCGCATCCACAATTCCGTAGCGATCTATGGGTTCTTGCGTGAACTCAACGCCGAGTGCGAGCAATTGTTCATAAGTGGCACGGCAATTGTTCACCACGAGTACCAGCGGGGGCATTGCACCTTTGGCCACGACCTCGCACAGTGACTGCGTAGTCGCCGCGTCATGTACCGGCGGCCCCGGTTTGAACAGGCCGAGCTGAAATGAGGCTTGCTCGGGGTGCTGCACCGTGAGCCAGCGATAGTCGCCATTGCGAACGTCTGTATGAACGCGAAAATCCAGTTTCTCGACGTAGAACGCCAGCGCTTCGTCTTGATCCCGGACGTACAGACCGACCACACCTATACCTTGAGTCATATGACCTCCGTTGATTGGAGGTTCATTCTCTCAACTGTCTTCTCTCGGCGCTTCTCCGAAACTGCGATCTTGAGGTCTGGTCGGTCCGCCGCGCGCATGATGCACTCAGGCACACACTTTCGCCCGTGCGGCACAGACTGCTCGCGCACCCTAAGGCTTCCCGGGCTCTCGCCGGTAATGTCGCGGAAGATGCGCCCAAAGGTGCCGAGGCTTTTCCAGCCGGTCTGGAACGCAACTTCCGTAATGGATAGATCGGTATCGCGCAGCAGTGCTACGGCGCGCTCGATGCGGCGTGCGAGCAAATAGCGGTGTGGAGGTATCCCGAAAGCAGCTTTAAACGAGCGCACGAAATGCGCCTCTGAGACCGTACTCACTACAGCGAGCCGGCGGATTGGCCACTCCTCACTGGATGCTCCATCCATCCGATCCTTCGCGCGCAGCAACCGTCGCAGTAGTTCGGGGCTTTGGCCGACGCAGCTATTGTTGTCTGATCTTGGCACTTTGATGCTCCCTGCGATCAGTCGAGAGTTGTTAGCGGGCAGCCTCCTTAAAGGCTCGCAAAACGGCGTTCATCCTAGATTGATACCCTGAACCCGAGGCACGAAACCACTCCAGGACATCTGCATCCACACGCAGCGAAATGGATGCTTTAGGAGGAGCGACCTTTAGGCCGCGCCTTACGATGCCGCCGACGATGTGCTTTAGATCGGCCTCCGGATGTTCCTCGGTCAGGAGAACGTCTTCGCTCTTCAGAGTTTTCAAGCGGCGGAAGTTGGTCTTGGATCTGGGAGAAGAGGATTTGCGTTTCATTGTCCGTAGCTCGGCGAAAGGATATGACTCTGATCTCCTCGTCCGATTCGGTATGAACGATCGAGACGGGAGTGCCCTTCAGAAGTCCCAGCGTTACGAACCGGCGCTCAGAATACGAGAAGCGGCTGTCTTCGAAAGTAAACGTCGGCCCTCAAATACGACCACGGCATCGACAAAGTCGAGACCATGATCTCGCAGGTTGGATAGACACTTGTCTTCATCCCACGAGAATCGCATCTACTGAATTAAGCCGCACCGCGTAGCGGTGTCGGCTTGAATGAATAGTTAGTGCGCACCCGCGATCAGCTGACCACCCCAGTCCGATGGATCAGTGTCTGCGATGGACTGGGAAAAGGTCCATGAGTGACCCGCCAAATCTTGCGCAGTGTACTGTCGCTCGCCATACGGAAAAGTGATGGGCGGGCTTGAAACGCTTGCGCCAAACTGAACCGCTCTTTGGTAATGAGCGTCCACGTCCTTGACTCGCACCATGACCGATGCGATCCCGAGAGCAGGATGGGCTTGGATGGCAACTATTGACCCGCTCCCGACGAGAATTTGCGAGCGATGGCTGCGAATCCGCAACCGCTCGGAAAAGCCGAAGGCGGCGGAGAGCCACGCAACAGCCTCGCCAATGTCACGGTAGGGGAGCTGCGGAATCACGTCACCGGGAGGTATGGATCGGTTATTCATGACAATTTTTCCTGTGCACCCTAACGCACCCTGTTCAGCGACCGCACGCCAGTACCTTGGCACGCGGGCGCGCAAGACCTGATCGAGCACCACATGCCCTCGCCAGCGGCCATGCACTTTATCGTTCACGGATCGCTGCAACAGATTGTTATGCGCCAACATGCGAGACCTGACCCTTGAGGGTCTTGGGAATGGCGTCGATAAGCTCAGGAAGCAAAGACAGCAAGTCCTGAACACGATTGCTCTTGTAGTGAATCAGGATGACCGCAATGGAGAACTTCGGCAGATGCTGCTGGAACGAGAGGTTCTTGTCGACCGTCACAAAGACGTCGAACTCAGCCTGCGCTAGTGCCAGGAGCTTGCCGTTGGAGATACCCGACCAGCCCTTGCCCAGGACGGCCTGAGTATCGAAGCCTGTAACGTGGGGTGCGAAACGAGCGTCGACGCACTCGTCGAGCAGAACCTTCAAGCTGCGGCCGTTACCGCCAAGTTCGCGGCCTTCTCAAGAAACTCCACAACCTGTGAGCGCTTGACCGAAGGGAATGCGGTAAGAAAGGCGTCGATGCTGTCGCCGGCTTCAAGAAACTCGATAAGCGACTGCACCGGCACGCGCGTGCCTGTGAAAACAGGGGTGCCGCCCATAATTTCGCTGGAGGTTGTTACTGGCAGGCCGCTCATGGCCTTACCTTACTCGCCCGACTGCACAACGGCAAATTGGCGCATAGCATAACGCCTGAGTTAAGTCGGGCCGTTTTGTGGCCGCGACGATGTGACACTTTACCGCACACCGTCGCGGCCACGAAACGGTCTCGGCTTGAACGAATTGTTAGGGCGCACTACGACGGGCTTTGAGCATGAGCCAAGAACCAGCAATCAGGCCGAGACCTGCTGTCAATGGGCCTGTCCCGAACACGCCACCAAGTCCACACAGATCACCTGCATCAGCCGGGGAGCAGAAATACTGAGCGCCAAGCCATGCGCCAATCAGGAACGCTAAAAATGCGAGAGCAAGAGCAATGATGAGCCAACTCAAGGCGCGTTGTTTGCCTGGGCTTGAAAGAAGAAGCGCAAGAGACACAATGGAGGAAATCAGGCCAGCCGCAAGAACGGTCAGTCCGATGGACATGGCGACGTTCATTTGACTTTCCATGTGCGCCCTAACGCCGGAGCTCACCGGCGACGGATATGACGCAGGAGCTTGGCTCTTTATGCCGAACGCCGACCGGTGGAGCGATTTGTTAGAGGCCGCTCGGAATATTGGCTTGCGTAACTATCCAAGAGGCTCCGAATCATCTTCTGATAGGACACTTTGGACCGCGACGCGTGTGCCTTAAAGAAATCGACGCTTCTCTTACTAAGAGAGATGGTGATCTTTACGCCATCGTCCTTAAGCACCAATTGATCAGGCGGAGGAAGAAAGTCCTCCACTATTTCAATTCTGCCAAGCGGCTCATTTGTATATTTCGCGCTGCGCTTCATAGATTTTCTTGCCTCTGCGCCAGAAACCGGCACCAATGATCCGAATCTTTTTGCTCCGGTAGGTGAATCGAACCGTAACAACTGCCAGGCCGACTCGTCCGAAACAGTAGTACCTCAACTCACTGGCGCTATGACTCAGATCCTGCGCGATGATGCGGGACGGATCTAAGAACGCCAGCTGGGCTTCCGAGAAAGAGATTCCATGCTTCCGTTGGTTCTCCGCCTCCTTGGCAGGGTCCCATTCGAAAGTAGGTAGCATCACTTGATACTACCATCTATACGGCTGTACTGCCATATTGGGATATGGCACGAGTCTGCGGCCTCTAACGCTCGCGCTGACCGACGCAGCTACTGATGTCCGATCTTGGCACTTTATGCATCGTGCGATCGGTCGAGCGCGTTGTTATATGGCGTTCAGAGTTCATAGCGGTTCAGATCCAAAGCGCTGTGGAACACGCCGAGAATGTCGACGTTGCCGTCATCGCTTACCAGGTAGGTGATGCGATAGTGTCCGTAAAGCAAGATGCGTACGTACCGATTGGACACCGAATAGCGATAACCAACTTCAGGGTGGTCCGCCAGAATCTGTGCGCGGTCGAAGATCCCGGAGATTGTCCGGGACGCGGCCTCGGGATTCTCAACTGAGATGAACTCGAAAATGTCCTCGAGCCAGCGCTGCGCTTCCAGAGTCCACCTTATTTGCGCCATGACCGGATGCGGTGCCCCATCTCCTCATTCGAAACAGTGCGCTGTGCATCAGAGTCGGCCAATCCCCGTTTCACCATGACGTGAAAGGCCAGCTCCCGCACTATTTCCTCGCTAGATGCGTCGGCTGGCTGAGAATCGATAAGACGAGCTAGTTCTTCCTTGGCGGTCGACATATGGAACCCCTCTACGTGCCCCCATGCTGCCACAAGTGGCACTACCGGCCAAATGCCACATAACGCTCGCGCTGACCGACGCAGCTACCCATGTTTGACCTTGGCACTTTATGCATCCTGCGATCGGTCGAGTGATGTGTTAGGCGACATTTTCACCGACGCCTAAGTGCTTGGGGCATAGTTTGCCCGCCGCAAGTGCCTCGAGCAGGGCGCGCGTTCAAGCGTTCTCAAGTTCTAGGAACGCAAAGCGATAACCAGCGCGCAGCTTACTGCCACGACGTTGAAGGTACTGGATTGTGAATGATGAAGAGCCGTGAAGATGATTGTTAAGGCGCTGGCGCAAGCCACGTCTCCCACGGACGGTTCGACCCACATGTAGCACGGTGCCGCGCGGGGAATAGATGATGTATACACCCTGGGTGTCCGGAACACTCAGTGGGGCACCAGCGGCGGGAAAAGGCTTTGCCGAGGCGCGTCGCAGTTGCGCGTAGAGTGTTTGAATACGCTTGGACTCGCGTGGCATGACTGTCGCCTAACGCCTGAGCTGAGCGGCGAGCTGCCGCCGCCTCCCGCCTGGCACTTTATTCCCGTTCATGCTCCGCCCTCTCGCGTCTGCACTTTATTGGACCGAGGCCGCTCGAGCGCTTTGTTAGGCCGAGCGACGACCTTGGCAACGAGCGTGACGCGCTCTACCCACCCGACTGCTGCCACCGCCCCCCAAAGCGCCGAGGTCACACATTACATGGTTCTGGTCAGCAGGCTTTCGATTAAAGGATAGTACGGCTCCGATTCGCCTAGCGGAACTGTCGCCGCAAGAAGAGCTCCCGCCAAAGTAAACACCAGCGCCCCCGCTCGGCGGCATGTGACTAGAAGACCGCTGCCGAGAAGTAGCAGTAATGATCCCGCGAGAAAGAGAAGCTTCTGAAGCCCAAACCGCAGATCGATGCCCGAGTAGTTAACCTCAGACGCGGCCTCCAAATACGTTCGCGCTTCTTGCGAGAGGGGCCCAATGTGAGACTTTGAGTAAATGGAGACCGAGAAAGCAGCCCACAGCAGTACCGCGAGGACCAGCAACGGCAGAGAAATCTGGCGCTGACTCATGAGCGGCCTAACGATTGAGCTGAGCGGCGGCGCTAATTTGCAGAGAGCTTGGCACTTTATGCCGACCGCCGTCCGCTCGAACGATTTGTTAGACCCCGCTTAACGACCTTCTTCAGTTCGTCATTGATCTGCGTCTGGTACCCGGGGCCGATGGACCGAAAATACGCCAAGACGTCAGCATCCAGGCGAATAGTGGTCGACACTTTAGTGGGTGATTTCTGAGGCCCGCGACCGCGACGCAGTACAGGGGGACCCAGCATCTCCTCTGACCAGGCCGGGTTGTCCCGATCCAATGCCTTAGCCTTCAAATTTTTCGGCTTCTGCAACGTAGTAGCGCGCTTCATATTTCTCAGCCCTGCGTAGGGAAATGATGTGGGGACCTTTACGTCGATCGGTGTAGACCAAAACAACTACTTGTCGCTTGAGGCGACCAAACACAACCAGCCGCTGCTCGTTGTAGCGCTGGCGAATATCCTCGCGTGTGACGGTGAAACCATCCCAGATGGCTTCGCAACCAACAAAATCCAAGCCGTGGGCCTGAATGTTGGCGAGACGCTTCTTTTCATCCCACGTCACCACTATTATATTGTGGTTACAATATAAAGCGAAAGCAAGCGGAACAGTTCCTGGGGTCTAACGATTGAGCTGACCGACGCAGCTACTGAAGTCTGATCTTGGCACTTTATGCTCCCTGCGATCGGTCGAGCGATTTGTTAGAGCTCACGCCCAACGGGGTGTGGGAAAATCCGCATCTTGAACACGCCGGAGCCTGCAGCGCCTGGCCAAGCCACGAGCTGAAAGGCTTTGTTCGCATGGCATCGAAGATGAGCCTGGAATGACATTTTGGGCAAGTAGCTGTGAGCCCCACGCCCAGCAGCACCAAGAGCGCGAGAAGACACGCGAGGTTGCCAAGCGCCTCCGAGACAAGCGAGGGGGCGACAACGCTGGTCACCCATACGACGCCGCAGCCTAGCGCGATGGCACAACCTATCCAGAGCTTTCGCGAATGTACGGACCACAACAGGGAGGTCGTGTGCTGCATGAGTGAGCTCTAACGACCAAGCTGAGCGCGCCGCGCGCAATTTCCGCTACAAGACACTTTATCGGTCACGGTTGCGCTCCAGCGAATTGTTAGACGGCATTGCCTTGAGTCTTCTTCGCGCCATCGACGGCCTCGCATGAGGTGACGAAGCGATACCTAATAGAGTGCAGCCATTGGCCGCGTCTCACTAGCAGACCGGCAGATCCGCGATAATTTTCAGAAAATGGCTTATCGACAGAGGTAGTTACAGTGTTGCGCCCGACTACGACCGCAGGGGTGAAGACGAAGCATTCAGAACCTCTACTGCATTTGACGACATCCACGACCTGCACTTCCGTGCAGGTCTCTGGACCAAGCGGCTCAGTCTTGTATAGCACGAAGAAAAGCCCAACGGCGGCGACTACGACGCCGACAAACTTGAGACGCGAACGGTCGATCATGCCGTCTAACGCCCCCGTTCAGCGGCCGCCCGTGAGCAGCTCAGCACGCGGGCGCACTGGAAGATCTTGGCCGCGGCGCGTCCTCGCCCGCGGCCAAGCACTTTATGCCCCACGGTCCGCTGCAACGGGTTGTTAGACGTCACTTGGCACCCCAATGCGAGAGCTTGCGAAGCTCGTAGAGCTTTCTTGAGCCGCGCTGCTTGTTGGATAGCTTAATTCGAGGGTCATGACGAAAGATGCCAAGAAGGAGTGCTTCGAGTTCACGTATCTCGTCTCGCGTCACGTTGTCATGAACTTCGAAGAAGGAAAAGTGCGTCCAATTTCTCTTCTTTGTGGCATGACTCTTGAGTCTGGCGCGAATCCCTCCCCCGCCCGAGACGGCTATACCCGCCACGCCAATGTAGCTGACCTCATAGGTGTCGGCGCCTCTATGGCGGTAGAGCACATATAAGCCGCGCGTGAACCTAGGAACTGCAGACCACGACTGGAGAGGCTCGTACCGCTTCCAGCGCTTGATCGTGCGAAGTGCAGACTGGCGAGGCATATCTAGTGACGTCTAACGCCTAAGCTGAGCGCGCCGCGCGCGGACCCGTACCAGTGGCACTTTATCGTTCACGGTGCGCTCGAGCGATATGTTAGGCGGCCCAGCGACCTCAACGTGGTCATTTCGGCTTCTTCCCCTTCTGCACCACCAAGATTTCCGGAGCGAGATCTCTCAGACTCGCCACGTCTCCTGCGGGTAACGGCACCCGACCACTCACACTCGAGACTGAGATGCCAAAGCGCATCCGCAACACCTTCGCCTCGCGCGGGGTCAACGCTTCCAGAACACCGTCAGTTTCACCAGGAGGCCGCAACTTTCTGTCGGTCATATTTTTACCCACGCCGGCTCGCTACTGACTACGACGGACTCAGCATTGGCGGCACGCAAAGTCATGACCATCTTGGCCGTCTAACGCTCGCGCTGACCGACGCAGCTGCTGATGTTTGAAGTCGGCACTTTATCCGTCCTGCGATCGGTCGAGCGCGTTGTTAGGCCCGGCAACTCCACGAGCACGAATGGCTTTGGTGATTGCTCTGTAACTGGCAATGTACACAAGGATCGGAGTTGCGACCGCAAATCCCCAGAACCACCACCAGCCAGCGGCAATGGAACCTTCCAATGCGCGTCTCACACCAATCGCGACACCCAGCACCAATAGCCAAGGAACAGGATTCACAACCGTGAAGATCAGCGCCCAGCGACGAGTTTGAGCAGGTACCGGCCGACCAGAAGGCTCCTTACCGCTGGCGAGGAAGAGCAGCCGCAACCAACGTGTTAGCAGCATGGACAAGATCATCCCGCCAAAGGCTCCCGGTAGCGCCGCAAAGAATTGAGGGAAATGGAACATACCTGGCCTAACGCCCAAGCTGAGCGCGCCGCTCACCAGCGCAGATTGTTGGCACTTTATCGTTCACGGTGCGCTCGAGCGACATGTTAGGCGGCACGGCATCTGCATGCTTCGGCGGCCGGCAATGGCAGACTCTCAAAGTTACTCGCACTATTTCTGCCCTCCATAGCCCTGTGCACGCACCACCGGTCGTATGACCAGGTACCAGACGGCGGCCGAGGTCACTATTGCTGCGGCAATAAACGACACCACAATCTTGAATCCGGACTCAGGAGTCAACCACTGCTCATCGTGGGCCTTCTGCAACATCCACGCGCTGCAGATGACAAACAGCGGCAGACCAAGCATGACTAAGTGCCCACGGAGGGAAAGAAAAAAGGCCCTAAGCGCCGCGCGGTTCATGCCGCCTAACGTTCCGGTTGAGCGACGCGCGCAGAGGCGCGTCGCTGAGACCATTGATGCGTCACGCGCTCGCTCGAACCGGTTGTTAGACGACCTGCGGATGGGCGCGCCGAAGCTCCCTGACTCTCGGCGCGGATCGAAGCCCGCCTCACCGAGAGCACTGTTCGAGGATGCGCCGGACGAAGACGCTGCGCAACGGGTTCTGCTCGAAAGAACTGGCAGCAAGAGTTCCTCCTGGCATTGCTCCGACCTGGCCGGCGCAATGCACCCCAGGCTTAGGGGACAGGCACTTTATGTTCGACGAGCCTGTCGACCGATCCGACGCTCGACGTATGAGCGCCGGCAAATCTCGCGCGGCAACAACCGCCAGGACGGCGCGACTGATCTAGTCCCACTCCAAGGATAGCCGAGGCTCCTCAACTCGCTCTGCGCGAATGATCCGGTCGTCTAACGCCTGAGTTAAGCCGCGCCGCGAAGCGGCGTCGGCTTGAATGAATTGTTAGGCGGCGGCTCCGATGCCATGACCGCCAACTGGAACAGTCTCATGGTACTCGTCAAATGCTGCAATCAGCGGTTTGCCACGGGCAATGGCATCTTGGACAGACGGCAGTGATAGTGACGCCTTGTGGCTCTCTTGGCTGTCCCAAACCTCTGTGATCCAGATTGCGTCAGGATCTTTTGGGTCTTGAGCGACAACATAACTCAGGCAGCCCGGCATGCTTGAAACACCTTCAACGAGAATGGCGATCAATGCGTCACGTTGTCCAGGTGTGGCGCGCATCTTGCCGATTAGCCCATACATGCTTTTTTCTCCAGTGGTTGAAGCCATTGACGGAGCAGTGAGTGTCACGCAGCCAGCGAAGGCTGTAACGACAAATGTTCGCCTGCTGAGATGCATATGAGCCGCCTAACTATAAGTAGGCGACCGAAATGTCGCCTTTGAAAATGGACAAATCCGTCGCATAACAGGCTTGGGCTCCCCTAACCAATTGATCAGACTACAGCAGTTGTCGCATAACACGTCAATAAACGCTGGAGTGAACGCGACATGGCTTCCTCTCGCCTGCTGAATCAGGTACGCGAGCAGATTCGCCTGCGGCATTATTCATATCGCACAGAGCAGGCCTACGTCGGCTGGATCGTCCGCTACGTGCGGTTTTGCAGATATCGGCATCCCGCGGAGCTTGGAGCAACGGAGCTTGATGCCTTCCTCAGCTACCTGGCGACGGATCGGAATGTCGCCGCGGCGACTCAGGCCCAGGCGCTCGCGGCTTTGTTGTTTCTGTACAAGCAGGTGTTGCGGGCGGAATTGCCGTGGCTGGATGGGATGGTCCGCGCCAGACGGCCAAAGAACCTGCCGGTGGTGTTCACGGTAACGGAAACACGGGCGGTGCTGGCGCGCACCACGGGCGTGGCCGGACTGATTTGTCAGCTCCTTTATGGTAGCGGGCTCAGAGTGCTGGAGGCCTTGCGACTGCGTGTGAAAGACATCGATTTCGACTACCAGCAGATCACGATTCGGGACGGCAAAGGCGCGAAGGATCGCGTGACGGTGCTGCCCGCAGCGTTGGTGGATCCGCTGCGTACGCAGTTGCGTGCGGTAGCGGCAGCGCACAAGCAGGCCATCGAAGACGGCACCGCTGGGGTGGAGCTTCCGTTCGCGCTCCGGCGGAAATACCCGCGCGCGCATCTGGAATTGGCCTGGCAATACGTCTTCCCGGCCCCACTAGCCAGTATCGATCCGCGCAGCGGCGAGCGACGACGCCATCACCTGCACGAGAAGAACATCCAGCGGGCGGTGCACGAGGCGGTACGGAAAGCAGGCGTGATGAAGCCTGGCACACCGCACACTTTCCGCCACAGCTTCGCCACGCATCTGCTGGAAAACGGCTACGACATCCGCACGGTGCAGCAGCTACTCGGCCACAAGGACGTGACGACGACGCAGATCTACACACATGTGATGCGCAAGGGGGCGGGCGCTGTACGCAGCCCGCTGGATCGCTAGCGATCTTCCGGCAGCCGACCGCCGATGCGGGCCCCGAAGGCGGCATGCGCGGCCAGATCCACGGGGCGCAGTGAAGCCCCACGGCGGTTGAGGCACGCGTCACTGAGCAACGGCACGCGGTTGCCGTGCTCGCAGCTGGGCCGCAATTCGAGCGCCACTATTCCACCGTGACGCTCTTGGCCAGATTGCGTGGCTGATCGACGTCGGTGCCTTTGAGGATGGCGACGTGATAGGCCAGCAGCTGCAGCGGAATGGTGTACACGATGGGCGCCTGGAAGTAGCTCACGTGCTTGGGCATCTGGATGACATGCACGCCGTCGCTGGACTGGAAGCCGGAGTCCGGATCGGCGAACACGTACAGCTCACCGCCACGGGCGCGCACTTCCATCAGGTTGCTCTTCAGCTTTTCCAGCAGGTCGTTGTTCGGCGCGACGGTGACGACCGGCATGTCGTCGTCGATCAGGGCCAGGGGACCGTGCTTGAGTTCGCCGGCGGCATAGGCCTCGGCGTGGATGTAGGAGATTTCCTTGAGCTTCAGCGCACCTTCCATCGCCACGGCATGCAGGGCGCCGCGGCCGAGGAACAAGGCGTGGTGCTTGTTGGCGAAGCGCAGCGCCAGCTTGTGGATGACGCCATCGAGTTGCAGGGTCTTCTCGACCAGGGCAGGCAGTTCGATCAGGCGCTGCACCAGGGTGCGCTCGCGCTCGGCGTCGGCGCCGTTGTGCCTGGCCAGCGCGATCATCAGCATGCCCAACGCGGCCAGCTGGGTGGTGAAGGCCTTGGTGGAGGCCACGCCGATCTCGGGACCGGCGCGCGTCAGCATGACCAGCTCGGCCTCGCGCACCAGCGAGCTTTCGGGCGCATTGCAAATGGCCAGCGTCGCAAGATAGCCGTTCTGCTTCGCCAGGCGCAGAGCGGCCAGCGTGTCGGCCGTCTCGCCGGACTGCGAGATGGCCACCATCAGCGTGTTCCTGGTGACCACGGGATTGCGATAGCGGTATTCACTGGCGATCTCCACGCGGCAGGGCAGCCGGCAGATCTGCTCGATGAAATAGCGCGCCACGATGCCGGCGTGGTAGCTGGTGCCACAAGCCACGATGTGCACGGCCTCGACGCGCTTGAAGACTTCGGTGGCCGCAGGTCCGAATGCCGCCTCCAGCAGACGACCATTGGCCACGCGCTCCTGCAGAGTATTGGCGATGGCGCGCGGCTGCTCGTGGATCTCCTTGAGCATGTAGTGCTTGTACTGACCCTTCTCCGCCGCATCGACGGCCAGCTCGGAGTCGCGCGCCGGGCGTTCCACGCTGTTGCCCTCGGCATCGATGATGCGCACGCTGGTGCGCGTCACCTCGGCCACATCGCCCTCGTCGAGGAAGATGAAGCGGCGCGTCACCGGCAACAGCGCGGCCACGTCGGAGGCCACGAAGTTCTCGTCACGGCCCAGACCGATGACCACCGGGCAGCCGACGCGCGCCACGATGAGCCGCCCGGGGTCGTGCTGGCTGATGACGGCCAGCGCATAGGCGCCTTCGAGTTCGGCGACGGCGGCGCGCACCGCCTTGTACAGATCGCCGAGCTGCGTGAGGTGGTAGTGCACGCGATGCGCGGTCACCTCGGTGTCGGTCTCGGAGCTGAACTGGTAACCCAGCTTGATCAGCTCGGCGCGCAGCTCTTCGTAGTTCTCGATGATGCCGTTGTGGACCAGCGCCAGCCCGTCGCGCGAGATATGCGGATGCGCGTTGCGTTCACTGGGCACGCCATGCGTGGCCCAGCGGGTGTGGGCAATGCCAAGTTTTCCGCTCAGTGGCTGCGCGGCCAGCGCTTCTTCCAGCGCCTTGACCTTGCCGACGGTGCGCTGCCGTTCCAGCACCTGGGTGGCACCCAGCACGGCAACGCCAGCGGAGTCGTAGCCGCGATACTCGAGGCGGCGCAGCCCCTCGAGCAGGATGGGGACCACGTCACGATTGGCGATGGCGCCGACAATTCCGCACATGATGAATCCAGTCCTTGAAGGCTCAGGGCCTCTTCCTGGGTCGTTGCCAGCCGTCGATGGTCAGCTGCTTGCCGCGCGTCAGCGTCAGCTTGCCCTCGGGGGCGGGCCTGGTGATGGTGGATCCGGCGCCGATGGTGGCGCCGGCACCGATGTTCAGCGGCGCCACCAGCATGCTGCCGGAGCCGATGAAGGCGCCGTCGCCGATCTCGGTCCGGGACTTGTTCACGCCGTCATAGTTGCAGGTGATGGTGCCGGCGCCGATGTTCACGCCCGCGCCCACCACGGCATCGCCGAGATAGGTCAGGTGATTGGCCTTGCTGCCACGACCGACGCGCGTCTTCTTCACCTCGACGAAGTTGCCGATGTGCACGTCGTCGGCCAGATCGCTGTCCGGCCGCAGCCGCGCGAAGGGACCGATCTGGCAGTTGGCACCGACCGTGACGCGTTCGAGGACGCAATTGGGTTTGATTACCGTATCCGCGCCGATGGCGCTGGCGGTGATGACGCTGTTGGCGCCGACGCGCACGCGATCGCCGAGGCGCACCGGCCCTTCCAGCACCACGTTCACATCCAGCACCACATCGCCGCCCACTTCGATCGCGCCTCGCAGGTCGATACGCGCGGGGTCGATGATGGTCACGCCGGCCAGCATCAGTTCGCGCGCACGCAGGGCGCGATATTCCGCTTCCAGCGCGGCCAGCTGCAATTTGTCGTTGACCCCCAACACCTCGGACTCGCTGGCGGCGACCAGGGGTTTGACGGCCACGCCATCGCGCACCGCCATGGCGATCACGTCGGTGAGGTAGTACTCGCGCTGCGCGTTGGCGCTGTTGAGCTGGGAGATCCAGCGCTTCAGGCGTCCGGCCGGCGCGACCAGCACACCGGTGTTGCCCTCGCGGATGACAAGCTGCGCGGCGTCGGCATCCTTCTGTTCGACGATGCGCCGCACCTGGCCAGCGGCATCGCGCACGATGCGGCCATAGCCGGTGGGGTTGGCGAGCTGCACGGTGAGCAGCGCGAGCGAGTCGGTACCGGCCAGTTCGATCAGCGCCTGCAGCGTGGCGGCGCGGATCAGCGGCACATCGCCATACAGCATCAGCACGCGATGCTCGTCAGGGATGGCCGGCAGCGCCTGCGCCACGGCATGGCCGGTGCCCAGCTGTTCCGCCTGCAGCACCCAACGACAGTTGGCTTCGGCCTGCGTGCCGCCCGCAAAGGCCGCGCGCACGGCTTCGCCGCCATGGCCATAGACCACGTGGATACCATCGGCAGCCAACTGCCCGGCGCTGCGCAGCACATGCGCCAGCAGCGGTTCGCCGGCCAGCGGCTGCAGCACCTTGGGCAGCGCTGATTTCATGCGCTTGCCCTGGCCGGCGGCGAGGATCACCACCGACAACGGCGCGCTTTGTGAATTACTGGCAGCCATGCGAGGCCGCACAATCTAACACAGTGGGGTGCGCGGGACCGCGCTCGGGTCACGCCTGCCGCAGGCGGTGAACGGCGGGTCAGGATTCAGGGCACGGCGGCGCAGGCAGCAGGCCACCGCGCCGACAAAGAGAGCGCGTCAGCCCTTCAGGCTGCGCAGGCGCTGGATCAGCTTCAGCTGGGCGGCGGCGCGCGCCAGCTCGGCCAGCGCCTCGGCCATCTCCAGCTTGTCGCCGTTGTTGGCGATGGCTTCCTCGGCGCGCTTGCGCGCCTCGAGGGCCGCGGCTTCGTCCAGGTCGTGGGCGCGGGCAGCGGTGTCCGCCAGCACGGTGACCTTCTTCGGCTGGATCTCCAGCGCACCGCCACCGACGAAGAAGTACTGCTCCGGACCTTCCGGCGGCAGCACACGCACTTCGCCGGCCTTCAGCAGCGTGAGCAACGGCGCATGCCGCGGCGTCGCGCCGATTTCGCCTTCGGAAGCCGGCAGGAACACCATCCTGGCGGGACCGGAGAAGATCTCGCCTTCGGCGCTGACGATGTCGACGTGGATGGTGTCTGCTGCTGCCATGTGGGTTCCCGACCTTAGCTCAGGGTCTTGGCCTTCTCGACGGCCTCATCGATGCCGCCGACCATGTAGAACGCCTGCTCGGGCAGGTGATCGTACTCGCCGGACAGGATGCCCTTGAAGCCGCGGATGGTGTCCTTCAGCGGGACGATCTTGCCGTCCTGGCCGGTGAACACCTTGGCGACGTTGAACGGCTGCGACAGGAAGCGCTGGATCTTGCGCGCGCGGAACACGGTGGTGCGGTCTTCTTCCGACAGCTCGTCCATGCCCAGGATGGCGATGATGTCCTGCAGTTCCTTGTAACGCTGCAGCACGGCCTGCACGGCGCGCGCCGTGTTGTAGTGATCCTCACCGACCACCAGCGGATCGAGCTGGCGGCTGGTGGAATCGAGCGGATCCACGGCCGGGTAGATACCCAGCGCCGCGATCTGGCGCGACAGCACCACGGTCGCGTCCAGGTGCGCGAAGGTCGTGGCCGGCGAAGGATCGGTCAGATCGTCCGCGGGCACGTACACGGCCTGGATCGAGGTGATCGAACCGGTCTTGGTCGAGGTGATGCGCTCCTGCAGAACGCCCATTTCCTCGGCCAGCGTCGGCTGGTAACCCACCGCCGAGGGCATGCGGCCCAGCAGCGCGGACACTTCCGTGCCGGCCAGCGTGTAGCGGTAGATGTTGTCGACGAAGAACAGCACGTCACGGCCGCGGCCAGAGGCCTGCTTCTCGTCGCGGAAGTATTCGGCCATGGTGAGGCCGGTGAGCGCCACGCGCAGGCGGTTGCCGGGCGGCTCGTTCATCTGGCCGTACACCATCGCTACCTTGGAGTTCTCGAGCTTCTCCAGATCGATGACGCCCGATTCGGCCATCTCGTGGTAGAAGTCGTTGCCTTCGCGGGTGCGCTCACCCACGCCGGCGAACACCGACAGACCGCTGTACTGTTTGGCGATGTTGTTGATCAGCTCGAGCATGTTCACGGTCTTGCCCACGCCTGCGCCGCCGAACAGACCCACCTTGCCGCCCTTGGCGAACGGCACCAGCAGATCGATGACCTTGATGCCGGTGACCAGCAGGTCCTGACCGCCCGCCTGTTCGTCGTAGCTGGGGGCCGGACGATGGATGGGCAGGGTCTCGGCGGTCTTGACCTCACCGCGGTTGTCCTGCGGCGTGCCCAGCACGTCCATGATGCGGCCGAGCGTACCGGCGCCCACAGGCACCGAGATCGGCGAACCGGTGGCGTTCACGGCCAGACCACGCTTCAGGCCCTCGGAGGTGCCCATGGCGATGGTGCGCACCACGCCGTCGCCCAGCTGCTGCTGCACTTCCAGCGTCAGGTCGGAGTCCTGCAGCTTGAGCGCCTCATAAACCTTCGGCACCGACTCGCGCGGAAATTCCACGTCGATGACCGCGCCGATGATCTGGGTAATCTTGCCCGTTGCCATTGATATGTCCTCGATCTCGAATTCGTTGCCGTCAGACCGCCGCGGCGCCGCCGACGATTTCCGCCAGCTCTTTGGTGATCGCCGCCTGGCGTGCCTTGTTGTAGATCAATTGCAGTTCGCCGATGAGCTTGCCGGCGTTGTCCGAAGCGCTCTTCATCGCGACCATGCGCGCCGCCATTTCGCAGGCCACGGTCTCGACGGCGCCCTGGTACACCTGCGATTCCACGTAGCGCATCAGCAGACCGTCGAGGATCTGTGCCGCACCCGGCTCGTAGATGTAGTCCCAGTGCTCCTGCAGCTCTTCGCTGTCCGCGCTCTCCTGCACCGGCAGCAGCTGCTGCAGCTGCGGCTTCTGCGCCATGGTGTTGACGAAGTGCGCGTTGAGCAGCAGCAGCTGGTCGATCTTGCCGTCGCGGTAGGCGTCGAGCATGACCTTCACCGAGCCGATCAGATCCTTCACATGCGGGCGATCGCCCAGGCCGGTGATGCTGGCCACGATGGGCAGCCCCATGCGGCGGAAGAACGAGAGTGCCTTGGTGCCGATGACGCACAGCTGCACCGCCAGGCCCTTGGCCTGCAGGTCGCGGATCTGCAGCACCGCGGCCTTCAGGATGTTGGTGTTCAGGCCGCCGCACAGACCGCGATCGGTGGAGATCACGATCAGGCCGACCGACTTCACCTCGCGCGCCACCAGGAACGGATGTCGGTAGTCCGGGTTGGCCTCGTTCAGATGGCCGATCACCGCACGCATCTTCACCGCGTACGGGCGCGCCATGCGCATGCGATCCTGGGCACGACGCATCTTGCTGGTCGCGACCATCTGCATGGCCTTGGTGATCTTCTGAGTGCTCTTCACACTCGCGATCTTGGTGCGGATTTCCTTGGTGCCCGGCATTGCCTTGCGTTCCTGCTAGCCGACCTTAGTACGAGCCCGTCGCCGTGAAGTCCTCGCAGATCTTCTTCAGCGTGGCTTCGTGGGCCTTCAGCACCGGATTGGCGTTGACGGCGTCCAGCTCGGCCTTGTACGAGGACCTGGCGAAGGCCTGCAGCGCCGCTTCGGCCGTGACGACCTTGTTGCGCTCGACCTTGTCGAAGTAACCGTTGTTCACGGCGTAGATCGACAGTGCCATTTCCGCCACCGACTGCGGGGCGTACTGCTTCTGCTTCATCACCTCGGTGACGCGCTGGCCACGCTCCAGCTGCTTGCGGGTGGCCTCGTCGAGGTCCGAAGCGAACTGCGAGAAGGCCGCCAGCTCACGGTACTGCGCCAGCGACAGACGGATGCCGCCGCCCAGACGCTTGATGATGTCGGTCTGCGCCGCGCCACCAACGCGCGACACCGAGATGCCGGCGTTCATGGCGGGACGGATGCCGGCGTTGAACAGATCGCCTTCCAGGAAGATCTGGCCGTCGGTGATCGAGATCACGTTGGTCGGCACGAAGGCAGTCACGTCGCCGGCCTGGGTCTCGATGATGGGCAGGCCGGTCAGTGAACCGGTCTTGCCCTTCACGCGGCCCTGGGTGGCCTGCTCGACGTACTGCTCGTTGACGCGCGCGCTGCGCTCCAGCAGACGGCTGTGCAAATAGAACACGTCGCCGGGGAAGGCTTCGCGGCCCGGCGGGCGACGCAGCAGCAGCGAGATCTGGCGGTAGGCCACGGCCTGCTTGGACAGATCGTCGTAGATGATCAGCGCGTCTTCACCGTTGTCCATGAAGTACTCGCCCATGGTCACGCCGGCGTAGGCGGACAGGTACTGCATGGCAGCCGGCGTGGAGGCCGAGGCGGCCACGATGATGGTGTGTGCCATCGCGCCGTGCTCTTCGAGCTTGCGCACCACGTTGGCGATCGAGCTCTGCTTCTGGCCGATCGCGACGTAGATGCACTTAATGCCGGAGGACTTCTGGTTGATGATGGTGTCGACGGCCATCGCGGTCTTGCCGGTCTGGCGGTCGCCGATGATCAGCTCGCGCTGGCCGCGGCCGATCGGCACCATCGCGTCCACCGCCTTGTAGCCGGTCTGCACCGGCTGGCTGACGCTCTTGCGGTAGATCACGCCCGGCGCCACGCGCTCGATCGGCGCGGTCCGGGTGGTCTTCAGCGGACCCTTGCCGTCGATCGGGTTGCCCAGCGCGTCGACCACGCGGCCCAGCAGCTCCGGACCCACCGGCACTTCCAGGATGCGGCCCGTGGTCTTGACCACGTCGCCTTCCCTGATGCCCTTGTAGTCGCCCAGCACCACGGCGCCGACCGAATCCTGCTCCAGGTTCAGCGCCAGGCCGAACACGTTGCCCGGGAAGCCGATCATTTCGCCGTAACGCACATCGGCGAGGCCGTGCACGCGGCAGATGCCGTCGGTGACCGACACCACAGTGCCCACATTGCGCGCTTCGGCAGCCGACTCGAACTGGTCGATGCGCTGCTTGATCAGCTCGCTGATTTCAGATGCCTTGATCGACATGTTGATCCCTCGAAAAATCTCGTTGTGTCAGGCGCGCGTCATCGTGGCGGCCAGGCGTTCCAGACGGCCGCGCAGCGACCCGTCGAAAACCAGATCGCCATGGCGCACGATGGCGCCGCCGATGAGCGTCGGGTCAATCTTCTGCGTCAGCCGCACCTTGCGTTGCAGCCGCTGCGTCAGCGCCGCGCCGAGCTTGCCGAGCTGATCGGCGTCGAGTTCCAGGGCGGTCTGCACTTCCACATCGGCCTGGCCCTCGGCCTCGGCGCGCAGCACGGCGAACTGCGCGGCAATCTCCGGCAGCAGCGTCAGGCGGCGGTTCTCGGCCAGCAGCTTCAGGAAGTTCTGCTGACCGACGCCGGCATTGGAACCGGCGAGCGAGGCGATGAATGCCACCAGCCTGGCAGCCGGCACGAGCGGGCTGCCGACCAGGGGATGCACACGCTCGTCGGCGACGGCGGTGGCAGCCACGCGCAGGAATTCATCCCAGGAGGCCAGCGCATTCGCACCGCTGGCCGCTTCGAAGGCGGCGCGGGCGTAGGGCCGGGCAGTGGTTGCGTTTTCAGCCATGATGCCTCAGGCGCGAGCGATGTCTTGGGCGAGCTGGTCGAGCAGCTGGGCATGCGCCTTGGCGTCGACCTCGCGCTCCAGCAGCTTGCCGGCACCCGCAACGATCAGCGCGCCCACATGACGCGACAGCTCGTCACGCGCCCGCTGCGTCTCGTTGCCCACTTCCTCGCGGGCCGCGGCGACGATGCGCGCGCCTTCGGCCTGCGCGGTCTGCCTGGCCGCTTCGACGGTCTCGTTGGCACGGCGCGCGGCCTGATCCTCGACGGCACGCGCGCGCTCGCGCGCCTCGCGCACCAGCTCGTTGACCCGGCTCTCGGCGGCCTCCAGCTCCTTCTGGCCCTTTTCCGCGGCGGCCAGACCCTCGGCAATCTTGCGACGCCGCTCGCCGATCGGACCGGCCAGCATCGGGGTGACGACCTTGTAGATGAACCAGAGCAGGATCAGGAAGACGATGATCTGCCCTATGAAGGTTGCATTGATGTCCATCGGCGCTCGGCTCCGCGTCAGATCGGTCGGTGTCGGCTGATTCAGCCCGCGAGCTTCGAGAGCAGCGGGTTGGCAAACGCGAACAGCATCGCGATACCCACGCCGATCAGGAACGCCGCGTCGATCAGACCGGCCAGCAGGAACATCTTGGTCTGCAGCATCGGGGTCAATTCCGGCTGACGGGCAGCCGACTCGAGGAACTTCGAACCCATCACGCCGATACCGATACAGGCACCGATGGCGCCCAGGCCGATGATCAGGCCGATGCCCAGAGCCGTGAAGGCCTGCACGTTTGCAATTGCGTCCATTTTTTTCAGATCTCCTGGTCTTTCAAATCAAGCAAAAAGTGAACTGGAAAACTTGTCGTCGCGCGCCCTAGTGGTGCTCTTCGGACATCGAGATGTACACGATCGGCAGCACCATGAAGATGTAGGCCTGCAGCAGCACGATCAGGATGTGGAAGATCGCCCAGCTGGCACCGAGCAACACCTGTGTGACGAAGGCGAGCCCGCTGCCGACGGTGAAACCGGTGACGATGAAGCCCAGCAGCGCGATCAGCATGAACAGCACTTCGCCGGCAAACATGTTGCCGTACAGTCGCATGCTCAGCGAAACCGGCTTGGCCAGCAGCTCGACGATGTTCAGGATGATGTTGAAGGGGAACAGCGCCGGACCGAACGGCGCAGCCACCCACTCATGCAGGTAGCCGCCGACACCTTTGGCGCGGATCGACGCGCCGATGACCAGCAGCAGCACGACCAGCGCCTCGGCGATCGTGCCATTCAGATCGGCGGTGGGCAGCACACGCCAGTGGCTGGCACCGAACAGGCCGGCGACATTGCCGGGCAGATCCAGCGGCAGCAGATCCATGGCATTCATCGCCACGACCCAGGTGAACAGCGTGAAGGCCAGCGCGGTCAGGAAGGTGCGGCTGCCATGATAGATGTCGCCGACCTGGCCATCGACCCAGTCATAGATGAATTCGACGAAGCTCGCAAAGCCGCTCGGCGCCGCATTGGCACTCACGCGCCGCGCGGCAATCCACAGCAGGAAGGCAACCAGCGTCGCCAGAGCGGTCGACATGGCGAGCGTATCGACGTGGATGGCCCAGAAACCCGTCCCGACCGTGAAATGGGTCAGGTGGTGCGTGAGATATTCGGTCGGCGACTCAACCGCCTTTTCAACTACTTCTGCAACCATCAGCCTTCAAACCCTATTTATTCAGCTCGTCTTCGTTCCGGCGCACCGGCATCGGCGCGCCGCGCGGCGCTGCGAACAACGGCACCCACCAGAACACCACCAGCGTTGCCAGATACGACAGCAGCAACGCCGGCCACGACAGCCACGGCATCTTTGCCATGACCAGGAACAATCCGATCGTCAGAACCACCTTGATGAGCTGCCCCATCAACAAGCGGCTCAGCGCCGCACCCGCCGAATGCGTGACTCGCAGCGCATTCAGCGTCATGTACAGATTGGCAATCAATCCGATCGAACCCCCCGCCAGGCTCGAAGCGCCGACGGAACGGCCCCACAGTGCCAGGCACGCGAAGCCGAGAAACAGAGTCACTGCGCATTGCACCAGCAGTATGCGCACGGCCAGCGGCCGTATGTTCGTATCACCCGGTGGCTGTCCGGAAGTGGTATGCAACTTGTTCGGCAAGCCCCGCGGCAAAGGCGCGCGATTATAGGGTCCAGATTAAGCCGCAGCAACCTTGCAGGAAGGGCTGTTCCGCCGCTCTTTCAGCCGTGAAACACCCTAGCGGATGTGGCTCAGGATTCCGTCCAATTCGTCCAGATTGTTGTAACTGACGATGAGCCGTCCCTTGCCGCTGGCGGTATGCTCCAGCGCCACCCTGGCGCCCAGTTTGTCGGCCAGATCCTGCTGCAGCTGGCGGATGTTGGGATCCAGTGCCGGCCGGCTCGGGCGCGGCGTCTCCTGCGCCGCGGCAGCCAGACGCCGCACCAGCGCCTCGGTCTCACGCACCGACAAGCCCTTCTGCACCACCTGGGCGGCCACTTCGCTCTGCTGGCCGCGGCTGGCCAGACCCAGCAGCGCCCGGCCATGGCCCATTTCCAGCTCGCGCTTTTCCAGCCGCTCGCACACCTCCGGCGCCAACTCCAGCAGGCGCAGCAGGTTGCTGACGGCGGCGCGCGAGCGGCCCACGGCCTCGGCTGCCTGCTGGTGGGTCAGGCCGAATTCGGCGATCAGCCGCTCCAGTGCGCGGGCTTCCTCCATGGCGCTGAGGTTTTCGCGCTGGATGTTCTCGATCAGGGCCATCGCGATGGCGGCCTCGTCGGGCACCTCGCGGATGACGGTGGGCACCTCCGTCAGACCGGCCAGCTGCGCGGCCCGCCAGCGGCGTTCGCCGGCGATGATCTCGTAGCGCCGCCCGCCACCGGGCCCGGGCTCGCCCACCGGCCGAACCACGATGGGCTGCACGATGCCCTGCACCTTGATCGAGTCGGCCAGCTCCTGCAGCGTGTCCTGGCGCATGTCGCTGCGCGGCTGGTAGCGGCCCCGCTGCAGCAGGTCGACCGGCAGGCGCGCCAGCTCCTCGCCCAGACGCGGCGCCGGCGCGGGAGCTCCGGGCGCGGCCGGCGCCGGCGGGCGGGCCTGCCCGAGCAGGTCGGCCAGCCCCCGGCCCAGGGTAGGTTTCTTCTGGGTCATAGGCTCACTGGTCAGCTTACTGGTCTGCTTACGGGACAGCGGCGCGGTGATCCTGCCGGCGCAGCATTTCGCCGGCCAGCGCCACATAGGCCAGCGCACCGCGCGACTCGCGGTCGTGCAGCAGCGCCGGCTTGCCGAAGGACGGCGCCTCGGCCAGACGCACATTGCGCGGGATCACCGTATGGAAGACCTTGTCGCCGAAGTGCAGCATCAGCTGCGCGGCGACTTCGTTGGAGAGGTTATTGCGCGGATCGAACATGGTACGCAACAACCCTTCGATCTCCAGGCCCGGATTGGCCGTGGCCTTGATCTGCTCGATGGTGGCCACCAGCGCGGAGAGCCCTTCCAGCGCGTAGTACTCGCATTGCATGGGGATCAGCACGCTGTCCGCGGCCACCAGCGCATTGAGGGTCAGCATGTTCAGCGACGGCGGGCAGTCGATCAGGATCACGTCGTACTGCTCGCGCAGCGGTGCCAGCGCATCACGCAGCCGCGCCTCGCGACCCTGGCCCTGGGACAGCAACCCGACCTCGGCCGACACCAGATCCTGATTGGCGGCCAGCAGGTCCAGGCCGGTGTCCTCGGGCGAGATCAGGGCCTCGGCCACGCTGCTCTCGCCCAGCAGCACTTCGCAGCTGCCGCGCTGCATGCTGATCTTGTCCACGCCGCAGCCGGTGGTGGCATTGCCCTGCGGATCCAGGTCGATCAGCAGCACCCGGCGCCGGGTGGCGGCCAGCGATGCGGCCAGATTGACGGCCGTGGTGGTCTTGCCCACCCCGCCCTTCTGGTTGGCGACTGCGATGACGCGTTTCATTAGGGCCAAGTGTAACGGCTGGCGCGTTCCGACTACAGGTAAACTGTCCCCATCATGCGCAGACTGTTTGCAGGCTTTCTGGTTGCCGCCATCTTTGCGGCGTTGACGTTCGGCATCTGGGCCTGGGTGAATCGCCCGGCCATCGAGCCGGCATGGCCGGCGATGATCCAGGGCATGGCCTTCTCGCCCTACCGCTCCAATCAGGACGCCTACCTGAACCAGTACCCCAGCAGCGAGGAGATCGACCAGGATCTGGCGCTGCTCGAGGACAAGGTGCACGCCGTGCGCACCTATTCCGTGGCCAGCACTCTGGCCGACGTGCCGCGCCTGGCGCAGAAGCACAATCTCAGCGTGTCCATCGGCGCCTGGCTGGATACCAACGAAACCAGCAACGCGCAGCAGATCGATGAGGCCATCGAGCTCTCCAGACAGTACCGCAACATCGTGCGCGTGTTCATCGGCAACGAGGTGCTGTTCCGCGGCAACCTGCCGATCGAAGAGCTGATGAAGCACCTGGACCGCGCCCGCAAGGCCATCAAGCAGCCGGTGGGCACCGCGGAAACCTGGGGCACCTGGCTGAAGTATCCGGAGCTGGCCGATCACGTCGACTTCATCGCCATCCACCTGCTGCCCTACTGGGAAGGCCTGAACGTCGATGCCGCCGTGGATTTCTGCATCAATGCGATGAAGACGGTGCAGGCGCGCTTCCCGAACAAGGAAGTGATCATCGGCGAGGTGGGCTGGCCGTCGGATGGCCGCACCCGCCAGAACGCCGTGGCCTCGGCTGCCAACGAAGCCCTGTTCCTGCGCCGCTTCCTGGCGCGCGCCGAACAGGAGAAGTATCGCTACTACGTGATGGAAGCCTTCGACCAGCCGTGGAAGGCACAGGGCGAAGGCGGCGTGGGCGCCTACTGGGGCGTGTACGACGTCAACCGCCAGCCCAAGTTCGAGTTCACGCAGCCCATCGTGAAGATCCCGGAATGGCACATTCTGGCCGGCATTTCCGTGGCTATCGCAGCGCTGCTGCTGGCCATCTTCTATGTGCACTCCGGCACGCTGCGCACCCGTGGTCGTACGCTGCTGGCGCTGGTGGCCTATGGCGCCGCCACCGCCATGGTGTGGGTCATCTACGACTACTCGCAGCAATACCTCACCCCCGCCACCATTGTCGTGGGCGCGGTGCTGATGCTGGCCATGCTGGGTGTGATCGCGGTGCTGTTCGCCGAGGCGCATGAATGGGCCGAGGCCCACTGGATCGGCGCGCATCGGCGCATCCTGGTGCCCTCGCGCGAGTTCACCGGCTATGCGCCCAAGGTCAGCATCCACGTGCCGGCCTACAACGAACCGCCCGAGATGCTCAACGCCACGCTCGACGCGCTGGCGCGGCTCGACTATCCGAACTTCGAAGTACTGGTCATCGACAACAACACGCGCGATGAAGCGGTGTGGAAACCGGTGCAGGCGCATTGCGCCGAGCTGGGCGAGCGTTTCCGCTTCTTCCATGTCTGTCCGTTGGAAGGCTTCAAGGCCGGCGCGCTGAACTTCGCGCTGCGCGAGACCGCGCCGGATGCCGAAGTCATTGCCGTGATCGACAGCGACTACCAGGTCGAGCCGCGCTGGCTGTCGGATCTGGTGCCAAGCTTCGCCAATCCGCGCGTCGGCATCGTGCAGGCGCCGCAGGACTACCGCGACGAGCAGGAAAACGCCTTCAAGGCCATGTGCTACGCCGAGTACCGCGGCTTCTTCTACATCGGCATGATCACGCGCAATGAGCGCAACGCCATCATCCAGCACGGCACCATGACGCTGGTGCGCCGCCGCCTGCTGCTGGCGCTGGATGGCTGGGCCGAGTGGTGCATCACCGAAGATGCCGAGCTGGGACTCAAGGTGTTCGAGGCCGGTTACGAAGCCCACTACCTGCCCAGCAGTTACGGCCGCGGCCTGATGCCGGACACCTTCACCGACTACAAGAAGCAGCGTTTCCGCTGGGCCTACGGCGCCATGCAGATCCTGAAGAAGCATGCCGCCTCGCTGCTGCTGACCAGCCAGAGCACGCTGACCGCCGGCCAGCGTTACCACTTCCTGGCCGGCTGGCTGCCCTGGGTGGCCGATGGTTTCAACCTGCTGTTCAATCTGGCCGCCATCGGCTGGTCGGTGGCGATGATCCTGATGCCGAACAAGGTGGATCCGCCGCTGATGGTGTATTCGCTGCTGCCGCTGTCGCTGTTCCTGTTCAAGCTGATCAAGCTGGTGCACCTGTACATCTATCGCGTCGGCATGAACTTCCGGCAAACCTGCGCCGCGGCGCTGGCCGGCCTGGGTCTGGCGCACAGCATCGGCCGCGCAGTGCTGAAAGGTCTGGTGACACAGAGCGAGCCGTTCTTCCGCACGCCCAAGCAGGCCACGCGCAGCGCCATCCTCAAGGCCATCGGCGCGGCGCGCGAGGAGCTGGCCCTGATGCTGGGCCTGTGGATCTCGGCGCTGGGCGTGCGCCTGATTCCCACCGAAGTGTCGAGCCCGGATCTGACCACCTGGCTGGTGGCGCTGCAGATCCAGTCGGTGCCCTATCTGGCCGCGGTGGTGGTGTCGCTGATCAGCGCGCTGAACCTGCCGGCAAAGCTGCTGCATGCCCGCCAGCCGGCGCCGCCGCCGGTGGAGGAGCCAAACGGATGAGATGCCGCTCGGCATCGAGCTGCGGCACTGCGATGCGTTGCGCATCGATGAGCCGCCAGCCCGGCGGCAACGCGGCAATCTCGTCGGCCGGATAGCGACCCTTCATCGCCAGCACCAGCGTGCTCGCAGCGCACAGTCCGGCGATGCTGCTCACCAGCTCCGGCAGCGCCGCGTAGGCGCGCGTCACCACCGTGCCACCCGGGATGGGCTCATGCAGCGACTCGGCGCGTGCGTGGCGTGTTGCGACATTGCCCAACCCCAGCGTGCGCGCCGCATGCGCGACGAAGCGCAGCTTCTTGCTGTTGGAATCGATCAGCGTGAAACGCCGCGCCGGGAACAGCACCGCCAGCGGCAGGCCGGGAAATCCGCCGCCCGTGCCCACATCCGCGATGTGCTCGCCTTGCAGCGCCGCTGCGGCGCTCAGGCTGTCGAGCAGATGATGCGTGAGCATGGCGCCGCGCTCGGTCACGGCCGTGAGGTTGTAGGCGCGGTTCCAGCGCGTGAGCTCATCGAGCAGCTGCTGCAGCTGTTCGATCTGGAGCGCTTCGAGCATGATGCCCAGCGCCGCGGCACCGCGCTGCAGCCGCTGCGCCTCGCTGGCGCGTTCGCTCACGTCTTCGGCCACAGCCGCAGCGGCGGCGCAGCCGGATCGGCCAGCGGCTGGATCAGGCGGCCGGTGGCACGCTGCTCGGTGATATGTGCACTCCAGCCCGCCAGACGCGCCAGCGCAAACACCGGCGTGAAGAAATCAGCCGGAATGCCCAGCAGCGAATACAGCGTGGCGGCATGGAAGTCGACATTGGCCGGCAGCCGCTTGCGCTCCCACATGTAGTTCTCCAGCGCCAGCGCGACGCGGTGCCGCTTCTCGTCGGCGCCGGCGGCGATCAGCATTTCCACCAGCTCGCGATGCATCTGCGAGCGCGGATCGGTGCGCCGGTAGACGCGATGACCGAAACCGGGCACGCGCTTGCCGCTGGCCAGCCAGCTCTCGGCACGGCGCAGCGCCAGTGCCGGCGTGGCGCAGCCGGACAGGAAGCTCAGCACGGCTTCATTGGCGCCGCCATGCAGCGGGCCCGACAGTGCGCCGATCGCACCGGCGATGGCGCTGTGATAATCAGCGCCGGTGGAGGCGATGACGCGGGCGGTGAAGCTCGAAGCGTTCACCACGTGCTCCGCATAGAGAATCAGCGAGCGATCCAGCGCGCGCGCCTGCGCGGCCTCCGGCTCCTTGCCGTACAACAGGTGCAGCAGGTGCACCGCCACACTGGGAGCACTGATATTGCCGCGGATGCGCTGTTCACCACGGCGGTGGTGATGCCAGTAGCACAGCGCCGCCGGCAGCGCGCCCAGCATCACCGCGCAGGACTGCCACTCGGCCGCACCGTGCGCAGCGCTTTTGGTCATGCCCAGCCAGGTGACCGTATGTCGCAGCACCTGCATGGGATGGGCGCTGGCCGGCAGCGCCCGCAGCGACAGGCGCAGCTCATCGGGCAGCGTGCGCGCCGCGGCGATATGGCGGCGGAAAGTGGCCAGCTCCTTGGGTGTGGGCTGCGCACCCTGCAGCAGCAACCAGGCGACTTCCTCGTAGCTGGCGGCGCGCGCAAAACAGTCGCGCAGCGGGAAGCCGCGGTAGGACAGGCCACCATGGGCCTCGGCCAGGCTGCTGATCGTGGTCGACAGCGGTATGCCGTTTTCGTCGTAACGAGCCTTTGCAATCACGAACCCACCTCCACGATGGTGCGGCCGCGAACCTTCCCGGCCAGAAAATCATTGAACACCGGCAGCAGTGCACCCAGCGGTACGCGCCGCTGCAGGATGCGATCGAAATGCCGCGGCCGCAGATCGCCCGCCAGCCGCCGCCAGACTTCCAGGCGCAGCGGCCGCCCGGTGCCCGAGGAATTCACGCCCAGCAGATTCACGCCGCGCAGGATGAAGGGCATCACCGTGGCCTGCAGCTGTGCGCTGCCCGCCAGCCCCACGCTGGCCACACTGCCCAGTGGCTGCATGGACGCCAGCAGCGCACCCAGCAACGGGCCGCCGACATTGTCGATGGCGCCGGCAAAGCGCGCCGACTGCAGCGCACCGCCCGACCCGATGATGGCCTCGGGCGTCACCACCTCGCTGGCGCCCAGCGATTGCAGCCAATCGCTCTGCTCCGGCTTGCGGCTCACGGCGATGACGCGATAGCCGCGCGCCGCCAGCATGTCGATGGCCAATGCGCCCACGCCACCGCTGGCGCCGCTCACCACCACCGGCCCTGCGTCCGGCTGCAGGCCATTGTGTTCCATGCGCACGATGCCCAGCGCGGCGGCGAAGCCAGCGGTGCCGACGATCATGCTCTGCTCGGCCGTGTAGTGGTCCGGCAGCGCGATCAGCGCCTCGGCGGGCAGGCGCGCGTAGCGGGCATAGCCGCCATCGCGGGTCTCGGACAGGCCGCAGCCCGTGACCACCACCGCCTGCCCGGGCTGCCAGGCGGGGTCTTCGGAAGATTCCACCACGCCGGCCAGATCGATGCCGCCCACCAGCGGAAAGCGCCTCAGGATGCGGCCGGCGCCGCTGGCCGCCAGCGCATCCTTGTAGTTGATGCTGGAGTGCGAGACCCGCACCAGCACCGCGCCGGGATTCAGATCGGCCAGCTGCAGCTCTTCCAGACGGGCTGCGACGCCATCGCCCTGGCGGTGGATGCGCAGGGCGGGAAAGGAGGACATCGGCGCGGCGCCGAGCGGCTGGCGCGTTACTTGGCCGAGAACAGCGTCAGGCGACGCGGCACCGTGGCCAGGGAGGGTTTTTGCTGCGCGTAGTACTCGGCGATGGCCTTGATGTCGGCCTCGGAGAGCTGGGTCACGAAGGTGCCCATGACCGCGTTCTTGCGCCGGCCGAGCTTGTAGTCCAGCAGGGCGCGCTCCAGATAGTCGACATGCTGTCCCGACAGCGTGGGATAGTCCGCCGTGATGCCGACGCCGTCCGCGCCGTGGCAGGCCTGGCACAGCTGCGCCACCTTCTCCGGCGCCTTGCCCACGGGAGTGGCTCCCTTGGTGATGGCGGTGCCCGACAGGTAGGCGGCCACGTCCTCGATGTCCTGATCGGACAGCGAACCGGCCTGCGAGAACATCGTGCCGTGCGCGCGCTCCCTGGACTTGTAGCCCTTCAGCGCGGCGACCAGGTATTCGGGATGCTGGCCGGCCAGCTTCGGCACGTCGTAGGTCGGGTAGACGTTCTTGTAGTTCTCGATGCCGTGGCAGCCCAGGCAGGTGTAGGCAATCTGCTTGCCCCGATTGGCATCCCCCGCGGCCTGCGCCGGCGCGGCAGCGCCCAGCGCAATCCCTGCGACAGTGATGACGGCAACGGCTCTGACCCAAGAACAGCTTGTCGGCATACCCGGCTCCGGAACCAAAAAGCAGGCAGAATGGCCCTAAAACGGTCGCAAAGTGTACGGATTCAATTGGGGTTTTGCCACTGCATGATTGCCCTGATCCAGCGTGTCAGTTCCGCCGGCGTGCGGGTTGCCGGTGAGGAAATCGGCGCCATCCAGGTGGGGTTGCTGGCCCTGATCGGCGTCGTTCCGGAGGATGACGAGCGGAGCGGCGCGCGCCTGCTGGAGCGCCTGCTGGACTATCGCGTGTTCGCGGATGAGGCGGGCCGCATGAACCTGAACCTGCGCCAGGCCGGCGGCGGCCTGCTGCTGGTGCCGCAATTCACGCTGGCCGCGGACACGCGCCGCGGCAATCGGCCCGGCTTTTCCGGCGCCGCACCACCGGCGCAGGCGCGTGCCCTGTTCGCGGGCCTGCTGGCCGCCGCGCGCGCCGCGCATCCGGTGGTGGCCGCCGGCCAGTTCGGCGCCGACATGCAGGTGTCGCTGGTCAACGAAGGCCCGGTCACCTTCTGGCTGGAGAGCTGAAACGTCCTGCAGCCAACAGGGCCCCCTGCGCGCAAGGGGCGCACCCGGAAGCTTATTTAAGTATCGTCGCGTAGGTCCGGCCGGCGCTTTCGCCTATGATGGCCGGTGCTGGATTGCCGTCTTTCAAGGAGCTCGCCGTGGGCATAGGCATCAAGGAATTGCTGATCATTCTGGTCGTCGTGCTGCTGGTCTTCGGCACCAAGAAGCTCAAGAACATCGGCTCGGATCTGGGCGGCGCGGTGCGCGGCTTCAAGAAGGCCATGAACGAAGATTCCGAGGAGCAGCAGGCCAGGCTGCAGTCGCCGCCGGCGCGCGACGCGGAGTTCCCGGAGGTGGCGGCGAACGAGAAAACCAAGGACAAGAGCGGCTCGAGCACCTGATCCTCACTTGATCGCCCACTGATCGCCCACTGATCGCCCACTGATCGCCTAGGCTTCCCATGTTCGACATCGGTTTCTCCGAGATCCTGGTCATCTGCGCGCTGGCGCTGGTGGTGCTGGGCCCTGAAAAGCTGCCGCGCATCGCGGCCGGCATCGGGCGCTGGGTGGGCCGCGCCCGCTCCATGGCGCGCCAGTTCCGCGAGCAGCTGGAGCGCGAGGCCAGCGAGCTGGAAGCGCAGGGCAAGGATCTGCGCGAGGGCGCGGATGCGCTGAACAAGGGCGTGCAGGACCTGCACCGCGATGTGATGGCGCCGCAGGCCACCACCATGCCGAAAATCGACACGGCCATCCCGCCCGAGGCGCCGCCGGCTCCGGCGCCCGCCGCCCGCAAGACGGAAGATCATGACCCAGGATTCTGAATCGCTGGCCGAAGGCACGCTGATCTCGCATCTGCTGGAACTGCGTAACCGGCTGATGCGCGCCTTCCTCGGCGTGATCCTGGTGTTCATTCCCTGCGCCATCTACTCGAACGAACTGTTCGAGCTGATCGCGCGGCCGCTGATGGCCAAGCTGCCGGCCAACGGCATGCTGGTGGCCACGGACATCACCGCGCCGTTCACCACACCGTTCAAGCTCTCCTTCGTGGTCGCGGCCGTACTGGCCATGCCCTATGTGATCTTCGAGCTGTGGCGTTTCATCGCACCGGGGCTGTACCGCAACGAGCGGCGCATCGCGCTGCCCATCCTGGTGTCGGCCATCGTGCTGTTCTACATCGGCGCCTCGTTCGCCTACTTCGCCGTATTCCCGGTGATCTTCGAGTTCTTCATCAGCACCGCGCCCAAGGGCGTGGCGGTGATGACCGACATCACCAAGTACCTGGACTTCGTGCTGGTGCTGGTGTTCGCCTTCGGCGCCGCCTTCGAGATGCCGGTGGCCGTGGTGCTGCTGGTGGCCATGGGCGTGGTCAGCGTGGAGAAATTGCGCGCCTGGCGTGGCTATGTGCTGATCATCATCTTCATCGTCGCCGCCATCCTCACGCCGCCCGATGCCGTCTCCCAGTGCATCATGGCCATTCCGATGTACCTGCTGTACGAATGCGGCATCCTGTTCGGTGCGCTGCTGAACAAGCGCCGCGCCCGCGAAGCCGCCCAGGAGTCGTGACGCCATGAGCCCCGGGCCCGAAGCCACCGACCTTCCCTCAAGAACGTTCTTCGGGCATCCCATCGGTCTCGCCAATCTCTTCTTCACGGAGATGTGGGAGCGCTTCAGCTACTACGGCATGCGGGCGCTGCTGGTGCTGTTCCTGGTGGACGCGGTCAACCATGGCGGCTTCGGACTGGACGATCGCACCGCCACCGCCATCTACGGCCTGTATACCGCCTCGGTGTATCTGTTCGCGCTGGGCGGCGGCTGGCTGGCCGACCGCGTCATGGGCGGGCAGCGCGCGGTGCTGATCGGCGGCGTGATCATCGCCTGCGGTCATCTGCTGCTGGGCTTTGCCGGCGAAGCACGCGTGTTCTACCTGGGGCTGGTGGTCATCGTGGCCGGCACCGCGCTGCTCAAGCCCAATGTCAGCGCCATGGTGGCGCAGCTGTACCCGGAAGGCGGCGCGCGCAGCGACGCGGGCTTCACGCTGTACTACATGGGCATCAACCTGGGCGCGATGATCGGCCCGCTGGTGACCGGCTGGCTGGCGCAGCGCTACGGCTGGCACTGGGGATTCGGCGCCGCGGCGGCCGGCATGATCCTCGGCGTGCTGCAGTTCGCCGCCACGCGCCACCAGCTCGGAGTGGCCGGCCGCGAACCGCATGGCCTGCCGAACGGTGCCGATCCGCGCCGCATCCTGGGCTGGCTGCTGGGCCTGGCGGCACTGGTCGCGCTGCTGGTCGGGCTGGCATGGAGCGGCGCGCTGCGGCTGGATCCGATTGCCGTGCAGGCCGGCTCCACGCAGATCATCGTCGTCGCCGCGCTGCTGTATTTCGCCTATCTGCTCACCGGCGCGGGCCTGACGTCGCTGGAGAAGAAGCGCGTCTGGCTGCTGCTGGTGCTGTTCCTCGGCTGCGCGCTGTTCTGGTCGGGCTTCGAACAGGCGGGCTCCTCGTTCAACCTGTTCGCCGAGCGCTACACCCGGCTGCAGTACGGCGCCCTGCACATTCCGGCCGCCTGGTTCCAGTCGGTGAACTCCGTTTTTCTGGTATTGCTGGCGCCGGTGATGACGGCGCTGTGGATGAGCCTGGGCGCGCGGCGGCTAGATCCGTCGGCACCTGTGAAATTCGCATTGGGCCTGGCCGGCATGGCCGGCGGCTTCATCGTGCTGGCCGGTGCGGCGCACTTCGTCGCGGCGGGCCAGCAGGTCGGCCCGCAGTGGCTGATCCTCACCTACCTGCTGCACACCATCGGTGAGCTGGCGCTCAGTCCCATCGGCATGTCGGCCTGCGCGCAGCTGGTGCCGCAGCGCTTCGTCGGCCAGGTACTGGGCCTGTGGTTCCTCGGCATGTCGCTGGGCAATCTGATCGCCAGCCGGCTGGCTGGCAACTTCGATCCGGCCAACACCGCGGCCATGCCGGGGCAGTTCATGAACATCTTCTGGTTCGGCATGGTGAGCGCCGTGGCGCTGCTGATCGCCAGCCACTTCATCCAGCGCTGGATCCGCAACTCCGAACGTTAGGGAGCCAAAACCGATGGCCGAGTCACAATTGAAGGCAGCCCCCCAACTGACGCTGCGCGCCGTGTTCCTGGGCGTGGTGCTGGCCGCATTGATGGCCGCCGCCAACACCTATCTCGGTCTGTTCGCCGGCATGACCATCGCCTCGGCGATTCCATCGGCGGTGGTGTCGATGGCGGTGCTGAAACTGCTGGGCGGCGGCGGCATCCTCGAGAACAACATCGTGCAGACCGGCGGTTCGGCCGGTTCCTCCACCGCCACCGGCGTGATCTTCACGACGCCGGCGCTGGTCATCCTGGGCTTCTGGTCGCATTACAGCTACGGCTGGGTGTTCGCGTTCGCGGCGCTGGGTGGCGTGCTCGGCGTGCTGTTCACGGTGCCGCTGCGGCGCGCACTGATCGTGGAACAGAAGCTGCGCTTCCCCGAAGGCACGGCCGCCGCCGAAGTGCTGCGTGCCGGCGCCAACCCCGAGAAAGGCGCGAAGTTGCTGGCCCTCTCCGCCGGCTTCGGTGCGCTGATGAAACTCGCTGCCGCCAACGGCCTGCGGCTCATCCCCGACAGCGCCGCCATCTCCGGCTGGATGGGCAAGGGCCTGGCCTATCTGGGCACCAACCTGTCTGCGGCCATGCTCGGCGTCGGTTACATCTGCGGCCTCAATGTGGGCATCGTCATCGTCGCCGGCGGCCTGATCGCCTGGGACATCGCACTGCCCATCTACACCAGCCACTTCCTCGACCAGAACACTGCGCTGGCGGCGGCCGTGGCCGGCAAGTCGGGCGTGGACGCCTCCTACCTCGTCTGGTCCAAACAGATCCGCTACATCGGCGTGGGCGCCATGCTGGTGGGCGGTTTGTGGACGCTGTTCTCCATCCGCGGCGCGCTGGTCACCAGCGTACGCGCGGCGATGTCGGTGGCCGGCCGCGCCACCAGCAGCGGCGTGCAGCCCGAAACCGAACGCGATCTGCCGCTGCGCTGGATGCTGATCGGCGTGGCGCTGTGCACGATCCCGTTGCTGTTCATGTACCACTCGGTGGTCGGCAGTTATCTCATCAGCATTCCGATGACGCTTGCGATGATCGTGCTGGCCTTCATCTTCTGCGCGGTGTCGGCCTACATGACCGGCCTGGTGGGCGGCTCCAACGATCCGGTCTCCGGCATGATCATCGCCACCATTCTCTCGGCCGCCGCGCTGCTGCTGGTGCTGACCGGCGGCAACGCCACACTCGGTCCGGTGGCCGCGCTGATGGTCGGCGCCGCCGTGTGCTGCGCGCTGTGCACCGCCAGCGACAACCTGCAGGATCTGAAGGCCGGCCAGCTGGTCGGCGCCACGCCCTGGCGTCAGCAGCTGATGCTGGCCATCGGCGTGCTGACCAGCTCGCTGGTGCTGGCGCCGGTGCTGAACCTGCTGGCCGCGGCCTACGGCATCGGCGTCGCCGACGCGCAGCATCCCAATCCGCTGATCGCACCGCAGGCCGTGCTGCTGGGTTCGGTGGCCAAGGGCCTGTTCGGCGGCGTGCTGCCGTGGAACATGGTGATCATCGGACTGTTCATCGGCATCGCCTGCATCGTGCTCGATGAATGGCTGAGGAAGCGCACCGACGGCCGCATCCGCTCACCGGTGCTGGCGGTGGCGGTGGGCGTATATCTGCCGCTGGACGTCACCATGCCCATCCTGCTCGGCGGTCTGGTGTCCTGGTGGGCGGCGCGCAGCAAGCGCGGCAGCGGCGAGGAATCCATGGCCAGCCGTGGCATGCTGTTCGCAGCCGGCATGGTGGCCGGCGAGTCGCTGATGGGCGTGCTGATCGCCATCCCCATCGTGCTCTCCGGCCGCGCAGACGTGCTCGCGTTGCCGCCCATGCTGCAGTTCACGGGTGCGGCGGGCAATCTGCTGGGCCTGGCGCTGCTGGGACTGCTGGGCTGGGGTCTGTATCGCGCGGCGACGCGCGCCGATTGAGGACGGGCTGAGAGTGGCGGCGCGCCGGCGGCCATCCGCGGTGCGCCAGCCACAGGTATCGCGCTTTCTTCAACGCGCCGGCGCCTCGCCCCGGATGTCCTTGTCGCGGCGCTCGACCGCGATCTTAAGTCGCGGCAGCGCGCGCTCCCAACCGGTCTTCAGCAGCATGAACAGCATGTTCCACTCGGGCGCCCCGGGTACGCCGGAGCCCAGCACGCGCAACACCGTGCCGCCGCCTTCGTCATCGAGCAGGAAGTCTTCGACGATGGCGCTCTCGCCCTCGGGCAATCCGGGTGGCTGCATGTAGATCAGGCGCAGGCGCCGCTCCACGTCGAAGACGTCGATATGCGCTTCGCGCTCGAACTTCGGACCCAGCCTGACCCAGTAGCCGCCATTGAGGCGCGCCGCGACCCGCGCCTCCTGCGCATACCACTGCTTCAGCAACTGCGGATCGGTGAGCGCCTGCCAGACGCGCGAGCGCGTGGCCAGCAGATCGATGCGTGCGGCGTAGCCGCGCGGACGTTCAGGCATGAGGCGGGTTCCGGCGGCCGTCGTAGCGATCTTTCAGCGCGGCATACAGCAGCGGCAGCAACGACACCAGCACCACGCCGATGGTGACCAGGCCGAAGTTGTGCTTCACGAAGGGCAGATTGCCGAACAGGTAGCCGCCGACCAGGAACAGCGTCACCCAACCCAGACCACCGCCGATGTTGAAGAGCTGGAAACGCCCCATCGCCATGCGGCCGATGCCGGCCACGAAGGGCGCGAAGGTGCGCACGATGGGCGCGAAGCGCGACAGCAGCACCGCCATGCCGCCATGCCGCTCGAAGTACTGCTGCGTGCGCTCCAGGTATTCACGCTTGAACCAGCGCGAGTTCCACTGATAGGCGCGCGCGCCGATGCTGCGGCCGATGAAGTAGTTCAGCGTGTTGCCGGCGATGGCGGCCACGGCCAGCAGGCCCAGCAGCAGCCACAGATTCAGCGTGTGCGTGTCATCGACGGCGCTGAGCGCACCCGCCGCGAACAGCAGTGAATCGCCCGGCAGGAACGGCGTCACGACGAAGCCCGTCTCGGCGAACACGATGACGAACAGCAGCAGGTAGATCCAGCCGTGATACTGCTGCAAAGTCTCGAGCAGATGGCGGTCGAGATGCAGGAACAGATCGACCGCGGTGTGCAGCCAGTCCATGCGGTGCGCCCCCGCGGCTCAGCGCTGCGCCGGCGCGCGCAGATTCTGCGCCACGCGCCGCGCCCGGGTCTGCAGCGCCTGCAGTGCGGCAGCCACCTGCGGATCGCGATGCGCCAGCGTCGGCGCTGCGTCCGCGGCATCCATGTCGGCAGCCGGCTGCTCATCTCCCTGCAACACCACATCGGGCGTGATGCCCGTGCCCTGGATGGAAATGCCGGCCGGCGTGAAATAGCGCGAGGTGGTGAGTTTCAGTGCTTCGCCATCCGACAACGGAATGATGGTCTGCACCGTGCCCTTGCCATAGGTCTTGCGACCCACCAGCTGGGCGCGGCCATTGTCATGCAGCGCCGCCGCCAGAATCTCTGCAGCCGAGGCCGAATTGCCGTTGACCAGCAGCACGATGGGCGCGCCGGAGAGGATGTCACCGGGCTGCGCGTCCATGCGGAAGGTGGCATCCGGCGTGCGGCCCTCGGCCGACACCACCAGACCGCCATCGAGGAATTCGTCGGCGGCATCCACGGCCGCTTCCAGCACGCCACCCGGGTTGTCGCGCAGGTCGATCAGCAGGCCTTTGAAGTCCTGCTGCTGCTGCATTTTCTCGATGGCATCCTGCAGCTCTTCAGCCGTGGTGTCGGTGAAGCTGGCGATGCGCGCATAGCCATAGCCCGGCGCCACGAACTGTGCCGCCACGCTCTGCAGCGCCACCTCGGCACGCTGCACCGAGATCTCCAGCGTCTGCTCGTTGCGGCGCACGGCCAGGTGCACCGAACTGCCCACCGGACCGCGCATGCGGTTGATGGCCGTATCCAGATCATCGGGATTCAGCGGCATGCCGTCGATCTTCACGATGGCATCGCCTGGCAGGATGCCGGCGCGCTCCGCCGGCGAGCCGGGCATGCGGCGCACCACGTGCACCTGGCCGTCGACGGCCTGCACTTCCACACCGATGCCGGCATAGCTGCCGCTGGTGCTGACCTTCATCTCCGCATACTCGTCGCGATCCAGCACCGTGGAGTGATCGTCCAGGCTCTCCACCATGCCGCGCGTGGCGTTCTGCAACAGGTCGTGATCACCCACCGAGTCCACGTAGTTCTCGCGCACCCGCTGCAGCACCTCGGCCATGATGCGGGCATCGGCCCACGGCAGCACGGCGGCACGCGCCGTGGTGGTCTTGGCCAGCGGCGCCGCGGCCGGGGTCGGCGCGCGCTCGGCCACCACCTGACCGGTGACGGTGATCAGGGCACCCAGCGAGGCGCCCACCAGAAGCGTCAGGATGACGCGGGAACGGGATGACATGGAACTCATAGTAACGCGAGCCGGCCGGGATGCTCAAAGCGGCATCCGCTGCGGGATTCAGGCGACCTGCCCCTCCCAGATACCGCCCGGGTGGGCGGCTGCCAGATACAGCGGCAGCTCGCCCAGCAGATCGGGCAGCGGCTGCGGAGCCGCGATGGCGAAGCCCTGGCCGTAGTCGACCCCCAGCGCCCGTACCCGGTTGCGGATGGCGTCGGTTTCGACATATTCCGCCACCGTCTCCAGCCGCAGCGAATGCGCCAGCTGGGTGATGGTCTGGACCATGGAATCGGCGCGTGGATCCACCAGCACGTCGCGCACGAAGCTGCCATCGATCTTCAGCATGCCGATGGGCAGCGAGCGCAGATAGGCCAGCGACGACAGGCCGGTGCCGAAATCATCGAGAGCGATGTTGCAGCCCAGGGCGCGCAGCCGGCGCATCATCGACTCGGCGTGATCGAGATGGCCGATGGCCGCGCTCTCGGTGAGTTCCACGCAGATCGCTGCCGGATTCAGCGCCGACTCCTGCAGCCGCTCGCACAGAAAGTCGGTGAAGCCATCGCCGGTCAGCGACTGGCCGGAACAGTTGATGGTGAACACCGCCGGGTGTTGCTGCAGCAGTCCGGCATAGGGCCGGAGCTGGCGCAGCGCCTCACCGACCACCCATTGATCGATCTCCGGCATCATCTGGTAGCGCTGGGCCGCGGACAGGAAACTGTTCGGCCCCACCACCTCGCCCGTCTCATCCAGCATGCGCAACAGCAATTCGAAATGCGGTGCGCCGTGCCCGGCCAGCGGCGCAATCAACTGTGCATACAGACGCAGACGGCCATCGGTCAGCGCGCTGCGCAGATTCTCTGCGACGTTGATGTCGGTGAAGCGCCGCACGATGCTCTCATCGCCCGGCTGATAGATCTCGACACGATTGCGGCCGCGGTCATTGGCGGCCTTGCAGGCGGTTTCCGCCGCGGCATAGGCATGCTTGTAGTCACGCGTGCGCGCTTCCAGCGACGCCACGCCCACGCTGATGGACACCTGCAGGTGGCCATCGCCGATGCTGCGGCCGATCTGCTCGGCGCCCTGGCGCAGCGATTCGGCAAAGGCGGCGGCATCGTTGAGGGTGGCGGGCAGCAGCAGACCAAAGCGATCCCCCGAGATGCGGCCCACCAGGCCGCCGGGCGGCAGGCGGCTGCGCAGCAGCTCGCCCGTGCCTGCCAGCACCCGATCGCCGACATGCATGCCGTAGTTGTCGTTGATCAGATGCATGCGATTCATGTCGATGACCAGCGCGCTCCAGGCGCGCGGCGCCGCCTGCGGTGCCGCCAGGGTCTGCTTCACCTGCTGCTCGAAGGCCGTGCGCGCATACAGACCGGTCAGCGTGTCGTAGCTGCTGGCAATGATGGTCGCAATACGCCGGCCCAGCAGTTCGCTGAGGCGCGCGTGATGCGGTGTGAATTCGGGTTCCTCGATGGCGCGGAACAGCGCCAGCACACCCATCGGTCGACCATCGGAGCGCAGGATGGGACAGGAGAGGATGCGATGCAGGATTTCGCCCTGTGCCGTGACCGCCTTCATGTGATTGACGATCACCGCCTCGCGACGCATCTGCGCCAGCGACAGCAGGTGGCGATGCGCCTTGGCGAGCAACGCGGTATCCATCGGCTGGGTGCGCGATACCTGCATCAGCGCCACACTGCGCTCCGGCACCAGCAACGCGACCAGCCCGCTCTTCAGATGCTCGGCGGCGTTTTGCAGGATCTGGCGCAGTTCGTCCTGACTGCTGGCCTCTGCGCCCGATTGCGTGTCAGACACCGACAGCAGCATGTCCAGGTCCCGGCCATGCGTCTTCAGCGCGGCATTGAGCTGCTGGATCTCCTCACGGGCCAGCAATTCGCGGCGCAGACATTCCAGCGCCGGACGCAGCATGGACTGCACCACGTCGAAGGGACGCGCACCGCCTTCGCCCTGCAGCCGGCAGCCCACGGCCACCAGCGCAAAGGGTTGCGGCTCCGCGCCGTCACGGCGCAGCCAGAACAGGTAGACAGGTTCGGACTGGGCTGCCTGGATGAGCTGGCCGATCTGATCCGGTGTCCGCGCCGCCAGCTGCAGCGATTCGCTGGCCAGCTGGGCGATATCGGGCCCCACCGCACCATCATCCGTCCACAGCGCTTCGCCCTGGCCGGAGAACACGGCGATGGAGGTGGCGCGCGGCAACAGCGCACGCAGCATCTGCGCATAGGGTGCCAGTCCTGGCGCACCGGATTCCGTGGTAGCTGAGACCAATTGTCCGTCCTTGCTTGTCTGCCCGCTCCAGGGCGGAACGCTCACCGTACCGTAAGTCCGGCCATGCTGCGCCAAACCTGGCGATTACCCAGTGACTGAACTAACAGCCGCGCTGCAACGAATGTGAAATGCGTCAAAAATGTGGCGCTCAGCGCGGTGTTGCGCTACGGAACCAGCCCGCGGGGTCGATGGGTTTACCTCCACGGCGAATCTCGAAATACAACTGCGGCTCGCTGCGCCCGCCGGTGTCGCCGGCCGCCGCGATGGTCTCGCCGGCGCTGACGCGTTCGCCGGCCTTCTTGTAGATCCGGCTGGTGTAGCCGTACAGGCTCAAATAACCCTCGCCATGATCGACGATGACCAGCAGGCCCAGGCCGGGCAGCCAGTCCGCGTAGACCACGGTGCCTGCAGCAATGGCCGCAACGGGCTGGTCGCGGTCGGCCGAGATCACCATGCCGTCCCAGCGCACGTCGCCCGCGCGCCGCTCCCCATAGCTGGCCACCACCTTGCCACCCAGCGGCCAGCCGAGCTGGCCGCGCAGCTTGCCAAAGGCGCTGCTGGTGTCGGGCGGCAGCGCCGGGCTGACGTTGCGGCGCAGGTCGCGCAGCAGCTTTTCCAGGCTGGATTGCTGTGATTTGAGTCGCTGCAGGCTCTGGCTCCGCGATTCGGACTCCTTCTGCAGGCCGGCCAGCACGTCCTGGCGCTGGCTGCGCGCCTGCTCGAGGCTGGCCAGGCGCCCCTGCTGGCTCTTCTGCAGTTCGACCAGCTGCTGCTGCTCGGCGGCGATCTGCTGATCCAGCTCGGCGATCTTCGCCAGGTGCGCGTCGATGGCGCCGATCTGCCGGGCCCGGGCGGCGCCGAAGTAGCGGTAGTAGCCCAGCATGCGGCCCACCTGCTGCGGGTCATGCTGGTTCAGCAGCAGCCGCAGCGGCTCCTCGCGGCCGATCATGTAGGCGGCGCGCAGCTGCCCGGCCAGCGCGGCGCGCTGCTCGCGCAGGGCCGCCTGCTCGCGATCGCGGTTGCGGGCCAGCTCGGTCCGGCGCTGCTCGCGACCGGCGATATCGGCGCGCAGGCCTGCCAGCTGGCTGCGGGCATCCGCCACACCCAGCTCGGCGCTCTTCAGGTCGCGCGAAGCGCGGTCCTTTTCGAGCGCATCCTGGCCGATCTGCTTCGAAATGCGGTCGATCTGCTCACGAACCGAGCGCAGCTGGGATTCGGTCTGGCCGCTGCTGGCACACCAGGCGGCCAGGGGCGCCAGCGCCAGCAGGGGCAGCAGCTTGTGGGTCGGGATCCAGCGCATGATTGGGCCGAAAGTCTAATATACTGCCGCCCTTTTGACGGCACGGAACACCATGGCGCGCTTGCTTCAATACTGCTCGAACCACCCCTGGCTGCTGCTGTTCACGCTGGTGAGCGCGGCGGCGGTGGTGATTTTCGAGTGGCGCTGGCGCCTCGCGCGCCTGGCCAGCATCTCGGGCCAGGAAGCCATCCAGCTGATGAACAAGGGCGCCGTCGTGATCGACGTGCGCGATGCCGCCAGTTTCGCCGCCGGCCACATCGCTGGCGCGCGCCATGTGCCGGGCGAGAAGATCGCCGATGGCGCCGACAGCCTGAAGAAGCTGCGCGGGAAGCAGATCATCGTCAGCTGCGAGAAGGGCGTCACCAGCGCCGCCGCGGTGCGCACACTGACCGAGCAGGGTTTCACGCAGGTGCTGAGCCTGCGCGGTGGCCTCGCCGCCTGGCGCGCCGAACACCTGCCTCTCACCCAGGACTGAAGGTCGCCACCACCCGCCATGCGCCCAGCCGTCGTCATGTACAGCAAGTCGTGGTGCCCCTACTGCGCGCGCGCGCGGCAGCTGCTGACCGGCAAGGGCGTGGCCGTACAGGAAATCGACATCGAAGCGCAGCCGGAGCGCCGCGACGAGATGATCGCGCGCACCGGCCGCCGCACCGTTCCGCAGATCTTCATCGGCGCGCGCCATGTCGGCGGCTGCGACGATCTGCATGCGCTGGACGCGGCCGGCAGTCTCGATCCGCTGCTGGGCGATGGCGGCCCGGCTTCATCCGTTTCTTCAGTGTAGGAATCATCATGAGCAACGAAACCACGCCGGCCGCCGCGGCCGCTCCGCAACTCTCGCTGCAGGCCGTGTATCTGAAGGACTGCTCCTTCGAGGCGCCGCAGGGTCCGCGCTCCAGTGGCGAGTGGAACCCGCAGATCGGCTTCGATCTGAACACCTCGGTCACGCCGGTGGAAGGCGATGTGCGCGAAGTGCTGCTGACCGTCACCGTCACCGCCAAGCAGGGCGATCGCACCGTGTTCCTGGTGGAAGTGAAGCAGGCCGGCGCCTTCCTGATGGCCAACCTGGGCGCCGAGGATGTGAAGCGCGCCGTGGGCGTGATCTGCCCGGGCGTGCTGTTCCCGTACGCGCGCGCCGTGGTCTCGCAGCTGATCAGCCAGGGCGGTTTCCCGCAGCTGCTGCTGCCGCCGGTGAACTTCGAAGCGCTGTATGCCAGCGCCGAAACCGCACCGACCACCACCAACTAACAGACCGATGAGCGCCCAACCGCAGCCGCTGGCCAGCATCGCGGTCCTGGGCGCGGGCTCATGGGGTACGGCGCTGGCCATCCAGTTCGCGCGCGCCAGCCGGCGCGCGCGGCTGTGGGGTCGCGAGGTCGCGCATGTGCAGGGCATGCGCGCCGCGCGCTTGAATCAGCGCTACCTGCCCGACGCCCCGTTTCCCGACAAGCTCGAACTCGCCGAGACGCTCGAAGCCGCGCTCGACGGCGTCGATGACGTGCTCATCGCCGTGCCCAGCCACGGCTTTCGCGCGCTGCTGCAGGCCATCCAGCCGCTGTTGCGCGCCGATCAGCGCATCTGCTGGGCCACCAAGGGGTTCGAGATCGACAGCGGCAAGCTGCCGAACGAGGTGGCGCGTGAGGTGCTCGGGGCCGCGCGGCCCATGGCCGTGCTCTCCGGCCCCACCTTTGCCAGGGAAGTAGGCGTCGGCATGCCCACGGCGATGACCATCGCCGCCACCGATCTGAACTACGCCGAGATCCTCGCGCACGACCTGTCTTCGGCCTCGTTCCGCGCCTACATCTCCAGCGATCTGATCGGCGTGGAAGTGGGTGGCGCGGTGAAGAACGTGCTGGCCATCGGCGCGGGACTCTCCGACGGCCTGGGCTTCGGCGCGAATTCGCGCATCGCATTGATCACTCGCGGCCTGGTGGAGATGACGCGCCTGGGCGTGGCGCTGGGCGCGCGCCGCGAAACCTTCATGGGCCTGGCGGGTCTGGGCGATCTGGTGCTCACCTGCACCGACGATCAGTCGCGCAACCGCCGCTTCGGCCTGCTGCTGGCGCGCGGCGTGGCGCTGGAGGATGCGCAACGCGAGATCGGCCAGGTGGTCGAAGGCTTCCATGCCGCACGCGCCGTGCACAGCGTGGCCGAGCGCATGCATGTGATGATGCCCATCGCCGATGGCATCTTCGGTGTGCTGTATGAAGGCCTGCCGGCCGACCAGGTGGTGCGTGGCCTGATGATGCGGCCGATCAAGCCCGAGTTCGACTGACTGCGGTTTTGATCAGATCCGGGCGCCTTCGCCACCCGCAAAGCCCTGCTGCCGCCAGGCTTCGAACACCACCACCGCCACCGAGTTCGACAGGTTCAGCGACCGATTGCCCGCGCGCATCGGAATGCTCAGGTGCTGCTCGCGCGGCACGCTGGCCAGGATTTCTGCCGGCAGCCCCGACGTCTCGCGCCCGAACAGCAACGCATCGCGTGGCTGGTAACGCACCTGCGTGTAGCGCTGCGCACCGCCCGTCTCCACCGCCAGCAACCGTGGCGGCTGCAGCCTGGCGAGGCAGGCGGCAAGGCTGACATGGGTCTCCAGCACAGCGAGATCGTGATAGTCCAGGCCGGCGCGGCGCAGCTGCGGCTCGCTGAGGTTGAAACCCAGTGGTTCGATCAGATGCAACCGGCAGCCGGTGTTGGCACACAGGCGGATGACATTGCCGGTGTTGGGCGGGATCTCGGGCTGGAACAGGATGACGTCGAACATCGCCCTATAATGCCCGCATGAGCTTCCAGCATTTGAGCCGCATTCCGCTCTCCGTACTCGATCTGGCCTGGATTCCCGAAGGCAGCACGGCCGCGCAGGCGCTGGCCCATTCGCGCGAGCTGGCGCAGCTGGCCGAGGCGTGCGGCTATCACCGCCACTGGGTGGCCGAGCATCACAACATGCCGGGCGTGGCCTGCACGGCCACTTCGGTGGTCCTGGGTTACCTGGCGGCCGCCACCGCGCGCATCCGCGTGGGTTCCGGTGGCGTCATGCTGCCCAACCACGCGCCGCTGCTGATCGCCGAGCAGTTCGGCACGCTCGATACGCTGTATCCCGGCCGCATCGATCTGGGTGTGGGCCGCGCGCCCGGCACCGACGGACTGACGGTGCGCGCCCTGCGTCGCACGCTCAATGCGGCGGATCGCTTCGCCGAGGATGTGCAGGAGCTGCAGTACTTCTTCCAGGCGCTCGAGCCCGGACAGCGCATCCAGGCCGTGCCCGCCGCCGGACGCGATGTGCCCATCTGGATCCTGGGCTCCAGCACCTGGGGCGCGCAGCTGGCCGCGGCGCTGGGTCTGCCCTTCGCGTTCGCGGCGCATTTCGCGCCGCGCGATCTGGAAGCGGCGCTGGCGCTGTACCGCAGCGGCTTCCAGCCCTCGCCACAGCTGGCAAAGCCCTATGTGATGGTCGGCGTGCATGTGTACGCCGCCGACACCGCCGATCAGGCGCGCCTGCTGGTCACCACGCTGCAGCAGCTGTTCCTCGGCCTGCACAGCGGCCGGCCGCGTGCGCTGCAGCCGCCACGCGCCGATCTGGAAGCGACCACCGCAGCCGCCGACATGGCCAGCGTGCTGCAGTCCATGCGCTACGCGGCAGTCGGCACGGCCGATCAGGTACGCGCTTCACTGGACGAGCTGGTCCAGCGCACCGGCGCGGATGAGCTCATCATCGCCTCGCCGATGTACGATCACGGCGCGCGCATGCGCTCCTACGAACTGGTGGCCCCGCAATGAATGCACCCAGCACCACACCCGGTATGGCAGTACCCCGTGACCACTATCCCGTGGGCGAGACCTGGATCTTCGACATCGGCGTGGCCGAGATCGAACACCGCTTCGTCGCCCCCGGCCAGCTGCACTATCACGTGCTCAGCGGGCCGCGGCGTGGCAGCGAGGAAACGGTGCCGCTGGACGTGCAGGCCATCCGGCCCGGTGTCTTTCTGACCTCCTGGCAGGAGCAGGACCGGACCACGGTGGTGCATCTGGAAGACTTCGAGCGCGGCGAGTTCTTCAGCCACGTGAGCTTCAGCGACGGCCGCTTCATCCGTCATCACGGCCGCATGCGGCGCGCCGCATGAGCATGCAGCGCATCCTCGAACCGGAGCTGATGGAGGACGCCGAACAGGCGCTGGCCTATCACCAGGCCGATTTCAGCCGTGCGCATGGCCTGCGCGTCGGGCTGTACCTGCAACGCTTCCCGGATGCGCAATTCGCCGGGCCGGTGCTGGATCTGGGCTGTGGTTCGGGCGACATCCTGCTGCGCTTCGCGCGCGCGCTGCCGCAAGCGCATTTCGTCGGTGTGGATGGCGCACAGGCGATGCTGGATCTGGCGCAGGGGGAATTGCGCAAGGACGCCGCGCTGGCGGGGCGCATCGAACTGCAGCGCGCGATCTTTCCGCAGGAAGCCATCGTCGATCGGCCGTACCGGCTGATCATGAGCCACAGCCTGCTGCATCAGTTGCATCGGCCGCGCGTGCTGTGGGACACCATCCTGCGTCACGGCCGCCCCGGCTGCCGCGTGTTCGTCGCCGACCTGGTGCGGCCGGCGAGTGCGGCGGCCGCAGCCGCCATCGTGCAGGAGACTTCAGCCAACGAGCCCGAAGTCCTGCGCCGCGACTTCTTCAATTCACTGTGTGCGGCCTTCGAGCCGGAGGAAGTGCGCAAGCAGTTGCGTGCCGCAGGACTCAAAGGGCTGCAGCTGGAAACCGTGCAGCCCTTTCATCTGCTCATCTGGGGCAGTTGCTGATCAGAAAGCCCGCGCCAGCCGCGCATCGGGACGGCTGGCGTCGTCCTTACATGGCGATGCCCAGCACCCACTGCGACTGGTAACCGGCGGAAATGCTGCCGGTGGTGGTCGCGATCTGGCCGCTGTTGCCGACGAAAACACTATCGGCAGCGAAAGTGGTCGAATTGCTGCCGTGGGCGGCGTACGAAGAAGTGTAAGTCGAATCGGCATAGACAGTGCTGATGATGCTGGCAGGCCAGGTCATCTGCGTGACCGCCTCCGAAGTACTGCCCAGCGACACGGCGATATGCAGATGCGTGTAGCGACTGGTGTACCAGCCCGGGAAGATGGTCGTGAAAGTCACTTCGCCGCAGGCATCCGTGGTCTGCACGCCGCGCAGGAAGTAGCCGTTCGGATAGCTCTTGGTGCCGAGATAGCCCGGCTGGTTGCTGTAGTACGAGTAGTAGCCGTCGGCGTCGCAATGCCAGACATACACGTCGTAGCCGACCAGCGGAGCACAGCTGTCGTTGGTATTGACGATCTTGATGATCATCTCCAGCGGCGTGCCAGTGCGTGTCGTATAGGTACCGGCGGGATCGCTGGTGATATCCGAACGCCACAGCGACGACAGTGTGACCACGCCGTCCGAGAAGGCCGGATACGGCCCGAGCGTTTCGGTCGGTGCAATCACGCAGGACGGCGCACTGATGATGCAGCTGCCCGAACTGCCGCTGGAGGAGCTGCTCGAAGAGCTGCTGCCGGAGGACGAGGAGCTCGACGAGCTGGAGCCGCCCGAGGAACTGCTGGAACTCGAAGAGCTGCTGGAGGAACTCGAGCTGGAGCCCGCATCATCCGATCCACCGCCACAGCCCACCAGTGTGGCCGCGCCCAGGGCGCCGAACAGGCTGGTTTCGATGGCCTTGCGGCGGGTCATCATGGCGTGACGGATCATCTTGTTGATGTCGGACATGCAGCTATCCCTGGAGCTGATGAAGGTATGGCATTGACCGATGGTTTCAACAATTGGTTCCAAAGCCAACTGTCGGCGGACCACGACGCAGGGAACTATATGATTACGAATCTTTGCGTTGATCGCGCAGCAGCAGGGTGCGCGTGGGGTAGGCGAACTGCACGCCGGCCGTATTGAAGCTGCGCAGGATACGGCGATTCACCGCGTCGGTGACGACCACCACGTCCACGCCGCCACTGTTGGCGACGTAGAAGCACACCTCATACAGCAGCGCCGACTCGCCCAGTTCCTTGAGGTGGCAGTAGACATAACGGGTGCCCGTCTCGGCGGCCACAGCCGCCTGCACCAGATCGGACACCTGATCCAGTTGCGCCTGCGGCGTGTCATAGCTCACCGCCAGCCGGAACAGCACACGGCGCTCGTTCATGCGCCCGAGGTTGCGCACCCGGCTCTTCAGCATGTCGGCATTGGCGACGATGATCTGCTCGCCGGTGACGCTGCGCAGGCGCGTGCTCTTGATGCCGATCTGCTCCACCGTGCCTTCGATGTCATCGATGCGCAGCGCATCGCCGATGGTGAAGGGCTTGTCGAGCGCGATGGACAACGAGGCGAACAGATCGCCGAGGATGGTCTGCACCGCCAGCGCGATGGCGATGCCGCCGACGCCCAGACCCGCGAGCAGCGCGGTGATGTTGACGCCGAGATTGCCCAGCGCCAGCAACAACACCAGCGCCCAGACCACCAGCTGCGCCACGAACATCACGATGCTCATGGAACCGGCCAGCTGGGCATTGTGGCCATGATCGCTGCGTCGACGCAGCCCGAAGCCGATGGCCGCAATCAGCCACAGGCCGGCCTGCAGCCAGACACCGACCACGATGGCGACGTCGAAGGCGCGGTCGATGCGTGCCGGCCAGGTCAGGAAGCGCTCGGCGGCGAACAGCGCAATGGTCCACAGCACCAGCCTGCTGGTGCGATCCATCAGGTGCGCGATCAGCGCCAGCGGTACCGGCAAGCCGCGCGCCGCATGCTTGCGCGCCTGCGCGCGCAGGTAGCTGCGCACCACCGGCAGCACGGTGAAGGTGAGCAGAAAGGCAAGCGCCGCCCACAGCCAGTCGCTGAGGCGGTTATTGAAGAGGACGAGCTGCGAGATGCGGGACCAGTCGGGCACGGCTCCGGACTTTATTCCGGATCGTCCTGCCCGTCATCCATGCCGAGCTCTTTGAGCTTGCGCGTCAGGGTGTTGCGACCCCAGCCGAGCAGGCGTGCGGCCTCCTGCTTGTGGCCCTGCGTATGCTTGAGGGCCACGCGGATCAGCGTGCGCTCGAAGGCCGGTGCGGCATCGTCCAGCAGCGGCCGCGTCGGCGCACGCGCGGTGCGATCCGCCCAGTTGGCCAGGGCCTGGGTCCAGTCCTGCTCGACAGGAGTGGCATTGGCGGCGCCGCTGACTTCCGCGGGGAGGTCTTCGAGCTCGATCTCGTTGCCCGGCGCCAGCACCGTCATGCGCCGGCACAGATTCACCAGCTCGCGCACGTTGCCTGGCCAGCCATAGGCGGACAGTCGCGCCTGTGCCGCCTCGGTGAAGCTTTTGGGCTCCACGCCCAGTTCCTGCGCCGCCATGCGCATGTAATGTTCGAGCAGGTCCGTGACATCCTCGCGGCGCGCGCGCAGCGGCGGCAACTCGATGCGGATGACATTCAGGCGATGGAACAGGTCTTCGCGGAACTGCCCGAGGCGCACCCGTTCTTCCAGGTTCTGGTGAGTGGCGGCGATGACGCGCACATCGACACGGATCGGGGTCTGGCCGCCGACGCGATAGAACTCCCCTTCGGCCAGCACGCGCAACAGGCGCGTCTGCAACGACACGGACATGTCGCCGATTTCGTCCAGGAACAGCGAGCCGCCGTCGGCCTGCTCGAAGCGGCCGCGACGCAGGCTGTCGGCACCGGTGAAGGCGCCCTTCTCGTGACCGAACAGCTCGGACTCGAGCAGCTCGGCGGGAATGGCCGAGGTATTCAAAGCGATGAAGGGCTTGTTGGCGCGCGGGCTGTGCTCATGCAGCGCGCGGGCGGCCAGTTCCTTGCCGGTGCCCGATTCGCCGGTGACCAGCACGTTCACCGACGAGCGCGACAGCCGGCCGATGGCGCGGAACACCTGCTGCATGGCCGGCGCACGGCCCAGCAGCTCCGGAATGGACGGCACGGCGCCGCCACCGCTGTTGATCTCACCATGCTTCAGCCCGGCCTGGGCTGCGCGCTTGACCAGATCCACCGCCTGATCGATGTCGAAGGGCTTGGCCAGGTATTCGAAAGCACCGCTCTCGTAGGCGGACACCGCGCTGCCCAGATCCGAATGCGCCGTCATCACGATGACCGGCAGCTCCGGATGCGTATCGTGCACATGGCGCAGCAGCTCGATGCCGCTCTTGCCGGACATGCGGATATCGGTGATCAGGACATCGGGCGTATCGCTGCGCAGGGCCACCAGCGCCGGCTCGGCTGCGTCGAAGGCCTTGGGCAGCATGCCACCGTTCTTCAGCGCCCGCTCCAGCACCCAGCGGATGGAAGCATCATCGTCAATCAGCCAGACGCGCAGCGGTAAAGCATTCATTTAGGAGGCCTCGATCGGCAGCAGCATGGTAAAGACCGTGCGGCCCGGGCGGCTTTCGAACTCGATGATGCCACGATGGCGCGTCACCATGTCCTGGGCCACGGCCAGGCCGAGACCCGTGCCATTGGGTCGACCGGTCACTAGGGGGTAGAACAGACTCTTGTGCAGATCCGGCGGCACGCCCGGGCCATCGTCTTCAACCTGCACGGAGGCGACCAGACGATGGCGCGCAGTGCCGATGTTCATGTTGGCGTACACGCGGGTACGCAACATCACATGGCCATTGCCGTTGATGGCCTGCATGGCGTTGCGCGCCAGATTCAGCAGCGCCTGGATGATCTCGTTGCGATCCAGCAGCATGTCCGGAACGCTCGGATCGTAGTCGCGCTCCAGGTGCGTGCCTTCCGGCGCCTCACTGCGCAGCAGCCGGTAGACGTGCTCGCACAGTTCGTGGATGTTGACGTTGGCCTTCTGCGGCGGGCTCGAAGGTCCGAGCATGGTATCGACCAGCACGCGCAGGCGGTCGGCCTCATTGATGATGACCGTCGTGTATTCCTTCAGGCCGCCATCGTGCAGCTCGCGATCCAGCAGCTGCGCGGCGCCGCGCAGCCCGCCGAGCGGATTCTTGATCTCATGGGCCAGCTGGCGAACCATCAGGCGGCTGCCATCGAGGCGCGAGAGCAATTCGTTCTCGCGCGAGATGCGCTGACGCAAGCCGGCGTCGGAGAGCTCCACCAGCAGATGGGTGCCGGTGATCTGCCCTTCCAGCGGCGTCACCGTGACATCGGCCACCACCGGCGAGCGCGCGCCCTGCAGCGTCGGCGTCGGACATAGCGTCATTTCATGGCCGGAACAGGGCTCGGAGCGCTCCAGCGCCCGGCGCAGCAGATGCACCAGCGGCTGCGCGTCGCTGAACAGTTCGGCCACCGGCCGACCGCGAGCCTGGTTGAAGCCCACGCCCAGCATGGCTTGTGCGCCGACGTTGGCGTAGATGGCACACAGATGGCTGTCGAGAACCAGCACGCCCGTCGACAGCGCATCGAGAAGTTCGGCCGGGTCGAAATGCGCCAGCGGCGAAGCGGTATAGGGTTCGTATGCCATCAGCTCCCTCCGGCCGTCGGAACGGTCGGGCGAGCCGGACTTAGCGCGCGCGTTGTGGCGATTGCGGCGAAAGCACCGAGGGCTGCCGCACGTGGAAGGTACTGGCAGCGCCGGAACACAGCGGCGTGCCGGCGGCACTGCGCACCGTGGCCGACACCGTATGGGTACCGCGGTCGATGGGACTGATGACGAAACTGGAACTGCCCGGCGACTGCGGTGCGATGCTGCGCCCGTCGAAACTCAGCCAGAGCTGATCGTCGCCCGTCAGCGCCGGCTGCACCTGCACGCTGACCGTCACGGCATTCTGTTCCCACAGCACGGCGTCGTTCGCCGGCTGCGCGATGTTGCAGCTCTGATAGCCGCTGCTCGCCGGCTGGGCTGCTGCCGCGGCGCCCGGGGTGCTCGGGATCGTCGGCGCGCTGTAGGTCTGCACCGAACCCAGTTCGATTTCTTCCGCACCCTCGTGTGGCTGATCCTGGATGTGGATCACGCCCTGCGCGTCCTTCCAGCGATACGCCTTGGTGGCCAGAGCTGCGCACGGCAGCGCGGCCAGCAGCAACGAAAGTGCGATGCGATTCATTGGTGGGCAGCATAGCGCCGAGTGGGGCCTGCTGCCAAAAGCGGGTGGCGGAACATAATGCTCCGCCACCCGCAACTGCTTGATCTGCGCGCTTTTTCGGCGCGCAGGAGGCTGAGGTGGCAATCGCAGCGAAACGTGAAAATTGTGTTACGGCTGCAAATCGCCTCACGCCTCACCTCAGACGCTGTAGTACATGTCCATTTCGACCGGGTGCGTGGTCATCCGCAGACGGGTCACTTCCTGCATCTTCAGTGCGATGTAGGCATCGATCACGTCGTCGGTGAACACGCCGCCCTTCTTCAGGAACTCGCGGTCCTTGTCCAGGGCCTCGAGCGCCATGTCGAGCGAATGACACACGGTCGGAATGTGCTTGGCCTCTTCCGGCTCCAGGTCGTACAGATCCTTGTCGGCCGGATCGCCGGGGTGGATCTTGTTCTGGATGCCGTCCAGACCGGCCATCAGCATCGCGGCGAAGGCGAAGTACGGATTGGCGGTCGAGTCCGGGAAGCGCACTTCGATGCGGCGCGCCTTGGCGCTCGACACCCAGGGTACGCGGATCGAGGCAGAGCGATTGCGGGCCGAGTAGGCCAGCATCACCGGCGCTTCGAAGCCCGGCACCAGGCGCTTGTAGCTGTTGGTGCTGGCGTTCGTGAACGCGTTGATCGCCTTGGCGTGCTTGATGATGCCGCCGATGTAGTACAGGCATTCATCCGACAGGCCGGCGTACTTGTCACCCGCCATGATGTTCTTGCCGCCCTTGGCCAGCGACTGGTGCACGTGCATGCCGCTGCCGTTGTCGCCCACCAGGGGCTTCGGCATGAAGGTCACGCTCTTGCCGAATTGCGCGCCGACGTTCAGCAGCGCGTACTTGAGGATCTGCACCTCGTCGGCCTTCTTCACCAGCGTGTTGGCGCCGATGCCCAGTTCGCACTGGCCGCCGGTGGCCACTTCGTGGTGATGCACTTCGACGGTGAGGCCCATGTCTTCACAGGCCTTGCACATCGCGGCGCGGATGTCCTGGTAGGCGTCGACCGGCGGAACCGGGAAGTAGCCGCCCTTCACGCCCGGACGATGGCCCTTGTTGCCTTCCTCGAACTGGGTGCCCGAATTCCAGGCGCCCTGCACCGAGTCGATCTCGTAGAAGCAGCCGCGCATTTCGGCGCCCCAACGGACGTTGTCGAAGATGAAGAATTCGTTTTCCGGTCCGAACAGCGCCGTGTCGGCGATGCCGGTGGACTTCAGATAAGCCTCGGCGCGCTTGGCGAGCGAACGCGGATCGCGCTCATAGCCCTGCATGGTCGCCGGCTCGATGATGTCGCAACGGATGTTGACCGTCGCCTCTTCGAAGAACGGATCCAGGATGGCGGTGGAGGCATCCGGCATCAGGATCATGTCGGATTCGTTGATGCCCTTCCAACCTGCAATCGACGAACCGTCGAACATCTTGCCTTCGGTGAAGAATTCCTCGGTCACGTAGCGGGACGGCACGGTGACGTGCTGTTCCTTGCCGCGGGTGTCCGTGAAGCGCAGATCCGCGTACTTCACTCCTTTTTCTTTGATGAGCTTGACCACATCACTCGGTGTCGACATATCCCCTCCAACAAATGAAAAAACCCTATGCGCTGGGCCCCATTTGGATGCAGGCCCCGTGCCAAGGCGTATCGCTCGCCAAATCAAATGCTTAATCGGGTAGTAGACCAGCCGGGAGGCTGATTTGCACTAGTATAGGGCGAAGCCCCGCCTCCTGTCCGGGCGAGCGCACCAAATCAGCCCAGCAGCCTTGCGCGACGGTTCCGGGGCTTGCTCCGCTATATACTCGCGCGTTTTAACAGCCAGATTTCAGGTCCTCCCGATGAAGCGCTCTTCTGCCGCGGCCAGGCCGCGCACCTTTCAGGAACTGATTTTCGCCCTGCAGCACTACTGGTCGGCCCAGGGCTGCGTCATCCTGCAGCCCTATGACCTGGAAGTGGGCGCCGGCACCTTCCACACCGCCACCTTCCTGCGCTCCATCGGACCGGAGCCCTGGGCCGCCGCCTACGTGCAGCCCTCGCGCCGCCCCACCGATGGGCGCTATGGCGAAAACCCCTTCCGCCTGCAGCACTACTACCAGTTCCAGGTGGTCATCAAACCCTCGCCGCTGAATATTCTGGATCTGTACCTGGGCTCGCTGGCCGCGCTGGGGCTCGACACCCGCGAACACGACGTGCGTTTCGTCGAAGACAACTGGGAGTCGCCGACGCTGGGCGCCTGGGGTCTGGGCTGGGAGGTGTGGCTGAACGGCATGGAGATCACGCAGTTCACCTACTTCCAGCAGGTCGGTGGCCTGGACTGCCGCCCCGTGACCGGTGAGATCACCTACGGTCTGGAGCGCCTCGCCATGTACCTGCAGGGCGTGGAGAGCATCTTCGACATCGTCTGGACCGAGGGTCCCAACGGCCCGGTCACCTACCGCGATGTGTTCCACCAGAACGAGGCCGAGCAGTCGGCCTACAACTTCGAACATGCCAACGTCGAAGTGCTGTTCCGGCACTTCGATGAACATGAGCAGGCCTGCCAGCAGCTGCTGGCGGCCAAGCTGGCCTTGCCCGCCTACGAGCAGGTGCTGAAGGCTTCGCATACCTTCAATCTGCTGGATGCACGCCGTGCCATCTCGGTGACCGAACGGCAGCGCTTCATCCTGCGCGTGCGCACGCTGGCGCGTGCCGTGGCGCAGGCCTACTACGCCAGCCGCGAGGCGCTGGGCTTTCCCATGCTCAAACCGACGACCACGGCGGGCCCTGCCGCCACCGCAGGCGCGGCCCGCGGCGGAGTGTCGGCATGAGCGTGCGTGCGGACTTTCTGGTCGAGGTCGGCTGCGAAGAGCTGCCGCCCAAGGCGCTGCGCAATCTGGAACTGGCCTTTGCCGAAGGCATTGCCAGGCCGCTGGCGGCCGCGGGACTGAAGTATCGCGCGCTGGTTTCCTACGCCACGCCACGCCGCCTGGCCGTCTGGGTCAAGGGATTGCCGCTGCAGCAGCCGGCGCAGCAGGTGACACGCAAGGGACCGCCGGTGAGCGCCGCCTTCGACCCCAGCGGTGCACCGACGCGCGCCGCGCAGGCCTTCGCCGACAGCTGCGGCGTGGCCGTGAGTGAACTCACGCGCGTGCAGGAACCCAAGGGCGAATTCCTGTTCTACTCCGGCACCAGGGCCGGCAGCGACACCGCCGCGCTGCTGCCCGCCATCGTGCAGAGCTCACTGGATGCGCTGCCGACGCCGAAGCGCATGCGCTGGGGCGCCGGCACGGCTGAATTCGTGCGCCCGGTGCACTGGGTGGTGATGCTGTTCGGCAAGGAAGTACTCGATGCCAGTGTGCTCGATGTGCGCGCCGGGCGGTTGTCGCGCGGCCATCGCTTCCACGCCCCCAAGCCGGTGACGATTACGTCGGCGGCGGGCTATGAGAAGAAGCTGGCCGGCGCCTTTGTGGTCGCCGGCTTCGAAGCGCGCCGCGCCCGTGTGAAGGAAGGCGTGCTGCAGTCCGCAGCCGCGCTGCCGGCAACCTCGGGTGGCGCTGCGCGTGCCATCCTCGATGAGGCGCTGCTCGATGAAGTGACTGCGCTGGTGGAATGGCCGGTGCCGGTGGTGGGCGGTTTCGAAACCCGCTTCCTCGATCTGCCGCGCGAAGTGCTGATCTGCACGCTGCAGGAGCATCAGCGTTACTTTCCGGTGGAAGACGCCAACGGCAGGCTGCTGCCGTACTTCATCACTCTCGCCAACATCCAGAGCACGCACCCGGAGTCGGTGCGCGCCGGCAATGAACGCGTGGTGCGTCCGCGTCTTTCGGACGCGGCTTTCTTCTGGGAGCAGGATCGCAAGCAGCCGCTGGCCGCACGCCGCCCCGGGCTGGATACCGTGACCTATCAGGCCAGGCTGGGCTCCGTGGGTTCGCGCGTGGCGCGGGTGGCCGAGCTGGCAGCGCGCATCGCCGACAGGATTGGCGCGGATGGCGCAGCCACCGCACGCGCCGCCGAGCTGTGCAAATGCGATCTGTTGAGCGCCATGGTCGGCGAGTTCCCGGAACTGCAGGGCGTCATGGGCCGCTACTACGCACTGGCCGATGGCGAAGGCAACGCAGTGGCCGATGCCATCCGCGAGCATTATCTGCCGCGCGGTGCCGGGGATGAGCTGCCCGCCTCCCTGCCCGGCATGGCCCTGGCCATCGCCGACAAACTCGATACCGTCGCCGGCATCTTCGCGCTCGGCCAGAAGCCCAGCGGCGCCAGGGATCCGTTCGGTGTGCGCCGCGCCGCGATCGGCGTGCTGCGCATCCTCATGGAGAAGCAGCTGTCGCTGGATCTGCGCGCACTGATCGAAGCCGCCGTCGCCGCGCAGCCGCAGGCTGCATTCGAGCAGCGCAGCGCCGCCGCTGTCAGCGCGGAGATCTACGCCTATGTGATGGAGCGTCTGCGCGCCCAGTACCTGGAGGAGGGTGCCAGCTTCCCGGTGAGCACCGAGATGTTCGAGGCCGTGCTGGCCACGGCGCCGAGCTCGCCGCTGGACTTCGACGCGCGCCTGCGGGCGCTGGCCGAATTCCTGAAGCTGCCGGAGGCGCAGAGTCTCACCGCGGCCAACAAGCGCATCGCCAACATCCTGAAGAAGTCCGAGGCTTCGGCACAAAGCAGCGTGAAAGCCGAGCTGCTGAAGATTCCTGCCGAGCAGCAGCTGCATGGCGCATTGAGCGCTCTGCAGGATGGCGTGCGCGCCGCCATTGCGCGCGGCGCCTACGCGCAGGCCTTTGTGCAGCTCGCAGCGCTGCGCCCGCAGGTGGACGCGTTCTTCGACGCCGTGCTGGTCAACGACAGCGACGCGGCGCTGCGCGCCAATCGTCTGGCGTTGCTGGCGGACCTGCGTGGCCTGTTCGCACAGATCGCCGACCTGTCGCGGCTGCCCGGATAAGTCCATGCAGTGGCTGGGTTCGTTGCTGTTTACTGCGTTCCTGTTCGTCTGGACGCCGCTGTACGCCGTGTTCTTCATCATCGCGGCCAGCCTCATGCCTTATCACCAGCGCTTCATCCTGGTGCGCGTCTGGGCGGGCGTGCTGCTGCGCATGCTGCGCTGGACCTGCCGCCTCGACTATCGCGTGGAAGGGTTGCAGAACCTGCCGTCCGGCAACCACGTTGCACTGTGGAAGCACTCCTCGAGCTGGGAGACCATCGCGCAATCGCTGGTGTTCCCGGATCAGGCCTGGGTGCTCAAGCGCGAGCTGATGTGGATACCGTTCGTGGGCTGGGGCCTGAAACTGCTGCGCGCCATTGCCGTGAACCGCGGCGCCGGTGGCAGCGCCGTGCGCCAGGTGGTCGAGCAGGGCCGCGCACGTCTGGATGATGGCGTATGGATCGTGGTGTTCCCCGAAGGCACGCGCATGCCGGCCGGCCAGACACGCAAGTACGGCGTCAGCGGTGCGCTGCTCGCCTCCCAGACCGGCAAGCTCGTCGTCCCGGTGGCGCACGACGCCGGCTATTTCTGGCCGCGCCGCGGCCTGCTGAAGAAGCCGGGCACGATCACCGTGCGCATCGGACCGCCCATCGTGGCCGAGGGCCGCGATCCGCGCGAAGTGAACCTCGAAGCACAGCAGTGGATCGAGGCGCATTCCACGGGGGCCGCCGCTTCCTAGCCAGCTGCGCCGGCGTATTTGCGCCGGCAGCATGAAATTGCTGGCATCGCAGCAGGAGGCGCTTGCGCAGCGGCGCGAACCCCAGCAGGATCAGCGCAGCGAGCCCGAATCGCCCGGCGCAGGTTGACGCGTATGTGGAAACAGTCTGATGCTCCTCTCGCCCAGGACAAGGCGGCGACTTACGAGCGTCTCGCGGCCCAGCTCAAGGGACTGCTGGACGGCAGCCGCGATCGCGTGGCCAACGCCGCCAATACCTGTGCGCTGCTTTATCAGAGCCTGCCGCGGCTGAACTGGGCCGGCTTTTATTTCCTCGATGCCACCGGGCGGGAACTGGTGCTGGGCCCGTTCCAGGGCAAGCCGGCCTGCGTCCGGATCAGCCTTGATCAGGGCGTATGTGGCCACGCGGCCACGACGCGCCGCTCGGTCGTGGTGGCCAACGTGCAGGAATTCGAGGGCCACATCGCCTGCGACGAAGCATCCCTGTCGGAACTCGTTGCACCCATCATGCAGGAGGAGGCCCTCATCGGCGTGCTGGATCTGGACAGCCCCGATCTGGGCCGCTTCGACGCAGAGGACCGGGTCGGCTGCGAGCGCATCGCCTCGATCTATGCCGAAAGCCTCAGGGCGCACCCCTGACGCGTCCTTTTCAGCGCATCGACCCCGGCATAAGCGTGATGGCCTGCAGGCACAGCGTGTCGCCACAGAAGGCGTGGAAGTAGTCGCGGTACTGCTCTTCATGGACCAGCAACGGCTCGTCGAACACACCATCGTTCACCGCTAGATATCCAGGTTCGATACCGCCAGCGCGTTCTTCTCGATGAACTCGCGGCGCGGTTCGACCTGATCGCCCATCAGCGTGGTGAAGATCTCATCCGAGGCCACCACGTCTTCGATGCGCACCTGCATCAGGCGACGGGTCTCCGGATTGATGGTGGTCTCCCACAGCTGCTCGGGATTCATCTCGCCCAGACCTTTGTAGCGCTGGATGCTCTGGCCCTTGCGCGCCTGATCCAGCAGCCACTTCATGGCTTCCTTGAAGGAGGACACGGGTTGGCGATCGTTGCCACGACGCACATAGGCGCCGGCGGCGAGCAGATCGTTCAGCGTGCGACCCAGCTCCGCGATGGCCCGATACTCGGCCGAGTCGAAGAATTCGCGCGGCAGCAGCTTGTCATTGGCCAGCCCGTGCTCCATGCGGCGCACCAGGATACGGCCAGGATGACCGTCGGCAGCCGGGCGCCATTCGACCTGGTAACGACGCGAACCGTCGTCGTGCGCATTGAGGCGTTCGGTGAGTCCTGCGCACCAGCTGGTCATGAAATCGACGCGATCGAAATCCGCGCTCTTCACCTCCGGCTGATAGATGAGTTGCTCCAGCAGCCGCTCGTCATAGCGGCGCGCCCAGCGGCGGATCACGGCCTGCACTTCCATGTACTGGCGTGCCAGCAACTCCAGTCCCGGCCCGGCCAGCGGCGGCGCTTCGGGATTCACATGCAGCGCAGCTTCCTCGATGGCGCTGTTCAACAGCAGCGCATTGAGTTCGTTGTCGTCCTTGACGTACATCTCCTGCTTGCCACGCTTCACCTTGTACAGCGGCGGCTGGGCGATATAGATGTAGCCGCGCTCGATCAGCAGCGGAATCTGCCGGTAGAAGAAAGTCAGCAGCAGCGTGCGGATATGCGATCCGTCCACGTCCGCATCGGTCATGATGATGACGCGGTGATAACGCAGCTTGTCGATGTCGAACTCGTCGCGGCCGATGCCGCAGCCGAGCGCCGTGATCAGCGTGCCCACTTCGGCGGAGCCAAGCATCTTGTCGAAGCGCGCCTTCTCGACGTTGAGGATCTTGCCCTTCAGTGGCAGCACGGCCTGGGTGCGGCGATCACGGCCCTGCTTGGCTGAGCCACCGGCCGAATCACCCTCGACGATGAACAGTTCGGAGAGCGCCGGATCCTTTTCCTGGCAGTCCGCCAGCTTGCCGGGCAGGCCGGCGATGTCGAGCGCGCCCTTGCGACGCGTGAGCTCACGCGCCTTGCGCGCGGCTTCGCGCGCGCGCGCCGCTTCGACGATTTTCGCGACAATTGCCTTCGCTTCCTGGGGTCTTTCCAGCAAGAAGTCAGCAAGTTTGCCGACAACCGCCGTCTCGACGACGCTTTTCACCTCGGATGAGACCAGTTTGTCCTTGGTCTGCGAGGAGAACTTCGGATCCGGCAGCTTCACCGACAGGATGGCCGTCAGGCCCTCGCGCGAATCGTCGCCCACCATGGCGATCTTTTCCTTCTTCGCGAGGCCTTCCTTCTCCATGTAATCGTTCAGCGTGCGCGTCAGCGCGGCGCGGAAGCCGGAGAGATGCGTGCCGCCATCCTTCTGCGGGATGTTGTTGGTGTAGCAGAACATGCTCTCCTGATAGGAGTCGTTCCACTGCAGCGCCACTTCCACGCCGATGGCGCCTTCCTGCGAACGGAACCAGAACACCGTGTCGTGGATGGGCGTGCGGCTGCGGTTCAGATGCGTCACGAAGGCCCGCAAGCCGCCTTCGTGCTGGAAAACATCGGTTTTGTCATCGCGCTCGTCCACCAGCTCGATGCGCACACCCGAATTCAGGAACGACAGCTCGCGCAGGCGCTTGGCCAGCGTCTCGTAGACGAACTGGATGTTGGTGAAGATGGTGGGCGAAGGCCTGAAGCGGATGGTGGTGCCGCGCTCGGTGGTCTCGCCCGCTGCAGCCAGCGGCGCAACAGGCTCGCCCAGCCGGTATTCCTGCTTGTGGACCCGGCCGTCGCGATAGATGGTCAGGGTCAGCACATCGGACAGCGCGTTCACGACGGACACGCCCACGCCGTGCAGTCCGCCCGAAACCTTGTACGAGCTGTCGTCGAACTTACCGCCGGCGTGCAGCACGGTCATGATGACCTCGGCCGCCGAACGCCCCTCTTCGGGGTGAATATCCACCGGGATACCACGGCCGTTGTCCGAGACGGTGACCGACTCGTCGGCATGGATGGTCACGACAATCCGGTCGCAATGACCGGCCAGCGCCTCGTCGATGGAGTTGTCGACGACCTCGAAAACCATGTGGTGCAGACCGGTGCCGTCGTCCGTGTCACCGATGTACATGCCAGGGCGTTTCCGGACCGCTTCAAGGCCTTTCAAAACCTTGATTTTGCTGGAGTCGTAGACCTCTGGATTTGTCATCCGCCCATTATAACTGGTGTGCCGCTATAAGGGTTGGACGGCCCCATGTTCCACGTGGAACCTCCTGGCTGCCCGCAGATTCAGCGTGGGGCTTTCGACCAGCGCCGTAACGATCAACTGCCCGCCCAGAGACTCCACTTCGGCGAGCAGACGGGCGGTGTGGGTGGGATCCAGCTCGGCCGCCGGGTCGTCGACCAACAGAGTAGGTAGAGTGGCACTCCGGGCAGCCACCAGGCGGCCCAGACTGATGGCCATGGCGGCACCCAGCAGCTTCTGTTGTCCCCGGGACAGGACTTCCCGGGCCGGAGCACCATCGACGGTCAACACCACGTCGTAACGATGAGGGCCGACGGATGTCGTTCCCCGCTCCCGATCCTTGGGCAGCGCATGACTCAATGCTTCAGCCAGGGTCCGCTCCCGGTTCCAGCCTTGGTGGTAGCTGAGTGCCAGCGTACGACCCAGCAGGCGCTGGCAGGTCTGATCCCATCCCTCCCGCAGCGCCTCCAGGGTAGCGAAGCGACTGGCGGACAGGAACTCACCCAGCCGGGCCAGCTCCCGGTCCCAGTGACCGGTGTCCAGACCGCCAGCCAGAGCCGCATTACGCTGCTTCAGCCCGCGGCTGTACGCCGTCCACTGGTCCACGAAGGCATGTTCCACGTGGAACACTCCCCAATCGAGCCAGCGCCGGCGGTAGCTCGGACCCTCTTCCACCAAGCGATGAATACCCGGATCGATGGCCTGCACTGGGAACAGGGTGGCCAATTCAGCCAGGGAGCGGGCAGGCTGTCGGTCAATCCGGATCGTTGGCCCTTCCTCGCGGTCGAAAGCGAAGCCAATCAGATGCTCGGGCTGCCCTTCATAGGTCCGTCCCACCACCCGCAACCGGGGTTCACCCTGGGAAATGAGTCGCTCGGTGCTGCGGGTCCGAAAGGAACGACCGCGACCGAGCAGGTAGATGGCCTCGAGGAGCGAGGTTTTCCCGGCGCCATTGGGGCCGGTGATGAGATTGAGACCGGGATCGAATTGGAGCAGCGCCTGCGGGAGGCAGCGCAGCTGCTCCACTTTCAACTCCCGCAGACTCATGCAGCTTCTAGAGACGCATCGGCATCACGACGTACTTGATGCTGGTATCGCCAGGCGGACGGATCAGGCAGCTGCTGTTGGCGTCGGTCAGGCCGAACTCTACTTCCGCCGTATCCACGGCCGACAGGGCATCCAGCAGGTAGGTGACGTTGAAGCCGATTTCCATCTCGTCGCCGTCGTAGCGGACTTCGACCTGATCTTCGGCTTCTTCCTGCTCCGGGTTATGGGCCTGGATGGTCAGCAGGTTCTTGCCGAAGGTCAGCCGCACCCCGCGATACTTCTCGTTGGACAGAATGGCGGTGCGCTGCAGCGCCTGGCGCAGCAGATCACGGTCGGCAAGCAGCATCTTGTTCGGATTCGCGGGGATTACGCGGCCATATTCCGGGAATTTTCCGTCAATCAACTTCGATGTGAAGCGAATGTCGCCGATCTCGACGCGAACGTGGTTCGATCCGATCGTCAGCTCGATTTCCCCGTCGCCGGTGACGCTGCGTTGCAGCTCCAACACTCCCTTGCGCGGCAGGATGACCTGGGTCTGTGATCCGGACGCGGCCTTTTCCAGTGCAGCCTCACACAACGACAGGCGATGGCCGTCGGTGGCTACGGCACGCAGGGTGGCGCCCGAACATTCGATCAACGTGCCATTCAGGTAGTAACGCACGTCCTGCTGGGCCATGGCGAAATGCGTCTTGTCGATCAGGCGACGCAGATCCGCCTGGCTGACCTTGAGGCGCTGCTGCGCATGGATGTCCTCGATGACCGGGAACTCCGATGCCGGCAGCGTGGAGAGCGTGAAGCGGCTGCGGCCGCCTTTGACGACCACCTTCTCGGCCTCGCGCGTCAGCGTCACCGGGGTCTTCTCCGCCAGCGTACGGATGATGTCCAGCAGCTTGCGTCCCGGCACGGTGACTTCGCCCGGCGCCTGCACGGCCACTTCGCTGGATGCCACCAGCTCCACTTCCAGATCGGTGCCCGTAACCGACAGCCTGCCGTTCTTCGCCACCAGCAGTACGTTGGCGAGGATCGGCATGGTCTGACGTCGCTCGACCACGCCCATGACACTTTGCAGGGGCGCGAGCAGCTGCTCACGAGTCGCCGAGACTTTCATGTCGTTCCAAACCTCGCTCGATCAAATAAAAGAAATATATTCTTGGAAAGAAATCCGATTATGAATATTAGCCCTGTGAGTAGCGGGAATGACAGCTCCCGAAGGCATCAAAGCGACCGCTTTCAGCCACTTGCACAACTTACGCCGCGCTGACAATCCAGCGCACAGGCTGTGTGTGGTCTGTGCACAGAATTTCCTGCCCAGCTTATCCACAGCTGATGCACGTCAGCCGGTCAGGGTTCTCAACAGGTTCAGCCAGTCTTCCTGCATGCGCTGCTCGCTGTCGCGCAATTCCTTGATTCGCTTGCAGGCGTGCAGCACCGTGGTGTGATCGCGGCCGCCGAAGGCATCGCCGATCTCCGGCAGGCTGTGGCTGGTGAGTTCCTTGGCCAGCGCCATGGCCACCTGACGCGGGCGCGCCACGGAACGGCTGCGCCGCTGCGACAGCAGCTCGGCCATGCGGACCTTGTAGTAATCCGCCACGGTTTTCTGGATGTTCTCGATGGTGACCAGGCGCGCCTGCATGGACAGCAGGTCCTTCAGCGCCTCCTTGGCGAAATCCACGGAGATGGGCTGGCCGGTGAAGCGGGCGTTGGCGATCACCCGGCGCAGCGCGCCTTCGAGCTCGCGCACGTTGGAGCGGATGCGCTTGGCGATGAAGAACGCGACCTCATCCGGCAGCGCCACGCCCACGGCCTGCGCCTTGCCCATCAGGATGGCCGCCGAGGTTTCCAGTTCCGGCGGTTCCACGGCCACCGTGAGTCCCCAGCCGAAGCGCGACTTCAGCCGCTCCTCCAGACCCTCCACCTCTTTCGGATAACGATCGCAGGTGAGGATGATCTGGTTCTGGCCTTCGAGCAGCGCGTTGAAGGTGTGGAAGAACTCTTCCTGCGAGCGCTCCTTGCCGGCGAAGAACTGGATGTCGTCGATCAGCAGCGCATTGAGCGTGCGATAGGAATTCTTGAACTCGTTGATCGTGTTGTGCTGGAGCGAGCGCACCATGTCGCTGACGAAACGCTCCGAATGCACGTAGGCCACGCGCGCATCCGGGTTGTTGCTCTTGATCATGTGGCCGATGGCGTGCATCAGGTGTGTCTTGCCCAGCCCCACACCGCCATAGATGAACAGCGGGTTGTAGGCCTTGCCGGGATGCTCGGCCACCTGGATGGCGGCGGCCTTGGCAAAATGGTTGCTCTTGCCCTCGACGAAACCGTCGAAGGTAAACAGCGGATTCAGGGGCACGCCCAGGGCTACCGGCGGCGCCTTGGGGGTCTTGGCCAGGTAGGTGACGGAGCCATTGGCGGCCGGGGCAGGTTCCGGGGCCCTGGAGCCCACTTCCACCCCGATCTGCAGGTCGGCCGGACCACCCAGCTCGCTCAGCAGACCGTCCAGCCGCGGCAACAGCTGGGATTTGACCCAATCCACCACGAAACGGTTGGGCGCCAGCAGGCGCAGGGAGCCCTCGGCTTCCACGGCCTGCAGCGGCCGCACCCAGGTGTTGAAATCCTGTTCAGAAAGCTCGCCTTCCAGCGCATTTGCACAGCGGGCCCACAGCGACGCCACCACCCGAGCACTCCCTAAGCCGGAATTCCCGGCCCACAACTCCAACCCAATTCACCGACCTGATACGGTCACGCTCCGCTGCGCGCGCCATGGGGCTTGTCGCAAGGGGGGCGGAAGTCTATACCCTTCTCCGTCAGTGCCGAAAGCACTGCCGTATTGACACCAAAGCGCCGCCTGCGTACCCTGCCGGCCCATTTTTCGCTCTGAATTCAGAGCCTTGAGAGTCCACATGAAACGCACTTATCAGCCGAGCAAAGTTCGTCGCAAGCGTACCCATGGATTCCGCGCCCGCATGGCGACCCGGAATGGCCGCAAGGTCCTGGCGCGTCGTCGTGCCAAGGGCCGCAAGCGCCTGATTCCCTGATCGCAAGCAGAACACCGCAGCCGCAAGGTTTGCGTGGAACGCAAGCGATTCCGCCCGGACCAGCGGCTGCGTAGTGGAGCCCAGTTCAGCCATGTGTATCAGCAGGGCCGACGACTGGGCAACGAACTTTTCAGCGCGAATGTCTGTGCCAACGATCTGCCCCAGGCTCGCCTGGGTCTGTCGGTAGCCGTTCGTGCCGCCGGAAGCGCCGTGCTGCGCAACCGCTGGCGGCGGATGATTCGCGACAGTTTCCGTCTGCATCAGGCGCTGCTGCCGGGCGTCGACATCGTGGTGGGCACGCGGCCGTTGCTGCGCAAGGCAGACAACGCTGCAATACATGCCAGTTTGCAACGACTCTGGAACAAGATAGCCAACGAATGCGCGCGCTGATCCAACTACCGATCCGTGCCTACCAGTGGCTGATCAGCCCCTGGCTGGGGCCGCGTTGCCGTTTCCATCCGTCCTGCTCGCACTACGCCCTGGAAGCGCTGGAACGCCATGGCAGCGTGCGCGGCAGCTGGCTTACGCTCAAACGTCTGGCCCGCTGCCATCCGTGGCATCCGGGCGGCTTCGATCCCGTTCCACTCAACGACTCCTGCTGCAGGAACCCGCACGCTCATGACTGCTAACGTTCGCATCTTCTTCTGGGCGCTGCTGGGTGTCGCTGCGCTGTTGAACGTGGAAATGTGGTATCGCGATTACCCGAATCGCCCGGCTGCTGTCGTGAGCGCGCCCAGCGCGCCGCTGGATGACAGCGTGCCCAGCGCCGCACCTGCGGCTGCTGCACCAGCGACGGCCGCCGCAACCGGTGGCGCGCCGGCAGCCACCACAGCCCCGGCTGTCGTGGCTGCTCCGGTGGCTGCGCCGGCCGCTTCCGGCGCGCCGGCCGCCACCAGCACCGAGGCCAGCGCCGCGACGGCCGGCAGCGTGCACGTGGTCACGGATGTGCTGGACATCGATGTCAGCCTGGCCGGTGGCGAGCTCAAGCGCGCCGACCTGCCGAAGTACCCGGTGGTGAAGAATGAGACCACGCCGGTGCGGCTGCTGAACCGCGACCCTAGCGACGCCAATGCCGATCCGCTGTACGTGGTGCAGACCGGTCTTGCTCCGGCCGCCGGTGGCGTGGCCCCGACGCACCAGACGCTGTTCACCAGCGCGGTCAGCGAAGTGAAGCTGGCCGATGGCCAGGATGAAGTGCGGCTGCCGCTGACCTGGACCAATGGCGCCGGCGTCACGGTCACCAAGACGCTGGTGTTCCGTCGCGGCCAGTACCGGATCGGCCTCGACTACAGCATCAACAATGCTTCGACCGAGCCGTTCGTGTTTGCCTCATATGCGCAGATCCTGCGTGACAACACCCCGATTCAGAGCTCCATGTTCAAGGCCGGCAGCAGTGCCTACAAGGGCCCGGCCATCTACGACGGCACCAAGTACGAGAAGCTGAAGATCACCGGTTCCTCGCCGGCGACGCTGGATCAGAGCGTCACCAACGGCTGGCTGGCAGCGCTGCAGCACCACTTCGTCGCCGCCATCGTGCCGCCGGCGGGCACGGCCTATCACTATGCGCTGAAGACCCAGGGCAACCAGTACCTGCTGTCGGCCACCGGCCCGCAGCAGAGCGTCGCGCCGGGCACCACGGCCACGCTGTCCGAAGTGCTGTTCGTCGGCCCCAAGCTGCAGGCGCAGCTGAAGCAGGCCGGCCCCAGGCTGGAGCTGGTCACCGACTACGGCAAGCTCACCTTCCTGGCGCAGCCGCTGTTCTGGGTGCTGGACAAGGTGCACGCCCTGTTCGGCAACTGGGGCTTCACCATCATCGTCACCACCTTCCTGCTGAAGCTGCTGTTCTATCCGCTGTCGGAAGCCTCGGGCAAATCGATGGCGAAGATGAAGGCCGTGCAGCCGCGCATCAAGACGCTGCAGGAGACCTACAAGGACGATCGCCAGAAGCTCGGCCAGGAGATGATGCAGCTCTACCAGCGCGAGAAGATCAATCCGCTGGCCGGCTGTCTGCCGCTGCTGATCCAGATGCCGGTGTTCCTGGCCTTCTACTGGGTGCTGATGGAAAGCGTGGAGATGCGCCAGGCGCCCTTCATGGGCTGGATCCACGATCTGTCCTCGCGCGACCCGTACTTCATCCTGCCGGCCATCATGGCGGCGGCGATGTTCGTGCAGTACAAGCTCAATCCGCAGATGGGCACGGATCCGGTGCAGCAGAAGGTCTTCATGATCATGCCGCTGGCCATGTCGGTGACCTTCGCGTTCTTCCCGTCGGGCCTGGTGCTGTACTGGGTGACCAACACGCTGCTGTCCATCCTGCAGCAGTGGAACATCAACCGCCGCATCGCAGCGGCGACGGCGCGCGCGCGGCGCTGAGGCCTGCGCTGCTGCGCGCTGCGGTCTGAAGGCATGCATCGCGCACCCGCTGAAGGCGTCGACACCATCGTCGCCTGCGCCACGGCCCCCGGTCGTGGCGCCGTGGCCATCGTGCGGGTCTCGGGGCCGCGGGTTCCGCAGATCGCGGCCACGCTGCTCGGCACTCTGCCGCCGGCGCGCCAGGCCACTCTGACGCCGGTGCGCGATGTCGACGGCGCCGCGCTCGATGAAGTGCTGGCGCTGTACTTCCCCGCGCCGCATTCCTACACCGGCGAGCACGTGCTGGAACTGCAGGGCCACGGCAGTGCCGTGCTCAGCGAAGCCCTGGTGGAGCGCTGCGTAGCGCTGGGCGCGCGCCGCGCGCAGCCGGGTGAATTCACGCAACGCGCCTTCCTCAACGACAAGCTGGATCTGGCACAGGCCGAGGCCGTCGCCGATCTGATCGACGCAGGTTCACGCGCGGCCGCGCGTGCCGCGCTGCGCTCGCTGCAGGGCGAATTTTCCGCGCGCGTGAACGAACTGGTCGAAGCGCTGATCCAGCTGCGCGCCTGGCTCGAAGCCGCCATCGATTTCCCGGAAGAAGAGATCGACTTTCTGGCGGCGCCCGAAGTGGCCACGCGGCTCGCAGACGTGCGCGCTCGCCTCGAGCACATCGAACGCGGCGCGCAGCAAGGCAAGGTGCTGACCGAAGGCGCCGTGTTGGTCATCGCCGGGCGGCCCAACGCCGGCAAGAGCACGCTGATGAACGCGCTGGCTGGTTACGACGCCGCCATCGTCACACCCATCGCCGGCACCACCCGCGATGTGCTGCGCGAGCGCATCCAGATCGACGGCCTGCCGCTGACGCTGATCGACACCGCAGGACTGCGTGACGACGCCAGTTCGCACGATCCCATCGAGATCGAAGGTATGCGCCGCGCGCGCAGCGAGCTGGTGCGCGCCGATCACGTGCTGTTCGTCATCGACGGAGCCAGTGATCCGCTGGGCCGGGCGTTTGAGGAAGAGCGCGATTCACTGCCGCAGGACGTGCCGGTGACGCGGGTGTTCAACAAGCAGGATCTGGCCGCTGCGCGCGGAGAGATCGAAGAGCCTAGCGCCGCACTGTGGATTTCCGCGGCGCAGGGCCTGGGGCTCGATGCCCTGCGCGCCTATCTGAAACAGGTGCTGGGCTGGGCCGGTGAATCCGCTGGCTCGTTCTCGGCGCGCGCCCGACATCTGGATGCACTGACCCGCGCGCGCGCGCACTTCGACGCGGCGGTTGGGCTGCTTCAACGCAAACAGGGCGAGCTCGTCGCCGAAGAGCTGCGCCAGGCACAGCAGGCGTTGAATGAAATCACCGGCGTCTTCACCAGCGACGATCTGCTGGGGCGCATCTTCGGCAGCTTCTGCATCGGAAAATAGTTTCGCGTCCGGGGACGTCCGGGTTCGTCCACTGACATCGAGAAAAGTGCTGAGTTTCTACGCTTTTTGCCCCACCTTCGTCCATTGCCCTCCACGAGCAACCTTGTTACGGTGCCCCCATAGGTGCCCCATTTGATGAGTCAGAAGATCGCATGGGGCACCGAATCGCGTGCCGCATGGGGCACGGGGTCATTCCGAAGGGGGCACGCATGGCGCTCAACGACACGAAACTTCAGCGATTACAGGCCAAAGCACGCGCCTACCAAGTCGCCGACGGCGGCGGTCTCTACATCGAGGTACATCCGAGCGGCAAGAAGGTCTGGCGCATGCAGTACCGATGCGGCGGCCGCGGTTCGCGCAAGGAGAAGGTGACCCTCGGCGAATATCCGGCGCACACGCTCAGCGAAGCTCGCCTGTGGCGCGAACAGTGCCGTTCGGTCTTGGCCCATGGGGGCTCGCCCGCTGCCACCAAGCAGGCCGAGAAGGTTGCGCGGGCTGGGCGCTCCGCGGACGCCGTCGCCGCGTTTGCCAACCTCTGGTACGCCGATGTCGTCAGCCGCACCAACAGCGAGCCGCGCAATATCCGTCGCGTGCTCGACAAGGATGTCCTGCCCGCGATCGGCGACAAGCCCGTCGCCGAGGTCACGATCCCCGACATCCTCGCGATCACCGATGCCGTGAAGGCCCGCGGTGCCGACCAGATGGCGCTGCAGACCCGCAACGTCATCAAGCGCCTCTACGCGTACGCCATTGCGCGCGGCAAGACGCAGTTCAACCCGGCCGCCGCCATCGAGGCGCGATTCATCGCCACCGCACGGAGCCGCGACGTCGCGCTCTCGCAAGCGGAGATCGGGCAGCTACTGCGCGGCATCTACCAGTCCTCGATCCGCCGGCAGTACAAGCTCGCGCTGCATCTGCTGGTCCTGTGCATGGTGCGCAAGGGCGAGCTCATCGGCGCGCGCTGGGAGGAGATCGACTTCGAGAAGACGCAGTGGCTGATTCCCGCCGAGCGGATGAAGAAAGACAAGCCCCATCTGGTGCCGCTCTCGAAGCAGGCGGTCGCGATGTTCGAGGAGCTCAAAGGCCTCGCCGGCCATTCGCCGTGGGTGCTGCCGAGCAGGAACACTTGGAAGGAACCTATCGCGCACAGCACGTTGAACCAGGCGATCCGCTCGCTCGACCTCGGCGTGCGAGACTTCGTGATCCACGACTTCCGCCGGACGGCCTCGACCCAGCTCCACGAAGCGGGCTTCAACTCCGACTGGATCGAGAAGGCGCTCGCGCATGAGCAGAAGGGCGTGCGCGGCGTCTACAACAAGGCCGAGTACCTCGCGCAGCGGCGCGAGATGCTGCAATGGTGGGCCGACCTCGTGGACGCGCAGATCGAGGAGGGGAGGAAGGTCGTGATCGGGCGGTTTGGGAAAACGTTTCAGGCGGCGTAACAGGTTGTCCATGAGAGCGAGAGTTCAAAGTCACGGCGCTTGTCGAAGGTATTGTCCATGAAGTTGGCAGTTCTGCTTCTACTGGCCGCTTGCATCGGATTTCTCCTCGGTCGGTGGCGTTCCAGCACACGGCAGAATCGTGGCGAAGCTGCGGTAAGGAACGCAATCCAGTCGAACTTCGCTTCTCCCGACTACCATTTGCTCAACAATGTGACGCTGCGGCTGGAGGACGGCACCACCCAGATCGACCACATTCTGGTCTCCCGATTCGGAGTCTTCGTGATCGAGACCAAGGATTACCGCGGCTGGATCTTTGCCAACGCCCAGCATGCGACCTGGACGCAAGTACTGTTCAGGGCCAAGTTCAGATTTCAGAATCCAATATTCCAGAACCTGCGCCATGTTCGCGCGGTGAAGGCACGGCTGGATTTCCTACCAGCGGGAACGATTCAATCTGCCGTAGTGTTCACTGGGGACGCGGAATTCAAGACGCCAATGCCAGCGGGCGTCTTCACGCTGCGCGAGTTCGTTGATCATGTCCGCGAGCGCACGACCGAGCCCCTCTCCGAAAACCGCGTGCAATTTTCGGTCGGCCGGCTTGAGACAGCCCGCCTTGCAATAACGCGGCAAACGGACGTCGAACACGTCCGGGATTTGCAGCGAAGGCACAGTCGCACGTGACGCAGCAGCCTGGTTGAACCCGGCTGGCCCTCGCTTTTCCCGGAGGGAGTGCAGCCGCATTGACGGCTGGGATCACCGCCTACGCTGCTTCGCTCCGCGCCACTTGCGGTTGAGCCGGTTGAGATCAAATCCCTTCGGATCAAACACGCCGCCGATCCAGCGGATCATGTCCTCGTGCTGTTCGTGCTCGCGGTCCGCGAGGATCTGCAGGAATAACGCGTAGCCATGCGGTCCGCCGACATCGTCCGGCGGGCATGCGTTTTCCCCCGCGAGGCAGGTCGGCAGCGGCAAATCGATGCCCGACCAGTGCGGCGGCGGTGACTCGATGACGATGCGATGGCGCCAGCCATCCCCCATGTCGTACCGGTACTCGAATTCGCCGCCGGCTCCCAGTTCTCTGGCAACCGTCGCGACGGAAACTCTGCGCTCATCCCGGTAGTTGGATGTATCGGAGTCCTGGCTCACTTCGTGAATCCACCAGTCCGGTGCCACGACGCCGTCTCCGACCTGGAATTCGTGCGCGTGCGTGTCCATCCAGCCCATCACCCACTGCAGGTAGTTGTGAAGGCTGGCGAGCGTCGCCTGATTCGACACCAGCACGCGGCGCCAGATCAGGGGAGCGATGTCGAGTAGCTCGATTCGAAGGGCGATGGGTTTCGGTCGCGGCGTGGCAGCCATGGTCTACTCCAAACGACGATCAGCCTGCGAAGTCGGGCTGGGGCTTCACAGCGCCGATACCTCGGAAAGGCGAGCGAGCACCGCGGCCACTCGCTGGGTGTGAAGTTCGTCCGGCGTGATCAGTCCTGGCAATGTGTTCCTGAAGCGCTGGTCGGCCAGGATCTCCGCCAGTCGTCCAACAACAAAGGCCCGCAGCGGCGGTACGGTGTTTCGGATATCGTCGACCAGCGTGGAACGCCCTTCCACGATATTGATGATGTCCTCGAAATCGTGGCTCGCCATCATGTCGCCGCCGCCGCGCGTATCGAATGCGTCGAATTTGGTCGCAATGAACGCCGGCGCCGAAATCAGGTTGATGCCGACACCGCTTGCCAGAACGCAGCGTGTCGCCGTGGTGCGAGCGAGCGCGTACCACCGATTTGAGAATCCGAGCACCGCATCGGTCGTGGGTACCAGGTCCATCTTGACGCCACCGACAATCCAGCGGCAGATCGGCGCATCGGGGGACCGATCACGCGCAAAGCCGCGCTTCACCAGTGACTGTTCCAGCGCGTGGTAGTCACGCAGGGCCGCGACTTCGGCGATGAGGTCGACGTCGTAGGTGACGCGAGGTGGCGGCGCGGTGGCGCTGTCGATCAGAAGGCCGACGGCGCAGCCACCGACGAGTACGAGCTCCTCTCGCAGGTCCCCGAGCGCATGGGCGACAACTTCGACCCGCAGAACATTCGGGTCGCCAGGAGTCACAGCCGCTCTTCCAGCAATTTTCGGGCGAGCGTGCGTTCGCGCGCGTTGCCTGCGCGAATGGCGTCGAACAGGGCGAGGCTTTCGTACAGGGGAGGATTGTTCAGTGCTGCCACTGGCGCCGACGGGTACAGCGGAACGAGCGCAAGCCCACGCACCTTGCCGGCGACCGACGGCCATACGGGCGGTGGCTCTGAAGAGGCGGCAATATGGGGGCTCAGGGGCTCGGCGGCGTGGGCGGTTGGGATACCCGCCACCATGCCGCCCCGAACAGGCGGGAAGGCGTATCGCGCACCGTGGAACAGGAATTCCTTGAACGCCTCGCGAAGGATGTGCGGCCGCTTCGCCTCGAAATGCAGCAGCCTCGCGGCCTCAGCTCGCTTGAACGCGGCGTGAACCGCGGACATCGAGAGGCCCGACAATTCCGCGAGGTCCGGGTAGGTGGTGCCCCGATCGCGACACGCAGTCAGCACCAGCAGCAGGTACAGATCCTGCGGCTTCAAGACAGGCTGGCGATTGCTTAAGCGGGACATGGGGCGCAATGATTTCTCATTTCGAGAAATGAGAAAGTACCTACCAATCAGAGGGTTGTCAATGCCGTCGAGGTAGTTCTACCTGGTAAACGCCAAGTTCGAGGGCGGGGGAGGAAGGCCGTGAGCGGGCAGTCCGGGGCGGCGTTCCAGGCGCCGTGAAAGATGCCGAGCCTGAAATAGCGGGCTGCCTTATTTTAGGTTGGGTGGCCAATCTAGATCAGCGATCAAATCCCGTCTTGCCGCGATGGGCCGGTATACAGGCTCCATTGAATATTCGGTCCTCGAGCGGAATTTACTGAGCAGTAAATCGGTGAATTTCTCTCATTCGAGTTTCGCGAAACGAGAAAGCCGGCCGCTGGTCACCGTGCCCACTCTCGATCCTGGGCGCGAGGACTCTTGCCCCGATCGATGTGCTCCGCCCGGATCCATTCGCGCTCCGTCCTGGCTGGCGGCAGGGTTTGCACGAAGCGCTGCGTCTGGTGGGCATGCCGGGTCTCCCCCTGGTTCCTCAGGGCATCGCTCACGGCGAACCAGCCACGTTCCAGTGCCCGTCGCGTTTCGCGCACCTGCCGGATGGCCAGCGCCTCGGGCCGATCCGCTTCGCGTAGTGCGATTGCCGCCGCTTCGACGCGAGCGCGCATGTGGGTGGATGGGCCGCGCCGGGCTGCACGATAGACGGCGTCGGATTTTCGCGGGCGGGTCTCTCCGCGGACGAAGCGCGGGGTTGCATTGGCCGCGACGCCGACGCGACGTAGCTGGTCCGCGAACTCCTCGCGCCACTCCCGCAGCGTCGCTTTCCGGATATTCAGCCGCTCCCCCTGTTCACTGATCGCCTTGATGACCACGTGGACATGGGGATGTGGCTCATCGGTGTGCAGCGCCATGACGTAGCGGTGCCTGAGCGCCAGCTGCTCGCGGCAGAACCCCTGCGTCGCGAGCAGTACCTTGTCTGCCGGCGTGCCGGCCGGCATCGAGAACACCAGCTTGTGCACCAGCTTCGGTGCCCGGCGTCCCTGCAACCCGCCGAGGCCAGCCTGGGATTCCGCCAGATCAAGATCCCAGTCCTCGATCAGGTCTGCGGTTGCCTCACGGTCCTGCAGTCGCTGCCCATCGTCGGTCAGCAGCTCGACATCCCCCTGGCGGCCAACGTAGGCCAAATGCTGGCGCACTGCCGCAACGGAATGGGCGCCACCCGACAGAATCTTGACCATCACTTCTGGGGTTCGCGCGACGGTGCGCGCTATCTGCTGGACCTGTGCCGGCGACAAGCGGTCGCGGCGACCCGGACCGACCCGACCATAGCTCAGCGGATCGAACAACAGGCCTTCACGGGCGCGGTTCTGCATACCCGACCTTCCAGCTCTCGGCGTTCTGCTTGAGCAGGGCTTTGACGTGATCCCGCAGGGCCTCGCAGATCTTCAGCATGATCTGCACGTCCGTGCGCCGGGGTTCGGCTGGCGGAGTCGATTGGTGAACCGCCCGGGCAATCTGGTTGAGGTTGCGGCCGATGGCACCGAGCTGCGCGACCACGCGATTGAGCGCATGCAGCTCGTCCTTTGGAAGAGGAGCCAGGTGTCGCAGGTGCGCCCGCACCAGCACGCTGACATATGTGGCGGCCGCCATTCGCAGGGCCGCCGCGCGTTCGGCCAGCAGCAGCTGGTCATCCGGGCGGAGCCGCACGTAGAGACGTGCATGCCGGGCAACCCGGATCAGCTGCTCGGCAGAGTCCGGCTCCGGCACGGCGAGACCGCCGAGTGTCAGGTCCAGCAGTTCCTTGAGCAGCGCGGATTCGCTGAGATGGCGCCGCGCAGCCAGGGTCTTGAGGCGAGCCTTGGTCTCCGGGGAAACGCGCGCGGCGATGAAGTGATCGGTGGACATGGCCGGCATTGTTTAACAACAGCGGCCACGCGCCTATCCTGCAACCTACCTCAAAACAGGCAATAACTCGGTACTGCAGATGCTTGTGCCGCGGGCGTTCCCTGCTTCAAACGATGATCCATGAACCCGGGAGTATTGGCCAGTTTTGCGGTCGAACCCGACGGGACAGCCAGCAACGTCTCTGAGAAAGTTACAGCAGTGACAACTTGATCCCGAGCGACCGGAACCACATATGCCCGAGGTCGTTCGTGCAAGATTCTCCCGGTACGGATCAAAAGAGAATTCTCATTCTTCGGCTCCCGGACGTCTGCAAGATGACGGGTCTGGGTAGATCAATGATCTATCAGCTCGAAGCCGAACGCCGATTCCCTTCGCGCATACGCATCGGGTCGCGCGCCGTGGGATGGGTCGATGCCGAGGTGCAACGCTGGCTCGCCCTGCGCATCGAGAGCTACCGGGCAGGCGTGCAGTGAGCGAAGGTCAGGTGAGCAAGTCCGTCACCCGGTCGGCGGCCAGTTTATACCCCATCGCACGATAGCCCCGCTGGCGCTTCTCCCACATCCGCATCAAGGCCGGATGACCCGTATCCACGAAGTCGATGATGCGTACCGCCGCTTTACCGAAATGCTCTCGATGCAGGCGGCCGGCGTACTGCTGCAGCGTACCTTTCCACGAGATCGGCATCGCGAGCACGAGGGTATCCAGCGGCGGATGATCAAAGCCCTCACCGACCAGCTTGCCCGTGGCCAGCAGGATGCGTGGTGCCTCGGGTGGGAGCGCGTGGAGTTCAGCCATGAGGGCCGCCCGCTGTTTCCTCGACATCCGTCCATGAAGCACCAGAGGCGCCGGATCGAGCTGGGCCAGAGCCAGCCGGATCGCATCGAGGTGTTCCGTTCGCTCAGTCAGCACCAGTACTTTGCGGCCTTGCTGAAATGCGGTCCTGATTTCGGTGGCGATGGATTCCGTCCGCTCCCGATCATTGGCCAGGTATCGGAAGACGTCCTGTATGCCGGCCGTTGTCGGGAGGTCGATGCGGGCATGGCAAAATCGGGGTATGACGTCGAGCTGCTGCGGTGTACCCGCCGGTGTGGCTGCCGTATGCCGGACTGGACCGCACTGCATGAAGATGATGGGCTGCTGGCCGTCGCGCCGAATCGGCGTCGCCGTCAGGCCAAGCACATACCGCGCTTTGACCCGCCTCAGGATGGCGTCAAACGACACCGCGCCGATGTGGTGGCACTCATCGACGATCACCTGGCCGTAATGCTCGACGCGCGCATCGACTTGGCCTTGGCGGGACAGGGACTGCATCACAGCGATGTCGATTCTCCCGGTCGGCGCCGACTTGCCGCCCCCGATCGAGCCGATCAGGTCGTTGCCTCTATCGAGGAACGTCTGCAAACGTTCCTGCCATTGCCTCAGCAGTTCCGTGCGGTGAACCAGAATCAGGGCGCTTACGCGCCGCCGAGCGATCATGGCCGCGGCGATCACCGTCTTGCCGAACGCCGTCGGAGCACAAAGTACACCGGTATCGTGCTTCAGCATGGCCGATACGGCCGCTTCCTGATCGGGGCGCAAAGTGCCGGGGAAGGCAGCATCGATTGGTTTACCTGTAGTTCGCTCGTCGCGCAGATCGCAGCCGATGCCGTTGTCACGCAAGAGGGCCAGTGCCGAATCCAGACAGCCGCGTGGCAGCGCGATGTGCTGGGGATAGTTCTCGGCGCAACCGATGACGCGCGGCTTGTCCCAGACCGATATCCGCATCGCCTGTGCCCGGTAGAACTCCGGATTCTGAAAGGCGGCGAGGCGGATCAAACGATTGGCGAGAGTCTGCGGGAGCTGGGACTTTTCAAAGTAGATGAGGTTGGCCACGGTGATCGTAAGCGACCTCGGCATCTCGCCCGTCAATTTGTCCGTCGACGCGTGTGATCGCTTCCAGGGGGCCGCCAGATCCTCATCGTCAATGAACGTCACATCCAAAGGATGAACACCACCGGTGGCGCTCAGAATGATCGAGTCCAGGTCTTGAGCGGGAACCATCTGGAGCGTTGCCAGATAGGCCCACTGGTCGGGATAGGGAACCAGGTTACGGTCGACAAAAACGCTGCGGCCCAGATCGCGGGGAGCCTTCTGCAGGGGCAAAGCGATGAGATTGCCGAAGCCGCCCTTGGGCATCGTGTCCTGATTGGGAAACAGGCGGTCGTAGGACCCGAGTTTCAGTTGCCGTGTGCGGGTGCAGGTGTGACTGATGATGGCCGTACCCAGGCGCCGGGCGTCACGCGCCGACACTCGGGTGGAAAAGAAGATCCATGCGTGTGCCCCTTCGCCTGAGCGGGAGATCTCCAGCGCCGCCGGCACACCGAGCTCGACACAGGACTGCATGAACGCCCCGGCATCCTCCCGCCATTCCGCGTCGTCAAAGTCGACCGCCAGGAAATAACAGGTATCATCTTCCAGCAGCGGGTAGAGACCAACCGTATGCTCGCCCGCCAAATGACCATAGATGATCTTGTCCGACAGCGAGATCAGCAAGCGGTTGCCGCAGTCACCGCACTTGATCCGTGGCTTCTCGCACACGCCTGGTCGCCACTCGTTGGCGCAGGCTGGCGAGTAGCCGGACTTGCCCGTGGTCTTGCTCTCCCAGCGCACCGGGTAGACGTCGGTCCGTCCACGAAACAGGCTGCGGAACAGCGCAACCTTTTCGTCCGTCGTGAGCGGGGACCGTTCGGCGCCTGCCAATGACGTGGCCTGCGGCGGTCGCCAGTCGATGTGATGCGCCTCCAGCAGCCCGACCAATCGGGCATTCTCGGCGCGCAGTACGCTCAGTTCATCGCGCTCCGCCATCGATTCCGCTCCGGGAGCAGAGCTCGTCCATGTCGTCGCCGACGCCATAGCCGAAGTCATGACTTCGCTGGCGTACTGCGTCGAGCCGGTCGAGCAGCGGCCGCCGGCTGCTTTCAGGCAATGTGCTGATGGTCGTCAGTGCCTGCTCGAACATCCGGACCAGGGCATTGAAATAGCCTTCGTCCTGCAAACCGACGTCACTGCAAAATCCAGCGGCGCGTTCGCAATAGAACACCGTGAGCTCCGCGAGCCCGGTGGCATCCCCGACGGCCTTCCTGTAGTCCGAGACGGCTTTCCTGGCCTTGGCGGCAGAGAAGTCCTGTCGCTTGAAGACATCTGGCCAGAGCCACCGGTCGATGGTTGTCTTGTACGGCTTGAGGACATCGTCGCCGAGCCCGAAGCGGGCATGCAGGAATGCCTGGTTCTCCTTGCTGGCCGCGTAGAGATCCTGCAGCAACCCGAACAGCCCGGCGCGATCAAAATCAACCAGCTTGGCCTTGACGTCGCTCCAGGATGCCGCGGATTTCCGGGACTTCGCTTTCACGGACCGAGCTCGCCCGCGGGGCCGCCGCTGCGCTTCAGGGCGGTGGCGACGGTCCTCCCCTTGGGTGACAGATGGTATTTCTGCAGTCGGCTGCGTGTGGTGTCCGGTCGGGTCGTCTCTCCCTCCAGAACTCGCAGGAACCTCACGACTTCGGGGGTGACCTCACCCGCCGCTCGTCTTGGCCGCCCCCGGATCGTTCTCACGAAGCCGTCGGACACAGCGAATTCCTGCTTCGGCAGGCCCGCTTCCCGACAGAGGCGGATCGGAGTCACGATGCCCATGTCTCTGATAAAACTTCCGCCTGCTCCAGCACCAGCTGGGTCGCCTTTTCCTGCTTGTCCGGCGGGTAACCGTACTTGCGCAGGATCCGCTTCACGATCACTCGGAGCTGGGCGCGAACGTTCTCGCGCATCGTCCAGTCGATGGTAACGTTCTTCTTGACGGTGGCGACGAGCTCGCGGGCGATACCAGCCAGCGTGGGTTCACCGAGCACCTTGACGGCGCTGTCGTTCACTTCCAGTGCGTCGTAGAACGCGAGCTCGTCTTCGCTGAGCTTCAGCGCCTCGCCGCGGGCGTTGGCGGCGCGCATATCCTTGGCCAGCTGGATCAGTTCCTCGATGACTTTGGCGGTTTCGATCGCCCGGTTCTGGTAGCGGCGCAGCGATGCCTCCAGCAGATCGGCAAAGGAACGCCCCTGCACCACATTGCGCCTGGCGCGGTTCCTGATCTCCCCGCGCAGCAGCTTCTGCAGCAGCTCCACCGCGAGGTTCCGCTGGGGCATCTCACGCACTTCGGCCAGAAACTCGTCCGACAGGATGCTGATGTCGGGCTTCTTGAGGCCGGCGGCGGCGAAGATGTCGATGACACCATCGCTGGTCACTGCCCGGGAAATGATCTGGCGGATGGCGTGTTCCAGTTCCTCGTCGGTCTTGCGCTCGCCCGGCAGGTTCTTGGCGAGTACTGCCCGCACGGCCTGGAAGAACCCCACGTCGTCGCGAATTCTCAACGCCTCTTCGTGCGGTGCGGCCAGCGCGAATGCCTGCGAGAGTTCGGTGACCGATCGCAGCAGGCGGTTCTTGCCGTCCTCCAGCCCGAGGATGTGCTCCTGCGCGCCGGGCAGCACAGAGAGCCGCTCGGGCGCGGTACCCGTCAGCCACTTGCCCCAGTCGAATCCATGGAATAGCCCGCGGCAGATTTCGTACTTCTCCAGCATCAGGGCGACTGCCTCGGCCTGGTCGAGCGCCGTTTCGCCCTTGCCGCCGGCTTCGGTGTAGGTCGCGAGCGCCTGCTTCAGTTCATCGGCCAGCCCCAGGTAGTCGACCACGAGGCCACCCGGCTTGTCCTTGAACACGCGGTTCACGCGGGCGATTGCCTGCATCAGGCCGTGGCTGCGCATCGGCTTGTCCACGTACAGCGTGTGCAGGCTGGGGGCGTCGAAGCCGGTGAGCCACATGTCGCGCACGATCACGATCCGGAACGGATCGCGGGCATCCCGGAAGCGCTCGGCCAGCGCCTCGCGCCGCTTCTTGTTGCGGATATGTGGTTGCCAGTCGAGCGGGTCCGAGGCCGACCCGGTCATCACCACCTTGAGCGTGCCCCGATCGTCGCCGTCACCCTGCCAGGCGGGGCGCAGCTTGATGAGTTCGCGGTACAGGTCCACGGCAATGCGGCGGCTCATGACCACCACCATGGCCTTGCCGTCCATCGTGGCCAGCCGGGTCTCGAAATGCTCCACGAGGTCGCGGGCGATGAGCCGGACGCGGCTCTCCGAACCGACCACGGCCTCGAGCTGCGCCCACTTGCTCTTGAGCCTTTCCTTGCGATCGACTTCCTCGCCCTCGGTCACTTCCTCGAACTTCGGGTCGATCTTCGGACGCTCGGAGTCCTTCAGCTGCAGCCTGGCGAGACGACTCTCGTAGTAGATGGGCACGGTGGCGCCATCGACGACGGCGCGCTGGATATCGTAGACGCTGATGTAGTCGCCGAAAACCGCGCGCGTGTTGGCGTCGGTCTTTTCGATAGGCGTGCCCGTGAAACCGACGAACGACGCATGCGGCAACGCATCGCGCATGTGCCGCGCGAAGCCATCGATGAAGTCGTACTGGCTGCGGTGCGCCTCGTCGGCGATTACGACGATATTGCGACGGTCCGACAGCACCGGATGCCGGTCGCCCCGCTCGTCGGGAAGAAACTTCTGGATGGTCGTGAACACCACGCCACCCGAGGCAACGGCGAGCTTGGCGCGCAGATCAGCGCGGTCGGCCGCCTGCACCGGCGGCTGACGCAGCAGGTCGCGGCAGCGCGCGAAGGTACCGAATAACTGGTCGTCGAGGTCGTTGCGATCCGTCAGCACCACGACCGTCGGATTGGCCATGGCCGGGTGCAGAACCACACGTCCCGCGTAGAAAGCCATCGTCAGGCTCTTGCCGGAGCCCTGCGTGTGCCAGATGACGCCGACGCGCCGATCGCCGGGCAAACCGCCGGGCCGGTCGCCCCAACCATACCGGCCGGAGCCATCCGCCACCCGATCCGCCTCCACCCGTTGCGCCGCGCGTAGGGTCTCGTCCACGGCCGCATTCACAGCGTGGAACTGGTGGTACCCGGCCATCTTTTTGACCAGCTTGCCGTTGCCCCCCGCGGCCGCGGAATCCTCGAACACGATGAAGTGGCGCAGCAGGTTGAGGAAGCGCCGCTGCCCGAACACGCCCTCCAGCATCACCTGCAGCTCCGACTGCTGCGGCGGCGCATCCTCACGCCCGGTGACCGTGCGCCAGGGCTTGAACCACTCCTTGCCGGCACCCAGCGAGCCGATGCGCGCCTGCACGCCATCGGAGGCCAGCAGCACGGCGTTGGTCGCGAACAGCGCCGGCACCTGCGCCTGGTAGGTCTGCAGCTGCTGGAAGGCCGACCACACGGTCGCGTTCTCGTCGGCGGGGTTCTTGAGCTCGATCACCGCCAGCGGCAGGCCATTGACGAACAGCACCACGTCCGGGCGGCGCGTGTGCTGCCCCTCGGAGACGGTGAACTGGTTGACGGCGAGCCAGTCGTTGCTGGCGGGCACATCGAAATCGATGACACGCACCTGCGTCCCGGTGATCGCGCCGTCCTTGCGGCGATACTCGACGGCAACGCCTTCGACGAGCATCCGGTGGACGGCGCGATTGCGTTCGACGAGCGACGGCGCATCTGCTCGGGTGAGTTTGCGGAAAGCGTCTTCGATCGCGGCGGGCGGGAGGTCGGGATTCAGGCGCGCAAGCGCCTGCCGTAGTCGGCTTCCCAACAGAACGTCACGGTAGTTCGGGTCGCTGCGCTCCGCGCCGGGTTCGCCAGCGGCGATATCCGGACCGTGCAGGACGGCGTAGCCCAGCGCTTCAAGCCAGGCGAGCGCGGCCTCTTCGACGACGGATTCGGTGAAGCCGCTCACTCGGTCACCTGCCAGTGCCCGCCCTTGTCAGGACCGATGCGTACCAGTCGGCCAGACTCGCGGAGGGTGCGTATGGCGCGGTGAATGGTCAGGTCCGACTTCCGCAGGCGGGCAGCGATTTGCGGCACCGACAGGTTCGGGTCCTCAGCCAGCAACCTCAGCACTGCCTCAGGAGTTTTCCCTGTCGTTTTCCCTGTCGTTTTCCCTGTCGTTTCGGGGACCGCCACCCTCGGCAACGCGAAGCTCACGACCACCGCTCCGGGCCGCAGCAAGACGGTCGGCGGCGCCAGCCCCGCCTCCTTCATCAGCCGCGCAATCTTCTGGGTGCCACGTCCCCAAGTCTCGATGATCCCCCGCCGGTAGAAGGTGCGCGCGACCATCGGATTCCAGGGTCTGGATTCGTGCTCGCGGAACAGCGCCTCGGGGGTCAGGCCAAAATGCAGATCGCCGACGGAGATGATCTCCAGCCGGTCGTCATACAGCGCCACGCCCACCGAGCCGCCACCGATCGCGTAGTCACGATGCACGAAGGCATTGGCCAGCGCTTCGCGCAACGCCTCCACCGGCAGCAGCGGCGTGTCCTCGCGCTCCATGCGTCCCGGCACGATTCGCCCGGCCACCGGCAGCGAGTCGAGCAGAAACCGCTCGGCCCGCCGCATCAGCGCGAAGGCGTTGCCGTGGAACTGGCGGTTATCGAGGAATTCGTCGCGAGTGCTGCCTTTGAATCGCGCCACTTTCAGGAGCAGTTGCGGGAAATCCGGCTGCGGCTCCTCGCCCTTGCAGAACAGCACCACGGCAGCGCGCGAGACACGCTCGCCATCGACGAGCAAGCCCAGTCCGCGCAGGATCTCCAGCGGCTCACGTGTGCCAGGATCATCGACGCGACCACGGCGAATGGACTCTTCCAGCGTCAGCACCATCTCGCGCGTATCGAGCCGGGAAGCATCCCAGCCATTGGCCGGCCGATTCTCCCAGCGCTCGACGCCGTGCATCTCCTCCAGGAGCAGTCGCTGGAAGGTCTCACGCGGCATCGTCTGCGTCGTATTCAACACCCGCTCGTAGGCCACGCCACGAAAGGCCACCGGAACCCGCGCGCTGCGCGCCGTGGTCAGCACCAGCACTTCGCGCCCGCCATCGACGGCCACGCGCTCAAGCGCGGGAAACAGTGGGGGCTCAAAGCCGCGGAAGTCATTCGCCAGGTCTTCCAGCGTTCTGTCGGTGACAGCCTGGCCGACCACCTTGCCGGCGGGCGTGACGCCGAACAGCAAGCGTCCACCCTGACCGTTCGCGAACGCACAGAGCGTGCGGCAGGCACGATCCTTCTCGGCAGTGGATTTCTTGAACTCGAGCGCAGCGGATTCGCCTTTGGCGATCCAAGTATGGAGCGTATCGATCGAGAGGCCCGCCAAACTCATGCGCGCGCCTCGAAGTCGATGACCTGCGCCTGTGTTCCCGCGACTGCGCCCTCCTTGCGGCGGTACTCGACGGCGACGCCTTCGACGAGTTCGCCTGCAGCGATCTCGAGACCGTGGCGCACCGCATAGCCCAGCACTTTGAGCCAGGCAAGCGCGGCTTCTTCGACGACGGATTCGGTGAAAGAGCTCACCCTGTACCTCCGTTAGCCTTCTCGCTGCGCTCTTGCCAGATGTCATCGGCACTCCTCCTCTTCAGAGCGTCTTTGACAGCGTCAATTGCCTTCTGCGAGTACCGCTTGAATACAGCCTTTCCAATTTTGACCTCCTTGTAGCATTCGGCCTGATCGCGAAGGCCGAGGTAATCCACCACCGCCACTGCCCTCGGCATAGTCAATCCGACCTTTTCAGCCAATTGCTTTGCGCCGAGACTATAGAAGTCCAACTCATTGACACGCTTGATGGCGACGACGGCTGAACCGGGTGTACCTTCGGCGACGAGCTGAATCGGAATGCCCTCCTTCTTCGCGAGGCGCAGTGAGAGGCTTGGACCTGCTCCCTCGGACTCGATCTCTACGGCCGACGCACCCTTGAATGCATCGGCCCACGACTTTCCGGAAAGTACTTCCTTGCCGAGACGTCGCAAGTCCGCGTCGCTCGGCTGGCCTTTTTCGCCCTGGATGGTGGCATCCAGTATCGCCAAAGGCCGCAAGCGTGCCATGGCCTCGATCTTTCTGCGCTTGCCCGGCCTGAGAAGCTTCTTGATCTCGTCGACCTCGGAATCGAACAAGGTCGCCAGCGTCGTGGGCGGTGAAGTCGAAACGGGCAAAACGCGCGTCGGCAGATGAGTGACAAGTTCTTGCTTGAAGACCGACTTCAAGAGGTCGCGGAAAAGTGTGACGCCGGACTGCAAATGAACGTAAAGCTGCCCTTCAGATATGTCGAGCAGGTGATGCTGGGCCGCATCGCGAAGACCGTTGATGGTCTGCAGCACCAGAGCCTGCTCGTTGCTGAGAAACTTGACGCGCCCGTCGCTGAGCGCCCTGCGGACACATGCGTCGAAGCCGATGGTCTCCTTCGCCCGCTTTTCCCGGATGCGTCCGCCGCGGTGGAGTATGGCGGCCTTCAGCAACATCTCGAATGCGTGGTCGAGCTGAATCAGAGTGCTGCTGATACGCCCGCGGTCATTTGGGCGGTTGAAGAGCTCAATGCTCAAAACTAGCGAGTCGCAAGCCTTCGCTAGCAGCAATTTAGGCTCTCGCTTCAAGCGACAGCCTCGGCTGCGAGTCGGTCCGCTGACTTTGTCCGAATCTCGCCCGAAATTAACTTTGGCAACAGCGCGTCGCGCAGAGCGGCGAGAGTGCGTGACTCCTCAATCATCTCTTCGTGACGCATGCGTGTCGCCGCAGCAATGCTGTCGAAGGTCGCGATGGTTCGCGCAGGGGGAACAACCATGAGCGGGGACTGCAGCCCATCGATTGGGAGCATATTCACGGTGGTTCCATTGGCGTAGCCGCTCACAACATCGTGCATGGCGCTCGTGTTCAATAGATGGCAGAGGAAGTCAGTCGTCAGGTTGAATTCAGTTTTAGGCCGCATACGGTAGATGTGATGGCTAAACAGAGTGTCTGACACAAAGCTAGAGGGAACAATTGCTGCGTATCCGATCAGCAGGCGATCATGACCCTGCTCCGTATTTGCGACGATAAGATCACCTGCGCGCGCAACATGCTGTGACTTGTAGTCGCCGTCGTAGCGCTTGAGTCCTTCATGCTTGTAACCACCACCTTCGTAGATCGAATTGAGATTGTGCATAGACACGCCACTCTCGGAGAGCCCCGATCCCTTGTACGAAAGGCCTCGGGCGACATCCACGCAATCGGACAGTGCCTTCACCTCCCACCCTTTCGGAATCTCCCCGAGCTCCGAATCCTCAAACGAGTCCGGAAACAGATCGGAAATATGCTTGGGCAGGCCAGGATCACGCCCTTCGGCCTTGGCGCGGACGGGGTCGAAGTCCACGAACCACGACTTGAAGAGCGCCCGCGCCATCGCCTCCAGCGTCTCGTTCATCCGCCGGTTCAGCTCGATCTTGTCGTCCAGCGTGCCGAGGATGTGGGAGATGGCGCGTTGTTCTTCGAGGGGCGGCGTGCTGACTGATAGTGACTCAATCATTCCCTTCGTAAGCGCGTTTCGCGTTGCGCCAGCAGACGCAAGCGCGAGGAGATGAGCCTGCATTGCCGGGCTGACAAGCGAGTAGCGCAGAAACTTCGCATCGAGAACATCCGGCTTGGGTCGAATGATTGCGACATGCTGATTCACGCGAGCAGGCAAAACTTCTGGAGCCACTTTGCAGCAACGCGCTACGGAGTCGCCCGTGATGTTGAGCAGCACATCGCCATCTTCAACGACGACATTCCGTAACTCGTCAGCTTGCTTGTCATCAATGAAAGCGAGTCCGTCACGAACAAAGCGGTCGTTGTAGATGTTCTGGCTGCGGATGAGTGCAGTCTCGCCACCACGATAGGCTTCTTTGCCGCCGCGCGGCGTAGCTCCACTGCCAATTTTGGAGCACGCACCACCAAGCGAAACCTTGCGCCACTCACCCGCCATAGCCGAGCCCCTTCAGATTGGCGGCGATGGCGGCATCAAGCTTCGCGGCCTCCGCCTGCTGCTCGCGCAGCGTAGCCGTGAGCCGCTTCATCTTCTCCTCGAACGGCTCCCCGTCGTCCTCGGCTACTTCGGCGCCAACATATCGCCCGGGCGTGAGCACATGCCCATGCTTGCGGATATCCTCGAGCTTCGCAGCCTTGCAGAAGCCGGGTACATCGGCGTAGTCGCCCGCGTCCTTGTCGCCACGCCAGGCATGGTAGGTACCGGCAATCTTCGCGATGTCGGCATCCCCGAGCTCGCGGTGCACGCGATCTGCCAAGGTGCCGAGCTTGCGCGCGTCGATGAACAACGTCTCGCCTCGCCGGTCGCGAAATCGTCCGTTATTCTTGTTTCGCGCCAGAAACCAGAGACAGACCGGTATCTGCGTCGAATAGAAAAGCTGACCCGGCAACGCCACCATGCAGTCCACCAGATCCGCCTCGATTATGGCCTTGCGGATCTCGCCCTCGCCCGACTGATTCGACGACATCGAGCCATTGGCGAGCACGAACCCAGCAAGTCCGGTAGGCGACAGGTGATGGAGGAAGTGCTGCACCCAGGCGAAATTGGCATTGCCCGCCGGCGGCGTGCCGTAGGCCCAGCGCGGGTCGTCCTTGAGCAGCTCGCCACGCCAGTCGCTGTCGTTGAACGGCGGGTTGGCGAGCACGTAGTCGGCCTTGAGGTCCGGGTGCTTGTCGGCGTGGAAGGTGTCGCCGTGCCCGATCTGCGCATCGATGCCGCGGATGGCGAGGTTCATCTTGGCCAGGCGCCAGGTGGTGTAGTTCGACTCCTGGCCGTAGATGGAGATGTCGCCGATCTTGCCGGCGTGCGCCTCGATGAACTTCTCGCTCTGCACGAACATGCCGCCCGAGCCACAGCAGGGGTCGTAGACGCGGCCCTTGTAGGGGGCGAGCATCTCGACCAGCACACGCACCACGTGCGAGGGCGTATAGAACTGGCCGCCGCTCTTGCCCTCGGCGCTGGCGAAGCGCGAGAGGAAATACTCGTACACCCGGCCGAGCGTGTCCTTGGCGCGGTCGGCGGCGCTGCCGAGCGCGATGTCGCTGACCAGGTTGATGATCTGGCCCAGGCGCTGCTTGTCGAGGCCGGCCCGGCCGAAGTCCTTCGGCAGCACGTCCTTGAGCGTGGGGTTGTCGCGTTCGATGGCGGCCATCGCGTCATCCACCAGCGTGCCGATGGTGGGCTGCGGCGCGTTGGCCTTCAGGTGCTGCCAGCGGGCCTCCTTCGGTACCCAGAAGATGCTGGCGGCGCGGTATTCGTCGCGGTCCTCGGGGTCGGCGCCATCGGCCTGCTGGGCGGCGAGCTCGGCGTGCTTCGCTTCGAACGCGTCCGAGATGTACTTCAGGAAGATGAGGCCGAGCACGACGTGCTTGTACTCGGCCGCGTCCATGTTGTTGCGCAGCGCGTCGGCCGCCGCCCACAGCTTGGCTTCGAAGCCGAGGTTGGCCGTGGTATCTGTTTTCTTGCTTTGTCTTGCCATGTCGATGCGGTCTTCGCGGGTTATGGGCGGGCGGCCGCCGTATAACGCTGATCCGGATGGTTTTCCATTTCTGGGACGGTGTAGGTAAGAGTTCCCTCTGCCACCATGGGATTTAGGTGCTCGCGGACCAGCTCCTTGTGGTCGCGGCGCGCCAGGATGGCGCCGAGTTCTCTCGCGCTCAGCGCGCGCCAGCTGCACAAATCCTGCAGAAGTCCGCGCAGAACGTCCTTGCGGGGTTTGCTGCCGGGAGCAGGTAAACGAGCCCGGAGGGCCTCGGGCATCTGTGCCAGGAGCTGGTGGGAATCCTGGGGTACCTGGTGGGGATCCGTAGGCGGCTGGCGGGGATCCGCCGGGACCTGCGGCTCCAGGGAGCCGGAAAAAATAGATGATGGCACGTAGTAGGCCTGGTTGCCGGCACCTTTCATCTCGAATGGGCCCAAGTCACGTAAGCGTCGAGCAGAAGATCTTCAGCGGTACGCATGGTGTTTCACTGTTTCTCAAGCGCCAGCAGCCTGACGAAACCGGCGATCCGCTCCGCCTCGGCGCCGGTGAGGTCATATGGAATATTGACCAGCGTCACGACGAGGCCGGGCCGCACCGGAACCGACGAGTGATAGGTTCCTGCCACTTCATCCGGAATCTGGCCCATAGGTGCTTCCTTGGCCAAGGGCTCGCTGTTCCCGGATTCCTTGTCTTTCTTGCGCGGAGCGCTGGTAGTGCGAGTCTTGACCGCGAAGTTCGCCGGATCTTCGCGCCAGCTGAGGAACAGGCCGACGGCTCGTCGAATCCGTCGGCCGTACTCCTTCAGGGACGATGGATTGAAGTCTTTCGCCCGTTTGTTGTTGAAACGTTTGATGGTTGCGTCCAGATCCAGCTGAGCCAGATCCGCCTTTTCATCGTCGGTCAGGATGCCAAGGACATTCCTTGTGGCGACCGCCAAGGCTTGGGCTGTGGCCGCCGGCACGAGCCCCTTGTCGCCTGCATGATCGAGAAATTCCAGCAGATCATCCGCCGAATACGCATTTGCCATAAAAATATCCCTACGGTATATTGACCGTCATACGTAAATATAGCTCGTAGAGATGCCTGGCGCAAATACCCACTACCCACGGATCATCCATCCCCAGCTAAGCGCAGACCTCAGCCTGTACCCGGTGGTCGCTGTCATGGGGGCGCGCCAGGTCGGCAAGAGCACGATCTGCCAGGAAATTGCCGAGGCGCAGGGTTTCGCCAGACGAACGCTGGACGACCGCGACGTCCGCGAACAGGCCATCGCCGATCCGGAGGGGTTCCTGGCGGATCTCGGTGACCACGGGGTATTCATCGACGAAGTGCAGCGGGCACCCGACCTGATGCTGGCCATCAAGGCGGTAGTCGATCGGGATGGACGAAACGGACAATACCTGTTCAGTGGGTCCAACCAATCCAAGGTCGGAAAATCGGTGAGCGACTCGTTGGTGGGACGCGCGACCTACCGCACGCTACGACCCCTCACGCTGAGCGAACTGCGCTTCGACGAGGAACACCGAGGCTGGAGCTTCCTGTTCGGATCCGACGAAGCGGCAGTGATCGCCGAACTAGAACGACGCGCCGCTTCCAGCGGACCGCTGGACTGGCGCTCCGTGGTCCTGACGGGAGGATTCCCTCGGGCTGTCGCCGCCCCACCCGAACAGCGCCTGCGGATGCTCGATGACTACGTCGAGATCTTCTCCCGTCGCGACATCCTCGACATTTTGGAAGTCGAATCCGCCCCGCGACTGGAAGCCTTCGTGCGACTAACGGCCGCACGGACAGGGCAGGAATTGAACGTGACCGGCCTGTCCAGCGACCTGGGTACGCCGGTCACCACCATCCGACGCTGGCTCGAAGCGCTGCAGCGCAGCTACCTCATCGAACTCATTCCGCCGTATTCCCGCAATGCAGGCCAGCGTGTGATCAAGGCGCCAAAGCTCTACAGCATCGATGCCGCGCTTGCGCTGGCGGCATCCCGTGAGACGAAACCAACCGGCTTTCATCTTGAGACTCTGGTTGCGAGCGACCTGCTCGTCTGGCGCGACGGCGCGCCTGCTCGCGACCTGTATCACTGGCGGCTCGGTTCCGGGCAGGAAGTCGACTTCATCCTGGAGGAGGGCGGGCAACTGCTGCCCGTGGAGATCAAGGCTGCCGACACCGTGGGCGCCAATGAAGCGCGGCATGTGGCTACTTTTCGCGAGCGCCATGCCAATACGCCCCGCGGGATCGTCTTGAGCAGCGATCCCGAGATCAGGGCTATTCGGCCTGGAATTCTGGCGTGCCCGTGGTGGGCAGTCCTGTGACAAGTGAGCTTCTGGGCTTCAAGATCACTCAAAATATTGAGTATTTTCGCTCAGTGCATTGAGTAAACGAGATCGTGCGCGACCGGCGGCTCAGCTGATGCCGTCCTTACTTAGGCCCGGCGGTCGGCTGCAAGTTTGGGCGTCGGCTGAACGCTAGTTTGGAATCCGGCTGGATGCGGGTTCCCTGTGCGACCGATCAGTCCTGCCGCTGAGGGTTCGCCGGAGACGACGCATCGGCCGCCATGCCCATTAGGATAGGCAGCCTTTAACAAGGCGGCCACCTCATGGCCTTGTTATAGGTTCGACAAGGTGGGAGGTTGTAGATGTGCCCCCATAGGTGCCCCATCTGAACTCCCAGAGCCCAGAGATTCCCCGCCTGATCAGCGTCTTGATCAACCTCCCTCCCTTCTGCATCGACCTCGCGTTCGAACTGCTTTGTTCAAACGGCGCTGATCCGCCACTACCATCCGCATTCGCCGCGAATTTCTCAGGGGCTGCTGATTTCACTGCTGGTGGTCAATCGCCTCTTCCCGGTACCGGCCTGATCGAGGTGCTGGCAGAGCCCTGCATGCCGCAATGCGCCAACCAGGCGTGTGGGATCATGCCGCTTCTAAAATTCCACTTATGGAGCTAATATCAATTCAACTCCATAAGTGGAGTCATGAACCAGGGGACTGAATCCATGCGCAGCATCGCGCCTGCCACTGAAACCAGCCTGACCCCGGCGGCCACCGCTGCGCTGCGCGCCTTCTTCAACATCGCCGGGCGCTGGCAGCTCTCCAGCCAGGAGCAGCGGGTGCTGCTGGGCAATCCGCCGGCTTCGACCTTCTTCAAATGGAAGAAGGAACTCAATGGCACGCTGTCGCGCGATGTGCTGGAGCGTGTGAGCTATGTGCTGGGTATCTACAAGGCGTTGCAGATCCTGCTGCCCGATGCCGAGCGCGCCGACGCCTGGATCCGCCAGCCGAATGCCGCGCCGCTGTTCGGTGGCGAGCCGGCGCTGAAGCGTCTGCTGGGCGGCAATGTGGGCGATCTGTACGTGGTGCGCCAGTACCTCGACGCGCAGCGCGGCGACTGATGGCCGGCGCGCGCGCCCCAGGCCGCCCGCGTACGGCGAGTGGCACACCCGCGCAGCGGCGCATCCGCTGGCAGCATGCCTACCGGCTGATTCCCAGCCGTTTTCCAACCATCTCGCCCTGGGAGCGGATTGCGGATGCGGCCGACTATGAGCTGCTGGCCGGGATCGAGGGGCTGACCAATCCGCGCCTGCGCGAGGAGTTGGGCGCGCTGTCGCTGATCCCGAAGCAGCGACGCGTCAGCGGGCCGGGCACCACGCCCATCATGGCCGCCTTCACGCATCTGAATCCGGAGGGCTCGCGTTTCTCCGATGGCAGCTTCGGGGTGTTCTACGCCAGCCGCGAGCTGGACACCGCCATCCGCGAAACCGTGTACCACCGCGAGCGTTTCCTGCAGCGCACGGCCGAGCCGGCCGGCGCGGTGCAGATGCGCTGCTATCACACCCACTTCGATGTGAAGTTGCATGACCTGCGCGGTGGCTTCCGCGCCCAGCACGATCCGGACGATTACACGGCCAGCCAGCAGCTGGCGCTGCGCCTGCGCGCGGCGGGCTCCGACGGGCTGGTGTACGACAGCGTGCGGCGCAAGGACGGCCAGTGCGCGGCGCTGTTCTGGCCGGACTGCGTGGCGCCCTGCACCCAGGCCGGCCACTACGCCTACCACTGGGATGGCACCCGCATCGCTCAGGTGGTGGAGCTGAAGGCCGTGCCGCTGTAGCGCAAATCCCGCAAATGTCACACCCGGCGTGGCGATCAGCGGCCGAACCGCTACAATCGCCGCCCCATGCTCGCGCCCAACCACTACGACGTCATCGTCATCGGCGGCGGTCATGCCGGCACCGAAGCGGCGCTGGCGGCTGCGCGCATGGGCGTGCGCACGCTGCTGCTGACGCAGAGCGTGGAGCAGATCGGCGCGATGAGCTGCAACCCGGCCATCGGCGGCATCGGCAAGGGCCACCTGGTGCGCGAGATCGACGCGCTCGGCGGCGCCATGGCCTGGGCCGCCGACCGCGCCGGCATCCAGCTGCGCACGCTGAACGCCAGCAAGGGTCCGGCGGTGCGCGCCACGCGCGCCCAGGCCGACCGCCAGCTGTACAAGCAGGCCATCCGCTCGCGCGTGGAGAACCAGCCCAACCTGCAGATCTTCCAGCAGGAGGCGGCCGACCTGTTGCTGGATGGCGCCACGGTGCGCGGTGTGGTCACGGCCAGCGGCGTCACCTTCCATGCGCCCAGCGTGGTGCTGACCGTGGGCACCTTCCTCGGCGGCCGCATCCACGTGGGCCTGGAAAACTATCCCGGTGGCCGCGCCGGCGATCCCCCCTCGAACCGGCTGGCTGCGAAGCTGCGCGACTGCATGCCGCGCGTGGGTCGGCTGAAGACCGGCACGCCACCGCGCATCGATGGGCGCAGCATCGATTACTCGGCCCTGGCCGTGCAGCACTCGGACGATCCACGTCCCGTGTTTTCATTCCTCGGGCGCAACAGTGACCAGCCGGAACAGCGTCCTTGTTTCATTACGCATACCAATGAGCGCACGCACGCGCTGATCCGCGCCGCCTTCGACCGCTCGCCGATGTTCACCGGCGTCATCGAGGGCATCGGTCCGCGCTACTGCCCGTCGGTGGAAGACAAGATCAACCGCTTCGCCGATCGCGGCTCGCACCAGGTGTTCATCGAGCCCGAGGGGCTGAACACCCACGAGATCTATCCGAACGGCATCTCCACCAGCCTGCCCTTCGATGTGCAGCAGGCCTTCGTGCGCAGCATTGAGGGCTTCGAGCAGGCGCATATCACGCGCCCCGGCTACGCCATCGAGTACGACTACTTCGATCCGCGCGATCTGTCCGCTTCACTGCAGACGCGCAGCATTGCGGGTTTGTTCTTCGCCGGGCAGATCAATGGCACCACCGGCTATGAAGAGGCCGCGGCGCAGGGCCTGCTGGCCGGCATCAATGCCGCGCGCGCCGTGCAGCAGCGCGAGCCGTGGATCCCGGCGCGCAGCGAGGCCTATCTGGGCGTGCTGGTCGACGATCTGGTCACGCAGGGCACCAGCGAGCCCTACCGCATGTTCACCAGCCGCGCCGAGCACCGGCTGCTGCTGCGCGAGGACAATGCCGACGCGCGCCTTACGCCGCTGGGCCGCGAGCTGGGTCTGGTCGACGACCAGCGCTGGGCCTTCTTCACCGACAAGCAGCTGCGCATCGAGGCCGAGATGGCGCGATTGACGCGCACGCGGATCAAAGCGGCCGAACTGCCGGCCGATTGGTGCGCCCGTGTGCTGGGCGATGAGCCGCCGCGCGACGCCAGTGCGCTGGAACTGCTGCGCCGGCCGCAGGTGAGCTATGCGCAGCTGATCGAGGTGATCGGCGCGCCGGGTGAGGCCGGCGTCATCGCTGCCGCGTCGGCCGGCGATGCGCGCCTGAATGCGCAGGTGGCGCTGGCGCTGGACGTGCACGCCAGCTACAGCGGCTACATCGAACGCCAGGAAGACGAGATCGCGCGCCAGCGCCGGCATGAATCCCTGCCGCTGCCGGCCGACCTCGACTATTCAGCGCTGGCCGGGCTTTCCAACGAGGTGCGCCAGAAGCTGGCCACCCAGCGTCCGCAGACGCTGGGTCAGGCCTCACGCCTGCCGGGCATCACGCCGGCGGCGGTGTCCATCCTGCTGGTGCATCTGAAGAAGCGCAGCCAGGTGGCCTGAGTACCGCGGCCCGCGCCGGTTGTGCACCGGCGCGAACCTTCGGTCAATGCAAGTCAATCCCGCGCCAATCAGTCCTGGCTGTCCGCCAGCAGCGTGCGCCAGATCAGCGCGCCGAGAATCGCGCCGACGATGGGCGCCACCCAGAACAACCACAGCTGGCCGGTGGCCCAGCCGCCGACGAAGACCGCCACGCCGGTGCTGCGCGCCGGATTCACCGAGGTGTTCGTGACCGGAATGCTGATCAGATGGATCAGCGTCAGGCACAGGCCGATGGCCAGCGGCGCGAAGCCGGCGGCGGCGCGCTTGGCCGTGCTGCCCAGGATCACCACCAGGAACAGCGCCGTCATCACCACTTCGCACACCAGTGCGGCATGCAGCGAGTAGCCGCCCGGCGAATGCTCGCCATAGCCATTGCTGGCGAAGCCGCCGCTGACATCGAAGCCAGCTTTGCCGCTGGCGATGATGTACAGCACGCCGCCGGCGGCGATGCCGCCCAGCACCTGCGCGACGATGTAGGGCAGCAGTTGCGCGGCCGGAAAGCGCCCGCCCGCCCACAGACCCACCGAGACCGCCGGATTGAAGTGACCGCCCGAGATGGGTCCCACCGCATAGGCCATCGTCACCACAGTCAGGCCGAAAGCCAGCGCCACGCCGACGAAACCAATGCCCAGCTGCGGGAATGCCGCGGCCAGCACGGCGCTGCCGCAGCCGCCCAGCACCAGCCAGAACGTGCCAAAAAACTCTGCTCCGTAGGCTTTCATGACTTCTCCATTTTAATTAATTGATTCAAATACTTGCCGCTCACTGACTTCTTTTCCGCAGGGCTTCCTGCCATGCTATTTTGCATCAGCGCCGACGCGAGAAGCGGCGAGTTGAGGAGATCATAAATGTTTGGTCTGGATGTCGCTGTACTGCCGTTGATCCTCGTCATCGCCGTGGTGGTCATCATCACCAAGGCCTGGCTGACGGTGCCGCAGGGCTATGAATACACGCTGGAGCGCTTCGGGCGTTACAAGAAAACGCTGGAGCCCGGCTTCCACTTCATTACCCCGTTCCTCGAAGGCGTCGGCCGCAAGATGAACATGATGGAGCAGGTGCTGGATGTGGCACGCCAGGAAGTCATCACCAAGGACAACGCCATGGTGGGTGTGGACGCGGTGGTGTTCTACCAGGTGCTCGATGCCGCCAAGGCTGCCTACGAAGTGGACAACCTGCGCCTGGCCATCGTGAATCTCACCATGACCAATATCCGCACCGTGGTCGGCTCGATGGATCTGGACGAGACGCTGTCCAAGCGCGACGAGATCAACCATCGGCTGCTGAAGGTGGTCGATGAAGCCACCATGCCCTGGGGCATCAAGGTGACGCGCATCGAGATCAAGGACATCCAGCCGCCCAAGGACATCATCGATTCCATGGCGCGGCAGATGAAGGCCGAGCGCGACAAGCGCGCCAACATCCTCGAAGCCGAAGGCCTGCGCCAGTCGGCCATCCTCAAGGCCGAGGGCGAGAAGCAGGCCGCGGTGCTGCAGGCCGAAGGCGCGCGCGAAGCGGCGTTTCGCAATGCCGAGGCGCGCGAGCGTCTGGCGGAGGCCGAAGCCAAGGCCACCTCGATGGTGTCGCAGGCCATCGCGCAGGGCAATGTGCAGGCCATCAACTACTTCGTGGCGCAGAAATACGTCGAGGCCATGAAGGACTTCGCGCACTCGCCCAACCAGAAGATCTTCTTCATGCCGGTGGAGGCCAGCGGCGTGCTGGCCTCGCTGGGTGGCATCGCCGAGCTGGCGAAGGATGCACTGCAGAAGCCGCAGGATGGCCGCGGCCGCTAGCAGCGGGAGCACAAAGCCATGATCGAACTGATGATGCGCCTGGAGTGGTGGCACTGGTGGATCGCGGCGGCGGTGCTCGGTGCTGCCGAGGCCTTCATTCCGGGCGCCGTGGCCATCTGGTTCGCAGCGGCTGCCGCCGTACTGGGCGCAGTGCTGCTGATCCTCCCCATTCCCTGGCAGCTGCAGCCGGTGCTGTTCGGACTGTTGTCGTTCGGCGCGCTGGCCGCCTGGCGCTACTACAAGCGCAGCCATCCGGAGACCTCCGATCTGCCCATGCTCAACCGTCGCAGCGAGCAGTACCGCGGCCAGGTCTATGAATTGTCCGAACCCATTGCGCAGGGCTTCGGGAAGGTGAAAATTGGCGACGGCTACTGGAAGGTGCGCGGGCCCGACCTGCCGGCCGGCAGCAAGGTGCGGGTCACGGGCAGCGAAGGGGTGTTGTTGATCGTCGAACCCGCCTGAGCGCCAGGCGCCTCGGGGAGCGGGTGAAGGGGGCCACATGAGCACAGTCGCGCAGTTGCTGAAGAGCAAGCAACGCCACGAGATCCATTCGATCGACTCCGAAGAACCGGTGCTCGAAGCCATCCGCCAGATGGCCGAGCACGGCATCGGCGCGCTGCTGGTGATGCAGGGAAGCAGGCTCGCCGGCATCATCTCGGAACGCGACTACGCGCGCAAAGTCATCCTGATGGGCCGATCCTCCAGCGAAACGCCGGTGTGGCAGATCATGAGTTCGCCGGTGATCAGCGTGCGACCCGAGCAGCACATCCAGGACTGCATGCAGCTGATGACCGAAAAGCGCGTGCGGCATCTGCCCGTTGTGAGGGACCAGCAGGTGGTCGGCGTGCTGTCCATCGGTGATCTGGTGCGCGCACTGCTCAACGAGCAGCAGCAGACCATCGTGCAGCTGGAGAGTTACATCCACAGCTGAGGCGGATTGGTGCGGGCAATGCCTGCGCAAGCAGCGCGAGGAGCAGGCCTTCAGGACGCCGCCGCACTCATCAGCCGCTCATCCAGACTCACCAATTCAACGCGAAGTTGCCGGGCCAGCCACAAATAGCTGGCATCGTAGTAGGTGAGACCCAGTGCTTGCGCTACTCCCAGAACGGCGCCGGCATCCACGTCATGCAGCTGCAAGGGCAGATCTTCGAGGCTGGCGAAACTCTCCCGCAGGGCGTCGGACAGTTCAGGGTATCGGCGGCACTTCTTCCAGCACGTATTGCCCAGCTCGTACTCGATCAGCCGCGGGGCGACCAGTACCGCATCGCGCAGCCGCGCCTCGATTGTCTCGGCAGCCGGCTCCCCGAAGAGCACGGCCGCGAGCGCTGAGGCATCGACGGCCTTAACGGCCATCGCGGTCCGCGCGGATCATTTCTGCCGACTCAGCGGGTGTAGCCACACCACGCGAACGCACGCGGGCCAGCAGTTGCGACACCGAGAGCTCCGGCCTGTCTGTCGCCGCCACGGTCTCCAGGATTGCCAGGATCTCGCCCTGCATGGAGCGGCGATGGCGTATGGCACGTGCGCGCAGGCGCTCCAAAACGGATCGGGGAATATTGCGCACGGTCACACTTGCTGTCTTCACGTCAGACTTCCGCGTGCAACTATAATGGTTGCATTATACAAGCAGTGGGTCGACTTTCAATTCGGCGCAACTCTCCGAACCGATACCTTCCCTCCTCAGCAGACCGGCTGCAGGGAATGCGATGTCCGGCAACCCGAGCGCGCTCGGATTTCTGAGCTGAATCAAGTATTAAATCAGTCTTCGAGGGAGCATTTGCACCGCAGGGTGTCGGTCGGGCGCCTACCTCACTTGCGCCAGAACGCCGGCGTCAGCAGCACCAGGAAGGTCAGCAGTTCGATGCGGCCGAGAAACATCGCGGCCGTGCACACCCAGGTCTGGAAATCCGTCAGCGCGCTGTAATTCGCCGCGGGCCCCACCACGCCCAGGCCCGGTCCCACATTGTTGATGCAGGCGATGATGGCGCTGAAGGCTGAAATGAAATCCAGACCCGACAGCAGCAGCGTGAAACTCAGCACCACCACGGTCATGAAGTACAGGAAGATGAAGGCCAGCACCGACTGGACCACCTGATTCTGCACCACCTGGTTGGCGATCTTCAGTGGCACCACGGCCGAGGGGTGTACCAGCATGAACATCTCGCGCAGCGACTGCTTGGTCAGGATCAGCGAGCGGAACATCTTGATGCCGCCACCGGTGGAGCCGGTGCTGGCACAGACGCAGGAGAGGAACAGCATCCACATCGGCGCGAATTCGGGCCAGCGCGAGTAATCGGTGCTGACGAAGCCGCCGCCGGTGGCCACCGAGACCAGGCTGAAGATGACGTGCCGGAAGGTGGTCAGGTAGTCCGGATAGAGGCCGCTGAGGAACACGTCCACGCTGACCACCACCGAACTGCCGGCGACGGCGACCACCAGCCACTTGGCTTCCGAGTCGCGGCCGTAGACGCCCAGATCACCGCGGCGGATGGCCAGGAAGTGCGTGCTGAAATTCATTGCGGCCAGCAGCATGAACAGCGTCAGCACCGCCTCGATCAGGGGTGAATCGTAGAAGGCGATGCCGCTGTCGTGCGTGGAGAAGCCGCCCAGCGCCAGCGTGGAGAAGGCATGGCAGATGGCATCGAAAGGCGGCATGCCCGCCACCCACAGCGCCAGCGCGCAGGCGGCCGTGATGCCGGCGTACACCAGCCACAGCAGCCGCGCCGTCTCGGCGATGCGCGGCGCGAGCTTGGAATCCTTCACGGCGCCCGGTGTGTCGGCGCGATACATCTGCATGCCGCCCACGCCCAGCAGCGGCAGCACGGCGATGGCCAGCACGATGATGCCCATGCCGCCCAGCCAGGAGAGCGCACAGCGCCACAGATTCAGCGAGCGCGGCAGTTCATCCAGGCCACTGAGCACGGTGGCGCCGGTGGTGGAGAGCCCCGACATGGATTCGAAGAAGGCATCCGTCAGCGACAGCTCGCGGATCTGCATCATGAACGGCGCGCTGGCCGACAGCGCGATGGCCAGCCAGCCCAGCGTCACCAGCAGATAGGCGTCGCGCGCCTTCAGCTCGGTACGATAGCTGTGGGTGAGCAGCCGCAGTGTCTGGCCGGCCGCGGCGGTGAGCAGCGCGGCGGCCAGAAAGCTGCGCCAGGCATGCTCGCCATAGATCAGCGCCGTGGCGATGGGCAGCAGGTAGTACAACGAGAAGAATCCAAGCAGCGTTCCAGTGACGTTCAGAACCGCCAGCAGCGAGCGCATGGTGGGGTCCTTAGCCTTCCGACTGGAACAGCCGTTCGATCGCCTCGACGTGGCGGCGATCGGCCAGGAACACGATGACGTGATCCTCGGACTGGATCACGATGTCATGGTGCGCCATGATCACCTGCTCGCCGCGCACCACGGCGACGATGCTGGCGCCTTCGGGCAGCGGCACCGATTCGATGCGCCGGCCAATGACGCGCGAGCGCTCCGGCGAGCCATGCACCACCGCTTCGATGGCCTCGGCCGCGCCCCGGCGCAGCGAGTGCACACGCACCACGTCGCCCTTGCGCACATAGGCGAGCAGCGAGCCGATCGTGATCATCTGCGGCGAGATCACGATGTCGATGTTGCGGTTCTCCATCAGCTCGCCGTAGGCGGGCCGGTTCACCAGCGCCATCACGCGCTTGGCACCGAGGCGCTTGGCCAGCATGGCCGAGAGCACATTGGCCTCTTCGGAGTTGGTCAGCGCGGCGAATACGTCGGCGCTGTCGATGTTCTCCTCGATCAGCAGCTCTTCGTCCGAGGCATCGCCCTTGAGCACGATGGTGTTCTCGAGCACCTCGGAGGCGTGACGCGCGCGGCGCACGTCGCGCTCGATGAGCTTCACCTGGAAGCTGTGCTCCATGGTGCGCGCCAGCCGGAAGCCGATGTTGCCGCCGCCGGCGATCACCAGCTTGCGCACCGGATCTTCGGCACGGCGCAGCTCGGCGATGGCGCGCTTGAGATCCTCGGCCGCGGCCACGAAGATGATCTCGTCGTTCTCCTCCACCACGGTGTCGCCGTCGGTGGGGATCAGCCGGTCACCGCGATAGATGGCGGCGACGCGCATGTCGGTGTCGGGCAGGTGTTCGCGCAGCACGCGCAGCGGGCGGCCCACCAGCAGGCCTTCACGGCGCGCACGCACGCTGACCAGCTGTACGCGGCCATCGGCGAATTCCACCACCTGCAGCGCGCCGGGATAGCTCAGCAGCCGTGCGATGTATTCGGTGACCAGCTTCTCGGGGCTGATCCACACGTCCACGGCCAGCGAACCCTCCACGAACAGCTGCTCGCGCGAGGTGTATTCGGAGGCGCGGATGCGCGCGATGCGCGTCGGCGTGCGCCACAGGGCGTGGGCGATCTCGCAGGCGACGATGTTCACTTCGTCGCTGCTGGTCAGCGCGATCAGGATGTCGGTGTTGGCGATGCTGGCGGATTCGAGCACGGAGGGGTAGGAGGCATTGCCGGCCACGGCACGGATGTCGAGGCGATCCTGCAGGTCGCGCAGGATCTGCTCGTCATGATCCACCACGGTGACGTCGTTGGCGGGCTCGCGGGAGAGATGCTCGGCAGCCGTGCGGCCCACCTGCCCCGCCCCCAGGATCAGTATCTTCATACCAGCTCCAGCTTGGCCACTCCTAGCATGAGCCATTTCGAGCCCTGACGCTCGAAGTTCACCTGCACCCGGGCATGCGCGCCCTGGCCTTCGATCTCCAGCACCACGCCGTCGCCGAATTTGGCGTGGCGTACGCGCGTGCCCATGCGCAGGCCACCAGCGGCCGGCTCGGGCGCGACGCTGCCGAACTCGCGGGCGCCGCGGTTGCCGCCGGAGCGGGCCTGGCCATAGCTGCTGTCATGGCCGTAGCCGCCACCGTAGCTGCGGCTGGTGTTGGCCACCGGCTGCGAGATGCGCAGCCGCGGCCGCACTTCCTCGAGCAGCTCGGGCGGAATCTCGCGCAGGAAACGCGACGGCGCGTTGAAGCTCTCCATGCCGTGCATGCGGCGCTGCTCGGCGTAGGACAGGTACAGCTGGCGCATGGCGCGGGTGACACCCACGTAGCACAGGCGGCGCTCTTCCTCGACGCCATCCGGATCGTTCAGCGAGCGCTGATGCGGGAACAGGCCATCTTCCATGCCGGCCAGGAACACCAGCGGAAATTCCAGGCCCTTGGCGGTGTGCAGCGTCATCATCTGCACACAGTCGTCGCCCTCGGCGCCCTGGCCCTCGCCGGATTCGAGCACGGCATGCGCCAGGAAGCTCTCCAGCGGCGGCAGATCGCCCTCTGGCTCGAAGCCCTGCGCGGCGTTGACCAGCTCTTCCAGGTTCTCGACGCGCGCTTCGCCGCGATCCTGCTTGTCCTTCTGGTGGTGCTCGATCAGGCCGCTGACCTTGATGACGTGATCCACCTGCTCGTGCAGCGGCAGGCCACTGATCTCATGTGCCAGCCGCTCGATCAGCTGCAGGAAGCCGTTCAGCGCACCGGCGCTGCGGCCGGCCGAGCCGTCGCCGATGGCAGCGCCCGCGGCGCGCCACATGGAGGTGCCGGCGCCGCGCGCCGCATCGCGGATGGTATCCATGGTGCGCGCGCCGATGCCGCGCGTCGGCAGGTTCACGACGCGTTCGAAGGAAGCATCGTCCTCGCGATTGGCCGTAAGGCGCAGGTAGGCCAGCGCGTCCTTGATTTCGGCGCGCTCGAAGAAGCGCAGGCCGCCATAGACGCGATACGGGATGCGCTGCTGGATCAGGCCTTCTTCGAAGATGCGCGACTGGGCGTTGGAGCGGTACAGGATGGCCACGTCCTTGCGTGCGCCGCCCTGCGACAGCCACTGCTGGATGCGGCCGAGCACGAAATCGGCTTCGTCGCGCTCATTGAAGGCCGCATAGATGCGCACCGGCTCGCCGCGCGCGCCGCTGGTCCACAGCTTCTTGCCCAGACGCCCGCTGTTGTGCGCGATCAGCGCATTGGCGGCATCGAGAATCGCGCCGGTGGAGCGATAGTTCTGCTCCAGGCGGTAGAGCTGCGCCTGCGGGAAATCGCTGCGGAACTTGTGCAGGTTCTCCACACGCGCGCCGCGCCAGCGATAGATGGACTGATCGTCGTCGCCCACCACGAAGGGCGTGCCCTCGCTGCCCACCAGCAGGCGGATCCAGGCGTACTGGATGGCGTTGGTGTCCTGGAACTCGTCCACCAGCACATGGCGGAAGCGCGAGCGGTAGTGGCGCACCAGCTCGGCGTTGTCGCGCCACAGCTCATAGGCGCGCAGCAGCAGCTCGGCGAAGTCCACCGCGCCGGCGCGCTGGCAGGCCTGCTCGTAGTCCACGTACAGCTTGATCATCTGCCGCTCGATGGGATCGCCGTTGTCCTTGAGCATCGGCGGACGGCGGCCCTCATCCTTGTGCTTGTTGATGTAGTACTGCACATCCCGCGGCACGAAGCGGTTTTCATCGAGGTTCTGCGCCTTGATGAGTTTCTTGATGAGGCGCTGCTGATCCTCGCCATCGAGGATCTGGAAGCTCTGCGGCAGGTTGGCCTCGCGCCAGTGCAATCGCAGCAGCCGGTGCGCCAGGCCGTGGAAGGTGCCCAGCCACAGCGCGCTGCCCGAGAGACCCAGCAGGCTCTCGATGCGCGCGCGCATCTCGGCGGCGGCCTTGTTGGTGAAGGTGACGGCCAGGATGCTGTGTGGCGAGACGCCTTCGTTCTGGATCAGCCAGATGATCCGGTGCGTGAGCACGCGCGTCTTGCCGCTGCCCGCGCCGGCCAGCACCAGCGCCGGCAGTATCGGGGCGGTCACCGCCGCGCGCTGCGCGTCGTTGAGCTTGTCGATGATCGAAGTGAGGTCCATGAAGGGCGCGGATTCTACCGCGCCTTCACCAATGATTGCGAAGTTCGCGCAGGGCGAGGAACACCTCGCGCGCCGATGCGCCACGGCGCAGCTGCGGTGCGCGCTGCGCGAGGCCGGTGCGCAATGTCGGCGCATCCAGCCGGAAAAAGCTGTTGACGGCCAGCTCTTCGTTCAGGGTCAGGATGGGCATGTCTTCGGCGCGCTCACTGGCAAAGCGCTGCTGCCAGGCGCGGGCGGCGGCATTCTCCGGCTCCACATGCCGGGTGAAGGCGAGATTGCGCAGCAGGTAGTCATGGCCGGGATGGATGCGCGTGTCCGCAGGCAGCCGCGCCAGCAGCCGCTGGCAGGTGTCGTACAGCAGGTTGGCATCGCCGCCGCGGCAGTGGCCGACGCCGGCATTGAACAGCGTGTCGCCGGAGAACAGCGCCAGCCGCTCGCCATGCGCCAGCAGGCACAGATGCGCGAAGGTATGTCCGGGCGTGTCGAGGCATTCCAGCTCCACACTGCGGCCCACGCGGATCACCGCGCCATCCTCCAGTCCCTGATCCACGCCACCGATGTGCGCGGCGGCGCGCACATGCGCCATGACGCGCGCGCCGGTGGCCGCGACCACCGCGGCGTTGCCGGCCGTGTGGTCGCGATGCTCATGCGTGTTGAGGATCTGCGTGATGCGCCAGCCGCGGGCGGCCGCGGCGGCCAGACAGGCGGCGCCATCGAGCGGATCGATGGCCAGCGCCTCGCCGGTCGCGGCGCAACCGATCAGGTATTGATAATTGCGCAGTTCATTCGCCGCCCAGAGGCGTTCGACGAGCATGAGCCTAGGCCTGTGCCACGGGCTTACAGCGTACCGGTTTACTGCACGACGGGCGCGAGCGACGCGGCGCCAGGCGAATGCTCGTCGCTGCCGCGATCCGCGGCGGCGGCCAGATCGATGCCGGTTCCCAGCTCCACGCGCACGCAGTTGCGTCCGGCGTGCTTGGCGGCGTACAGCGCGTTGTCGGCCCGGCGCAGCATCTGGCTGGGGCTGTCCATGGCCGGAAGGGTGATGGTGACGCCGAAGCTGGCGGTGATGTGCTGGTCGGAGAACCAGTGCGAGGCATCCAGCTCCATGATGCTGGCGCGGAGGTTCTCGGCCACGGCCTGGGCCTTGCCCAGATCGCTGCCCGGCAGCATCACGATGAATTCCTCACCGCCCAGACGCCCCACCTGTGCCGGCGGCGGCAGCGTGCGCAGCAGTCGCGCCACGATGCGCAATGCAGCGTCGCCGGCGTGATGCCCGTGGCGGTCATTGATGCGCTTGAAGTGATCGATGTCGATGATGACCAGGGCCACACGCTGCTCCGGTTCATCGAGCAGCTTTTCCAGGTTGGCCAGCACTGCACGGCGATTGGCCACACCGGTGAGCTCATCGGTCATCGCCAGGCGACCCATGCGGTGGGCACTGCGCCGCAGGTGCAGCACCAGCAGCACCAGCGCCACCAGCAAGGCCACACTCAGGCCGATGATGGTGCCCTGCATCTGGCGCGAGCGGCGCGCGGCTTGCAGCGCTGCCTGGCCGGCGGCGTTTTCCGAGCGCAGCAGCGCGTTTTCCTTGTCCTTGGTGACGCTGTCGAACTCCACCTTCAGCAACGCGAAGCGCTGATCGAGCTGGTTCTTCAGCAGCTGGTCGGAGATGCGCTTCGCCTCGGCGGTGCTGTCGTAGGCGGCATGGAAATTGTTCAGTTCCGCCTGCAGCTCTCCGAGCTCGCCCAGCGCCGGTGCCAGCTCCACCTGCGCCTCGGCTTTGCGGAACACGTCGATGGAATCCTGCAGCGCGGTCACGGCTTCAGCGCGGCGACCGAGGCGATGCAGCGCCGTGGCGCGTTCGCGCAGGATCTGGGCGCGCAGGCGTTCGTCCGGCGCTGCCTTCTGCAACTGCGCCGCACGCTCGGTGAGCTGCAGGGCTTCGTCCGGATTGCCTGCGGCATTGGCGATCGCCGCCAGACCGCGCAGTGCATAGGCCTCGCCGCGCGCGTAATTCAGATCGTGGCTGATCTGCCGGCCCTCGGTATAGGCCAGCCTGGATGCAGCCCAGTTCTGCAGGTTTTCCTGGGCGCGTCCCAGGTTGTACAGCGTTACCGCCTGCTCGCGCTTCATGCCGGCGCTGCGCTGCGCCTGCAGCGCGCGCTCATAGATGTCACGCGCCTGGGCGAAATCACCCATGCGGTTGTACTGGATGGCGATGCAGTTGAGTACCGTCACGGCATGCTGTGACAGGTTCAGCGATTCGAACAGCTGCTGGGAGCGGCGCAGGTCGGCCAGCGCCGCCGGATAGCGGCCAGAGAGGCCCAGCAGATAACCGCGCGAGAACAATGCGTCGGCCAGCAGCTTGGTTTCGTTGTTGCTGGTCGCCACCTGCACGGCCTGATCGTAATGCGCCAGCGCCAGCGCATTCTGGCCGTCGGCCTCGAGAATGCTGCCATTGCACAGCAGGATGCCGGCTTCCAGTCCCTGGCGCTTCGCCTTGGGCAGCAGCTCCGTGGCTTCCTTCAGCTGTTCACCGGCCTGCCGCGTGTCACGCTCACTGAAGTAGTCGCACAGCAGCAGGCGCGCTTCGATCTGCTGGTCGGGAACGGGCTTGCGGCTCAGCAATTCCAGGGCGCGCAGGGTATCGCGATGCACGGCCTCGGGGTCGGTGCGTACTTCCGACTGGGCGCGCGCCAGCAGCTCGGTGGCCGCGTCGGTCGCAGTCCAGCCGGGGGCCGCGCCCGCGACGAGCAATAGCATGAGCAATGACCGGCCGCGCAGGCCAAGCCTGTGTTTCGCCTTACCCAAGTGGAATCATTCCCTGACAGCACCCAGCCTGTGCCGTGGATCGTAGCGCCGAAAACATCGTCGTACCATGGCGGTGTCGCCGCCATGGCCGGCCGGCAGATTATGTCTCAGGCTGCGCGGGACGAGTACCACGGCCTGTATATCGCGGTGCAGAAGCAGGTCCGCAGCCGCTACAGCAGCTGCGTGGTCGGCAGGTAGTGGTCGGCCAGCAGCGCCAGGAACAGCCACATCAGGTAGCTGATCGAGAAGCGGAACAGCTGCATGGCGAGCTGATCGCTGTCGGTGCGCTTGAGCTCCACCGCGCGCCACAGGAAACGCGCATTCAGCGCCACCGCCGCCACCAGGTACAGCAATCCGCTCATGCCGGTGATGAACGGCAGCAGCGTGACGATGGCGAGGATCACCGAATACAGCATCACATGCAGGCGCGTGAAGGCCACGCCATGCGTGACCGGCAGCATGGGGATGTCGACGCGCGCATATTCGTTGCGGCGGGCGATGGCCAGCGCCCAGAAATGCGGTGGCGTCCAGGCGAAGATGATCAGGAACAGAAGCAGCGCATGCGGGTGGATGGTGCCGGTGACCGCGGCCCAGCCCAGCACCGGCGGCGCGGCGCCGGCGGCTCCGCCGATGACGATGTTTTGCGGCGTGGCGCGTTTCAGCCACAGCGTATAGATCACCGCATAGCCGATCAGCGAGGCGAAGGTCAGCAGCGCCGTCAGCAGATTCACCCACAGCGCCAGGATCAGCATCGAGGCGCTGCCCAGCACCAGCGCGAACAGCAGGGCCTGCGGCGTGCGCAGGTGGCCGGTGGGCAATGGGCGCGCGCGCGTGCGGCTCATGTGCGCATCGATGCGCTGGTCGAGCACGTGATTGATTGCGGCGGCAGAGGCGGCCGCCAGCGCCACGCCCAGATTGCCGAGCAGCAGCGCATCCAGCGGCGGCAGGCCGGGCGTGGACAGCAGTGTGCCGACGACGGAGGTCAGCACGATCAGCATGACCACCTTGGGTTTGGTCAATGTCAGGTAGTCGCGCCAGTGCGCGAGGCTCGTGGAGGACTGGCTGACGGGTTGGCTGGTGCTCATCGCAGGCGGCGCGGCGCTTGGTTTCAAGGCCGCAGCGATCGGTTCAGGGCGATGACCGACAGCAGCAGCAGCGCAGCGCCGGCATTGTGCGCGGTGGCCAGCCACAGCGGGAAGCCGAATTTCACCATCGACACGCCGATGAGCAGCTGCAATGCCAGCGCTGCCAGCACCGCGATGGCACTGCCGCGCGCCACGCGATCGGTGCGTGCGCGCAGCACGCTGAAGGCAGCCCACAGCAGCGCCAGCGTGGCGACCAGTGCACCCAGGCGATGCGTGAAGTGGATGGCCACGCGCGCGAGCTGCTCCAGTACGCCGCCCTGGTAATTGACGCCCAGGCCACGCCACAGCACGAAGGCATCACGGAAATCCGCCTCCGGCCACCAGGATCCCTGGCAGGTGGGCAGATCCGGGCAGGCCACGGCGGCGTAATTGCTGCTGGTCCAGCCGCCCAGCGCGATCTGCACGGCCAGCGCGATCAGGCCGATCAGCGCGATGTGGCAGGCGTGGCGCAGCCCGGCGCCGCGGTAGATGGTCTGCATGCCCCAGGCGCCGTGCTGCCGGCGCAGCAGTGACAGCAGTTGCCACCATAGCAGTGACAACGTCGTCAGGCCAAACAGCAGATGCAGCGTGACCACGAGTGGCGTCAACTGCCAGGTGACGGTGAGCATGCCGAACAGGCCCTGCACCACCACGATCATCAGCAGCGCGATCGACAGCGGCAGGTTCAGCAGGCGACGCCCACGCCAGTGGATGGCCAGGGCCGCCAGCACCACGATCAGCAAGCCAACCGTGCCTGCGGCGTAGCGATGCACCATCTCCTTCCAGGCCTTGCCGAGGGATTCATGATCGGCAATGCCGGCGGTGGCGGGCGTGAAGTGGCCGTAGCAGCCAGGCCAGTCGGGGCAGCCCAGCCCGGCGTTCGAGAGGCGCACATAGGCGCCCAGCACCACCACCACCAGGCACAGCGCAAACGCGGCCAGGGTGAAACGGCGGGCAATGATTTCGGGACGTGCAGTCATCAGCCGATATGCGAGAGATTCAGCAGCTTCTTCAGGTCTTCGCGCAGGCCCTTGGGGTCGGTGCGCGCATCGTAACTCATCATCAGATTGCCCAGCGGATCGACGACGAACAGCTGGTGCGCCTGATCCTGCGCCGGAAAGCGCGCCAGCAGTTCGCCGGCCCCGGCGGCTGGCAGCGTGATCAGGCCGCCCTGTTCGGCGGACAGCCAGCTCTCGTTGCAGCAGCTGCCGGTGGCCAGGAATACGCGCTGTACGCGGTCGGCCAGCCGTCCCATGGCCAGGTACACCTGGCGCGCGAACACCAGCGCCTGCTGGCAGTCCGCGGCACACTCGCCGCCGCCGACATACACCAGCGACCATTTGCCATTGTTCAACGGATTGCCGGGCGCACCGCCGCCCAGCGGCGCGAGTGAAATGGCCGGCAGGGGCTGCGGTGGTTCGATCAATACGCCATGGTTGGTCTGGCCGGCAGGCCGCCAGGAAGTGCCGTAGTACAGCCAGAACGACACGGCCAATGGCGCCATGAACAGCAGGGCGAGGCCGATCAGCGGGCCGCGCGAACGGGCGGTGGCGGAATTCATGCGGGGCGCTTCTTCAGGTTCATCACGATGAACAAAAGGGCCGCCAATGCTGCCAGACCCCACCACTGAATGGCATAGGAGAGATGACGCGCCGGACCGAACTGCGCGCTGGCCGGCTGCCAGTCGCGGCGATAGCCCCGGGATTGATCGGCGTCCAGCAACAGCTGCCCTTCCTGCAGCGTGCCGCCGCCGGCTGGTTCGGCAGACTGCAACGCCGCCGCGAGTTCGGCGCTGGTGGGAAAGCTGGTGAGTTTGGGCCAGCTGGCCTGCGCAGCGGGCGCGGCGCGCCCCATCGCCAGGGCAGTGACCGGCAGATGGTCGTAGCGCCCCACCAGCGTGACGGCCGGGCCGTCGTCCAGCTGCACATCGGGCAACTGGCGACGATCGCCGCCGCCCGGCAGCCAGCCGCGATTCACCATCAGCACCCGCCCATCGTCGAGTCGCAGCGGCGTGAGCACCTCGTAGCCGGCCTGGCCGTCGCGGGAGAGGTTGTCGAGCAGGAACTGATGCGCACCGTCGTAGCGGCCGTGCACCTGCAACTGCGTGTAACGGGCGATGTCCGTCAGCGGCTGCTGTCCCAGCGGTGTGATGGCCAGGGTGCCACGCGCAAAGGCATCTTCCATGGCCTGTTTCTCGGCGGCCCGATGCCACTGCCAGCGGCCGAGCGCGATGAACAGCGCCATGCCGGCTGCCGTCAGCAGCAGGAACCATGGCGAGGCGCTGAAGCGTCGGGTGCCCAGATCGAATTGCAGGCGCATAAGGGGTGCATTGTACTAGGGCGGTGCCTGGGCGCCGATCTATACTTTACGAATGAATGACGGTTTGCGGATCGTGGTGATCGTGCTGCTGCTGGCCATCGTCGGCAGCCTGGGTTCGGCGCTGTTCCAGCTGGCGCGCGGCGGGGACTCGAAAAAGATGGTGCGCGCCCTGTCGCTGCGCGTGGGCCTGTCCATCGGCCTGTTCCTGCTGCTGATGATCTCGTACTGGGTGGGCTGGATCACCCCGAACGGCGTTGGCCGCTGAGCCGCCGCGCGCGCCGCGCACCCTTGGCCTGATCTTCGCGGCGCTGGGTGCGCTGGGATTCGCGTTCAAGGCCATCTTCGTCAAGAGCGCGTACGCGTACGGCGTGGATGCCACCACGCTGCTGGCGCTGCGCATGGCCTACTCGCTGCCGCTGTTCCTGCTGATGGGCTATGCCGCCCAGCGCAGCGCGCCGCTGCGCCTCACTGGCGCCGACTGGCGTGAACTGCTGGCGCTGGGTTTTCTCGGCTACTACCTCTCCAGCTATCTCGACTTCCTGGGCCTGAAGTACATCACTGCTTCGCTGGAGCGCGTGATCCTGTTCATCTACCCGACGCTGGTGGTGCTGATCTCGGCGCTGCTGAAGGGTCGGCGCCTGAGTGGCCGGCTCGTCGCCGCGCTGGCACTGAGCTACGTGGGCGTGGCGCTGGTGGTGGTCAACGATCTGCACACCGAGGCCGGGCGCATCGAATTCGGTGCGCCGCTGGTGTTCGCCAGTGCCCTCACCTACGCCCTCTACATGATCCGCGCCGGTTCCATCCTGCAGCGGCTGGGCGCGGCGCGCGTGGCCGCCGGCGCCACCGGCATTGCCTGCGTGCTGAGTCTGGTGCAGTTCGCGCTGCTGCGGCCGTTGCACGATCTGGCGCAGGTGTGGCAGGTGCAGGCGCTGAGCCTGTCGATGGCGGTGTTCTCCACGGTGTTGCCGATCTGGATGGTGTCGGAGGCCATGCGGCGTCTGGGCGCCGGCCCCACGGCCATCGTCGCCTCGCTCGGTCCCGTGTTCACGCTGCTGCTGGCCGGAGCACTGCTGCACGAACCCATCACGCTGTTGCAGCTGGCGGGTTCGGCGCTGGTGATGCTGGGCGTGCGGCTGGTGAGCCAGCTCAAAGGCTGAGCGCCCCGCGAGTGGCCAGCGCCCACTCTGCGCGGTACTTCAGATTCCGATCTGCGTGAAGAACTTCTGCAGCACCGGCAGCAACAATTCCGGTGACTGGCTCGCCATGAAGTGTCCGGTCTGCAGCACTTCCAGTCGCGCGCCCTTGATCTGGTCAGCCATGGCCTGCATCTGCGCCACCGGACGCGCCTGATACAGCGCCGCCGCAGCGATCACCGTGGGACAGCGGATGCGCGCGAAGATGCCACTGAAATCGGTGATGGCGATCATGCGCAGGGTGGCTGCCATGCTGGTGGTGTCGGTGGAGAGTTGCATGGCGCGAAAGCGCGCCCGGCGCTCTGCGCCGCCGGCAATGCTGTCGGGATAGATGTCCGGCATGTCGGCATCGAGCAGCGGCCGCATGGCGGAGCGCTCGGCGCGCGCCGCTGCCGTCATCGAACCCACACTGCGGGCGTAGCCGTCGGTGCCGGCCGCGGGGCTCATCGCGAACACACCCTCCACCCGCTCCGGATAGGTGGCGGCGAAATCCAGCGCCACGGCAGCGCCCACGGCGCCGCCGACCAGCGTCACCTTGCCGCTGATGCCCAGCTTGTCGAGCAGTGCGCGCAGGTCCGCAACCTCATCCTCGAAGGTGATGACGCCGCGGATCTTCTCCGACAGCCCGAAGCCGCGCAGATCGTAGCGCAGCACGCGGTGACTGGCCGCGAGCTGTGGCAGGATCAGATCCCAGCTCTCCAGCGTCATGCCCATCTCGTGCAACAGCACGATGGTGTGCCCGCCCTGCCCCGTGAGCTCGTAGCGCAGGCTGACGCCGTTGGCTTCGATCCACCGGGTCTGCGCCTGCGCCCGGGTGCCGATCGACACCAGGGCGCACAGCGCCAGCAACATCCCCATCAGCGGGCGGGTACGCATGATGCGCCGGCTCGGCAGGCCGATCAGTACGCGCCCTTCGGGTCGAAGCTGCAGTACGGTTCCGGCAGCTTCGGGCCGATGGGTTCGTTCTTGCCGTCATAGATCTGCAGCTTCACGCTGCTGCCACCGGGCGCACCGCCCGGCGGCGGGCCGCCGGCAGGCGCAGCACCGGCACCACCGGCACCACCGGCTGCGCCGGGCGCACCCGGAGCGGCGCCTGCAGCGCCCCCCGCAGCAGTGGGCGGCGGACGACGATCGTTGAATCCTTCCTTGGCGCTCTGCGTGATGCTCTTGTTGTACGGCGTGTTGAACACCGGATAGTCCTGCATGTGCCAGATCTTCCACACGCCATCGACCTTGATGAAATCCACGGCCTTGCGCAGGTACAGCCAGTTGCCCACTTCGTCGGCGCCGGCCACGTCCGGACCGAAGGAATCCCACACGCCCTTGGCGGTCTTGCCGTCGCCGGCCACTTCGATCATCGCCGTGCTGTTCGGATGCACGTGCAGCTGGCCCACCGGATCCTGGCCGGCCTCGTGCTTCTTCTTGCGCTCCATCAGATTGGCGCGGATGGCCGCGGCGCCGGTGGGGCCCATGGGCGTGTGGTAGGACACGTCCGCCATGTTCAGCGCGAACAGCGCCAGCGTGTGGTCGAAGTCATTGAGCGCGTAGTAATCGGAGTAGCTGCTCATGACGTTCTGGATTTCGGCGTAGTCGAGCGCCCGCTGGGCGATGCCCAGGGCCGTGGTCGGCTTGCAGGTGTTGGCCGCGAACGCGCCGCCCGCCGCGCACAGCGCGACGAGGCCCGCGAACGTGCGCGGGCGCAAAAATGACTTCAGCATGAATCCCCCTAGATCCAGTAGACGAACACGAATAGACCGAGCCAGACCACGTCCACGAAGTGCCAGTACCAGGCTACGGCCTCGAAGGCGAAGTGCTGCCTGGGCGTGAAGTGGCCCTTCAGGCAGCGCAGCCAGATCACCAGCAGCATGATGGCGCCGATGGTGACGTGCAGGCCGTGAAAGCCGGTCAGCATGAAGAAGGTGGAGCCGTACACGCCGGTGCCCAGCTGCAGGCCCTTCTCGCGATAGGCCTCCATGTACTCGCTGGCCTGGCAGCCGACGAAGGTGAAGCCCAGCAGGAAGGTCAGCGCCAGCCACACGGCCAGGGCGCCGCGCTTGCCCTCTTTCAGCGAGTGATGCGCCATGGTCACGGTGAAGCCGCTGGTCAGCAGGATCAGGGTGTTGATGGCCGGCAGGCCGAAGGCCGGGATGGTCTCGAAGCTGCCGTCACCGCGCGGGCTCAGATGCGCCGGACCATTGCTGGGCCAGGCCGAGGTGAAGTCCGGCCACAGGATCAGCCGGTTGAAGACCTTCACGCCCTCACCGCTGATCCAGGGCACCGACAGTTCGCGGGCATAGAACAGCGCACCGAAGAAGGCGGCGAAGAACATGATCTCGGAGAAGATGAACCAGATCATGCCCATGCGGAAGGAGCGATCCACCGCGGGGTTGAACATGCCGGCCTGGTTCTCGCCGATCACATCGCGGAACCAGCCGAAGAACATGGCGGCCAGCAGCACGAAGCCCGGCAGCAGCGACCAGCCGCCCAGCGAGGGTGTCCAGTCGTTCAACAGCGCGATGAGACCGGTCATCAGGATGAACAGCGTCACCGAGCCGAAGATGGGCCATGGGCTGCCGTGCGGGATGTAGTATTTACTGGAGTCTGCTGCGTGTGCCATGGAGCAATTCCCTCGATTCTCGGTCGATTACCTGGCCGCGAGCTTTGCGGGCTGCGTATCAAGATTGTACAGGGTGTAGCTGAGCGTCAGCCGGTCGACGAAGCGTGGCAGTTCGCGATCCACGAAGAAGCGCACCGACAGTGTGCGCTGCTGGCCACCGGCGAAATTCTGCGGCGAGAAACAGAAGCACTCGGTCTTGTGGAACCAGACGGTGGCCTGCGATGGCGCCAGATCCGGGATGGCCTGGGTCACGACGCTGTTCACGTTGAGGTTGTGCGCGACGAACTGCGCCTCATACAGCTGGCCGGGGTGCACCTGCAGGGTCTTCACCACCGGCTGGAAATCCCACTGGCCGACAGTGGGCAGCTGCGTCAGGAATTCCACGGTGACCAGGCGGTTGGGATCGGGCGCCTGCTCGAGCTGCGTGGCGCGGCGCAGGTTGTCCTTGTCTTCGATGCCGACGGCCTTGCACAGCACGTCGTACAGCGGCACCAGGGCAAAGCCGAACGCGAAGCTGCCGGCCACGAAGGCCGCCAGCTTCCAGGTGAGGCGCCTGTTGTTGCGCGCGAGTTCGGCGGGTCCGTTCACGCCCTGCTCCGCATGACGGCCATGAATATGAAGCCGCCATAGACCGTCAGCGCCAGCAGCACCAGCAGCAGGGCGCTGCGACGCACCCGGCGTTTGCGTTTCAGTTCCTCGCTCATCAGCGCGACATCAGTGCTCGGCGCCATGGGCCATCAGGGTCGGCGAAGGGGCTTCATCCCAGGTGTGATAGGGCGCCGGCGACGGCACTTCCCACTCCAGGCCATGCGCACCTTCCCAGGCGCGCGCGCCCACCTTCTCGCCGCCACGCACGCACTTCCAGATGATGTACGGGAACAGCAGCTGCGAGGCACCGAAGGCAAAGCCGCCCAGCGACGAGACCATGTTCCAGTCGGCGAACTGCGTGGCGTAGTCCGGGATGCGGCGCGGCATGCCGGCCAGGCCCAGAAAGTGCTGCGGGAAGAACAGCACATTGACGAAGATGGCCGAGCACCAGAAGTGCCACTTCGCCAGCCGCATGTCGTACATGTGGCCGGTCCACTTCGGCAGCCAGTAGTAGGTGGCCCCCATGATGGAGAACACGGCGCCCGGCACCAGCACGTAGTGGAAGTGCGCCACGACGAAGTAGGTGTCCTGGTACTGGAAGTCGGCCGGCGCGATGGCCAGCATCAGGCCCGAGAAGCCACCCATCGTGAACAGGAACAGGAAGGCGATGGCGAACAGCATGGGCGGCTCGAAGGACAGCGAACCGCGCCACATGGTCGTGCACCAGTTGAACACCTTCACGCCGGTGGGGATGGAGATCAGCATGGTGGAGAGCATGAAGAACATCTCGCCGGCCAGCGGCATGCCCACCGTGAACATGTGGTGCGCCCACACGATGAAGGACAGGAAGGCGATCGAGGCCGTGGCGTACACCATGGCTTCGTAGCCGAACAGCGGCTTGCGCGAGAAGGTCGGGATGATCTCCGAGACCACGCCGAAGGCCGGCAGGATCATGATGTAGACCTCGGGGTGCCCGAAGAACCAGAACAGGTGCTGGAACAGCACCGGATCGCCGCCGCCCGCGGCGCTGAAGAAGCTGGTGCCGAAGAAGTGATCGGTCAGCAGCATGGTGACCGCGCCGGCCAGCACCGGCATCACCGCGATCAGCAGGTAGGCGGTGATCAGCCAGGTCCACACGAAGATCGGCATGCGCAGCAGCGTCATGCCCGGTGCGCGCATGTTCATGATGGTCACGATCACGTTGATCGCGCCCATGATGGAGGAGGCGCCCATCAGATGGATGGCGAAGATGCTCATCGGGAAGCCGTCACCGGCCTGCAGCACCAGCGGTGGATACAGCGTCCAGCCGCCGGCCGGTGCGCCACCCGGCACGAAGAAAGTGGCCAGCAGCAGCGTGAAGGCGAACGGCAGGATCCAGAAGCTGAAGTTGTTCATGCGTGGCAGCGCCATGTCCGGCGCGCCGACCTGCAGCGGGATCATCCAGTTCGCCAGACCCGTGAAGGCCGGCATCACCGCGCCGAACACCATGACCAGCGCATGCACGGTGGTCAGTGAGTTGAAGAGCGCCGGATCGACGAACTGCAGCCCGGGCTTGAACAGCTCGGCGCGGATGACCATGGCCATCGAGCCGCCGATGAAGAACATGATGCCCGAGAACACCAGGTACAGCGTGCCGATGTCCTTGTGGTTGGTGGTCGACAGCCAGCGCCAGATGCCCGAGGGCTTGTGGTCGTGGTGCTCGTCGTGGGTCGCGGCGTGTTCGTGTTGAGCCATGATCGGTTACCCGTTAGCAATTCTGTCGTAATGGGATGCGCTGCTGCCGGCCGGGGGTCAGCCCGCGGCCGCGCCTGCGGCGGATGCCGCTGCGGCCTGCTGTTCGCTCTGCTGGGTCTTCAGCCAGGCGGCGAAGTCTTCCTTGCTCTTCACTTCGACGACCACCGGCATGAAGCCATGGTCGCGGCCGCACAGTTCGGCGCACTGGCCGCGGAAGAAGCCGGTCTTGTCGGCGTCGATCTTGAACCAGGCCTGATTGACGAAGCCGGGGATGGCATCCTTCTTGATCGCCAGCGCCGGCACCCACCAGGAATGGATCACGTCCTGCGCCGTGATCAGCAGACGCACCTTGGTGCCGGCCGGCACCACCAGCGGATGATCGACGTTCAGCAGGTAGTTCTGGACGCTGGCCGGATCGATGCCGGACTGCAGCTGGCGCGCGCTGTTGCTGGCGCGATCCAGCGTGGAGAGCACGGTGACACCGCTGTCGATGTACTCGTAGCCCCACTTCCACTGGTAGCCGGTCACGCGGATGGTGAGCTCGGTGCCCGCGGCATCATCGGTCATGATCAGCGTGCGCGCGGCCGGCACGGCGGTGGCGATCAGGATGATCACCGGCACCACGGTCCAGACGATCTCGGCGCGGGTGTTGTGCACCAGCTTGGTGTCGGGCACCGCGCCGTTCGACTTGCGGAAGCGGACGATGGAATAAATCATCCAGCCGAAAACGAAGGTGGCCAGCGCCACGCACACCCACAGCATCATCATGTGCAGCGAGTAGACGGTGCGGGAAATCTCCGTGATGCCGGGCGTCATGTTCAGCGTCCACGCCGCGTGCGCGGCGGGCGCTGCCAGGGAGGCGATGGCCGCAAGGGCGGCGAGCGATCCGGATTTCTGCATCTTGGTCTCTTAAAGGCCTTTGGTTGCTGGCTCGTCACCCAGGGGCGGCGACTCGTTGACCCGACCGACCAGACGCATCAAGCGGCCGGCCAGTGCGTGTCGCTCGTCATCATTCAGGAAATTCCCCACCTCGATACTGCGGCCGTGCGACTCGATCATCAGACGGCTCGCGTGCAAGGCCTTGTCAGCGCGGCGCAGTTTAACCTGTGCCCAGTGCCGCGAAAACACGACACAGCTGACCCGCTGCCGAAAGCGCGTTTCGATGGCCACGTGATCTTCGTCCAACGTCAGCACCTGGGTATCGAGGCGGCGGCGCATGCTGTGCCGGAGCACCAGACCCAGCAGCAGCAATTCCAGCCCCGCGAACGGCAGCACCGGCCAGAAGCCGCGCGACAGGCAGATGAAGGCCACACACAGGCAGGGCAGGCACACACTGGCAAAGAACAGCCAGGCGCCGCGCGGGGTGAGCGCGCAATGCGGAGCCAGTGTTATGACCTCGGCGCTGGCCACTTGATAGTGAGCCTTGGCAGTGGTTGAGCAGGCCGCATGATACGAAGATCAGCGCTTGCCAATCAATGGTTTACATGCGCTTGGTCAGGTTTTCTCGAACCATCGGCCGAGGCTGGTGGCGAGCTGTGCCCCGGCCGCTGCCGCGCGGACGCCATACGGCAGCCGCGCCAGCGGCGCACCCAGTTGCTGCTGCAGGGTGGCGAGGTTGGCTTCGGCCTGTTCGAACTGCGGATCGATGGCGTTGGCGATCCAGCCCGCGAAGGGCAGACCGCGGCTGCGGATCGCCTCGGCCGTCAGGAAGGCGTGATTCAGGCAACCCAGCCTCAGCCCCACCACCAGCACCACCGGCAAGGCCACGGCGCGCGCCAGCTCGGCCATGTCCTGCCGATCGTTCAACGGGACCAGGAAGCCTCCGGCCCCCTCTACGACCACGGCTTCGGAGCGCGCCGCCAGAGCGCGCAGATGCCGCAGAATTGTTTCTATTTCAATATCAATACCAGCCAAATCTGCCGCAATATGCGGTGAAATGGGTTCTTTGAAGCAGTAGGGGTTCAGGTCCCCATACGGCAGATCGACGTTGCTCACCGAGCGCAGGGCCGTGGCGTCTTCGCTCACCAGCCGGGTGGGCCGCTGCGGGTCGAAGTCGGCCCCCGAGGCCACCGGCTTCATGGCTGCCACCTTCAGGCCGCGGCTGGCCAGCGCCAGGATCAGGCCCTGGGAGCACAGGGTCTTGCCGACGCCAGTGTCCGTGCCCGTGACAAAGCAACCTCTCAAGAGCGCCTCCGGCCAATGGCGGTGACCGGGATGCCGAATTCGGGGATGCCGAACTCGTTGCGGGGCGCGGCACCGAAGGCGGCGCCATACAGCACTTCGTAGTTGGCGGGCAGACCCCGCGCCTCGCGATGCTGCTCGTAATGGGCCAGCACCTTCTGCAGCTGGCGCGGGCTGGTCAGGCCGCGGCGCCGCTCGCGCGCGGCATTGTGGGCCCCGATGCTCTTCAACTCCTGCATCAGGCTGCGCACATCGGGATAGAACTGCCGGTAGTTCTCTCCGTCCAGCACCGGCTCGGCCAGGCCCGCATGCATCATGCCATTGCCCAGCGACTGCACGTCCGGGAACAGGCTGACATGCGGCCGGTCATCGACCACCGACCAGGCGGCGCGCAACTCGCGCAGTGTTTCGGGTCCGAAGGTGGCGAACAGCAGCAGACCGCCCGGCTTCAGCACGCGGCGCAGTTCTGCGAATACGCGATCCGGCTGATCGCACCACTGCAGCATCAGGTTGCTGAAGATCAGATCCACACTGCCATCGGCCAGTGGCAGCGCGTTGGCATCGGCGCAGATACGGGAAAAACGCTTCCACCAGCGTGCATGGCGGCGCGCCTCGCGCAGCATGCCGGGCGCCAGATCCACTGCCATCACCTGCGCGCGCGGAAAACGCTTCACCAGTGCCGCGCTGCCCAGGCCCGTGCCGCAGCCCAGATCCAGGATGCGTTGTGGTTCCAGTCGAAAAAAATCCAGGCGACCGAGCAACTCCTGGCGCACCAGCTGCTGCAGGTGGGCGGCACGCTCGTAGCGGGTGCTGGCGGCATCGAAGGAGCGCGCCAGCGCGCGCCGGTCGAGCTGGAAATCCGCATCACTCATGCCGCCGCACTCCAGGGATCGAGAAACGCATCGAGGGCGGGCATCAGTTCATCCAGATGGGACAGAAAAGTCGCGTGTCCGGCGCGGCGCAGTTCCAGATGCCGCGCATCCGGCAACAGCCCGGCCAGTGCGCGTTGCGCCTGCGGTGGCGTGACCCGATCATACTGGCCACCCACCACCAGCGCGGGCAAGCTCACGCTGCGCGCCAGCGTGCGCAGGTCCTGGTCACGCAGCCAGTCCAGGCCCAGCTGCAGCGCCGGCGCCTGCGCCATGCCCTGCTCCTGCAACGCCGCGCGCAACTGCGCCAGCGTGCTCCCGGCCGCGGCGCTGCCGCGCACCTGCAGCTCCACGAAATCGAACACCGTCTGGCGCGCATCGCGCCCCAGGCGGCTGGCAAAGCCCTGCAGCACCTCGGGCGCCAGGCCCCAGGCCCACTCCTCGCTGCGCACGAAACGCGGTGTGGAATGCAGCAGCAGCAGCGCGCGCGCCTGCACCACTGACTCGGCACCCAATCGCAATGCCACCTGCCCGCCCAGCGACCAGCCCAGCAGCAGCGGCCGCGGTGGCAGGACTGCGCGCACGCTGGCGAGCAAATCCTCCTGCGTGAGTCCGTCGCGCCACGGGCTGCGGCCATGGCCGGGCAGATCGATGGCCCAGGTGGTGAAGCGGGTCTGCAGGCGTGCGCACAGCGCATCGAACACGCGCAGGTTCATGCCCCAGCCATGCAGCAGCACCAACGCCGGACCGCAACCCCCCTGCTCCGCGTTCAGTGGCACGATGTGTGCGGCCCGCAGGCGCGCTGCATTCAAGTCCTGGGTGCTCATGCCAGCGCTGTTCACGCCAGTCCCGCCGTGGGTCGCGGCCAATGACGCCACAGCTCGGCCAATACATTGCACAGCGCATCGACCTGCGCCTCGCTGTGTGCGGCGCTCAGCGTGATGCGCAGACGCGCGCTGTTGGCCGGTACGGTGGGCGGACGGATGGCGCTGACCCAGAAGCCGCGCTCGGCCAGTTGCTGGCTCAGAGCCAGTGCCGCGGCGGAATCGCCCAGCAGCAGCGGCTGGATCGGCGTGCGCGACGGCAGCAACGGCAGCTGCGCACTCAGCGCTGCCGCACGGAAGCGGCTGATCAGCCGCTGCAGATGGGCGCGGCGTTCATCGCCGGCGCGCACCAGCTGCAGGGCCGTGCGGGTCGCTGCGGCCAGCGCCGGCGGCAATGCCGTGGTGAAGATGAAGGTGCGCGCCTTCTGCAACAGGTACTCGATGACGTCGGCATCGCCGGCGACGAAGGCGCCGAAGCAGCCGCAGGCCTTGCCCAGCGTGCCCATCAGCAGCGGTACTTCGCGGGCGCCGAGCCCTGCTTCGCTCGCGCTGCCCGCGCCCTGGGCACCCAGCACGCCGAAGCCATGCGCATCATCGACCAGCAGCCAGCTGTGCTGCGCCAGCGCGGTCCCGGCCAGTGCGGGGAGCGGCGCGACGTCGCCGTCCATGCTGAACACGCCATCGGTGGCCAGCAGCGTGGCCTGCGGCGTCTGCAGCAGCCGCGCTGCGTCGGCAGCGTCGGCATGTTCGTAGCGGCGCAGCCGCGCGCCGGCCAGCTGCGCGCCATCGAGCAGCGAGGCGTGGTTCAGCGCATCTTCGACGACCACTTCACCACGGCCGCTCAGGGCATCGATGACGCCGAGATTGGCCATGTAGCCGGTGGAGAACAGCAGCGCACGCGCGCGGCCGGTGAAGGCGGCGAGTTCTTCTTCGAGTGCGTGATGCTCGGCGCTGTGGCCGCTGACCAGATGCGCGGCGCCGCTGCCGGTGCCCCAGTGGGTCGCAGCCGCGCGCAGTGATGCGGCGATTTGCGGATGGCGCGCCAGGCCGAGGTAATCATTGCTGCAGAAATTCAGCAGCGTGCGGCCGCCGACCTGCAGCTGCACGCCGGCGCCACTGCCCGGCTGGTCGGAGCCGGGCGCGCAGCGCTCGATGATCTGCCGGACCCGGCGCCGCGCGGCCGCGTCGATGGCAGCAAGCTGCTCGGCCAGCAGCGCGGGATCACGCCGCATGCAGGTGCTCCGCGATCAGTTCGCGGCGTGCGCGGGCGCGCCGGCGCCAGGATGCTGGCAGACCTCCGCGGCGCAGGCATCGCCGTGCGCAGGCAGCTCGTGCGCGTCGCACACGCCCACTTCGGCATGCGTGGCAGCGGCGGCCTGGATGCCGAGGCGCTGGAACAGGCGCCGATCACCCTGCACGTCCGGATTGCCCGTGGTCAGCAGCTTCTCGCCATAGAAGATGGAGTTCGCGCCCGCCAGGAAGGCCAGCGCCTGCAGTTCATCGCTCATCTCGGTACGGCCGGCGGACAGGCGCACGAAGGAGCGCGGCATCATGATGCGCGCCACGGCAATGGTGCGCACGAAATCGAACGGATCGATATCCTGGCCATGATCCAGCGGCGTGCCCGGCACGCGCACCAGCTGGTTGATGGGCACGCTCTCCGGCTGCACCGGCAGGTTGGCCAGCGTCACCAGCATGCCAGCGCGGTCGGCCACGCTCTCGCCCATGCCGACGATGCCACCGCAGCAGACCTTCAGGCCCGCGTCGCGCACCGCCGAGAGCGTGTCGAGACGATCCTGGTAGGTGCGCGTGGTGATGATCTCTTTATAGAACTCTTCGGAGGTGTCGACGTTGTGGTTGTAGTAGTCGAGCCCCGCGTCCTTCAGTTCGCCGGCCTGCGCGGGCGTCAGCATGCCCAGCGTGGCGCAGGTCTCCAGCCCCAGCTTGCCCACCTCGCGCACCATGGTGGCGATCTGTGTCAGTTCGCGCGCCTTGGGTGAGCGGTAGGCGGCACCCATGCAGAAGCGTGTGGCGCCGGCGGCCTTCGCGGCGCGTGCGCGTTCCAGTACGGTTTCCAGTGGCAGCAGGGTTTCGCGCGGCAGGCCGGTGTCGTAGCGCACGCTCTGCGGGCAGTAGGCGCAGTCCTCGGGGCAGGCGCCGGTCTTGATGGAGAGCAGGGTGCTCATCTGCACCGTGTTCGGTTCGTGGCAGGCGCGATGCACGCTCTGCGCCTGGAAGATCAGGTCGGAGAACGGCAGGGCGAACAGCGCTTCGGCCTGTGCGCGGCTCCAGTCGTGGCGCGGCTCGGTGGCGGACGGGGGCAGCGGGCTCATGGCTGTTTCGACTCCAAACGGTTGATTTTGCGAATGTTCTGCCGCGCCGGCGGCAGCACAGACTGCGGCATGTTCGCGATCGGCCGAGACACTGTCAACTCAAGATGGCTCGCGCGGTTGACGATCGCGTTGTGCCCGCCGCGCTGTGCGCTCTGTCAGGCGCCCGGACAGCTGCGGCGCGGGCGCCCGCTGGATCTGTGCGCGCTGTGCGAGGCGGCGCTGCCGCGCCAGCCGCTGGCGGTGGTCGCGTGGCGGCCGGGGCGCGGAGCGCTGCCTTTCGCAGCCATGTCGGGCGGCGGCGCCGCGTTCGGGCCGGCGCTGCGCCTGGCCCCGTTCCGCTTCGGACCGCCTGTCGACGCCATGATCCGTGGCCTCAAATTTCACGATCAGCCTTACCAGGCGCGCATCCTCGGCACTCTGCTTGCGGATGCCGTGCTGGCCGAAGCGCTGCCGCTGCCCGATGCCCTGCTGCCCATGCCCCTGCATGGCTCACGGCTGGCCCGGCGTGGCTACAACCAGGCCGAGGAGCTGGCGCGTTTCACCGCGCAGGCGCTGCAGCGGCCCTGGCAGCGACACTGGCTGCAGCGCAGCCGTGCCACCGCCGAGCAAAGCCATCTGAGTGCGCGCCAGCGCATTGCGAACGTGGCCGGCGCCTTTCATGCCGCGCAGGCGTTGCCGCCGCTGCATGTGGCGCTGATCGACGATGTGATCACCACCGGCAGCACGGCGCGCGCCGCCGCCCGGGTGCTGCTCGACGCCGGTCTGCGGCGCGTCGATGTGTGGGCAGTGGCGCGCGCCTAGCGGTGAGTCGACAGCTCCAGCAGCCAGCCGGCGAACACCGCGGCGCCGAAGTACCGGTTGTTGAGAAAGGCGTCGAAGCAGTGCGCGCGACTGCGATCGCGCGCCATCCACTGCTGCCAGGCGAACAGCATCGCGCCCAGCAGCACACCGAGATGGTAGTAACCGCCGTAGTGCATCAGCCGTCCGATCAGCACCAGCGACAGCAGCACCATGAGCTGCAGTGCGCCGATCATCAGCAGATCCAGGTCGCCGAACAGGATGGCGCTGGAGCGCACGCCGAGCTTCAGGTCATCGTCGCGATCGGCCATGGCGTAGAAGGTGTCGTAGACGCCGGCCCAGGCCACGGCGCCCAGCAGCATTACCCAGCCGACCCGTGGCACATGGCCCAGCGTGGCCACGAAGGCCATGGGCACGGCCCAGCCGAACGCCAGCCCGAGATACAGCTGCGGCAGCGGAAAGAAACGCTTCATCAGTGGATAGCTGATGGTCAAGCCTGCGCCGATGAAGGCGAACTTCAGCGTCACGATGTCGAGCTGCAGCACCAGCAGCAGGGCACCGAACACCAGCACAGCAAACAGCACCAGCGCCTCGTAGGGCGACACGGTGCGCAGCGCCAGCGGCCGCATGCGCGTGCGCTGCACGTTGGGATCGATGTCGCGATCCCAGAAATCGTTGATGACACAGCCGGCCGAGCGCATCAGCACCGTCCCTGCCACGAAGATCAGCAGCAGCGGTGCGGAAGGGCGGCCGGACGAGGCGCACCACAGCGCCCACAGCATCGGCCACAGCAGCAGCCAGATGCCCACGGGCTTGTCCAGGCGCATCAGCCTGGCGAATTCGCCCAGGCGCCGCCAGCGCAGGCTGGCGCGCGCGGCGGAAGGATCAACCGACGCGGGCATACTGTTCTCCGGATCCGATCCAGCGGCCGATCAACTGCCGCACTATCCCAGGTTGTGGCTGCAGCTGGGCGGCGGCGGCGCGTACGCCGTCGAGCAGATCCGCATCGCGCACCAGCTCGGCGACGCGCATCTGCGCCAGGCCCGTCTGGCGCGTGCCCAGCAGTTCACCCGGCCCGCGCAACTGCAGATCGCGTCGCGCGATCTCGAAACCATCGTTGCTGTCGCGCAGGGCGGCCAGGCGTTCACGTCCCAGCTGCGACAGCGGCGCGCGATACAGCAGCACGCAGCTGCTCTCGTGACTGCCGCGACCGACACGGCCGCGCAGCTGGTGCAGCTGCGCCAGCCCCATGCGCTCGGCGTTCTCGATCACCATGACGGTGGCATTGGGCACGTCCACGCCCACTTCGATGACGGTGGTGGCCACCAGCAGCTGCAGCTCGCCGGCCGAAAAGCGCCGCATGATGGCATCCTTCTCGGCAGCCGCCAGGCGCCCGTGGATAAGACCCACGCGCAGCTGCGGCAGCGCTGCGGCCAGTGCCGTGGCCGTCTCTTCGGCATTCTGCGCGCGCAGCTCCTCGGACTCTTCGATCAGCGCGCACACCCAGTAGACCTGCCGGCCGGCGGCGCAGTTCTGCGCAATGCGCATCACCACCTCGGCGCGGCGCGTCTCGGGCAGTACCACGGTGCGGATCGGGGTGCGGCCGGGCGGCAGCTCGTCGATCACCGAAACGTCCAGGTCGGCATAGGCCGTCATCGCCAGCGTGCGCGGGATGGGTGTGGCGGTCATGATCAGTTGATGCGGTGTCAGTGCGCTGCCTTTCTGTTGCAGCGACAGCCGCTGCTGAACGCCGAAACGATGTTGTTCGTCGATGATGACCAGGCCCAGGTTGGTGAAGTTCACGGCTTCCTGGAACAGCGCATGTGTGCCCACCACCAGCGGTGCCCTGCCGCTCTCGATGACCTGCAGGGTCTTCTTGCGCGCGCCGCGCTTCAGTGAGCCCGACAATCGCGCCACCACCACATCCAGCGGTTCGAACCAGCGCGCGAAGGATCGGCCGTGCTGTTCGGCCAGCAGTTCGGTGGGCGCCATCATGGCCACCTGGCAGCCACTGCCGATGGCGCGCGCCGCCGCCAGCGCTGCGACCACGGTCTTGCCACAGCCCACGTCACCCTGCACCAGCCGCGCCATGGGAATGGCACTGGCCAGATCGGTCTCGATCTCCTGCAGCACGCGTGACTGGGCGCTGGTGAGCGCAAAGCTCAGCGAAGCGCGCAGGCGCTCTGCCAGCTTTGCGTTGTCCGGTAGTGCCGGTGCGCTGGCATGGCGGGTCTGGTCGCGCAGTTCCAGCAGCGAGAGCTGGTGCGCCAGCAGTTCCTCGAAGGCCAGGCGACGTTGCGCGGGATGCTGGCCGGTGCTGAGCTCCTCGATGCGCGCATCGACGGGTGGGCGGTGCATGAAGCTCAGGGCTTCACGCAGGGTCGGCAGCCGCAGGGGTTTGAGGATGGCGTCGGGCAGCAGCTCGAGTTGCGCGTGTGGCAGCAGTTCGTCGAGCGCGTGGTTCACCAGCTGACGCAGTCGGCCCTGCGTGAGTCCTTCAGTGGCTGGATAAACGGGCGTCAGTGTCTGCGCCAGCGGTTCGACCGGTGCGCTGACGTGACGATATTCGGGGTGCACGATCTCCAGTCCCAGCGGTCCGCGGCGGATTTCGCCATGGCAGCGCAGCCGCGCACCGCGCGGCAGGCCTTCGCGCTGCGACGTGGAGAAATGAAAGAAGCGCAGCGTCAGCGTGCCCGAGCCATCCCCCAGACGCACCAGCAACTGGCGGCGGCGTCGAAATACGATCTCGGAGAGCAGGATCTCGCCTTCGATGACGGCATGCATGCCGCTCAGCAGCGCACCGATGGGGGTGAGGCGGGTGCGATCCTCGTAACGCAGCGGCAGAATGAACAGCAGATCGCCCAGCGTGTGCGCACCCAGCCGCGCCAGCTTCGCGGCCAGGGCCGGACCCACGCCACGCAGTGTGGCGAGCGGCACGGTGGCACTGAAGCTGCCGGGTGCGGTGGCAGCGGTGGCGGGGCGGCTGGGCATCAGGCCGCTAGTCTAGGCAAGCACTGCGCAGGTTTCGAGGGGCCGATCGAACCTGCGTCCGGGGTGTTCAGGCCGCTTCGTTCTCCAGCTCGTCCAGATCGACGCTGCGATCGGCGGCTGCGGCATCGAAGTCCGCATTGATGCGGCTCAGATCCAGATCGGAGTGCGCGCGCACCGCGCGGATATGACAGGCGCGGTTGCGACCGCGCTGCTTGGCGTAATAGAGCGCCTTGTCGACCAGACTGATGGCGCGATTCAACGAGATCGGCGTGTTGGCACCGGCGATCGGGAAGCTGGCGTAGCCGACGGAGATGGTGCAGTTCACCGCAGCCCCATGCCAGGCCACGGCTTCCTGGCGCACCACGTCGAGCAGGCGCTGTGCGGTGGCGCGCGCATTCTCTTCGCTCATGGGTTCGAGCAGCGCGAGGAATTCCTCGCCGCCCCAGCGCACCAGCTGGTCGGAACTGCGCAGCGCCGTGCCGAGCCGCTGGCTCAGCGTGGCGAGCACGTGATCACCCGCGGCATGGCCATAGCGGTCATTGACCAGCTTGAAATGATCCAGATCCACCAGCAGCAGGCAACCCCGGAAGGGTTGGCGCGCCAGCGGGGCGAGGATGCTTTCGTTGAAGAAACGGCGATTGCGCAGGCCGGTGAGCGGATCGTGCTCGCTGAGATAGCGCAGTCGCGCGTTGACGCGCTTGGAGCGCACGTAAGCCCAGGCCAGCACCGCACACAGGCCGGCGATCAGTACCACCAGCAGCAGCGCCGTCTGGCGCTGCAGGTGCTGGGCACGCAGATTGGCGCTCTGCAGGGCGTTGTCCCGGCGCAGCAGCTCGATCTCGCGCATCTTGCGCTCGTCCTCGAACCTGGCCGAAAGCTCCAGCAGCGCCTGCTGGCGTGCCTTGTCCATGAGCTGCTTGCGCACGGCCGCGCCGCGATGATGAATGGCCACCGCCGCGCGCCACTGGCCGGCGCGCTCCAGTGCATCGGCGTATTCGTCCAGACCTTCCTGCACGTCGGTCAGGCTGTTGGAATCCACGGACTTCTGGATGGCCGCCTCGGTGAGGCGTTTGCCTTCCGTGAGCTGGCCAAGGCCGATGGTGGCAATGCCGATATTGAATTCGATGGTCTGTTCCAGACCGGAGCGGCGCATGGCGCGCGCCAGCACCAGTGCCTGCCTCGAGTAGTCGAGCGAGGTGCGATAGTCGCCGGACTTCATGTAGGAGTCGGCCAGATTGGTATAGGCCACGGCCAGCAGCTTGCGGCTGCCGGTGTTCTCGGCGTGGCGCAGCGATTCCCGGGTGGCTTTGCGTTCCACATCACGCTGACCACGCCGATCGGCGATGTCGGCTTCGTGGCGCGCCACCGTGGAGAGCGCACCCTCGTCGTGATTGGCGACGGCCAGTGCGCGCGCCTGGGACAGCCAGCCTTCGGCCTGTTCGAGCTGCTCGGAGCGCAGCAGCAGCAGCGCCATCTGCAGCATGGCGCGCGTGATGCGCGGCGGGCTCTGCATCTGTTGCGCGATCTCGATGGCCTCACCTTGTGCGGCGACGGAGGACTCGAGCTGGCCCAGGGAATGGAACACCGTGCCATCGAGCATGCGCAGCCGGTAGCGCTCCGCCGGCGTGATCAGCGCATCGAGCTCGGTGTCCGCCTGTTGCAGCAGGCGGCGGGCGGCGTCGAAGTCGTCCTGCTGGCACAGCAGGTAAGCTTCGGCCAGATGTGATTCGAACCGGGCGGTCTTGTTGCCGCTGCGTGCCATCACCTGCAGACGCTCGATGCCGCTGCGCGCGTTGGCGTCCTGGCGGTCATCGACATAAATCATGGTCTGCACGCTGATCAGGCGTGCCAGCGAGGCGCTGTCCGTGGCCAGGGCCTGCCACGGGCCCAGCTGTTGCAGGGCGGATTGGGGGTTGAGCCAGCTCTGCTCTTCAGCCCGCTCGACACCCGCATCGACCGAACGTTGCGCGTGGGCGGTCAGCGGCAGAGCGAGGCAAAGCCAGGCAAGGCCGCCGGGTAGCGCCACCCGCAGTCGATCGAGAAATGACCCGCCCTTTCCTGAGTTGAACACCTGGCCAGTATCGGCGCCAGCCACCCGGCCAGTGCGTGATCGCTGTCACAGCGCCAGGATGCACTCCATCTCGACGCGTACCCCCTTGGGCAGCGCCGCGACGCCGACAGCCGCGCGCGCCGGATAGGGCTCTTTGAAATAGGTGGCCATGATCTCGTTGACGCGCGGGAAGTGCACCAGGTCGGTCAGGAACACGTTGAGCTTCACGACATGGGCCAGCGAACCGCCGGCGGCCCCGGCGATGGCGGCCAGATTGTCGAACACGCGGCGGATCTCCGCGTCGATGTCACCGCTGACCAGCTCCATGGTGCTCGGGTCGAGCGGGATCTGGCCCGAGACATAAACGGTGTTGCCGACGCGCGTGGCCTGCGAATAAGTACCAATGGCCTTGGGCGCCAGGTCGGTGTGAATGATCTGGTGAGTCATGCGAGAGCCTCGGAAGGTCGGTTCAAGGATGGGGAGGGTCGGACGATTCGGTGGCGTCTGCGGCGTCCGGATCGGCGTGGCGGCGATGGTACGTGGCGGCCGACTGGGTGCGCACCACGCGCAGCACGTCGGGCATACGGCGCACCGTGCGTACCACCTGCGCGAGGTGGCGGCGATCGCGCACATCGAGCACGAACATCATCACCGAAGTCTCGGCGTCGCGCTGCTCCAGCGTGACGTGACTGATGTTGGTCTGCGTGCCGGCGATCGCGGCCGACACTGCAGCCAGCACGCCCATGCGGTTGACGGTCTCGATGCGGATCTCGGACTGGAACAGCCGGCCGGCCTGATGTTGCCAGCTCACCGGCAGCCATTTTTCCGGATGCTTGTGATAGTCCTCGACGTTGCCGCAGGTTTCGCGATGAATGACGATGCCGCGGCCGGTGCTGAGGAAGGCCAGGATGGCATCGTCCGGAATCGGATAGCAGCAGTGCGCGTAGCTGACCAGCAGACCTTCGGTGCCGGCCACCGCCAGCGGCAGCAGGTGCGTGCCGGTTTCGCTGATGCCCGCCGCGCGGTTCTCGCCCGGCAGCAGGCGGCGCGCCACCAGCGGCGCGAGCCGCTCGCCCAGGCCGATCTTCTCGTACAGCTCACCGAGATCGCGCACCACCAGCTCGCCAAAGGCGGTGCGCAGGGCCTCGGGATCCAGGCCTTCGATGCTCAGCTTGAACTCGGCCAGCGCCTGGCTCAGCAGGCGTTTGCCAAGTTCCGCGGCTTCGCCATGACGCAGGTTCTTCAGGTAGTGGCGGATGGCGGTGCGCGCCTTGGCGGTCACCACGAAGTTCACCCAGGCCGGGTTGGGACTGGCGCCCTTGGCGGTGATGATCTGCACGGTCTGGCCATTGCGCAGCACGGTGCGCAACGGCGTGAGACGCCGATCGGCCTTGGCCGCCACGCAGCGATTGCCGATGTCGGTGTGCACGGCGTAGGCGAAGTCCACCATGGTGGCGCCGCGTGGCAGGCGCAGGATCTCGCCCTTGGGCGTGAACACGTACACCTTGTCGGGGAACAGATCGACCTTGACGCTCTCGATGAACTCTTCGCTGTTGCCGCCTTCCTGCATCTCCACCAGATGCGACAGCCAGGCACGGGCGCGTTCCTGCTGGGCCGAACCTTCCTCGGTGCCTTCCTTGTACTTCCAGTGCGCGGCGATGCCGGATTCGGCCACCTGATCCATGTCGGTGGTGCGGATCTGCACTTCGATGGGCACGCCGTTCGGACCAAACAGTGTGGTGTGCAACGACTGGTAGCCGTTCACGCGCGGGATGGCGATGTAGTCCTTGAAGCGGCCCGGCATGGGCTTGTACACGCTGTGCACCACGCCCAGCGCGCGGTAGCAGGTGTCGGGCGTGGCCACGATGATGCGCAGGCCGTAGACGTCGACGATCTCGGACAGCGGTGAATGCTTGCGCAGCATCTTGCGATAGATGCTGAACAGATGCTTCTCGCGCGCTTCGACCTGGCCGGCCATGCCGGACTTGCCCAGCGCGGCCTCCAGCTGGTCGCGGATCTTGCCGAGGAATTCCTTCTGGTTGCCGCGCGCGCGCTTCAGGGCGCGTTCGATGATGCGGTAGCGGTGTGGATACAGGGTGCGAAAGCCCAGATCCTCCAGCTCCAGCTTCATCGTGTACAGGCCGAGACGCTCGGCCACCGGCGCGTAGATGTCGAGAGTCTCGCGTGCTATCTGGCGGCGCTTGGCCGGCGCCATCACACCGATGGTGCGCAGGTTGTGGGTGCGGTCGGCGAGCTTGACCAGGATGACGCGCAGGTCGCGCACCATGGCCAGCAGCATCTTGCGGAAGCTCTCCGCCTGCGCTTCCTGGCGGCTCTTGAAGCGCACCTGGTCGAGCTTGGTGACGCCATCGACGATTTCGGCCACGTCATGGCCGAAGCGCGCGGCGATGTCGTGCTTGGGCGTGGGCGTGTCTTCAATGACGTCGTGCAGGATCGCCGCGATGATGGTGTCGGCGTCGAGATGCAGGTCGGCGAGGATTTCGGCGGCGGCGACCGGATGCGTGATGTACGGTTCGCCGGACAGGCGGGTCTGGCCCTCGTGGGCCTCGGCGCCGAATTCGGCCGCCTGCCGTACCCGCTCCACCTGTTCGGGGGGCAGGTACGTGGCGACCTTGGCGAGCAGCTCCTTCAGTCCCGGGGTGCGTTTGCTACCAGGCAGCAGCCCCAGCAATGAAGAAGCCACCTCCATGCGGATGCGCTGCGGTCAGTCTCCGAGGCCGAATTGCGGCGCACGGAAACCACCCTCGTGTTCCATCTCCGGCATCACCGGCTCGACCACCGGCGCGGGCTCCGGCTCGCGCAGCATTTCCGGGGTGATGTTGCCGGCGGCGATTTCACGCAGCGCCAGCACCGTCGGCTTGTCGTTCTCGAGCGGCACCGTGGCTTCGGCGCCATTGGCGAGGCGGCGCGCGCGCTGCGCGGCCAGCAGCACCAGCTGGAACAGATTCTCGACGTTGGGCAGACAGTCTTCGACGGTTACGCGTGCCATAACTGCTCGGATTTCCTGAAAATTCGGTTGACAGAAGTTAGACCTGCCAGTCTATGCGAAAGGCGTCGTTCACGCCAGCAATGCGGCCAGCAGCGGCTTCAGTCCGGGCCGATCGGCGCGCAACGAGCCGCCTTCTCCGTCCAGGATCCGCTCGATTTGCTGCAGCGCATCTTCGAAGCGGTCGTTGACCACCACATAGTCGAACTCGCTCCAGTGCTCCAGGTCTTCGCGCGCCTCGCCGAGGCGGCGGGCGATGACCTCGGCGCTGTCCGTGCCGCGCGAATGCAGGCGTTGCTCCAGCGTTTCACGCGAGGGCGGCAGGATGAAGATGGTGACGCAGGCCGGCAGCGACCGGCGCACCTGGCGGGCGCCCTGCCAGTCGATTTCCAGCAGCAGATCCAGGCCCTTGGCCAGCGCCGCTTCCACCTGGGCGCGGCCGGTGCCGTAAAAATTGCCGAACACCTCGGCATGTTCCAGGAAGGCGCCTGCGGCGACCAGCTCCTGGAATTCTTGCTGCGAGACGAAGCAGTAGTCACGGCCGTTGACCTCCTGCGGCCGCGGTGCGCGCGTGGTATGCGACACCGAGACGCGCAGATCCACGCGCTGGCGCAGCAGGGCGCGCACCAGGCTGGTTTTGCCGGCCCCGGAGGGCGCCGAGACGACGAACAGACGGCCTTGCCTGGAATTCATCACGCTACTGTGGGGTCAGGGTTTTTTCTGGTCGCGGACGAACTGCGCAAATCCTTGCAGAAAGTCCCGCAGTTGCTGGCGGACGGCATCGTCCACCAGATTGCCGGCGGGGTCAAAGACCTTGCCGGCCTGCGACACCATCAGCTTGGCCCCCGACCACTGCCGCATGCCCAGGGTTTTCAGCACCGGCAGCCAGGCATTCTGGGCCAGGATGGTGCCGAAGCCGCCCGGCGAGGCGCCGATCACAGCCACCGGCCGGTTGGCGAACAGCGCGGCGCTGTCCCTGGGCGGCCGCGACAGCCAGTCGATGCCGTTCTTGAACACACCGGGGAGGCTGTTGTTGTACTCCGGCGAGACCAGCAGCACGCCAGCGCCGTGTTGCAGGACTGCGCGCGCAGACTGCCGGAAATGCCGAGTAATTTGATCATGGGATTGCCTTGGAACTTGTGGATGCCGTGGTGATGAGGTGGCGGTGCTTCGCGCCGGCAGGATTTCACCTGCGCAGTGGCAGCGGTTTTCATTTTGGAGGTTTCCCCCGCAATCGCAGCTGCGCCACATCGGGCGCGACCAGCAATGGCGCGGGGCTGCCCCGCACCGTGCCAAAGCGTTCATGGTGCTGGTTCCAGTCAGCAGTGGCAGCTTCGATCTCCGCGACGTCCCGCGCCACGAAATTCCACCACAGCAGCACTTCTTCCCTGAAGGGCGCACCGCCGATCAGCAGCAGGCGGCAGCCTGCGTCGCAGGCCAGCTGCAGCTGGCCGCGGCCCGGGCTCAAGTACAGCAAGGTGCCGGATTGCAGCGCAGCGCCTGCCACGTTCACGGTGCCTGCCAGCACCAGCACGGCGTATTCGAAATCGGCACGCAGGGCCAGGAGAGTGGCGGCGGCCTCTGCGGCTTGAAGGTCGGCTCCCACCAGCGGCGAATGGATGCGCGCCGGAGCCAGCTCGCCCAGCAACTCACCGGCCAGCACCGTGATGCGAAAGCCGCCAGTGGTCGTGACCGGCAACTCCGGGTAATGATCGAAGGCGGGTTCGCAGTGCCGCACCTCGTCGGGCAGCGCAATCCACAGCTGTGCCGCGTGAATGCGGCCGGCGTCCTCGCCGGGCGCGTCTTCCGCATGGCTGATGCCGCGACCGGCCGTCATCAGGTTCACCTGGCCGGGGCGGATGATCTGCTCGTAGCCCAGGCTGTCGCGATGCAGGATCTCGCCCTCGATCACCCAGGTGAAGGTCTGCAGGCCGATATGCGGGTGCGGGCCGACGTGCAGGCCCTGGCCGGCGGCGTACTGCGCCGGGCCCAGGTGATCCAGGAAGCACCAGGCGCCGACCAGCCGGCGCCGCCGCGTCGGCAGCGCGCGGCGTATCGTGAAGCCCGCGCCGATCTCGGCTGCGTGGGCGGCGATGCGTTCCATTGCAGGACGGCTACTCTGTGCCGTGCCGGTCATGCGGGTCCCTGGCCAGTGCGAAGTGCGTGATTATAGGCAGTGCCAAACGGCTGCGACTGCCTGCGATATGTCCACGAGTCGCCTCATGCCGGTCGGACACCGTAAAATGGGGCGATTGCCCCTTCCGATCCTTCCTTTGCGAAACATTGATCACCGAGGCCGACCATGAGCACAGTCGAACAACAGAAAACCAAGTTCCGCACCCAGCCGGGGTTCATTGCCGCACTCGACCAGAGTGGTGGCAGTACGCCCAAGGCGCTGAAGCTCTACGGCATCGGCGAAACCGAGTACTCCGGTGATGCGCAGATGATGGATCTGATCCACGCCATGCGTACCCGCATCATCACCAGCCCGTCGTTCAATGGTGATCGCATCAGCGGTGCCATCCTGTTCGAGGCGACCATGGATCGCGAGGTGCAGGGCAAGCCCACCGCCGAGTTCCTGTGGAACGTGAAGCGCGTGGTGCCGTTCCTGAAGATCGACAAGGGTCTGGAAGACGAAAAGGACGGCGTGCAGCGGATGAAGCCCATGCCGCAGCTGGCCGCGCTGCTGGCCAAGGCCAGCTCCAAGGGCATCTTCGGCACCAAGGAGCGTTCGGTCATCAAGCAGGCCAATGCCGCCGGCATCCAGGCGGTGGTCGACCAGCAGTTCGAAGTGGCCAGGCAGGTCGTGGCGGGTGGCCTGGTGCCCATCATCGAGCCGGAGGTGGACATCCATTGCCCGGACAAGGCCGGCGCGGAGAAGCTGCTGGCGGCGGCGATCCAGAAGGGACTGGACGCGCTGCCCGCCGATCATCTGGTGATGCTGAAGCTGACGCTGCCGAACGAGGACGATCTGTATGCCGCGTTCTCGAAGCATCCGCGCGTGTTGAAGGTCGTCGCGCTGTCGGGCGGCTATTCGCGCGAAGATGCCAACAAGAAGCTGGCGCGCCAGCACGGCATGATCGCGAGCTTCTCGCGCGCGCTCACCGAAGGGCTGACCGCCCAGCAGAGCGAAGCGCAGTTCGACACCGCACTCGATGGTGCCATCCAGGGCATCTACGAGGCTTCGAAGAGCTGAAGCCAGAACCGTCCGGCGACGGCAGCGCCGCTCTGCCTTGGTACCATGCACGGGTAGTGGTGGTACGAGGAAAGCAGCCATGCATTTGCTGGATTTCGTCCTGGCCGAGCCTCAGGGCCAGTCATGGGTGCAGTTCGCCGAGCTGACGCTGGCCTTCGTGCTCTCCTCGCTGATCGGGCTGGAGCGGGAGTTCCGGGCCAAGAGCGCCGGGTTGCGTACCCACACGCTGGTGGGCGTGGCCGCCGCGCTCATCATGCTGGTGTCCAAGTACGGCTTCGGCGATCTGCTCGTCCCGGGCAGCGTGGTCCTGGACCCCTCGCGCATCGCCGCGCAAATCGTCTCCGGCATCGGCTTCATCGGCGGCGGGCTGATCTTCGTGCAACGCGACGTGGTCAGGGGCCTGACGACGGCCGCAATCATCTGGCTGACGGCGGCGGTCGGCATGGCCTGCGGCGCCGGGCTGCCATTGCTGGCGCTGTTCGTGACAGCCGCGCATTTCCTCGTGGTGTTCGGCTACTCGCGCCTGGCCGACCGCATCCTGTCGGAACATGCGCAGATCCATGTGCAATTCACGCCCGGCAAGGGGGCCGTGGAGAAGGTCATGCAGATGTGCACCGGCCGCGGCTATGCCATCCACGAGCTGGCGGTGGAGCAAACGGAAGGAGTGGGCGAAGGCGAGAGCCGCACCATCCGCTTCCGCGTGACCGGCCGGCGCGGCGTCACCGCGCTGGTGGTGGCCATCGCGGACATCAAGGGAGTGATGGCCGCCAGCGCCGCGCGCGAGCAGGAGCAGAAGGAATGATGCGGGCAGAACGGCGGGTGATCCAGCGTGGCGTTCACGCCACCCCGCGTCCCTGATCGCCCCTCGCCGAGAACTGATCGGCCACCGCGCAGGGCGCTCCCATAATTCCCTGCAGCTTTGCCGTCAGGCAAAGCCTCATACATATAGATGATTTACAGGGATAGCCCGGGGGGGAATTCATCATGCCGATGCGCAAGATTCTATTGGGCGCAACGATCAGCAGTCTGTTGTCGGGTACGGCCCAGAGCTGGGCAGCCGACAGTGGCGGGAGCGAGAGCGCGGGCCTCGAGGAAATCGTGGTCACCGCCGAGAAGCGCAGCGAGAACCTGCAGAAAACCGCCATTTCCATCACCGCACTGACCGGCGACGATCTGCGCGACGCCGCCAAGACCGATCTGAACAAGATCGTCGAGAGCGTGCCCGGCGTGGTGATGAATGGCGGTGGCGTCAATGGCTCCTACGCCTACATCCGCGGCGTCGGCAGCACGCCGCGCTTCACCGGCGATTCGTCGGTGACGCTGACCACCGACGGCATCTTCAACCAGCGCGGCAATTCCAGTCGCGGCAGCTTCTACGACGTCGCGCGCGTCGAGGTGCTGCGCGGACCGCAGACCACGCTGACGGGTCGCAATGCCGAGGGCGGCTCCATCAATGTCATCACCAATGCGCCGCTGCTGGACCAGACCGTGGCGCGCGCCTCGATCACCGCCGGCAACTACGGCACGCTGGCCGGCGAGGGTGCGTTGAACCTGCCGCTGGCGGACACGCTGGCGGTGCGGGCCGCGTTCTCGGCCATCAAGCGCGGACCGTATTTCTCCGACGACAGCGGTGACGAGGATACCGTCTCCTCGCGCCTGCGCCTGCTGTACCAGCCGAGCGAGGCGATCAAACTCATCCTCTCGGGCGAATATTCCACGCAGGGCGCGGTGGAGACCGGCGGCGTCAACAGCGGTTACATCGATCTGTCGCAGCCCTTCCACGTGGTGAATGGCTACTACTGGAGCCGTTCGCCCAAGCTCAGCAGTTCGGATTACCGCGTCACCAACCTGTATGCGGACTTCAGCTGGGACTGGAACTGGGCCACGCTGTACGTGCAGCCCACCTATCAGCGCAACATCCTCAAGTCGCTGGCCTATACGACTAACGAAGCGACCTACCAGAAGGCGCTGGTGTCCGGTTACAGCAATGCGACGGCCTACGCGCGCGCCACCTCGTTCGCCGGCGGCAACTCGCTGTCCGAGCAGAAGACCATGGAAGTGCGCCTGAACTCGCCCGACAACCAGCGCCTGAAGTGGCTGGGCGGCCTCTACTACTTCTACAACACGCAGGAGCAGGCGCCCAACAGCATCGCCGGCAGCAGCACCACCACTGTGCCGGCCACCGCGCTGCCGCTGTTCCCGGTGGGTGACTACCAGAACATCTATCCCCAGAGCCCGAGCCGCGAGGCCCGGGACTTCGACGTGTTCGGCCAGGCTACCTGGTCATTCACCGATGCCTCGCGCGGCACGGCCGGCGCGCGCTGGTCGAAGGCCGAGCGGGCGCGCGGTTATGCACCGGGCTACTACGTGGAACCGGACGGCACGGTGATCAACACCACGCGTTCCTTTCCGCTGGACAATGGCGTTGCCGGCACGACCACGGCGGGCACCGCCACCGGCACGCGCGGCATTCCGAACAACTCGGTGGTCTACGACATCAGTGCGGCCAGCCGCACCTACTACGACGTGAACTACCACGTCGCCTTCGAGCACGACTTCTCGCCCGACTCGATGTGGTATGCCAGTGTCTCCACCGGCTGGAAGCCGGGCAGCTTCTCGTTCATCGCATCCGAGGACCAGATCTGCCAGGTCAGCGATGGCTGCGCCACGGCGGTGCCCTATCTGGCCTCGGGCTTCAGCGCCTTCTACAAGCCCGAGCACCTGCTGGCCTACGAGATCGGCAGCAAGAACACCTGGCTGCAGAACCGGCTGCGCGTCAATGGCTCGGTGTTCTACTACAACTACAAGGACTACCAGTTCGACTACAACGTCAACCCGTACAACCTGGACACCGGCGTCGATCCGGATTACACCACCACCGTCACCGCGAATGCCGACAAGGCCGTCAGCTATGGTGGCGAGCTGGAAGCGAGCTGGCTGCTGACCCCGGCGGACAAGTTCGATCTGGCGGTGGGCTATACCCACGCGCGCATCAAGGAGCTGAACGTCGCGTCCACGGCTTCGGCTGCGCTGAAGGCCTGGGCGGCGGCGATGACCGACCAGCCCATGCCGCGGGCACCGGACTGGACCGTGGCGCCCAGCTATGCACACACCTTCGCGTTGCCCAACAGCGCGCAGCTGGAGTTGAGCGTCGATGGGCAGTACCAGTCCACGCAGACGCTGATCCTGCCGGCCACCGTCGTGCAGCTGCAGCACCCCGACTACTACCAGCAGGAGCCCTTCTGGAAGTTCAATGCCTCGGTGGGGTACAGCAAGCCGGGTGACAAGTGGAGTGTGCGTGCCTATGTGCGCAACCTCACCAACAAGGTCACCATGGAGCAATGGAGCATTCCGACCAGCTTCAGCACCTACGGCGCGGTGACGTTCTATCCCGCGGATCCGCGCACCTATGGCGTGATGCTGTCGGCCGAGCTGTAGTCTGCGTTCCGCGGAGAGTTCAGAACCGCAGACGATGAATTCGCCCGGACGTCCGGCCAGCCGTGATGCCTCCCCAGGCCTCCCCGTCGCGGGCAGGGCTGGCGTCCCGGGCGATCTTCAGTTCACGCTGCCGTTGAAGGCAGCGCTCCGCGGCTGAGGCGCCGCGCCGCCTGCGCGGCGCAGCGCCTCAGGGTTCCTTGATCGCCGCCCCCGGCGCATTGGCCTTCACCGACGCGATGCCGGTCTCGGCCGCGGACTTCGAGCTGTAGGTCTCGCTCACGCCGAGAACCTGGCCATTGCGGCCGGATTTCAGCGTGAAGAAAGGCGAGCCGTCCTTGGCCGTCTTGCGCTCGAAATTGCTGTCGTCGGCGCAGTTGCTGCGCACCGATTCGATGCCCGCCAGCGCCGCCGCCCTGCTGCTGTAGGCCTGCCCGGTCAGCACCACCTGGTGGTTGCCGGACTTCAGGTTGAAGCGGTACTTGTCGTTGGCCGCTTTCTTCAGCTCGAAATAACCCGCCATGATCCCACTCCTAAGCGTCAGTCACCGGACCTCGTGCGCCACCTGCTGGCGCTGCATGGGGGCTGAAGATAGGACGTTGGACGGCGGGAAACTGTAAAGCAGTGTATCCGGGCGCCGAGGCGGATCCGTCGGCAACGCCTTCCTTGCTGGTTCGACGGCGGCTGTGGCCGTGGCGCCTTCACCGAGCTGGTGGCCCGTCATGGTTCTCCGCGTGCAAAAAACTTCACATGCAGGGGACCAATCCCGACACTGACCCGGTCTTTACCACTGCAGACTCAGAACAGCGATCCCGGGGGGGCATCGGTCTTGGGTAGAGGGCTTCCGCACGAGCGGCTGAACGACTGGTTTCGTGAATGGAGACAACCTTTACGGCGTTTCCTGATGCACAAGACCCGTTTCAGAGCCGACATCGATGATATTTCGCAGGAGGTCTACCTGCGCCTGCTGCGCTATGAGCGATCCGAACTCGTTGCACACCCCAAGGCTTATCTGTACCGGATCGCCGCCAACGTCGCCGCGGAATGGGCTACGCGCGCCTGTCGGCGCCATCCGCATGATTCGCGTTGGCTGCCGGGTCTTGCCGACCGCTCGGAACCCCAGCTCGAACTGGAGCGTGTTTCTTCGCAAGCCGAAATCGGGCGTGCCATCGAGTCCCTGCCAGGACGTTGCCGCGAAATCCTGCGGCTGCATTACTCCTGCAACCTCTCTCACCGGCAGATCGCGGAGCAATTGGGTATTACCTTGCGGATGGTCAAGCGCGACATGATCCGCGCCTACAGTCTGCTCAGGGAGTCGCTGAATCCCGAGCATCTGGAAATCTACGAACGCTTCGAGACGCCTGGCGACTCATTCGAGGAGCTGGCGCCATGACGGTTTTCACACCGCAGCAGCGCCGCAAGCTGGCTTCGGAGCAGGCGGCAGAGTGGCTGGCGCTGATGCAAGGCGGTGCGCTGTCAGTCGGCGAGCGCCGCGAATTCATCACCTGGTTGTGCGAATCGCAACTGCATGTGGCCGAGATGTTGCGTCTGGGCGCCCTCGATCAGGCGCTGGCCCGCTTCGATGGCTGGGGGCGCATTGCGCCGGAAAGCGCAGAGGATGTTGGTCAGGTGCTTCCGTTTCCACCGCCAATCCGTCGCCAGGCGCAATCCCCCCGTCGCGAGTCCGGACATTGGAGGCGGTGGGCGGTGGCCGCCTCCCTGGTGCTGGGTGTCGGCCTGGCGCTGTGGATGCAGCGTGACCAGAGCTTCCATACCCTGCAGGGTGAACGGCGCGAGGTGGCGCTGGCCGATGGCAGCGTCATCGACATGGCGCCGTTCACCGACCTGAGCGTGCGCATGAGTGCGCATGAGCGACGGGTCGTGCTGCGCAAGGGCGCGGCCTATTTCCACGTGGCCAGGAATCCGGCCCGACCGTTCATGGTCTGGGCCAACCATGCGCGCGCGCGCGCGGTCGGCACCGCGTTCAGTGTGGCATACCAGGCAGATGCCGTCGTGGTCACCGTGGTGGAAGGCAGGGTGGCCGTGGGCGCTGCGGATGCCGAATCCCAGCTCCTGCAAGGAAAAGCCGATGCCGCCGGCACGGTGGCATTGGTCGCAAATCAGCAGGTGCGTGTCACGCGCGGTGGCGCACTGGCGCCGATTGAAGCTGTCGACAGCAGGACTTCCGTCGCCTGGGCGGACGGGCAGCTCGTCTTCAACAATGACACCGTTGCGCAGATTGTCGCGCAGTTCAACCGCTACAACCGCATCCAGATGCGCGTTTCGGATCCTGAGCTCGCCAGCCGGCGCCTGAGTGGTGTTTTTCGCGCCTCCGATCCTTCTTCCTTCATCGCTTTTCTCGAGACCGCGGCGGGTATCTCCGAGTCGCGCAGCGATACGCTCATCACGCTCGGTTCGGCGTCTGAGCAGACCGGATCCGCCGCGACTGCTCCATGATTGCCTGCTGGTTGCAGCGGCTTCGCGAAATGTTTTTCGCGATTGCGGGGACCACCCGCCCGCCGACACCACTCTTACTCCTGTCGAGAATATCGAGAAGATCAATGACAGGGGGTCTGGTGATCATCATGAGTGCAATGTCTTGTGTTGGCCCGGCGGCGGCCGGTACCTTGGGCTCAACTGAGGAGCGTACGGATTCGGCGCAGTATGCCTTCGATATCGAGGCGAGCGATCTGGATCAGGCCCTCAGGGCATTCTCCGTTCAGAGCGGCATGCAGATTGCCCGCATGTCGGAGACAGTTCCGCTCTCCTGGCGACCGGTTAGCGTGGTCGGGCGGCTGACGGCAACTCAGGCCCTCGATCAACTGCTCAACGGCACGGGTCTCGGCTTCCTGTTCGTCAATGTGCGCACTGTTGCGATTATCGATGCTTCATCGCGCGCGGAGCCCGTGGAGCCGGTAGCTTCCGCGGCAATGAATGTGCTCGAGGTTGCACCGTCCGGGCCTGGACCGTTCACGGCTGAAGCCCGGTCGAACAATTTCCTTGCACGCTTTGCCGCGCTGTTCGCCGTTTGCACGACGGCGCTTTCCGGAGCGCCGGTGTGTGCCCAGCAAGCCGCCCCGTCACCAGATGAGGCCGGTTCCTCCGCGCAGCTGGAGGAGGTGGTCGTCACCGCGGAGAAGCGCGCGACCAACCTGCAGAAGACACCCATTTCCATCCAGGTGGAGTCGGGCGATGATCTGACCAAGGAAGGGCGCCGGCGCATCGACGAGATCATGCAGGGTGTGGTGGGCGTACAGGCTCAGGGCAGCCAGGTCGGTTCGCAGTTCTACATGCGCGGCATCGGCACTGCCAGCGGTTCGACCTCCGTGACCAACCAGCAGGCCGTGGCCGTGGTGATCGACGGTGTCTACGTGAATCGCGGTGAGGCGGTGCGCGGAGGCACGCTGGACGTGAAGCAGGTCGAAGTAATGCGCGGTACCCAGAGCACTACGCTGGGTGCCAGCTCTCTGGCCGGCGCCATCAGCCTGGTTTCGAATCAGCCGGTGTTTGCCTATCAGGCCAGCGGTTCGCTGGAAGCGGCCAACTACGACACGCGCAACATCGAGGCAGTGCTCAATGCGCCGGTGACGGACAACCAGGCCTTTCGCGTGGCCTATTCGTCGCAGCGCCGTGATTCCTACCTGACCAGCGGTGCCGGCGATTCCGATCTGCAGAACACGCGCATCAAGTATCGCTGGCAGGCCAGCGATGCGCTTAACATCGTGCTGACCGCTTCGCGTCAGCAGATAGGCGGCTTTGGCATCTCCGACGGCGCACTCACCTACTCCGGATATTGGGAGTCCTACGATCCCACGCATAGCTACAATGCGACGCGCGGCTATCCGGTCACCTTTGGGCATGTCGCAAACGGTGTGACCTATCGGGATCGCAGCAACCCCTGGGATGACGGCTTCCCGGCCAATGACTGGCCGAACAACCCTTACGCGCATACGACGCTCAACAGCTACAACGCGCAGTTCGACTGGGATCTGGGCTTCGCGACCCTGACGGTGGTCCCTTCCACGGAGCACGACGACTTTGCCGCGGAGCATATCTACTCCGGTACGGGCTACATCGACGAGTTCCGCCACGAGTCCACCACCCAGCTCGACGCGCGACTGGTTTCCGCGGACTCCGCGCCCTTCCAGTGGCTGGCGGGCGCGTATCTGTACCGGACCAAGGAGAGCGGCGACCTGGACAACGTAACCAGTCCGGGTGTGGGTTTCGCTCCGTCCGCGGCGTGCGTGGCGGCCGCCAGTGCGACGCAGTTCAATTACTGCTGGCGCCACAACAATGGTGATTACCAGCACACTGCATCCGCGTATGCGAACACCACTTATCCGCTGACCTCGTCACTGCGCCTGCTTGCCGGCCTGCGTTACTCGCGCGATCTGAAAGGAACCAACGCGATCCCGGACGCGTATGGCGTGCCTGGCACGGCCACCGGCGCTTCTTACACGGGAACCTATCTCTCTGGCGAGGCGCGCTGGAACCACACCTCATACCGCATCGGTGGCGAATTCGACCTCAATCCCGAATCGATGCTGTACGCCACCTTCGCGACGGGCTACCAGCCTGGCCGCGTCAGCGTTGCCATCGCCGGCAAGACCGTGACACCGGCGGAAACCTTGCGTCAGTGGACGCTGGGGCTGAAGAGCCGGCTGTTCGACGGCCGTCTGCAGCTCAACGCCGAGGCCTTCGATTCGACCTTCTATCACCGGCAGCTGCAGGGAGGCATCTCGGCCTATACCTCCGGCGCCACCGCGTCGGATACCTGCGGTTCCGGTGCCATTGTCGTGGCCGAGTATGCGACCTACGCCTGCGCCAGCCTGAACTCGGTGACGATCCCGCGGCTGGTCTCCAGAGGTGTCGACGTCGAGACCAACTGGCTGATCAGCAGCGACGACCGCCTCGACACTTCGGTCGAGTATCTGCAGGCCGTCATCGGCAAGCCGTCCGTGAATTACACGGCGGCTGATCTGATGGCCGCGTCCACGACGCTGACGGATGCCTCGCTGGCCGCGGAGCTGGCCGCGGATCTTGCCCAGGTGGTGCAGTCCTACGATGGCCTGACCCTGCAGAATTCGCCGAAATGGAGCGCGAATCTGTCCTACCAGCACACCTTCCATTTCACTGATGGTTCGACGCTGACGCCCAAGCTCAATGGTTTCTACAAGTCGCGCTACTGGAGCTACGGCGGTGCGCCGGGCGCCAATATTGCCAATCCCGGCAATGCGTATCAGGATGACTACACGCTGTGGCACGCCTACCTGACGTGGCAGCCCGCCAGCACGCATTACACTGCCACGGCCTACGTGAAGAACATCGCGAACAAGCCGATCCTGCTGAATTACAACGGGACCTACGTGACGCTGGATGCGCCGCGGACCTACGGCATCATCCTGCAGGCGAATTTCTGAGGTGCGTATGAAATCTGGACTATCCCTGTGCATCACGGCCATGCTGCTGGCCGCCTCCACCGCCGGCGCCACCGACCTGACGCCCATCCTGTCCAATGGCCCGGCACGCAGCGAACGCGAGGAGCGTGCCAACAAGGCCATGGGTCTGATGTTGAGCCGGACACTGTTCTCCGAAGGCGATCCGCTGCTGGCCGCGGATATCGTGATGGACGCCAACTTCGTCAATCACGATGTGGAAGAGCCGTCTGGCGCCGACAACTTTGCCGGGTTCTTCATCACGCCCGAGAAGTACGGCAATCCTGGCGGCAGCCGCAGCAGCGGACCGAAGGCGGCTGCGCCAACGGCCCTGCGCCGCTTGTTCATCATCACCGACGGCGATCTGACCATGATGGCCTACCCGACCCAGGGCGGGGATCCTGGCCGTCGCTTCGCCTCCAACATGATGGAGACCAAGCGCGGTCGCGTGACCCAGTGGTGGTTCTCCGGCCCCACGCAGGAGGATCGCTCCGCGCTGGCCGGCAAGCCCATTGCGCCCCTGCCCAGCGCGCCGCCGCCCGCCAAAGCTCCCGCTGCCGCCTCTGCGGCGGCCCAGCCAAAACCGGCCGCCACTCCGCCAGACTTTACGCAGTGGTATCCAGAGAGCGGCAACACCACGGTGAGCATGCAGTCCGTGATCCCGCTCGGCGCACCGACCTCGCGGGAACAACGCGACGCCAACAAGAAGATGGTGGTCGAATTCCTCGACGCCTTCTTCAACCGCAAAGACGATTCCGCTGCGACCCGTTATCTGGCCGCCGACTTGCGCAATCACGGCGAAAACCAACCCTCGGGCGAATCGTTCGCCAGGTTCGCGCGCGCCAATCCCGACAAGGTGGCGCCATCGCGCGTGGACTCGCTGCTGTTCACCATTGCCGAGGGCGAGCTGGTCGCGGTCGGCTATCCGGCCCCGATCAACGGGGATCCGGGCGCCTGGTATGCGCAGAACCTGTTCCGCGTGCGCGACGGGAAGATCGTCGAGTGGTGGTATTCGGGCTTCCCGTACGGGTCACCGCGGTATGCGAATCCCTGGAATAAGCTGGGGTATTCGCCGGCGGCGGACAAGACGCCGAGCCGCTGAGTTTCGTCGGTTGACAGAAGTCCCGGGGCGTCGGTGACGACGCCCCGGATTTGCCAGGGACAGCGGATCGCGGCTCTTCGAGCCTCTGCGGCTAGCCGTGATACCGCGGCAGCCTGGCATGCAAATCTTTCAGCTGCGCTTCCAGCTCGCTGATGCGATCCAGCAGCCGCACGGCCAATGCCAGGCCGGAAGCTGGCAGTTCGAAATCCGTGCGCAGCCGCGCGGCCTTGCGCGCGATCGTCAGGCTGGTGGCCGGGAAGCGCTCCGCCTGGTTCGAAGTTGCCGCCGGTGCAAGCACACCGCATTCGACCAGTTCGGTCACTTCCGCGACGCTGAGGCCGGACTGATCGGCCAGTTCTACCAGCGTCAGGGTGTAGCGGGCGTCGAGCCAGACCCCATCGATGTTGTCAGTGGGCATTGCTGCTCTCCGTTGCAAAGTGGGCGCGTGGCTGGAAGCCGGAAGTTTCCGCGAGCGTGCGGTACGCCGCCTGCTCCGCTGCACTGCTGGCTGCGGGCACCACGATCTGCACGATGGCGTACAGATCGCCCGGTTCGCCGTGCGGTTTGGGCAGGCCGCGACCGGCGAGGCGCAGCTGCCGGCCGGCCAATGTGCCCGGCGCGATCTTCAGGCGCACGGCACCGCCGGGCGCAGGCACTTCCACCGTGGTGCCGAGCACTGCCTCCCATGGCGCCAGCGGCAGGTCGAGGAACAGGTCGTGGCCACGCGCGCGAAACAGCGTGTGCGGACGCAGTGTGATGTCGAGGAACAGATCGCCGGCCCGGCCGCCGCCGAAGCCCGGGCCGCCCTTGCCGCGCAGGCGCAGGCGCTGGCCGTCGGTTGCGCCCTTCGGGATGCGCGCCTTAACCGTGTGCGGCACCATGCGCCCCGCGCCGGAGGCGTCGTACTCGGGCATGCGCAAGGACAGTTCGATCTCCGTGCCGTGGAACGCGTCTTCGATGGAGATCTGCACCGGCACGTCGTAATCCTCGCCCGGCCACTGCGGGGTCTGCGCTCCGGCATGCGCGCCCGCACCCGGGCGAGCGCCGCCACGGCCAGTGCGCAGGTGCGCGAACAGTTCGGACAGATCGAGGTCCTCGGGATTGAAAGGGCCCTGGCTGTGCTGCTGCTGCCAGTCCGGCGGCGGACGGATGTCCTCGCCCGGCGCGTGCTGCCCGAGCTGATCGTAGGCCTGGCGCTTCTCCGCGTCCTTCAGTGTCTTGTACGCCTCCGCGACCTCCTTGAATTTCTCCTCGGTGGCCTTGTCGCCGGAAACGTCCGGGTGGTACTTGTGCGCGAGTTTGCGGTAGGCCTTGGTGATGTCGGCCGTACTGGCATCGCGCGGCACGCCGAGGATCGCGTAATAGTCCTTGTACTGCATGGGGGCTCCTGTGGAGGGCGGATTGTCGCGCGAAGCAGGGACGGGGGGAATCGGGACGGGCCCGCCGCTGGAAGCCCAGTGTCCTGATGGAGCGGGGCGCCGCCAAAGTGCGGGTTGTGATGTGATGTAATCATCGGCTTGCGCCGTCGCGCACTGCGCAGTTGCTGCGCATTCCTGTTTGATCCATTTGGAGGACTCTTGCATGTCTTCACTCCAGATCCTCTTCGAAGATGGCCGTGCCTACGAGCGCTACATGGGCGTCTGGAGTCAGTCTGTGGGCAACGCCTTCCTGAACTGGCTGGCGTGCAAGCCGGGGCAGCGCTGGCTCGACGTAGGCTGCGGCAACGGCGCCTTCACCGAGCTCGTCGCGCAACGCTGCGCGCCCGCGCAGCTGACCGGTATCGATCCTTCCGAAGCGCAGCTGCGCCATGCGCGCATGCGTCCGGCCTGCAGGTCCGCGCGCTTCGAGCCGGGCGGCGCGCTGTCGCTGCCGTTCGCGGACGCCGCGTTCGACGTGGCCGTCATGCCGCTGGTGATCTTCTTCGTCCCCGATCCGGGGGCGGGGGTCGCAGAAATGAAGCGTGTGGTCGGCAGCGGCGGCATCGTCAGTGCCTACAGCTGGGACATGCTCGGCGGTGGTTTCCCGTATGCAGCGCTGCATGAGGAGATGGAAGGCATGGGTGTCGAAGTGCCCAGGCCACCGAGCCCCGAGGCTTCGCAGATGGAGACCTCGAGCGAGCTATGGTCGGCGGCCGGGCTCTCGAACATCGAGACGAAGATCATCTCCGTGCAGCGCACCTATGCGAGTTTCGATGAGTACTGGCAGATCGTTCAGGACGGCCCCAGCGCGGGTCGCCAGATCGCCGCCATGAGTGCCGCGGATCAGCAGCGCCTGAAGGCACGGCTGCGCGCCCGGCTCGAGAGCGCCGCGGGCGGAGCCATCACCTGCAGTGCGCGGGCGAATGCCATCAAGGGGCACGTGTGAACGGCAGCGGGATCGTGGTGCGCGGGGCGCAGGTGGATGATGCGCCGACGCTGACGGCTTTGCGCAGATGCGCTGGGCAAAGGCGCCGTCATGCGTCACTGCTGCGAACCGCTGCCCTACGCCATCGAGGGCACGTCGTGACGCTGCTGGCCATAATCCACCCCCGGCAGCCGGGGTTTGAACCGGGGTAGTCCTTCAGTGGGGCATTCGGCTGTTTGCCGTTTGCACGAGGATTTGCAGGTACGGTAGTGTCTGTGCGGCTCGGCCGACCAGGATCGACGACATGCGCTATTGGTGGGTCAACCAGAACCAGACCTTCCGCCAGGAGATTGAAGGCGGCTATCTATGGTCGCCGAAGCGAAACAAGAACGGCCATCGCAATCCATTCTATGAGTTCATGCGTGAGGTCGCTCCCGGAGACATCGTCTTCTCCTTCTGCGACACACGCATTGCCGCACTCGGCATCGTCAGTGGCTATTGCCGAGAGAGCCCGAAGCCCGAGGAGTTCGGTAACGCCGGCATGAACTGGAGCCAGATTGGTTGGCGCGTGGAAGTTCGTTGGCGACGGATGAGCAATGCGATCCGCCCCAAGGATTACATCGCTCGTCTGCGTCCGGACCTCGCCGGGAAGTATGCGCCATTGACTTTGGATGGCAACGGCCTGCAGAGCGTGTATCTGACGCAGGTCAACGCGGTATTTGCGGAAACGCTATTCAAATTGATCGGCAGCGAAGCCGCGCGCGCAGCCGACATCGGTCAGGAAGTCAGCAAGGTCGAGCGTGAGTCACCCGCTCCGGAGCGGGACATTGAAGAGTGGGAACGTCGTGTCGAGGTGGACATCGTCGCGGACCCTGTAATTCGCGAAACACAGAGGACTGCCCTGGTTCTGGCCCGTCGTGGCCAGGGCCTTTTTCGGGACAACGTGCGTGCGATCGAGCGCGCCTGCCGCATTACAAAGGTCGAAAGGTCTGAGCATCTTGTCGCCAGTCACGTCCAGCCTTGGCGCGACAGCGACAATGACCAGCGACTCGATGGCGAGAATGGGTTGCTGCTGACGCCGACAGTAGATCACCTCTTCGACAAGGGGTTCATCTCCTTCGAAGACTCCGGGCGGCTGATCGTGTCGCCAGTTGCCGATCCGAAGTCCCTGGCGCGGATGGGCATCGACACGGGAAACGTCGTGAACGTCGGTGCTTTTTCCGAAGGTCAGCGGCGGTACCTGGATTTCCATCGCGAGAACGTTCTGCGCATGGCCCGAGGGATCGGCGGGCGCGGAGGTATTCGCTGAACGCGGAAGTTGCCGGCCGGTGCTGAGTCTCCAAGCTCAAGCCTGGTTATTCCAAATTCTGCGCCTGCTCGCGGCGAGTGCTTGTAGCGTGTTGATTCATACCAGTTTCAGGTAGCTTCGGATCATTCTGGCTACATCGTCAGCTACACGGTCCGGGATGGCTCCGAGGGTTGATCTCGTGTTGTCCGTTTACTCAGTGCGTTGAGTAAATTTACTCAATGACGCCGCCTGCGGCCAGGCGATCAAGGGTTTCATCTAGCCGAGCCCATTCCTTGCAATCAGCCGACGCGCTCCGTGATGGAGGCCGGATTTTGCCGACAGTCCAGCACTGCCACTACGGTAGCCACGTCGTCTTTCAGTTCGTAGTAGATGGCGAACGGGAATCGATCGGCGAGCGAACGATGCAGGCGGCCGTCGGGCTTGGGATGAATGCCGGCGTACAAAGCCAGCGCGTCAATGTCCGCGTATAGGCTGTCGAGGAAGTAGTCACCAATTCCGGCCTGTTGCCGCTCATAGAACACATAGCCTTCCAGGAGATCGGCTTCCGCCGAGCGCGCTATCCGGACATGGGCCACTTCAGCCAGCTTTGATCTGGGAGCGGATGCGCTCCTTGGCCTCTGCCCAAGGTGAGGTGGGCTCGTTACCGGTGTCCAGGCGGCGCAGGCGTTCTGCCAATACATCCTTGTGCCAGGCAGGGACAACGCTGCTGTCGGCCTGTACGCGCAGCGAATCCCAAAGCCGTTCCATCAGCAGCAGCTTTTCGGCTACGGGCAGCTTTGCAATGTCGGCGGTGGTCATGGCGACTCCCGGGTGTTCCCTTGTGCAGTGTACAGGAAGCGTTCTGAGACCAGCCGACGCGGGCCCTGTGCTTATTCAACCGGTTGACCGAAATCTCGACTGGCGGCGGACACGAACATTTGCGAATCAACGGGTTGCCTATTCAAGGCTTTTCCTGGCGCGAGGCCTTTTGCGCCTCGGTATGGAGGCTCCGGCGTGGCAGCAGTCCGTGCCGTCTCGCAGCGCTCCGCCATCCGAAAATGTTCCACGCGCCCTGCCAGCCAGTTCTGCACCTCCGCCTCAACCCACCCCACAGCTCTTCTTCTCGAAGTTGACCATCGTGAGGTCGTTGCGCTTCCGCAGGTGCTCGATGGAGGGGGCGCCATCACCCTTCAGGAGTGACCACGTGAGGATGTACTCACTCCCAGCGCCAACCACCTGAAGCACCTTATGGATGAATCCGGGAAAACGGTCGATAACTCAATCTGTTACAGAAGCGTTGGCGAACGTCCCCGGACGCCCCTGAAAGCTATTCGATGTTCTGCACCTGCTTTTTTCGGCGCTCGCATCTAATTGATAGGTAGGATAAATTAGACATTGTGCTTGTGGTAGCTACACGGCTAGCTACACACCTCTGGCCGTGTAGCTGAGAGACTTTTTCAGTCATAGAAAACGCATCTACTCAATAGCCGATCGTCACTCGGATTTCCGCGCGCCGGAGTGTACCGGATGCCCTTCGTGTCCGTGCACGCACAGCATCTCGCCTATGTTCTGACCGCCTCTCAAACCGTGAGTTTGTAATTTAGCTCTTTTAGCGCGGCGGCGGGCAGGGGCACGCGCTCTGCCGCGCTGGTGAGGTCCGTATCGTCCGGTCGATATTCCTCGCCCATCAGCACCTGAAACCACCGTTCGCGGTCCATCACGACTCGGAACTGCTTTTCATCCTGAGTCTCCGAGACGAACGGCAAATAGACGTCCACTGACTCCTTGGCCCGCTCGGCTCGACTGCCCAATCGATCCACCCGCCCAGTACGTTGCTCGATGTCGCTTGGGTTCCAGCTGAGATCATGGTGAATGACGTGCCGGCAATGCAGATGCAAGTCGACGCCCTCGGCGAGCACACTGGAAGCCACCAGTACGTCCGGGAAGAATGGCGTGTTGAACCCCAGCATAGCCCGATGACGAACGGCATGGTCGGTCTCACCGTTGACGAGGCGTACATTCGGTAACCTGATCGTCCCGGTTCCCGCGTCATTTTCTCCGTCCTTAGGGGGTTCGCCGCGGATGCCAGGTTGCACGTGGTCCAACGCGTCCAGGTAGGCTTTACGCTCCTCCGTCGTACGTTTGGCAAAGAATTTCAGGAACTCGCGCAGCCGATCTTCCAACGAGAAGCCAGAGCTATCACGCGTGGCCATGGCCGCGTTAACCAATTCCTCTGAGGAGGGTTGCTGTGGATCAAAATACCGCGCAATGAAGATGGGGCTGCGCACAAATCGACGGATGACAGCCTGCAGCTGGTCAGCTTCATCGGGGGCAATGAACGGCTCCTCAGCGACCAGGCGGGAGACCGGAACGCGCAGGTGGCGTGCCATGGCGCCATCGGCATCGAAGCGCTCACCGAATCTCGCAACAACCGGAGCCGCTTCGGATCGCGACAAGTGGATGCGGTCCTCAAGCGCGGCCCACAGCCTGGCATCCAGGGCTTGGGAAATATGTTTCAGCAGTGCCTGTCCGGTCTTGCGATAGTGACAGAACACAACCACTTTCTCGCCAAGCTCCCAAAGCTTGACTACACGCGCAATGACGGCAGCAATCTTGGGGTGCCGACTATAAGCGGATTCAGCCGGGAGGGCGGCGCGGAGCTTGGCGATGTAAACCTCGTGCGCCGGTGTTGAATGCTCAGTCTCTTCGACTTCATCGAGTTGGTTCTTGGCACCGACGGAGGTCTCTAGAAACGCCTCGTAACTGGATGCCAGCCCGTCGGCAAAGGTGGGCCGTCGCCCGGAACCGGCACGTTCCGCCACGATGTGGGCGCGCGCGGCCAACAGGAATGGCAGCAGTTGCTCGTCCGTGACTGGCAGACCGTCGGTGGTAACGCTCTTGTCATCCAGGATGGCGCGACCCAAGGCACGCCGCCGACGCAGGACTTCCGACCCAGGCAGATGCCGACCACGGTCATGCCGAATGACCCACGGACGCAGTGCAGCTTCGGCGTCTTGCATTGCATTGCGCACGGATTTAAAGCCCCGGGCGATTTCAGCAAGTGCAGAGTCGCTATCACCTTGCTCAGTCAGCGCTGTCTTCCACCAGGCATCCAGGCTCTCGTCATCAAGCGAAGAGGGAGCACTTGAACGGGGAAGCCGCTGCCAAAGGCGATCGAAGTTGGTCGCAAGGCGCTGTGTATTGTCCAGAACCGCGTGTAGGTTGCGCAGCTGCGCCTGGTAGTCCACTTGGTTCATGGTAGGAAGTGAGCGCCACTGTACGGCGTTGAATCGGTCCAGCACGCTGATGAGTTCGGCATGTCCCAGCTGGAACGGTGTCGCCGTCAGAAAGATCATCCGCTCGAACCGACCGGCTAGCGCCCCAGAGATGGTCTCTACATCCTCCTTGCCATCAGCGAATAGGGAGGCGAGCTTTGTGCCGGCATTCTTTAGGTGGTGGGCCTCGTCCAATACCAGCAAGGGCGATCGAAATGTCGCCTCTTTCAGCACCTGCGGCCACAGCGCCTTCATGGCCTCGCCGAGCTGCCAACGGACATCCTTCAGGCGATCGGCAAGGTAGGCGGAGCTCCTGATGGGGATGTTGTCCAATGCCTCCCTCAGCTTCGAAAGGTCGAGCTCGCGGCGCTGCAGAACGCGATCGACGCGTTCCGGTATGGGATCATCGTCGATCTTGAGATCCGGCAACTCGGTGCAATGAAAATTGATCGTGGATTTCCAGTCCTCGCAGGGCGTCCGTAGCAGTTCACGGAACATCTCCTCATGGTAGCGCGATTTCACGCGCAGGATTTCGGCGATGAATCGTGGCAGTGTTTCCCGAATCGGACCAAAACGGGCACCGTGCATTGCCCGTTTGATCAGCGCGAGCTTCATCCAGTGGTCGATACGATCCAGCAGGAACGCGCCATGGTGTAGGAGGATGATTTGAGCCCGCTGAGAGCGAGGATCATCCAGTATCCGCAAGAACTCCAGCCCCGTCGTGGCGACTTTCACGCGCAGTGGTGTGCCCGCCGGCAGACACTTCTCGCGGAACAACTCTGCATCCAGCGGCCACTTGTTGCGCAGTGCCGGTGGAATCATCACCACAGCCGGGTTTCCACCACGGTCCTGGGTGGCTGCCAGATAGGCCGCGCCCAGCGCGACAAATGTCTTGCCCATCCCGACCTCGTCGGCGAGGACCAGACCAGGCTGGTTGGCGAGACGCGAGAGGATTTCCTTCAAGGTGGCGTGCTGTCGGGCAGCATCCGCCTTATCGATACGTCCGGTGTCATAAGTCACGCCGTCGAGAACACGCGACAATTCGGGCAGCGGCCAAGTCACACCGGTATGCTCGCAAGTTCAGTTGTGATGTAAGTACGCAGGTTTGCGGGCATGGCGTAGGAGTCCTTCAGGGCGAGAGTACGCAGCTCCCGCAGCGTTTCGGTGACCAGTAGATTGCGTTCAGCCGGAGATATAGTGGAGCCAGGTTGCCACTGCAGCTGGCGCAAGGTACCGGCGATCTCAGCAATGAAGAATGGCGCGCCGGTTTCCCCTTCTGAGAGGATCGCCCTGGCAAGAGCTATAGGTCCGAACGGCCCCTGCAGGCGCCAGCGCAGGCCATCGGTTGTGGCAACGGGCGATTCGAGTCGATTTCGCAGACCTTCCAGCGCGCGCGCCAATCTGCGCATGCGTCGCATGAGGAAGCGCGAGGTATCCACTTTCTCGTGGGGGTCGATGGCCTCGACGTTGGTCGGCTTGCTGTCGTCCTCACGTGCCGCCATTCGCTCGGCGAGCAGCCAGTGAATCGGGCGAGCGCTAGTCAGAATGGCGATGAGGTCTTCGAGATTGAGCTGCGCGAGTTCGGAAGGTGGTGGCAGCAGCCCAAGTTCCGTCACGTTAACGACCCAAATCGCCGAGACCCAGGCGCCATCCGGCAGCTGCCATTGCACAGCCAGGCTGCTAATTGGCCGATCGATCTCGTGTTGGACCACAGTGCTGGAGGAGCGGTCCCATGACGCGCTGCTAAGAACCAGCTGGCCGCCGGGTGCGTGAATCTGGAAGTGCTGGGGGACCTCGGCAGCCACCAGTCGCAGGTGCAGGAGTCCGCCACTGCCGCGTGGTTCGAACAACGCCTCGTCAAAGCCTGCCGGCAGCAAGACGTCCGTGGCGTCGTCGGCGCCGCTGTCACCGGGAACCTCCAGGAAACTGACGTCCCGCGAGTTGTCGATTGCCTCCGCAGGCGGTAGGGCAGCCAGGCACGCATCGAAGAACTTGCTCACTGCTGCGGGGACCACGTAGGCCAGGTTCAACTCTGCATTGGGTCGAGAGTCGAGCCCTAAGCCCTTGACCGTGAAATTGCTAGATCCGAGCAAGAAGACAGAAGAACCAACCCCCTCCAGCACAATGGCCTTGGAGTGCAGCGGTCGAACGGCAGCCTCTTCACCCCTGGTACGAGGGGCAACCAACTCCAGTATGTGCTGTGTACGCGAGTGCTTCTTCGGATACTCGAACAGCAGGCGAGGTATCGCCGCCTCTATCGTCTTGTCTGGTCGTTGATCACCAACGCAACGGAAGGTGATGGAACGGTCTCCGCGAGTCGTAATGAGCGACACAAAGTGCTGGTAGACCAGATCGAGGGCCGATTCGGTCTGGTCAAAGAAAGGGCTGAGTACGGTCGCGGAGTCGGGCAATGAACCTTGCCAAAGGCCGGAGAGTTGGCTAGTTACCTTTTCAGGGCGGCCCGTTTTGCGCGGCAATAGCGGAATCAGTGCCGGGCGCGGCTGCCCACGCCCGGACTCGTTCTCCGGCCAGTCGCGGATGTGCTGGCGTACCCGCCCGAGGAATGCGATTAACTGACTCCTCGGGCCGATGCTCTCAAGTGCACCAGGAGCCCATTCCGCGAGGCCAACTAGAAATTGAAGGCTGTCGCGGGCAATCGCAAGCGGCGCACCGCCTTCAGCCGAAAAGTCCAGGGAAGCAACGGATTCGTAGTTGGTGCGGTAAGCCGGGGCAGTCAGATTGGCAGAACCAACGAGGACTCTCAGATGCTTCTCCCACAGCAAGAGTGTCAACTTGGCATGCTGGATGGCACCTGGAATGCGCACCGGTAGCAGGTGCCAACGAAGGCTGCGCGTGGCTCTGGCATGGCTCTGATCCACCAACACGGAGCAGAACACCTGCGAGAATTTTTCTTCGCGTTCGATAAGGTAGGCTTTGGCGCTTTCATCGGGGCTGGTCTCCATGGCCACGAACCGCGCCAGGCATTGTTCCTCAAAATGCGCCGCGTCGAACGTATAGGTAGTCGTGATGCAGCCGACGGCGCATCCAGAACCATCCGGCGGCGACCAGAGATCAAGGAGACGTGCACCTTCGGTAGCCTGTTCTTTGCGCCGCTTTGCCATTACCCAAAGGCTCCGAGGTCTTCGAGGAAACGAGACAGCGTCGGCATGCGGTATTCATGGACGTAAGGTGCAACAGGATTCGGCTCGTCCTCGAGGCGATAGCCTGCACGCACTAACACCCGGCCGCGCGTGCCGCGTTCTAGCCAGGGGCGCTTGCCATCAGGGGCAGGGGGCTTGTGCTGCTGAGCGTGCTCGTGGTGCTCAATCACTCTTTCGAGCATCTGGGCGGATGTATGTCCTTCCTTGAGCAGCGTGAGGACATCGCCACGGTCCGGCCAATACTCCCCGAGTAGCGGATCATCCCCGGCGCGGACAAGGGCCTCGCGAAGCTTCGTTGTCAGCGCCTCGGCACGCGAGTCGCCTTCACATTCGGCTGGCGCAACGCCTTGGATGGGGGAAGTCGAAGCCAGATAGCGGATCAGGTCGAATAGATCAGTGAGAGGCCGGCAAAAGGATTCGTAGGCATCGATGGCCGTGAAAAGCCTGGTTAGGTGGGCAGGTGCTTTCCTGGTGCTCTTGCGGAGAAAGTCCGCCTCTTGTGCAAATTCAAGGGGAGCACCCCGCCCTTTCAGCGCCTGGACGAGGAAAGACAGCTCCTCGGGGTCTCCAGCGCCTTCTTCGATGATGGTGCGTAACGCGGCCCGCTCTCGTGAGCCAGGTTGGAAGGGATTGAGGTGGGTGACAATCTCGTCCCAGAAGGTCTTGGGCCGGTATTCCGTGCCTCCACTGGCAAGGCCATCTCGAACGGCCCGGGAGAGACGGCGCGCGAACTCCTTTCCAGATCCTTCTCCATGCAGGAATCCTTCTAGCTTCTGGTCAGTCATCCAGGCCGCGAGTAACCGATACCCGGCCTCATCCAGCATGCCCTGTGTGGTCAGCACACGCGTCTGGCGGGCGAGCCTCCGGTAGATCCCTGTATAGCCGAACACGCTGGGTACCCGAAGATAGGCAGCGGCGCTCAGTGGGCGCTTGTTGCTGACGGCGGCTTGAGCCTTCTGGATTCCAGGAATTCCACCACGGACGGGCAATAGGTCGGTGGAGCGGGCATGCGCTTCGACGATCCACCACTCGAACACTTGCCATGGCGGCGAGACGCCATCCTTCGCGAGAGTCTCGGGAGCCAAATCACTGCAGATATAGGCACCGACGGCGATGGCAGTTAGAAACCGCGGCCGGCGCATGCGCACCGTGATGCCGGGCAAGACGGCATCCGCCAGCCGTTCGTAGGTGCTCGCCAGACCCAACGGATCGATGCTGCCCTCGGCCGAAGTGAGGGGATCATAGGCAGATAGAACTGGAGCGCTCAGCGGAGCCATTACGCGTTGCCCAGGTTAGGGACACGCATCACTTTGCAGGAACCACGGGAACGACCCGCCCGCTGGTCATCAGGACGATGAGCCCCTGACGTGCTCCGGTAATTTCTAAATAAGCCCCGACTTGGGCCTGATAGTGATCGAGCGTGGCGGCCGAAGGATCTACGTCGCTCTTCCAGTCGATCACCACTTCTGGTGCGCCGGATTCGGCCAACGCGAGGGCGTCCGCGATGCCGGCCGTGGCGCTCCGGTCATCCTCTGCACCCGTGATGCCGTACACCGGAAACTCGGGCAGCAACCGCGGCCGAAGGGCGACAATCTGCGGCAACGCCAGCGTGCGTTCAACGCAGCCAGCGAGTTCGGCCGGAGACAACCCGGTCGCCGGATCGGCTGCCGGAGCCTTGCCCAGAGAGGCGATCAATTTTCCAGCGCGCGCCGCGACGGCCTCGGCGTCGTCGGTGATCTCGCCAGTCAGGACTTCTTCCATCAACTTGTGCAGGATCAGGCCACGCTCCATGCCGCCCTGGATGGATGGAGGTACTTTCAGGTTCTGTGCGTCGTCGTCCGTGCCGGCCGCCCAGATATCGGGTTGCTCCAGCGCTATGACCTGCCCGGCCGTGCCTTCGTCACGACTCGGTGCGCGCCACGCCAGGTGCGGCTGCTGGTCGTGAATGGCACTGGCCTGAGCAGCAAACGCTTCGCACGTCTGGGTGTTTGACGAACGCGGCTGAGTCTGTGCGATAGGTTCAGGGAGCTGCGCGAGGTCGAGTGCAGGCAGACCCGGCAGGTTGAGGTCGATCAGCGCACTCCACGCTGTCCGTCCGGAGGGCACATCGAAGCGCGGGAGGACCAGGAGTTCGCGCGCCCGCGTTGCGGCGACATACCAAAGCCTTACGCGCTCGCGGTCTAGCTCGGCTCGCTCGGCAGTGAGCACCTCTTCGTGGCCTTGCGGAGCGATGCCGAAGATTGGGCAATAGAACGTATTGGTCGTCCGATCGACCACGGCTCTGTTCGGTGGGAATGCCTCGGTCATCGTGTTGATTGGGACCACGATGGGCCATTCCAGGCCCTTGGCCGAGTGCATCGTTACGAGCGAGACCGATTCTTCCAGAGCATCGGGACGACCCTCTACGGTGCGCTCTTGGTCCGACCAAGCCGCCGTCATCGCGTCGGTGAACGCCTGCAGGCCGCGGACGGCATAACCACTGGCTAGGCTCAGATATAGGTCCACGTTCGCGAGCGCGCGCTCGGCCTGGCCGCGATGGCGTTCCAGCAGGATCGGTCGCACCCGAAGCAGATCTACAGCGTTCGAAAGGAGTTCATGCGGTGTAGTGCTGTTGGCGCGCTTGTAGAGTGCCTGGAGCTTTCCCAGCACGTTAGCGGCGAGCGGATGGGCGATGTTCGCCGTATCGGTCAGCAGGTCCAGTCGGGGAACACTCTCCTGGGCTTCTGCTGATCGCGGCAGGTTCCAGATAACATCGAGCAGCTCTTCCTCAGTCAATCCTACCAGTGGTCCACGCAGCAGCGCGCCGAGGGCGAGTGTGTCGCGCCGGTCGGCCAGCACGCGAGTGAGCGCGATCAAGTCCTGGATTTCCTGCCGGCGGAACAGCCCCTTACCCGCTTGCGTGGCCACCGGGATTCCCCGGCGTTCCAAGGCTTCCTCGTAGCGCCACAGGTCTGTGCCGGTGGGCGCCAGCAAGGCGATGTCCCCCGGTTGGCAGGTGCGCTCCTGGCTAGTGCGACGGTCGATCACGGGATGGTGGCCGATCAACCGTGCGCAGAGTTCGGCAACGGTTTCCGCCTCGGCATCCCGCAGCTGCTCAGCGGAGGCATCACCATTCTCATCGGCAGCTTTGATGTCCAGCGCCGTGACACAGATGCCTTTGGCCGGATCCTCGTGGAACGCATCCAGGGCCGTGAACCCCGGTTGGGGCGGCGCCGAAAGCGGCGGCTCGAAGCGCTCGTTGACGAACGTGAGGATCGAGGCGCGCGAGCGGAAGTTGGTCGAGATCGACAGTAGGCTCTCGCCATCCTGCGCGTGGAAAGCGGCGCGTGCTTCGACGTAGGCCATGACGTCGGCCCCGCGAAAGCGATAGATGGCCTGCTTGGGATCACCCACCAGAAACAGCGCGCCGGACCGGATGCGAAACTGCCGCCAGCTGGCGCCCGGTTCCAGCGGATCGCCGCACAGGCGCCAGAGGATCTCGGTCTGCAGCGGATCGGTGTCCTGGAACTCGTCCACTAGCACGAAGCGGAACCGTTCGCCGAGGGCGCGGCGCACCGCATCGTAATCGCGCAGCAGGTCGCGCGCCGCGAAGATCAGATCATCGAAGTCGAGCTGGGCGCTGTTGCGCTTGTATTCGCGGTAGCGTTCGAGGATGAGTTTAGTTTCCTCGATGAGCACGGACAGCGCCTGGCTGGCCGCCGCTTGCGGCAGCGCCATCCAGGCCGCGCCACAGTCCTCGTACAGCGAGCCCGCCTCGACGTTGAGCTGTTCGCCCTGGTTCTTCGACAGTCCAGCGCGCTTGGCAGCATCGACCCATTTGCCCTTCTTGCGGTAACTGCGGAAATTCCCCTCCTTTGTCACCAACACCAGCGTGGGCTTGGTCAGCAACAAGTCCACCAGTCCGGCCGGCGTTGTAACGTCGAGGCCACCGATCTGTTGGTCGAGGTCGCGCAGCTGCGCAACTATTTCATCCGTCTCGGACTCGTTCGCGGCGGCGCTTCGCTGGAAGGCGACGATCCGTGCTACTGCGTCGCGGAACCCCGCCAGTAGCGGCGACAGCGCTGAACCGGACGGTGCCACCAGATCCCGGCGGGTGCGAAGAGTCTGGGCGATGCGATGGACCAGATCGACGGTGGAGCCAGCTTCCCGCAGTACCATCTCGGCAATGAGCCCACCCTGATCGCCCGACAGACGCTCCCGCAGCCAGTTATCGACGATCTCTGAGAACGCCAGATCGCCCTGACCACGGTCAATGATGCCAGCGCCCGGATCAATGTCTGCCTCGGCCGGATAAGGCTTGATCAACCGCTGGCAGAATCCGTGGATCGTCGAGCAGGTAATCTCGTCGATGGCGCTGGCCGCGTGGGCCAGATTGGCGCGCTGGGCGTCCGACAGGCCCGCCGGCAACGCGATGCGCAGCTCGGGAGCGATTTTGTCTTCCAGCAGTTCCGCCACGAACTCGCGCACACGCAAGAGCAGCTCGCTGGCCGCAAGCTCCGTGAACGTCACAGCGGCGATGCTCCGCGGTGCGACTCCTTCGGCGAGCATCAGCGCGATGCGCCCAGCCATCACGGCGGTCTTGCCCGAGCCCGCTCCGGCCTCGACCAGGATAGATCGCCCGTGAGCCGTGATCGCGGCGAGTCGCGCGGCATTGTCCTTCAGTTCCTTTACAACGGCGGCCACTACTCAAGCTCCCAGAGCGGCGCAAGTCTTGCGAGCCTTTCGTGCATGGCGGCCTGCTTGCGTTTGCAGTAGGTCGCCCCGGCATTGGCTGGGAGTGCGAACGCCAAGTCATCGAAGACGCCTGCGGCGTCAGGTCCCGCGATCGCCCAACCGGCGTTGAGGCTCGCTCCTGCGATGCGTAGATATGTCGTGAGGTCGGCCATCGCAGCTTCCGGATCGTCGAGCGGCAGGTCGAGACCCGAGCGCGGATATAAAAGCGAAGCGCTGATAGTCACCTGCTCGCCGAGCAGGGCTTTGACCGCGAACGCATACAGGCAACGCTGCAACTCGCTACCACCATTCAGACGCGAGGGTCTCCTTGGCGCTCTACCAGTTTTGTAGTCGCGCACGATGGCCTGCTTGCCATCGGGTGCCAGATCCAGACGATCGATGTAACCGCCAATCTGGAAATCCGTTCCTGGAATGGTCACGGGCGTGGCGGCGTCCCACGGAATGGCGCTTCCGGACTTCGGTTCCATGCCGCCAAACGGCACTTCACCGTAGGCGCGGGCACCCGGCAAAGCCCCGCTTCCAAATGAGAGGGCCTTGATTGAAGTCTCCGCCACGTCCTCCAATGTATGGCGCCAAATCAGTGTCGGAGGGATGGCCTGATCGGCTTCCCATTCCACAACCGCACGATCGATAGCGTGCCGGATCGCCGTGGTGATCGTTGCCTCATTGGCAGCGGATAAGCCGCCTGCCGCTTCCAGTTCCTGCAGTGCCAGGTCCAGCGTGTGGTGAACCAGATTGCCGAAGTCCAGGGCATCGAGCACCAGCGGTTCGCTGCCCACCTGCGGAGCTTCCCAGTGGAAGGCGTACTTCCAGACGAAGGCCTGCGGATTGCGCAGCAGCAGCTTCAGGGAACTCGCCGAATGTCGCCGACGCAGAATCTGCTGCAGAAGCGGATGTCCGGCACGAACGAGGCCGTCGTGATTAGTGAGCTGCGGTCGTAGCCAATCCCGCCAGCAGGTCGTGGCGCTGGTGGCCTGGGGATCGATTGCGAATTCCTCCGACCGGGCCATGAGCCGGTCCGTTTCGCTATACGCGTGCGCGGGAACCGCGTAACGACGCAGGTACTGCTCCTCGCCGAGGCCGGAAAGCAGCGGACTGCGGCCAAGCAGGCGTCCTTCCCGGTCACGCCGTGCGCGCGAGAGCACGATCTGCTTGGTGCTCGTCGCTAGGATGGTCTGGAAGTCGCGCCGGTCGGCGAGGTTCACTGGCAGCGGGTCGACCTGATTCGTCGGGATGATGTGATCCGGAATCAGCCGATCCTCGGAGATGCCTCTTGGCCAACGCCCGGAGTTCATTCCGACGAGTCGCACATTGGGGCGCGGACAGGCGGCCAGCTCCGCTGCCGGCATCCACGCTACCGACACGCATGCCTCCAGGCCATCGTCATGCTTGAGGTTGGCGAGCGTGAGGTCGATGGCAGTGGCCGGCCCTGTGCCGAGCGCCTTGCGCCAGATCGTCAACGCCCGGCCCTCAAGGAAGGCTTCGCCCAATCGCTCGGCAGCGGTTGGCCCTTGGCTGAGCAGTAGGACAGCCGCGCGTGCTGCTGCGTTGTGATCCACCCCGTCCGGCCAGTCCTCGGGCCTCAGACGCGCGAACGCACGATCCCAGGCTTTGAGGTTCGTCAGCGGTGCATCGGGTGGCAGTACGCGCAGCCACCGGTCGGGCAGTTCGGCAAAGGCCTTGGCTTCCTTGCATAGGATGGCGAGGCGCCGCACCCGACTGCGGGAGATCCCACGTACGACGATGTCGGCTAGAGCGGCTGCAGCCTGACCTTCGCGCGTCGTGATCGTATACACACCGTGGACGAAGTGCAGGTCGAGGTCGGCCTCGGCGCGCAGCGCGAGGAAGTGATCGTCGTACTCGGCAGGCGATGCCGCAGCGATCGCGATGTCAGCCGGTGCCACGCCTGAAGCCAATAGCGAACGCACCCAGCGCAGTGCTTCGATGGCCTCGTGGTAGGCGGTGGCGGCGCTAACAAGTTGGCGCTCAGGCGCTGCCGCTGGCGCTGTGACGATGTTGACCGCACCGCCTCTGAGCCAATCGGGCACGCTGCGCGCCCCGGCGGTCCACTGCACCGGCACGTGGCCAGTGAGCGCCAGCAGCAGCGGGCGCCAGCATGGTTCCAGTTCCGTCAAACCGGACACCTCGACGGGTCCGAGGACCGCTTTGGCGTGAGGCAGATGCGCCATTGCAGCCGCCAGTAGATCGCCGGGACGTAGCATGCCGGCCGGGAGTTGCGCGATCACGGCTGCTTCCAAACCGACGATCGCCTCCAATCGCGGTGCTGCCGAGAACGCACGATCGGTGAGATCCAGTCCTGCGTTCCAGACCTTGCGCAGCGTATCCATCGCCGCAGCGACCATGCCGGGTAGCGACTTGATGCTCTCCAACTCGCCGAGGTCCGTCGTCGGCAGTACCGACTGGATGGCGGTGCGCAGCGTCTCGGTATCGATCGCTTGGCTGAATCCTCCGGCGAGACGCACGGCGGCCTGCTCGAACGTCATCACCTGCAAGCCATGTCGGCCATCCCGCGCGGCATCTAACCGTGCGGTTCGCATGGCGAGGCGTCCGTGGATGATCAGGGTGGATCGACTGACATGGTGCATAGCTACGCACGCGGCCGCAGATAGCCCATCACCGCACCCATGCTTTGGTCTCTGATTGCTTCAAGGGAGTCCCACAGGAACGATGATCTGAGTGGCGATAGGCGTATAGATGTCTACGTCCACGTTTGTCAAAACATCCAGAGAGACTACTAACGCGTAGCGCACCCGCCGATTCGGTTGAGTTCGGTCGGCAATCTCCTTCCACCATCCGCCGACCGGAAACACCGCGATCTCGGACTTGTTGGCCAACTCGGACGCCAGCCCGTACCAAGTGTCAGAGTGAAGTGACCCCTGTGATCGGAGCGTGCGGCGAAGCAGCCAGCCGTCATTGTCTGGATCTGGCATTGATTCTTCGCGGTCGTCGCCCATCTCATCGCGCTTGATGCCGTTGATGCGCTGATGGAATCGCTCAGTAGTTTCGCTCGCGCCGCGCACGGCGAACCGTAGGCCGTGACTCTGGTATCGGAACTTGCTCTGCCAGCCCCGCCGGCTGGGGTTAGGCTGAATGAAATATGACAGAGTGATTTTCAGGGCCACTGCCGCTTCACCGAGCCGCTCCAATTCAGCCTTGGGCCATGGAAGGCTGTGGACATTCATCTTGCCAAGGTGACAAGTGCCGCCTTCCAGCACATAGGGAATGATCGTCTCTTGCTGAATCAGCGTCGGCTTGTTCAGCGCCGAATTCAGCGAAGATTCCATGGAGACTCTTCCGTGGCCATATCGACGAAGCAGAGTTCGCCGGTCTGCCTGCGTCGGCACGATACCCTGGTCCAAGCGCATTGCCGGCGTGTATCCGGCGCCCTGCACGATTAGGGCGCGGATAGTCTCGGGCCAATAACTCGGATATCTTGACTGCAGGTGCGCGCAGACGCGGGCGACGTCAGCCGCGGCGGCACTCGTATCGCCGGCTTCCGCCAGCAAGGCCCTCGTCGGCTCGTGAGACGTGGTAATGACCCGCAGGTCCTCGGGACCAACCGTGACCTGCGGTGCCGCAGCTCCATCGACGCACCCGTTGCCGCCTTCGGCAACCACGTCGGGCTTGACCGGCCACCGATCCGGCCACATCAGCGATGTGCGAGAAGATGGAGATAGCGAACCGGCTGACGCGATGGACCGGACATCGGGCCATTGGTCGTGGTTGAAATCGACCATGGCTGTGTGGGCACCGACTGTCAAAGCATTCCATGCCTGTCCGGGGTCCTCGATAGGCGCAAGATCATTCTTGCCGGGATAGTCGATCCACTCTGACCAAGGGACGTTCCCGGCGGCAACCACGAACAATCTCGGCTGAACGCGAGGAGCATCGTCATCCATTGCTGGCAAGTCGAGAGTGCCAGTACTCGGACCTTGTAAGCCGAAGGCCAACCGATCCACTGTAGCGGACCACTCTGAAGGCCATCCTGCAGTAGCCCCGACGACGGTGGTCATCATCGAGAATGTACGAATGGCGTCCGGTTTGGTGTGTTCCACAAGACGTACCGCTTCATCGCACGTCCATCCGTAGAGGTGTGGCAGGTTATCGCCCGTGTCGGGAAGAATCTTTACTGATTCCAGGCGGTGTGGGATCCGATGTGGATCGCGCGATGCCAGCGGCATCTTCAGATCGCCGTGTAATGTCAGGCCGGCCATTTCAGAACCATGGCCCTGGTGATCGGCTGTATCCCACGCATCAAGAACGGCGTGCATGTCCGCCGGATCAAGCAAAGGGCTGAGTAGTGGATGCCCGCGGTTCACTCCCGTGTCGAGCAGTGCGATGAGCGGCGTGTTTTGATTCGCAGGTGGAATCTCCATTCGACCGGCCATATCACGCACCCACTCGGCTTGCTCGAAAGGCCGAAGATTGCTGAGAAAGAACTCGGCGGGGAGAGATGTTCTTCGGATCTCCGCGATGAAATCCAGCAGATCGATGGCCTGCTCCAGTGCCGCACGTGTCGAGCGGGCGGCAACCACTACCCTTCCGGGGAAAGTGAGGTAGCCCGGCTCCACGGCAACGTCCAGTCGTTGTGCCGCATCTCTGAACGACGTGTACGCCTGGTTCGGTGCTTCCGATCCCAGGCGCAGCCAGATCTGGAAGACCGCATCTTGGTTCTGGTCAGGAGGAGCATCTACGTCCGTCCACAATTCAGTGAACGCCGCACGCCGAATCGAAGAGATGGCGTTGATCAGTCTGGCGTTCTTTGGCTGAGGTTCTTGGCCCTCTTTCTTTGGAACATTCTCTTTGGTCAGATACTCGCGTACCCGACTTTCTAGAGCGCTGAGCTTTCCGGGAGGCACGTACAAATTGATTATTTCGGAATTAGCGTTGGGAGCGGCTACTACGCTCAGAACCTCGATGCCGTCCCGCTTCCATTCCAGCTTCTTGCCCGGATCAAGGGCGCCTGGCGGGGAAATCTCCAGGGCGATCGCCATGCCCTGGTGCTCTGGGGTTCCGCTGGCCGCGCGAAGCAAACGCAGCCGCGCAGCCTCCTCGGCCATCCGTCCTAATTGTGTTAGTAGCAGATTGCCGTGAGTGTTGCGGTCACGATCCGGGAGGGCTCGCGGCCTGACGGAGAGCGGCGATTTAAATTCCTGCCCCTCGACAGCGCCGACGACGAAGAGATGATCGAGATCGGGCATATTTCCCCATCAACCCGCGTGTCATTGTTGTATCGAGGACTCTACCGAACCTATTGTCGGGCCGCCAAGACAGTATCAGGGCGCGTTACAGAAGATGCTTCTGGCCCGAAGCACGCTCCTCCAGATGCACCGAAACCTGCGCGGGCTCCAGCACGTCCTTGTGTTCCAGCACCGCGTCCTTCATGGCATCGCTACAGGCTTTGACGATGTCGGAATGGGAAAGGCCGGCGCACTGTTTGGCCAGCAGCACGTAATCGAAGTCCTTCGGCGCGAGTAGGGCGAGGCTGTTTCGTAGCAACAGTTCAGCTTGCGCTTTATCCGGAAGCTCGTATTGGATGACATCGTCGAAACGCCGGAAGAGCGCGGCATCGAGGGATGCACCGTGATTAGTCGCCGCGATGATGAGGCTCTCCGAGCGATCCTGCTCGATCAGCTGCAGAAACATGTTCAGTGTGCGACGCATCTCTGCGACGTCGTGTTGGCTGCCGCGCTGAAGGCCCAACGTGTCGAATTCGTCGAACAGATACACGCCACGGGTCGTCTTCAGTGCGTCGAACACCAGGCGCAACTTGGATGCGCTTTCACCCATGAATTTGGTGATGAGCGAATCAAACCGCACGACAAACAGCGGGAGGCGTAGCTCCGTGGCCAGCATGTTGGCGGTCAGCGTTTTTCCAGTACCCGGCGGCCCGACGAGAAGCAGTTTCCGCCTGGGTTCCAAACCGTGGCCGCTCAGTGTCTCGTGATTGCGCTGCTCCTTGATGACGCGCGCGATTTTCTGTTCCACCGCAGGCGAGAGCACCATCTGGGACAGGTGCTGCTGCGGATAGTGGACGGTGAGCAGCTCCGCCAGCTCACCTTTGGGCTGCGCCAGCGGGATCGTGCGTGCCAACGCGCGAGGGGATTCGAACTGCCGCGCCTTCTCGATCAGCTCCCGCATTTCCGCGGCGACCTTGACGTGACCACGTTGGGCTTCATGAGCGGCAACCTGCATGGCGACCGACAGGAAGTGCTCATCCTGCTTACTGGCAAATGCCCGTAGGAGCTCTGTGATTTGTGCGGCGCTGGCCATGGCGTCTTTCCTGTCGAAGGATGGTGCAGGCCCGAGTCCGGTCACTGCAAGGTGTGATAATAGCACTCATAGTGTAATAATAGCAACACTATGGCACTGCCGTTCCCAACCTCGCAAGGCGAATTGATCAAGCGCGCGCGCGGGCAAAAGCCGCAGGCAGCGTTTGCCAAGGAGTTAGGCGTGGATCGGACCTGCCTGTCACGATATGAAAGCGAGAAGCTGGGGGCGCCAACCAAAGTTCTGAACTACTGCCTCCGTGCGATAGCAGCACATGCGGAGCAAAGCAGTGCGGGTGCTCGTCCGGTCGAACAGGCGTTGGAACACGTCCGTCAGGCGGCCGAGTTCCTGGAACAGGCGACCGGTCCTCGGCAGGGTGACAGCTGAGGCGGTGGCAGTAGGGGTCTAAATCGGAAGCGGGGAATGAGGCGCGTTGCCTGTTACACGGTTACGTCGATTCTCGCGGCAAATGAGAAGCCGCAAGATGCCCTGCGTGCGCTCATTGGCGAAGTGGCTGCTTGGTTACAAGCAAAGGGCCTGCCCGCACTACCGGAGCAGTGCGCGACCTTCCAATTGCGAGACGGCCGTCAGGCGACGGTATCCGTTGAGCAGTCATCGCTCCGTGACGATGCGTTGTGGGAACTGACGCTGACGGAACCCACATCATCCGGGAGGTTCCTGACCAGAGCGTGCTTCGCCACCAGAAGCGGTCGAGTTCACCTATTTCTCGAACTGCGGGCGGGCGGTGACGGAACCCTTGTCGTGCCCGTGGAAACGGATGTTCGCTGGCCGCTGGTGTTGCGCGTGCTGCTACGGAAGCGAACATGGAACGCCGGTCATACGCCGGCTCAAACCATGCCAATCGACTGGCAGGGCGCCGATGGAGCCCGCCGCTTCCTGGCGGTGATCCGCCACAAGGACCGAAATCTACCGGTCGTCGCCATATCGCAGCATGGAGGGCAATGGCTGGCGCCGACCTTGCCCGACGATCTTGCGAGAGATCTGTGCGGCCTGGCCATTGTCGCAAAGCTGGATGAGGCCGCCAGCTGGGCGGTAACAAATTCCGCTGGAAAGGAGTGGTCCTGCTTTAACGGCGCGGTCCGGCTGTACTGGCCGACGCGCGAGACTTCGGGCAGCGCATATGAGCATCCTATATGGACCCGAGATCGACTTATCCAGAGTGCTGGCGATGAACAGGCAGCAGCAGGAAGAATCAGAAGCCAGTTGCGGCGGAGACTTCTCGAACTCTCCACGTATACCTTCGATGATCCAGTCGAATTCCAGCAGGTGCGTGAAGAGGCAGCGAGATCCCGATTCGAGGCTCTCGTCACCGAAGCGACAGAGAGAGGGAGTCAATCGGAGCTGACGGAACACTACTTCAATGAGTCGGCACGATTGGAGCAAGAGCTGGCGCGACAGAGAGAGCGTGCGGACAGACTAGAAGAGCAGGTGGCCAATTTATCCCAGGCGCTTCGCTATCTGCCGGGCACTGGTGCGAAAGCAGGCGACATCGATCCGGAGCCTACCTTCCGTATTGACTCGGTAGCGGATGCCGTTGCTCAGGCGACCATGGAGTTCTCACAAGACTTGGTATTTGGCGGAGACGTTCAGGAGGGGATTGCCACGATTTCCGCAGACGCGGGTCCGCCGGACAAGATCTTTGAGTATTTCCGCACGCTGGCGGAAATGTCACAGCAGCGTCGTTCCGCGGGGCTGGGCAAGGACATGATTGCCTGGCTCAAGGAACATGGCCTCAAGGCATCTGCGGAATCGCAAACAGTGCTCAACAATGCGGGCGAGATGCAGAAACGAACCTGGGCTGACGGCAGTGGAGAGCGCCGCAAGTTCGAGAAACACCTGAAACCGAAAGATGGAACGAGCCCCGACCAATGCGTTCGAATCTACTTCGACTATAACGAAACCATCAAGAAAGCCATCATCGGTTGGGTAGGCAGGCATCCTTGAGCTGAAACGCTCGCCTTTCGAGGCTCATTGTCCATGCAGGGTGGTGCAGCAACCCTTCCAGCCGAATAGCTCTTCACGGAAGGTTATTGCCAGTTCTGGGCATAAACCTCTGGGGACGTTCTTGAATCACTCCGGCAGACTTCACAACCAGTGACAACTCGTCCCAAAGCGACCGGAACCACAGGTGTTCGAGGTCGTCGTCGATGGATACTCTTGCCGTGCATCGTTCGCGGACCGTCCAGATCCTGCGCCTTCCCGATGTGTGTCGTGCGACCGGACTTGGAAGGTCCATGGTCTATCAGCTGGAGGCGTCGAACCAGTTTCCTCGGCGCGTGAAGATTGGAGCGCGCGCTGTGGGGTGGATTGAAGAAGAAATCCAGTCATGGTTGTCGGACCGGATCGCGCAGTCGCGGGGCAACGCCGCGTAGGCGTAGGCGCTGTGGCTCGGCTCGGAGTTTCATTCAAATAGATGGCCGGCGCTCGCACGACAACCGTGGCCTGGCAATGGCCGCGGTGATTCCTGGGAGAGAGGCGCGTGCCGCGAGTTGCAAGGCATGCAGGACGAACTCGTGTGCTGCCTCGACCTCCGTGCTTTTCGCGCAGGAGATCAGCTGGCGCCAGACACCGGGTTGATTGTGCCACCGCGGAAGAAGATCCTGCGCGTGCCGCTCAGCCAGGACATCGAGATCGTGGAGGCGTAACGACCTGAAGATGCTGGCGACCTCAGGTGAGATGCCAAGAAGTATCAAAGAGGCCTCGGTGTCTGTGCGAATCGTATGCCATGCGAGCATAGCCGTCGCCCGCGCCAGCCGCATCATTGGTTCGCGCGGAAACGCCACTGTCCATGGATCGTGCACCGGTTGTGCTCGGGAATCCATGATGACCGCTTGCCACCAGTGCGGATCGTCGAATCCGAAGTCAACGAGCAGGAAGGGAAAGCGAGCAGCCGATGCCAGAGTGCTCTCGTCGAGATTGGCGAGCAGAGACAGCAGCGGTTGAAGAAACGGCTCAGCTAGAGCGTCCGTCGCACGCGACGCTGTGACGAGCATCCGCAGGCATTGCTCGTTGATATCGCAGATCGGCGCCAACGCGTCAGTACTGTGGCGTGGTCGGGTTGGCACGTTCACCTGCCCGAGGTTGTCGGGCGAACTTTTCATACCCTCCGTGGATACCCCTGAGCGTTCTTATGCTTTTGCGGCATTGTGCGCCCCGGATTGCACACTCGTACATCCCGAGTTTTTCCTTATTTTGCTCAAATACCTGGAGGAACTTTATGTCATACCTCTGCTGCGTTGCAGACTCCGGCGGCGCAGGATGTTGCCATGCGTGTATGGGGGCAACGCTATAACCGGGATCTCCAGCGATACAATCTGGCGCTGCGGATGATCGCGCACGAAGCCCGGACTCGAACGATCTGCGAATGGACCGGGTTGCCCGATGACCGGATCCGGCATCTCTACCAATCCTATGTCCACGACGCAAATCGCCTGGTTGCCCGACGTCGGGGACCCGCACCGCAGAGTCTGACGTACTTCTTCGAGTCAGCGCGCAGTCGCAGTGAGGCAGCCGCGCTGACTGGCTTGTGCTACATGCTTCAGGTCCTGCCACCCAAGGCGACCGGCAATCCGCGTCGCGAGTTGCCCAGTCTCTGGAGAGGGGAAAAGCTGTGCGACGCCTATGAAATGTATCTGACGCTGGTGCCTGAGACGCCGATGACGCTGGAGCACGTGGTGCTGCTGGTCATGACGGTCTCTAAAGGAGAGGAGTTCGAGGTGACCCACTGCGCCACCTGCGGCGGTGTCATCGTTCTGGACCGGGGAAGTGTCCGGCGTGGAAGTTGCGCCCACTGTGGCGAACGGGACTCGATTCCCGTCTAGATCGGTGCGGAGCAGGCTGGCGGGGGATGCGCCCGGCCGGTGGTCGTTGGGGACAAGAGTCCGGCCGGCACGCGGGCCGGGTCTGCGAACCGGATTCCATTTAATATCTCTAAATATACACTATCTGTATACTTACCTATATGATCCGGGGATGGCAGGATTCGAGCAATTTCTGGACGGTCAGCTGGCCAGGGGCCGGGCCTACTTTGCGCGGGAGGAGGTCCTCGCTGCGCTGGGCCTGTCGCCGCATGCGCTGAGCGTTGCACTGGTCCGGTACGTCAAGAAGGGCCGTCTGGCCAGTCCATCGCGCGGCTTCTACCTGATCCTGCGCCCGGAGGATAAGTCCCTGGGTGCACCGGATCCTGTCCGATGGATCGACCCGCTGATGAAGTACCTGCAGCTCGATTATCGGGTCGCGCTCCTGCGGGCGGCTGCCTTCCACGGCTCGTCCCACCAAGCGGCGATGGTGTTCCAAGTGATCGCGCCCCGCCAGCTGCAGGACATCCGGATTGGCCGGCACCGTCTGGAGTTCATCTACCAGGCCGTGAAGGTATTTCGCGAGGTCAATCAGTCCGACTGGCTGAATTCCATCAAGAGCGATGCAGGATTTGCCAAAGTCAGCGGCTTGGAGTTGACGCTGTTCGATTGTGCACGACACTTTCACAAGGTTGGCGGAATCAGCGGCCTCGCGCAGATCGTCAAGGATCTGGGTGCAAAGGCAAAAGTGGCGGAGTTGAAGAGGATTGCTGCCTTGTATCCCAACGTCTCGGTCCGACGTCTGGGTTACCTGCTGGAGCTGTCACATCACCGGCGCCAGGCGGATGCGCTGCGTCCGATCGCGCTGAAGGCGAAGACGGCGGCGTTGCTGAATCCTGCGGTGCTGTCGCTGCCAGACGGGTTGTCGAGTCCGGGAATGAAGATTCCGGAATGGCGCCTCATCCTCAATGAAGCCGTGGAGATTGATTCATGATACCGCGCGCCTACCTGGATGCCTGGACCGAGCGAGCGCCTTGGCCGGACCTCCGGCAGGTCGAGCAGGACCTGATCATCAGCCGTGCTCTCTGTGACCTGTTCAACGCGCCGGCCTTGCGTGAAGCGATTGCCTTTCGTGGCGGTACAGCGATCCACAAGCTGCTGTTCCAGACACCCCGGCGCTACTCGGAAGATATCGACCTGGTTCAGCTGGTTCCGGCGCCGATTGGACCGACGATCGACGCTGTGCGCGACGCATTGGGTTGGCTGGGAAAGTGTCGTCGCGAGCAAGCGGGACATTCCGTGCATCTGACGTTCCGGTTTTCACCGGAAGCGGATCTGCAATCGAGTCTGAAGCTCAAAGTCGAGATCAATACCCGCGAGCACCAGAGCCTGCTGGGTGTACGCCGCTACCCGTTCGACGTCAGCAGCGACTGGTACCAAGGCAACACGCAGATCAATTCATACGAAGCCGAAGAGCTGTTTGGCACGAAGCTTCGGGCATTTCTGCAGCGTCGCAAGGGGCGTGATCTATTCGATCTCGCGCAAGGCCTCGGTCAGTTGCAGATTGACCGGGACAAATTGTTGTCGAGCTTCGATCACTACCTGGCCATCGAAGGCCAGTCGATCACGAGGGCCGTCGCAGAGCAGCGCATGCTGGAGAAGCTGGCTCACAGCTTGACGGAAGATATTGCTCGACTCCTGCCTTCGGAAACCAGCTTCAGTGAAGACGATGCTCTCAAGGCTTTCGAGCGCGTGTGGTTGGAACTGGTGACCCGTCTTCCGGGGGATAGCTGGAAATCGACCGGCAATATGGTTGCGGCGTTACGCAAGGCGAAATTCCCGAAGCTGCTTGGTGGTGTCATCGACTGATCGCAGATTGTCGCGCCACTGCAGACGCAAGCGACGCGACAAGGCGGCTGTTAGGCCGATCAGCGGTTGCCACTCGTTCCCCTCCTTGCGGATCCATGACCACGATGCTTGGACAATGGCTCTTCGCAGCTATGCACAACAATGCCAGAGTCGTATTTCGCAACTGATTCCGAATACCAGTCACCGCCTCTGTCGATTGACCTTCGATGTTCGACCGCAGCACCCGTCTCGCCTGAATGGGTTGGAAATACGAAACCCTCTGCAATCGGCTTCTTCAATCTTGGCCGGCGTTGCTTGAAGGTGAGGCCATCCCGAGCCACGACCGATTCCGAGATGATCTCGCAGAACATGCGCGCTGTAGCGCCACAGTTTGGGCAAGGCATTCTGGGCTCTGAGGACGACATGGTTTCGTCCATGGGAAGTCTGCAATCAGCGCAGCGTATCGGCTGTGTGTTCATGACGATCGATGGCTTATCGTGTCGAAAACAGCCGGATGAGCAGGTAGTACGGGATCTGCAGCATCGCGACGCCGACGGAGATCGCCACCACTATCCAGAACCGATGGTATGGCCTGGGCGAGAAGAACTCCCAGAAGAACGCTGTCAGTACGCCCAGCAGTCCTACCAGCGACAGCGTCCAGCAGATGACGGGTTGCAGGAGGACTAGCAAGGTGAGGCTGGGCAATCTGATCGCGTGCCAGGTCAGGCGCAGGATTCCCCGGCAAGCTGATGCGATCCAGTGGCGAGAGCCGCGGTCTTCGTGATCGGCGTACACCGTGTTCATCTCTTCCCCCGGAAGCACGGCCGCAAAGCGGAAGACTACGCCCCTCCGTGGCGGTTTGCATCCGGACCGGGCGAAGCCTCACCGGGCCGCCGGCGATCGTCGCCGTACGGATTCGAGTCGAACTTGTGAAGCCGTAAATCACCCTGGTCCGCCGGGTTTCTGCCGGTTTTGCCCCCAAACCCTCCCTCCTTTACCGGACGTCCCTGTGATGCCATGGACGTGCGGCACCCCGGCAGGCCCATGAACCCATAGGCCCTCCGGTCGGCCGCCAAGACAAGGTCGTACAGGGAGTCGATCATGAGTGTTTCAGGTATGAATGGCCGGGCGGCCTTGCTGCACGGCATCCTGGTCCTGGCCGTGCTGGCGGTTCCGGATCTGGCGCTGGCGCAGACTTCGCCGTTCCTGACGGGCGCCACCTCGCTGCAGACGAACATCCTCGCGTGGGCCACGCCGATCGCCATCATCCTGGTGATGGCGCTGGGCATCATGGCGATGGCCAACCGCATTTCCTGGGGCTGGCCGATTGCCGCGATTGTCGGGATCGCCGTCGTGTTCGGGGCACCGCAGATGGTGACCTGGATCCGCGGCATGTTCGGCGTCTGAGCGGCAAGCCGTGGCCGATCAGGAAGCAGGGCTTACCGCCGATCCGCTGTTCGTGGCGGTGACGCGTCCGCCGATGCGCTGGGGCGTCACGTTCTCGGCTCTCCTCGTGAACCTGGTGTTCACGATGGAGACATTCCTGCTAACCAAGAATCTGCTGACACTGCTGATCGCGCTGCCGATCCATGGCGTGTGCGCGCTGCTGTGCCTGCGCGACCCGCGGTTCTTCGACCTGGTGATGCTGTGGGGACGGACGAGGCTGCCAGCCTATGTGACGACGCTGCGGTTCTGGAAGGCGAGTAGCTGCAGCCCGCTGGGACTGGATCTGCCAAACCAGTCGGGCCGTCGGCGTGATTCGGCGGTCATGCGAATCTCTCATCAGGCGGCGGGAGCAATGGCATGCCGGCGGTAGCACGCAACGCCGAGATCCGGCGCGAGACAGGCGTCTCCCGGCATCTGCCGTACACGGTGCAGATCAGTGAGCACGTCGTTCTGACGGAAGCCGGCGACTACCTGCAGACGATCCGGCTGGGCGGTGCGAGCTTCGAGAGTGCCGATGATGACGAGCTGAACAACTGGCATGAGCGACTGAATGTCACCTGGCGAAACATCGCGAGTCCCAACGTGGCGCTGTGGGTGCACCTGGTCCGGCGGCGTGAACCGATACGGACAGTCGCCACCCATGGAAGCGGATTCGCGGACGCTCTGGCGCATCGCTACAGCGAACGGCTGGCGAGCGAGGTCCTGCGGGTCAACGAGATCTACCTGTCGGTGATCTACCGGCCAGTGGTCGGCGCCGCGCCTGGCATCCTGGCGCGGATGCTGAGGATGGGCGGCAACGCCGGCCAGTCGTTCGGCCACGCGGATGCCCTGGATGCCTGCGAGAAGCTCGCGGACGTGATCGTCGCATCCCTCGCCCGCTATGAGCCCGAGCGGCTTGGCACGTATGAGAGGCGGGGGCGGCAGCATTCGCGGTTGCTGGAGTTCCTGGGACTGCTGATTAACGGAGAGCACCAGCCCATGCCGCTGCCCCGGGCACCGCTGCGTGAGGTGCTGTCCACAAGCCGTCCGCTGTTCGGAACCGAAGTCCTGGAGTGCCGGATGCCGACAGCGACGCGGCTCGGCGCGATGCTCGGCATTAAGGAATACCCCACTCCGACGACAGTCGGCATGTTCGATGCGCTGCTCTCGGCCCCATTCCCGTTCGTCCTGACGCAGTCGTTCACGTTTCTGACCAAGGCCGCCGGGCAAGGGCTGCTGCAGCGTCAGCATGCGCGCATGGCCAATGCCGGGGATTTCGCGGTCTCGCAGGCCGAAGAACTGGTGCTCGCGCTCGATGCGCTGACCGGCAACGAGTTCGTGATGGGCGATCATCACTTCACGCTGCAGGTACTGGCGGATGCGCCGTCCACGCGGCCCGCGGACATCGAAACGGGACTTCGGGAGCTGAACGACCATGTCGCGCAGGCCCGGGCGCTGCTGGCCGATGCCGGCATGACGGTTGCGCGGGAGGACCTGGCGCTGGAAGCGGCCTACTGGGCGCAGCTGCCGGGCAACTTCGGGTACCGGCCACGCAAGGCGCCGATCACCTCGCGGAATCTGGCCGCGATGGCGAACTTCCACAACTTCCCGACGGGCCGGGCCGCCGGGAACCACTGGGGCGATGCGCTGGCCCTGCTGATTTCCAGCGCACAGTCGCCGTACTACTTCTCGCTACACGCCAGCGATCCGGCGGATCCAGAGGGCGGAAGCCGCAAGGACACTGGCCACACGCTGATCTGTGGTCCGACCGGGTCGGGCAAGACCGTGTTCATCGGCTTCATGGTCGCGATGCTGGCGCGGCAGGGCGTCACGCAGGTGCTATTCGACAAAGACCATGGTCTGGAGATCCTGGTCCGGGCGCTCGGCGGGGAGTACCTGCCGCTACGCAGCGGTCGGCCGACCGGGTTCAACCCGCTGCAGCTGCCCGAGACTCCGGAGAATCTGGAGTTCCAGAAACAGTGGCTGCGGTGTCTGGTCCGTGGAGCGGCGCCCTTGAGCATCCGGGAGGAGTCGGATCTCGATCATGCGTTGCGTGGGACCCTGACGCTGGAGCCTGAACGGCGGCGCCTCTCTCGCCTGATCGAATTCACCGATGTGACGCGCAGCGAAGGCGTACACGCGCGGCTTGCGCGCTGGTGCGAGAGCACCGGAGGTGACTACGCTTGGGTGTTCGACAACCCCGAGGACGTGGTCGTCCGCCGGCTGGGTTCGCGCCCGATCATCGGCGTGGATGTCACCGAGTTTCTGAACAACGATCTCGTCCGAGCGCCGATCAGCCTGTACCTCTTCCACAGCGTCCGGACACTGCTCGATGGCCGGCGGTTCGTGTGCTGGGCGGATGAGTTCTCGCGGTTGTTGGACGATGCCGCGTTCGAGCAGTTCGCGAAGGACGGCCTGAAGGTCTGGCGAAAGCTCAACGGGGTGTTCTGCTGCGCCACCCAGAGCCCGAGCGATGCGATCCGCAGCGGTATCGCCCGCACGATCATCGAACAGACCGCGACCAAGGTGTTCTTCCCGAACCCGGACGCGAACATCGAGGAATACCGAAACGGATTCGGGCTCACCGAGCGCGAGTTCCTGCTGATCAAGGAACGGCTGGAGCCGGGTTCGCGGATGTTCCTGGTCAAGCAGGGTCACTGCAGCGTGGTGTGCGGGCTGGATCTGAAGGGGTTCGATACAGAGCTTGACGTGATCTCGGGCCGCATCTCCGAGGTTGAGCGGATGAACCGGCTCATCGAGGTGCATGGCGCGGAGCCGGAGCGCTGGTTGCCGCAGTTCCAGTCCGGTGCGGGGCGAAAGGCGTCTGATCGCCAGCTTTGAGTGGGATGGGTAAACGGAGGGTGTGTCATGCGCAGGATATATGTCTGGTTGGTGATGATGGCCGGTGTGTGCTTAGGATCCGCCGCGCACGCGCAGTGGGCGGTGATCGACGTTGGGGCGATCGCGCAGCTCGTGCAGCAGCTGAGCACCATGGAGCAGCAGCTGACGACGATGCAGAGCCACCTGCAGCAGGCCCAGCAGGAGTACCAGTCGATCACCGGCGATCGAGGCATGCAGAACCTGCTCTCCGGGACGCTGCGCAACTACCTGCCAGCCGACTGGCAGTCGTTGCAAGCGGCGATCACACAGACCGGCAACGCATACCCGGCATTGGCTGCAGCCATCGAGTCCTCGATCCAGGCCAATGCTGTCTTGACAGCCAATCAGCTAGCGCTTCTTTCGCCGGCAGAACGCGAGCGGGTGGTTGGATCCCGACAGTCGGTGGCGATGCTGCAGGCGACGGCCGAGCAGGCGCTCTCGACGATCAGCGGAAGGTTCTTATCCATCCAGCAGCTGATCACGGCTATCGGCAGTGCGCACGACCAGAAAGGCATTCTGGACCTGCAGGCGCGCATCTCGGCCGAGCAGGGAATGCTGTCGAACGACCAGAGCAAGCTGCAGGTGATCTATCAGGCTGCCCAGGCACAGCAATGGGCCCTCCAGCAGAAAAACCGCGAACTGGCCATTGCCGATGTGGGGTCGCTGCGCCAGTTGCCGGCGATGGGACTGAGGACGCCGTGATGGCGCAGCGGCACTCCATCAGGTTTCGGCGCGGCGCGCAGGGTGGCCGGCCCCGCTTAGGGATCGTTGTCACCGATTGTTCCGGCACTCGCGCGCCGCGTCCGATCCAGTGTGTGGCGGGCGGGAGGCTCTGAGCCATGGGCTTCTTCGCCGAGTTCAGCGCGTGGCTCAACGGATTGCTCGCAACCTACATCGCGACCAACACGTCGCGCATCTCGGCAGCGCTGGAGCCGTTCATCGTGACGCTCGGCGTGATCTACCTGATGGTGTGGGGCTATCTGCAGCTCGCCGGACGCATCGAGGAACCGTTCGTGCAGGGGCTCAAGCGGATCGCGACGCTCGCGATCATCCTCGGGGTGGCGCTGCGGCTGTGGCTGTACAACGATGTCATCGTCGATACGTTCTTCTCGGCACCCGCGCAGCTGGCGGCAAACATCATCGGAGCCTACGACCCGGTGGGTATCGTCGATCAGATCATGTTCTCCGGGGACGATGCCGCCTCGCTGCTGATGCAGAAGGGCGGGATTCTCGACGGGAACTTTTCCTACTACATCGCCGGCGCCGCTGTTGACCTGTTCGTTGGCCTGACGGCGGTCTACACGATGTTCCTGCTGGCGCTCTCCCGCATCGCGCTCTCCGTGCTGCTGGCATTGGGGCCGCTATTCATCGCCCTGCTGATGTTCGACACCACCAAGCGGTTCTTCGAGGCGTGGATCGCGCAGCTGGCGAACTACGCGTTCATCACCATCCTCACTGTTCTCGTGGCGGCGCTGATGATGACGCTGCTGTCCACGGCCGCGCAGCAGGCGGCCAATGCGGGAGGCGGCATCCAGATCGCCCAAGCGGTGCGGGTCTGCATGGCTGCGGGACTGACGTTTCTCGTGATGCGTCAGGTGATGCCGATGGCCGCGGGGCTGGCGAGCGGCCTGGCGCTGAGTTCGTTCGGTGTTGTCAGCGCAGCCCTGGCGTGGGGTTTCGGCGGGGCGGTGCGGCATTCCGGGCAGTTCGCGCGGGGGCTGCTGACAGACCGAGAGACGACGCGCTGGGACAGCCTGAGCCGCAAGTCCGGTTACTACCTGCAGCGTGGAGTGACTGCGGGCGTGCGGCAGATCGGCCGGCTGCGCAGTGAGAACACCATCAAGCGGAGGTGAGCGCATGGGAGCCGAGGTCCACAACGTTGTTCGGTCGGTCCTGGCGTCAGGTCTGCTTGCATTGCTTGCAGGCTGTGCCACGCAGGGGATCAAGGTGTCGTGCGATGGCAAGCTCACGCCGATCAACGCGCCAGCACCCAAGGTGGCGGCCAAAGTAACTGCCAACGTGGCGGCTCAGGCGCCCCTGGCTCACCCATCCCGGGAGGCCACGCCATGAAGCGCGACGCTGCATTGCAGCCGTACTTCTCGGAGGCCGCCGCCTGGGATGCGGATCGGGTGGCGCAGCAGCGGCGGGTCACGAGGCTCTCGCTCTGGCTGGCGGGTGCGGGGTGGGTCTGCGCGGTGACCTGCGGCGTGGCGTTGATGCTGCTGATGCCCCTCAAGCGCGTGGATCCGTTCGTGATCCGGGTGGACAACACCAGCGGCATTGTCGATGTCGTTCCGGTGTATGCCGGCCAGGCGAACGTGTCGGAGGCCGTCACGCGCTACTTCCTGGCCCACTACGTAAGCGTATGCGAGCGCTTCAGTTACGCCACGGCCGAGAGCGATTACGAGGAGTGCGGAGCCTTTCACAACGCGGCGCGCAACCAGCAGTGGTATGCGAAGTGGAATCGCAGCAATCCGTCCTCGCCGCTGAATGTCTACAAGGACGGAACGACGCTGCGCGCGGAGGTCAGCGCGGTGAGTTTCTTCGAGCGCGCCAATGGCGTGGCGGACCTGGCGCAGGTGCGCTATGTGAAGGCGACGCGGCCATCCGGCGGGGCCGAGGAGCAATTGACGCACTGGATCGCGACCGTGCAGTACAGCTACGGACAGCCCGCCACGGATCCGAAGGTCCGGCGCTGGAACCCGCTGGGGTTCAAGATCATGGAGTTCCGCGCCGAGCCCGAGGTGCTGGCCGCTCCCGAGGCGGCGGGTACCGCGAGTGTCGCGGCCACCGGAGCACGGCAGTGAGCGCGCGGGCTAAGTGGGCGACAGTGATCGCAGGTGCACTGACTTTCACGTTCGGTCTGGTCCATGCGGAGACGCTGCCGCAGAAGGGAGCCACCGACAGTCGCGTGCGGACCGCGACCTACAATCCGGAAGAGGTCTATCGGCTGTACGGGTTCGTCGGCTACGCCATCGAGCTGACGTTCGAGGAGGGTGAGACCGGTGCCGGCAACGCTGGCGGGGATCTTGAAGCCATCACGTTCGGGTGGCACGACAATCATCTGATCCTGAAACCCAAGGCGCCGAACATTGGCACGAACCTGGTCGTCTACACCAACCGGCGCGCCTACCGATTCGAGTACTCGGCTTCGGCGCGCAAGCCCGATCCGCGTTTGGACCCCGTGATGTACGCGGTGCGCTTCGAATACCCGCCACAGTACGCGACCCGCAAGGAGCCGAGCGCCGCAGAGCTTGCGGCGCGGGACCTCGATGCCACGGCGGCGAGCCGCGTTCGCAACATCGACTACTGGTTCTGCGGGTTGCCGGCGATCAAACCAGTCGCGGCCTCGGATGATGGCGTGCATACGCGGCTCACGTTCGGGGCGCGCTCCGAACTGCCCGCGGTGTTCGTGCGCAATGACGATGGCACCGAGTCGCTGCTGAACTTCTCCATGGAAGACGGCGATGTCGTGATCCACCGGGTCGCTGCGCGGTTCATCCTCCGGCGCGGGCAACTCACTGGCTGCGTGGTCAACAAGGGGTTCTCGGGCAGCGGCGAACGACTGCGGTCCGGAACGGTTGCGCCGGACGTGCAGCGCGAGCGCAAGGAGCCCACGCCATGAAGCGCATCGGCGATCTGTTTCCGAAGCGGAAGATCCGGGAGGAGCCAAAGCCGGAGTCTGGCGCCGAGACAGCTGCCGACGACGCACCTGAATCCGCCCATGTCCCCGGCGAGCGCGGCATCGCCTCGGTCAACCAGGCGCGCTCGCTGCAGTCCCGGATCAGCAACCTGATGGCGATGGGGCTGATGGGAGCGCTGGGGATCGGGATGCTCGGCTGGTATTACAGCCAGACCTATGCCCACCAGAAGCAGGCGAAGGAGGATGCGCAGTCGGCGGCGCGGTCCAAGGCACAGGGAGACATGCCGTTGCCCTCGCTGGGGCGCGTCGATCCGCCCGGGTTTGTGAAGACCAGCGCGCAGACCGCGGACATGAGCGGTGTGCTCGGTGGCGCACCGCCGCTCCCGGAAACGACGGTGCGGCCGGTGGCGTATCAGAGTCAGGCGCCTGCGGTAGCCGGCGCGTATGAGTACCCGCCCGCCGGGCAGCGGGTCGACCGGCGGCTGGAAGGTCCGGTGTTTTCGGCGCCGGGGGATGGCGAGCGCCGCGCGGTTGCGGTGCCGGTGGAGGCTGCGGCCGATGCGGAGAGCGGCTACGGCGGACCGGAGGCCGTAGCCGCGGGCGGGTCGGCCAGCAGCGTTGCGGCGCTGCTGCGGCCTACGGTGACACCCACCGTCCGCGCGCGCGTGCTGCCGACCCAGCAGATGCTGCTGCCGAAGGGCGCGTTCATCGACTGCACGCTGGAGACGGCGATCGACAGCTCTTTGCCGGGGCTCACGACGTGCATCACCGCGACCGACACGTTCGGTGCGGACGGCAAGGTCGTGCTGCTGGAGCGGGGCACGAAGCTGGTCGGCGAGACACGCGGGCAGGTGCAGCAGGGGATGGCCAGGGTGTTCGTGCTGTGGACCGAAGCCCGGACGCCGACCGGCGTCGTCGTGCCGCTGGCTTCGCCGGGCACCGATGAACTAGGGCGCTCGGGGCTGCCGGGTGTGGTGGACCGGCATTTCATGGACCGGTTTGGCGCGGCGATCCTGATCTCGATGATCGACGGCGCCATCGAGGCGGCCGCGCAATCGGGCCGCAGTGGCGGTACCGTCATCTATAACCCAACCAATGCGACGGATGTGGTGACGGAGGTGCTCAAGAGCACGGTCAACATTCCGCCGACGGTGCGCAAGCAGAACGGGGATCGGATCCAGATCCTGGTCGCGCGCGATCTGGATTTCCGCTCGGTGTATGAACTGAGGACGGCTGGCAATGCTCGCTGAGTCGCAACGGTCGTCGGTGAGCGTGTCGGGCGAGGTCTCCTCGCTCGAACTGATGTTGCGGCCCTTGCGCCCGTACCTCACGGCGGCGGACATCACCGAGCTGTGCATCAACCGGCCGGGCGAAGTGTTCGTCGAGACGCGGCAGGGCTGGCGCCGTGAGCCGCTGCCGTTCGCGGACTTCGACTGGTGCCGCAGGCTGGCGAAGCTGATCGCGAACTCCACGCGCCAGAGGATCGATGAGGAATCACCGATCCTCTCCGCCTCGCTTCCGGGCGGGGAGCGGGTACAGCTGGTGATGCCACCGGCCACCACACCGGGCTGTGTGGCGATCACGATCCGTCGCCCTTCCGAATCCGTGTGGTCGATCCGCGAGCTGTCGGCCAGCGGGGTCTTCCGCGCGACGCGCCGGGCGAGCGAGGCGCTGGATGCCACCGAGAACGAGCTGCTGCGGCTGCTGGAGATCCAGGACTACGAATCCTTCATGCGCCTCGCGGTCCACAGCCGCAAGAACATCGTGGTATCGGGGCCGACCGGATCGGGCAAGACCACCTACACCAAGGCGCTGATCCGGGAGATTCCGGCCGAGGAGCGTTTGATCACCATCGAAGATGCGCGGGAGCTGGTGCTCGACGGGCACCCGAACCACGTGCGGCTCTATTACAGCAAGGACGACCAAGGTCAGGCGCGGGTCACGCCGCGGCAGCTGCTGGAGGCGTGTCTGCGCATGAAGCCGGATCGGATCCTGCTCGCGGAACTGCGGGCCGATGAGGCATTCGATTACCTGAGGAACGTCAACTCGGGTCATCCGGGCTCGATCACGAGCGTGCACGCCGCCAGCGCGGAACTCGCGTTCGAGCAGCTGGTGCTGCTGGTCAAGCAGAGCCGGGCAGGATCGGAGCTGGCCCGGGCCGACATCAAGAGCCTGCTGTTCCTGCTCGTGGACATCGTGATCCAGTTTGGCGTGGAGCGGCACGAGCGGTTCATCAAAGAGATCTGGTATGACCCTGCACGCAAGCGCAGCGCCCTGGCCGCCGGCCGCGCATAGTCCGCGTCGTGGCCTGGCGCTGAAAGTGATTGGCGCGCTCATAGTGGGCGCCCTGCTGGCCGCGTACCTGGCTGGCTATGTGTTCCTGTGGTCGCTGGGACTCAACCCCCGCGAGGCCTCGCCGCTGACCGTTGCCCGCTACGGCTACTACTATGGAGATCGCGCGGAAGTTCGGCACCGGCTGCTACTGAGCACAGCGGCGGGCGGCGCCATGGTGCTGGTCAGCGCGCTGGCGCTGGTGTTGCCGCGCCGGCGGGCGCTGCATGGGGAGGCACGTTTCGCGAGCCGGCGGGAGTTGGCTGCCGCCGGTCTGTTTGGGAACCGTGGGATCGTCCTGGGACGGGTGGGGAAACGCTGCCTGATGCTGGCGGGTCAACAGGGCGTGGCGCTGGCCGCGCCGCCGCGGGCCGGCAAGGGTACGGGCGTGGTGATCCCGAACCTGCTCAACTGGCCGGACTCGCTGATCTGCGTGGACATCAAGCGCGAGAACTGGACGCTGACGGCGGGGTTCCGGGCGGCAAACGGGCAGGAATGTCATCTGTTCGATCCGTTCTCCGAGGAAGGCCGGACGGCGCGCTGGAACCCGTTCTTCTACGTCTCGGAGGACCCGGTGCGGCGGGTGAACGACCTGCAGCGCATCGCTGAGATGCTCTATCCGGATCCGCCGAACGTGGATCCTTTCTGGACCGCGAGCGCCCGCTCTCTGTTCTTAGGGATTGCCCTGTACCTGTTCGAGACGCCCTCGCTGCCGCGGACCATCGGTGAGGTGCTGCGGCAGGGCATGGCCTCTGACGATGAGGGGTTCGGACATCACTGGAAGCGCGTGATCGAGGGACGAAACAGCGGCAAGTTCCCGCTCTCGTCCCAATGCGTGCGGGCGCTGTACGATGTGATTGATCTCGCCCCCGTGACGGCATCGAGCATCCGCAAGACGTTCACCTCACGCCTCGATCTGTGGCTGAACCCGATCCTGGACGCGGCGACATCGGGCAATGACTTCGACCTGCGTGATCTGCGACGCAAGCCGCTCTCGATCTACGTCGGCGTGAACCCGGACGACCTGCACCGGTTGCGGCCAGTGCTGGCGTTGTTCTTCCAGCAGGCGATCGGCTTGCAGACGCGGGTGTTGCCAGAGCACGATCCCACGCTCAAGCGCCAGGTGCTGATGCTGCTCGATGAGTTCACGGCATTGGGTCGCATCCCGATCATCGCCGAATCCATCTCCTACCTGCCGGGCTACAACGTGCGCGTGTTGCTGGTGATCCAGACGCCCGCGCAGCTGCGCGAGGTCTACGGACCCAATGGCGCGGAGACCATGATGAAGAGCCTGGCGGCGCGCATCGTGTTCGCGCCGAAGGACATCACCGATGCGCGGGAGATCTCCGACGAGCTCGGCAACACGACGGTGAAAGTGAAGACGCTCTCGCGTCCGCTGATGGACCTGTCGGACTCGAAGGGACGGCGGCAACGCAGCGTCAGTGTCAGCGAGCAGCGCCGGGCGCTGCTGCTGCCGCAGGAGGTAAAGGAGCTGGGCGCCGAGCAGGCGATCATCTTCTATGAGGGCCTGCGGCCGATCCGCTGCCGCAAGATCCGCTACTTCCAGGACCGGCGGTTCACGAGCCGGTTGCTGCCACCGCCGGAGGTGAAGCAGCAGAGGGCAGAAGTTGCGGTCGCTGCGCCTTCGCGGCAGGCGCCCGTCGATCCCGCACCAGCCGAGACTCCCAAGGCGCCACAGTTCACAGAACGGGAAGCCACCGTCCAGGACATCGAGCGGCTGAACTCCCTGACGCTGGAGGACTTCGCGGTGGATTTCAGCCACGTGGAGATTCCCGAGGGTGGTCCGATGACAGATACGCAGATGCAGGCGGCGGTGGAGAGCTTCATGGCCACTCTCCAGCAGCGGTAGGAGACCAACATGGCAGCGACAGCAGGTGGCAGTGGTTCAGGGACGGCGGCAGGTGCTGGAGGGAGTGGCTCCGGCTCCGCCGCGCCGGCCGGCGCGGGTAGCGGGGATCGCAACAGCGTCGGCAAGTCGAAGGCCCGGACGCGCAAGCCGGCGCAGCAAGCCCCCGAGGAACCGGCCCGGTCCGCGCGAGCCGGAAAGACCGTCAACTCCATCAGTCTGCCGCGCATGCGTGGCGCGTCGGTCGGGGAGCGTTTCGAGGCCGAGGGTCCACGGAAGATCAAGGAGCGCGAGGCCGCCGCCGGGAAGCGCCCCGAAAAGCCCGTCGAGTCCGCTACACCGTCCACACCCGACGCGCCTAGCGAGGATCTGGAATCTGTTCCCGAGCACATCCAGCGCCGGTTCGTGCAGGTGGGGAAGAAGTATTACTTCCCCGACGGCGCGCGGGCGTTCACCGACCGGGGCCGACGGCTGACGACGCCGAGCGAGAACACCGAAGTGATCCGAAGCCTCGTGACCATCGCGCAGGCGCGCGGCTGGAACGAAATCGTCGTGCGTGGTACCGATCAGTTCCGGCGCGAAGCGTGGTTCGCAGCGCGCATGATGGGCCTGGCGGTACGTGGGTACCGGCCGAGCGAGGTGGAGCAAGCCCGTCTGGTGCGCACGCTGGCCGGTCGGCCGGCGGCGGGCGAGCAGAAATCCGCCGAGGCAAAGCCTCCGCCGGACAAGGCCCGCTCTTCGCGGCAGCGGCCAGCAGGGAACCCGAACACGGACCTCATCGTAGGCCGGTTGCTGGCGCACGGCGCTGCGCCATTCCAGCAGGATCCGCACGAATCGATGTCCTACTTCGCGAAGATCCAGACACCGAAGGGCGAGCGGGTCGTCTGGGGCGTGGACCTGGAGCGGGCGTTCGCCGAGTCCCTGACCCGTCCGCAGGTCGGTGATGAGATCGGCCTGCGGTTCGTGGATCGCCGGCAGGTCACCGTGAAGACCGCGAAGCGCGACGGCGCCGGCAAGGTGGTGGGCGAGACCGATCTCGACACCCACCGCAATCGCTGGGTGGTCGAGAAGCGAGAGTTCTTCGAGCGGCGCACCGCCGCGGCCGAGGCCGTCCGCGATACCCAGGTCGATCCGCACGAGGCCGTGAAGAACCATCCCGAACTCGTCGGTACGTACCTGCAGATCCGCGCCGCGGAGCTGGCCGCGAAGAACATCAAGGATCCGAAGGACCGCGAGCGATTCGTGGCGACGGTGCGTTCCGCACTGGCCGACTCGGTGGCGCGCGGAGAGCCACCGGCACGCGTCAAGATGCGCGAGCGGACGGTGAGCCGCCCGCCCGCCCGGACACGGGCGGAACGCGGCGCCGAGCATGCGGCCGCCCGGGGCTGAGGGATCGATGGCGCAGTCGCCCCGCAATGGCTCGTCTGTCGGATCTGCAGGATCGCAGCCCGGAGGTAGTGGCTCGATGCGCGGCGCCGAGCGCCGCCCGGATCTCGCGCGCCGCCGGGGCGAGGAACTGCTGATCGGTCGTCTCACCGGCCACGGCCGGGCGAACTACCAGTTCCGCGTCGATGAGGATGCCTCCTACTACGTCAAGCTCCTGACCAGCCGAGGGCCCCGGACGCTATGGGGAAAGGACCTGGAGCGGGCACTGGGCGAGTCGGAAACGCAGCCGAAGGTCGGCGATCTCGTCGGCGCGCGTCGCGCCGCCCGAGAAGCCGTCACGGTCACGGTGAAGGAGCGGGATGCCGAGGGGCGCGTAGTGAGCCAGCGCGAGCGGCACGCGCACCGCTCGCTGTGGGTGGTGGAGAAGGTCAGCTTCTTTGCCGAGCGCGCGCGCCTGGCCCGTCAGATCCGGGACGAGCAGGTGGACGTGCGCGCCGCCGTGAAGGCCCGCCCTGAGCTGCGCTCCGCATTCCTGAGCGTGCGGGCCGCGGAGGAATTCGCGGCCCGCAAGATCCATGACCCGGCTGATCGCGCGAGATTCCTGGAGCTGATCAAGGGCGCGATGGCAGGGTCGATCCAGAACGGTGAGCCGCTGCCGGCCGTGAAGCTGAAAGCGCCTGCGAAGGAATCCTCCTCGACCGCCAAGGCTCCTCCGGAGAAGAACAGGGATGAACCCACCCGTTGATGGCCAGGAAGAAGTGCTGGACGCTGGCGCCGTGCTGGCCGATCCGGGTGCTTCCTACTGGCTGAAGCAGAGCATCGAGACGGCCCTGCAGCGCGATCCGGTGGATGCGCTCAATGATGCGCTGGTGCTCGCCGCCGTGTTGGACGGCCACCTCCGGAACGTCTTCGATCTGGACGGTCCTGCCTGAGCGCAGCGCAACTCTCAGCGATCAAGGCTGTAGATCAGCGATGCTCCGGATTCCTGAACGTAGGAGTCCGAGAACAGGCGCTTGAGCAAGGCGTCTCGCTCCTCATCCGAGAGCTTTGGAAACCATGACTTCACTTTTCCCGTCAGCCCTTTGAGTTTCGACGGCCGTGACTTCTCCTTGCGAAGGAGCGCCAAGAGCCGCGGGAACGAATCCTCGGTTCCGACCGACCGCGCGGAGAACGCATCCCTGAGAGAGGTGACTCGTCGGCACAGGTGACCGAGCGAGGTGAGATGCCGCACGAGCGGATCAAATCCTGTGTCCCTGGAGAGAATCACGCACTCGGACTGCGGATTCCTTGTGATCTGCTGCCCAAGGTAATACGCGATGTGGAAATCCAGCGCGTTTGGTCCCTGTCCAGAGATCTTGATCCACTTCAGTCGCGTTCCCAGGGGCTGGGCCTGAACGACGAGTTCCTCGGGCAACTTCTTCTGCGTGATGCCGTAGAAGACCATCACATGCGCGCCGGCAGGCACCGTCGCCAGATCCAGCTTCTGGATGTTCTCCAGATCCACGAACAGGACCTGCTCTGTAGCCAAGGCCGCTCTCCCGTCGTTCCCATAAGGCGGTCAACGCCAATGCGGGCACTGCGTGTTGTGGCGTTCTTCTGCCGATCCTAGCACGTCGATCCGGGAGCACCGGAGGGGCGGGATGGCCTGTTGTGGTCAGGCTATCACGTCGTGCTCGCCGTCAAGGACGAGTGCGGGGACGCACTCGCCGCCTGCGGCGGTCTTCGATCCTTGACCGCTGCGCGCGACGTGATTCCGGGGCCTCGGGCCATCCCGCCCGAAATCCGGAGACCGATCATGTCGAAGCACAGCCTGTGGGTACGCGATGCGGTGAGCGAGACGCTGCGCGAAGCCAACGCCGATGAAATCATTAACGCCGCTCGTGATCGCCTGGCACGGCGTATGCGCCAGGGCGCTCTGCTGGAATCCCCGGGGCGCACGCGCGACTTCCTGCTGGTGCAACTCGCCGAACGTACGCACGAGGCGTTCTGCCTCATTCATCTCGACAACCGTCACCGTGTCATCGAATGGCAGGAGCTGTTCCGCGGAACGATCGACGGCGCCAGTGTTCATCCACGCGAGGTGGTGAAGGAGGCGCTGGCGCGCAACGCGGCGGCGTGCATTCTTGTCCACAACCATCCTTCTGGTGTGGCGGAACCCAGCCAGGCGGATGAACTCATCACGCGCCGGTTGCAGGACGCACTGGGGCTCGTGGACATCCGGGTTCTCGATCACCTCATCGTCGCTGGCAGTACGGTGTTGTCGATGGCCGAGAGTGGACTGATCTAAGGTGTCGTCTCGGCGCCAGCTGGACTTCAATGGCTGGCGCCGACTTATATTTGCGCCTGCCATCTCCTTGTATCGAACTCGGCGACTGTCAGATGGAGCAGACAGGGACAAGAAAAGAATGAAGAGGGCGGGATGACCTGATCGCTTCAGCGTATCACGCCGTGCTCGCCGTCAAGGACGAATGCGAAGACGCATTCGCCGCCTGCGGCGGTCTTCGATCCTTGACTGCTGCGCGCGCCGTGATGCGTGGCACGCGGGCAATCCCGCCCGGATCCATCAAGGACCAAGATCATGAACTCCAATTCCACGTTGTCCTTCTCGCGTTACGCCAATGCGTTCACCCACGGGCTCGCGATGGAGGACCTGCGCAGCAAGGTGCCTGCGGTATTCGCCGGCGAGGCCCACGAAAGCCTGAGCCCCAAGTACACGTTCATTCCCACGGAGCGGGTGCTGGTGGGATTGGTGTCTGCCGGTTTCGTTCCGGTGGAAGCCCGACAGGCTGGGAGCCGCAAAGGCAGTCCGACTCATGCCCGCCACGTGGTGCGTTTGCGGCGTCGGTTCGAGACGGTCGCACTCCGGGACTCGGTGCCAGAGGTGGTCTTCCTGAACAGTCATGACGGCTCCAGCGCCTACCAACTTCGGTTGGGACTGTTCCGGGCGGTGTGCACCAATGGCCTGATCGTCTCCGTCGGCGCCTTCCCGGCGTACCGCGTCGCGCATCGGGGCGACATCGTCGATGAGGTAGTGACGGCCGCGCTGGAGGCGTCCGAGCGGTTCGAGGCACTGGCCAGCCGGGTCGAGCGGATGGAGCAGCGTCGGCTATTCAAGGACGAGCAGATGCAGTTTGCGGCGCGAGCATTGGCGCTGCGTTTTCCGGAGCCAGCAACGGCGGGTATGCAGCCGTCGCAGTTGCTGGGTAGCCGTCGGACCGAAGACATCTCGGATGACCTCTGGACCGTGTTCAACCGGGTCCAGGAGAACCTCCTCGGCGGCGGTCTGGTACGGCGGACCGAGACGGGACGGCTGTCGCGGACACGGCGGATCACCTCGATCCGGGAGGACGTACGGCTGAACGGTCGGCTGTGGGACCTGGCCGAGGAGGTGCTGGCAGCCTAGCTGTCGCGGGCGGGAGAGGGCGTCTCCGGGCGCTCTCTCTCGCGTTTTTCTTGCTGCTGCCATGGCTACGCACATGGGCGACGGAATCGGACGAGACGGGGCAAGGGACCAACGGGCGACCCGGAACGGACTGCGACAGAATGGCGTGCGGTGGCGGTGGCGCGGGAGTGCTGAGTTTTGGCGCGTTTTGGGGGTAGATGCAGGATAGCCTGGCGGCTGCCGTTTGCATCAAAGTGTTCGCCATGGGCAGCGGCGTGCGATTGCAGACATGGCTCGATTCTGGAACCAAGGAACGGTTCTCAGCGGTGGCGCGTCACGAAGGATTGTCGGATTCGGCGATGCTGAAGCGCCTCGTCGATCTCATGCTGCAGACGGCCAACGCCGGTCAGGCTGGCCTCACGGCGCGAGACAGGGATGCGCAGTTACCGGCGAATCGCGTGTCGGTGCGGCTACGGCCGGACGATGTGCGGCTCCTGCAGGAGCGGGCTATGGCCCGCGGCATGCGACCGGCCACGTACCTTTCAGTGCAGGCCCGGGCGCACCTGCATCATCTGGCGCCGCTTCCGCGGGAAGAACTGCTGGCCCTCAAGCACACGGTCTCCGAGCTGTCCTCCATTGGCCGCAACCTCAACCAGATTGCCCGTGGCGCGAACCGCGGAGACCGGGTAGCGGGCCTGGACAGGCAAGGTGTAGCGGCGACATTCAAGGTCTGTAGCGCCCTCCGGGACCACGTGAAAGGCTTGCTAGCCGCCAATCTCCGCTCTTGGGAGCAGGGTCATGGCGATGCGCAGTGAGCCGCTGTTCGACCCGCTGAGCTACGCCCGGCGCGGACCAGGACGCCGGGATCATCTGACGCCAGCCCAGATCGCGCAGATCGAGCGCACGGTCCATCGGACACCCGAAGTCATGGTGAAGGTGCTGCCGAAGGGGACTAATAGCCTGCAGTCCGTGAAGAACCACATGGCCTACATCAGTCGTCGCGGCAAAGTCGATCTGCTCACCGACGATGGCGACAACCTCCACGGAAAAGGAATCTCCGACCAACTGATTGCGGACTGGGATCTGGAACTCGACTCACTGCGGGACAAGTCCGATCTTACGGCTTCGAAGCCATCGGCCAAGTTGGTACACAAGGTGCTGTTCTCGATGCCGCCAGGAACGGGTCCCGCCAAGGTTCTCAACGCAACTCGAAACTTCTGCAGGGAGGAGTTCGGGTTGAAGCACCGGTACGTAATGGCACTTCATACCGACGAGCCGCATCCGCATGTCCACGTCATCGTGAAGGCGATGAGCGAGCAGGGTGTGCGGCTTCACATTAGGAAGGAAACGCTGCGCCACTGGAGGTCGCTGTTTGCGTACCACCTTCGGGAAGTGGGAGTCGCAGCCAATGCAACCGAGCGCGCAGTGCGTGGTGAGAGTCGCAGTGCGCCCAAGGATGGCATCTACCGCGCGAGTCTGCGGGGTGATTCCTCTTACGCACGCACGCAAGCTGACGCTGTGGCCAAGGCCATGTTCGTCAGCGGTGACGTTCGGTTGGAAGCGGGCAAAAGCGCGTTGCTCGAAACCCGGGACGCCGTACGACAGGGATGGCAGTCCCTGGCGAACAGGCTCCTTTCGCAGGGAGACCGGAAGTTGGCGGCTGAAGTGGTCGACTTCGTAAGTGGGCTGGCGCCACCCCTCACAGGGAGAGAACAGATGGCGCTGAGTCTGCGGGAGGTTGCGCGTGCGGCGCAAAGACAGGACACGGTTCGGTAATTATCAGGTTCAATTGAAAATGTGTATCCAATGGACCTACACTCTACACTATGGGAGTCAAAGACACAGGCGTTCGCATCAGGGTTGAGAAAAGGCTTCGGGACGAGTTCCTCGAATCCTGCCGCCGCCAGGACAAGCCGGCCGCTCAGGTGCTTCGTGAGTTCATGCGCGACTACGTGGCCGAACACGGCGACGATGCCAAGAAACCGCGCGGGAAGAACCCGGACACGCCAGTGGGGGCGAAGCGTTGAACGGGGTAAAGATCGAGCAGGCCATCACCGAATTTGCGGAGCAAGGGTTGCGCGCTCTGCAAGATCCCCTCGCGCGGCAACGGGCTCGCCGTCAAGTTCGGCGCCAATCTATTGCCGGCGGTCGCGCGCCAAGCGCAGGAGAAGGTCAAGTAAGTATTGTCCGCCGCGTTGCCTCCATCAATCAGGCGCTGACGGACGTGTTCGGTCTGACCAAGCTCAACTACAACGGTCTTGGTGACCAATCCATTACGGTTCTGCAAAGCCTTCGTCATGCGATCATGACGCCGGCGGTCTGATGGAAATCATCGACAACATCAACCGCCTGTTCGGCGATGACTTAAAGCAGTCCCTGCGGTCAGGCGCCAAGCTGAAAGTGGCCGCCTCCTGCTTCTCGATGTATGCCTTCGAAGCTCTGAAGGCCGAACTGGAGCAGATCGAGGAATTGGACTTCATCTTCACCTCCCCGGCCTTTGTCGCCGAAGAGGTGACGGACAAGATCCGGAAGGAACGGCGGGAATTCCACATCCCCAAGCTCGAGCGGGAACGCAGCCTCTATGGCAGCGAGTTCGAGATTCAACTGCGGAACAAACTCACCCAACGGGCCATCGCCAAGGAATGTGCGGAATGGTTGCGACGCAAGGCCAAGTTCAAGAGTAATCGCAGCAAAGCGCCGATGCAGCAGTTCGCCTGCGTCCAGTCCTCGGGTCACGATGCGGCCTACATGCCGCTCCACGGCTTCACTGCGGTGGATCTGGGTTATCAGCAGGGCAATGCGGTCTCCAATCTCGTCAATCGGATGGACGAACCCGCGTTCACGGTGACCTGGCTCCGCCTGTTCGACCAGATATGGAACGACGCGGAGAAGCTGGAGGACGTCACCGACCGGATCGTCGAGCACATCGAGTCGGTCTACCAGGAGAACTCCCCCGAGAACATCTACTTCCTGATGCTCTACAACATCTTCAGCGAGTTCCTGGACGACATCAACGAGGATGTCCTCCCGAATGACCGAACCGGCTACCAAGACACACTGATCTGGAACAAGCTCTTCAACTACCAGAAGGACGCGGCCACCGGGATCATCAACAAGCTGGAGACCTACAGCGGCTGCATCCTGGCCGACAGTGTCGGCTTGGGAAAGACTTTCACGGCGCTGGCAGTCATCAAGTACTACGAGCTGCGCAACAAATCGGTTCTGGTCCTCTGCCCGAAGAAGCTCGCGGATAACTGGCTCAACTACAACCACAACCTTAAGACCAACCCGTTCGCTAGGGATCGCTTCGGGTATGAAGTCCTTGCTCACACGGACCTCAGCCGCACCAGCGGTGAGTCCTTCGGGACGCCATTGAACCGGGTGAACTGGGGAAACTTCGACTTGGTCGTCATCGACGAATCGCACAACTTCCGCAACAACGAGATCTCGCAGGAGCGCGAGACTCGCTACCAGAAGCTGCTGAATAAGGTCATCCGGGAAGGCGTGAAGACCAAGGTGCTGATGCTATCGGCTACCCCGGTTAACAACCGCTTCTCGGACCTGCGCAACCAGCTCGCACTAGCCTACGAGGGGGATTCCGAGAACCTCAGTCAGAAGTTGCGTACGACTAAATCCGTCGAGGAAGTATTCCGCAATGCCCAGAAGGTGTTCAACGCCTGGACGCTGAAACCCCCCGAGGAGCGCACTGCACGCGCAATCCTTGACGCACTCGACTTCGACTTCTTCGAGCTGCTGGATGCCGTCACGATTGCCCGTTCCCGCAAGCACATCCAGACCTACTACGACACCAAGGACATCGGCCACTTCCCGGAACGCCGCAAACCGCTCTCGTTCCATTGCAAGTTGACCGAGCGTCCGGATGTTATGGGTTTCAATGAAATTTTCGAGAAGCTCACCCTGTTGAAGCTCGCGGTTTACGCCCCGGCCAAGTACATCTTGGCGAGCAAACGACAGCAGTACATCGAGCGCTACAACACCCAGTCTGGCGATGAACGGGGCAACTTGAGCCTGGAAGGACGCGAAAGCGGCCTGCAGCGACTGATGACCGTCAACCTGCTCAAGCGGCTGGAAAGCTCGGTGGCGGCATTCCGGAAAACCCTGGAGTGGCTACGTACCAACCATCGGGCGATGCTCGCGAAGATCAAAGCCTTCGACGAATCCGGCGGGGTAGGGAGCGTGGACGACCTGTCGGCCGTGGTCGAGAACCTGGAGGCCGACGAGGACGAGCTGCCGGACTTGGAAGACTTCGGCGGCAGCATCGGCGGCAAGGTCAGGATCAGCCTGGCGGACATGGATCTGCCGTCCTGGGAGCATGACCTCAACACGGATCTGGCCAACATTGAAATCCTGCTCGACTCGATGAACCGGATTACCCCTGCTGATGACACTAAGCTCCAGCACCTGAAAGCTCACCTGCTGGAGAAGGTCGCCAATCCAATCAACCTTGGCAACCGCAAGGTACTGCTATTTACCGCATTTGCGGACACGGCCGATTACCTGTACGCCAATCTGGCGCCGGAACTGCTCGAATCGCAATCCCTGCACACCGGCAAGGTGACCGGCAGCGACCGTCCCAAGTCCACCCTGACAAAATCTTACGACTTCCAGGAATTGCTCACCCTGTTTTCGCCGCGCTCCAAGGAGAAAAACATCGTCTTGCCGAACGAGAAGGCGGAGCTCGACCTGCTGATTGGTACGGACTGCATCTCGGAGGGCCAAAACCTCCAGGATTGCGATTACCTCGTCAACTACGACATCCACTGGAACCCGGTGCGCATCATCCAGCGCTTTGGTCGCGTGGATCGCATCGGCTCGCCCAACGCCAGCATCCAGCTCGTCAACTACTGGCCGGACATCTCGCTGGACGAGTACATCCGCCTCAAGGAGCGGGTCGAGAATAAGATGATGATTGTGGACGTGACGGCCACAGGCGACGACAACGTCATCTCGGCCCAATCCAATGACATGTCCTACCGCAAGGAACAGCTACGGCGCCTCCAGGAGGAGGTGATCGAGCTGGAGGACCTTAAGACCGGCATTTCCATCACCGATTTGGGGCTCAACGATTTTCGGATGGATTTGCTTAACTACGTGAAGACCCACGGCGACCTGGCCCGTTCGCCCAGCGGCCTGCATGCCGTGGTGCCTGCCAATAGCGAGTTGGGTCTGGCTCCGGGTGTCATCTTCACCCTGCGTAACCGCAATAACGCCGTGAACCCACCGGCAGGGTTGCCGCAGCACAATCGGCTGCACCCGTACTACCTGATCTACATCAGCAAGCAGGGGCAGATCATCCACGACCAGACGGAGGTTAAGCGGCTGCTGGACCTCGTGCGCAGTTGCTGCAGGGGCCAGGAAGAACCGATTCCGCTCGTTTGTCAGCGCTTCAACAAGGCAACCGGGGATGGTCGAAAGATGCAGGTCTATTCGGACCTGCTGGGCAAGGCGATCCGCTCGATGATCGAAGTCAAAGAGGAGAAGGACCTGGACAGCCTGTTCACGGGCGGCCGGACGACCGCCCTCACGGGGACCGTCTCGGGGCTGGACGATTTTGAGCTGATCGCCTTCCTGGTAGTCCAGGAGCTCGCGTGAGGCAGCAGGCCATACACGCGGCTCATCCCGCCTTGGTGAGCTATCCCGCCAAAGCCTCTTTTGGACGGGCCGTGCCGAAGGCGAAGATTTACGAACACGTCCGCGCCACCGCGCGGGTCCGGGATCTGTTCGTCAAGCAGGTGGAACAGATTGTCTGGCAGTTCAAGTTGGCTCCCGAGACAGTCAACCTGCCGGCGCGTCCCGGTGTCCAGGAAATACAGGTCTTTGCCATCCAGCTCAAGCAGCCGGAACTGCATACCGACGTGCTGCGCAGCATCGACGGCGCTATCCCGTTCCCGATCCTGTTTGAACTGACGTTTGGAGACAGGACGCAGGTGGTCGCTGCTTACAAGCGGCCGAACGAGGCAGATGCCAGCCGATGGGTGCTCTCGGATTACTTCCGTACGGATTGGCTGCCATCCGACGCGCCACGTACCGACATGCCAGTGGCCCTGCATATGGCGGGCCTCTACGAACAACTGCTGCACCGGCTCATGCCACTACCGCCGCGTCCAAAGGAAACCCTCGCAGAACTGGTAGTCCGTCACGAGCAAGTTCGCGCCAAGCAACGCGAGCTGGAGAAGGCCACGCTACGCCTAGAGAAGGAAATCCAGTTCAACCGCAAGGTGGAGATCAATGCTGCCTTACGCACACTGAAGTTGGAATTGGACTCTTTGAGTCGCTGAACGCCAAGGTAGCAAAGCCATGCCAACAGCTAAGGAATATCCATCTGCGGGTACGGTGAAAGTCAATTTCGTCAAGGTCCGTGATGATCATAAGCCAGTGGCTTTTGACGCCGATGGAGAGAAGTTCAGACTCCAGGATGGAAGCGAGGCATCGTGGGTCGCTGACGGCGAATTTGGGCAGAAGGAGCTTCGCGAGCGCATTGAGCCCTGGCTGACTTCCCTCTTCCAGTCGGAGCATCTTTCCCTACTGGCAGGTTCCGGGCTGACGCACGCGGTGCACTATTTGGCGGCGGGGACAAGCGCAACTGGCATGGCGGCGATCCCCATCAGTGCTTACAAAGACAAAATTGACCTGGCTGCCGAGGCCTCTGCGAAAGAATCCGGGCGTGCAAAGGGCAATATTGAAGATCAGCTTCGTGTGGCGAATGAACTCTTGCGCGGACTGGAGATTCTGCAGGATGCGCAAGCAGATGGGCTGCGCCAGGAGCTTCAGGATGGCATGCAAACCTTTGCGGAGTCCATCCTGAAGAGTGAAGCCGGGATCGCGTCCGCGCCGGCGGAACAGCGCGAGCGAGCCTTCACCACGCTTGTCACGTTCCTGATGAGCTTTGCGAGCCGTACGGGCACGCGCGATCGCCTGAACATCTTCACTACCAACTACGATCGTCTCATCGAAGCCGGCGCAGAGCTAGCTGGGCTACATCTGCTGGACCGCTTTCTGGGCACCTTGATACCCATCTTCCGATCCTCGCGGCTCGACTTGGACATGCACTACAACCCTCCGGGAATCAGGGGAGAGCCGCGGTACTTGGAGGGCGTTACCCGTTTCATCAAGCTGCATGGATCAGTGGACTGGATACAGAGCGGAAAAGACATACGTCGCGTTGGCTTGCCATTCGGGGCGGTCGAGGTTGAGCCTTATTTGAAGGCTCCGATCTTGGGCGAAGTGACAGCCCATGAGTTGATGATCTACCCAAACGCAGCCAAGGACAGGGAGACTGCCGAATACCCCTATGTAGAACTCTTCCGTGATCTGGCTGCTGCGGTATGCCGACCGAACAGCACGCTCGTAACCTATGGCTACAGCTTCGGCGACGATCATATTAACCGCGTAATCCGGGACATGCTCACCATCCCGTCAACGCACCTGGTCGTGATCGCGTATGACGACCCGCTCGGTCGAGTCATGCAAATCTACGAGCAGATTGGCAGGCCCTCGCAGATCAGTCTGTTGATTGGTCCAGTCTTGGCCGATCTGATGACGCTCACCAACAACTATCTGCCAAAGGCTGCTATCGACAAGACGACTTACCGTATGAGTGAGTTGCTGAAGCAGCGCTTTGCTACGCAGAAGGGTGCTCCCAAGTCCACGGGATCAGGGCGCGACGACGGGAGCGACCCATTTTGAGCCTGTCTCCACTCGCTCATGCCGATTCACTTCGCATAGGCACGATTGATTTCGTCTCGCCAGACGAAATCAAGGTGCTGCTGGACATTGAGGCACCGGATGGCGTCGCGCTGAACGCCGGCACACCGCGACCGTTCCCGCGCGTCAACGGATATGTGTTGGCTCCTGGCGATCAAGGTTACTTGGTGGCGCAGGTGGAGTGGATTACCGTCGAGCGGTCCCAGTATCCCAAACGCAAGGGGATGCAGGACTTCGGCTTGGTGGACTTGCCGTACCCGCTGCGCAAGATGAGCCTGAACCCCCTGGGCCTCTTGTTCTATATCGGGGGCAGCGACGGCAAGGATCGCTACGAGTTCAAGCGCGGCGTGCAGGCCTACCCCTCGGTGGGCGATCCCGTCCTGCTGCCGACGCAAGACCAGCTTCGTGCCATCGTCGAGTCGGGTGAAAGGCGCCGCGTGAAGATCGGCGTAAGCCCGCTCGCCGCAAACGCCGAAGTGCGGATCGACCCGGACCGCCTATTCGGCCGACACCTGGCAGTCTTGGGCAACACGGGCAGCGGCAAGTCGTGCTCGGTCGCCGGGTTGGTCCGCTGGTCGATGGACGCAGCGAAGAAGGAGCGGGGAGGTGCCGACCCCAATGCCCGGTTCATCGTGCTCGACCCCAACGGTGAGTACGTCAGTACCTTCAAGGGGATGGGCAAGGTGCGGGTGTTCGCGGTCGATCCACCCGGGGGCGTTGAGCAGCTCCAGGTGCCCCTGTGGTTCTGGAACAGCACAGAGTGGGCAGCGTTCACTCAGGCCAGCGCCAGGGCACAGCGACCGACATTGATCCAAGCTCTTCGTGCGGTTCGGGAGGGAGCGGTAGCGAAGGTAGTGACTCCGAGCCATGAAATGCGTCGCTACCTGAGGACGCTGGTGAGCGTGATTCAGATCGAGCGGAACGCCGGCAAGCCGTGGGCAAACTTTCCGCACCCGAAGAACTTCACTGAGAAGCTCAACAAGTGGCAGGAGGGTCTGACTGAGGATAGTACCTTCTCTACGCCGGAAAGTGACGCGCTGAGAGCACTCAAAACAAAGATCGACAAGCTGGTTTCCCCTCGGACCGTCACGGCTACGAACAAGCATCCGAACTATGACTTCACGAAGCCCGAAGTGGATGAACTTCTGGAGCTGGCGCAGACCACACACTCGGCCTTCGGCGGCAGTGACACTGATGTCCTGCCCATCGATGCCGACGTGCCGCGGGCTTTTACCGGCGACCAGTTGCTTCGCAGTGTTGAAGCCAACGCTGAGTTGATGGGGACTTCGGAGTACGTCGAAACGATGCTGATGCGGATCAGGACGATCCTGTCCGATACCCGCATGAAGAGCATTACGAGCGGTGGCACGAGTGCTGCGCTTCCTGACTGGTTGACCAGCTACATCGGCGCCAGCCAAGCCTCGAACGGCTCGGTCACGGTCATCGACCTCTCGCTGGTCCCGGCCGAAGTGGTCCACATCATCACCGCCGTGATCGCCCGTATGACACTGGAGGCACTGCAACGCTACCGAAAGCTGCACAGCGGCGAGGTCTTGCCTACCGTCATGGTCATGGAAGAGGCGCACACCTTCATTCGGCGCTACCCGGACGAGGCAGAGAACCAGAACTCTGCCACCATCTGCTGTCAGGTCTTCGAGAAGATCGCTCGCGAGGGGCGTAAGTTCGGCTTGGGTTTGGTGCTTTCTTCGCAGCGCCCCAGCGAACTGTCCCAGACGGTGCTTTCGCAGTGCAACAGCTACCTGCTTCACCGTATCAGCAATGACCGCGACCAAGAGCTAGTCCACAAACTCGTGCCTGACAATCTTCGCGGCCTCTTGCGTGATCTGCCTTCCTTACCGTCGCGCCACGCCATCCTGTTAGGTTGGGCTTCTGAGCTTCCCGTACTTGTACAGATGAACAATCTGCCCAAGGAACAGCGGCCGAAGTCGGATGACCCTGACTTCTGGGCGGTGTGGTCTGGGGATGGGTTGCACACCGATTCAGAAGGGCAACTACTCGAGCGCACCATTGACTGGGCGACCGTTGCTGCCGACTGGCAGCAGCGCCCACTCAGTGGACCAAATGACGATACCTCAGATGACGAAAGTCCATGGCCGGAAGAAAGCTGAAGTGACAAGGCGACCCCCTGCGCAAGAACAATTTATGGACAAACTGAAGATGCACTCTCCCAATCTGACCGAGATCAACATTGCCCGAATTCGCGAGTTGCTCCCAGGCTGCGTTACCGAGTCGAGAGGCGATGACGGAAACGTACGGCTGGCTGTGGACTTCGACCAGCTCAAGCAAGAGCTTTCGGACTCGTTAGTTGAAGGCCCACAGGAGCGCTATCACCTCAACTGGCCTGGCAAGCGCGAAGCGCTGCTGACCGCCAATGCACCAATTGCCAAGACATTGCGCCCAGTACGCAGTGAGAGCGTGGATTTCGATACTACGAAAAACCTGTTTATCGAGGGCGACAACCTCGATGCGTTGAAGCTGTTGCAGGAAACCTTCCTTGGCAAGGTAAAACTCATATACCTCGACCCGCCCTATAACCGCAAGAAGGGCAACAATCTTGTTTATCGTGATGACTTCGTGGGAAACACTTACGAATACCTGACGCAAAGTAACCAGTCAGACGTGGAAGGCAACCGACTTGTTGCTAACACAGAGGCAAACGGACGGTTTCACTCGGACTGGCTTGGGATGATGTATCAGCGCCTTCGGGTAGCACGGAATCTCATGGCGCCGGTAGGCGTCATTGCGATATCTATTGACGACGCAGAAACAGCCAATGTGCTTCACCTTTGCTACGAGGTCTTTGGCGAATCAAATTTCCTCGGAACTCTTATTTGGAAGAACGCTACCGACAACAACCCGAGCAACATCGCTATCGAGCACGAAAGCATCCACGTCTTTGCTAGAAGCAAGGCTGACCTTGAGGGTGTATGGAAGAGTTCGGTTTCTGACGTCAAGGAAGTCCTCATCAAGATTGGCAAAGAACTCGTCGCCAAGCATCCGAACGATTCCGATCTCTTGCAAGCGGCCTATACGGAGTGGTATCGGGAGAACAAAGAGCAGCTTGGCCCGTTAGCCGACTACAAATTTATTGATGGGGGCGGTGTATATGCGGGCAGCCGCAGCGTTCATAACCCTGGGAAGGAAGGCTACAGGTATGACGTGATTCACCCAACGACCAAGAAACCATGCAAACAACCACTAATGGGATACAGATTCCCGGAAGAAACCATGAAGCGCCTTCTTTCCGAGAAGAAGGTCCTCTTCGGGGAGGACGAAAGCAAGTTAATCGAGTTGAAGTCTTATGCGTCTGAATTCGAGGATAAGCTTTCCAGCGTATTCGACCTGGACGGAAGGTCTGGCGCTTATGACTTGAAAACACTTTTCCCAGAAGGGAAGAAGGTCTTCTCAAACCCTAAGCCCGTTCTACTTATGGAACGGCTCATCTCATTCATGACCGGACCGAACGATATCTGTCTGGACCTTTTCGCTGGATCTTCGACACTAGCTCATGCTTCCATGGAAATCAGCCGTCGTGATGGGAGTAACCGGCGCTTCATAAGCGTCCAATATCCGGAGGATATTGGACAGGACAGCAAAGATGCGAAGGAAGCATTTCAGTTCTGTATGAAGATCGGACTGAAACCTCTCATCTCCGAAATTTCTAAAGAGCGTATCCGCCGCGCAGGTGCCGTCGTGCGCGGCAAGGAAGGCGCTCAAGGCTGGAATCGAGATGTTGGCTTCCGCGTCCTCAAGATCGAGACGTCGAACATGGCGGACGTCTACTACTCTCCCGATGCGCTGGAGAAGGGAAAGCTCGGCCTATTCGTTGACAACATCAAGCCCGACCGCACGGCCGAGGACTTGCTGTTCCAGGTGATGCTGGACTGGGGCGTGGATCTTGCCCTGCCCATCGAGAAAAAAGTCATCCAAGGCAAGGACGTGTTCTTCGTGGACGGCAACGCACTGGCCGCGTGTTTTGACGCCCACAGTGGTGTGGATGAAGCCTTCGTCAAAGAACTGGCCACGAATAGGGCCCTGCGCGTTGTATTTCGCGACGCGGGATTCAAGGACAGCGCGGCCAAAATCAATGTGGAGCAGATCTTCAAGCTCCTGTCGCCTTCTACAGAAGTGAAGTCGATCTGACGGGGCGAGCGATGAAGCTGAAGTTCAAGACTCAGGCTTACCAGACAGCCGCGGTGCAGGCGGTGGTGGACTGCTTTGCAGGTCAGCCAATAACTCCGGGTGGCGTGCGCTATCGGCTCGATCCGGGAACCCGTCCGAAGGAACCAGCCAGTCCCCAGGTGGCCTTGGGACTGGGTATTGACCCCGGAAGCGATGTAGAGACAGCCTTCCGGAACCCGGACCTGGCTCTGACGGATACAACCTTGCTGGACAATATCCAGAAGGTTCAGCGGGCACAGAACCTTCCCATATCCGAAAAGCTGGTCAGCAACAAGATCGCGCGGGTGAATCTCGACATCGAGATGGAGACCGGCACCGGAAAGACCTACTGCTACATCAAGACCATCTTCGAGCTGAACAAGCAGTGCGGTTGGAGTAAGTTCATCATCGTAGTCCCCAGCATCGCCATCCGGGAGGGAGTGGCCAAGTCACTGGAGATTACGGCGGAGCACTTCCTGGAAACCTACCAGAAGAAGGCGCGGTTCTTCATTTACAACTCCAAGCAACTGCACCATCTGGAGAGCTTCTCCTCGGATGCCGGCATCAATGTCATGATCATCAACGTGCAGGCGTTTGCCTCGCGTGGTGCAGACAACCGCCGTATCTACGACGTGCTGGACGACTTCCAGTCGCGCAAGCCCATCGACGTGATCAGCGCCAACCGGCCTATCCTGATCCTGGACGAACCCCAGAAGATGGAGGGAACGCAGACGCTGCGCTCTCTGGAGGAGTTCAAGGCGCTGATGGTGCTACGCTACTCCGCGACCCACAAGACTACGCACAACAAGATTCATCGGCTGGACGCGCTCGACGCCTACAATCAAAAGCTGGTGAAGAAGATCGCCGTGCGCGGTATCGCGATCAAGGGGCTGGCGGGTACGAATGGCTACCTCTACATGCAGTCCATCGACATCTCCACCAAGAAGCCCCCCGAGGCACGGGTGGAGTTGGAGCAGAAGCTGGCCAATGGCGACATCAAGCGCGTGGTACGCAAGCTCGGCAAGGGCGTCAACCTATTCGACTTGTCTGGCGGGTTGACTCAGTACCGTGACGGCTACGTGGTGGCGGACATCAACGCCAACACTGACACCATGACCTTTACGAACGGCGTGGAGCTGGTGGTGGGCGATGTCACGGGCGACGTGACGGATGCGGCGCTACGCCGAATCCAGATTCGTGAGGCGGTCAAGGCACACCTCGATAAGGAACAGGTGCTGTTCCAGCAGGGCGTGAAAGTGCTGACCCTATTCTTCATCGACGAGGTCGCCAAGTACCGCGACTACGCGGCGGCTGATGAGAAAGGTGACTACGCCCATGTCTTCGAGGAGGAATACACGCAGTATGTGAACGAGATACTCGATCTGGACGAGACGCCCTACGTCAAATACCTGAAGGCCATCTCGGCGGACAAGACCCACAGCGGTTACTTCTCTATCGACAAAAAGAGCAAGCGGCAGGTGGATTCAGACGTGGCGACGCGTGGCGAGAACGCGGGCCTGTCCGATGACGTGGATGCTTACGACTTGATCCTGAAGAACAAGGAGACGCTGTTGTCGCTGTCCGAACCGGTGCGCTTCATTTTCTCGCACTCGGCGTTGCGGGAGGGCTGGGACAACCCGAATGTGTTCGTGATCTGCGCGCTCAAGCACAGCGACAATACCATTTCACGGCGTCAGGAGGTGGGACGCGGGTTGCGCCTGTCGGTCAACCAACAAGGCGACCGCATGGATCACCCGGCCATCGTCCACGACGTGAACGTGCTGACCGTGGTGGCCAGCGAGAGCTACAAGGACTTCGTGGCGGCGCTGCAAAAGGACATTAGCGATTCCTTGTCCGCCCGGCCGAAGGTGGCGAACGAGGACTACTTCATCGGTAAGGTGCTCAAGGCGACGAGCGGTGACGTGCAGGTCACGCCGCAACTGGCGAAGCAGATCTACCGCTATCTGGTCAAGAACGACTACACAGACGATTCGGATCAAATTTCGGGCGCGTATCACGATGCAAAGAAGGCCGGAGCACTGGCCGAGCTTCCGGACGATCTGAAGCCGCACGCCGATCAGGTATTTCAGCTCATCGATAGCGTGTTCAGCGCCAGCCAGTTGCCTGATATTGGCGATGACCGCCGCCCGAAGAAAAATCCGCTCAACGCGAACTTTGAGAAGCAGGAGTTCAAGGCGCTGTGGAACCGCATCAATCGCAAGGCTGCCTACAGCGTCGAGTTTGACTCCAACGAACTGGTGCAGAAGGCGGTCAAGGGGATCGACGCCAACCTGCGCGTGACCCCGCTGCAATACACGATTCATCACGGCGAGCAGGCGGCTGCCGTGACCTACGAAGGGGTCAAGGAAGGCAACGCCTTCACGTTAATGACCACGGAAACGGAAACGAACCGGAATTCGATCCACTCGGCGGTCAGGTATGACTTGATTGGCAAATTGGCCGAGGGGACGCAGCTGACGCGCCGGACGGTGGCCGAAGTGCTCCAAGGCATCAATGCCGCGGTCTTCGCTCAATTCAAGACCAACCCGGAGAGCTTCATCGCCGAGGCCACGCGCCTTATCAATGAGCAGAAGGCCACGGTCATCATCGAGCATTTGGCCTACGACCCGGTCGAGGACAAGTTCGATCTGGACATCTTCACTGCTGGGCAGACCAAACAGGACTTCAGCAGGGCCGGGCAGAAGCTGCAACGGCACATCTACGACTATGTGCTGACTGACTCCAACATTGAACGTAATTTCGTGAAGGAGTTGGACACCAGCAGTGACGTAGTGGTGTACGCCAAGCTGCCACATGGCTTCCTGATCCCAACGCCGGTAGGCGACTACAACCCGGACTGGGCCATCAGCTTCAAGGAGGGTGCGGTCAAGCATATCTACTTCGTGGCTGAAACAAAGGGGTCAATGTCCACGATGGAACTGCGCGAGATCGAGAAGACTAAGATCAAATGCGCCCGCAAGTTCTTCGACGAAATGAACCGGCGCTACGCCCCAGAAAATGTCAAATACGACGTGGTGAACAGCTTCGGCAAGCTCATGGAAGTAGTGAAATAGGGGACGACGGGGATGGCCTTGGGCCGGATGGAGAAAATTCTGATACTGGCGAAGACCTATCCGTCACCCAGCGCGCAATACGTGGAGACGTCCTGCGTCGCGGGCATTGCCGAGAACGGCGGAATGCGCCGCCTCTTCCCGGTGCCGTTCCGTATGGTCGAGGACGGGCAGCAGTTCAAGAAGTGGCAGTGGATCGACGTGCGGGTCGAGAAAGCCAACAAGGATCATCGGCCCGAAAGCCACAAGGTCTACGTCGACACAATCAACTGTGGCGATGTGCTCGACACCAAGAACGCGTGGGCCAGGCGGTGGGGGTGGCTAGAGAAGATGCCGACGTTCACGAGCTTCGACGCCATCGAAGCGGCCCGGCTTGCCGATGGTTTGTCGCTCGCGCTGCTGAACCCGAAGCGGCTGCTGGGCTTGGACATTACCAAGGCGCGCAACCCGGACTGGACGGACGAGGAACGGGAGAAGCTGTTACGAGAGCAGATGCAGGGCAATCTGTTCTCGGAGATCGAGGAGCGGAAGCAGGTGAGGCAACTGCGCAAGGTGCCCTTTGACTTCCACTACCGCTACGTGTGCGACACGCCGGAGGGCGAGAAGGAGCACAAGCACAAGATTGTGGATTGGGAGGCCGGGGCGCTGTTCTGGCACTGCTACCAGAGGCACGGTATCACTGGCTGGGAGCAGCCGTTCCGCGCCAAGCTGGAAGAAGACTTGCCCAGCAGGGAACTGATGCTTCTAATGGGCAACCAGCATCGGTTCCAAGACCAGTGGCTAATCGTCAGCCTGATCTACCCGCCTAAGCGCAAGCCAAATGACGACCGGCAGGGACATCTGTTCTGACTTCGATGTGCTCGACATCCGCACCGCACCGTTTATTTAGAGCGTCGGCCACTATCGATCGGTGGCAGAAATTGAAGTCGGCCTCGAAGCACAACAGCGCACAGGTCGAGTACTGCACCAGTTCGGCTAACGACGCGATAGCGTGCTTCTGCGTCTTCAGGTGCTGGAGGAAGCCCATCGTGTATCGCTTCCAATCGCCGTCGGCGCGGTAGGCATCGCGCACAGGCTTCGGGCAGCCAAGTTCGACCAAGTGAACGTATTCGAGGCCGGAGAGCTTGAGCAGATTCGCCAGAGCCTTTTTTGAGAAACCGGGCTTTCGGGACAGCGGCAGCTCGCGGATGTCCACGATGGTTTTGATGCCGTGCTCGGATAGCAGCGACATGAAATCGTCGATGTTCAATCCTTCGTAGCCTATGGTGAAAACAGTCATTCTTCTCTGCCTCTCATAAGGTTTGATTTTACCGGAAGACCTTCTTCACGCGCGAGCTGGTTTGCCTGAACTTGCCCGCATCGGAACCACCTTCCTCTCCCCAAGCTCCGCCTGCGTGATGAGATTCGTCCACTGCTCAAGTGCCACGCGGCGCTCATCGAAATAATCGTGACGGTTGTAGGTCCCTTCGATGCCACGAAGCTTGTGTCCCAGGCATCGCTCCGCAACTTCTGATCGGATGCCCAGTGCGGCGAGTTGCGTGCGCGCAGTACGCCGCAGATCGTGCAGCGTGAAATGCGGTAGCCCGTGCTTGACGCGAGTCATGGCGACATTGAGGGTGTCCGGGCCGACATGCGGCACGCGGTCGCGATGGTCACGCCGACGTTTCGGGAGGACGTATTCGCTGCCTGCCCCAACGACCTGCAGCGCCTTCAGCCATTCGACCACCGTCGGGACGAGCGGCACGTTCAGCGGTTCGCCGGTCTTGGTGCGCGAGGCAGGCAGATACCATACCGGCCCGGATTTGGTTCGTCCGTCGAGATCGAACTCCTCCCATCGAGCGCCGAACAATTCTCCCTTGCGCACACAGAGCGCGAGCAACAATTTCATGGCCATGAGATTGTCGCCGCCGAAGTTGTCGGTCTCGCGGATCTTCTGAAAGAGCTGGGCCAACTCGTCCGTGCTGAGTGCGCGATCACGCGGCCGTTCGGTCCCGCCGCCGTCGAGCCGCGGTGAGAAATCCGCAGCCGGATTGCTGGGTACGATCCGGCGGCGGACACCGAAGGCGAAGACGCGGCGCACGAATCGCAGCAAATCATTTGCAGCCGCAGGTGCTCGGCCTTTCACGGCATCGATGAGACGCGCGATGTCGGACGGTGTGACCTCCACAGCCGGCATGCGGCCGAGCTTGGGTATCAGATAGTTGTCGAGATAACGGCGCGGAACCTCGGGATGCTTGATGCCGCGGCTCTCGATTTCGCCGCGGAACCAATCTTCACACAGCTCCGCGAATGATCCGCGTTGCCGCTCCTCGGCCTTCGCGGCCCGTCGCACACGCATGGGGTCCTGCTGCTTGTCGAGCAACACGCGCGCCTGCCGCGCCTCGACACGCGCTGTCGCAAGCGGCATGTCGGGGAAGTTGCCCAGCGTCAGCCAGCGCTGCCGGCCGCTGTGGCGATACCGGAGAACCCATGAAGCGTTGTTGCCGGTCTGCTTGCGCAGGTACAACCCATCGCCATCGCCCAGCAACAGGCGTTTGCCGGAGCGGTGGGCGCGTTCCACTTCGAGCGCCGTCAGTTTTGCGTGTTCCATAGGCCGTCACCTCGGTCGATCCGGGGTGTGTAGCTAGCCGCGCAGAAACGTGCTCGTGGAGTCTCCAGCTACACGTTTAGCTACACGCCAGCTACACATTTAGCTGCAAAGGTAGCACCGGATCGGGTCGGACGACTATGGACGATATCGGGGAAAACAGTCAATAACTCAGATAGTTACAGGAGCACTAATGGACGTCTCCGGAAGTGTTCGGAAGTCATTCGATGTTCTGCACCTGCTCCCGCATCTGCTCGATCAGCACCTTCATCTCCACCGCCGCCCGCGTCGTCTCCAGGTCCTGCGACTTCGACGACAGCGTGTTGGCCTCGCGGTTGAACTCCTGCAGCAGGAAGTCGAGGCGGCGGCCGGCGGGTTCGGGGCTGGCCATGGTGCGGCGGGCTTCTTCGATGTGGCCGCCGAGGCGATCGAGTTCCTCGGCGACGTCCAGCCGTTGCAGCAGCAGTACGATCTCCTGTTCGACGCGATCCTGATTGAGCTCGGCGCCGAGCTCCTTCAGGCGCTCTTCGAGGCGGGTGCGCACGCGGGTGTGCACTTCGGGCAGGCGGGTGCGCACCTGGGCGATCAGCTCCAGCAATCCGGCGCAGCGCTGTTCGATCAGCGCCGTGAGGCGCTCGCCTTCGCGGCGACGGGCCTGGGCGAGCTGCTGCACGCAGCCGTCGAACAGAGTGCGCACGGCCGCCTGCAGTTGCTCGGCATCGGCGCTCTGTTCGCGCAGCACGCCGGGCCAGCGCAGCAGGTCGAGGGTGTTCACGCGTGCCTGTTGTGGCAGTTGCGTACCCAGCTCCTTCACCCGCTCCACCAGCCGTTGCAGGGCTTCACTGTCGACGTCCAGGTTCTGCGCGGCCAGTTCGCCGGCGCGATGATGCAGGGTGCAGTCCACCTTGCCGCGACGCAGGTTCTGCGCCAGCGCCTGGCGCAGCTCGCTCTCCAGCGCGCGGCAGGTGTCGGGCAGGCGCAGGCTGGCATCGAGGAAGCGGTGGTTGACGCTGCGGATCTCGCAGACGAGGACGCCGAACGGGCCGCTGACTTCCTGGCGCGCGAAGCCGGTCATGCTCGAAATCATGGTTGCCTGGGTCAAACCTTGGTTGGCAGTGGTGGCGCGCGGCGCCGGGTCGCAAAAAAGCGGCACAAAACCGGCTTACTTTCGTACTTCGCACAGTGATATAAAGGCCGCTCGCAAAGTCTAGCCCAAAGTGTTGGAGCCCGCTTGCAGGTCGAATGCGCCGAGATCAGTTTGCTGGGTGGGCGCGAAAACAATCAGGATCGGCTGACCACCCGGGTGACGGATCAGTCCGCACTGCTGGTGGTCTCTGACGGCATGGGCGGCCACGCCGATGGCGAGCGCGCCGCGGAGATCGCTGTCACTCATCTGGCCCAGACATTCACCCGGCTGGCGCAGCCGCCGCTGGATCCCTACGGCTTTCTGCACGTCGGGCTGGGGCAGGCGCATGAGCGCATCGTGCAGCTGGGCGTGTCGATGGAGCTCGAACACCGGCCGCGCGCCACGGGCGCCGTCTGCCTCGTGCATGGCAACTCGGCGTACCTGGCGCATGTGGGCGACAGCCGCATCTACCATCTGCGGCGCGGCAAGATCATTCACCGTACCCGCGACCACAGTCATGTCGAACTGTTGCTGCGCAGTGGTCTGATCAGTGCCGAGCAGGCGCAGAATCACCCCATGCGCAATTTCGTCGAGTCCTGTCTGGGCGGCGAAGAGCTGTTGCCGGAGATGACGCTGGCGCCACGCCGCGCGCTGCTGCCCGGCGATCTGCTGCTGCTGTGTACCGACGGCTTCTGGGCCAGTCTGGATGAATCTTTGCTGGTCGCGACCTTGAGCCTGCGCGACCAGCCTTTGAATGGGGCGCTACGCGCGCTCGCGGAGGCGGCGGTACGCACCGCCGGCGCTGCGGGCGACAATACTTCCGCCGTCGCGCTCCGCTACCAGGGGTGAATCATGTTGCAACGTAAGGATGGGCGCGCCGCGGATGCGTTGCGCCCGGTGCGCTTTACCCGTCAGTTCACGCGCCATGCGGAAGGCTCGGTGCTGGTGGAGTTCGGCGAAACGCGCGTGCTGTGCACGGCCAGCGTGGAAGACGGCGTGCCGTCCTTCCTGCGCGGCAAGCAGCAGGGCTGGATCACGGCCGAATACGGCATGCTGCCGCGGGCCACGCACACGCGCTCGCCGCGAGAGGCGGCGCGCGGCAAGCAGACCGGTCGCACGCAGGAAATCCAGCGCCTCATCGGCCGTTCGCTGCGCGCGGCGCTGGATCTCTCCGCGCTGGGCGAGCGCACCGTGACCATCGACTGCGACGTGCTGCAGGCCGACGGTGGCACGCGCACGGCTTCGATCACCGGGGCGTACGTGGCGCTGACCGATGCGCTGGAGGGCCTGCGCGCGCGCGGCCTGCTGCGCGAGCTGCCGCTGCATGGCCAGGTGGCCGCGGTGTCGGTGGGCATCGTGCAGGGGGTGCCGGTGCTGGATCTGGACTACAGCGAAGACTCCGAGGCCGAGACCGACATGAACGTGGTCATGAACAATGGCGGCGCCTTCATCGAGGTGCAGGGCACGGCCGAGGGCCACGCCTTCCGTCGTCATGAGCTCGATGCACTGCTGAATCTGGCGGCTTCCGGCATCGGTGAGCTGTGCGCGCTGCAGGCGCAGGCGCTGAGCGGATGAACGCCGCAGCGCTGACGCGGCTGGTGCTGGCCACGGCCAACGCCGGCAAGCAGCGCGAATTCGCGGCCCTGCTGGCGCCGCGTGGCATCGAGGTGCTGCTGCAGAGCGCCTTCGGTGTGCAAAGCATCGAGGAAACCGGCACCACCTTCGAAGCCAATGCGCTGCTGAAGGCGCGGCATGCGGCAGCGGCCACGGGCCTGGCGGCGCTGGCCGATGATTCGGGTCTGGAAGTGGATGCACTGCAGGGTCGGCCGGGCGTGCACTCGGCACGCTATGCGGGCGAGCAGGCCGGCGACGCCGTCAACAATGCGCTGCTGTTGCAGGAGCTGGCGGCCGTTCCGGACGAGCGGCGCACGGCGCGCTATCGCTGCGTGCTGGTGCTGGTGCGAGGCGCCGCAGATCCCGCACCGCTGATCGTCAGTGGCGCCTGGGAAGGCCGCATCGCGCGCGCGCCCAGTGGTCAGGGCGGCTTTGGCTACGATCCGCTGTTCATTCCGGCGGGGCTGTCGCTCAGCGCCGCGCAGTTGCCGGCTGACGAGAAGAATGCGCGCAGCCATCGCGGCCAGGCGCTGCGGGCCCTGCTGGATCGCTTATGACGCTCACGGCCCCGCCGCTGGCGCTGTACGTGCACTTTCCCTGGTGCGTGCGCAAATGCCCGTACTGCGATTTCAACTCGCATACCCTGAACGGTGAGCTGCCCGAGCAGGCCTACATCGACGCGCTGCGCGCCGATCTGCGGCAGCAGCTGTCCTTCGCGCAGGGGCGCACGCTGCAGAGCATCTTCATGGGCGGCGGCACGCCCAGCCTGTTCGCGCCGGCGGCGCTGGCGGAGTTGCTCGAGTTCGTGGCGCAGCAGCTGCCGCTGGCCGCGGATGCCGAGATCACGATGGAGGCCAACCCCGGCACCATCGAGCATCATCGCTTCAGCGACTACCGCGCCGCGGGCATCAATCGCGTTTCGCTGGGGGGGCAATCCTTTGGCGCCGCGCAGCTCGAGCGCCTGGGCCGCATCCACGCGGCCGACGATACGCGGCGTGCAGCCGAGGAGTTGCACCGTGCGGGTCTGACCAACTTCAACATCGATCTGATGTACGGCCTGCCGGGCCAGGATGTGGCCGGCGCCGTCGACGACATGCGCAGCGCATTGGCGCTGCAGCCCGCCCATGTCTCGCATTACCAGCTGACGCTGGAGCCGGGCACGGTGTTCGGCGGGCGCCCGCCGCCGGATCTTCCGGATGAGGAACTGCTGTTGCCGATGCTGGAGGGCGCCCAGACGCTGCTGGGCGCGGCGGGTTTCGGTCAGTACGAGGTGTCGGCCTATGCGCGCGCGGGCCGCCAGAGCCGCCACAATCTCAATTACTGGCGCTTTGGCGACTACCTCGGCATCGGCGCGGGCGCGCATGGCAAGTACACCGATGTGACCGCCGGGCGCATCGTGCGCACCACGCGCGAGCGCGAGCCGCGTCGCTACCTGGCCAGCGCCGCGTCTGCGCCCGGCAGCCAGATCGTGGATGCGGCGCAGCTGCCGTTCGAGTTCATGATGAATGCGCTGCGCCTGCCCGAAGGGTTCGCCATGCAGCTGTTTGAGGCGCGCACCGGGCTGGCCGCGGCTGCGGTGGAAGCGACCCTCGACCCGCAGCGTGCACGGGGTCTGATCGAGGTCACAGGCGGGCATTTCCGTCCCACCCTCTGGGGCTGCGCTTCCTCAATGAGCTGCTGCTCGAATTCCTGCCGCGGAAAAAATCGTGACGGGATTCGCACTTAGCTGGTTTTCCGCGCTGCCGTGCCGCAGCTTATGCACAGGCGCCGGGGCCCTGACATGAATTAGACAATTAGCCGTCATTTCAACCAACTCACTGTACAGATGCGCTGTAACTTATTGTTTTATTATTGGAATTATCCCTGGCGATTTTTTGAACAACCCAACAAAATGGCCGTGGCAGCGCAGTGTGTGGAAAGGCTGCCCTTGAATATGCACAGAGTTATCCACAGATTCTGTGGATATCGGCGGACTGGATGGCTGCCATCTGCTGCGGGACTTGAGCGCGGCGTTGCCCACCGGTAGACTGCGCGCCCTTTTTCCCGCGAGGCCGAGGTCGGCCCGCTGCAACAGGCAAGGTCAGGACATGAAAGCCGCGACTCACCCGGATTACGCCGAAATCACCGTCACCTGCACCTGTGGCAACGTCTTCAAGACGCGCTCCACCGGTCAGGATCTGCAGATCGACGTGTGCTCGAACTGCCACCCGTTCTACACGGGCAAGCAGAAGATGCTCGACACTGCTGGCCGCGTCGACAAGTTCCGCAAGAAGTACGCGGCGGCCGCCGCGCGTTGAGAACCTGCAATGGGGCCGCTCGCAATGAGCGGCCCTGCGCAGCTTCGAGCTGCAGCGGTGCGCACTCCCGCCATCGCGCCTTTAATTCCCCTCGCAGACCATGTAACTTTGCGCATCATTGAATGCGCCCACGTTCTGTGGCGCATCAGCAACCCGGCGAGGATTGGCAGCGGATGGACAGCAAGACTTTTGAGCTTGGCAACCCGGCTACCGGCAAGAAAACCCAGCTGCCCGTACGCAATGGAACCATCGGTCCGGACTGCCTCGATATCGCGGCGCTGACCAAGGATCACGGGGTCTTCACGTTCGATCCGGCCTTCGGTGTCACCGCCAGCTGCGAAAGCAAGATCACCTACATCGATGGCGACGCGGGTGTGCTGCTGTATCGGGGTTATCCGATCGAGCAGCTGGCCGCCAGCAGCTCCTTCATGGAAGTGGCCTACCTGCTGATCAACGGTGAGCTGCCCAATGCGACGCAGCTGTCCGGCTTCTCGACCAGTATCAGCCGGCATACCATGATCCATGAATCGCTGTTGCGGTTCTTCAATGGCTTCCACCACAACGCGCATCCGATGGCGATGGTGTCGGCGGTGGTCGCTTCGATGTCGGCCTTCTACCACGACTCGATGGACATCTATGATCCGCGCCACCGCGAGATCTTCTCCCATCGCATCATCGCCAAGCTGCCGACCATCGCGGCGGCCGCGCACAAGCACTCGGTCGGCCAGCCTTTCATCTATCCGCGCAACGATCTGGGCTACTGCGCGAACATGCTGAACATGTTCTTCGCCGTGCCCTGCGAGCCCTACCAGGTCGATCCGGTGGCGGCGCAGGCGCTGGATCTGCTGTTCATCCTGCATGCCGACCACGAGCAGAACGCCAGCACCTCCACCGTGCGTCTGGCGGGCAGCACGGGCACCAATCCGTATGCGGCGATTTCCGCCGGTGTCGCGGCCCTGTGGGGCCCGGCGCATGGCGGCGCCAACGAAGCCGTGCTGACGATGCTCGATGAGATCGGCACCGTCGAGAACATCCCCAAGTACCTGGCCATGGCCAAGGACAAGAGCTCGCACTTCAAGCTGATGGGCTTCGGCCATCGCGTGTACAAGAACTTCGACCCGCGCGCGACCATCATCCGCGAGATGTGCCACAAGGTCCTGAAGAAGCTCGGCCGCGAGGACAACAGCCCGCTGCTCGAGCTGGCCATGCGCCTGGAAGAGATCGCGCTGAAGGACGAGTACTTCGTGTCGCGCAAGCTGTACCCGAACGTGGATTTCTATTCGGGCATCATCTACAGCGCCCTGAACATCCCGCGCTCCATGTTCACCGTGATGTTCGCCATCGCCCGCACCGTGGGCTGGGTGGCGCACTGGCTGGAGATGATCGGCGATCCGGGCATGCGCATCGGCCGCCCGCGTCAGCTGTACACCGGCCCGGTGAAGCGCGAGTACGTGCAGATCGCGCAGCGCTCGTAAGCGTCGGACTTGCCCGTGTCCGCCCGATCTGGCGGGCACGGCGCAACGCCTCGCCTAGCCTTCTGCCGCTTCGCTCAGCAGCAGCTCCACGTCCAGCTTGCCGGCGCGCCGCATGGGCCGCCCATCCACCGGGCTCAGCGGCGCCTGCCGGATGCCGTCGCGCGGGAACACCGTGGCATCGAACTCTTCCCCGTCCAGCGCAAAGCGCAGGCCCGGAAACGGCCGGGTGCGCTCGGCCGTGAGCCGTACGCGTTTCTCGGTCACCTCGTAGTCGATGCCACGCTCCAGCAGGTGCAGGCTGATCATCTCGGGCTGATCTGCGAACAGGTGCAGCTGCACACCGGTATGGGCGGTGGCGGTGCCATTCAGTACCGCGCCGACCAGGCGCGGCTCGAAGGCGGCCAGCTCGTCCATGGCGCGCAGTGCCGTACTGCGCAGCTGCTGCAGCCGGTTGTTGTGATCCTCGGCGCCGAACAGGCGCTGATGCTCGGCCAGCGCCGCTTCGATCTCGATATTGCGCGGCAGCTGGGTGTCTTCGGTGATGCCGAGGCGTTCGGCCGCCTTGCGCTTGGCGACCAGGAAATCGGTGATGCCGTGTTCGGCCATCAGCCGCGCGGCCTCCACGGCCAGGGCGCGGCGCCGATGATCGCTGCGATTCGAGGGTCGTCGAGTCATCAGAACAGGGATTCCCCGCTGCCGCCGCCGGCGCTGCTGTTCGGCACGGTGGCTGATCCGGTTCCAGCCGCCGCCGCCGGCAGGTGATCCGCCAGGAAAGTCTCGATCAGCGTGTCGCCGGCCTGGGTGCCATCCACCAGCAGGCCGCTGCTGGCAGAGATGCGCGCGCTGACCAGTCCGGCCGGCCGCGGCCGCGGCTTGTCGGGCACGCCACGCAGCGCCTCGCGCATGAAGTGCACCCAGATGGGCACCGCCGTCTTGCTGCCTTCCTCGCCCTCACCCAGCGAGCGCTCCTGGTCGAAGCCCACCCAGGCGGTGGCCGTGAGATGGCGGTTGAAGCCATTGAACCAGGTGTCGCGCGAGTCGTTGGTGGTGCCGGTCTTGCCGCTGATGTCACTGCGGCCCAGCACCAGTGCGCGCCGGCCGGTGCCGCGCTTGATGACATCACCGAGGATGTCGTCCATCAGCCAGGCGTTGGCGGCGGTGATGATGCGTTCGGCGCGCCGGCCTTCCGGAATGATCAGCGGATTGGTGGTGGCATCCGGGTCCACCGGGCCGGCGGCGGGCAGCGCCGACATGGCCTGCGGCGCAGGCGTTGCCTGCGCTTCGGCGCCGGGCTGGGTGTCCGTTGCGGCGGCGGGGTCCGCAATGACCGGTTCGCAGTCCTCGCAGACCATCTTCGGGGTGGCCTGGGCCAGGATCTTCCCGTCCGGCGCTTCGACGCGGTCGATGAAGTAGGGCTCCACCTTGAAGCCGCCGTTGGCGAAGGTGGCGTAGCCGGTGGCCACCTGCAGCGGCGTGGCGGGCAGCGTACCCAGCGCCAGCGTCAGGTTATGCGGCATCACGTCCGGATCGAAGCCGAAGCGGCTGGCGTAATCGATGGCCGTGTCGACGCCGATCTGGCGGATGACGCGGATCGACACCAGATTGCGCGAGCGCACCAGCGCCTCACGCAGCCGCATCGGGCCGCCGAAGTCACCGCTGGAGTTCTCCGGGCGCCATACCTGCTCGGCGCCCTTCTCGTCCGTGACGATGGGTGCGTCCATCATCACGCTGGCCGGCGTGAGGCCGTTTTCCAGCGCCGCCGAATACAGGAAGGGCTTGAAGCCCGAACCGGGCTGGCGCCTGGCCTGGGTGGCGCGGTTGAACTTGTTCTCGAAGTAGTCGAAGCCACCGACCAGCGCGACGATGGCGCCGTCGTCCGGATCCAGGGCCACCAGCGCGCCCTGTGCTTCCGGATCCTGCGCCAGCTGCGCTGCGCCGCGGCCGTTGCTGACCACGTAGATGATGTCGCCGCGCTGCAGGATGTCGCTGGCCTTCTTCGGGAAGGCGGCCAGGCCGCCGCCCGCGGTGCGCCGGCGCGCCCAGGACAGGCCGTCCCAGTCGATCTGGGCGGGGCCGCTGCCGCGGATGTAGATGCGAGCCGAGTCGTTGCCGACCGCGGTGACGATGGCGGCGTCCAGGTTGCCGGTATCCGCCACATCGCTCATCAGGGCATCCATGGCGGCGGCTGTGGGCTCGGCGGCGAGTTCCACATGGCGCAGGGCGCCGCGGTAGCCATGACGCCGGTCGTATTCGATCAGACCCAGGCGCACGGCGCGGTTGGCGGCGGTCTGCAGGCGCCCGTCGATGCTGGTGTATACCTTGTAGCCGGCATTGATGGCGGCCTCGCCATAGCGGGCCACGATCTCGGCGCGCACCATCTCCGCGACATAAGGCGCCTCCACGTCGAACAGTGGCGCATGTTCGCGCGCCGTGATGGGTTCGCGCTCGGCGCGCTGCGCCGTGTCCGCATCGATGTAGCCCAGCTTCTTCATGCGTTGCAGCACATAGTGGCGGCGGGCGCCGGCGGCCTTCGGGTTGGTCACCGGGTTGTACTTGGAGGGTGCCTGCGGCAACCCGGCCAGCGTGGCGATCTCGGCCACCGAGAGCTGCTGCAGTGGCTTGCCGAAGTAGGCTTCCGAGGCCGCAGCCACCCCGTAGGAGCGCTGTCCGAAGAAGATGACGTTGAGATAAAGGCCCAGGATCTGTTCCTTGCTGAACTCGCGCTCCATGCGCAGCGTGACGAACAGCTCGGAGAGTTTGCGGCGCCAGGTCTTTTCCAGCGACAGGAACATGTTGCGGGCGGTCTGCTGCGTGATGGTGCTGGCGCCCTGCGCCGCTTCGCCGGTGACCAGATTGACGAATACGGCACGCAGTACGCCACCGAAGTCGATACCATGATGCTGGAAGAAGCGATCATCCTCGGCGGCCAGGAAGGCCTCACGCACCAGCTCCGGGATCTCCTCATAGGCCACAGGGACGCGCCGTTGCTCACCAATCTGCGCAATCAGCTGACCGCCACGCGCGTAGACGCGCAGGGGGACCTGCATTTCCACGTTCTTCATGGCTTCCGGGCTGGGCAGGGAGGGTTCGAGATACACGTAACTGCCAAGCAGTGCGCAGACCGCGAGCATCAACACCAGCAGGATTGCGCCGGCCAGGCCGGCAAAGATTCGAAATCCGGGCAATTTCACAATTTAAAGCTCCAGCTCCACGCTACGATCAACCCATGAAGCACTGCCACCGGGCCCACCCTCGGCCGCACCCCATGTGCGGTAACGACCAAATCCGTGAGCAGTCTCACGTTCAATTTAACCAATGGCTGTTATATATTTGCCCGGAATTCTAACCGGCCCCGCCGCAATGGCGCGTATCTTACTGACACGGAAGGGATAAGAGTGTTCCTGTTCTCGCGTAAGTACCGTCAATTGCTGGGTCTGGACATTACCACCTCCTCCATCAAGCTCATCGAGCTTGCCATGGCGGGCGGCCAGTATCGTGTCGAGGCCTATGCCGCCGAACCGACCCCGCCCAATGCCATGAACGAAAAGATCCTGGTCGACCCCGAGGCGGTCGGCGAAGCGATCCGTCGCGCGGTGAAACGTTCCGGCGCCAAAAGCACCGAGGTGGCCATTGCCATCAGCGGCGATGCGGCCATCACCAAGGTCATCCAGATGCCACGTGGCCTGCGTGAAGCGGATCTGGAGGCCCAGGTCGAGCTGCAGGCCGACCAGTACATCCCCTTCCCCATGGACGAGGTCAGCTACGACTTCGAGGTGCTGGGGGTGTCGGACAAGGATCCCGAATCGGTCGACGTGCTGCTGGTGGCTTCGCGCACCGACAACGTCGATCAGCGCCGTTCCGCGGTCACGGCTGCCGGTCTCACCGCGCACATCGTGGACGTCGAGGCCTTTGCGCTGGAAAACGCCTGCCGCCTGATGACGCATCAGATGCCGGATGGCGGGGTCGATCGCACCATCGCCGTGGTGGACTTCGGCGCCAGCCGCACCACCTTCAGCGTGCTGCGCAACCTCAAGGTCATCTACACACGTGATTTCAATTTCGGCGGCCAGCAGCTCACCGAGGAGATCATGCGCACCTACGGTCTCTCGATGGAGGAGGCCGGCCGCGCCAAGAAGGAAGGCGGCCTGCCGGGCAACTTCCAGGCCGAGGTGCTCGATCCCTTCGTCGACGACATGACCCAGCAGGTCAGCCGTTCGCTGCAGTTCTACCTCGCGTCCGGCAGCGGCCGCGAACAGCCGGAAAAGATCCTGATCTGTGGCGGCTGCGCCAACATCCCGGGCGTGGCCGACGTCATCCAGAGCCGCGTCGGCATCCAGGCCGAGCGGGGCGATCCGCTGGGGCAGATGAAGCTCTCCTCGCGCGCCCGCGCGCAGGCGGTGCAGCGTGATGCCACGGCGCTGCTGACGGCCTGCGGTCTCGCATTGCGGAGCTTCGACTGATGCCACGCATTAATCTCCTTCCCTGGCGCGACCAGCAACGCAAGGAAAAGCGCCTTGCCTTCGTCGCGGCGCTGATCGGCGCGGCCGTCGCCGGCGCGGTGGTCACCTTCGGTGCCTACGTGTACTACGGCTCGCTGATGGATGCGCAGGACGCCCGCAACGATCGCCTGCGCGGCGAGATCAAGGTGCTCGACAAGGAAATCGAGGAGATCAACGATCTCGACGCCCAGAAGCAGCGTTTCATCTCGCGCATGCAGATCATCGAGAAGCTGCAGCGTTCGCGACCCGAGGTGGTGCACCTGTTCGACGAGATCGTCAAGGAGATGCCGGATGGCACCTATCTGACGGCCCTGAAGCAGAGCGGCAGCCGCCTGAAACTGGAAGGCGTGGCGCAGTCCTCCACGCGTGTTTCCTCGCTGATGCGCAACGTATCCTCCTCGCAGTGGCTGAAGGATCCGGAGCTCGAAGTGGTGCAGTCGGCGACCAATGCCGCCGGCAACAGCTTCGTGCTGTACGCCAATCAGGTCACGGTGAATACCGATGATGCCGCCGCCGCGCCGAAGAGCGCCGCCGCCCCGAAGAAAGGGGGTGCGAAATGAACTGGTGGAATGAGCTGCAGAGCCTCGATCCGCGCGATCCGGGGCGCTGGCCGCTGCCGGTGCGCGTGGGCGCCGTGGTGCTGTGCTTCGTGCTGCTGACTGCCCTGGGTTTCTATCTGTTCGTCTGGCAGGGCCGCCAGCCGGAACTGCAGCAGCGCTATGACGTCGAGGCGCAGCTGCGCAACGAGTACACGACCAAGCATGCGAAAGCGGTGAATCTGCCGATCTACAAGCAGCAGCTCGCCGACATCGAGAAGTCGTTCGGCGCCATGCTGCGCCAGTTGCCGAGCAAGACCGAGGTCGACAGCGTGCTGGTGGACATCTCGCAGGCCGGTCTGGGTGCCGCGCTGAACCAGAAGCTGTTCCAGCCCGAGCAGGAAGTCAAAAAGGACTTCTACGCCGAGCGTCCGATCAAGATCCGCCTGACCGGCAGCTATCACGAATTCGGTGCCTTCGTCAGCGCCATTGCAGCACTGCCGCGCATCGTCACGCTGCATGACATCGAGATCAAGCAGGCCGACGCGAAAGGCTCATTTGACCAGTTGCAGATGGACGTCGTGGCCAAGACCTATCGCTACATGGACGATGACGAAGTGGCGAATGCCGAAGCAGACAAGCGTAAAGCCGGGAAGGGTGGCAGATGAATCGATACGCACTGCTGCCATTGCTGGCGTTGGTCGCGCTGGCCGGCTGTTCGAGCCGTGACTCGGACCTCGACGACTTCATTGCCAAGACCAAGAAAGAGTCGGGCGGCCGCGTCGAACCGCTGCCGGAAGTGAAGCCGAACGATTCATTCCTGTATGCAGACCAGAATCTGCGTTCGCCGTTCGTGCCGGGCGGGTCGGGTGCTTCCAGCGCCGGCAACATCCGCCCGGAGAGTGGCCGCACCCGCGAGTTCCTCGAGCAGTATTCGCTCGATACCTTGAAGATGGTCGGTACGCTGAAGCTGGGCGGCAGCAACTATGCTCTGGTGCAGGCGCGAGATGGTCGCGTGCATCGCGTCGTGGTAGGCAACCACCTCGGCCAGAACGACGGCAAGATCACCGACATCGAACCTTCCAAGATTAGTTTGATTGAAATCGTTCCGGACGGTCTGGGCGGCTATGTAGAAAGGCCCGCAGCCCTGGCGCTGAACGAGTGACCGGCAGGGAGAGTTTTATAATGATGCGCTCAATTGCCCTCAACCCACTGCGTGAGCTGATGCGCTGGATAGCGTTGGCTTGCCTGCTGGTCCTCATTGCTGCACAACAGGCCCGAGCGGCCGACGCCAATCAGCTGCAGGCCATCGACGTGCAGACACTTGCCGGCAAGCAGGTGCAGCTCACGCTGAAACTCTCCGGCCCTGCGCCGCAGCCGCTGGCCTTCGCCATCGACAAGCCGGCGCGTATCTCGCTGGATCTGCCAGATACCGCATTGGCGTTGGCCTCGCGCCGCATCGATGTTGGTGCCGGTGGCATCGACACCATCCTGGCCGCGGAGGCCAATGGCCGGGCCCGCATCGTGCTGAATCTGGAGTCAGCGCAGCCTTATCAGACACGCGTCGATGGCAACAACATCGTCGTGACGGTAGGCACCGCAGCCGTTGCCCAGGCTGCTGCGCCGGCGACGAAGGCTGCGACCACCACTGCGGCCGTCGGCAATGGTCGCGCCATCCGCAGCATCGATTTCCGCCGCGGCGATGACGGCACGGGCCGCCTCATCGTCAAGCTCTCCGATCCCCGCACACCGGTGAATCTGCGCCAGCAGGGCACCCAGGTGCTGATCGATTTCTCTGGCGCCGATACGCCGAAGAATCTGCTGCGTCGTTATGACGCTCAGGATTTCGGTACCCCGGTTACCGGTTTCGAAGTGATGAAGGTCGGCGACGACACGCGCATCGCGCTGAACGCCACGGGCGACTTCCAGCAGCTGGCCTATCAGGCGGACGACCAGTACGTGGTCGAGATCCAGCCGCCGAGCAAGAAGCAGCAGCAGGCCCAGGAAGAGAAGAAGGAATACAAGGGCGAGCGTCTGACGCTGAACTTCCAGGACATCCAGGTGCGCGCCGCACTGCAGCTGCTGGCGGATGCCAGTGGCCAGAACATCGTGGTCAGCGACTCGGTGAACGGCAGCGTGACGCTGCTCCTGAAGAACGTGCCCTGGGATCAGGCGCTGGACATCGTCCTGCGCACCAAGGGTCTGGACAAGCGTCAGGACGGCAACGTGATCATCGTGGCGCCGGCGGCCGAACTGGCCGCGCGCGAGAAGGCCGATCTGGCTGCCAAGAAGGACGTGCAGGATCTGGCGCAGCTGCGCACCGAGAATCTGCAGGTCAACTACGCCAAGGCCGCCGATATGGCTGCCCTGCTGAAGGGCAGCAACGGCAATTCCGTGCTTTCCTCGCGTGGCAGCGTAACGGTCGATGAACGCACCAACATCCTGATCCTGACGGACACGCCGGACCGGCTGGCCGAAGTGCGCCGCCTGATCAGCACGCTGGACATCCCGGTGAAGCAGGTGCAGATCGAGACGCGTATCGTCATCGTCAACGACGACTTCGAGCGTGACCTGGGTGTGCAGCTGGGCGTCACTGCCACCCACACCAATGGCACCAATGGTTTGATCACGACGTCGGGTTCGTCCACGACGATCGATAACCTTCTCAGTGGGACCTCGCTGTCCGGAACCAGCGCGTCGGATCGCTACAACGTGAACCTGCCGGTCTCGAGTCCGGCGGGCAGCCTGGCCTTTGCGATCCTGGGTTCGGATTACCTGGTGGATCTGGAGCTGTCGGCGGCGCAGGCCGAAGGTCGCGGCCAGATCGTCTCCTCGCCGCGTGTGATCGCCACCAACCAGAAACAGGCCATCATCAAGGCCGGTACCGAGATTCCGTATCAGCAATCGGCTTCGAGCGGCGCAACGACTGTGCAGTTCAAGGATGCGGTGCTGTCGCTTGCGGTGACGCCGCTGATCACGCCGGACAACAAGATCATTCTCGATCTCGCTGTCACCAAGGACAGTGTCGGCACCACGGTGGTGGCTTCGGGCGGCGTGAATGTGCCCGCCATCGACACCCGGTCGCTGTCGACGACTGTTGTGGTCGGCGACGGTCAGACCGTGGTGCTGGGCGGCATTCTGGAGACCGAGCGTCGTGAGTCCGAAACCAAGGTGCCGCTGCTGGGCGACATCCCGGTGCTGGGCAACCTGTTCAAGACCAGCACCAAGGTCAACAACAAGGACGAGTTGCTGATTTTCGTGACGCCCAAGATCCTGCGTGAGGGCGTGACGGTCAGCAACTAGCCGGGCTTGCCGGCTCGCGCTCTTTCCCGGCACAGCGGCCGCCTTCGGGCGGCCGCTTTGTTTATGATTCCGCTCCGTGACTTCCGGCAAGCACAACATCTTCCTGATCGGCCCGATGGGCTCCGGCAAGACCGCCGTGGGCCGCGCCCTGGCGCGCCTGCTGGAACGGCCGTTCTATGACAGCGACCATGAGATCGAACTGCGCACCGGTGCCGACATCCCGCTGATCTTCGAACGGGAGGGCGAGGCGGGCTTCCGGCGTCGTGAGCGCGAGATGATCGCCGAGCTGACGCAGCTGCAGGGGGTGGTGCTGGCCACGGGCGGCGGCGCAATCCTGGCCGAAGAGAATCGTCGGCATCTGAGCGAGCGCGGCTGGGTGGTCTACCTGGAAACCTCGGTGGCGCAGCAGGTGGAGCGTGCCGGCCGCACCTCGCACCGGCCGTTGCTGCACGGTACCGATCCGCGAGTGCGTCTGGACGAGCTGATGCGCATCCGTGAGCCACTGTACCAGGCCACCGCCGATCTGACCGTTTCCACGAACCGGCGGCGCGTGGCCGGTGTCGCCGAGCGCATCGTGGAAGCCTGGCGCGGTACACTAGCGCCCCATGCAGACACTGACCGTACCTCTGGGTGAGCGTTCCTACCCGATCCTCGTCGGACGGGGCCTGATCGGCGACGTTGGCCTCCTGAAGCAGCACATTCCTGGCAAGGACATCCTGTTGGTGAGCAACACCACCGTGGCGCCGCTGTATGCGGAGCCGCTGCGCAAGGCGTTGAGCGATCGCCGCGTGGTCGAAGTGGTATTGCCCGACGGCGAGCAGCACAAATCGCTGCATACCGCCGAACGGGTCTTCGACGTGCTGGTCGCCAACCGTTTCAGCCGCGATTGCACGGTAGTGGCGCTGGGCGGAGGCGTGGTCGGGGATCTGGCCGGCTTCGTGGCGGCCTGCTACCAGCGTGGCGTCGCTTTCGTGCAGGTGCCGACCACGCTGCTGGCGCATGTGGATTCCTCGGTGGGCGGCAAGACCGCCGTCAATCATCCCGGTGGCAAGAACCTTATCGGCGCCTTCCACCAGCCCTGTGCCGTCATCTCGGACACCGATCTGCTGCGCACCCTGCCCGACCGCGAGCTGCGCGCCGGCCTGGCCGAGGTCATCAAGTACGGCCTGGGCTGCGACCGCGAGTTTTTCGACTGGCTGGAAGCCAATATGGAAGCGCTGCTGGAGCGCGAGCCGGCCGCCCTCGCCCATGTCATCTATCGCTCCTGCCAGATCAAGGCCGACATCGTGGCGCGCGACGAGCGTGAGCAGGGCGATCGCGCGCTGCTGAACCTCGGCCACACTTTCGGTCACGCCATCGAGGCGGCCACCGGCTATGTCGAGTGGCTGCACGGTGAAGCCGTCGGCGCCGGCCTCTACATCGCCGCCGACATGTCCCAGCGGCTCGGTGCGCTCAGTGTCGGGGACGTGGCGCGCGTCAAGAAGCTGCTCGAGCGCACCGGGGTGCGCACCCGGGCGCCGCAGATCGGTGCGGCCCATGCGCGTGACTTCATGGGCATGGACAAGAAGGTCAAAGCCGGCCGCGTACGCCTGGTGCTGCTCAAGTCGATCGGTCATGCCTACGTGGCTGCGGACTATCCCGACGATCAGCTGCAGGGCACGCTGCAGACCCACTTCGGCTGACGATGCAGACCGACACCGCCATTCCCGCCCTCGCGCCCTGCGCAGCGCATGAATCGCAGTCACGCGGGCGGCGGTACATGGAACCCTCGGCAAGTTATCGCGGTGAGTTCCAGCGTGATCGTGATCGCATCATCCATTGCACGGCATTTCGCCGGCTGGGATACAAGACGCAGGTCTTCGTCAACCACGAGGGAGATCTGTATCGCACGCGGGTCACGCATTCACTGGAGGTCGCGCAGATCGCGCGCACCATTGCTCGTGCCCTGCAGCTCAACGAGACGCTCACCGAGGCCATCGCGCTGGCCCACGATCTCGGCCACACGGCATTCGGGCATGCCGGCCAGGATGTACTGAACGAATGCATGCGCGATTTCGGTGGCTTCGAGCACAACCTGCAGTCCCTGCGGGTGGTCGACGAGCTGGAGGAACGCTACGCGGAGTTCAACGGCCTGAATCTCACCTTCGAATGCCGCGAAGGCATCCTGAAGCATTGTTCAGTGTCGAAAGCTCGTGAGCTGGGCGATGTGGGCGAGCGGTTTCTACGTCGCGAACAGCCGAGCCTGGAAGCACAGCTCGCCAATCTCGCCGACGAAATCGCCTACAACCACCACGACGTGGATGACGGCATCCGCGCCGGCCTGATCACCCTCGAAGAAGTGGCGGAACTGGATCTGCTGCGTCCCCACTACGCCGAAGTGCAGAGACTGTATCCCCAGCTGCAGGGGCGCCGCCGCATCAACGAAACCGTGCGTCGCATGGTGAATGAGGTGGTGACCGACGTCATTCGGCACAGCGGCGAGCTGATCCGCCAGGCGGCGCCGGCTGACATCGAAGCGGTGCGCAGGCATCCAGGATCGCTGCTGAAGATGAGTGATGACATTGAGCGCAAGCACCTGGAACTCAAGCGCTTCCTGCGCGAGCAGGTCTATCGTCACCATCGCGTGCTGCGCATGACCAGCAAGGCGCGGCGCGTCCTGCAGCAGCTGTTCCAGTGCTTCATGGACGACATTCGCCTCATGCCCACGGAGCATCATGAGGCAGCCCGGCGTGGCGAAACCCGCGGCGGGGCCGCCGGCAAGGCGCGCGCAGTCGCCGACTACATTGCCGGCATGACCGATCGGTACGCCATACTCGAACATAGACGCCTCCTCGACCCTTCTGAACGGACCTGATCATGAAAGACATCGCAGCCCACGACCGACTGATCTTCGCGCTGGATGTTGCCGATCCAGCCGAAGCACGTGTGCTCGTCCAGCGGCTTGGCGACGCCGTCAGCTTCTACAAGATCGGTCTGGAATTGTTCATGTCCGGCGAATACTTCCCGCTACTGGACTGGCTGGTGGCGCAGCAGAAGAAAGTCTTCGTCGACCTGAAGTTTTTCGATGTCCCCGCCACCGTTGCCGCCGCCGTGCGCCAGCTGCGCAATCGCGGCGTGACCTTCTGCACCGTGCACGGCAACCAGTCGATCATGGAAGCCGCCGCCGCTGCCAAGGGTGATGTGAAAATCCTCGGCGTAACCGTGCTCACCAGCCTGGATCGCGGCGACCTGGATGATTTCGGCTTTCAGTGCGACGTGCAGCAGCTGGTTCTGTCGCGGGCTCGTCGCGCCCTCGAAGCAGGTTGCGACGGCGTCGTGTCGTCAGGTCTGGAAGCTCAGCTTCTTCGCCAGCACATCGACGAGAAACTGCTGATCGTGAGTCCCGGGATTCGACCGGTGGAGAATCGTCCTGCGGATGATCAGAAGCGCGTGGTCAGCGTGCCTCAGGCGTTCGAGTACGGCGCCGACTATATCGTGGTGGGGCGGCCGATCAGGAATGCGGAAGATCCGAGAGCGGCGGCGGAGCAGATACAAAAGCAGATCGCTGCCGCCGTCGCGTAGTTCTCTGCACGCAACGTGAGCTCTCCGCTCAAATAACTTGTCCGTGCGAGAAGTCCTCGTGATGGCAGGCAGATTCCAGAAGAGCACTTCGCCAGCAATCACCGGATTGCCCGGGCCTTACGTCTCACCGAATTGGCCGCTTTCGCCGACTTAGAGTCCGGTTGTCGCTTTTGACGGGGGCGCTTGGAGTCGGAGCTTGGCATCTTGGTCTTGTTCTTGGTTCTATCCTCTGCATAGGCAAAGACATGAAAACCAACCTCCGTAGTGGGACGCCTCCTCTTTCGAGCGTCGTTGGCAATTTGCCGCGACTCCATCCAGTCATTTATGACATGAACCGCTTGGGCGCCCTGCTGACGCGAAAGATCACGGAAGGCCTGGATATCTTCAATTGGAAAACGTCGGACCGTACCACACGACTCCTGCTCCTGCTCCTGCTCCTGCTCCTGCTCCTGCTCCTGCTCCTGGCTTCGATGGGGCTCCGAAGCCCCTTCGATGGGGCTTGTCTGCTTTGGGCTCGCGGCGCGCGACTTCGTGAGATGGAACGCCGATGCGTAACGCTCGTAAAACGCTGTCAGGAAAGGGTTTTCAGGGAGCGCGTCGTAGTCTTTCTGGATGCCGGCGCAGCGCTTGTCCGCCTTCGCGAGCTGCTCTCCGACCTGGTGGGCGGCCATTTCATGGACCCACACCACCTCAGAAACCTCGTCGTAGCTGCAAAATCCCGCTTCGATGCAGCTTCGAAGGCCCTCCGAAGCCCCTTCTATGCCCCTTCCTGTCTCGTGCGCGATGTAAAGCTTCGGCAGGTAGTACAGGCCCAGCATATTCGCGTGCGGGCAGCTGAGCAGATAGAACGCCACGATCTGCGCATCGGGGCCTGCCTTGCGCAGCGCCCGGCCAGTCGTGCCCACCCAGAACTGAGGCGAGATCTTCGCGTAATCGCGCATCAGTTACCCCAGCCGAAGAGCCAGCTGATCGCGTGCCCCACCGTGCGCCAGAACAGGCCGCAGAGCACCCCCAGCGTCAGCCCAATCAGCAGGGTGAGCAGACCACCGGAGACGCCGTGATCTCGTTCTGTGATCCTGTTCATGTCGATACCTCGAAAACGTGAGCCCGGCCGCAGGAGCGCCGCCGCGGTTGGGCTAGGCTGTGGAGAGAAATAGTTGCGGGGAGGCCACAATGCGAATTGCCCTGATTGCCGGCGCACTGCTGCTGTCCGGCTGCGCCACCCTCACCCGTGGAACCAGCGAAGTGCTGGTGATCGAAACGGATCCGGCCGGCGCAGGGGTAATCGTCGACGAGCTGATCCCGTCCGACTGCATCACACCCTGCACGATGGTCGTCAGCCGGAAACGGCCGCTGACCGTGCACATCCGGCGGGATGGCTACGAGCCGATCACCGCCAATATCCTGCCCACCACCGCTGGCGCCGGCGCCGCGGGCATGGCTGGAAACGTGTTGCTGGGCGGGATCATCGGCGCCGGCATCGATGCGTGGTCGGGCGCCACCCAGAGCCTGGTGCCGAACCCGCTGAAGGTCACGATGGTGCCCATCAAGCCGCCGGCTGAACCCGTCACTGCCGCACCGCTCGCCGCGGCTGTCCCGACGCCCTGACATCAGCGCCGCCTCGGCGTCGTTGACAGTGCTGCCAGGGCCGCGCGCTTGAGAGAAAACTTCCAGCGATGCCGGTCCAGCTCCGCATCGCGGACGATGGCGTAGGTCTGGGCCATGACGCGCGAGCGGGTATTGTTCTCGGTCAGGGCGAGAATCGTCTGCGCGCCGAGCTTGATGAGCGCGCGATTGCAGATGCTGACTTCACTCGTCGCCATACCAGGACTCCAGACGGCAGGCCGGCACGGCTCACTTCGTGAAGAAGGTCACATCCAGGGTGCCGCCGATCGTTGCGTGCAAACCATTCGAATACTTCGCCGGAAAACTGTGCCAACCCACGGCGGGAGTAATCGTTCCACTGAGCTGCACACCGCTCGCATCACCGTCGCGCAGCACCAGCGTGCCGGCGGCGGTGGACGCGACGTAGAAGCCATCCACCGCCCCTGCACGAGACGCAATGGATGCAGTGGCCGTCAAGACGTGTGGCGCCGGCAGCCCTCATGCGATCGGACTCGTTTCCTTGGTCTGCAGGTAGGCGAGCAGCGCCTGCACGCCCAGCAGCACCGCCAGCTTGTCGTCATAGATGCTGTCGCTGACGCGCAGTTCGATCGCCTCAGCGGAGCTGGCCGACCCTTCCGTCACCTGTGCCGGGATCTGCTCACCCTTGACTACGCTGTAGTACTTGTCTGCCATACTTCCTCCGCAGTGGCGGCGAGGATTGCCCCTCGCCGCCTCCGGCGTTATTCGACGTAACGGACCTTGAACTTCAGCCCGGATCCGCCGCTGAAGGTGGTGGTGATGGTCGCTGCCACGTCGTATTCGAGGTGAGGATCCGCGGAGAGACCGAGGATCTCCCACAATTCCTTCTCGGCATGCCGCCCGGGCCTGTGGCGCGTGCCTTCATGCGCTCAGATGCATTCGTGCGTGGATTGCGCGGTCCTATCGGCTCGGGCAAGTCCACGTCGTGCATCATGGAGATCCTGCGCCGCTCCGCCCAGCAGCCGAAGGGACATGACGGCTGGCGCCGCTCGCGCTGGGCCATCATCCGAAACACCTTTCCGGAGCTGAAAACCACGACCATCAAGTCGTGGCATCTGTGGGTGCCGAAGGAAATGGGTCGCTGGGTAGAGCAGGGGCCGCCCAGCCACCACATCCGCGCGGATGGCATAGACCTTGAGGTGATCTTCCTCGCCCTTGATAGCCCGGAAGACATCAAGAAGCTGCTCTCACTGGATCTCACCGGAGCCTGGATCAACGAGGCGCGCGAGGTTCCAAAGGCCGTCCTCGACCAGCTGACAGGCCGCGTCGGCCGCTACCCGGCGGCGCTACAGGGTGGTGCAGGCTGGTCCGGCATCATCATGGACACGAACTCGCCGGATGATGACCACTGGTGGTATCGGCTGTCCGAGCGGGAGACGCCGGAAGGGTTCGCGTTCTTTTCCCAGCCATCGGCACTGTCACCGCAGGGCGAGAACCTCAACTGGCTGCTGCAGACCGACGAGACGCTACAGCTGCCGCTGAACCATCCCGACCGCATTGCTCGCGGCCGGCTGTACTACGAGCGCCAAGTCGGCGGCAAGAGCGAAGAGTGGATCAAGATCTACATCCGCTCTGAGTATGGGTTCATCCAGGAGGGCCGCGCGGTCTACCCGGAATACCGCGATTCGATCCACTGCAAACCCTTCGAGCTGGCCCTGGGCCTGCCGTTGTATGTGGGCGTCGACTTCGGGCTGACGCCTGCCGCAATCATCGGCCAGCGCAGCGTGATGGGATCATGGCGTTGGCGCTACGAGTTCTGTGCCGAGCACATGGGCGCGAAGCGCTTCGGCGAGCTGGTCCTGAAGCCGAAGCTGGATGAGCTCACACTGCGCGGGTTCAAGATTGAAGCCGTCACCGGCGACCCTGCTGGTGATCAGTCCGCCCAGACCGATGAGAACACGCCGTTCCGGATCCTGCGCGGCCTGGGCATTCCGATTGTCCCCGCGCCCACCAACGACTTCTCCCTGCGTCGTGAGGCTGTGGCCGGCGCCCTGAGTCGCCTGGTGGATGGTGAGCCAGGCCTGATCGTGCATCCGGAATGCGCCGTGACCCGACGCGGCATGGGTGGCCGCTATGCCTACAAGCGCATCCAGATTGCTGGCGATGAGCGGTATCACGACAAGCCAGACAAGAACGCATACTCACACCCCTGCGAGGCTGGCCAGTACATGTTGCTCGGCGGCGGCGAGACACGCGCGGTGTTGAGCCTGAAACCGCGGCCGAATCGCCCACGCTACGCAGTGACGTAGCTTGAATGTGCCCGCTCCCTGCGGGAGGCTGCGCCATCGTCCATTGATAGGTTGAGCCATGTCCGGGACAGTAAAGAAGATCGCGACGATAGCGACTGTCGCAGCCGCGTACATGATTGGCGGGCCCGTCGCGGCGGGCGCGGCATACTACGGATCCACGAAGATCGGCGGTAAATCGGCCGATCCTTTGGCCAAGGACAGCACGCCCGAGGTCCAGACGTCCGCTCAGGTTCCTCTGGTCGACGATACCGCACAGGCTCAGGCCGAGACGGATCGTCTGCGTCGCCGGCGCGGCACCCTGGCGAACATTTTCGCGGGCAGTTCGTCCGGCTCTCCTTCGGTTGGCACCACAACGCTGCTGGGCTCGTAGGACGGTCTCGTGAGCCTGGACGTCGATACGATCCTGAGGCACGAGGCATACCTGGCCGAGCGGCGAGCGAACTTCGAGTCCTGGTGGCAGGACATCGCCTACCGCGTGATGCCCTCGGAAGCGCAGTTCACGACGCTGGGCCCAGAAGGAGAGCGCCGCACCGAGCGGCTGTTTGATGCGAATGCGGCTATCTGCAACGAGCGCTTCGCATCAGTGATGGAAGACCTTCTCACGCCACGCACTCAGTATTGGCATCAGCTGCGGCCGCTCGACAAGGCTCTGGCGGAGAATCAGAACGTCAAGGTTTATCTCGAAGAGGTGAATCAGGCGCTGTTCACGTTGCGGTATCGTCCGAGCGCGAATTTCGCCAGCCAGAAACATCAGGGATATCTGTCCCTCGGCGCCTTTGGAAACTCCTGCCTATTTATCGACGAGCTCGCAGGCGTCGGTCCCAGGTATCGGCAGGTGCCGTTGCGCGAGGTGCGCTGGTCCGAGAATCACCAGGGACTGATCGACACCCTCTACAGGCGCTTTCCGATGCAGGCGCGTCAGGCGCTGCAGCGTTTTGGCGATCGGCTCCCGCAGAAAATTCGCGACGACGCGGAGAAGAATCCGTACCGTGAGTGGGAATTCATTCACTGCGTCCGCCCGAACGAAGATCGGGTGAGCGGCCGCGACGATCATCGCGGCATGCGGTGGGCGTCCTATTACGTGGCTTGTGAGGCACGCCAGATGCTGGAGGTCAGCGGCTACAGCAGCTGGCCCTATGCGATCGGCCGCTACATGCTCGCCTCGCGCGAGACCTATGCGCGATCTCCGGCGATGACCGCATGGTCTGCGATCATGACGATCAACGAGGAGAAGAAGACCATCCTGCGCGCCGGGCAGAAGGAGGTTGATCCGCCCGTGCTACTGCAGGAAGAGGGGGTGTTGGAATCCTTCAATCTGCGTCCTGGCGCCCTGAATTACGGTGCGGTCAGCAATGACGGCAGTCCATTAGCCGTGCCGTTCAAGAGCGGCGCGAACGTGCCGCTGGGCCTTGAACTGATGGAGTTGGAGAAGCAGCAGATCGAGGATTCCTTCCTCGTCACCGTGTTCAAGGTGCTGGCAGAGAATCCGCAGATGACCGCGACCCAGGTGCTGGAGGTCGCGCAGCAGAAGGGCATTCTGCTCGCCCCGGCAATGGGTCGACAGCACAGCGAGGATCTGGGGCCGCTGATCGAACGAGAGATCGATATTGCGGCCCGCAACGGCTTGCTGCCGCAGATGCCAGATGAGCTGGCCGAGGCGGGCGGGGCGTACAAGATCGAGTAGCCGATCGCTGGATCATTTTCCATCGTGGACCGCATCAATATTTCCGTTGAACGACCACACCAAAGTCCGCAATTGGTGAATGAAGTGCAGAATCGTCATTGATGTCAGTGCAGGGGCCAGCAGGGTGATAGACAATGGTAGATATCTATTGCTAGAACCTATCTCAAAACTGTTTGAGCATGATGCATAGAGCTGCCAGCTGCACGAAGCCGAGGAAATTGGCTGGATAGTATTCCCAGCGAACGAGGAGCCGACGTTGCCACTGGATCCAGGCAAAGAAGCGTTCGACGATCCAGCGTCGTTCGTAGCGACGCAACCGCCGTCCGTCTTGCGTCTTCTTGCGCGTGCGGTTCGACTTGTGCGGCGAGATCATTTCGATGCCCTGCTGGCGCAGCTCCTGGTCGAGTGGGTCGCTGTCGTACGCTTTGTCGCCGATCAGGTTCTCGGGCTTCGCCTCGATCATGTAGAAGTCGAAGGTCAGCTGCACCAGCGTTACTTCGTGGTGGTTCGCGGCGTGCGTCGTCACTGCGAGCGGCAATCCATGCCGATCCACTATCGCCATGATTTTCACGCCTTTTCCGCGGCGCGTCGGCCCGATCTGCCCGCCGCCACCCTTCGCCGAGGCAAAGCTCGCATCGATGTAGCATTCCGACTCGTCGATCGCGCCTTCCTCGCGAAGCGTGTTCGCCAGCTCGGTCAGCGCCGCGCGGATTACCTCGTTCTCGCACCACCGCTGAAAACGGCGATGCACCGTCTTGTAGTTCGGGTAGGACTGCGGAAGCATGTGCCACTGCGCGCCTGTGTTCAGGATCCACAGCACCGCTTCGAGCACTCTGCGCGCTGCAATCGGCTTGCGACCCGGCCGATCGTCCGGATAGCTCTCCTCCGGAAAGTGCTTCCGGATCAGCTCCCACTGCTCGTCGCTCAATCGCAGCATGCATGGATCTTACCTATGAATTGCAGCTATTAAACGGTTTTGAGATAGGTTCTAGTAGCTTTTTTTAGCTGCCTGGCTTTCAAGAGTTCGGTAGCGACGCCCTTTGCATCGACATCTGGATGATCGATTCTGATCATGGATTCGACGCTCGCTTTGGCTCCGAAAAGCGATAACGCCCTCGGCGTCGCTCGGCGCGAAAGGAAGTTCTTGTCGCGATGCCATCTATGCAATGCATCGGCAGCCGCCACTTCATTGCCGCTGTTGACGGCTGCGGCAGTTGCTTTCTTCCTGTCGTTGTTTGAGGGAATCGAGGCTAGGGCTTCTTGTATAGCGCTTGCTATATCTTCTTGAGACAGCCCAATCCGAAACAGCAGTCCGAACAAATCCTTCAGAAGTGGAAGATGCTCTGGGAATTTATTGGCAGCGCTTTGGGCCAGGATCTCTCTAGTTTGCTCTTCTGATCGTGTCATGATCGAAAATCCATAAATCGTTTCCGCAAATACTATTTACTCTCTTGAAGGCTTTCCAAGATAGGCGAATACGTGAACACCGGCCTCCAGAAATGAGTCCGCCGCTCTTGGTCTTTTGGCGTTAACTTTTCTAGTCTCAAGCCAGTCATCGACGTTTTGAATCAATGTTGCTCCTTGCTGGCGTGTGAAATCCCGAAATGCGGGTATGTGTTTTGCCGGCAACCGTCTAACTGAAGCTTCTCGTTCAATCAATGTTCCGTGCTTGGTGGGTCCAAAGTTTCCTCGAATGGACCATATTAATGTCCTTAGTCGGTGCGTTACTCTTGCAGCTGCCAAAGGGTGCAGCGGGTCCGGAATCGAACAGATTGACGTTGGGATATATCTCCGCCCGGTTGCTTTCTCCAGTAGGCCAGCTCTAAGCATTTGCTGAGCAATCTCCTTCGCTGCTGCCTTCTTGTCGCATAGAGAAAGTAGAGCCTCGACGCTCTGCTTCGCCCCGGAAATGGTAAGCGGTCTGGGGCCTGCGTTCTTTGTAAGAAAGTCTTTGTCGCGATGCCATCTATAGACGGCGGCAGCGACAACATCCAGATCATCAATCGACGATGATTTTGCAGGCATCGGAGCTCGCGATGGATTTGGGCTGTCGCTTCGACTGAATGCTCGTTCGGTCGCTTCGGAAATCTCGCTTTGGCTATAACCCAGTCCTTTGAGCAATTCCGCCAAATCAACGAATAACTCAAATAAGACAGATTCCCTCGTTTTTGCTGGGGAAGGAATTTTTTTTCCGTGCGATTTGATGCCGGGTTTTTTCTTCATATCGGGTTTTACTAACAATTCACTCTGAAATGACTAAAGACCGTGGAGACTTTACCTGCTATCCGTATCTAACAACCTATAGCTGCTAGTGCCGCAGTTCAGAATCGCTGCTCCGGTGAGAGGCGATTGTCGCTCTCTTTGCGGAGCGCCGAGCGTCAAGGTGTTTTCGCCGATCAAAGTTGTTTGTCGGGGCCGTCTGCCTAGTAAGAAGGCTGAATTAGATAATAGATCAAATAAGGACTGACCCTGGCGGTTCGGTTGTTGAGAGGGAGTTGCAGGAGAGTCGTTGTGTTGTCTGTGGACGGAGAATTTGACGAACCTCCAAGTCGCCACGCGCTGCCACTACCCAGAATCTCCTGCCGCCGCTGATTTTTGATGGCGGTATCTCAATCTAATTATCTTTATAATCAACAAGTTGCATTGATTTACGTTTGCGGCAAACGCTTCGTTTGACTTATTTCGGCGCGATAGTTACGTTAAAACACCAGAAATTATGTAACTCAGCGTATGTCCGTCCAGGATCTTCAGTCCCGGCAACACGATGCTCTGATTGATTCGGTCGAAGCGATGCTTCGACCGATGGTGCCGTTATTTCTCAGTTTTGGCGTTACCTATGCCGAATTGGCTGACATGGTCAGAGGGGTTTTCGTAAAGGCGGTTGCTGATCAGCTAAGTAAAGAAGGGCAACCCGTCAGTGCTTCGCGGCTGAGTTTGATGACAGGCGTTAACCGCAGTCTCGTTGAACGCTTATTGCAGGACCGGTTGGCTGCATTTGTACGCAGACGGGAGGCCGATGAACATCGCCTTGCGATCAGTAACGTATTGGCGCTTTGGCACGACGATAGCCGGTTCTCCACTTTGTACGGATTGCCTCTCGATTTAGCTACATCAGAGGAAGGCTCGGGTCGCAAATTTTCTGAGCTTGTTAACGCCGTGTGTCCCGGCGTTGATCCGAGATTGTTGGCGGATGAGTTGGTTGTGGCTGGTTGCGCGATCTACACGGATAAAGATCTTCTCCGTTGTACCCATCGTACTTTCATACCGTCCGTTTTGGATCCGTTGGCAATCGCCCAAATTGGGCAAACAACTGGAACCTTGACTTCAACGATGATTCACAACCTTACGCGAGATGAATCGGAACCAACTTACTTTGGACGAAGCATCTTCAGCGATTACGGAATTTCTGCAGCCGGCTTCAAGGAATTTCTTAACTACTTGAACACTGAGGGCCAGTCCTTTTTGGAGAAGGCCGACAGATGGATGAATGGCGAGCATCGCCTAGAGCCCGATTCAAGTGGCAAGCGAGTTGGTCTTTATCTCTACGTATATGACATGCCTCAAAGCGGTCAGTTGGTAGAGCAAAAAACGGCTGCATCTTCCAACTAGATACTTTGCTCAACCTGATAAATGCGTCCTCACATGAAAACTCAAAAATTAATCTATGCCGTCATTGGGTCCACGCTCTTGGCTTCAGGCGCGCTTGCTTCTGAAACGCTGGCCGTTGGTCCAGTGGAGGGAATCGATGCGGCGCACGGTGTCATTTATGTGCTGGGTCAATCGATCGACATGCCAGCTACAGGTGTTGACGTCGGTGACTATGTTCAGATTGATGGCGAATTAGCCACAGATGGCAGCTACTACGGCACCGCGCTGACTAAGCTTTCTGATTCATATGCTGCCGGAGCTGACCGCGTTTATCTGCGTGGATTGGTTACATCCAATGCGACGGGATACGCATATCTTCGTCTTGGCTCAGCCAGCATTGATTACTCGCCAACATTGTCGGAGGAAGACTATTCGGCTGTGACGGCCGGGGACGTCGTAGAAATTTCCGGAACCCAGCCGATTGCAGGCGGAGTGATCTTGGCGGTCCGAGGTGATTCAGCATCAATCATACGCCAAGGCAGCAGCGGCTTTGGCGTGGCACGCGAAGGCAGCAGCGGCTTTGGCGTGGCACGCGAAGGCAGCAGCGGCTTTGGCGTGGCACGCGAAGGCAGCAGTGGCTTTGGCGTGGCACGCGAAGGCAGCAGCGGCTTTGGCGTGGCACGCGAAGGCAGCAGCGGCTTTGGCGTGGCACGCGAAGGCAGCAGCGGCTTTGGCGTGGCACGCGAAGGCAGCAGTGGCTTTGGCGTGGCACGCGAAGGCAGCAGCGGCTTTGGCGTGGCACGCGAAGGCAGCAGTGGCTTTGGCGTGGCACGCGAAGGCAGCAGTGGCTTTGGCGTGGCACGCGAAGGCAGCAGCGGCTTTGGATCGAACTAGTCCGCCGAAGTTAAACTATTTGTCATAGACTCAATCGGATTGACGGAGGTGCCGTCTTACTGCGCCGACTGCGTCTCTACAGAGAAGAGCAGTCTCGCCGAAGTCTTCCCTTCCCGTTTCTTCAGTGCGAAACTTTCGCGGTCGCTGGGGGTGCGTTAACGCTCCCAGTAAAATCAGTGCGTTACAGATCGCCAAAGTTCGCCCCCACTTGAAAAGATCGCGCTCGTCTCCCGAATCTGTCATTCCAGATCCGCTCCAGCGGGCGATGGCAGAGCTGGCCCTGCTGCTGATTGATCAGGGACTGACTGCTGCGGACCTTCAGCAGGTCATGCTGAAGGCTTTCCTGCAGGCAGCGACCCAGCGCGCGCTCATGAAAAATGGGCGGGTCAATCAATCGCTGGTGGCGATCATGACGGGTCTGACGCGCTCCGAGGTGCGGCGGCATCTGGACCGCAATCGGGTCACTCCGCTCGAAAAAGAAGAGCATGGCGCCCGCCGTGTGATCGCTGGCTGGATGCGTGATCCGGAATTCCAGGACGGTACCGGCAAACCGAAGCCGCTGCCCATCAACGGGGCCTATGGAAGCTTCCATTCACTGGCGAAACTGCACAGCGGTGACATCCCGACCAAGGCGACGCTGAATGAGCTCAAGCGCCAGGGGCTGGTGACCGTCAAGAACGACACGGTGCAGCTCAAGAGCGAGGCGACCGATGGCAAGCGTCGCCAGGGGCGGGTCATCAACGCCATCGCGGAGCAGTTTTCGGAGATCCTGACCGCGGTTGGCTATCCGGAGGCGCGTCTTGCGCAACTGCTGCACACGGACACGGTGACCATCGACGCGCTGGATACGACTGAGGCGGAGATCATCCGTCAGCGCGCCACGCAGAATTCCCGGACCATGCTGGCGGGCCTGGAAGCGTCGAGCCGCAATCCCGTCAAGGAAGCGCGCGGCAAGGGCGATCGAGCCGGGGCTGGCCGCAAGACGCTGAAAATCAGCGTGCTGATCTCCGAATACACCTCACGCAAGTAACACTGCGTGCATGGGACAAAGGGTCCGCTGCGCACTTGGGCGCGAGCGGACTTGAGCCTGCGCGTACTAGCTCTTCGCAACCGCGCCTTTGCCCGCCGCCAGCTCGTCGCGCAGCGCGCGCCGCAGGATCTTGCCGACGTTTGTTTTTGGCAGCTCTTGGCGGAAATACACGTGCCGCGGGACTTTGTAGCTGGTCAGATACGTGTGGCAGTAGGCGATCACCGCCTCGGCCGTCAATGCCGGATCCTTGCGCACCACGAACAGCGCCACGCACTCACCGGAATGCGGATCCTGCTGGGCAACGGCGGCGCACTCCGCGATGCCCGGCATATGGGTCACCACGTCCTCGACTTCGTTCGGGAAGACCTTGAAGCCTGAGACGATGATCATGTCCTTCTTGCGGTCTTCGATGAACACGAAACCATTGGCATCGACGCGGCCGATGTCGCCGGTGCGCAGCCAGCCGTCGGCAGTGATGACCTGCGCGGTCTCGTCCGGCCGGTTCCAGTAGCCGCGCATCACCTGCGGGCCACGCAGGCAGATCTCTCCGCTGGCATCCACGCCCAGGTCCTCGCCGCCGTCACCACGGATCGACAGCTCCGTGGAGGGCACCGGCAAGCCAATTGAGCCGGTGAAGGTCTTGTCTCCGCGCAGCAGCGTGCAGCAGCCGACCGGCGAGGCCTCGGTGAGTCCCCAGCCCTGGGTGATGGTGCAGCCGGTGAGTTGCAACCAGCGGTCGGCCACGGCCTTCTGCACGGCCATGCCACCGCCCACGGTGGCCACCAGGCCTTTGAAGTCGATCCTGTCGAAACCCGGTGTGTTCATCAGCGCATTGAACAGCGTGTTCACGCCCATGAAGAACATGGGGCGATGCCTGCGCAGATCGGCGATGAAGGCGGGAAAATCCCGCGGATTGGTGATCAGCAGGCCGCTGCCGCCCAGCGAAGTGAACAGCAGGCAGTTCGCGGTCAGCGAGAAGATGTGATACAGCGGCAACGCGCACACATAAGTGACGTGATCCAGCGCCACCTGCTGAAACCAGGCGCGACACTGCAGCAGGTTCGCGACCATGTTGCGGTGGGTCAGCATGGCGCCCTTGGCGACGCCGGTGGTTCCGCCCGTGTACTGCAGGAAGGCGAGGTCGCTGTGGTCGACGGACACCGATTGCAGCGTATGCTGCCTTGCCTGCTTCATCACGTCCTTGAAACGCAGCGCGCCGGGAATGTTCCAGGCGGGAATGCGCTTCTGCACGCGCCGCACGACAAAATTGACGACGGCGCTCTTGGGAAAGTCGAGCAGATCACCCACTTGCGTGACGATCACCTGGCGCAACTGCGTGCCGGCCAGCGACTTCTCCACCGTGATGGCGAAATTCTCCAGCACGATGACGGCGCTGGCACCCGAGTCCTGCAACTGATGCTGCAACTCTGTGGGTGTGTACAGCGGATTGGTGTTGACCACCACCAGGCCGGCGCGCAGCACGCCGAACATCACCACCGGATATTGCAGCAGGTTCGGTAGCATGATGGCGACACGATCGCCTTTCTTCAGTCCCGCCCGGCCCTGCAGCCAGCCAGCAAACTGTGCCGAGAGCTGATCGAGCTCGCGGTAACTGATCTGTTTGCCCATGTGGATGAAGGCAGTGCGATCAGCGAACTGCTTCAGACTGCTCTCGATCAGTTCCTTGAGTGAGCTGATCTCCCCGGGGTCGATGTCCGCGGGCATGCCCGGCGGATAGCTCTTCAGCCAGAACCTGTCCATATTGCCCACTCCCGTCGCGGTGCGCTTCTGATCTGCCATTTAACGCGCTTTGCCGGCTTTGCGCAGCACCGGGGCGAGCACCGGCCAGACATTGTCGAGTACCTGCGGCTCGCCTTCGGCACGCGGATGCATGCCATCAGCCTGCATCAGTTCGGTATGCGTGGCCACCTTGTCGAGCAGGAAGGGCAGCAGGGGCAGTCGATACTGCCTGGCCAGCCCGCTGTACAGATCGTCGAACTGCTGTCGATAGCGTTCGCCGTAGTTGGGCGGCAGATGCACACCCAGCAGCACCACGCTGGCTCCAGCGCGTTGCGCCTGCTCGATCATGGTGGCGAGGTTGCTGCGCGATTCGGCGAGTGGCAGGCCGCGCAGACCGTCGTTCGCGCCCAGTTCCAGCACTACCACGCGCGGCTTGTGCAATGACAAAGCGCGACCCAGGCGTGCCGCGCCGCCTGCGGTGGTCTCGCCGCTCACGCTGGCGTTCACCACCTGGAAACCGTACCCTTCCCTGGCGATTCGCTGCTCGAGCAGGCTGACCCAGCCCTGCTCACTACGCAGGCCATAGGCGGCGCTGAGGCTATCTCCGAAAACCAGCAATACCGGAGCGCCCCGGACGTCATCGGCTCGTACTGGCGCGGAAAGCGTCAGGCACAGCCAGGAAACCATGAACACGATGAATCGCGACATTGTCTTGAAAGCGCAGGATCTTGGTCGTCAGGTTAGCAGCCCGGAGGGCCCGCTGACCATCGTGCAATCCGTCAGCTTCGAAGTGCCTGCTGGCGCCACGATCGCGATCGTGGGACCGTCGGGTGCAGGCAAGTCCACGCTGCTGGCCATGCTGGCAGGGCTCGATCTGCCCACCAGCGGCAAGGTCTGGATTGCCGGCGAGGATCTGACGGCACTCGACGAAGATGGTCGCGCCGAGCTGCGTGCACGCCGTGTCGGCTTCGTGTTCCAGTCCTTTCATCTGATCCCATCGTTGACGGCGCTCGAGAACGTCATGTTGCCGCTGGAGCTGGCGGGGCGCAGCGAGCCGCGTCGCAAGGCGCTGGCCATGCTGGAGCGTGTGGGTCTGGCGGCGCGCGTGGGCCACTATCCGCGTCAGCTCTCCGGTGGTGAGCAGCAGCGCGTGGCGCTGGCGCGCGCTTCGGTGGCGGAGCCGGCATTGCTGTTCGCGGACGAGCCCACCGGCAATCTGGATACGCACACCGGCGAGCGCATCAGCCAGATGCTGTTCGAACTCAACGCGGCCTCCAATACCACGCTGGTGCTGGTCACACACGATCGTACCCTGGCGGCGCGTTGCGAGCGGGTGCTGACCATGGACAGCGGCAGGCTGGTGTAAATGGGCGCGTTACGTCTGGCGCTGCGCTCCTTGGGCCGCGAATGGCGCAGCGGCGAGCTGGCCGTGTTGCTGGTGTCGCTGTGTGTGGCGATCACCGCGCTCAGTGGCGTGAGTTTTCTGGTGGATCGTATCGGTCGCGCCGTGCAACTGCAGGCGGCGGAAATCCTGGCGGCCGATCTGCGTCTGGAAAGCGATGCCGCGCCGGCGCCCGCAGTTCTGGCCGCCATCCGCGAGCGCGGTCTGAGCAGTGCGCAGCTCACCAGCATGCCCTCGGTGGTGTTCGCCGGCGACGTGAACCAGCTCGCCAACGTCCGCGCGGTGAGTGCGGGCTATCCGCTGCGCGGCGCACTGCAGATCGCGGACCAGCCCTTCGCAACGGGGCGCATCACGCATGAACTGCCGGGGCGCGGCGAATGCTGGCCCGATTCGCGGCTCGCTGCGGCGCTGGGTGTGGCCGTTGGCGGGCAGCTCAGCGTGGGCGCCAGCACGCTCAAGGTCACGCGCATCCTGATCGCGCGGCCCGACCAGAATTCCACCTTCGTCGAGTTCGCGCCGGCGCTGCTGATCAATGCCGAGGATCTTCCCGCCACGCAACTGATCCAGCCGGCGAGCCGGGTGAATTACGCGGTGCTGATCGCGGGTGAGCGCAGTGCTCTGCAGTCCTTCCGTGGCTGGCAGCAGCAGCGCCGTCAGCCCGGTGAGCGGCTGGCGGATGTGGCGGACAGCAGTCCGCAGATAGGATCTGCGAACAAGCGTGCCAGCAGTTTCCTGGCGCTGGCCAGCCTGGTGGCGGTATTGCTGTGTGCGGTGGCCATCGCGATGAGCGCGCGCGGCTTCGTGCGCCGGCATCTGGACGTCGTCGCGCTGCTGAAGACGCTGGGCGCATCGCGCCGCTTCGTGCTGGGCGTCAGCCTGTTGCAGCTGCTGGCATTGGCGATTACGGCCACTGTCATCGGCGCCACGGCCGGCTGGCTCACGCAATTCTGGCTGGTGCGTGTACTGCAAGGGCTGCTGCGTACCGATCTGCCGCCCGCAGGTATGCTGCCGGTGCTCATCGGCTTCGTCATCGCCGTCGCCATGCTGGCGGGCTTTGCGTTGCCGTCGATGTGGCAGCTCACCAGGGTGCCGGCCTTGCGGGTGCTGCGGCGGGATCTGGGGCCGCCGACGCCGGGCCTGTGGCTGGGCCTGCTGCCCGCCGCCGCCACGCTGGCCGTGGTCATCTTCGTGGTGCTGCAGGATGCGCGCCTGGCGCTGTGGTTTGTCGTGGGCCTGGCCGGCGCGATCGCTGTCCTCGTCGTCAGTGGTCTGTTGCTGGTGCGTCTGGCCAGCGTATTGCGTGGTGGCGCGGGCGCCGCCTGGCGCTACGGCCTGGCCAACCTGGCGCGCCGGCGCACCGACAGCATTGCGCTGCTGGTGTCCTTCGGTCTGGGCGCGCTGCTGCTGGTGACACTGGCCATCCTGCGCAACGATCTGCTGGCCGACTGGCGTTCCACACTGCCAGAGAATGTGCCGAACTATTTCTTCCTGAACATACCGCCCGCGCAACGCGACGCGTTCAGTGCCCAGGCCACGCAGCTCGGCGCCCGGCTCGAACGCATGCTGCCGATGGTGCGTGGCCGCCTGGTCAGCATCAATGGCCAGGACACGGCCACACGGCGTTTCGAAGGTCAGCGCGGCCGGGGATTCGCGGATCGCGAGCAGAACCTCACCTGGGCGGAGCAACTCGGCGAAGACAATCGTGTCGTTGCCGGCCGTTGGTGGGACAAGGGCGAACAGGGACAGCCGCTGGTCTCGCTGGCCACCGAATTCCAGGAACAGCTGGGATTGAAGCTCGGCGACAAGCTGGTCTTCGACGTGGCGGGCGAGCAGATCGAAGTGACGGTGGCGAGCTTTCGCAAAGTGCGCTGGGACAGCTTCCGTCCGAACTTCTTCATCGTCTTCGAGCCGGGGCTGCTTGATGGCGCGGCCGGCACCTACATGACCAGCGCGCTGTTCGAGCCGCGGACCGGTTCGGATCTGGCGACCCTGGTGCGCAATTTCCCCAGCGTCTCGGTTTTCAATGTCGGGGACCTGCTCAATCAGGTGCGCTCGGTGATCGACAAGGCAAGCCGCGCCGTGCAGAGCGTCTTCGTATTCACGCTGCTCGCAGGTCTCACCGTGCTGCTGGCTGCAGTGCAGGCCAGTCGCGATGAGCGGCGCTTCGAGGCGGCGGTATTGCGCACACTCGGAGCGCGCCGACCGTTGTTGCGCACCTCAACGCTGGTGGAATTCGCCGTGCTGGGTGCTTGCGCCGGCCTGATGGCCGTCATCGGAGCAAGCGTCGCGGGCTGGCTGCTGGCGCGCAACCTGGATCTGCGCTTTCACTTCAGCCCATGGATCTGCGCTGCTGGCATTGCCGGCAGCACGCTGCTGGTCGGAATAGGCGGGTGGCTTGCGACCCGCGGCGTGCTGAATCAGCCGCCGCGTGCTGCGTTGAACTGATGCGCCAGTTCGACGGTGATCCAGGCCTGCGGTGAGGACTCACCGCGCCAGTTCAAGCCTTCCAGCGTCAACTGATACAGGCCAGGCCCCAGCGCGGAGGTGTTCAGAGCCACGTGCACGTGGCCATTCGAATCTTTCTGCGCCTGATAAATGACGCCCACTCGACCCTGATCGAGCCGGTCGATCGTTACACGGAAGATGGTGTACGAAGACCAGGACATGTCGATCTTCATGTCGGCCATCTCGGCGTCGCGGCCACCGAAACTCATGCTGCTGCGACGGGAGGGGGCCGTGCGGCTCGGAGTGAGCACGACGGACGTGGTGCTCGTGGCTGCTTCGAGCGGCCGCGTCTGCAGCTTGCCCTGCAGCTGCTGCACCTGCCGATCATCCGTTGAAATCCTGCTGGCCAGCACCAGCGCCAGCACGATAAGGACCAAAACCGCGCCAGCCAGGCTGTATACCAGCGCCGGCTTCTGCCAGGGACGCGCCTTGGGTTGTTCGATGGGCGTGCTGAGATTGCCGGCTTCGAGCAGCCGCAGTCCCGCATTGATGCGTTCTGACAGACCCAGCTCATCGAGCAGCTCGGGATGCTCGCGACAGAAACGCTCGAAGTCCTGTGCGCCGCGCAATGGCAGGCGCCCAGCGATGTAACGCTCAACGATCTGATGCTTGAGAATGAATTCGCGATCCATGACACCCCCACCGCCCGGCGCAGGTGGAACCACCTGCAGCCGCGGATGCGTCTGGCTCGTGGACGTGCCAGGAGTTGCCTTGGACTGGTCCATACTTGGAATCATTGGCAGTATCGTGCCTCCAGGGAAGGGATTGCGGTGCGATCCGCCTCGCACTTTGTCCCAGGGCTGCGTGGCGGTGCGAATTGAACCAGAGGGACGAACTGTGATCCAGCTCAAATTGCGCCATCTGTCTGCCTTGTTGTGGTGCGCCAGCGTGCTGGTGTCGTTGCGCCCGGCCGGTGCCGCCGAGGCGAATGCCACCGCCATCACGATTTACAGCTCACAGCAGCCGGGAGCGATTTCTGCGGACCTGTATCGGCCGGTTCCGGGTGGTTCGGTACCGGCCGCCAGTGATGTGCCGGGCTATGCGCTGGTGCGCGTGGATCGCAGCGTGCAACTCGCAGCCGGTCGCGCCACGCTGCGCTTCGATGATGTGGCGGCGCTGATCGATCCGACCACCGTGACCTTCAGTGTGCCGGCGGAGCCTGCGGTGCGCGTGCTGGAGCAGAACTTCCAGTTCGATCTGGTCAGCAGCGCGAAACTGCTGCAGCGTTACGTGGATAAAACCGTCAGCGTCGAACGTCGTGACGGTGGCAATGTCAGCACCACCAGCGGCACGCTGCTCTCGGCCACCGACGGCCTGGTGTTGCGTGACGCCAGCGGCAACATCCATGCACTGCATGATTACTCCTCGATCCGCTTTCCCGAGCTGCCCGGTGGTCTGATCACGCAGCCAACACTGCTCTGGGACCTCGATGTGCCCACGGCTGGCACAAAACGCGCGCGTGTGACCTACCAGACCGGCGGCGTCACCTGGTGGGCCGACTACAATCTCATCTTCAGCGAGGGCAAGGATGCCAACAGCGGTCTGATCGATCTGTCCGCCTGGGTCAGCATCATCAACCAGTCGGGCGCCAGCTACGAGAACGCGCGGTTGAAGCTGGTGGCGGGCGAGGTGCATCGCGCCGAGGCGCCGCAGCGCGTGCCGCGCTCCGGCGTGGTCATGATGACGGCTGAAAAGCGCAGCGATGGCTTCACCGAGCAGGGCTTCGACGAGTTTCATCTGTACACGCTGGGCCGCCCTGCGACCCTGCCGAACAACTCCACCAAGCAGCTCGAGCTGTTCGACCGTGCTCGCCAGATCCCGGCGCAGCGTGAACTGGTCTACAACGCCTTGCAGGATCCGGGCTTTGGCTCGCCCTACACGGAACGGGAACCGGGCGTCGCGGTCAATACCAGCGTGGCCACCAACCTGGTGTTTCGCAACGACGCCAAATCCAGCCTGGGCATGCCATTGCCGGCAGGGCGGGTGCGGGTGGCACGCATCGACGCGGCGGATGGCAGCCTGGAGTTCATCGGCGAGGACGTCATCGCCCATACGCCCAAGGACGAAACCGTCCGGCTCAGGCTGGGCAATGCCTTCGACGTGGTGGGCGAGCGGCGCCAGACGGATTTCCGGATCGACACCGGCGGCAAGTGGATGGAGGAGCAGATCGAGATCCGGCTGCGCAACCACAAGAGCGAGCCGGTGAGCGTGCAGGTGGTGGAGCCGCTGTACCGCTGGAGCAATTGGCAGGTGCTGAAATCCAGCCAGGCCTACGAGAAGGACAGCGCCCGCCAGATCCATTTCGCCGTCGCGGTGCCGCGCGATGGCGAGAGCGTATTAACTTATCGGGTGCGGTACAGTTGGTGATCGGCGCGCCGATACGGTCGAGATGGCCGGTATAAATCAGGCAGGCGGAAGCTGGGTATGAGCGAATCGGATCCCAAAGACCCATCCAGGCGCGGCGAATCCCGTGAATCGGCGGGCGGTGTCAAACACGATGCGCGTGGCAATGCCGTGTGGCAGTGGGCCACCGATTCGGGGCGGCACCTGCTCGATTCCACCTCGCGGCTGTTGAAGAAGCTGGAGCTCCCGGGCCTGTCCATCGAAAGCGAGGAAAAGAACGATCCCGCCGGGAAGAAGGCCGGGAAGAAGCAGGAACAGTCCTTCAAGATCGAGACCCAGGAGGGCTACAACCCCTATGGCACCGCCCCCGGCGCCCATCAGGGCCACGGGCGCCACAGGACCGATCCGCCGCGCAATGCAGCGCCCGGGGCGAAACCCGCTGCGCCGCGATCGCCCGTGCCACGGCCGGCCGCACCGCAGCGTGCACCCGAAAAGAAGCCCGGTCTGTTCGGCAAGCTCTTCGGCAAGCGCTGATCCATGTACCGTGCGCCTCTTCAGGATCTGCACTTCGTGCTGGCCGATCTGCTGAAGACTGGCGCGCTGAACGCCCACTCCCGCTACAGCGACTACTCGCTGGAACTGGCGGATTCCGTGCTGGAAGAGGCCGCGCGTTTTGCCGAAGAGATCCTCGAGCCCGCCAACGCCGTGGGCGATCGGCAGGGCGCGATCTGTACCGAGGGGCGCGTGCAGCTGCCGGATTCCTTCAAGAGCGCCTATCGGCAGTTCCAGTCCTCGGGCTGGCCGTTGCTGGCGGCGGAGCCCGAGTACGGCGGACAGGGTGCTCCGCTGGTACTGGCCAGCGCCGCCGAGGAACTCTGGTTCGGCACCAATGTGGCGTTCACGCTGTGTCCGCAGCTCGGTCGTGGCGCATCCGAAGCGCTGCTGTATGCGGGCTCCGATGCGCTCAAGCAGCTGTACCTGACGCGCCTGGCCAGCGGCGAGTGGACCGGCACGATGAATCTCACCGAGCCGCAGGCCGGCTCGGATCTGGCCGCCATCCGCACCCGCGCGCAGCCGCAGGGCGATCACTTCCTGATCTTCGGCCAGAAGATCTTCATCACCTTCGGCGAGCATGAGCTGGCGCCGAACATCGTCCATCTGGTGCTGGCGCGCATCGATGGCGCGCCCGCCGGTGTGAAGGGCATCTCGCTGTTCGTGGTGCCCAAGTACCTGCCCGATGCCAGTGGTGCGCCCGGTGCGCACAACGATCTGCGCTGTGTGTCCATCGAACACAAGCTCGGCATCCACGGCAGCCCCACCTGCGTGATGTCCTTCGGCGATCACGGTGGCGCCACCGGTTATCTGGTGGGCGAGGCCAATCGCGGCCTCGAGTACATGTTCGTCATGATGAATTCGGCGCGCCTCGCCGTGGGTGTGCAGGGCGTGGGGCTGGCCGAGCGCGCCTGGCAGCAGGCGCGCAACTGGGCGCAACAGCGCGTGCAGGGCAAGCCGGTCGGTGCCCTTGATGCCAGAGCCACCATCGCCCAGCACCCGGACGTGAAGCGCATGCTGCTGACGCTGAAATCCAGCGCCGAGGCCATGCGCGCGCTGGCGCTGTACGCCGCCCTGCAGCTCGATCTGGCCCGTGCCCAGCCCGACCCCGGCGCAGCCCAGGCGGCGCTGCTGCGCGGCGAGCTGCTGATCCCCGTGGTGAAGGCCTGGAGCACCGAGCGCGCCGTGGAGCTGGCCTCGCTGGCCATCCAGGTGCACGGTGGCATGGGCTTCATCGAGGAGACCGGGGTGGCCCAGACGTTGCGCGACGCGCGCATCACCTCGATCTACGAAGGCACCACCGGCATCCAGGCCAACGATCTGGTGGGACGCAAGCTGGCGCGCGACCAGGGGGCGACCATGCGCCTGCTGCTGCAGGAGGTGCAGCAGGAGCTGCGGCAGCGGCGCGCGGCGCCAGCAGGCTGTGAAGCGTTGCTGGACGCGGCGCAGGAGGCGGTACAGGGGCTGGAGCGCAGTACTGCGGCCATGGTCGCGCGGCTGGCGCAGCCGGCCGCCAATCTGGCCGTGGCCGTGCCTTATTTGATGCAGTGCGGCGAGGCACTGGGCGGCTGGCTGATGGCGCGCGCGGCGCATCTGGCCGTCGCTCAGCTCGCCGCCACCGGCGCGGCGCAGACCAGCTTCCTGCGCGGCAAACTGCAGTGCGCGCGCTTCTACCTCGAACATCGCATGGCCGAGGCGCTGGCGCTGGAGCGCCAGGTGCTGGCGGGCGCGGCCAGCGTCGCGGAGGCCGACGCCGCGTTGTTCTAGGGGCCGATCCTGGGCTCCGACGAGTCGCCAGCGGCCATGATGGCCGCTTAAGCTGGCATTAAGGACGCGCCACTAGGCTGCCAACATGCGAATCCTGCTGGTCGAAGACGACGCAATGCTTGGCAAGGCCGTCAGCACCGGTCTGTCCCAGCTCGGCAATGCGGTGGACTGGGTGCACGATGGCCGTTCGGCCATCGAGGCGGCGCACGCCAACGAGTACCACGCCATGGTGCTGGATCTGGGGCTGCCCAGGGCCGATGGCATGGAAGTGCTGTCGCGGCTGCGGCGCAATGGCTGGAGCGTGCCGGTCATCATCATCACCGCGCGCGACAGCGTGCAGGATCGCGTCGGCGGCCTGGATGGCGGTGCCGACGACTTCATCGTCAAGCCCTTCGACATGGGCGAGCTCGGCGCACGGCTGCGCGCCGTGGTTCGCCGCGGCGCCGGCCGCACCCAGGCCTTGCTGGAACATGGTCCGCTGGCGCTGGACAGCGCTGGCCGTGTCGTGACGCTCGATGGCCAGCCGGTGCAGCTCACACCGCGTGAATTCACCCTGCTGCAGCAGTTGCTGGAGCATCGTGGCCAGGTGCTGAGCCGCGCCCAGCTCGAGGAGAACATGTACAGCTGGGCTCAGGAAATCGAGAGCAACGCCATCGAAGTGCATGTCCATCACCTGCGGCGCAAACTGGGCAAGGATCTGATCCGCACGGTGCACGGACTTGGCTACACGATCGGAACCCGTCACGAAACCGCCTGAGCGCGCGCGGCCCGCGTCGCTGCGCGACCGTCTGCTGGTGCTGCTGGTGGCAGCCACCGTCGGCCTGTGGGTGGTTACCGGCATCGGCTTCTTCGCCGCGGCCCGCGCCCAGCAACGCCAGCTGCTGGACCAGTCGCTGGGCAGCGCCACCGCCTTGCTGTCGCGGCTGGTCCAGCACGAGGTCGATGAGCACGGGCCGCTGCTCAGTGCCGAGCTGATCCGCGTCGAACAGGACCGGCCGGCGCGCGATCTGCGCTTCCAGATCTGGCTGCGGGCCACGCCCACCTCGGAAAGCCAGCTGATCTATCGCTCCGAGGGCGTTCCCGAAACACCGCTGGCCGATGTCAACGGCGAGGGCTTCTCATGGAACGGCTCCGGCGCGCAGCGCGCCCGAACCCTGAGCCTGTGGAACCAGTCGCACACGGTGCAGGTACAGGTGGCCGAGTCGCTGCGGCAGCGCGCCCTGCTGTCGATGCGTTCGCTGATGACGCTGCTGATCGCAGGCCTGATCCTGCTGCCGCTGTCGACCATCCTGATCTGGTGGATCATCACGCGCGCACTGGCGCCGCTGGATGACATCGCCACCAGCGTCGAGCGGCGTACGCCCGGCGATCTGCAGCCGGTGGCCGGCAGCGAGCGTGCGCCGCGCGAGGTTTTGCCGTTGCTGGGCGCGCTCAACAGCCTGCTGGGCCGCGTGCGCCATGCGCTGGAGCATGAGCGGCGCTTCATCGCCGATGCCGCGCATGAGCTGCGCACACCGCTGGCCGCCATCCGCGTCAATGCGCAGGTCTTCCAGGCGGCCCGCGACGAGCGCGAGCGCCAGGAGGCCGTGGCCGGCGTCATCGCCGGCGTGGATCGCGGCAGCCATGTGATCGATCAGCTGCTGGCGCTGTCGCGCGTCGATGCGGCCGGCGGGATCAGTTTGCCGAGCAGTGTCGTGGATCTGCTGGAGCTGGTGCAGGATCAGCTCATCGAGCAGCAGGCCTTTGCCGCGCGCCGCGGCATTACATTGCGTGAGCAGGGCAGCACCACGCGGGTTCAGGGATCCGCCTCGCAGCTGGCCATCCTGATGCGCAATCTGGTCGACAACGCCATCCGCTATGCGCCGGGCGGCAGCGAAGTGGTGGTCGGCTGCGGACTGGATGCGCAGGGCGCCGCGCAACTGTGGGTCGAGGATCAGGGGCCCGGTGTGCCGCCCGAGCAGCGCGCGCGCATGTTCGAGCGTTTCTACCGTGTCAGCGAAAGCGGCCAGTATGGCAGTGGGCTGGGTCTGTCCATCGTGCAGCGGATCGCCGAACTGCATCGCGCCGAGGTGCGGGTCGAGGATCGTGTGCCCGGCCCGGGGCTGTGCCTGCGGGTGCGCTTCAGCCCTTCGTCAGCACCGGCACCATCTGCGCGGCCATGAAGTCGATGAACTGACGGATCGCCGGTTCCTCGAAGCGCCGCGCGTCGCACACGGCCTGCAGGTCGAGCAGCTCGGATGCAACCCAGGGTGCGAGCACGCGCACCAGACGCCCCATGGCCAGGCCCTGGCGGCACAGGAATTCCGGCAAGACGCCAATGCCCAATCCGGCCGCCGTGCTGGCATGCACCAGCTGCGGATCGGCCACCAACAGACGCGGCACAATGCTCACGCCACGCGTTTCCTGGCCGCGCACCAGCATCAGCCGCGCGGTCGAAGGCGGGCCGGCGATCAGCAGCGCATGCTGTTCGAGTTCGGCCGGGTTCTGCGGCGTGCCATGGGCAGACAGATAGGCCGGGGTCGCGCACAGGATCAGCTCGGGCGTGCCCAGACTGCGCGAAGCCAGGCCGGGATGGGTCGGCGCGCCATTGCAGACCAGCACGTCCCAGTCATCACCGGGTTCCTCGGGGCACTGCGCCACCACTTCCAGCCGCAGCGGACGAGCGGCGTCCAGTTCCAGGAAGCGTGGCACCAGCGGGCCCACCAGCAATCGGCCCCAGGCGTTGTCGGTGATGACGCGCAGCTCGGCGCCGGGTGCTTCGTTCCGCCGCATCAGCCGCGCAGCGGCCTCGGCTTCGGTGACGATGCGCAGGCAGTGCGGCTGCACCAGCCGGCCGGCGGGTGTGAGGCTCAGGCGGCGCGTGGTGCGCTCGAGCAGGCGCACGCCGAGCCTCTTCTCCAGGCTGGCCACGCTGCGGCTGACGCGCACCTTGGGCACGCCCAGCGCGCGCGCCGCGGCCGTGAACGACCCCAGCTCCAGCACCTTGCCCAGCGTGGCCATTTCCTCTGCAAGCTGCATGGTTTGTTACCAGAGATCCTGAAATAGCCGGTGGAGAGCGGCTCATTGTTTCATGAACGGTGCCAATGGTACAAAAGCGCTGCACCGCTGTGGAACACAATTCTTGACAGCAGAGCAGCATGATGGCGCGGCACATTCGCTACCTTGAAGGGGGATGAGCGAACGCATGACAGGAAGTGCGACGTTGCAACGCGATACGCGTGAAGAAGCCTGCGAGCTCAAGTGCCTGCTCGAGGCTTCGGTGGCCGAGGCCGTCATGGACTGGGCGCGCGCGCATCTGCAACCGGATCCCAATCTGCGCCCTGGTCGCGACAGCTACCAGGTGAGCAGCATCTACCTCGATACCCGCGAACGCGATGTGCTGCGGCGCCGCGGTTCCTATGCACGCAGCAAGTACCGGGTGCGTCGTTACGACGACGCCGATACGGTGTTCGTGGAGCGCAAGACCAAGACGCGCCAGCTGGTGAACAAGCGCCGGGAACTGCTGCCGCTGGCGGCATTGCCCGCCGCCGGACTGCTCGGCGCAGCTGACAGTGCCAGCTGGTTCTGGCGCCGCGCGCGCGTGCGAGGGCTGGCGCCCGTGTACGTGGTGCAGTACCAGCGCTTCGCCTGCGTGGGCACCAGCGCCTACGGGCCGCTGCGCCTGACGCTGGATTCCGACTTGCTGGCCTGGCCAACCGCGGCGCTGCAGTTCGCGCCGCAACCGGCCTCGCGCGCGCTGGTGGCGTCATTGCGCATCCTGGAGCTGAAATACCGTCAGGTGCTGCCGGTGGAATTCCGCAGCCTGATTGCGCAGTTCGCGCTGACCACGCGCGACATCTCCAAGTATCAGCTGGCAGCGCGCGTGCTCGAACCCGAGCTGCAGGAGGTGCGGGCCGATGCCTGATTTCCTGCATGACGCGCTGGCCCAGGACAGCAGCAGCTCGCCGGTGCAGGTGCTGGTGCGCCTGCTGGTGGCGCTGTTGCTGGGGCTCCTGGTGGCCTGGATCTACGACCGCAGCACGCCTGAGCAGGACAACGGCGTGTCCTTTCCGCTCACGCTGGTGCTGCTGACCGTGCTGATCGCCATGGTCACCCAGGTGATCGGCGACAACATCGCGCGTGCCTTCAGCCTGGTGGGCGCGCTGTCCATCGTGCGTTTCCGCACCGTGGTGCGCGACACGCGTGACACCGCCTTCGTCATCTTTGCCGTGGTGGTGGGCATGGCGGTGGGCGCGGCGCACCTGTGGGTGGCGCTGCTGGGTCTGGCCGTGGTGGGTACGGCTGCACCGCTGCTGGCCAGTCGTGGACAACCGCGCCAGGGCGAGGGCGTGGGCTGCATGCTGCGCATGCGGCTGGGCCTCGGCGTGGACATGGAAGCCAGGCTCGGCGCATTGTTGGATCGGCATCTGCAGCAGCGTCATCTGCAATCAGTGGCCACCGACCGCAGCGGCGCGGGGCTGGATTACGTGTTCTACGCCACGCTACGCAGTGGCCATGACATGACGGAGTTGCTGCGTGAGCTGAGCCTGGTGGAGGGTGTGCAGGACCTGCGCTGCGAATTGCGCATGGCCGAAGGAGGGCGCTGATGCGTGGGCTGGCAAGATGGCTTCCGGGCCTGCTCGCCGCTGCCTTGCTGGCGGCGGCGCCTGCCGAGGCGCAGCGCTGGGGGGTGCGCGAAGACGCGCCCATTCTCGATCGCTTCGATCGCGACGGTGACGGCCATCTGAATGCCAAGGAGCGCGCCGAAGCCATGGCGGCCCATGCGCGTGGCGAATGGGAGGGCAACGCCGAAGGCGGCTGGGGGGGCGCAAGCGCCGCCCGTCGCACCGACCCTGCCCAGGTACGCAAGATCAAGCCGGCCGATGTGAAGAAGTACGGCAACGAGCCGCTGTATGACGCGGCCGTGCTGCGCACCCTGTTCCTGCAGTTCGACGACGCCAACTGGGAGGAAGAGCTCGACGCCTTCAAGGGCACCGATGTGCTGCTGCCGGCCACCGTCACCGTGGATGGCAGGGTGTACAAGGACGTGGGCGTGCACTTCCATGGCAACACCTCCTACTCCTCCACCAGCGACGGCCAGAAGCGCTCCATCACGCTGGAGTTCGACGACATCCACAAGGATCAGAAGCTGCTCGGCTATCGCACGCTGACGCTGCTGAACTCCGCCGCCGATCCCACCTTCCTGCGCAGCGTGCTGTTCATGCAGGTGGCGCGCGCCTATTACCCCGCGCTCAAGGCCAACTTCGTGCGTGTGGCCATCAATGGCGAGCGCTGGGGCGTGTATGTGAACCAGCAGCACTTCAACAGCGATTTCACGCAGGAAGCGGTCGACTTCAAGGGCGCGCGCTGGAAGGTGCCGGGCTCGCCGCGCAGCCGCGGCGGGCTTGAGTATTTCGGCGATGACGTCGACTACTACCGCGCCGTGTTCGACATCAAGAGCAAGGACAAGCCCGAATCCTGGGAAGCGCTGATGCAGCTGTGCCGCGTGCTGAACCAGACGCCGGTGGAGAAGCTGCCCACCGAGTTGCCCAAGGTGCTGGACGTGGACAACGTGCTGCGCTTCATGGCCACCGAGAACGCGCTGATCAACACCGACGGCTACTGGACACGCGCCAGCGACTACAGCATCTACCAGGACGGCAAGGGCATCTTCCACATCGTGCCGCACGATGCCAACGAAACCTGGCGGCCGCTGGAGTCCTCGGGATTCGCTCGGCGCTCCAACGGCAGTTTTTCGCAGCCCGGCACGGTGTTCCTCGATCCGCTGGTGGCCGAAGGCGACGGCAACAAGCCGCTGATCTCGCGCCTGCTGCTGGTGCCGGCCTGGAAGCAGAAGTACCTGGGCTATGTGCGCGACGTCAACGACAAGTGGCTCAACTGGAAGACGCTGGGCCCGATCGTGCAGCGATACCATGATCTGATCGCCGCGGATGTCTATCAGGACGATCACAAGCTGTTCAGCAACGAGGATTTCGAGGCGGCCATCAGCGGGGACGTCAGCGCCACCGCGCGCAACTCCTGGGGGCCGACGGCGCCGCCGGAAATCTCGCTGAAGGCCTTCGTCATCCAGCGCAATGCCTGGCTGACGCGCTACCTGGCGAAGCAGTGATGCGTGCGCCGCGTTACCTTGTGCCGCTGGCCGCAGCCCTGATGATGGCCAGCGGTGCGCTGTGGGCGCAGAAGGCGTTTCGCGAATATCCGGCGCTGGAAGGGGCGGATTCGGAGAGCGCGTTGCCCGCCGATTACAACGTCCCCGCCGAATTCGTCTTCGGCCGGCTGATGTATCCCTCCGGCCAAGGTGATTTTACGCTGGGCCGCACCAGCTGGACCATCGACTATCCGCGGGGCGATCGCACCTTCGCGCAGATGATGCGCCGCCTGACCACCGTCAAGGTGCGTTCGGTGGAGCAGCCGGTGAATCTCGATGACGGCGACGATGTGTACGACTGGCCGTTCCTGATGGTCAGCGCACCCGGCGCCTGGGATCTCACCGACGCCGAGGCCGCCAAGCTGCGCGACTACCTGCTGCGCGGCGGCTTCCTGGTCTGCGACAGTTTCTTTGGTACTTCGGAATGGGCGGGCTTCGAGGCCGGCCTGCGCAAGGTGTTCCCGGATCGGGCCATCGTCGAGCTGCCGGCCGATCATCCGATCTTCCATGTGCTCTACGATCTGGACGACAAGAAGCAGATCTCCAACTGGCGTTCACTGCATGGCCGCGGCGTGCCCTATCGTTCCGACGGCGCCGTGCCGCACTGGCGCGCCATCCTCGACGACGACGGCCGCGTGATGGTGGCCATCACCTTCAACAACGACATGGGCGATTCCTGGCAGTGGGCTGATGACGCCAGTTATCCGCAGGAGGACTCGAACCTCGGGATCCGCCTGGGGGTGGACTTCGCCCTCTACGATCTGACGCACTGAAAGCGGGGCTGCGCTGGCGGCGGCAGCCCCGCAGGAACAGTTATTCCTTGTCCTTCAGCACTGTGCCATCCGGCAAGGTCGCGGACACCGTCAGCGCAATGCGGCGGCCGTCCTTCATCGGGTGAATCACCATCGGGATCTTGTCGCCGGCCTTGATCGAGGTCGGAGTCCAGCCGCGGCGGCCGATGATGTTGGGGCTGGAACATTCGATGCTCCAGGTCTCCATCTCGCCGTTGGCGCCGGCCACGACGTAATCGATCATGACGTGCGGGTTCTTCCAGGAGTAGCTCTGCACCGTACCCTCGAGCTTCACGTACTTGCTGTTGTCGTACATGTTGAAGGCATGGTGCGCCGAGGCGCCGATGGCGTAGCCGCCGAGCAGGGCGGTGGCGGCGAGCAGAATGCGGGTCTTCATGATGGGGTTCCTGTGTTCGTTCGGATGCGCTGTGTGGTCACTTCTTCGCGGCCGCTTCGGCCTTTTCCTTGTTCTCGCCGGCGTAGCGCTCGGACCAGCCATCGGCGCCGATGATGCAGGCGTACTCCCACAGTTCGGCGTCCTCGGCCAGACGCCTGTAGTGATGCACGGTGGTCCAGGGCTTGCTCAGGAAGCGGGCATCGACGAAGGTGGATTCGTTCACCAACGTGTCGCCGCCGTCGGTCAGATACAGGTGTTCGGTGATGGTCGTGGTCGGAGCATGGATGCCGCCGCCGAAGGACAGGGGGTTGGTGATCTCGTTCAGGTTGGTGGTGGTGATGACCAGCGTCTTGCCCTCCCAGTGGCCGACGGAGTAGCCATTCCACATCGGCTCCAATCCTTCGGTGGGCTTCTTGCGGTTCAGATAGATGGTGCGCGGCAGGGAGCTGTTCTCGTTCAGCATGGTGATGCGGCCGGGTGTTTCGAGAATCTCCAGCGCGAACTCGTTGGCCATGAAACCCGGCATGCCGATGGGCAGGCACTTCTTGCCCTCTTCCGACAGCACATCGCCTTCATTTTCGACAGCGTTGCGCCTGGCGTCCGCGACCTTCTGCACCTCGGCGGTGTACGGCGGCGCGCTGTCCGGATGGTCGTAGTCGCTCTGGGTCAGGGCCCACATGCCGTTCAGAGACTTGGTGGTCTTGGCGGCCAGGGCGTTGCCGGCGGTCAGGCTCAGCGCCAGGGTCACGCCGAGAGTCTGCAGTGTGCGGCGCGCGGTAGCTGGTGAGCGCCCTTCGGTGCAAGTGTTCAAGTGTCTCTCCCGTTGGAATCGATGTTGAGTGTGCACAATTCGCAATCAGACGCGGCCTTCGCTCTCGGCATTCCACAGCACGGTGCCGTCCGGCAGCGTGATGTAGATGAGGCTGCCGCTGCTGGTGCCGTCGCGCTTCGGATGCATGGTCACCTTGACTTTGTCGCCGGGCTGCACGGACTTGCTGGTCCACCCCTTGCGCGCAATGATGTTCGGGCTGTGGCATTCCATGCCCCACTGCTGCGGGCCGCTGGCCGTCTGGATCACCACGTACAGCCACACATGCGGCATGGCCCACTTGAAGGATTCCACCGTGGCATCGAGGGTGACGGTCTTGTCCATGTCGAACATGGCGAAGGAATGATGGGCCTGGGCTGCGGGAACCAGTGCCGTGGCGCAGACCAGGGACAGAATGAGTTTGCGGATCATGATGACGTTCCTGTGATTACTGGTTGAGCGGCTTCTTGTGCAGCGATTCGGTTTCGGCCGAGTTGTACTGCTCGTCGGGGTCCAGCATGCGGGCCGCCTCGCTGTCGAAGTCCTTGATGGCCTGCAGGTCGGTCTCCTTCAGTGCATCGAGATCCGGTTCGCACACCGCTTCCATGCGCTCGGCGGTATTCGGCATGCGGTCGAAGCGGATGGTCATCTTGTAAGGCCTGGTGAATACCACCGGATCCTCGAAGGTCATCTCGTCGACCAGCAGCTTGCCGCCGTTCTCGACATGGAAACGTTCGACTACATGCGTGGTTGAAGTCAGCGGCACCTGAAAGCCGCCGCGGCCATTCAGGCCAACAGTGTCGACGACCAGCGTGTTGCCGACCCATTTACCAACGGAGTGACCATTCCAGGAAGGATCAGGATCCTTGCTCTGTTCGCGATCCAGATAAATGGTGCGTGGTTCGTCGTTGCCGGGATCGTGCTCGGTGTTGATGGCGATGCGGCCGAAGCCCTGCATGATCTGAATCGGTGAGCGCCACATCATCAGCGCCGGAAAACCGGCGGGCAGGCACTTCATGTTGGCCACATTGCGCACATGACCCAGCGACTCACCGCGCTTGTGTTGCGCAACAAAATCCCTGGCCAATGCGGTCAGACCATCTTCACTGACCGCTTCGCGCGACTCCTTGAAGCGATACGTCCACATGCCGGTGATGTCCGGCGGTGCAGCTGTCGCGGACAGCGATGTAACCGAGCTGGCAACGCACAGCGCAACCGTTGCACCGATGTGTCGCATTGGTGCGCGCTTCTGCACGGTTGCGGTGCTGCGAGAACGCATTGCTGCGGTTGATGACTTGGTCGGCACGGCTATCCTCCGGTGTGCATCGCGCTGCGCGCGCGATACGAAAAAAATAGTGCTGACGTGATGAGTGACGGATCGCTCATCGCTGCAGAAGCAGTGTAGGCGCGCGGCGCGCATTCACAACCGATCGGGTTGTCCGGGACTTTCAAATGAATTCGAAAAGTCAGTGCGCGGGCGTTGATCTTAAATGTTTCGCAGACGACACCCCCCTCGTCATGCAGCAACAGCGAAGGTCAGGAGTTCTTATGAACGGTCAGAACATCGGCACATGGCTCGCCGCCGCCGGCTTGACAGCCATGGCTTCCATCACGCCCGCGCAGGCCGCGGACACTGTCACCACCGTCAATGACAGCGCACCGAGTGGCGGTGAGCTGGAGGAGGTTCTCGTGACGGCCACGCGCCGCACGGAACGCGCACAGGACGTGCCGATTGCGGTCCAGGCGATCTCTGCGGAAGATTTCGCGAAGTCGAACTACAAGAACCCCACCGACATCCAGTATCTCTCGCCCAGCGTGCAGGTCAGCGCCAGCGGTGGCATCGGTTTCAACGTTCGAGGTGTCGGCACCAACAGCTTCAACGCCGCTACCGAGCAGACCGTGGGTCTGGTGGTCGACGGCGTGGTGCAGGGTTTCGTCGACAACATCGGCGGCGATCTCAATGACGCCAGCAGCATCGAAGTGTTGCGCGGCCCGCAGGGCACGCAGTTTGGCAAGAACGCGTCGGCCGGCGTGATCAACATCACCACTGCACGCCCGAACTTCGATGCCTATTCGACCAAGGCGCATCTCGCCTATGGCAACTACAACGACACCAACGCATCGGTCACCACCAACCTGCCGCTATCGTCGACGGTGGCCGCGAGCCTTGCAGGGTCGTACCAGAACCGCGATGGCTGGTCGTACAACCCGGTGAAGGGCAAGAACGAGGGTGACTCGGATCAGATGGGCTTCAAGGGCAAGCTGCTGTGGAATGTCGATGATGATCTGAGCGCCTATCTGATCGCCAGCTACCGCAAGGCGCACATCAGTCCGAACTTCCTGTCCACCTATCGCTATCTCGGCCAGGGTTATGGATCGACGCCGCCGGGCTTCGGCGTGCTCGACTACGGCATCACGCCGGGTCCGGACAACACCGAGACGGCGATTTCCAGCGACAGCTATCGATACACCACGGTGTCCGGTACCTCGCTGCAGCTCGACCAGAAGCTCGGCGACTACACCTTGACCTCGCTGACGGCCTTCATGCACCAGAAGGTCGACACCTACGCGACCCTGGGCGGCACGCCCATCGTCTACATGGAGGGTCCATCACTGACCTACGGCAACCAGTTCTCGCAGGAGCTGCGCCTGACCTCCCCGGAAGGCCAGCGCTTCCAGTATGTCGGCGGCCTGTACTACTACCGCCGCTCCTCCGACACCATTGGCCTGATGGCCGGCCCCTGGGGCGGCACGGCCGAGGCGCTGTATGGCGACGGTGCGCGCATCTCCTCCAGCGGTGGTGAGGATCACAGCAGCTACACCGTGCAGAGCGTTGCGGCCTTTGCGGATGGCACCATCAAGCTGAACGACCAGTGGTCGGTCATCGTCGGTGGCCGTGAGACCTACGACGACGCCGAGTCGTTCCTGTACACCGTGCATGTCGACGACGTGTACAAGTTCTCGGGCTGGGCCATCAATGCTCCCGGCCATGCGCACACCACCAACGACAACTTCTCCTACCGCACCGGCCTGAAGTACACGGTGTCACCGGACCTGATGGCCTACCTGACCGTGGCATCCGGCTACAAGGGTCCATTGGCGATCTCGGTGGCAGGTTCGGGCGCGCGCATCGTCGATCCGGAAACCAACCATTCCATCGAGCTGGGCATGAAGAGCGACTGGCTGAACAACAGCCTGATTTTCAACGCCGACGTCTACTACGAAAAGTTCAAGAACTTCCAGACCACGGTGATGGACACCACGCTGGTGCCGGCCTCCTTCGTGCTCGGCAACGCCGGCGGCATGCGTACGCAGGGCGCGGAAGTGGAACTGACCGTGAAGCCGCTGCAGCGTCTGGAACTGTCGACCAATGTGGCCTACCAGGATGCCGAGTTCACGGATTTCCTGACCTCGTGTTACTCCAGCTACGAGCCGATTCCGATGGCGACGACCACGGATCCGTCGGCGGTGGGCGCCTGCTACACCATTCCGGGTACCACCACGAGCTACACCCAGGCCAAGGGCAAGCCGCTGCCGAACGCCAGCAAGTGGAACATCACCGAGCGCGTCGGCTACAGCCGCCCGGTCAGCGCCAATCTGGTGGTGGACGGGCAGGCCAACTACCTGTACCGCTCGGCCTTCTACACCAACGGCGCCGATCCCAACACGCGCATCTCGCCCTATGGCATCGTCAACGTGAACGCCGGCATCAGCAATGCGGCCGGCACCTGGCGCGTGGGTGTGTTCGCCCGCAACCTGTTCGACAAGTACTACATCTCGGCCATCGAAACCGGCATCTTCGACACCGGCGGCCTGGTGAACGTGCTCAATCCGGAAGCCAAGCGCACCGTGGGTGTGTCTCTGGATGTGAGCCTGTAAAGGTCCTTCGAGGCAGGATCGGCTGCCGGGAGGGGAAGGCCTCTTCCGGCAGCCGCAGCGGATACGAGCAGGAGCAGGACGATGTTGCAGACACTGAGCGCGTGGCTGGCCGCCACACCCGCCAGCATCTTCATCTCGGGTCATCTGTGGATGACCCCCGCCATTCAGAGCGTGCACATTCTGGGCATCGCCTGTCTGATGGGGTCGGCCCTGATGATCAACCTGCGCCTGCTCGGCTGGGCGGCGCGCGACCAGTCATTGCGCGCCGTCGAGCAGCGTTATGCGGTGTGGCTGTGGAGCGCGGCCGCGGTGCTGCTGGTCACCGGCTCGCTGCTGGTGATCGGCGAGCCGGCCCGCGAACTGCTGAATTTCCTGTTCCTGACCAAGATGCTGCTGGTGAGCATCGTGCTGTTGCTGACCTGGTTCATGCAGCGGCGGCTGAGCCACCGCGCCGATGCCTGGGAGGCCAATGAGCGCAGCCGCCTAGGGGCGCGCCTGCTGGGCGGCGGCTCGCTGTTCCTGTGGGTGGCCATCATCAGCGCCGGCCGCTGGATTGCCTACATCAGCTAAAGGCGTTCATGAATCCTTCACTGTTCCATCTCTTCCAGCTCATTGAAGCCACGCGCGTGGCCACGGCTGTGCGCAATTCGGGCTGGCTGTTTCCCAGCATCGAGACCGTGCATGTGCTGGCCATCGTGCTGGTGGTTGGCACCATCGCCATCGTCGATCTGCGCATACTCGGCTTGACCTCGCCGCAGCGCTCCATCGGCGCGGTGGCCCGCGAGATGCTGCCCTTCACCTGGAGCAGCTTTGCGATCGCGGTGATCACTGGATCGCTGCTGTTCATGTCCTCGGCTACCAGCTATGCCGTCAACTGGCCGTTTCGTCTGAAAATCCTGCTGCTGCTGCTGGCCGGTGGCAACATGCTGCTGTTTCACTGGCAGGCGCGCGGGGCGCTGCTGGAGGCGGTCGATCCGGCACAGACGCCGCGCAGCTGGCGCGTCGCCGGCGCCATCTCGCTGCTGTTCTGGGTTGGCATCGTCACCGCCGGCCGCTGGATCGGTTTCGAGTTGTAAGGCGCGCCTGCGCGCGTATTGGTAATCCCTATGCTGCACACGCTGCGCTGCCGCCGTGGCCTGGCGAGCACGCCACATCATCTGGCCAGCCAGAGCGCGCTGGCCGTGCTGCGCGAGGGTGGCACGGCCATCGAAGCGGCCGTGGCCGCCGCAGCCACCATTGCCGTGGTCTATCCGCACATGAACAGCATTGGCGGTGACGGCTTCTGGCTGATCCGCCTGCCGGGGCGCGACCCGATCGGTATCGATGCCTGTGGCCGCGCCGGCCATGTCGTCAGCCCGCAGCGTTATCACGAGGCGGGCTTCAGCGCCATTCCACAGCGTGGTCCCTGGGCTGCCAACACCGTGGCCGGCACGGTGTCGGGTTGGGAGCAGGCGCTCCAGCTCAGCGCTTCGATCAACACACCCTTGCCGCTGTCGCGGCTGTTGCGCGATGCCATCGACTACGCCACCGAGGGCGTGCCGCTGACGCATGGTTGCAGCGAATTGCTGGCGTTGAAGCAGACCGAGTTGGCATCGCAGCCCGGGTTCGCCGCTGTCTTTCTGGATCGCGAGGGAAAGTCACTACCGGTCGGCCATACGCTGCGGCAGCCCCAACTGGCACAGACACTGCGTACCCTGGCCAATGCGGGCCTGGCAAGTTTCTACCACGGCGAGGTCGCCGACGCGCTGAGCCAGGATCTGGCAGCCTGTGGAGCGCTGATCGATCGCCAGGATCTGGCCGCGCATGCGGCGCAGATCGTCTCGCCTTTGGTGACGGAGATCTCGGCCGGCCGTCTGTACAACCTGCCGCCGCCCACTCAGGGCGTGGCTTCGCTGATGATCCTGGCGCTGTTTGAACGCCTGGGCGTACGTGAAGCAGAATCCTTCGCCCATTTGCATGGACTGATCGAATGCACCAAGCGCGCCTTCGCCTTCCGTGATGCCGAGGTCGGTGATCCGCGCTTCATGCGCGTGGACGCGCAACAAGCGCTCGATGACGCCGGGCAGCTGGATACCTGGGCGGATGCCGTGGATCGCACCCGCGCCACGCCCTGGCCATGGCCGGCGCAGCCGGGTGACACGGTCTGGCTGGGATGCACGGACAGCTCCGGTTGCACGGTCTCGCTGATCCAGAGCACCTACTTCGAGTTCGGCTCCGGTGTGGTGCTGCCCGCCACCGGCGTGACCTGGCAGAACCGCGGCTGCAGCTTTCGTCTGGCGGAGGAGGGCTGCAACGCGCTGCAGCCGGGCCGCCAACCCTTCCACACGCTGAATCCGGCCATGGCGCAGCTGCGCGATGGCCGCTGGATGGGCTATGGCACCATGGGCGGCGAGGGTCAGCCGCAGACCCAGGCCGCCATCTTCACGCGCTACGCGCTGTTCGGTCAGGAGCTGCAGCAGGCGGTCAGTGCGCCGCGCTGGCTGCTGGGTCGTACCTGGGGCGAAGCCAGCAGCAACCTCAAGATCGAAGGTGATTTTGACGCCGGGCTCATCGACGAGCTGCGCGCCGCCGGTCACGAGCTGCAGGTGATTGAACCGTTCAGCCATCTCATGGGGCATGCCGGTGCCGTGGTTCAGTGTGCCGATGGAACCCTGGAAGGTGCCAGCGATCCGCGCAGCGACGGTTCAGTCGCGGGGTTCTGACGCACCGATCACGCCGGACTGCTCGAGCTGCGCTGCCAGGCGCAGCAGGCGTTCTTCCTGCCATGGCGGTGCAATCAGTTGCACACCCAGTGGCAGCTCGCCGGGTATGCACACGGGCACGCTCAGCACCGGCAGGCCGACGAAGCTCAGCGGCTGCGTATACAGCCCCAGGTTGGCGCGCACCGAGACGCTGCTGTCGCCCAGTTGCGTATGCGACTGGCCGATGGGTGTGGCGGCAAACGGTGTGCTCGGTGCCAGCAGCACGTCGAAGTGTTCGAACAGCGCCAGGCACTGCTGCAGGAATACGCGGCGTACGCGTTGCGCACGCACCAGCACGTGGGCGGGTTGCAGGGCGCCCGCGATCAGCCGATCACGCGTGGCCGGATCGAACTGATCGGGCTGGGTGCGCAGCGCCGGCAGATGCAGGCTGCCGCCTTCGGCGGCCGTGAGACAGAAGGCCGCCGAGCGTGCCGCAGAGGCCAGTGGCAATGTCGCGGTGGCGTGCGCGTCCAGGGCCAGCGCGACCCGCTGCAACGCGTGCAGTGCGGCAGCGGAGGCGTGTTGCTGGAACCAACCGTCAAGCATGGCACAACGCAAAGGCGTCGCGGATTTCATCAGCCCGCCAAGGTCTGTTGCGGTGGTGCTCGTCGCAACCTGTCGTATGCAGGCTGGATCCTCCGCATCGGGCCCCTGCAGCAGCTCATAGGCGAGCGCCAGATCGGCCACGTTGCGCGCGAACGGCCCGACGTGGTCCAGGCTGTGCACGAAGGGCACACTGCCACTGCGGCCAAGCCGACCATACGTGGGCTTCAGGCCATACACGCCGCACAGTGCCGCCGGCACGCGGATCGAGCCATTGGTGTCCGAACCCAGGGTCAGCGGCACGAGCCCCGCTGCGACCGCCGCGGCCGAACCGCCCGATGAGCCACCGGCAATGCGCGTGGGATCGTGTGGGTTGCGTGTGGCGCCGTAGTGCGCGTTCTCGGTGGCGAAGCCGTAGGCGAATTCATCCATGTTCAGCATGCCGACCAGGATGGCGCCGGCGGCCTCGAGCTGGCGGATCGCAAAGGCATCGCGCACGGCGGGTGGCCGCGTCCGCAGCAGGATCGAGCCTGCCAGCGTTACTTCGCCGGCTACATCGAACAGATTCTTCACCGCAAAGGGCACGCCGGCCAGCGGCCCCGGATCTTCGCCGGCGGCAACGCGCGCATCGATGCAAGCCGCGCTGTGGCGGGCGCGTTCTGCAGTGACATGCGTGAAACAATTGAGCGAGGGGTGGGTGCGCGCGATCCGCGCCAGCGTGGCCTCGATCAGCGCGGCGGCGCTGGCGCCGCCACGAATGCTGGCCGCAATGTCGATGGCGGCTCTCATGCGGACGGGATCACAGCCGGAAAACAGGCGCCGGCTCGATGCCCTCATCCAGCGGCAACTCGCTGAACTCGGCAGCCCGCGCCTGCAGCAGGCGCAGGTTGGCGATGACCTCGGCGCGCGAGTCGGGCGCGAGCTTCAGCTGCAGCAGCGCGGCGGCGCTGTCCACGAAGGTTGCCACCGGATCCGTGGCACTGCTCTCCGGCATGCGCCCACTGGCTCCCGGTTGCTCAGGCACGTGGGGTCTCCGCAGGCGGGGGTTCGTAGGGATGCTGCGCCAGCCAGTGGCGCGCGATGTCGATGCGCCGCGCGATCCACACCTGCGGCTGCGCCTGGATGTATTCGATGAAGCGCAGCAATGCGCCGCTGCGGCCAGGGCGGCCGACCACGCGGGCGTGCAGACCGATGGACATCATCTTCGGCTGCGTTGCGCCCTCGGTATACAGCGTGTCGAAGCTGTCCTTGAGATAGGCATAGAACTGTTCGCCGGTATGGAAGCCCTGCGCGGCAACGAAGCGCATGTCGTTGGTCTCGAGCGAGTACGGTACGACCAGCTGCGGGCGGCCATAGCGTGTGTCGTAGTAGGGCAGATCGTCGGCGTAGGAGTCGGCGTCATAGACGAACCCGCCTTCTTCGACGATGAGCCGCGCGGTGTTCGGACTGGTGCGGCCCTGGTACCAGCCCAGAGGCCGCGCGCCAGTCAGGCGCCGGTGGATGTCGATGGCGCGCTGAATGTGCTCGCGCTCGACGCGCTCCGGAACGTGCTGGTAGTTGATCCAGCGATAGCCATGCGAGGCCAGCTCCCAGTCCGCACCCAGCATGGCGTCGACCGCCGCCGGGTTGCGCTCCATGGCACTGGCCACGCCATAGACGGTGACGGGAACGCGCCAGGCGCTGAGCAGTCGGTGCAGACGCCAGAAGCCGGCGCGCGCACCATATTCGTAGTGACTTTCCATCGACATGTGGCGCATGTCGGCAATCGGTTGCGCACCAATCATGTCGGAGAGGAAGGACTCGGCAGCAGGATCCCCGTGCAGGATGCTGCTCTCGCCGCCTTCCTCGTAGTTCAGCACGAACTGCACGGCCACGCGCGCGCCACCGGGCCAGCGCGCATGCGGCGGGTGGCCGCCGTAGCCGAGCAGATCGCGGGGATAGTCGTGCATGCTTCTTCAGGATCTCGGGGCGCCGGCCACCGGCGCCTGTGCCCGCGATTGTACCGCTGCGCCATAGACGGCGAGCGCGGCATCAACTGCCGCGCCGGAGGGCAGCGACTGCCCTTCCGTGCGCAGCACGGCTTCCAGCGCTGCCAGCACCGTCAGCACATTGGCCCGGGTGCAGTTCCAGGCCATGGTGCCTATACGCCAGATGCGCCCATGCAGCGGTCCGAAGGAGCTGCCGATCTCGATGGCGAAGTCCTCGCGCATGCGGCGTCGCACGCGCTCGCCGTCGATGCCGGCCGGAATCTCGATGCCGGTGACATTGCTCATCTTGTAGCGCAGATCACCGTACACCTTCAGGCCCATGGCCTGGATGCCGGCCACCATGGCGTCGCTGGCCAGGAGATGACGTGCGAAACGCGCGCCCAGACCTTCCTCCAGCACCACGCGCGCGCATTCGCGTGCGGCGTACAGCATGCTGGTGGCCTCGGTGTGATGGTTCAGGCGCAGATCCGACCAGTAGTCCATGATCATGGCCAGATCGAAGTAGTTCGAAGCAATGCGAGCTCCGCGCCCGGCAGGCATCTCGGTGACCTGCAGGCCGCGCTCCACATGGCGCCGGCCGCGGATGTATTCGGCGGCGCGCTCCGACAGCGTGATCGGCGCGACGCCGGGCGGACCGCCCAGGCATTTCTGCAGCCCGGCGGTGACCATGTCCGCCTGCCAGGCATCCACGGGCACCTCCATGCCGCCCAGCGTCGCGGTGGCGTCCACGTACAGCAGCGCGTCGTGCTGGTGGCACAGCGCGCCCAGGCCCTCGAGCGGCTGGGCCATGGTGGTCGAGGTGTCGCCATGCACGCAGGCCACGACCCGCGGCTTCTCGGCGCGGATCACTTCGGCCATGGCGTCCAGTGTCAGCACCGAGCCCCACCAGGCGGGTACCACCACGGCGCGCGCGCCACAGCGCTCGGCGATCTCGGTCAGCAGTCCGCCGAAGCGACCGATGCTGGCGACGACCACCGTGTCGCCAGGCTCGATGCTGGAGACCAGCGCGGCTTCGATGGCAGCGCGCGCGCTGCCGTCGATCAGGAAGGTCCACTGATTCGCGGTCTGGAACACGGCGCGATACAGCGCCATGGTCTCGGACATGTAGGCGGTGAACTCGGGATCGAACTGGCCCAGCAGCTGGGTGGACAGCGCACGCAGCACGCGCGGATGGGCATTGGCCGGACCGGGGCCCATCAACAGGCGTTGCGGTGGATCCAGGTCGCGTACCGAGGCGATATCGAAACTCATGCGCTCACTGTTCCCAGCCGTCTGACAAAATCTTCCAGCACATCGATGGCGATGGCCACGTCGCGCGCCTCAACGCTTTCGCGCGGGTTGTGGCTGATCCCACCCGCACAGCGTACAAACAGCATGGCCATGGGCGCCAGCGCCGCCATCACCATGGCATCGTGCCCGGCACCGCTGAGCAGCCGGAAGGGCCGCAGACCGCGCGCCGCCACGCAACTGTCCAGCAGATCCATCAGATGTCCGGCGCAGGGTGCGCCGGCCAGATCCTGCACTACCTGCAGGTCCACTGCCATGCGTCGTTGTTCAGCGATGCGGCCAAGCTCGGCGCGGATTTCCTTTGCGGCGGCATCGCGCAGGGTGGTGTCGCCGGAGCGGATGTCGATGAAGATCTCGGCGCGCCCCACGATGACATTGAAGGCGCTGGTGGACGTGCTCACGTGGCCGACGGTGCCGACCAGATCGCTGCCCCTGCTGCGGCAGATGGCTTCCACCGCAAGGATGCCGGCCGCCGCCGCGGCCAGCGCATCGCGCCGCAGATGCATGGGGCTGGTGCCGGCATGACCGGCCAGACCGGAGAACACGGCCTTCATGCGCAGCTGTGCGGCAATGCCGGTGACCACACCCACCGGAAGCTCTTCTGCTTCGAGCACGGGGCCCTGCTCGATATGCGCTTCCAGATAGGCGAGTACCGAGGCGGGCGCGCGCCGCAGGGCCGCTACCCGCTGTGGGTCCTGGCCGAAGTCGCGCAGGGCCTGCGCCACACTGACGCCGTCGCGATCCACGCTGTCCAACGCGGCTTCGGACAAGGTGCCGGCCAGCGCGCGACTGCACATCATCGAGCCGGGAAAACGCGACCCTTCCTCGTCACCGAAGGCGATCACTTCGATCGCGAAGGGCAGCGCACTCGCGCTGCTGTTCAGACGCTCGGCCAGTTCGATGCCCATCATGACGCCAAGCGGCCCGTCATAGCGCCCGGCATTGTGCACGGTGTCGATATGCGAGCCGATCAGCAAAGAAGGAGCATCGGGCCGAGTGCCGGCGCGGCGACCGACCAGGTTGCCCATGGCGTCGCGCCGCGTCTGCAGGCCCGCCGCGCGCATCCAGTCTGTCAGCAGCGTCAGTGCGCGGTCATGGGCGCCGGTGAGATAGCGGCGGATCAGCAGCTCCGCCGATTCGCTGAAGGGCGCCACGCCCAACGCATTGCAGCGCGCCACGGCGCGCTCGCCGGCGCAGAGGCGTTTCGGGGTCGGGGGCGGGATGATCGGATCCAAATTGTGCAATCCACACGCAGGGGTCTGCGAAGATATTGGCACCCGGATATCGCTGGCGGCTTCCGATATCGTTTGAAAGAGTTGTTGGGGCTGTGCCTGCTCCGGGCCAGGTCGGCAGGGCATCATGGCACACCGTTTTCGAACTGGAACACCGATGAAACTCGACGGATTTCTGCTGGCCATGCTCTCAGCCGTGGTGCTGGCGCTGCTGTGGCCGGGCGTGGGCGCGAACAACGGCCCTCTGCATCTGGGGGTGGTGACACAGGCCGGCATCGCGCTGGTGTTTTTTGCGCATGGCGTGATGCTGGCGCCGCAGGCGGTGCGGGCCGGCGTGGCCAAGTGGCGGCTGCATCTGTTCGTGCAGCTGTGCACCTTTGTCGCCTTCCCCATCCTTGGTGCCTTGCTGTATGTGAGCACGCGCGGGGTGCTGACGGACGAGCTGCGGCTGGGCTTCTTCCTGCTGTGTGCGATGTCGTCGACCATCTCCTCGTCCGTGGCCATGACGGCCATGGCCAGGGGTGATGTGGTCTCGGCGGTGTTCAACGCCACCATCTCGGGTCTCATCGGCATGGTGGTCACGCCCTTCCTGATGCAATGGGTGGCGGCGCAGAGCGGCGCCGCCCCTTCGCTGGGCGCCACCATCCTCGGCATCCTGCTGACGCTGGCGCTGCCCTTCGGTCTGGGCCAGCTGCTGCGTCCGCTGCTGCAGCCGTTCCTGCAGCCGCACAAGGCGTTGATCAACAAGGTCGATCGCGGCGTCATCGTGCTGATCGTCTACAGTTCCTTCTGCGAGTCCACGGCTTCCGGCGTCTGGGCCAGCTTCTCATGGCAGCAGCTGTTGCTGACGGCGGCGCTGGCGCTGGTGCTGCTGGCCATCATGCTGCAGGTCACGCGCAGCTCGGCGCGGGCACTGGGTTTCTCGCGCGAGGAGGAAATCGCCGCCGTCTTCTGCGGCTCGAAGAAGAGTCTGGCCAGCGGCGCGCCGATCGCGCGCATCCTGTTCGGTTCACATCCGGGGCTGGGCCTGATCATGCTGCCGCTGATGCTGTATCACCAGATCCAGCTGCTGGTGTGCACGGTGCTGGCGCGGCGTTATGCGCAGAGCGCTCCGATCGCCGCGGCCGAACCGGTCAGCACCAAGTAGCGACGGGCTTTCAGCTCAGGCCGGTGTCGTGGATCGCGGCACTGGCTGGCGCTTTCCAGCCATTGAGGAACAGATTCAGCGCCACCGCGGTGACGGTGGCCAGCAGGATGCCCGAGTGCAACAGCGGCGCCAGTACCGCGGGCGCGAACTGGAAGAACTTGTCGGCCACCAGGGGGATCATGCCCGCACCCAGCGCCACGGCCACGATTGTCAGGTTGTTGCGATTGCCGCTGAAGTCCACGGTGCTGAGGATGCGCACGCCGGTGGCCGCGATCATGCCGAACATCACCAGGCCCGCGCCACCGAGCACGAAGGCCGGTATCGCCGCGATGGTGGCAGCCAGCTTGGGACTCAGACCCAGCAGCAGCATCAGCACGCCGCCGGCCGCGCACACGTAGCGCGAACGCACGCCGGTCACGCCGATGAGCCCCACGTTCTGCGAGAAGGAAGTGTAGGGGAAGGTATTGAACAGCCCGCCGATCAGCGTGCCCAGCGCATCGGCGCGCAGGCCGCGCGCCAGATCGGTACGCGTCGCGGGACGCTCCACCATGCTGCCCACGGCGAGAAACATGCCGAAGGATTCCACCATCACCACGATCATCACCATGCTCATGCTGAGGGAGGCGGCGATGTCGAAATGCGGCACGCCGAAGCGCAGCGGCTGCACCCAGCGCAACCAGGGTTCATTGCCCACGACGCTGAAATCCGTCATGCCCAGCGCCGACGCCACCAGCGTGCCGCCGGCCACACCCAGCAGTACGGCGCTGTTCTGGATCAGGCCGCGCGAGTACTTCATCAGCGCCAGCACGGCCACCAGCACCAGCAGGGCCAGCGCCAGATGATGGGGAGCGCCATAGTCCGGCGCAGTGGTGCGGCCGCCTGCGGCCCAGTCGATGCCGACCTTCACCAGCGAGATGCCGATGACCAGGATCACCGAGCCGGTGACGATGGGTGGGAACAGGCGCGACAGTCGGCTGATGAAGGGCGCGATGATGAGACCGAAGATGCCGGCGGCGATCACCGAACCGTAGATCACGCTCAGTGTGGCAACGCCTTCGGCACCCGCCGCCTTGCCGGCTTCGATCATCGCCAGCATGGGCGCGACGGAGGCGAAGGTCACGCCCATCATGATGGGCAGGCGGATGCCGATGCCAGGCAGACCCAGCGTCTGGATCAGCGTGGCAATGCCACAGGCGAACAGGTCGGCGCTGATCAGCAGGGCGATGTCGGCGGTGGAGAGCATCAGGGCGCGGCCGACGATCAGCGGCACGGCGACGGCGCCGGCATACATCACCAGCACATGTTGCAGACTCAGCAGGCCGATCTTGCGTGCCGGCAGCAGCGTATCGACACCATCGCGCTCGTCATCGCCCGAAGTCATCCGATTTGCTGCCTTCAACGCCGTGTCTCCGCAGGATTGGGTCACGGCTCCATCCTAGTGCAGCAACGCAGGCCCCACATCCCCGAAAAGCATCCAGCAATTTCAAAATTCTTCGAATGCTGTCGATGAAGAAATGCGATCAGCTGCCGCGATAGGTGCTGTAGGCGTGTGGACTGAAGACCAGCGGCACGTGGTAGCTGCTGCTGGCGGCGCTGATGCCGAAGCGCACCACCACTTCGTCGAGGAAGGCGGGCGAGGCGATCAATTCCAGAGCAGGGGCCGCGGTGGTGGTCCGGTAATACTCACCCACGTGGAAGGTGAGCTGATAAACACCCGGCGGTGGGGCGCCTTCAATCAGTATGGCGCGGCCGTCGGCATTGAGTTGTGTTGTGCACAAATACGCGGGTTCAGGCGTCAGACGCTCCAGGTGCACGTTCATGCCCGCCGCGGGGATGCCCTGCAGCGTATCGAGCGCATGGGTGCTCAGCTTGCCTGCCACTGGCCGTGGAACTCCGGTTCCGAGTAATTGAGGAATTGTTCCAGAATTTCATCCCGGTTATCCAGGAACAACTGCCCTGCAATGCCGGAAACCAGTGTCGGGATCGCAAAGCGCAGGCCGGACAGGGACGCGGCGGACAGGCCGATGCTGGCCAGCGCCGAAAAGTTGAAGGCGAACAGCCCATACAATCGGTCCTGCGCCGGGGCATCGCGTCCGGTGAATTCGAAGTGCCGCCCCAGATAGGGATGCTCATCCACCAGCGCATTGCGCTGGCCCGCGGGTGGCGCGTAACGATCGCGCCACAGCTGGATGTCGGCAGCGAAGGCCTGCAGCTCCGGACGCAGCTGCATGTCGTTGCGGGTGCCGGTGCTGACGATCAGGAAATCGAACTCGAACTCCCCCTGCGGAGTCTCGACCACGACCACATCGCCACGCTCGCGCACCTGCTGCCAGGGGGCGCCCAGATGCAGACGGAAGCCCGGATAGTTGCAGGCACGGCTGAAGGTGTCGTTGGTCGGCGGTTGCGGATGACTGATGAAATGCGCCGTCGTCGCATATTTGCGCGCATCATCCAGCAGACCGTAATGACGGCTGATGCCCGAGCGTTCCATGTGACGGATCGGGTTGACGCGCGGCATCTCCTCGCGCCGCACGAACACATGCGCCTCGGCCACGCCCTGCGACAGCGCGTACTGCGCGTTGTCGAAAGCCGAGGCACCCCCGCCCAGAATGCCGATGCGGCGGCCGCGCAGCGGCGCGAAATTGATGGGCTGCGAGCTGTGCGAGTAGCGGTGAGCCGGCAGCAGGGCGCGGATCTGCTCCGGCACATGCCATTCGCCGCCGCCCTGGATGCCGGTGGCGAACACCACCTTGCGCGCCAGCAGAGTGGCGCCGGGCGCGCCCGCGCCGGACAGCGTCAGTGCGAACAGGCCCGGACCGCGCGGATCGACGCGCTCCACGCGCACCTGATTCAGCAGCGGCAGGTTCAGCACGCGACGGAACCAGCGCAGGTATTCCATCCAGTCGCCGCGCGCGATCTTGTCCAGCGCCGCCCAGTGATGCGCGCCGTAGCGCGCCTCATGCCAGGAGCGGTAGGTCAGCGAGGGAACGCCCAGATCGATGCCGGTGAGATGCTTGGGCGTGCGCAGCGTCATCATGCGCGCGTAGTTCACCCACGGACCCTCCAGGCCGGGCCGGTTCTCGTCGAGGATGAGGATGTTGCGCACCCCCTCGCGTTGCAGGCCGAAGGCAGCCCCCAGCCCGCTCTGACCGCCACCGATGATGATGACATCGTAGGCTTCGGGTTGCGTGCGGGCATGCGCTTCCAGCCAGCTCTCCGCCGGGATGCCCAGCATGCCCAGATCACGGTTCACCTGCGCTGCCAGTCGCTCCAGCGCCACGCCCTCGGTGGGTATGTCGGCCAGCCGCAGCGCACTGATCAGCGCGATCTGGTGCAGGGCCTCGCGCAGCTCCACCTCGGGCTCTGCTGCCAGGCGCTGGTGCATGGCTGCGAGGATGCCGGCCTTGTCCGTCAGGCGCACGCAGATCACGAAGGGAAAGCCGAATCTCTGGCGATAGGCGCGGTTCAGCGCGTGAAACTGCTCGAACTCCTCGCTGCTGAGCTGATCCAGACCGGCCCCGGCCTGTTCGGCCCGCGAGCTCTCCGTGAGATTGGCGGCGATCGCAAACTTGCTGGCCAGTTCCGGATGCGCGCGCACCAGCGCCAGCTGCTCATCGGCTTCAGCTTCCGTGACCACGGCGCGGAATGCCGCATGCAGAGCCTCGCGGTCGGCGAAGGGTCGGCGTTGCCAGCCGCGTTGCACGACCCAGGGGGAGTGTTCGAACAGATGACCGTAGCGACGCTGGAAGTCGGCGGCATCGCTTTCCGGAACGCTGATGCCGCGCAGCTTGGCGGCCAGTTGTGCAATCGACATGGCGGATCCTAGGAGTGCGTGCCGAGCAGCGACACATGCGCGGCGACGATCTGCCAGCCCTGTGCTGTACGTGCCCAGCTCTGGGTCTGCCGGCCGTGTTGTCCGCCCGGTTCACGAACGAATTCGGTACAGGCCGTGGCGAACCCGGTTCCGAAGGTGGTGATCACGGTATTCACCAGCTGCCGCTGTGGTGAACCGCCGCGGCCCTTGCGGAAAGCGGCGATCTGCTCGAAGCCGTACAGGTTCTCGCCCACGCCGTAACGCACAGTGTGTTGCGAGGGCCAGAACAGCGCATCCAGCGCGCTCACGTCGTCGGCCATCAGGGCCGCTTCGTAGGCCGCGAAGGCCGCCGTCACCTCGGCGAGGGTCTTCGGATCGTTGATCTGCATGGGATCATTCTTGCACCGGCTTCGGGCGTTGATCTGTCGATCTCGTTTGAAAGTGCATGTGCGCCGGAATACGCAGTGTTGCCCCGCGATGTGGCGTGCCGCCGCGTTCTGCACAGTCCTGAAGCGAAGGTGGCGCTACCAGTGGAGGGTTTGCTGCGGCTCGGAAGTGCGCCGGCCTTCTATAGAGTGCTATGGAGCCTGGAGGGCCTTTTGCGGCGCTCGACACTCGATACTTTCATTTGAAAGTATGTGGCGCACCTCTTGCACCTTCCTGATTGTTTCCGCATCGGGCTGGCAAGCCGCAGGTGATGTCATGATCGACGAACTGAAGATTTTCATGCGCGCAGTGGATCTGCGCAGTATCTCCGCTGCGGCGCGCAGTCTGCGTCTGTCGCCCGCCGCCGCCAGCCACCGCATCCTGCAACTGGAAAACCGCGTGGGCGCCCGCCTGCTGAACCGCACCACGCGCAGCCTGCAGCCCACCGAGGAGGGCCAGATCTTCTACGAACACGCGGTCGAAGTGCTGACCGCAGTGGAGCGCGCCGAGAGCCGCATGGCCTCCGCCAGTGGTACGCCAACGGGCGCACTGCGGGTCACGGCGCCGCTGGGTTTCGGTCGCCGGGTGCTGGCGCCGCTGGTGGCCGAGTTCAACTCCCGTTTCCCGAAGGTGCAGGTGCGCCTGCGCCTCTCCGATCATCTGATCGATCTGCTGTCCGAAGCGGTGGACGTGGCCATCCGCATGGCCAATCCCAGCGACAGCAGCTTCGTGGTGCGCAAGCTGGCCGACTGCCCGCGCGTGCTGTGCGCCTCGCCGGACTATCTGGCGCGACAGGGTCGTCCCGAGGAGCCCGAGGATCTGCTCGAACACAACTGCCTGCTGCTGCGCTTTCCGGGCAGCAAGCAGTTTCGCTGGCAGCTCACCGGCCGCGACGAACCCATCACGCTGCCGGTCAGCGGCAATTTCGATGCCGACGATGGCGATGTGCTCACCGAATGGGCGCTGCAGGGCGCCGGTGTCGTGATGAAGCCCTACTGGGAAGTGGCCGATCATCTGCGCAGTGGTGCGCTGGAACTGGTGCTGCAGAAGTATCCGCCGGCGCCGGTCAATCTGGTGATGCTCTATCCGCATCGCCAGCTGGTCTCCGCCAAGGTGAAGACCTTCGTGGACTTCATGATGCAGTCACGCAACCTGATCGAGCAGCCCGAACCGGCGGCGCGCAGCGTGCGTGTGACGGCGGCGGCCAAGGCGGCCATGCCCATGGCGGCGATGACCTGAGTCCATCGGGCGAGCGGGCACGCACCGGCGGGAGTGCGCCCTTACGGGAAGCGGAAGGACTCCACGCTGTCGATGCCGCCGTTGCCCAGGGCGCCGGTCCAGGAGCCGTACACCGGGTTCGGCAGCATGAACCACTGCGTGCCCCAGCGCTGTTCCACCTCGGGCTTTGCCAGCAGCGCCGCGCGCTGCGCGGCACTGCTGGAGCGCGCCCCGGTGATGAAATCGCCGAGATCGTCCCCGAACAGCATCAGCACATCGTGCTGCCGCGCCAGCCATTGACGGCGCGGGCCCTTCTCGCCGCTCCAGAGTCGCGTGCTACCGGGTTCACTATCGTCGTACATCAGGATCTCTTCGCCGCGCGCGCGATAGTCGATACCGCGCTCCGCCAGCAGGCGGTTGAGGTTGGCCAGCGTGTCCTGCTTCTGCGGACAGCTCTCGCCGTCCGCGCTGCGCGCCGCACACTGACGATTGCTGATGAACCAGGCGCGCAGCCCATTGGCTGCCAGCGTCCGGAACAGCAGTTCGGCGCCCGGGACCAGCGCGGCCTGGCGGGCCGCGATCCAGCACTCCCAGATGGACTGATCCCAGACCCGTGCGTCGCGCAGCAGGCGCCCCTGCAGCAGCGAGTTGTCGAGCACGGTCTCATCCAGATCCATGATCACGATGGCGCTGCGCGGACCCTTGTTGGTGCCGGGGGTGGTGCCCGGGGCGGTGCTGGCGCCATCCAGCAGGGCCGAGCTGAACCGGCCGTTGCGATGGCCCTGCGCCAGCTGCTGCAGCTGGCGGGCGGCGCTGTGGTACAGGCTGCGCGTATTGGCCTGATATTCGGCCGAGCGCTGCATCCACAGCAGCGCATCCAGATCCTCGTGGGCATCGGAGCGGCGTGTGCCGCGCTGCTCGGCCAGGGCGCATTGCGCGGCGGCATCCGGGCCGGCCAGCGCGCTGGCTGCCGTGGCGCCCGTGGCATTGGCGTCTGCTGTTGCGCTGGCCGTGCCCTGCGCAGCCGCTGGCGGGGCCAGCGCGATCAACGCCAGCAGCGCCAGGGTTCCCACCGCACTCCGCAACCAGGACATGATCAGTGCGCGACGCGTTGCGCCTGCAGGTCGTAGGTATCGGCGCCGGTGATCTTCACCTCGGTGAATTCGCCCACCTTCAGGCCATCGGCTTTGGCGATGTGGATCAGGCCGTCGATCTCGGGTGCTTCGGCAGCACTGCGCGCGAAGGCCTGCTTGCCCTCGATGCGATCCACCAGCACTTGGCACTGATCGCCGACCCGCGCCTCCAGCCGCTCGGCGCTGATGGCAGCTGCCTTGGCCATGAAGCGTTCATAGCGCTCGTCCATGATCTCGGGTGCCACGGCATCCGGCAGCGCATTGGCGCGCGCACCTTCCACCGGGGAGTACCTGAAGCAGCCGACGCGATCGAGCTGGGCCTCGTCGAGCCAGGCCAGCAGTTCCTCGAATTCGGCTTCGGTCTCGCCTGGAAAGCCGACGATGAAGCTGCTGCGCAGCGTGAGCTGCGGGCAGGCGCGGCGCCAGGCGTGGATGCGCTCCAGCGTGTTCACGGCATGCGCCGGGCGGCGCATGCGCTTGAGCACGCTGGGGCTGCCGTGCTGGAACGGAATGTCGAGGTAGGGCAGCACGCGGCCCTCGCTCATCAGCGCGATGACCTGATCCACATGCGGATAGGGATACACATAGTGCATGCGTACCCACACGCCCAGTTCGCCCAGCGCGCGCGCCAGTTCGACGAAACGCGATTCGCGCGTCTCGTTGCGCCATTGCACTTCGCGATAACCGATGTCCGCACCATAGGCGCTGGTGTCCTGCGAGATCACCAGCAATTCCTTCACGCCACTGCGCACCAGCGCTTCGGCTTCGCGCATCACCTCGTCCAGCCCGCGGCTGGCCAGCTTGCCGCGCAGATCGGGGATGATGCAGAAGCTGCACTTGTTGTTGCAGCCTTCGGAGATCTTCAAATAAGCATAATGCCGTGGTGTGAGGCGGATGCCCTGCGGCGGCAGCAGATCGACGAAGGGATCATGCGGCTGCGGCAGGTGCGTGTTCACCGCCTCGAGCACGCCCTGGTAGGCATGCGGGCCGGTGACCGCCAGCACCTTGGGGTGCGCGCTGGTGATGCGTTCCGGGTTGGCGCCCAGGCAGCCAGTGACAATGACCTTGCCGTTCTCCTCGATGGCCTCGCCGATGGCCTGCAATGATTCGTCGATGGCGGACTCGATGAAGCCACAGGTGTTGACCACCACCAGATCGGCGCTCTGATAGCCGGGCGCGATGTCATACCCACGGAGCTTGAGCTCGGTGATGATGCGCTCCGAATCCACGAGAGCCTTCGGGCAACCAAGACTGACGAATCCGACCGCCGGCGTGCGGGCGGCCGTTTTACTGCGGCGAACGGGGGAATTCATGCCTTATAGTATCGCACAGCCTTGAACGGATTCACCGATGAGCTTTGACCAGAAATACTATCAACGCTTCTACCTGAACCCCCGCACTGCAGTCACTTCCCGCGCCGAAATGCGCGCCCGCGCCCGGCTCATCGTCGGCGCGGTCGATTATGTGGGCTTGCCGGTCCGAAACATCCTCGATGCCGGCTGCGGTATCGGCATGCTGCGCGCGCCGCTGCTGCGCGCCTGGCCGCGGGCCAGCTATACCGGCGTCGAATACAGCGAATACCTGTGCCAGCGCTATGGCTGGAAGCAGGGCAGCGTGGCGACTCTGCGCATGCGCGAGCGCTTCGAGCTGGTCATCTGCTACGACGTGCTGCAGTACCTGGATGTGTCTGCTGCCCGCCAGGCCATTGCCAATCTCGCCCGTCTATGCCGCGGCGCACTCTATTTCGGCGTGCTGACCAGCGAAGACTGGGAACACAACTGTGATCAGTCCCGTACCGATGCCATCGACAAGCTGCGCAGCGCGGCCTGGTACCGGCGCGAGCTCAAGCGCTGGTTCAGGCCTCTGGGCATGGGTCTGTGGCTGCATCGTGATCTGGATTTGCCCATGTGGGAGCTGGATACTGCGGGCCCATGAGCGAAGCCCGTTGTCTGGTCGAATTCCTGGATGCGCAGCGGGTGGTCGCGGGTGTCAGCCCCGACCGCGTGCTGTTGCGCGGGCATGAGGCCAGCCCCGGACACCCGGTGGTAGACCTGTATTTCAATGGCGCCAATGGCGCGCCATTGCCGCTGTCCTGGAAACAAATGAAGGTCATGCAGGTCGCAAGCCCTGCCGGCGAGCATTTCTGGCGCCTGGTAGCCGCCGGCTCCGATCAGCCCGTGCACGCCCATTCCGTGCAGGTGCATCGCGATGCATCCGCCCGCATGTTCGCGGCATTGCCCCGGGTGCAGGCACCGCTGCGGTTGCGTGTCTTCTGGTGGTTGCTGCCGAGGCTGCTGCGCATGCCAGGCGTGGCCTTGCTGTTGAAACGAAGGAGCGCAAGCTGATGGGCGGCAGGATTCCGGTCACGGTGCTGACGGGCTTTCTGGGTTCGGGCAAGACCACGCTGCTCAATCGCATCCTCACCGAGCGGCACGGCAAGCGCATCGCCGTCATCGAGAACGAGTTCGGTGAGGTCGGCGTCGACCACGAGCTGGTCATCGGCGCGCAGGAGGAGATCTTCGAGACCAGCAATGGCTGCATCTGCTGCACCGTGCGCGGTGATCTGATCCGCATCCTCGGCCAGTTGCTGAAGCGGCGCGATCGCTTCGATCATGTGATCGTGGAGACCACCGGACTGGCTGATCCGGGGCCGGTGGCGCAGACCTTCTTCGTCGATGAAGAGCTGAAGGAAGATTTCGAGCTCGATGCCATCGTGGCATTGGCAGATGCGGCGCACCTGTCGAAGCAGCTGGGCGAGCATGCCATTGCCAGCGAGCAGATCGGCTTTGCCGACGTAATCCTGCTGAACAAGATCGATCTGTGCGAGCGCGGTGATCTGGCGCGCCTGGAGCGCGAGCTGCGCGCCATCAATGGCACGGCGCGCATCGTGCGCACCGAGCGCGCCGCTCTGCCGCTCGATCAGGTGCTGGACATCGGCGCCTTCGACCTGCAGCGCGCCTTGACGCGTGATCAGGCCTTTCTGGACAAGCCGCGTGAGTATGAGTGGGCCGGGTTGTATCGGCTGCCGGCCGGTGCTGTGCCTCTGCACGCCGGCTTTGGCGCGGAACATGGTGAGCACAATCATGACCACCATGGGCATGAACACGAGCATCACGACCACGACCATGGACATGAGCACGCCGCGCTGAGCAGCGTGAAGCTGCTGACGCTCCCGACCACGGGCGCGGCGGCAGCGGATCTGCAGGCGCTGCTGGACACAGCGGATGCGGCCTTCAAGGGCGAGACGCGCGCGGCTGCTCCGGGCGCCCCGCTGCAAGCGCGGGTGCTGTGGCAGATCGCCCTGGGCGGCCCGGTGGAATACACGCTGCAGTTTCCGGACGCCGGTTGCTGGGCGGTGTTCTGCGAGCATGGTCCGGAGGAATTCGGCATGCACCTGCATGGCCACACGCCTGCCGTCGAGCAGTCATTTGGTTCGCACCACCATGACCAGGAAATCACCTCCATCGGTATCGAGGATGCGCGTCCGCTGGATCCGGCCAAGCTCAACGACTGGCTGGGTTATCTGCTGCAGAGTCGCGGCGCCGACATCCTGCGCATGAAGGGCGTGCTGAACCTGCGCGGCGAGCCACGTCGCTACGTGTTCCATGGCGTGCACATGACCTTCGACGGCAATCTGGAGAAGCCCTGGGGTGAGCGCGAGCGCATCAACCGGCTGGTGTTCATCGGCCGCAGGCTCGACCGTCATGAGCTGGAGGCCGGCTTCGAGTCCTGCGTGGCATGAGCGCCAAACCCGCGCGCCTGGAACTGCGCTGGCGCCATGAATTGCCGGGCTTTCCGGTGGACATCGCCTGGTCGCCCGATGCCCAGCGGCTGGTGGCGGGCTGCGGCGAAGGCGATCTGCATCTCATCCGCTGCGGCGCCAATCCCGGCATCGATGCATTGCCCACCCAGGGCGGTGGCGTGTTGTCGCTGGCCTGGCAGGGTGCGGGCATGCTTTTCGCCAGCAGTGCGCAGGACGGTTCGGTGCGTCTGTGGGATGCGCGGGACCCGAGCGCGCGCGAGATTCATCGCGCCGGCCAGTGGGTGGAGCAGCTGGCGTTCTCGACCAACGGCAAGCTGCTGGCTGCTGCCTGCGGTCGTGATGTGCTGTTGTTTGATGCCGAAGGATCCCTGCGCGCGACGCTCGCTGACCATCCCGGCACGCTGGGTGCGATTGCCTGGCGTCCCAGGAGTGGTGAACTCGCAGCCGTCGGCAACGGCGGGCTCAGATTGCATCGCGTCGAATCGCAGGTGCACAGCGTGGAGCATGCCTGGGCCGGTGCCTGCCTGACGGCCAGCTGGAGTCCGGACGGCCGTGTGCTCGCCTCGGGCATGCAGGATGGCAGCGTGCACTTCTGGCGGATCGCGGCTGGCAACCAGTCACAGATGCGCGGCTATAGCGGCAAGGTCACGCAGACCTCATGGAGCGCGAACAGCCGTTATCTCGCGACTGCCGCCGCCGAGACGCTGGTCATCTGGGATTTCTCGGGAGGTGGACCGGAAGATTCACGACCACTGCAGTTGCAGGGGCATTCGGCGCGGGTGACGGCGCTGGCGTTCCGGCCCAGTGGCGCGCATCTGGCTTCGGCAGGGCGTGACTGGCGGCTGATGTTATGGCGGCCCGGCTCTGCCGATCAGGCCGAAGATGCGCACCTGCTGGGTGGCGAGATCGTCCTGCTGCGCTGGTCGCGCGATGGCCGTTATCTGGCCGTGGCCGATCGCCATGGCACGCTGTCCGTGTTCGAATTCCTGCTCTGAGCTCAGGGGCGCGGCAGCAGCACGTCGAAGCGCGTGAAGTGATCGTGCTTGGTGGAGAATTCGATGCGTCCACCGAGCCGGCGCACCGCCTCGCGTACGCTTTGCAGCCCGGTGCCGGCGCGCGCACTGTCTGAGGAGGTGGTCACGCCCGGCGCGAAGATCAGTCGCGCCACCTGGCGCGGGCTCACCTGTTCGGGATGACCGGCCTCGAGCAGCCCACAGCGTACCGCTGCCTGGTGCAGGCCAGCCGTATCCAGGCCGCGGCCGTCATCGCGCACACTCAACCGCAGCCCATTGGGCTGCACGCTGAACTCCACTTCGAGCTGCGCCAGCGGATCCTTGCCGGCGGCCAGGCGTTGCTGGGGATCTTCGACACCATGCTCGATGGCGTTGCGCAGCAGCTGTCCCAGTACATCGAACAGTGAGCTGCGCAGGGACTCGGGAATGAGTCCCAGCGAGCGTGTGGTGAGCTTGACCTGGCGGCCGTACTCGGCAGCCACGCGCTCGGCCAGATGCGTCAGCGCCAGCGTCAGTTTGGCGTCGGAAGCATCGGCCTCGTCACCAGCCGCGTGCTGCGCACCGGAACCGGGCGCGATGCCCAGCCGCGGCCGCACGTCGCTGGCGGCGATCAGGTGGCAGTGCAGGTCATCGATCATCTCCAGCAGCGGCAACAGGTCGTCGCCGGTGGCGTTGGAGTGCGCACGCAGCGACTCCAGACCCTCCAGCAGCGGATCGAAGCGGCGCTGGAAGCTGGGCAGATCCAGATTCGCCGTCAGCATCTCGAGCTGTTCGAGTTCGCTGAGCAGCGAGGCCAGTTTGTTGCGGAAGTCGACGCGGCCACGCGCGGGTTGCTGCAGCAGGCTCTGCACCTGCTCCAGGTGGATATGCCCCTGACGCAGGAAGTGGCGCAGCTGCAGCGGATCGGCCACCAGCAGGGCGCGATACAGATCGCGTTCATCGCACAGCTGTGCGTACTGTTCGGGCCAGGAAGCCTGGGTGGTGGAATCAGCCGGCATCGCGCAGCTCCTCGACGATGCGCAGCGCATCCGGATCATTGGCGAGGCGCTCTTCCAGCGTGCGCAGTTCGTCCGCTGCCTCGGCGGCGGTGGCGTAGCGCTGTTCGCGATCCACGGCCATCAACTTGGTCAACAGGGGTTCGAGGCGACTCTGGCTTTCGGGCAGCGCCGGGCGTCGGCCCTGTGTGTGCTTGTGCATGACCTCCAGCGCACTGACGCCCTGGTAGGGGCGCTGGCCGGTCAGCATCTCGAACAGCATGACGCCCAGGCTGTACAGATCGCTGCGCGCGTCGAGCTGCTTGCCCTCGGTCTGTTCCGGGCTCATGTAATAAGGCGAACCGCGCAGGATGCCGACCGCGGTCTGGTTGGTGTTGATGCCCACTTCCTTGGCGATGCCGAAGTCGATGAGCACCACGGTGCCATCGGCGCGCAGCATCACATTGGGTGGCTTCAGGTCCCGATGCACCATGCCGCGGGCATGTACCACCTGCAGCGTTTCGAGGATGCGGCGCGTATAGCGCAACGCCTCCATCTGGGTGAGCGGATGGCGCAGCCGCGCCTTCAGATCGCCGCAGGGAAAGTATTCCATCGCCAGATATTCACGGCCGTCCTGGATGCCGTAGTCATGCAATCGCACGATGGCCGGATGATCCATGGCGGAGAGCACCGCGTACTCGCGCTCCAGCGCGCTCTCGGGCGCGTTGTCGTCGAGTTGCGCATGACTCAATTTCAGCGCCACATTGCGGCCGAGCATGTGGCTGTGGGCCAGATAGACCGCTGAGCGCGAGGACTCGCCCAGCAGCCGCAGGATGGAATACTGCGGGATGTCGCCGGCCTGGCTGGCTGCCGCCTCGATGGTGCGGCTCAGCGTGGCTTCGGTCAGTTCGAGCGCTGCGGAGCGTGATGCCCGCACCGGAACCAGGCTGCTGAATGACGCCTCGGCCTGCTGCAGCCAGTCGGCCAGCAATGCCGGCGCCAGTTCGGTACGCGCCGTGCCCTGGTTGAAACCGCCGTTCAGCGCCAGCACTCGTGCTTCGCCGTCCCAGGCTGTCACCAGTATGGTGTGATCGCCGGGCGCGGCACCCGCGACCAGCTGTTGGGCCAGCGCCAGGGCATCGGTGTCGGGACCATGACGTTGCACCTGCGCTTCGCCATGCAGGATCTCGATGTGCCGGCGCAGCCATTCGCCGTACTGGGTGTCGGCCGTGACGATATGGATGCGCAGGCTCACAGGCCCTGTCTCCACAGCAGCCAGCCGCCGCTCAGCAGGGTCAGCAGCAGGGCGGCGGCCAGCAGCAGGCGCAGGGAGCGCGATGGCCGGGGCGTCGGCGCGCCGCGCGCGGCATCGGCGGTCTCTTCCATACCCTGGGCCGAAGCGCGCAGGGCGGTTTCCAGCAACAGCGCCAGACGCGTGCCGGAAGCAGGCTTGTGAATGAAACGCGGCGCCTGTTCGGCGCGCAGCAGATCCGCGAGCTCACGCTGTTCGCGGCTGCTGCCGGAAATCAGCAGCGGCAGTGCGGGGAACTGGTTGCGCAGGCGCGTGACCAGCTCGGCCATGGGGATCGGGCTGGCGGCACAATCCAGCCACAGCTGCGAGGCCCCCACCGTGATGAGCTGATCAGTGAAGCGCTCCAGTGAGGGGGCCACCAGCAGTTGCGCGCGATTGCGGCAGCCTTCGGCGAGCGCATCGATCAGCGCCGGATCGTCACTGAGCGCCAGTACGGTGGGCAGCGCCGCGCGCACGGGCGGCACGCGCACAGCCACGGCTGGCGGCAACAGAGCGGCGCTTGGTAGAGTGTCTTCGGGCACGAAAACTTCACGGCTGGCGGCGACTTACAAGACTGTAATCCGCGCGCCGCCGCGACCCCATGCCCGGATCGTGTCAAAACGACAAACTGTGAGCCGGCTTCCTGGTCAGTGCCGGCTACTGTGACCCACTTCACTTTCGCTCAGAGGACCCATGCTCGAACTGCGCGCCGCAATCCCAGCCGACGTCCCGGAAATCCACGCCATGATCGGCGAGCTTGCCGACTTCGAGAAGCTGCGCGATCAGCTCAGCGGCAGCGCCGAGGACCTGCGCGAGCATCTGTTCGGGAAGCGTCCCTACATCGAAGCCATGGTGGCCGTGGTCGACAGCGCCACCGTGGCCTTCGCGCTGTATTTCTTCACCTACTCCACCTTCCTGTGCAGGCCGGGTCTGTACCTGGAGGATCTGTTCGTGCGGCCGGCGCATCGCGGCGCGGGTATTGGTCTGGCATTGCTGAACGCGGTGCAGGCGCGCGCCGAACGCGAGGGCTGTGCGCGCTTCGAGTGGGCAGTGCTCGACTGGAACGTCAATGCCATCCGCGTCTACGAGAATTTCGGCGCACGGCCCAACGCGGGTTGGACCGTGTACCGAAAGGTACTGTAGCGCTGCAGGCTGGCGTTCAGTCGGCCGTTCAGTCGGCCGTTCAGTCGGCGATACCCATCAGTGCGGCATTGCCGCCAGCAGAAGTCGTGTCGGTGCTGCAGGTCCGCTCGGTGCAGAAGCGCAGCAGGTAGTGAGGACCCCCCGCCTTCGGGCCGGTACCCGAGAGCCCCTCGCCGCCGAAGGGCTGCGAGCCGACCACGGCGCCGATCATGGTGCGGTTGATGTACACATTGCCTACGCGGGCGTGCTGCCGCACCAGTTCGGCGGCGCTCTCCAGCCGGCTGTGCAGGCCCAGCGTCAGCCCGTAGCGGGTGGCGTTGATCGAATCGATCAGCTCGCGCATCTGTCCGGCCTTCCAGCGCGTCACATGCAGTACCGGGCCGAACACCTCCTCGCGCAGATCTTCGGGCTTTGCCAGCTCGATCAGTGTCGGCGCCACGAACCAGCCGGGCAGCTCGGCATCCATGGGCGTGCTGTAGGCGACGCGCGCGCTGTTGGCGCTGAGATAACGCTGGATGCGCGCGCGGGCGGCGTGATCGATCAGCGGACCGACGTCGGTTTCCTCGTCGAGCGGATCGCCGATGCGCAGTTCGGCCATGGCGCCCTTGAGCATGGTGAGCGTGGCATCGTAGATGTCCTCCTGCACGCACAGCAGGCGCAGCGCGGAGCAGCGCTGACCGGCGCTCTGGAAGGCCGAGACGATCACATCGGACACCACCTGCTCGATCAGCGCGGTGGAATCCACGATCATGGCGTTGATGCCGCCGGTCTCTGCAATCAGGGTCGGTAGTCCGCGCTGCTCATCCGCCAGCAATGTCTGGGCGATGCGGCGCGCCGTGGCAGTGGAGCCCGTGAAGGCGATGGCCGTGATGCGTGGATCGTCGATCAACCACTGGCCAACCTCGGCGCCACCACCGAGCAGGCGTACGGCATCCGCCGGTACCCCCGCCTGGCGCAGCAGCTCCAGCGTGGCTGCCGCAATCAGCGGTGTCTGCGGCGCACACTTGGCAATGACCGTGTTGCCCGTGACCAAAGCCGCCGCGATCTGACCGAGGAAGATGGCCAGTGGAAAGTTCCACGGGCTGATGCAGGCGAACAGGCCGCGTGGCCGCAGCGCCAGCACGTTGCGTTCACCCACCGGTCCGGGCAGCAGGCGATCCTGGGCCAGCAGCCGGCGTCCCTCCGCGGCGTAGTAACGACAGAAGTCCACGGCTTCACGCACTTCCGCCAGGGCATCGGCGCGGGTTTTGCCGGCTTCACGCGCCAGCAGTGTCATCAGCGGAATGGTTTGCGCCTCCAGCAGTCCAGCCATGCGATCCAGACAGGCAGCGCGCTCGGCTACCGGGCAGGCAGCCCAGGCAGGTTGTGCAGCCTGCGCAGCGTCGATGGCGCGACGCACGTCGTTGCGGCGCACCTCGCGCGCGCGTCCGATGATTTCCTTGTTGTTGGCGGGATTGCGGATCGGCGTGCTGTCGAGGGCCGGTGTATTCACAGGCGTGAAGCTCCGTAGGCGGGTGTTCAGGAAATCGAGCGTGCGGCGATCATGCAGATCCAGGCCGCTGGAATTGCGCCGTTCCGGCGCGTACAGATCCTGCGGCAACTGCACTGCGCTGCTGGCGTCGGAGAGGTGCTGCAGGGCCGCGACCGGATCCTGCAGCAGCTGTGCATCGCCGACGGCCGGATTGCCGCTCTGCTGCACGAAGCTGGAGTTGGCGCCATTCTCGAGCATGCGGCGGATCAGGTAGGGCAGCAGATCACGGTGGGCGCCCACCGGCGCGTAGATACGGCAATTCAGCGGGCTGCGCTGCTTCACGGCCGCATACAGCTCGGCGCCCATGCCATGCAGTCGCTGAAATTCCACATCCGTGCGTGGACCGATCCACTCCAGCAGTGTTGCTACGGTCTGGGCGTTATGGGTGGCGAAGGCCGGTGCAATGTGAGTGGAGCACAGCAGGGCGCGGGCGCAGGCCAGATAACTGACGTCCGTCGCCGTCTTGCGGGTGAATACCGGGAAGTCGGCCAGGCCGCGCTCCTGGCAGCGCTTGATCTCCATGTCCCAGTACGCGCCCTTGACCAGGCGTACCAGCATGTGACGCCGGGTTTGCGCGGCCAGGGTTTCCACCCATCCGATCAGTGGCAGTGCGCGTTTCTGGTAAGCCTGCACCGCCATCCCCAGTCCGTCCCAGCCACGCAGGCTGGGTGCGCGCGCCACATCGGCGATGACATCCAGTGACAGCTCGAGCCGTTCGCATTCCTCGGCATCGATGGTCAGCCCGACCTGCGCCGCCGCTGCGCGTTCGCACAGCGTCAGCAGGCGCGCACCCAATTCCGTACGCACACGCCGGATCTGGGAGGCCTCATAGCGTGAATGCAGCGCAGACAGCTTGATCGAGATGGTGTGCTGCCCCGCGCCCACGTTGCCGCGCGCCAGATGCAGGCCCAGCGCCTCGATGGCGTTGCAATAGGCGCCGAAATGACGTTCGGATTCCGCCTGGGTGCGCGCGGCCTCGCCGAGCATGTCGAAGGAGCAACTCAACTGCCCGCGTCGCGCAGTGCGCAGTGCGCCATCGATATCGGCCGCAAACACGAACTCGCCGGCGATCCAGCGCATCGCGAAACGCGTGCCGAAGCCCACGGCGCGACGCCCCAGCCCGGTGCGCAGAGTGCGTGCATCGGCATCGGAGCCGATGAGATTGCCGGCCAGCACCAGGGCAGCGCGGAACGCGCGCAACAGCCGCGAAGGGTTGCGTGTCGTGCCCTGCGACCAGTCGATGCCGGCCAGCTTGTCGCTGACCAGCAGTTCCCGCGTGATCCGATCCGGCACCCGCAGGTAGGCCTCGGCCAGTGCCATCAGCGCCAGCCCCTGCTCGGAGCCAATGGAGTACTCGCGCAGCAACTGCGTAATCCACGAGGTCCCTGAATGCTGGCGCGTGGCGCTGACCAGCTCCCGGGCCCGTTGCAGGATGCGCGCGCGCGTGACGCCATCCACCTGGGCAGTGGCCGCCAGATCGGCGAGCAGCCGTCCTTCGGGATTGCGCTGGATGGCGCCGAGTTCGGCGCGTACCCTGACGAATTCTGCTTCAGTGATCATCGCTCTGCCGCTGCGGAAAGGGAGTGATCAGCGTAGAGCAGTTGCTTCGATATAGGCTTTGGTGTGCGGCGCTTAAGGCATCGCAAACATTGGGCCGATTGCGCCATCCGCCATACAAGATTCACTCGCTTGCAAAACATCGCGAATTGGTCATTGCTATCACCATGGACATGAAACGGCTGCAGTACTTCGTCGCGGTGGGCGAGGAGCTGAACCTGCGCCTGGCAGCCCAGCGCCTTGGCCTGTCGCAGCCGGCCCTGTCGCTGCAGTTGACCGCCCTGGAGCGCGAGCTGGGGCTGGATCTCGTGATCCGCGACCGCCAGCGCATCGTTGCGTTGAGCGAGGCTGGCCAGAAATACCTGGCTGAAGCCCGCCGTCTGCTGAGCGAGGTGGATGCCGCGGCCTATGCGGCGCGCGCCGTGGCAGCCGGCAAACAGCGCGTCATTCGTCTGGGGCTGTGCGAGGAGATTTGCTCGCCGCAGTCGCTGCGGGTGATCCGGCGCTTCCGCGAAAGCCTGCCGCAGGTCTTGTTTCACTACACCGAGCTGACGGCCGATCTGGTGTCCGAGTCGCTGGAGCGCGGTGACACGGACGCCGTGCTGCTCAGTGCGCCCTTTGCCTCGCCCGGCGTCGAACTGGTGCCGCTCTGGGAGGAGCCCTGGCTGGCGGCTGTGCCGGAACAGCACGCCCTGGCTCATCGCGCGCTATTGCAGGCCACCGACTTCCACGACCTGGAGTTGATCCTGCGGCGCGCTCCGCTGAATGGCGAGGAGCCGGTGCGTGCAACGCTGCTGCACGAGCACGTGACGCCGCGCATCGCGCTGACGGCGTTGCGCCGTTCCACGATGCTGACCGCCGCCATGGCGCAGCTCGGCATCACTTTCCTGCCGCGCTCGCTGGCGGCGTTGACGCTGCCCGGTCTGAAGCTCATCCCGGTGCAATGCGAGCCGATGAGCGTGGTGCTGGCTTACAACGCATCCACGGGGGCAAGCCTGGCCGACGAACTGACAACGCTGGCGCGGCTGGAGTTGGCGAGCTTAGCCTGAGGCGCCGGCCTCGCGCACCACCCGCAGGAACTGCTTGGCAACGCCCGCCGTGCCATCCGAGTGATAGGCGGCGGCAATCTCCATGGGGGTCGCGTCGAAGGGCACCATCACGGGAAACTGCTCGGCATCCTGAGTCGAGATACTGAAGGACTCGGGTACGAAGGTGGCGCCCACGCCGGCATTGACCAGTGTCAGCATGGTGGCTCGGCCCAGCACCAGCGCAGCCGTGCGCGGTTCCACTGCATGGGCGGCGAACGCAGCACGGATCAGATCGTGACCGCAGGGCGAGAGCATGGGGTGCGAAAGCACCAGGTCTGAATCGCGCAGGTCCCTGCAGTCGAGTCGTGCGTTGCCACGCAGCGGATGACGTACCGGCAGCACCACGCGCCAGCGCTCCTGCCAGAGTTTCTCGATGACCAGATCGCGGTGTTCGGTGACGACTGGCAGCAGCGCCAGATCGATGCGATGCTGGCTTACCGCTGCCTGCAGCGCCGCGACCGACAATTCCTCGAGCTGTACCTTCAATCCCGGAAAGCGCTGCTGCGAAGCGCGGATCAGCGCCGCAAGGCGTGGTGTGGCGAGCTCGTCACAGATGCCCAAACGCAATGTGCCGGCGTTGCCGGCGGCAATGGCGCGCGCCGACTCGGCAGCCCGCAGCGCCACTGCCATCAGGCGCTGTGCCTGTCGAAGATAGAGTGCACCAGCCGGCGTGGGGTGCAGTTGCGCGTCCCGCGCCTCGAAGATGCGAATGCCGACTTCCTGCTCCACGCTGGTCAGGTGTTGTCGCACCGTGCCGACCGCCCGGCCCAATTCCCGGGCGGCGGCATCGATATTGCGCTGGCGCGCAATGCACAGGATGGATTCCAGCCACTCGGTCTTCATCGCCGTCCTGTCGGATCTGCGGGCCGCAGTAATTGCAGCACGACGGTCGGGAGACTCCTGGATGCGTCGGGAGTGACCGAGCATGGTGCGCCTCAAATCTTGCACGTCCTGGGCCGGATGCCGCGCTGGATCGCACCTTCCAAATCACCGTTGCAGTATTCGCTCGGATTCAATTCCGGGGAGTACGGCGGCAAGTAGAGCACTTCCTCTCGTCCGAACGCATGCCGGTCTCATCTCCCAGCTGATCTCGGCATTTTCATGCTGCGCGCATGCCTTGATCTTCGGGTACCTTCAGCCGCCGTCCGGGCTCCTGCGGATCTCGAGCACGATACCCGCCTGGCTGTACGTATCGAAGTAGCAGAAACCGCTCTGGTCGATGCGCCGGCCCCGGGCGATGACCGGAAGCCCCAGCGTGCGCGCGCTCTTCTCGGACACGTCGAGATCCGGGACCTCGAATCCGAGGTGGTAGACGCCCTCGCCGTGTCGTTCGAGGAAGCGCCGCTGGGGCGAGTCCAGTTCGCCGGGATCGCACAGCTGGATCTGAAAGTTGGCCAGGTCGGCGCACTTGTAGCGCATGGCCTTCGAGGCTTCCGCATTCGGTACCTCGAATTCTACGTATGGGCTGGACTTGGGGTACTCCAACCACGGACCAATGCCGATGGATTCATAGTAGGCAACGGCCTTCCCAAGGTCGCGCACAACGATGCAGACGTGGTGCAGCGTGTTGAAGATCGCCTGTTCGGATGACATGTCCTAGTGAATTCCAGTGTGGCGGGATTGACGTATACGATATCATATATGAGAATGCATGCGCACCAAGCAATTCTTACCCCGAACAGAAGGACCCCATCCAATGCATTACTTCGGCTATTGCACCTGGCTCGATGATCCCGAGTTGCGGCGCTTCATGCCCCAGGCACGCGCCGTCACCAAAGGCTACGCTGCAAACCACCAGCTGGCATTCCACGCGGCCGGAGAGCGTCTGGACCGCGGTTGGTGCCATCTGGAAGATGGCGCTGCGGCACTGGGACGCAAGGCCCTCGGTGTGGTGTTCACGCATGATCCGAAGCATTTCGCGGAAGACTACGACGACTTTCGCCGTGTTTTCCTCACTGTCCACGGGGACGACGGAAAAACCTATGATTGCTGGACCTATACCCTGATCCGGCCGGGCAAGCCGATGCGGCCGCCGAACTTCTACTGGGAGCACATTCCCGTCGGATTGAAGCAGTGGGAGTTCCCGGCCAGCTACATCGAGGAAGTGCTTGCGACGTACCATGCCGCTGCCGAATGTCCCCGCGCCGACCGCCCGAACCCGTCGGCCATCCCCGGCAGGACGGCGGATACGCGCTGAGCCGGACGCAGGGCATGAGCAGGGCGGCCGGCAACGGAGGAGGGGCGCATCGTGCCCGGGCATTCCTGTGGCTGCTGCCCGCCGCTCTGCTCGGCTGCTCTTCCGCGGATCCGGGATCGGTGGCCGCCGAGGCCGCCGATCCCGCCGACATCCTCGTGGGCTCGCAGCAGACCTTCCCGCCCATCGAGTACCGGGATGCGGAGGGCCAGCTGACGGGGCTCAGTGTCGATCTGCTGCACCTGATCTCTACGCGCCTGGGGCGCCGGATACGTTTCGTGCAGGCGGATTACTCCGCGCTCATCCCCGGCCTGGATGCCGGAAGATTCCAGATGGCTTCCGGTGGCATCAGCGACACCGAGGAGCGCGAGGCCAAGGTCGATTTCGTCAACTACCTCATGTCCGGGGCCAGCATCCTCGTGCGCTCTGCCGACGTGCGCAAATACAGCTCCCTCGGCGATTTCTGCGGCCGGACGCTGGCGACGCTGCTGGGCGGACGCGTCATCATGAAGACGCTGGAACAGGCCAGCGCGGATTGCGTCAATGCCGGTCGTGCGCCGCTTCAGGTGTCCCAGTTCCCCGCCGCGACCGACGCCTGGTTCCAGCTGTATCTCGGCAGGGTCGACGGGTACGTCGGCGACTATCCCGCGCTGATTGCCATCCGGGCGCGCACCGGTGATCGCTACGATCTGGTCGGCGGAAACTACATCGTCACGCCGTATGTCACCTCCTGGAGCTTTCCGAAAGGCAGTCCCCTGACCGGTCAGGTCCGCGATGCCGCCCAGCGGCTGCTGACGGACGGCAGCTATGCGAAATTGCTGGAGAAGTGGGGGCTGAGCGGGGGTGCCCTGCCGTCGATCACCGTCAATCTGCCTGCCAGCCGGCGCTTCTGAGGATCCGGGAACATGCCAACAGCCTCCGTTCTTGTCCGCGAGAGGGTGATTCACCGCAGGGACTGGCTCTCGCCCGCCGTTGCGGCAGGCGTCGCGGGTCTGCTGGCCGTGCTGGTCGCGGCGGCGATCCGCGCGCGCATCGTCGATCCGGCCGTGCTGCTCAAATACCTGGCCGCCCCGCAAATACTGCTCGCGGCGTTCAATGGCTTCGTGCTGGGAACGCTGGCGCTGCTGCTGGCCATGGTGGTCGGCCTTCTCGTCGCATTGATGCGCATGAGTCGCAGCCGCCTGATGCGCTATCTCGCCGGCACCTACATCTACCTGTTCCGCGGCACGCCGATGCTGATCCAGCTGCTGTTCTGGTTCAATGCGATACCCGCCATGTTCCGCAGCATCCATATCGCAGTGCCGTTCACGTCCTGGGTGCTGGTGGACGCTCCGACCACCGGCATCGTCACGCCCCTGGTGGCCGGCATCTGCGGCCTGGGGTTCGCGGAGGCGGCCTACATGGCGGAAATCATCCGCGGTGGTGTGCAGGCCATCGACCAGGGGCAGCGCGCGGCCGCCCGGGCCCTGGGCATGACGCACCTGGGCGTGTTCCGCCATGTCGTCGGTCCGCAGGCGGCGCGGGTCATACTGCCGGCGATCGGCAACGACTACATCATGCTGCTGAAGTCCGCGTCACTGGCCTCCACCATCGGATACATGGAGCTGCTGCGTGTCTCCACCGACATCTACTCGGCGAACTTCCGTGTCGTGGAGCTCCTTCTCGTGTGCGCCTTCTGGTACCTGATGATGACGGCGCTCGTGACGGTCGCACAGACGCTGCTCGAGCGGCGCTTCCCGGTGAGGTGAGCCAGCCCATGGAAACGACTTCAAATGCCGGGGAGCGCCCGCCCGTCGTACAGGTGCGCAACGTCAGCAAGTATCTGGGGCAACGGGCGATCCTGCAGGACGTCAGCCTGGAGCTGCAGAGCGGGCAGGTCCTGGCGCTGCTGGGTCCCTCGGGTGCGGGCAAGTCGACGCTGCTGCGCTGTATCAACCATCTCGATGAGGTGTCGGGCGGCCGCATCTACGTCAACGGCGAACTGATCGGCTACGAAGAGCGCCATGGCGTGCTGCACGAGATGTCCGACCAGCAGGTCAGCCGGCAGCGGCAACGCATCGGCATGGTGTTCCAGCATTTCAACCTGTTCCGGCATCTGACCGCGCTGCAGAACGTCATGCTGGGTCCCGTGCGTGTCCTGGGGCAGGGGAGGATCCAGGCGGAGGCCGTGGCGCACAGGCTGCTGGCTTCCGTCGGTCTGGCCGACAAGGCGGGTTCGTTTCCCGCGGAACTCTCCGGCGGGCAGCAGCAGCGTGTCGCGATCGCGCGGGCCCTGGCCATGGAACCGCGGCTGCTGCTGCTCGATGAGCCCACCAGCGCGCTCGACCCGCTCCTGGCGATGGAGGTGACGGCCACGATCCGCGATCTGGCCCGGCAGGGATACACGATGGTCATTGCCACGCATCAGCTGTCGCTCGCCCGGGAGTTCGCGGACCGGGTCGTCTTCATGGTCGGCGGACGCGTCGTGGAAAACACTACCGCCGCGTCGTTCTTCTCCTCCCCCGGCTGCGAGGAGAGCCGCCAGTTCCTGGCGCATTCGGGCTGACGGCGGCCTTTGCGGCGGCCACGCGCGGACGAAGGACCCGATAGCCGTCCTGGCCGTCTTCGAAAATGGCCGGGACCAGCCGCCACGTCCTGGCATCGATCGCCGTTCCGCGTCGGGTGCGATGGGCCTCCACGCGTACCGTGGCTTCCCCTGAAGCCACCTTCAGGACGGCCGCGCGTGCACTGGCGAGATCGGCAAACACCAGGGTGAGGGCATCGCCCTTCTTCCAGGGCGGGTGAGGCCCTTCGCAGGTGCGCTGTTGCGGGGGGATGCGCAGGCGCGCCCCGGGATAGAGGTGGGTATGGGTGGCCTCGAGGACGCTCACTGGTCCTCGAGCGCGTCGGCAACGATGCGCATCGTGATGCCGATATGGTCGTGGGTGATCTGCTCCGCAAGCGCACCGTCGCCGTGCTTCAGTGCTTCGAGCAATTCACGGTGCTGGGTGTTGGAGTGGCCGATCTGCTCACGCATGAACATGACGGGCAGGCGCAGGTTCCAGTACTGGAACTGCGTGCGCTGATGCATTTCGATGAGCATCTGGTTGTGGGACTGCGTGACGATTTCGCTGTGGAAGTCCTTGTTCAGCTGGTTGAGCTGCGAGCGCGTGATGGTTTCGCAGGCGTCCATCGAATCCACGTACTTGCCGAGACGCCTGAGCGCCTCCGGCGTGATGCGCTCGGCAGCCAGCCTGGCGGCATAGCCCTCTATGGCCATCCTGGCCTCGAACACGCTCCGGAATGCCCGGGGGTCGACGCTTTCGACCACCCAGCCACGGTTGCGCCGGCTGACCAGTCCCTCTCCCTGCAGGCGCAACAGGGATTCGCGCACCGGCGTGCGTCCGGCCTCGAGCATCTGCGTCAGCTCGTCCTCGACGAGCCGGATTCCGGGCTTCAGTTCCTGCGCGAGGATCTTGCTGCGCAGGCACTGGTAAACATCGTCCTGATCCGTCCTGCCCTTCTCGGTCTCGGGAGCGCGCTTCACGGAGCGGACGGCGCGGGACAGTGTTCGTACTATGGCCACGGGTAACCTCTGATCGAAGGAGTCGACCGGGGCTGCAACTCCGGCCCCGGCGGATTTCCCATTATTTATGCATCGAAGGGGTGATTCAACCGGAGCCAGGACGGCGCGGCCGGCTTGCCGGGCTGGGCTGCCGGAGGACAAGGAAGTTGCCGGGGACATGTTGCCAGGCGCATGCCAACAATATACGATGAAATATATGAGATTGTCCGGAAATCCCGCCCGCCGGAATTTCCCTCATCGAGGATCCCGACCATGACCTTTGTCGCCTGTGCCGCCGAAGACAAGGCTCCGCGAGCCATCAATGAGACCGTCAAAGGTTATGGAGCCGGCTCCGTGGAGCGCGACGAACTCAAGGCGGCGCTCGCGAAGCTGTCTTCCACCCGGCTGGACCTGCCCTGTGTCATCGGCGGGCGCCCGGTCCGCACGGGGCGACTCGAAGCGGCCATCATGCCGCACGAGCACGGCCGGATCCTTGCAGACGCACATCTGGCGGGCGCGACCGAGGTCCAGAACGCGATGGAGGCTGCGCGGAGCGCTTGGACGCAGTGGTCCTGCGCACCCTGGCAGGAGCGGGCCGCCATTTTCCTGCGCGCCGCGGATCTGCTCGCGGGGCCGCGCAGGGCGACCCTGAATGCGGCGACGATGCTGGGTCAATCCAAAACGGCGCATCAGGCCGAGATCGACTCTGCAGCCGAACTCATCGACTTCTGGCGCTGGAATGTCGAGTTCATGGGGCGCATCCATGCGGAGCAACCCCTCTCGCCGCCGGGGGTGTGGAACCGGGTGGATTACCGGCCGCTGGAAGGGTTCGTATTCGCGGTGACCCCGTTCAACTTCACCGCGATCGCCGGGAACCTGCCCAGCGCACCGGCGCTGATGGGCAACACGGTGCTGTGGAAGCCGTCGGCCGCAGCCAAGTATTCCGCGCATTTCATCATGGGCATCCTGCAGGAAGCGGGCCTTCCGGACGGGGTCATCAACCTGGTCTACGGGGATGCCGAGGAGGTATCGGGTCTCGCGCTCGCGAGTCCGGACCTGGCAGGCGTCCACTTCACGGGTTCGACGAGCGTATTCGATGCCATCCTCGCCCGGGTGGGCAGCGGGCGTTACAGGAGCTACCCGCGCATCGTCGGGGAGACCGGCGGAAAGAACTTCCTGCTGGCGCATCCCAGTGCCGACGTGCCCACACTCGTGACGGCCATCATCCGCGGCGGATACGAGTACCAGGGGCAGAAGTGCTCCGCGGCATCGCGGCTCTTCCTGTCCCGTTCCCTGTGGTCCCGTCTCCGCGAGCCGCTGTGCGCACAGATCGAGGCGATCCGCATGGGGGACGTGGCCGATTTCCGCAATTTCATGGGCGCGGTCATCCACGAGAAGTCATGGAGGAAGCTGTCGGGAGTCATCGCCGAGGCGAGGAGCGCGCCCGGCGTTCGCGTGCTGGCCGGCGGCGACGCCGACATGACCCGCGGCTATTTCGTTCGTCCCACGCTGCTGGAGGTCGACGATCCCGCCTCCCGGTTCATGCGCGAGGAATTCTTCGGCCCCATCGTCAGCGCCTTCGTCTACGAGGACGGGCGATACGAGGAAGTGCTCGATCTGATCGACCGCTCCAGCGACTACGGGCTCACCGGCGCGGTCTTCGCGCGCGACCGCGCGGCCATTTCGATGGCGGCGGGCAGGCTCCGATACGCCGCGGGCAACTTCTACGTGAACGACAAGCCCACGGGTGCGGTCGTCGGCCAGCAGCCGTTCGGCGGTGCCCGCCAGTCCGGCACGAACGACAAGGCCGGCTCGATCTGGAATCTGACGCGCTGGGTGTCTCCCCGGGCCATGAAGGAAACCCTGGTGCCGGCTGAAGACTATCGCTATCCGTTCATGGCGGAGCCCTGACGGGCCGGGAGCGGTTTCCCGCGCGCCTTGCGATGCGGTGAAAAAAGGATCTTCACCCAACACCGGGGAAAGCCGCCCGGATCTCGCGGAAGAACATGGACGTAATCGCGGAAACCCGCAGGCCATGCGCTTGATGACCTTGATCTTGTCGATGCCGTCGATCGGGCTGGTGCCGGAACGATACTGGCAGTGGACCAGGATGCCCGGCAGATAGGGTCGCAGGTTCTGGGCGGAGCGGCGCAATGATTCGATGCGGCTGCGCAGCGCCTTGCGATACCAGTTCCCGCAAGTTCTCGCGGTTCTTCGGCAGCAGCCAGCGGATCCCTTTGACGACGCGACGCTCGGGACGCTGCGCGCGCAACTGCAGCAGCGCCGTTGTTCGGGCTGAACCTTCAGCCGCAGCATGCATCGGGAGCGGCCGCGGCCGCCTTCTTGCCGTGTGGCAACAAGCCAGTTGGCAGTGACGGCCGTGCGTCCCAATCTCTATCCCGCTGATCGGCGAAGAGGCAAAAGAAACGATTGAGAAGAGCCAAAAAAAAGCAATTGCAAGATATATGAAGTAGTGTACAAGTAAGTATACGAGTTCGAGAGCTGCGGGGGCGGCAATTAACAGCCCGCTATACGCGGTCGGAGGAAATTGATGAAACGGAAATACCATAAGCATGGGCGCCGGCTGGCGTTCACTTTCGCCGGAACACTTCCACTATTCGGGGCTGTGGTGCAAGCGCAGGACGCGGGCGCCGCCAGTGTGGCAGAGGCGGAGGGGTCGGCGCTTGAGGAAGTCATCGTGACTTCGGAGCGGCGTGCGGTCGATCTGCAGAAAACAGCCGTTGCCGTCACCGTCCTGAGCGGAGATGAGCTGGCGAAGACCGGTGTCGGCGGATTCCGCGACTTGCTGGAGGCCGTGCCCTCGGTGACGTTGCAGAACAGCAGCTCCACCAAGAACGCGCCGGCGATCGCCATTCGCGGCATCGGTGTGGACGGCGCCAACAAGCAGCTGGCGACGGCCATCTACGAAGATGGTGTGGTGGTCAACAACCAGTCCGGTGACTTCTACGATCTGCAGCGCGTCGAGGTGCTGCGTGGTCCGCAGGGTACTCTGTACGGGGCCACCGCCGTGGGCGGCGCGGTCAACATCATCAGCAATGATCCCAAGCAGGATATGGAAGCCGCCACCACCCTCGAGGTGGGCGATCGCAGCCTGCGGCACATCACGGGCATGGCGAACGTGCCGCTCAGCGACACCCTGGCGGTACGCGGAGCGTTCAACCTTTATCGTCGTGGTACGGTGAACAATGGCAACATAGAGTCGGAGGATTATCTCAATGGGCGCATCAAGGCCCTTTGGACGCCGAACGAAAAGTTTTCCGCCCTGTTCGGCATCAACTATTTCGAGGCCCAGCCCACCGTCGAGGAGTCGGCCTACGTCGATACGGCGACCGGAAAGGTAACCGACCGGATCGTCGACCAGCGCGGAGCTTACGGTACGCGGCAAGTCACGAAATATTGGGCGAACCTCGCCTACGATTTCGGCTTTGCAACCCTGACCTACCTGCCGGCGGTCCAGCGCAGCGATCAGGACCAGTGGAGCCTCGGCAGCGCAGCATCAAGCAGCATGGGCGAAACCACCTGGGATTACTACAATACCGATTCGCAGGAACTGCGCCTAGTCAGCAATACCGAATCGAAGCTGACCTGGGTGGGTGGCTTGTACTATATGCGCCGCTATTTCTATCGTGACGAGATGTGGGGCATTACGGACCTCATTGCTCACGACCAGACTTCGGACACTGTAGTCCACCACATCATCACTTCGCTGGGACTCTATGGTCAGGCCACGTACGCCGTCACGGACAGCACCCGCCTGACGCTGGGCGCGCGCGAAAGCGGTGACGATGTCTTCCAGACTACGCACAACATGTACCCGACCGGGGCCGGCACCGAGAAGTACACCACGTACCACGAGAGTACCAATAACTTCACGTATCTGACCCGGTTGGAGCATGATCTGACTTCGCAGAACATGATCTATGCCTCGGTGTCCGATGCCTACCGGCCGGGTGGCCTGGGTGCGCTGGGTACCAGCTACGAGCCGGAAACCATGACGGCCTACGAAATCGGCTCGAAGAACCGCTTCGGCAGTCGCGTGGTGGCCAACCTGGCCGCGTTCTATTACGACTATCCGGGGATGCAGACGCCGCTGTCCGTGTGTTCCGACTACCCCGTCTGCGACAACGTGGTCGGCAACATCACGCTGTCCATTCCGACGAAGTTCTACGGTGCGGAACTGGAAACGGTGTTCCAGCTCACCTCGAACGACCGCCTTACCCTCAGCCCGGCCTATCTGCATGCGCGTTACACGGGCAATGTCAGCCTGACCGATCCGCTACTGGGTTCGACCGGTGAGCTGTCCACCGACGGCAAGAAGCCTCCGCACGCTCCCGAATGGACCGTGTCTGCTTCCTATTCCCACACCTTCCATATGGGAGACAAGGGCAGCCTGGAAGCAGGCGTGAACGGCCACTACGAGACCGAGCAGTACACGGGCTTCGACACCTCCGTGTACCGCGGTCTCTTCGCCGCACGGTATGTGACGCAGCCGTCGTACGTGATCGGCAATGCCAACGTCACCTGGACGTCGGTCAACAACAAGTACTCCGTCGGGGGCTGGGTACGCAACTTCACTAATGTGTACTACCGCACTGGCAGCGGCAGCGCTACGGCCGGAATCAACGATCCGCGCTCGTTCGGCGTGCAAGTGAGCGCCAAGTTCTTCTGATGGAACGCGGCGGGCATGTACCGGGTTCCCGGTGCATGCCCGCCATATCACCTGACGGAGGTAATGATGAGGTTGTTACGCATCACCGCATTGTTCTGCACGCTGGCTGGGGCGCTGCCGGCTCAGGGGGCCGAGCCGCCGGACTTCTCCGGCGCTTGGGTGGCCGCACAGGGCTTTATGAGCAACCAGGGTCCGGTGCAGGGCTTCAGTAACACTCCCAGCGTGGAGCAGATGGCGATGGAGGCGCTGCAGCCGTGGGCAAAGCTGCTGGCGGCGGAAACCAACACGGCCGTGGAGGACAGTGCCGCCGTCTGCGATTTCGCGGGGCCTTTCCGCCATACCAACACGTCGCCCTTCGTGTGGATGCAGACCCAGAAGGCGGCCTATTTCATCCCGGCCAATCTTCCGGTGGTGGGGGTCATCAAGATCTACATGACCGACAGCCATCCGGCGCCTCTGACCCCGCGCTGGGAGGGGCATTCGATCGGACGCTGGGAGGGGGACACGCTGGTTGTCGATACCGTCGGCTGGAATGACAGGAGCTGGCTGGGTTCGAACAATCAGCCCCACTCGGAGGAATTGCATCTGGTGCGGCGCATCCGCCTCGTTGGCGATGGCTCCCTGATGGAGATGCAGATCACCGTGTCGGACAGGCGGGCGCTGAAGCATCCCTACACGTATAACCGGTATTTCAAGAGGACCGACCGCAGTTTCCAGGAGGCGTCCGACGAGTCGCTGTGCAATGGCGACGAAGGGCAGCCGGAGCTCTGGTGGCGCCAGCGCCAGTCGGCGATCGAGTGGGAAAAGACGCATCCACCCAGCTATGAAACGGGGTCCAAGCCATGATCGCGGCACGTCTGATACAGATCGTCGTCCTTGGCTCCATGGCAGGTGTGGCGCTCGGCGCCGGTCAGGCCTCCCCGATGAAGGACTGGGAGGGCGGGATCTACCGATCGGATCCGGCCTACCGCGGCCAGGGCTCTCCCGAAGCCGTGGTTCCGAACGCCGCGTTCCCGCGTGCGCCCGGCGATCAGAACGATCCGCTCAACGAGTGCATGCCGCTGGGTCCGTTCCGGATGATGGCAAGGGACGACATCAGGTTCGAGATCGTCCAGCACGGTGAAAAAATGGTCCTGCTGTTCGAGGAGCTGTCGCTGGGGCGTGTCCGGGTCGTCAATCTGGGCCAGCCCCATCGCGAGGATGCAAAGCCCACGTGGCAGGGCGAGGCGGTCGGGACGTGGAAGGGCAATGTGCTCACACTGGATACCCGGAACTTCAACGACCGGACCTGGCTCAACGGTCATGGCGTACGCCACAGCGGCCAGCTGCATCTGGTGGAGACGTTCAGGTTCGTCGATAAGGGGCGGGCGATCGAATACGTCATGCGGGCCGAGGATCCGGAGGCCCTGCAAAAGCCCTATTCGTACACGCGGCGCTTTCGCAAGGACGAGCAGGAGTTCCGGGACGTGTCCTGCGTCCAGAGCTACCCGCCGCTGGACTGAACATCACATGAGCGAGAGTCCACTTTTCGGCGGGCCCGTGTTCGACATGGCGCGGCTCCAGTTCCATGCGGTGGCGGACCACCTGGAGATGCCGACGGAGTTCCGCGAGCGCGTCCTCCTGCCCAAGCGCGCGATCGCCGTGTCGTGCCCGATCCACCGCGATGACGGTTCGACGTCCGTGTTCCAGGGCTACCGCGTGCAGCATCACCTGAGCCTGGGGCCGACCAAGGGTGGCACCCGGTTTGCCCCGAACGTCGACATGGGGGAGGTGGCGGCGCTGGCCGTCTGGATGAGCTGGAAATGCGCCCTGGCCGGACTTCCCTACGGCGGCGGCAAGGGCGGGATCACCGTGGATCCGGGCGAGCTCTCCCCGCGGGAGCTCGAGGCGCTCTCGCGCCGCTACATGCAGGAGATGATTCCCTTCGTCGGTCCGCATACCGATGTCATGGCCCCGGACATGGGGACCAACGAACAGGTCATGGCCTGGTTCATGGACACGTACTCCATGTACCAGGGCCGCACGGTGACGGAGATCGTGACCGGCAAGCCCGTGCAGACCGGCGGAACAGTCGGGCGGCGCGAGGCCACCGGCCGCGGCGTCGCGCATCTCGTCGATCGGGCGATGTCCAGGCTGGACATGAAGCCATCGCGCTGTACGGCCATCGTGCAGGGCTTCGGCAATGTCGGCGCCGTCGCAGCCGCCACCATGGCCGCGCGCGGCGTGCGGCTGGTCGGCGTCAGCGACCACACGGCGGCCTATCATTCGACAGCCGGGCTGGATGTCGAATCCCTGCAACGGCATGTGCGTACGCACGGCGTGCTGCGCGGCTACTCCACGGAGCTGCTGTGCGATCCGGCCACGCTGCTGGCCTCGCGTTGCGACGTGCTGGTGCCGTGTGCGATGGAGCGCGTCATAGACCGCCCGCTGGCGGAGCGTCTGGACTGCCGGATCCTGGCCGAGGGGGCCAACGGCCCGACGACGCCGGAGGCCGATGAGGTGCTGGACGCCCGTCGCGACGAGGTGTTCGTCCTGCCGGATATCCTCTGCAACGCTGGCGGAGTCATAGTCAGCTACTTCGAGTGGGTGCAGGATCTGCAGCAATTCTTCTGGGGCGAGGCGGAGCTGACCAAGCGCCTGTACGATGCCATGGACCGGTCGTTCGACAGGGTTCTCCAGTACGCCGCCCTGCACGGCATCTCCCATCGAAAGGCCGCTCTGGCCATCGGCATTGAGACGGTCTGGAGGGCCAAGCAGGTCAGAGGCCTGTTTCCGTAGCCAAGGGCTTGCACAGTACCTGTCGTGGCCCGGCTGCAGGTTCAGATCGGCAATGTCAGGGTGGCCTTGATTTCCTCGATGACGGCATAGGTGCGGGTCTCGCGCACGCCCTTGATGGCCATGATGGTCTCACCGAGGAATTTCCGGTAAGCGCCCATGTCGCGCATCCGCGCCTTGATGAGGTAGTCGAAGCCGCCCGCCACCATGTGACATTCCTGGATTTCCGGAATGGTGTTTACCGCGCCGGCAAAGTCCTTGAATACATCGCCATTGGTTCGATCGAGCAGCACTTCGATGAAGACCAGCAATGACCAGCCTGTCTTGATGGGATCGACGGTGGCGGAGTACCCGACCACGTATCCGAGCTTCTTCAGTCGCCGGTGGCGCTGCAGGCAGGCCGCGGGCGAGAGATGTACGGAATTGGCCAGATCCTGGTTGGTGACGCGACCGTTCTTCTGCAGCACTCGCAGGATGCGGCGGTCGATTTCATCGAGCATGGCCAACCTATTCAATTCGGGGGTTGAGGCGCGGCAGTTGTTTTGCCGGACTACGCAAATACAAAACAAGTGTCGGTCCTTGGCCGAATCGGCGACAACTTATGAGTTGATAAGTTGTTGCCGCCAATGTCATCACGGATAAGTCTGAAGATGCCAACGCGACGCATCCTGCTGGCGAGCCTGATAGGCAGCAGCATCGAATGGTTCGACTACTTCCTGTATGGCGCGGTCGCCGCGCTGGTGTTCAGCAAGCTGTTCTTTCCGGCGCACGACCCGCTGGTTTCGCTGCTGCTGACCTACCTGACCTTTGCGCTCCCCTTCTTCATCCGCCCGCTGGGCGGTGCGCTGTTCGCGCACATCGGCGATCGCGTCGGCCGCAAGAAGTCGCTGGTCTACACCCTGAGCCTGATGGGCCTTGGCACTGCACTCATCGGCCTGTTGCCGACCTATCAAAGCGTGGGCGTGCTGGCGCCGGTATTGCTCATCTCGTTGCGCCTGATGCAGGGCGTCGGCATCGGCGGCGAATGGGGGGCGGCGCTGCTGCTGGCCTATGAATACGCGCCAACGCAGCGGCGCGGTCTGTTCGGCAGCATCCCGCAGACCGGCGTCACCATCGGCATGCTGTTGGCCAGCTGGTGCGTGAGCCTGGTGTCGCTGCTGCCGGATGCCAGCTTCATGAGCTGGGGTTGGCGCATTCCCTTCCTGTGCAGCCTGGCGCTGGTGGCGCTGGGCCTGTGGCTGCGCTCGGGCATCGACGAGACGCCAGAGTTCGCGCGCGTCAAGGCCGCCGGCAAGCAGGTGCGGGTGCCGATCGCCGAAGTGTTCAAACATCACTGGCGCGAAGTGCTGGTGGCAGTCTGCGCCAAGATGGTGGAGACCGGCCCGTTCTACATCTTCACGGTGTTCGTGATCGGCTATGCGACGGGCGTGCTCGGCTATACGCGTGGCGTTGTTCTCAATGTGGTTGCGATGGGCGCCCTGATCGCCACGCTGGCGATTCCGGTGGCCGGATGGCTGTCCGACCACTTCGGCCGCAAGCCTGTTTATCTCACCGGCTGCGCGCTGATGGTTGTGCTGGCTGCGCCGTATTTCATGCTGCTGGATCTGCGCTCCACGCTGGCACTGGTGCTGGGAACACTGCTCGGCTTCGGCCTGGTGTGGCCGTTGATCACTGCGACATTGGGCACCTTGATGTCGGAGCTGTTTCGCACCGAGTTGCGCTACACCGGCGTGACGCTGGGCTATCAGATCGGCGCTGCGCTGGTGGGTGGAACGGCACCGTTGCTGGCCACCTGGATCCTGGCGCGGGATGGCAATCGCTGGAGCTGGATCGCTGCCTACATCGTCGTCACTGCGCTGCTGTCCGGATTCGCCGTGGTGCGCGCCGGTGTCACGCGGCAGTCGATGCAGCTTCAGGAGGCGAAAGAGTCCCCATGATCCGCAAGCTGACCACGTCTCTGGCGCTGCTCGGTGCGCTGACTGCCGCCGTGGCCATGGCTGCGCAGGAGCCGGATATCTCTGGTCTGTACAACATCGCTGGCGGCTTCGGTCCCGCCAGTAGCGCGTCGCTGGAGGCGCTCAAGCCCTATGCACCGCAGAAGCTGCATGGTGTCGAGGCCAGCGCGCATCTGCTGCCGTGGGCCAAGGCCCGGATGGAGGCCAGTTCCCTGTACAGCGCCATCGATGACCAAGGCGCGGTCTGCGGACCCACCGGCTTCTTTCGCCATCCGACCACGGTAGCCGGTTACATGGTGCTGCAGATCCCCGGTGAGGTGATCCTGGTGTCCGAGGATCTGTCGCAGGTCGGCGTGCGGCGCGTGCATCTGACCAGTCGGCATCCGAGAAATATCCGCCCCAGCTGGAACGGTGACTCGATCGGTCGTTGGGAAGGCGACACACTGGTCGTCGACACCATCGGCTTCAACGACAAGTCCTGGCTCGGCTCGGAGTTGCAGCCGCATACCGAGGAGTTGCATGTGGTGGAGCGCATCCGCACCGTCAAGGACGGCAAGTTCCTGGAGATCCAGTCGACCATTGATGACCGCAAGGCGCTGACGGGCCCGTACGACTACACGCGTTACTACCAGCGCACCGACGGCAGCTACGAGGACAACGCCAGTTCCTGCAATGGCAATGAAGGTGAGCAGGAAACCTGGGCCTACATGCGCGATCAGGCCATCTCGCAATTCAACCTCAACCGCCAGGCTGTCAAGCGGTGAGAAGCATCACGATGCGTTTCCTCCCGAATCAAATCCTGTGTGGTGCGCTGGCGTTGAGCGCGGCCAGTTCCGCTGTGGCAGCCGACGGCGCAGCACGCAATGCCACGCTGCTTGGTACCTATCAATCCATCGCCGATGGCCGAGTGTTGCCCGGCGGCCTGAAGAACCAGGGCTCGCCGGCACAAATCCAGCCGCTGACCAGCGCGGCTCGGCCCAGGCCTGGTGAACCGGGTCAGCAGGACCCCTATGCGTTGTGCCAGGCCGTGGGCCCGTTCCGCATGATGGCGCAGCCGGCCACGAAGATCGAACTGGTGCCGGCGCCCGGTCGGGTGGTGATGCTGTTCGAAGACGTCTCCCACGGCTATCTGCGCTCGCTGTACCTGGACCGGCCACATCTGCAGAACTACCAGCCCAAGTACGCCTTCCAGGGCGATTCGATCGCCCATTGGGAAGGTGATGCGCTGGTCATCGACACCATCGGCTTCAACGAACGCACCTGGTTGAACGAGCAGATCCTCGCCAGCGATGCGCTGCACCTGGTGGAGCGTATCCGTCCGATCGACAAGGGCCGCTACCTCGAATATCGCATGACGGCCACCGATCCGAAGTCGCTGCGCACCGCTTACTCGTACACGCGTTACTTCGAGAAGACGGACGCGCAGATCGAGGAAGACACCTGCGTCATCAACAATGCCTGGAATCCCGCTCTGTAGCCAAGACTGTCCACCGAAGAGGTTAATCCATGAATTTCGCAATTCACAAGAAGATCCTTGCAACCGCGCTGCTGTCGTTGCTGGGCGCCGGTATTGCGTCAGCGCATCACTCCGCCGCCATGTATGACAACACCAAGGTCGCGGAGGTGTCGGGCACGATCAAGCGCATACAGATCGGCAATCCGCATTCCTGGTTCTGGATCCAGGTTGCCAACGCCGCGGGCAGCAGCGATCTGTGGGGCTTCGAGGGTGGCAGCGTCGCAGACGTGAGCCGCAAGTCTGGCAGCACCAACACTAGCGACTATTTCGCGGTGGGGCAGAAGGTGAAGGTATCCTTCCATCCGCTGCGCGACGGACGCCAGTCGGGTGAACTGTTGACGATTACGTTCGAAGATGGCCGCGTGTTCGGCGGCGGTCCTGGTGGTCCTCCGCCCGCAGGGCCGTCGCCGGGCGCCCCTCAATAGAACCTTGCGAGGCCGTGGCGAACGGGCCGGCCACCGCGACGCTCAGCCCGGCGGCTCATCCCGCTCCTGCGCACGCCGGAATTGCTGCGGCGACCGGCCGGTGTGGCGGCGGAAAAACCGCGTGAAATAGGCAGGATCCTCGAAACCCAGCTCGGCGGCGATCTGGCCGATGGGTTGAGCGATGTAGATCAGCCTGCGGCGCGCTTCGAGAGCCAGGCGATCCTGCAGCATCCGGAAGGCGGAGTGGCCGCTGTGCTGCAGGCAGCGCCGGTTCAGCTGGCCTTCGGTGAGCCCCAGCGTCTTCGCATAGCGGCTGATGGGCCAGTGCTCGAGGAAGTGCGCCTCGAGCAGCGAGCGGAAGCGCAGGAAGGCGCGTTGCTGAGGCGGCGCATCGTTCTGCAGGTCGCGATGCCGCACCAGCTCGCGTGCCACACGCCACAACACGCAGCGTGCCAGCCAGGTACACAGCGGCGAACCTTCACTGTCGGGCTGCCGGAATTCCTCCAGCAGTTCGCCGCACAGCTGTCGCAGTCGCTGTGCCGCCTCGGGATGGGTGTTCAGACTGAGCACATGCGGGACGGCGAAGGCCTGCAGCAGCGGTAGCGGCGTACCGTCGTGCTCGAACAGCACATCGGGTGTCAGCGTCAGCACATAGCCTTCGGTGCCGGCGGAGAAACGAAAGGCGTGCACGGTGCCGGGCGGCACCAGCACGAAGGCCGGGCTTTGCAGGTCCCGGCGCTGTTCATCCACATGCACCTGCACCGGCCCGGCATGCACGTACAGGCACTGGTACAGACCGTTGTGGGTATGGGCGGCGATCTCCCAGCGGTAGCGGCGGCTGCGCGACTGTATGTCCTCAATGTGCAAGCGATCGCGGCGCGAAGCCTGGCCCGCCTCGCCGTACAGATTGAACTCCGGGATCTTTCTGCTGAGCTTTTTCAGGATGGTTGTCCGGCTGCGCCGACAATCCCGGCTGGTGGATCCGACGATGAAAAAGTACAACAAGCGGGCGCAATTCTCCACCGCGGTGTCCGGAGTGCGGTATAACAGGCGCCCTGACGCCCGAGCGGGCGCATGAGGTGATGGACAGCGATGACGCGCGTGGTGTGCATCGAGCCGGATGGCAACCCAGTGGAAGTGCAGATCGGGGATGGCCTGAGCCTCATGCAGGGCGCCATGAATGCCGGCGTGCAGGGCATCGAAGCCGAATGCGGAGGCGCCTGTTCCTGTGCCACCTGTCACTGCTATGTGGATCAAGCCTGGATGGAACAGCTGCCACCGCCTTCCGACAGCGAGCAGGTGATGCTGTTCAATGTGGCCGCCGAGCGCCGCGCTGGCAGCCGCCTCTCCTGCCAGATCCAGATCAAGCCGGAACTGGCAGGCCTCATCGTCCGTTTCCCGGATCGCCAGACCTGAAACCTGCCAGCAACGCACAGACCCGCAGTCATCGCAAGCTCATGGAAGAAGCACCCATCGTCATCGTGGGCGCCGGCCAGGCCGGTCTGCAGCTGGCCGAATCGCTGCGTCAGGAGAAGTACGGTGGCGACATTCTGCTGCTCGGCAGCGAGGTGCACGCGCCTTACAACCGCCCGCCGCTGTCAAAGAAGTGGCTGCAGGAGCACGCGGATCTCTCCGCACTGGCTATTCGCGGACCGGAGGCTCTGCAGCGGCGTGCCATCGAGCTGCGCACGCATCAGCAGGTTGTGGCCATCGATCGCGCCGCGCACACGCTGCAGCTCGCAGATGGCAGCACGCAGCGCTACGCGAAGTTGGCGCTGACCACCGGCGCGCGGTTACGGCCGTTGCCATTGCCGGGCGCCGATCTGCCCGGTGTCTTCGGATTGCGCAGCATCGATGATGCGCTGAGCATTCGCGCCGCGCTGGATGATTGTGAGCGACAGGTGCTGCCGCTGGTGGTGATCGGCGGCGGCTTCATCGGTCTGGAAGTGGCGGCCACGGCGCGCCAGCGCGGCGTCGCGGTGGTGGTGCTGGAAGGGCTGGAGCGGCTGATGTCGCGCGTGGTGGCACCCATTGTTTCCGAGGCCGCTGCGCGCCTGCATGAGGCGCATGGTGTGCAGATCGAATTCGGCGTGAAGATCACGCATCTGAGCGCCGTCGCGGGCCGTGTGCATGCCGTGCATTGTGCCGATGGCCGCGAGTTCCGCGCCGGCTGCGTGGTGCTCGGCGTGGGTGTGCTGCCCAATGACGAACTGGCTGCAGCGGCCGGCCTGGCCTGCGAGCGCGGCATCATCGTCGATGAATGCGCACGCACCGCCGATCCCGACATCGTGGCGGCCGGCGATTGCACCGCGCGGCGCCGTCCCGACGGTTCACTGCTGCGGCTGGAGTCGGTGCAGAACGCCGTGGAGCAGGCCCGCTCGGCCGCGGCAGCGCTGCTCGGTCTCGCCAGGCCTTTCACGGCGGCGCCCTGGTTCTGGTCGGATCAGTACGACGTGAAATTCCAGATGGTGGGGCTGAGCGCCGGCTACGACGAGGTGATCACGCGCGGTGATGTGGCGAAGCCGGCCTTCTCGGCCTACTACCTGCGCGCGGGGCAGCTCATCGCCGTGGATTCATTGAGCCGCATCCAGGATCACATGAATGCCCGCAAGCTGCTCGATCAGCTCATTACGCCGGCGCGTGCGGAGATCGAGAACGTCGAGTTCGATCTGAACCAGCTGGTGCGGCGTCCGGCTGCAGGCTGAGGGCCGGACGAGCTGCTGCGGACGCCTGTCCCGCTATTCGCGGTTCAGCAGGAAGTCCATGCCCTGGTAGCGCATGACGACGCCATCACGCGTGATCTCGCGCACCCGTGGCCCTTCCGGCAGCGTGTCACCCTCGTGCACCTTGTGCATGTTGATCAGCGCATAACGATCGGCGGGCTTCTCCGCATACACATGCAGGTCGAGCCGCAGCTCGGGCAGATTGCCGGAGACCTCCACGTAATTGCGGACGCTGCCATTGGCGCGCGCCGAATTGATGGCCGGTGCCAGATCGGCGGGATTCTCCGCCGAGGCCGTGTCGGCGTCGAAGCCCGACGTGGCCGCATCCTGGGAATCGCGCGCGCCAGGCGCCGCATAGGCATCGGTGCTCAGCGGCTCGGTGGCCGCAGCCTCCGGCGCCGCGCCCGCGGTGCCCGCTGCAGGCGCAGCGTTCTGGGCTGGCGGCAGCGCTGCGATGGGCGCGGCTGCCACGTTCGGCGTGGTGCTCGGCGCAGCAACACCCGCCGCCGGCTCGCGCAGCAGCAACCACAGCAACAACCACAGGTTCGCGCCCAGCAATACGCCCAGCGCCACCCAGCCATACGGGAAACGTCGGCGCGGCGGCACGACGCGCACTTCCATCAGCGCGGGGCCGGTCTGACGCTGGCGTTCCGCTTCCGACTTCTTCAGTGCATCGAGAATGAAGGACATGAGTACCTGACTAATGCGTCACGCTGGAGCTGCCGCGCAATCGTGGCGTGCCCGGCATGGCCAAGGCGCTGTCGAGCGCGAGCTGGGTTTCCACGCCCGCCACACCGTCCACCGACAGCCGGCTGGCCCGCTGGAAGGCTTCTACCATCTGCGCCAGATCCTTGTCGAACAGGTCCGAACCGCTGCCCTTGCTGACCACGCTCTCGGTGGTGGTGCCATGCTGCCAGCGGATCAATTGCTCGCGCAGGTGCCGCACCGCCGGGCCACGTGACCCCGGCATCAGCGCACGTACCGGTGCATTGGCGTTGCGCCACAGCAGCAGGTAGTCGCCAAACCAGAAGCGCGCCAGATCCGCGATGGGCACGCGCGCGACCTGCGTGCCGAAGCGCAGTTCGGCCTCGCTGTCGTCGAGCCGTTGCAGTACCGTCTGGTAGGTGGCGCCGCTCTCGTCCGAGAGCATCAGGATCGCCGGGCGGTTCAGTTGCCGCAGCTGTCCGAACGAACCACGCAGGCTCACGCATTCCAGCCCCTGATCGGCGGCCTGCGTGCAGCCGTCATCGGCGCCGAGCGTGTACTTGGCGCCCCACAGGCCCAGCAGCGTGGTGAACGTGCTGTCGCTGACGGTGTCCGGCCGGAAGCGATTGAGCAGATCGGCGAGGCCCGAAGGCATGCCCGACGCAGCAGTGGCGCCTGTAGCTGCGGTACCCGGTGGGTTGGCACTGCCGCCCGCGGCGCCAGTCCCGGCGGCTGTGACAGCGCCGGGCGCCACCGCACCTCCTGGGCTGTTCGCCGCGCCACTGCTGCTGCCAGCGGCCGCGATGGACGGGGCGTTGGGGGTTGCATGTGGCGCGAGTCGCCACCAGGCCACCAGGGCGCCTGCGACCAGCACGGCGGACAGACCGCCCACGGCCCAGGGTAGCCAAGCCGGCGTGAGGCTGTGGCCCAGCACTTCGGCGCTGGCGCGGCGGACCAGCGTTGCGCCCACCTGATGGTGTTCGGTGGTGTAGGCGGCCAGCAGTGCGCGATCGCACAGGATGTTGATCAGGCGCGGTACGCCGCCGCTGGCGCGATAAATTTCGCGCAATGCGCCGGGTGTGAAGATGTCCGAGGTCGCGCCGGCCACGCGCAGGCGGTGGCGCACATAGGCCGCGGTGTCTTCCTGCGACAGCGGGTCGAGGTGGTAGCGCGCGGTGATGCGCTGGGCCAGCTGGCGCAGGTCGTTGCGGCCCAGCAGCTCGCGCAGTTCGGGCTGGCCGATCAGGATGATCTGCAGCAGTTTCTGCGTTTCGGTTTCCAGATTGGTCAGCAACCGGATCTGTTCGAGCACGGCCGGCGCCAGGTTTTGTGCCTCATCGACGATCAGCACCACGCGCCGCCCCTCGGCATGCATGCGCAGCAGGAAGCGATTCAACTGGTCGATCAGCTCCTTGGTGCTGCCCTCGGCGCTGTCCGGCACGCCCAATCCCAGTTCCTCGCACAGGGTCTGCAGGAAATCCAGCGGCGTCATGATGGGATTGAGGATCAACGCGATCTCGGCATTGCGTGGCGTGCGCGCCAGCAACGAGCGGATCGTGGTGGTCTTGCCCGTGCCCACCTCGCCAGTGAGCTGGATGAAGCCGCCGGCGTCGCTGATGCCGTAGATCAGGTGCGCCAGCGCATCCGCATGCCGCGCACCCATGTACAGGTAACGCGGATCGGGGGTGATGGCGAAAGGCTTTTCAGCCAGACCGAAGAAGGCCAGATACATGGGCGAATGTTTATCCGCTGTGGGCCGGCTGCTGCGCCAGCTCTGCGGGCGCGAAGTCATCGACGTTGACGATTTTCATGACCTTCGCATCGTAATCGCGCAGCAAGGCCGCTTCCTCTGTGGTCAGGATTCCCAGTCGCAGCGCCGCTTCGATCTGCCCAGGCAGATCCAGCGCGCTGATGCGTCCGGTCTTCTGACCTTCGATACGGATCTTGCGTTCCAGCGGTTCAGCTTTTTCCGCCATCTCCAGCGCCGCCTGCAGGTCGGCCAGCGTGTTGTTGGGCACCTGGGCGCGGAACACGCAGGCGCACAGGCGGTCGCGTACCTCGCCGGGGTTCAGCACCAGGTCGGCCACCTTGCGGCCCAGCCGGTCGGCGGGTGCGAAATAGGTGAGGCCGCGCGGAAAAATGAACAGGCGCATGAAGCCGGCCAGCCAGCGCACCGGGAAATTGCGCAACACGCTGTGCAGCTGTTCCTGTGCCTGATACAGCAGCTCGCGGCAGGCCCATTCCACCACCGGCAGATCCGAGTCCGGCCGGCCCTGATCCTCATGATGCTTCAGCACCATCGAGGCCAGGTACAGATAGGAGAGCACGTCGCCGAGGCGCGCCGAGATGGTCTCCTTCTTCTTCAGGTAGCCGCCCAGCGTCAGCATGGCCACGTCGGTGGCGAAGGCGAAGGAGGCCGAGAAGCGTTCGATGTGCTGGTAGTAGCGGCGCGTGGCACCGGTGCGTGGCACCGATTCGAAGCGCGCCAGCGTCAGCGCCATCACCAGCGAGCGCACCGCGTTCGAGATGGTGAAGCCGATGTGGCCGAACAGCGCGCGATCGAATGCGCGCACGCCGGCCTTGTGGTCGGGATTGCGCACCGCCTCCATTTCGCGCAACACGAACGGATGGCAGCGGATCGCGCCCTGGCCGAAGATGATCAGGTTGCGCGTCAGGATGTTCGCGCCTTCCACCGTGATGGCGATGGGGATCGACTGATAGCCGCGCCCCAGATAGTTGTTCGGCCCCAGCATGATGCCCTTGCCGCCCTGCACGTCCATGGCGTCATTGCCGACGCGCCGGCCGAACTCGGTGACATGATGTTTGAGGATGGCGGCCGGCACCGCCGGCTTCTCGCCTGAATCGATGGCGGCCGTGGTCACGCAGCGCGCCGCATCCATGATGTAGGTGAGGCCCACCATGCGCGCCAGCACCTGCTCCACGCCCTCGAAGCGGCCGATGGGCGTGTTGAACTGGCGGCGGATGCGCGCATAGGCGCCGCTGGCGAACACTCCGACCTTGGCGCCGCCGGTGGCATTGGCCGGCAGCGAGATGCAGCGGCCCACCGAGAGCTGTTCCACCAGCATGCGCCAGCCCTGGCCGGCCATCGCCAGTCCGCCGATGATGCAGTCCAGCGGCACGAACACATCCTGGCCCTGCAGCGGACCATTCTGGAACGGCGTGTTCAGCGGGAAGTGGCGCCGGCCGATGTGCACGCCCGGCGTGTCGCGCGGGATCAGCGCGCAGGTGATGCCGATGTCCACCTTGTCGCCGACCAGCCGGTCCGGATCGAGCATGCGGAAGGCCAGGCCGATGACCGTTGCCACGGGCGCCAGCGTGATGTAGCGCTTGGAGAAGTTCAGCTTCAGTCCGACGACTTCGCGACCCTGGTACATCCCCTTGCAGACCACGCCGGTGTCGGGGATCGAGGCGGCGTCGGAGCCGACGCGCGGTCCGGTCAGCGCGAAGCAGGGCACTTCCTCGCCGCGCGCCAGGCGCGGCAGGTAGTGATTCTTCTGCTCTTCGGTGCCGTAGTGATTCAGCAGTTCGCCTGGGCCCAGCGAGTTGGGCACGGCCACGGTGGAGGCGCAGGTGACGCTGCGTCCGGCCAGTTTCACCAGCACACTGGATTGCGCGTAGGTGCAGAACTCCAGGCCGCCGTATTTCTTCGGGATGATCATCGCGAAGAAACCCTTGTCCTTCAGGAACTGCCAGACCTCGGGTGGCAGATCGGCGCGCCGATGCGTGATGTCGAAGTCATCGAGCATGGCGCACAGCTCGTCGCAGGTGACATCGAGGAAGTGCTGCTCTTCGGCCGAGAGCTTCGGCGGCGGCGTGGCCAGCAGCTTGGACCAGTCGGGATTGCCGGTGAACAGCTCGCCATCCCACCACACCGTGCCGGCCTCGAGCGCCTCGCGTTCGGTGTTGGACATCGAGGGCAGCATGCGGCGATAGATGGTCAGGAACGGGCCGCTGATCAGCGCCATGCGCAGCGGCTTCACGTTCAGCAGCCAGAACAGCGCCAGCAGGATCCACAGCAGCCCGGCCCAGATGCCGCCGGGCTGGCCCAGCACCATGTAGGCGGCCAGCAGGACGGTGAAGGTGAGCGTGAAAACGATCAAGGGCAGGCGCCGGTAGGCGAGGTAGATCACCGCGACTACGAACACCAGGGTCAGGATTGCACCGAGCATGATCGCCCCCGGACAGCACGCACGAATTTGGCGATGAGGGTGACTATAGCCGAAGTTGCGGCCCCCGCCGGGGGCGGCATGCGGATGCGCAGGACGCGGCTTCCGCAATCAATGGCGCGGGTCGGGCGGGTGTTCGGCACACCGCCCGACCCGCACCGGGTCTTCAGCCCAGCAGTTCCTTCACGCCATCGCGCTCTTCGCGCAGTTCGGTTTCGGTCAGCTCCATGCGCTTGCGGCTGAACTCATCCACCGACAGGCCCTGCACGATCTGGTACTCGCCATTCTTCGTGGTGACCGGGTACGAGTAGATGATGCCTTCCTTGATGCCGTAGCTGCCGTCGGAAGGAATGCCCATGCTGACCCAGTCACCCTCGGCGGTGCCGAGGAACCAGGTGCGCATGTGATCCAGCGCTGCCGAGGCCGCCGAAGCCGCCGACGAGGAGCCGCGCTGCTTGATGACCGCGGCGCCGCGCTGCTGCACGGTCGGAATGAAGTTCTCTTCCAGCCACTTCTGCTCCACCAGATCCCTGGCGGCCTTGCCCCGCACCGTGGCGTGGCTGATGTCCGGATACTGCGTCGAGGAGTGATTGCCCCAGATGGTCATGCGCTTGATGTCGGTGACATGCGTGCCGGTCTTCTCGGCCAGCTGCGACAGCGCGCGGTTGTGATCCAGGCGCGTCATCGCCGTGAAATTGCGCGGATTGAGGCCGGGTGCATTGCTGCGCGCGATCAGCGCATTGGTGTTGGCCGGATTGCCGACCACCAGCACGCGCACGTCGCGCGCGGCCACGTCGTTCAGCGCCTTGCCCTGCGCCGAGAAGATCTGCGCATTGGCCATCAGCAGATCCTTGCGCTCCATGCCCGGGCCGCGCGGACGCGCGCCGACCAGCAGCGCGGCCTGGCAATCCTTGAACGCCACGCGCGCGTCGTCGCTGGCGACGATCCTGTTCAGCGTCGGGAAGGCGCAGTCATTCAGCTCCATCACCACGCCCAGCAGCGCCGGCAGCGTCGGCGTGATTTCCAGCAGGTGCAGATTGATCGGCTGGTCGGCGCCCAGCATCTGGCCGGAGGCGATACGGAAGGCCAGGGCGTAGCCGATCTGGCCGGCGGCGCCAGTGATGGCGACATTGATGGGCTGTTTCATCGGATCTCCAGGGAGCGGGGTGGAAAAAGTGCGCTGATTCTAAGGGCCATCGAAGGCGCGGCAAGGGCCTGGGGCCGGGTTTTTTTGCCCTCCAGGGCGCCAAGGGGATTTCTTCGGACAGGGCGTTGACACGGCTCTAGTGTTGTAGTCAAATACAACACCAGAGAGATACAGCAGCGCTGCATAGGGCAGCGCAGCATGAACCAGGAGACGACCATGAGCACGATTGCCAACAACAGCTTCAAGCTTGCCGCCAGCGCCACCCTGGCCCTTTTTGCCACCAGCCTGATCGCTGCGCTGATCGGCCAGTCCACCGGCCTGGCCAACCTGCCGCAGAACCCGGGCCACCACCAGGGTTTCGAGCGCATCGCCACGCCGCAGGGTGAGGCCGCCATGAAGCATCTGTCGCGTTTCGGCTAACAGTCTTCGAAGCCTCTGCTACAGTCCCGCGCCATCTCGCGATGTGCGCGGGAGATGATGGAGCGACAGGGCAGGCGATGAACCCGGACACGCAATGGGACAACAGCGCGCCGATCTACCGGCAGCTGCGCGATCGTGTGGTCGCGATGATTCTCGAGGGCGTGCTCAAGGAGGGCGATCCACTGCCCTCGGTGCGCAATGTCGCCGCCGAATACCGCCTCAACCCCCTGACCGTGCTGAAGGGCTACCAGCAGCTGGTCGACGAGAATCTGGTCGAGAAGCGTCGCGGTCTGGGCATGTTCGTCAGTCCCGGCGCCTCCAGGGCGCTGCTGGCCGAGGAGCGCCGCCGCTTCCTCGAAGTCGAATGGCCGCGTCTGCGCGCCACCATCCTGCGCCTGGGGCTCTCCCCGCAGGAGCTGCTGGCCGACTCCCCTGCACAGGATCCGAATCATGCCGATCATTGAAGCCAGCGGGCTCTCCAAGTCCTACGGCGCGCTGCATGCGCTCGAGGATGTCAGCTTCACGGTGCAGCCCGGCCGCATCGTCGGCCTGATCGGCCGCAATGGCGCCGGCAAGACCACGGCGCTCAAGGCCATCCTGGGGCTCACTTCCTACCAGGGCCGGTTGCGCGTGCTCGATCTGGATCCGGCCACGCAGCGCAATGCGCTGATGAACGAGGTCTGCTTCATCGCCGACACCGCGGTGCTGCCACGCTGGCTGCGCGTGCGCGATGCCATCGACTACGTGGCCGGCGTGCATCCGCGCTTCAACCGCCAGCTCGCGGAAGATTTCCTCGCGCGTGGTTCCATCGAGCGCGGCAGCCGCATCGGCCAGCTCTCCAAGGGCATGATCACGCAGCTGCATCTGGCGCTGATCCTGGCCATCGACGCGCGCCTGCTGGTGCTGGACGAACCCACGCTGGGTCTGGATCTGCTCTATCGCCGCCGTTTCTACGACACGCTGCTGAACGATTATTTCGACAAGCAGCGCACCATCCTGCTGACCACGCATCAGGTGGAAGAAGTGGAAAATCTGCTCACCGATGTCATGTTCATCGACGGCGGCAAGCTGTTGCTGGATGCGCCGGTGGAAGAGATCGCGCGCCGCTACACCCAGGTGCAGGTGCGTGCCGATGCGCTGGAGCGCGCCCGTGCGCTGCAGCCTTTCTATGAGCGCGAACTCTTCGGTCGCCACGTGATGCTGTTCAAGCGGGCGCCGGATGCGGAGCTGACGGCACTGGGTGAAACCGGCGCGCCCTCGGTGGCCGATCTGTTCGTCGCGCTGATGCAGGGAGAGGCGCCATGAAGTTCCTTCGGGTGCTGGTGCAGCGCGAGTTCTGGGAGCACCGCATGCTGTGGGTGACGCCGCTGGTGATTGCCGCGGCGCTGTTCGCGCTGCCCATGCTGTTCGGGCAGTTCACCTTCCGCGTCGATCTGCCCTTTGGCGGCGGCTTTGGCCGCGATCCGCGCCAGGACACGGTTACCGCCACTGTGGTCAGCGTGGCGGTGCCGTTCTTCATCGCCACGGCGACGCTGGTGGTCGTCTACCTGCTCGACTGCCTGTACGCCGAGCGTCGTGATCGCAGCATCCTGTTCTGGAAGTCGCTGCCGGTGTCGGATGCCGAGACCGTGCTGAGCAAGTACCTGGTGGGCATGATCCTGGTGCCGCTGGGTACCTTCGTGGTGGCGGCCATCACCAGTCTGATGGTGCTGGGCGTGATGGCGCTGCGCGGCGGTGGCGGCATGCCGACGCTGAGCTGGGATGCTGCGGACTGGTTCCGCGCGCAGCTGCTGATGCTATATGGCGTGTTCGCCGCCATCCTCTGGTACGCGCCTTATGGCGCCTATCTGATGCTGGCTTCGGCCTGGGCCAAGCGCTCTGTCTATGCCTGGGCATTGCTGCCGCCACTGCTGGTGGCCATGCTGGAGCGGTTGATCTTCGGCACCAACTACTTCGGCCGTATCGTGCAGCGCGGCTTCGGCGATCTGCTCGGGCTGGCGTTCCGTCTCAATCGTCAGATCGACATGACGGTGGGCAATGTATTCGGCCCGCGCGCGGGTGGCGGGCCGGGCGGTGGCGGGCCGGGCATGCGCTCGGCGCTGGAGCGGCTCGATCCGAGCACGCTGCTGGCCAGTCCGCAGCTGTGGCTGGGACTGGTGGCGGCCGCGCTGATGCTGCGGCTGGCCATCCAGGTGCGCCGGCGTCGCGACGATGCCTGAGCGGCGCGTCCGCCGGTTTTTAAGTTAAGCTTGGACCCATCCCTGACCCGCGACTTCCAAGGAGCCTGCGAGCATGGTTGAGCCCACCCATCCCCGCACGCCGTCGCGCGACGGCCAGTCCTCGTCTCACTACCGCACCTCGCTGGCCGGGCGCTGAACCCCCGCATGTACTGCGTGGCGGATCGCAGCGACGGCATCCTGCGGCTGACGCTCAGTGGCCCCTGGCGTGCCGCGGCGCTGGGCAGCATCGAGCGCGAACTCACTGCCCAGCCACTGGCCGGCTGTCGCCAGCTCCAGTTGCACAGCGCCCAGGCGAGTTTCGATCTGTCGGGCGCGTGGCTGCTGCATGACTATGTGCGGCGTGCGCGCGCGGCAGGCGTCGACGTGCAGTTCAGCGATGGCGCGCCCACGCCGCTGCCGCTGATCGACAAGACCCTGGGCCGCAGCGAAAAGCCCGGCGACGACAGCGACGAGCAGACGGTGGAGCGCACGCTGCTGGCCATGCCGGGGGACGCGGTGGAAGGCATCGGGCGTCGCACCGTCCGCTACTACCAGCAGCTCATGTCGGGCCTGGATTTCGTGGGGCGCACCACGCTGGTGTTGCTGCGCGCCCTGCTGCGGCCGCGCCGCCTGCGCCTGACTTCCGTCGTGCGGCATGTGTACGACACGGGCATTACCGCCGTGCCCATCGTGTCGCTGATCGCCTTCCTGATCAGCGTGATCCTGGCCTACATGGGCGCGCAGCAGCTGCGTCAGTTCGGCGCCGACATCTTCGTCGTGGATCTGGTGACCATCGGCGTGCTGCGCGAGCTGGCCGTGCTGCTCACGGCCATCATCGTGGCGGGCCGTTCCGGCAGCGCCTTCGCCGCCGAGATCGGCGCCATGCAGCTCAACGAGGAAGTGGACGCGCTGGAGGCCACCGGCGTCGATCCCGTGGAAGTGCTGGTGCTGCCGCGCGTGCTCGGACTGCTGATCGCCTTGCCGCTGCTGACGCTGGTCGCGGATCTGATCGGCCTGGTGGGCGGTGCACTGCTGTGTCATGCGCTGCTGGACATGCCGCTTACGCAATATCTCAATCGTGCTTCGGACTCGATTGCCAACACCACTTTCTGGGTGGGCATTGTGAAAGCGCCGGTGTTTGCGGTGCTCATCGGACTGGCCGGCACCTGGTATGGCATGCGTGTGCGCGGCTCCTCGCGTCAGCTCGGCGAGCTGACCACGGCGGCGGTGGTCGCGGCCATCTTCCTGGTGATCCTGGCGGATGCCCTGTTCGCCGTGCTGTTCATGGAGCTCGATATCTGATGGCCGACGCTGCCGTCATCCAGGTGCAGGGGCTGGTCAACCGCTTCGGTACGCAGCTGGTGCACGATCACCTGGACATGGAAGTGCGTCAGGGCGAGGTGTTCGGCATCGTCGGTGGCTCCGGGACTGGCAAGTCGGTGCTGCTGCGGACCATCCTCGGTCTGCAGCGGCCGCAGGAAGGGCGCGTGCTGCTGCACGGCCAGGACATCACGGCGCTGGACGCGGCGAGCCTGCGGACACTGAAGGCCTCCTATGGCGTGACTTTCCAGCACGGCGCGCTGTTTGGATCACTGACGGTGCTGCAGAATGTGCAGCTGCCGATGCTGGAACATCTGCGTCTGCCGCGGCGCATGCTCGATCCGCTGGCGCGACTGAAGCTGCAGCTGGTGGGCCTGCCGGAGGAAGCCGGCGCCAAGTATCCCGCGCAGCTCTCCGGCGGCATGGTGAAGCGTGCCGCGCTGGCGCGCGCGCTGGCGCTGGATCCGCCGCTGCTGCTGCTGGATGAGCCCACGGCCGGTCTGGATCCCATCGGTGCGGCGGCTTTCGACCAGTTGCTGATCTACCTGCAGCGGCAGCTGAAACTCACCGTGGTCATGATCACGCATGATCTGGATACCATCTTTCGCACCTGCAACCGGGTGGGCGTGATCGTGGATCGGCGCATGGTGAGCGATACGCTCGAGAACATCGGTACCCACTCGCATCCCTGGATCCGGGCCTATTTCCAGGGCGAACGCGCACGCTCGCACGGAGGTCGGCATGGAACGTGAGGCAAATTACGCGGCGGTCGGTCTGTTCGTGCTGCTGGTCATCACCATGGGTGGCCTGTTCGTGTACTGGTATTCGGACGGACGCGACCACACCGACTACAAGCGCTACGAGATCTACTTCGACGGCAGTGTGACGGGTCTTTCCGAAGGTGGGCCGGTGCGCTTCCTCGGCGTGGATGTCGGGCGCGTGTGGCGCGTGCGGCTGGATCGGCGCGCCGCGGGCCGCGTGCAGGTGGTCGCCGACATTGATTCGACCGCGCCGGTTTCCGACACCACGCTGGCGCAGCTCTCGACGCAGGGCGTGACCGGCGTGCTTTACATCGATCTGCTGCAAGCCTCGCAGGCCGATCCGGCGCGGCGCATCCTGGAAGTGCCCAGCGAGAGCTACCCGGTGATCCGCTCGGTACGCTCGGATCTCGATGTGCTGGTCAGCAGCCTGCCCGACATGGTGGCGCGGGTCAGCGACATGGTGACGCGCACTGCGCGGTTGCTGTCCGAGGACAACATCAAGGCCGTGCAGAATGTGGTGAACAATCTGGATCGCGCCAGCGCGCAGCTGCCGCAGGCTGCGCAGAATTTCAATGCACTGATGGCCGATCTGCGCAGCGCCACCGGCGAGGCGCGCGGCGTGGTGAAGAGCATGGCCAGCACCACCGACGCGGCCGCACCCGAACTGGCCGCGGCCATCCGCCAGCTGCGCGTGACCTCCGATCACATCGCGCAGGCCACGGACCATCTGGACAAATTCATCGCCGCCAACAGCGGCGGCATGCAGTCCTTCGTGCAGCAGGGGCTGCCGCAGATGGAATCGCTGCTGCGTGACAGCCGCGACACGGTAGTGGAGTTGCGCAAGCTGGCGCGCAGCCTGCGCGATGATCCCTCGCAACTGATTTATCAGCCCGCCAGGTCGGGCGTGGAGATCGCCCGATGAATGCAGCGTTGCGCCTGGTGAGCGGACCACTGGCTGGCAGTGGCGCGTTGGTGTTGCTGCTGGCGCTGGCAGGATGCAGCGGCTTCACCAGCAAGGCCGACCCGACCCGCAGCTTCGTGTTGCGCGCGGCCACCGCCGCGCCCGCTGTCACGGCGGCGCGCAGCGAAGCCACACTGAGTGTGCTGGCGCCGCTGGCGGCGCCGGGTCTGGCCGGCACGCGGGTGGCGGTGCTGCTCGACGGCGATCAGCTCGACGCCTATCGCGGCGCGCAGTGGGCCGCGGACCTGCAGGAGAGCGTGCAGAGCGTGGTCATCGAAACGCTGCGGCGCGCCGGTGTGGCGCGCAATGTGCTCGACGCCAATTCACCCTTCAACGCCGACTGGCTGCTGCGGCTGGAGATCCGGCACTTCGAGTCGGTGGAGCAGGGCGCTGCGCCCAGCGTCCACGTGGCCTGGCAGGCCACCCTGGGGCGGCGCGACGACCGCCTGGCCGTGGCCACGCTGGCCATCGATCACAGCGTCGCCACGGAGTCGCGCCGGCTGTCCGCCGTGATCACGGCCTTCCAGCAGGCCACGGACCAGTCCGCCGCCGACCTGGTGCAGTGGGTATCCGGCGTGCTGGCCGCACAGCCCTAGGCTGGCCGCGCTGCGCCGGGAAGGCCCGGCGCAGGGGCTTTCCCGGTCCGCTGCTCCCCGGCGCGCTATTCCCCGTCGCCCGCTTCGATCCCTTCGGGGCCGTTCAGCGCCGCGAAGGCGCTGCGCGCCTGTTCGATGGCGGGGCGATGCCGACGGATCCAGTTCTGCAGCTCTTCGATCTGGCCCATCAGGCTGCGGCCCATGTCGGTCAGCGCGTACTCCACTCCCGGAGGGTGCGTATCGATGACGCGGCGCTGGATCAGCCCATCGCGTTCCAGGGCGCGCAGCCGCAGCGTCAGCATGCGCTGCGAGATGCTGCCTTCCGCGCCGATCAGGCTGATCAGCCGTTGCAGCACCGAATGGCGAAAGGCGCCGGTGCGCAGCACGTGCAGCAGCAGCGAGCTCCACTTGTCCCCCAGGCGTGCGGGAATCTCGCGCATGGGCTGGTCGCGCTCGGTGCCATCGTGGTCCATCGCCTGCAGCAGTTGACGCAGGCCGGCCAGTGCGTCCTGGGCGGCTTCGGGCGCGGTACCGCTGCCGACAATATGTTCGACCTCGGCCATCAGGGCGACCGGGTCACGACGGCCGTTGGGCCCCTCAACCATATGACGCATAAAGAAATCCTCGCTCCGCTCGCCGCTCGATCTGGCACATGGTTGTTCCCTCTTTACTCCTTAGCAGCGGATGCATAAGGTGCGCACACTCTAAATCCGGCTTGATCTGTCTTGCAGCGGGGAATTTACATGAGTCAATACGACGTCGTCGCGATGGGTGCGGGCCATAACGGCCTGGTGGCAGCAGCCTACCTTGCCAAGGCGGGCAAGAAGGTGCTGCTTCTGGAGCGCAAGGCATGGCCCGGTGGCGGTGTCGTGACGCGCGAGATGAACACCCCTGGCTACTGGCATGACGAGCACTCCAGCGTGCACATCATGATCCAGGGCAACCCCATGATCACCAACGACGAGCTGGGGCTGCGTTCCAGGTTCGGCCTGAACTATCGCTACGGCACGCCGTACTCGATGATCTTCGCCGACGGCTCGGTGCTGACGGCCTATAAGGATCTGGACAAGACCTGCGAAGGCATCGCCAGGATCTCGAAGAAGGATGCCGAGACCTATCGCGCCTTCGCCAGGAAGAGCATCGACTTCATCCCGCTGATGTTCGCCGGCATGTACAGCCCGCCGCCGCCGCTGGGTGCGTTCTTCGCCATGCTGGATTCCAGCGAAGAAGGCCAGGACGTGCTCGACTCCATGCAGCGCAGCTCGCTGGACATGGCCAACGGCCTGTTCGAGAGCGAGAAGGTGAAGATCTGGCTGCTGCGCCTGATCTCCGAAAACCTGCAGTGTCCGGATGAGCTGGGCACCGGCTTCGGCATGTTCCTGATGCCCGGCCTGATGCACGGCTATGGTGTGTCGCAGCCGGTGGGCGGCAGCGGCAAGCTGACCGAGTCGCTGGTGCGCTGTATCGAGCACTACGGCGGCGAAGTGCGCTGCAATGCCGAGGTCAGGAAGGTACTGGTCTCCGGTGGCCGCGCCAGGGGCTTCGAGATGGCTGACGGCGAGAAGATCCTGGCCAAGGACGGCGTCATCGGCGCCATCCATCCGCACCGCCTGCGCGCCTTCATCGAAGGCGTGCCGGAGAAGGTGCTGCAGCGTGCCGAACGCGCCACGCTGGCGGCGTTCAGCATCATGGTCAGCCACTACGATCTGAACGGCCAGATCCAGTTCCGCACCGACGATCCGTCGGTGCGCGACGCCATCATGCTGGAATTCATGGCCAGCGACAGCCTGTCGGACATGCTCGATGATTTCGATGCGTTGAAGCGCGGCCGCATCTCCGAGCGCGTGCTGGGCGCCGGCGGCGACGAGAGCATCGGCGATCCGACGCGCGTGCCAGCCGGCAAGGGCATGTTCCACGGCATCACCTTCGCGCCCTTCAACCTGGAGAAGGGCGGCTCGGCGCGCTGGGACGAGATCAAGGAAGAGATGGGCGATCGCAGCCTGCGTCACTACCAGAAGTTCGTGAAGAACCTGACCAGCGACAACATCGTCAAGCGCAGCATCGTCACGCCGCTGGATCACCACCGCAACATGCCCAACAGCATGGTCGGCGGCGACGTGCACGGTGTGGCGCCGTACTTCTACCAGATCGGCGGTCACCGTCCGACGCCGGATCTGGCCCAGTACACGGTGCCGGGCCTGGAAGGCTTCTACCTGGTGGGCCCGTTCCTGCACCCGGGCGGCGGCGTCTACGGCGCCGGTCGCGCTACGGCCATGAAGATGTTCGACGACCTGAAAATGGACTTCGAGAAGGTCGCGAACGCGCCGATCAAGTGATCGGTTCGCGGCGCTGCGGGCGCCGTTAACAAACGTTGACACTCGGGCGGCTCGACGACCTCGAGCCGCCTGAGGCATGCTGCGCCTCCACCACAAGGCACAAAAGAGGGGGGCTGCATGGTTCGCTGCGCCGCGTCGCTGGCTCTGGCCGTCCTGGCCATGACCATTTCCGTCACCGCGCCTGCTGCCACCAGCGCCGACATGAAGGTGCTGGTACCCACGGGCACGTCCGATGCGGCCAAGGAAGCCGCCAACCGCAAGCTGGTGATGGATTTCCTGTGGGAATTCTTCGACCAGAAGAAGCACGACACCTGCAGCCGCTTTGTCGCCGATGATTTCATCAACCACGACGCCAATGAGCCGTCGGGCGCCAAGGCGTTCTGCGCCTTCATCGACAAGAACGACGCCAGGCAGCAGGTCTACACCCAGCCACGCAGTCAGACCTTCATCATCGCCCAGGGCGATCTGGTGATGGTGGCGCATCCAGGCGGTGGTCCCGGCGCTGGCGGCCCCGGCGGCGATGGTCAGCAGAGTTTCGTCGTCAACGTATTCCGCGTCGCCAACGGCAAGATTGCCGAATGGTGGTTCGACCAGGGCGCGCCGCGCCAGGCCGCTGCCGCACCGCGTGCGCAGTGACGGTGGGGCCCACACAGGTTTCTTGAACAGCTACATGTGAGCTTGGGGGGATTTATGATTCGCAAGAGTGCCATTCTGGTCGCGCTGGCGGTTGCCGCCGCGGTGGCCAATGCCGCCGACATGACACCGATCCTGGACAACGGGCCGGACGTCTCACCGAACCAGGAGCGGGCCAACAAGGCCATGGGCCTGATGCTGCACCGGACGCTGTTCGCCGAAGGCGATCCGCAGCTGGCTGCCGACATGGTGATGGATGCCAATTTCATCAATCACGACATCGAGGAGGCCTCGGGCGGGCAGGGCTTCGCGAACTTCTTCCTGAAGCCCACCGAATACAAGAATCCGAATCCGCGCGCCGGCGGCGCGCCGCATGCCGCCAGCCCCGCGTCGCTGATGCGCCTGTTCATCGTCACCGACAATGACATCACGATGATGGCGTATCCGACCCGCGAGGGTGATCTCGATCCGGGTGCACGCTTTGCCTCCAACATGATGGAAGTGAAGCACGGCCGTGTCACGCAGTGGTGGTATTCCGGTCCGACCAATTCAGACACGTCGGCGCGGCCGGCCGCCGCTCCGGGTGGCGCGGGTGGCCCACCGGCCGGCGCCAATGCCGCGGGCGCTCCTGGCGCGGCTCCCGGGGCGGCTGCTCCGGGCGGCAAGCCTCCCGGCGGCGCTGCCGGCGCTGCGCCGCGCGCCGCGGAAACCACGCCGGATTACTCCAAGTGGTACCCGCAGATGGGGCCCATCACCGTCAGCATGCAGTCCATCATCCCGCTGGGTGAGACCACCACGCGTGCGCAGCGTGACGCCAACAAGAAGCTGGTGGCAACGTTCTTCGACGAATTCTTCAACAAGAAGAACTATGCGGTGGCCGATCGCTATCTGTCGGCGGATCTGAAGAACCATATCGCCAACGCGCCGTCCGGCAAGGATTTCGCGGGCTTTGCGCAGAAGAACCAGAAGAAGGTCACGGCGGATCGCACCGATGCCGTGCTGTTCCTGCTGGCCGAAGGGGAACTGGTGGACATCGGCTGGCCGGCGCCGCAGAACGGCGATCCGGGCGCCTGGTACGGCCAGAACCTGCTGCGCGTGAAGGACGGCAAGATCGTCGAGTGGTGGTATTCGGGCTTTCCGTATGGTTCACCGCGCACCGGGGTGAATCCCTTCAACAAGCTGGGTTACTCGCCGGCTGCGCAAGCAGTCATCGATCGCAAATAATACAAAGTCCGCACCACATGCCAGACTGTGGTCGCATGATTCCATGTGACCACAGTCCTGGCGGACGTTAGACGGCGTCGTGCCCGCGCGCCTGCTTCGATCAACGCAGCGTTACCAGCTCTTCGGCGATGGTGGGATGGATGGCGACGGTGTCGTCGAAATCCTGCTTGGTGGCGCCCATCTTGATGGCCACCGCGAAGCCCTGCAGGATTTCATCGGTGCCTTCGCCGATCATGTGCAGACCGACGATGCGCTCTTCGGCACCGGCAGTGATCAGCTTGATCTCCACACGCACCTTGCGCGTCGTCATGCTGTGATACATCGGCACGAAGCCGGCGTTGTACACCTTCACGACTGCATATCGGGCACGCGCTTCGGCCTCGGTGAGGCCGATGGTGCCGATGGGCGGATGACTGAACACCACGGTGGGGATCAGTTCGTAGTCCAGGTGCCGGTCGCGCTGACCGCCGAACAGGCGATCCGACAGGCGCCGGCCCGCGGCAATGGCGACGGGTGTGAGCTGGGCGCGACCGGTCATGTCGCCGATGGCGTGCAGGCCGGGCAGATTGGTCTGCTGCAGGTAGTCGGTGGCGACGAAGCCGTCATCGGTGAGCTTCACGCCCAGCGCCGCCAGACCCAGATCCTCCAGGGCCGGCTTGCGGCCCACGGCCCAGATCAGCTGATCGAAGGGACCGAGCACGCGGCCGTCCTTCACCAGCAGCTCGAGCTGGCCTGAAGAGTTCTGGCGCAGCGCCTCGGGCACGGCGCCGGTGACGATCTCCGCGCCCTCGTCGCGCATGGCCTTCATCAGGCTCTCGCCCAGCATGGGCTCGAAGTGGCTGAGCGGCCGCTCCCGACGCAGCACCAGCGTGGTGTGCGAACCCAGCGCCGAGAACACCCCGGCAAGCTCCGTGGCGACATAGCCGCTGCCGACGATGGCCACGCCATGCGGTCGCGCCGCCAGATCGAAAAAACCGTCCGAGCTGATGCCCAGCTCCGCGCCCGGGAGATCGGGAATCGTCGGGTAACCGCCCGTGGCCAGCACCAGGGTGGCCGCGCCGAGTCGCTGGCCGTTCACTTCCACCGTGGTCGGGCCGGTCAGCCGCGCGCGACCGCGGATCAGCGTGACCTTGCTGCGCACCAGGTTCTGCTCGTAGATGCCATTGAGGCGCTCGATGTACGCATCGCGCTTGCGGCGCAGGGCCTCCCAGTCGTGGCCGGCCAGCGTGACGTCGAAGCCATAGTCGGCCGCGTCGTGCACGGCATGCGCCAGGTGCGCGGCATTCCACATGATCTTTTTCGGCACGCAGCCCACGTTGACGCAGGTGCCGCCCAGGCGGTGTGATTCGATCAGCGCCACGCGCGCGCCGTATTCCGCAGCGCGCCGTGCACAGGCCAGCCCGCCGCTGCCACCACCAATCACCACCAGGTCGTAATCGAAGGCCATGGTCCCGCCAGTCATGAATTTCTCGTAGCAGTGCTCATGGTACACCCGGCACTGGCGCTAGAATGTGGCTCCATCCCCATCTGGAACGCTATCAGCACATGCCCCCGAATCCTCTGCTGGCCGACGACGTCCTGCCCCGTTTCGCCGACATCCGTCCGGAGCATGTGGAGCCGGCGCTGCGTGAGCTGCTGGCCGAGCAGCGCGCGCGCGTGGCGCAGATCGAGGCGCTGGAGCAGCCCACCTTCGACACCGTGGTGCGGCCACTGGAGGAGATGCGGCACCGTCTCGGCAAGGTATGGTCACCGGTGGGCCATCTCAATGGCGTCATGAACTCCGAGGCGCTGCGCAGCGCCTACAACGCCTGCCTGCCGCTGCTGTCGGATTATTCCACCGACCTGGCGCAGAGCGAGCGGTTGTACCGCGCCTACCAGTATATCGAGCAGCACGAAGGCGAGCGGCTGGATGCTGCGCAACGTGCCGTGCTCGAGCATGCGCTGCGCGATTTCCGTCTGGCCGGTGTGGCGCTGGATGGCGAGAAGAAGGCGCGCTTCAAGGCGGTGATGATGGAACTCGCGCAGCTGGGTGCGAAGTTCGAGGAGAACGTGCTGGATGCCACCAACGACTGGTCGCATCACGTCACCGATGCCACCGAGGTGAACGGCATGAATGCCACCATCCTGGAGCAGGCGGCGGCGCGGGCAAAGGAGAAGGGCCTGGCCGGCTGGCTGTTCGGTCTGGACCAGCCCACCTACGTGGCGGCAGTCACCGACTGCGAGTCGCCGCAGCTGCGCAAGGCCTTCTACGAGGCCTGGGTGACGCGCGCCTCCGATCGGGGCCCCTCGGCCGGCCGCTTCGACAATACGCCGGTCATCGAGAACATCCTGCGTCTGCGTCACGAGGCGGCGCAGCTGCTCGATTTCGGCAGCTTCGCCGAATACGCGCTGGCCGATCGCATGGCGCGCAGCGTGCCCGAGGTCATCGAATTCCTGCAGCGCCTGATCGCGGCCGCCAAACAGGCCGGCCTGAACGATTTCGCCGAGCTGCAGAGTTTTGCCGGCCGCAAGCTCGACGCCTGGGATGTCACCTACTATTCCGAGCGCCTGCAGCAGAGCCGCTACTCGATCTCGCAGGAGGAGCTGCGCGAATACCTGCCGCTGCCGCGCGTGCTCGAAGGCCTGTTCGAGGTGGCCGAGCAGTTGTTCGATGTGCGCATCAGCGAGCGCAGCGATGTGCCGGTGTGGCATGCGGATGCGCGCTACTTCGAGGTGCGCACGCCGCAGGGCGAGCAGCTGGCCAGCTTCTATCTGGATGCCTATGCACGTCCGCACAAGCGCAGCGGCGCCTGGATGGACGATTGCGTGGGCCGCAAGTCGCTGGGCGGCGCGACCACGCTGCCGGTGGCCTACCTGGTCTGCAATTCGCTGCCGCCCAGCGGCGACAAGCCCGGCCTGCTCACGCACGACGACGTGGTCACGCTGTTCCACGAGTTCGGCCATGGCCTGCACCACATGCTGACGCGCGTGAACTATCCGAGCGTCGCCGGCATCAATGGCGTGGCCTGGGATGCGGTGGAGCTGCCCAGCCAGTTCATGGAGAACTATGCCTGGCTGCCGCAGGTGCTGACGCGCATCTCCGCGCGCGGCGGCAGTGGTGAGCCCATTCCCGCCGACAAACAGCAGCAGTTGCGCGCCACGCGCGCCTTCCAGGCCGGCCTGCAGACACTGCGCCAGGCCGAGTTCGCGCTGTTCGACATGCGTCTGCATGCCGAATACGACCCGGCGCGCGGTGGTCGCGTCTATGAAATCCTCGCCGAGGTGCGCCGCGCCGTGGCGGTGGTGCCGATTCCCGAGTGGAACCGTTATCCGCACAGCTTCGGTCACATCTTCGCCGGCGGCTATGCGGCGGGGTATTACAGTTACAAATGGGCGGAAGTGCTGGCGGCCGATGCCTTCGGTGCTTTCACCGAAAGCGGTGACTTCGATCGTGGCACGGCGCGGCGCTTCGTCGACAGCATCCTCTCGCGCGGCGGCAGCCGCGATGCGCTCGAAGCCTTCGTGGAATTCCGCGGCCGCAAGCCCGACGTCACGGCCTTGCTGAAGCTGTACGGCATCGCAGCCTGAGGCCATGAAGAATTCCACTGCGCAAACCGCCGAGCTGGCACGCCGCGGATTGCGCTGGATCACGCCGCTGATTTCCATTGCGGCGTTCGCGCTCGTGGCCTGGGTGCTGCATCGGGAGCTGGCCGACTACCATGTGCGCGACATCCTCGCGCAGATGCGCAGTGTGCCGGCGTCGACACTGCTGGCCGCCGTGGTGCTGACGGCGCTGAGCTACCTGGTGCTCACCGGCTTCGACTGGCTGGGCGTGCAGTACGCCGGCAAGCCGCTGCCCTATGGCCGCACCGCGCTGACGGCCTTCATTGCCTACGCCTTCGGCCACAACCTCAATCTCGCCGCCTTCACCGGCGCGGCCGTGCGCTATCGCATGTATTCCAGCCAGGGTTACACCACGCTGGATGTGGCCATGGTCGTGTCGTTCTGCGCGCTGACCTCGGCCATCGGCCTGTCAGTGGTCTCGGGCGTGGCATTGTTGACGGCCACGGCCGGCACCACGGCGCTGCACCTGGGGCACTTCTGGGCGCAGATCGTCGGACTGCTGCTGATCGGCTGGGTGCTGGTGTACCAGCTGTGGTCGATGAGCGCGAATGCGCCGCTGGCCATCGGATCCTGGACGCTGCGGCCACCGGGCGGCCGCCTGTCGCTGCCGCAGCTGCTGCTGGGTGTGGCCGACCTGAACATCTGCGCCGGCGTGTTGTGGCTGATGCTGCCATCGAGTGTGGCGCTGGATTTCCCGACCTTCGCCGGTGTGTTCGCGATTGCGGTGGTGGGTGGTCTGCTCAGCCAGTTGCCCGGCGGCATCGGCGTGTTCGAGGCCATCCTGCTGGTGGCGCTGCCGCAGCTGCCGGCGCCGCAGCTGCTGGGCGCGCTGCTGGCCTATCGAGTGGTGTACTACCTGGTGCCGCTGGCGCTGGCGGCGCTGTGCTTTGCCGCGCATGAAATCTATGTGCAGCATCGCCGCGTGCTGCGCGTCGGCGATCTGGCGCAGCGCTATCTGAGCACCGTGCTGATGCCGGTGGCGCCACAGCTCATCGGCGTGTTCGTGTTCGTGGCCGGCGCCGTGTTGCTGGTATCGGGCGCCACGCCCGCCATCGATGAGCGTTTGCTGACATTGCGCAGGTTCGTGCCACTGCCCTTGCTGGAGGCCTCGCATCTGGCCGGCAGCGTCATCGGCGTGGGGCTGCTGATCCTGGCGCGTGGCCTGTTCCGGCGCCTGAATGCTGCGTATCACGTGACTTTCTGGTTGCTGGTGGCAGGCATCGGCGCCTCGCTGCTGAAGGGTCTGGATTTCGAGGAAGCGCTGTATCTGGCGCTGGTGCTGCTGGTCACCTGGCTGACACGGCCGGCCTTCTATCGGCCCTCTTCCATACTCAGTCAGCGCTTTTCGCCGGGCTGGATCGCCAGCATCGCCGTGATCGTCGGCCTATCGCTGTGGCTGTCGCTGCTCAGTCACCGGCGCGTGCCCTACACCAACGAGCTGTGGTGGACTTTCGCGTTGCATGGCGATGCACCGCGCGCATTGCGTGCATCGCTGGCGGTGCTGGTGGCGATCGGCGCCTTCAGCGTGGCGCATTGGTTGCGGCCGGCACGCCTGCCGCCGCACGACGCTGAATCCATCGACTACGCCGGCGTGAAGCAGGTGCTGGCCACGGCCGACGCCAGTCTGGGCAACGCGGCGCTGGCCGGCGACAAGCGGGTGCTGTTCCATCCCAGTGCCGAGGCCTTCCTGATGTACCAGGTGGCCGGCAGCAGCTGGGTGGCACTGGGTGATCCGGTGGGCAACCCGGCGCACCTGGAAGAACTGCTGTGGATCTTCCGTGAGCGCGTGGATCTGGCCGGCGGCCGCGCGGTGTTCTATCAGATCGGACCACGCCACCTGCCCAGCTATCTGGATCTGGGCCTCACGCTGATCAAGCTCGGCGAGGAGGCGCGGGTGCCGTTGCAGCTGTTCTCGCTCGACGGCAGTGCGCGCGCGGGTTTGCGGCAGTCGTGCCGGCGCGCCGAGCGCGATGGCGCGAGCTTTGAATTGATCGGCAAGAGCCATGTGCCGCAGATCCTGCCGCGTCTGCGCGCCATCTCCGATGCCTGGCTGGAAGACAAGGCCACCGCGGAAAAGGGCTTCTCGCTGGGCGCGTTCTCCGAGGAGTACATCGCGCAATTCCCGGTGGCCGTGGTGAAGTGCCATGGCGAGATCGTGGCCTTCGCCAATCTCTGGCCGGCCGGCAGTGGCGATGAGCTGTCCATCGATCTGATGCGCTTCAGTGATGACGCGCCGCGCAGTTCCATGGAGTACCTGTTCGCGGAATTGATGCTGTGGGGCAGGTCGCAGGGTTTTCGCTGGTTCAATCTCGGCATGGCGCCGCTGTCGGGTCTGGAGAACCGCGCGCTCGCGCCCACCTGGCATCGCATGGGCAGTTTCCTGTACCGGCATGGTGAGGCCTTCTACAACTTCGAGGGCCTGCGCCGCTTCAAACAGAAATTCGATCCCGAGTGGGAGCCGCGCTATCTGGCCTCGCCCGGTGGGCTGACGCTGCCGCGCGTGTTGTTCGACGTATCGACGCTGATCTCCGGTGGCATCCGGGAACTGGTGAGCAAATGAAAGCAATGGACCGATTCAAACTCCTGCCGGTGCGGGCTGGCTGTCTGATTGTGCTGCTGTCGCTGGGCGCGCCATGGCTGCAGGCAGCGGACAAGCCGGCCACCGCTGGCGCAGGTGGCAAGCCTCAGCATGTCCAGCAGGTGACCAGGCCGGCCAGGCCGGACGATGCCCTGCGTTTCAATTACGGCCGCTTCGGCGAGGTGGCGGTGTATCAGCCGGCCGGCAAGCCTACCGGCGTGACGCTGTTCGTCTCCGGCGACGGCGGCTGGAACCTGGGTGTCATCGACATGGCCCATCACCTGGTCGAGCAGGGTTCGGTGGTGGTGGGTATCGACATCCGTCACTACCGCAATGTGCTCAATGAACCCAGTTCCAGCTGTCAGTACTTCGGTTCGGATTTCGAGAATCTCTCGCATGAGGTGCAGCAACGCCTGAAGCTGCCCGAATACCTGCTGCCGGTGATGGTCGGGTATTCCTCGGGTGCGACGCTGGTGTATGCGGTGGCGTTGCAGGCGCCCAAGGGGACGTTCGCCGGGGTGATGAGCCTGGGTTTCTGCCCGGATCTGGATCTGGTGCAACCCATCTGCCGCACCAACGGGCTGGAGTATGACGTGCAGCGCGCCAGGCCCAGGGCCGGCGCGGCGCCCAGCGACAACGATCCGGTGAAGGGCGTGCTGTTCCGCACCTCGACCACCAACAGCACGCCGTGGGTGGTATTCCAGGGCGACATCGATGAGGTGTGCAATCCGCCCGAGACGCGCGACTTCGTCAACAAGACGCGCAATGGCATGCTGGTGTGGCTGCCCAAGGTGGGGCATGGCTACTCGGTGGAGCGCAACTGGCTGCCGCAGTTCCTGCAGAACTACCACTCCCTGGCGACTGCGGCGCTCACGCCGGCCACGCCTGTGGCGGCCGAAGTGCGTGATCTGCCAGTGGTGGAAGTGCCGGCCAAGGGCCAGGCCGACACCAGCACCAGCAACCTGTATGCGGTGCTGCTGACCGGTGACGGTGGCTGGGCGGGGCTTGATCAGGACATCGCCGACTCGCTGGCGACGCGCGGCATTCCGGTGGTGGCGATCAACTCGCTGAAGTACTACTGGAAGGCACGCGACCCGGCGGCCGCGGCCGCCGATCTGCAGCGCGTGATCCAGCACTACGGCAGGCAGTGGAATCGCAGCAAGCTGCTGCTGATCGGTTATTCCTTCGGCGCCGACGTGCTGCCGTACCTGTACAACCGTCTGCCGGCCGCCACGCGTGAGGCCGTGGTCAGCACCAACCTGCTGGGTCTGAGCGCCAATGCCACGTTCGAATTCCACGTCAGCAGCTGGATTCCCGGCTCGGGCTCCTCGGGCTACCCCACCGTGCCGGAGATCGGCCGCATGGGTTCGGCAAAACTGCTGTGCCTGCAGGGTGCCGACGAGGACGATTCCTCCTGTGCGTCGCTGCGCGGTGCGAACATCAAGACCGTGAAGCTGCCAGGCGGGCATCACTTCGGCGGTGACTACGCCGCGCTGGCGCGGCAGATCCTGGACTTCGCCGACTAGCGCTGGCCCTCCGACGCCCCGGGCGTGCGATCGAAGAACTCGGCGATGATGGGGTTCAGCCAGTCCGGGCGGCTTACCAATGTGTCGTGGCCGGTGCCAGGCACGATCATCAGCCGCGCGCCCGGAATGGCGCGGTAGATGCCGATGGTGTGTTCCAGATTGATCATGTCGTGATCGCCGGCCATGACCAGCGTGGGCGCGCGGATGCGCGCCAGCTGCTCCGCGCCCAGCTCTCCGGCCAGCGGCTGGGTGTCCCATAGCTTGTGCAGCTTGCGGGCGAACACCGGGAAATGCTCCGGTGGATCGGCGGAGGTGCGAGTGTAGGCCGCCCGTCCGTCCCTGTCGGTCGACGGATCGTAGCTGGCATCGCCGGCCATGGCGTCGGGAGTCAACGCCGTCGCACCGGGTATGGTATTCGCGCCGCTGACCACCAGATGGCGTACGCGCTCGGGATAGCGGCTGGCAATCAGCAGGCCGACGATGCCGCCGTCGCTCCAGCCCACCACATCGACCTGCGGGATCTTCAGCTGGTCGAGCAGGGCCACGGTCTGCTCGGCCATGGCCACGTAGCTCCACTCCTGATCGGTGTCCGGGGTCTTGCCCTGGCCCACCTGCTCCGGAGCGATGATGAGGTGCTCGGCGGCGAAGTAGGCGAGCTGGTGGCTGAACGAACCGGCAATGGTGTTGCCGCCTCCATGCAGCAGCAGCAGCGGCGTGCCGTGGCCGTAGAGCTGGTAGTGCATCGGATGGCCGCCGACCACGACGGTGGCGTCGCTGCCGGGGAGGGTGTCCTGCGCGCCATCCCGCGAATGACAGGCACTCATCAGACCGGTGAGGCCGAGCGCCAGGGCGACGGCAGGCAGCAACAGACGGGTTCGAGCGCGCACGCATCACTCCCGGGGACTCCCCCCTTGCTCGCAAGCATAGTGGTTTGCTCCGGGTCTGACCTTAACGAGCGGGCGCTCGGTGCCGGCGCGGAAGGTTAGAATCGTGCTCCGCATTTCTCGCAGGCTCTCCCGTGCGTATCGCCACCTGGAACGTCAATTCATTGCGCGTGCGCCTGCCGCACCTGCTCGACTGGCTGCGGCTCGCGCAGCCCGACATCGTCGGTCTGCAGGAAACCAAGATGACCGATGATGTGTTTCCGCATGCGGCGCTGGCGGCGGCCGGCTACCGGGCGCTGTGCAGCGGCCAGAAAACCTACAACGGCGTGGCGTTGCTGGCGCGCGAGGCGCTGGTGGAATCGATGTGCGACATGCCCGACTTCGAGGATCCGCAGCGCCGGGTGCTGGCGGCCACGCTGGGCGAGCTGCGCGTCATCAATGTCTACGTACCCAATGGCCAGGCGGTGGGTTCGGAGAAGTACGAGTACAAGTTGCGCTGGCTCAAGGCGCTGCGTGGCTGGCTGCAGGAGCAGCTGGCGCAGTACCCGAAGCTGGTGCTGATGGGCGACTTCAACATCGCGCCGGAGGATCGCGACGTGCACGACCCGGCGGCCTGGGCCGGCCAGATCCTGTGCAGCGCTGCGGAGCGCGCCGCGCTTGCCGAACTCACCGCGCTGGGCATGAACGATGTATTCCGGCAGTTCGAAACGGCTGCCGGGCTGTTCAGCTGGTGGGATTACCGCGCGGCCGGTTTTCGCCGCAACCTGGGCCTGCGCATCGATCTGATTCTGGGTTCCAGCGCACTGGCTGCGGCCTGGCGCAGCTGTCAGATAGATGTTGCGCCGCGTAGGGGGGAGCAGCCTTCCGACCATGCGCCGGTGCTGGCCGACTTTGACATATAGATCGCCGCCATCTTGCAAGGCGACGAAACTGTGCGCCCTGTTGTTGGCGCAGGCGATGGGCGGGGCCTAGACTGTGATTCTCATGGCGCAGCCGCAGCCCAATCCGCCCGCATTGCCGCCTTCGGTGGAACGCGACACGCTTGGCATCCGCCGCAGTGATTATGACATCACGGATACCGTGCAGGTCAGCTCGACCCGCGCGGTGTTCCGCGCGGTGGAGCAGCTGCTGAGCGCCACCTGGCCGGACATGCAGGTGCCGCCACTGGAGCGCGCCTTCAACGATTTCGAAGCGCTGTTCGCCGGCCGCTTCCCCGGCTTCGACGGCGTGGAGACCATCTACCACGATCGCCAGCACACGCTGGATGTCACCCTGGCCATGGCGCGCCTGATGGTGGGCTACGAGCGTCAGGTGGAACCGATGTGGAAGCTGGGCACCGAGCGCGCGCTGGTGGGCGTGCTGCTGGCGCTGTTCCATGACATTGGCTACCTGCGCCGCGTCGGCGATCCGCAGCAGATCCACGGCGCCGAGTTCACGCGCACCCATGTCAGCCGCGGTGTGGAATTCCTCAAACGCTACCTGCCGCGTCTGGGCCTGGCGCGCTGGGCGCCGATCGCCGCCGAGCTGCTGCATTTCACCGGCTACGAGCGGCCGATGGCGGAACTGGTGGTGGAGGATGCGCGCGATGTGCGTCTCGGCCATCTGCTCGGCACCGCCGACATGATCGCGCAGCTGGCCGATCGCTGTTACCTGGAGAAGTGCCGCGACCGGCTTTATCCGGAGTTCGTGCTCGGTGGCATGGCCATGAACCAGGCGCCCGAGGGTGGCTGGCAGGTGCGCTATGCCTCCGGCCTGGATCTGTTGCGCCAGACGCCGGGCTTCGTCGCCGAGACACGCCGCTCGCGGCTGGATGGAGCCTTCGGCCGCGCCTACCGCTATCTGGAAATCCTGTTCGATGGCCGCAACCCGTACATCGAATCCATCGATCGCAACATGCAGTTCCTGCAGCGCATCCTGCGCAGCGAGAACTGGCAGCTGCTGCGCCGCAGCCCGCCGCTGTCGGCCGCCGATCCACAGGCCCTGGCGCGCACGCGCAGCCTGATGCTCGGCTATTTCAAGAAATCCTGGATGCGGGACTAGCCACCACCCCGTCTGCCGATGCGACGTTCTGCACGAAGCGCCAATGCAGCTCGGCCAGCCGCGGCTCCAGCTCGCTCCAGCCATCCACGTCGCCACCGGCCAGAGCATCAGCCAGCACCTCGAGCCGCAGATCCGAACAGGCCGGCACGCTGATCGGCGCATAGCTCAGATGCCAGGGCTCCGGCTGCACGCCGCCGCGGTCCCGGTCATAGGGGCGGAAGAAGCCGAAGTCCGCGGCATGCTCCTGCAGCCAGTGGTTCAGTGGAGCAAAGGGGCCGCCGTCGCGGTACTCCTGCGGCATCAATTGCGGCCGGTAGCCGCCGGCGACGACGCCACCCTCGACCACATCCAGGTCGCTGCCCCAGTGGTGGCGGCTGGCGCCGGGCAGGGCCGACCACTGCAGGATGGCCTCGATGCGCTGGGCCGCGTCCAGGCTCTGTGCATCCAGCGCCGCACCGTTTCGATCCAGCAGCGGACGTTCGCCGCGGAACTTGCCGTTCCAGATACCGCGCTGGCGGTCGAAGTCGCGAAACCCGGAAATTGGCTGGACTTCCAGCCCTGCGGCCAGCGCCGCAGCCCGCATCCGCATCAGTGCCGCCGCCGCCGCCGGGTGCAGCAGGCAGTCCCAGTCGGGGCTGGCTACCACATGGCCGGCCTCCCGGCCGGTGAGCTGGGTCGCAGTCAGTAATAGATCCACAGTAGCCGCCGCGCAGTTCATCCGGCATGATTCTAAAAGCATTTCGGGAAATGGGAGCCAAATTGCAAAGTCCACGGCTGAAAATCGCCGTCGCGCTGCTGTGCAGCCTGGCGCTGGCCGTGGCCGTGGGTTTCCTGGCGATCGCCGCGGGCTTCAATCCCGGCAATCTGGATTCCTACATGGCGCGTCTGCTGGTCATCGCCGGCGCCATGGCCACGCTGGCCATCATGCTGCTGCTGTTCTGGGCCTGGCGCGAGAGCCGGGCGCTGGATGATGGCATGCAGGAGCTGATCCACGCCTCCGAGCTGATCAGTCGCGGCGAATTCACCCATCCCATCGCGGTGACGCGCGAGGATCGGCTGGGCTCCGTGCTGCGCGCCTTCGATCACATGCGTCTGGCGCTGCGGCAGACCACCTATACCAAGAACTACCTCTACAGCGTGCTCAACGGCATGACCGAGGCGGTGTTCGTGGCCAGCAACGACGGCACCATCCGCGTTGCCAATGAAGCCGCCAGCCGGCTCACCGGCTTCAGCGAAGAGCAGCTGCGCAGCATGCACATGGTGGAGCTGCTCGATCGCGCCGACCGCCTGGGTGACGAGCCGCTGCGCGTGGCGCGTGATGCGGGCGAGACGGTGCTGCGCACGCAGAGTGGTCAGACCATACCGGTGTCCTTCACCTGCTCGCCCATCGCCACCGGCGATCACACCTCCTCCGGCGAGATCTACGTGGCGCGCGACATCACCGAGCGCAAACGAGCCGAGCGCCGCATCCGCTATCTGGCGCGCTACGACGCGCTGACCAAGATTCCGAACCGCATGCAGTTCCAGCACCTGCTGCAGCAGGCCCTGGCGCGTGCGCTGCGCGGCGGCTATGGCGTGGCGCTGCTGTACATCGACATGGACAAGTTCAAGGAGGTCAACGACACCTTCGGCCACGGTTCGGGCGACCGCGTGCTGGAAGTGCTGACCGAGCGCCTGACGCGCGTGCTGAGCAGCGAGGCGGTGCTGGGCCGCCTGGCGGGCGACGAGTTCGCGCTGTTCATCGATGGCGTCAGCGCCAATGCCGAAGAAGCCGGTGCGCAGGTGGTGCAGCTGGCGCGCGTGGTGCTGGACGCGGCCGGGGCCGCCTTCCACATCAACCAGCAGGAAGTGTTCCTGACGGTGAGCATCGGTGTGGCGCTATGCCCGCGCGACGCCGAGAACGTCATCGACCTGATCCGCAATGCCGATGCCGCGATGTACTACTCCAAGCAGAGCGGCGGCAACACCTTCACCTTCTATTCGCAGGAGATGAACGCCGCGGCGGTGGAGCGCATGATGCTGAAGAGCAAACTGCGCCGTGCGGTGGAGCGCGATGAATTCGTCATCCGCTACCAGCCCAAGGTGGATCCCACCGACGGGCGCATCATCGGCGCCGAAGCGCTGCTGCGCTGGCGGTTGCCCGGTCATGGCGACATCCCGCCTTCGCAGTTCATCCCGCTGGCGGAGGAGAACAACCTCATCAACGCCATCGGCGAGTGGGTTCTGGATCGGGTCTGCGGCGATTCGCAGCAGCTGGCGCGCCAGGGCATCCATCCGGTGCGCATCTCGCTGAACCTGTCGCTGAAGCAGCTCAAGCAGGCCAGCTTCATTCTCGACTGCCGCCAGGTGTTCGAACGCCATGGCGTGCGGCCCGAACAACTGGAGCTGGAGATCACCGAAACCACGCTGATGGCTGATCCGCGCCGCACCGTGCAGATGCTCAACCAGCTGCATGAGCTGGGTCTGCACCTCTCCATCGATGACTTCGGTACCGGCTACTCTTCGCTGTCGGCCCTGCAGCAGTTCCCGATCGGCACCTTGAAGGTCGACCAGTCCTTCGTGCGCAATGCCGCCACCGATTCCAGCGACGCCGTGCTGGTGCGGACCATCATCGACATGGGGCACAGCCTGGGCATGGATGTGGTGGCCGAAGGTGTGGAGACGGCCGAGCAACTGCGTTTCCTGCGCGAAAGCCAGTGTGATCTGGTGCAAGGCCAGCTGTTCGGCGAGCCGCTCGGCATGGAGCAACTGCGTGAATTGCTGATTACGCAAAAGCAGGGAATCCCGCCCTTCGCCAGCCAGGCACGGCTGAGTGCGCCACCGGGACACGACAGGGAAAGCACCAAGCATGCGATATAAGGAAAGCCGTGATCAGACGGCTGAATTGTTGAGAATGATCCTGCCGCTGATGTCCCGCCACGCCGCCGGCTTCCATCCGCTCAGTTACGCAGTCTGGTACGAATATCTGGCCGGCACCAATCCGGGTCTGAAGAGCGCCATTGACGCGCGCGTCGCCAGCGGCAGGCCGCTGCAGGATGCCGACATCGCGAAGCTGTTCGATGAGTTCGTCGCATTGCGTGATATCGAGGCGTCGGCGCGGGTGCGCGCTCATGTGCAGGAGATCATCGACAAGGTCGGCGGTGCGACGCAGGAAGTGCGCAGCAACGTGGAGCAGTTCGACGCGGGTCTGAGCACTGCGCAGCAGAAGCTGGACGAGCCGACGCCGAATCGCGAACTGCTCACCGATGTGGTCACCTCGCTGATCGGCGATACCGTGCTGATGCGCGGCAGGACGCAGAACTTCCAGGAATATCTGCACAACAAGAGCCAGGAAGTGGTGCGGCTGCGTGAAGAGCTGGAGGTGGTGCAGGGCCTGGCGCTCACTGATCCGCTCACGGGCTTGCTGAACCGGCGCGCCTTTGACCAGGAAGTGGAGCGTCGCTGTGTCACGGGCGGCGGCCGCAGTTGCAGTGTGCTGATGGCGGACATCGATCACTTCAAGGCCATCAACGACACGCACGGCCACCTGTTTGGCGACAAAGTGCTGAGCGCCGTGGCGCAGGTGTTGAAGAGTTGTCTGGCGGGGCGCGGCATCGCGGCGCGTGTGGGTGGCGAAGAGTTCGCCATGCTGCTGCCGGGCATGTCGATCGCGGGCGCCGTGGAGCTGGCCGAAACCGTGCGCGCCACGGTCGAGCGCGGCCGCATCCGGCGTGGCACGCAGGATGAGCACACCGGCTCGGTCACCATCTCGTTGGGTGTGGCCGTGCATCAGGCGAATGAGGCCATCGAGGCGCTGCTGGCGCGCGCCGATCGCGCGCTGTACGACTCCAAGGAGCGTGGCCGCAACCGCGTGACGGTGGCGGCAGTGCCGGCTTGAGGCTGATGATGGCGCTGCGCCTTCAGCGCGCCGTGATCCAGCGTACCAGGTAGCGTGCCGGCACGCCGTAACCCTCCAGGGTGGCCTGCGCATTCGCGGCGAGTGCCGCGCAATCCTCGAATCCACGTCGGTGCCAGTAGGCGGGCGTGTCCAGCACCGCCGTCAGCGCCATGACCCCCAAACCCTGCCGGTGAGCGTGCAGTTCAGCCGCAGCCAGCAGTGACTGCGCCACGCCCTGGCTGCGCACCCGCGGGTGGACCGCCAGGTCATGCAGATAGAGGCAGTCGGCAACGGCGGCGTGGTGGTACAGGCCATCCAGCGCCGCCACCTGACCGAGCCGGCTGCGATAGCCGTCCAGATAACCGCACACTCCCTGTGCATCCGCGGCGACCCAGCTGGTGTCGGGACAGTTGGCCAACCGTCCCGCGCAGGTCGCCACGGCTTCTCGCAGTGCTGTCGGATAACACGCCTGCTGGATCGATGTCACCGCCGGCAGATCGGCGGTGCACATCAGGCGGATCCCGGGTTCAGCCAAGATTGTCCGCGGCAAAGCCCCAGTTGATCAGCTTGTCGAGCACGGCATTGACGTGATCGGCGCGGCGATTCTGGTAGTCCAGGTAGTAGGCATGCTCCCAGACATCGACCGTGAGCAGCGGCTTCTGGCCCTTGATCTGCGGCAGTTCCGCATTGGGCGTCTTGGCGATGGCCAGCTTGCCGCCGTCCACGACCAGCCAGGCCCAGCCACTGCCGAACTGCGCCAACGCGGCGGCGGCCAGCTCCTTCTTGCAGTTGTCGACCGTGCCGAACGCGGCTTCGATCCTGGCCTTCAGCGCCGCCGGCGGCTCGCCGCCGCCCGAGGGCTTGAGGCTCTTCCAGTAGAAGCTGTGGTTCCAGTGCTGGGCTGCATTATTGAAGATGCCGGCTTTGTCGGTCTTGCCCGCCGTGGCGAGGATGATCTGCTCAAGCGGCAGGTCGGCGTATTCGGTGCCGGCAATGGCCTTGTTCAGATTGTCGACATAGGTCTTGTGGTGCTTGCCGTAGTGGAAGCTCAGCGTGTTCGCCGAGATCACCGGGTCGAGCGCATTCTGTGCGTACGGCAGGTCGGGAAGAGTGTAGGGACTGGTGTTTGCGGCGGCCATGGTGCTCCTGGGCCAGGTGGCGAGTGCGGCGACCAGCGCAGCGCTGCCCGAAGCCAGCAGTACATCGCGCCGGGTCAGGCCGGCTGCGGAAGATTCTGCAGGTTGGTCGGTGGGCTGCATGGGTCTGCTCCTCTTGTCTGGCAGTATTTTTTTGGGGACGCGTGATGATACGCCCGTCGAAAGGGGGGTGAAAGCCGCGCGGACGCCGGCAATTGCAGGCGGCGCACGCCGGCTTGACGCCGCCCTCCGCAGACCTCGAAACTGCGGCATGTGATTTTCGCTTTACCGCTCTTTAGTCGCAGGTGAACGTCATGTACGCATCCCGAACCTCAGGAATTGCCGTTTTCACGCTGTGCGCGGTGTTTCTCGCGCCACTGGGGGCGCGCACGGCCCGCGCCGCCATCATCGCCACGCAAAGCGTCACCGGGCAGCAGTCCACGCGCAGTGCCGACCTGGCCCGCATCCAGCGCCAGCTCGATAACGAACGTGTCAGCCAACTCCTACAGCAGAAGGGGGTGTCGCGCGCGGACGTGAACGAACGCCTGGCGGGTCTGACGGACAGTGAAGTCACGCAGCTGGCCGACAAACTCGACAAGGCGCCCGCCGGTGGCGACTTCTTCGCCCTGGTCGGTGTGGTGTTCGTGGTGCTGCTGATCCTCGAACTGTGCGGCGTCATCGACATCTTCAAGTCGATCGGGCCGGCGCGCCGCTGAGTCTGGCTGCGGGAGGCGGCGTCTGCATGCGTTACGCCGCTCTCTGCCTGATGTTGCTCCTGGCCGGCTGTGTCACGCAGCCGGCTCCGCGCGGCGCAACCATCACCACCGCGCCGCTGCTGGCTGACACGCCGTTTTTTCCGCAGCAGGCGCATCAATGCGGGCCGGCGGCCCTGGCCACCGTGCTGGTCGAGGCCGGTGTCGCCACCACGCCGGATGAACTGGCGCAGCGGGTCTACCTGCCGGAACGTCAGGGCAGTCTGCAGGCCGAGATGATCGCCGCCACGCGTCGCCTCGGGCGTGTGCCGTATCCCCTGCAGCCGCAGCTGGCGGCCATCGCGCGCGAGGTTGCAGCCGGTCATCCGGTACTGGTGTTGCAGAATCTGGCGCTGCGTTCCTGGCCGCGCTGGCATTACGCAGTCGTCATCGGTGTGGAACAGGATCGCATCGTGCTGCGCTCCGGAGTCAAGGCCGAGCAGCGCATGCGTTTCAGCACTTTCCTGCGCACCTGGCGTTACGCGGACTCATGGGCGTTCGTGGCATTGCGTCCCGGGCAGATGCCCGCCAGCGCCGATGCGCGCGCCTGGCTCGATACCTACGCGGCCTTTGAGCAGACTGGCGAGCCGGCGATCGCCAGTGCCGGCTACGAGGCCGGTGTGCAACACTGGCCCGACGATGCGCGACTGTGGTTTGCAGCCGGCAACGCGCGCTACGGGCGGGGCGAACTGCGCGCCGCCACGGAAGCGTATCGACGTGCCACCGAGCTCGATCCTTCCCTGCCCGAGCCGTGGAACAATCTGGCGCAGACTCTGGTCGATCAGCAATGCCGCAAAAGTGCCACTGCAGCCCTGCGGCAGGCTCGTCTGCACAGCAATGATTCGGTGCGCGCCGCCATTGCCGATACCGAAGCAGCTTTGAGTCGCTTGCCGCAGAGCGATGCGGCGGGTTGCTGAGCGCGGCCAGCGACAGCAGCTCGGCGGCGGTCGCGGATCTCAGCGCCCAGCGCTCTGCGTCAGCTGCTGCAGCTCGGCGAGGACGGCGCGCGTCTGCGGTCGCACGCCGCGCCAGAGGAAGAAAGATTCCGCGGCCTGCTCGACCAGCATGCCCAGTCCCATCTCGGCACGCAGGTGGTGGGCGCGCGCCCAGCGTACGAACACTGTCGGTTCGCTGCCGTAGGCCATGTCGTAGCACAGCGTCGTGGTGTGCACCTGGGGTGGACCGATTTCGGGCAGTTCGCCGGCGAGACTGGCCGATGTGGCGTTGATGATCACATCGAAGGCGCCTGCCAGGGCAGCGACGGAGTAGGCGCGCAACACGGTGGCCAGGCCGGGATCCGCGGCGATGAAATCCGACACCAGGTTCAGCGCGCGCGATTCGGTGCGGTTGGTCACGGCCAACTCCGACGGCCCGCATTCGAGCAGGGGTCCGATGACGCCGCGCGCCGCGCCGCCGGCGCCGAGTATCAGCACGCGCTGGCCGCGCAGGTCGTGGCGCAGGTTGACCGTCAGGTCACGCACCAGGCCGGCGCCATCGGTGTTGTCGCCGAGCACGGTGCCATCGCCTTGCACCGCCAGTGTATTCACGGCACCGGCGCGCCGGGCCCGTTCGCTGAGCGAATGCGCCCACTCATACGCGGCGAGCTTGTGGGGCAAGGTGATGTTCAGTCCGCGGCCGCCAGCTGCGAAGAAACTGCTCACGGCAGTCGTGAAGTCCTCGGGGCGCACCTCGAGGGCTTCATAGACCAGGCGCTGCGCACACTGCTGCGCGAAGCGCGCGTGGATGAACGGGGAGCGGCTGTGATGCAGCGGATACCCCATCACCGCGTAGCGATCCGGTGGCTGGCCGCCTTCAGTCGCGATCATGGTGAATCCAGCGCTGGGTGTGGCCGCCGCCCTGACGTGGTGCCTGCAATGCCGTGGCCAGCGCCGGCAGCCACTGCTGCATCTGCTCGAAGTACTGGTAGGGCGGGTTGACGATGAGCAGGCCCGAGCCATTGAGCGCCACGCGCGAATCGCGCGGATACAGCCACAGCTCCGACACCAGCGTCGCCACCGGCAGCATCTGCGCCACGCGTGCCAGCCACAGGCTGATCGGGCGTTCGTCCTTGATCGGATACCAGATGGCGATGATGGCGTTGGCCAGGCGCTGCAAAGTCAGTTCGATGGCCTTCAGGCTGGCTTCGAAGTCGGCACTGAGGTTCTCGTAGGGCGGATCGATCAGCACCAGCGCGCGCCGCTCCGGCGGCGGCAGCACGGCACTCAGATGCCGGTAACCATCCGCGCACTCGCAGTGCACGCGGCGCAGTCCGCCCAGCGAGCGCTCCAGGGCGCGGCATTCGGGTGGCTGGATCTCGAAGCAGGAGCCGCGGTCCTGACTGCGCAAGGCGCGCGCCGCCAACAGCGGTGAACCCGGGTAACCCTGTGGCACATGGGCGGCGCCGCGCGCTGCCTGGACGGCCTGCAGGTAACGCTGGATGGTCGCGTCGTCGCTGCTGCCCTGGCCGCTGGCCTGTTCGAGCTGCACGATGCCGTGGCGTGCTTCCACACCATGGTGTGCCTCGCCGCTGCCCAGGTCGTAGAGGCCGCGGCCGGCATGCGTGTCCACGTACAGGAAGCCGCTATCCTTGCGTTGCAAGGCCTCGATCAGCGCCAGCAGGGCCACATGCTTGTGCACGTCGGCGAAGTTGCCGGCGTGGAAACTGTGGCGATACTTCATCGCCGCAGTTTAACCGAACCCTCAGCCGCTGCTGGCGACCTTCTTTCTGGCGGTGCGTGCTGTGGTGGCAGCCTTTTTCTTCGCTGCCGGCTTGGCGTTGCCCGCGGGCCTGGCGCTCGCCTTGCCGGCATCCGCGACGACTTCGGCAGCTACCGCGCCCGCGGCGCTTGCCTGTTTCCTGCGGGCCGGAGTCTTCTTCTTTGCCGCCGGTTCCGCGGCAGCTGCGGCTGTGTCGGCTGGCTTCGCGCTCTTCGCCGCGGTCTTGCCGCCCTTCTTGCCGGCCTGGCCGCCAAAGCGCTTGCCGAAGCGGCCGGTGCGCACCGGTGCGGCTTCGAGCAGTGCGCGGCATTCATCCAGCGTCAGCGTCTTGGGATCGCGTTCCTTGGGGATCCGGGCGTTCTTCTCGCCATTGGTGATGTAAGGGCCATAACGGCCGTTCAACACCTGGATCTTGTCGACACCGAAGTCCTGGATGATGCGGTTGGCGTCGGCCTCTTCCTTGGCCTTGATGACTTCCAGCGCGCGCTCGAAGCTCACGGTGTACGGATCGTCGGTCTTCAGCGAGACATACCTGGCGCCGTACTTCACGTACGGGCCGAAGCGGCCGACATTGGTGATCAGCTCCTCGCCCTTGTCGTTGACGCCGAGCTTGCGCGGCAGCTGGAACAGATCGAGCGCCGTGGCCAGATCGATGCTGTCCATCTTCTGACCTGGACGCAGGCCGGCGAACTTCGGCTTCTCCTCGTCGTCCTTGGTGCCGATCTGCACGAAGGGTCCGAAGCGGCCCATGCGCACCGCCACCGGCTTGCCGGAGACCGGGTCCTTGCCCAGCTCACGCGCCAGCGCCACCTGTTCGCGCGAGACATTCTTCTCGATGTGCTCGACCTGGTGGATGAACGGTTCCCAGAACTTCTGCAGCGGCACCGTCCACGGCTCCTCGCCACGCGAGACGGCGTCGAGCTCGTCCTCCATGTCGGCGGTGTAGCCGTACTCCACGTATTTGTGGAAATGGTCGGTGAGGAAGCGGCAGACGATCTTGCCGATGTCGGTGGCGGTGAAGCGCCGGCTCTCGATCTCCACGTACTCGCGGTCGCGCAGCGTGGAGATGATGGAGGCATAGGTGGAAGGACGGCCGATGCCGTGTTCTTCCAGCGCCTTGACCAGCGAGGCTTCGGTGTAGCGCGGCGGTGGCTCGGTGAAGTGCTGCTCGGGATGCAGCGCCAGCAGTTTCACGGCGTCGCCTTCCTGCATGGCCGGCAGGATGTGGTCGGTGTCGTCGTCTGCCTTGTCGTCCTGGCCTTCCTGGTACACGGCGATGTAGCCGGGTTTCACCAGCGTCGAACCATTGGCGCGCAGCAGGTGGCGGCCCGGGCCATCCGGCCCTGCCAGCAGATCCACGGCCACGGTGTCGTACAGCGCGTGCGCCATCTGGCAGGCCACCGCGCGCTTCCAGATCAGCGCGTACAGCCGGTGCTGGTCGGGCTCCAGGTACTTCTCGATGTCGGCCGGCACGATGGCCGCGGAAGTGGGGCGAATGGCTTCGTGCGCTTCCTGCGCGTTCTTCGACTTGGTCTTGTAGACGCGCACTTCCTCGGCCACGGCTTGCTTGCCGTACAGCTTCTCGATGGTGGCGCGGATCTCGGTGACGGCTTCGGCGGCCAGTGTCACCGAGTCGGTACGCATGTAGGTGATCAGGCCCACATTGCCCTCGCCGATGTCCACGCCTTCATACAGCTGCTGGGCCAGACGCATGGTGCGCTGGGCCGAGAAACCCAGCTTGCGCGAAGCTTCCTGCTGCAGCGTGGAAGTAGTGAAGGGCGGCGCCGGATTGCGGCGGCGCTGCTTGCGATCGATGGACAGCACCTTGAGCGCGGCGCCGGCGGCGGTGCGCAGCGTGCTCTCGGCGGCGCGCGCGCTGCGCTCGTCGGTGAAGCTGAACTGCTCGACTTTCTTGCCGCCGAATTCGGTGAGCTTCAGCGGGAAGCTCTGGTTGCTGTGCTCGCCTTCGGCGTCGATGGTCCAGTATTCCTGCGGGATGAAGCGCGCGATCTCTTCCTCGCGCTCGCAGATCATGCGCAGCGCCGGGCTCTGCACGCGGCCGGCGGACAGGCCGGGACGCACCTTCTTCCACAGCAGCGGAGAGAGATTGAAGCCCACCAGATAATCGAGCGCGCGGCGCGCCTGCTGCGCGTTGACCAGATCCAGCGACAGATCGCGCGGCTCGCGGATGGCTTCGCGGATGGCGTTCCTGGTGATCTCGTGGAACACCACGCGATGCAGGCGCTTTTCCTTCAGCGAGCCGCGCTCCTTGAGCAGTTCGTGCAGGTGCCAGGCGATGGCCTCGCCCTCGCGATCGGGGTCGGTCGCCAGGAACAGCGCGCTGGCCTTCTTCAGCGCCTTGTCGATGGCTTCGACATGTTTCTCGTTGCGCTCGATGATGCGATAGGTCATCGCGAAATCGTGATCGGTATCGACCGCGCCTTCCTTCGGGATCAGATCGCGCACATGGCCATAGGACGCCAGCACTTCGAAATCCTTGCCGAGGTACTTCTTGATGGTGCGCGCCTTGGCCGGCGACTCCACGATGACGAGATTTTCAGCCATGAATTCAGTTGGCTCCAAAAACGAAAAACCGCGGACGAGCCGCGGGGGTCTGGTACGACGCTTTTACGGGTCGGCGCCTCAATGCGGCACCGTCCCCGGCATGTCGAACACCAGATCTTCCATGCGCGCGTAGGCATCCTCCTGGCCAGGCTGGCTGGAGAGCACCATCAGCGCCACCCATTTGAGCTTGTCGATGTCGAGTTCTTCCACATCCAGCGCCAGCAGGCGGTCGATGACGATCTCGCGCTGATGGGCGCTGAGGATCCCGGAATTCTCGAGCGAATACAGCAGGCCGCGGCAGTCCACCGGCAGGCGCGCGAGTTCGCCTTCGCTGAAGACGCGCAGCGCGCGGGCGTGGGTGGCCATGCTCGGGCGACGACGCTCTTCGGCCAGATCCGCCAGCCAGTCGAGCGCACGCTCCACGCTGGCGCCCCCGAAACCGGCACTGGTCAGCTCGCGCGCAATGCTCTCGCGCTCGGCGCTGGCCGGCAGTTCTTCGAGCATGTAGTGGTCGAAGACATAAATCAGGATGTCGAAAACCGTGTTGTCCATGTCGCGTCGCGTCTCTCAAGCCGTCCGCAGGTAACGTCCACCGGGTTGCGCTGCAACCCGGCCGTCGAGCTCGAGGATCAGCAGCATGGAAGCCACGGATGGACTCGGAAAACCCGTGCGGGCGACCAGAACGTCCATGCTGGTCGGTTCAAATTCGAGGGCATCTAACAGGATTTTACAGTCCTTGTCCAACTGCCGGCCCTCCTTGGCGGCTTGCGGCGGTGCCCGCAGGTTATCGTCAAGATACTGTTTTAGTTGAGGAATTTTTAGCTCTGCCAGCACCTCCCCGGCACTTTCGACCAGCCGGGCGCCCTGGCGAATCAGTTCATGGCAGCCACGCGCCAGGGCATTGCCCGGCGTACCGGGGATGGCGAAGACCTCCCGGCCCTGCTCGCCGGCCAGGCGCGCCGTGATCAGCGAGCCGCTGCGGCTGGCCGCTTCCACCACCAGGGTGCCCAGCGTCAGGCCGCTGATGATGCGGTTGCGGCGCGGGAAGTGCTCCGCCAGCGGCGCCACCCCCGGCGGAAACTCGCTGACCACGGCGCCCTGCGCCATGAGGCGCCGCGCCAGCGGCTCATGTTCGGGCGGGTAGATGCGATCGAGGCCGCAGCCCAGCACCGCCACACTGCGGCCGCCGGCCTCCAGGGCGCCGGCATGAGCGGCGGCATCGATACCCACGGCCAGGCCACTGGTGATCACCAGGCCGGCCTGGGCCAGCGCAGCCGCGAATTCGCGCGCCAGGCGCCGCCCGGTGGCCGTGGCATTGCGACTGCCCACCACGGCCACCTGTGCCGCCAGCAGACAGCCAGGATCGCCGCGGACGAACAGGATGGCCGGGGCGTCGCCGATTTCGCCCAGCAGTGGCGGGTAGTCGGGCCCAAGGCAGCTCAGAACCTGTACGGCGGCCGATTCGGCCCAGCTGCGGTCGGCGGCCACGCGAGTGGTGTCGGGATGGGCCAGCCATTGCACGGCCGCAGGCGGCAGCTGCAGTTCGCGCAGCCAGCGGCTGTCGGCGCCGATCAGCGCGCTGGCCGACCCGGCCGTCTGCGCGGCGGCTTGCAGGTGAGTGGCCAGCAGCCCGGGGGCGCGCGCCAGGATGAGTTGCTGCTCCAGCCAGTCCATGGCGGGCAGCGTAAACAGAAGGGCCGGCGCAAGGCCGGCCCTGAATCTGCTGTCAAAGCGCGTGAATCAGGGCTTGTGGAACGGATCGCCGACGTTGATCGGAGTCTGTTCGTCGAGCACCAGCGCATAGCTGACGCGCGCGAAGGTCTTGAAGACCAGCAGCCGGCCGTTGGCCTCATCCGGCAGCCGGGTCTTCTTGCCCCAGCGGCAGGTCGGCGTGCCGGCGATATGCGCGCAGCGATCCTTGACGGTGTCGCCGCCGCGATCCACCGACAGGATGTGTCCGGGGGCCAGGCCATCGCCCGCGCCGCGATTCAGCGCCACGATTTCGTGCTGGCCGACCACCAGCAGGCCATTGACCACGGCCATCACCTGGCCGGCGACGTTGTTCGAAGGCACATGCGGCACCAGGTTCAGCGTCGCCGGGCTGGTATCCGCGATCAGGATATCGCCCTGGACGATTTCCTGGCCGGAATCGACCACGTTGGCCTTGGCGGTTTCGCCGGCGCGCGTCACCTGCACGGTGCCGGCATACACGCCCATGTAGCCGAGCTTGTCACCGCTCTGCGGATCCTTCAGCGCTTCCTCGACGTGGATGACCAGGAAGCGTTCGCCGGCGCCGGCGCCGAGCTTCTTCACGTAGACGTCGTTGCTGTTGCCGGCCACCAGGTGGTTGTCGGTCAGTGCCACGACGTAGGGGGCGTCCTTGACCTGCTCGTTGCTCAGTACGGTCGGCTTGGAGAGGAACGCAGCGATGGCGTCATACGGGATGGCGGCGATGGGCGCGACCATCTCGCTGCTGCGCAGCTGCGGGTGCAGGCGCGCGGCGCTGCCGCGCTCCAGCTGGATCTGCGGACGGCCGTCCTTGCCATAGGCCAGGTGCAGCGCATCGCCCGGGTAGATCAGGTGGGGGTTGCGGACCTGCGGATTCACGTACCAGATCTCCGGCCACAGCCAGGGATCGCGCAGGAACATGGAGGCAATGCCCCACAGGGTGTCGCCCTTGCGCACCACGTAATCGCGCGGCGCGGTGGGATTGAGCATGCCGCTGGCATCGCCGATGACCGTGGTGGTATCCGCCGAGCCGTTGTCGGCCTCGTCGGTAGCGGCCTCGGTGGCGGTCAGCTCGGGCGGCGCCTGCTCGGCGCTGGCCACAGCAAGCGGCTCCGCCGGAGCGGCCGAGGGCTGGGTGCGCGGCTGGAACAGGGAGCAGGCCGACAGCACACAGGCACAGGCCAGGCCGGAGGCCAGCCGCAGCGCCTGGCGCGGGCCAAGCAATTGATTCGAGAACATCCCTTAACTCCTTGCGGGGTCGGGCGGGGGCCGTTTTGATCGCTCTCTTATAAACGCAAGGCGACGCCCCGGCACACCCATCCATGTCAACTTTGTGCGCCAGATCACGCGCCTGCCTCGGTTGGCAGTATAGTTGAACTTGGAAAGCGCCCGACATCCCCAACATAGGCCCATCATGGCTTTGCTGCCCATCCTCGAATTCCCGGATCCACGTCTGCGCACGCGTGCCGAACCCGTCAAGGTGTTCGATGCCGCGCTGGCGCAGCTGGTCGAGGATATGTTCGCCACCATGTATGCGGCGCCGGGCATCGGGCTGGCCGCCACCCAGGTCGACCGTCACATCCGTCTGCTGGTCATCGACGTGAGCGAGGATGGTTCCGAGCCGCTGGTGTTCATCAACCCGGAAATCCTCGCCAGCGAAGGCGAAGTCACTACCGAGGAAGGCTGCCTGTCGGTGCCGCAGGTATTCGACGACGTGCGGCGTGCTGCCCGGGTGCGGGTGCGCGCGCAGGACGTGAAGGGTGTGAGCTTCGAGCGCGACCTGGATGGCCAGCTGGCTGTCTGCCTGCAGCACGAGATGGATCATCTGACCGGCAAGCTGTTCGTCGACTACCTGTCCAATCTCAAGCGCGAGCGCATCCGGCGCAAACTCGAAAAAGAGCGGCGCGCCCCCAGGCGGGCCTGAGCGTTGCGGATCGCGTTCGCCGGCACGCCGGAATTTGCTGTTCCGGCGCTGCGTGCCCTGCACGCCACGGAACACCCGTTGGTCGGCGTGCTGACGCAGCCCGATCGTCCGGCCGGGCGTGGCCGCCAGCTGACCGCGAGTCCGCTCAAGCGCTACGCCGTGGAGCATGGCATTGCCGTGGCCCAGCCGGAAAAGCTGGCGACGGAGGAACAGCGCTCGGCGCTGCGTGAGTGGGCACCCGATCTGCTGGTCGTGGTGGCATATGGTCTGATCCTGCCGCGATCGGTGCTGGAAATGCCGCGTTTCGGCTGTGTGAACATCCATGGCTCGCTGCTGCCGCGCTGGCGCGGCGCCGCGCCCATCCAGCGCGCCATCCTGGCCGGCGATACCGAGACGGGCGTGACCATCATGCAGATGGAAGCCGGACTGGATACCGGGCCCATGTTGCTTCGCCGGGCCGTGCCCATTCGCGCGGGCGTCGTGGCGGCCGAGCTGCACGATGAGCTGGCCGAGCTGGGCGCGCAGCTGCTGCTGGAAGTGCTGCCGGCGCTGGAAGCCGGGCGCATCGCGCCGGAGCCGCAGCCAGCCGCAGGCGTAACCTATGCAGCCAAGCTGCAGAAGGCCGAAGCGGTCATCGACTGGCAGGGCGAGGCGACGCAGATCGAACTGCAGGTGCGGGCCTTCAATCCCTGGCCGGTGGCTGAAACCCGGCATGCGGGTGCGCAACTGCGCATCTGGCGTGCGCGGGCACTGCCGGGTGCGCACGGCGCCGCCGAACCTGGCACGGTGCTCGGCTTGATCGACGACGCGCTGCAGGTGGCCTGCGGTCGCGGCGCGCTGGCCATCGAACAGCTGCAGCCGGCCGGCAAGCGCGCCATCAGCGCGCGCGAATTCATGAACGCCCATCCCGGCATCGCGAGGCTGGGATGAGCAGCGCCGGTTGGCAACTGGCCAGCGCCGCCGAGGCCTGCGCGGCGGTGATCGCCGGGCGTTCGGCCGACGATGCGCTCGAGCCCTTCGCCACGCATGAACAGGGTGCCGCCGTCCGCGCCATTGCGCTCGGCACGCTGCGCTGGCATTTCCGCCTGCAGGGACTGCTGAAGCAACTGCTGAGCCGTGACCAGAAACTGCAGCTGCCGATCGTGGCGCTGCTCGAAGTGGCGTTGCATCAGCTCGAATACTCCCAGCACCGCCCGGAGCTCAGCGTCAACGCCGCGGTGGAAGCCACACGCCTGATGCGCCAGGCGCGCGCCGCAGGACTGGTGAATGCACTGCTGCGCCGTTATCTGCGCGAGCGCGACGCCGTGCAGGCCGGCCTGAAGCGCAATCCGGCCGCGGTCAGCGCGCATCCGGGCTGGCTGTACGAGGCCTTGCGCGCGGCCTGGCCGCGGCAGGCGGAGCAATTGCTGGCGGCCAACAACGAACCGGCGCCGATGGTGTTGCGCGTGGCGCTGGATCGCGTGACGCGAGCCGCTTGTCTGGAGGCGCTGAATGCCGCCGGCATCGGCGCGCAAGCCATTGAGTGGTTGCCCGCCGCCGTGCGCCTGGAGCGCGCCGTGCCGGTGACGGGGCTGCCGCTGTTTGCGGAAGGAGCGGTCTCCGTACAGGACGCCGGCGCGCAGCTGGCCGCCGTGCTCGTGGATGCAAAGCCCGGCCAGCGCGTGCTCGATGCCTGCGCGGCGCCGGGTGGCAAGAGTGGCGCGCTGCTCGAGCAGGCCGGTGGCGCGCTGCAACTCACCGCCGTGGATGCGCAGCCCGAGCGCGTGGCCCTGATCGCCGCGAACCTGCAGCGACTGGGGCGCACGGCGCAGGTGCACTGCGCGGATCTGGCGCGCGAGCCGCGCTGGTGGGACGGGCGGCCCTTCGATCGCATCCTGCTCGATGCACCCTGTTCGGCCACCGGCGTGATCCGCCGTCATCCGGACATCCGCATCCTGCGCCGCTCCGGGGACATCAAGCCGCTGGCGGCGATCCAGCGCGCCATCCTGCAGCGCTGTTTCGAGATGCTGGCTCCGGGCGGGCGGCTCATCTACTGCACCTGCTCGGTGCTGCCGCAGGAGAATGACGGCGTCATCGAGCGTTTCCTGGAAGAACAGCCGCTGGCGCAGAGCGCGCGGCTGGCGGCGCCCGACACCGCCGTGGAGCGTACCGTGCATGGCCTGCAACTGTTGCCGGGTGATAAGGCACCCTCGGATGGGTTCTATTATGCTTGCCTGCAACGACGGTAGCTGCTGGGGGGCAGTTTCCCGCATGTCGACTGCGCGACTCATGTGGCCAGTCTGGTGCCTGCTGCTGGCCATCGGGTCGCTGAGCGCGCGCGCGGAAGACGGCCCGCTCGATGGCGAATTCGCGGTCCATTCGGCCAGCGTGGTCGATGAGGCCGGTGTGCTGCAGCTCGATGCCCTGATCCAGTACCCGCTCAACGAGCAGATCCGCACGGCGCTGCACGATGGCGTGACGCTGAGCTTCGAGGTGGATGTCAGCGTCAGCCGCCATCGGCGTCTGTGGTTCGCCGAGCAGCTGCAGGAGCTGCAGCTCACGCGCGAGCTGTCCTATCACGTGGTCAGCGACCGCTACGTCGTGCGCGAACCCGACAGTGAGCAGCAGCAGTCGTTCGCCACGCTGGAGGCGGCGCTGGAGCAGCTCGGTCGCATCGAGCATCAGCCGGTGATGGTGACCAAGCAGCTGCATGGCGGGCCGCCGTACGACGTCAGTGTGCGCGCCGGCATCCGCCGCGGTCGTCTGTCCGCAGCCCTGCGCGTGCTGGCCTTCTGGAGCGGCGACTGGTATCGCACCAGTCCCTGGTACACATGGACACTGCCGCAATAAAGGCAGGAGCACTGCGCGCGCTGTATGTGCTGGGCCTGGCGGCCGGCTGTGTCTCACTGGTGCTGCTGGCGCGCAGTACCGAAAATTCCGCTGATTTCAGCCGCTGGCAGCTGTGGATCCTCGGTGCCAACCTGCTGGCGGCCGTGGCGCTGGGCGTCATGCTGGTGCGCCGTCTGTGGCAGCTCAGCATCGATTACCGCAGCCATGTGCCCGGCTCGCGCCTCACGGTGCGCACCGTGGTCATCTTCGGCTCGCTGGTCGTCGCGCCGCTGATCATCATCTACGTGTTCTCGCTGCAGTTCCTCAACCGCGGCATCGATAGCTGGTTCCAGATCGAGATCAAGCAGGGCCTGAACGACGCGCTGGTGTTGTCGCGCTCGGCGCTGGAGTTGCGGCTGCGCGAGCAGTCGCAGCGCACCGAGCTGTTCGCGCGCTCGCTGGCGGTGGAGAGCGAGGCCAGCCTGCACCAGCGCCTGGAGGCGGAGCGGCGCGCCACCGGCGCCAGCGAAGTGGTGCTGTACACCGGCGACGGCCGGGCGCTGGCTTCCAGCACTTCCGGCGCGTCCCTGATGAGCTCGCCGGCGCGTCCGGCCGCGGAGGTGCTGCTGCGGCTGGCCGATGGCTCCAGCTACATCAGTCTCGATCCGCTCAGCTCCAGTGCCTACGAGGTGGTGGCGGCGGCAGCGGTCGGCGTGGGCGGCGCGGCGCGCATCGACCGGCGCTTCGTGCTGGCGCGCTATCCGGTGCCCACCGAGCTGGCCGCGCTGGCCGAGGCCGTGCAGCGCGCCTACTCGCAGTACGGTGATCTGTCCGCTGCGCGCCAGCCGCTGAAGTACAACTTCAGCCTGGTGCTGACCCTGGTGCTGCTGCTGACGGTGCTGGCAGCCGTGCTCGGCGCCATCCGCTCGGCGCAGCGGCTGATGCGCCCGGTGCAGGATCTGATCGCCGGCACCCGCGCCGTGGGCAAGGGCGACTTCGCCATGCGGCTGCCGCTGCCCTCGCGCGATGAACTCGGCTACCTGGTGCACTCCTTCAACGACATGACCAAGCGTCTGCGCCGCGCCAGCGAGGAGGCGGCGCGCAGCAACGAGGCGGTGGAGCGCGAACGCGAGCGCCTGGCGGTGGTGCTGGCGCACCTCTCCAGCGGCGTGCTGGTGGTGGATCGCAACCAGCGGCTGCGCGGTGCCAGCCAGGCCGCCGACCAGATCCTGGGGGCGCCGCTGTCGGCCTCCCAGGGCCAGCGCCTGGACGAGGTGCGCGGCGAGCAGCGCTGGTTCGGCCGCTTCATGCAGGAACTGACGCGCAAGCTGGCCGCCGGCGAGTGCGAATGGCGCGAGCAGCTGACGCTGGACGGCGAATCCGGCGAGCGCGTGCTGCTGTGGGCCTGCACCCCCCTGCCGGATGTGGGCGAGGAGGGCGATCTGATCGTGGTATTCGACGACATCACCGCGCTGCTGGCCGCGCAGCGCTCCGCCGCCTGGGGTGAGGTGGCGCGCCGTCTCGCCCATGAGATCAAGAACCCCCTGACGCCCATTCAGCTGGCCGCCGAGCGGCTCAGCCGCAACCTGATGCCCGGCATGGACAGCGAGCGGGCGCAGCTGCTGGAGCGTTCCACCCGCACCATCGTGCAGCAGGTGGACGCCATGAAGCAGATGGTCAACGCCTTCAGCGAATACGCCCGGGCGCCGGACATGCAGCTCACCCGGCTGAACCTGAACAATCTGGTCAGCGAGGTCGCCGAGCTGTACCGTCTGCAGGAACCGGCGGCGGCCATCCGCCTGGAGCTGGACCCGCAGCTCCCGGAGATCGATGCCGACCGGGGCCGGTTGCGCCAGATCCTGGGCAATCTGATCACCAACGCGCTGGAGGCGCTCACGGGATCGGGCGACGGATGGGTGCGTATTGCTACACTGTGGCAGCCTCAGGAAGGAGGCGGACAGGTCACGCTGGAGGTCAGCGACAACGGTCCGGGATTCCGTGCCGAAATGCTCGGCAGGGTTTTCGACCCATATGTGACGAGCAAGGCACGTGGAACAGGACTGGGGCTGGCAATCGTCAAGCGTATCGTTGAAGAGCACCGGGGCCGCATTGAAGCGGACAACCGGGCCGAGGGGGGTGCCCGGGTGGTCGTCACATTACCGGCTCAGGCCGGAATACGGACCGCGCCGGAGTGGCGCGGAGAACTGCGCAGGGAGCGTGCATGATGAATAACAACCATATTCTGGTCGTCGATGACGAACTGGATATCCGGCATTTGCTGCAGGAAATCCTGACTGAAGAGGGCTACGAGGTCGAAGTGGCGGCCGATGCTGCCGAAGCGCGCCGGGCGCGAGCGCGACGTGTGCCCGACCTGGTACTGCTCGATATCTGGATGCCCGACACCGATGGCATCACGTTGCTGCGTGAATGGTCCGCGGATCCTTCGCATGCCTGTCCGGTGGTGATGATGTCCGGGCATGGCACGGTGGAGACCGCGGTGGAAGCCACACGCCTGGGTGCAGTGGATTTCGTCGAGAAGCCGCTGTCGCTGCAGAAGCTGTTGCGCACCGTCGAGAAGGCGCTCGACACGCGCCGTGTGCCCAGCGGTTTTTCCTCCGAATGGCCGGCGATGCCGGTGGGCCGCAGTCGCCAGGCGCAGCAGCTGCGCGCCGATCTGCAGCGGCTGGCCGCCTATCCGGCGCCGTTGCTGCTGGTGGGCGAGGCCGGTTCGGAATGCGATGGCCTGGCGCGCTACGTCCACAGCGTGGGGCCGCGGGCCGGTCTGCCCTTCGTGGTGCTGCGCTGTGGCGCCGTGCGCGACGCCGATTTCGAGGCGCTGCTGCTCGGCACCAGTGCCGCGCCCGGCCTGCTGGCGCAGGCGGCCGGCGGCACGCTGCTGCTCTCCGAAGTGGAGGATCTGCCGCAGAGCGTGCAGCCGCTGCTCACCAGCCTGCTGGCCAGCGGCCGCATGGCGCGTTCCGGAGAGACGCCGGTGGCGCTGGAGGCGCGCGTCATCGCCACCACGCAGCCCATGATCGAGAGTCATCTGGCTGACGGCAGTTTCCGCCGCGATCTGCATGCGCAGCTCTCGGTGCTGATGCTGCGCGTGCCGCCGCTGCGCGAGTACGCCGAAGACGTGCCCGAGCTGCTGCGCCACCAGGTCGACCAGCTCACCGAATCCGAAGGGCTGCGCTTCCGGCGCTTCAGCGTCGCGACGCAGAACCGCCTGCGCAATTACCCCTGGCCCGGCAATCTGGTGGAACTGCGCAATCTGGTGCGGCGCCTGCTGCTGCGTGATGGTCCCGAGGAGATCGCGCTGGAAGAGCTGGAACGCGAGCTTGCGGCGCGCCCCGGCAATGGCGGCCACGAACCGCTGGTGAAGCAGGATCTGCTGGCGCTGCCATTGCGCGAGGCGCGTGAGCAGTTCGAGCGCTCCTACCTGCAGCAGCAGTTGCAGCTGTGCCACGGCCGCGTCGGCCTGCTGGCCAAACGCGTCGGCATGGAACGCACGCATCTGTATCGCAAGCTGCGTTCGCTGGGCATCGAGATCGGGCGCGGCGAGGAAGAGTAGCAACGTGGCCCGCCGCGTCGCGCGGCGGGCTCGCCAACCCGGCGAAAGTGCGACGCTAGTCGCTGACGCGGATCACCAGCGCATCGAAGTCCGCCGCCTGCAGTTGCTTGCGGATGCGGTTCAGCTGCGTCAGATCCTTGATGGGCCCGACGCGCACGCGATGCCAGACGTCGGCGTCCACTGCCACGCGCTGCACGGTGGCCTGGATGCCCTGCTTCTCCAGCTGCGTGCGCACGCGCTCGGCATCGGGCTGGCCGCGATACGACCCCGCCTGCAGGAAGTAGGTGCCCGGCTGGTCGATGGGCGCAGTGGTCGTGGGGCGCTTCACGTCGCGCTCCTTCTCCGGCACCACCACCTCGTAGTTAGGCAGCATGTCGTAGAAGTCGTACTTCTGCTCGGGCACCGCATCGGCGCTGGGGGTCGACGCGCCGTTCGCCGCCGGCTTCGCGGCCTGCGCGGCCGTCTCGCTGCGCGGTGTGGGCTTGAGCTCCTCGGCGCCGGCTGTCGGCGTGCGGTGGTCGCCAATGTAGATCACCGCGGCCACCAGCAGGCCCGCGCCCAGACCGATGCCGAAGTCGCGCCAGCGGCCGAGTTCGAACGACGCTCGCGGGTTGTTCTTGTAGTCGCGGGCAGTGAGTCGCTTGGTGTTCACGCGCGAGCCTCGTTACATGCTGTCCGGAGCCGAGACGCCGAGCAGGGTGAGGCCATTCTTCAGCACCTGCTGGGCGCCCAGTGCCAGCGCCAGACGCGCATTGCGCACGCCGGCATCCTCCACCAGGAACTGCGAGCCGTTGTACCAGTTGTGGAAGCTGCTGGCGAGATCGCGCAGGAAGTGCACCAGCTGATGCGGCGCGCGCGCGCGCGCCGCGGCCAGCACCACTTCCGGATAGCGCGCCAGCGCCGTCAGCAGCGCCTGTTCGGGCGCGCCGCTCAACACAGGAAGATTCGCCAGTGCGCTGGCGCTGTCGTAGCTCAGGCCGCGTGCCGCCAGCTGCTTCATGACGCTGGCCACGCGCGCATGCGCGTACTGGATGTAATAAACCGGGTTCTCGTTGCTGCGGCTCTTGGCCAGCTCCAGATCGAAGTCCAGCGGCTGATCCTGGCTGCGCATCAGGTAGAACAGGCGGCAGGCATCCGAGCCCACTTCCTCACGCAGCTGCGTCAGCGTGACGAACTGACCTTCGCGCTTGCCCATGGGGATCTTCTCGCCGCCACGGAACAGGCTGACGAACTGCATCAGGCAGACTTCCAGCGCATCGGCGCTGGCGCCCAGCGCCATCAGGCCGCCGCGCATGCGGGGAATGTAGCCGTGATGGTCGGCGCCCCAGATGTCGATGAGCTTGGCGAAGCCGCGCGCGCGCTTGTCCAGGTGATAGGCCAGATCGGGTGCGAAGTAGGTGTACTGGCCGTTGGCCCGCACCAGCACGCGATCCTCGTCATCGCCGAAGCGCGTAGAGCGAAACCAGGTGGCGCCTTCCTTTTCATACAGATGATCGCCGGCGCGCAGCAGCTGCATCGCCTGCTCGATGCGGCCGCTGCCACTGAGCGCGCGCTCCGAGAACCATTGCTCGAACTCCACGCCGAACGCCGCCAGCTCGAGGCGAATCCCCTCGAGCATCACCTGCAGCGAAAACTGCAGCACGCGCTCATAGGCGGCCGCTCCCAGCAGCGTGCGCATGCGCCCGATCAGCGCATCGATGTATTTTTCCTTGTCGCCGGCCGGCGCGTCGGCGGGCAGATCGGCCTGTACCTGCGCGGCGCTTTGGCGCAGCGTGGCACCTTCCGCTGCCAGCAGGCGCGCGGCCACGTCGCGCACATAGTCGCCGCGATAACCATTCTCCGGGAACGGTAATACCTCGCCGCAGGCTTCCAGGTAACGCACCCAGACACTGACGGTGAGGATGTCCACCTGACGGCCGGCATCGTTGATGTAGTACTCGCGATGCACCGCATGGCCGCAGGCAGCAAGCAGGTTGGCCAGCGTTGCGCCGTAGGCGGCCTGACGGCCATGGCCCACATGCAGCGGACCGGTGGGATTGGCCGAAACGAATTCCAGCAGGATGGACTGGCCGGCACCGCTCTGGTTGGTGCCGTAGCGCTCACCCTGTTCCAGCACCGCGCGCAGCACGGCGCCGTGGGTATCGGAGCGCAGGAAGAAGTTGATGAAGCCGGCGCCGGCGATTTCGGCCTTGGCCACCAGCGCACTGGCTGGCAGGTGCGCCACGATCTGCGTGGCCAGCTCGCGTGGCGGCTTGCCGGCAACCTTCGCCAGACGCATGGCCACGTTGCAGCTGAAGTCACCGTGCTGCGCATCGCGGACGCGTTCCACCACCACCGCTGCCGGATCGACCGGCGCATTCAGTGCGTTGCCCTGCAGGGCATCGAGTGCGGAGCGGACCAGGGCTTCGAGTTCGGCTTTCAAGAGCGGATTCCAGGGGCAAACCGGGCGCGCAGTGTACCGAAAAACGGGTGGATTGCTGGGGGTTCGGCCGTTCCGGGTGCTCCGAAAACCACTGACTCAACGGGGATTTTCGCAACGTGGACAACCAGCTGGAGCAGAACAAGCGCACGGTCGTGGCGTTTTACGAAATGGCCTGCAACGCCCACCAGCCCGCCGAGGCGGCGCAGGCGCCGGCACACAGCGGAGTCGGCCGGTTCGGGCCACGGCAGGTGAGGTGGCGGTCCACTCCGGGTCGGGTAGGGGGTTGGCGCGATCAGCCGTCCTTATTCCGGATCAAGCCGCAGGAGCCGCATCGATGAGCAATCGCAAGACGCTGGGGGTGTGGTGGACGCTGGGCCTGCTGGCCGGTGTGGCAGTCAATGCCAGCGCCGGCGCCGCCGACCTGCAGTTCCTGGCCGGCGCCACGACGCCGGGTAGCGATCCGCCGCCCTTCAGTCAGGCGGTGCGGGCCGGCGATACGCTGTACGTTTCCGGTACGCTGGGTACCGACCCCAGGACCGCTCAGGCCTATGCCGATCCCGAGCAGGAGGCACATGCCGTCATCGAATCGGTGCAGGCCACGCTGAAGGCGGCGGGCTACACGCTCGATGATCTGGTGTCGGTGACCGTGTACTGCACCGACCTGTCGCTGTACGCGAAATTCAACACCATCTACCGCAGCTACTTCCACGGCCACTTTCCGGCGCGCGCCTTCATCGGTGTCGCCGCGCTGGTGCGCAACGCGCGCTTCGAGATCCAGGCAGTGGCGGTGAAGGGCGCAGGCGGCTGACGTTCGGAGCGCGCCGTCCACCCGGGCGGCGGATGTCAGGCGGTATCCAGCGGATCCACGTCCAGCGCCCAGCGCACCTGGCGCGCTTCGGGCAGCGCCTCCACCTGCAACAGCCACTGCGCCAGGAAGTGATGCAGTGGCGCACGCTGCGGGCTTTCGATCAGCAGATGCGCGTAGTAGCGCTCGGCGCGGCGTGCCATGGGGTCGGGCAGCGGCATCTGCAATTGCACGCCCGATGGCCGGCCGGCGAGCCCGCGCGCGCTTTCCAGAAAGGCCAGAGCGGTGTCCAGGCGCGACGCCGAACAGCGCAGTACCGCGAGGCGTGCGAACGGCGGCCAGTGGGCAGCGACGCGTTCAGCCAGTGCCTCGCGCGCAAAGCCTTCATAACCCTCGCTGAGCAGATGCTGCAGCAGCGGATGCCCGGGATATTCGGTCTGGATCAGCACTTCGCCCTGTTGCTGATCGCGGCCGGCGCGACCGGCCACCTGCACGATGGTCTGTGCCAGGCGCTCGGGCGCGCGGAAATCGGGGCTGAACAGTCCCTGGTCGGCATTGAGTACCACCACCAGCGTCACCTCAGGGAAATGATGCCCCTTGGTGACCATCTGCGTGCCCACCAGGATGCGGGCGCGTTTGCTGAGCATGGCCTGCATCACTTGGTGCAGGTCGTCTTCGCCGCGCACGCTGTCGCGATCCAGGCGCGCCAGACCCGCTGACGGGAACAGTTCGCCCAGCGTCTGCTCGATGCGCTCGGTGCCCTGGCCCACGGGTTTCACCGCGTGGCCGCAGCGCGCGCACAGCTCGGGCAGCGGCTCATCGGCGCCGCAGTGATGACAGCGCAGCCGCTGCTTCTTCTGATGCACGGTCATGCGCGCATCGCAGCTGTGACAGGGCGCAATCCAGCCGCAGGCCGTGCACAGCAGCGTGGGCGCGTAACCGCGCCGGTTGATGTACACCAGCACCTGCGAGCCGGCGTCCAGATGCCGTTCGATGGCCTGCACCGTCGGCGTGGCCAGGCCGTTGCGCACGGTGTGGGCACGCAGATCGATCAGCGCCAGACGCGGCGCGGGGGCCTGATCCGCCCGTCGTGGCAGCAGCAGGCGCTGGTAACGGCCGTCGAGCGCGTTCTGCAGGGTTTCCAGTGACGGCGTGGCCGAACCCAGCACGATGGGCAGGTTCTGCAACTGCGCGCGGCGTACCGCCACGTCGCGCGCCGAGTAGCGGCAGCCGGTGTCCTGCTGCTTGAACGAGGCATCGTGTTCCTCATCGACCAGGATCAGCGCCAGATCCGGGCAGGGCGCAAATACTGCAGAGCGCGTGCCGATGACGATGCGTGCCGCGCCGCTGGCCGCTGCGCGCCAGGCCTGCAGGCGTTCGCCGTCGCTGAGCGCGGAGTGCAACACCGCAATGGGCACGGCGAAGCGCTGCGTGAAGCGCCCCACCAGCTGCGGCGTCAGACCAATCTCCGGAACCAGCACCAGCACCGTGCCGCCGCGCGCCAGTGTGTGGGCGGCGGCGCGCATGTACACCTCGGTCTTGCCGCTGCCGGTGGCTCCCTGCAGCAGCTGCACCGAGAAGCTGCCCTGCGCGGCGTCGATGCCCTCCACCGCCTGCTGCTGCCCGGGGCTCAGCGCCGGGCCGCCGTTGCCGGCCGTGCCATCCGGCGCGGGCGCCGCCGTGCGGGCGCCGCCGGCATCCGCTTCGAAGCGCTCCACCCAGCCGCGTTCCAGCAGCGCACGCGCGGCCTCGCGCCAGTTCGGCAGGGCGGCATCGAGATGATCGGGCGTGAGCGGACCGGCGGCAGCCACCAGGAGGTTCAGCAGCTCGCGTTGCCGGGGCGCGCGGCGCGGTTCGCCGCCGGCCGCGGCCAGGCGGCCGGCCTCGCTGGCCCGCAGGTACTCGGCCTGGGCCACGGCGGGCGCGCCTGCGCGCAGGGCCCTGGGGATGGCGCCGGCGAGTACTTCGCCCAGCGGGTGGTGATAGTAGTCGGCGGTCCAGCGCAGCAGCGCCAGCAGCGCCGGGCTCAGCAGCGGGGCGGGATCCAGCAGGGCCCGGGCCGCGCGCAGCTTGTCCGCTGGCAGCTCCGAATCGTGGGCGTGGCCGACCACGAAACCGATGTCCTCGCGCCGGCCGAAGGGCACCCGCAGGCGGCTGCCCACCGGCACATCGGCCGCCGCCAGGCCCGCCGGCGGCAGGTAATCCAGGGCGCGCCGCAGCGGGTTGTCGAGCACCACCTGCAGCAGGCGCGCAGCCGCTGCGGGCTCAGCCGGCTTTTCCACAGTCACTGTGGATAACTCTGTGGATGAGTGGCGCCGGAACTGCAGATTTCCCGGGCGGCAGCGCGCTTGGTGTCATATTGGCGAAATATTGAGCATTCCAGGAAAGTCATTTTAAATCAATCTATTACGCAAATACCGCCGGTCTGTCTGCCACCCTGGAATGCCCCTGATTTAAGGCCGGATCTCGCTCACTCCCCGTAAGTGGATGATTCCTGGTGCATTCGCACCAAGCGCTTGCAGGCTGTCAACCAATCCGCCTCCGGCGCGTTGCCGGAAGGACGATGGCGCAGACCACCCGGTGCGCGCCCCCGGTGACACGGCCAAGTGGCATGGTGAGTGCAGATGCATGGATACGTTTGCTAGGCTGCAGTCGAACTGCCGAGCGTCCACTTTCGAGGCATGCCATTTGCCCGACACCTCTGCGGAACAGTCGCGTGCCCTGGAAGGGTTTCTGGCCAGTGTGGAGCGCAGCGCATTCAGGATGGCACAGATCGCCCTGCGTCACGAGCAGGATGCGCTGGATGCCGTGCAGGACAGCATGCTGCAGCTGGTGCGCAGCTATGCGCGGCGGCCGGCGGCGCAGTGGAAGCCGCTGTTCTACCGCATCCTGGAGAACCGCGTCCGCGACCTGCAGCGCCGCCGCAGCGTGCGCGAGCGGGTGATGGCCTGGGTGCCCTGGCGCGGTGAGGCGGAAGATGCCGACACCGATCCCGTGGCGCAGGCGCCGGATCCGGGGCCGCAGCCGGCGGCGCAACTGGAGTCGCAGCAGATGCTGGCGGCGCTGGAAGCCGCCCTGCATGCGCTGCCAGCGCGCCAGCGCCAGGCCTTCCTGCTGCGCAACCTGCAGGGGCTGGATGTGGCCGGGACCGCCGCTGCCATGGGCTGTTCGGAAGGCAGCGTGAAGACGCATTATTTTCGTGCGCTGCAGGCGCTGCGCACGCAGCTTGGACCGGAGTGGCAATGAGCGAATCCGAGCGTCACGACCCGGCGACGGCAGGCGACACGCCCCTGGAGCGGCGCGCCCGCCAGCTGCTGGGCGCCAGCATTGCCGACCTCGATGGCCGGACGCGCTCCAGGCTCACGCAGGCGCGCCATGCGGCGTTGGCGGTCCGGCGGCGAACGGTTCTGCCGGGTTGGCTGCCGCAGGGCTGGCGCGCCCCCGCAGGCGCTTCTGCGGCCGCTGTGCTGGTGGGGCTGGTGGTGTTCAACCTGCACCACGGCGCGGCGCCGTCCGCCTCTTCCTCGGCCAATGCCGAGGACCTGGAGCTGCTGGCCGACGCCGACGCGCTGGAGCTGAGCGACACGGCCGACTACGACTTCTACGAATGGGCGGTGGCCCAGGCTTCCGAGGACAACGCCGGCGGTGCCCCGGCGGCTGCCGGGCCGGTGCAAGGCACGTGAACGGCCCGTGACAGCGCGCCCGGCGCAGTGGCTGCTGGCGGCAGCCGGATTGGTGGTCTGCACGGCCCCGCCGTGGGCAGCGCAGCCACTGCCGGGGGACGACCTGCTGGAATTCCTGGGCTCGGTGGGCGGTGAGGAAGACGGCTGGACCGACTATCTGGAGCAGACCGACCTGGACAAGGTTGCGGCCCGGCGCGGCCAGGCCGACCAGGGCGCAGCGAAGAAGGTGACGCCGGTGCCGGTCAAGCCGGCGCCGCCGCCGCAACAGGTTCGAGGATCGTGAGCATGAAACGGGTGAGCATCAGGCGGGCAAATTGGGCGGCGGTGCTGCTGGGCGTCTGGCCACTGCTGGGAGCGGCGCAGAGCGCGGCTCCGGCCACCGGCGCGACGCCGGGTGTGGTGGCCGCCGGGGTGCCGTGGACACAGCTCTCCGGCAGCGAGCAGCAACTGCTGCAGCGCTATGCCGGCAAGTGGGAGCAGCTGCCGCCTGCGCGCCAGCAGGCGCTGGCGCGTGGCGCCCGGCGCTGGCTGGCGATGACGCCCGAACAGCAGCAGTCGGCGCGGCAGCGCTTCCAGGACTGGCAGGGTCTGGGTGAGGAGCGTCGGGCGCTGATCCGCAAGCGCTGGGAGACTTTCCAGTCGCTGTCGCCCAAGCAACAGGTCGAGGTGCGCCAGGCATTCCGTGCCTTTGCGCGGCTGCCGCCCGAGCAGCGCGCGCGGCTGCGCCAGCAGTGGCAGAACGCCAGTGCCGAGGAGCGCGCCGAGATGCTGGCAAAGCTCAGGCGCCAGCAGCAGTTGCGGCGCCTGAGGCAGGCTCAGTGAGCCTCAAGCCACTGAGCCCGATCGCGCTTGAAGGCGGCGATCAGTAGCCGACCGTGAAGCGCTGCTTCACGTGGCGCGACTGCTCCAGTTCGTCGACCAGCGCGATCGCGTAATCCTCGAAGCTGATGCTGCTCTTGCCGTCGGCGGCCACCAGCAGCTGGTTGCTGCCGAGGCGGAACTTGCCGGTGCGCTCACCTGCGATGAAGAAACGCGAGGGCGACAGGAAGGTCCAGTCCAGATCGCTGGCGGCCTTGAGCTGATCGAGGAAGGCGCTGCCGGCCTGCGCTTCGGGCAGCACATGCGGCGGAAACTTCGGCGAATCCATCTCGCGCGAGCCATCGGCCGTGGTCAGGCTGCCGGCGCCGCCCACCACCAGGTAGCGCTTCACGCCCGCGGCACGCACGGCGTCGATCAGGCCCTGGGTGCTGGTGCCCTTGAACTTGGTGGCGCTGATCACGGCGTCCACGCCGCGCAGCTTGCCGGCCAGATCCGCGCTGTCATTGGCGTCGGCGGTCACGGCGGTGACGCTGGCATGCGGCGCCAGCTTCTCGGTGTGGCGCGCCAGCGCAACCACGCTGTGGCCACGGCTCAGCAGCTCGGTGAGGATGCGCGAGCCGGCGTTGCCGGTGGCGCCAATCAGTGCAACTTTCATGTGAAGCCTCGTTGGGTTTTCTGGATGGGCAATGGAGCGCCGCGTTTACAGCGGCAGCACCGGCGGGCCCAGTGCCAGGCCCTGCGCGGCCAGCGATGCATAGGCATCGGCTTCACGCTGGATGGCACGGCGCACGGCCGGGCGCTGCGCCATGCGCGCGGCATGGGCGGCGATGTTGGGGAATCTTGCGGCGTCGACGCCGGCGCCGGTGGACTGGTCCCACAGCCAGTACAGATAGGCATCGACCACCGACCATTCGTCGCCCAACAGCCATGGCTGTGATGCCAGACGCTGTTCAGCCAATGCGAACTGCTCGCTGAGCGCGCCAACGCCCATGGCGTGCACGCGCGGCATGGCTTCCTTCACGTCGACGAACAGGAACGGCAGGATGATGCGCGTCAGCATGGGCTGTGCGGTCGAGGCGAACCACGACAGTTCGGACAGCGCCTGTGCCGTATCGAAGGCGCCGCGGCTGGCGGGCAGCAGCCTTGCATCCGGATGCGTGGCCGCCAGATAAGTGAGGATGGCCAGGTTCTCGGTCAACGGCCGGCCGTCGACCAGCAGCACCGGCACCTTGCCGCGCGGATGCAGCTGCAGATACGGCGGCTGCTTGTGTTCGCCGGTCTTGAACTTGATGAGCGCCGCTTCGAACGGCACGCCGATCTCTTCCAGCGCGATCAGCGACACCCGCGAACAGGTGCCGGGTGAGAAATAGAATTTGTAGTCGGCCATGAAACGCCCGCCCGCTGTGGTTGTGGCAATCGAGGGATGCGGATTGTGGAGGAGCTGGCCGAGGCTCACAAGACGGCGCCTGGCCGCGTTGTCGCTGTCCTGTGCGGGGCATGCGCTGGCACTAATTTGTGCCGCCGGAAGAAGCATGCCGCGGGCTTGCAGGTGCGTGCGCACGAGGTTAAAACGCCGGTTCGAATTTGTATTCAACCTGGGGGGGATGAACATGCCGGTTACTGGCACAACACCTTCGTGCGCGCGCTCATCGGCGGCACGCAAGGTCTGGATCTTGGGTGCGCTGCTGTGTGCGGGCGCTTCGCTGGCGCAGGCCCAGCAGGCGCCGCCGTCGGCCGCCAACATGTCTTTCAACGCCACCTCGACGCTGGCCGATCCGCTGGAAAACTACTACGGCAATACGCTGGTGTGTGCCGCGGCGCTGACGCAGAACGATCTGTGCCATCTGTGGCTGAACCGTGACGGCACCTTCATCAATTTCGACCAGAACGGCGCGCATACCGGCCACTACAGCGTCGGTCCCATGCGTCCGGACGGCAAGGTGCCGGTGTGCCAGTACTGGGACACGCCGAACATGATCATTCCGGCCGAGATCGCCGCGACCCAGCGCATGCCAGGGCCGATGCCGGCTGCGGCTCCGCAGGGTGCTCCGCCCGCTGGCGCGGCGCCTGCGGGTGGTCCTGCACCTGCCGGCGGCGGCGCTCCGGCCGCACCGGGACCTGCGGGTCCGGGCGGCGGCATGGTCATGCTGTGTGAGAACAAGGACTATCGGACCACCTGCCGGCGTGGCCTGGATGCGGCCACGCTGAGCGAAGAGCAAAAGAAGATGGCCAATCGCACCATGGGTGAGCGTTTCAATCACGGCATGTGCTACCCGCTCGGGCCGCACAATGTCGGCGACACATGGTGGGAAGAGGATGATCCGCTGCCGGGTCAGGCTGGCAAGGACAAACTGCTGCTGCTGTCCGGTCGTCGTTGAGTCTGGGGGATAGGAACATGATGAACAAGAAACTGATGGTGTGGGCGCTGGTGCTGAGCGCGCCGCTGGCCCTGCAGGCTGCCGACAAGGGCAAGAGCGCGGCTCCGCTCGATCCGCTGGCCGAGCTGTATGGCAATACGCTGGTCTGCCAGAACCAGGTGACCAAGGCCAAGTGCCGCCTGTGGGTGAATCCCGACGGCAAGTACTTCGCTTTCTTCGACAACGGCAGCCAGCCCAATCCGCCGGACATCAACGGCCCGTTCCAGATCGAGGGCCGCGAAGGCACCTACACCGTGCGCAACGACACCGGTGCGAACCAGCTGTGCCTGTGGATCGCCGCGCCGCGCATCAAGCTGCTGGCGGAAGCCAACAAGGAGATGTACTCCGAGTCGGCCTGCTACGCGCTGGGTGCGCACAAGGTCGGCGAGTCCTGGGTGGAGAAGGACGCCAGCGGGCGCGACGTGAAGTTCTGGCTGATGGCGGGGAGATAAGACCCTCGCTCCGCGTGCGCGCCGGGTGGTAGCGCCCGGCGCGCGCGATCGCATCCGCTGCGGCTTTTCCCGGCGCGTGATTGCGTAGCGCCAGTTTTCGCACGCCGCCCCTGCCATGGCGAAATTTGAACTGCGCCAGCCACGGTGTTGGAGAGCCGGAAGCGGCAGCGCTGTGGCGGCTTGAGAGTGGCACGCTTGGGAAAACCGCAGCGGATGCGATCGCACACGCCGGGCGTTGTCGCTCGGCGCACCATGAACGAGAGTGATTTCCCTGCCGACAACAACTTCCATCGCGACTGCGATGGCGTTAGCGCGTGTCCAGATCAACGCGAAACGATCGGTCCGGGCTCGCGTGGGTCGAGAGTGGCTGGACGCGAAGGGCGGTGGGTCTGCCATCCCTCCTGGCGGTTTTGTCGTGCGACCCCTCGTTGAGCCGCCATCACGCCACTGTTTCCGCCTCTCCGACGTATCCGTTTTTACAGTTCAAATTTCCGCCCGGCACGGGCGGCGCGCCGGCTACGCAGTGCAGTTCAAATGGAGCGCGGCAAAAGCCGCCAGGAGGGATGGCAGACCCGCCGCCTCTCCTCCCTTGCTGCCGACTCCCGAACTGCGCCCCGCTCAGACCGCCTTGACCGCGGCGATCAATTGACCCGCGGCCGCCTGCCCATCGCCGTACAGCATGCGCGTGTTATCCAGATAGAACAGCGCATTCTCGATGCCCGAGAAACCCGCGCCCTGGCCGCGCTTGATGACGATGACGTTCTTGGCCTTGTCGGCGTTGAGAATCGGCATGCCGTAGATCGGGCTGGATTTGTCGTTGCGCGCCACGGGATTCACCACGTCGTTGGCCCCGATGATGAGCGCCACGTCGGCGGTCTCGAACTCGGCGTTGACCTCGTCGAGATCGGCGATCAGATCGTAGGGCACGCCGGCTTCGGCCAGCAGCACGTTCATGTGGCCAGGCATGCGGCCTGCCACCGGATGGATGGCGAACTTCACCGTCACGCCGCGATCGATCAGCAGCTGACACAGCTCCCACACCTTGTGCTGGGCCTGCGCCACGGCCATGCCGTAGCCGGGCACCACGATGACCTTCTGGGCGAAGGCCATCATCACGCCGACGTCGGCGGCTTCGATGGGCTTCATGCTGCCGGTCACGGCGCTGGCGTCGCCACCGGCGCCGCCACTGTCGCCGAAGCCGGAGAACAGCACGTTGGCCAGCGAGCGGTTCATCGCGCGGGCCATCAGCTGCGTCAGCAGCGTGCCGGCCGAGCCCACCACGGTGCCAGCGATGATCATTGCGGCGTTATCGAGCACAAAGCCCTCGAAGGCCACGGACAGACCGGTCAGCGCGTTGTACAGCGAGATCACCACCGGCATGTCGGCGCCGCCGATCGGCAGCGTCATCAGCAGGCCCAGCAGCAGCGCCAGCACGAAGAACAGTGTCACGTGGAAGCTGTCGGCATGCCAGCCGCCGGCGACGAACACGCCGACCACCACGATCGCCACCACGATCAGCAGGTTGACGAAGTTCTGGCCGCGATAGCGGAACGAGCGCTTGATCAGGCCCTGCAGCTTGCCGAAGGCGATCAGGCTGCCGCTGAACGACACGGCGCCGATCAGGCCGCCGATCACCGCCAGCGTCGATTCGGCCAGGCCGGTGCCGACGCCGCGATACAGCTCCACCGCGGCGATGGCCGCGGCTGCGCCGCCGCCCATGCCGTTATACAGCGCGATCATCTGCGGCATGTTGGTGACCGCGACGCGCTTGCCGCTGATCCACGCGAACGCCGAGCCGATCACGATGGCGGTGATGATGAGGCCGAGGTTCTGCAGCCCGGGGAACAGGAAGGTGGCCAGCGTTGCCACCAGCATGCCCAGACCCGCCCACAGGATGCCGCTGCGCGCCGTGACCGGCGAGCTCATGCGCTTCAAGCCGATGATGAACAGGAAGGCAGTGAGGATGTAGCTGCCCTGGATGACGATGCGCGGGTCCATCAATGGCCTCCGCCCTTGCGCGCGCCGGGGCCGCCGGATTTGAACATCTCCAGCATGCGCTCGGTGACCACGTAGCCGCCGGCCGCGTTGCCGGCGGCCAGCAGCACGCCGATGAAGCCGATGGTCTTCTCCAGCGGCGTGGCGGCGTTGCCCAGCGCCACCATGGCGCCGACCAGCACGATGCCGTGCACGAAGTTGGAGCCCGACATCAGCGGGGTGTGCAGAATGACCGGGACGCGCGAGATGACCTCGTAGCCGGTGAAGGCCGCGAGCATGAAGATGTACAGAGCGATGAGGCCGGTCATGTTCCCTCCAGGGCCTGGCGCGTGGCGTCGTGTTTCACCGCGCCCGCGTGCGTGAGGCAGGAGCGGGCGAACACCTCGTCCTGCCAGTCGATGGCAAGCGCGGCGTCCTTGCCGAGCGCCGGCTTGATGAAGTTGAGCAGATTGCGCGCGTACATCTCGCTGGCGTGATACGCCAGCTGCGCGGGCAGGTTCACCGGGCCGACGATCTTCACGCCGTTGTGGAGCACGGTTTCGCCGGCACGCGTCAGTTCGCAGTTGCCGCCGGACTCGGCAGCGATGTCGACGATGACGGCACCGGCCTTCATGCGGGCCACGGTGGCGGCGGAGATCAGGCGCGGCGCCTTGCGGCCCGGAATGGCAGCCGTGGTGATGACGGCATCGGCAATTGCGATGCGGCTGTCGAGCACTTCCTGCTGCCTGGCCTTTTCTTCCTCGGTCAGCTCGCGCGCATAGCCGCCCTGGCCGTCGGCAGACACGCCGGTCTCGATGAACTTGGCGCCCAGCGACTTCACCTGCTCGCGCGTGGCGCTGCGCACGTCATAGGCCTCGACCACGGCGCCGAGGCGTCTGGCGGTGGCGATGGCCTGCAGACCCGCGACGCCCACGCCGACGATCAGCACCTGCGCCGGGCGGATGGTGCCGGCAGCGGTGGTCAGCATGGGCATGAAGCGATCCAGCGTGTTGGCGGCGATCAGCACGGCCTTGTAGCCGGCGATGGCGGCCTGCGAGGAGAGCGCATCCATGGACTGCGCGCGCGAGATGCGCGGCACGAACTCCATCGCGAAGCTGGTGATATTGCGATCGCGCAGTGCTTTCACTTCCGCGGCGCGCGCATGCGCCTGCATGAAGCCCACCACCACGGCACCGCTCCTGAGCTGGGCGATCTGCTCCAGTGTCAGCGGCTGCACGGTGACCAGGATGTCGCTCCCGGTCAGCACTTTGGCCGCCGAATCGGCCCATTCGACGCGCTGGTACAACGCATCCGGAAACTGGGCGGTGGTTCCTGCGCCGCGCTCGATCAGTACCCGGGCGCCCGCCGCAGCGAATTTCTCCGCGACTTCAGGGACCAGGCTGACGCGCCACTCCCCAGGAGCGCTCTCCTTGAGCGCCCCGATCGTAACTGACATATGGAAGTCTCCCCGCTTAACAAAACACGGTCCTTTTCAGGACGTTGAATTGTCTCATACTGGTGTCATATCTTAGTAGCCATGAGCGCTATCAAGGTGCAATCCGAAACGCCCTTGTCACAGCTGGTGTTGCGTACCGACATCGCCGGCATGCCGCTGGAGTGGATCGACTACAGGGAAGCCGCGCGGCTCTACCACCAGGAGCAGATCGCCTATACCTGCGGTACCACCTTGTACCGTCTGTACGGGGGCTTCAATGCGCACAGCGGCCGGCGCACCGTGCTGGAGGTCAACTCCATCGTGGCCACCGTGGGCCACGCCAGCAATCCCGGCCACACCCAGCAGGGCTACGTGCCGCCGCTGAACAACGAGACGCTGTTTCGCCGCGATGCCCACGTGTGCCTGTACTGCGCGCAGCATTTCGGCAGCCGCGAGCTCTCGCGCGACCACGTGCGGCCCTTCATCCAGGGCGGTCAGGACGTCTGGACCAACGTGGTTACCGCCTGCCGCCGCTGCAACAACTACAAGGCCGGGCGTACGCCGGAACAGGCGCGCATGCAGCTGATCGCCGTGCCGTTCGCCCCGACCTATGCGGAATACATCTATCTGAAAGGCCGGCGTGTGCTGGCCGACCAGATGGAATACCTCAAGGCGCATTTCCCGCGTTCCAGTCCGCTGCACGATCGGCTGCGCCGCTGGGTCCATTGATCTATCTGGTCGATGCGTCGGTATACGTGTTCCGCGCCTGGTATTCGCTGGCGCCGGATCTGCATGACGCCGAGGGCAATCCCACCCACGCGCTGTTCGGCTTCGCGCGCTTCATCGGTGATCTGGTGGAGCAGCGCCGTCCGCAGTCGATCGCCGTGTGTTTCGATGAGAGCCTGCGCGGCGGCTTTCGGCAGCAGCTGTTTCCCGCCTACAAGGCCAATCGCGAGCCCGCGCCGCCGCAGCTGAAGCGCCAGTTCGCGCTGTGCCGCGAGTTCTGCCGGCATCTGGGCGTGCCGGAATTCGCCAGCGCCGAGTTCGAAGCCGACGATCTGATCGGCACGCTGGCAGCGCGGGCGCGCGCCGCGGGGTTGCGCTTCACACTGGTGTCGCGTGACAAGGATCTCGCGCAGCTCATCGGTCCCGGCGACGTGTACTGGGACTACTCCGACAACGTCGAGTACTGCTATGGGCAGATCGCAGCGCGCTTCGGCGTGGCGCCGGAGCGCATGGCGGACTACCTGGCGCTGATGGGCGATGCCGTCGACAACATTCCCGGCGTACCCGGCATCGGAGCGAAGACGGCGGCGGCGCTGATGAATGCGTTCGAATCGCTGGAGGCGCTGTATGCGGATCTCGGGCGCACCGCGGCGCTCGAGGTGCGCGGCGCTGCGGGTCTGGCCGCCCGGCTCAGCCTGCATCGCGAGGCGGCCTTCCTGGCGCAGGCGCTGACGCGCATCCACTGCGCTGCACCGCTGCCTGAAGAGCGGGCCGCGCTGCTGCGCCGTTCACCGGATCTCGCCGCGCTGGAGCGCTTCTGCCAGCAGCAGGGTTTCGGTCTGATGCTGCCGCGCCAGGCGGCGCGCATCGCCGCGCTGGCCGCCTGACACGCACAGCCGATCGGTCAGGCGCTCTTCTGCACCCAGACGCGGCACCAGCCGTTGGCGCTGACCAACTTCTGCGGGAACAGCGTGCACGGACGCCAGGCCGCGCTCGGCGCGCCCTGCAACTGCGCACAGGTCGAACACTTCTGCCCCGCCTTGTAGGTGGGGAACTTCGCCGCTTCGACCTTGGTGGCATCCTCGTGATAGGCCAGTGCCACCGCGGTGGGGTCGGTGGCGGCCACGTGCGGCAGCTCGGCGGCCTGGGCCACGCGCACCTTCTGCAGTGCCGGCACTGCCAGTACGCCCGCAGCGATGGCGAGATTCTTCAGCGCGGCGCGCCGTGAAATGGGGTCGGACATGGTTGGGCTCCACAGGCCAGTGGTTGATGAGTGCCGCCATTCTAGCGACGCAAGCTGAATGACGCATGAGCAGAAGGGTTCCCCACGCGCGTTAAGCGCTATGCTGGGGCATGGGGCGCAGGTTGCACCGGGGAGGCATCGTGGCGAGCCGCAGCAAGCACAGCAAAAAACAGGAAAACGAGCAGAACATCGAATCGACCTTGCAGGAAATGAGAATCTTTTCGCCTTCTGCGAGGTTTGTCGCCCAGGCGCGCGTGCAGCCTGCGGAGGCCAAACGGCTTTACCAACAGGCCGATGCGCAGCCGCAGGAATTCTGGGCGCAGCAGGCGCGCAGTGAGCTGCTGTGGCACAAGCCCTTCAGCGTCACGCTGGATGATTCGCAGCGGCCGAACTATCGCTGGTTCAGCGACGGCGAACTCAATGTCGCGGTGAATTGCATCGACCGGCATCTGGCCGGCCAGGCCGACAAGATCGCCATCCTGTTCGAAGGCGAGGATGGTGATGTCCGCAAGCTCTCGTATCGCGCACTGCATGCGGAGGTGTGCAAGCTGGCGAATGCGTTGAAGACCCTGGGCATCGAGGCGGGTGATCGTGTCGTGATCTACCTGCCGATGATTCCCGAAGCCGTGATCGCGATGCAGGCCTGCGCGCGCATCGGCGCCGTGCATTCCGTGGTGTTCGGCGGATTCTCGTTCAGCTCGCTGCGTGATCGCATCGAGGACGCCGGCGCGCGTCTGCTCATCACCGCCGATGGCGGCAAGCGCGGTGGTCATGTCATCGAACTCAAGGCCGAGGTGGACAAGGCGCTGGCGGGCGCCTGCGCCAGCATCGAGCATGTGCTGGTGGTGAAGCGCACCGGCCAGGGCATCAGCATGCAGGCCGGGCGCGATCTGTGGTGGCAGGATCGGGTGGCGGGCGAGCCGGATCAATGCGAGCCGGTGTGGGTGAATGCCGAGCATCCGCTGTTCCTGCTATACACCTCTGGCTCCACCGGCAAGCCCAAGGGCATCCAGCATGCCAGCGCCGGCTATCTGCTGGGTGCCAAACTGACCAGCCAGTGGGTGTTCGATCTGCGCGCCGATGACGTGTACTGGTGCACGGCCGATGTAGGCTGGATCACCGGTCACAGCTACGTGGCCTACGGGCCGCTGGCCGCGGGCGCGACGCTGCTGATGTATGAAGGCGCGCCCACCATCCCGCATGGCGGCCGCTTCTGGCAGATCTGCGAGCAGCATGGTGTCACGGTGTTCTACACCGCGCCCACCGCGATCCGCGCACTGATGAAGCTGGGCGACGAGATCCCGGCGCGCTACGACCTCTCCAGGCTGCGGCTGCTGGGTTCGGTGGGCGAGCCCATCAATCCCGAGGCGTGGATGTGGTATCACCGCGTGATCGGCAAGGAGCGCTGTCCCATCGTCGATACCTGGTGGCAGACCGAGACCGGCGCCATCCTGATCAGCCCGCTGCCCGGCGTGGTGCCCACCAAGCCAGGCTCCTGCACGCGGCCGCTGCCCGGCATCGATGCCGTCATCGTCGACGATCATGGCGAGGAAGTGACGCAGCCCAATGCCGGCGGCTACCTGGTGGTGCGCCGTCCGTGGCCCTCCATGCTGCGTACCATCTGGGGCGACAACGAGCGCTACCTGGAAACCTACTGGGAGAAATTCCAGAACCGCTACTACGTGGCCGGCGACAGCGCGCATCGCGATGCCGACGGTTACTTCTGGATCATGGGGCGCATCGACGATGTGCTGAAGGTGTCGGGGCATCGCCTTGGCACCATGGAGATCGAGTCCGCGCTGGTGGCCAATCCGCTGGTGGCCGAGGCGGCCGTGGTCGGCAAGCCGCATGACATCAAGGGTGAATCGGTGTTCGCCTACGTGGTGACGCGCGGGCCGCGTCCCACCGGCGACACCAGCGCCGTGCAGAAGCAGCTGCGCGACTGGGTGGGCGAGCAGCTCGGTCCCATCGCCAAACCCGACGACATCCGCTTCACCGATGCGCTGCCCAAGACCCGCTCGGGCAAGATCATGCGCCGCTTGCTGCGCGCCATCGCGCGCGGCGAGCCGATCACGCAGGACATCTCCACGCTGGAGAATCCCGCCATCGTCGATCAGCTGCGCGGCGTGGAGAGCGAGCGGCCCCGCAAGGTAGCGTCGCGCGCCAAGCCCAAGCCAGCGCGGCCCGCCAGGAAGAAATAGCGGCGGCGCCTGGTGATCGCTGCGGTGGCGGACGATCAGCCGCCGCGCAGCTCCTTGACCAGCTCGCTGGCGCCGTAGATCTTCTGCAGCGCCTCGAGGATCGCACCGTTGTGCACCGACACGGCGCGATTGAGTTTCTCGTCATAGTAGTAGGCGCCGCCCAGCGAATGGATGTTGCCGTCGAACACCAGCCCCACGATCTCCAGGTTGCGGTTGATCACCGGTGAGCCGGAATTGCCGCCGATGATGTCGTTGGTGGTGACGAAGTCCAGCGGCTGCGCCAGATTGAGTCGGTCCCGTGCATCCAGCCAGGATTTGGGCAGGGCAAAGGGTTCCTGGCCGGTGGCGCGCGCGAAGGCACCGGCAAAGTCCGTGAAGGGCGCCACCTGTCCATCCGCGCTGCTCCAGCCTGCCACCTTGCCGAAGGACAGGCGCGGCGAGAAGGTGGCATCGGGATACACGCTGGTGCCCAGCATCGCAAAGCGCACGCGCGCGATCTGCTCGGCGCCGCGCTTTTCGACCGCGTCCACTTCATCCTCGTAGCGCTGACGCACGGCGCGTGAATCGCCATCCACCAGGCGCGCCAGCTGGATGAAGGGATCGTCCGAGGCTTCGATGGCCGCACTGCCACCCTCCCAGAGCCGGTGGCGCACGTTCAGATCGCCCAGCTTTGTGGCTGCCACCAGACGCGCCGCCATCTCGGTGGGCGCCTCCTGGCCGAGCACGCTGCGCACCAGCCCGTCGTCGACGCCCAGCCACTCGCGCAGCTTGGTCAGCGAGAAGCCGAGCTTCACCCGCTCATAGTCCGGCGTGATGGGCGCGGGGGAGAAAAGCGCCTGCGTCAGTGTCGGCAGCGCCGCTTCGGTGTACTCGCTGAGCCGCTGCGCATCGGGCTTGCTCCGCTCGGCGGCGCCGCGCACCAGCATGCGCGCGATGTTGAAGTAGCTGCTCCACAGGCCGCGTCCGCCCTCCAGATACGCGTAACGTATCTCCAGGTCGCGATAGGTCTGCTCGGCGGAGGCGATGGCGTCCCAGGCGCCCAGCGTGTCCTTCAGTTCGGCGTGCTGTTGCGCATAGTTGCGCAGCGCCGCTTCCTCGTCGCGCTTGTGCTGGAAGACCAGCGGATCGAGCAGCGCCTGCCAGCGGCCGTAGTAGGCCTTGAAGCTGTTTTCGGTGCTGAACAGATCCGTGGTCGAGACGCGTGCCGCCTCGCCGCCGCCGGCGCCATACTGCGTCAGCAGGCCGCGAATCTCTTCGTAGCGCATCAGCACGCGCGGCAGGCCGGTGTCGCGCAGGCGCTCCAGTTGCGCCACGGTGAGCTGGCGCTGCGTGCTGCCGGGATTGCCGAGGATGAAGGTGGGTTCTCCCTCGGCCGCCCCGGCCGCAGAGAAGCGGAAGTAATCCTTGATGGCTGCCGGCTGGCCGCCTTCGTAGGCGCGCAGCACGCCCATGTCCAGGTCGTAACGCGGAAAGTTGAAGTTGTCGGGATCGCCGCCGAAGAACGCGATGGCCTCTTCCGGCGCGAATACCAGGCGCACATCCTGGAAGCGGTGATAGCGATAGAGCGCGTAGCGGCCACCGGCATACAGCTCGACCACATCGCAGCGCTGCTGGTCGCGCTGTTTGCCCACGCAGGCAGTGCTGAGCTGGGCGCGCACGGCCTTCAGGGCCGCGGTGAATTCCTTGCCGCCCTTGCCGGCCGTGGCACTCTTCACCGTGTCGGTGACATCGGTGATCTGTTCCAGCCGGTTGAGCTCGATCTGCGGGCACTTGATCTCCTGCTCGCGGCTGCGCGCCAGGAAGCCCTCCTGCGTGTAGTTGCGCGTGGCGCTGGAGAGATCCTGCACACAGGCCCGTACGCAGTGGTGGTTGGTCAACACCAGACCCTGCCCCGACACGAAGGAGCCGGAACAGCCACCGGCCAGGCGCAGCGAGGCGCGCATGGCCTTGCCGGTCCAGGCGGCGTCGGGCCTGAAGCCGTAGTCGCGTTCCAGAGCGGAGAGCGGCAGATTGTCGAAGGTCCACATGCCTTCGGCGGCCGGCGCCGGCCGGCTGTCCAGCAAAGCCAGCAATGCCGATGCGAACAGCACGCCCATGATGCGAAACATGGCAGTTTCCTCTTGGATTGCCGAAGCCGGAATCTTAGCATCGCAGTCCGGCCCAGCTGCGGGCCGACCACTGCCGGGGGAAGTCACTTGAGACAATATCTTTTCATTTGCGCCGGCCTGCTGCTGGCAGGCGCCGCGTCGGCGGCGGAGCCAAGCGCCGATCCGCTGGAGAACTACTACGGCAATACGCTGATCTCCGAGCGCCTGATCAATCGCTCGGGTTTTGGCGGTGCGGCCCATGTGTGGCTGGAGCGCGACGGAAGCTACATCTCCTTCGATGTCACCACCGGAGGTCGCTACGGCACCTACCAGGTTGAGGGCAAGACCGGTGCATGGAAGCTGTGCATGAACTATCCGGCGCCCATGGGGCGCCTGTGCTATCCGATCGAACCGCGTCGCATCGGCGAGGTCTGGATCGCCAGCGATCCGGGCACCATGGGCAAGAACACGCTGGTGAAGGGGCATCAATGACAGCATCGAAGGGAACGGCCGCACGCGGCGCGCTGCAGGCGGCTCTCATGGCGATACTGCTGGGTTGTGCGGCCGCGCAAGCCGCGGACCAGCACTGGCGCCGCATCGACTTCGATGCCGACCTCACCAGTTACCTGCTGGACATGCAGTCCGTGCAGCGCACCGGGGATATTGCCTCCGTGAAGGAGTTGAACGTGCCGGGGCGCACCAGCATCAGCACCGGCGCGGAGCATCACTCCATCGTGCAGCGCCTGTTCGACTGCAAGGCCGGCACGCAGAAGCTGGGCGAGGTGCTGCTGTACCGCGACCTGAAGGCCAGGGCGGAGAAGATTCCGCATGAGGATCCGGGTTTCAAGGTCGAGCCGGGCTCGATCGACGACATCGAGTTCCAGTACGCCTGCCATGGCAGGCAGCCGGCGCAGACCGAGGCGACAGTGGAATATGCATCGGTGGAGCAGGCGGTGCGCAAGGCCTTCGCCGATGCGATCAAGTTGCCGCGCGAGCAGAGCAACCGGACGCTGAAGGGCTTTCCGCCGGGCGGTCCGCCGCCACAGGCGCCCGGGAACTGAGCCGGGCGGGAAGTCGTCTTCGGGTAGGGGCAGCGCCGCCGCTCGAGCGGCGCTGCCCGGGATCGACGTCGGAGACTTACTGGGCCGGGGGCGGGTCGCCGCCACCGCCCGGAGGCGGACCGCCGGGTCCGCCCGCACCCGGGCCACCGGGACCGCCACCGCTCGGTCCGTTGCCACCGATTTTGGTGCCATCGCCCAGCGTGACGCCGGCAAACGAACCGCCGGGCCGGCCGTCCTTCAGCGGCGAGAACTGCACCGTGACCTTGTCGCCCGGCTTCACCGAGCGCTTGGTCCAGCCGCCGGTGCGGCTCATCTCGGCTGGTGCCGAGCCTTCGAAGCCCCAGGTGGTGGTCTTGCCATTGCCGTCATCGACCACCACCCACAGCCAGACATGCGGGTTGGCCCATTCGAACTTCAGCACCGTGCCGGTGACGGAATTCTTCTTGCTGGTGTCGAACATGGCAAAGGAATGATGTGCATACGCGCCGGCAGCGGCGCCCGCCAGGACGATGGCCGCCAGCATGCTGCGCACCGCGCGATCGAGTTTGAGTGACATGATGTCTGCAATCCTCTATTGAAGGCTCACGGAGTCGGCGGCGTCAGGTCGACCGAACCGTTGTTGTCACGGTTGTTTTCCTGGCACAGCGCGTCCTGGATCTGATGCACCTGTTCATAGGTGCGCGTATAGCGGAACGGTTCTTCGAGCATGTCCGGGTTGGCCACCACGGTGTCGATCTGCAGTTTGGTGGGGCTCACCTTGTGGATGCGCTCCAGCACCTCGGTGCCCTCGGTCTGCTGCAGGCCGACGAACAGTTCCGAGCGCGGCAAAATGGACTGGGTGTGCACGACCAGCGTGTCGCCTTCCCAGTGGCCGATCGAGTCGCCGGAGAACTTCAGGTCCGGGTCTTCCTGATGCTTGCGGCCATCGGTCCAGATGCGGCGCACTTCGCCGTTCTCCGCGATGATGGTGACGCGGCCGGGCGTGAACAGGTATTCGAAGGCCATTGGCGTCGACATGATGCCGGGCACACCGTCCGGAATGCAGGTGGCGGCATTGTTGGTGGCGCCCTTGCCGTCCAGGCCCTTGTTCTGGACCTTGTTGAGCATGCGGAAGTCCCAGTACTTCTTCCGGAGCTTCGGCACGTTGACGTTCTTCGGATCGGGTGAGTCGGTGGACTGGCGCACCTTGCCGAAGGATTCCGCATCGAGATTCCAGGCACCCGACCAGTCCGGCAGCTTGGCGATGCTCGCCCAGGTGTCGCCCTGCGGACCGCTCTTCTGCACGACGTAGCGTGTGGCGGTGTACTGATCGGTTCCGGCATCCGCTGCATGGGCCAGCGAAACGCACAGAGCCGCCGTTGCACAGGAAGCAGCCAGTGCAGCCAGCAACGAGGCTGGCCGACGAGTGGTGATCATGAAATTCCCCCCAGGTCATTTGTTCGCGAGGCAATGAGCGTAGGCAGCGGTTTTGCAAAAGTAAACCCCGCGCCACGCCGCTGTGATCAGCTGCATCCGGCCGTCATCGAACGGCATCCGCTCGCTACCGGGCAGCACTCAATAACAAATATGTGCCGTCAGGAGATTCCAGCAACGCATTGCTGTCGGCAGGCAGATTGCGCGGCAATTCGGAGGAGAAGCTGAAGCCGCGATCGCGCAGCTGCGCCAGTTGCGTGGCGGCATCGTCGAGTTCGAATACCAGCAGCGGCGCGTCGAAGAAGCGCGGCCGATGCAGCGCCAGGTTCATGCGCTCACCTCCCAGCAGCAGATGCGGATAGGGCGCTTCCTGCGGCTCATGCGGCAGAAAGCCGGCGTGGTCCCAGAAGGCCTGCGCCGTATCGAAATCCAGGGCCGGCAGGCTCAGCGCCGAGAAGTAGCCGCATAGCGAACGGCCGCCGCCGTTGTCGGAAGGCGAGTAAGTGCGTGCCTCCAGCAGCGTGACGCTCTGGCCGGTGGGATCGTGCAACTGCAGTTCGTGGAAATCCTCTTCGCCCAGCCGGGTGTAGTGCGGGCTGATGCCGCGGCTGCGCAACTCCTGCAGATGCGAGGCGAGACCGGGCCGCACAAAGCTGATCGACAGTTCCGGCTGGCTGCGCTGATGCAGCCCGATGACCAGGCGACCGTCGGTAAGCACGCCGTAGGGATGCGACCAGGTATCGCCGGCGGTGAGCTGCCACAGGCCGAGGCGCTCATAAAAGCTGACCGACGCGGCGATGTTGCGCGTCGCGATGCCCACCTCCAGAAAGCGGCCCATCAGCATGACGGCTCCTGTTGGGGATCAGTCGCCCGGCGTCAGGATCAGATCGGCCAGTGCCTGCGCATGATCGAGTCGGGCGTTGAGTGCCGGGACATATTGATAGCTCTGGCCGCCGGCGGCAAGGAAATCGGCGCGGCCTTCCTGGCTGATTTCTTCCAGCGTCTCCAGGCAATCCACGGCGAAGCCGGGGCAGATCACGGCGAGGTCGCGCACACCGCGGCCAGGCAGTTCATGCAGCAGCGTGCTGGTGGCCGGCTCTAGCCAGCGCGCGCTGCCGAAGCGCGACTGGAAGCTCGGCAGCCATTCGTCGGCGCGCAGTTCGAGTGCGGCGGCCAGCTGGGCCGCGGTGGCGCGGCACTGGCGTTCATAGGCGTCGCCGGCTGCGACATAACTCTGCGGGATGCCATGGAAGGACATCAGCAGTTGCTGGCTGCGGCCATGCCGGTTCCAGTGTTCGCGCACGCTGTTGGCCAGCGCGCGGATGTAGCCGGCGTTGGCGTGATAGTCGCCGATGATGCGCAGATCGGGAAAGGCGCGCCAGGCACGCGCTGCCAGGCCGAGCTGATCGAACACTGCTCCGGTGGTCGAGCCGCTGGCCTGCGGATACAGGGGCACGGCCACGATGCGCGTGGCGCCGGCGTCGCGCAGTTTCTGCAGCGCCTGCGGCAGCAGCGGACGCGAGTACAGGAAGCCATGCTCCACCGCCACATCGCCGGCGCAGCGCGCCTCGAGTTCCTGCTCCAGCGCGGCCCGCAGCTGCTCGCTGTGCACGGCCAGCGGCGAGCCGCCGTCCATCCAGATGCTGCGATACTTGCGCGCACTGCGCGGCGAGCGCAGCGGCAGGATCAGGCCGTTGAGCAACAGCAGCCACGGCAGGCGCGGCAGCTCCACCACGCGTGGGTCGGAGAGGAAGCGGCGCAGGAAGTCGCGTACCTGGGCGGAACGCGGGGCATCCGGCGTGCCGGTGTTGACGAGTAGAACGCCGAGCATCCCCCATCCTAACCGTTAACGGACACTAGGCGATGCCGCCGAAGCACAGGTACTTCAGTTCGGTGTAATCGAGGATGCCGTACCTGGAGCCTTCGCGGCCGAAGCCCGATTCCTTGATGCCGCCGAAGGGCGCCACCTCGGTGGAGATCAGCCCGGTGTTCAGGCCCACGATGCCGTATTCCAGCGCTTCGGAGACGCGCCAGGCGCGTGCCAGATCGCGCGTGTACAGATAGGAGGCGAGACCGAACTCGGTGTCATTGGCCATGGCGATGGCTTCCGCTTCGGTCTCGAAGCGAAACAGCGGCGCCACCGGGCCGAAAGTCTCTTCACGGGCCAGCAGCATGCTGCGATTGGCCTCGCGGATCACCGTGGGTTCGAAGAAGGTGCCGCCCAGTCCGTGCGGATGACCACCGGTGAGCAGCTTGCCGCCCTTGGCGAGCGCATCGGCCACGTGCTCGCGCACCTTGCGCAGCGCGGCCTGGTCGATCAGCGGTCCCTGATCCGTCACGCCGGCCAGACCATCGCCGACACGCAGCCGCGCCACCGCCTGCGTCAGGCGCTGGCAGAAGTCCTCGTAGAGGCCGGCCTGCACCAGCAGGCGGTTGGCGCATACGCAGGTCTGGCCGGTGTTGCGGAACTTGCTGGCCAGCGCGCCCTGGATGGCGGCGTCGATGTCCGCATCGTCGAACACGATGAAGGGCGCATTGCCGCCCAGCTCCAGCGACAGTTTCTTCAGCGTACCGGCGCTCTGCGCCATCAGCTTCTTGCCCACTTCGGTCGAGCCGGTGAAGCTCAGCTTGCGCACGGTGGGGTTGCTGGTCATCTCGGCACCGATTTGCGTGGCGCTGCCGGTGATGACGTTGAACACCCCTGGTGGTATGCCGGCACGCGCGGCGAGTTCGGCCATCGCCAGTGCCGACAGCGGCGTCTGCATGGCCGGCTTGCTGACCACGGTGCAGCCGGCGGCCAGCGCTGGTGCCACCTTGCGCGTGATCATGGCCGCGGGAAAGTTCCACGGCGTGATGGTGGCCACCACGCCGACTGGCTGGCGGATGACGACGATGCGCTTGTCGGGCTGATGGCCGGGGATCACATCGCCGTAGACGCGGCGCGCTTCCTCCGCGAACCATTCGATATAGCCGGCCGCATAGGCGATCTCGCCCCTGGATTCCGCCAGCGGCTTGCCCTGCTCGGCCGTCATCAGCCTGGCCAGATCCTCCTGGTTGGCCATCATCAGATCGAACCAGCGCCGCAGGATCACGCCCCGTTCGCGCGCGCTCAGCGCTGCCCAGCCCTTGAAGGCGGCGCGCGCCGCTGCGATGGCGGCGCGCGTTTCAGCCGTATCGAGGCTCGGCACCTGCGCGAGTTGCGCGCCGGTGGCCGGATTGGTCACGGCCACGCGCCTGCCGCTGGCGGCTGCGATCCACTGGCCGTTCACGTAGCACTGCTCGCGCAACAGGTTGCGGTCAGTCAGTTGCATGATCGGCTCCTCGCGTCATCGCGCTCGACAGAAGGACAATCGACAGCTGTGCTTCAGCCCAGCTGCCGATGCAGGAATTCCTGCGTGCGCTGCCAGGCCAGCGCCGAGCTGGGCGCATCGTAGACCGGGCGCAGGTTGCAGTTGAAACCGTGCCTGGCCGGATAGATGTGAAACTCGCCGCGCGGGAACAGCAGGCGCGTCTTCTCGACGTCGGCCAGCGGGATGCTGTCGTCCTGCGCGCCGAAGTGCAGCAGCATGGGCACGGCCGGCACGCCATCGAGGTGTTCGCCGATGCGACTGGCGTAGTACGCGACCGCTGCCTGGATGGGCAGTGTGCGCGCCGCGATCCAGGCGAGCTGGCCGCCCCAGCAGAACCCCACCAGCGCCACGCGGCCCGCGTGTTTGACCACGTTGACCGCCGCGGCGATGTCGGCCAGCGCGTCCTCGCGCTTCACCTGCATGGCATAGCCACGTGCCTGCTGGAAGGTTTCCGGTCCGTAGCCCAGCTCGATGTTGCGGCCGACGCGATCGAACAGCGCCGGCGCAATGGCCAGATAGCCTGCTGCAGCATATTGCTCGGTGACCGCGCGGATATGCACGTTGACACCGAAGATCTCCTGCAGCACCACCACGGCGCCGCGTGGCGTACCGCTGGGCTTGACCAGATAGGCCGCGAACTGATGGCCGTCGCGTGCCATCAGAGTTTCCCATTGTCCGTTGCTCATGCTGATATTCCCCGGTGGCTGGCGGCCCGGATGTCAGGCGCCCAGGTAGGCGTCGGCTTCGATCTCGACGGCAATCTCCGGCGCGATCAGCTTGCGCACTTCGACCATGGTGGTGGCCGGGCGGATGTCCTTGAAGAACTCGCCATGCGCCTTGCCCACCAGCTCCCAGTTGCCGATGTCGGTGACGTAGATGCGCGTGCGCACCACCTGCGCGAGGCTGGCGCCTGCGGTCTGCAGCGCCGCCTCGATCTTGCGCAGGCATTGCAGCGTCTGCTCGTAGTTGTCGCCGCTGCCGTCCGAGGCGGTGCCGGAGACGTGCAGGTAGTCGCCCACCTTGACCGAGCGCGAATAGCCGACGATGGGTTCCCAGCTGGAGCCGGAGGAGAAATTCTGACGTGCCATGTGTCTGCAGTTCCTGAAACGAAATGAACGGAAAAATCAGGCGCGCTCGAGAATCGCCGAGACACCCATGCCGCCGGCGGTGCACACCGAAATGAGGCCGCGTTTCGCGCTGCTGTCATTGGCCAGCAGCTTGGCGAGCGAGGCGACGATGCGCGCGCCGGTGGCGCCGAAGGGATGGCCGATGGCGACGCTGCCGCCTTTGACGTTCATCCTGCTGCGATCGATGCTGCCCATGGCGCGCTCGCGGCCCAGGCGCGTGCGGCAATACTCATCCGATTCCCATGCGCGCAGCGTGCACAGCGCCTGCGCCGCGAAGGCTTCGTGGATCTCGTAGTAGTCGAAGTCCTGCAGCGTCAGGTTCATGTCCTGCAGCATGGCGGATACCGCGTACACCGGCGCCATCAGCAATCCTTCCTGGCCGGAGGCGAAATCCACGGCCCAGCTCTTGCCCGCCGTGATCCAGGCCTGGACGGGCAGGTTGTGCGCACGTGCCCAGTCTTCCGAGGCCAGCAGCACCGCGGCCGCACCGTCGGTCAGCGGCGTGCTGTTGCCGGCCGTCAACGTGCCGGCGGGACTGCGGTCGAACACCGTGCGCAACTGCGCCAGCTTCTCCATCGACGTGTCGGCGCGCACGTTGTTGTCGGTCTTCAGGCCCATGAAGGGTGCAACCAGATCCTGGTAAAAGCCGCTTTCCCAGGCTGCCGTGGCCTTCAGGTGGCTTTCCAGTGCCAGCTGATCCTGCTCCTTGCGGCTGACCTGCCAGGTCTTGGCCATGATCTCGCAGCTCTGGCCCATCGACAGGCCCGTGCGCGGCTCGACCACGCCCGGCAGCACCGGCTTCAGATCGCGCAGGCGCAGACCCAGCCAGGGTTTGAAGCGCTCCCAGGCGGTACGACCGCGATAGCTTTCCAGCAGGCGGTCACGGTACGAGCCCGGAAACACGACGGGCGGATCGCTCATCGCCTCGCTGCCGGCGGCAATGCCCACGTCGATCTGGCCCAGCGCGATCTTGTTTGCGACCAGGATGGCCGCTTCCAGGCTGGTGCCGCAGGCGCGCTGGATGTCCAGGCCCGGCGTCTGCGGATGCAGACCGCTGGACAGCACCGCCTCACGTACCAGATTGAAGTCGCGTGAATGCTTGATGACCGCGCCGGCCACCACGTCGCCCAGCCGCTGGCCCTGCAGCGAGTAGCGTTCGACCACGGCGCGCAGCGAAGCCGTCAGCAGCTCCGGATTGCCTGCCTTGGCATAGGCACCGTAGGAGCGCGCGAACGGTGTGCGCGAGCCACCGATGACGGCCACCCTACGGGGACTGTTTCCTACCAGCATGCGAGACCTCCACGAACAGGGCTCCTCGGCCGCCAAGCATGCCACGATGGGCCGACCCAGACTATGGCAAGGGCGGAAGCGATTGCTTCGACTCGAGGTTGGCGTGCAAGATGCCCGCCCCCCGCCGTCTCGGCCGCGGGTCACCGCAGCTCAAGGAGTCCATTGGCGCCATGCCCGGTTCGGCGATCGATCGTGTTCTGGAGCGGCGCCTGGCGGCTCTGGTCAACAGCCGCGAGTCGCGGCCGTTCGCCCAGGCGCGTCGCGGCCTGGAGAAGGAGTCGCTGCGTGTGACGCCGGGCGGACGGGTGGCGCGCAGTCCGCACCCGCGCGCGCTGGGTTCGGCGCTGACGCATCCGGCCATCACGACGGATTTCTCCGAGGCGCTGATCGAGCTGGTTACGCCGACGTTCACCAGCAACAGCGACCTGCAGGCCTACCTCGCCGATCTGCACAGCTTCGTGCACGCGAATCTCGACGAAGAGGTGCTATGGGCCAGCTCCATGCCCTGCGAGCTGGCCGGCGATGCGGATGTGCCGCTGGCGCAGTATGGCCGTTCGCACAGCGGCTTCTTCAAGCATGTGTATCGCCGCGGCCTGCTCAATCGCTACGGCGGCATGATGCAGGCCATCGCCGGCGTGCATTTCAACTACTCGTTTCCGAAGTCGTTCTGGCCGGTGTTCGCGGCGCTCTGCCAGTCGCGCGATGAGGGGCAATCCTTCATCTCGGCCAGCTACTTCGCCCTGCTGCGCAATTTCCGCCGCCATGGCTGGCTGCTGGCGCATCTGTTCGGCGCCTCGCCGGCGCTGTGCCGCTCGTTCCTCACCGGCAGCGATCTGGCCGGCCTCGAACTGCTCGACGCCGCCAGCGTGGGTTCGCATCAGGCCACTTCGCTGCGCATGAGCGATGTGGGTTACCGCAACCGCAATCAGGCCGGCGTGGAGGTCAGCGTCAATCGCATCGAGGACTACATCCGCGATCTGCGCCGCGCCACGCACACCCTGCATCCGGCCTTCCAGGCGCTGGGCGTGAAGGTCGATGGCGAATACCGTCAGCTCAATGCCAACGTGCTGCAGATCGAAAACGAGTTCTACAGTTCCATCCGCCCCAAGCGCGTGGCGCACAGCGGTGAGCGCGTACTGGCGGCGCTGGCACGCGGCGGTGTCGAATACATCGAAGTGCGCGCGCTGGATCTGAATCCCTTCGAGCCCACTGGCGTGGCGCTCGAGGAGTTGCAGATCGTCGAGGCGCTGCTGGTACTGCTGATGCTGATGGATGGCGCACCGATCGAATCCGCCGAACAGGCCGAACTGGATGCGAATGCGCTGGCGGTGGCGCGTCATGGCCGCAATCCGCAGCTGCAGCTCAAACGCGATGGTCGGCCCATCCTGCTGCGCGACTGGGTCGCCGAACTCATGGAGGGACTGCAGGCCGCCTGCGAACTGCTCGATGGCGCCGATGCCGAACGGCCCTACTCGCGTGCTCTGCAGCCGTGGCTCGATCCGGCGTATCGTGCGGCACGCCTGCCAGCGGCGCGCTGGCTGGAGGCGATGCGCAGCGAACGGGTCAGCTTCGTGGAGCTGGCGCAGGTGTGGTCGCGCCGTCATCGCCAGCATTTCATGCAGCATGCGATGGCTGCAGGCCGGCGCGAGGCTTTTGCGCATCAGGTTGAGGAATCGCTCGAGGCGCAGGCCGAACTCGAGGCGCGCGAGCGTGGCAGCTTCGAGGACTACCTGCAGCGCGCCTTCGCGGACTAGGGGCGCCGGCGGACCTCGGAGCGGCGCTGTGCCGCAAGCCCCGATCGCCGCCCCGGCCTGCACCGGATCTGGGCGGATGCTGGCGCGTCACGCGCCAATTTGGTGCTGCCGGGCTGCCGGTATTCCCGCAAATGCCTTGGAAGCCGGGCATTTGGCCATCCTGCGGGCGTGGCACGAAAGGTGCACCTCCCAATCGCCGTAAGGCCGACCCACAAGAACGGAGGCGGGAGTTCGCGCATGAAACTGGTTACCGCAATTATCAAACCCTTCAAGCTTGACGACGTCAGGGCTGCCCTGTCCGAGATTGGTGTCTCGGGCATGACAGTCACCGAGGTCAAGGGATTCGGCCGTCAGCGCGGCCACACAGAGCTGTACCGCGGCGCTGAATACGTGGTGGACTTCGTTCCGAAAACCCGCGTGGAAGTGGCCGTGCGCAGCGAGCTCGTCGATCAGGTAGTCGAGGCGGTCGTGAAGGCGGCCAAGACCGGCAAGGTCGGCGACGGCAAGATCTTCATCACCGATATCGATCGCGTCATCCGCATCCGTACCGGCGAAACCGACAACTCGGCGCTGTAAGGCCTTCCATCCCCCCAAACGGCCCGGTTCCTGCCCTTTTCGGGGGCAGGCATCGGGCCGGTTTGGTGAGGGAGGTCAGTTCCCGGTGGTTTCGACCAGGCGCAGCGCGGGTTCTCCGCGGCTCAGGCCCAGGGCACCGCTGCGAACCACTTCCAGCAGCTCCGCCTGCGCGGAAAGATCGCGCACGAAGCCATTCACTTCGGCCTCACTTCCCAGAAGTTCGACCACGAAGCAGTCCGTGGACGGGTCCAGCACCCGGCCGCCGGTGCGCACCACGTAGCCGCGCACGCCATCGCGCTGGGCGGCCGGCACCCGCAGCTTCAGCAGCACCAGCTCGCGCTCGATGTGCTCGCCCCGGGTCATGTCCTCGACGCTGACCACATCCACCAGCTTTTTCAATTGGTTGGTGATCTGCAGGATGACCGCATCCGAGCCGGTGGTGACCAGCGTCAGGCGCGAGACGGTCGGGTCGTCGGTGGTGGCCACCGACAGGGACTCGATGTTGTAGCCGCGGCTGGAGAACAGGCCCGCCACCCGGGTCAGGGCGCCGGCCTCGTTCTGCAGCAGGATTCCGATGATGTGTCGCATAGCGACTCAAGAATAGGGGGTTTTATGCCGCGGCGACAAGCTGTTACGCTTCCAAGACCATGAGCGAAAAGACCAATCTGGCCCTGAAAAGCACCCATCCCCTGGCTGGCAAGTCCCTGAGCGGCGCGCAGATCGTCGTACAGGTGCTGGCGGACGAGGGTGTCGAGGCCATCTTTGGCTACAGCGGCGGCGCCATCCTGCCCACCTACGATGCCGTCTTCACCTTCAACGAGGAGCAGAAGAGCCGCAACGGGCGGCAGATCCCGCTGATCGTGCCCGCCAACGAGCAGGGCGCCGGCTTCATGGCCGCCGGTTATGCGCGCTCCACCGGCAAGGTGGGCGTGTGTCTGGTCACCTCCGGCCCCGGCGCCACCAATACCGTCACGCCGGTGCGCGACTGCATGGCCGACTCGGTGCCCATGGTCGTCATCTGCGGCCAGGTGCCCACTGCGGCCATTGGTACCGATGCGTTCCAGGAAGCACCGGTGGCCGCCATCATGGGTTCGGTGGCCAAGCATGTGTTTCTGGTCACCGACCCGACGCGTCTGGAAGCCACCATTCGCAGCGCTTTCGAGATCGCGCGCAGTGGCCGCCCCGGTCCGGTGGTCATCGATCTGCCCAAGGACGTCCAGAACTGGAACGGCGTGTATTCGGGCAACGGCACGCTGGCCATCCCCGGCTATCGCCAGCGCATGGCCGAACTCACCGCGCAGAGCCTCGGCGATGAGGCCGCCGCCGGTTTCTACCAACTGCTTGGTGACGCGCATCGGCCGCTGCTGTATGTCGGCGGCGGTGCCGTCAATGGCGATGCCGCCGCGGCGCTCAGCGAGTTCGCCGACCAGCTGGGCATTCCGGTGGTCACCACGCTGATGGGCATCGGTGCCTACGACACCCTGCGGCCGCTGGCCATGCGCATGCTGGGCATGCACGGCGCGGCCTGCGCCAACTATGCGGTCGAGGACTGCGACTTCCTGATCACCGTGGGCGCGCGTTTCGACGATCGCGTTGCCGGTGATCCGAAGAAGTTCGCGCGCAATGCACGCCGCATCGTGCAGCTCGACATCGACCCGGCCGAGATCAACAAGGTCAAGAACGTGCAGTGGAGCCACGTCGGCCTGCTGCCCGAAGCGCTGCGCGCGCTCAGCGCCTACGCGCGCCGGGAGCGCATCCAGCCGGACTTCTCCGCCTGGCATGCGCACTGCGCCGATCTGAAGGCGCGCTTTGCGATGAACTACAACCGCGACAGCGAGCTGGTGCAGCCGCATTACCTGATCGAAGAGATCAACAAGCGCACCAGGGGCGAGGCCATCATCACCACCGGCGTCGGCCAGCACCAGATGTGGGCCGCGCAGATGTTCGATTTCAGGAAGCCGCGCCTGTGGCTCACCTCGGGCAGCATGGGCACCATGGGCTTCGGTCTGCCGGCGGCCGTGGGCGCGCAGGTGGCGAACCCGGACAAGCTGGTCATCGACATCGACGGCGACGCCAGCATCCGCATGAACATCGGCGAGCTGGAAACCGTCACCACCTACGATCTGCCCGTGAAGGTCGTGGTGCTGAACAACTTCGGCGACGGCATGGTGCGCCAGTGGCAGAAGCTGTTCTTCATGAGCCGCTTCTCCGGCAGCGACAAGTCGCTGCACAAGAAGGATTTCGTCAAGGCGGCGCAGGCCGACGGTTTCGGCTGGGCGCGGCGCCTGGAGAAGAAGAGCGACGTCGCCCGGGTGGTCGAGGAATTCCTCGCCTGGCCCGGCGCGGCCTTTCTCGAAGTCATCATCGATCCGGAGGCCGGCGTATACCCGATGGTGGGGCCGGGCCTGGGCTACGATTCGATGATCACCGGCGATCACATCCCCTCGCGCGATGCCGCCGAGGCTGCGCGCGTACTCGATCCGTCCGGGATGTTCTAGAAGCTGACTTCCGTGCCGAACAGCAGCTGCAGCTTGCTGATCGACGGATCGCCGTCCAGCGGCGAGGCCAGATCCACGTGGATCACGTTGCCGAACGAGGTGCGTGAGTTGCCGAAGCGCAGGCCCACGCCGACATCGCGCTGCCAGCCGAGCTGCGGAGTGGGCACCGGCGCCGAGCCCCAGGTGCGGCCGGCATCGACGAAGGCGGCCGCGCCCACATGCAGCAGCCGGAACAGATACCAGTCCGAATAGAAGCGCTCTTCCACGGTGAGCAGTGCGCGGCTGGAGCCCTGCTGATAGCGCAGCGGATAGCCGCGCAGGCCATTGTCGCCGCCGAGCTCCAGGTAATTGTCGCCATCGAGGTCGTGACCCAGATCGCCGTGCATGTGCACGTACAGCTTGGTGCGCTCGCTGGTGGTCAGGTAGTAGCGTGCATCCGCCGTCAGCAGCGAATTGTGCGTCGCGCCCTGCTCGAGGCGCGCGCTCCAGCTGCTGGTGAAGAAGGTGCTCTGCCGCTCGCTGATGCGCAGGCCGTAGGCCAGATCGAGTTCGTACAGGTGCGCACTGCGGTCGGAGTCCATCGAGCGCAGCGCCCAGCCGGCCAGCGCGGTTGCCGACCAGCCGTAATGCAGATCCTCGGTGCGGGCGATCTGATCGAGGTTCTGCGCCGTGTTGTAGCTGTCCTGCACCAGGTCATAGCGCAGGTAGGGGTAGCGTAGCGCCCGATCCTCCGGCAGCGGCAGCAGCGTGGTGCCATTCGCCATCGGCGCGAAGAAGGCATCGGCGACGCGATAGCCCACGGTCAGATGCTGCGTCCATATATCACCATCGGACAGCTTGCGACCCAGCCACAGGTCGCTGTCACGCTGCGCGCGTTCGTAGCTGTCATAGCGCTCGCCCAGTGAATAGCGCGAGAGGTTCGAGCGCGTCTGGCTGAGCAGCGCGCCGCCGCTCCACAGCGTGGCGATGGAATAGAACGGATGCTGGATCAGCACGCGCCAGGAGTTGCCGTCATCGTTGCTGGCGTAGCGCAGGCTGTCGGTCCAGCGCGAGCCCCAGACATTGGGATCGCGCCACACGATGTAATCCGAGGTGCGGTCCACGTCCTGCATGCGCCCGAATTCCAGCGCCTTGCCGGTGCCGAAAAGATTCTGGTCGGCGAATTCCACGCTGCTGCGATTGGCGCCGCCGCTGCGGCTCAGTGAAAAACCCGGTTGCAGGGTCCAGACGTCCTGGGTGATCACCTCGATGTCGACCACGCCGTCGTGATAGGCCACAGGAAAGATGCGCGGTTCGCGGATGAAATCCAGCAGCCGCAGGTTGCGCTCGGTCTCCTGCAGGATGCGACGCGAATAGGCTTGTCCGGTGCGGAACAGCAGCTGGGCGCGGATGGCTTTTTCGCGCGTCAGGATATGCAGCCGGTTCGCGGCGCGGAAGATGGCCTTGTTGTCGGCCGGGTCGCGGGTATCGAACACCTGCAGGGGTTGAATGTGGATGTCGCCAATGCGGGCGTGCGCCGCCTCCAGCTCCGTATCGCTCGGAACGTCGGCATGAGCAGGCGTCGTCGCCCAACCCAGCAACAGCCCTGCGAGCAACAGGCGGGGCGTTTGGCGCGCGGACATTTTCATGGGCACATCGGATCATTGCGTGGTGCGAGGCGTCAACACAGTGCGTCGCATTTGCGCGCGCTGCCGTCAGCGACGAACTCACACGGCTATCGGACAAAGCCTTGCCCGCGGCAGATGTTGCGCGGTGTGGCTGAATGCAAAGTTGCCACAAGGGCGCTTTTCAGCCGGCTTCGAAAGCGCATACTCGGCAAGCAAGCCCGCAATCGCACCACAAGATGCGGCACGGGTGAAAGGGGGCAATGGAAATGAAAGCGAAACTCGTGCTGAGAGGCGGAGCCCTGCTGCTCGCTGCGGCCATCGCGTTCGGTGCCAACACGCCGGACAAGGCTGCGGCCATTGCTCAAGGCGGCGCCAGTGGCAAGGGCTATAGCTGGGCCGATGTGGCCCGGTGGCCGAACATCAATGGCAACTGGGCAGGCCGCATGGGGCCTGGTGGTCCCGGTGAGCCTGGCGGCCCCGGCGGCACGATGGGCAACCTGTCTTTTACAGCCACCTACAGCGCGGCCATGCAGACGCGCAGCGCCATGCGCAAGGTCGGCGTGGGCAACTGCGAACCCATGGGCGTGATCGGCGACAGCGGCTCGTCGTTCTACGTATCCAGGGACGTCATCATCATTGGCGGGCTGTCGGACTGGTACAACGTCTGGCGTCGCGTCTACATGGACGGTCGCGGTCATCCCGACGATGTGGAGCCGAGCTACTTCGGCCACTCCATCGGCCACTGGGAGGGCGACACGCTGGTGGTGGATACCGTGGCGATCCGTCACGAAGCGCAGATCCAGCAGGGCATGCCCGCGGACAGCGACAACACGCATGTGGTGGAGCGCTTCAAGGTGCAGGGCGACACGCTGCAGCTCACCAAGACCGTCATCCGGACGTGTTCACCAAGCCCTGGACCACGACGCGCACGCTGACACGCACCAGGGAGGAGTACTACGAATCTTACTGCTGGACCGATCGCGACGAGGTGCAGGGCGGCGATCTGACGATCAACCAATAGGAAAGCGACGACTTCTTTGGGGGGGGGCAATTGAAGTACCCGATCCGACCCGGCGCCATCGGCGCCATCCTGCTGGCATTGACGCCAGTGGCCGAGGTGCAGGCGCATCACTCCGTCGCGATGTTCGATCTGAGCGATGCCGCGCGCAAGCATCTCAGTGGCACGGTATCGAAGTTCGAGTGGCAGAACCCGCATTCCTGGGTGTTCGTCGAAGTGGCCAATGCCGACGGCACCGCGACCCGCTACGGGCTGGAGCTCAGTTCGCCGGGCGCCCTGCGGCGCTCGGGGCTGTCGTACAACTCCATCAAGGTGGGGGACAAGGTGACGATGGAGTACTGCCCATCGCGCGTGGCCGACAAGCTGGCTGGATTGATCACGAAGATCACCTGGTCCGATGGCCGCAGCTGGGTGCCCAGCGGCCAGGCTTCACCGCTGCCGCCCAGCGGCGAGAAGGCGCCGGGGCAGGGCAGCGAAGCCACCTCGTCCGCGCCGCCCGGGCAGTATCGTCCGCCGCAATAGATCGCGGGAGCGAATCATGAAGACGAGCAGCCGACAGGGAAGCGTCGGCCTCGCGACGCCGCGCGTGGGCCAGATCAAGTTCGGGCCGAAGTCCGGCGGCACCGACACGCACATGCTGGCGCATGGGGATGGCGCCGTGGTCACGTTGTGCTGGGCGGGCCTTGATTCGTGATTCAAGGGTGGTTCAGGATGTCCGCATGCTCAAGACAGATGCCGCAATCGATTCACATCGGGTTGCCTGTACGGTGCGGTCAACCGGAGGATGGAGATGAGTGCCATTCGATCAGTGTCCCTGAGCGTTGGTATGACGCTGCTTCTGTCGGCTCCGCCTGGGTTGATATTCGCCGAAGAAGCACCGCCTGCTGTGATTACATCCTCCACTCCAGTCTCGTCAACGATCGAGGCAAGTGAGACTCTCGCGGCAGCTTCGCTGGAGCTCTATCAGGGGCCGCGCGTGAAGAAATTTCCTGCGGTCAAATATCCCTCTGATCAAGCCTGGTCCAGGAACGAGGGCTGGGTGACCTTGAGCATGATGATCAGTTCGAAGGGTGAACCCTACGAGGTGGGTATTCTCGATTCCACTGGCAACAAGTCGCTCGAGCAGACTGCGTTGAAAGCAACCAGCGGCATGGTTTTCGCTCCGGCCTCCTTCGAAGGAAAGCCCGTTGAATCAAGCTACGTCTATCGGTTTCGGTATGAAATGTACGGCCGAAGGACCGCGACGCCAGAATTCGCCGCCGCGTATCTGGCGGTGGCAGAGGCCGTAAAATCTACTGATCGTGCCAGAGCCGATACGGCGATGGCCGCGCTGAAGGCGCTGAAGATCAGCAATCTCTATGAGGATGCGCTTTTCGGCATCGCCACCTACAACTATGCCGCCGCATGGGGGAACGACATGCAGCAGCTAAATGGGCTGAATCGCGCGTTATCCGGCGGGGTTGATCAGCGTTATCTGCCCGATGAGCTTTATCGACTCGCGGTGCAGGCTTGCTTCCAGGTGCAGATTCATGCGCACTTGTTCCTAGAAGCTCTCGATACCTGGAAACGAATGCAGAAGGCCGGATTCGAACCTGCAGTGCTCGAAGCGTACAAGCCGACCGTGGCAAAGATCGAGGCTTTGCACGACGATGCGGTTCCCTTCGACATCGATGGAACTTTGGAGAATGGCCGGTGGCATTTGAAGCTGCTGCGGCATTCTTTTTCTGTCGTCGTTAGCGAAGGCAGGATCGACGAAGTGAAGCTGCGCTGTGAGAAGAAGTATGTCTACTTTGCTTTCGATCAGAGTCAGTCGTACAAGGTTTCCGATAAGTTCGGTCAATGCATGATCGACCTGGAGGGGGCTCCGGATACGCGCTTCACTTTTACGCAATCCTGATCTTGTTAGCACGATCTCTTCGGAAAGGTCCGCTACCTGGTCGCGACGAGTCCGCTGACTGAATCTATTCCGTCGCTTTCAACGACGCCATATTGATCACGAACCGATACTTCACATCGCTCTTCAGCATGCGCGCATAAGCCGTCTCGATGTCCTGCATGCGGATCATCTCGATGTCCGAGGTGATGCCGTGTTTGGCGCAAAAGTCGAGCATCTCCTGCGTCTCTGGAATGCCGCCGATCAACGAACCATTGATGCTGCGGCGCTTGAAGATCAGGTTGAACACCGACGGCGAGGGGTGCGGCTCGGCCGGCACGCCCACCAGCGTCATGGCGCCGTCGCGCTTCAGCAGACCGGTGAATGCGTCGAGATCATGCGGGGCAGCCACGGTGTTCAGGATGAAATCGAAGCTGCCGGCATGGGCCTTCATCTCATCCGGATGCTTCGTGACCACCACGTCATCGGCGCCCAGTGCCTTGGCGGCGGCGATCTTGGAAGCCGAGGTGGTGAAGGCCACCACCTGCGCGCCCAGTGCATGCGCCAGCTTCACACCCATGTGACCGAGACCGCCGATGCCGACAATGCCCACCTTCTTGCCCGGACCCACCTTCCAGTGGCGCAGTGGCGACCAGGTGGTGATGCCGGCGCACAGCAGCGGTGCGGCCGCGGCCAGATCCTTCTCGGCATGCGAGATGGTCAGTACGAAGTGCTCATCCACGGTGATGGCGGCGCTGTAGCCGCCATAGGTATTCGGGCCACCGAACACCGGGCCGTTGTAGGTGCCGGTGAAGCCCACCGGCCCTTCGCAGTACTGCTCGAGACCCTCCTGGCACGAAGGGCAGGTGCGGCAACTGTCGACCATGCAGCCGACACCGACGAACTGACCGGGCTTGAACTTCGTGACCTCGGCACCGACGGCGCTCACACGACCGACGATCTCGTGACCCGGCACACAGGGATACTGCGTTCCCGGCCATTCGCTGCGCGCGGTGTGCAGGTCGGAGTGGCACACGCCGCAGTACAGGATGTCGATGGCTACATCGCGTGGGCCTGTCGCACGGCGTTCGACGGAGTGCGGCGCAAAGGGTACTTTGGCGGACTGGGCGGCATAGGCTTTGACGAGCATGGATTGCTCCTTGGGGTCGGGCGGGCAGCGCAGAGGCGCCAGCATACAACCTGCGGTCGTCACCGGAACTCTCCCGAAAGGAAGAGTTCCGGCACGAGGCTGGAATCAGGGAGCCAGAAAGTCACCCTGATACAGGGCGAGGTAGCCTCCGGACAGGAGAATGGCCAGACCGTTGTCTCCCCATCGAACGGCGTCGTAGGGTAAGGCGTAGTAGGGCCGCAACGGCATCACGCCAATGGACTCCCTCGTGCTCAGCACGTAGCGCCGCACCGCCAGCTGACTGTAGAGATCCGACAGCCAGTAGGCCCGATCCGCGGCAGTGTTCAGCAGCATTCGCCCGGAGACGGAGCGGAGGTCCGAGGTGAAAGGAGTCAGCATTGCGTGCGTCGTGGGGTCGTAGACCTCACCAAGTCCACTGTAGAGCAGATCATCCGATCCCAGCATCAGCAGTGGCACACTGCCGCCATTGTTGAAGGACACGGCAGTCGTTGTCGGTGTCCCAAGCCCCTGGCTCGAGAGCGGGAAGTCATAGAACAGCTCCGGGATGTTGTCGCCGCTGTTGACGCCAAACAGATGAGTGCCGTTGGAGGGCGAGAACAACTGCAGATAACGCAATGTGCTGGCGCTATTGCTGTAACCCAGCGAGCGGGCCACGCCGTTGTCGTATAGCGTCACGGAGTACTGCGTCGATTGGTTGATCTCGACACCGAGGGTGCTGGGAGCTCCGGCGACACTGAATATCTGGTAGGCGTCATTGACCGACGTCGTTGGCAGCGAGAAGACCTGATCTGCCGTCAGCCCATTGCGGATCAGACGCTGTACCGTCCACAGTGTCTGCGCGTTGACGCTGTCGTATTCCGAGAGCAGGACGTAGATGTACTGCTCGTCCTTGGACATCGCCAGGTCGCGAACCAGTTTCGTGGTCATCCAGGTTCCGGTTGCCGCGGCCGTGGCGGGGTCCAGTTCGACGACTCCATTGATGTCGGCGAGACCCACCAGGGGGCCTTCCAGATACAGCTTCCGGGCGCTGCTGCTGTAAAGCAGCTTGTCGGCGAACGTGGCGTGCAGTTCGTTGATCTGGAAGTCGCGTCCTTCGGTCGCATACACACGATAGGAGAAGTCAATCGACTGCGGACTGTCCTGGCTGTACTGCGTGCAGGCACTGTCGAAACACAGATACAGCGAGAAGCGGTCGGTGTAGTCGCCGGCCGCCATGTTGGCCGGCTGGCGCAGCGTAAGAGTGATGGTGCCCGTTCCCGAGCCGTCGCCATTGCTGGAGGTCTGCGCAAAATCGACATTCTCGATCAGTTCGCCGGTTGAAGCTCCGTACAGCAGGCCGACTCCGTTCGGCGGAATGTGCGTGAACTGCACGCTGAAGCTCAGCGCAGCAACCGTATCAGTCGAATAGAGATTGTAGGCGTAGGAGGATTGCGCCTGCATCGTAAAGCTGGTGTCAGGCAGCGCCGCGCCAGTCACCTGGTAACTGACAGCGATGGTCGCCGGGCTGCCCGCCAGCTCCTGGGCGCAGGCGCTGTCACTGCACAGCTCGATGGTCACAGTATCCGAGAAGCTGCCGGCGCCCAGCTGACCCGGCGGCCAGCCCTGGATGCTGATGTCGGCAGTTGTGTCCGACGTCCAGGTCATCGCAACGCTCGCAGCTGCCGTGCCGTCCCACTTGTAGCTGTAGTAGTACGAGGACGAGGGTGGGTTCGTGACGGTCAGCGTGACATGGCTGATGGGGCCGGAGCCGCCGGTGGCCGCCGACAGGCTGACCGAGCGGCTGGACAGCGTGAAGATGCTGCTGCTGCCTCCCGAGCTGCTGCCAGAATCGCCGCCACCACTGCCTCCGCCGCAAGCCGACAGGAGGGCCAGTGTTGCCGCTGCCAGGATTCTGTACCCCATTTTCCACCACTCCCTGGTGTGACTTCGGGTCGCTTGTTGATATCTCGACTGGCGTCCAGTCTGACAGAGGGGGCTTCAGAGGAACAGGTCCGGCATCAGCTCCTTGCTGCCGGCCACCACCGCGTAGCCATTGAGATCCTCCACCCCTTCCTCGCGCAGCACTTCCTCATCGATGTAGAAGTTGCCGCTGTGGGTGGCGGCATCGCGGTTCAGGATGGCGTAGGCGGCGTCGGCCATGATGGCCGGCGAGCGGCAGTTCTGCGGCTTCACGCCCGGGATCATGGCCAGCGCGGCGGTCTGGATGACGGTGCGCGGCCACAGCGCATTCACGGCGATGCCATGGGGGCGGAATTCCTCGGCGTGCCCGAGTACGCACAGGCTCATGCCGTACTTGGCCATGGTGTAGGCCAGATGCGGGGCGAACCACCGGGGCTCCAGGTTCAGCGGCGGTGAGAGCGTCAGCACATGCGGGTTGTGGCCGCGCGCGGCGGATTCGCGCAGGTAAGGCAGGCAGGCCTGGGTGCAGGCGAAAGTGCCGCGCACATTGACACCGAACATCAGATCGAAGCGCCGCATGGGGGTGTGCGGGGTGTTGGTGAGATTGATGGCGCTGGCGTTGTTGACGAGGATGTCGATGCCGCCGAAGTGTTCGACGCCCCGCTGCGCGGCCTCCTGAACCTGCAGCTCGTCGCGGATGTCCACCTGCAGCGGCAGGCAATGACCCCCGGCGGCTTCGATCTCGGCGGCGGCGCTGTGGATGGTGCCGGGCAGTCTGGGATTGGCCTCGGCGGTCTTGGCCGCGATGACGATGTTGGCGCCGTCGCGCGCGCAGCGCAGGGCGATGGCAAGGCCGATGCCACGCGAGCCGCCGGAGATGAACAGGGTCTTGCCTGCAAGGCTCATCGCGTCTCCCGATGTTGCGGTCTTTGCTAGCTGAACCGGCTGAAGTCCGGCTTGCGCTTCTCGAAGAAGGCGCGGAAGGCTTCCTGGGCCTCGGCACCGGCCAGCAGGCGCATGAAGCTGGCGTAGTCGTCCTGCAATGCCTGGTCGATCTGCGCGCGCCAGGCCTGCTTCATCAATTGCTTGGTGGCGCGCACCGAGGCGGGTGGCAGCTGCTCGAAGCGCGCCGCCTGCCTGGCGGCGAAGCCCTGCAGCTCGGCGGCCGGCAGCACGCGGTTCACCATGCGCATCTGCAGCGCCTCGCTGGCGCTGATGGGATCGCCGAGCAGCAGCTTCTCCGCAGCCAGGTGATAACCGGCGGCCAGCGGCAGGGTGAGCGCGGAGGCGAATTCGGCGCACAGGCCCAGGGTCACGAAAGGCAGCCGGAAGGTTGCGCTTTCCGAGCAGTACACCAGATCACAGTGCAGCAGCAGCGTGGCACCGATGCCCACGGCTGCGCCCTGCACGGCGGCGATGACGGGTTTCTGCAGATCCAGCAGCGCGCGCATGAAGCGCAGCACGGCGGGTTCTGCTTCGGCGCTGGTGGTGGCGCCCGCTCCCGCAGCGGCCCGGCCAGCGCGCTCAACCGCGCGGCGCTGGAAATCCTCCAGGTCGTTGCCGGCGCTGAACACATCGCCCTGGCTGCAGATCAGCACGGCGCGCACCTGCGCGTCGGCATCGGCCGCGGCCAGCGCCGCAGCCATCTGCGCATACATGGTTTCGGTCAGGGCGTTTCTGCGATCCGGCCGCGCCATCTCGATGCGCAGCACCCGTCCGTCAATGGACGTCTGAACGCTCATGGCGCTACTTCAGGTGCGCGAGCACCTGATCGACTTCCTGCGCGCTGCCCAGCACCACCGGCGTGCGCTGATGGATGCCGCTCGGGTTCACGTCGAGGATGCGCTGACCCGGCGCCGCATAGGCCTTGCCGCCGGCCTGCTCGATCAGCATGGCGATGGGGTTGGCTTCATACATCAGGCGCAGCTTGCCTTCCGGAGACTTGGCGGTGGGCGGATACATGAAGACGCCGCCCTTGAGCAGGATGCGATGCACGTCGGCGACCATGGCGCCGACGTAGCGGCTGGAGTAGCCGTTGTCCTGGGCCCAGTCCAGGTAGTTCCGATAGCCCTCCGGGAAGCTCTTGCGATTGCCTTCGTTGGTCGAGTAGCTCCTGGCCTTGTCGGGAATACGCAGCTTCTCGCCGGTGAGCACGAAGGCGCCGACGGAAGGGTCGAGCACGAACATGTCCACGCCATTGCCCAGCGTCATGACGAACACGCTCGAGGAGCCATACAGCACATAGCCAGCCGCCACCTGGCGCGCGCCCGGCTGCAGCAGCGAATCCTCGGGCTTCATGGCGCTGCCTTCGTAACGCAGGATGCTGAAGATGGTGCCGACGCCGCCGCATACGTCGAGATTCGATGAGCCATCGAGCGGATCGAACAGCACACAGTAGCGGCGCTTGCCGCTGCCGGACTTGCTGAGGATCACCGGCTCTTCATTTTCTTCCGAAGCGACGATGGCCACGCCTTCGCGGCCGGCCAGCGTGCGCAACAGCACTTCGTTGGCGATGATGTCGAGCTTCTGCTGTTGCTCGCCCTGCACGTTGTCCGTGCCCACGGCGCCGAGCACATCGTCGAGACGCGCGCGTCGCACCTTCGAGGCGATGATCTTCGCGGAGATCGACAGCGCTGACAGAATCCAGGACAGCGTGCCGGTGGCTTCGGGGAAGCGCGCCTGCTGCTGCAGGATGTGTCCTTGCAGGGTGACCAGCGATTTGATCTGCGGCGTGCCGTCAGTGGCGGGGAAGACTGCGCTCATGGGGTTGCGGTTCCTGGCAGGTGGATTCGATCCCCTCCAGCGTATAGCGCGCCGGCGGGTCCGCCAAGCGTCATAATGCGGCTTTGCAGACTTAGTGAAGTACGGCTTTGTACTCCGGTTCATCTGCTCGGTATGCTAAGGGTTCCAGCGATTGCACCGACCAAGGAGCTTCCCCTGAACGGCATGCGCAGAAACCGACTCGCCCCCGCATCCGCCAGCGCTGCCCCGCGGGTACGGCGTGGCTATTTCGATTGCCGCTACGGGCAGTTGCATGTGCACTACGCCATTCCATCCGGCGGCGGCTTCGATGAGGCGACGACCCTGCTGTGCATTCCGGGCTTGCCGGGCAGTGGCCGCTTCTTCCAGCCGCTGCTGGGCCTGCTGGGTGCAGATCGCTCGGTCTACGCGCCGGACTTGCCGGGTTTTGCCGAATCCGACGCGCCGCCCGAGGGTGCAGGGCCGGCGGAACTGGCCCAGGGACTGCTCGATTTTCTCGACTCCATGCATATCCGGCGTGTCGATCTGCTGGCCCATGAGCAGGGCGTCGCCGTAGCGCTGGCGCTGGTTCAGCAGCGCGCGGCCAGCGTCGATCGCCTGGTACTGTCGCCGAGCAACGCTGCGGTGCGCGAGCAGGGACGCAAGCTGACCCGGCCGGTGCGGCTGGCCGAGCTGTGCGCCCCGGGCACGAGCGCGGTGGCGCCGGACAGCGCACTGGATCTGGCCATGGAAATCAAGGAAGGTCTGGCCTCCCCATGACCTCCCGCCAGCCGCATCTGGCCGTTCCGGGCGCAGCAGATCTCGAAGACACCGCGGAGCTCCCGGCGCTGCAGTTGCCGGATGGCAAGAGGCCCGAAGGCCTCGACGACGAGCTGCCGGGCGCAGCGGCGCCAGCGCAGTTCACGCGGCTCGAGGGCGATCTGCGCGGTCTGACCAGCAGCCTGCGCGGCCTCGAAGCCGAGCTGGGCCACAAGAGCGAACAGATCCAGGCCTACGAGCGCGACGTGGGCGCGCGCGATGCGCAGATCGGCCGGCTGCAGAGTGAACTGGACGCGGCCGCCGTGCGCTACCACGAGCTGGAGGCGCAGGAAGCCGCGCGCAGCGTCGCGCTGGATCAGGTGAAGGGCGAGCGCGACCAGCTGCAGGCGGACATCGCCCAATTGCGTCGCGAGATCGGTGGGCACGGCGAGCAGCGTTCGGTCATGGGGCAGGCGCAGGAGCGCCTGCAGCAGCGTCTCGATGGCCTGGAGATCGAGCTGGCCGAGACGCGTCAGCGCGCCGGGCGTTATCACGAGACGCTGCAGGATCACGAGGGCCGGCGCGGCTTCTTCGACAGCTTGCTGCGCGAGCGTGACCGTGCGGTCAGCGATCAGCAGGCGCGTACCCAGGCGCTCGAGCAGATGCACCTGGATCTCAAGCGCGCCGCCGATGTGCGTGAGCAGGAAATCTCCGCACAACTGCATCAGCAGCGCGACATCGTTGCCAGCCTGGGGACCCAGCTGGAAAGCGCCAATTCGCAGCTCGCCGCGGTGCGCCGCGAGCTGGACGAGACGCGTGCCAGCGTGGATCGGCACAATTCCGAACTCTCCGCCGAGCGTGCCCGCACGCACACGCTCTCGGAGCGCTGCGATGAGCTGCAACAGCGTCTCGACCAGACGCTCTGCGGCGGTCAGCAATCCGAACAGCGGGTGCGGGCGCAGGAGCGCGAGATCGCCGATCACCAGGAAGTGTTGCGTTCGCTCAATGGCCAGCTGGCGGAGCTGCGCGGCGCCGAAGAGAATGCGCGCGCCGATCTGCGCGCGGCCGAGGACGGCCTGCGCACTCTCGAATCCGATCTGCGTCATCGCGACACGCAGCTGGTGCGCGCCGAACAGAATGACCGCGACCTGCGTGCGCAGCTGGCCGCCGCGACCCAGCAACTCGAGGAGCGCAACCGGCTGATCGCGCGTCTGGAATCCGAAGCCGCGGCCAGCGCCGCGGTGCTCGGGCACATCCGCACCGATCTGGATCGCATGGGTCGGGCCGAGGCGCCGCAGGCGTTCGCGCCCGCCGGATCCGCGTCGCTGCGCAATCCGGCGCCGGGCGCTGGTGCGCAGTACGTGCACCTGCTGGTCCGTACCGAGGGCGACAGCGGTATCGTGCATGTGCTCGGCAAGCGCACCACCGTGGGTCGCAAGGAAGACAACGACCTGCGCATCGAGGCGGATTTCATCAGCCGCCACCACGCGCTGGTGGTGGTGAACGATCACGAGGCCATCGTCGAGGATCTGCACAGCGCCAACGGCGTGTATGTCAACGGCGTGCGTATCTCGCGCAAGCCGCTGGTGGAAGGCGACCTGGTGACCATCGGCCGGACCGAATTCCGCTACGTGCGCAAGCCGGCCAGCGAGCGCAGCCCGCAATAGCCGGGTGGGCCGCCCAGGCCCTACACTATCCGGATGTCTGATGATTATCTGCCGCGCATCCTGGCAGCGCGGGTTTATGACGTTGCCATCGAATCTCCCCTGGTCGAAGCGCCGCGCCTGTCGCGCCGCCTCGGCAATGCCGTGCTGCTCAAGCGTGAAGATCTGCAGCCGGTGTTCTCGTTCAAGCTGCGCGGCGCCTACAACAAGATTGCGCAGCTCTCCGCGCAGGCGGCCCAGCGCGGCGTGATCTGCGCCTCGGCCGGCAATCACGCGCAGGGTGTGGCGCTGGCGGCGCGCCGCCGCGGCATTCCGGCCACGATCGTGATGCCGCGCACGACGCCCAGCATCAAGGTGCAGGCCGTCATCGACTATGGCGCCGAAGCCGTGCTGTACGGAGACGTGTTCGACGTGGCCTATGAGCATGCGCGCGTGCTGGAGCAGCAGCGCAATCTCACCTTCGTGCACCCCTTCGACGATCCGGACGTGATCGCCGGCCAGGGCACCATCGGCGTGGAACTGCTGCGCCAGTGCGGCGGGAAACTCGATGCAGTGTTCGTGCCGGTGGGCGGCGGTGGCCTGATCGCCGGCATCGCGCTGTACCTGAAGAGCCAGAACCCCGACATCCGCATCATCGGCGTGGAGCCGCGTGACGCCGCGGCCATGCACGACTCGCTGCGCGCCGGCAAGCGCGTGGTGCTGGATCGCGTCGGCATGTTCGCCGACGGCGTGGCGGTGCGTTCGGTGGGCGAGGAAACCTTCCGCATCGCGCAGCGTCTCGTCGATGAGGTGGTGCTGGTGAGCACCGATGAGATCTGCGCCGCCATCCAGGACATCTTCGAGGACACGCGCTCCGTGCCCGAACCCTCGGGCGCGCTGGCCGTGGCCGGCATCAAGCGCTACCTGCAGGATCATGCGCTGGCAGGCCAGCGCCTGGTGGCCATCAACAGCGGTGCGAACCTGAACTTCGACCGTCTGCGCCACATCGCCGAGCGCGCCGACATCGGCGCCGGCCGCGAGGCGCTGCTGGCCGTGGAGATTCCCGAGCGTCCGGGCAGCTTCCTGCATTTCTGCGAGCAGCTCGGGCAGCGGTCGGTCACCGAGTTCAACTACCGTTACCAGGATGGCGCGCGCGCCCACATCTTCGTCGGCGTCTCCATCCATCATCCCGACGAACTGGTGGAGCTGATCGCATCGTTGCGCTCGGCCGGTTATCCGGTCACCGACATGACGCAGAACGAGATGGCCAAGCTGCATGTGCGCTACATGGTCGGCGGCGCGGCGCGCGGTCTGCCCGACGAACTGCTGTACCGCTTCGAATTCCCGGAGCGGCCGGGTGCGCTGCTGCGCTTCCTGCAGGCGGTGGGCGCCTCGCGCAACATCAGCCTGTTCCACTACCGCAACCACGGCTCGGACTACGGCCGCGTGCTGGCCGGCATCCAGGTGGCGCCGGCGGAGCGCACCGACTTCCTGCAGCACCTGAACGATCTGCACTATCCGTACACCGAAGAATCCGGCAATCCCGCTTACCGGCTGTTCCTCGGCGCCAATGTCTGACGCGGCGGCCTATCAGCCGCAGCGTACGGCGCGTCACGAACACATCGAACTGCGCGGCCGGCGTTTCGGCCTGACGCGCTGGGGATCGGAGAGCGCCGATCCGGTGTTGCTGCTGCATGGCTGGCTGGATTGCGCCGATGCCTGGCAGCTGCTGGTGGATCGCATGCCCGAGGACTGGTCGTTCGTGGCACTGGACTGGGCCGGTTACGGCGCCAGTGAATGGAACGATCACGGCTATGCCGCCGCCGATTACTTTGCCGATCTGGAGGCGCTGCTCGATCGTCTCTGGCCGCAGGCCCGGCCGCGCGTGGTGGCGCACAGCCTGGGCGGCACCGTTGCTTCCATGTACGCCGGCATCCGCACCGAGCGGCTGCGCTGGCTGGTGAGCCTGGAAGGCTTCGGCCTGCCGCGTCTCACGCCGGAACAGGTGCGCGGCCGCGTCGGTGACTGGCTGGACGCCGTGCGCGCCGCCGAGCCGCAGGGCAGCTATCCCGGCCTCGGTGCGCTGGCGGCGCGCATCCGCCAGAACAATCCCTGCCTCGATGCGGCGGCGGCGGGCTTTCTCGCCGGCATCTGGTCGCGGCCGGCGCCCGCGGGCGGCTGGCAGCTCAACGCCGATCCGCAGCATCGCCATCCCGGCCCGATCCGTTACAGTCGCGAGGAGGTCGAGGCCTGCTGGGCGCATGTGACTGCGCCGGTGTTGTTGCTGGCCGGCGATCAGTCCGAATTCCTGCCGCGCCTGGGCGGTGCGCATCAGCTGTGGCGCTGGGCGACGCTGTACCCGCGCGCCAGCGCCCATCTCATCAGCCCGGCCGGTCATCTGCTGCAATATGAGCAGCCGCAGCAGGTGGCCGATCACATCGTGGCCTTTGCCGCAGGAGTGGAGTGATGAAGGACCATCCGCTGGACAGTCTGACCTCTTCGACCTGGTTGCGGCGCGCGATCATCGGCGTGCTGCTGGCCGGCCTGGTGCTGCTCGGCTTCGCGGTGCTGCAGCCCTTCCTGATCTCGTTCGTATGGGCCGGCATCCTGTGCTTCGTCACCTGGCCGCTGTACCTGAAGGTCACGCAGCTGCTGCGCGGCCGACGCGGCTGGGCCGCCCTGCTGATGACGCTGCTGCTGACGGCCGCGGTCATCCTGCCCACGCTGCTGCTGGTGTGGGCCACGCGCTCGGAGGCCGTGGAGGCCTTCCAGACCATCAATGCCTACCTGGCCAAGGGCGTGCGGCTGCCGCCGGAACTGTTCAAGCTGCCCTTCATCGGCAGGACGCTGCAGAACTACGATGCGCAGCTGGCCGCCGATCCCAATACGCTGCGCACCACGGCGCAGGCTCTGTTCAACAGCTCGTACAGGCAGCTGGTCGATCTGCTCGGCGATGTGGGCCGCAATCTGGTGAAGCTGCTGCTGACCGTGGTCAGCGCCTACTTCGTCTATCGCGACGGCGACGCCTTCGCGGCGCAGGTGCGCGCGGTGCTGGAGCAATTGCTGGGCAAGCGCGTGCACGGCTACCTGTTTGCGGCGGGCGCCACCGTGAAAGCGGTGCTGATCAGCCTGGTGCTGTGCGCGCTGGCGCAGGGCATCCTCGCCGGCCTCGGCTACTGGGTGGCGGGCGTGGGTGCGCCGGTGTTTGCGGCCGCGGCCACGGCCGTGGCCGCGATGATTCCGTTCGCGGTGCCGCTGGTCTGGGGCAGCATCGTGGCGTGGCTCTATGTCACGGGGCATGCTGCCGCGGCCACCGGTCTGCTGCTGTGGTGTGTGCTGGTGGTGAGCTGGGTGGACAACCTGATCCGCCCCATCGTGATCAGCGGCGCCACGCGCATTCCCTTCCTGCTGGTGATGTTCGGTGTGCTGGGCGGTCTGGGCGCCTTCGGTCTGGTCGGCCTGTTCGTGGGGCCTGCGGTGCTGGCCGTGCTGACGGCGCTGTGGCGCGAGTGGCTGCACGGGCGCGACAAATCTGTGGAGTGATGCCTTGAGCTGGAGTTTCGGGAACAGCGCGCTGTCCGTGTGGAAGCACGGCGAGTTTGCGCGCTTCACCATCGGTCGTTTCTTCGCGACGATCGGCTGGCAGATGATGGGTGTGGCAGTGGGTTGGCGTGTATACGAGCTCACCCATGACGCGCTGGCGCTGGGGCTGGTGGGCCTGTCGCAGTTCCTGCCCTTCGTGAGTCTGGTGATGGTGGGTGGCTACGTGGCCGATCACGCCGAGCGCCGCTCGGTGCTGATCTGCGCCTATCTGGTGGAAGCCGTCTTCATCGGCGTGCTGGTGTGGCTGACGGCCATCGGCAACCGCGCCACCTGGCCCATCTACATGACGGTGGCCGCGCTGGGCGCCACGCGCGCCTTCTGGGCACCGGCCAGCCAGGCCATCCTGCCGCGCCTGGTGCCGCTGGAGCAGGTGCCGCAGGCCATCGCGGCCAATTCCATCATGTTCCAGGTGGCCGTGATCAGCGGTCCCGCGCTCGGCGGTCTGCTGTTCCTGCTCGGCGCACAGCTGGTGTTCGGCCTGTGCGCCGTGTTGTTCCTGGTCACGGCCTTGCTGCTGCTGGGTGTGCGGCGCATTCCGGTCACCACCGTGACCGACGCCAGCCAGCCCGGTGTGCGGCGTCGATTCCTGGAAGGGCTGCGCTTCGTGTTCTCCAACAGGATCCTGCTGGGCTGTACCTCGCTGGATCTGTTCGCCGTGCTGTTTGGTGGCGCCACGGCATTGCTGCCCATCTTCGCCGACCAGCTGTTGCAGGTGGGGCCGGCCGGCCTGGGTCTGCTGCGCACCGCGCCCGGCGTGGGCGCCACGCTGATGGCGGCGGTGCTGGCGTTCCGCCCGGTGCAGCGCCATGCCGGTCTGTGGCTGCTGGGCGGCGTGGGCGTGTTCGGCTGCGCCACGGTGGTGTTCGGCCTGTCGCGCAGCCTGCCGCTGTCGCTGGCGGTACTGACGGTGCTGGGAGCGGGCGACATGCTCAGCGTCTACGTGCGCAACATCGTCGTGCAGATGCAGACCCCGGATGCCATCCGCGGCCGCGTCAGCGCGGTCAGCGCCATGTTCATCGGCGCCTCCAACGAACTGGGCGAGTTCGAATCCGGCTTCACCGCGCGGCTGCTGGGTGTGGTGCCGGCGGTGGTGTTCGGCGGCTGCGCCACCGTGGCGGTGGTGCTGGCCTGGTCGCGGCTGTTCCCGGGTCTGCGGCGGCTGGATCAGCTGCGCTAGGAGCGTCGCCGCGCCCGGCGAGGCGCCCAAACCGGCATTGCGCGGGAGGCTGTACGGATATACAGTCTCCCCATGGAGCAGGTTTTCAAAGGGCGGGGAGCGGGCTCCAACCCGGCCGGCCGCTTCGCCAGAAGCGATGCCGCCGCGATGGATGACGGCTGGTACCAGGATGCCACGCCCGCTTCGGTTGCCACCGAAGTGCGGCCCGAGGCGGCGCGCAGCATCATTACGCACAACAAATCGCCGGACCTGCGTTTCAGCCAGTCCATCAATCCGTATCGCGGCTGCGAGCATGGTTGCATCTACTGCTACGCGCGTCCCTCGCATGCCTATATGGATCTCTCCCCGGGCATCGATTTCGAAACCCGGCTGTTCTACAAGGAAGGCGCCGCGCGGCTGCTGCGCGCGGAACTGGCGCGGCCTGGGTATCGTTGCGAAGAGATCACGCTGGGCGCCAACACCGATCCTTATCAGCCCATCGAGCGCGAGCATCGCATCACGCGCGCGCTGCTGGAGGTCATGCTCGAGACCCGTCATCCGGTCAGCATCGTCACCAAGGGCGCGCTGGTGCTGCGCGATCTGGATCTGCTGGCCAGGCTGGCCGAGCTGCGTCTGGTGCAGGTGTTCGTCAGTCTCACCACGCTGGATCCGGAATTGAAGCGCACGCTGGAGCCGCGCGCGGCTTCGGGTCAGGCGCGATTGCGCGTCATGCGCGAGCTGTCGGCAGCCGGCGTGCGGGTGGGCGTGTTCACGGCGCCGCTGATTCCGGCCGTGAACGACGGCGAGATGGAAACGCTGCTGGCCGCGGCGGCAGAAGCGGGCGCCAGTCGCGCCAGCTATGCGCTGCTGCGTCTGCCCCATGAAGTGGCGCCGCTGTTTCGCGAGTGGCTCGACAACCATCTGCCGCAGCGCGCCGCGCATGTGATGTCGCTGGTCAATCAGGCACGCGGCGGACGCGACAACGATCCGCGCTTTCATGCGCGCATGCGCGGCGAGGGGCCGTACGCGCAGCTGCTGCAGGACCGCTTCCGTCTCGCCTGCCGCAAGCTGGGGCTGAATAAGGACCGGCGTCTCGAACCGGAAACACGGCTGTTCCAGGCACCCGCCGCACCGGGCCGGCAGCTGTCGCTGGGCTTCGAATAGAGACGCAAGTCCTGGGGGCGCAGGCAGCCGGCGACTAGGATCCATGCATGAATGCGACGGCCAGGACAGCTCTGATCGCAGGTGCCAGCGGATTGGTGGGCACGGCATTGGTGCGCGAGCTGCTCGATTCGCCGCGGTATGCGCGCGTCATCGCCCTGAGCCGGCGGCCGCTGCCGTTCGAGCATCCGCGCTTCGCCAATCGCATCCTCGATTTCAGCCGGCTTGAAGAACAGGTGCAGTCGCTGCGCTGTGACGATGCCTTCTGCTGTCTGGGCACGACGCTGCGCAACGCCGGTTCGCGCCAGCAGTTCCGGGCCGTGGATCATGATCTGGTGCTGCGTTTCGCGCGCGTGGCGCGCCAGCTCGGCGCCAGCACGCTGGTGCTGGTGTCGTCCGTGGGCGCCAAGGCGGGATCGCGCAACTTCTATCTGGCTACCAAGGGCGAGACCGAGCTGGCGGTGGAAGCGCTGCGCTATGCGTCGCTGCACATCATGCAGCCGGGGTTGCTGCTGGGGGCGCGGCGCGAGCGGCGCAGTTTCGAATGGCTGGCGCAGCAGGTGCTGGGTGTCGTGAATCCGCTGCTGGTGTTGGCGCAGGCGCCGTGGCAGGCCATCGATGCGAAGCAGCTGGCGCTGGCCATGCGCCAGGTGGCCCTGTCAGGGCGGCGCGGCATGTATCGGTACGCCGGGCAGAAACTCAAGCAACAGGCCGTCCGCGACTGACGCCCGTGACCAAAAGTGTGAATCAATTCCGCCCCGGCAGGCCCGGTGCACTTCAAATGCGCGCTGCTTCAGCTTTTATGTCTGTGCAGTGCGGGTAAATTGGCGATCGATCGCCAGAATTCTTTCTCAGCGGGAAACAGCGACCAGGAAATGAGTTTGCCGGAAGTGACATCGGCCATGACACGCCGTCTCGCGCTGGTACTGGGTACCGTCGCTGCGTTGGCGCTGGGCATGGGAATGCTGCAGGGATGGCAGACACTGCGTCAGTCGCTGGCGCTGCAGGCCGAGCAGAATCTCAGTCTGCTGGCGCGCTCGCAGGCCACCACCATCGGCACCCGTCTTGCGGTCGCTGCCACGCTGGTGCAGTCGCTGGGTCGTGCCGAGATGATCAGCGGCGCGGGCGAGGTGCACGAACGTTCGCTGGGCAATGCCGTGCTGCCCGGCATGCTGTCCACCACCGTCGCGACCATCGAGCGCGGTGATCCGCATCTGCCGTTGAAGCTGGGCGGCAATGACCTGCAGTCGCTGCGCAATGGTCTGACGCTGGTGCGCTTTGCCACGGCCGGCCAGGCCAGGGGCGCGCTGTATCTGGTGCGTCAACTGGCGGGGGGCGATGGCCGCATCGCCTTTTATGAAGTGTCCTCCGACTGGCTGTGGGAGGGCATCACGCTGACGGGTGCCGCGCAGGCGCGCGTCGCAGTGCTCGATGGCTTTGGGGCACTGATGCGCTACGGCGATCGGCCCGACAACGATCTGCAGTTCCTGTTCGCGCGCGAGCGCGACTACAGCGGCCAGGGTTCGCACGGTGCCATCACGCTGCGCGCCTGGCAGCTCAACGACAGCGCGCTGCGCGGCGCGGTGACGCGCATTGCGGTGCAGCCGGCCGGCCTGTCCGCTCCCGACTGGATACTGATCGCCTACCAGCCGCAGCAGGAGGGTCTGCTGGCCTGGCAGCAGCTCAGTGTGGGGCTGCCGTGGCAGCTGCTGGCGGGTCTGCTGATCGTGCTGATCGCCGCTTACGCGCTGCGCAGTCGCTGGGCGCCGCTGCTGGCCGAACTGCGTCACGGCCTGCGCCAGCTGGCCGATGGACATCTGGATCCCATCGAGCTGGGCGATGCCGCCGATGAGCCGCGGCTGGTCGGCATGGAATTCAACCAGGCCGTGGCCGCATTGGCCGAGCGCCTGAAAGTGCAGGCCGCGCTGGCGGAAGTCGACCGACGCCTGCTGGCGGCGGGTGAGTTCGAGCAGTCCCTGGATGCCGTGCTGATGGCGGTGCGCCAGATCACGCGCAGCCATGGCACCGTGCTGGCGCTGCTGGACCGCGATGCGCCGAATCATGCGCGCTGCTACTACTCCATCGGCGTCGGCGGCAGTTCCGGCGTCAACCGCACGGTGCTCGATGGGCACTGGCTGGAATGCCTGGCCGAGAACCGCGATGGCGTGACCATCGCCCGCTGGGAGCCGGACCGTCACGTCTTCCTCGAATCGCTGGATGAGGCCGGTGCCGGCTTCTACTGGGTGTGGCCGGTGATGCGCCATGAACAGCTGGTCGCCATCCTGGCGGTGGGCTACCCCGACATGCCGGTGCTGCAGCCGGAGATCGCCGACAATGGCCGCGAATGCGCGCGCCGCATAGCGGTGGCGCTGTCCAACAGCGCGCGCGACGAGCAGCTCTATCGTCAGGCGCACTTCGATGCGCTCACCGCGCTGCCCAACCGCCTGTTGTTCCGCGATCGCCTGGCGCAGGAGCTGGCCAATGCCAGCAGCGGACTGTCGCGCGGTGCGTTGCTGTACGTGGATCTGGACCACTTCAAGAAGATCAACGATTCGGTGGGCCATGCCGCCGGCGACCAGCTGCTGGTCATCGTCGCGCAGCGCCTGCGTTCCTGCGTGAAGGAAGGCGATACGGTGGCGCGCCTGGCCGGCGACGAATTTACCGTAATCCTGCATTCCATCCAGTCGCCCGACGATGCCGCGCATGTCGCCCAGCGCATCATCGCGGCGTTGCAGATGCCGGTGCACCTGGCGGGGCGCGACCACTACGTGCGTGCCAGCATCGGCATCACCGTGTTCCCGGACGACGGCGCCAGCATCGAGGAGCTGATGCGCAACGCCGATCTGGCCATGTACCAGGCCAAGGACGGCGGCCGCTCGCGGGCCGTGTTCTACAGCGCGCAGCTCGCCCGCCTGCAGGCGCCGGTGGCGCAGAGCGGCCTGTATCGCGCGCTGCGCCGGCGCGAGTTCGCGCTGTACTACCAGCCGCAGTATGCGCTGACCGACGGTGCGCTGGTGGGCGTGGAGGCGCTGCTGCGCTGGCAGTCGCCGCGCGACGGCCTGCGTTACCCGGGCGAATTCGTGCCGGCCGCCGAGGAAAGCGGCGTCATCATCGACATCGGCGCCTGGGTGCTGGAGAGCGCCTGCAACCAGTTCGCCATCTGGCGCGAGCAGGGCATCGCGCCGCCGCGCCTGTCACTGAACCTCTCGGTGCAACAGCTGCTGCAGCCGGATTTCCCGCAGCTGGTGCGCCGGGCGCTGGACCGCGTCGGCCTGCCGCCGGAAGTGCTGGAACTGGAGCTGGCCGAACCCATGCTGGTCGAGCAGGAAGTGCGCGACCGGTTGCGCGCGCTGGCTTCGCTGGGAGTCAGCATCGCCCTGGACGACTTCGGCATCGACAATGCCGCGCTCAATCACCTGCGTCTGAGCCAGGTGCATACGATCAAAATCGATCGCACCCTGCTGCTGGAAGTGAATTCCAATGCCGGTGCGGCCACGCTGGCGCAGTCGGTGATCTCCATGGCGCACGCATTGGGCAAACGCGTGGTCGCCGAGGGCGTGGAGAGCATTGAACAGTTGAGCTTCCTGCGCGAACATGACTGCGATGCAGCCCAAGGTTTCTTCCTCGCCCAGCCGCGCTCCGGTGCCGACACCACCGAGCTGCTCTCCGCCGGCCAGCAGTCGCCGGAGCTGCTGCGCCAGCAGCAGGCGGGCTGAGCGCCGCGCCCGGACCGCGCGCGCCTGCCAGCGCTCACCCCGATTTGACAAGAATGTGACGTACTGCTGGTGAATGCGGCAGCTGTGACTCATCTCTCCTTCTGCGCGCTTGACGCGATTGGGCAGCCTGCCAAACTTTGTCACGTGTCCAAGGGCAAATCCGTCGCAAGATGGAGACGCAAAGCCTCCGGTCCCGGGTTGTTCCAGGATAGCGGGGTTACCACCGGACGCCCTGTTCCCGGGAGCCGTTGATGCACAGCGCTGTCCAGTCCAATGAAACTGCTGCAAATACCAGCGGCAATCCTTTGCCGCCCCAGGGGTTTGCGTCGCCCCAGGGGTCTGCGTCGCCCCAGGGAACGCGCTTCGTCATCAATCTGACCTCCTCGACCACGCCGGTCGCGCTCAAGCAGCCCTCGCACCCGGGCCTGAAGCGGTTCACCTTCTTCGTTTCGCGCCGCCTGGAAGAGGGGCGTGAGCGTTTCCGCATGCACATGGGCTACTTCGAAAGCCAGGAAGAGGCCGAGAAGCTGCTCGACATCGTGCGCGAGATCTATCCGGCGGCCTGGGCCGGCGTGGCGCCTGGCATGCGCCTGCGCGCCGGAACCACTCCGCCCATTACCGGACCGCGCGCGACCCTCCCGGCCGCGCCGCAGCCCGGGCCTCTGGCCGCCGCGTCGAGTGCCGCTGTGCCCGCATCTGCGCCCGCGCCTGAACCGCTCAGCGCTGCGGTGCTGCCGCCCGAGCCGCTGACGCTCAGTGCGGATGCGCCGCGTGGCGCGCCGGCTTTCGCCGCTCTGCCGCCGTCACCGGTTGCAGCCCGGACCTTGCCTTCCTTCGAGCTCAGCGTGGATCTGCAGCTCGAGGAGCCGCCGCCGGTCGACGAGGCCGCCGGCGCGCTCGACAACGTGCGCCAGGCGATCTCCTCGCTGGACGATACCGCCACGCGCGCGCCCGTGCTGAAACCGTTGCCGGAACTCAAGCCGGCACGCTCGCTGGATGATGCGCAGGTATTGAAGGTGCTCGAACCCACCGGCACATATGCTGCCGTCAACACGGGGGCGCAGCCGGCGCTTGCGAGCGCGGCATCTGCCACGACGACCACTGAATCCGGCGACGCCACCGTCATTGCGCCCGCTGCGCTGGTGGCGCCGCCTGCCACCACCAGGCGCATGCCGGTTCTGCCCGCTGCGCCGCCGGCACGCTCGGCGCTGCCGGCCAGGAGCGCCGGTACCGCACCCGTCACGGCGCCGACCTCGGCAGCGCCGGGCGCGCCGCGTCGTGAAGTGGCCGCGTACGCCGTACAGCTCATGTGGTCGGTGCAGCCGATCCGAGTTGATCAGGTCCCGCAGCTGGCCATCTTCAGCGCCTATACGCTGTATGCCGCTGAAGGTAATCGCGACGGTCGTCGCTGGTACGGTCTGCGGCTGGGCTTCTTCACCGATCCGCTGTCGGCGCGTCAGGTGGCGCAGTACGTGCGCAGCGAATTCAGCTCGGTGTCGGTCGTGCCGGTGACCGCGCGCGAACGCGATCGGGCCGGCGCAGCGCCGGTGCATCCGACGCTGACCGCCGCCAGGGCGGAGGGCGAAGTGCTGGCCAACAGCGCCGCTCCGGCCGCCGGACAGAAGGACGAATTCAAACTGCTGGACGACTCGGGCCGGCAGAAGCTGCCGCCCGCGGCGGCGGCCAAGATGGATCCGCGCACCGCGGCATTGGCGCGCATCGCCAAGGCGCTGCCGGCGGGCGCTCCGAGCACTGGTGGCAAGCGCGCCAAGCTGCGCCCGCAGCCGGCGGCTGCTGCGCAGGCCAGTGCTGCCGCGCAGGCCGGTGCAGCCGGCGCCAAGGGCAAACCGCGCCGCGCGATGACGCTGGAAGAAACACTGGAAGTCCTGGGCGCCGACAAACTGGAGATGACCCAGGAAGGTGGCGAGCTGCTCAGCGAATCCGGTGTGCGCCATCTGAGCGCGCAGGCCGTCAGGGCCAAACGCAGCGGTTCCAATTCACGCATCGGCCGCCTGTTCGAGCGGCTCTCGGAACGGATGGGCGGCGGCTGAGGCGCTGTGTCCGCGGTCGGCGCCTCAGCGCTTGCCGAACAAACGTTCCAGTTCGAGACGCGCAGCTTGCGCTGCTGAAGTGTCGGCCGGTTTGTGGGCGCCGGCGCGTGGTTGAAAATAGTCGCAGAAATTAGCGCGTTCCTTGTCGAACACTTCTTCCGCGATCGGCTCGCGGCATTTCTTCGCAACGCGCTCGTCGTAATCCACGCACAGCTTGCAGACGTGCAGTTCGGCACGGCACTGGCGGCATTCGTCACGCCGGCCGAGCGGCAGGCTCAGATGAGCGAGCGAAGCGCCGCACTTCCAGCACACCAGCGCAGGCGCGGCCGGAGCGCCGCCATTCCCGCCAGCGCTCACGCATCCCCCCGTTCACGCAGGAATTCCGCCAGCGCTGCGCCCGTGTGCGAGCGCGCCGCGCGCGCCGCGATCTGCGCCGGTGAACCGCTGGCCACCACGCGGCCGCCGCCACTGCCGGCTTCCGGTCCCATGTCGATGATCCAGTCGGCTTCGGCCATGACGTCGAGATTATGCTCCACCATCACCACCGAGTGGCCCGCGTCCACCAGCCGGTGCAACACGGCGGTGAGCCTGGCCACGTCGGCCATGTGCAGACCGACGGTGGGCTCATCGAGCACGTACAGCGTGGGCAGGTTGGCGGCGCGGCCCAGCTTCACGTTCAAGCGCGCCAGCTCCGTGACCAGCTTGATGCGCTGGGCTTCACCGCCGGACAGCGTGGGGCTGGCCTGGCCCAGCGTCAGGTAGCCCAGGCCCACATCGCGCAGCAGCTCCAGCGAATGGCGGATGCGTGGATGCGCCGCGAAGAACTCCACCGCGTCTTCCACGTTCAGCGCCAGCAGATCGGCGACGGAGCGCTCGCGCCACTGCACCTGCAGGGTCTCGGCATCGAAGCGCTTGCCGCCGCAGCGATCGCACAGCACCTTCACATCCGGCAGGAAGTTCATCTCGATGGTGCGCACGCCCTGGCCTTCGCACTGCGGACAGCGGCCGCCGGCGGTGTTGAAGGAGAAGCGGCTGGCGCTCCAGCCGCGCAGGCGCGCTTCGGTGGTGCCGGCGTAGATGCGGCGGATGTCATCCCAGAAGCCCACGTAGGTGGCCGGGCAGGAGCGCGGCGTGCGGCCGATGGGCGTCTGGTCCACTTCCAGCACGCGACCGATCTGCTCGTAACCGCTGATCTTCTTCACGCCCCGCAGCGCCGCGCCCTTCTTCTTGCCCTGCGTGGCCAGCAGTGCATGCAGATTGGTGTGCAGCACATCGCGCGCCAATGTCGACTTGCCGCTGCCGGACACGCCGGTGATGACCACCAGCCGCCCCAGCGGGATGCGCAGATCCTGATCGCGCAGGTTATGCAGGTTCACGCCTTCGAGCAGCAGCGCCGGATCGCTGGTTTTCACCGGGCGCCGTGGCTTCAGCGGATGACGCAGCGGATGCGCCAGCATCCTGCCGGTGAGGGAGGCGGGGTTTTTCATCAGCTGCGCGGCGGTGCCGGCCGCGACCACGCGACCACCGCGTACGCCGGCGCCCGGACCCAGATCCAGCACATGATCGGCGCGGCGGATGGTGTCTTCGTCATGCTCCACCACCACCAGCGTGTTGCGCTGGCGCGCGAGCTGATCGAGCGCATCCAGCAGCAGGCGGTTGTCGCGCGGGTGCAGGCCGATGGTGGGCTCGTCCAGCACGTAGCACACACCCTGCAGGTTCGAACCCAGCTGCGCCGCCAGGCGGATGCGCTGCGCCTCGCCACCCGACAGCGTCGGCGCCGAGCGATCCAGCGTCAGGTAGCCCAGGCCCACGCGTTCCAGGAATTTCAGGCGTGCCTCGATCTCGGCCAGCGCATCGCGCCCGATGGCCTGCTCGCGTGCCTTGAGCTTGAGCGTGGCCAGCCATTCGCGCAGCGCGCTGACCGGATCGGCCGTGGCCGCGCCGATGCTGCGCCCGAAGAAGCGCAGGTTGCGCGCCACCGGATTGAGCCGCTCGCCTTCGCAGGTGGAACAGGTGTGCGCATCGGCGCGCAGTTCCTGCCAGCCACTCTCTTCGCCGCTGCTCTGTTCGCTGTCGAAGTCGGCGAGTGTCAGGCCGGTGCCGTGGCAATCCGTGCACCAGCCCTGCGGTGAATTGAAGGACAGCAGGCGCGGATCGGGTTCGGGGAAGCCGCGGCCGCAGCTCGGGCAGGCGCGCTGGCTGGAATGCACCTCGACTTTGCCGCCGGGCGTCAGCACATGCACCACGCCGCGGCCGGCTTCCAGCGCTTCGCTCAGCGCCTGCTCCAGTTCCGCCGTGGCGCGTGCGCCGGCGGCGCCGCTGCCGCTGCGCACCTGCACTTCATGCACCGGCATCTCGATGCTGTGTTCGACGAAGCGCTTGAGCCTGGGGAAGGGGTCCGTGGGTACAAACTTGCCATCGACGCGCAGTCTGGCCACGCCGCGCGCCGCGGCCCAGCGTGCCAGGTCGGTGTAGATGCCCTTGCGCTGCGCGACCAGCGGCGCCATCAGCGTCAATTGCGCACCCCGATGGCTCTTCTGCAGCTGCGCTGCGATGGCCGCCGCGCTCTGCGGCGCGATCGGTACATCGCAGTCCGGGCAGTACTGCACACCCAGGCGCGTGTAGAGGATGCGCAGGAAGTGGTAGATCTCGGTCAGCGTCGCCACGGTGCTGCGCAGGCCGCCGCGGCTGGTGCGCTGTTCGATGGCCACGGTGGGCGGGATGCCGAACAGGCCGTCGATGTCGGCGCGCGCAGCCGGCTGCACGAACTGGCGCGCATAGGCATTCAGCGACTCGAGATAACGCCGCTGGCCTTCGTTGAACAGGATGTCGAAGGCCAGTGTCGACTTGCCCGAGCCGGACACGCCGGTAACGACCGTGAAGCCATCGCGCGGAATGTCCACGTCGATGTTCTTCAGATTGTGTTCGCGCGCTCCTCGAACGGTGATCTGATGATCGCGCGGCGCCGCTGCGGTGCGCGCACTCGCGGCGCGTTTTGCAGCCGGTTCGCGCACGCCGCTCAGCAGCTTCTCGGCGCTGCCGGCATGCTCGGTCAGTGCGCGGCCGGTGTGCGAGTCCCTGTGCTTCAGGATGGCGGCGGGCGTGCCGGTGAACACCACTTCGCCGCCGGCGGTGCCGCCTTCGGGACCCAGATCGATGAGCCAGTCGGCGGCGCCGATGACGTCGAGGTTGTGCTCGATGACCAGCAATGAGTGGCCGGCTTCCAGCAGCAGGCCGAAGGCGCGGATCAGCCGCGCGATGTCCTCGAAGTGCAGCCCGGTGGTGGGCTCATCGAACATCAGCAGCTTGCCCTGCGCCGGCGCTTCAGCCGGAGTGCCCTTGCCGTTGGCAGCCTGTTTGCTGCGACGGGCGCTGGCGCGCTTCTGCAGCTGCGCTTCGGCCAGGTGGCCGGCCAGCTTCAGGCGCTGCGCCTCGCCGCCCGACAGCGTCGGCACCGGCTGACCCAGCTTCACGTAGTCCAGGCCCACGTCGGACAGCGGCTGCAGTCGGCCCAGCACCGCGGGCTGATCGGCGAAGAAGGCCAGCGCCTCGCTCACCGTCATCTCCAGCACATCGGCGATGCTGGCACGCGCCCCGGTGGCACCCCTGAGCTTCACCTGCAGTGTCTCGTTGCGATAGCGCCGGCCGTTGCATTCGCCGCAGCGCAGATACACGTCGGAGAGGAACTGCATCTCCACGTGCTCGAAGCCATTGCCACCGCACACCGGGCAGCGGCCGGTGCCGGAGTTGGTGCTGAAGGTGCCGGCGGTGTAGTTGCGCAGCCTGGCGTCGTCGGTGGCGGCAAACAGTGCGCGCACCTCGTCGAAGGCGCCCACATAGCTGGCGGGATTGGAGCGCGTGGTGCGGCCGATGGGACTCTGATCGATCAGCACCACATCATCGACGCGCTCGGCGCCGATCAGGCGGCGATGCGCCAGCGGCGCTTCGGTGGAGCGGCCATGCGCCTTCAGCAGCGCCGGGTACAGCACGTCCTGCACCAGCGTCGATTTGCCGGAACCCGAAACGCCGGTGATGCACACCAGCCGCTTCAGCGGAATGCTGACGTCGACGTTCTTCAGGTTATGCGCAGTCACGCCTTCGAGCCGGATCTCTCCGGCGTTGGTGGGCGCATGCTCCTGCGCGCGCAGGCGCGGCAGCTGCTTGCGGCCCGACAGCCAGGCGCCGGTCAGCGATTCGGGATGCGCAGCTACGCGCGCTGGTGAATCGAAGCACAGGATGCGGCCGCCGCGTTCGCCGGCACCGGGGCCCAGATCCAGGATGCGGTCGGCTTCCACCATGATCTGCGGATCGTGTTCGACCACCACCAGTGAGTTGCCGGCATCGCGCAGCTTCTGCATGACGCGCACCACGCGACCCATGTCGCGCGGATGCAGGCCGATGGAGGGTTCGTCCAGCACGAACAGCGTGTTCACCAGCGAGGTGCCCAGCGCCGTCGTCAGGTTGATGCGCTGGACTTCGCCGCCGGACAGTGTGCGCGACTGGCGATCCAGCGTCAGATAGCCCAGGCCCACCTCGCACAGATAGGAGAGCCGGGCGCGCAGCTCGGCCAGCACCAGGTCGGCTGCCTCATCCAGCGGGCCCGCCAGCTTCAGGGTGTCGATGACCTGACGGCATTCGTCAATGGGCAGCAGCGCCAGTTCATGCACATTGCGGCCATGCGGCGCCTGCGAATCCCCGCCCAACCGCCACAGCAGCGCGTCCGGCTTCAGGCGCGCGCCCTTGCAGGCCGGGCATTCCGTGTAGCTGCGGTAGCGCGACAGCAGCACGCGGATGTGCATCTTGTAGGCCTTGGTCTCCAGCCACGCAAAGAAACGCTGCGCGCCGTACCAGACCTTCTTCTCCCAGGCGCCTTCGCCCTCGATGGCCCAGCGGCGCACTTCGGGCATTAGTTCGCGCCAGGGCACGTCGGTGGGAATGCCGCGCTTCTTCGCGAAGCGCATCAGGTCATCCTGGCACTCTTTATAGGAACCGGTCTGGAAGGGCTTGATGGCGCCGCCCGCCAGGCTCTTGCTCTCGTCCGGGATCACCAGGCCATAGTCGATCCCGATGACGCGACCGAAGCCGCGGCAGGTTTCGCAGGCGCCCACCGGTGAGTTGAACGAGAACAGACCGGGGCTGGCGTCCTGGTAGTGCAGATCGCAGTCTGCGCAGTGCAGATCGCTGGAGAAGCGCCACACGCTGCGCTCCTCACCGGCGTCATCGAGCGCATGGATGCTGAGCCGGCCGCGACCGGCGCGCAGCGCGCCTTCCAGCGCTTCGCTCAACCGGCCGCTCTCGGCATTGCCGACGCGCAGGCGATCCTGGATCACCACCAGCTCGCCGCTGCTCTCGCGCAGCAGGCGCGTGTAGCCCGAGCGCTCCAGTTCGGCCTTCATCTGCGCCACGGTGAGGCCCTTGGGCACATTCACGGTGAAGCAGATCTGCAGGCGCGGATCACCGCCGGCGGCGGCGCGGGTGCGCAGGGTCGCGGCAATGCTGTGCGCATCGTCGCGCTGCACGCGCTGACCACACTGGCGGCAGTACAGCGTGGCGGCGCGCGCGTACAGCAGCTTCAGGTGATCGTTGATCTCGGTCATCGTGCCCACGGTGGAGCGCGAGGTGCGCACCGGATTCACCTGGTCGATGGCGATGGCCGGCAGGATGCCTTCGATGGCGTCCACCTGCGGCTTGTCCATGCGATCCAGGAACTGGCGCGCGTAGGGCGAAAAGGTCTCCACGTAGCGGCGCTGGCCTTCGGCGTACAGCGTGTCGAACACCAGCGAGCTCTTGCCGCTGCCGGAAACGCCGGTGACGACCACCAGTTCGCCGAGCGGAATGTCGACGTCCAGGTTCTTCAGGTTGTGCTGGCGGGCACCGCGGATGGCGATGCAATGACTGGCCTTGTCGGTCATGGGTGGCTTGAACGTGGAGTCGGCCACGGGATGTGACCGGTGCACGTGAATTATGTCCCAATTCGGTGCTTGCAACCCTGGTCACCGGCGTTTTACCGCGACAGCGAAATCCCGTCAGGGCCGATACCCCTCCGGCAAGGGATGAATCGCAATGAATCCGGGTACTTGTGCGGAGTTGAGGGTGGTCAGGATCGGCCGCATCTCGGCGCCAGCCGGCAGGGCATGATGCTGGCCCTGCAGATGAGCGCTGGCCGCGTGGTGTTCGATGCCAATCTGGGATTGGCACGCCGCAGCGTCGCAAGGTGCAGGGTGAACCGGCGCAGCGCCTGACGAGGCTGGCACTGCGCTCAATGGCGCCATGTTCGTCATGGAGAAGCGGCGACTGATCATCACAAGCTGAAGATCGACCGCAGCTTCGTGCGCGACCTGCCGGGCGGGGGCTGCGTGTGGTTGCAGAAGGCGTGGAGACCGAGCAGCAGCTGGCGGCCATCTGCGAGCTGGGTTGCGATCTGGCGCAGGGCTACCTGTACAGCAAGCCGCTGCATGCTCACCCAGGCGCTGAGCGTGAGCGAATTGCGCAAGGGCGCCTGAAGACTGCGCCTTTCCAGTACAGTGGCGTTTTGAGCGCCAGGCCTGCCATGACTGCACCCATCGGGATCGCCCTTGTCACCGCGCATGCCAATCGCGGCGAGGATGAGGATGCGCCGCTGATCGCTGCCGCCCTGCGTGCGCACGGCGTCAATGCGACCGAGGTCGCCTGGGACGATGCCGGTGCAGACTGGAGTCGCTATCGCCTCGCGCTGCTGCGCTCCACCTGGGACTACACGCTGCGCCTGCCCGAATTCCTCGGCTGGATCACGCATGCCGCTGCGCAGACTTCGTTGCGCAACGATCCGGCCACGGTGCGCTGGAACGTGGACAAGCACTACCTTGCCGATCTGGCGCATGCCGGCGTGCCGGTCGTGGATTGCCAGTTCGTCGAGCCGGGCGAATCCGCGACGGCCGCGCTGCACTCGTTCCTGGCGCGCTACCCGCAGCGCGAGCTGGTGGTGAAGCCCGCGGTCAGCGCCGGCTCGCGTGATACGCAGCGCCATGGTCGTGAGGAGCGCGAGGCGATCCTGGCGCATATCGCGCGTCTGCTGGACGAGCGCCGCAGCGTGCTGCTGCAGCCGTATCTGGAGCGCATCGACCAGCAGGGCGAGAGTGGTCTGCTGTACTTCAATGGCGAGTTCAGTCACGCCATCCGCAAGTCGCCCCTGCTGGAGCGGGGCAAACCCGGTGCCCGCTCGCTGCATGCGAAGGAGCGCATCACGCCGCGCGAGCCCTCTGCCGCGGAGCGCGCGCTGGCGGTGCAGGTGCTGGCGGCCCTGCCATTCGCCGTGCCGCTGTATGCCCGTATCGATCTGATCCAGGGCGATGATGGTCAGCCGCGGCTGCTGGAACTGGAGCTCACCGAGCCGTCGCTGTTCCTGAAGCACGGTGCCGGGGCCGCCGAGCGCTGCGCCGCGGCGGTGGTCGCCAGGATTTAACCGATATTTCAATCGCTTGCGTGCATGCCGGGCGCTATACTGCGCGCCTCATGCAAGCTGCCCCCTCACTGCAGTCCTGGCTCGGCGCCGGGCCGCGCACTGCGCGTACTTCCGCACCGTTCCTGCCGATGAGCTGGCAGGAGATGGCGGCGCTCGGCTGGGATCAGTGCGACGTCATCCTCGTCACCGGCGATGCCTACGTGGATCACCCCAGCTTCGGCATGGCGCTGATCGGTCGGGTGCTGGAGGCGCAGGGGCTGCGCGTGGGCATCATCGCGCAGCCGGACTGGCAGAGCGCCAACGCCTTCAAGGCGCTGGGCGCGCCGCGTCTGTTCTTCGGCATCACCGCCGGCAACATGGATTCGATGGTGAACCGCTACACCTCGGACCGGCGCGTGCGCAGCGACGATGCCTATACGCCGGACGGCGCGGGTGGCAAGCGGCCGGATCGTTCCGTGATCGTGTATGCGCAGCGGGTGCGCGAAGCCTATAAGGAAGTGCCCATCGTCATCGGCGGCATCGAGGCCTCGCTGCGCCGGATCGCCCATTACGACTACTGGTCGGAAAAGGTGCGTCGCTCGGTGCTGCTCGACTCCAAGGCCGATCTGCTGGTGTACGGCAACGCCGAACGGCAGATCATGGAGATCGCGCAGCGCATGGCCGCCGGCGAGAGCATCGGTACACTCAACGACATCCGCGGCACGGTGTTCACGCGCCGCGCCCTGCCGGAAGGCTGGATCGAGATCGACTCCACGCATCTGGACACGCCCGGTGCACTCAATCCGCCCGTGGATCCCTATGCCATGGATGATGGGGGCGGTCGCTCCGGCGACCGCGTTCAATCCGCGCCGCAAGGCGCTGAAAACGTGGTCCGGTTTGTCCGTCGCGTGAAGAACGAGAGCCGCGCGCACAGCGTGATCCGTCTGCCGGCCTACGAGCAGGTGGTGAATGATCCGGTGCTGTACGCGCATGCCTCGCGCATCCTGCATCTGGAAGCCAACCCCGGGAACGCGCGCGCGCTGGTGCAGCGGCATGGCGATCAGGATGTGTGGTTGAATCCCCCGCCGATTCCGTTGACCACCGCGGAGATGGACTGGGTGTACGACCTGCCCTACGCGCGCCGGCCGCATCCGGTTTACGGCAAGGCCAATGTCCCGGCCTACAAGATGATCCGCTTCTCGGTGGCCATCCAGCGCGGCTGTTTCGGTGGCTGCACCTTCTGCTCGATCACCGAGCACGAGGGCCGCATCATCCAGAACCGCTCCGAGGAGTCGGTGATCCGCGAGATCGAGCAGATCCGCGACACGGTGCCCGGCTTCACCGGCGTGATCTCGGATCTGGGTGGCCCCACGGCCAACATGTATCGCATCGCCTGCAAGAGCCGCGCGATCGAAAGCGCCTGTCGCCGGCCGTCCTGTGTGTTCCCGGCCATCTGCCCGAACCTGAACACCGACCACTCCGCGTTGATCCAGCTGTATCGCCGCGCGCGCGAGCTACCGGGCGTGAAGAAGATCCTGATCGGCTCCGGCGTGCGCTACGACCTGGCGATCGAGTCGCCAGAGTATGTGCGCGAGCTGGTGCAGCATCATGTGGGTGGCTACCTGAAGATCGCGCCCGAGCATCTGCGCGACGGGCCGCTGTCGAAGATGATGAAGCCGGGCATGGGCACGTACTACCGCTTCAAGGAGCTGTTCGACAAATACTCCAGGGAAGCGGGCAAGGAGCAGTACCTGATCCCGTACTTCATCGCCGCGCATCCGGGCACCACCGACGAGGACATGCTCGAGCTGGCGCTGTGGCTGAAGAAGAATGGCTTCCGCGCCGACCAGGTGCAGGCCTTCCTGCCTTCGCCCATGGCCACGGCCACGGCCATGTATCACAGCGGCAAGAACCCGCTGAAGCGCATCACGCGCGACAGCGAAGGCGTGGAGATTCCCAAGGGCATGCGGCAGCGCCGCTTGCACAAGGCCTTCCTGCGTTACCACGATGCCAACAACTGGCCCATCCTGCGCGAGGCGCTGCGTCGTATGGGGCGCGCCGATCTGATCGGCAACGCCAAGCACCAGCTCATCCCTGCGTATCAGCCGCCGGGCACCGGCCAGCAGCATGAAGGGCAGCGATTCCGCACGCAGCACACCGGGTTGCCGCGCGTACCGCGGGCGCCGGCTGCTGCGAAGGGCGCACCGGTGCGCAGCGGTGGCGCGCCACGGAGCGCGGCTCCGCATGCCTCCGGCGCCCGTGGTCCGGCCGCGCGCGGTCCTGCTTCACGGGGCAAGCGCGGGTGAGCGCGGCGCGACGCTTCCAGTCCAGCGGCGCGCTGCTGCTGGCCATCGCCACGATCATCGGGGCGCTGGGCGCGCATGCGCTGAAGACGCGCCTGCCGGCCGATCGCCTCGAAGTGCTGCAGACCGGTGTGCATTACCAGTTCTTCCATGCACTGGGCCTGCTGCTGATCGGTCTGCTGGTGGAGCGCAGCGACAACCGTCTGCTTGCAGGCGCCGGCAATCTCGTGTTGGTCGGCATTCTGTTGTTCTCCGGCAGTCTCTATGTGTTGCTGTTGCCCGGCGTGTCGCGCTGGATCGGTGTGGTTACGCCGGTCGGTGGCGTGTGCTTGATCGCCGGCTGGCTGGTAGCGGCCTGGGCACTGTGGCGGCGCAGGATCTGAGGCTTCATGCTCGAATGTGTTGAACGGGTGACGGGCCCCGCGCCCCGCGCGGCGGTGATCTGGATGCATGGTCTGGGCGCCGATGCCCACGACTTCGAGCCCATCGTTCCCGAGCTGGTGCGTCCCGGCGAGCGCGCACTGCGCTTCGTGTTTCCCAATGCGCCGGTGCGGCCGGTGACGCTGAACAACGGTTACCCGATGCGTGCCTGGTACGACATCATCGGGCTGGATCGCCAGTCGCGTCAGGATGAGGCCGGCATCCGCGCCAGCGCTGCGCAGATCGGTGAGCTCATCCAGCGCGAAGTGGACCGCGGCATTCCCGCCGAGCGCATCGTGCTGGCCGGCTTCTCGCAGGGCGGTGCGATGGCGGTGTATGCCGGCACGCGCCATGCGCAGCAGCTCGGCGGCATCATCGCGCTCTCCTGCTATCTGCTGGGCGACCAGAGCTTTGATGCCGAGCGCAGCGCCGCCAATCAGGCCACGCCCATCTTCGCGGCGCATGGCACGCAGGATCCGGTCGTGGTGCCCGAGCGCGGTGAGCAGATGCGCGCGGCGCTGGAGCAGGCCGGCTACCCGCTGGAATGGCACAGCTATCCCATGGCGCATACCGTGAGCATGGAAGAAGTGGGCGCGATCGCCGCGTGGCTGCGCCGCGTGCTGTGATCCGCTCGTGAGCGGCCCATGAGCAGCGCGCAGCATCCGCTGGCGCAGGCGCTGCATGCAGCGTTCGAAACGCATCGCGATGCCGTGCTCACCGCGCCGCCCGGCGCCGGCAAGAGCACCATCGTGCCGCTGGCGCTGCTCGAAGAGCCGTGGCTGGCAGGGCGCAGGATCCTGATGCTGGAGCCGCGCCGTCTGGCGGCGCGCGCCGTGGCACAGCGCATGGCGTCCACGCTGGGTGAGCCGGTGGGTGAGCGCGTCGGTTATCGCATGCGCCAGGACACACGCGTTTCCAGGCGCACGCGCATCGAAGTGATCACCGAGGGCGTGCTGACGCGCCTGTTGCAGTCCGACCCGGCGCTGGAAGGCGTGGGCTGCGTCATCTTCGACGAATACCACGAACGCTCGTTGCAGGCCGATCTGGGGCTGGCGCTGTGTCTGGATGCCCGCGCGCAGCTCGATGCGCCATTCCGCATCCTGGTGATGTCCGCCACCATTGATGGTGCGCAGGTGGCGCGGCTGCTCGATGACGCGCCGGTGGTCAGCGTGCCGGGTCGCAGCTATCCGGTGGACATGATCTACGCGGGCAAGGGTTCACCGCCCTTGCCGCTGGCCTTCGGCGCGGCGCGTGGTGCCGAATCGCCGGAGCGATCGCTGGCTGCGCTGGTACGCCGTGCGCTGGGCGAAACCGAAGGCGACCTGCTGGTGTTCCTGCCGGGCGCGGGCGAGATCCGCCGCGTGCAGAATCTGCTGCAGGAGGGGCTGGATGCGAACACGCGCATCCTGCCGCTGTATGGCGAGCTGGGCGGTGATGCGCAGGATGCCGTGCTGCAGCCACTGCCCGGTGTGCGCAAGCTGATTCTCGCCACCAATATCGCCGAGACCAGTCTGACCATCGCCGGCGTCACCGTGGTGGTGGACTCAGGTCTGGTGCGTCGCGCGCGTTTCGATCCGGCCAGCGGCATGAGTCGGCTCGAGGTGATGCGTGTGGCGCGTGCTTCGGCCGATCAGCGTGCGGGTCGTGCCGGCCGTACTGCGCCGGGGCGCTGTTACCGGCTGTGGAGTGAGGGTTCGCACGCCACGCTGGCGGCGCAGACGCCGGCCGAGATCCTTGAAACGGATCTGGCGCCGCTGGCGTTGGAGCTGGCGAACTGGGGCGCGGCCGATGGCAGCACCTTGCGCTGGCTGGATGCGCCGCCCGACGCCATGCTGGCCCAGGCGCGCGATCTGCTGCAGCGGCTGGGTGCGCTGGATGCGCAGGGACGCATGACCTCGACCGGTCGCGCCATGGTGCGCCTGCCGCTGCACCCGCGTCTGGCGCACATGCTGGTGCATGCGCGCGAACAAGGTGGTTTGCGGTTGGCGGCGGAGCTGGCGGCGCTGCTCAGCGAGCGCGATCTGCTGCGCGGTGGTGGCTTCGAGCGCGATGCCGATGTGCGCACGCGGCTGGAAGTGCTGCGGCGTGAATCCGGGCTCGATGTGGATCGCAATGCGCTGGCGCGCGTGCGGCGCAATGCCGAACAGTTGCAGCGTCAGGCGGGTGAGAGCGGTGATCGCGGCGCGAACACCCGGGTTGCGGCGAGGGCGCCCGCCGCCGGGGTCGATGAACCCAGCGTCGGCGCGTTGCTGGCGCAGGCCTTTCCGGATCGCATCGGTCAGCGCCGTGGCGAGAGCGGTGGGCGTTACCTGCTTGCCAATGGTCGCGGCGCTGCGTTCGCCAGCCAGCAAAGCCTGGCGCGCTCCGAATTCATCGTGGCCATCGAGCTGGACGACAAGGATCGCGAGGCGCGCATCGATCTGGCCGCGCCGCTGGATCGCGCTGACATCGAAGCGGGCTTTGCCGATGAAGTGGCCGCGCAGGCCTCGGTACATTGGGATGCACAGACCGAAGCCGTCAGCGCGCGGCGCGTGCGTCGACTGGGTGCGCTGGTGCTGGAGGACAAGCCGCTGCAGAACGTTGCGTCCGAGGCCATGGGTGCGGCGTTGCTCGAGGGCGTGCGCGCACTGGGCATCCATGCGCTGCCCTGGGAACGTGACAGCCGCAATCTGCGCGCCCGTCTGCAGTTCGTGCGCGCGTTGAAGCGCAAGGATCTGGCCGACTGGCCGGCCAGCGATGACGCCAGCTTGCTGGCCTCGCTGGAAGACTGGCTGCCGCCGTGGATCGAGGGCATGAGTCGTCGCGAGCATCTGGCGCGTCTGCCCCTGAACGATGCATTGCTGGCGCGTCTGAGCCATGCGCAGCGCCGCCAGCTCGAAGAGCTGGCACCGCGCGAGATCGTGGTGCCCACCGGCTCCCATGTGCGCGTCGACTACGAAGATGACAACGCTCCCTGCATCGAGGTGCGATTGCAGGAAGTGTTCGGTCTGGCCAGTACGCCGCGCATCGGTGGCGGCGAGGTGCCGATCACCTTCAAGCTGCTGTCACCGGCGCGTCGGCCGGTGCAGATCACCCGCGATCTGGCCGGCTTCTGGCACGGCAGCTACTTCGACGTGCGCAAGGACATGCGGGGGCGGTATCCGCGGCATTACTGGCCCGAAAACCCGCTCGAAGCCGAGCCGACGCGCGGCATCAAGCGGCGCTGATGCGCGGCATGAGGCCATAACCGGTTCGCAATACGCACCAACTGGCGCCTGCGCCTGCCCTTGGTTATCGTGTCGCCATGAAATCCCCCATTTTCCTGCTTGGGCTGCTGCTCGGCCTGGCTGCCTGCAGCCAGAGCTCCATGCCCACGACCACCGCAAGCAACGATCCGGCACCGCCTCCGGCTGGCGCGCCGCGTCACCCGGATGCGCCGGGCATCGACTGGTTCGACGGCAGTGTCGAGGACGCTTTCGCCGCAGCCCGTGCACAGCACAAACCGGTGCTGCTGTACTGGGGTGCCGCCTGGTGTCCGTGGTGCCAGGTGTTGAAGGCCACGGTGTTCACGCGCACCGATTTTCGCGAGACCACCAAGCTGTTCGTGCCCGTCTATCTGGATGGCGATCAGGCCGGCGCGCAGAAGTGGGGCGAGAAGTTCGGTGTGCAGGGCTACCCGACGCTGCTGATCCTCGACTCCGATCAGCAGGAGATCCAGCGCATCGCCGGCAACATGGATGTGAACCAGTACGCCGGTCTGCTGGATCTGGCGCTGTCGGATCTGCAGCCGGTGGATGCCTTGCTGAAGACGGCCGCGCAGGGCACGGCATTGAATCCGGCACAGTGCCGCCGCCTGGCTTTCAATGGCTGGCGGCTGCAGGATGTTGCCCAAGACCAGCAGGCCACGCTGGCGCAGCGGCTGATGCAGGCCATGACCCAGTGTCCCGCGGCCTCCGAAGTGGAGCGGGCGCGACTGGCGGTTTATGCCGCGGGCTATGGCTCGGATGCGGAGTCTGCGGCCATTGCCAAGGGTGCGAAGCCCAGCGCCACGCTCAATGCCGCGCTGAACGCCACGCTGCAGGTGCTGGAGAAGCCGGATCAGGCCATGCAGATGATCGATGCGCTGCAGGTCGTGGACGACGACACTTTCGCGGTGGTGAAGAAGCAGAGCCCCAAGTTCTCAGAGCTGTTCGGGCGCCTGTACATTGCCGCGATGAGCGGCGCCGTCAGTGATGTGCGTTATTCCAGCGCCGATCAGCTGGCCGCGCTGGCCAGCGGTCTGGCCGCCACGAAAGCCTTCTCCGCCGACGGCAAGCTCAGCGAAGCCGCGCGCGAAGCCGCTCAGCAGCGCGTGATCGACACGCTGGGCAGCGAGTCGCGCAGCTATGTGCGCTCCGGCATCATCGATGCGGGTCTTGCCGTGTTCGACGAAATCGACGAGCCGCAGACCGCCTATGACATCGTCAAGGCAGAGCTCGCCAATACCGCCACGCCGTACTACTACAAGGCGGATCTGGGCCAGATCTGCGAGCAGCTGGGCCACAAGGACGAGGCGCTGAAGTGGTATGCCGAGGGCTACAACGAAGCGCGCGGTGCGGCCACGCGTTTCCAGTGGGGACAGATCTATGTCGGTGGCCTGACCCGCCTGACGCCGCAGGATTCGAAGACCATCCTGAATGTCACCAGCAGCGTGCTGGGTGAGCTGGAAGGGCAGGATCGCCTCTATCGCCGTGCCCGCACGCGTCTGGCGCGACTGGAAAAGGTGCTGCGCACCTGGCAGCAGAACGGCGCCGGCGCCAATCAGACTGAAACGCTGAAGGCCCTGCATACCCGCATGCAGCAGATCTGCACCAAGATTCCAGCCACCGAACCAGCGCGCCAGACCTGCGACGGATTCCTGGCCCAGGTGTGAATACCGCAGCCGACACGCGACCGGCCAGCGGCGTGACCGGGCGCAATGCCTTTGTCGTCGTCGCGCTGGTGTTCGTTTCGCTGCTGGTCGCGGCCGGTGTGCGTTCCGCACCCGGCGTGCTGATCCTGCCGCTGGAACAGAACTTCGGCTGGCCGCGCGGCGTGATCTCCGCCGCCGCCGCGCTCGGCATCTTCCTGTATGGCCTGGTCGGCCCCTTCGCCGCCGCGCTGATGCAGGGCTTCGGCGTGCGCCGCACGCTGATGGGCGGTCTGCTGTTCATGAGCGTGGCCGCGCTGCTCAGCAGCTTCATGACGCAGAGCTGGCAGCTCATCGCCACCTGGGGTGTGCTGTCGGGGCTGGGCACCGGCTGTGTCAGCATCGTGCTTGGCGGCACCATCGTGAACCGCTGGTTCGTGAAGCGCCGCGGTCTGATGATGGGCCTGCTCACTGCCAGCATGGCCACCGGCACCCTGATCTTCCTGCCGGCCTTCGCGGCGCTGGCAACCAGCAGCGGTTGGCGCAGCGTCGTGTATGCCATCGCCGCTGTCACCGCGCTGATGATCCCGCTGGTGTGGCGCTGGCTGCCCGAATGGCCCTCCGACGTCGGCGCCGTGGCCTATGGCGCCAGCGATGATTCGTACGAACGCAGTGCGCGTGAACATCGTGGTCATCCGCTGCAGCTGGCCTTCGGCGCCCTCGGGCGCGCGGTCGGTCATCGCGACTTCTGGCTGCTGTTCGGCACCTTCTTCGTGTGTGGCTTCACCACGAACGGCCTGGTGGGTACGCACCTGATCGCCTTCTGCGGCGATCACGGCATCACCGAAGTGCGCGCCGCCAGCCTGCTGGCCGTGATGGGCGTGTTCGATCTGGTCGGCACCACGCTGTCCGGCTGGCTCACCGATCGTTTCGACTCGCGCAAGCTGCTGTTCGTGTACTACGGCCTGCGCGGCCTCGCGCTGGTATTCCTGCCGTACTCGGATTTTTCGGTGTATGCCCTGGGTGCGTTCACCGTGTTCTTCGGCCTCGACTGGGTGGCCACCGTGCCGCCAACCCTGCGCCTCGCCACCCGCGCCTTCGGCGAGCGCGACGCCCCCATCGTGTTCGGCTGGGTGGTCGCCGGCCACCAGATGGGCGCCGCCAGCGCTGCGCTGTTGGCCGGCCTGCTGCGCAGCGCCCTGGGCAGCTACACTCTGGCCTTCGCCATCGCCGGCTTCACTGGTCTGGCTGCGGCCGTCATGGCACTGTTGATCGCCGTACGTCCCGCGCATCGACCGGTTGGCGCGTGATGCGCGTTCAAGGGGGAACTCATGCACATCTCATCCGTTGTTTCGCGGGATCGTCCTTGGCTGTCCCTTGTGCTGATGGCAGCCTGCCTGCTCGCGCCCGTTGCGCGGGCCGATGAAACCGTCGACGCGCTGAAGGCCGCGCTGAACCAGGCCTCCGACAAGGCCATCGCCTCGCTGGGCAAGCCGGACGGCTTCTTCAAGAACCCCGATGTGCACATCCCGTTGCCGGGCCAGCTCGAGAAGGGGCGCGACATGCTCAATCTGCTGGGCCTGAAGAAGCAGACCAAGGCGCTGGATCTGGCCATCAACCGCGCCGCCGAAGCCGCCATGCCGGCCGCCAGGTCGCTGTTCGTGCAATCGGTGAAGCAGATGAGCGTCCGCGACGCGCTGGGCATCGTGAAGGGACCCCAGGATGCGGCTACGCGGTACTTCCGCACCACCATGAATGCGCCCCTGACCGAAGCCTTCCGCCCCATCGTCAGCAAGTCCATTGCGGACCTGCGCGTCGCGAAGGCCTACGACCGGGTGGCAGGCCAGGCTGCGACCATTGGACTGGTGCAGCCCGAGGACGCCAATCTCGACAGCTATGTCACCCGCAAGGCGCTCGATGGCCTGTTCCTGATGATGGCGCGCGAGGAAGCCGCCATCCGCAAGGACCCGCTCGGCCAGGCCAATGCGCTGTTGCGCGACGTATTCGGGAAGCTGGCCAACCAGTAAGTGGCGCAGGGTATGGCCATGTGCTTTGTTCCGCCGGGCCGACCGCAGCGGCTTCGGCTAGAATTGGCGCCCCTTTCGGCGGGCCTGTAGCACAGCGGTTAGTGCAGGGGACTCATAATCCCTTGGTCCTTGGTTCGAATCCAAGCAGGCCCAGTAAAAACAGTAAATTGCGTGACTTTGGCTCGAGTCGCGATCCCGGTAATACGCTAGTGATACCGCAGGAGCTCGGCCCACTGCTTCGCAACCAGTCCGTCCGGACCACCCCTCAGGCCTTGCTACACCAGCGGGCACGCGAGCTGCCTCCAGCAACTCGTTCGATGCAAGAGCTAGTCATCGCTCGCGCTCGCTAAAGCGTGGTCCGATGTGCTTTCGGAGGGGCCAAAGCCGCTGAGCTTGGCAGACTGATTGCGAGGGGAGGTCAGCGGCGATGGCAATCGACGCCCAAGTACAGACACTCGTCGAGCGACCCAGCCATCCACTGTGGTGTGCACATTGTGCCTCGTCGTAACAAACGTGGCCGCGCTACAGGAGGCGATGCGACAGGCGGATCAGAACAGGCTAACAGGCTGACCGCCGTGGTGGTGGCCGACCCGTGACGGGATCCGACCTTACGTGCGGCAGAATACTATCGAGTGCCATATAGGCGATCGCGATAACGACGCCGCGCACGCTGATTTCTGGCGTGTCTCGGATCACGGCGAGCTATTTCTGGTTCGTGGCTACGTCGAAGATACGATGGCGAACGAACGTCAGCGAGCCGATCAACCGGGGACGGTGTTTGATCTGACGCTGCCCGTGTGGCGTGTTGGTGAGTGCCTGTTGTTCATTGAGCGGCTGGCTAATGCGTTGGGTGCCGGTGATTCAACGGTCAGTGTGCGGGTCGAGTGGACGGGGCTGCATGGCCGCGAACTGACCGAACGGCAGGTATCGCGGGCCACGGTGGAGGTCTCCGCCATTGCGTCTTCCCTCGTCGAAATAGTGAGCGGACTGACGTCACCGATCTTTTCGCTGTTCGATTTCTTTCAGCCGCCTTTGCGATTGGTATCGGAAGAGCTGGGCCGAATGCAGCGCCGAGAGTTTTAGATGGCGAGCACCGCAGGCCTCCGAACCGCAGTGCTCAAGCGCTGGAAGTGGGTTTCCGCACAAAACCTAGATTCAGGTTGACATAAAAGCCTAGATTAGGTGATGCTTAATAACCTAAAAATGGTAAAGCATAATAACCTAATCAGGAGTTAGCCGTGGCCGCGCCCGCCGAGAAGCTCGCCGAATCTCTCGCCGTCTTGAAGGAGCTTCAAGACGCCGGGCGGGTTGCGCTGCGCGCCGCGGACATGACTCGCACCCACCGCGAGCGTCTCCTCAAAAACGGCTTCATTCGGGAAGTGATGAAGGGCTGGTATGTGCCCTCGCGTCCCGATGAACCCGCAGGCGAGAGTACCTCTTGGTACGCCTCGTTCTGGTCTTTCTGCGCGGCGTATCTCGACTTCCGTTTTGGTGAGGACTGGAGTGTCAGCCCAGAGCAATCCATCAGCCTTCACACAGGCAACTGGACAGTGCCAAGGCAGCTCCTGGTCCGCGCGCCAAAGGGCGGCAACAAGCCGACTGGATTGCTTCACGACACGTCTATCTTCGACGTGCGGCTGGACATGCCACCCGAAGCGGACAGGGCCATCCTGAACGGCGTACGCCTCTACAACCTACCCGCTGCTTTGCTCGGATGCGCGCAAGGTCAGTTCGAGTCACGGCCCACGGAACTGCGTGCTGCGCTGGCGATGGTGAGAGACCCTTCTGGCGTACTGCGGCGCTTGCTGGATGGTGGACACAGCAAGGTCGCAGGCAGGATGGCCGGGGCGTTTCGCAACATTGGCCGCGCGAAATTTTCCGATGAAATCGTGGGCGCAATGCAGGCTGCAGGGTACAACGTCAACGAAAACGACCCCTTCGCCGAAGCTTCGAGAATCGAATTTGGTGCGCGGGAAACGTCGCCGTACGTCAACAGGATGCGAATGGATTGGGTACGGATGCGCGAGGACGTGCTGCGCATCTTTCCGAAAGCTCCCGGCGTCCCGGCCGATCCCGCGCTGTACCTCAAGAACGTCGAAGAGCTGTACGTCAATGATGCCTACAACTCGCTTTCCATCGAGGGCTACAGGGTCAACGCCGAACTGATCGAAAAGGTCCGTTCGGGTAAGTGGAATCCCGATGCAGACAAGAATGATCGTGATCAGCGAGATGCGCTGGCTGCGCGAGGCTACTGGCAGGCCTTCCAGGCCGTAGAGGCGAGCATCAAGAAAGTCCTAGGTGGCGCCAATGCGGGTCAGATCGCCGACCGTGATCACGCTTCGTGGTATCGGGAGTTGTTTGGCCCAAGCGTGACAGCAGGTCTTGTGCAGGCAAACGATCTGGCGGGTTATCGCGATGGGCAGGTGTACATCCGACGCTCCATGCACACTCCTCCAAGCGTGGAAGCGGTCCGCGATCTCATGCCTGCTTTCTTCGAGTTGCTGCAACGGGAACAACAACCAGCCGTGCGTGTGGTACTTGGCCATTTCTTCTTCGTCTACATTCACCCGTATATGGACGGGAACGGGCGGATGGGGCGATTCCTGATGAACCTCATGACGGCTTCCGGCGGATACCCCTGGAGCATCGTTCCGCTGGAGCGCCGCACGGGCTATATGTCCGCTCTTGAGAGCGCGAGCGTAGAAGGGGACATCAATCCATTTGCCAAGTTTCTTGCGGAGCTGACAGACGGCGGCGAGAAAGCCAAACGAACTCAGGAGTTGAACACTTGCACTGGATCGCTCAGATCGAAAAGAACTCCGCCTCGGCGTCGCTCGAGAAGCGCTTGACGGAGGCGAAGGGCACGCCGTTGCCGGTACGGATGGCGTTGGGCAGACCAAACTCCTTGAACACCCGCTCAAAGACGCTGAAGGCATAGATTTCCCGGGTTCCTTCGAGTGCCTCGCAGCACATCAGGCAGCGGCTGGCGAAGTCCGTGATGCTCAGCGGATAGCAGTAGCGGTGATCGGCGAGCATGAACTCGCCCTTGTAATCGACGCACCACAGTTCATTGGGTTGGGTGGGGTGGGACAGCGTGGTGCCCTCGGCCTTGTAGCAGGAGCGATGGGGACCCCGCGTCACCAGGCCATGGCGATCCAGGACCGCATGCACGGTACTGATGGCAGGCAACTGGATACCCAGCTGCTGGCGACGGAGCTTCTCGCGGATCTTCGGGGCGCCCCAGGTGGGATGCTCCCGACGGAGGCGCACGATCAGTGCCTTGATCTGGAAGGGCAAGCGGTTGGCCTGCCGATAGGGGCGGCGGGATCGATCGGTGAGCAGCCGTTCATCCATCTTGCGACACTCCTGCCAGGGCATTTGAGCCCGAAAGCTCACTCCGATGAGCCGCCGCTTCAGCCGCGCCGGTCGGTGTCGGCTGACACGCTGATCCGCGTTCTTCCCATGGTGACGAAGCGGGTCATCGCCGATACTGGCCCTGCGCTGGAAGAGCAACCTTTGAATGGAAACCTCTTCAACAACAGCGCAGGGGGTGGGCCCGCGAAGGTAACAACAATGCCTCCACGGGCTCATTTCTTTTGGGCCGCTGTTCTCGCGGGTGATTGCACCGTTATCGCGCTGCACGCAAGGTTTCGCGCCCGCAAGAATTTCTCCCTTGACGCGACGCGCCCGCGTCTCTCAAATGGTCTGCGTCGTGGTCAGAAAATCGGAGAGGAACGATCATCCGACGTCGCAGAATGAAGAGATTCGCTGCTCTATTGCTGTCTCTTGCAGCTTCCGCGGGGTTCGCCGCGGAATCAGCGCAGTTCGATCTGGTGGGGCCGTCGCTGCGCGGCACGGTGACGCGTGGCGATGCAACGCTGCCGCTGACGCAGGTGCCGAATTTCGCGGCCGGCGATCGCATCACCATGAAGGCGGAGCTGCCGATCAACCAGTCCGCGGCCTATCTGATGGTGGCGGCGTTCCTGCGCGGGCCGACCAACCCGCCGCCGGACGACTGGTTCTTCCGCTGCAAGACCTGGGTGAAGGCCTGTACGGAAAAGGGCCTGACCATCACGGTGCCGGCCGGTGCGCAACAACTGCTGGTGTTCTTCGCGCCGAAGACCGGCGGTGATTTCAAGACGCTGCGTGGCGCCGTGCAAGGCAAGCCGGGTGCATTCGTGCGGGCGGCGCAGCAACTCAACCAATCCGCGCTGGATCGCTCGCGCGTCGATCTATACATCGCCGACGTGCGCGAACGCTCGCTCACCAATCCGGCCGCGCTGAAAGACGAGGCGCCGCTGCTGGCGCGCAGCCTGGCGATCAAGGTGGACGAAAAGTGCCTGGATCGCATTCCGGCGTTGCAGCTGCCCTGCCTGACGCAGAGCCACGACGCGCTGATCCTCAATGACGGCAGCCAGACCTCGATGGCGGCCACGCTGACTTCCGGGCCGGCCAGCGATCTGGCCATCCAGGCGGCCAGCACGCCCAAGCTCGATTCGGGCGCCTACATTCCGTACATCGGCTCGTTCTTCGACATTGCGCGGTTGATGGACAATTTTCACACCGCGCACTACCAGTACATCCCGGCGCTGAACGCCACGCAGGGCGATCGGCTCATGCTGATGCTGAACACACCGCCTTCCTTCCACGATCCGCAGTCGGTGCTGGTGGCGGCGCTGCCGCCGATCGAGGCGGCGCAGCGGCCGGCGCTGCATGCGGTGGATGCGGCCAAGGCTTACTGCGTCTATCAGTCGCCGCTGGTGCTGGCGGTGGAAGGCGCGCCGCTGGTGTTCTCCACAGGCTATTCGCGCGATCTGGCCTTGCAGGTCGCGGGCGCTGATGGACAGACGATGCTGTTGCCGGCGCGGGCCGATGCGCGCCAGGGTGGACTGGTCATCGACGGCGCTGCGCTCGGTGCGCTGGATGTCGATACCGCGCGCGCCGCGACGGTACGCGGCAGCTGGGGATTCGACGCCTACGAGGGGCCCTCGTTTCGATTGGTGAAGCCGCAGGGTCGCCCATGGGCGCTGGCCAGCGGTGAGGAGACCACGCTGGTTGCCGGGCAGGAGAGCACGCTGCATGCGCAGGGCGGTAGTGCCAGCTGCATCGAGAGCATTCGCCTGGCGCGTGCGGATGCGGACCAGCTGGATGTGGACTGGAAGGAGACCCGGCCCGGTCTCATCGAGATGCAGCTGCCGTTGCGCAATGTCGATCCCGGCCCGGTGACGCTGGAAATCCGGCAGTACGGTGTGGCGCAGCCGCAGCAGATCGCGCTGAGGGCCTTTGCCGGCAGCGCGCGCCTCGATGGCTTCACGCTGTATGCGGGCGACGCAATCGGCACGCTCAAGGGCGCGGGACTGGATCAGGTTGCGAGCCTGGAGTTGAAGGGCTATGGCTTCACTCCCGGCGTGCCGCAGGCTGGAGATGGCGGAGACGAGCTGCCGATGACGGCAAACGATGCGCAGGGTGTGGCCGGGTTGAAGGGCGGTGAGAACGCCGAGGCGCGCGTGCTGATGAAGGACGGCCGCAAGACCACGCTCAAGGTCGCCATCGGCCCGCAACGCCCGCGCGGCGTGCTGATCGCCAAGGACATCAAGCGCGCTGCCGCTGCGGGGACGCCCATCGTGCTGGCGGACGACGATGAGCTGCCGCTGGATGCCACGCTGACCTTCTCGGTGCGCGCACTGGCCCCGCAGACCATTCCGCGCGACCTGCAGGTGGAGGTGGCGACGGCCGATGGTTCGAATTCGACGCTGCTCAGCGTGGCCAATGGTCGCCTGACGCTGGAGAGCCGCAACGTTGCGGTGGCCAATGTGCAGCCCTCGGCGGACTTCGGTCCCTCTGCATTCGGCGTGCTGCAGTTCCGGCTGGTGATGCGTGGTGTGGGGGGCGATTGGCAGCGTCTGGCCACGCTGACGCGAGTGCCTACACTGTCCGGCTTGCGTTGTGCGCCGAACGGTGAGGGCAACTGCACGCTCAGCGGCGCAAACCTGTTCCTGATCGATTCGATTGCGAACAACGCGAAGTTCCGCGCGCCGGTGCGGGTCGCGGAGGGCTTTCCGGGGTATGCGCTGGAGGTGCCGCGGCCATCGGATGGCCGGCTGTACATCCGGCTGCGCGACAACCCGGGCGTGATCAATACGGCGACCTTCGATGTGGCGGCACCCGTGGTGACACCCGCTGCGCCTGCGGGTTCGGTGGCACCGGAACCGACTCTGCCCTCAACGCCGCCGGCGAGCACGCCCGTCGTGCCGGCTCCTGCCGCAGCGCCAACCTCCGTGTCGGCGCCCGCTCCCGCCAGCTGAGCGCTCAGCCCAGCGAGTCGTACTGCTTCGGCGGCAGCGGCAGTCCGGCGTAGTGGCCTTTGGGATCGTACGGATCATGAATCGTAGTGGGTTCATCACTCCACTTCCATTCGCCATCTTCCTTCACGAAGATGTGGTTGTACTTCAGTGATTGCCAGATCGGAATCAGGGCCCATGCAGCCTTGCTTCGTCGATCATTGCAGCCCCCGCTTGCCGTTGCATTCAAAGGCGCGATGCTACCCGGTGCCGCACAGTGGCGTAAGCAGGCTGGGGTCGTGCGGCAACTAACCTGAAAGTGAGTCCTGGCTTGCGCAGCCGCGCAGCGATTTCACGCCGCCTTCCAGAATGACACCACCAGTCCGCCACTGATGATGAGCACACCACCGATGAGAATCGGTGCGCTGGGCAGCGAGCGGAAGGCCACGAAATTCACGATCTGCCAGACAACGAACAGGATGGCGATGTACAGGCCGGCGATGCGGCCGAATTCCAGTGGCGCGAGGTTCAGGAACGAACCATAGCCGAGCAGCAGCAGCGCGCCGCAGGCCATGATGCCCACGCGCACCCAGCCCGCATGGTTGTGGATGGCTACGCGCACGATGGCGTCACCGCTGACCTCCATGGTGGTGGCGACAATCAGGAAGATCACGGCGCGCATCAGGTCGGCAGCGGTCATGGCAGGGCTCCGGCAATGAACAGGGACGGCTGTATATTCGCACAGCCGGCGTGATGAAGTGCAGCACTTCGGCCCTCGCGCTTCGGCGCTCATAGGGTGGCTGTGCCATCCATCGTCTGCCTTGGGGTGAAGAGTGCAAATTGGCAGGATGGCTACGGTGCGAATCCCGGGCGGCTGTTGCGGGCACTGGGTGCCGCCCTGTTACTGGGTCTCGGCCTGCTGACCCGCGACGCCGGCAGCGCCAACATGGCGCTGCCACTGACAACCTACGATCGGGACTTCCCGGCCATCGGCTACTCGGGCAAGGCCACGCACAACGCCCTGGCGGAGCTTGCCGGCAGGATCGAGCGTGGCGAGCTCACGCTCGCCTATGTGCCGGGGCGCGGCTACCTCGACGATCTGCTGCGCGCGCTGGACATCGATCCTTCCTCGCAGATGCTGGTGTTCTCCAAGACCAGCCTGCAGGCCGCGCATATCGACTCGGACAAGCCGCGCGCGCTGTACTTCAACGATTCCACCTACGTGGCCTGGGTGCAGGACACGCAAGTGCTCGAGGCTGTCAGCATCGATGCCGAGCGCGGGCCGGTGTACTACACCATTGGCAATGTCGCGACCCGCGCACCCACGCTGATGCGGGAGACGACGCGCTGCCTGGTCTGCCACGACAGTGCCACGATGCGCGGCAATGGCCTGCCGCAGGTGCTGGTGAAGTCGGCGGTGGTGGAGGGCATGCCCAATCCGCCGGATCGCACCGCGGCCGTGATCATCACCCATGCCTCGGCCATCGAGGAGCGCTGGGGCGGCTGGTATGTGACCGGCAAGCTCGGCATGCAGCTGCATCTGGGCAACCTGCCGGTGGTGGGCTCGCAGATCGGCATTCCGGCCAGCATCCACAATCACAACAATCTCGATGGGCTGGAAGGTTACTTCGACACCAGGCCCTACCTCACCGACAAGAGCGACATCGTGCCGCTGCTGGTGCTGGAGCATCAGTCCTATGTGCACAACCTGATCACGCGTGTTCGCTACCAGTCCAGCCTGTTCGAGCAGCCGGCGCGCTGGGATCAGCTGGCGGCGGAAAAACAGGCCGAACTGCAGCCCGCGCTCGACGAGCTGGTGACTGCGATGACCTTCCAGAACGAGGTGCACCTGGTCGCGAAGATCCGCGGTACCGCCGGCTACGAATCGTGGTTCGAGTCGCGTGGCCCGCGGGATGCGGCGGGCCGGTCTCTGCGTCAGTTCGACCTGGCGACGCGCACCTTCCGCTATCCGCTGAGCTATCTGGTGTACTCGCCCGACTTCGATGCGCTGCCGCCGTATGCAAGGGATTACGTCTATCGGCAGTTCATCCAGGTGCTGGAGCGCGAGCCCGGCGGCGGACTGCCGGTGATCTGCGCGGCGGATCGGCAGGCGGCTCTGGAGATTCTCGCGGCGACCAAGCCGGAATTCGCTCGCTATCGGGCCGCACGCGGTGGCTGAACCGGTAGCGTCTCCGCATTCAATATTTCTGCATATTTGCGTTCGCTGCCACCGCTCCTGTAGGGTTGTGGCGCGCATCCCACGGACACGGGCGGCGCAGAAAGACTTGAGCGAAGTCAGGGACGAGGACGCTTGAATCAACCAAGGACATCGGCACGGCCTGTGGTCTGACCGATGCTCGACTAGGCCCCCGTTTCCCCCTTCGACCAGGCGTTGGGTACTTTATTTTTCGGGGGGATTCATGAAGCTCATCAAGCCAGCAACCCTGCTGGGTGCGGTGTCGTGCCTGCTTGCCACATCGGTGGCGGGCATTGCCCACGCGCAGACCAGCGGCGAGGCGCTCAGCGATCAGCTCGAAGAGGTGGTGGTCACGGCGGAGAAGCGCGAGACCAACCTGCAGAAAACCGCCATGTCGATCCAGGTCTACAAGGGCGAAGAACTCAAAGAGCAGGGCAAGAAACGCATCGACGACATCATGAACGGCGTCGTTGGCGTGCAGGCGGCCGATAGTCAGGTCGGCAAGACATTCTCGATCCGCGGTGTCGACAACGGCGCCAATGGGGGTCCGGCGGGTCCGCCAGCGCCGACCGTGGCCGTGGTCATCGACGGCGTGTACCAGAACCGCAGTGAAGTGGTGCGCGGTGGCACGCTGGACGTCTCGCAGGTGGAAGTCATGCGTGGCACGCAGACCACAGCGGTGGGCGCCAACGCGCTGGCGGGCGCTGTGAGCCTGGTCTCCAACAAGCCCGTGTTCGACTACCAGGCCAGTGGTTCGGTGGAGGTGGGTGACTACAACCTGCTGAACATGGAAGGCGTGCTGAACCTGCCGATCAGCGGCAATCAGGCGTTGCGTGCGGCGTACTCCACCAACAAGCGCGACGGCTACCTGAGCAGCAATGCCGGCAATGCCGATCTGACCAATGCGCGCCTGAAGTATCGCATCAAGCCCAGTGACGATCTGGACATCGTGCTGACGGCCTCCAGCAATCACATTGGCGGCAATGGTGTCTCGCAGGGTGTGCTGACCTACACCGGCAGGTGGGAGCCCTACAACGCCGCCAACGCCGGCAGCTATCTGACCACCATGGGTGGCCCCGCCGGCAACATCCTGTTCGGACTGCTGCCCACCCCGGGCAAGACCTTCCGCGATCGCAGCAACCCCTGGGATGACGGCTATCCGGCCGATGTCTGGCCGAACAATCCGTACCGTGACACGCGCGTCAACCAGTTCAGCGCCGAGATCAACTGGAGCACGCCGATCGGTGACGTGACGGTGCTGCCCTCGGTGCAGGCGGCGCGCTTCCGCTCGGCCGAGCCGCCGCGCGGCACCGGCACCAGCTGGATGTCCGAGGATGACGTGCAGAACACCAACCAGGTGGAAGCGCGTCTGGCCTCCAGGCCCGGTTCGGCGATCGAATGGCTGGTGGGCGCGTACTACTACGACATGAAGCAGCCCAAGGGCACCTTCCTGAGCGTGGCATACGCCAACGACAGCATGAATGCCTGCGGCGGCACCGAGACCTGCTACAGCTGGACCGACACCCGGACCGAGAACAAAACCGAAGCGGCATTCGCTCAGGGCAAGTACTCGCTGACCGACGCCCTGCGGCTGATCGGCTCGCTGCGCTACAGCCACGACACCGGCGCGGGCCAGACCACGGCCAATACGCTGGGCAGCATCACCGGTCCGTCTACGGCGTTCACCTACAACCCCGAGATCGACGGCACCTGGAGCGCCACGACCTTTCGTGCCGGCATCGAGTACGACATCGCCTCGCAGGACATGCTCTATCTGACCTACGCCACCGGTTATCAGCCGGGCGCGGTGGATACGATGGGCAACACTACCACGCTCAAGAGCACCACCAGGCAGTACACGGCGGGCCTGAAGAGCCGCTTCCTGGATGACAAGCTGCAGTTCAACATCGAAGGCTTCCTGCTGAAATACGCCAACCGGCCCTTCACCAGCAGCGTGACCATCGGCAGCTACGACTTCGGCATGGGTGCCATCGGCAGCCCGCTGGTGGATGCGGACTACACGACGCTGAACCCCAACGTGCAGATCACCGTGCCGACCCAGCAGTCGCTGGGCGCCGACGTCGATATCACCTTCGTGCCGACGGCCGAGGATCGTATCGACCTGTCGCTGGAGTATCTGGATGCGACCCTGGGTTCGGCGCCGGCGGCGCCGAAGTTCACGGTGGACCAGATCACCGCGGCGGCCGTGGCCAACGGCGGTGTGGTCGACACCACGGCCGCCAGCTCGCTGCTCGATCAGTACAACGCGCTGGTGGCTTCGTACAACGGCACCACGTTGCAGAATGCACCGAAGTACAGCGGCAACCTGACGTACCAGCACCGCTTCTCGCTGGCCAGCGGTGCCTCGCTGTCGCCCAGCCTGAATCTGGCGTTCAAGGACAAGTACTGGTCGCAGAGCGGCTCGCCGGCGCCGGGTGCCGGCGTGGACGTGCGCACCGCGCTGGACAGCGGTTCCATCCTGCGTCAGGACGCGTACTTCCTGTGGAACGCGTACCTGAACTGGTCGTCCGCCGACGGCAAGTACACGCTGACCGGCTACGTGAAGAACATCGCCAACGAAGTGGTCCAGACCAACATCGGCGGTGAGCCGGGCCTGGCTGGTGTCTACTACGTCAGCCTGGATGCTCCGCGCACCTTCGGTCTGACCATCAGCGCCAGCCTGTAACGGGTCGCGCTTTTGTGAAAAAGAGGGCCGGGCGGCGTTGCTGCCCGGCCCTTTTGCTGCGTAGACTCACAGGGCGACGAGCTTTCGCCGCAACGTCGCTCGGACGGTTCCGGGCGCTTACGTGAGTGAGGATCCATGAGCACTTCTGCCGTGGGCAAGCGCCGCTTTGCCCGCATCGATCGCCTGCCTCCCTATGTCTTCAACATCACCGCGGAGCTCAAGCTCGCGGCGCGCCGTCGTGGCGAGGACATCATCGACCTGTCCATGGGCAACCCCGACGGGGCCACGCCGCCGCATATCGTCAACAAGCTGATCGAGGTGGCGCAGCGCCCGGACACGCATGGCTATTCGGCCTCCAGGGGCATTCCGCGTCTACGGCGTGCGATCGCGCACTGGTACGAGAAGCGCTTCGGCGCCGCCATCGATCCGGACACCGAGGCCGTGGTCACCATCGGTTCGAAAGAGGGCCTGGCGCATCTGATGCTGGCCACGCTGGATCGCGGCGACACGGTGCTGGTGCCGGATCCGAGCTATCCCATCCACATCTATGGTGCGGTGATCGCGGGCGCCGACATCCGCTCGGTGCCGCTGGTGCCGGAGGTGGATTTCTTCGCCGAGCTGGAGCGTGCCATCCGCGGCAGCTATCCCAAACCCAAGATGATGGTACTGGGCTTTCCGTCGAATCCCACGGCGCAGTGCGTGGAGCTGGATTTCTTCGAACGCGTCATTGCCCTGGCGCGCAAGCACGACATTCTGGTGGTGCACGATCTGGCCTACGCCGACATCTGCTACGACGGCTGGAAGGCGCCGTCCATCATGCAGGTGCCGGGCGCCAAGGACATCGCCGTGGAGTTCTTCACGCTGTCGAAGAGCTACAACATGGCCGGCTGGCGCATCGGCTTCATGGTGGGCAATGCGGAGCTGTGTCAGGCGCTGTCGCGCATGAAGAGCTATCACGACTACGGCACCTTCACGCCGCTGCAGGTGGCGGCGATCGCGGCGCTGGAAGGCGATCAGCACTGCGTCGGCGAGATTGCCGCGAGCTATCAGAGCCGTCGCGATGTATTGGTGAAGGGGTTGTGCGAGGCCGGCTGGCCGGTGGAGACACCCAGGGCTTCCATGTACGTGTGGGCGCCGATTCCGGAGCGCTACCGCGCGCTGGGTTCACTGGAGTTCTCCAGGCTGCTGCTGGAGCAGGCCAGGGTCAGCGTGTCGCCGGGCATCGGCTTTGGCGACTACGGTGATGGCCATGTGCGCTTCGCGCTCATCGAAAACGAGAATCGCATCCGCCAGGCGGTGCGTGGCATCAAGGCCATGCTGCGCACATGAAGACTGGTTCATGTTGGCGCGGCCGAGGCTGCGCGCGGCATAAAGTCCTCACCGGAATATTCCAGTGACGGTATCCGGGGAGGGCACCATGCGTCTTTCTTACGTGGCGTGCGCGCTGGCGCTGTGCATTGCGGCGAATGCTGCGCAGGCCGCCAATTCGCAGAACACCAAGATGACGGAGTGCAACGCGCAGGCCAAGAGCCAGAGTCTCAGTGGCGATGCGCGCAAGAGTTTCATGAAGAGCTGTCTGTCGGCTGCGGGCGCTGCGCCGGCCGCAACCAAGCTCACCGCGCAGCAACAGAAGATGGCCAGCTGCAATGCCGACGCCAAGGCCAAATCGCTGGCCGGCGCTGCGCGCAAGAGCTACATGAAGACCTGCCTGTCCGGTACCGCCAGCCCGGCAGCCCAGTAATTCATCAGTAAAGGTTGATCCCTGTGTGATATTGCCCGCCGCGGTTCGCGCCCCGGCGGGCTCTTTTTTTGGTTGGCGCAAATTCGCGGATTTGACACAGAGTACTCTGCTATGCAGAGTATGTCGCGCCGGAACGAAGGAGGCGTGTCATGCTGATCACCAAAGAGCAGGCGACTGTGGCGTTGGCTGAAGCCGGAGCGGCCGATGAGCGCGCCCGCACGCTGACGCGGTACCGGCACTTCGCGCCGCACGCGATTCTGTGGGGAGCAATCTGGCTGATCGCCAATACGATCTCTGATCTCTACCCTGCCTGGGCCAGTCGCGCCTGGATGACGTTGCTGATCGCCGGTGTCGGGGGCGGTTTCTGGATAGGTGTTCGTGCAGGTCGGGCACAGCGTGCCGAGGGTCAGGCAGGGCAGGGCTGGCGCTGGTTGCTGAGCATGCTGGTGCTGTTCGGCTTCCTTTTCGCCGGCCTCGCGGTGCTGGCGCCGAACAACGGCGCACAGGCCGGTACCTTCATTTCATTGTTTTTTGCCGCTGCTTACATGATGTACGGCATCTGGAGTGGCTGGAAGGTATTGCTGCTGGGGGGCGTGATGGCGGCGGCATTGCTGATCGGATATTTCGCAATGCAGAGCCACTACCAGCTGTGGATGGGTGCCGTTGCGGGCGGCTGCATGATCGTCGGGGGTCTGTGGATGCGGCAGGCATGAGCACAGAGGCACCTGACGAAGTCATCCATCAGTCCACGCGCCTGCGGATCATGTCGACGCTCAACGCGCTGCGACCGACCGACAGGCTGGAGTTCGTCGAGCTCAAGGCATTGCTGCAGATCACCGACGGCAATCTCGGCACGCATCTGGCGACGCTGGAAAAAGCCGGTTACATCAATGTAGACAAGGACTTCGTCGGCAAGAAGCCGCGCACCCGGGTGGCCGCGACGCGCAACGGCCGCCGGGCCCTGGAGCGTCACATCGCCTATCTGCGCGACGTCATCGAGGCGGCTGGGGCGCGCCAGGTTTAGCGCCCTGGTGGTGATACAGCTCGATCATGGCCTCCGGGTCCTTTATCCTTGGCGTCCCCTCCTTATCACAGGAGCGCCTCGTTGAGTGTCTACGACTTCAATGCGCGCGGCATCGACGGTGCCGACCACTGCCTGGGCGACTACCGCGGCAAGGCACTGCTGGTGGTCAACGTGGCCAGCCAGTGCGGCTTCACGCCGCAGTACACCGGCCTGGAGGCCCTGTACCGCAAGTACCGCGAACGCGGCTTCGAGGTGCTGGGCTTTCCCTGCAACCAGTTCGGCGCGCAGGAGCCGGGCGACGAGGCGGCCATCCACCACTTCTGCTCCACCAACTACCAGGTGAGCTTTCCGCTGTTCGCCAAGATCGAGGTCAACGGTGCCAACGCGCATCCGTTGTATCAGTACCTCAAGGGCGAGAAGCCGGGCGTGCTGGGCACGCAGGGCATCAAGTGGAATTTCACCAAGTTCCTGGTCAATCGCCAGGGTGAGGCGGTCAGGCGCTTCGCGCCCACCGACAAGCCCGAGCATCTGGAGCGGGATATCGAAGCCCTGCTCGGGCAGGCATGGCGATGAAGGCGCTGTGGCTGGCGTGGTGCGTACTGGGTGGGGCGGCGCTGGCCGCCGGATCTGCAACCGCTCCTGCGCCGGCGATGACCACCGGCGCGTCCTCGGGCGCGGCGGCCGCAGCCCTGCAGGCGCTGGCGGACGAATACCTGGATCAGTTCGTTTTCCCCGAGCAGCCCACTGCAGCGACCCAGCTGGGCGTGCATCGCTATGACGATCAGCTCGAGGACTACACGCAGGCCGGTGTGGCGCGGCATGTCGCGCGCCTGCAGTCCTTCGAGCAGCGGCTGCGGGCCATCGACCCGGCCGGGCTCACTCAATGGCAGGCCGGCGATCGCGCCGTGCTGCTGGCCAATGTGCAGAGTTCATTGCTGACATTGCAGCAGATCCGGCCGCTGCAGCAGCAGCCCGATGTGTATGCCACCGGTATCACCAGCGCCGCCTATGTACTGATGGAGCGGCAGTTCGACACGCCCGCGGCACGGCTGCAGAAAATCATCGAGCGTGAACGCAGGATGCCGGCCGTGCTGCAGGAGGCGCGCGTCAATCTGCGCAATCCGCCGCGCATCCACACCCAGGTGGCGCTCGACCAGATTCCCGGGGACATTTCCTTCTTCGAGAAGGATCTGCCCGAGGCCTTCGCCACCGTGACCGATCCGCTGGTGCTGGCGTCCTTCAAGGCCAGCAATGCCGCGGTGATTGCCGCCTTGCGCGACTACGAGCAGTGGCTGCGCGAGGATCTGCTGCCGCGCTCCAGGGGCGACTTCCGTCTGGGCGCGCGCGTGTTCAGCGCCAAGCTGAAGTACGACGAGATGGTGGATATCCCGCTGCCGCAGCTGCTGAAGATCGGCATGGCCAACCTGCGCCGCAACCAGCAGGAATTTGCGCGCGTGGCGCGCCAGCTCGATCCGGGCAAGACGACGCAGCAGGTGCGCTCGGAGCTGGGCGCGGATCATCCGCCGCCGTCGGAGCTGCTCAACACCTTCCGCACCACCTTCGATGGGCTGATCCGCTTCATCAAGGACAAGCAGATCATCGATCTGCCCGACGGCCCGCAGCCCACGCTGCAGGAGACGCCGCCGTTCATGCGTGCGACCACCTTCGCCTCCATGGATACGCCGGGCCCCTTCGAGACGCGCGCCACCGAGGCCTACTTCAATGTGACCTTGCCGGCCGCGGACCTCGATGCTGCGCAGACCGACGATTTCATGGTGCAGTTCAGCCATCCGGTGATCCGCACCGTGGCCATCCACGAAGCCTATCCTGGTCATTATGTGCAGTTCCTGTGGGAGCATCGCGTGACGGATCGCGTGCGCCAGGTACTGGGTGCCAATTCCAACATCGAGGGCTGGGCGCATTACTGCGAGCAGATGATCCTCGACGAGGGTTATGCGGACGTCGGCGCAGGGGCGAAGGATAAGCGCGAGTCGCTGCTGCTGCGGCTCGGGCAGCTGCAGGATGCCCTGCTGCGCAATGCCCGCTACATCGTCGCCATCCGCATGCACACCGGCTCGATGAGCTTCGATCAGGCGGTGGATTTCTTCGTGCGCGAGGGTTACCAGTCGCGCTCGACGGGCAGGATCGAGGCCACGCGCGGCGCCAGCGACCCCACCTACCTGTATTACACGCTCGGCAAGCTGCAGATCCAGAAGCTGCGGGCCGATCTGCAGGCGCGCCAGGGGGCGGCCTTCAAATTGAAGCAATTCCATGACAATCTGATGCTGCAGGGGTTCGTGCCGATCCGGATCGCGCGCCAGGCCCTGCTCGGGGATGATTCGCCGACCTTATAAGATCGATAGCAACAACAACGACGGGGGATAGCTGGATGAACGTGACCGCGAGAATAGCCATCGGGCTGGGATTGGCCGTGGCTGGAGCATTGGCCGGTCGGATGCTGGCGCAGCAATCGGCGCAGGCCGCCGAGCCTCAGCAGATCGAGGCGCCGCTGCAGCAATCGGCTGCCAACGCGACCGGGCTCGCCGGCGGCTGAGGGCGTTTCCGGGAAGGCCAGCCGCGCGCTTCTGGCGCCGCTGGCCCACAGCCGCTAGGCTGTGCGCGCATGTCAGCAGGCGCACCTCCACCGCCCGCGGCCTCCGCCCCGGCGGGCAGCGCCGCGGCCGAAAAACTCAATACCAGGGCAGCAGGAATCGTCGGCCTGGCCGTGATGTGTTCACGGGTGCTGGGGCTGCTGCGCGAGCAGGTGTTCGCCGCGCTGTTCGGTGGCGGGCGGGTCATGGACGCCTTCACCGTGGCTTTCCGCACGCCCAACCTGCTGCGCGACCTGTTCGCGGAGGGCGCGCTGTCCACGGCCTTCATCACCACCTTCAGCCGCACCATTGCGCGCGAGGGGGATGGCGCCGCCTGGAAGCTGGCCAACAAGATCGCCACGCTGACGGTGGTGTTCCTCAGCGTCGTGGTGCTGATCGGCATCTGCGTCGCGCCCTATCTGGTGCAGCTGTTCGCGCCCGGCTTCGACGTGCAGAAGGCGGCGCTGACCGTGCACCTGGCGCGCATCATGTATCCCTTCATCGTGCTGGTGTCGCTGGCGGCATTGGTGATGGGTCTGCTGAATGCGCGCAATGTGTTCGGCGTGCCGGCCATGGCCTCGAGCTTCTTCAATCTGGGCTCGATCGCCGGCGGCGTAATCATTGGCTGGTGGCTGGACCCGCATTTCGGCGCCGGGGCGCTCACCGGTCTGGCCATCGGCACGCTGATCGGCGGCGCAATGCAGCTCTCCGTGCAGCTGCCGGCGCTGCGCCGTGTGGGCTACTGCTTCCATGCGGATTTCCGCTGGCGCGACGCCGGCGTGCGTCAGGTGCTGAAGCTGATGGGGCCTTCGGTGGTGGCCGCCAGCACCACGCAGGTGAACGTGCTGATCAACTCCATGTTCGCCTCCACGCTCGGTGACGGACCGATCTTCTGGCTCAGCATCGCCTTCCGCCTGATGCAGCTGCCGCTGGGATTGTTCGGCGTGGCGCTGGGCACCGTGACGCTGCCGCTGCTGGCGCGCGTGGCCGCGGTCGGTGACCTGGAGACTTTCCGGCGCGAGCTGGCGCGCGGCATGCGCCTGGCCTTCATCCTGACCATCCCGGCCACCGCGGGTCTGATGATGCTGGCCGAACCCATCGTCTCCACGCTGTATCAGCATGGCCGCTTCACGGCGGCGGATGCGGCGCAGGCGGCCGGCGCGCTGCGCTTCTACGCCATCGGTCTGTGTGGCTATGCCGCGCTGAAGGTGCTGGTGAACGCGTTCTATGCCGTCGACCGGCGCCGTACACCGATGCTGGTGAGCTTCATCGCGGTGGCCGTGAATCTCGCCTGCAACTGGCTGTTCACCTTCCATCTGGGCTGGGGGCATCGCGGTCTGGCCTTCTCCACGGGCTGTGTGGCCACGCTGAGCTTCCTGATCCTGTACGGCCTGATGCACCGGCATCTGGGGCGGCTGGAAACCCGGGCGTTGCTGGGGACGCTGGCCAGGGTGCTGACGGCCACGGCCGCGCTGGCCCTGGTGTGCTGGGCCAGCGATCACTGGCTGCTGGCGGACTGGGCCACGCAGCGTTTTGTGTCAAAACTGGGCGCTCTGCTGTTCACCGTCGTGGTCGGCGCGGGGGTCTATTTCACGGTGGCCGTCTGGATGAGGATCGGCGACGTGGACGAGATTGTTGCGGCGCTGAAACGCCGGCTGGCGCGCCGCCGCGGAAGTTAAAACTGCGGCAGGGAAGGCGACTTGCGGGCGGCAAACGACCTAGAATGGACCCCTCAGGCAAACAGGTACCAGGAATCATGGATCTTTTCTCACCGCGCCACCTGCTGATCATCCTCGTCATCGTGCTGCTGGTTTTCGGCACCAAGAAGCTCAAGACCATCGGTTCGGATCTCGGCTCCGCCGTGCGCGGCTTCAAGTCCGCGATGAAGGATGGCGAGAACACGCAGAACAGCGAAAGCGCTGCTCAGACTCCGGCGGCTCCCGAGCGCATCAGCAAGGACGCCTGAGCGGCTGCGATCACCGCATCGACGCTGCCGGTGCTGAGCATCTCGGCAGGCAGCGTCGGCAGCTGAGCCGCCAGCAACACCCGCGCGGCCGGATCCTTCAGTCGCGCCAGGCTCAGCACCAGCACCTGCGTCAGCGGCACCCCTGCCAGTCCCGCCCATAGATCGCCCGGATTGCTCAGACGCCGGTTGCCCATGCAGGCTTGTCTCCAACTGTTGCTGCGTTGAACTCGATCCATTCCGCATGGTCGAATTCAGCTCCGAAAACCAAACCAGGGTGCGAAACAGCCATGCACGGCGCTGACAATAACCACATCAAATGCGGCCTGCTCGCTCTCCTGTTTACCGCTGCGGCATCCGCTGCCGACAGCACCGCGGTACTCGGCGATCTGCAGGGGCTGCGTCTCGCCGATGGCACCGCGCCGGCCAGCAGTTTCAGCTATGCGGCACGCGATGACTTCAGTCAGCCGTCGCTGTCACCGGGCGGTACGCGCGTGGCGATGATCACGCGCCGCGCCGACAACGTCAGCACCCTGGTGGTGCTGGATACCAGCGGTGAGAAGGTGCAGCCCATCATGCAGCTGGATGTGCCGCGCATGCTCTCCATCCAGAACTATGGCTGGGTCAACGAGGACCGGCTGGTTGCCTGGATCAACATCGACAATACCTACAGTTCCGATGATGACCCGACCACCAGCCTGTACATCGCGCAGCTCGACCTGAAGACCAAGAAGGTCAGCGAGCGACCGCAGCCCAACACGCTCAGCAGCGATCTGGTGTCCGCCTTTCCGGTAAGTTCGGATCTGGTGCGCGCGCCCTGGCGCGCCGACAACCATGTGCTGATCAGCGAGTGCTCGCGCGTGAACGGCTTCAAGACCATCTCGCGCGCCGCCACCGCCGGCTATACCTTCCCGGAGGATCCGCCGGCCTCCAGCCAGATCAACTGCAAGCTGCTCGACTGGGATCTCATCAAGAACCGCGCCTCGGCCATCGGCTGGCCGCTGGCGGCCTATCCGTCGCAGATGTATGCCAGCGGCAGCAGCATCAAGGCCGCGGCCGAGGGCCGCAAGCTGGGTGGCAAGCTGGTCGACGCGAAGCTCGACGCCACGGTGAGCAAGAAGTGGAAGCAGACACCGTTCGCGGACACCGGGCTGATGATGGCCGAGCGTGACTCCAGCGAAGAGGATTTTCCGGAGCTGTGGAAGAGCATCCACAAGGTGCTACCCGAGGCCACGGAGCCGGTGGGCGAGGTGGTGAAGACCTCGGCTACGCAGACGCCGGTGGGTCTGCAGTTCGAGCGGCCGGACCGCAGCTTCGTGGCGCTCAGCGCCGATCTGCGCGCGCCGGCGCAGATGCTGGAGAACACCTTCAAGGATGCGACGGTGAGTTGGCTGGGTGTCAGCGAGAACCACGACACCGTGCTGTTCTCGGTGCAGAGCGTGACTGATCCGGGTACCTACTACCTGTGGCGCCGCGCGCGCAATGAGGCGTTGCGCCTTACCGGCGTGCGCGCCATTTCCGGCTGGAAACCGTTGCCGACCACGCTGGAGTCGGGCTGGACCGATTCGGATGTGCCGGTGGCCATCACGCGGCCGCAGAGCAAGACGCTGCAGGGCCTGGTCATCATGCCGGTGGTGGTCAGCGACGAGGCCGCCGCCGCCGAGCTTGGTCGCTTCAATACGCTGGTGCAGTGGTTCGCCGCGCATGGGCTGGCCGTGGCGCAGGTGCCGGTGGGCGTGCCAGGTGTGCTGCCCGAGGCGCAACGCGGCGATGTCTGGCGCAAGGCCGTCGCCGACCGCATCCTGCAGGTGAACGTTCGCGCGCGCACCCGCCTGCACGTGGCCATCAATGATCGGGTCTGCCTGTATGGGGATGGCACGGCCGGCTATGCCGCGCTGGCCGCGAATGCCTATGGCAGCCAGATCGGCTGCGTCATCGCCTGGAACGTGCGCCTGGATCCGGCGACCTTCGTGAAACCCTATGCGCAGATCACCGGCCTGTCGCAGTCTTCGTACTTCAATCTGAGCAATCCCGAGCTGCTGGCCTGGCGCGGGGTCTACGGCAGCGATCTGGCGGCGGCGGCGCCGGCCAAGTGGACCTATGCGAACGGTTCCGAGGTGATGCTCGGCTACACCATGTACGACAAGAATCGCGTGCTGTCGGGTCAGACCGGCAGCCTGCGCCGGCGCATCGGTTCCGGCGGTGGCGACAGCTCGCTGTACTCGGCGGTGGTCAATACGCAGAAGCCCGATCTGTGGCTGGCCGGTTCCTACGACGCCATGCTGCAGTTCGTGCTGCCGCCGCAGAAGGCGGGCAAGCAGGCCAAGATCTACGTGGAAGACGTGGTGCCGCAGCAGTAGCGGCGTGCGCCGGCGCGGCGGACTGCGGTGTCGGCAGGTCTACGGGCCTTCGACGTGATAGCCGCGCGCCGCGAGGCGCGCCAGCAATCCGTCGCTTTTGAGCAGATCGGGCATGGCGAGCACGGCCAGCGTGGAGGGTGAGTCGCGCAGGGCGCTCTCGGCTGCCTCCAGCCAGTGCGCATCGACCTGCTCACGCAGCTGCCGAATGCGTGGCAGGCCCAGCAGCTGGTCGCGACAGCTGATTTCCTGGTCGCGGTAGGGAATGGCGCGCAACGCTGCCACGTCGCCGCTGGCCCAGGCATTGGCGGCGCGCTTCAGATCCACCAGCCCCGCGTCCAGATCGTCCAGCGTCACCTGCATGCACTGCAGCTGCTGTTCCAGCGGCAGTGCCGCCAGTCCGCCCAGCACTTCGTTGCCGAACTGCTGCGTGGCTTCGATCTCGATGTGCACGCGTTCCGGCTTCAGGTGATACCGGGCCGCGAGCTGCTCGACGGTGCGTTCCACCTTGCGCCGATCCGCCAGATTGCTCTTGCCCAATGCCGCGCGGTAGAGCTGCTCGGCGGCGATCAGCGGCCGCATCTTCTCCAGATCGCCATCATGGGGGGCATAGCGCTGGCGCGCCCGCGCGAAGCGCTCATACATCGGCGGCGGCAGTGACTCCTGCAGCGTGCCGTCATCGGCATTGCGGCGGGTCTTGCGCCATTGCAGCCACAGCCGCGCCCTGGTGAACAGGCTGGCCTTGATCTGCACGCCACCGCTGAGCAGCACCCGCTGTGAATTCGCGAGCACCGCATCCACCGCGTCGGATTGCCATTGCAGCTTCGCGGGCAGCGGATCGACCGTGCCCAGAATCCACAGCACGTGCTCTCCCTGGCTCACCTTCCACAGCCGCGGGCCGGAGCGCTCGCCGACCACGAGTACTTCTTCGACCGATGCGCCGGGCGGGTTGTCTGCGGTGGCAGCGTCGGGTGCGCGCAGCGGCGCAGCCAGTGCGAGCAGTCCCCACACCAGCCGTTGCAGCACCTGCGATCGCGGTGCGCGGCGGCCAGGCCAAGGCGCGGGTCCCGGCCGCATGTTCAGTAGTGGGGCGGCTTTTCGTAGACCTGGCCGCCGCCGGGCTGCTGCGATTCCAGCGATTCGAGCTGCTGCAGCAATCGCTGCTGTCGCGCAACAGCAGCCTCCAGCTGGCGCTGCTGGCGGATGACTACATCATTGATTTCATTGAGCGCCTGCTCCAGGTGGGCAAGCTTGAACTCGATGGCGTCGAGGCGGTTGGGGTCTTCCATGGTGTGAGTGCATTAAATGACAGCGCATCGCGGGGGACAAGCCGTTACACTCGCGCGCCCCAACCCCCCGGAAAATCCCCCCATGAACGCTCCGTCCACGGACGCCCCCCGCTTCAGCGAGCTGGGCCTGTCCGAGCCTGTGCTGCAGGCGCTGGCCGCCATCGGTTACGAATCGCCTTCGCCCATCCAGGCCGCCGCCATTCCGGTGCTGCTGGCCGGCCAGGATCTGCTCGGCCAGGCGCAGACCGGCACCGGCAAGACGGCGGCGTTTGCGCTGCCCATGCTGTCGCAGCTGGATCTGCAGCAGCGTGAGCCGCAGGCGCTGGTCATGGTGCCGACGCGCGAGCTGGCGATTCAGGTGGCGGAAGCTTTCCAGAAGTACGCCGCGCATCTGCCGGGCTTCCACGTACTGCCCATCTACGGCGGGCAGAGCTATACGCCGCAGCTCAATGCGCTGCGCCGGGGCGCGCATGTCATCGTCGGCACGCCGGGCCGCATCATGGATCACCTGGAGCGCGGCTCGCTGAAGTTCGACGGCGTGCGTTTTGTCGTGCTCGATGAAGCCGACGAGATGCTGCAGATGGGCTTCGTCGATGCCATCGAGTCCATCCTGCAGCAGGTGCCGGAGGAGCGTCAGGTGGCGCTGTTCTCGGCCACCGTGGCGCCGGCCATCCGCCGCATTGCCCAGCGGCATCTGCGCGAGCCGCGCGAGATCACGATCAAGACCAAGACAACCACCGCTGCCAACATCCGCCAGCGCTGCTGGCTGGTCAGCGGTCTGCACAAGCTCGACGCGCTGACGCGCATCCTCGAGGTGGAGACTTTTGACGCCATGCTGGTGTTCGCACGCACCAAGCAGATGACCATGGAACTGGCCGAGCGCCTCAGCGCGCGCGGCTTCGCCGCCGCCGCCCTCAACGGCGACATCCAGCAGTCGCAGCGCGAGCGCACCGTGATGCAGCTGAAGAACGGCCAGATCGACATCCTGGTGGCCACCGACGTGGCCGCCCGCGGTCTGGACGTGGAACGCGTCAGCCACGTAGTGAACTTCGACGTGCCCTACGACACCGAGTCCTACGTGCATCGCATCGGCCGCACCGGCCGTGCCGGTCGCAACGGTGAGGCCATCCTGTTCATCGCGCCGCGCGAGCGCAACATGCTGCGCCTGATCGAGCGTGCCACGCGCCAGCCCATCGAGCCGATGAACCTGCCGTCGGTGGAAGACGTCAACGCGGTGCGCGTGAAGAAGTTCAAGGAGCGTCTCACCGAGGCGCTGGGTGCGGAGGAGATCGGCAACTACCGCCGCATCGTCGAAGAGTACGTGCAGGAGAATGGCGCGGAGCTGGCCGACGTGGCTGCCGCGCTGGTGAGCCTGGCGCAGGGCAAGGCCGGGCTGCTGCTGAAGGGCCAGGATCGCCGTGAGCGTCAGACCGCCTTCGCGCAGGAGCATGCGGCGCGCCTGTCGCAGGAGTGGCAGGAGGAAGCCGGTGCCGAGTCCGGCGAGGGTGGCAACGAGCGCCTGAAGCCGCCGCCGGGCAAGCGCGGCCGCTTCGAGCCGCAGGACACCTACTGCCTGCAGGTCGGCGCGCGCCATGGCGTGCAGGCCGGCCACATCGTCGGCCTGCTGGCCAACGAGGCCGATCTGCCGGGATCGCAGATCAACGGCATCGACATCCACGACGATCACAGCTACGTGCGCCTGCCCAAGGGCATGCCCGACGAGCTGCTGCATCACCTGCAGAAGCTCAAGCTCAAGGGCCAGGAACTGCGCCTGACGCGCGTGGCGCGTCCGCAGCGCGATGGCGAGGAGCGTGATTTCAAGAACGATCGGCCGCCGGCGCATCGCGCGCACGCTGCGGAGGGCGAGCGTCCGCGCCGTCACGCCGGGCCGCCGCCGCATGCGCGCAAGCCGCGTTTTGGCGCTGGGCGTCCCGGCGGTCCGCGCGGAGCCGGGCACCCCGGCCGACACAAGTAGGCGCTTCAGATACAGAGCAAGTCGCTGTATCGACAGCCATGTGCGCAACCCTTGGGTTGCGCGTGGCGATTGAATCACTTCCCCCTGCGGGTCAAACTCTGCCGACCCGTAAGACCCAAGAACAACAAAGGGGGATGCCTTGCGAGCGCTGCACCGTTGGCTGATGTTGGTGGCCGTCCTGCCGTTGTTCTGGCTGGCGTTGACGGGAACGGGCATCCAGCTCGTCGATCTGCGGGCGTTGCTGGGGGATGTGCCCGCCGACAATCCCAACCTCGAGTCCATCCGCGAGGGCATCTACGGCCCGATGAACTTCGCGCTGCTGGGCGCCGCGGATTACACCTCCACCGCGCTGCCGGCCGACGCGCAGCTGCAACCGCTGCTCGATCGGGCGCTGGGCGTGTTGCGCCAGTCCGAATCCGGCGCTGCGCTCAACTGGGTCGAGCTGCGCATGAATGGCGCGCAGCCGCGCGTGATTGTGTCCGTCGATGCAACCAGGCCGCGTTCGCTGTGGGTGGATCCGGTGGCGGGAACAATGATGCCGGCAGAGGTGGCGCCAGCCACCGGCGGCGGGGAACGCTCCGCGCACGATCAATTGAAGGCCTTGCATCGCGCCGAGTTCCTCGGTGTCTACGGCGTCTGGCTGGAGCTGATCGTGGCGCTGATGCTGGCAGCACTGGTGTTCAGTGGCCTGTGGATGTACCTGCGTCTCTATGCCGCGCGCCGCCGGCTGGGGCGGTCCCGGCCGTTCTGGGGGCAGGGCCGTGTGCCGCGCAACCTGCATCGCTGGGTGGCGCTGGTGGCCTGCCTGCTGGTGGGCTATGTGGCCATCACCGGCACACTGCTGGCCATCGACAACATCGCCGTCTCCATCTTCATCGGCGGCAGGATGCCGGGTCCGCCGGGCGCCGCGGGCAGCGACCCGACCTTTCCGGCCAATACCACTGCGCTCGCGGAGCGCGACCTGCCGGTGATGCTGGGCGCGACGCTCAATGCCCTGCGCAGCCAGGACGCCGATGCTCCGATCAAGGCGCTGCGGTTGCGCATGTTCGGTGGCATGCCGCAGGGCGTGATCGTCGCCGGCCGCAGCCTTCTGCGGCAGTACGTGTTCGACACGCGCAGCGGCCGGCGCGCCGGCGAATATGAAAAGGGCTATCCGGTGACCGGTTTCCCGTTCGGCTGGGGGGTACACGAGACCGTGAAGCAGATGCATCGCGGCGACATCATCGGTCTGCCGGGTCGCTGCCTGGATCTGCTCACGGGCCTGGCGCTGCTGTTCCTGCTGATCACCGGTACGCAGATGTATCTGGACTCGCGCCGAGCAGCGCCGCACCCTCGTTGAACTGCAGCGCGGCCAGCCGCGCATACAGTCCGCCCGCAGCCACCAGGCTGGCATGGTCGCCCTCGGCCACGATCCGGCCATGGTCCATGACGACGATGCGCTTGAGGCGCTGGATGGTGGCGAGGCGATGCGCGATCACCAGCGTGGTGCGCTGGCGGCCGGCGTGGCCGGCCATCAGATTCGCCAGGCCCTGCTGCACCAGCCGTTCGTTCTCGGCATCGAGTGCGCTGGTGGCTTCATCCAGCAGCAATACGGGCGCGTCGCGCAGGATGGCGCGGGCGATGGCGATGCGCTGGCGCTGGCCGCCGGACAGCGTGACACCGCGTTCGCCCAGCAGCGTGTCATAGCCGCCCGGCAGCTTCTGAATGAATTCATCCGCCGCCGCGGCGATGGCGGCGCCGCGCACTTCCGCGTCATCGGCTTGCGGTCGCCCGTAGCGGATGTTGTCGCTGACGCTGCCGGCGAAGATCGCCGGCTCCTGCGACACCAGCGCGATCTGCGCGCGCAGTGCCTCGGGCGTCAGCGACTGGATGGGCACGCCGTCGAGTCGCAGGATGCCGCTGGCGGGATCGAAGAAACGCAGCAGCAGCTGGAATACCGTGGATTTGCCGGCGCCCGAGGGCCCCACCAGCGCCACGGCCTCCCCGGGTTCGATGCGCAGCGAGAAGTCATGCAGCGCGGCCACATCGGGCCGCGTCGGGTAGTGGAAGGTCACCTGCTCGAAGGCCACGCGGCCGCGTACCGCAGCGGGCAAGCTTGCAGGCTGCGCCGGTGCCGTGATCTGCGGCTGGGTGTTCAGGATCTCCATCAGTCGTTCGGTGGCGCCGGCCGCGCGCTGGATTTCGCCCCACAGTTCGCTGAGCGCGCCCACCGAGCTCGCCAGCAGCATGGCGTACAGGATGAACTGGCCGAGCTGGCCCACGCTCATGCGCTGGCTCATTACATCGCTGGCGCCAATCCACAGCACGCCCACAATGATCGTGCCCACCAGCATCACCACCACCATCATCATCAGTGCGCGCATGCGCGTGCGACGCATGCCGCTGGCGAAGGCGGCCGAGGTGGCGGCAGCGAAGCGTTCGCGATCCACGGGTTCGTGCGTATAGGCCTGCAGCGTCTGGATGGTATTGATGGCCTCGCCGGCCAGTGCCGAAGTCTCGGCGATGCGATCCTGCGCGGCGCGCGACAGGCCGCGCACGCGCCGGCCCATCAGGATGATGGGCGCCAGCACCAGTGGCACGCCGACGAAAGCGAGGCCGGTGAGCTTCGGGCTGGTGATGGCCATCATGATGAGCGCGCCAATGGCCAGCACCACGCTGCGCAGGGCCCACGACGCGGATGAACCCACCACGGTCTGCACCAGCGTGGTGTCGGTGGTCAGGCGCGAGAGCACCTCACCGGTGCGCGTGGCTTCGAAGAAACCCGGCGACAGTGACAGGATGTGGCCGAACACCTTGTTGCGCACGTCGGCCACCACGCGCTCGCCGATCCAGCTGACCATGTAGAAGCGCGCGGCGCTGGCCACGCCCATGACGATGCAGACCAGCAGCAGGCCGATGAAGTAGCGGCCGACGTGACCGGAACGCGTGGCGCTGGCGAAGCCCTGGTCGATGACCTGGCGCACGGCAGTGGGCAGCACCAGCGTGGCCGCCGCAGCGACCATCAGCGCGACGGCGGCCAGCAGGATCCTGGAACGATGCGGCCTGAGGAATGGACTAAGAGTTCGTAATGCGGTCAACCGGCTATTGGCCATCGCGTTGTCGGGCTTGATGATGTTCGAGGCCGCCATTATCCCTGCATCCGTGCCTGCGGGTGTATAAAGGGACATGCCGGTCACCATTTGGAGGACCGAATCATGATTACCAGCAAATTCAAGTACATGGCTGCTGGCGCCATGTGCCTGGCGCTGGGCGCCTGCGCGACCTATCCGGTGCGCACCGACGCCAATGCCAGGCTCAGTGTCGCGCGCTGCCACAGCTTCGGCTGGCTGGATGGCCAGCGCGAGGAGCGCCGCGTCGGCGCCTTCGACAACCCCATCAATGATCAGCGTCTGCGTGATGCGGTTACGGCGAATCTTGCCACGCGCGGTGTGCAGCCGGTGGCCACCGGCGCCACGCCGGATTGCCTGATCGGGCATGCCATCGGCGCGCGCAATGTGGTCAACGATGACTACTCGCCGTTCGGGTGGGGCTTCGGCTATGGCTTCGGCCGCCGCAACATGTTCGGCTCGCTGGCCTGGTCGAACGATGCCTATGCCTATCGCGAAGGCCGCATCTCGGTGGATGTCTTCGATGCCGGCAGCCGCGAGCCGCTGTGGCATGGCAGTGTGCAGCTGGATGTCACGTCGTTGACCGGCAGCAACGCGCAGCAGCGCATCGATGCGGCGGTGAAGGCCATGTTCGCCAGGTATCCGGCGGGTGGCGCCACCACCTGAGCACGGCGTCAGAAGTTCAAGGATCACTGCAAGGACCATGGGGAGTGGGCAGCGCGAGGTTGACGTCGTCGTCATCGGCGGCGGTCACAACGGTCTGGTCTGCGCTGCCTACCTGGCGGATGCGGGGCTGTCCGTCATGGTTCTGGAGCGTCGCCACGTGGTCGGCGGCGCCGCGGTCACCGAGGAGTTCCATCCGGGATTCCGCAATTCGGTAGCTTCCTACACGGTTTCATTGCTGAACCCGCAGGTCATCGCCGACCTGCGGCTGGTTCACTACGGCCTGCGCATCATCGAGCGGCCGCTGGCCAACTTTCTGCCGCTGGAGGATGGCCGCTACCTGAAGATCGGCGCCGGCCGCACTGCGCAGGAAGTGGCGAAGTTCTCGACGCGTGATGCCGAGCGGTTGCCGGAGTATCAGCGCCGCCTGGCAGTGATTGCCGACGTGCTGCGCGAACTCGCACAACAGGCGCCACCCAATGTCACCGAAGGCAGCTGGCGCACGGCCCTGCCCGAACTCATCAAGACCTGGCGCCTGGGCAACCGGCTGCGCAGTCTGCGCCTGCCGCTGCGGCGCGAATTGCTGGCGCTGTTCGTGAAGTCGGCCGGCGACTATCTGGAGCAGTGGTTCGAAAGCGATCCCATCAAGGCGGTGTATGGCTTCGATGGCATCGTGGGCAACTATGCCAGCCCGTATTCACCGGGTTCCGCCTACGTGCTGCTGCATCACTGCTTCGGCGAAGTGAATGGCAACAAGGGTGCATGGGGCCACGCCATCGGCGGCATGGGCGCGATCACGCAGGCCATGGCGCGCTGCTGCGCGCAGCGCGGTGTGGACATCCGTCTCGGCAGCGCGGTGCGCGAAGTGCTGACGCAGGGTGGTCGCGCCAGCGGCGTGATCACCGAACAGGGTGAGCGCATCAACGCGCGCTGTGTGGTCTCGAATCTCAACCCCAGGCTGCTGTATGGGCAGCTGCTCGATCCGCAGCTGCTGGATGCGGACTTCCGCGAACGCATGGCGCACTGGCGCTGCGGGTCGGGCACCTTCCGCATGAATGTGGCGCTGTCCGAATTGCCGGATTTCCGTGCGCTGCCCGGCCGCATGCTGGCCGAACAGCATCAGGCCGGCATCATCCTGGCACCCAGCCTGCGCTACATGGATCAGGCCTATCTGGACGCGCGCAGTACTGGCTGGTCACGACGTCCCATCATCGAGATCCTGATTCCCTCCACGCTGGATGATTCGCTGGCGCCACCGGGGCAGCACGTGGCCAGCCTGTTCTGCCAGCATGTGGCGCCGCAGTTGCCTGATGGTTCCTCCTGGGATCAACATCGCGAACACGTGGCCGATCACATGATCGATCTGGTGAATGACTTCGCGCCGAACTTCCGGGCCGCGGTGCTGGGGCGGCAGATCATGAGTCCGCTGGATCTGGAGCGCACCTTCGGTCTGATCGGCGGCGACATCTTCCACGGCGCGCTCAGTCTGGATCAGCTGTATTCGGCGCGGCCCATGCTGGGCCATGCCGCCTATCGCGGTCCGCTGCCCGGCCTGTACATGTGCGGCTCGGGTACGCATCCGGGCGGCGGTGTGACGGGATTGCCCGGTCGCAATGCGGCGCGTGAAATCCTCGCTGATCAGGGTGGCAGGCGCGGCGGTCGTCGCGCGTGAACCCTGCCACACGCGCTACGGCCCTGGCGATCGCGGCCGCCTTCGCGGCCATCTATCTGATCTGGGGCACCACCTTCCTGGCCAATGCGCTGATGATCCGCGCGCTGCCGCCGCTGCTCGGATCGGGGCTGCGTTTCCTGCTGGCGGGATTGCTGCTGTATGGCTGGTTGCGCCTGCGCGCACCTCGACCGCTGCAGGGTTTGCCCTGGCCGCGCATGCTGGTCTGCGGTGTGCTGTTCTTCACCGGCGGCAATGGTCTGCTGGTGTGGTCACAGCAGGGCGTGCCCTCGGGCATCGCCGCGCTGGTCACGGCCGGCATTCCGCTGGTGGTGCTGTTGCTGGACTGGGCGCTGTTCGCGCGGCGCGCACCGGCTGCGCGCCGTGCGCTGGGCATCGTCATCGGACTGTGCGGTGTGGCCGTGGCCATGGCGCAGACTCCGGCCAACACCGGCGGCGTGCCGGGCTGGCGGGTGCTGGCGCTGGCAGCCTCGGTGGTGTGCTGGAGTGCCGGCACGCTGGTGTACGCCGCGGCACGCCTGCCGGTGAGTCGCGCCTTGCCGGCCGCCTGTGCGCAGATGCTGCTGGGTGGGGCGCTGCTGCTGGGGCTGGGTACGCTGTGCGGCGAGTGGCGGCTGTTTGCTCCGGCCAGCGTGAACATGGGTTCATGGCTGGCGCTGGCCTATCTGGTGATCGTCGGCAGCATCGTGGCCATGGGCTGCTACCTGTGGCTGCTGGCACATGTCAGCGCGCAGCAGGTGGCCACCTATGCGCTGGTGAATCCGCTGGTAGCCGTGGTGCTGGGGGCCTGGGTGCTGCATGAAACGCTGAGCGGCGCCATCGGCGCTGCGCTGCTGCTGGTGCTGGCAGGGGTGGCGCTGGTGCTGTGGACGCCGGGTGTGCGCGCTGCGGATGGTTGAGATGAGCGTTGAGACTGCGCACCCGCGTCGTGTGGCGCATCTGGACATGGATGCCTTCTACGCCTCCGTGGAGCTGCTGCGCTATCCCGAACTGGCGGATCTGCCCGTGGTCATCGGCGGCCATGGGCACAAACCCGTGGACGGGCAGTTCATGAAGCTGGCCGACTACAAGGGGCGCGGCGTGATCACCACGGCCACCTATGCCGCGCGCGCCTTCGGGGTGCATTCCGCCATGGGCATGATGAAGGCGGCGCGGCTGTGTCCGCAGGCCATTTTGCTGCCGGTGGACTTCGAGGCCTACCGGCATTACTCGCGTCTGTTCAAATCCGTCATCCGCGAGCACGCCGAGCGTATCGAGGATCGCGGCATCGACGAGGTGTACATCGATTTCACCGCCGTCGAGCTGGCGCAGCGTGAGGGCGATGAGGCCTTCGCGCGCCGCATTCAGGCTGCGATCGCTGCGCGCACCGGGCTGAGCTGTTCCATCGGTGTGGCGCCGAACAAGCTGCTGGCCAAGATGGCCAGCGAGCTGCACAAGCCGCGCGGTATCTGCGTGATCGGCGCTGCCGATGTGCCGGAGCGCATCTGGCCGCTGGCCTGCCGCAAGATTCATGGGGTGGGTCCCAAGGCTTCCGCACGTTTGGAAGAGCTGGGGATCCGGACCATCGGCGAGCTGGCGCGGCAGCCGCGCGCCTGGCTGATGGCCCATTTCGGCGCCGGCTACGGCGTCTGGCTGCATGAGGCGGCCCATGGCCGCGATCAGCGGCCGGTGCAGACCCGGCAGGAACCGGTGTCGATGAGTCGCAAAACCACCTTCGAGCGCGATCTGCATGCCGTAAGGGATCGCAGCGAACTGGGCGCGATCTTCACGGAATTATGTGAGGAAGTGGCGGCGGATCTGCAGCGCAAGGGCTATGTCGGCCGCACCGTGGGCATCAAGCTGCGCTACGCGGATTTCCGCTCGGTTACCCGCGACCACACCGTGGCGGAGTACACTGCGGATGCGGCAACCATCCGCCGGATCGCCGGTCTGTGTCTGAAGCGGGTGCCGCTGCAGCAGTCGCTGCGATTGCTGGGAGTGCGGGTTGGCAAGCTCGAGCGTCGCGCCGATCTGGAACGGGGCGCAGATCCGAATGGCCAATTGCCTTTTGCGTAACAGTTTGTCGGTGTTCTGATGTCAGCGAATTTTGCACCTGCCCGCCGTCTCGACGGCCTGCGTCTCATCGGCCTGTTCAAGTGGGGTAAGGCGTTGCTGCTGCTGCTCACGCTGTATGGTGCCAACCGCCTGCTCGACCCTGCCGTCACGGATCAGCTGTATCGCTGGAGCGAGACCCTGACAGACAGCGAGAGCCGCGCACTGGTGCTGCGTTTCCTCGACTGGGTGAGCGGTCTGAATGCCAGGTCGCTGAATCATGTCGCCGCCGTGACGCTGGGTTACGTGGGTTTGTTGATGGTGGAAGGCACCGGTCTGTGGTTGCGGCTGCGCTGGGCCGAGTGGTTGACCACCATTGCCACGGCCAGCCTGATTCCGTTCGAGATCTGGAAGCTGCTCTGGCATACGCCGAAGAACCCCTGGTTGCTTGGTTTCGTACTGGCACTCAATGTGCTGATCGTCATCTACCTGTGGATCACGCTGCATCGAAAGGCACAGACGGCGTAGTCCAGACGCCGCCGATTCCGGCAGCGCTGCAACAACGCGCGGCGCTGGATGAGACGCTCACGCTTCAATCCCTGATCACCACGCTCGAGGCTGCCGGGTACGATGTTGCGGCCATCGGTGCACTGGCGGCAACGGCCCTGCCGGCCATGCGGCAGGCGCTGCGCGCGGGTCTCGTCAACCGCATGCTCAATGCCTATCCGCTGGGCTGTCCGGAAGGCCTGGCCCTGCTGGGGCTGGCCGAGGCCTGGCTGCGCATCCCCGATGACGCCACACGCATGCAGCTGCTGCGCGATCGTCTCGGCGCCGCCGCGTGGCAGGGTGGCGGATGGCTGGGCATGGGGCTGCGGGCCACGCAGCGGCTGATGCGGCTGTGCGCGCCGGGCGCCGGCGGGCGCGCCTGCGCGCCATTGCTGGAGCCCATGGCGCGCAGCGCGGTCAATGTGGCGCTGGTGCGCATGGCGCGGCACTACGTCTACGGCGCGGACATTGCAGCCGCGCTGCGCCGCGCGCAACGCGCCACGCATGCGCAGCGCTGTCATTCCTTCGACATGCTCGGCGAAGCGGCGCGTACCTCGATGGCCGCGGAACATTATCGGGCAGCCTACTTCAAGGCCATCGAGGCAGTGGGCGCCAGCGGTGCCGGGCGCTCACTGCAGCAGCGCGACAGCGTGTCGATCAAGCTCTCGGCACTGCATTGCCGCTACGAGACCGGACAGCGTGACGCGGTGGTGCCCGAACTCATCGGCATCGTGACCGAGCTGGCGCTGGCCGCGCAGCGCCATGACATCGCGCTGACCATCGATGCCGAGGAGAGCGGACGGCTGGGCATGTCGCTGCAGATCCTGACGGCACTGAGCCGCGATGCGCGGCTGCGCGACTGGCAGGGCCTGGGCTTTGCGGTGCAGGCCTACCAGCGGCGCGCGCCGCTGGTGATTGCCTGGGCGGACGAGCTGGCGCGCGCGGCGCGCCGACAGTTGCAGGTGCGCCTGGTGAAAGGCGCGTACTGGGATGGCGAGATCAAGCTGGCGCAGGAACAGGGTCTGCCGGACTTTCCTGTCTACACCAGCAAGGCCGCCACCGACGTGGCGTATCTGGGTTGTGCGCGTCGCCTGCTCGAGGCCACGCATCTGTACCCGGCCTTCGCCACCCACAATGCCTGGTCGGCAGCCACCATCCTGCGCTGGGCACGGCCCGAGGCGCGCTTCGAGTTCCAGCGCCTGCATGGCATGGGCGAGGGGCTCTACGAAACCCTGCTGGCGGGCAGCGAGCGCCATTGCCGCGTCTATGCCCCGGTGGGGCCGCGTTCGGAATTGCTGGCCTACCTGGTGCGTCGCCTGCTCGAGAACGGCGCCAACGGCGGCTTTCTGCAGCAGCTTGCGGCGCCCGCCGCCAGGGGCGTCGCGCCGGCCGTGCTGCTCACCGATCCGCTGGCATGTCTGCGCGCGGCGCAGGTTCAACCTGATGCGAGGATTGCCAATCCCATGAAACTCTACGGCGCCCAACGCGTGAACTCCGCCGGCATGGATCTGGGGGATCCACAGGTCCTGCAACGCCTGACGGCGCAGATCGCCGTCATCGATACGCGCGGCGTGGGGGCTGTGCCGCTGCTGGCCGGGGCCATGCCGGCGCCGGCTGACGCAGAGCGCATCCAGCAGGCGCTGCGCAGCGCCCGATCGGCGCAGGCAGGGTGGGAAGCAGGCGGCGTGCAGGCACGTGCCCAGGTGCTGGAGCGCGCCGCGGATCTCTACCAGCAGCATGGTGACGAACTCATCGCGCTCATCGTGCGCGAGGGTCGGCGCAATCTGCCCGATGCCGTGTCGGAACTGCGCGAGGCCGTGGACTTCTGTCGTTACTACGCGGCGCAGGCGCGCGCGCTATTGCTGCCGCAGGTGCTGCCGGGGCCGACCGGCGAGCGCAATGAGCTGTGGCGCGCGGCGCGTGGGGTCTTCGCCTGCATCAGCCCGTGGAATTTTCCGCTGGCCATCTTCACCGGCCAGATCGCCGCGGCGCTGGTCAGCGGCAATGCGGTGCTCGCCAAGCCTGCGCCGCAGACGCCGCTGGTGGCCGCCGCTGCTGTCAGGCTGCTGCATCAGGCCGGCGTGCCGCCCGAGGTGTTGCATCTGCTGTGTGGCGATGCTGCGGTGGGCGCGCGCCTCACGGCCAGTGCGCAGGTGGCGGGTGTGGCCTTCACGGGTTCGCTGCCCACGGCGCGCCGCATCGCCGCCAGCCTGTTCGACAGCAGCGCCGCGCTGCGCCCGCTGATCGCCGAAACCGGTGGACTCAATGCCATGCTGGTGGACGCCACGGCGCTGCCCGAGCAGGTGGTGGGCGATGTGCTGACGTCGGCGTTCCAGAGTGCCGGTCAGCGTTGTTCGGCGCTGCGGCTGCTGTGCGTGCAGGAGGAAATCGCCGCGAGCCTGCTGGCCATGCTGGTCGGGGCGATGGCGGAGCTGCGCATCGGCGATCCGGCCCGCATCGACACGGATGTCGGCCCGGTCATCGACGCCGCGGCGCGTGAGCGCATCGAGGCGCATGTGCAGCGGCATCGCACCCAGGTGCTGTATCGCTGCGCACTGCCGGCGCAGCTGCCCGATGGCGAGTTCGTCGCGCCGACCCTGATCCGTCTGCGTGACATCGAGGATCTGAGCGAGGAGATCTTCGGACCCGTGCTGCATGTGGTCAGCTGGCCGGCCGCCGAGTTCGAGTCCACGCTCATGCGCATCAATGCGCTGGGCTACGGGCTGACGATGGGGTTGCATACGCGCATCCGCGAACGTGTACAGCGCGTGCGCGCGCTGGCGCGGGTCGGCAACCTGTATGTGAACCGCTCGATGATCGGCGCGGTGGTGGGTACGCAGCCCTTCGGCGGCGAGGGTCTGTCGGGCACCGGCCCCAAGGCCGGCGGGCCGCACTATCTGGATCGCTTCCTGGCCGAGCGTACGGTCTCGGACAACATCACCGCCACCGGTGGCAACGTCGAGCTGCTGAGTCTCTAGCCGGATTTCTCACGGCGCTGGCGCCACGTCGACGGCATGGACCAGCTGCTGCACAATGCCGGTCTCGATAACGTCACCATGGGGGTCACTTGATCATGCGGCGGATTTTTTCGGCGGCCATGCTCATTGCAATCGGCGCGGTCATGGCTGTGGCCCACCCTGGTGTTGCGCAGGCCCAGACGCCGCCGGATTACTCCAAGGTCGAGATCCAGACCACCGATCTGGGGCACCGGACCTACATGCTTGTCGGCCAGGGCGGCAACATGACCGCCGCCGTGGGCGACGATGGCATCATCCTGGTCGATACGGAGTTCGCGCCGCTGCACGACAAGATCGAGGCGGCACTGGCGACGCTCTCCCCGCAGCCGGTGAAATACGTGGTCAACACGCATTATCACGGTGATCACACCGGTGGCAATGAAGCCTTCGCCAAGGAGGGTGCGATCGTGGTCGGCGATCCCAATGTGGCCAGGCGCCTGACGGAGGGCGTGACCAATGCGCTGACGGGCGCCACGACGCCACCGGCGCCGGCGGCCGTGCCGGCGCAGATCTACAAGGGCAAGACCACGCTGAAGATCAAGGGCCGCAGTGCGCAGGTGATCCATGAGCCCAATGCCCACACCGATGGCGACAGCGCGGTCTATTTCGCCGACGCCAACGTGCTGGCCGCCGGCGACATCGTCAGCGTCGGCAGCCGCTTTCCCAACATCGACGTGGCCGCGGGCGGCAACATCAAGGGCATCATCGCCGCCGTCGATCGCTACCTGAAGATGACGAATGACACGACCCGGATCGTGCCGGGCCATGGACCGCTGATAGGCAAGGCCGAACTTGCCGCCTATCGCGAGCTGCTGGTGACCGCCCGCGACCGCATCGCCACGCTGATCAAGCAGGGCAAGAGCGAAGATGAGGTGGTTGCAGCGAAGCCGCTGGATGACCTCGGGCAGAAGATCGGCGTCAGCGAACCGGCGACGACGAACTTCGAGCGGCTGATCTACCGTTCGTTGAAGAGCTGAGCGTGCCGGATTTCTGATAGCGGCGATACCGAAAATGGCAGGGTGCTGGCGGCGTGATCACCGATAATCAGCCACGGGCAGGTGTCGACGCCGCCGCGCGGCCGTGAGCCGACCGGCTTGCTCTGTCCACAACTTGAATTGCGTTTTTGATAAGGGGGTTGTGATGAACCGAATCGGCTTGCTGCTGGGCCTGTGTGCGACCGGTGCGCTGCTGGCGACAGCCCAGGCCGGAACCGAGGCACAGGACATGGTTGGCCTGCAGACCGCCAATGGCAAACTGGCCGCCGAGATGCTCGATCTGTGGTTCAACCAGACCAAGCCGGGCGAGGCCTTCGACCGTTACGTGTCGCGCGATGACTTCACCGATCACTACGGCAAGAACTCCACGCATTCGTTCGAGGAGGTCAAGGCGGCCGAGATCAAGATGACCACGCCCGACATGCATTTCCAGATCAAGCAGATCATCGCGCAGGGCGATCTGGTGTTCGCGCATGTGCTGGTGACCAGCCCGCGCTCCGGCCAGTTTGGCAACGAGCTGGTGGAGATCATGCGCTTCAAGGACGGCAAGGTGACCGAGCATTGGGACCTGCACGTGCCGCTGCAGCAGGACGCCAGGGAATTCTTCGGCCGCTAGCTAGAGGCGCAGCGCCGTGGCCACGGGCAGATCCGCGGCACGCAGGCGCTCGCTGCCGCCCAGGAAATCCAGTGCCAGCAAGGCCACCACGCCGGCGACGCTGCCGCCGTTGCTGCGGATCAGCTGTGCCGCTGCCAGCAGCGTCCCGCCGGTGGCAATGACGTCGTCGACCAGCAGCACGCGCGCGCCAGCGGAGATGCGCTGTGGCTGGATCTCCAGCGCATCCTCGCCATACTCGAGCTGATAGCGGTGCGAAGCCGTGACCGGCGGCAGTTTGCCGGGCTTGCGCACCAGCAGCAGGCCGCGATGCATGCGGGTGGCCAGCGCCGATGCGAAAATGAGGCCGCGTGATTCGATGCCAGCCAGCAGATCGAACTGCCAGTCCGCCACGGCCGCTTCCATGGCCTGCAGGGCCTGTTCGAAGGCTGCGGGGTCGGCCAGCAGCGGGCCGATGTCGCGGAACAGGACGCCGGGTTTGGGGAAGTCGGGCACGCCGGGGAGGTAGTCGAGCAGATCGCGCATGGGAAAACCGGGTTAAGAGGCAATTAAGGCAGTTTAAGGAGAAGTTAAGAGATGCTGGTTGTAATCGTCGCACTTGAAAGCGAGCTGTCAAGCAAGCGCATTCCGGCGGGTGTGCAGGTGGTGCATGCCGGGGTCGGCAAGATCAATGCGGCATTGGCGACCCAGCAGGCCATCGCGCGGCACCGGCCGCAGCGGGTGCTGAATTACGGTACCGCCGGCCGCATCAGTGCGCGCGCTCATGGCCTGCTGGAAGTGCAGGCGGTGATCCAGCGCGACATGCAGACCGAGCCACTGGCGCCGCGCGGAGTCACGCCTTTCAGTGCCGCCAGCGCGCGCATCGAGTCGGGCCGCGCCGGCATTCTCTGCGCCAGCGGCGACAGTTTCGTGACAGCCCTGGATCCCTGGCTGATCGAGCAGGGCGTGGACGTCGTGGACATGGAGCTGTTCGCGGTGGCGGAAGCCTGTCGCCGTCAGGGTGTGGCCTGGCGCGGCTTCAAGTTCGTCACCGATGGTGCAGATGAAGGTGCCGCCGACGATTGGCAGGCGCGTGTGGGCGATGGCGAGGCGCTGTTCCTCGAACAACTGGAGCAGGTGCTCGCCGAACCGGGAGGTTGAAATAACGTGACAATGCTTGAGCGGGTATCGATGGCGCGCTACCGGGCACTGGTGGCGCTGGGTGCTTGGTACCTGGCTGTGCAGGCACTGTTGCGGGTCGTTCTCTGGTTCAAGTTCGGCCGCGCGGTGGATGTCACGCCACTCATGCTGCTGTGGATAGTGCCGACCGGCATCGTCAACGATCTGGTGCAGTCGCTGTATCTGCTGCTGGGTTTCGCGCTGCTGCTGTGGCTGTTGCCGCAGCGCTGGTATCAGAGCCGCGCCTGGCTCTGGACAGTGCGCGCCGGCGCCTTCCTGTGGATGTTCGGGCTGCTGTTTGCGGCCATCGCCGAATATTTCTTTTTCGAAGAGTTCAACGCGCGCTTCAATCTGGTCGCGGTGGACTACCTCATCTATCCGACTGAAGTCATCGGCGACATCCGTTCCGAGTATCCGCTCGGCACCGTGCTCATCGCCGTGGCGGTGCTGGCGGCGTTGTCGCTGTGGCGCCTGGGCCGCTGGCTGGGGCCTCAGCCACCGCCCAGCACGCTGCGCCAGCGGCTGGCACCGCTGGCGGCTTTCGCAGCGGCCTTCACGCTGTGCGTGCTGTTCGTCAGTGCCGATGCGCTGTCGCTGTCCGAAAACCGCGTGGCCAATGAGCTGGCGGCGAATGGCGGCAGCACTTTCTTTCGTGCGCTGCGCACCAGCGACATCGACTACCCGCAGTTCTATGCCACGCGCGACAGCCAGAAGAACTTCACCCTGCTGACGCAGCAGCTGGCAGGTCTCGGCGGCACTTTCACGCGGCTGGACGATCAGCGGCTGGATCGCAGTTTCCCGGCGCGTGCCGATGGCCTGGGCAAGCTCAATGTAGTGGTGCTGGTCAGCGAATCCTTCGGCGCCGAGTTCAGCAAGCTGTATGGCTCGACGCGCGACTGGACGCCCGAGTTCGATCGCTACGCGCAGCGCGGCCTGTGGTTCCGGCACATGTACGCTTCCGGCACCCGCACGGTGCGTGGGCTGGAGGCCATCACCGCGTCGTTCCCGCCGATCCCCAGCGATTCCATCGTGCGCCGGCCTGGCAACGACAACGTCGCCACCTGGGGCAAGGTGATGCGCGCGCAGGGCTACCAGACCAGCTTCCTGTATGGCGGTTATGGTTACTTCGACAACATGAACGCCTTCTACGCAGCCAATGGCTTCGAAGTGCTGGATCGCAAGGAGATCCAGCAACCGGTGCGCTTCGAGAATGTCTGGGGGGTCTCCGACGAGGATCTGTATGACATGGCGCTGACGCATTTCGATCAGCTGCACGCCAGCGGTCAGCCGTTCTTCGCCATGATCATGAACACGTCCAACCACAAGCCTTTCACCTTCCGGGAAGGAGTGCCGGGCGTGAAGGCCGCACACGGTGGTCGTCAGTCGGGCGTTCGCTATGCCGATTTCGCCACCGGCTACCTGCTGCGGCAGGCCGAGTCACACGACTGGTTTCGCGACACCGTGTTCGTGGTGGTCGCCGACCACGGCGCGCGCGTCTACGGCCATGCCGACATTCCGCTGAAGTCCTACGAGATCCCGATGCTGATCTACTCGCCGGCCCACATCGCGCCCCGCGAAGTGGATTCGCTGACCACGCAGGTCGACGTCGCCCCGACGGTGCTGGGCCTGCTGGGCCTGCCGTATACGGCGCCGTTCTTCGGTCGTGACGTGCTGCATACGCCCGAGGCCGGGCGCGTGGCCTTCTTCAGCCACAATCACGACGTGGCGCTGCTGAAAGACGATAAAATCGCCATCCTGGGCCTGCAGAAGAGCATCACGGATCTGCGTTATGACCGCGACCGCGACAGCTATACACGCCTGCCCGTCGACCCGGAACTGAACGATCTGGCCATTGCCTACTACCAGACTGGTTACGAATTGTATCGACGACATGCCTACGAATAACGCATTGCGCGGCGCGGCCCGCGCCGCCCTGGCCTGGCTGTTCCTGTGTGCGGCGCCGCTGGCCTGGAGCGCGGAGGCACCCGCAGATGGCTTGCAGGCGGGTACGGATTACATCCAGACGCCGTCGACGCTCTGGTTTCGCAGCGCCACCGGCGAAGTGCGTGTCGTCGAGTACTTCTCCTGGGGCTGCCCGCACTGCAACGCTTTCCACACCCCGCTGAATGCCTGGGTGAAGCAGCTCGCGCCGAACGTGAAGTTTGACCGCGTACCGGTGAGTTTCGGTCGCAGCCAGTGGCAGCCGCTGCTGCGCACCTACTACGCGCTGAAAAACCTCGGCAAGCTCGATGCGCTGGACGACGCCATCTACGACGCCATCCATCGCCAGGGCCTGGATACCAGCAGCATCGACAACATCGCCCGCTGGCTGGCCACCCAGGGCGTGGACGCCCGGCAGTTCCTGGCCGAAACCCAGTCGCCTTCGGTCAGCGACCAGATCGAGGCGGCGCGCGAGTTCACCGAGCGCTATGGGGTGCAGTCCGTGCCGCAGATCATCATCAACGGCCGCTACGTGGTGCTCGGGCAGAACGCCAGGACCTATGCCGACCTGCTGGCCATCGCCGACAAGCTGATCGCCCGGGCCAGCAAGCCGGCCGCGGTGCCGGTTCCCTGAGCGGGGCCGGTTCTCTGACGGACCGACGGAACCTTGAAGATTCTTCGCAGTCGAATCCGCACGATCGGCCAAGACTGATCGCATGCTGCAAGGAGCACCAAGAATGAAAAAGGCATTGGTTTGCCTCATGGGGTTCGGATTGATTCTCGGCGCGAGCACTGCCGCGCTGGCCAAGAAGGACGACGGTGGTGTGGTTGGCAATTCCTACGCCAGCCAGATGGTCATGGTCGATGATGCGACCATGCGCGTGACCACGCGCAAGCGCATCACTGGCGATCTGAGCGAAGTGAACACGCCGGGCACCACCATGGCCAAGGCGTTGCAGTCGGTCATCGATGCGGCCGCCTTGCGCGCCGCGGTCGAGGCCAAGGCCAAGGGCTACAACGTCGTCAAGGTGATCAGCAGCCGCAACCTCTCCTCCACCGAGGAGAAGCGCAACGCCTCGGGTGGGGCCACGCCGGAGACCGGCTTTACTTTCGCGCCGGGCCACTACACCAACGATGTGCAGCTCGCGATCGAGATCGTCGTGAAGCTGGTGCCGGGCGATATGCCGGCGGATGCCGATCAATCGCTGATCGACGTGAATCGGCTGCTGGCACAGCAGGGCCTCGTCACGGCTCCGACTGCGGCACCCGCGGCAGCGCCGGCCAAGTAATGCCTCGTAGCCCCGGGGCAGCCAGCCCTGGGGATGGGCCTGCCTGGTGGCGGCCAGGTGGCCGCTTCACTGCCTCAGGTCGAAGCCGGCGTTGCTGACGCGCGCCGGCCGACCAGCAGCATGGCGCTGACGCCGCCTGCCAGCAGCACGGGCACCATGTTGCTCAGCACCTGCTGCGGGCTCTGTCCGGAGCCCAGCAGCTGACCCGCCACCAGCGGCCCGAGCACCGATCCGGCACGGCCCGCCGCGATCACGGCCCCCAGTCCGGTGCCGCGAAAACCCAGCGCGTAGCAAGCGGGAGCGGTGGCATAAATGATGGCCTGCGCACCGACGATGGTGGCGCCCACCAGCGTGGCGTAGAGCAGGGCTGTTTCCAGGCGCGGTGGTGTGCCGGCCAGCAGTTGCAGCGCTGCGATCATCGCGGCATAGGTCAGCAGCACCGTGAGCCAGCGTCGGCCGCGATCCATCAGCCAGCCGATACCGACGGCGCCCAGTGCGCCACCGATGTTGAAGCCGAACTGGGCGAGCCCCGCATCGGGCTTGCTCAGACCCCGGCTCACCAGCAGCGTGGGCAGCCAGGACAGCAGCAGGTACAGCACCAGCAGTGTGAGGCCGTAGCTGAGCCACAGCAGGATGGTCGGAGCGGCTCGTCCTTCAGCAAACAGCGCGTGGCCGAAGCTACCGGGCCGCAACGCTGTCTGTTGTGTGCCCGCGCCGAGCGAGGCGAAGCCCTGTGATTCGGGCAGCAGCACCCACAGCAGCGGCGTGGCCAGCAGCGGGGCGACGCCGCCGAAGTAGAACACCGCGCGCCAGTCGCCGATATCGAACACCGACACCAGGCTGGCAAGGCTGCCACCCAGCGGCATGCCGCAGTACATGAGGGCCAGCACCAGCCCGCGTCGCTCCGCGCGGCTGTTCTCACTGACCAGCGCGATCATGTTGGGCATCGCGCCCCCCAGGCCCAGCCCGGTGAGCAAGCGCAGCGCCAGCAGGCTGTTGCTGTCCCATGCAAACGTGGTGCCCAGCGAGAAGGCGCCGAACACCATGACCGACACCAGCAGCGCGCGCTTGCGACCGATGTAATCGGCCAGGCGGCCGCCGATCAATGCACCGATCAGCAGACCGAAGGTGCTGGCACTGAGCACGAAGCTCAGCAGTTGCTGGGAGAGCCCGAAGGCCGGCCGCATCTTCGGCGCGGCGATGCCGGCGGACTGCAGATCCACGCCCTCCATCAACGCCACGACAAAGCACAGCGCCACCGTCAGTCCGGTTTTGGCGCGCGTATCCATACGACTCTGCGCCGGCATGCGAGATTCCCCCGAGCCTTGTTTTGATGTGTACCCGCGGGGCGCAGTGTAGCGCAGCCGCTGCGCGCGCCCCTCCCGATGGTATGATCGATCCAGCATAGAGAGGGGGTCGCATGCATCGCTACCTGTGGATCGCGCTGCTGTTCACACTGCTGCGGGCGCCGTCGGCGCTGGCGCTGGACAATGGTCTGGCACGTACGCCACCGATGGGCTGGAACAGCTGGAACAAGTTCGGCTGCAATGTCAGCGAGCAGCTGATCCGCGAAATGACCGATGCCGCCGTGAGCAGTGGCATGCAGGCGGCGGGCTACCGCTACATCATCATCGATGACTGCTGGCAGGTGGCGCGCGATGCCAGCGGCAACATCCAGGCCGACCCGCAGCGCTTCCCCTCGGGCATGAAGGCGCTGGCCGACTACATCCACGCGCGCGGACTGAAGTTCGGCCTGTACTCCGACGCTGGTGAGCGCACCTGCCAGCAGCGGCCCGGCAGCAAGGGCCATGAGGAGCAGGACGCGAAGCAGTATGCGGCCTGGGGCGTGGATTACCTGAAGTACGACTGGTGCAACACGGCCGGACAGTCGCAGCAGGAGGCGTACGCCACGATGAGTCGGGCCTTGGCGCAGTCGGGCCGCGACATCGTGTTCAGCATCTGCGAATGGGGCAGCTCCAGGCCCTGGACCTGGGCCGCCAGTGTCGGTCATCTGTGGCGCACCACCGGCGACATCAAGGACTGCTGGGACTGCAAGGGTGGCCGCATGGGCCCCCCGCCGGGCGGGGCAGGTGCGCCGCCGGCCGGTGCGGCGGGTGGTGCCGGTGGGCCTGGACCTGGAACGGGGGCCGTGCCTGCGGGTGGCCCGCCGCCCGTGGCGATGGGTCTGGGTTTCCTGCAGATCATCGATCAGCAGGTCGAGCTGGCGCGTTATGCCGGTCCGGGTCACTGGAATGATCCCGACATGCTCGAGGTTGGCAACGGTGGCATGAGCACCAGCGAGTACCGCGCGCATTTCAGTCTGTGGGCCATGATGGCCGCGCCGCTGATGGCCGGTAACGATCTGCGCAGCATGGATGCGGCCACGCGCGCCATCCTCACCAACCGTGAAGTCATTGCCGTCGATCAGGATGCGCTGGGCCGGCAGGGAACGCGGCTGCGTCGCCAGGACGATCTGGACATCTGGGTGAAGCCGCTGAGCGACGGTGGTTGGGCGGTAACGCTGCTCAATCGCGGCAAGGGCGAGCTGCAGGCGCAGGTGAGCTGGAAGGAACTGGGTCTGTCGGCCAGCAGCCGGCTGCAGGTGCGCGATCTGTGGCGGGCGCGCGATCTGGGTGTATTCGCCAGCGCGTATGCCACTCGTGTCCCCGCACATGACGTGGTGATGATTCGCGTGAAGCGCTGAATCCAGTGCGCGGCGCATTGGTTCAAAGCTGATTCGCCTGCGGCATAAGAGGGCGAAATTCCCGGCAGGGCGGGGGTGCCTGGACTAAAATCGGCGGCCCAATTGCCAGTGCCGCAGCGCTCATCGGGCTGCGGCGATCCGCCGATGAATGCCAATCCCAAGATCCTGAATCTGCCCGTAGAGCCCGAGACCCCCGCAGGCAGCCAGCGGCTGCGCGAGATCCCGTACAACTACACCTCGTTCAGTGATCGCGAGATCGTGCTGCGCCTGCTGGGCGAAGGCAGCTGGCAGCTGCTCGAGGAACTGCGCGGCGAGCGCCGCACCGGCCGCTCGGCGCGCATGCTGTACGAGGTGCTCGGCGACATCTGGGCCGTGCGCCGCAATCCCTTCCTGCAGGACGATCTGATCGACAATCCGAAGCGCCGCCGCCTGCTGGTGGCCGCGCTGAACCATCGCCTGCAGGAAATCCAGCGGCGCCGCGATCCGCGCGGCGCCGAGCGGCGCCTGACCCAGGCCGTGGATGCGGAGCGCGACCGCAAGGTGGGCTTGCTGCTGGAAGCGGCGCATCGCGCCGTGGCCACCTTCAGCACCCAGTTCGATGCCTGTATCGCCCTGCGCCGCCGGGCGCGCCGCGTGCTGCTGCGGCATACGCGTGCCGACAACATCCGCTTCGATGCGGTGAGCCGCACCGCGCATGTCACCGACGCCACCGACTGGCGTGTGGAGTTTCCCTTCCTGGTGCTGATGCCGGACAGCGAAGGCGAGATGCCCGGGCTGGTGCGCGCCTGCATCGAGCTGGGCCTGACCATCATTCCGCGTGGCGGCGGCACCGGTTACACCGGCGGCGCCATTCCGCTGACGGCGCTGTCCGCGGTCATCAACACCGAGAAACTCGAGCAGCTCGGCGCGGTGGAGCATCGGGTGCTGCCGGGTCTGGAGCAGCCGGTGCCGACGCTGTTCACGGAAGCCGGCGTGGTCACGCGCCGCGTCGCCAATACCGCGGAAGCAGCCGGCCTGGTGTTCGCGGTGGACCCGACTTCGGCCGATGCCTCCTGCGTGGGCGGCAATGTAGCCATGAATGCCGGCGGCAAGAAGGCGGTGCTGTGGGGCACCGCCGTCGACAACCTCGCCTGGTGGCGCATGGTCGACGTCGAAGGCAACTGGCTGGAAGTGACACGCGTCGCGCACAACCGCGGCAAGATCCACGACGTCGAGAACGCCGAGTTCGAGTTGGTGTGGAAGGAAGGCAGCAGCGATCCGGACACGGCGCGGGTGCTGCGCACCGAGAAGCTCGTCATCCCCGGCGCCTCGTTCCGCAAGGTGGGTCTGGGCAAGGACGTCACCGACAAATTCCTCGGCGGCCTGCCGGGCGTGCAGAAGGAAGGCTGCGACGGCCTGATCACCTCGGCGCGCTGGATATTGCACCGGATGCCGGCGCATGTGCGCACCGTGTGCCTGGAGTTCTTCGGTCACGCACGCGAAGCCATTCCAGCCATCGTCGAGATCAAGAATTATCTGGACGGCCTGACCGCCACGCGCGGCGTGCAGCTGGCGGGTCTGGAACACATGGACGACCGCTATCTGAAGGCGGTGGGCTATGCCACCAAGTCCAGGCGCGGCGCGCTGCCGAAAATGGGCCTGTTCGGCGACATCGTCGGCGACGATGAAACCGCCGTGGCTGCCGCTGCCTCGGAAGTGGTACGCATTGCCAATGCGCGTTCGGGTGAAGGCTTCATCGCCGTCAGCGCCGATGCGCGCCGCAAGTTCTGGCTCGACCGGGCGCGCACCGCCGCCATCGCGCGTCATACCAACGCCTTCAAGATCAACGAAGACGTGGTCATTCCGCTCGAGCGCATGGGCGAGTACACCGACCACATCGAACGCATCAACATCGAGCTGTCGCTGTTCAACAAGCTCAAGCTCATCGACGAACTGCAGAACTTCCTCGATGAACCGCTGCCGCTGGGGCGTGGCGACGAGACCGAGCAGGCCGGCACGCCGGATGCCGACGGTGTCGCCGAGCGCACCGGCCAGTCCTGGGAGCTGCTGAACAGCGTTCGGGCGCGCTGGCAGTTTATGAACGATCACCTCGATGCCAGCATCGCCACGGTGCTGCCGCGCCTGCAGCAGCTGGGCGTCATGGGCGCCACGGCCGAGCTGGCCGCACGCGGCGAGCAGAAGCTTGCGGAACTGCTGCAGGACCATACGCTGCGCGCTTCGTGGAAGCGCGAGCTGCGTGCGCCGCTGCGCGAGATCTTCAATGGTTCGGCCTACGCGCCAGCCATGGCGGCTGCCGAAGCGGTACACAAGCGCGTACTGCGCAGTCGTGTGTGGGTGGCGCTGCACATGCATGCCGGCGACGGCAACGTGCACACCAACATCCCGGTGAACTCCGACGACTACGAGATGTTGCACCAGGCCAATGAGGCCGTGGCGCGCATCATGAAGATCGCGCGTGGCCTGGGTGGCGTGATCTCGGGTGAGCATGGCATCGGCATCACCAAGCTGGAATTCCTCAGCGACGCCGAGACGCGCGAGTTCCGCGAGTACAAGCAGCGCATCGATCCGACCGGCCGATTCAATCTCGGCAAGCTGCTGCCCGGCGGCGATTTGGGCAATGCCTACACGCCCAGCTTCAACCTGATGGGCCACGAGTCGCTGATCATGCAGCAGTCGGCCATCGGTTCGATTTCCGATGCCATCAAGGACTGCCTGCGCTGTGGCAAGTGCAAGCCGGTATGCGCCACCCACGTGCCGCGCGCCAATCTGCTGTACAGCCCGCGCAACAAGATCCTGGCCACCTCGCTGCTGATCGAAGCCTTCCTGTACGAGGAGCAGACGCGCCGCGGTGTGTCCATCCGCCATTGGGACGAATTTTCCGATGTGGCCGATCACTGCACGGTCTGCCACAAGTGCGAGAAGCCCTGTCCGGTGGACATCGATTTCGGTGATGTGTCGATGGCGATGCGCGATCTGCTGCGCCGGATGGGCAAGAAGCGCTTCAATCCGGGCACCGCGGCGTCGATGTTCTTCCTCAACGCCACCAATCCCGAGACCATCCGCCTGACCCGCAAGGTGATGATCGACTGGGGTTACAAGGCGCAGCGTGCCGCGAACAGCGTACTGAAGAAGTTCGCGCGTGCGCAGACGCAGCATCCGCCGGCCACGCAGGGCAAGCCGCCGGTGCGCGAGCAGGTGATCCACTTCGTCAACAAGAAGATGCCGGGCGGCCTGCCGAAGAAGACGGCGCGCGCCCTGCTCGACATCGAGAATGCCGATTACGTGCCCATCATCCGCGATCCCAGGGGCGCGGGTGCCGACACCGAGGCGGTGTTCTATTTCCCGGGTTGCGGCTCGGAACGTCTGTTCTCGCAGGTGGGCCTGGCCACCCAGGCCATGCTCTGGCATGTGGGCGTGCAGACCGTGCTGCCGCCGGGTTATCTGTGCTGCGGCTATCCGCAGCGCGGCTCGGGCCAGTTCGACAAGGCCGAGAAGATCATCACCGACAATCGCGTGCTGTTCCACCGCGTTGCCAACACGCTGAACTACCTGGACATCAAGACCGTGGTGGTCAGCTGCGGCACCTGCTACGACCAGCTGCAGGGCTACAAATTCGAGGAGATCTTTCCAGGCTGTCGCATCATCGACATCCACGAGTATCTGCTGGAAAAGGGCGTGCGCATCGAGGGCGTCACCGGCACGCGCTACATGTATCACGACCCCTGTCATTCACCGATGAAGCTGCACGATCCGCTGAAGGTGGTGAACGCGCTGGTGAATGCCGAGCAGAACGGCAAGGTCGAGAAGAACGATCGCTGCTGCGGTGAGTCGGGCACGCTGGCCATCACGCGCCCGGACATCTCCACGCAGGTGCGCTTCCGCAAGGAGCAGGAAATGCGCGCCGGCGCCGACAAGCTGCGCCAGGATGGTTTCACGGGCGATGTGAAGGTGCTGACTTCCTGCCCGTCCTGCCTGCAGGGGCTGTCACGCTACAACGAAGATGCCAGCGTCGAGGCGGATTACATCGTCGTGGAGATGGCGCGCCATGTGCTCGGCCGGAACTGGCTGGTGGACTACGTGGCGAAGGCCAATGACGGGGGCATCGAACGCGTTCTGGTGTGAGTACGGGCGGTCGAAGCCATCCATGGCCGTAAGCGTGGGCGACGTCCTGTCGCCCACGCTCCCGTAAACATGACGCGATGGTCCGTGACCATGAACTCTCGATCTTGCGTGCATGAAAAGCGCGACATCGCGGCGATTTTCCCCCTGTCCGGCTGCCCGGAGTGGAGCAGAGCCTCGGCGGCTGGAACAGGATCAGCGCGGTGCATTTCGCCGACGGCGGCCTGGTGGACCAGATACTGGATGGCGCGCGCTTGAAGGATTGTTCCAGCATTGCGCAGAGCCTGCTTTTCGAGATATAAATAATAAGAATCATTATCATTCGTTTTTGCAAGTCGCTTGCATTCCGTACCATCGACAGGGAGCTCTGCATGACCATCGTGTCGTTCGCCAGTTGCGCGCCGCCGTCCCGGCTGGCGCGGCTGGCCCTTGGCCTGTTGTGCGCCGGCGCGGCAACGCGGCCCGGCTCCGCCGGGGCGGCGGAGCCGCTCACGCTGGATGAGATCGTCGTGACTGCCGAAAAGCAGGGCAAATCGCAGCACGACACTGCCACCAGCACCGACGTGCTGACGGCGCAGGATCTGGATGATCGCGGCCTGGCGAGCAGCCGCGAGGTGTTCACCGATGCGGCCAACGTCAGCTACCTCGGTCAGGGCAATGCGGCACCGGCCGTCCGCGGCGTCGACGGTTCCGGTGCGGCGGTCGGCGTCGATGCCTACTTCGCCGGCTCGCGTCCGCGCCTGGGCCTCACCCTCGACGGCCGGCCGCTGAGCTACAACGAAATCGTGTTCGGTAGCAGCGGCCTGTGGGACGTGGAGCAGGTCGAACTGCTGCGCGGGGCGCAGAGCCTGCTGCAGGGGCGCAATGCCCTCGCCGGCACGCTGGCGATCAAGACCAAGGACCCGACCTTCACCACCGCGGGTGGCGCGCAGCTCTCCGCCGGCAACTACGACCATTACGAAGGCGCCTTCTATTTCTCCGCGCCCATCGTCGCCGATGAACTGGCCTTCCGCGTCTCCGCCGACGTGCAGCACCACGACAGCTTCCTCGACTACACCGGCTACGCGGGCACCAGCAGTCCGGGCCGCTTCGACGCGAGCAACTACCGCGCCAAGCTGCTGTACGCGCCGCAGGGGCTGCCCGGTTTCAGCGAGCTGCTGACGCTGCAGCACGCCGATTCCATCGCGCCGCAGGCGGAGACCACCGCGCCGCCGTACACGTCCAGCGTGGCGAGCACCCCGCAGATGCCGGTGTTCGAGACGCGTTCGAACGCGCTGCTCTCGGACACCAGCTGGCAGCCCGGCGGCCGCCTGAGGTTCCACAACCTGTTCACCGCAACGGATCTGGGCATCGACCGCTACGCGACGGTGGGCGCCGGCATCGCCCACATCGATGCCCGTCAGTACACGCTCGAACCGAACCTGGTGCTGGAGCGCGGCGACAGCGTGTTCAGCGGCATCGCCGGGCTGTACCTGTTCAAGTCGCATCAGCACGAGAGCATCGATTATCCATTCGACGAAGTTTTCCGCGATCGTGTCGCTACCGAGGCGGTGTATGCGCAGGGCACGCTGGCATTGGGCGGGCAGGTGGATCTGACCGCCGGCGCGCGCTATGAACGCGAGAACCACCGCCGTGCGGGCGGCGACGCCTATGGCTACATCAGTCTGGACCTGGATCGGACCTGGCATACCTTCCTGCCCAAGCTCGATCTGGCCTGGCATCCGAATGCCGCCTGGACCCTGGGTCTGCTCGCCCAGCGTGGCTACAACGCCGGCGGCGGCGGGGTGACTTTCGGTTACCCCACGGCCACGATCTATTCCTACGATCCGGAATACGTGCGCGACTACGAGGCGTATTTCCGCGGCGATCTGGCTGGCGGCCGGCTGCAGCTGAACGGCAATCTGTTCTACGGCGACTACCGCGGCCTGCAGCTGCCGTTCCTGACCGCGGTGACGCCGTATTACCAGTTCGTCATCCGCAATGCCGATCGTGCCCGCAATGCCGGTGCGGAGCTGGGCCTGCGCTGGCTGGCGAACACATGGTTCGACCTCCATGCCAGCCTCGGCGTACTGCGCACGCGCATCACCGACGACGCCAACTGGGGCACCGAAGGCAATGAGTTCGCCGACGCGCCCCGGCTCACCGGCAGCTTCGGGATGGGCTGGCACGACGCCGCCGGCTTCGAGCTGAACCTCGACCTGCACCACAGCGGCTCGTACTACTCCGATGTGCAGAACAATGCGCTGGGGCGGATCGATCCGTACTGGATGGGGCGGATCAAGGCCGGCTACCACATCGGTCCTGCCTATATCTTCGCCGGCGTGAACAACCTGTTCGATCACCGCGATCCGCTCACGATCTACCTGTTCTCCTCGACCGGCGCGTATTCGGCCTACAACACCGGCACCATGCCGGAGCCGCGCACCTGGTACGCCGGCGTGCGCTTCGACTGGTAGGGTCGCGATGCCGGCGGCCACGCGCACCCGCATGCTGCCGACCTGCAAGCTGCGGCGTGCGGCGGATTGATTGCGGAGTATCGACATGGAACAGAACGAGGGCCCTTCGCGCTGGTATCGCCTCAACCTGTGGCTGCATCGCTGGCGCAGCCTGCTGGCGACGCTGCCGTTCCTGATCCTGTGCCTGAGCGGCACGGTGCTGATCTTCCACGACGAGGTCGATGCGGTATTGGGCGTGGTGCCGGTGGAGCAGGCCGGCGCAAACATGCAGCATCTGCCGCTGGCCCAGTCGGTCCGGAATGTGCTGGCGGCATTCCCCGACGAGCGCGTGGTCAGCGTGAGCATCGACGAGGAGGAGCATCCCGGGGTGGCGTTGTTGGTCACCGTGCCGAAGGACGAGCGCGGTTTCGACCACTACAAGCTGCGCTACACCCGCCTGGCCGATGCGCAGCTGGTGGCCAATGCCGCGGCGAAACCGACCAATACCTTGACCGGCTTCCTGCTCGAACTGCATTCGAAATGGTTTCTCGGCATGCCCGGCGAACTGCTCGGCGCGCTGATCGCGTTGCTGGTGGTGTTGTCGCTGCTGTCGGGGATGGTGGTGTACTGGCCGCATGTGAAGAAGGTCGCCTTCGGCCTGCTGCGGCGCGGACGCGGGCCGCGCCTGCGGCAACTGGACCTGCACAACACCATCGGCGCGGTGGTGCTGGGCTGGGCGCTGGTGGTCAGCGTGACCGGGTTCCTGCTCGGCTTCGGCACGCTGTTGCAGGGCGTCTGGCAGCAGACCGAATTGATGGCGCTGCAGCGGCAGCATTCGGGCGTGGCGGTGGATCGCCTGCATCCGCCGGTGGACGTCGATCGCGCCCATGCCGCGGCCCTGGCGGCGATGCCGGCCGGCTGGCACGTGATCTCGGTGGTGTTCCCCGACACTGCCTTCTCCACCAATCGCCACTACACCGTGCTGGTCGGCGGGCAGGGTCTGGACGAGCGTCTGTTCCGCGTCGCCCTGGTCGATGCGGCCAGCGGCCAGGTGCCGGCGGTGGTCGAACTGCCGTGGTATCTGAAGGCGATCGCGCTGGCCGAACCGCTGCACTTCGGTGACTACGGCGGCCTGCCGCTGAAGATCCTGTGGACGGCGTGCACCTGGCTGACGCTGTTCATCACCGCCAACGGCGCCTGGCTGTGGTGGGACCGGCGGCGCAAGCGCAGGCCGAAGGCGCGTCCGGACGCGGTCGGCATGGCGCGGGAGGCGGCGCGATGAGCGGCGCGCGCGCCCTCTGGCTGATCGTGGGGCTGGCCTGGCTCGCCGTCGGCGGTATCGTCGGCATGCTGCTGGCCGAAAGCGGCTGGGATTGGCTGTTCTTCGCGCTGACCGCATCGCCGCTGGTGGTCGGCGCCTGGCAGTGGTGGCGGCTGCGCGCATCGCGCGACGACGTGGCGGAAGACGCGCGGTGAGTGGTCGCGCGCGCGACTGGGCATGGTGGGCCGGATGGGCCGGCCGCGTCGTGAGCCCCGGTCGGCCGGATCCCGCGCCGCGGCGCCGTTACAGCGAGTAGCGGCCCTCGCAGACGCTGGCCGCCAGCGGACGGCGGTCATTCGGACTTTCCCGCGCCTGGAAGTTTTGCGGCAGGTCGGACTTCAATCCCGGCCGGCCGATCAGCGCCATGGCTTCGACGGCGAATTCCGCCGGTATCCCCAGTTCCTCGCGGGCGCGCGCGTGATCGAAGCCGGCGATGCCGTGCACGGCCAGGCCCATCAGCGAGGATTGCAGTGCGAGGTTTTGCCACGCAGCACCGGTATCATAGGAGTGCGTGGGGAACGGGCGGCCATCGTCCATCACGGTCTTCGACACGAACAACGCGATGGCGCCGGCCTTCTGGCCCCATAGCCGGTTGGCATCGAACAGCAAGTGCAGGTAGGTCGGCCAGTGGGCGCTGTCGCGACGCGCATACAGGATGCGCCAGGGCTGGAAGTTCATCGAAGATGGCGCCCAGCGCGCGGCTTCGAACAGCGTCATCAACTCCTGTTCGCTGACGGCCTCGCCGGACATGGCCCGGGGGGACCAGCGATCGACGAACAGCGGATCGATGGGATGGTGCGCCTGGCGCACGCTGCTGCCTTTGACCATGCAAGCCTCGCGGAAAACCCGATTGAGTGAACTGTGCTAGATTGACCCGGCCCGCATGATAGCGGCGTTGAGCTCTTCAGTATAAGGAGAAAGTCTCATGTCGGTCGCCCGTATCACTGAACTGTCTGCCTCATCGAAGAAAAGTTTTGCCGATGCGCTGGATCTGGGCGTGAAGCGCGCCACCAAGACGCTCAAGGGCGTGCAGTCGGCCTGGGTTTCCAGCCAGGAGGTGATCTTGAAGAACGACAAGATCAGCGAATACCGCGTGCGCCTGAAGGTCACGTTCGTGTTGCAGGATTGAGCAGGCAGCGTCGATGGCCATGACCGGATCACGCATGCTGGCGCTGGGTACCGTCGCGCCCGATTTTGCGCTGCCGGATGCGGTTTCGGGGCAGGTCTGCACGCTGGCGCAATGCGCCGGCGTGCACGGGCTGCTGGTGGCCTTCATCTGCAATCACTGTCCCTACGTGCTGCATATCCTCGATGCGCTGGTGCAGTTCGCCCACGATTACCGGCCGCGCGGCCTGCACACGGTGGGCATCAGCGCCAACGACATCGCTTCCCATCCGCAGGATGCTCCGCCGCAGATGCAGCAGCTGGCGCTGGCGCGCAAGTTCGGTTTCCCCTACCTGTACGACGAGTCGCAGCAGACGGCGCGAGCCTATCAGGCGGCGTGCACGCCCGATCTGTTCCTGTTCGACGCGCATCGGCATCTGGTGTATCGCGGACAATTCGATGCATCGCGGCCCCGCAGCAGCGTGCCGGTCACCGGCCGGGATCTGCGTGCCGCCGCCGATGCATTGCTGGCGGGGCTACCGGTGCCGGCGGTGCAGATCGCCAGCGTCGGTTGCAACATCAAGTGGAAGGCGGGCAACGAGCCCGCCGGGGCCTGACCCTCCGTCCAGTCCGGCCGGCCCCGAGATTCTTTCAGCGATTTTTTCCCACGGTTTTTTCCCAAGGAGGTATCGAGCATGCTGAAAAGGCATATGGTTGCCGGCATATGGGTTCTGGCACTGGGCAGCGCGGCGGCCCATGCGGAGTGGAAGGGCAAGGGCGAGGCCGGCGTCGTCGTGGCGCGCGGCAATACCGACACCGACACGGTCAGCCTGAAGCTCGACATGACCGACGAAGTCGATCAGTGGAAGCACGCGCTGTCGCTGGCGGCGCTGCGGGCCGCCACCGATGGCGACACCAGCGCCAACCGCGTCACCGCGGGCTGGCAGAGCGACTACAAGTTCTCCGATCGGGCCTTCACGTTCGGTGCGTTGCGCTACGAGAAGGACAAGTTCAGCGGTTTCAGTTACCAGGCCAGCGTCACCGGTGGCTTTGGCTACAACTTCATCGCCACGGAGCAGGTGAAATTCAGCGGCCAGGTCGGCGCCGGTTACCGGCGCAGCGAGTCCGACGACAGTGCCACGCCTCCCAACGAGATCAGCAACAACGCAATAATCACTGCCGGTCTGGATTTCGAGGACGCCTTCACCGCGACGACCAAGCTGATCGACAAGCTGGCGGTGGAATCGGGGGCCGACGACACGCTGGTCAGCAATGTGGTCGGCGTGGAAGTGAAGATGAGCGACAAGCTGGCGCTGTCGGTGGGCATCGATGCGCGCTATCACAGCAGTCCGCCGGACGTCGATGGCGTGCCGAGCAAGAAGCTCGATACGCTCAGCACCGTCAATCTGGTCTACTCGTTCTGATTGCCGCCGCGGCCGGCGCCCGGCGCGTCGGCCGCGCTGCTCCGTCAGCGCACCCAGATCAGCAGTGCCGCGCCCAGCACGATGCGATACCAGGCGAAGATCGTGAAGCGGTGGGTCTGCACGTAACGCAGCAGCCATTTCACGGCGATGAAGGCCACGATGCCTGAAACGACGAAGCCCAGTGCAAACTGGGCCCAGTCCTCGCTGCCCACGCTCAGATTGTCGCGTTCCTTCAGCAGTTCGTAGCCGGTGGCGGCGAACATGGTCGGGATGCCGAGCAGGAAGGCAAACTCGGCCGCCGCCGGGCGCGCCGTCAGGCCGGCCAGCATGGCGGCGAAGATGGTCGCGGCAGAACGGGATGTGCCGGGGAATACGCCTGCCAGGATCTGGCAGGCGCCGACCCAGAAAGCCACCTTCCACGTCACCACATCCACCACCGGGCGACGTGCCACCAGTGCTTCGATCACGAAGATCAGTACACCGCCGATGATCAGTGCCCAGGCGATGGGGGCCAGCGTTTCCGGCAGGCTGGCGCCCAGCTTCTTCACGACCAGCCCGCCCACCAGGGTGACGCAGAAGGCCAGCGCCAGCTGACCGAGATAGGTGCGCTGCGCCGCCTCGCGCCAATGAGTCAACAGATCCAGCAGCCGCGGCCAGAAGATCAGCACCACGGCGAGGATGGCGCCGGCCTGGATGCCGACGTTGAACAGCTCCGTGCGCGTGCCCAGCCAATGCTCGGCGATCAGCAGATGGCCGGTGCTGGAGATGGGCAGGAATTCGGTCAGCCCCTCGACGATGCCGAGGAGGACGGTTTGCAGTGTTTCAGACATGCTTCTTTACCAGCGTGGCCGCGTCGCGTGCCAGTGCCTCGATGCCGGCCCAGTCGCCCGCGGCGATGCTGGCCGGCGGTGCCACCCAGGAGCCTCCCACGCACAGCACATTGGGCAGGGCGAGAAATTCGCCGGCGTTCTGGCGCGTCACCCCGCCGGTGGGGCAGAACACCGCGTCAGGGAAGGGACCATACAGCGCCTTGAGCATGCCGATGCCACCGGCCTGCTGCGCCGGGAACAGTTTGCAGGCCGTGAAGCCCGCGGCGCGCGCATCGACGAGTTCGGTGGGCGTCATCACGCCCGGCAGCAGCGGATAGCTCACCGTCAGCGCTGCGGCCGCGAGGCGTGGCGTGAGTCCTGGCGTGACGCCGAACTGCGCGCCGGCGTTCTTGGCGGCCGCGAAGTCTTCGGGCCGTGTCAGCGTGCCGGCGCCGACGACGGCATCGGGCAGCGCGGCGCGCATGGCGCTGATGGCGGCGAGTCCCGCCGGCGTGCGCAAGGTGACTTCCAGCACCACCAGTCCGCCGTTGACCAGTGCCCTGCCCAGCGGAACCGCATCCTCCAGTTTCTCGATGGTCAGCACCGGAATCACCGGCGCCAGCTTCATGATGTTCTGGATGTTCCTCAAAGGCACGCAATCGCTCCTTCTTCGGCGTTGCCGGCGCGGGCGCGGAAGGCCGCGAACAACTCGCGGCCGCTGCCGTGCAGATTCCCGGACAGATCGGCGCCGGGGATGCTGCGTCGCTGCCACTCTTCTTCATTCACCAGCGCGCTGAGCGTACCCTGGTCGCTGTCCAGGCGGATGACATCGCCATCACGCACCTTGCCCAGCGGACCATTGTTGAGCACTTCGGGCGTGACGTGGATGGCCGCGGGCACGGTGCCGGATGCGCCGGACATGCGCCCGTCGGTGACCAGCGCCACGCGATAGCCGCGCTTCTGCAGCACCGACAGCGCGGGTGTGAGTCCGTGCAGCTCCGGCATGCCGTTGGCGCGCGGTCCCTGGAAGCGCACCACCACCACCACGTCGTGATTGAGTTCGTTGGCTTTGAAGGCGGCCGTCACGGCTTCCTGGCTGTCGAACACACGTGCCGGCGCCTCGATGATGCGCTGGGCGGGATCCACCGCCGACACCTTGATGACGCTGCGGCCGAGATTGCCGGCGAGCAGTTTCAGGCCGCCTTCGGCGCTGAAAGGGTCGCTGGCCGGCCGCAGGATGCTGGTGTCACCGCTGATTGCCGGCGGATCGCGCCAGCCGAGCACACCATCGGCCAGGAAGGGCTCGCGCGCATGCGCCCACAGGCTCCTGCCAAGGACAGTGGTGACGTCGGCGTGCAGCAGTCCCGCCTGCAGCAGCTCGCGGATCAGAAAACCCATGCCGCCGGCCACGTGAAACTGATTCACGTCGGCGCTGCCATTGGGATAGATGCGCGCCAGCAGCGGCACGACGGCCGATAGATCGCTGAAGTCCTGCCAGTCGATCAGCACGCCGGCGGCGCGCGCCATGGCGACCAGGTGGATGGCGTGATTGGTCGAACCGCCCGTGGCCAGCAGGCCGACGATGGCATTGACGATGGTGCGCTCGTCCACCACCTGCGCCATGGGCAGGTATTCGTCGCCGAGTGCCGTGATTTTTGCGGCGCGCGTGGCGGCGGCGCGGGTCAATGCATCGCGCAGTGCCGTGTTCGGCGGGACGAAGGCCGTGCCCGGCAGATGCAGGCCCATCACTTCCATCAGCATCTGGTTGCTGTTGGCAGTGCCATAGAAGGTGCAGGTTCCCGCGGAGTGGTAGCTGCCGGCTTCCGATTCGAGCAGATCGTCGCGCCCCGCCTTGCCTTCGGCATAGGCCTGACGCACACGCGCCTTGTCCTTGTTCGAGATGCCCGAGGGCATCGGACCGGCGGGCACGAAGATGGTGGGCAGATGACCGAACGACAACGCGCCGATGACCAGGCCCGGCACGATCTTGTCGCAGACGCCCAGGCACAGCGTGCCGTCGAACATGTCATGCGACAACGCGATGGCCGTGGCCATGGCGATCACATCACGCGAGAACAGCGACAGTTCCATGCCGGCGCGACCCTGCGTCACGCCATCACACATGGCCGGCACGCCACCCGCGAACTGCGCCACCGCGCCGGCCTCGCGCGCAGCCATCTTGATCAGCGCCGGATAACGCTCCAGCGGTTGATGCGCGGAGAGCATGTCGTTGTAGGCGGAGACGATGGCCAGGTTGGGCCACGCGAGTTTGCGCAGCGCCTCCTTGTCCGCGCTGCCCGAGGCGGCAAAGCCATGGGCGAGATTGGTACAGGCGAGATGGGCGCGCGACGGCCCTCGCGGTCCTTGGGACAAGGCAGCGTCCATGCGTTTGAGATAATCCTGACGCGCATCATGACTGCGCGCGCGGATCCGCTCGGTAACCGCCGCAATCCCGGCATTCAGCGCTGATGAAGACGTATTCATGCTGTGCTCTGTGCTGGTATGTGCATATCATGTGCCATGGCGAATGACGCGGCAATGAAATGAGCGCAAATCTTCTGGCGGAATTCGATCTGGTGCTGTTTGGCGCGACCGGTGATCTGGCGCGCCGCAAATTATTACCGGCGCTGTATCGCCGCTACATTGCGGGTCAGTTTGCGCCCGGCGCCCGCATACTGGGCGTGGCGCGCACCAGCCTGGGTCAGGAGGGTTTCTGCGCGCTGGTCGAGGCCAGCTGCAAGGAGCACTCTGCCGATGAATATGACGCGGCGCGCTTCCAGGCGTTCGCGCGCCATCTGGTGTTCGTCGAGACCGATCTGAGTGCCGGTTCTGATTACGCCCGTCTGGCCGAGGCGCTGCAGGGGCGGGAGACCCAGGTGCGGGTGTTTTTCCTGTCCACGGCGCCTGGCCTGTTCATGACGGTGGTGGATCACATCGCCGCCAGCAAGCTGGTCACCCCCAACTCGCGCATCGTGCTGGAGAAGCCGCTGGGTCACGATCAGGTGTCGGCCGATCACATCAATCAGCGGGTCGGCGCGATCTTCAGCGAGACGCAGATCTACCGCATCGATCACTACCTCGGCAAAGAGGCGGTGCAGAACCTGCTGGCGCTGCGTTTCGGCAATGCGTTGTTCGAGCCGTTGTGGCGGCGTGGGCGCATCCGTCACGTGCAGATCACGGTGGCGGAGCAGCTCGGCGTGGGTGGGCGGGCCGCGTTCTACGATCAGACCGGCGCGCTGCGCGACATGATGCAGAACCACTTGCTGCAGTTATTGTGCATTCTCGCCATGGAACCGCCGGCCAGCAGTTCCGCCGATGCCGTGCGCGACGAGAAGCTCAAGGTGCTGCGCGCGCTGCGGCCGTTGGCCGGTGCGGATGCGCTGCTGAATTCGGTACGCGGGCAGTATCGTGCCGGAGCGGTCGAGGGCAAGCCGGTGGTGGGTTATCTCGATGAGGCAGGGGTGCCGCCGGAAAGCCGCACCGAAACCTTCGTGGCGCTCAAGGCGCATATCGACAGCTGGCGCTGGGCCGGCGTGCCGTTCTACCTGCGCACCGGCAAGCGCCTGCAGGAAGCCATGGCCGAGATCGTGCTCACCTTCGACGAGGTGCCGCATTCCATCTTCGAGAAGCCGGCTACGCAGCAGTCGCCGAACAAACTGGTGATCTCCCTGCAGCCGAATGACTGCATCACACTGACCATCCTGGCCAAGCATCCGGGCGAGGCCATGCGGCTGCGCCCGGTGGACCTGCAGCTCGACATGGCCGATTCGGTAAAGATGCGCCAGCTCGATGCCTACGAGCGGCTGCTCACCGACATCGTCAAGGGCAATCTGACGCTGTTCATGCGGCGCGACGAGCTGGATGCGGCCTGGCGCTGGATCGATCCGATCCGCAAGGCCTGGGAAGCAGATGAAGAGCGGCCGAAGGGCTATGTGTCAGGCAGCTGGGGGCCGGCGGCCGCCAGTACGCTGATCGGTCGCGACGGCTATTCCTGGAACGGGGAGCTGTAAGGCGGCTGAAGCGCTTTCAGGCCTTGCCGAGACTGCGCGAGCCCATGTCGGTGAAGCGCGAGACGCGCTTGCCGTAGACCGGCGGGGGAGTTACGCCGCGCAGCGCAGCGAGACGCTGGCGCACGGCATGGAGTTTGACGCTGACAACAGCGCCATTGCGGTCATTGAAGTCCTTGCAGCGCCGCGCGATCTCCAGGTTCAGGCTCCAGCGCTTCTGCAGCGCGGCTCCTTCTTCCATGCTCTTGAGCATCTTTTCGAAAGCGTCGCGATCGGAGCCGAACGAGAACAGCCGGCAGCAGTCCTGCCGGTCGGCATCGATGCGCACCAGCGCCTCGACACAGCGCTGCCGCGAGCCGCTGACGCGTTCGATGGCATCGGCGTCGTCACCACGCAGCACTTCCGACTCGGTACTCAGCAGCTGTTCCAGCTCGCCGAGCAGGTGGTGCTCCTCGTTCAGCAGCCTGCCGATGTGCTCACCGAGTTGTGCGCGCGAAACCGGCATTTCTCAAGCTTTGACGCCCGCGGCCGCCACATCGCCTTCCAGCTGCATCAAGCGATCGGCGATGCGGCCTGAATCGACCTGGTACGTGCCGTTGCCAATGGATTGCTGCAATGACTCAACCTTGCTGGTGTTCACGTCCGGTGCATCGCTGATCGCCTGCGCCAGCGAGCTCAACTGGCGCGCCGTATTGGTGATCTGCACGGAGTCCGAGCTCTGCGCCCCGGTCTGTGCGCCAGTCGTCGCCGACTGGCTGCGCTTGACGCGCGCAACCGGCTGGCTGCTGCCAGTCCCGACGGGCTGGCTTTCAGTTCCTTTGATGCGAGTAGTCACACAATGTCCCTCTTTTCCTTAGGTGGCTGTAACGGCCACGGGTCGTCAAACTTTAAGGCTCCCGGCATTCTGTCACAAAGGCACTTCCACCAGGTTCACGGTCTTGACGATGCCTTCGACCACGCGCTGCGTGCTCTGGTTCTGCACGCGGATCCGCTGATCCTGTTCACCGTCCGATAGTGCCACCCCGGTGGTGCGCACCTCGACCCCACCGACCCGCGCGATCAGCGTCAATTGCTCGCCGCGATGGATCAGCTTGCGTGGACTCAATGCATCCAGGGCCAGCGCCTCTCCGCTGGCAACCGGTCGCCGCAGCACGCGGTCGGTCAGCTGGCTGACATCAGTCACGTATTCATCGGACAGTCCGGAGACCCGGACCCGGGTCGCTTCGAAGTCAGCGCCCTGCAGGGCTTCGCCGCGAGCCAGTGTGCGCGTCGCGCGCAGCACCAGCGGTTCGGAATTGATCGCGACACTGACAAATATATTCCAGCGTGACGGCGCAGTGCAGGTGACGGACACCAGCGTGCGCGGACGCAGTTTGCCATCCCCGGCGATCGCACCCTGCAGGGTTTCATCGCAGGCGGGAAGGTGCAGGCGTGGATCCAGCGTGCCCGCTTCGAGTGAGATCGAATCGGCATTGCCTGGCAGTGCGGCTCGAACGGCACTCTCCGCCGTTTGCCGGATGGACTGCAGATCCACTGTTTCAAAGGCCTGAGCGAGGGGCTTCACTGCCACACACAGAATCGAGGCGCCAATAAAAAGCGAGTGAAGTTTCATAGCGCAGTCATTAAAGCAAGCGATGTGCCAGCGCTCAGGTGACGGCTCTTTGGCGCTTTGCACGCCGTCCCGGCGCCTTGCGCTTGCCGGTGGCGGCAATCCTTTGCCGCGCGGAGGCGCAAAGCTGCCGTACGTTCGCGACCCGCCCGCGATCCGGGGTTCTTGAGGGTCGGCAATCGCCAACCACGTCACGCTTCCGCATGCCGATTCGTTGGCGGGCGCTCCGTGGCACGCGCCTTGCTCCCTGTCTGCGTGCACGAGTGTGCATACGAGGACTGGTAGAGCAATGGATCTCGACAGCTATCTGGGCATTCATCAGCGCGCGCTGACCTTGGCGTCGCGACGCACTGACGTTCTGGCGGAGAACCTCGCCAATGCCGATACGCCGGGATACAAGGCCCGCGATATCGACTTCAAGACCGTGCTCAACGCCACGGGCCAGGCCGGCAGCGCGGCCGGCAAGCTGGCGCTGACCACCACCAGCTCCACGCATCAGCAGCTGGCCGGCGCCAGCGGCGCGCAGGACTCGGTGGAATTGAAGTATCGCAACCCGCTGGCGCCGGCGCTGGACGGCAACACCGTGGACGCACAGCTCGAGCAGGCGGCCTTTGCCGAGAATTCGGTGCGCTACCAGGCTTCCCTGACATTCCTGAATTCCAAGCTGCGCGCGCTGATGACGGCCATCACCGGCCAGTAAGCGCATCGACCAGTAAGCGCATCGAAAGGAGTACTGACATGTCCAGTTTCAAGATCTTCGACATTGCCGGTTCGGGTATGAGTGCGCAGTCGGTGCGCCTCAACACCGTGGCCAGCAACCTGGCGAATGCGGACAGTGTCAGCGGCAACCCGGACGATGTGTATCGCGCGCGCCACCCGGTCTTCCAGGCCACCCAGCCGGACGCGGCAGACCAGGTCGGTCGTGGTGTGCAGGTCAACGGCATCGCGCAGAGCACGGCCGATCCGACCACGCGTTACGACCCGGGCAATCCGTTGGCCAATGCCGACGGCTATGTCTACGCCCCCAATGTGAATGTGGTCGAGGAGATGGTGGACATGATCTCCGCCTCGCGCTCGTACCAGAACAACGTCGAGGTTCTCAACACGGCCCGCAACCTGATGCTGGCCACACTGAAGCTCGGCCAGTAAGCCATGCCGAAAACCAACGTCATCCAATACGCGGAGTTCACATGAGTACCACCAATGCAGTCGGCAACAGCGCCAGCTCCACTGCCACCAGCGCAGCCACCGCGGCGGCGGCCGGCAGCAGCTCGGGCAGTTCGGCCAGCAGCCTCGGTATCAATGACTTCCTGACACTGATGTCCACGCAGTTGCAGAATCAGGATCCCTTCAAGCCCCTGGACGGCACGCAGTTCGTGGCCCAGCTGGCGCAGTTCGGCACGGTGTCGAGTCTGAAGTCCATGCAGGACTCGCTCTCCACCCTGACGGATTCGCTGCGCTCCTCGCAGGCGCTGTCCGGCGCCTCGCTGGTGGGCCATCAGGTGCTGACCAACGCCGACAGCTCCAATTACACCGCCGGCTCGACCCTGTCGGGTGCGGTCGATGTGCCGGCGGGCGCGCAGAACGTGAAGGTCACCATCACCGATGCCAGCGGCGCGGTGGTACGCGAGATGAGCGTCAGCAACACCGAAGGCACCCAGAGCTTCAGCTGGGACGGCGCCACCACGGGTGGCACGGCGGCGCCCAGTGGCAGCTACAAGGTCGGCGTCAGTGCCACCGTCGGCGGCCAGAGCCAGAAGCTGCAGCCGCAGCTGATCGGCACGGTGGGCAGCATTTCGATCGATTCCAGCGGCGGAGTGACGGTGAACACACCGGAGCTCGGCTCGGTGGCCCTCAACGACGTCCAGCAGATCGCCTGATCGCCCACGGCATTCACAGGAGAGCTTTCACATGTCATTCGGTATCGCATTGAGCGGCATTTCGGCGGCGCAGACCGATCTGGCGGCCACAGCCAACAACATCGCAAACTCGGAGACCTCGGGCTTCAAGTCTTCCCGGGCCCAGTTCGCGGAACTGTATGCGGTTTCGCAGCTGGGCGTCAGTGACACGCAGACCGGCAACGGCGTGCGCACCAGCTCGATCGCACAGCAGTTCACCCAGGGCGACATCGAGTCCACCGGCAACAGTCTGGACGTTGCCATCAGTGGCAATGGCTTCTTTGTGCTGAGTGACAGTGGCTCGACGGTGTTCAGCCGCTCCGGCGCCTTCAAGACCGACAACAGCGGCTACGTGGTCAACGACTCGGGCCAGTACCTGCAGGTCTATCCGCCCAACGACAACGGCACCTTCAACACCAGTACGCGCACCAACCTGCAGCTGGCCACCAGCGACAGCGCGCCGAATGCGACCACCTCGGTGGACATGATCTACAACCTGCCGTCGGACGCCAGCGTGCCGACCAGCACGACCTTCGATCCCACTGATACCGACAGCTACAACAAGTCGACGTCACTGACCGTGTACGACTCGCTGGGCGCGGCACACACGGCCACCATGTATTTCGTGAAGACCGCGAACACCGGTGAGTGGGACGCGCATCTGTACGTGGATGGCACGGCCGTGGGCACGCAGACGCTGACCTACTCCAGCACCGGCACGCTGACGTCGCCCAGCCCGGCGACGGCACTGAGTTTCGGCACCTACACCCCGACCACCGGCGCCGATGCGCTGGACATGACCTTCGACCTGAGCAGCAGTACGCAGTACGGTTCCAACTTCGCTGTCAACTCGATCACGCAGGACGGCTATACCACCGGTTCGCTGACCGGCATCTCGGTGGACGCCTCCGGCATCGTGCAGGCGCGTTTCACCAACGGCCGTTCGATCAACCTCGGCCAGCTGGCGATTGCGAACTTCCCCAGCGAACAGGGCCTGCAGCCGCTGGGCGACACCAACTGGGGCGAGACCTATGCCTCGGGTCAGCCGATCTATGGCGAGGCGGGCGGTTCGGGCTTCGGCCTGTTCCAGTCGGGTTCTCTGGAGAAGTCGAACGTGGACGTGACGGCGCAGCTGGTCAACATGATCACCGCGCAGCGCTACTTCCAGGCCAACGCGCAGATGATCTCGACCGAAGACCAGATCACCCAGACCATCATCAACATCCGCTGACAGGGCAAGGAGCGTAGGCAATGGACCGTCTGGTGTATGTGGCGATGTCGGGCGCAAAGGAGACGCTGCGCGCGCAGACCGCCAACAACCACAACCTGGCGAACGCCAGTACCACCGGATTCAAGGCCGATCTCTCCGCATTCCAGGCCGAATCCGTGGTCGGTGCCGGACTGGGTTCACGCGCTTACGCGATGAACAGTTCGGTGGGCTGGGACTCGACCAGCGGCTCGCTGGAGCAGACCGGACGCGATCTGGACGTTGCCGTAAATGGCAAGGGCTGGATCGCCGTGCAGGCTCCGGATGGCAGCGAGGCCTATACGCGCGCCGGCGATCTGCGTGTCGATCCAAGCGGTGTGCTGATGACCGGTGCCGGCCATGTGGTACTGGGGGACAGCGGTCCGGTGACCGTGCCGCCCAACAGCGCACTGTCCATCGCCGGCGATGGTTCGGTGTCGGTGGTGCCGCTGGGCCAGACGGCCTCGACCATGGCCACGGTGGGCCGCATCAAGCTGGTGAATCCGGACGATTCATCGCTGTCACGCGGCGAGGACGGCCTGTTCCGCATGAACGACGGTGCCGCCGCGCCCTCTGAAGCCAGCGTGAAGCTGGTATCGGGCGCGCTGGAGACCAGCAACGTCAATGTGGCCGAAGCCATGACCAACATGATCGAGCTGGCAAGGCATTACGAATTGCAGATCAAGGCGATCAAGACGGCCGAGCAGGACGCGGATTCGGCCAGTCAGCTTCTGCAGACGAGCTAGGAATCCGCAAGGAGTCACTAAATGAATTCAGCACTATGGGCGGCAAAGACGGGACTGGATGCGCAACAGACACGCATGGCCGTGGTCTCGCATAACCTGGCCAACGTCAACACCACCGGCTTCAAGAAGAGCCGGGCGGTGTTCGAAGATCTGCTGTACCAGAACGTACGTCAGGTCGGCGGCGCCACGTCGCAGGATACCCAGGCGCCTTCGGGCATGTCCCTGGGTACCGGCGTGCGCGTGGTGGCCACCGAGAAGACCTACACCCAGGGCAACATGACGTCCACCGGCAATGCACTGGACATGGCCATCAACGGGCGCGGCTTCTTCCAGATCACCATGCCGGATGGCACCACGGCGTACACGCGCGCGGGTGACTTCCAGCTCAATTCCAGCGGCCAGATCGTGACATCCAGCGGCTATACCGTTGCGCCGGGCATCACGGTTCCCACCGGCACGCAGACCATCACGGTGAGTCGTGACGGTGTGGTCAGCGCGCAGCTGGCCGGCCAGTCGGCGCCCACGCAGGTGGGCACGCTGCAGCTGGTGGATTTCATCAACCCCGCCGGCCTGCAGCCGCTGGGCGAGAACCTGTTGGTGGAGACCGCTGCCAGCGGCACTGCGCAGGCGGGGACGGCCGGACAGAACGGTCTGGGCACGCTGGAGCAGGGCATGACCGAGAGCTCCAACGTCAATGTGGTGGAGGAAATGGTGAACATGATCGAGACGCAGCGCGCCTACGAGATGAATACCAAGGCCATCCAGACCACCGACCAGATGCTGCAGTATCTGTCGAACAACGTGTGAGGCCACGCAACGTGAAAGCATCCACGCCCGTATGGATGATCTGTGCCGCGCTGCTGGCTTCCTGCGCCAATCGCGAGCCCAAGATCAACAACTACCTGGCCACGCTGCCGAGCGACATTCCGGAGCCCAATCAGGCCAACGGCGCCATTTTCCAGTCTGGCTACGAAGTGCCGCTGTTCCAGAATTCGGTGGCGCATCGCGTCGGCGACGTGCTGACCATCACCCTGTCGGAGAAGACCGCAGCGGCCAAGAGCGCCACCACCGACACGTCCAAGAAGCACACGGTCGACATGGCCAGCCCGACCATCGCCGGCGGTGGCGTGACCGTGAACGGACGCGACATCCTCTCTGCATCGCTGGACAACGCTTCGACCTTCGCCGGTTCGGGTGACAGCACGCAGAAGAACGAGCTGACCGGCAACATCAGCGTCACTGTGGCCAAGCGACTGGCCAACGGCAACCTGGTGGTGCGCGGACAGAAATGGATCTCGCTGAACCAGGGCAGTGAATACCTGCGCATCGCGGGCATCGTGAGGCCCACCGACATTTCCCCCGACAACAGCGTGCCTTCCTACAAGGTTGCCGATGCCACGATTTCCTACGGCGGCCGCGGCACGTTGGCGGAGTCCAACACCAAGTCGTGGCTGGCACGCTTCTTCGACTCCAAATGGGTTCCATTCTAAATGAAAGCCTCAAACCAAACCATCATCAAGGGACTGCTGTGGTTGTTGGTTGTGCCGGCGCTGCTGGCGCCAGCGATCAGCCAGGCGGATCGCGTCAAGGATCTGGCTTCAGTGGCGGGTGTTCGCACCAACCAGCTCGTGGGCTATGGCATCGTCGTGGGCCTGGATGGCACCGGCGACCAGACCAGTCAGGCACCGTTCACCGTGCAGAGCATCCTCAACATGCTCGCCAAGTTCGGCGTGACGCTGCCCACCGGCAGCAGCCCGCAGCTGAAGAACGTGGCAGCCGTTACGGTGACGGCGGATCTGCCGCCGTTCTCCAAGCAGGGCCAGACCATCGACATCACGGTTTCGTCGATCGGCAATGCCGGCAGCCTGCGCGGCGGCTCGCTGTTGATGACGCCGCTGCGCGGTGCCGATGGCGAGATCTACGCCATGGCCCAGGGCAGCGTGGTGGTCAGCGGCTTCGGCGTTTCCGGCAAGGATGGATCCAAGGTCACCGTCAACGTACCCAGCGGCGGCCGCGTGCCCAACGGTGCGACGGTGGAGCGCGAGGTCAGGGTGGCTTACGCGGCCGAGCCCTTCGTCACGCTGAACCTGAATACGCCGGACTTCACGACGGCTGCGCGTCTCACCGACAACATCAACAAGAAGCTCGGCGAGGGCACGGCTCGGGCCCTCGACGCCGTCAGCGTGCGCGTGAGTGCCCCCACTGACACCTCGCAGCGCACATCGTTCATTGCCGCCCTGCAGGAACTGGAGGTGGAGCCGGGCGATGCGCCGGCGCGCGTCATTGTCAATTCCCGCACCGGCACGGTAGTCATCGGTTCGCGCGTGCGCGTGACGCCGGCTGCCGTGTCGCATGGCTCGCTGTCGGTCACGGTGACCGAGCGCAGCGACGTCAGCCAGCCCAACGCGCTGGGTCAGGGTGAAACGGTCACCACGCCACGCAGCACCATCAACGTCGATCAGCCGCCGGCGCGCATGTTCCTGTTCAACGCCGGCGTGAATCTCGACGACATCGTGCGCGCGGTGAACCAGGTGGGCGCTGCTCCTGGCGATCTGGTGGCCATTCTCGAAGCCCTCAAGCAGGCCGGCGCACTGCGCGCCGAACTGATCGTCATCTAGAGGGCGCACCGATGAGCACTGCACCGCTCTCGCAAGCTGGCTACTACGCGGATTTCGGCGGCCTGGAGTCGTTGAAGAAGTCCGCGCGCCAGGACGAGAACAGTGCGGTGCGCTCCGCGGCGCGCCAGTTCGAAAGCCTGTTCACCAGCATGCTGCTCAAGAGCATGCGTGAGGCGAGCATGGGCGAGGGGCTGGGCGACAGCGAAGCCACGCAGTTCTATCAGCAGATGTTCGATCAGCAGCTCTCGGTGCAGATGTCGCAGGGCAAGGGCCTGGGGCTGGCCGACATGCTGGTGCAGCAGCTCACACGTACCGGTCTGGTGCGCCCCGGACAGTCCAGCCAGAGCGGACCGGCCATCGGCACCGGGCCCGCCGCCGCAGCGCCGATTGGCAATGGTTCGGCGATCGATGCTCCGCAGGCGCCGACCATGGGCAGTGGTGCTGGCGCAGAGCACGGACCGGCGATGGGCGTTGGGCCCCGGGGCGATGCCATCAGCATGGGCAGCAGTGCCCCGCCAACCGCCGCGAACTTCGTGCAGCAGCTGGCGCCCGCCGCACAGCAGCTGGCACAGCGCCTGGGCGTGGCGCCCGAATCCATCATCGCGCAGGCGGCGCTGGAGACCGGCTGGGGCCAGCATACGCCCACCGATGCCAGCGGCGCCGCCAGCAACAATCTGTTCGGCATCAAGGCCAGTGGCAACTGGGATGGCGCCGCGGTGCAGGCCATGACCACGGAATTCAGTGGCGGTCAGTCGGGCCGCATGCAGCAGGCATTCCGTGCCTACGATTCACCGACGCAGAGTCTGGAAGACTACGGCGATCTTCTGCAGCGCAATTCGCGTTACGCCGCAGCGCTGGGCACCGGATCGGATGTGGGTGCCTTTGCCACCGCGTTGCAAAACGCCGGTTATGCCACGGATCCGGATTACGCGCGCAAATTGACCGCGGTGGCGCAAAGCGTGCGCGTCATGCTGGGCGCGGCACCACTCAAGTCGGACACACCGCTGCCGACACAGTCACAGAACGAGTCCGTGTAATGCGACGACTGCGTTCACCAAACCGGGGACCTCATGGCTGACATGCTTTCCAATGGCGTTTCAGGCCTGCTGGCTTTCCAGAAGGCGCTGAACACCACCACACACAACATCTCCAACGTGAACACGCCGGGGTACAGCCGGCAGTCTGTGGTGTTGAACGCGCGTCCAGCTACCGCGCTTGGCAGCAGCTGGATCGGCAGCGGTGTGGATGTCACCGCGGTCAAGCGCAACTACGATTCCATCCTGGCGGGGCAGGTGCGCTCGGCCACCAGCGCCTACCAGCAGCTCGAAGCCTACGGCACTCTGGCGACCAGTCTGACGAATGTGATGAGCGACGGCTCCACCGGCTTGTCAGCCTCGCTGCAGAACTTCGCGGATTCCCTGCAGACGCTGAGCAGTGCGCCTTCGGATACGGCGACGCGTCAGACAGTATTGAGCCAGGCCGGCACGCTGGTGACGCGCCTGAAGAGCTTTCAGACTTCACTGGATCAGCTTTCCGACCGGGTCGAAACCAGCATCTCGGACGAGATCACCGAGGTGAACTCGCTGACCACCAAGATTGCCGATCTGAACAAGCAGATCGTTGCCGCCAAGGGGCAATCCCAGGGCACACCCAATGACCTGCTGGATCAGCGCGACGAGCTGATCAACGAACTGTCCACCCACGTCAACATCACCACGGTGGCGGCGGACGATGGTTCTCTGAGCGTCTACTCCGGTTCGGGTCAGGCACTGGTGATGGGGACCGCCTCATCGAGTGTCGTGGCGGTCACCGATCCGTTCAATCCGGATCAGGCGCGCATCGGCGTCAAGAGCGGCAGCTACGTGTCGGACATCACCGCTTCGGTTACCGGTGGCACACTGGGCGGGCTGCTGCAGTTTCGCAGCGAGATGCTCGATCCGGCGCAGGACACGCTCGGCCAGATTGCCGTCGGCGTGGCTTCGCAGTTCAACGCGCTGCAGGCACAGGGCCTTGATTTGAATGGCGATATCGGCACCGATCTGTTCAATGTCGGCGCGGTGGCCGTCGCTGCCTCCAGCAACAACACGGGCAGTGCCTCGATCAGTGCCACGCGCAGCGATGTGGCAGCGCTGACGGACGGCGCCTCGGTGCTGTCCTATGATGGCACCGACTGGAGCATGGTCGATTCGGATGGCAACAGCGTTGCACTGAGCGGCACCGGCACCAGCGCGGATCCACTGCTGGGTGCCGGATTGAGCATCGTGATCAGCGGCACGGCCGCAGCCGGCGACAAATTCCAGATCGATCCTTACAGCGGTGCGGTCAACGGCATGAGCGTGGCCCTCAGCGATCCGAACAAGATCGCCGCGGCCGCGCAGCTGGTTACTTCCGCTTCCAGCTCCAACACCGGTACCGGCAGCATCGACGCCGGCACGGTCACCGACACCAGTGCCTGGGTACGCGGCGATTACACGCTGAGCTTCACCAGTGCCACCGACTACACCGTGACGGATGCCTCGGGGAACACCGTAGCCACCGGCACGTACACCGCGGGTTCAGCGATCGACTTCAACGGCGTGGAAGTCACGATCAGCGGCGCGCCGGCCAGCGGCGACAGTTTCGCGATCAATGACAACATCGACGGCAGCGGCGATAACCGCAATGTGCTGTCGATGGTGGATGCCTTCGACGACAAGACGCTCAAGAGCGGCACGACCTCGGTGAACAATCTGGTGGATTCCTTCACCAGCGATCTTGGTGCCCGCACCAGCCAGGTCACAGTGGCGCGCGATGCGCAGCAGAGCACGCTGGACGACGCCACCGCGGCCCTGCAGGGCGTCAGCGGCGTCAATCTCGACGAAGAGGCCGCCAGGATGATTCAGTACCAGCAGGCCTATCAGGCCGCGGCACAGGCGATCGCGGTGGCCAACACGCTGTTCGATTCACTGCTCTCCGCGGTGAGGAGCTAGGCATGCGCATTTCCACGGCAGGCGTTCACTCTTCGGCGCTCACCGCCATCCTGCGCCAGCAAAGTGCGCTGGCCAAGACCCAGGCCCAGCTCAGTTCCGGCAAGCGTATCCTGGAAGCCACGGACGATCCGCTCGGCTCGGCGCGCCTGCAGCGCCTGGATCGAACCGATTCACGTCTGACGCAGTTCACGGCCAACGGCAATGCGGCGACGACGCGCCTGAACATCGAAGAGCAGGCCTTGAGCGACAGCTACAACGTGCTGCAGCGGGTGCGCGAACTGGCCCTGCAGGCCAGCAATGTCACGGCCACCGCCAGTGACCGCAAGGACATGGCGAGCGAGCTCTCCGCGCTGATCGATCAGCTCAAGGATGTAGCCAATCGCCAGGATGCCTCGGGCGAATACATCTTCGCCGGTTATGCCACCGGCACCAAACCGTTCGCCACCGGCAGCGGCGGCACGACTTATGTCGGTGATGCCGGCGGTCGCACCCTGCAGATCGACGATTCGAACTACGTTGCAGTCGGCGACTCCGGCGATGCCGTGTTCATGGACATCACCCAGGGCAACGGCACCTTCACCACCGCCGCCACCAGCACCAACACCGGCAGCGGCGTCATCGACACCGGCAGCATCACCTCGAAGAGCGCCTGGGTATCGGATGACTACACCATCACGTTCAGCACCGATCCGACCACCTCGGACACGATCTGGACCGTGACCGACAGCGGCGGCAATACCGTATCGACTGGCAACTACACCAGCGGCGACGCCATCACCTTCAATGGCGCGCAGGTGAGCATTACCGGTACGCCGGTGGCGGGCGACACCTTCTCGATTGCCCCGGCCGGCAAGGAAGATGTCTTCACCACGCTGCAGAACATGCTCATCACCCTGCAGTCCGATGACGACACGGATTCGGGTCGTGCGCTGCTCGGCAGCAAGCTCAATACCGCGCTGACGCAACTCGATCAGGCGATGACGCATATCGGCAGTGTCCGCTCCACGGTCGGCACGCGGCTGAATCTGATCGACACCACGCACAGTTCGCAGAGCAACCGCAGTCTGGATCTGCAGACCGAGATATCCGCCATCCGCGACGTGGACTACACCACCGCGGCGTCGGCGCTTTCGCAGCAGTATGTGGGCCTGCAGGCGGCGCAGCAGTCGTACGCCAGCATCTCCAAGCTCTCGCTGTTCAATTACCTGTGAGAACTGATGTGAAGTGGTGCGCAGTTTTGCCTGAGATCAGGTGGTGCATTCAAGTTCGCCCCGGCCAGACCGATACAGCACTCGTACAGGAAACGGCAATTGGTTGCCGGACCGAACGGATGAGCGCGCAGGCGAACCTGGGCGCTTAAGGAAAGTCACCAGGAGTATTTGCAATGTCACTGACCATCAATACCAACACGATGTCGCTGAATGCTCAGCGGAATCTGACGACGTCGCAGGCCTCCCTGGCGACTTCGTTGCAGCGCCTGTCCTCGGGCCTGCGCATCAACAGCGCGAAAGACGACGCGGCGGGCATGGCCATCAGCTCGCGCATGACCACCCAGATTTCCGGCCTCACGGTCGCCCAGCGCAACGCGAACGACGCGATCTCGCTGGCGCAGACGGCTGAAGGCGCCCTGCAGGAGGTGACCAACAACCTGCAGCGTATCCGCGAACTGGCGGTGCAGGCCGCCAACGCCTCGAACTCCGATTCGGACCGCGCCGCGCTGAACGAGGAAGTACAGCAGCGTCTGACGGTGCTCGAGAAGATCGCCTCCCAGACTTCCTTCAACGGTCAGAAGGTGCTCGACGGCACGTTCGGCAACGCGACCTTCCAGATCGGTGCGAACGTCGGCGACACCATGTCGCTGAACCTGTCTACCAGCATGAAGACCACCGACATCGGCAAGATCGCTGATTGGGTCGGTGGATCAGCCTATGACTCCTCGCTGGCTGTGGGTCAGCAGGGCACCGGCGCGTCCGATACGGCGCTGACCTCGGGTGGCATGACTATCGCCCTCGGCAATGGCGACGCGGTTTCGATCGGCGCTTCGGTGGCCGGCGCCACCACCTATGATTCGGTTGATGGCAGCTCGACGGACGTCGGCGGCCAGACGGCTTCGAGCGCTTACGCCAAGGCCGAAGCGATCAATGCGGCCGGCATCGAAGGCCTGACGGCGACCGCTGACACGACCGCCAAGATTGGCTGGTCTGACGTTGCATCCGGTAGCGCATACACGCTGTCGATCAATGGCACGGCCGTCTACTCGGCCACCGCCGATGCGGTCACGGGCGACGACGCGGTCAAGGCCATCAACGCCGTCTCCGACGAGACGGGAGTGACCGCGACCTATGACGGTACGGATATCACCCTGCACGCAGAAGACGGCAGCGATATCTACCTGGAACAGTCTGGTACCGGCGGTCTGGGTACGGCCGAAGACGACACGGTCAACAACTCGGAGAACGCCGATGTCGACTTCTCCGGCGGCGGAACGGTCCGCGGTTCGGTGCGCCTGATCTCTTCGGACACCATCACGGTGGCTGGCACCAGCGCCACCGACGCGGGCTTCGACGATCAGTCGTATTCGCTGGGTACCGATGCCATCGCCAAGGCCACCGTTTCGACGGTGGAGGACGCGAATACCACGATTGCCCAGGTGGACGCGGCTCTGACCCAGGTGAACTCGCTGCGTAGCGCGCTGGGTGCGATCCAGAGCTCGTTCGAGTCGATGGTGAGCAGCATGTCGACGACGTCGGAGAACCTGAGCGCTGCCCGCAGCCGTATTCAGGACGCCGACTTCGCCTCGGAAACCGCCAACCTGAGCCGCGCGCAGATCCTGCAGCAGGCCGGCACGGCGATCCTGGCCCAGGCCAACTCGATCCAGCAGAACGTGCTGAAGCTGCTGCAGTAATCGGGATGAGTGAAGGATAGATGAGTTACTCGGTTCGGAGTCGCTCAGCACGCGGGCGGGGGAGCACAAGCTGCCCCGCCTGCGTGCGTTGCGGCCGACCGTGAGTCACCTGGAGCAATGAGCATGTCGGATTCAATGGCGATTCCGTCCTTGACGGCGGCGGTATCCACCGCTGTCGCAGTGCCTGTGTCGACGCGCGCAACAGCAGCCGTCGGCCCCAGTGTCAACAATTCAACGGCCACAGTGAGCGCGGCCGGTTCGACGGCCGACCTGACGCTCAGCAACCCGCAGGTGGCGGAGCAGGTCGATGCCTATCTGCGTGCCAGCGGGCATGACATGAAGTTCTCGGTCGATGACGAGACCGGACAGACCATCGTGCGCATCTACAACAGTTCCACGGGCGATCTGGTGCGCCAGATTCCCTCCGAGGATCTGGTGCGCCTGGCGCGCGCCTTGAAAGAAGGCGAGAAACAGACGCTGGACATCAGAGTCTGACGGGGAAACAGGATCATGGCCACCACCACCACCACCAGCACGAGCAGCGCCACCAGCGGAGTTCTTTCCACACTGGGTATCGGCTCCGGCATCGACATCTCTTCGCTGGTCAGTCAGCTGGTGGCGGCGGAGCGCGCACCAGCCGAAACGCGCCTGACTTCACAGGCCTCGGACATCGCGACGAAGATCTCGGCGATGGCGCAGCTCAAAGGGGCGTTGTCCACTTTCCAGACCGCGCTGGCCAACCTGAAAAGCGGTAGTGCCCTGACGGCCATCACCGCGACGTCCGCTGACGACTCGGTGTTCACCGCCACGGCCACCAGCTCTGCCGCTGAAGGCAGCTACGACGTCGAGGTTTCGCAACTCGCCAAGGCTCAGCAGCTGGTGTCTGCGCAGACGTTCAGCGGCGGCGGTGACACCGTGGTCGGCTACGGTACACTGACCCTCAAGCTGGGCAGCAATGCCTTCAGTGTCACGCTGGACAGTAGCCACAACACGCTGTCGGACATCCGCGATTCCATCAACAATGCCAGTGGCAACACCGGCATAAAGGCTTCGCTGATCAACGGTACCAGCGGTACCCAGTTGGTGCTGACCTCCACCAAGACCGGTGCGAGCAATTCGATCACGGTGTCCACCAGTGGCGGTGACGGCGGTCTGGCTGCGCTGGCCTATGCACCGGACACCACCAGCAGCGACGGCACCACGACCACCAGTACCACCTCGTCGAACTACACGGTGAAGCAGGCGGCCCAGGACGCCGATCTGACCATTGCCGGCATTGCCTACAGCGGTTCGAGCAATACGATCTCCGACGCGCTGGAAGGGGTGACGCTGACGCTGACGGGTACCACCGACACCGATTCGCCGGTGACGTTGACCGTCGGCAACGACAGCAGTACGGTCCTGACCAATATTCAGGCGTTCGTCACCGCCTACAACACCATGATCGGTGTGTTCAACACCCTGGGCAACTACGATTCGGAAACCCAGACCGGCGGGCCACTGCTGGGTGATGGCCTGCTGACGAATATTTCCACAACCCTCACGCGCCTGACCACCGATCGCGTATCGGGTCTGTCGAGCAATTATTCCTCGCTGGCCACGCTGGGCATCACCACGCAAAGCGATGGTACGCTGACGCTGGATACCGCCAAGTACAAGGCCGCCCTGGCCAACGATCCGCAAGCGCTGCAGGACATCTTCGCCTCCGAAAACGGCGTGGCCACACGTCTGGACAAACAGCTGACCGATCTGATGGCTACCGGCGGCTCGATCGATGCACGCAATACCAATCTTATCGACTCGCAGACGGCGATCACCACGCAGACCAAGGAGCTGGACGCGCGCATGGATCAGGTCGAGGCGCGCCTGACTGCGCAGTTCACGGCGATGGATACGCTGATGGCGCAGCTGAATACCACCGCCAGCTATCTCGACAAGGCCTTCGCCACCAAGTCCAGCAGCAGTAGCAGCAGCTAAAGTCCGCGTGGGCTGCGCCGTTAAGAGCGGCAGGTACGCAGCACACATGGACTTACCAATGCCGGCTTATTCACGCAACGTCAATCTCGCCGCCTATCAGAGCGTCGCCGTGCATGGCGGTGTTGCCATGGACGATCCGCATCGCCTGATACTGATGCTGATGGATGGCGCCTTGCAGCGCCTCTCGGCGGCGCGCGGTGCCATCGAACGCGGCGACATCGGTCAGAAGGCCCAGCTGCTGCAGCGCTGTGGTGCCATCATCGCCGAGCTGCGCGCCAGCCTGGATCCGCAACGCGGCGGAGCGCTGGCGCTGAACCTCGATGATCTGTACGAGTACATGGAGCGCCAGTTGCTGCGCGCCAACCTCGAAAATCGCGTCAGCTACGTCGACGAGATCGGCGGGTTGCTCGGCGAAGTGCGCAGCGCCTGGGTAGCCATCGCTCCCGGCGCAATCCCGGCCACAAGCCGCGGAGCTCTGCGCTAAGATTGGCGTCTCACCCGCCGGCCGAGGGCCGCATGCCCGATCAGCAAACATATGAAGGCACCGATACCGTCGTCCTGGACGACGAACTGGCCTGCCATGACGTGTTGCCGGTCGTCTGGCGACCCCAGGATCCGCCGGATCCGTTCCAGCAGGCCGGGCTCGACGACAACAATCTGCAGCTGCTGCAGGCCTGCGTGGCGGTCGAGGAATACCCCCAGCCGCGGGATACGGGCGAGGAGCTCGGACCGCTGGCGGCCGAGCTGGCCCGCCTGGACTTCAAACTCAACCTGACCCTGCAGCTGCTCGGCCAGCTGGTGAACCGCGAGGCGCTGCCGCCGGCCGGCGAGGTCACCTTCAATTCCGTCGGCGCCACCTGGGTGCCGCGCCAGTCCCTGAGCACCGCCATCCCCGGCAGCAGCGGCATTTTGCGCATCCAGCTGCGCAGTTCCCTGCCGCAGCTGCTGGAGCTGCCAGCCCAGATCGTCTCCGTCAAGCCTGCCGAAGCCAAAGTGAGATTTACGCACGTTTCACAACCAGTAGCCGAGTTGCTGCAACGTTTGGCATTCTTGCGGCACCGACGTTCGGTTGCGGAAGGACGCAAGTCGCGTGGTCTATAAGCAGATTGAGCGCTGTTTATAAACCACAATGTGACGTAATCCCTCCATATTCCATAAGTCGGGAATAAAGTCTCACCTGCCGGCATCAAGCCGGTCAGGGAGAGGCTGAGATGAACGCACGGGTTGATGAGGTCTATCGGCGCATGAGTCTGGATCGTCCGGGAGAGTCGGCGCAGGGCGGTGCCCTTCGAGACGTGGCCTTTTCCGGAATGCCGACCGGCGCCTCCCCGGCCATCATCGAAGTGAACCGCCTCATCGCCCAGGTCGCCGGTTTCGACAGCAATGTGCTGGTCCTGGGTGAATCCGGCACCGGCAAGGAAGTGGTGGCGCGGGTCATCCACGACTCCTCCCGCCGCCGCAACGCGCCCTTCGTTCCCATCAACTGCGGCGCCATTCCCAGCGAACTGCTGGAAAGTGAACTGTTCGGTCACGAAAAGGGCGCGTTCACCGGGGCGCTCAACGCCCGCAAGGGCCGTTTCGAGATGGCGGAGGGGGGCACGATCTTCCTCGACGAGATCGGCGACATGAACCCGGCCATGCAGGTGAAGCTGCTGCGGGTGCTGCAGGAGCGGATCTTCGAGCGCGTCGGCAGCTGCGTCTCCCAGCGCTGCGACGTGCGCGTCATCGCCGCCACCCATCGCAACCTCGAGGAAGCCATCGCCAAGGGCACTTTCCGCGAGGATCTCTACTACCGTCTCAACGTCGTGCCGATCGAAATGCCGCCGCTGCGTGAGCGCAGCGCCGATCTGCCGCAGCTGGTCACCGCGCTCAGCGAGCGCTGCTACCAGCAGGGCCGTCCGCTGGTGCAGTTCTCCGCCGCCGCCATGCAGGCTCTGGGGCAGTATCGCTGGCCCGGCAATGTCCGCGAGCTCGGCAATCTGATCGAACGCATGTCCATCCAGTGTGCCGGCCGGATCGTCAAGGTCAGTGATCTGCCGCTGCGCTATCGCCCGGCCAGCTGGGACCCGGCGGCCGAGCTGTCCGGCGAGATCGGCAGCGAATTCGCCGACACCCGGGAAGCCGAACAGCTGAGCGGCGATTCGCTGGTGGATCTGGAGCTGGCTTCCAATGCCGTCGCTCCGGTTGCCGCCGGCAGCGGCAGCGCTGCCAACGACGCATTGCTCAGCGGCATGCTGGTCGATCTGCCCGAGTCGGGCCTGGACCTGCGCGTCTATCTGGAAACGCTGGAGCGGCGTCTGATCACCCGCGCGCTGGAGCTCTCCAACGGCACGGTTGCGCAGGCAGCGCGCCTGCTGGGCCTGCGTCGTACGACGCTGGTGGAGAAGCTGCGCAAGTATTCTCTGGCCGGCAGCGAATTGCCGATGTCGGGAGTTTGACGCTTCCCCGACGGCAAACGCCTGCCGGTGTGAACTGGCGCACGCTGCGCAGGCCGGCACGCAAATTGCTCTTGGATCCGATAGCTACCAACGTGGAAAGCGAAACGGATCATGAACAACAGTACGCACACCAGAGTCTCCGAGTCCGGCAACGATCCGGTCTCCAACGCCGACGCAACGCGTCGACTGTTTGAACTCGCAAGGCGTGTTGCGCAAAGCAACTGCACGGTGCTGATCACCGGCGAGTCCGGCACCGGCAAGGAAGTGCTGGCACGCCATATCCATCTGAACTCGCCGCGCGCCAGCGCACCCTTCATTGCGGTGAACTGCGCCGCCATCCCCGAGCACATGCTCGAAGCCGTGCTGTTCGGCTGGGAGCGCGGTGCCTTCACCGGGGCCCATCAGGCACACGCCGGCAAATTCGAGCAGGCGCAGGGCGGCACGCTGCTGCTGGACGAGATCTCCGAGATGCCGCTGGGCCTGCAGGCCAAGCTGCTGCGCGTGCTGCAGGAGCACGAGGTGGAGCGTCTCGGCGGTCGTGAACCCATCGCGCTGCAGGTGCGCGTGCTGGCCACCAGCAACCGTCGCCTGCGCGAGGAAGTTTCGGCCGGCCGCTTCCGCGAGGATCTGTACTACCGCCTCAACGTGTTTCCGCTGGCGCTGGCGCCGCTGCGCGGTCGGCGTGACGACATCCTGCCGCTGGCCATGCGCATGCTGGCCAATCACAGCCCGCCGGGTGCGCGCATTCCGGCGTTGCAGGCGGACGCGGCCCGTCTGCTGCTCGCGCACGAGTGGCCGGGCAACGTGCGCGAGCTGGAAAACGTCATGCAGCGCGCCCTGGTGCTGTGTGAGGACGATGTCATCGGCCCCGAACATATTTCCTTCGAGCTCACTGCCCCGCAGGAAGGCGCGGCGCGTGCCGAGCCGAACCCGCTGACGCGCGCGCCACTGCGGCCGCGTGCGCCGGATCTGGCCGATTCGCTGGCCGTGGCGGAGCGCCAGATCATCCTCGATGCGCTCAAGGCCTTTCACGGCAGTCGCCAGCGTGTGGCCGAGAAGCTCGGCATCAGCCCGCGCACGCTGCGTTACAAGCTGGCCCGCCTGCGCGCGGCCGGCGTCGATCTCGCCGGCCTGGAGCAGGTCGCATGAGCCAGATGGAGATCAGCCAGGTGCTGGCGCAGATCCGCTCGCTGTCGGGCCAGATCGGCGCCAAGCCGCTCAGCAACACGCCGGCTGCGGGCACCCAGGCTGCGCAGCCCAGCGCCTTCGGTTCGCTGCTCAAGCAGGGTATCGACTCGGTCAATCAGAGCCAGCAGTCGTCCGCGGCGCTGGCCGATGCCTATGAGCGCGGCCAGCCGGGTGTGGATCTGGCGCGCGTGATGGTGGAGACGCAGAAGGCCAGCGTGCAGTTTCGCGCGCTGACCGAGACCCGCAATCGCCTGGTAAGCGCCTACCAGGAAATCATGAACATGCCGATCTGAGTGAGTTCTGCACATGGATAATGCCCAGACAATGCCCGCTCTGCGCGCCGGTCAGATGAACTTCCGGCCGCTGCTGCTGTTGCTCGGAATCGCGCTGGCCGTCGCCGCCGGCGTCACCGTGGTGCTGTGGTGGAAGGGACCCGACTGGAGCCTGCTGTTCGGCAATCTCTCCGACAGCGATGCCAGCTCCGTGGTGCAGTCGCTGCAGACCTCCGGTATCCAGTACAAGCTCGATTCGACCACCGGCGCCGTCATGGTGCCGGCCGACAAGGTGCACGATGCGCGCCTGAAGCTGGCAGCGCAGGGCCTGCCGGCGGGCAGCAATGCCGGCGGCATCGATCTGATCAGCAAGGAAAGCGGCTTCGGCGTCAGCCAGCTGATGGAGAGCGCGCGCTATCAGTACGCGCTCGAGAACGAACTGGCGCGCACCATCTCCTCGATGCAGGCGGTGGAAGCCGCGCGGGTGCACCTTGCGATGGCGCAGCAGTCCGCCTTCGTCACCGACCGCCGCTCGGCGCGCGCCTCGGTGATGCTGCAGCTACGCAGCGGGCGCCGACTGGAATCCGAACAGGTCTCGGCCATCGTGCACCTGGTTGCCTCGAGCATTCCCGAGCTGGACGCCAAGGACGTCACCGTGGTCGATCAGCAGGGCCGCCTGTTGTCGGCACCGGGTGGCGCTGCCTCCAGCGCCGCGAGTGAGCAGTTTGCGGCGGCCCAGCGCCTGGAAGACAGCTACGTGCAGCGCATCGAGCAGCTGCTGACCCCGATGCTGGGGGTGGGCCGCGTGAAGGCACAGGTCACCGTGGATCTGGATCCTTCGGCCACCGAAGAAGCCTCGGAGCAATACAAACCCGACAGCCAGATCGTGCGCAGCGAGCAGAGCTCGGAGCAGACCACGCGCAATGGCGTGGGCGCGGCGGGCGGTATTCCCGGCTCGCTGAGCAACCAGCCACCGGCTACCGGCACTGCGGTCAAGGCCGCCAACGCCACCGCCACGAATTCGACGCCGGCCGCCGCCGCCGGTGTGGCTGCAGCCGGCGCCGTGGGTGGCGCAGCGGCGACCAGCGCCAGCACGGCCGCGAACAACGGGCCCGAGAGCAGCTCCAGGGAGAGCACCCGCAACTACGAGATCGACCGTACGCTGAGCTATACGCGCCAGCCCGGTGGCGGCGTCAAGCGCCTGACCGTGGCGGTGCTGGTGGATAACCTGCGCAGCGTCGACCAGGATGGCAAGGCCAGTGCCCAGGCGCTGTCCACGGCGCAGATCGACGACATCACGCGACTGGTGAAGAATGCCGTGGGCTACAGCGAGTCGCGTGGCGACAGCGTCAACGTGGTCAATGCCGCCTTCACCGAGACCGACGAGAGGATCGAGCCGGAGCAGATTCCGCTCTGGCAGCGTCCCTGGGTGCTCGGCGTCGCGCGCCTGGTGGTCGGCGCCATCCTGCTGCTGATCCTGGCGCTGCTGGTGCTGCGTCCGCTGTTCCGCAACCTGACCAATGCCTTCAACACCGTGGCGGCGCCGCTGCCGGCGCTGGCCGCCGGCGGCATGGGCGGTGAATCGATGGGCGCAGGCGGCGAAGGCGCCGCCGCGGTAGCCACCCCGGTGGCGAGCGGACAGCCGCTGGCCTACGAGCAGCAGATCGTGCAGGCCCGCAACCTGGTCGCCCAGGACCCCAAGCGGGTCGCGCAGGTGGTCAAGAACTGGGTGAATGAGTGATGGCTGCCGAGGATGACGGTCGCAGCGGCGTTGAACGCGCAGCCATCCTGCTGCTGACGCTGGGCGAGCAGGATGCTGCCCAGGTGCTCAAACACCTGGGCGCCAAGGACGTGCAACGCGTGGGCGCCGCGATGGCGGAGCTCTCGGCGCTGACCCGCGATGAAGTCACCAGCGTGCTGAATGATTTCAGCACGGCGGTGGATGGGCAGACCTCCATCGGCGTGGGCAACGACGAGTATGTGCGCAAGGTGCTGATGGAAGCCCTGGGTGCCGACAAGGCCACCGGCCTGATCGACCGCATCCTGCGCGGCCGCAGCAGCCGTGGTCTGGAAGCGCTCAAATGGATGGAGTCGCGCCAGGTGGCCGAAATGCTGCGCTACGAACATCCGCAGATCGTCTCCATCGTGCTGTCCTACCTGGATTCCGACCAGGCAGCCGAAGTGCTGGCCGCGCTGCCGGAAAACATGCGCGCCGACATCATCACGCGCGTCGCGCAGCTCGACGGTGTGCATCCCACCGCGCTGCAGGAGCTGGATCAGGTACTTGAAAAGCAGTTCACAGGCAACGGCGGTGGCAAGTCGTCAGGATTCGGCGGCCCGAAGGCGGCCGCCGAAATCCTCAATCTGGTGGGCACGGCCAGCGACCGGATTTTCGACGAGATGAAGAAGTCGGACGAACCCCTGGTGGAAAAACTCCAGGAGCTGATGTTCGTGTTCGACGATCTGGTGGACGCCGACGATCGCGGCATGCAGGAACTGCTGCGCGAAGTTGCCGGCGACAAACTGGTGGTGGCATTGAAGGCGGCTTCCCAGCCGCTGCGCGACAAGTTCTTCAGGAACATGTCGGAGCGCGCCTCGCAGATGCTGAAGGACGATCTGGAGGCCAAGGGGCCGGTCCGACTCAGCGAGGTCGAAGCGGTGCAGAAGGAGATCATCATGACCGCGCGGCGCCTGTCCGACGAAGGCAAGCTGCAGCTGGGTGGCAAGGGCGGAGGCGACGAGTATGTCTGACGCCCCGCGCGCCACTGCCTGGGTATTGCCGCAGGTCAACGGGCCAGTCGTCGGTTCGCGCAAGCGTGCGGACCTGGACGCCATCGAGCGCCAGGCCTGGGACGAAGGCTATGCCGCCGGCCGCGATCAGGGCATCGAGGCCGGTCGCCAGGAACAGCAGAACCAGATCAACGAACAGAAGCGCCACGCGCAGCGCCTCTCCGCGCTGTGTGACCAGCTCGCCACGCCGCTCAAGGATCTGGACAACGAAGTGGTGCAGCAGCTGGCCACGCTGGCCGCGGGTATCGCCCGTCAGGTCTTGCGCCGCGAGTTGAAGACGCAGCCCGAACAAATCATTGCCGTGATCCGCGAGACGCTGGCGCTGCTGCCCGGCAATGCGCGCGACGTGCGGGTGTTCCTGCATCCGGCCGATGCGGCGCTGGTGCGCGAGCGCCTCACCGAAGGCGCTGCCGAACGGGCCTGGTCGATCGTCGAGGATCCGGTCATGAGCCGCGGTGGCTGCCGTGTGCAGAGCCAGAACTCCTCTATTGATGCGCGCCTCGAGGCGCGCCTGACCGAAGCCATTGCCGCCGTGCTGGGCGATGACCGCCAGCTGCCGCGCAGCGAGGAATCCGCATGAGTGCCCTGAGCGTCCGTGAACAGGCGCAGCAACGCTGGAGCGCCGCGCTGGCGCAGCGCGAGCAGCAGCTGGAGTCGGTGCCAGCGCCGGCCGTGGCCGGCAAGCTCACCCGCATGATCGGCCTGACGCTGGAGGCCACCGGCTGCCAGGCGGCGGTCGGGGATCGCTGCGAGATCGTGACCAGCGATGACACGCACATCGACGCCGAGGTGGTGGGATTCTCGGGCGAGAATCTGTACCTGATGCCCACCGGCGACGTGCACGGCCTGAAGCCGGATGCGCGCGTGCTGCCCAAGGCGCGCGCCGGCACGGTACGTGTGGGTCCGAAGCTGCTGGGCCGCATCGTCGACGGCGCCTGCCGCCCGCTCGACGGCCTCGGTCCCATCGAAACCGAAGCCGCGGTGCGCCTGATGGGCACGCCGATGAATCCGCTGGCCCGTCATCCCATCTGCGAACCGCTCGATGTGGGCGTGCGCGCCATCAACGGCCTGCTGACCGTGGGTCGTGGCCAGCGCATCGGCCTGTTCGCCGGTACCGGTGTGGGCAAGAGCGTGCTGCTCGGCATGATGGCGCGCTACACCTCCGCCGACGTCATCGTGGTCGGCCTGATCGGCGAGCGCGGTCGCGAGGTGAAGGAATTCGTCGAACGTATCCTCGGTGCCAAGGGCCTCAAGCGCGCCGTGGTGGTGGCCACGCCGGCCGACTACCCGCCGCTGATGCGCATGCACGGCGCCTGGCTGGCCACCTCGATTGCCGAATACTTCTGCGATCAGGGCAAGAACGTGCTGCTGATCATGGATTCGCTGACCCGTTTTGCCCAGGCCCAGCGCGAGATCGCGCTGGCCATAGGCGAGGCGCCGGCCACCAAGGGTTATCCGCCCTCGGTGTTTGCAAGGCTGCCGCAGTTGGTCGAGCGCGCCGGCAACGGCGTGAAGGGCGAGGGTTCGATCACCGCGTTCTACACCGTGCTGGCCGAAGGTGATGACCAGAACGATCCCATCGTCGATGCGGCGCGTGGTGTGCTCGACGGCCACATCGTGCTGGCCCGGCGTATCGCCGAGGGCGGCCGCTATCCGGCCATCGACATCGAAGCTTCCGTGAGTCGCGTCATGCACGAGATCGTGCCGCCGCAGCAGCTGGAGCTGGCGCGCCAGCTGCGTCAGCAAAGCTCATTGTACGAACACAACCGCGATCTGATCAGCATCGGTGCCTACCAGCGCGGCAGCGATCCGCGCATCGACGGAGCCATCGCGCGCTGGCCGCAGATCGATGGCTATCTGAAGCAGGATCTGAACGAACGCGTCGGCTTCAACGACAGCGTCAGTCAGCTGGCCGGCTGCATGAAGGAACCGGCCGCCGAGGCCGGGGCCGGAGCACGGAGGAAGTAATTGACCATGGTCAAACGTTCCAAACGCCTGGAGCCGGTCAAGGATCTGGTCGACAAGGTCGAGCGCGGCCAGGCCGAACGGCTGGCGCTGGTGCAGCGGCGTCTGGCCGAAGCGCAGACCCGTCAGCTCGAGCTGGAGCGCTATGTGCAGGACTACCAGCAGATGTTTCAAAGCAAGGCCACCAGGGGCATCAATGTAGCCGGCCTGCGCGACTACCAGGTTTTCATCGCGCGGCTGCAGGAAGCCGTGCAGCAGCAAAGCGGCGCCGTGCAGCGCCTGAACGAAGAGATGCAAAGAGAGCGCAGTCAGTGGATCGAGGCGGCCGCCCGCAAGAATGCCGTGGGCAAGGTCATGGCCAAGGCGCATGCCGAGGACAGACATCGCGACGAGCGCCGATTGCAGAACGAAATCGATGAGCGAGCGCAGCGTCAGCGAGGAGCACGTCCATGAATAACCCCGCCATCCAGAATCTTTTCAAGCCGGCCGAGGCCAGCCTGGGTACGGCCAGATCCGCACCCGGCACAGCCGCGGATGCCGCGCACGCGCGCGGTACGCAGGCCCGTGGCGTCGGCACCGGCGCGCCACGTCATGCCGCGCCGGCGGACGCTCGGGATGCTGCGGACAGCAGCGTGCAGGCACCGGACCATGATGATGACGGTGGCCGGTTCCACAATCTGCTCAGTGCGCAGCAGGATGGGGCGCACGGCGCTGGCGCAGACGCGGCTGCCACCACCCGCGCCGGCGTCGCCGATGCCACAGGTACGGCCGTGGCATCGGGCCCCGCGAGCACGACTGCACGGGCGATGGCCCGGGGTGCTGCGACCCAGGATACGGACGCGACCGCCAGCGAGCGGCCCGTGGACCTGCTGAAACTGCTCTCCGAGCTGGAGGCGGCCGAGCGCGCCGGCACGGCGCCGGGTGATGCGGCGGCTACAACCGCGCTGCCCGACGCGGCACTCAAGTCCGTGGCGGGTCAGGATGATGATGCGGATGCTGACGCCGATACGGTGATCGCCGATTCGCCGCTGAATCCGCTTGCGCTGCTGCGGTTGCTGGAATCCGCCGCGGCAACCGGCGGCGCGGCCACCAGCGCCGCCGCTGCCGCCGCGGCGCCGACGCTCGCGGGCGCTGCGGGCAGCACCCTGGCCGGCGGCGATGCCACGAACAGCGTGCTGCTGAATGTGGGCAGTGGTGCCACACCGGGTGCGGCCCTGGGCATGAATCAGAGCCTGACGCCCGGCGCGGACGCGGCGCTGCTTGCACAGCAGAGCGACACCCAGGCCGCGCCTGATGCCACCGGCGATACGGCGCTCACGGCTGCCGGCGGCAGTGACGCGACGTTTTCAAAAGTGACGCTGCAGAATTTCGGCGCCGACGCCAATGGCGCTACGTTGCAGGTGACGCAGTTCAGCGCTCCGCACGCCGACAGTTCCGCCAGTGGCAGCGCGCAGCCGGTGACGGAGCGCACACTCAGCATTCCGGTCGGCCAGCGCGGCTGGTCGGAACAGGTGGGTACGCAGGTGCAGTGGCTGGTGGATCACAAGGTCCAGAGTGCCCGCCTGCAGGTGACTCCGGATGGCATGGGCCCGATCGAAGTGCATCTGAGCGTGGACAGGAACGACGTGAACGTGAACTTCGTGGCCCAACACTCCGAAACGCGCGACAGCCTGGAACAGAGCATCCCGCAGCTGCGCGCCATGCTCGCCGGCAGTGGCCTGAGTCTGGGGCAGGCGACGGTGCAGCAGCAGTCGCAGCAGGCCCAGCATCATGCGCCGGTGCCCAATGCCGCGAATCGTGATGCGGATCACAACGACGAGAGTGTCGTCGCTGCGCCGAGCCGCGCCAGCGTCGGTCTGGTGGATGAATATGCCTGATGAAAATGACGGAATGCCGACGCTGCAATGCTGGCATGCAGCTTGCTCTGAGGTGAGAGGAGGTTCCTATGGCTGATGCAAAGAAGGCCGCTGCGGCGGCAGCCGTTGCTGGCGCGGAAGCGCCCAAGGGCGGCAAGAGCAAGCTGATGCTCATCACTATCATGGCTGTGGTGCTCGGCGGTGGCGCGGGCGCCTATTTCGCCTTTGGCGGCAAGCAGCCGGAACAGGCCAAGCCGGCCGTTGGCGCGCCCGTGGTCAAGGCGGCGCCGCTGTACTACAAGTTTGATCCTGCCTTCATCGTCAACTTCTCCGGCGACGACGGCACGCGTTACCTGCAGGTGGCGATGGAAGCCATGACGCGTGACGCCAAGGTCTCCGCGGCCATCAAGGAGAACGAGCCGGCGATCCGCAACGACATGCTGTTGCTGCTCTCGGGTCAGAAGCTCGAGACGCTGAACACCGCCGAGGGCAAGGAAGAGCTGCGCAAACAGGCGCTCGCCACCATTGCCAAGGTGGTCACCGCCGAGGGCTATGACGGCAAGCTCATCGAAGGCGTGTATTTCACCAGCTTCGTGATCCAGTAATGAACCAGGCGGACATCCTCAATCAGGACGAGATCGACGCGCTGCTCAAGGGCGTGGACACCGGTGCGGTTTCGACCGAGGCCCCGCCGGACAATGGCGCGCCGCGTTCCTATGATCTGGCCACGCAGACGCGTCTGGTGCGCGGGCGCATGCCGACGCTGGAGATGATCAACGACCGTTTTGCGCGCCTGCTGCGCATCAGTCTGTTCAACATGATCCGTCGCTCCCCGGAAGTGGCGGTTGCGCCGGTGCAGGTGATGAAGTTCAGCGAATACGTGCAGACCCTGTACGTGCCCGCCAGCCTGAACATGATGCATCTGAAGCCGCTGCGCGGCACCAGCCTGCTCGTGCTGGACGCCAAGCTGGTGTTTGCACTGGTCGACAATTTTTTCGGCGGTACCGGCCGCTACACCAAGATCGAGGGCCGCGAGTTCACGCAGACCGAGGCGCGCGTGATCCAGATGGTGATGAGACAGGCTTTCGTGGATCTGCGCGAAGCGTGGACCATGGTTGCGGACCTGGACATCGAATACATCAATTCGGAGATCAACCCGAATTTCGCCAACATCGTCAGCCCTTCGGAGATCGTGGTGATCTGCGCCTTCACGATCGAGCTGGAAGGAGCCAAGGGCCAGATGCAGGTGACCATCCCGTATTCCGCCATCGAGCCGATCCGCGACCTGCTGGATTCGGGCGTGCAGAGCGATCGGGCCGAACAGGATGAGCGCTGGGGCCAGACCCTGCGCGAGGAGATCGAGGGCGCGGAACTGGAGATGACCCCGGTGCTGGGGCACACCACTCTGACGGTGGCGCGTCTGCTGGATCTCAAACCGGGGGACGTCATCCCTTGCGATTTCGACGGCAACCTGACGCTGCATGCGGAAGGCGTGCCGGTGTTGCGCGGCAGTTTCGGTGCCTCGCGCGGCATGCAGGCCATGAAGATCACCCAAGGAGTGGTGCGCCATAAGCGCTCGGTACTCGCTGACATATCGGTAGGCAAGAAATGAATACTCAGGCAGATGTGCAGGCCGCGGAACTCGAAGCCCTGCAGTCGGAAGGGGCCGGCGGCAAGCCGGAGGTCAATCTGGATGTCGTGCTGGACATTCCAGTCACGCTGTCACTGGAAGTCGGGCGCAGCCGCATCTCGATCCGCAACCTGCTGCAGCTCAATCAAGGCTCGGTGGTGGAGCTGGACCGGGCCACCGGCGAGCCCTTCGATATTTATGTCAACGGCACGCTGATCGCGCATGGCGAGGTGGTGGTCGTGAACGAGAAATTCGGAATTCGTCTGACGGATGTGATCAGTCCGGCGGAACGAATCCGCAAACTGAAGTAACAATTAAGTTCAAGGTTCTCCTGCATGGCGACGATAACGGAGGGCCGAGTCCGGATTTGAAGTACGAGGTGAGAGTGAGTCCTGCCGCAGTCGACCGTTCCAATGTTCAGGGCGAGAAGCCTCTGACGCCCTATGAGTTCGTCAGCAATCTGGCGCGCGAGCTGTCTGCCGGCCGCGTCGAACTGCCGGGCTTCCCGGACGTGGCGGCCCGTCTGCAGCATGCGCTGGCGGATGCGGACATCACCACCGAGCGCATTGGCCGTGTGGTGGGTTCGGACGCCGGCCTCACTGGCCGCGTGCTGGCGCTGGCCAATTCGGCCATGCTCCGTCGCGGCGGCAATCCCATCACCGATCTGAAATTTGCGGTCACGCGCATCGGTCAGGAGAACATCCGTGCTGCCGCCCTGGCCTATGCGCAGCAGCAATTGCGCCGCGCCGTGGAGCTCGCGCCGGTGCGCGGTGAGCTGGAAAAATGCTGGATGGAAGGCGTGCGTGTCGCGGCGCTGGCGCAGGCCATCGCCCGCGAATCCCGCCGCCTGCGGACCGATGAGGCAATGCTGGCCGGGCTGATGCACAACATCGGCAAGATCTACATCGTGGCGCGCTCGGTGCGTCTGCCGGAATTGTTTGGTCCGCCGGAGCAGCGCGATACGACGCTGCGCGAATGGCATCCGGCCATCGGTCAGGCGCTGACCGAGAACTGGAAGTTGCCGGCCGAGATCAGCAGTGCGGTGGGCGGCCAGCTCGATGTCGAGCGCGACCACCTGGGACCGCCGGATCTGCACGATCTGCTGATCGTCGCCGTGCGTCTGGAGGAAAACATGGCTGCCGGCCATGGTGACGACGCCACGCTGGTGTCGCTGCCGGCTGCCAATCGACTGGCGCTGAACGAGGCGGCGCTGGTGCGCATCGTGCTCGAATCACAGACCGACATCGAGACGCTGCAGGCCGCGCTGGGTTGATTCATGGCGGGCGCGTTCGCGCCCGTCCCATCACGCGCATCGCCGGTTTTCCGGCGCATGGCGCTGGCACGCACATTGCTTTGAAGGTGCAGAACACAATGTGGAGTTCTGCCCTTGAGAGCCTTGTTTGCGACCTTGATCACACTTTCGCCGGCCATCGCCGGCGCTGCCGACGCAGCGCTGTTCGCGGCTCCGGCACAACCCAGTGTCCCGGCGGCTGCAGGCGGCGCCTTGCGCATCGTCCTGTCGCTGTCGATCGTGCTGCTGGCCATCTTCGCCGCCGCGTGGCTGGCGCGACGCCTGCGTCGCCTGCAGGCCAGCAGCGGCGCTGGCATCGAGCTGATCTCCCAGGCCACGCTCGGCACGCGCGAACGCGCGGTGCTGTTGCGGGTGGGCGGGGAGCGGCTGCTGGTGGGCGTGGCAGCGGGCAGCGTCACGCTGCTGCATCGCTTCGATCCGGGTGCCAGCATCGCCGGTGAAGATCCGCGCGTCGCGCCGGGCGAAGATCCCAACCGCCCGAACTTCGCGGCGCTGCTGCGCCGGAGTCTGGGTCTATGACAGCCGCAGACCCGAAAGCCCTGCGCGTCCCGCGCGCGGCGCTCTGGTTGCGCACGGCAGGCTGGTCCGCCCTGGCGCTGCTGCTGCCGCTGGCGGTGAACGCAGCGGCCGCCACACCCGGCATTCCGGCGCTGACCGTGCAGACTTCCGGTGGCGGCCAGAGCTATTCGCTGACCATCCAGCTGCTGGCGCTGATGACGGCCATCACGCTGCTGCCGGCAGCGCTGCTGATGATGACGGCCTTCACCCGCATCGTGATCGTACTGTCCATCCTGCGGCAGGCCATCGGCGCGGGCCAGTCGCCGCCCAACCAGGTGCTGGTCGGTCTGGCGCTGTTCCTGACGCTGTTCGTTATGGCGCCGGTGGTGGACAAGATCCGCACCGAAGCCGTGGCGCCCTACATGGAGGGCAGCATCGATACGACCACGGCGCTGCAGCGTGGCATCGCACCGCTGCGCACCTTCATGCTGGAGCAGACGCGCGAGACCGATATCGCCTCGTTCGCGCGCATTACCGGCAGCAAGGGCTACGCCAGCCGCGATGACGTGCCGCTGACGGTGCTGGTGCCGGCCTTCGCCACCTCGGAACTCAAAACCGCCTTCCAGATCGGCTTCCTGCTGTTCATCCCCTTCATCATCATCGATCTGGTGGTGGCCAGCGTGCTGATGTCGATGGGCATGATGATGCTCTCGCCGGTGCTGATCTCGCTGCCCTTCAAACTGATGCTGTTCGTCATGGTGGACGGCTGGACCCTGGTGATGGGTTCGCTGGCTGCCAGCTTCTACCACTAACGAGAATCCCCGATGACCCCCGAGACTGTGATGAGCATTGCCCAGCGCGCGCTGGAGATGACCGTGCTGCTGGCCGCGCCGTTGCTGCTGGTGGCGCTGGCCGTGGGCCTGCTGGTCGGCATTTTTCAGGCTGCCACGCAGATCAACGAAATGACCCTGTCCTTCATTCCCAAGGTGCTGGCCATTGGTGCCACGCTGCTGCTGGCCGGCTCCTGGATGCTGAAGAACCTGGTCAGCTACACCACGCAGCTCATCCAGAGCATTCCCAGCCTGATCGGCTGAGCGGCGGATCGACGGACAGACGCGATGCGGGTGGATCTGGCACAGATGCTGGGATGGCTGGGAGCGGTGATGTATCCGTTCCTGCGCATCGGCGGCTGCCTGATGGTGGCGCCGGTGTTCGGCGCCAGCCATGTGCCGCGCCGGGTGCGGGTGCTGCTGGCCATGGCGCTGACGGTGGCGGTGCAGCCGGTACTGCCGCCGGTGCCGGCGCTGGATCTGCAGAGCGTGGATGGCATCTTCACCGGCGTGCAGCAGATCCTGATCGGCATCGCGCTGGGTTTCGTGCTGCAGATCGCCTTCGATGCGCTGGCGCTGGCCGGCCAGCTGCTGGCCAACGGCATGGGTCTGGGCTTCGCCTTCAACATGGATCCGCTGCGCGGCGCGCAGTCGCCGGTGCTGGGCCAGCTGTACGTCATCGTCGGCACGCTGACCTTCCTGGCGCTGGACGGGCATATCGCGCTGCTGCGGCTGCTGGTAGGCAGCTTCCAGACGCTGCCCATCGGCCCCACCGGCATCGGCACCCGCCAGCTTTTCGGCATCGCCACCTGGGGCAGCACGCTGTTCTCGGGTGCGCTGCATATCGCGCTGCCCGGCATGACCTCGCTGCTGGTCATCAACCTGGCCTTCGGCGTCACCAGCCGCGCGGCCCCGGCGCTGAACCTGTTCGCACTGGGCCTGCCGGTGACGCTGATGTTCGGTCTGATCATCGTGCTGCTGGGCCTGCCAGCCATGCAGACCGGCTTCACCCAGCTGCTGGCCGAGACCTTCACCAACCTGCAGAGCCTGGTGGCTCCGCGCTAGCGCCGATTTAGCAGTACGCCATGGCCGAGCACGATAACGAAGACCGCACAGAAAGCCCCTCACAACGACGGCTGGACGAAGCCCGCAAGCAGGGTAATGTCCCGCGCTCGCGCGATCTGTCCGCCGCCATGGTGACGCTGGCCGGCGGGTTGGGCATGTATTTCATGGGCCAGAGCATCGGTGGGCAGCTGCTGTCCATGATGCGCCATGGCCTGAGCTTCACGCGTGACGCCGCCATGCAGGACGGCGCCATGACCCAGGCGCTCGGCAGCGGCCTGTTCGAGGCCGTGCTGTCGCTGGTGCCGCTGTTCGGTCTGCTGCTGGCCGCCGCGGTGCTGGCGCCGCTGGCGCTGGGCGGCTGGTCGTTCAGCACCGAGGCGCTGGGATTGAAGTGGGAGCGCCTCGATCCGATCGCCGGCATCACCCGCGTGTTCTCGCTGCGCGGCTTCATCGAACTGGGCAAGGCGCTGCTGCGCGTGACGGTGGTCGGCATCGTCGCCTTCGTGGTGCTGCGCCGGCAGATGGGGCAGTACAACTCGCTGAGCGTGGAGCCGATCGGCGTGGCCATCGGCCATGCCATGAGCCTGTGCGGCACGGCGCTGATCGCGCTGGGCGGCGCGCTGGCCTTCCTGGCGCTGGTGGATGTGCCGCTGGCGCTGTGGCAGTACCACCGCGACCTGAAGATGACGCGCGAGGAATTGCGCGACGAGGCCAAGGAAACCGAGGGCAATCCCGAGGTGAAGGGCCGCATCCGCCGCCTGCAGAACGAGATGTCGCGCCGGCGCATGATGAGCGAGGTGCCGAAGGCTGATGTCATCGTCACCAACCCGACCCACTACGCCGTGGCGCTGCGCTACGACGACAAGCGCATGCGCGCGCCCATCGTGATCGCCAAGGGCACCGAACTGCTGGCGCTGCGCATCCGCGAGATCGGCACCGAGCACAAGGTCCCCATCGTCGAGGCGCCGCCCCTGGCGCGCGCGCTGCACGCCTCCTGCGAGCTGGGCGACGAGATTCCGGCGCGCCTGTACGCCGCCGTCGCGCAGATCCTCACCTACGTCTACCAGCTGCGTCGTGCCCGACGTGTCGGATTGGCGGCGCCCAGGCCGCCGCAGATCGAGCTGCCGCCGGGTTGAAGTGTGAGGCAGTTCGCAAAAACATCGGGAAAACGCGCCGGTTTGCCGTCACTTCGGCTCCGGCACGGGAATTGCTCCTAGAGACTCATGGCCGCTTCCACGACCCACACCATGACTGCGCCCGCCACCCTGCGCCAGCTGCTGCGCACCGGGCTGGGCGCCCCGCTGCTGCTGCTCGGCACCCTGGCAATGATCGTGTTGCCGTTGCCGCCGCTGGCGCTGGACGTGCTGTTCACCTTCAACATCGCGCTGTCGGTGCTGATCGTGGTGGCCGTCATCAACGTGTCCCGGCCACTGGAATTCGCGATCTTCCCCACCGTGCTGCTGCTGGCCACCTTGCTGCGCCTGGCGCTGAACGTCGCCTCCACCCGCGTGGTGCTGCTCAATGGCCATCAGGGCACCAGCGCCGCGGGGCGCGTCATCGAGGCCTTTGGTGAATTCGTGGTCGGCGGCAACTATGCCGTGGGCATCGTGGTGTTCGCGATCCTGACCATCATCAACTTCGTGGTGGTGACCAAGGGCGCAGGCCGCATCTCGGAAGTGAGTGCGCGTTTCACCCTGGATGCCATGCCCGGCAAGCAGATGGCCATCGACGCCGATCTGAACGCCGGCCTGATCACGCAGGATCAGGCGCGCGAGCGGCGCGCCGAGGTTCGGGCCGAAGCGGACTTCTACGGCTCCATGGACGGTGCCAGCAAGTTCGTGCGCGGTGACGCCACCGCCGGCATTCTCATTCTGGTCATCAACATCATCGGCGGTCTGGCCATCGGCACACTGAGCCATGGCCTGAGCTTCTCCGAAGCCGCACGCGTGTACACGCTGCTGACCATCGGCGACGGCCTGGTGGCGCAGATCCCCGCGCTGCTGCTGTCCACCGGTGTGGCCATCATCGTGACGCGCATGTCGCGGGCCCAGGATCTGGGCAACGAAGTGGCCAAACAACTGTTCATGCAGCCCAAGGGTCTGGCCATCGCCGGCCTGCTGTTGGGCATCATGGGTGTGATCCCGGGCATGCCGAACCTGGCGTTTCTGGCGGCAGCCGCGGGGCTGGGCACGGGTGCCTGGCTGCTGCATCAGCGCGAGCTGCGCGTGGCTGCGGCACCGCTGGTCGAAAAGACTGCGGCCACCGAAGCCAGCGCCGTTCCGGCCGAGCAGAAGGATCTCTCCTGGGACGATGTGCAGCCGGTGGATCTGATCGCCCTGGAGATCGGCTTCCGCCTGGTGCCCATGGTCGACAAGAACACCGGTGGCGAACTGCTGGCGCGCATCCGTGGTGTGCGCCGCAAGCTCAGCCACGAACTGGGCTTCCTGGTCCAGGTGGTCCACATCCGTGACAACCTGGATCTGCCGCCGAACAGCTACCGCATCCTGCTGGGTGGCGTGGCCGTCGGCGAGGGCATCGTCTATCCCGAGCGCGAGCTGGCCATCAATCCCGGCCAGGTGTTCGGCAAACCCGCGGGCATCGAGGTGCGTGATCCGGCCTTCGGCATGGAGGCGATCTGGATCGAGCCCGCACAGCGTGAACACGCGCAGTCGCTGGGTTACACCGTGGTCGATGCCGGCACCGTGATGGCCACGCATCTGAGCCACCTGGTGCAGTTGCATGCCCATGAACTCATCGGACACGAGGAAGTGCAGCAGCTGCTGAATGGCCTCGCCAAGACTTCACCGCGCCTGGTCGAAGACCTGGTGCCCAAGCTGCTGCCGCTGGCGGTGGTGGTGCGCGTACTGCAGGGCCTGCTGGCCGAGCGCGTGCCCATCCGCAATCTGCGCGCCATCCTCGAGACACTGGCCGAACACGCCTCGCGCACCCAGGACCCGGCCGTACTGCAGGGGCAGGTGCGCATCGCACTGGGTCGTCAGATCGTGCAGGAACTGGCCGGGCCGCAGGCCGAGTTGCCGGTCATCACGCTCGACCCGGATCTGGAACAGCTGCTGCAGAACTCGCTGGCCTCGCCCAATGGCAATGCCGCGGCACTGGAGCCCGGGCTGGCCGAACGCCTGCAGACCCGCCTCAGCGAAGCCGGCTCGCGCCAGGAAGCCTTGGGCGAACCGGCGGTACTGATGGTTTCGCCACCGCTGCGGCCGGTGCTGGCGCGCTTTGCGCGCGCCGGCCTGCCCAATCTGCGCGTGCTGGCCTGGAACGAAATTCCCGATAACCGTCGTGTGCGCCTGGTCGCCACCGTAGGACGCTGATTATGAAAATGAAGCGTTATGCCGCCGCTGATATGCGCACTGCCCTGCGAATGGCGCGCGAGGAGCTGGGACCCGATGCGGTCATCCTCGACACCCGCGAGAGCAGCACGGGCGTGGAAGTCTGTGTGGCGGTCGATTACGAACTGGCGGCCGCCGTCGATACGCCGCTGGCGGTGGGTGAAACCTTCGAATTCCCCGGCGCGCCGCAACTGGCGCGCCAGGAGGCTGCACCCCCGGTGAACAGCGCGGTGGGCGAGGAGTTGCGCAGCCTGCGCCAGTTGCTGGAGAGCCAGCTGGCGGCGCTGGCCTGGAACGATTTCACGCGTCGCGAGCCGTTGCGCGCGCAGGTGCTGAGCGAACTGACCACGCTGGGTCTGGGTCGCGACGTGGCCCTGCAGCTGAGCAACGAGATGCCGGCGGATGTCGAAGCAGCGCAGCTGCCGCGCCTGGCCATGGCGCTGGTGGCTCGACGCATCAACTGCTGCGATTCGCCAGTGGCCCAGGGCGGCATGCTGGCGCTGGCCGGTCCGCCGGGCTCGGGCAAGACCACGACGCTGGCCAAGCTCGCCGTGCGCTGGGTGCTGGAGAATCCGCCGCACACCCTGGCCATCATCTCCGCCGACGAGGAACGCCTGGGCTCGCATGAGCAGCTGCGCGCGCTCGGCCGGCTGCTGCAGGTGCCGGTGTTCACCGTGGCCGGCGAAGAGGAATTGCGCGCCCGCCTCTCGGCGCTGGCCGATGTGCCGCTGGTGCTGGTGGACAGCGCCGGTGTGGCCATGCGCGACGCGCCGGGCATGGCCCAGCTCGCGCAGCTCACACGCGTGCATGCGGCCCTGAAAACCATGCTGGTGCTGCCGGCGAGCGCGCAGGGCGGCGTGCTCGAGGAAGCGGTACGCAATTACGCAGAGTTGAGTCCCTGCTGCGCGGTACTGACGCGCATGGACGAAGCCAGTGCGCTCGGTGGGGTGCTCTCGGCGCTGGTGCGCAGCCAGCTGCCGGTGGCGTTGCTCAGTGATGGACCTCGGATCCCCGAGGATTTGCGCCCGGCGCGTGCCCACAATCTGGTGGCACGGGCCGTGGAGTTGGCGCGTCAGGCGCAGAACAGCGCCGATGAAGAATTGTTGTCGCGTCGTTTCGGAGGAAGCTTGCATGACGCTGCGTAGAAGCGCACTGGCCGAACCTGTGGCCATGCCGCCCCCGGTCCAGGTCATCGCCATCACCGGCGGCAAGGGTGGTGTGGGCAAGACCGCCATTGCCGTGAATCTGGCCACCGCGCTGATGCAGCAGGGGCGCCGGGTGCTGTTGCTGGATGGTGATCTGGGCCTGGCCAATGTCGACGTGCTGCTCGGGCTCTCGCCCAAGTACACGCTGGAACATGTGCTCAGCGGCGAGCGTTCGCTCGAGGAAGTGCTGGTGGAGGCGCCCAGTGGCCTGAAGGTCATCCCCGGCTCTTCGGGTGTGGCGCGCATGGCCTCGCTGGGCACGGCGGAGCATGCGGCCATCGTCAGCGCCTTCAGCGGGCTGACCGGCTTCGACACGCTGATCGTGGATACCGCCGCCGGCATCCATGACTCGGTGCTGCGCCTCGGTGCAGCGGCCCAGCATGTGCTGGTGGCGCTGCGCGATGAGCCGGCCTCGCTGACCGATGCCTACGCGCAGATCAAGCTGCTGAGCCGTGACTACGGCGTCAGCCACTTCCGCGTGGTGGTCAACCAGAGTCGCAGCCGCGCGCAGTCGGAGGAGTTGTTCAAGCGGCTGGCCCGGGTCACGGATCGCTACCTGAACGTGACCCTGGAGCTGGTCGGAGATGTGCCCGAGGACGCCGCCTTGCAGAAGTCGGTGCGCAGCCAGCGGACCGTGGTGGAGGCCTTCCCGGGCAGCGAGGCTGCAAAAGCCCTGAAGAAACTGGCGACGGCTGCCGACAAGTGGCCGATGCCTGCGGGACCGAGCGGCCGGATCGAATTTTTCGTGGAACGATTGCTGGCGCGCCGCGAACCGCGGCTAAAGGTCATCAAGTGAACGGTGTCAGAGCCTACAAGAACGCGGCACCGGCGCGCGACATGGATGCGCTCGTCCGGCAGCATGCCGATCTGGTCAAACGCATTGCCTACCATCTGGCCGGGCGCCTGCCGCCGCAGGTGGAAGTCGAGGATCTGATCCAGGCGGGCATGATCGGCCTGCTGGAGGCAGCCCAACACTACGCCGCAGGACGTGGCGCGAGTTTCGAAACCTACGCCGGCATCCGTATCCGCGGTGCCATGCTCGACGCGCTGCGCAAGCTCGACTGGGCGCCGCGTTCGGTGCATCGCAAGGCGCGTGAAGCCGCCGCGGCGCTGCGCGAAATCGAGACCCTGCGTGGTGGCGAGGCCAGCGACACCGAAGTGGCTGCCCACATGGGCGTCAGCCTCACCGACTATCACCGCATCGTGCAGGACGCGCTGGGCTGCCAGCTGTTGCGCCTCAATGATGGCGAGGACGGCGAGAGCTCGACGATGGATCGCATCGCCGACGATGCCGCCACGCCGATGGAGGAGACGCTGGACGATTCGCGTCGCCAGGCGGTCATCAAAGCCATCGATGGTCTGCCCGAACGCGAGCGGCTGGTGCTGTCGCTCTATTACGAACAGGAACTGAACCTCAAGGAGATTGGCGCAGTTCTGAAGGTCACCGAGTCGCGCGTCTGTCAGCTGCATGGCCAGGCCCTGCTGCGACTGCGCTCGCGGTTGACCGAGTGGTGCAACTGAGGCCCTCCATCATGGACATCCTCAGCATCATCGGCTTGCTGCTGGCGCTGGTCGCGATCCTGGTCGGCGCCGTGCTGAAGGGCGCGGGCATTCATGCGCTGCTGTCGGCGGCGGCCTTCATGATCGTCATCGTTGGCACCATTGCAGCCATCTGCGTGCAGACGCCGATGCCGGCCATGCGCCGTGCCATGCAGATCCTGCCGTGGATCTTCCGGCCGCCGAACCATGAACCGCAGTCGCTGATCAGGAAGCTCTGCGACTGGAGCCATATCGCGCGCCGCCAGGGCCTGCTGGGCCTGGAGCCGCAGCTCAAGCGCGAAGGCGACTGGTTCCTGCGTCGTGGGCTGCAGATGGTGGTGGACGGCAATGAGCCGGACGCGATCCGCGCCACGCTCGAAGTCGACATGCAGGCACGCGAAAGCGCCGATCTGCGTGCCGCCAAAGTATTCGAAGGCATGGGTATCTACTCGCCCACGCTGGGTATCATCGGCGCCGTGCTGGGCCTGATGGCCGTGATGCAGAACCTGGATGACCCCGGCAAGCTGGGGCATGGCATCGCCGCTGCATTCACCGCCACGGTGTACGGCATCGGCATGGCCAATCTGATTTTTCTGCCGATGGCCAACAAGCTCAAAGGCGCCGTGCAGATCCAGGCGCACTTCAACGAGATGATGATCGAGGGCCTGATCGGCATCGCCCAGGGCGAGAATCCGCGCAGCATCGAAAACCGTCTGACCGGCTTCCTGCACTAGGAACGGATCGATGGCACGACGCAAGCGGCATGAGGAGCATCAGAACCACGAAGCCTGGGCCATCCCCTATGGCGATCTGATCACGCTGCTGCTGGCGTTCTTCGTGGTGATGTACGCCATCTCTTCGCTGAACGTCGGCAAGTACCGCGTGGTGTCGGCGGCGCTGAGCGCGGCCTTCAGGGGCACGCCGGAAATTCCCGATCCCATCCAGGTGGGCACCACCGTGTCCGTCCAGATGCCGCGCGAGGAGGTCAAGCGCCTGATGGGCAGCGCGCTGCCGATGAGCTCCACCAGCGGCGATACGCGCCGCTCCGACCAGAAGCGCAGCAGCCGGCTGGCGGTGACCGATGCCGCGGCTGCGGCGGCGGCCCAGCGCGCCGCGCAGCTCGATCAGGAGCTGCAGAAGATCCAGGGCGATATCGAAGGCGCCATGGCGGAGCTGACCAAAACCCGTCAGATCAACGTGCGCCGGCATGGCAACAACATCGAAGTGCAGATCAGTTCGGATGCGCTGTTCACCAGCGGTTCCGCGCAGCTCTCGCCCAGGGCCGCGCAGATATTGCAGATGCTGGCGGGCTCGCTGGGCAAGTTCGGCAATGCGGTGCGCGTCGAGGGTCATACCGACAATGTGCCGATCCGCACGGCGCAGTTTCCCTCCAACTGGGAGCTGTCTTCGGCCCGCGCCGCCAGTGTGGTGCATCTGTTCATGGATCGCGGCATCGATCCGCAGCGACTGTCGGTTGCCGGTCAGTCGCAGTACTCGCCGCTCGAGAGCAATGCCACGCCGGCCGGCCGCAGCGCCAATCGCCGTGTGACGGTCGTCGTACTCGGCGATCAGGTTTCCCGCTCCTGAGATTCCGGCGCGCCGATTGGCACGCTTCCTGCTCCTTACACAGGCAGGAGTCAAAATGCCGTCGATGTGCCACGGCGCGAGGAACCAAGCCCATGATCATGAACTACGATTACACCCTGGCTGCGCTGGCGACGGCTGTGCTGATGCTGGGCGTGGTGACCATCCTGGAACTGCGCACGGTCGTGAAGCTGCGGCGTACGGTCACCCGGGATCTGGAGCGCGTGTTCGAGCAGCTGGATCTGCTGCGCTTCGAAAGCAATGCCATCCTCGACAACCAGAAAAGGCCGGTGCGCCTGGCTTCGGCGCCGGCGCCCATCGTAGCCGCGGCGCTGAATCATGGCGCCGTGGCCGTGCCGAGTCCTTCGGTGGTGCCCTTCAATGGGGGGCAGGGGCGGCTTGCTGCGGGCGAGGCCCGCGTGCTGGTGGCCTTGCAGAATCGCAAGGAGCGCTGATCAGTCGTTGCCCGGAGTGCTGAACCGGTAGTGGAACAGCGCTTCGAAGCCCGCGCCGGCTTCGAGAATGACGGAGGGGAAAGCGGCTTCATTGACGGCATTGGGCCAGCCGCCGGGTTCCAGACACAGGCCATGCCAGCCCGGATGCCGCTGAGTCAACCCCTGGCCGGTGTAGAACTGCAACCCCGGCTGATTGCTCGACAGCCGCAGCGAGACGTCGCCCTGCGGTGAGTGCAGCTCGGCATCGCAGTCGCGCCCGGCATCCAGTGTCCAGCAGTGATCAAAACCCTCATCTTCCGTCGAACGCACGCTGCGCAGTGCGCGGAAGTCGAAAGTGGTGCCGTCCACGCGGCGCCGTTCGCCGGTGGGGATCCGGTCGGGAGTGACGGGCAGGAATGCCCCCGCAGCAATCCTCAGACGATGGCTGTCCACCGGCAGGGCAGGATCACCCGTCAGATTGAAGTAGGGATGATAGGTGGGGTTGAACACCGTGGTCCGATCCGAGCTGGCCCGCAGCCGCAGGTCCAGCTGCTGCGCCGTCACGCTGAATTCGGCAGTTACCCGCAGAGCGCCGGGATAGCCTTCCTCGCCATCGGCGCATTGCAATTGCAGCAGCAGGCGCGGGTTCGGCGCCGCATCGAACTGCAGCAGTTGCCACAGGCGCTTGCCGAACCCACGATGACCGCCGTGCAGATGATGCTCGCCCTCATTGGCGGCCAGGACGCAATGGCGGTCCTCCAGCGTGCAGCTTGCGCCGGCAATGCGATTGGCGCAGCGACCGATCAGGGCACCCTGATAGCTGGCATCGGCGACGTAAGCGGCCAGGTCGGGCAGTGACAGCACCAGTTGGCGGCGCTGCCCCCGGACCGGCAGCGTCAGGCTGCGCAGGATCCCGCCGTAGGTAAGAATCTCGGCCTGCAGGCCGTGGTCATCTCCAAGCGTAACGCTCTCCACGATGCCACCATCGGCCAGCACTCCGAATGGGCGGATCACGGCGACTCCCCCAGATCCTGCAGATCTTCCGGCTGCAGCAGGGTGGCCAGTTTCTTGCGAGCCTTGTAGATGCGGTTCTCCACCGCCCTGGCATTGGTGCCGAGCAGTTCGGCCGCCTCGCGTGCCGATAATCCATCCCACTGTGTGAGTACCAGCGGCTCGCGCAGGGCATGCGGCAGGCTATTCAATGCGGCTTCGAAGCGCCGCAGGGCCGCGGCCTGTGTCAGCGCCACCTCAGCGTGTGGTGCGGGATCGGCGACGGCCTCGATCTGCTGCGGGTCACCGGCACCGAACAGCACCAGTATGCGTCGCACGGCTGCCTTGCGCGCCAGGTCGCGACAGCGGTTGAACAGGATGCTGCGCAACCAGACATACAGTGGTCGATCCGGATCGTAGCTGCGCAGGGCCTGCCAGGCGGCGATGAAGGTGTCCTGCACGACGTCATGGGCATCGGCGCGCTGTGGCACATGGCGGATGGCGAACTGGTAGAGCCCATCCCCATGGCGCGCGATCAGCGTCGCAAAGGCGTGACGATCACCGCCCAGCGATTGCTCGACCAGCGCCCGATCGGATGGCAGATCGGTGGCAGGCGGGATGGAAGTGGAGCGCGTCAAGTTCGCGACCGCGGCGCGCGCACTTCAGGTGTTGCGAGCCGTGTTTTCCAGCAGATGCTGGATCTTGGTGTCCAGCTGCGCGCGCTGTGATGGCGTCAGCAGTCGGCGGACATCCTGCAGGAAGGCCAGACTTTCCGACAGCAGCTCGCCGCTGGCGGCCTGCAGGCGCTGTGCGGCTGCCTGGCCGGCGTCGCCCTGATCGGGGGCGGTATCCATCGTGTTACGCAGACCCAGTGTGGCCGCGGAGACTTCGCGGCGCAGCTCGCGCATGCGCGCGGTGTGCGTCGCCTCGATGCGCGTCAATTCACGTTTCTGCGCCTCGCTCAGTTCGACAGTGTTGCGCGCGATGGCTGCCGCGCCGGCCAATGCGCCGGCCGGCGGGCCCGGGTAGGCCTTCAGCGCACGCTCGACCATGATCTGTGCGCCCACCATGCCGGCGCAGATCGAGATGACCAGCATCAGCAATACGCTGAGGCGGCTCATCGATGTGGCTCCGTCAGGTCGGTGGGTGCGCTGCTGTTCATTGCCAGAATGCTGCGGGCGCCGGACTCGCCACGCATCAAGCCCGCACCCAGCGCCAGCAGCAGGGCCGCCGCATGCAGCAGCCATTCGCGGCGCCGTTGCAGCCGCCGTCGCTGGGCCGCATCGATGCCGCGCAGAACGTCGGATACCAGCTCGCCCGCGCGCGCATCGGGCTGTTCTGTCGGGCGCATCTGCTGCATCAATCGATCGAGCCTGTCGGTCATGGTATGTCCTGCGGTGCCGGCCGTATGGAAGGTGCTCATTGTAGGCCGGCCCCGTTCCGGACGGCAGCGAAGTAAAAACGCCGCCTCGCACGTACAGGTGAATGAAGCCCCGGGGATTTCGTCACGTCCCTGAGGGTGCCTGCTTTAACTCGTGCGGTCCGTAACCGCTTGGGGGTCTGGTGGTTTTTGATCTGTTCCGTGCCGGTGCGGCGCGTGCCGGGGGCTGGCTGCTGCTGGCCGGCATGCTGGCCAGCGCTCCTTCGATGGCGGCCGACTGCAGTCGCAGTTGCCTGTTGCAGCTGCTGAACCGCTACGAGGCGCAGGTGCTGCGCCATGACCCGAGCGGCCTGCCGCTGAGCGCGGATTTCCGCGAAATCCACAACAACTTTCCGATCAAGCCGGGCGAGCGCTACTGGACGACGCTCACGAAGATCGTCTACCAGATGCAGTTGGCCGACCCGCTCAGCGGTCAGACGGCTGCGGTCGGCTACGCCATCAACGACGGCAAGCCGGCCTACTTCACGCTGCGTCTGAAGGTCGAAGGCCGCAAGATCACGCAGAGTGAAGTGTTCCTGGTGCGCGATGGCGAAGCCACCTTCTTCGGCAACGATCCGAAGGCGGATTTCACCGCCGTCTACCGCGCCAGCGTACCGCGCGCGCAGCGCAATACCCGCGCCGAGCTGGTGCGGGCTGCGGAAGCCTTCACCGAGTCGTGGAGCTCGCGCAACGAAGATGATGCGCCATTCGCGGATCTGGGCCCTCATCCCCAGCCCTGCCACTTCTTCGAGAACAACGTCGAGCTGACCAAGGAGGATTCGCCCTCGGGTCCGACCTGTGGCGGCATCGTCGAATACGGCGGCAAGAATGGCATTCCCGGCACCGGCAAGGCCGGGCGCGATCAGCCGCCCGCAGCGGCGCGCGCGCCGGGCGCACCGGCTGCGCAGCCGCGTCGCATGCTGATGCGCGACACGCGCAATCCCATCGTCGACGTCGAGCACGGTGTGGTGTTCGGTTACACCATCCAGGGTGGCCGCGTGCCGCAGCCCGGCGAAGCCATTGAGTACGAGCGCGCCACGCCCTTCATGAGCGAAAGCCTGCACTCGGGCGTACCGCTGCCCGGCGCGGCGCGGCAGGGGGCCGCCCAGCAGGGGCCGCCGCCGCAGCAGCAGAACGGCAAGGAAGGCGGGCGTCCGAACCCCGGCGCGCAGGGCGCCGCCTACATCTGCGCGCTGTACAAGATCGTCGGCGGCCGCATCGTGCGCGTGGACCACTTCGAGAGAGAGGGCGGTCCGAACGCCGCCTCGGCATTCAAGGACTCACCAGCACAATGAACCATCGCAATGTAGCGCGCTTCGGCGCATGGATCGCCGCCTTCACTCTGGCAGGTGGCATGCGGGGCGCGGCCGCGCATCACGCCGGCAATGCCTTCGACACGAGCAATCCGCAGACCGTCAGCGGCACGGTGCAGCAGTTCTACTGGACCAACCCGCATACCTGGATCTACCTGCTGGTGGACAGCCCGCAGGGTCAGCAGGAGTACCGCTTCGAGGGCATGTCGGTGTCCATCCTGGCGCGCGCCGGCTGGACCTCCGGCAGTCTGAAGCCGGGCGACAAGATCACCGTGACCTATGCGCCCTACAAGGACGATCGCAAGGGCGGTGAATATCGCACTGTGGTCACCGCCAGCGGCGAGACCGTCGGTGCGGGCAGGGCGTCGCTGTGAACCGCTCGTTCGCGCAACTGTTGACCGGCACGCTGCTGGCGGGCGCCGCCGCGCTGGCCGTCGCTCAGGCGCCGCCGAGTGGCGCTGAAGCGCCTGGCGCAGGGCCGGGTGGTCCGGCCGGATTCGGTCCGCCAGGGGCGGCAGCGGGTGGTGAGCGCTCCATGTCGCGGCGTGCACCGGAGGGCTCCGAGCCGCCGCCGGCCGATGCGCGCGATTTCAGCGGCGTGTGGACCACGGTGAATTCCGACCAGTATTCGCCCTTCGAAGTGAAGGTTGAATACAAGGGCAAGGTGCCGGAGCCGGGCGCCACCGGCATGGCCGTGCCCTCGGTGCAGACGCGTGAGTGCAAACCTTCGGCGAAGTTCGGCGGCATCACCTATCCGATGCAGATCGTCTCCTCGCCGGGAATGATCACGCTGATCCAGGAAGAGCATCGTCGCACCCGTCGCATCTACATCGATCGGCCCATCCCTAGGCAGCCGACGCCGCATTACTACGGCACCTCGGTGGCGCACTGGGAAGGCGACACGCTGGTGGTCACCACCGTGGGCCTGAAGGGCGAGCAGGAGTTCGGCATCACCGCGACTCCCGATCTGCGCATCGTCGAGCGTATCCGCAAGATCGAGAACGGCACACGGCTCGAGGATCAGCTTACCTACCACCGCGACAAGTACTGGTCCAAGCCGGCGACTTATCGCGTGCGCTACAACTGGCGGCCCGATCAGCACCTGATGGAGTACGCCTGCGAACAGTTCAGTGATGCATTCGGGCGGGGCTATGACAGCATTCGTTGAGAACCGTACGGCGTGGCGCCGCGTAATTTCGATCATCGCGCTCGGCGGCCTTGCGCCGGGGCTGTCGGTCGCGGCCGGTGCTGCGGCAGCTGGTCAGGCTCATGCCGGGTTCGTCGCCACCTGGCGCATCGAAAAGCCGGTGCTGGAGCTGAAGACACTGAACGGCAAGGAACCGCCGCTGCTGCCGCAGGCGCGCGCCGACTACGAGAAGACGCGCGCTGCACGCCGCGCCGGCGATAACCGCTGGGATCCGGTGTACCAGTGCAACATGCACGGCGTGCCGCGCATCCAGTACGAGAACATGCCGTTCCAGATCCTGCAGACGCCGAAGCAGGTGCTGTTCATGTTCCAGTGGAACCGCGAGTTCCGCATGATCGACATGGGCGTCGAGCACACGCCGCCGGTGGGCCCCACCTACATGGGACAATCGGTGGGGCATTGGGACGGCGATACGCTGGTGGTCGACACCAATGGCTTCGACGTCGGCACCTTCCTCGATGCCAGCGGTCTGCCGCATGGCATGTCGCTGCATGTGGTCGAGCGCTATCGCGTCATCGACGGTGGTCGCACCTTGCTGGGCCACTACACCATCGAAGATCCGGAAACTTTCTCGTCGAGTTGGGAGACCGAGGCGCGTTTCAAGCGTCTGCGTGGCGTCGACATCACCGAAGACGTCTGCGTGGAGCGCCTGAACCTGCCTCAGTACCAATAGACGCGACGAGCACGGACGCCTCGCGGCGTCCTTCCCCAGGGATGGCGGAATTCCGCGCCGAGGCGGCCGGAATGCTCTTGTCCAAAAAGGCGCCACGGAAGCGGCGCCGAAGAGCCGGCGCCGGCGCGATGCGCGTTCTGGCGCTCTGATTGACATCCTGACAGGGGGTTTGAGTGAAAACGTTCAGTTCGAAGATTTGGCTGAGTGCCGGCTCATTGCTGGCGCTGTCGGTGAGCCAGGCCATGGCCCAGGAGGCCGCCGAAAGCGCCGCTGATGATGGTGCGCTGGAAGAAATCACGGTGACGGCCGAGAAGCGCACCGAAGACCTGCAGAAGACCCCGCTGGCGATCACGGCCGTTTCGGCCGACGATCTGATCCAGCGCGGCGTCGACAACGCCCAGCAGCTGCAGCAGGTCGTGCCCGGCCTGCAGGTGCAGCCCAGCGGCAACGGCACCAACTTCACCATCCGCGGCATCGCCAGCGCCGGGGACCAGGAGAACAGCACCTCCTCGATCGGCTTCGGTGTCGACGGTGTGTTCCTGGGGCGTTCGCTGAACACCACCAGCCTGCTGTTCGACGTGGATCATGTGGAAGTGGTGCGCGGCCCGCAGGGCTCGCTGAATGGCAGCAGCGCCAGTGGCGGCAGCATCAACATCGTGACCAAGCGTCCGACGCAGACCGAAGAAGGCGCGGCGGCGGTCGAGTTCGGTTCCTACGATACGCTCAAGACCCAGGGCATGCTGAACGTGCCGCTGTCCGACACGCTGGCGTTGCGCGCCTCGTTCGGCACTGCGCGCCATGACGGCTACCTGAAGGCCGCTCCGGCGGCTGACCTGAACAGCCAGGACGACAAGGCCGGCCGCGTCAAGCTGCTGTGGACGCCGTCCGAGAGCTTCGATCTGATGCTCAGCGCCAATTACTACAACGGCACGGGCACCAGCTTCGCGCGCCCGGTGTGCGCCACGGTCAGCGTCAGCTCCTCGGGCTGCCCGAGCGATGGCTACGGTTTCGGCAACTACGGCGATGCGCATCACTACTCGCTGCCCATCGGCTACGTGCAGTCGAATGACCACACCAACTGGGGCAGCAGCCTGACCTTCAACTGGAACCTGGACTTCGCCACGCTGACCTACGTGGGCGCTTACGTGAAGGATCTGGTGCTGAACTCCGAGACCACCAGCCAGTACACCGACAATACCGATGGTTCGGTGGATCTGACCCCGGTGGTCGCCGGTGTGCAGCAGAAGACCAACACCAACGAGTACCAGTACAGCCATGAACTGCGTCTGGCCAACAAGAGCGGCGCCTATGACTGGGTGGTCGGCCTGTACGACGAGATCGAGCACAACCATCTGAACGGCGGTGTGTCCTGCGGCTACGCCAACGGCCACTACAGCTGCTCGGGCATCGACGCCCAGATGGCCAGCAGCGAGCGCGCCGTGTTCGGTCAGCTGACCTACAGCGTGACCGATGCGCTGCGTGTCATCGGCGGTGCGCGCTACAACGTGACCCGCAAGTACGCCACGGGCGATCTGATCGTCGCACCGGACAGCTCGGATCTGAGCAGCACCGTCGCGATCGACATCTCGAACCCGTCGTTCGACCAGAAGTTCACCACCTACCGCGCCGGCGTGCAGTACGATCTGGCCCCCAGCTCGCTGCTGTATGCCACGTATGCCACGGGCTACAAGCCCGCTGCCTACAACAGCTCGACGGTCCCGCTCGCGCTGCGCTACTACAAGCCCGAGAAGCTGATCGACTACGAAATCGGTTCGAAGAACCGCTTCCTGGATGATCGTCTGCAGGTGAACGTCGCGGCGTTCTACTACGACTACAGCAACCTGCAGATCACCTACTCGTTCTCGGCCTCGGCCGGCGGTACGGTGAACGCGGCCTCGGCTACCAGCAAGGGCCTGGAGCTCTCCACCATCTGGGCGATCTCGCGCCTGGATCAGGTGAACTTCGACGCCAACTACCTGGATGCCAAGTACGACGACTTCGTGGTCACGTACTACTCCGGCACGACGCCGATCGTGGCGGACCTGACCGGCAACCCGCTGGCGAACGCGCCGAAGTGGGTGTTCAACGCCGGCTACGAGCATCGCTTCGAGCTGGCCAGCGGCGCTGCCTGGACCCCGCATCTGGACATCCACCACGAGTCGGATCACACCACCTCGTTCGCCGCCTTCGCCATCGACAAGCAGCCCGAGTTCACGCGTGCGGATCTGACGCTGGGCTTCCAGCCGGCGCAGGGCAAGTGGCGTGCCGAAGCCTATGTGCGCAACCTGACCAATGAGGACTATGCCCTCAGCGTCGGTGGCAACAGCTTCACGCCGACCACCACCAGCACGGCGTACTTCTCCGATCCGCGCACCTACGGCGTTCGCATGTCGGTGAATTTCTAAGACCCCCAAAGGGGCTTCGAGCCCCGGCCGGCGCCGACTGCAAGGGATGCAGTCAGCGCCGGCTTTTTTCTGGGCCTGGCTTGCATGCGCGCCGCAGCTTGCCGAAGATGATGCGGCCGCGATGACGCGGCAATCCGCCAGGGGCCAGATCATGCCCGGGAATTTCTCCAGCCACGAAACCCGCCACCAGCACGCATTGAATGGCGTGCCGCTCGCCTCGTTCCAGGCGCGCGCCGCGGCGATCCTGATCGACCTCGTGCTGCTGAATTTGGCGATGTGGCCGGCCAACCGCCTGCTGTCCAGGCTGTTTCCGGATTTCGCCGCCAACGCCGAACATGCGCATGTGGTCCGGTTCGGCCACGAAAACTTCGTTGTCGTCGGCGCCGGCACCTGGTGGGTGCTACCGATCCTGATCGGCTATTTCGGCCTCGCGACCTGGATCGGCAAGGGCCGCACGCCGGGCAAATGGCTGCTCGGCATCCGCGTCATGCCGCTGGCCAGCGAAAAGCTCGGCCTCTGGCATTGCGTCGAACGCGCGCTCGGCTACGCTGCCTCCGGGCTGGAGCTGGGCTTCGGCTTTCTCCAATACTTCATCCATCCCAACGCGCAGACCGTGCACGACCGCATCGCCGAAACCATCGTGATCCGCGAGCCGCGCCGCAGGCAGGCGGCGCATGTCGGACCGCGCGATCCCGCGCCGCCTGCGACCTGACACGGCCAAGCCGCGGGGCGATCCAGGTTGAGGCGAATCGCAGGCGCAGTGTCAAGGCTGTTGGCAAGCGGGCGCGGCGCATTTATTCTCCCAAAGGGGAATTTATTCTCCTGTACTAATGAAGATTAAAGGCTTGCCGTTTCCAGGCCAGGGGGACAACCATGAGCGGACCGGAATCATGCATCGGCACTGCGTCTTCGCGTCGTTTTCACCCGCTGCGGGTTTGTGCTGCATTGGGCGCTGTAGCGCTGTCGGTACAGGCACAGACGCCGCCGCCGGGCGCAACGCCCCCGGGCAATGCCGCGCCGGGCGCAATGGCGCCGCGCCGCGCCGGCCCGCCACCGGATCCGCGCGCCAGCATCGTCTACACGCCGGTGATCTACGTGGAGAACGGCAGGTATCTCGCCGACAAATCCATGCCAGCGGATGTCAGCGGCGGCGCGGTGACGAACAGCGAAGCATCGGGCATCAGGATCGTGACGCATGCCGACAAGGTCGGCGGCCTGTACGTGAAAGGTGGCGAGTACACCCTGTCCGATGCCACCATCGATCTCACCGGTGATTCGGGTCGGCTCGACGACAACACCGGCGTCGGCGCGGGCGTGGTCGCGGGACCCGGCGGCACCGTCACACTGAAGAACGTGAAGATCACCACCAACGGCCTGAAAGCCGCCGCCGCGACGGCGGCCGACGGCACGCTCAAGGTCTACAACTCCACGTTGATCGCCCGCGGCGGCAAAGTGCCTTACGAAAATTCCTGGGTCGGCAGTGGTCCTGGCTATGACGGACCGCCTGAACCGCTCGGCATCACGGGTACCGCGCGTGCCACCAACGTGCTCGGCACCGGCAAGGCGTATTACTACAACTCCACCATCATCGCTTCGGGCTGGGGTGCGATGTCCACCGACTCCGCGTCGCCTGCTGTGTATCTGGAAGTGAACGACTCGACCGTCAAGGTCACAGACAGCGGTTATGGCACGTATGCCGACAACGGCTGCACCGACGTGTTCAACAACACCAGGTTCAGTTCGGCAACGTACACCGGCATCATTTCCGGCAACGGCAAGATCTATTTCAACAATGTCACCGAAGACCGGGCAGTGAACAGCGTGTGGATTCATGCGCCGGGCCCGGATTTCACGCGCGTGGCCACGCTCGAGGTGAAAGGCGGCAAGCTCGCCACCAGGGAAGCGGTGGTGCTGGTCAAGAGCCACAACGCCGACATCGTGATGGATGGCGCGCAACTGGTGCCGAAGAATGGCGTGCTGCTCAAATCCGTCATCAACGACAGCAAGCGCTCGGCGATGTTCCGCTGGCTGCTGTCGGATACGGACACCACGCCGCAAAGAACACCGATTCATGGCATTCATGCCACTTTCAGGAACATGAAATTGAACGGCGACATCGTGCACGGCGATTCGGCGCGTACCATGACGCTGACCTTGAACAACACCAGCTTCAAAGGCGCGGTGCTGGGCTCGATCTACATCATCACCGATGTGGCACTTTCCCTGGATGCCACAAGCAAATGGACTGCCACCAGGGACTCGCGCGTGACGTTGCTCGGCGCCACCGACGAGAAATCCTTCGACGCGCCGAAGGGCGTGACCATCACCGCCATTGCCGGCCAGGGCACGACCTTGCAAGGCACCTACAGGCTCGCCAGTGGCGGCGCGCTCAGGGTGAAAGTGGCTTCGTGATCCGTTGGAGTAAGTTGTTCTGTAGTGATCCGCCAGCGCAGCGCCGAATTGCGCACATTGGTAGGCAAGGATCAGACGGGCCGAGTTTTTCCGACGCAATGCGGCGCTCGTGCAGCTGCAAGGACGCGGCCGCTTCCTCTGCTCAGGCAGGTGACTGCACGGATCGAACAGACCCCGGGAACCTCATCCGTCGCCCGCTGCCAAGGTCTGTTCGATCCGTACACCAATCTGCTTGAGCAGAGAAAGAGGTATCTTGCCGAGCCTGGCCGCGTCCGCGGCTTCAATGGTCGCGATCTTGGCGGTGCGGACCACCGATGGCACCGGCAAACCCGCCGCGGCGAGATTGTTGATGGCGATATCGCCGGGCCAGCCGCGATTTTCCGCGCTGGTGATCATCAGCACCCACAGCAAACCATGCGCCGTTTCAAGGTTACCGGCTGCAATCACCAGTGCCGGACGAAACTGCCGCGTGGCACGATCAGTGTAAGGAAACGGCACCTTGACGACATCGCCCTGCCTAAAGTTTGCCATAGGCCTTGTGATCCGCTGCGCTATCCCATTCGCTGAACGCACCGAAAGGATCTTCAGCCACGCCACCGTATCTGACCTTCGTCAGCACGACGCGCTCGCCCTCTATTTGATAAAGAAGCTCATCGCCTTCGCGCAACTTCAGGGCTGAGCGCACCGGTTGCGGAATGGTGGTCTGCGCCTTGCTGGTCAGCTTGCTGGTGATCATCGAGCCACCTCAGTAAGGATTTTCCTTACCGTAAGGAGTTTTCCTTCCGAAGTCAATCCGACCCGTGCTACTGCATGTTCCGGCGGTATCGGCAGCTACACCGCCATCCGCAACCTGCGCTTCAGCCACACCTTGAAGTCATCCATCACCGTGAACGCGCAGGGCACGACGAACAGGCTCAGCAGCGTGGAGGCCACCAGACCGCCGATCACCGCCACGCCCATGGGGGCGCGGAAGCTCGGATCGCCGGACCAGCCCATGGCGATGGGGTTGCCGCCGACATGGCTTCGGGAGCAGGCCCCGTGTCATTATCTGGCCGTCCGCCAATAACTATCACGATGGTGGCGGTAGGGGGAGCTCATGAGGAGCTGGATCGGTCTCCGATTTTGCCTTTGCGGCCTGTGCTTGGTCTGGCGCGGATTCTCTTTGGCTGAGGAACCTGCAGCTCGTCCTGAAAGCGATTCCGCTGCCAGGGGCGCAGTGAATGTCACGGCCATCAGTGCACATTTTCAGGCGGGCTCCGGGATCTACCGCCAACGCGAAGGAGGCGGTGTTACCTGGCATTACGGCAAAGGTTACATAGAGCCTTTCGGTGCTGCCGAATACTATTGCGGCAAGGGCTTTCCAGAAGAGAAGCAATATCCGCCGCCCTCGTGGGTCATCGGCATGTTTGGGAAGATGACGGGCATCCCGGATCCATTGTTCTGCATCTATACCGTTGATGCGGGCTCGTTCTATGTCTACGACGGCGCGTCCGGCAATCGTGTGGCTGCGAGCGATGGCGGTTTGAACCAGATCGTCAACGTGGTCTTCGGTGGAACTGGGAAGTTCAAGGGAGCCACCGGATTGTGGCTGGGTACGGCCGAGGGGTGAGGACTGCAAACTCAGGTGGTCCCCGGAAGGAAGGTGCCGGAGGTGCTGGTAAAGATCCTGGATGGCTACGTAAAGCTGGAGTCGACGCGGACTGAGCCGTGATTCCCGGCGCGCAAAAACTCCGGAGTCTTGCGGGGCGCCAATCGTTGGGCGGCGGTGTGCTCGGCGTGTTGGCCACGCTGTTATTGCATGCGCTGCTCTTTGCGCCGCTTCTGCTGGGTTCAGTGGCGTCAAAGGTACGGATTCCCGAGAAAACAGGGGCTGGGGCAAGTGCACTGATGAGTACTGCAGTGCCGGTCATGACGTTGATTCTTGTTGAAGATCCAGATGCCGGATCATCTGAGTCAGAGGCTGTGGAGGCAGTCGCCTCGCGTGGCTTCGCGTCTGCGGAAGCAAGAATCAAGGTGCTCAGCCCGGATATCAATCCGGCCTTTGATCTGACGAAGATTCCAGAGGATGAAAATCAGAAACTAAAAGTGGCTGAGGCCACGGGAGATGCAGAAGAGAGAGCTCTGCTCTTTGGCCAGTACATGGGGCAGATTACCGCGCGGATCGAACGGGCTTGGTCGAGACCTCGTGAACCGCTCGGCACAAAGAATCAGCAAGGGAAGGAAGACGAGACGTTTCGTTGTCAGGTGAACATCATTCAAGATCCCCAAGGGGTCGTGAAGGAAATTGATCTGAATCAGCCGCAGCGCCACGCCTCGCTCCCACGCCCGCCGGTCCAGCTACACCGCCATCCGCAGCCTGCGCTTCAGCCACACCTTGAAGTCATCCATCACCGTGAACGCGCAGGGCACGACGAACAGGCTCAGCAGCGTGGAGGCCACCAGACCGCCGATCACCGCCACGCCCATGGGGGCGCGGAAGCTCGGATCGCCGGACCAGCCCATGGCGATGGGCATCATGCCGGCACCCATGGCGATGGTGGTCATGATGATGGGGCGGGCGCGCTTGCTGCAGGCATCCAGCAGGGCTTCGTGGCGCGCCAGGCCATGGTCACGACGTGCCATCACGGCGTACTCCACCAGCAGGATGGAGTTCTTGGTGACGATGCCCATCAGGGTCAGCATGCCGATCATGGCGGGGATCGACAGCTGGTAGCCGCCGATCAGCAGCGCGACGATGGCGCCGCCGGCCGAGGGCGGCAGGGCGCTGAGGATGGTGATGGGCTGGATGAAGTCGTGGAACAGCAGCACCAGCAGCGCGTAGATGCACAGCACGCCAATGCCCATGGCCAGCAGGAAGCCCTCCATCATCTCGCGGAAGAACTGCGCTTCTCCGGTATCGAGGCGGTGCACGCCGGTGGGCAGGTTCTGCACGATGGGCAGCGCGTCGATCTTGTTCAGCGCCTGGCCCAGTGACAGGCCATCCAGATCGGCGGTGATGGTGATGTTGCGATTGCGGTCGTAGCGGCTGATGGTGGCCGGCGCGGTGCCGAAGCTGATGTCGGCGACGTTCACCAGCGGGACGACACCGCTGGTGCCGGGTACCGGCAACAGCCGCAGGCGATTGATGTCGTTGCGGGCGGCGTCGCTCAGGCGCACGCGGATCGGGATCTGGCGATCCGGCAGGTTGAGCTTGGCCAGGCCCAGTTCCACGTCGCCGCTGGTGGCGAAACGGATGGCCTGCGAGATGGATTCGGTGGTCACGCCCAGCTGCGCGGCGCGATCGGCCAGCGGCCGGATCACGATCTCCGGCTGCAGCAGGCTGGCGCTGGTGCGCACGGCGCTGAAGCCCTTTACCGTGGCCAGCCGCGCCGCCACTTCATTGGCTGCTGCGGTCAGTGTATTGGTATCGGTGCCGACCAGATCGAACTGCACCTGCGCGCCGCTCTGGCCGCGGGTGGAAATGCGCACGCCGGGGATGTCCGATACCGCGGCGACGGCCCGGGCCTGCAGGTCGAGCTGCGAGCTCTTGCGCTGATCGCGCGGCTTCCACACCACGGTGACGTCCGCGGTGCGCACATCGCTGCCATCGCCCACGGTGCTGTAGATGCGCTCGACGTCCGGGAATTTGGCGATGCGCTGGCGCGCGACTTCCGCGACGTGCAGCGTGTCGGCCAGTGCCGTGCCCGGCGCGAGTTCCAGGGTGATGTTGGAGGCGCCGGAATCACCGCCGGGCGAAAAGCCGGTGGGCAGCAGGGCCACCAGACCGATGGAGCCGACGAATACCACGGTGGCGACGATCAGCGTCTTCCAGCGGTTGCGCAGGCACCAGTCCACGGCGCCCAGATAGCGGCGCAGCGTGGCCGTGCGCTCTTCGGGCTCGGCATGCGCCTTCATCCAGTAGGCGGCCATGGTCGGCGTGAGCAGGCGCGCCACCAGCAGCGAGCACAGCACGGCCACGGCGGCGGTGAAACCGAAGGGCCGGAAGAAGGCGCCGGGAATGCCGCTCATGAACGCCACCGGCACGAACACCGCGCACAGCGTCAGCGTGGTAGCTACCACCGCCAGGCCGATCTCGACGGCGGCATCCTGGGCGGCTTCCAGCGGCTTCTTGCCCTGGCGCAGATGGCGCACGATGTTCTCGACTTCGACGATGGCATCGTCCACCAGCATGCCGACCACCAGCGACAGCGCCAGCAACGTCAGCAGGTTCAGCGAATAGCCCAGCAGCGACATGCCCCAGAAGGTGGGGATCACGGCCAGCGGCAGTGCCGTGGCCGAGATGATGGTGGCGCGCCAGTCGCGCAGGAACAGCCACACCACGATGATGGCCAGCAGCGCGCCCTCGAACAGCATCTCCATGGAGCTGTGGTAGGACTCGAGCACCGACTGCACTTCGGTGTCGTCGATGACCGTGAAAGTCACCTGCGGGTAGTTCTTGCGCAGCTGCTCGAGCACCGCCTGCGCGCCCCTGGCGGATTCGGCCACGCCGGCGCCCCAGGCGCGCGTGATCGAGAAGGCCACGGTCTCCTTGCCATCGAGCAGTGCCACCTGGCGCTGCTCGGCGCTCTGGTCGCGCACATCGGCAATGGCGTCGAGCCGCACCGAGCGGCCGTCGCTGAGCACCAGCGGCAGCTGCGCCAGTTCCTGCGCCGAGGCAATCGTGCCCACGGCGCGCACGTTCTGCTCCAGGCCGCCGACGCGCGCGGCGCCGGCCGGCAGTTCCGCCTGGATGCGTTTCAACTGCTGCGAGACATCGGTGGCGGTGGCGCTCAGCGCACTCATGCGATCAGGGTCCAGATCCACGCGGATCTCGCGCGACACACCGCCGATGCGCGCCACCTTGCCGACGCCGGGCACGGCGCTCATGTCGCGCATCACGGTCTGATCGACGAACCAGGACAGCTCCGTGGGCGTGAGCTTGTCGGAACTCACACCGACGATGAGGATGGGGTTGCCCGAGGTGGTGATGCGCGAGATCACCGGCTCGAGCGCATCGGCGGGCAGGTTGGAGCGGATGCGGGTGACGGCATCGCGCACGTCGTTCTGGGCCTGGGACAGATCGGTGCCCAGCTGGAACTGGATCACCACGTCGGTGGCGCCCTCGACCACATGCGAGCTGATGTGCTCGATGCCGACCACGTTGGCCACCGCATCTTCGAGCTTGCGCGTGATCTCGGTCTCGAGCTGATCGGGCGGAGCGCCCGAATAGCTCATCGATACCACGACGTAGGGGAAGGTGATGTCGGGGCGGTCCTGGATGTCCAGCGAGCGAAAACCGATGAGGCCACCCAGCGTGAGGACGACGAAGATCATCACCGCCGGAACGGGATTGCGGATGGCCCAGGTGACGAAGTTCATGGCGCGGTCTTGACGCTGACTTTCTGGCCGTCGCTGAGGAAGGCCACGCCGCTGGTGACGATGCGCTCATCGGCTTGCACGCCCTGCGTCACTTCGATGAGGCCGTTCTGCACCGTGCCGGTGGTCACGCGGCGGCGCTCCACCGTGCCGTCGGCGCGGATCACGTACACGTAGCTGTAGCCATCCTGCACCAGCACGGCGGCCAGCGGCGCCATCAGCGCGCCGCCGCTGCCCACGGCGATGTCACCGCGCGCGAACATGCCGGGACGCGCATCGGGGCCGCCCGGCACGTCGACATACACCAGAGCGGTGCGGTTGGTGGTCTGCACGGTGGGCGCCACGCTGCGCACCTTGCCGATGAGCTGCTTGCCGGTGACGCTGGTCAGCACCACCTTCTGGCCCGGCTTGATCTGCAGCAGATCGCCTTCCGGCACTTCGGCGCGCCACTCGACGCGCCCCTGGCGCAGCAGACGCAGGATCTCGGTGCCGGCCTGCGCCACCTGACCGATGTTGATGCTGCGCGCGGTGATGACGCCATCATCCGGTGCCAGCACATGGGTGAGTTTGAGCCGCAGTTCCGCGGCGGCCAGACTGGCCTGCGCCGAGGCCAGCGAGGCTTCGGCGGTGGCGGCGTTGGCGCGCAGGGTGTCCAGATCCGCTTTCGACAGTGCGCCGGAGGTGGCGATGGTCTCGCCGCGCTGGAGCGAGGCCTTGGCGTTTTCCAGCAGCGCCTGGCTCTGCGCCACGCTGGCGCGTTCCACCAGCACCTGGGAATTGAGCAGATCGGAGGACAGACGCGCCAGCTCCTGGCCGCGTTTGACGCGATCGCCGATCTCCACGTTCACGGCCGCCACCTGGTAGCCGCCGACCTCGGGGGCGATGACGATTTCCTGCCAGGCGAAGATGGAACCGTTGGCGGTCAGCCGCCGCGTCAGCTCGATGCTCTGCGGATTGGTGGCGACCACGGCCTGGGCAGCGGAGGAGCTGCTGCCACCGGGGCCAGGCGCTGCGGCCATGACCGGGACGGACAGTGCCGCAGACAAGACCATGCCGCAGGCCAGAGTGATGATCGAAGACGGTCGTGACACCGGGGTATCCAGCACTGGGGCATCCATCCCAAACTCCCTGAGAAACAGCACTCTAGCAGCACAAATGAAGACGGTCCCTCGCGGGACCGTCAAGGAGTGTCAAATCGTCGCTTGGCAAAAGGCGCCCGCGGCGCTTTTGCGGACTGCCACTGACGTCGCAGTGGCGGCCGGAGATGCGACTTCGGCCGCCTGCGTTGTGTGTCAGTCGTCCATCAGGAAGCTGCGCAGCTGCTCGCTGCGGCTGGGATGCCGCAGTTTGCGCAGTGCCTTGGCTTCGATCTGGCGGATGCGCTCGCGGGTCACGTCGAACTGCTTGCCGACTTCCTCGAGCGTGTGGTCGGTGTTCATGTCGATACCGAAGCGCATGCGCAGCACCTTGGCTTCGCGCGGCGTGAGCTGCGCCAGCACCGAGTGCGTGGTTTCCTTCAGCGACTCCATGGTGGCCTGGTCGATCGGCGAGGCCACCGAGGTGTCTTCGATGAAATCGCCCAGGTGTGAATCCTCGTCGTCGCCGATCGGAGTCTCCATCGAGATGGGCTCCTTGGCGATCTTCAGCACCTTGCGCACCTTGTCTTCCGGCATTTCCATGCGCACCGCCAGCTCTTCCGGCGTCGGTTCGCGGCCCATCTCCTGCAGCATCTGCCGCGAAATGCGGTTGAGCTTGTTGATGGTCTCGATCATGTGCACCGGAATGCGGATGGTGCGCGCCTGGTCGGCGATCGAGCGCGTGATGGCCTGGCGGATCCACCAGGTCGCGTAGGTGGAGAACTTGTAGCCGCGGCGGTATTCGAACTTGTCCACCGCCTTCATCAGGCCGATGTTGCCCTCCTGGATCAGATCCAGGAACTGCAGGCCGCGGTTGGTGTACTTCTTGGCGATCGAAATCACCAGACGCAGATTGGCCTCGACCATCTCCTTCTTGGCGCGCCGTGCCTTGGCTTCGCCGATGGAGACCTCGCGGTTGATCTCCTTGATCTGGTTGATGGACAGCCGGTGCCTTTCTTCGAGCAGCTGCAGGCGCTTCTGGCGCCGTTCCACTTCGTCCTTGAGACGCGCGAGTCCGTTCGAATACTTCTTGCCGGCCTTGATGTGGGCCGCCAGCCAGCGGGCGCTGGTCTCGTTCTTCGGGAAGGTGGCGATGAAGTCCTTGCGCGGCATGCCGGCATCGCGCACCGCCAGCACCATGACTTCCTTCTCGATCTGGCGGATCTCGTTCACATGCAGGCGCAGCTGGGTCATCAGCGCGTCGAACATGCGCGGCGAGAGCTTCAGCTCCATGAACTCGTCGGCCAGCCTGGTGCGCAGCTTCAGGGTCTTGGGATCGTCTGCGCCGAGCTTGGCGATCGAGTGCAGCCACTGCTGATCGAGCTTGTGGATGGAAGCGAGACGGCGCGCGACTTCCTCCGGATCCGGTCCGGTGTCGACGGCCTCTTCTTCCTCGTCCTCGCCCTCGGCTTCCTCGTCCTCGCCGGCTTCGGGCGGTGCGACTTCGATCTTGGTGGGGTTCTGCGGCTGGGCGATCACATCCTGCTGGTTCGGGTCGATGAAACCCACCACCAGATCGACCAGGCGCGCCTGGCCGGCCTTGACCAGTTCGTAGGTGGTCAGCAGCAGCTCATAGGTGGCCGGATAGCTGCCCAGCGAGCGACGCACGGCATCGAGGCCTTCCTCGATGCGCTTGGCAATGCGGATTTCGCCTTCACGGGTCAGCAGCTCCACCGTGCCCATCTCGCGCATGTACATGCGTACCGGGTCGGTGGTGCGGCCGAGTTCGGCATCGAGCGCAGCCAGCGCGGCGGCGGCTTCCTCGATGGCCTCTTCGTCGGCCGGGCTGGACGGCTCGGATTCCAGCAGCGACTCGGAGTCCGGTGCCTTTTCGTACACCGGAATGCCCATGTCGTTGATGGTGTTGACGATGTCCTCGATCTGTTCGGGATCGACGATCTCCGAAGGCAGGTGATCGTTCACCTGCGCGTAGGTCAGGTAGCTCTGCTCCTTGCCCTTCGCGATCAGCATCTTCAGCTGACTCTGGCGATCTTCCGGGCCGACCAGGCGGCGCTCGGTGGCCACCAGCGGTGCAGCGGCGGCCTTGCCGCCCGCGGCCTTGCGCTCGGGCACGGCCGGAGCGGGTGCCACGGGAGCGATCGCCGCCGCGCCCTTGCGCGCGCGGGCATCGGCCTTGCCTTCCGCCTTGGCTTCCACCTTGCTGATGGTTTTGGTCGCAGCCGCGCTGCCGCGTTTGGCGGCAGGCGGTGCCGCAGGGGCGGCACTCTTGCGGGCGGCCGGAGCCGGCTTGGCGGCTGGCTTGCGGGACGAAGCGGTCGAGGTTTTCTTGCGTGTCGTCATGTGTTTGGAGTGCCCATGGGGATGCGTCCACCAGAAGCGGTGCCAACCCATCCAATCAATACGGAAAAGCGCGCGATTCTACTCAAAAACACCCTCTCTGGCACGGGTTTCGTGGTGCCTAGATGGACCCATTTCCCTGGACTTCAAGCCTGCGGCTGGCGGGACTTCAAGCCTGCGGCCGGCGGCTTCAGACCCTTGGACCGCCGTCATTCCGGGCAGTTGCCTGGGACTTCGTAAGTTCTTGAAGTTCAAGCTTTTCCTGCTCGGACAAGGCCGCCAGCGGACGCGCCAGCAAAGTCTTGTATCGACCCTGGCGCTGCTCCTCTTCAATCATGCGTCCCAGACCTTCGGCCAGTTCACGGCCGGCGGCGCCGGCATCGGGCACCAGCGGCTCGGCGGCGGCCAGCGCCGAGAGGCGTGCGAACTCCGGCCGCTCGCGCCAGCGCTCCAGCAGGACGGCCACCGACAGGGCCGGTTCGGCCTGCAGGGTACCCAGCAGTTCGCGCAGCACCGGTGCGCCGGGCGTCTGCGAGCCATCGAGCTGGCTGATGAGCGCGCCATCCAGGACGTTCACCGCGCCGGGATATTGCAGCAGCAGCTGGATGGACTGCGTCACCAGTCCGCCGCGGCCGCCACGCAGGCGCGCCTCACGGCGCGTTGCGCGCGGCGCTTGCCGCTCTGGATACGACGCGGCAGCTCGCGCGCCACTCCCGCTGTCTGTGCCGCTCTCGCCCAGCAGTGCGCGCAGCCGCTCGGTGCCCAGCTCCACGGTCTGCGCCAGGCGTTCCAGCAGCAGTTCGCGATACACGCCCTGCGGCAGGCGCGCCAGCAGGGGCCGCACCAGCGACAGGAAATGCGCCTTGCCGTCGGCATTGCCCAGTTCCACCTGTTCCGCCAGATGCGCGATCAGGTATTCGGACAGCGGTTGTGCGCCGGCCAGCAATTCTTCGAACGCCGCGGCGCCGATGCGGCCCACCAGCGAATCCGGATCCTCGCCGTCGGGCAGGAACAGGAAGCGGATCTCGCGGCCCTCGCGCACTTCGGGCAGCACATTCTGCAACGCGCGCCAGGCCGCACCGCGCCCGGCGCGATCGCCATCGAAGCAGAAGCTCACCGTGTTCACGAGCCGGAACACGCGCCGCAGATGTTCCGGTGTGGTCGCGGTGCCCAGCGTGGCCACGGCGTAGTGGATGCCGGCCTGATGCAGGCGTACCACGTCCATGTAGCCCTCGACGATCATCAGCTGGCGCAGTGGTGTGCGCGTCAGCCGCGTCTCGTACAGGCCGTAGAGTTCGCGGCCCTTGTGGAACAGTTCGGTCTCGGGTGAGTTCAGGTACTTGGGTTCGCCCTTGTCGAGCACGCGCCCGCCAAAGGCGATGACGCGGCCGCGCGTATCGCGGATCGGGAACATGATGCGACCGCGGAAGCGGTCGTAGTGATGCTCGCCGTTGCCCGCTGCGTTCTGCTCGCGCTCGATGATGAGGCCGGTGCTCGACAGGGCGCGGCGTTCCTCGTCGTTGCCGCCGAACTTGCGCAACACCTCGTTCCAGCTCTCCACCGCATAGCCGATGGCGAAGCGCTCGAGGATCTCGGCGTTCAGGCCACGCCTGGCGACGTACGCCCTGGCGCGCGCATCTTCGGCCAGCCGGCTGCGCCAGTGATTGGCGACGCGGCCGAGCAGATCGAACAGCTTCTCGTCGGCACGCTGCGCCGGCGCTGCACCGGGCTCCTGCGGCACTTCCATGCCCAGGCGCTCGGCCAGCTCCGCCACCGCCTCCGGAAAGGGCAGCTGGTCGTACTGCATCAGGAAGCCCAGCGCCGTGCCGTGTGCGCCGCAGCCGAAGCAGTGGAAGAACTGCTTGTCGGGGCTGACCCAGAAAGAAGGGGTCTTCTCGCCGTGGAAGGGGCAGCAGGCCTTGTACTCGCGGCCTGCCTTCTTCAGAGGCACGCGGCTGCCGACGATCTCCACGATGTCGGCGCGGGCGATCAGCTCATCGATGAAATGTTGGGGGATGCGGCCGGCCATGGCCGCATCAGTCTACCTTGGGGTAGCTGGCCTGACCGACGCTTTCCACGGTGAACACCGCGCCGTCGGCACCCTGCGAATACACGCCGGTGAGCTGCACCGAGATGTTGCTGCCCACCGGCGCGGCACGCACCACTGCCTGCAGCTTCCTGATCTGGCCGCTCTTGAAGGCGGCATCGGTGAGGCGCAGCTCGACATCGGCGTTCGGGCAGGCCGTGCCGCGCATCAGCGTGCGATCACCGCTGCTGGCCAGCAGGGCTTCGGTGCTCACCGAGCGGCCGGTGTACTGCGCCAGATCGCAGATCGACACGGCCGTCGGTGGCGCGGCAGGCTTGTTGCTGCAGGCGCCAAGCGCCAGCAGGGCTGCGGCGAGACCGGGGACAGCGAAGCGGGAACCGGACCGACGTGCGTGCATGATGGCCACCTCGTGTGGGCGGCGTCGCTGCGCAAGATCTGGAACTTACGACAGACGCGCCTTGATGCGGGCGCCGACCACGGCCATATCGGCACGGCCGGCAGCCTGGGTCTTGATGATGCCCATCACCTTGCCCATGTCCTTGATGGACGCGGCACCGGTGCTGGCGATGGCCGCGCCGATCAGGGCATCGAGCTCGGCGTCGGAGAGCTGCGCCGGCAGGTAGCCGGTGATGACGGTGAGCTCGGCGTTTTCCTTCGCCACCAGATCGGGCCGGTTGCCGGCCTCGAACTGGGCGATGGATTCGCGCCGCTGCTTGACCATCTTCTCGATGACGCTCAGGACCTGCGCGTCATCGAGCTCGATGCGCTCATCCACCTCACGCTGCTTGATGGCTGAACTGATCAGCCGCAGCGTGGCCAGACGCTCCTTCGCACCGCTTTTCATGGCGGTCTTGACGTCTTCCTGGATGCGCGCCTTCAGGGTCATTGCGCGAATGGCCTGCGGAAATTCTTCAGCGAGCAGCGCGGGTGAAGTCGCGGGAGACGCGCTTCTGGTGACGCTTCACAGCGGCAGCCTTCTTGCGTTTCCGCTCCTGCGTCGGCTTCTCGTAGAATTCGCGGCGACGCAGTTCTGCGAGCACGCCGGCCTTCTCGCAGGCGCGCTTGAAGCGCCGCAGGGCGGCATCGAAGTACTCGTTCTCGCGAACACGAACGCTCGGCATAAGGTGCTTAACCTGTTGATTTGTTTGAAAATACAATCCGTTGCCCAGCGGGCAAGGGGCGCAATTCTAATCAGGCCCAGGGCAAAAGGCAAAATGAGCGTGCCGGCATGAGGGTATTGGCCATCGAATCCTCCTGCGACGAGACGGCCGTGGCCGTGCTCGATCGCGCGCGCGGGCTGCTGGCGCACGAGATCTACAGCCAGATCGATCTGCACCGCATTTTCGGCGGCGTGGTCCCGGAGCTGGCCTCGCGCGATCACGTGCGGCGTCTGCTGCCCATGGTGCAAACCGCGCTGGCTGCCGCGCAGACCACGCCGGCCGGGCTCTCGGGCGTGGCGTTCACCGCGGGTCCGGGTCTGGTGGGGGCCCTGCTGTCGGGCGCCGCGCTGGCGCGCTCGCTGGCCTTTGGCTGGAACCTGCCGGCGGTGGCCGTGCATCACCTGGAAGGCCATCTGCTGGCGCCGCTGCTCGAGGATCCGCCGCCGCCGTTCCCGCATCTGGCGCTGCTGGTGTCCGGCGGCCACACCATGCTGATCGATGTGCAGGGCATCGGCCGCTACCAGTTGCTGGGCGAGACGCGCGACGACGCGGCCGGCGAGGCCTTCGACAAGACCGCCAAGCTGCTGGGCCTGCCCTATCCCGGCGGACCGCAGCTGGCGAGGCTGGCGGAGCAGGGGCGTGATGGTGTGTTCAGCTTCCCGCGCCCGATGCTGGATCGGCCCGGTTTCGAGTTCAGCTTCTCGGGTCTGAAAACTGCCGTGATGCTGGCGGTGCGCGATGCGCCGGCCGGCGATGCCGCGGCCCATGAGCAGCTGCGTGCCGATGTCGCCCGCGCCACGCAGGCGGCCATCGTCGAGACGCTGGTCACGAAGACCCTGCGCGCGCTGGCGCACACCGGTCATGCCGCGGTGGTGGTGGCCGGTGGCGTCGGCGCGAATCGCGAACTGCGCCGCCAGCTCGATGCCGCGCTCGCGCGCCAGGGAGCGCGCGCCTACTATCCGCGCCCCGAGTTCTGCACCGACAATGCGGCGATGATCGCCGTGGCCGGTCTGGTGCGGCTCGAAGCCGGCGAGCATGCGCCGCTGGCGATTCGCGCCCGCGCGCGCTGGGATCTGGGCACGCTGGCGCCGCCGGGCGCCGTGGCCGGCGCATGAAGGACGACAGCACAGCTTTTCAGGTGGCGGGGTGATGATGAACAACAACGAATCCAGTGACGTTGGACTCAGCGACGTCGTCTTCCTGCGCGGCCTGAAGGTGGAATGCCTGATCGGCTTCATCGACTGGGAGCGACAGGTGCGCCAGACGCTGGTGCTGGACCTGGAGCTGCCCACCGATTGCGCGCGCGCCGCGGCCAGCGACGACGTGGCCGACACCGTCGACTACAAGAAGGTCGCCAAGCGCGTGCTGGCCTGGGTGGGTGAGTCGCAGTTCCAGCTGGTGGAGACGCTGGCGCACAAGCTGGCGCTGCTGCTGATCGAGGAGTTCGACCTCGAATGGGTGCGCCTCACCGTCAACAAGCCGGGCGCCATTCGTCATTCGCGCGATGTGGGCATCCGCCTGGAGCGGCGCCGCGCCGATCTGCGGGGCGCTTGAGCGTGATCGCCGGCATTGCGCTGGGCGGCAACGTCGAGCCCGAGCAGCGGCTGGCACAAGCCGCGCGGCTGCTGACACAGCGTTTTCCCGGCATCCGTTTCTCGCACTGCTACCGCAACCCGGCCGTGGGTTTCGTCGGCGCGGATTTCATCAATGCCGCCGCCTGCTTCCACACCGATCTGTCACCGCCGGCGCTGGTCGCTGCGCTGCATGTCATCGAAGAGCAATGCGGAAGACTGCGTGACGATCCCAAGTGGGCGCCGCGCGCCATGGATCTGGACCTGCTGCTCTATGGCGATCGCGTGCAGGAAGCCGACCCGGTGCTGCCACGCCGCGATCTGCTCAAGCGCGTCTTCATGCTCGGGCCGATGGCGCAGATCATGCCGGCCTGGTCGCATCCTCTGGCCCATCGCACGCTCGCTGAACTGTGGCGCGACGTACCTGCCGGTCAGCGCGCTGCGCTCGCTGCGATCGACCTGGATCTCAACGCCACGGTCTGACCAGCGCGGCGTTTTCCGTGGCGTCGTTGACGGGTTGTCGGCGGGTGTGCTGGACTCAAGCCTGGCCTGTGCACGGAACACTACCAGGGAGAGGGATATGGCGGGATTTCCGGCGTACCGGGGCGACGTCCTGTATCTCACCGAGGGTGGCCAGGAAACCGAGATCATGTACCGGTTCGGGCATGAGCTGCCTGAATTCGCCATGTACCCGCTGCTGGGCGAGCGCGCCGCGATGGCCGACCTGAGAGCGATGTACCAGCGCGTGCTCGACGCCGCGGCAGCCCACGGTTTCGCGGCCATGCTCACGGGGCTGGACTATCGCGCCAGCCCCGACTGGGGCGACAAGCTGGGCTATTCGCGGGCCGGGCTGGCCGATGCGCTGCTGCAGTCGATCGAATTCCTGCGCGAAGTTGCCCGTCCTTACCAGGGGCAGATTGCGCAAATCCTCATCGGCGGCATGGCGGGCCCGCGCGGCGATGCGTATTCATTGAACCGCACCATCACGGCGGATGAGGCCGAGGACTATCACAGCTTCCAGATCGAGACGGTGCAGCGGGCCGGTGTGGACTTCATGAGCGCGGTGACGTTCAACAACGTGCCGGAGGCCGTGGGCGTGGCGCGGGCGGCCGCGCGCCTGCAAATGCCGCTCTACATCTCCTTCACACTGGACAGCAATCACCGGCTCAAATCCGGCCCGACCCTCAAAGAGGCCATCGAGGCGGTGGACGCCGCAGCGGGCGGGGCCCGGCCCGATTTCTACGGGATCAATTGTTCCCATCCGCTCGAATTCGGACCGGCACTCGAACCGGGCGCCTGGATGGACCGCTTGCGCTGCCTGCGGCCCAACGCCAGCTCCAAAGACAAGATGGAGCTTTGCAGCCTGGGTCATCTGGAAGATGGCGATCCGGTGGATCTGGGCCGGCGCATGGGCGATCTGGCGCGCCGCTGGCCGCAGATCGACATCTGGGGCGGTTGTTGCGGCACCTGGGATCGGCATCTGAACGAGATCGCGCGCAACGTGCGGGCGGCCCGCGCGCCGGTGCAGGCCGCGGGCAGCTGACGCGGCTACCAGCCCACGCTGCGCCCGCCGTCCACCGCGAGGATCTGCCCCGTGATGAACGGCGCGTCACAGGCGAAGAAGCGCACCGTGCGTGCGATATCGGTGGGCGAACCGGCACGCTTGAGCAGCGTGCGTTCGATGATCTCCTGCTGGCGCGTCTCATCCATGCCGGCTTCGGGCCACAGCACCGGACCTGGAGCGATGGCGTTGACGCGCACCTGTGGTGCGAGCTCGCGCGCCAGGGCACGCGTCAGCATGATGAGGCCGGCCTTGGCCAGCGAGTACACGCTGTAATCCGGCAGCGGCCGCATGCCGTGGATGTCCACCAGGTTGACGATCAGGCCCCGGCGCGCGCGCAACGCGTCCGCGGCGGCCTGCGCCAGGAACAGCGGGGCGCGCAGGTTGGTGCCGAGCAGGTCATCCCACTGTGCCGTGGTAATCGTGCCGAAACGCGTCGGGTAGAAGCTCGACGCGTTATTGACCAGCAGGTCCAGGCCGCCTGCGGCGCTGGCGGTCTCGATCAGTCTGGGGAGCGCGGCGGCATCGAGCAGGTCGGCCGCGGCCGCCTGGGCGGAATCGGCACGCAGCGCGTTGAGTTCGGCCACCAGAGCGGCGGCTTCGGTGCTGGAGCGATGGCAATGCACCACCATTCGCGCACCGGCGGCATGCAGTTCGCGTACGATCGCGGCCCCGACGCGGCGGGCGCCGCCGGTGACCAGCGCAGTTTTTCCCCCCAGCGGGAGCGGCGCGGTAGAGTTCATGTGCGAGCTTATGTTCCGAAGCGAAGAAATCTCAATGTTGCCGCCGCTGGACGCGGCGCAGGCCGCACACGGTGAGGCCGTGCGGCGCAGTCTGCGCGCCCTGCTGGCGGCGCGCGGCGGCTGGCTCAGCTTTGCCGATTACATGAGCCATGTGCTGTATGCACCGGGGCTGGGTTACTACAGTGCCGGTTCGGCCAAGTTCGGCGCGCAGGGCGATTTCATCACGGCGCCCGAGCTCTCGCCGCTGTTCGGTGGCTGCCTGGCGCGGCAGTGCGCGCCGCTGCTGGCGGCCACGCGCGGCGATGTGCTGGAACTGGGCGCCGGCAGCGGCGAGCTCGCTGCCACCCTGCTGACACGCCTGGCCGGGCTCGGTGCGCTGCCGCGGCGTTATCTCATCCTGGAGATCAGCCCCGATCTGCGTGAGCGGCAGCGCCAGCGGCTGGCGCAGCTGCCGGCGGCGCTGAGCGGGCGCGTGCAATGGCTGGATGCGCTGCCTGCCGAACCCATCGACGGTGTGCTGCTCGCCAATGAAGTGGCCGATGCCCTGCCGGTGCACTGCTTCGCCGTGACGCTGGAGGGTTTCGTCGAGCGCGGCGTGGCGCTGGATGCCGCCGGCGAGCTGTGCTGGCAGCCGCGGCCGGCCGAAGGGCCGCTGGCCAGCGAGCTCGAAGAGCTGCTGGCCGCTCTGCCCGAAGGCCTGCCCGAGGACTATTGCTCGGAAGTCTGTCTGCTGGCCGGTCCCTGGATGCGCGCGCTATCCGGCACGTTGCGCCGTGGCCTGATGCTGCTGATCGACTACGGTCTGGGCCGCAACGAGTATTACCACGCCGAGCGCAGCAGCGGCACGCTGCGCTGTCATTACCGGCAGCGCGCGCATGACGATCCGTTCCTCCATCCGGGTCTGCAGGACATCACGGCCTGGGTGGATTTCACGCGCCTGGCCGATGCCGCCGCGCAGGCGGGGCTCGAGGTGGCGGGCTACGGCACGCAGGCCGGCTTCCTGCTCGGCAGCGGCATCGAGGCAGAGCTGGCCGGTGATGTCGATGCCATCACGCGCGCGCGCATGGCCAGCGAGGCGCGCCAGCTGCTGCTGCCCGATGAAATGGGCGAGACCTTCAAGGTGCTGGCGCTGACACGCGGCTGGACCGAAGAGCTCAGCGGCTTTCGCTACCAGGATCTGCGCCGGCAGCTGTAACGCCTGCCGCCGTTCGGTGCGAGTGCGCCGGGCGCCGCGTGAACTTCAATGCGGCGGTGGTCCCGAGGGCGGCGGGCCCGGCGGTGGCGGCAGTGCCTGCAGCGCCGCCAGCCGCAGTTCGCGGATGCGCGCGGCGATCTGCGGGCCTTTGAGGTTCTGCTGTTCAGCCGGTGCAGGCTTCACCGCAGCCGTTGTGGCCAGTGCGGCACGCAGATGCTGGCCCATGCCCAGCGCCGCGGGCGGCGGCACACCACCGGCCTGGGCGCGGGCGCTCAACACTTCCAGCCACTGGGCGAAGCGTTCCGGCCGGCGCCAGGCATCGGCGCTCTCCAGCAATTGCAGCAGCCACTGCGGCTTCGCGAGTTTCACCGGCGGCGGGGCATCGCCTTCATGCAGCAGGGCGCCGAGCCGTGCCGAGAGCTCCGCGAGTTCGCGATACTCGGCCGGTGCGCGCAGCCGCAGGCACACGGCATTGATCTCCTCGGGGGGCAGCTGCGCCAGCAGCACCGCGAAGCGGGTGCTGGTTGCGGCGCCGGCCTGCGTGGCCAGGCGCAGCGCGGGCAGCGTCAGCGCGCCGGCTTCGGCGCCGAGATGGCGCGCGATCTCGGGCATCACCACGGCCAGCGCGCCGCAATCCGCCAGCGTGGTGAAGAACAGGTCGGGCCGCGCCTCCTGCAGCGCGCGGGCCAGCTCGCGCCACACGCGCTCGGGCACCAGCGCATCGGCTTCGCCGTTGTTCACCATGGTGCGCATCAGCTGCAGCGTCTCGGGCGCGATGGCAAACCCCAGCGGCGCGAAACGCGCCAGGAAGCGCGCGGCGCGCAGGATGCGCACCGGATCTTCCACGAAGGCTTCCGACACATGCCGCAGCCGGCGCGCGGCCAGATCCGCCTGGCCGCCGTAAGGATCGATCAGTTCATCGCGTTCGCTGCGCGCCATGGCGTTGACGGTCAGATCGCGACGCTTCAGATCCTCTGCCAGCGTCACCTGCGGCGAGAAGTCGGTGACGAAGCCGCGATAGCCGGGACCGCTCTTGCGTTCCAGGCGCGCCAGCGCGTATTCCTCCTGCGTCTGCGGGTGCAGGAACACCGGAAATTCGCGGCCCACGGGCCGAAAGCCCTGCGCTTCGAGTTCGGCCGGTGTGGCGCCGACCACCACCCAGTCGCGTTCGCTGGCCTTCAGCCCCAGCAGCTGGTCACGGACGGCGCCGCCCACGAGGTAGACTTGCATGGCGGCATGTTAAACGAGTCGGAGTAGCGGATGCGGGGCTGGCTGCGTTGGCCATTGCTGAGTCTGGGTTGGCTCTCTGCCGCCGCCTGCAGTCCCACCTATCTGCTGCAGGCCGCGCATGGCCAGTTGCAGCTCATGTACAAGCGCAAATCCATCGAGAAGGTGCTGGCCGACCCGGATACCGACAGCGCCGTGCGCACGCGCCTCATGCAGGTGCGCGCGGCGCGCGAGTTCGCCTCGGATGCGCTTGGCCTGCCGCGCAATCGCAGCTACCGCAGCTACGCGGACATCGGTCGCGACTACGTGGTGTGGAATGTGGTCGCGGCGCCGGAATTCTCCGTGCAGCCGCGCACCTGGTGCTTTCCGTTCACCGGCTGCGTGGCCTACCGCGGCTATTTCCGCGAGGCGCGCGCCCGCGCCTATGCCGAGCATCTGCGTGCGCAGGGCGATGATGTGCTGGTGGGCGGCGTCACGGCCTATTCCACGCTGGGCCATTTCGCCGACCCGGTGCTGAACACCATGCTGGGCTATGGCGAGCTGCAGCTGGTGGGCACGATGTTCCATGAGCTCGCACATCAGCTGGTGTACGTGAAGGGCGATTCCACCTTCAACGAATCTTTCGCGATGACGGTGGAGCAGGAAGGCGTGGCGCGCTGGCTGCATGCACAGGGCCGCGATGCCGAGCTGGCGGGTTATCTGGCGCGCTGGGAGGCGCAGCTGGCCAGCGCGCAGTTCCTGATGAAGGGCCGCAATCAACTGGCTGCGCTGTATCGCGAGCCGCTGCCCGACGCCGAGAAGCGCGCGCGCAAGCAGCAGCAGCTCGGCGCGCTGGCCGCGCAGCTGCTGAGCGAGGAGCGTGAGCGCGGCCTGCGCAGCGGCTATGCCGTGTGGGCCGAGCAGGGCCTGAACAATGCGCATCTGGCCTCGGTGGCCACCTACTTCGACTGCATTCCGGCGTTCCGCGCACTGCTGGCGCAGCAGCAGGGGGATCTGCCGGCGTTCTACGCGCGGGTGCGGCAGCTGGCGCAGCAATCGCCTGCGGCGCGACGTGGATTCTGTGCGGTGCGCCCGTAGCGCTTGTTCGTCTTATTCGCAATGGGTCCGCATCCGCAGCACGCGCACCGTGTGCTCATCCTTGAACACCTCGTACACCAGCCGATGATGGATGTTGATGCGGCGTGAGCAGGTGCTGCGCTTTGGGTTTCAATCCCGCTGCGGCCAGGCGGCGGATTCGCTGCTTCCCAGCTGTGCGCTGATCTGCAGTGGCATGTGTTCACGCCGCAGCGTGATCTGCACGCGATCACCGGGTGCGCGCGCCGCGATGTGGCGCAGCAGCTCGCTGTTGCTGCCCACCGGCCGGCCATCCAGCGCCACGATCACATCGCCGCTCAGCACGCCGGCCCTGGCCGCCGCCGAGCCCGGCAGTACCTGCGACACGATGACGCCGGGCGTGTCGGTGAGGCCCAGCGCACTGGCCATGTCCGGCGTGATGGTGGTGACGCTGACGCCCAGCAGGCCGCGACGCACGCTGCCGTTCTGCGCCAGCTGGGTGGCGATGGCGCGCAGACTGCTGAAGGGCAGCGCATAACCCACGCCGTAGTTGTCGCGCTGGCGTTCGGCCGGCAGGGCCGTGAGCAGCCCCAGCCATTCGCCGCGCAGATTCACCAGCGCGCCGCAGTCATTGCCGCTGCCGACCAGGATGCTGGTCTGGATGAAGTCGGCGGCGCCGTCCGGGTTCTGCGTGTCGTGGCCGGTTGCGCTGACCAGACCCAGCTCCAGTGTATGGCGTGAACCGAAGGGGTTGCCGATGCCCACGACGCTGCTGCCGATGCGCAGGGCGGTGCTGGCGGGGGGCAGGGAGGGCAACGCGGCAGCGGAGACTTTCAACACCGCGACATCGGAGAGCTCATCGCGCCCAGCCAGCGTGGCCGCCAGTTCGCGGCCATCGGCCAGATGCACGCGCCAGTCGTGGCCGTCGCCGAGCCGGTGCGCGCAGCTGACCACCAGGCCGGCGCGGGCGTCGAAGATCACGGCGGAGGCCAGCGGCCGGCCGGGGATGCCCGGACTCATGACGGCCAGCAACTGCGCCACCGCGGGCGCGGCGCGGGCGATCACATCGGGCAGTGAGGTGTCGGTGGCCGGCGCGGCGGCCTGGCTGGTGGCAGCGAGTGCCACGCCAAGAACCAGTGCCGTCGCGCGCCGTCGGAAACAGGGCATCCGACTATTCTAGACGCGCGCCGGCACTGGCGCGGGGGCCTTGTTGTCGTTTCAGTTCACGTTGATCGGAACGCGACGCGGCTCCGGCGCGGCCTGCTTGGGGATCACGATTTCCAGCACGCCATTGGCGTGACGGGCGCTGATCTCCTCGCTGCGCACATTGTCCGGCAGCGCAAAACGCCGCTCGAACGCGCCCTCGGCGCGCTCCAGGCGCTGGTAGCCGTCCTTGTTCTCCTGGCGCTCGATGTGGCGTTCGCCGCGCAATGTCAGCACGCCGTTCTCGGCGGTCACGCTGATGTCCTTGGCTTCCACACCCGGCAGGTCGGCCTGCAGCACGAAACGCTGGCCGTCCTCACGCACATCCACGGACGGGCTCCAGGCAGCGGTGCGCTCGGCGCCGGTTGCGGCGGCCGCGGCATCACCAAAGAGCTGACCGAACTCGCGATGCAGGCGGTTCACCAGGCCCCAGGGCTGATAACGCACGATAGTCATATTCCTCTCGCCTCCATTTCAATCAGGTTGCAGCGGCAGTGTTCGCCGCGATGGAAGTGAGTTGCGGGCGGCCGGCGCGGTTTCAAGGGCGAGGGGCATGCTGTGGACAAACTGTGGGTGGTCTGTGGAGCGGGGCGGTACCACCTATTGATTTTTGCGCCCAGGGGCAGATAGCGCCGGGCGCGCGTTTTTTTCATCTGCCGTATTGGACGGAAGTTTTCCGTATGCAAATGATTTGGTTGGTTATTTTTGTTGTCATATTCCGGGATTTCGCGCTTGCGCGCGCCGGGCTTGCTCATTAGTCTTGCCCCTTCCTACCAACAAGATGTTGTGTCGGGTGTGTCCCCGGGAGTGGGGGAGAGCGCAGGGAGTCGAGGTCGTATATTCATGAATTCAGTGGTCAAACTCACAACCAAAGAACCCGCCGCGATCCCGTTCCAGGAGGCATCCCTGGACATCTGGGACAAGAAGTACCGGCTCACCACCAAGGAAGGCCTGCCGGTCGATGGTTCGATGGATGAGACCTACCAGCGTGTGGCGCGCGCCCTGGCTGATGTGGAAGGCGATGGGCTGCGCGAGAGCTGGTACGAGCGTTTCCTGTGGGCCCTGCGCCATGGTGCCATCCCGGCCGGCCGCGTCACCAGCAACGCCGGCGCCTGGGAGCACAAGCCCGCCACTTCCACCATCAACTGCACGGTGTCCGGTTCCATCCGCGACTCGATGGACGACATCCTCGGCAAGGTGCACGAGGCCGGCCTGACGCTGAAGGCCGGCTGCGGTATCGGCTACGAATTTTCGACGCTGCGTCCGCGTGGCGCCTATGTGTCCGGCGCCGGCGCCTACACCTCCGGCCCGCTGTCGTTCATGGATATCTACGACAAGATGTGCTTCACCGTGTCGTCGGCCGGTGGCCGGCGCGGCGCGCAGATGGGCACCTTCGACGTCGGCCATCCCGATGCCATGGATTTCATCCGCGCCAAGCGCGAGAACGGCCGGCTGCGCCAGTTCAACCTGTCGCTGCTGATCACCGACGAATTCATGCAGGCGGTGCGCGAGGACGGCGAGTGGCGCCTGGCGTTCCCGATCCGCCAGAAGGAATGGGAGCAGGGCCAGGACGATCTGTCCGATCACGAGAAGTTCGTGTGGCGCGAATGGCCGGTGCACGAGGGCTATGTGGTCAACGAGGAAGGCCTGGTGGCCTGCCGCGTCTACAAGAAGCTGCCGGCGCGCCGCATGTGGGACGTCATCATGTCGTCCACCTACGACTTCGCCGAACCGGGCTTCATCCTGATCGACCGCGTCAACGAGATGAACAACAACTGGTGGTGCGAGAACATCCGCGCCACCAACCCTTGCGGCGAGCAGCCGCTGCCGCCCTATGGCTCCTGCCTGCTGGGTTCGGTGAACCTCACCGTGTTCGTGCACGAGCCGTTCACCAAGAACGCGCGCTTCGACTTCGAGCAGTACCGCGAGGTGGTGCGCGTGTTCACGCGCATGCTCGACAACGTGGTGGAGATCAACGGTCTGCCGCTGCCGCAGCAGCGCGACGAGATCCTGCGCAAGCGCCGCCATGGCATGGGCTTCCTGGGCCTGGGCTCCACCATCACCATGCTGGGCATGAAGTATGGTTCGGCCGAGTCGGTGCAGTTCACCGAGGACGTGTCGCGCGAGATGGCGCTGGCCGGCTGGGAAGCGGGTCTGGAGCTGGCGCGCGAGAAGGGGCCGGCGCCCATCATGAACGAGGAGTTCACGGTGACGCGCGAGATGCTGCGCAAGCGCCCGGAGATGGCGCGCGACGGCTGGCGGCCGGGCGCCAGGATCCCGGGCCGCCTGCTGCATGCCCGCTACAGCCGCTATATGCAGCGTGTCGCCGAAGTGGCGCCGCAGCTGGTGGAGCAGCTGGCTTCCGTGGGTTCGCGCTTCACGCACCACACCTCGATCGCGCCCACCGGCACGATCTCGCTGTCGCTGGCCAACAATGCCAGCAACGGCATCGAGCCCTCGTTCGCGCATCACTACTTCCGCAACGTGATCCGCGAGGGCCGCAAGACCAAGGAGAAGATCGACGTGTTCTCCTTCGAGCTGCTGGCGTACCGCGAGCTCATCAACGAACACGCCATGCCGAACTCGACCCAGGCCGCCGAGGCGCTGCCGGACTATTTCACCACCGCCGATGACGTGAAGCCGCGCGAGCACGTGGACATCCAGGCCGCGGCGCAGAAGTGGATCGACTCGTCCATCTCCAAGACCGCCAACGTGCCGACGGATTTCCCGTACGAGCAGTTCAAGGGCATCTACCAGTACGCCCACGAGCGGGGGCTGAAGGGTTGCACCACCTTCCGTTTCAACCCCGAGGCGTTCCAGGGCGTGCTGGTCAAGGAGAATGACCTGAAGAACACCACCTACACGTTCACGCTCGAGGATGGCTCCGAAGTGGAGCTGCGCGGCGACCAGGAAATCGAGTACGACGGCGAGACCCATACCGCCGCGAACCTGTTCGATGCGCTCAAAGAAGGCTATTACGGGAAGTTTTGATCATGAGCGCCACCCGCATCGACAAGAAGATCGTCAAGTACCGCGTCGCCAAGGCCGAGGAGCGCGCTGCGGCCGTGGCCGCCAGGGAAACCGAGCAGCGCTCCGCCAAGGTCGTGCGCCTCACCGAAGAGGTGCAGCGCCCGGAGATGCTCATCGGCTCCACCTACAAGATCAAGACGCCGGTGTCGGATCACGCCATGTACGTGACCATCAACGACATCATCCTGAATGAAGGCACCGAACACGAGCAGCGCCGCCCGTTCGAGATCTTCATCAACTCCAAGAACCTCGATCACTTCCAGTGGATCGTGGCGCTGACGCGCATCATCTCCGCCGTGTTCCGCAAGGGCGGCGACGTGACATTCCTGGTCGAGGAGCTCAAGGCCGTGTTCGATCCGCGCGGCGGCTACTGGCAGCCGGGCGGCAAGTTCATGCCCTCGATCATCGCCGAGCTGGGCTACGTGATCGAAAAGCACCTGCAAATGATCGGCCTGCTGCGCAAGCCCGAGCTCGACGTGCATCAGAAGAAGCTGATCGACGAGAAGCGCGCCGAATTCGAAGCGCGCCAGAAGCAGACGGATGCGTTCGCCAAGAGCGCCTTCCCCGAGGGCGCACAGCTGTGCAGCAAATGCAGCACCGCCGCGCTGGTGCTGATGGATGGTTGCATGACCTGCCTCAATTGCGGGGATTCGAAGTGCGGGTGAGGTAAGGCGCGCGTCGCGCTGGCCCGATTGGCATAGAATCTGGAGATCCAGTCAGGGCCCACCTCGGAAGAGGCGGGCCCTTTTCTTTCTCGGCTATTAGCGCACAAATGGGTTGCGGTGATTTGAAATCAACAGGTTAGGCTGGAGGGGTTGATAACAAATATCAATGGAAGATATAGTTTGAAGCCTCAGCCGGACCGAGACAGCGATCTTGAATGGTTGCGCGATTTTCATGGCCGCAGGTACTGGCTGGAGTGCGGGTGGAGCATCCGGATCAGGGCGGTAAGCGTTGCAGTCACTGAATCCAGGCCGTTCGGCATCCGGTACGCACTCACTCTTCATGATGAGGGCGGAGGTCGGCTTCTTGGGTTCGATAACGCGCACGGTATTTCTCGCGAGACGGTCTTCGATCATCAGCATCCATACCGGCGCACAGGGGCGTTGAAGCCTTACGGGTTTCTGAGCGCTGCAGAGTTGATCAAGGATTTCTTTGAGGCTGTGGAGATGGCCTGCAAGCTGGAAGGCAAAGAGTTCAGTTTCAATGATGAGCTCTTTGAGCTCGATCTTGCGGATGACGAGGAGGTGCCAGATGGCACGCAGATCATTGAATGAGCTTCGCGATGAAATGCTGGCGGTGGTGCGCGGCGCGCGCAAGCCCGCGCCATTGCCTGCCGCACCATCACTTGCCACCATCACTGAGGAAACGCGCGAGTTGCTAAGGGCTTTGGAGCAATCGAAGCCCGCGAACGTGGGTCAATTGGCTGCCCTGACGGGGCGCGCCCAATCCAATGTATCGAGATCTCTGCACAGACTGGCGCGGCAGGGTCTGGTGAGGATGGTGCGGGCAGGGCGTGAAGTGCGGCCGGAGTTGATTACGCGTCGCATTATTGTGGATGCGATCGACGGAACAATCGTCGGTCCCGCCCCAACAGAGGTTCTGGGTTAGTCACCTTCGGTCCATTGATCAGACAGCTTCGAGAACCCCGCAACCAACTTCTCCCCTGAAGTCTTTATCGCGTCGCAGCGGCTCGACATAATGCGAGTTGCGTCATCGTTCTTATGTCATCGGCAATGGCAGACTCGACCCTGTGAAAATTCTCCGCGCTCTGCTTCTTTCGTTGCTCTTCGTCCCGGCCGCCTTTGCGGCCGACAGCCAGATTCCGCGCCCGCCCGAACTGCAGCCGGCGGTGGATTTCTGGATCCGGGTGTACAGCGAGATCACCACCAGCCAGGGCTTCATCCACGACCAGCATGAGCTGGGCGTGGTGTATGAGACGGTGACGTTTGCCAGCGGCGCTGCGCCGGCCGATCGGCAGCAGCAGGTGGATGCGGCGCGCGAGCACTATCAGGGCATTCTCAAACACTTCGCGGCCGGCCTGGCGCCGGCGGATGCGGAGGAGCAGCGCGTGCGAGCGCTGTGGCCGGCGGACACGGCTGCGGCGCGCTTCGCGCTGGCGGTGGATGATGTGCGCTTCCAGCTCGGTCAGGCGGATCGTTTCCGCGCAGGTCTGACGCGTTCAGGCGTCTGGGAGACGCATATCGCGGAGGCGCTGGCGAATCTGGGCGTGCCGCCGGAACTGGCGGCGCTGCCGCATGTGGAATCTTCCTTCGATCCCACGGCGTATTCGAAGGTGGGCGCAGCGGGGCTGTGGCAGTTCATGCGCTCCACCGGCCGGCGCTTCCTGCGCATCGACGCTTCGGTGGACGAGCGCATGGATCCGTTCCGTGCCACGGAGGCGGCGGCGCAGCTGCTGGCCTACAACTATCGCCTGCTCGGCAGCTGGCCGCTGGCGATCACGGCTTACAACCATGGCGCGGCCGGCATGCGTCGTGCGCGCGATCAGCTCGGCACCGACGACATCGTGAAGATCATCCGCGACTACCAGAGCCCGAGCTTCGGTTTCGCATCACGCAACTTCTACACCTCCTTCCTGGCGGCACTGACCATCGACCAGAACCCGGAGAAGTACTTCGGACCCATCCAGCGCGAATCCGAGGCGCAGTTCCAGGAGCTGGAATTGCCCACGGGCGCCAGCATCAGCCAGCTCGAGCGCGTGATCGGCATCCCGCGTGACGATCTGCAGAAGCTCAATCCGGCGCTGCTGGGCACGGTGTGGAGTGGCCGGCGCGCGGTGCCGGCGGGCTATCATCTGCGCCTGCCGGCCGCGACCAGGACTCCATGGACCACCGAACTGCTGGCGCAGCGCCTCGGCAGCCGTCCGGAGGCGTTGGCCGCAGCCGCGCCCACGCCCGTCGGTGGCGGCAACGACACCAGCTACGTGGTGGCGCGTGGTGACACGCTCTCGGGCATCGCCGCGAAACTGAATGTGGCCACGGCGCAGCTGATGGCCGCGAACGATCTGCGCGACACTGACCACATCTTCGAGGGCCAGCGGCTGCGCGTCAGCGCGGCGCCGGTGGAGCCGGCCGAGAAGGCAGCGGAAGCCGCCGCGGTGGCGGAGACGCGTGCCGAGACCAAGGCACTGGTGGCCGCGCAGAAGCAGGAGCGGCAGGCCACGCCAGTGCCGGATAGCAGCATCCTGGCCAGCATCAGTCGCGGCGTGGGCACGCGCCGCACGGCGCCGCGCGCAGCCAGCGCCTCAGGTGCTGTGAGTGCCGATCAGAGCTCACCGGCGGCGACACTGGCTGCGGGTGAGGCGGCGGACATGTCGGCCGATCCGGTGGATTACTCGGTGGGTGCGGATGGCACCATCCGTGTGGCAGCGGCCGAGACCATCGGCCACTACGCGGACTGGCTGCGCACCAACGCCCAGCAGCTGCGTACGCTGAACAAGCTGGGTCGCAATGGCACCGTCGCCATCGGGCGACGGCTGACGCTGCCGCTGAAGCGCGTGACGGCCATGGAGTTCGAGGACAAGCGCCGCGAATACCACCAGAAGCTGCAGGCGGAGTACTTCGCCGTCCATCGCATCACGGGCACCGAGGTGTACATCGCGCGCCGCGGCGATTCGCTGTGGAGCCTCACGCAGCGCAATGCGTCGCTGCCGGTGTGGCTGCTGCAGCAATACAACCCGGACCTGGACTTCGGCGATCTGCGACCAGGTGCGCAGGTGATCCTGCCCAGGGTGGAAGACCTGCCGGGCGTGTGAACCCTGCACGTTCGCGCTGCGGTGCCGCTCTGTCTATAATTCGGGCAGCATGAAACACCGCTGGCCTGTGATTCTGGCCGTCCTGGCATTGAGCGGGGCGGCCCGCGCCGAACCCGATCTTCCGTACGCCGCCGGCGCCGCGGCGCCATTGCCGCTCTCGCAGCTGCCCACCGCCGATCGCATCGTGGTGCGCAAGTCCGAGCGCCGCATGTACCTGATGCACGCCGGCCAGACGCTGCGCACTTACAAGGTGTCGCTGGGGCTGATGCCGGTGGGGCAGAAGGAGCGCGCCGGTGACTACCGCACGCCGGAGGGCAGCTACCAGCTGGTTCGCCGCAACCCGCACAGCGACTACTTCCTGAGCCTGCAGGTGTCGTATCCGAATGATGAGGATATGCGCCGCGCCAAACAGAACGGCTGGGACCCGGGCGGTTCGATCATGATCCACGGCCTGCCGAACACGCCGCGTCATAGCAACGACTACTACACCAGCCAGGATTGGACCGACGGTTGCATCGCGCTGTCCAACTCCGACATGCTGGAGCTGTGGTTGCTCACCCAGAACAACATCCCCATCGAGATCGCGCCCTGATCTGTTGCGGATAGGGGGCTCGATGGAATCCAGTATCGTCATACCCGAGTCGGTCGACGCGCGCGTCGGTCCGCGCGGCAGTCTCGAAATCCTCTCGCAGGCCGAAATCGACAAACTGCTCGATTCCAGCCAGAGCGGCCTGTATCCGCTGTTCCGTAATTGCGCGCTGGCGGTGCTGAACTCCGGCAGCGACGAGGACAACGCCAAGGCCATCTTCGATCGCTACCAGGATTTCTCGCTGCAGGTGCTGCGCCATGCCTGGGGCATCAAGCTGCAGATCCGCAATGCACCGCCGGCGGCCTTCGTCGACGGCCAGATGATCCGCGGCGTCAAGGAACACCTGTTTGCGGTGCTGCGCGACATCATCTACACCTCCAACGAGATCATCGGCGCCGGCAAGCTGCAGCACGAGGAGCCGGCTTCCATCACCAACGCCGTGTTCAATATCCTGCGCAACGCACGGGTGCTGGATTTCAAGTCGCGCCCCAACCTGGTGGTGTGCTGGGGTGGGCACTCGATCGGCGATGTGGAGTACCAGTACAGCAAGCGCGTGGGCTATGAACTGGGGCTGCGTGCCATGGATGTGTGCACGGGCTGCGGGCCGGGCGCGATGAAGGGTCCGATGAAGGGCGCCACCATCGGACACGCCAAGCAGCGCATCACGCTGGGTCGTTATCTGGGTGTGACCGAGCCGGGCATCATCGCGGCCGAGCCGCCCAATGCCATCGTCAATCAGCTGGTCATCATGCCAGACATCGAGAAGCGTCTCGAAGCCTTCGTGCGCCTGGCGCATGGCATCGTGGTGTTTCCCGGCGGGGCCGGCACCGCCGAGGAGATCCTGTACCTGCTGGGCGTGCTGCTGGATCCGGCCAACGAACATCAGCAACTGCCGGTGGTGCTCACCGGGCCCACCGAGAGTGCCATCTACTTCGAGCAGATCGCCCGATTCATCGAGAACACGCTGGGCCACGCGGCGCTACAGCGCCTGCGCATCATCATCGGCGATCCGGCCGAAGTGGCGCGCCACATGGTCAAGGGCAGCGAGGCCGTGCAGGCCTTCCGGCGCGAGAACAATGATTCGTACAACTTCAATTGGCTGCTGAGGATTCCGCCGGCCCTGCAGCAGCCCTTCGTGGTCGACCACGAATCGATGCGCGCCCTGCATCTGGATCACCACCGGCCGGTGCATCAGCTGGCCGCCGATCTGCGCCGCGCCTTCTCGGGCATCGTCACCGGCAACGTGAAGGAGCATGGCGTTGCCGCCATCGAGCAGCACGGGCCGTTCGAATTGCATGGCGAACCCGGCATGATGGCCATGCTCGATGAGCTGCTGACGGCCTTCGTGCGCCAGCAGCGCATGAAGCTGCCGGGTAGCGAGTATCGACCCTGTTACCGCCTGCTGGCCTGATTTCGCATTGCGCCAATGAGCGCTGCGGGCGAGCGCTTTTCGTGCGACCTGGCGCGCATTTGAGCGCCCGGTGCCTGTGATGCAGTTCCTCACGCGGCAGAGCCTTGCCCCGTAGTCTGCGCATCAGCAACACAGGTGGCACGATGAACAAGGGCAAGGCAAATCCTGACGCGCCAGCGGCGACTCCGGGCACTGCGGCCAACCGGTTGCTCGAGCCTGCGCAGCGCAGCCGCACCCGTCCTGCCGCCATCACGCGCAATCTTTATACCTGGTCGAACTACAAGAACTGGGCCGAGAAGGTGCGCAGCAACTGGGACGACAAGAACAAGTAGCCGCGGGCTACTGCCACGCGCCCGCCGGTGCGCGCGGCACGCTCATGCGTTCCTGACTCAGGCCCGCCAGCGGCGCCGTGGCGGGCAGCCGCGCCGGCGCATCGAGCCAGTGCAGGATGCTCTGCCACTGCGCCTCATCTTCCCCGACCTGGTAGCTCTTCATCTCGTGCAGCCCCAGGCCCAGTTCGGCGCTGCGGATGTAGTTCTGCGAGTCGCGCAGGGTGCCGACGATGGGGATGTCGAGCGTGGCCAGGAAGCGCAGCAGCGACTGATACATCTGCGTGTTGCGGCGGACGCGGTTGGCGATGATGCCGAGGCGGTTGTCGGCGCGGCGGATCTTGGCCACCAGCAGCAGGTTGGTGATGCAGCGGGTGCAGGCGTGGATGTCGATGTCCGAGGGCAGCACCGGCACCAGGATCTTGTGCGCGTTGCGCGTCAGATCCGGCATCTCCTGCGCTTCCACGGCGGCGGCGGTATCGACGATGACGTGGCCGGCTCCCTCGGGGATGCGCAGCTGGAAGCTGCGCGTGGTGCGCGCATTGTTCTCGTAGGCGGCAACCAGATGGATCGGGGGCTGATGCGCCTGACGCTTCCTGGCCCAGCGCGCCGCGGACCCCTGCGGATCGTGATCCATCAGCACCGGCTGCTCTCCGCGCTGGGCGAAGTAGGCGGCGAGCGTGATCGCGATGGTCGTCTTGCCTGAACCTCCTTTCGGATTCAGGACGACGATGCGCTGCATGGACGCATTCCTTGCGGGCCAGTGCCCGATTATGTGTCGGTTCCAAGCCTACGCAGGTGAAAAGCCGCTCGCAAGCGCTGAAGGATGTGAGTATCGACACACCGGCATGCATTCCGGGTCCGTATGATGCGGTCCATGGAAGTACTGCTGCTGTGGTGGGACGAACTCGACGACTGGCTGAACGCCGCGGTGCGGGCCGTGCTCGGCCGACAATTCTGAACGAGCCGGCCTGACGTCCCCTCCAAGCCGTCCACCCCCCAGGTGGACTTGAAAAGCACGCTGGTGAACCCTATTGAGGGGTGTCTGCGTTCAGCGACCAGGAGTGCTCGTCCCGATGTCTGCCGCGCCCGAAACCCTCGGCTTCCAGGCCGAAGTCCGCGATCTGCTGCGCCTGATGATCCATTCCCTGTACAGCCACAGGGAAATCTTCCTGCGCGAGCTGATCTCCAATGCCTCCGATGCCAACGACAAGCTGCGTTTTCTGGCGCTGGCCGACAGTTCGCTGCTGGCCGACGATCCGGAACTGGCCATCTGGGTGGAGGCCGACGCGAAGGCCGGCACGCTGACCATCCGCGACAATGGCGTGGGTCTGTCGCGGGAGGAGGCCATCGCCCATCTGGGTACCATCGCCAAGTCCGGCACGGCCGAGTTCTTCCAGCGTCTCTCCGGCGACCAGCAGCGTGATGCCCAGCTCATCGGCCAGTTCGGCGTGGGTTTCTACTCGGCCTTCATCGTGGCCGAGCGCGTCGAGGTCTTCAGCCGCCGCGCTGGCCAGCCGCCGGAAAGCGCCGTGCGCTGGGAATCGCGCGGCGAGGGCGAGTTCAGCATCGAGACGCTGACACGCGCCGAGCGCGGCACCAGCGTGGTTCTGCACCTGAAGGAAGACGCCAGGGAATTCCTCGACCACTGGCGGCTGCGTTCGCTGGTGCAGCGCTACTCGGATCACATCGCCTTCCCGGTGCGCATGCCGAAGGAGGGCGCCGCCACCCTGGAGTTCGAGGCGGTGAACCAGGCGCAGGCCCTGTGGCTGCGCCCCAAGGGCGAACTGACGGATACCGAGTACCAGGACTTCTACAAGCACATCGCCCACGACGGCGCCGAGCCACTGGCCTGGAGCCACAACCGCGTCGAGGGCAAGCGCGAGTACACCAGCCTGCTGTACCTGCCGGGCCGGGCGCCCTTCGATCTGTGGCAGCGTGACGCCGCCCGCGGCTTGAAGTTGTACGTGCGGCGCGTCTTCATCATGGACGACGCCGAGCAATTCCTGCCCTTGTACCTGCGCTTCATCAAGGGCGTGGTGGATTCCAGTGATCTGCCGCTGAACGTCTCGCGCGAGCTGCTGCAGCAGGATCGCGAGGTGGAGGCCATGCGCGCCGCGCTGACGCGCCGTGCGCTGGACATGCTGACCAGACTCGCCCAGGAGCAGCCGGACAAGTATCGCAGCTTCTGGAAGGAGTTCGGCCGGGTGCTGAAGGAAGGCCTGGGCGAGGACCACGCCAACCGCGAACGGCTGCTGCCGCTGCTGCGCTTTGCCAGCACCGCCAGCGACGGCGAGGAGGAAGGTACCAGCCTGGCCGAGTACGTGGCGCGCATGAAGAGTGGCCAGGAGCGCATCTACTACATCGTCGCGGACAGTCTGGCGGCCGCGCGCCACAGCCCGCATCTGGAGCAGCTGCGCGCCAAGGGCGTGGAAGTGCTGCTGATGGCCGATCGGGTCGACGAATGGGCCATGGGTTTTCTCACGGAGTTCGACGGCAAGCCGTTCAAGGACGTGGCGCGCGGCGATCTGGAGCTGGGTGCGCTGGCCGATGAGTCCGATCGCAAGGCGGCGGAGCTGGTCGATACCGCCAGCCAGCCGTTGCTGGCGCGCTTCAAGAGCGCGCTGGGTGAGAAGGTAGCAGAGGTGCGCAGCACGCAGCGTCTGCACGACTCGCCGGCGGTGCTGGTGCGCGGCGAAGGGGAGATGTCCGAAGCGTTGCGCCGCATGCTGGAGGCCTCGGGCCAGAAACTGCCGGAAACGCGCCCGGCGCTGGAACTCAATGTGACGCATCCGCTGCTGCAGCACATGCAGAAGCTCGGCCAGGACGAGAGCCGCAGCGAGGAGTTCAATGAGCTGGCGCAGATCCTGTACGAGCAGGCGCAGCTCACCGATGGCACCCAGCTGGCCAATCCGGCGCAGTTTGCCCAGCGGCTGAGCCGGCTGCTGGTGAAGCTCGTGCAGGCATGAGCAGCGCGGCAGCCGGTGCCGGTACGGCAAGCTCTGCCGCGCCGCAGCCCTCGCAGCGCGAACTGATCCGCGGCGCTGCCGGCAATATCGAGGTGGTCTACGAGCAGACGGCGGCAGCCGCGGTAGGGCTGGCCGTCATCTGTCATCCGCATCCGCTGTTCGGTGGCACGCTGACCAACAAAGTGGTGCACACGCTGGCGCGTACGCTCAATGCCTGCGGCTACGTGTCGGTGCGCTTCAATTTCCGCGGCATCGACGCCAGCGAGGGTATGCACGACGCGGGTCGTGGCGAGACGCTGGACACCTTGAGCGTCGTAGCCTGGGCGCGGCAGCGCTGGCCGGATCTGCCGCTGCTGCTGGCGGGCTTCTCCTTCGGCAGCATGGTGTCACTGCAGGCCGCGCCGCAGGCGCAGCCGGTGCGCGTCATCTCGATTGCGCCAGCCGTCACGCGTGAGGAGTTCGGCGCGGTGCAGCGTCCCGAGGGGCCCTGGCTGATCGTGCAGGGTGACGCTGACGAAGTGATCGATGCGCAGGCAGTGCAGCAGTTCGCCGCGCGCTTCCAGCCGCCGCCGCATCTGGTGATGCTGGCCGGCGTCAGCCACTTCTTCCACGGGCATCTGCAGGCGCTGGGAGACGTGGTGCGCGCCGAGCTGGGCGTGCCGCCGCTTGAGCCTTAGCGGCCTATAAATGAATGGGCCCGGCACCTTGTGGGTGGCCGGGCCCGGTTCACGAAAAAACCGCGCGAAACGCGGCTTTTCAGTTCACGAAGGTCTTCAGGTTCTTCAGCGGCAGAGCGCGAACCTTCTTGCTGGCAGGCTTTGCCTTGAAGGTCATCTTCTCGCCGGTGAAGGGGTTCACACCCTCGCGCGCCTTGGTGGCGGGCTTCTTCACGACCTTCAGCTTGAGCAGACCGGGCAGCGTGAACAGCCCATTGCTGCGCAGGCTCTTCTTGATGATGCCGTTCAGCGACTCGAACACTTCGCTGACCTGCTTGCGGGACAATTCCGTATCCTTGGAAATCTGGGCCAGAATCTCCGACTTGGTCGGTGCCCCACCTTTTTTCGCCATTGCCTAATCTCCTAAGAGTGTCTTGCCAACGCCGCTCGCGGCCGTAGTCGGTTGCCATAAGCGCGCGAAACGTGGCGCAACATAACACATGGATTGCCGCGTGCAATAGCTTTTAGCGCTGTCGACCTGCCGAAAACAGCTTTTTTTCTAGGCTCGCGCGCATGTCGCCGCGAGCGCAATGCGGCGTGTGGCGTCAAATGGCGACATGCATGCTCCGGCATTGCGCAGGTTCCAATATGCAGCGCAGCGCCCGGGTGCGCACCAAAGCGACGCCCGCCCGGCAAGTTGTCCTACAAGCCGGACAGTCAGCGCAGCAAGATCAACACCGTCTGAATCAGCAGGCCGGCCCATAGCGGCGACAGATCCATGCCGCTGATGGGCGGGATGATCCGCCGCAGCGGCCGCAGGATGGGTTCGCACAGCGACACCAGCAGCGCCTGCGCCGGTGAATAGGTGCCCGGTGCAATCAACGACAACAATGCATAGATGAATATGCAGACGAAGTAGGTCCACAGCACGGTGCGTGCCAGCTCCATCGCCGCCAGCAGTGCCCAGCTCGGCGCCGGGTACAGCCCGGCGCCGAGCAGCAAGCGGGGTGCCGCCACCTTGACCAGGATCAGCACCAGCAGCACCACCGCGGTGGCCGTATCCAGCCGGCCGATGGCGGGAATGATCCGTCGCAGCGGCACGATCAGCGGATTGCTGAGGTTGACCACGGCGCGCGCCAGCGGATTGCGGAAGTCGGCGCGCGACCACTGCAGCAACAGCCGCAGCAGCGTGACCAGCACGGCCAGCGCCAGCAATGAATCGATCAGGTAAATCAGCGCCTGCATGCGCTCTCCTCAGGTGGCGTGTGACTTGTTGGTGGCCGCGGCACTTGCCGTCACGGCCAGTTCGGCGCTGCGGCGGGCAGCGGCAGCCAGTGCCTGTTCCACCAGCGCGCCCAATCCGTTCTGTTCGAAGCTGGCAATGGCAGCCGCGGTGGTGCCTCCCCTGGAGGTGACCGCGGCGCGTTGCGCGGCCAGATCCGGGTCATGATGGGCGATGAGTCCGGTGCCATACAGTGTCTGGGCGGCGAGCTGCCGGGCGGTGGATTCTTCCAGGCCCAGCTTCACGGCCGCGGCGGCCATCTGCTCGGCCAGCAGCAGGAAGTAGGCCGGGCCGCTGCCGGACAGTGCCGTCACCACATCGAGCTCGGCCTCGTTGCGCATCCACACGGTGCTGCCGGCGGCGCCGAGTACCTGTTCGGCAGCGTGGCGCTCCTCGGCGCTGACGCCGGCGCCGGCAAACAGTCCGGTGGCGCCGGCGCCGAACAGCGCCGGCCGGTTGGGCATGGCGCGCACGGCGTGCAGGCCCGGGCACCAGGCCATCAGATCCTCGCTGCGGATGCCGGCCGCAATGGACAGCAGCAGCGGACGGTGCTGCGACAGGGTCGGACGCAACGCCAGCAGCACCCCCCGCATTTCCTGCGGTTTGACCGCCAGCACCACCACGTCGGCGCGGGCGGCGGCCTCGTTGCCGGCCTCGACGCGGATGTCGAAGTCGCGACGCAGGGCCTCGCGCGCGGCTTCGAGCGGTTCGCCGACGCTCAGATCGTCACGGGCAAAACCCTGCCTGAGCAGGGCGCTGATGAGCGCGCGGGCCATGTTGCCGCCGCCGATGAATCCCAGTTTCATGTCCTTGGAACTTCCAGTTGCATTCAGATGCGTGTGCCAAACAGGGCGGTGCCGATGCGCACGATGGTGGCGCCGGCGACGATGGCGTCCTCATAGTCATCGCTCATGCCCATGGAGAGCGTGTCCAGCGGCAGTCCGCCGCGCCGCAGCCGTGCGGCCAGCGCAGCGATCTGTCCGAACAGGGCGCGGCGCCGGGGTGTCTGCAGTCCGGCCGGCAGTATGCCCATCAGGCCGCGCAACCGCAGCCCCGGCAAATCATGGACGGCATGCGCCAGCGCTTCGAGCTGGCCGGGCGCGACGCCGGCCTTCTGCGCCTCGCCGGCGATGTTGACCTGGATGCAGACATTGAGCGGTGGCGCGTAATGGGGCCGCTGGGCCGAGAGCCGCTGCGCCAGCTTGAGCTGGTCCACGCCGTGCACCCAGTGGAAATGCTCCGCCACGGCGCGGGTCTTGTTGGCCTGCAGGCGGCCGATGAAATGCCACTGCAGCTCCATGTCGGCCAGCCGGGCCAGCTTGGGCAGGGCTTCCTGCACATAGCTTTCGCCGAAATGCTCGAGGCCGGTGCGTGCTGCGCTGCGCACCGCGTCGGCCGGATGGCCCTTGCTGACCGCCACCAGCAGCACTTCGGCGGGGTCGCGCTGGCAGGCGCGGCAGGCCGCGTCGAGGCTTGAGCGCAGAGCGCGGATTCTCGTCGCCAGTTGCGCATCCATCGCGAAATTCTGCGGACCGATTAACATATTTGCCCCAATGACCCTCCGTTATACTGCGGTGGCTTCATCTGCAGGGTATTGGGAAAGCTTCAAAGGAACCCGGATGGCCGTCGTTGACATCGCGCAGCTGCTGGCGTTTGCCGTAAAGAACAATGCCTCCGACCTGCATCTGTCGGCCGGTGTCCCGCCCATGATCAGGGTCGATGGCGACATCAAGCGGATCAACATGCCGCCGCTGACGCACAAGGAAGTGCACAGCATGGTGTACGACATCATGAATGACAAGCAGCGCAAGGCCTACGAAGAGTTCTTCGAGACCGATTTTTCTTTTGAAATTCCCAAGCTGGCGCGCTTCCGCGTCAATGCCTTCAACCAGAATCGCGGCGCAGGCGCGGTTTTCCGCAATATTCCGTCGCTGATCCTGGGCCTCGACGAACTCAATGCGCCCAAGGTGTTCCGCGATCTGTGCATGCTGCCGCGCGGCCTGGTGCTGGTCACCGGACCCACCGGTTCAGGCAAGTCCACCACGCTGGCGGGCATGGTCGATTACTGCAACGACAACCGCCCGGATCACATCATCACCATCGAGGATCCGATCGAGTTCGTGCACGAATCCAAGCGCTGCCTGGTGAATCAGCGCGAAGTGAAGCGCGATACCCTGGGCTTCTCCGAGGCGCTGCGCTCGGCGCTGCGCGAGGATCCTGACATCGTGCTGGTGGGCGAAATGCGTGATCTGGAGACCATCCGGCTGGCCCTGACGGCCGCCGAGACCGGTCACCTGGTTTTTGGCACGCTGCACACCAGTTCGGCTGCCAAAACCATCGACCGCGTCGTGGACGTGTTCCCCGGCGACGAGAAAGATATGGTCCGCTCGATGCTCTCGGAGTCGCTGCGCGCCGTCATATCGCAGACGCTGTTGAAGCGCATCGGCGGCGGCCGTGTGGCCGCGCACGAGATCATGATCGGCACTCCCGCGATCCGTAACCTGATCCGGGAAGGCAAGATCGCGCAGATGTACTCGTCGATCCAGACCGGGCAGGCCGCGGGCATGCAGACGCTGGATCAGTGCCTCACCGAGCTGGTGGCCAAGGGCCAGGTCAGCAAGGAAGAGGCGCGTTTCAAGGCTCAGAACAAAGACGCCCTGTAAGTCCTCTCCAGTACAGCCAGGGCGGAATCAGGGAGTAGCGGAGTACCGCCATGGATCGCGAGCAAGGCATCAAGCTGATGCAGGACCTGCTGAGGCGGGTCGTGGAACGCAAGGCCTCCGACCTGTTCATCACGGCCGGCTTCCCGCCTGCCATCAAGCTGGACGGCGAGGTGCGTCCGCAGATGGAGCGCGCGCTGACCGCCGAACAGTCGGCCATGCTGGTGCGCGCCATCATGAACGATCGGCAGTCGAAGGAATTCGACGCTTCCAAGGAATGCAATTTCGCCATCGCCCCGCCAGGCATCGGCCGGTTCCGCGTCAGCGCCTTCGTGCAGCAGGGCGCCGCGGGCTGCGTGATCCGCCTGATCAACGCCAAGATCCCCACCCTGGAGGAGCTGGAACTGCCGGCCATCCTGCGCGAGGTGGTGCTCTCCAAGCGCGGTCTGGTCATCGTCGTGGGCGGCACCGGCGCCGGCAAATCCACCACGCTGGCGGCGATGGTGGGCTATCGCAACGAGAAGACCCGCGGGCACATCGTCACCATCGAGGACCCGGTGGAGTACGTGCACCCGCACCGCGGCTGCGTGGTCACGCATCGCGAGGTGGGTGTGGACACGGATTCCTGGCAGACCGCCCTGAAGAACACGCTGCGCCAGGCGCCGGACGTGATCCTGATCGGCGAGATCCGCGATCGCGAGACCATGGAGTATGGCATCCAGTTTTCGGAGACCGGCCACCTGGTGCTGGCGACGCTGCATGCCAACAGCTCCAACCAGGCGCTGGATCGCATCATCAACTTCTTCCCCGAAGAGCGCCGTGAGCAGCTGCTGATGGATCTGTCGCTGAACATCCGCGGCCTGATTTCGCAACGCCTGATTCCGCGTGAGCAGGGCAGTGGGCGCATCGCGGCCATGGAGATCATGCTGAACTCGCCGCTGGTGCAGGATCTGATCTTCCGCGGCGATGTAGCCAAGATCAAGGAGATCATGTCGCGCTCCAATCGGCTCGGCATGAACACCTTCGATCAGGCGCTGTTCGAGCTGTACGAGCGCAATGCCATCTCCTACGAGGACGCGCTGCGCAATGCCGATTCCAAGAACGAGCTGCGCCTGCGCATCAAGCTGGAGAGCAAACGCGAGAACCGCCCCAGCGATGACGGCGAAGACCTGAGCGTGGTGGAAGACGAAACTCCGAGCGGTGTGTTCGGCAAGAAGTAATCATGGGCGAGAGCGAAGAAATCAGCCGCGTCAGTGGCCAGGACCATCAGGTACCGGGCGGCGATACCAGCCAGGCAGTGCTCAACACCAGGCCGCTGTTCAAGCTGATGGTGGAGCGCCACGCCTCGGATCTGTTCTTCGCCTCCAATGCGCCGGTCAAGATCAAGATCGAGGGCGTCATCTATCCGATCAACAAGCAGGTACTGCCGCCCGAGGCGGTGCGCTCGGCCGCTTTCGGCCTGATGACGCCGGAGCAGGTGGCGCAGTTCCAGCGCGAATGGGAAATCGACTTTGCGATCTCCGAGCCGGGCCTGGGGCGCTTTCGCGTCAATGTATTCTACCAGCGCGGCTATCCGGCCATGGTGCTGCGCTACATCACCGCCGACATGCCGCGCATGGAGCAGCTCGGCCTGCCCGAGACGCTGCGCGAGCTGACCATGCTCAAGCGCGGCCTGATCCTGATGGTGGGCGCCACCGGTTCGGGCAAGTCGACCACGCTGGCGGCGATGATCAACCTGCGCAACGAGACTTCCTCGGATCACATCGTCACCATCGAGGATCCGATCGAGTTCCTGCACGCCAACAAGCGCTCCATCGTGAACCAGCGCGAAGTGGGGCTGGATACCAAGAGTTACGAGCGGGCGTTGCGCGGTGTGATGCGTGCCGCGCCGGATGTGATCCTGATCGGCGAGATCCGCGACCGCGAGAGCATGCAGGCGGCCATCAACCTCTCCGGCACCGGCCATCTGGTGCTGGCGACGCTGCACGCGAACAACTGCGCCGAGTCGCTGGATCGCATCATCAACATGTTCCCGCAGGAACAGCACAAGCAGGTCACGCTGGATCTGTCGCAGTACCTCAAGGCCATCATGGCGCAGCGGTTGGTGCCGGGCAAGAACGGCAAGCGCGTCGCGGCGGTGGAGGTCATGCTCAATACGCCGCATATCGCCGAGCTGGTGAAACGCGGCGACGTCATCGGCATCAAGGAGTCGATCAACGCCTCCACCGAGCGCGGCATCCAGAGCTTCGACGAGGCGTTGCGCCGCCTTTACAAGGAGGAGCGCATCGATCTGGACGAGGCTCTGGCGCACGCCGATTCGCGCAGCAATCTGGAAGCCCGGATCAACTTTGGCTGAAGGTTCCGCCGGTTTTTCTTGAACTGGCGCCGGGGGCATGGCGTAGGATCGGGCCATGCACCTGACCACCTGGCTCGCCTTCGTCGCCACCGCGGCCATCGTGGTGGTCATCCCCGGTCCGACCATCCTCACCGTCATCGGCTACTCGCTGACGCATGGGCGGCGCGCCCAGCTGGCGTTGGTCGCCGCGGTGGCGCTCGGTGATTGCACTTCGCTGACCTTCTCCATGCTGGGCCTGGGCGCGCTGCTGGCGGTGTCGGCTTTCTGGTTCACCGTGGTCAAGGTGGCGGGCGGCCTGTACCTGCTGTATCTGGCCGCGCGCATGGCCTGGGCGGGCTTCGCCGCGCAACCCATGCGGGCCGTCGAAACTGGCTCGATGCACAAGGTGTTCGGCCACACCTGGCTGGTCACGGCGCTGAACCCCAAGGCCATCGTGTTCTTCGTTGCCTTCCTGCCGCAGTTCGTGGATCCCGGTCAGCCGGCAGCGCCGCAGCTGTGGATCCTGGCGGTCAGCTACGTGGTGCTGGCCATCATCAATGCCAGCCTGTACGCCTGGTTCGCCGCGGTGGCCTGCCGCCTGCTGAGCTCGGCGCGCGCGCAGCGGCGTTTCAATCTTTCGGGCGCGGCATTGCTGTCTGCGGCCGGTGTCTGGGCATTGCTGCGCAAGGGACCGACTTCATGAGTGCCTATCAGCTGTACATCGCCAACAAGAACTACTCTTCCTGGTCGCTGCGGCCCTGGGTGCTGATGCAGCAGCTCGGCGTTGCGTTCACCGAGCGCCTGCAGAGTTTCGCCGCCGGTTCGAACTGGGAGGCCTTCCGGCGCTTCGCGCCCAATGGTCGCGTGCCCTGCCTGATCGATGGCGCGGTGGTGGTGTGGGACTCGCTGGCCATCGCCGAGTACCTGGCCGAACGTCACGCCGGCGTGTGGCCGGCCGATCCGGTGGCGCGCGCCTATGCGCGCAGCGCCGCCGCCGAGATGCACTCCGGCTTCCCCGCCCTGCGCAATCACTGTCCGATGAACTGCGGCGTGCGTGTGCGTCTCAATGGCATGCCGGTCTCCGTGCAGCACGAGCTGAGGCGCATCGATGAGCTGTGGTCCGATGGGTTGCGGCGTTTTGGCGGCCCGTTCCTGGCCGGCGCGCAGTTCACTGCGGCCGATGCGTTCTACTGCCCCGTGGCCTTCCGTGTGCGGAGCTACCAGCTGCCCCTGAGTGCCGCGGCCGGCGCCTATGCGCAGCGGTTGCTGCAGCTGCCGGCCATGCAGCGCTGGGAGAGCGAGGCGCTGCTCGAGCCCTGGCGTGAAGCCGAGCACGAGAAAGAGACGCTGATGGTCGGCGAGCTCATCGAGGATCGGCGCGTCTAGGCAGGATCAGGGCTTCCAGCGCGGCCATGCGCACGGCCACGCCATTGCTGACCTGCTGGCGGATCACGGACTGCGTGCCATCGGCCACGTCCGAGGCGATCTCGATGCCGCGGTTCATGGGCTGCGGGTGCATGACGATGGCGTCGGGCCTGGCGATCTTCAGTCGCTGCGAGGTGAGGCCGTAGCGGGCGAAGTACTGATCGCCATCCGGAATCGCCGCCTCGGCCATGCGCTCCTTCTGGATGCGCAACATCATGACCACGTCCACGCCGGGCAGGCCCTTTTCCATGCTGTCGAAGCGTTCGCAGCCGGCGAACTCGCCGGGCCCGGGCATCAGCGCGCCCGGTGCGATCAGGCGCAGCTCCCCCACGCCCAGCGCCTTCAGCACTTCGTAAGCCGAGCGCGCCACGCGCGAGTGGCGGATGTCACCGACGATGGCCACGCACAGCGAATCGAAGCGCTCGCCCTTGTGCTGGCGGATGGTGAGCGCATCGAGCAGGCCCTGCGTGGGATGCGAGACATGCGCCTCGCCGGCCGACAGCACACTGACATGCGGCGCCACGTGGGCGGCCACGTGCGCCACCACGCCGGGTTCGGCATCGCGGATCACGAACACATCGAAGTGCAGCGATTCGAGGGTGTAGATGGTGTCGATCATGCTCTCGCCCTTCACGCGCGAGGAGAGCTGCACTTCCAGGTTGACCACTTCGGCGCCCAGGCGCCGGCCGGCCAGTTCGAACGAGACGCGCGTGCGCGTGGAAGGCTCGGTGAACAGGTTGCCGATGGTGATGCCGGCCAGCGACTGGCGGCGCGGCGGCGCGGCGCCCAGCGGGCGGGCGTAGCGCTGGGCGTGATCGAGCAGGGTCTCGATCTCCGCGCGCGACAGGTTGGCGAGCGTGATCAGGTGGCGCAGCGAACCATCGGCGCGGCGTTGCGAACTGGGCGGATGCAAATTCTTATCCCTCACCTTGCAGCCAGCGTTCCAGGATGATGGCCGCCGCTCTGCTGTCGATGTCCTCGTGGCGCACCCGGCGGCGGCGCTGGCCGCTGTGGCGCTGCTGCTTGAGCCGCGCGCTGGCTTCCAGCGATGAATAGCGCTCGTCGACGCGTTCCACCGGCAGGCCGAAGCGTTCGGCCAGTGCCGCGGCGAAGCGTTCGGCGGCGGCATGCAGCGCCCCGGGTGTGCCATCCACATTATAGGGCTTGCCCACCACCAGCAGGCCGGGTTGCAGCGTGCGGATTGCGCGGCCGATGCCATCCCAGTCGGGGCCGGCGGGGCCGTTGTCGACGGTGCGCAGCGGGGCGGCCGCGCCGGTGAGCGTATTGCCACTGGCGATGCCGATGCGACGTTGACCGAAGTCGAAGGCGAGGAGGGTCTGCGCGGGCCGCTCAGGCATGACCGGACAGATGGCTGATGCGCTTGCTGTCCACGCCGATGAGCTGCCAGGCCGCCTGCCAGCGCTCTTCGTAGGGCATGTCGAAGACCAGCCGGTCGTTGACCGGCAGCGACAGCCAGGCGTTGTCCAGCATCTCGCGCTCCAGCTGCCCGGCTTCCCAGCCGGCGTAGCCCAGGGCGATGAAGGCATTGCGCGGGCCCTCGCCGCGCGCCAGCGCAGCCAGGATGTCGCGCGAGGTGGTCACCTGCACGCTCTCGGAGACGCGGTGGCTGGAGTCCCAGTCGCCGCCGGGCCGGTGCAGCACGAAGCCGCGATCGGTATGCACCGGTCCGCCGCGCAGCACCGACTGCGCCGCGATCTGCGGTGTGGCCGGATCCAGGCTCATCTGCGCCAGCACATCGCCGAAACTCATGGTCAGCGGCTTGTTCAGGATGATGCCCAGGGCGCCCTTGTCGCTGTGTTCGCAGATCAGGGTGACGGACTGGGAAAAATCCCCGTCGCTCAGCGTCGGCATGGCGATCAGCAGGTGGTTGGACAGGGAGGTATCGGGCCGCATGCCAGCCAGTATGGGGTTGCCCGGCGGCTTCCTCAAGGAACGAACTGCCACTCGTAGGCAAATCGCAACGTCTGGTAACGCCCCAGCAGATTTTGCGGCAGTGGGTCAAAGGGGCTAGCCAGCTTCAGGATGTTCAGCGCCGCCTGGTCGATGTCGCCCTGGCCGCTGCTGCGCGTGATGCTGGCCCGCAGCAGCTTGCCGCGGGCGTCGAGGGTGACCTCGAGGATGGGATTGCGCTCCAGGCTCTGGCGGCGCACCGAGCGCGGGTAATTCAGCGTGCCGATGCGCTCGACCTTCTGCCGCCAGGAGGCCAGGTAGGGCGCCAGCTCGCTGGCACGGGTGTCCGGTGCCGTCATCAGATCGCGGTTCAGCGAGCCGCGCAGCACCAGTTCGCTGGCGTCGCCGCTGCCGCCGCCGTCGCGCTCGTCATCGTCCTGCGCCGCATCGCCGCCGGGCGTCGCTGCGACCGGGCGGTAGGTGATGGTGGGTTGCAGCGCTGCGCTGGTATGCAGGCTGCTCGCGGCGCTGTCCTCGCCACCCTTCTGACGGGCGGCGCTGGCGCGCTGGGCGGGGCTGCTGAGCGGCGTGCGCTCGGTGGTGGTGCCGGCGCCCAGCTGCGTGCGCTGCGCCAGGTAAGTGGCCTGCTCGTTGCGCTGGGCTTCGGGCAGATCGTCGCTGACCAGCAGCACCTCCAGCCCCTGGGCGCTGCCCTCGCCAGACTCGCCGGAGGTGAAGCTCACGCCCAGCAGGATCAGCCCGTGCAGCAGCGCGGCCAGCACGATCATGGCGATCAGCCGGTCGCGGCTGGCCGGTTGGGCGCCCGGGATCATGCCCGGCGCTGCTCCAGGCGACGCGCGATGGCGTCCATCAGCAGGGCGGGGATGTCGACGCCGAACTGCCTGGCCAGTTCGCGCACGCCGGTGGGGCTGGTGACATTGATCTCGGTGATGAAGCCGCCGATCACATCCAGGCCGACGAACAGCATGCCGGCCTCGCGCAGCGCCGGTCCCACCTGGGAGGCGAGCCAGCGATCGCGCTCGTTCAGCGGCCGTCCGACGCCGGTGGCGCCGGCGGCGAGATTGCCGCGGTTGTCCTCGGGCGAGGGCATGCGTGCCAGCGCATAGGGGGCGGGTTCGCCATCCACCAGGATGACGCGTGAATCCCCGCTGGCGGCGATTTCCGGCAGGTAGCGCTGCACGATGGCGAAGCGCTGGCCGTAATCGGTGAGCGTCTCGAACACCACGTTCTGGTTCTTGTCGCCGGGCTCGAGTACGAAGATCGAACGTCCGCCCATGCCATGCAGCGGCTTGCAGACGATCTTGCCGTGTTCCCGGCCAAAGGCGGCCATGGCTGCCATGTCGCTGCTGACCAGCGTCGGGGCACAGCACTGCGGGAACCAGGCGGTGTACACCTTCTCGTTCATGTCGCGCAGACCGCGCGGACGGTTCACGACCAGCGCACCGGCCAGTTCGGCGCGCTCCAGGATGTAGGTGGAGTAGATGTATTCGGTGTCGAAGGGCGGATCCTTGCGCATCAGGATGACATCGAAGCCACCCAGCGGCTGCACCTGCGGTGCACCCAGAGAGAACCAGTCCTGCGGGTTGGCGCGCACCGTCAGCGGCCGCACGCGGCCCTCGGCCACGCCGTCGCGCAGCCGCATGTCGCCCAGCTCCAGGTAATGCAGCGACCAGCCGCGCGCCTGCGCCGCCAGCAGCATGGCCAGCGTCGTATCCTTCTCGTACTTGATGTGGTCGATGGGATCCATGACCACGGCCACGCGCACGGCTTTCGACATCGGCTCGTCCCTTCAAGCTTCGACAGTGCGCAATTATGTCCCCAAGCGGCGACGCAGGCTGTGAAAAACGTGACGGGTCCGACATAGCAGAGGGTGTACCGATATGTTAAAACGCCCTGAGAATTTGCCAGGCTCGGCCGTTCAGATGTGGTTGGAGCTGGCCAATGGAGTGAACGACTCATGGAATCGACCTTAGAGAGAACCGACCAAGGCTCCGGCGGCGGTCTGGACCACCTCAAGGGCCTCAAAGTGCTGGTCATCGATGACAGCAAGACCATCCGTCGCACGGCTGAAACGCTGCTGACGAAAGAAGGCTGCGAGGTCTATACGGCGGTGGATGGTTTCGAAGCGCTGGCCAAGATCGCCGATCACCAGCCGGATATCGTGTTCGTCGACATCATGATGCCGCGCCTGGACGGCTATCAGACCTGTGCGCTCATCAAACACAACAAAGTGTTCCGCAGCATCCCGGTCATCATGCTGTCCTCCAAGGACGGCCTGTTCGATCGTGCCCGCGGCCGCATCGTCGGTTCCGAGCATTACCTGACCAAGCCCTTCACCAAGGACGAACTGCTGGGCGCGATCGAAGCGCACATCGGGAGGTAGACGATGCCGCTCATCCTGATCATCGATGATTCGCCCACAGAAGTGCATGTGATGCAGAAGGCGCTCGAGAAGCACGGCTTTCGTACCGCCGTGGCGGGGGATGGCGCCGAGGGCATCCGCCTGGCGCGCCAGATGCATCCCGACCTGATCTTCATGGACATCGTCATGCCCGGCGTCAACGGTTATCAGGCCACGCGTACGCTGTGCAACGATCCGGGCACGCGCGCCATTCCCATCGTGATGGTCACTTCGAAGGGGCAGGAAACCGATCGCATCTGGGGGCTGCGTCAGGGCGCGGTGGACTACCTGGTCAAACCGGTCTCGCCCGACCAGCTGGTCGAGAAGGCGCAAGCGACGCTCGCGGCGTAGGTGACAGGCCCCAAGCGATGCCGGAGAGCGTGGACCTCAATGACCTGAAAGATCGACCGTTCGAACTCCTGGTTGAGCTCGAGCGTCGCGGCCGTGCCGTCACGGCCAGCGCCTTGCCGGAGCAAAGCAGCGGCCAGGAATGGGTGGGCGTGGCGCTGCGCATGGCCGGCGAACTCTATCTGGTGGCGCGCGAGGAGGCCCGCGAAGTGCTGGGCGTGCCCGCTGCGCTGACGCGCGTGCCCGGCGCGCGCGGCTGGATACTCGGTATCGCCAATGTGCGCGGTCAGCTCATCCCCATCATCGACCTGCGCCAGTTCCTCGGCGGTGGTGTCACACCGGCCTCGCGCAACACGCGTATCGTCATCGTCAACCACCGCGAAATCCCCGCCGGCCTGCTGGTCGACGAGGTGCTGGGCTTTCGCCGCTTTCCTGAAAACGAATTCGTGACCGAAGTACCCGCCACCATCGTTCCCTGCGGTCGTTATCTGGCTGGTTCGTTCCGCTCCGCGGGCGAGCAATGGCCGGTGCTGAATCTGCGTGCCCTGATCGAAGACCCGGTGTTCACCGGAGCAGCGGCATGAGCAACGGTGGCAATGGCCTGGAGACCGAGAGCGCCGTCCCGCGGCTGATGGTGGCGCTGCTGGCGCTGCTGGCCGTGAGCGAGATCATCGTCTGCCTGCTGTGGCCTGCCGACGGCGGCCGGCTGTGGGTGGGCGTGGGCGTGGCAGCCCTGGCACTGGTGCCCTGCATCTGGTTGTTCCTGTATCTGCGGCGCGCCGCGCACAATGTGCAGCGCCAGCGTCAGGCCAGCGAGGCCGCGCGCCGTGAAACCGACCGCAACCAGCAGGCCATCCTGCGCCTGCTGGACGAAATGGCCAGCCTGGCCGATGGCGATCTGACGGTGCAGGCCACGGTCAGCGAAGACATCACCGGCGCCATTGCCGATTCGGTCAACTACGCCATCGAAGCGCTGCGCAAGCTGGTCACCACCATCAACCAGTCCGCCATCCAGGTGGATGGCACGGCACGCCAGACCCAGGCGCTGGCCGCGCATCTGGCCAAGGCCAGCAACGCGCAGTCCAGGCAGATCGGCTCGGCCTCCGAATCCATTGCCGCGATGGCGGCCTCGACCGAGGAAGTCTCGGGCAATGCCGAGCGTGCCTCGGACGTGGCGCGCCACTCGGTGGACGTCGCCCACAAAGGCGGCGATGCGGTCCGCCGCACCATCGACGGCATGAACACCATCCGCGAGACCATCCAGGACACCAGCAAGCGCATCAAGCGGCTGGGCGAGAGCTCGCAGGAGATCGGCAACATCGTCGAACTGATCAGCGACATCGCCGAGCAGACCAACATCCTTGCGCTCAACGCCTCCATCCAGGCCTCGATGGCCGGCGAGGCCGGCCGCGGTTTCGCGGTGGTGGCCGATGAAGTGCAGCGCCTGGCCGAGCGCGCCGCGCAGGCCACGCGCCAGATCGACGTGCTGGTGCGGACCATCCAGGCCGACACCAACGAAGCGGTCGTCTCGATGGAGCGCAGCACCACCGATGTGGTGGGCGGCGCACTGCTGGCGGAGAATGCCGGTGCGGCGCTCACGGAAATCGAGCAGGTGTCGCAGCAGATCGCGAGCCTGGTGCAGAACATCTCGGCCAGCGCGCGCAGCCAGTCGATGGCGGCACAGAACATCGCGCGCAACATGCAGGTGCTGCGCGAGATCAGTGCGCAGACCGCGGACTCGACCGGCGCCACCTCGCAGGCCATCATCAAGCTGGCGGATTTGTCGGCCGGCCTGCGCAAGGCGGCCGCCGGATTCAGGTTGCCGGGCAGCAAGGAGGCGACCGGATCGCATCCCGCGCTGAGCCTGGCCTCGCTCAATGGCAAGCGCGAACATGGCTGAAGTCGCCACACAAACACTGCACCTCGTCGCGCGCGAGATCAATGGCGCGCTCGCCGAAGCTCGCGCTGCGCTCGAGGCGCATGTCGAGCAGCCGGACAATGTCACGCTGCTGGAGCGCTGCGCCAACGAACTGCACCAGGTGCAGGGCGTGCTGCGCATGCTGGAAATCTATGGCGCTGCGCTGCTGGCCGAGGAGATGGAGCAGGTGGCGCGCTACCTGGTGCTGTCCGCCGGCGAGCGCAAGAACCAGGCCGAATCCCTCGATGCGCTGATGCGCTCGATGGTGCAGCTGCCCGGCTATCTCGACCGCGTGCTGGCCGGCGGCCGCGATCTGGCGCTGGTGCTGCTGCCGCTGCTGAACGACCTGCGTGCGGTGCGCGGCCAGGCGCTGCTCTCCGAAGGCACGCTGCTGCTGCTGAACCTGAAGTCGGATCGCCAGGCGCAGCCCGCCGCGCCGACGCCGGGCGAGCCGCCGCTGAACGTGTCGCAGTGGGCGCGCAAACTGCGGGCGCGCTTCCAGACCGGCCTGGTGGGCTGGATCCGGGGCGAACGTCCGGAGCAGAACCTCGAAGCGCTGGCCATGGTGTCCAACCGCCTCGAGCAGGTCGCCACGCAGCAGTCGGTATTCCAGCTGTGGTGGGTGGTCGGTGCGCTGGTCGAAGCGCTGCGCGAGAATGGCCTGGAAGGCGGCGTGTCCGTTAAGCGTCTGCTGGGCCTCGCCGATCGCGAGATGCGCCGGCTGTACGAGCAGGGCGAGGGCCGCTATGCGCAGAGCCCGCCGGTCGAGCTGCTGAACAATCTGCTCTATTACATTGCGCGCGCCGGCTCGTCCGGTTCGCGGGTCAGCGCGGTGCGCGCCTCGTTCCGGCTGGGCGAACTGCTGCCGGTGGATGAATCGGTGGAGCAGGAGCGCGAGAGTCTCTCCGCTCCTTCGGTAAAGCTGATGCACACCGTGGCTGCGGCGATCCGCGAGGATCTGTCCAAGGTCAAGGATGTGCTGGACATCTACGTGCGCCGCGGCGGTGGCCAGGCTGCAGAACTCGCGCCGCAGCTGGAGCTGCTGCGCAAGATCGGCGATACATTGGGTGTGCTCGGGCTGGGCGAGCTGCGCGGTCGCGTGCAGGAAGCCACCGGTCAGCTCGATGCCATGGTGGCTGGCCGCGCGCCGGCCGACGATATCTCGCTGATCCAGGTGGCCGCCACGCTGATCAAGGTCGAGGATCATCTCGACGATCAGCTCGTGGGCCTCATCCTGCCGCGCAAGCCGGAAGCAGCCCAGGGTGACGAGCCGGCGCCGGACGAGGATTTTCGTCAGGTGCAGGCGGCGGTGCTGCGCGAATGCGTGGTGAATCTGGCGCGCATCAAGGAAGCGGTGGCGCAGAACGTCAGCGGCACACTGGATGCGGCGGGCTTCGATACCTGGCCGGAGCTGATGCGCGGCATCAAGGCCGGCCTGCTGATGCTGGGCAAGACGCGCGCGGTGGAGCTGATCGACAGCATCACGCGTCATCTGCGCCGCGTGATGCAGCCGGGTGGCACGGCGCTGCCGCCGGAATTCCTCGATCGTCTGGCCGATGCCATCGTCAGCATCGAGTACTACATCGAGACGCTGCAGGCCGGGCGCAGCGATCCCTGGTACATGCTCGACAACGCGCAGGGTTGTCTCGCGACGCTGGAGCGCGAACCCGAGCGCCAGGTGCCCACGGTGCCGCCGTTGCCGGCCGGCGCGCATACGCGCACGGTGCGCATCGCACCCCTGCCGCCCGTCGAAGCCGCAGCCGATATGGCAGCGACGGATCATCGTCTGAGCACGCCGCCGATACTGGCTGCTGCGAGCGTCACGGCCGCGCCGCTGGCCATTGCGCCGGCCGATCCCGAATTGCTGCATCTGTTCATCGAGGAAGCGCGCGAGGAGCTGGAAGTCATCCAGCGCTTCTTCCCGGCCTGGGACCATAACCCGCTGGAAGGCGAGGCGCTGGCGCGCGTGCGCCGCTCCTTCCACACGCTGAAGGGCAGCGGCCGCATGGTGGGCGTGCGCGAGCTGGCCGAATTCGCCTGGGCCATCGAGAACCTGCTCAATCGGTTGATGGACGGCACGCAGCAGCGTTCGCCGGCCATCCTCGAACTGTTGCGCACGGGAGTGGGAGTGCTGCCCACGCTGATCGACGAGCTGGCCACTGGCACGCCGGGTCGCACCGATGTCAGTGCGCTGGTGGCGCGTGCGCATGCCTTTGCCGCGGGTCGCGAATCCGTGGGCGGCGACACCACCATGGCCACGGCCATCAAGACCGTGGTGCTCACGGCCGAGCAGCGCGCCGCGTTGGCGGCCCCGGGGGCCGCGCTGGCACCTGTTGCCGCACCGCCCGTCATTGCGCCCGCAGCGGCGGAAGAGATGCCGGTTGTCGCGGTCGAGGAGCCTGCACCCATCAGTGTGGCGCCCACCCTCACGCCGGCGCAGGCCAGTGCGATGGAAGAGGCACTGGCCGATGACGTCACCTTCATTCCGGATCTGGGCACGCCGGCCATCGCTGCGGCGCCCGAGCCCGATCACCAGCTGCGCGAGATCTATGCGCGCGAGACGCAAAGCCATGTGAACGTGGTGCGCGGCTGGCTGGCGAACGAACGGGCCGCGCATGCGCCGCATGTGTTGCCCGAGCCGGTTTATCGCGCCTGCCATACGCTGGCCGGCAGTTCGCGCATGGCCGAGGCACGTCACGGCATCCGCCTCGCCGAGCCGCTGAACCACTGGCTGCGCAAGTCCTTCGACGGCGGTGTGGGCCTGGACGAATCCGACCTGCAGCTGCTGGGCGATTGCATGACGGCCATGGAAGCCGTGGCCGGCAACCTCGATGAAGGCACTGGCTACTTCGTCGTGCATGACACACTGCGTGCGCGTCTGGCGCGCGCCGAGCAGCAACTGGATCGGCGCATTGCCGAGAACCAGGCGCCGCGTGCGCCTGCGCCACCGCCGCCGGCGGCCGAGCTCAGCCTGGCCAATGCCGACTACGATCCGGATATCGCGGCCATCTTCTGCGAGGAGGCCACCGAGCTGCTGGAGTCCGCCGGCAATGCCCTGGCGGACTGGAACCGCACACCGGACAGCGCCGAATTCGTCGGTGCCCTGCGCCGACCGCTGCACACGCTGAAAGGCGGGGCGCGCATGGCCGGCATCAGCGCCATGGGCGATCTGTCCCATGAGCTGGAAACCCTGATCACGCAGATCGAGCATGGCCTTGCCAGCGGCGATGTCAGTGCGCGCCAGGTGGCGCAGCAGGCCATCGATGAATTGGCGCATATGCGCGACGCCGTTGCCGCGGGTCGGCCGGTCGCGCCGGCGCAGGCGCTGGTCGCGCGCATTCAGGCCGTGGCGCGCGGCGCAGCTGCGCCCGCTGTCGCGGCTGCGCCTCTGCCGGAACCGGTGGTCGAAGCGCCCCCGCAGGAGATGATCGCTCCGCCGCAGCAGTCGCCGCCCGGGTGGGCCGTGGCCGCTGCGCCGATCGAAGCGCCGACGCCCGTTCCGGTACCTGAATTGCCGCCACTGCCACCGATTGCGGCGCCGGAGCAATGGCAGCCGCAGACTCCTGAAGCTGCCTCCGCTGCGGACGCAGCCGTCGAGGTGCAGCAGTTGGCCGCCGAGCCCGCCCCCGCCGTGCTGCCGCCGGGCCGCGAACCGGTGGTGCCCGGTGAGCGGACCGAGATGGCGCGTGTCAGTGCCGATCTGCTCGATCATCTGTTGAACAACGCCGGTGAAGTCAGCATCGCGCGCGCCCGGCTGGAACAGCAGCTGGGCGCCATCGACTTCAATCTGGGCGAGCTGGCGCGCACCGTCACGCGTCTGAAGGAGCAGCTGCGCAACCTGGAGATCGAGACCGAGGCGCAGATCCTGCATCGTCACGACAACGAACCCGAGCATCGCGCCGAGTTCGATCCGCTCGAACTGGATCGCTACTCGGCCATCCAGCAGTTCTCGCGCGCGCTGGCCGAGTCGGCCAACGACGTGGCCAGCCTGCAGCAGACGCTGGAAGCGCAGATGACGGACACGCAGAACCTGCTGCAACAGCAGGCGCGCACCGTCACCGAGCTGCAGAACGATCTGATGCGCACGCGCATGGTGTCGCTGCAGCGGCACGTGCAGCGCCTGGCGCGCATCGTGCGCCAGGCGGCCAGCGATTACGGCAAGCAGGCCGAGCTGGTGGTCGAGGGCGCCAGTGGCGAGCTGGATCGCCAGGTGCTGGAGCGCATGCTGCCACCGTTCGAGCACCTGCTGCGCAACTCGGTGGTGCACGGCATCGAGATGCCGGAGCAGCGCCAGCTGGCCGGCAAGCATCCGGTCGGCCAGATCCGCCTGGAGCTGCGTCGCGAAGGCGCGGAAGTGGTCGTGACAGTGCGCGACGACGGCGCCGGCATGAACCTCGCCGCCATCCGCGCCAAGGGCGTCGCCATGGGGCTGATCCGCCCCGAACAGAACATGTCCGATGAAGACATCATGCAGCTGGTGCTGGAACCGGGTTTCTCCACCGCCGGGTCGCTGACCCAGCACGCCGGCCGTGGCGTGGGCATGGATGTGGTGGCCACCGAGATCAAGAAGCTCGGCGGCGCGCTGTACATGGACAGTCACCCGGGCCAGGGCACCAGCTTCACCATCCGTCTGCCATTCACGCTGGCCATCAGCCATGCGCTGATCGTGCGCACCGGTGCTGAATATTACGCGCTGCCGCTGCCCACCGTGGAAGGCGTGGTGCGCCTGCCGCGCACCGACGTGATGGCGCAGCTGGCCAGTGCGCAGGGCAGTTTCGTCTACGGCGGGCACAAGTACCGGCCGCAGCCGCTGGCGGTGTTCGTCGGCATGGAGGCTGCGCCGCCGCCGGAGAACGAGGCCACCATTCCGGTGGTGCTGGTGCGCGCCGGTGAGCATTCCACCGGCCTGGTGATCGACGAGCTGCTCGGCAGCCGCGAAATCGTCGTCAAGCCGGTCGGTCCGCAGATCTCCAATATCCGCGGCATCTCCGGCGCCACGATTCTCGGCGACGGTCGTGTCGTGGTGATCCTCGACATCGGTCCGCTGGTGCGCGCCGAGTGGCGTGGCCGCAGCGAACCGCTGCTGCCGCGCGAGCGCCAGGACGTGCGCGCCACCGCGCTGGTGGTCGATGACTCCATCACCGTGCGGCGCGTGACCCAGCGTCTGCTGGAGCGCAATGGCATGCGCGTGCTGACGGCGCGTGACGGCCGCGAGGCCGTGACGCTGATGGCCGATCAGGTACCGGACATCATCCTGCTCGACATCGAGATGCCGCGCATGGATGGCTACGAAGTCGCGGCGCATGTGCGTGGCGACCCGCGCCTGGCCGCCGTGCCCATCATCATGATCACCTCGCGCGTGGGCGAGAAGCATCGCGCCCGTGCCATCGAACTGGGCGTGGACGACTATCTGGGCAAGCCGTATCAGGAAAGCCAGCTGCTCGATGCCATCCAGCCGCTGCTGGCGCGCCGGCGCGGAGCGCACTGATGGAGCAGGGCGAGGTCTACTGCCTGCTGATCCCGCTGGCCGAAGGCCGGCTGATCGTGCCGCGTGCTTGTGTGGCGGAAGTCATCGGCATGCAGATGCTCACGCAGATGGCCGGTGCCCCGCCCTGGTATCTGGGGCTGGCCAACTGGAATGCGCGGCAGATTCCCGTGGTTTCCTTCGAAGGCACCTGTGGTCAGGCCATTCCGGCCATTACCAACCGCTCGCGCATCGTCATGCTGCATGCCATCGGCATGCGCCTGAACGGCGGTGTGTTCGGTGTGGTCGCGCAGGGCTTTCCGCAGCTGGTGCGCCTGTCGATGGATGTGGTTCACCCTGAGCTCGCGCAGCCGCTGCCCGAGCGCGCACCCATCATCAGCCGCCTGCGCATGCTCAATGAGACGCCGCTGGTTCCGGATCTGGAGCGGCTCGAGCAGATGGTGGCGGACGAGACCAGCGCCACCGGCTGAGGCCTGTGCGTCGCAAATGCCGCCCGGCTGATTCTGTGCCGTTCAGGTATTACCAACCGCCCAGATCGCCCGCCACCGCCTGCGCGATGGCCAGCGCCGCCAGCGGTGCGGTTTCGGTGCGCAGGATGCGCGGGCCAAGCCGCGCGCCGGCGAAGCCGGCCTGACGCGCCATCTCCAGCTCCATCTCGTCCAGTCCGCCCTCGGGCCCGACCAGTAGCACCAGCGCATGTCGCGCGGTGATTTGTTCGACGAAACTGGCCTGGCCTTCCGGGTCCAGCGTCAGCCGCAGCGCCGGCTGGCCGGCGGTGTCGACTTCACGCTTGAGCACATCCAGCGCATTGGCCAGCGTCTGCGCGGGTGCCAGCTGCGGCAGTTCACTGCGACCGCTCTGTTCGCAGGCGTTCACGACGATGCTGTGCCAATGTTCGTGGCGCCGCTCGCGCTGGCGCTGATCGAGCTGCACCACGGAGCGGGCGCACAGCACCGGTACGAGGCGCGCCACGCCCAGTTCGGTGGCTTTTTGCATAACCAGATCCATGCGTTCACCGCGCGCCACGCCCTGCATCAGCGTGATATGCAGCGGTGACGGTGGCGCAACGACGATGGCATCGCCGACGCGCACGGCAGCCAGCTTGCCGCGTGCGCCCAGCAGCTCGGCCTGGAACTCATGGCCGGCACCATCGAACAGCCGCAGGCGCTCGCCCGCCCGCAGCCGCAATACGCGCAACGCATGGTTGGAGGCTTCTTCCGGCAGCAGACACTCGGTGCCGGTGCTCAGCGTGGTCGGCGCATACAGGCGGATGGTGCGCATGTCAGCGGCCGGCCTGGATGGCGAGCTCGATGCCCTCGGCAGCGACCTGCACGATGAGATCGATCTGCTCCGGCGTGATCACGTACGGCGGCATGAAGTACACGACATTGCCCACCGGTCGCAGCAGCAAGCCGCGGCTCAGCGCATGGCGATGGATGATGAGTCCGCGCCGCTCGCGCCAGTCGAAGGGTTCGCCGCTGGCCTTGTCGCGCACGAATTCGATGGCGGCAATCATGCCGCGCTGGCGCACATCGGACACATGGGGATGAGCGCGCAGCGGCGCCAGCTGCTGCGCCAGGTGCGCGGCCAGTTCGCGATTGCGTGCCAGCACCGGCTGCTGCGCGAAGATGGCCAGCGTGGCATTGGCGGCGGCGCAGGCCAGCGGATTGCCGGTGTAGCTGTGGGAATGCAGGAAGGCGCGCAGGCTGGTGTATTCGTCGTAGAACGCCTCGTACACCTGCTCGCTGGTGAGCACCACCGACAGCGGCAGGTAGCCGCCCGTCAGTCCCTTCGACAGGCACAGGAAATCGGGCGTGATGCCGGCCTGCTCGCAGGCGAACAGCGTACCGGTGCGGCCGAAGCCCACGGCGATCTCATCCGCAATCAGGTGCACGCCATGCCGGTCGCAGGCCTCGCGCAGCAGCGTGAGGTAGAGCGGATCGTACATGCGCATGTTGCCGGCGCATTGCACCAGCGGCTCGACGATGACGGCGGCGAGTTCGTGCGCGTGCGCCGCCAGTGCGGCTTCCATGTCGGCAAAGCGGCGGCGCACATAGGCGTCCGGCGCCTCCTCAGGCGGCCGCAGGTAGCTGTCGGCGCCGGGCACGGTGATGACATCCAGCAGCAGCGGCTGGTAGATCTGCTTGTACAGTTCCACATTGCCCACGGCCAGCGCGCCCAGCGTCTCGCCGTGATAGCTGTTGGCCAGCGTCAGGAAGCGGCGTTTGCCACCCTGGCCGCGATTCTGCCAGTAGTGGAAGCTCATCTTCAGCGCCACTTCGATGGCCGAGGAGCCGTTGTCCGCAAAGAAGCAGCGCGTCAGGCCCGGCGGCGCCAGCTGCGTGAGCTGCTCGGCCAGCCGGACGGCCGGCTCATGCGTGAAGCCGGCCAGCAGCACATGTTCGAGCTCCCCGGCCTGCTGCGCCACCGCGCCGCTGATCTGCGGGTTGGCGTGGCCGAACAGGTTCACCCACCAGGAGCTGATGGCGTCCAGGTAACGGTTACCTTCGAAATCCTCCAGCCACACGCCGCTGCCGCGCCGGATCGGGATCGGCGGCGAGAGCTCATGGTCCTTCATCTGTGTGCAGGGGTGCCAGACATGGCGCAGATCGCGCGCCGCCCAGGCGGCATTGGCGGATGGCTTGCTCATGGCTGGCATTTTGGCATCATGCCAAGCGCCCATGCATGCCCGTCTGCACATCGACACCGCCACCGGTTTGCTGGCCGACACCCGGCAGATCCTCTGCACGCATTTCGATGCGCGCCCCGCCGGCGTGGCCGCCGATCTCATCGTGATCCATGGCATCAGCCTGCCGCCGGGCGAGTTCGGTGGACCGTACATCGAGCAGCTGTTCAGCGGCGATCTGGATCCCAGCGCCCATCCGTATTTCGCCGGCATCGTCGCCGCCCGCGTGTCCGCGCACGTGGTGATCCGTCGCGACGGCCAGCTGCTGCAGTTCGTGCCCTTCGGTGCGCGCGCCTGGCACGCCGGCACGTCCAGCTACCAGGGCCGCAATGCCTGCAACGACTTTTCCATCGGCATCGAGCTGGAGGGCACCGGCGAACTGGCCTACTGCGACGCGCAGTACGACCAGCTCGCGCTGCTGATCGAGGCGCTGTGCAGCGCGTATCCGACGCTCAGCACCGCGCGTGTCACCGGCCACAGCGACATCGCGCCGGGCCGCAAGAGCGATCCGGGCGCGGCGTTCGATTGGGAGCGACTGCGCGCGCGACTGCGCTGACAGATCACGCTCCGCACGCGATCTGGTCGCTCGATCTAAGAATCCGATCCCATCATGCTGGGGCGCTTGCCGCACCGGGTCTTCCGGGAACGCCGTGAATCCGTCCCTGGAGGCTCCGGCGCGGCCATCCCTGGCCGCGACGGTCCCGGAAGACCCGGTGCGGCAAGCACCCCAGTTTGGCGCCGTGCGTGTTCTCGAAGAGCAGAGTCCACGAACTGCACGCCGCATGTTCCGTGCACCGCCGCGAAGGGTCCGGACCCTGCGCGCCGGCGCGACGATGGGATAAGCGTCGGAAGGTTTGGCAGAACGCGTGATGACGGTTCCGCGGAAAGAAGGCTTTCCGGGACCGTGGCCGCCAGGGATGGCGGCCGCGGAGCGTCCAGGGACGGATTCACAGCGATCCCGGAAAGCCTTCTTTCCGCGGAACCGTTGGCGTGAGGACTGCCAATCAGTGCGAAAGTCTTATTCCGTCGGCCGCCGCTGCGTCGGATTGCGCCACGACACCTCACCCGCGCTGGAGCGCTGCGCCAGCACCCGCGCCAGCACGAACAGCAGGTCGGAGAGCCGGTTCAGATAACGCGGCCCTTCGCTGGCAATGGATTCTTCGCGCACCAGCGTCCAGCAGGCGCGTTCGGCGCGGCGGCAGATGGCGCGCGCCATGTGGCAGGCGGCGGCGGGCTGGCCGCCGCCCGGGAGGATGAACTCCTTGAGCGGCGGCAGCCCCGCGTTGAACTGTTCCACGGCGTTTTCGAGACGCTCGATATGCGCGGGCAGGATCAGGGTCATGCCCGGCACGGCGAACTCGCCACCCAGGTCGAACAGCTCGTGCTGGCTCTCCGACAGGCAGGTGGCGATTTCGGCGGGCATGTCCGGTTCCGCCAGCAGCACGCCGAGCGCGCAATTGAGCTCGTCGATGCTGCCGATGGCCTCGATGCGCGCGGCATCCTTGGCCACGCGCTGGCCGTCACCCAGACCGGTGGTGCCGTCATCACCGGTGCGGGTCACGATGCGTGAGAGCCGATGCCCCATGGAACCTCTGCGATCAGTTGGCGCGATAGCGCAGCGCCAGGTTCACGCTGCGGCCGCCGGTATCGTAACCGCTGGCGAGCTCGTAGTCGTGGTCGAACGCATTGTTCACCGCCAGCTGCAGGCTCCATTCGTCGGCCAGCTTCACGCCGGCGGTCAGGTTCAGCAGGCCGTAACCGCCCAGGCGCACATCGCCGTAGTCCGGGCGCGCGCCGCTGATCTGCCACTCGGCGTTCCACTGCACGCGCTGCACGTCCTGACCGACGGACAGGCTGCCGTAGCGCCTGGCCCGGCGCAGCAGGTCGGTGTCGGCGTCCGGATCACGGGCGCGCTGTACGGTGAGCTGGGCCTGGCCATGCCAGTTGCCCGCATGCGCCTGGTACTGCAGCTCCACGCCGCGGATGCTGGCGCGGTCGATGTTCTGTTCGGTGTAGGTGCTGTAGTCGAAGTCGATCAGATTGTCGATGTGGTTGATGAAGGCGTTGACGCTCACCAGCTGGTAGGCGTCCAGGCGCTGGCGCAGGCCCACTTCATACTGCTTCGACTGCTCGGGCTTCAGATCCGGCGTGCCGCCGTAGCCGAAGCGATCGGTGCTGTCCGGCGCGCGGAAGGCGGTGCCGGCGGCAGCGGTCAGCGTGGTGGTGTCGTTCAGCGGCTGGGTCAGCTCGGCATTCCAGGTGTTGTGCGCGCCGAAGGTTTCGTGGTGCGTATGCGCCACGGCCAGCAACAGATTGCTCTGCTGGAACTTCAGCTGATCCTGCGCATACACCTGCCAGACGTCGGTGCTGACGTCATAGCCGGTGCCGTAGCTCAGCGCATCCGTCTGCTCATGTGACAGCAGCGCGCCGGCGCTGAGGGTCTGCGCATAGGGCAGCACCCAGGCGCCGCCCAGATCCAGCGCATTGCGGCGGGTGTTGGCATTGTCGCTGCTCTGGTTCTGTTGCAGCAGATCCTCGCTGTGCGTCAGCAGCGCATGCAGCCCAGTGTCGCCGCTGTGCCATTCGGCGCCACCGCTGTAGCTGGCGTTGCGATAGTCCTCGTCCAGGCCGGTCAGCGCGAAGTTCGCGTCGTAACCGGTGTACTCGGTGTTGCCGCTGGCGCGCCAGCCGCGCGCCGTCAGTGTCAGCTGTTCGCTGGCGGTGTAGCGCAGCGAGGCGTTGAGGCTGGTGTTGTCGTAGCCACGATCCTCGGGGACGCTGCGGTAGCTCGGGAAGCCATCGCTGTCGCGCCAGGCCACGCTGACGCCCAGGTGCAGATCGTCGTCCAGCGCCGTGCCAACGCTGGCGCTGGCAGCGCGTGTGTCATACGAGCCGCCGCTGATGGAGGCGCCCACGCCCGTGGCCGAATCCGCCCGGGTGATGATGTTGATGACGCCGCCGATGGCCGAGTTGCCGTACAGCGTGGCGCGCGCACCCTTCACGATCTCGATGCGCTCGATGTTCTCGGGTGCGATGTTCTGCAGGGCGGCGCCGCCGATGGTGCCGGGGTTGATGGCCACGCCATCGACCAGCACCAGCGTGTGGTTGCTGTCGGTGCCGCGCAGGAACACCGAGGCCGGCTGGCCCGGTCCTCCGCTGCGCGCGATTTCCACGCCGGGCAGGCCGGTGAGCAGCGCGGCTGCGTCGCCGGCCAGCGAGGCTTCGATAGCGGCCCGGTCGATGACGATGACCGGCACCGCCAGCTGGCTCTGCGGTGTGGCGCTGCGCGTGGCAGTCACCACCACTTCGTCGAGCGGATCAGCGGTGGTGTCCGCAGCCCTGGCTGTGTTGGACAGCGCGGTGGCGGACAGGGCCAATGCAGTGGCAACGGCCAGCGCAACGGAATGGGACACAGACAGGGAGGCAGCCGCTCGGGCCGCCGCAGAAGGCGAACGCATCAGACCGGTTCCTTTCCATGCACGCCCGCATGGGATGAGGTAAGTGGACCTCGGGGCCGGTCTCCGGGCTCGCGAGTGAAATCATGGCTGATTTCGCGCATCGCCTTCCCACGCTCCCAATCCTCATCAGGAATGGGTGGCGCAGTGGCTGTGACGGATGCGCTGTACTCGCCTACCGTTGCGGGGGCAGCGCCGGAATTGGACCGGCTTCCCAACGCCTCGAGGGCGGGCGGACTCTAGGGGTCGCACCCGGCAGTGTCAATGCTTGACGCTGTTGCCGGAATCATTGAAAAAGCCTGCATGCCAAGCAAAGAACTGACCGCCGCGCTGGACGCGGCCAAGGCCGCTGCGGAAGTCATCCAGCAGCTCTACCGCCGCAACCTGTCCATCACCATCAAGGCGGATCGCTCGCCGGTCACCGAGGCGGATGTGCGCGCCGAGGAGGCCATCAAGGGCGTGTTGCAGAAGGCTTTTCCCTCCCATGGCTTCTACGGCGAGGAGACCGGCCAGCAGGCCATGGACGCCGAGAGCGTGTGGCTGGTGGATCCCATCGACGGCACCAAATCCTTCGTGCGCGACTGCCCGTTCTTCTCCACGCAGATTGCGCTGCTGCGCGCCGGCCGCCTGGTGCTGGGCGTTTCCTGCGCATCAGCTTATGGCGAGCTGGCATGGGCCGAAGAGGGCGGTGGCGCCTTCCTGGATGGCAAACCCATCCGCGTCAGCAGCGTGAACGAGTTGTCCGGCACCATCCTGTCCACCGGCAACCTGAAGACGCTGGCCGCCGATGCCGCCGGCTGGAACCGCTTCGGTTCGCTGGTGGGACGCGTGAACCGGCTGCGCGGTTACGGCGATTTCGTGCACTACCACCTGCTGGCGCGCGGCGCGCTGGATGCGGTGATCGAATCCGACGTGAACATCCTCGATATCGCGGCGCTCACCGTCATCGTGCGCGAGGCCGGCGGCACGTTCACACAGCTGGATGGTGGCGACGTGAATCTGGCCACCACCACCGTGCTGGCCAGCAACGGCGCGCTGCATGCGCCGCTGCTGGGCGCCCTGCGCGGCTGAGCGGCTCAGGCCGGGATGAAGGCGCGCCGGCCCGGTTCGCCCAGCTGCATCAGCGGCGTGAGGTAGAGCTCCGAGAGCGTGGTGGCGTTCAGCAACTCGCCGCTGGCGCCGAGCTGCCAGCGGCCATCGCCATGCATCAGCAGCACGCGATCCGCGAAACGATCCGCCAGCGACGGGTCGTGCAGCGTTGCGATCACCGTGGCGCCCTGCATGCACAGGCTGCGGAACAGCGTCAGCACCTGCAGCTGCTGGTGCGGATCGAGGTGATTGGTCGGCTCATCCAGCAGGTACACCGCCGGCTGCTGCGCCAGCAGCGCGGCCATGGCTGCGCGGCGCTGTTCGCCGCCCGACAGCGTCAGCAGCGCACGGCGCTGCAGTTCCCCCAGGCCGAAGCTGGCCAGCGCATCGCGCGCAATCTGCTCGTCCTGCGCACCGTGCTGCTGCCACAGCCGCAGATGCGGGTGACGGCCCGTGAGCGTGGCCTCCAGCAGGCTCAGTGGCAGCGATTCCTCGCGATCCTGTGGCAGCAAGCCCAGTCGTCGCGCGATGGCCGGGCGCTTCATCGTGGCCAGATCGGTGCCATCGAGCTCAATACGCCCGGACTGCGCGCCGCGCAGTCCGGCCAGCGTGTGCAGCGTCAGGCTCTTGCCGCAGCCATTGCGGCCGAGGATGGCGATGAATTCACCGCCCGCCGCCGTGAAGCGCAGCTCCTGCACCAGCAGGCGCTCGCCGGCACGCAGGCTCAGATCGTGGACATGCAGCAAGATCTTGCCTTCTTCGTCAGGGCTGCAGGCGCGTGACCGACCAGGCGCTGGCCGTGAAGCTGTCGCCGGCGGCTGTCAGCGTGCGCGTCCAGCGGGCGCGATCGTGGATGCGCGCCGAACCCTCCACCCACAGCTCCACCGCATCGGCCCATAGATGAAAACCGCCCCAGTGTGGCGGGCGCGGAATGCGCGTGCCCGGATCCGGTTCGTTCCCGTCATCGCGCGGCGTGGGCAGCGCCAGTTTCAGCGCGGCCTTTGCTACCTGCGCGATCAGCTCGGCGCGCGAGGCCACCGGCTGACTCTGCTGGCTGGCCCAGGCGCCGATGCGGCTCTTCCAGTTGCGCGACGCGAAATAGGTATCGCTCTCCGCAGCGCTGGTTTTCACGATGTGGCCCTCGATGCGCAGCTGGCGATGCGCCTGGTCCCAGTGCATCACCACGGCTGCGCGCGGATTGGCCGTGAGCTCCGCGCCCTTGCGCGAGAGGTAGTTGGTGTAGAAGGTCAGATAGCCCGGCTCCGGGCGGATCTCCTTGCACAGGACCACGCGCGCCGAAGGCACGCCCTGCGGCGTCGCCGTGGCCAGCACCATGGCGTTCGGATTGGGCTGTGCCTTGCGGCGCGCGGCCTCGTCCAGCCAGGCCAGCGCCACCTCCAGCGGGTTGGCGGGCAGGGGGTCGGGGAGGTGTTCTTGATGCCAGATCATCCGCGCATGTTAGCCCGGTAGCGGCGCAGGCGGCATGTAACTCCCGTAGGCAGGTCTGATGCAGAAGTCCTTTCCGGGAACGCCGTGAATCCTTCCCTGGAGGCTCCGGCGCGGCCATCCCTGGCCGCGACGGTCCCGGAAAGGACTTCTGCATCAGACCTGTTTCGCGTGGTGCGTGCCGCCTGATCTTGCCGCGGTGGTGGGAAGAGAGAGCCCCCGAGGTAGGTACTTGGCGCGCCTGGGGAATGGCAGGCACGGTGATACGTGGTCGTGTGTTCAAGGGGGTTTTCGGGACCGTGGCCGCCATGGACGGCGGCCACGGAGCCGCCAGGGATGGCTTCACGGCGGTCCCGAAAGCCCCCTTGAACACACGACCGCGCACGCTCCTGGCTTGCAACCCCCCCGGCGAGCCGATACAAAGGCACCCCTTATGACCCTCGACGAACTGCGCCAGCACCTCAACGGGCTGGATAAAAAGATCCTGGAGCTGGTGGCCGAGCGCCAGCGCATCAGCCGTGAAATCGCCAGCGCCAAGCGCGCCATCGGCAAGGCGACGCGCGACTATGGCCGCGAGCGCGATGTGATCCTGCGCGCGCGCGCCAATGCGTCGGAAGTCGGGGTGTCCGGCGATGTGGCCGAGCAGCTCATGCGCATGCTGATCCGCAGCTCGCTGACCACGCAGGAGCAGCTGGCGGTGGCGGCGCAGGAGACCGGCACGGGCCGGCGCGCGCTGGTCATCGGTGGCGCGGGCAAGATGGGTGGCTGGTTCCTGCAGTTCCTGGCCTCGCAGGGCTTCGCGGTGGAAGCGGCCGATCCCACGCCGGTGGTCGGGGTGCGCACGCTCACGGACTGGCGCAGCTCGCCGCTGGATCACGATCTGATCGTGGTGGCCACGCCGCTGGGGATGACGAATTCGGTGCTCGAGGAGCTGGCCACGCGCCAGCCGCGCGGCATCGTGTTCGATCTGGGCTCACTCAAATCACCGCTGCGCAGTGGTCTCACCGCGCTGCGCGACGCCGGCGTGCGCGTCACCTCGCTGCATCCCATGTTCGGTCCGGACACCGAGCTGCTGTCGGGCCGGCATGTCATCTTCATCGATCTGGGCGTGCCCGAGGCGCTCGCAGCCACGCAGGCGCTGTTCGCCCCGACCATGGCCGAGCAGGTGGTCATGAGCCTGGACGAGCACGATCGCCTGGTGGCCTATGTGCTGGGTCTCTCGCATGCGCTGAACATCGCCTTCTTCACGGCGCTGGCGCAGAGCGGCGAGGCCGCGCCGCGCCTGGTGCAGCTCTCCAGCACCACCTTCGATTCGCAGTTCGACATTGCGAGCAAGGTGGCGCAGGAAAATCCCGACATGTACTTCGAGATCCAGAAGCTCAACGACTACGGCGCCGATTCGTTGAATGCGCTGTCGCAGGCCGTTGAGACCATCCGCGAGGCGGTGCTGAAGGGTGATCGGGCGCGCTTCGTGTCGCTGATGAAGCAGGGCCAGGCCTACACCGAAGGTCGTCAGCAGGTCTCGGCGCGCCGCGCTTAAGCTGACTGCGCATCGGCAGGATCCCTGGAGTTACACGTCAGGCCGGTGTTCGTTCTATGTTGAGAGCGGCGCGGGGCGGCTTTGGTCGTACAGAAAGCAGTTGGATACGCCATCAAGGCGAAAAGCCTTGTGGGGCGGTTCTAATGAAAATTTAATTAATGCTGGGAAGTAATTGGTATATAGATCCCAAAAGAGAAACGACGTGGTGGGGCGATCAGCCATGCTTGACCGTTTGGTGAGGTTCCGGGTCGAAATTCACGGCTGTTCCGCGTCTATTTTCGGGCGTTTGAAGTATCTGAATCGGCCATTGGTTGCCGTTCCAAAGATTATCGTTTTGGCGCTTGTCGCTATAAGTACGAGTAGCAGTGGGTACGCCCAAGAAGCCAATGGTGTGCCATATCGGATCCTGTCTTCGGCTGAAACGGATAGTGTGCAAGGTCCCGCTCAGGAGCTTGCGCGAGAGATCGATACGGCAGCTTGGTCCGTCTCGCAACTTGCCGCGCTCTATCGAGACGGCGGTCAAGCCTTGCAAGTCAGGTATTCGCTGGAGACTTTCGCAGACAGAATCCATGAAGTGCGCAATCCTCTGGGTGCTGTCAAAGATCGTAAATTTTCGGGTTTCTTTGGCCCATATCACAGTCTTCCGAACTTGATTAACGGCGATTATCTTATCGTCGTGTTCAAAACCCATTTCGAGGGGGGAGAAGGTCTCTATTCAGAGCAGATAACGCTGGAAGCTGACCGCTATAGTGCTGGCACGTGGCGCCTAGTGGAGTATTACGTGGAGCAACGATGATCGCAGGGATGCGGTGTCCGGAGCTGATCAGGAGGCGCGAGTTATGCGTGTAATGATTTCGGCGCTGCTGGTTTCGGCCGCACTGCTTTTTGTCGTGCCACGCTCTGCTCATGCCGATACTTGTATCGAACAAGTAACTGTTTACGGTTATCAGGAATGGCCGACTCTTATTATCGTGCCTTGGGCGGATCTGTCCCCGTTGACACCTGTTTCTGGAACCGGTCCGGCGGGAGCATATTCGGCGAACCCAACGACGCATACAAAATGCACGACGTCTGTTCTTGCGACAGCACAAGAAAGCCAGTCCTCTTCACCTGCTTCTCAGCCAACCAATACGTCTCTGGCTATTCCTCTGCGATATGCGAATCCAATAGATATCGCCAATGGTTCCTCCGTGGGCGCCGCCTATGGCGGAACAAATGGCTCCGCGGGTTTTATGGTATTTCCAAATTATGCGGCTGGTGCGAACGCAGCCATGAAATCGCTAGCCAACTATGCTGCGGCTGGTTATAGCATCTATTCCTTGATCAATACTTGGGCACCCTCGAGTGTGAATCCCAATGCGATGACCAATACGCTCACGGATCTGGGAATAACCTCAGCTTTGGCCAGCTCTACTCTTCTTTCATCACTCACTTCCAATCAGCAAATGGAAATCATCGCTGCTTTCGCATGGCAAGAAGGTTTCAAGCCCTCAGGATGCTAGGCCTTAGGAAGGTAACCTTATGAAAATGCGGACCATCACTGTTTTTTTTCTTCTCGGGGCGACAACAGCGGCGATTTCAGCCGAGCAGAGTGGTCCCGATATATCGGCATGCCGCTATACGCCCGAGGTGCGCCAGAGTCTAAAGGATTTCTGGGCACGCCAATTGGCCGTCCTGGATCCAGAGCATGCGGTACGGATGACTCAAGTGGCGGCAGCGATCATCGACGGACAAATAAATGTGCTCAGGGCAGATATTGCCGCTGGCCTCAGTCCCGACGCGATCTTGAGGGGCGGCGGCGGTGATATGCCATTACTGGCGCTGGCGGTGTCCGCGTGCCAGGAATCCATTTCAAGAGAGCTTGTAACGCTTGGAGCGTCGCCGGAAGGTAACGGTGACTATACGCCCCTGGTCTTGGCCGCAGCCAAAGGCCAGGATCGCATCGCAGAGTTCCTTATCCAGCATGGCGCGTCAGTGGAGAAGACGGATGTCAACGGGCATACCGCATTGGAAGATGCCGTGCGACAGCATCAACTTGCAGCAGCACAGGTACTGCTGAAGCATGGCGGGAATCCGAATCGAAGGGTGGGAGGTGGAGGCGGTATTCTGGATCTCGCGTCCCGTTCTACGGATGCGACAGACCAAGCCATAGCCAAAGAATTGCGAGCCTACGGCGGAATATCGGCACTCTCATCTGGAGCCCAGTGATCGTTCACGCGGGTGTTTGGCATTTTGTGCCTACCACTGGAACAGCGTCATGCCCACGCCGGCGGAGGTCTGCCGGTGGTTGTAGTCCAGCAGTGTCTCGCCGTAGCCCGTGAAGATCTGCACGTAGTAGCGCAGCCCCTGCGGCTGCGAGCGGTGCAGTGGGTAGGTCCAGTCCAGCTGCCAGGAACCGCGACCCGGATGATCGGGTGAGAGCTTCCAGGTGAGCGCGGCGGTGGCGCGCCCCGGCAGCCAGGCCAGCGTGGCCTCGGTGGTGCCGAGGTAGTGCACCAGATCCGGGTTGTCATCGGTGCTGCGATCCTCCTTCATGCGGAAGTTTTCCCGCAGCAGCAGGCCGAGTTCGCCATGCTCCAGGCTGGCGCCCAGGTACACACGATTCCAGCTGCGTGACAGCGGATCGGTCTGGCCATTGGACTGATGCGCGATGCCCACCTGCGCCATGCTCCAGTGCCAGCCGAAGGGCAGTTTGGTCAGCAGCTTCGGCACCGGCACCACGTACAGCGCTTCGGGCTGGTAGTCGGTGCTGCGGAAGGGCGCCGAATCCTTGTGATCCCACACCTGCCAGAACGACTGCTGCGTGTAGGCTACCCACAGATCGGCATTGGGCAGCAGGAAGTCCTCGAGCACCTTGGCGCGCAGCGAGATCTGCAGCTTGGCCTCGATTTGCCGGTAGTAATTGACCACATCCGAGGCGTCATGTGTGGGGCTCTCGGGATAACGATTCATGTCCAGTGAGTAATGCGCCGGCAGCAGGAAGTTCGGCAGGTAGGTGCGCAGCACGAAGGTGCCACGCTTGAACTGCGGCGCCAGCTCCCAGGCGGTGGTGAAGGTTTCGGCCACGCCGCCCATGTTGGTGGTGCCGGTGGCGACGCGCTGATTCTCCGGCGCCTTGCCACCTTTGCCGTCCTGCCCATCCTGTTCCGCCGGCGCAAGCCTGGGCGCATCGGCATTGGCGGTGGCTTCGGCAGCCGGCGTCTGGCCGTCGCTGGTGGGCGCGCTCCTGCGGGTGCGACCGGCAATCTGGTCGTAGCACAGCAGACGATCCGCATCGTCGTCGAGGGTGGTGCAGTCGCCCAGCGACTGCGCTCTGGCCGCGAGCGGCACACTCAGCGGAATGATCAGCGCCGCGCTGATCAGCCAGGCTGGCCCGGCGCGGTCCGGCTGGTGGTGCCTCATCCGCTCACCCCCGCGGGCTGGCCATTCCGCCGCAGCAGCGAGATGAACAGCGGCGCACCCAGCAGCGCCATCACCGCGCCCACCGGCAACTGGCGGGGCGCAGCCAGCACGCGGCTGAGGGTATCGGCGACGCACAGCAGGGCGCCACCCAGCAGCACGGCGCCCGGCGCCACCCAGCGATGATCGCTGCTGCCGAACAGCAGCCGCGCCAGATGCGGCGCAACCAATCCCACGAAACCAATCGTGCCGGCCGACAGCACGGCGATGGCGCTGAGCGCGGCCGCGCACAGGAACACGATGCGACGCGCGCCATCGCCATCCAGGCCGACGCTGGCAGCGCGCAGTTCGCCGGCCGCGAGCACATTGAGCGCACGCGCAAAACGCAGGGCGACGATCAGTGCCGCCGCCGCGGCCAGCAGATCGAGCAGTGGATGGTCGGCCCAGTCCAGATCGCCGGCCAGCCAGAACACCATGCCGCGCAGCTGGCCCTGATCGGCCAGCGACAGCAGCAGCGTGAGGATGGCGCCGCAGCCGCTGGCGATGATGACGCCCACCAGCAGCAGGCGCAGCGCACCGCCGCCACGGCCCAGCCACAGCGCTGCGATGCCGGCCACGACCGCGCCCGCCAGTGCGCCGAGCTGCTGGCCCATCAGGCTCATTCCAAGCGACAGGGCCGACAGCGCACCGACGGCGGCGCCCCCCGACACGCCCAGCACGAAGGGATCGGCCAGCGGATTACGGAACAGCGCCTGCAGCAGCACGCCGGCCAGCGACAGCATGGCGCCCACACCGAAAGCCGCCAGCGCACGCGGCAGCCGCACCGCGCGCATCAAGGCGCCGGCCCCATCGGGATCGCGGCCAAACAGGCCTGCCATGGCGTCGCGCCAGGCAAGCTCGCTGGGGCCGCACAGCAGCGCCAGCGCCAGCGCCAGCAGGGCCAGCGCGGCAAGCGTCGCCAGCAACCGACGGGGATGCAGATGAAACATGGACCCAAGCCTATCATCCTTCGTCAATGAGCTTGAGCCGCGCGCCGTGGCCGGGTAAAAAGTCCCCATGACCGATGTGATCGACCGCGACGGCTTCCGCGCCAATGTCGGCATCGTGCTGATGCACGATGACGGCCGCCTGTTTCTCGGGCGGCGCGCGGGCGGTCGTGGTTGGCAGTTTCCGCAGGGTGGCATGCAGAGCGGCGAGGCTGCGGAGCAGTCGCTGTATCGCGAGCTGCGCGAGGAGATCGGCCTTGCGCCCGAAGATGTGCAGATCGTCGCCAGCACCGAACGCTGGCTGCGCTATCGGCTGCCCTCGCGCTATGTGCGGCAGAACGCCCGGCCGCTGTGCCTGGGGCAGAAGCAGCGCTGGTATCTGCTGCGGCTTCGTCATCCGCAGACGCAGTTCCGTTTCGATTGCACCGAGCAGCCGGAATTCGACCGCTGGCGCTGGGTGGACTTCTGGCAACCCATCCGCGAAGTGATCTACTTCAAGCGGCCCGTCTATACGCGCGCCCTGCATGAGCTCGGGCAGCGCGCCTTTCCCGGCGGCCTGCCGCCGTACCCGACCTGGTGGCGACGCGCTTGAAGACGCCGCGTCGGCTGGTGGTGCAGGTTCATGCCCCGGCGCGGCGTTGGCTGACCAATCTGGCGCTGGCCGCGGCGGTGGTTGCGGGTCTGTGGATCACCTACGAGATCGGCCGGCGTGTGGCCGGCTACGACAGCCGCATGGCCGCGCAGCAGCGCGATGCCCTGCAGGAACAGGTCGATCAGCTGCAGCGCACGCAGAAGGAATTGCGCGTGCAGCTGGCCGCGGCCGACGAAGTGCGTCTGGCGCAGGTGCGTGAGCGCACCGAGGTCGGCAAGACCATCGGCGAACTGCAGGCGCAGGTGGCGCGCCTGTCGCAGGATCTGGAGTTCTATCGCGGCATGGTGACGCAGCAGTCGCCGCGCACCATCGGCTTGCGCGTGCAGCAGTTTCGCGTGACCGGACGCCCGGAGCAGGGCGGGTACCTGCTGCGTTTCACCGTCAATCGTACCACCAGCGCCGAGCAGAGTTTTTCGGGCACACTGATGTTGAGCGTCGAGGGTACGCGCGCCGGTTCAGCGGCCAGCGTGGATCTGAGCAGCATCACGCAGCCGCGCCAGACCAGCCTGGCGCTGAACTTTCGCTACTTCACCACCATCGAACAGGCCATCATGCTGCCCGAGGGGTTCACCCCGCAAAGTGTGACAGTGGAGATTCGACCCGCGAAGCAAGCCGTGGCACCCTACCGCCAGTCTTTCATCTGGAATGTCGAGACCGGCTGAGCCCTACCTTTTTGTTTCTTCCATTACGAGTCAGTCATTATGTTCAAGCGCCAGCGCAAGGCCATCGCCCGGATCGACACCCTGATCGGTCGCAATGCCAATGTTCAGGGCGACATCGTGTTCTCCGGCGGCCTGCATATCGACGGGCGCGTCACCGGCAATGTCCGCGGTGAATCCGGCACCCCGGCGGCACTGTCGGTGAGTGAGCATGGGCTGGTGGAAGGCTCGGTGGATGCGCCCTCGGTGGTGCTCAATGGCCGCGTGAACGGCGACATCAGCGCCAGCGAGCGCGTGGTGCTGGGTGCCAAGGCGCGCGTGCAGGGCAATGTGTACTACGGCGTCATCGAGATGGCCCTGGGTGCCGAGATCAGCGGCAAGCTGGTGCCGAAGAATGGTCATGGCGCCGTGGCTGCCCAGCCAGGCGAAACACCTCCCGAAGCTCCCGCAGCGGCACCTGATGCATAGCGCACCCGGTCGGCATGAGCGTCTGCAACGCGCCGTCCTCGGCGTGCTGCTGGCGTTGCATCTGCTGCTGATGCCGGTGTGCATGAGTCCGGTGCAGGCGGCTGCCGCTGCGAGCGCCGCGGCGCAATCCGAAGCGCCCTGCCCGATGCATGCGGCCACCCCTGCTCATGCGGCAGACACCGGCACGTCACTGCCGGATTCGGCTCACCATGACAGTGGCGGCTGCCACTGCCTCACCGCCCACTGCGCCCTGCTGGGCGAGTGGCGCATCCGCGGCGCCGCCTTGAGCGCTGTCGCTGCCATTCCTGCCGAGCTTCGCACTGTCCCGGCCTTCCAGCCGGAGCGCGAACTGCGCCCTCCCATCCGCTGATCTTCCGTTTGCGGACGACGCGCGCTGCACGGCCCTGCGCCGTGCGGTGACGCCGTGGTTGTTTTGTGCGGAGAGATCACATGTTCCGTTCAAGGTACTGCCTGGCGATCCTGGCCTGCGGGTCGCTGCTGCTGGCCGGTTGTGCCAGCGTGGGAGTGGAGCGTTCGCGCTCCGAAGTGAATGCCTGGCTGGCGCCGCGTCTGGGCGCGGCCAGCGCCGTGCAAGGCGCTGCCGATCCGGCGCAGCGCGCCGCGCAGCTGCAGACGTGGCTGGCGCAGCCGCTGGATGCGGACACGGCGCTGCGCATCGCCCTGCTGCGCAATCCACAGATCCAGATCGAATACGCGCGGCTGGGTCTGGTGGCCGCCGATGTATTCGAGGCGCAGCGTCTGTCCAATCCGTCGCTGTCGCTGAGCGTGCTCGGTGGTGGCGCCTCGGGTCGCAAGGTGGAGGCGGGGCTGGCGCTGGGTTTCACCGATCTGCTGTGGCTGCCGGCGCGGCGTCGGCTGGCCGCGCGGCAGCAGGTGATCGAACAGCAGCGCGTGGCGGCGGCCATCCTCGATCTGGCGCTGAACGTACAGGCTGCCTGGATCGAAGCGGTGTCCGCGGCCCAGCAGCTCGCCATCCGCGACGGCATCGTGGCGGCCGCGCAGACCGGCAGCGATCTGGCGCAGAGCTATCGCAACGCCGGCAACATCGACGCGCTGGCGCTGCTGACGCGCCAGATTGCGTTGAGCGAGGCGCAGCTGGCGCAGCAACGCGCCAGCAGCGAGCTGGCCGCGGCGCGCGCCCGTCTGCAGCAGCTGATGGGGCTGGATGCCACGCAGAGCTGGACGCTGCGCGAGGGGCTGCCCGATCTGGATGCCACCCTGCCTGATTTCACCGCCTGGCGCGAGCAGGCGCAGCAGCGCAGCGATCTGCAGGCGGCCCGGCAGGAGGTTGAAGCGCTGCGCGCGCAGTTGCGCAGCACCCAGCGTCTGCGCGCCGTCGGCGCATCCAGTGTCGGCGTGCAGAGCGAGCGTGAAAATGGTGTAACCCGCACCGGACCTTCGATCTCGCTGGCATTGCCGCTGTTCCAGCAGGGGCAGGGTGCGGTGTTGCGCGCGCAGAGCGAGCTGCAGCAGGGCGAGGCGCGCGCGCAGCAGCTGGGTGAGCAGATCGATGCGCAGCTGCAGACGCAACTGCAGCGCATGCAGTCGGCGCAGCAGCAGTTCGCACTGTATCGCGGCACGTTGATTCCCCTGCACGAGCAGCTGGTGGCGCGGCTGGCCGAGCAGCAGAACTTCATGCTGATCGGTCCCTTCGAGGGCATGGTGGCACGCCAGCAGCAGTATGAAGCCTACGAGGGCGCCATCGATGCGGCGCGTAGCTACTGGCTGGCGCGCATCGAACTCTCGCGCCTGGGTGGCGCAGCGCTACCGGCACTGCGCAGTCCGGCCGACAGCAATGACGAGGTGCAGCCATGAGGTGGTCACGACGCAATCTGTTCATGGGCGCCGGCCTGCTGGCGGGTGCAAAGCTGCTCGGTCGCGGGCATGACGCGCAGGCGGCGCAGTTGCCGGAGAACACCGCTGCTGCGACGGGGCGGGTCACCGGCCGTGGCGGCGCGGTGCCGGTGGTGACACTGAATGGCCGCACCGACACCGGCTCCTGGGTAAAGGGCGCGCGTGAATTTCATCTCACGGCCAGCGAGTTCGAGCATGAGTTCGCGCCCGGCTGCAAGGCGCGCTGCTGGGGTTACAACGGTTCGACGCCCGGACCGACCCTGGAGGCCTGGGAGGGCGAGCGCGTGCGCATCTTCATCACCAACCAGCTGGGCGAACCCACCAGCGTGCACTGGCACGGTCTGTTGGTGCCCAATGGCATGGACGGCGTGGGTGGGCTCACGCAGGAACACATCCAGCCGGGTGAGACCTGGGTATATGAGTTCGTGCTGCGCCAGAACGGCACCTTCATGTATCACCCGCATGCCGACGAGATGACACAGATGGCGCTGGGCATGATGGGCATGTTCATCGTGCATCCGCGCGTGGCGCATTCACCGCCGGTTCAGCGCGACTATGTCTTCCTGCTGCACAACTGGGCATTGCATCCGGGCACCTCGCGTCCGGATCCGGCGGTGATGACGGACTTCGATCTGTGGACCTTCAACAGCAAGGTGTTTCCGGTGATCGATACGCTGCTCGCGCAGCGTGGTGAGCGGGTGCGCATCCGCATCGGCAATCTGTCCATGTACAACCACCCCATGCATCTGCATGGGCATCGCTTCGCGGTCACCGGATCGGAGGGCGGGCGCTGGCCGCAGGCGGCCTGGCTGCCCGAGGTCACCACGATCGTGGGTGTCGGCCAGACGCGCGAGCTGGAGTTCGTGGCGGACAACCCCGGCGACTGGGCGCTGCACTGTCACATGTCGCATCACACGATGAACGCCATGGGCCATGAGCTGCCCAGTGCCATCGGCGTGGACCAGTCGGATCTGGAGGCGCGGGTCGGCGAGCTGCTGCCGAACTACATGGCCATGGGGCAAAGCGGCATGTTCGAGCATGGCGAACACGCCGGCATGGGGCATATGAAGGGGCCGGAGAATACGCTGCCGATGATGAGCGGGCAGGGGCCCTACGGGGCCATGGGAATGGGTGGCATGATGACGCTGCTGAAGGTGCGCGAGCGCATCGTCGCCGGCGTCGATCCCGGCTGGTATGACGATCACAACATGCCGCGCGCGCGGCGAGTGGAGAGAGGAGCATGAAGATGAAACAGTGGATGGGTGCGGCGGTGCTGTCGCTGGGATTGGCGGTGGGCGTGGCGCAGGCGCATGCGCATCTGCATGAGTCATCGCCGGCGAACGGTGCGGTGCTGAAGTCCGCTCCCAAGGAGCTCAGCATGAGCTTCAGCGAGGCGGTGCAATTCACGGCGCTCACCCTGAGCAAGGATGGCGCGGCGGCGCAGAAGCTGGAGCCCCTGCCCAGGCAGGCGGCCGCCAAGGTGTCGGTGCCGTTGCCGGCGCTGGGCGCGGGCAGCTACACCGTGAGCTATCGCGTGGTCAGCGATGACGGGCATCTGATGAACGGCACCCTGGCGTTCACGCTGCAATGATGCGCTCGGCATGCTGCTGGATCTGAGCTGGATCCTGCTGCGCACGCTGCTGCTGGTGGCGTCGCTGCAGGCGGCCGGCGGCGTGCTGTTCCTGGCGCTGATGGGTGCGGATGCCGCGCCCATCAGCGTGCCGGTGCGCCGCCTGGTGCGCTGGGCCGCGGCGCTGGGTGTGCTGCTGGCGTTGCTGCTGCAGTTGCTGGCCAGCGTGCGCATGGCGGGTGACTGGAGTGGCCTGCTGGAGTCTTCGCTGCAGCGGTTGGCCTGGCTGGGTCGTGATGGCCAGGCGCGTTCCCTGCAGATGGCGGCACTGCTGGGCCTCGCCGCCGCCACACCCACGCATCGCCTGAGCTGGCGGGCGCTGGCGGCCGCGGGGCTGGTCATCCTGTCGTTCACGCTCACCGGCCACACCAGTGTGCATGCGGCGCGCTGGCTACTGGCACCGCTGCTGGTGGTGCATCTGGCCATCGTGGCGTTCTGGTTCGGTTCGCTGCTGCCGCTGCTGCAGGCCTGCCGGGTGCTGTCGGCTGCGCAGATCGCGGCCCTGCTGCGGCATTTCTCGGCGGTTGCCGTGTTGACGGTGCCGCTGATCGCAGTGGTGGGCGTGGTGATGGCGGCGGTGCTGTTGCCCTGGCCTGTCGCGGCCGACAATCCCTATCCGTGGCTGCTGGCCGGCAAGCTGGTGTTGTTTGCCGTGCTGATGATGCTCGCGGCGCTGAATCGTTCCCTGTTCACTGATCAGCTGCAGGTCGCTGCCGAACGCGCCGCCGCGCGACTGCGTGGCAGCATGGGCACAGAGATTGCGCTGATCGTCGCGGTGCTGGTGCTCACGGTGTTGCTGACCACGCTGTATTCGCCGTAGTCGCCGGTGCGCCGGAAATCGGGCGCTGAGGGTTGCGCATGACAGCTGCGTAATCCTCGATCACAAGACCAGATCATCCCAAGGGGAATTGCATGAAGGACAAGCGCGCCTGGGCCGCGCTGGGCGGACTATTGTCTGTCGCCAGCGCCACGCAGATCGGAGCAGTGGAGAAGGCCGACGAAGAAGTGCTGGTGCTGGGCACGCAGCTCGAGGAAACACTGCCGCAGGAGCTGGCCAGGTATGGCAACCAGCTCGAGGTGATCAGCGCCGAGCAGATCCAGAACGGCGGCTACAACGATGTGACGCAGGCGTTGCAGATGCTGGTGCCTGGGCTGTACGCCGTGCCCAAGAATGGGCCGTTCGACTATGTGGATGCCTCGCTGCTGGGTTCCCGTCCTGGCGACATCCTGTTCCTGATCGACGGCATCCGCATCAACAACCGCCTGTACAACGGCACCTCGCCGCTGGACACGATTCCCGCCCACATGATCGAGCGCATCGAAGTGCTGAAGGGTGGTCAGGGCATCTTCTACGGCACGCAGTCTGTGGCCGGCGTGGTCAATGTCGTCACCAAGCCGTTCAGTGACAGCACGCAGTACGGCGTGGAGCTGGGTGCGGACAGCAATGATGGCAAGCATGCCAATGGTTACGTGAACGGCCAGCTGGCCGGCTGGCATGCGCAGCTGTATGCCTCGCTGGACAAGGCCGATGGCTTTCAGCCGTTCCGCGACCAGGACTACCAGCCCAGCACCACGGATCGTGACCGCAGCTACGACGTGCGCAGCGCGGGCCTGAAGCTGGGCGGCGAACTGGCCTATGGCCTGGCGCTGACCGGCTTCTACCAGCACACCGAGGCCACGCTGGATTACGCCTATCCGCAGGGCATTGCCAAGGACATCAACGATCGCATCGAGGATCTGATCAGTGCCAAGCTGGACTGGGAGATCAACGAGCTGTTTGGCGTGTATGCGAAGGGTTACTACCACGACTGGTCCACGCACTACACCATCATCGACAACGATCTGGACGATGACGGCAATCTGACCGGCACCACCAGCTACGAGTACGATCGCGCTTTCTGGGGCTACAAGGATCGCGGCCTGAACCTGATGGGGCGCCTGAAGGGCGCTGCCGGCTTCGAGTACCTGGCCGGCGTGGATCTGCAGCGCTATTCGGGCCGCGACGAGGTGTACACCATCGCGCCAAGCTCCGAGCAGGTGAGCGCGCTGTTCGTGCAGCTGCGCAATGACGGCGCTCTGCTGCCGGGCACCCAGCTGGCGCTGGGTGTCCGCTACAACCACACCTCGGGCGATCAGAGCGCCACCGTGTGGAATCTGTCCGGTCGCCACGACTTCTCGCCGTCGCTGTATCTGCGTGGCACTACCGGCACTTCGTTCCGGCTGCCGGATGCCTACCAGCTGTTCGGCGCCTTCATCGATCAGGACGATACGCGCGGCAACCCAAACCTCAAGCCGGAGCGCAGCTTCAACGTGGACGTGGGGCTGGGCGGCGTGCAGTCGCTCAGCGCCGGCAAGCTGAGCTGGGAAGTCACGGGCTATCGTCGCCGCGTCACCGATCTGATCGAGGATGTCGAGGATGGCTTTACCGATGTGGATGGCGACGGCGTTGACGACTACTACTCGGCGTACGTGAACTCGACCGATCGCGTCGACATGTCCGGTGCCGAGCTGCAGCTGGGCTGGCAGCTGCAGGACTGGAGCGCGAACCTGGATCAGACCTGGTCGCGGGCGCGCTCGCCGGGCTCGGATCTGCAGCTGGCGCGCATCCCGCGCACGCAGGGCAAGCTGCTGCTGGCCTGGGCCCCGCAGGCGGCACGCTACTCGGCCAATGTGTCGCTGAACTACGTGGGCAGCATCTACCAGGGCAATGCCGATGGCGACTGGACCAACTACGGCCGCTACGCGGTCGTGGATGCCGGCGGCACGCTGCGCTTCGGCGCCGGCGCGCGCCAGCATGTCACGCTCAGCATCAGCAACCTGCTGGACAAGGCGTACGCATCGCGGCTGGGAACCGGCTACCGGGACAGCGACGGCGAGAGCTACACCGTGTGGAATCTCGGCGTGCCACGCACCTGGCAACTGCGCTACGGTTATGAACTGAAGTAGTGGCGGAACCCTCACGATGAAGCGCTGGCTGTTCCTCATCCATCGCTACCTGGGCATTGCGCTGTGTCTGCTGATGGCGGCCTGGTGCCTGTCCGGCATCGTGATGATGTACGTGGCCTACCCGGCGCTGGAGGAGGCGCAGCGCGTGGCCGGCAGCAGCCCTCTGTCGCTGGCGCGCTGCTGCCGGGTGTCGCAGGGAGCGGATGCGAGCGACCCCGACTCCAGCAGCGCCGGCGTGAATGGCGGCGACACGCGCGTCGCGGACTTCCGGCTGGAGATGTGGCTGGATCGGCCGGTGCTGCGCTGGGCTTCCGAATTCGGTGATGAGCACAGCCTCGATCTGAGCAGTGGCACCGAACTGCTGCCGCCCAGTGCCGCGCAGGCACTGCTGGTGGCGGGGCGTTTCGCCGCCAACAGCGGCATCACCGGCGTGGGTGAGCTGCAGTCGCGACGTATCGAGCGCGATCAGTGGACGGTCAGCGGCAGCTTCAACGACGATCGGCCGCTGTATCGCGTGGCTTTGCATGATCCGGCCGGGACCGAACTGTATGTGTCCGGCGCCAGCGGCGCGGTGGTGCAGATGACCACGGCGCGGCAGCGTTTCTGGAACTGGTTCGGATCGGTGACGCACTGGATCTATCCGACCTCGCTGCGCGCGCATCCGCAGGCGTGGACGCAGGTGGTGGTGTGGACCTCGCTGGCCGGCATGTTCCTGACGGCCACCGGCGTCTGGGCCGGACTGCTGCAGTGGAAGGTGCGCAGCAACGGCCGGCGCTCACCGTATCGTGGCATGTCGCTGTGGCATCACCTCTCGGGATTGATCTTCGGCCTGCTGGCGCTCACCTGGGTGGCCAGTGGTTGGCTGTCGATGAACCCGTGGGGATTGCTGGAAGGCACGGGAGCGACGCGCGAGCAGGAGCAGCTGCGAGGCACGGCGCCGACGCTGGCGCAGGTGCTGGACACCATCAATCGATTGAAGGATCAGCCCCTGCCGCGCGATGTGCGCGTCATCGAAGGAGCGCCGTTCGCGGGGCATCTGTATCTGATGCTCAAGGGCGGTGCCGTTGATCGGCAGGATCAGAGCGCGGAACGGCAGGGTCAAAGCGCCGAGCAGCGCTACGACGCTGCGACCTTGCAACCCAGTCGGCTGCTGCTCGCGGATCTGCTGGCGGCCGCGACGCAGCTGCAGCCCGGCGTGCCATTGGTCAGCGCCGAGCTGATGACGGCGGAAGATCGCTACTACTACACGCATCACGAGCGCGCGGCGCTGCCGGCGCTGCGCGTCGTGCTCGATGATGCGCAGCAGACGCGCTACTACCTCGACCCTTACAGCGGTAGCCTGCTGCGCAAGGTGGATCGCGACGCGCGCTGGTATCGCTGGCTGTTCGCCGGTCTGCACCAGTGGGATTTCAATCCCACGCTGCGACAGCGGCCGCTGTGGGACATCGTCGTGGTCACGCTGCTCGGTGGTCTGGCCGCGCTGTTTCTTACGGGCGTGTGGCTGGGTGTGCGGCGGGTGACCAGGAGTAGTGCCAGGGTTCGTACGGAGCCTGCAGCGGTCCGCTGAAGGGCTGGCCCGAGTCCTTGATCGCCGCGCGCAGCCTGTCGGTCCAGCCCGCGGCATCCCAGCGCTGCCGCGCCGTTGCTGCTTCAGGACCCGCAATCAACAGGCCGTCCTTCGAGACCCGAAAGTCGTAGGCGCGGCCCTGGCCATGCGCAGACAACCCCGGTGCTGCCAGCGTTACGGGCGTCGGCAAGGGCCAGTTCATCAGCAGCGTGCGCAGGCGGGCTGCGTCCGCCTTGCCCTGCGCCTGCTGTCGCAACGACTCCAGCAGCAGATCGGCCGCACGCGTCACCGACGCATTGCCATTCCACGCCGCAATCTGCGCAGCAAGGCTGCGCGGTTCGCGATTGGCACTGAGCGTGTAGCCCGGGTTGGCCGCCGCAAAGCTCTGCGCCACGGCATCGAGCGCGGTGGCTGTGGCGCGGCCTTCCTCGCTGTCGGGGTAGGCGGCGATCTGCTCCGCACTCCAGCTCCAGCGCGCGGCCAGCGTGTCGCCGGTGCGCAGGTAGCCGCGCAGCGCCAGCAGCTGTCGCCCGGCCCCGTGGATCTGGCCCAGCGCGGCGAGGGCGCGCGGGTCGAGTCCGTCGCTGGCCAACTGCACCCAGCGCTGGGCCTCGGTCTCCTGGGCGGTGGTCGCCGCGCTGGACGCTGCGCTCGCCGCCACCGCCAGGCCCAGGAGTGCCGGCAGCACCAGCAGCCCGGCCATAACCGCGGCCAGCCTTGCGGCAGAACGTCGCGGAACGTGGTTGGAGCGGGTCGTGATTGTCATGGTTCCGTCACAGGCTATACGCACTGCCGCGGCGCCGCGGCTTTTTGACGCTGGCCGGGGTGGCTCCTACACTAGCGGCATGAGCCAAACAGATGTCATCGCGCCGGAAGAGCCGGTGCTGGTTTTCACCGATGCCGCGGCCCGCAAGGTCAGCCAGCTGATCGAGGGCGAGGGCAACCCGGCGCTGATGCTGCGCGTCTTCGTGCAGGGCGGCGGCTGTTCGGGCATGCAATACGGTTTCGAGTTCGACGAGCAGGTCCAGGATGGCGATACCTGTGTCGAAAATCAGGGAGTGAAACTGCTGATCGATCCGATGAGCGTGCAGTACCTGGGCGGCGCGGAGATCGATTACCGCGAAGGCCTGGACGGCGCACAGTTCGTGATCCGCAATCCGAATGCGGTCACGACCTGCGGTTGCGGCTCCTCGTTCAGTACTTGAGTTCTCCGTCCGCATGAGTCGCGGAGCGGCAGCTGCCCCGGATGTGCTGGCGGCTGTCGATCTCGGGTCCAACAGCTTCCACATGGTCGTGGCACGCTACACGCACGGCCAGCTGGTGGTCATCGACCGCCTGCGCGAGATGGTGCGTCTTGGCGCCGGTGTCACCGAAGATGGCCGACTCGACAAGGAAGTGGCGCAACGCGCGCTGGCCTGTCTGCAACGCTTCGGCCAGCGCCTGCGCGACATGCATGCCGACAAGGTGCGCGTGGTCGGCACCAATGCGCTGCGCATCGCGCGCCGCAAGCAATCTTTCCTCGAGCGCGCGCGTGAGGCGCTCGGTCATCCCATCGAAATCATCTCCGGCATGGAAGAGGCGCGCCTGGTGTATGCGGGCGTGGTGCATACCTTGCCGGCTGCCAGCGGGCGCCGCTTCGTCGTGGACATCGGTGGCGGCAGCACCGAGATGATCATCGGCGAGGGCCTCGAACCGCAGGCGCTCGAGAGTCTGCAGATGGGCTGCGTGTCGGTAAGCCGCAAGTATTTTGCCGATGGCAAGCTCTCGGCCAAGCGTCTGGATCGTGCGCGCCTGGCCGCGCAGCTGGAGCTCGAACCCATCCAGGCCGCCTTCCTGCGGCGTGGCTGGAGCGAGGCCAATGGCAGCTCCGGCAGCGTGCGCGCAATTGGTGAATGCATCCAGGAACTGATTCCCGGCACTTCATCGGGTCTGGTCACCGCCGATGGGCTGGAGCGGCTGCTGCGCGAGTTCTACAAGGCCGAGAGCGTCGCCGCGTTGCCGTTCAAGGCCATCACCGATGAGCGCCGCCCGGTGTTCACCGGTGGCCTGGTGATTCTCGCCGAGATTTTCGATGCGCTGGGGCTGGAACAGATGCGCATGGCCGACGGCGCGCTGCGCGACGGCCTGCTGTACGACATGGTGGGCCGCTTCACCAGCGAGGATGCGCGCGAGCGCACCGTTGCCTCCATGCAGCAGCGCTATCACGTCGATCGCGCCCAGGCCGAGCGCGTCGAGAACACCGCGGTGAAGTTCCTTGTCCAGGCTCGCGATGGCTGGGATCTCGACGAGCCGCTGGCCGAGCAGTCACTGCGCTGGGCCGCGCGCCTGCATGAGATTGGTCTCGATGTGGCGCACAGCGGCTACCACCATCACGGTGCCTACCTGCTCGAGCATGCCGACATGCCCGGCTTCGCGCATGAAGAGCAGCTGCTGCTGGCGCGCCTGGTCGGCGCCCATCGACGCAAGCTGCAGCTGGAGCGCCTCGAAGAGCTGATCCCGCCCTGGGATCAGCGCGCATTGGAGATCATCGTGCTGCTGCGGCTGGCCATACTGCTGCAGCGGGGGCGCAGCAACCGCGCGCTGCCCGACATCGTGCTGCGCGCCCACGGTCGGACCCTGGAAGTGCGCTTCCCGGCGCGCTGGCTGAAGGAGCACCCGCTGACCGTCACCGACCTGCAGCAGGAAATCGACTTCCTGGCCCCGCAGGGCATCAAATTGCGGATTTACTCGGGGAATACCGAGGCGGCCTGACCTACGCCGTGGGGCCGTTTTGCGGCGGCGCCGGTTTGTGCAGCATCGAATCGAAGACGTTGTTCCACATCGCCGCCAGACGCTCGGGCAGGTGCTGCAGGAAGTCGTGCGCCGCCGGGTAGTGGCCGTACAGGAACCAGCCGGCGAACGCCAGGATCCCGATCCACAGGATGCCATCCCAGGCGGCGAACCACGGATGGCTGAAACCTCCCGTGGCGAAGTACGCGGCGCGACGCGCATGGCGGATCGGTCCGCTGATCATGCCGTACACCATGAACAGCAGCAGCACGGCGAGCCACAGCGGCATCGGACCTGCGATCACCCAGCCAAAGATCGCGCCCGTCGTGGTCAGCGACACCACTGCGACCAGCCAGACGATGAACAGCGCCGCGCCGATCAGCGCCAGGAGCGGAATGGTCACGCCGGCCAGCACGCGCCCCACATAGCCGGTGCGCGCAGCCCACGCGTGCGCGTGGCCTTGCATGTGAGCCCGCCACCACCAGGTTTCTTCGCGCCACTGCCGGCGCCAGGCGCGCCGCTGCTCTCGCCACTGTCCACGCCATTGCTTCGACCTGAACTTCGCGTAATGGAGCTTGGCCCGATCGATCAGCTCCTGCGCATTGAAGGGTTGCCCGGCGGCAGCCGCGCGCTCCTCTTCGGTGTCGGCAGAGGGAATCACGAATAGCATGACGATGTAGAGCAGTGCCCACAGCCCGCCGGTGAGAATCGCCAGCGCAACGAAGATGAGCCGGATGATCGACACGTCGATGTTGAAATACGCCGCAATGCCCTTGCAGAGGCCGCTGACCATCGCGCCGTCGCGGATCCGGTAGAGACGCCGGGGCGCGCCCGCATTGCCCGAAGCACCCGCATTGCCCGGGGCGCCAGCCGTGCCGGAAGAGGGGTGTGCGGTGGCGTCGGGCTGCGCCGGCCCGGCCGCATCGCCCTGCACCGGGCCCATCTGTCGGAGGATCTGCGCCATCTCGTTGGTGCTCACCACATTCTTGTGCGCGCCGAGATACCGCGTGCACTTGTCGGCGATTGCCTGTTCGAGATCGCTGAGGATCTCGTCACGATCCGGATTGTCCTGCAGCTGCACCCGCGCCTGTTCCAGGTAGCTGCGCAGTGCGAGGCAGGCCGGCTCCGCAATGTGGAAGGCGTTGCCATTCAGATTGATGATGATGACGGTGTCCATGCTCAGCGCCCCATCTGATTGATCGTCGTGTTGAGGTGTTTCCAGTAGTCGGTGAATTCGGCCAGCTGTGCCTTGCCCTTGGCCGTCAGCTTGTAGTACTTGCGCGGCGGCCCGGCGCCGGATTCCTGCCACTCGTAGTCGACCAGCTCCTCGCGCCGCATCTTGCTCAGCAGCGGATAGAGCGTGCCTTCCTGCGTCGCGAAGTCGGTGCCTTCGAGCTTCTCCATCATGTCGGCGACATAGACCTTGTCCGCCGAGATGATCTTCAGGATCAGGAACTCGAGCAGTCCCCTGCGGATCGAGCCGAATTTTTGTTCCAGGTCCATGTTTGGCAATGCTACCTTGTGATGACAAGGTACCGTTATTGAGAAAGGCGGTCAAGCCCTGATGGCTCGCAGCGACGCGCTGTGCCGCAGCGCCTGATCCCCGGCAATTCGACTTCTGCGCCGCCCGCGGCTCACGTATTCTTGCCGACCCCGTCCCGCTGGCGGGGCGTATCCGGTTGGTCAGCGAGGTAAATTCGGCGATGAAGCTCGTGGGTCTGGTTGGTTGGCGCGGCATGGTCGGCTCGGTCCTGATGGATCGCATGCAGGCCGAGGGCGATTTCGCCCACTTCGAGCCGCTGTTCTTCTCCACCTCCAATGCCGGTGGCCCCGCCCCCGCGCAGGCGAAGAACGAGACCCAACTCAAAGACGCCCACGACATCGAGCAGCTCAAGCGCTGCGAGATCATCGTCACCGCGCAGGGCGGTGACTACACCAGCGAAGTGTTCCCCAGGCTGCGCGCGGCCGGCTGGAATGGCCACTGGATCGACGCCGCGTCCACGCTGCGCATGAAGGAGGACGCCGTCATCATCCTCGACCCCGTGAACCTGCCGGTCATCAGGAACGCGCTGGCCAGGGGCGGCCGCAACTGGATCGGCGGCAACTGCACCGTCAGCTGCATGCTGATGGGCGTCGGCGCGCTGTACAAGGCCGGCCTGGTCGAATGGATGAGCACCCAGACCTATCAGGCCGCCAGCGGTGGCGGTGCGCAGCACATGCGCGAACTGCTGACCCAGTTCGGTACGCTCAACGCTGAAGTGCGCGCCCTGCTCGATGATTCCAAGAGTGCCATCCTCGAGATCGACCGCAAGCTGATCGCCAAGCAGCGCGCGCTCACGGCCGAAGAGACCGCCAACTTCCTCGCCCCGCTGGGCGGCTCGCTGATTCCCTGGATCGACAAGGATCTGGGCAATGGCCAGAGCAAGGAAGAGTGGAAGGGCATGGCCGAGACCAACAAGATCCTCGGCCAGGGCGAAGGCTTCGGCAGCGCCGCCGTGCCCGTCGATGGCTTCTGCGTGCGCATCGGCGCCATGCGCTGCCATTCGCAGGCCCTGACCTTCAAGTTGAAGAGGGATGTCCCGCTGGCGGACATCGAAGCCCTGATCGCCGCCGACAACGCCTGGGTGAAGGTGGTTCCGAACACCAGGGAAGCCACGCTGCGCGATCTCACGCCGGTGGCCGTCACCGGCACGATGAACATTCCGGTTGGCCGCATCCGCAAGCTGGCCATGGGGCCGGAGTATCTGGGCGCGTTCACCATTGGAGATCAGCTGTTGTGGGGTGCTGCGGAGCCGCTGCGGCGCATGCTGCGGATTCTGGTCGAGGGGTAAAGCGCTGCTTGATCGATTGCGCGGCCGGTGCAATGCCGGCCGCGCTTATGAACTGCGCTCCGCGCTGCGTTCCGCCCCGCATGTCCTGTCAGAACGGTACCGGCGATACCGACTCCGCTTCGTCTGCCACGAACAGCGGCACCTGATCCGCATCCGACTCCAGCGCCAGGCGCTCGCAGTCCTCCAGCCACTGCCGGGCCCCCGCATTCGCGTTCGCATCCAGGCTGTCCAGCAGTGCCAGCGCCAATCGCGCTCGCTCGGGCGTGGCCAGATCCAGTGCTTCCCGTTGCAGGGCTTCGAAGTTGATCAGCGGCATGCGGTGTCTCCATGGCGGGGGATGCTGGTTGTTAGCGGGAGCTCAGCATGCGGTTCCGCAGCGCGTGGCGCATTCGTTGAATCGGCTGTCTTTGTGGCGATTTGCGGCGTCTATCGCGGCCATGCCTTCCATGAATTGGCCGTGGTGTGGGAGTCCGCGAATAATTCTCGACGGCGCCGGCGCATAACTCTGGCGCGCTGTTGCAGTAAGGAGTTCGCCATGAGCCAAGCCATTGCCCTGACACGCAATCGGACCCGGACGTTGATTGGTGCGTTTCTGAATCTCGCGGGGGCGGTAGCTGTGGTGCAGTACCTGTGCACGCGGTGAGGGAGGATTGATCGAGCCGCGCTGTGGCGTCCGCGTTAACTGAAGGCTCTATTTCTCCCAGTCTGCGGTGAAGCCGATGGGCCGTGTCCGGGATTCGGGTGGACATTCCACCAGCTGGCGGATCGACTCGACCAGATCGCTGATGACCTCGTCGTGCGCGTTGACGCGCGTAGCCAGATCCTCGATCAACTTCATCAGTTCCTGGCTCATGAGTGCTGCGCGCCTCACCCGCACGAAGGCGCGCATGATCTCGATGTTGACCTGCACGGCCACAGGACTGCGCAGCACGCTGGAGAGCATGGCGACGCCCTGCTCGGTAAAGGCGTGCGGCAAGGAGCGTCGGCCGCCATGAGTTCTGCCCAAACTTGAAATCACAGATTGTGATTTCAAGTTTGTAAGCTCATGATTAGTAACAATAAAAACGAAATCCCCGGGAAACCGTTCTCGGTTGCGGCGCACCGCCTGCAAGAGCGCGCTGACGCTCACTCCGTACAGCTCGGCCAGATCGGCGTCCAGCAACACGGCAAGCCCACGGATCGTGCAGATCCGGGATTCGGTCGCCGCGAGGATTTTCTGTGCGGGGCTCACGCCGGCCATCGTGCGCACGTTCCATCCGGGTCCGGTAGCGTCTCAATGTGACTGATTTGCGGAGAATGCCCTCCCGCATTCACCAGCAACGATTCGAGACAACATTGCCGGCCCAACCGCTTGCCTGCGCCCCTCGCCCCCACTACCGTCGCTGGCGGAACCTTGGGGACAACAACAACGATGGTCATTGCGACACCGAAGGGGTTTTCATGAGCAAGAAGTTTCTGATGCTGGCCAGCGTGCTGGCCACCGGCTTGGTGCTGGCGCAGGGTGCACCGCCCGCGGGCGGCGGAGCACCCGCAGGGGGTGGCGGCGCGCCGCCGGGCGGGGGCAGCAAGCTGGATCACGCGCCGCTGTTCGCGGCCGTGGACACGAACAAGGACGGCAAGATCACCAAGGCCGAGTGGCAGGCCGCCGGCCTCTCCGACTTCGTGTTCGACATGGCCGATGCCAAGAAGGCCGGGTCGATCACGCTGGCGGACCTGAACGCCACCACACCGCCGGACGCCATCGATGCCAACAAGGACGGCAAGGTCTCGCTCGAAGAGATGAAGACCTTCCTCGCCAGCATGGGCAGTGGTGGCGGTGCGTCGGGTGGCGCGCCTCCGGGCGGCGGCGCCCCGCCCAGCGGTGGCAGCCCGCCCGCGTCCAAGTAGGCACGCGGTCCGCCCGCACCGCGCCGCCGTCAAGGGCGGCGCGGCCGCTTTTGGGCTGCCCGCCGCGTGAACTGGATGATCGTCCGGTGCTGGTTCACGAAATCGCGTCAAGAAGCGTTGGGCCGTCTTGGTGCGCTCCCTCCCGTATGCTAAGTTGCTGAAACAACAAACATTTGCGAGTTGATTTCAGAATCCCTTCAGTAGCCGATGCCAGCCAGTTTGTATTCAATCGAGGTCTCCGGCCTCCCTGGGGCCGGTGGGCGGGGCGGGGCCGCCATCGCCCAGATCGGCCGTGAAGCCGATGGGGCGGCTGGGTGTTTCGGGAAAGGCGGTCAGTCGCCGGATGTCGGCCAGCAGTTTGAGGATGGCTTTCTCGTGGGTGGCCAGTCGTCGCCCCTGGCTCGTTACGGTCGCGCTCAGTGCGTCGATGCGCGCGGCGAGTTGCTGATTCGCGGCGATCGCGCTTCGCAGTTGCACGAAGGCGCGAACGATCAGGACACTGACCTGCACGGCTCGAGGGGAGCGCAGCACATTCGCCAGCATCAGGCACCCGTGCTCAGTGAAGGCCAGAGGAGCGTAGTCGCTGCGTCTGGTGCGCCGCAATGTGCTTGCAATTTGCAAGCACATTGCACTGCGGCGTTCTTCTGCGGTCAGCCTGAACATGAAATCGGCGGGGAAGCGATCAGCGTTGCGGCGGACCTGTTGATTCAAGCGCTCGGTTTTCACGCCGTAGAGCTGAGCCAGATCCGCATCCAGCATGACGCGCAAGCCGCGGATGGTTTGAATCCGCGAGGGGATGGTCTTGAGCGCGCTGTCGGGTGTGGTCACCGGTCGAGCTTTGCTCTCGGCCGTCACCTGCGCGACGCAAGAATCTTGCGCAACTCTGCCGGAATGCGCGCATGACCACTCCTGAAGCTCGCGCCCGCGATGAGATCGACCGCCTGCTCGCGGCGGCGGGTTGGCGTGTCTACGGCGTCAAACGGCAATCGCACGAAACGGGGCGAGTATTCCGCTGATGTCTCACTTGCTGACACCCCATCAAGCCCAATACTTCGCTTGGCTGCTGACCCGGCGGACCGCCAGCGATTCGGTCGAATCCCTGGCATCGACCTTGGTGGATTCCCAGGTGGACCTGAATCCGCTTCAGGTAGATGCCGCCCTGTTCGCCTGATCTCGCTGGTCCTGTGGAAACTGCTGGCGTCTAGCACCCATGCCATCGCCGGCGCGTTGGAAACGATGGCTACGCGCCTGCAAGGGGTGCTGGAGAATACGAAAGCGGTTCCAGACCTTGCTGATGAGTTGGACCGGGACTACGAGTCGCTCGATGAAACGCTGGATGAATGGGGCGTCCAGGACGCCGAAGCTCCAGTCCCGACCCAGAGCCAGCGGGATGACGTATCCGAGGAAATCGACGAGCTGCGCCGGTTCAAGGCGCTGGCGACCAGCATTCGGGACAATGCCAAGGGCAAGGCGCTGCTGATTGCCCTGGACCGGGCTTTCGCCGAACTGGAAAGATTGGGCGCTGCGCGCAAGGCGATCATTTTCACCGAATCCCGGCGCACCCAGGACTATCTCCTCGGTCTGCTGGCGGATAAGCTCGCACAAGACCTGAGGGTGCATATCGAGGCGCAGCGGAAGTTCAGCGCAAATCTGAACGAACCCCAGCAGCAGTTCGAGATCTACCAGCGCCAGCTGGCCGAGTGGAACAGTAAGCGGGAGGAATTGGTCGGTTCACCGACAGAGCCGGAGTCCAAGGTCGGCATTGAAACGCGGATCGAGCAGATCAAGGTTCTGCCAGACCAACTCAAGGAGCTGGAGGTGAGGCGATTGAAGCTCTCTTGTGAAATTTTCGACACGCTCGATTCGCAACGCAAGGCACGAGCAGACCTGTTCAAGCCGGTTCAAGACTTGATTCAAAAGGACGGCCTCATCGGCGAAGGCTACCAATTACAGTTCCAGGCTACTCTTGCTGCGTCTTCGGAGGCTATCGCAGATCAGTTGTTTGCGCTGATTAAGCAGCAGTGGGGGGGGTTCCGCGGGCAAGACGACGCACTGTCGAACATCAAGAAGCTGTTCGACAGCCATGACCTGAACACCAAAGATGGAGCGCTGGCGTTCGTGGCCGCTTTGCAGGGCAAGGTCTTGGAGGCGGGCAAAGCGGCTGGATCGGAGCCCGGTATATTCAATCTTCTGAAGAAGGGTCAGTCGGCTGGAACCGTGTACGATCTGATCTTCGGGTTGAACTTCCTTGAGCCCCGCTACTCCCTGCTGTTCCAAGATACGCAGATAGAGCAATTGTCTCCCGGCCAGCGTGGCGCGCTCTTGCTTATCTTCTATTTGCTGGTGGATAAGGGAAAGACACCCATCATCTTGGATCAGCCCGAGGAAAACCTCGACAACGAGACCGTTTTTCGCCTCTTGGTGGCCGACAGATCGGAATCCCATTGAGCAGGCGGAAGCCATCGGCGTTTGGCTCAAGCGGACGCTGCAAGAATCCACGGGCAAGGCGCTGCCAGTGCGGCCGGTGGTTCTGTTCCCCGGCTGGTACGTGGAGCCATTGGAGCCGACGCTAAAAGACAGGCTGTGGATGTTGTCGCCAATGGCGCTGCCAAAGTGGATCAGCTACGAGCCGATTCGTCTTCGCAGCGACGAAGTGGCGCTGGTCGCGTTTCATCTTTCCCAGCTGGTGCGATCGGCGCGGGATCGTTGAGACCGGTCGCGGGGTCGAGGTCGACCGGAAAACCGCCGGAATTTTGGGGGTGTGAACGGTATCTCCAGCACGAACCCGATCTAGGGAGATTGTGCTGGGGGGAGTCAACAGAAGCGAGTTTTCCAAGATATTTGAGCTATTTCAGAGCGAACTCGTACGAAACTGCGGTACTCAGGGATGAGGATTCAAAACAGGATGTGCAGTCATGGGGGAATACCAGAAGCATCTGTCGGAGCATCCGCAACTGGCGGCGCGGAGCGCCGATTCTGCGGCACGCATTGAGCGGATTCTGGAAAAGCTCGGCGGAATTGGCGCTTTCAAGGACCCGGGCCTGACGATCTTTATCGCCGGTTCTGTCGCCCGAGGGGAATCGGGAAAGAGATCGGACCTCGATCTCTTTGTCGTCACCACCAAGGCGTTTGATGTGGCTAAGCAGGAAGGATTCTTGGCAGAGATTCGCAAGGCCACGGTCGAGCTTGGTTATGAAGCTCCCACCGAGCGTTTCCTGAAGGTTCTTGAATTGGCAGCGCTCCTTAAGAATACAGGATCCCCTGAAGACGATACGCACAATAGCTTCACCGCACGCATGCTTCTATTGCTGGAGTCGAAGTCTGCCATCAATGATGACACTTATGCGTTCGTCCGCGATCAGGTTCTCAGTCAGTACTTCCGGGACGGGCGCGGTAAAGCCGTGTTCCGACCGCTCTTCCTGATGAATGATGTTCTGCGGTACTGGCGTACGCTCTGTCTGAACTACGAAGATCTCCGTCATGACCGGGAAAGACCTTGGTGGAAGAAGAATGCCAGTTTGAAGTTCAGCCGCATGATGACCGTCTTTGCAACGGTTGCGCCGCTGATCATTGTGGAGATGGGCGACAAGAGCGATTTCCAGCCCTTGTGTGACCAGACCCCTTTGCAGCGACTTTCCTGGGTTCTGGACGCCTTGAATGACAAGGACTTGCGTGGGGAATATGCGCAGGCGCTTGACGATTACGAGTCCTTCCTGCAGTGGAAGGAGGCGGATATCGATGCAGAGGCCGCGCGACAAGGATACGCTAGGCTTCGCGCGAAGGCGGATAGCCTCAGTTCATTTCTATATCGGATTTTGCATCGCGACAGCATCCCAATTGAGCGTAGAAAGTACTTGGTGATTTGATTGCCAAAGCGGTTCGTATATCTCGAAGTAACTGATCCAGAGGTGAACGCTCTGCTGCGTTGGGCCCGCGAAGCGGCAATGGGACGCGACAAGCCGGGCAACATTCACGTCACTGTACGCGGGCCTTACTCATCGCCGATTCGGGCCACTCAGCTGGCGCGTTATCGGCGGCTGTTGGCATCGGACCCGCTGCTAGTTGAGGGGGCGGGGGCGTTTGCCGTGGGCGAGAACACGGTTGTATATCTAAAGGTTCATCACCCGAGATTGCGGCAGATCTGGTGGAAGCCTGACTATCCCGTGTCCATGTATGGCTTCAATCCGCATCTCACTATCTACGAAGGGACTGACGGCGCACGCGCCGAGCGTGTGCTGGAGTTCCTCCGACGAGAGCAAATCAAGCTGTTGACATGGAAGTTTGAAGTGACGACCCACGTCAGCGATCAGCGGGATCTGTTTCCTCGAAGTTTTCGCGATGTAGAGCCTTTTCTCGGGCTCGTCCGATCGGGGCATATTCGGCCAGACATCATTAATCGCCTGACTCGAGCCGCGTCTGCGTCGATCAAGGCCGCCTGATCGTGGGTCGGGGCGGATTTCGCTCCTTACTTGTCTCCCATCCCCCGCCTGCCGCACACTCCGCCCCGGGGGATCTCATGCTCACCGACAGCATCGTCGTCTTCGACATCGAAACTTCGGGCCTTAATCCCGAAGACGATCGCATCACCCAAGTCTCGGCGCTGAAGCTTGCTGATGGCGAGATTGCAGAGCGCTACACCTCCCTGGCGCGCAGCAATGTGCGGGTTCCGGCTTCGGTGAGCCAGGTGTCGGGCATCTCGAACGAGATGCTGTCGCATGCACCACCCATCCAGGACGTGATCCGGCAGCTGCGGCGTTTCATCGGCTGGACGCCGGTGGCCATCTACAACGAGGGGTTTTCCTGGCTGTTCTACCGGGCGGAGTTGGCGCGCCTGCAGCTGCATGCGCCGCAGGCGCAGCCGCTGTGCCTGTACCGGCTGGCCAAGCGTCTGTTGCCGCAGTTGCCGCATCACTCGCAGGTCGAACTGGCGCATCACTTCGGTCTCAGCGTGGAGCGGGGGCCGGGCAGTCCGATCAACATCGAGCTGACGGTGGATCTGCTCCACGCGCTGGCGGACACGGCCGCACGGCGCAGCGGTGCGCCGATGGATGTGAGGGCCTTGCTGGGAATAGCGAACGAATGAGGCTCGCGGGCCACGGCTCCGCGATCTGAGCGTCGGCGCCGGGAACCTTGTCCGCCGGCCACAGTCATCAACTACCAAGAACAATAAAACAGGGGCCGGAAATGGTGGCGCGTCGCGCAGGCCGTTTCGGTGTGTTTGTCGTCGTCCTGCTGTGCCACGGATTGCTGGTGGCGCTGTTGATGAGCAGCACGCGGGTGCCTGTGGAGCACGCGGAACTGGAACCGGTGGCGGTGTGGCTGCAGTCTGCGGAACCGACGCTACGAACCGATGCGCTCGAACGATCTGCGCAGCCTCGGCGCGCGAAAGAATCTCCGGCTTCTTCCGCAAGATCTGCAACCAGCGCTGTGCCTGAAGCACCTGCACCGCTCGACTGGGCGCGGCTGGTCGATCAGGCGACACGCTCCAGCATCGGCGCGGGTGCCGGCGCCAGCAACGAATCCCCCGCCCCAGGCTTCGATGCGGACGCGCGCCGGGCGGTGGCGGCAGACATCGCGCAGGGCGCACCGCGTCCGGACATGGGCAGCATTCCGGAATCGCCGCTGGCCGCGTCGAGTGCGTCGATCGCGCAGTACCCCTGGTCGCGTCAGCCCCTGTCCAGGCACTTCGACTTCCACGCCGGTGTGCTGACGCTGCGCACCCGTCGCTGCGTCATCGGGCTGATCATCGTGCTGCCGGCCTTCGGCTGCCTGTTGGGTCACATCGACCCGGAGCCGGGGCGCAGCGATTTGTTCGACGGGAAGTACCAGGCGCCGCCGCTGCAACTGCCGCGATCAGCGCTGGGGGATGGCAAATTTCCGTAGTGGATGCTGGACCGCAGGCCCTTGCGCGCAAAGATTCTTCAAGCACTGGACTCCCCCGGTGCGCAGCGCTCATATTCGCCCGCCTGTAGGGGCGCTTTCACTGCTCAATTGGGGGGGATTCATGGGGACCAAGCATCTGGGGTTGATATCGGCCGCGACGTTCGCGGCGGTGCTGTTGGCGCACGCACCGGTGGTGCGCGCCGATCCGCTGACCAAGGCGGCGGCGCTGGCGGCCTGCGAGAAGGCGCAGTTCGGGCCGGAAACGCCGTACGGCGAGACGGCGGCGGAGAAGCAGGCCAAGAAGCTCACCTTCCAGTGGAACTGCAAGGCCATGGTCGAGGGCAAGGTGTCCGAGGCCTTCGAGAAATACGTCAGCAAGGACTTTTGCGATCACAGCCATCTGGTGACGCGCGGTCAGAAGGACTGCGGCAACTACGCGGAGACCGAACAATCCTTCGAGCGCATGGCCAAGCAGTTCGGCGGTGGCCCCACCATCGAGGTGCCGGTGCTGGCCACGGTCGATGGCGACATGGTGGTTCACTACGGTGAGGGCGTGGACATCTTCCGCGTCAAGGACGGCAAGCTCACCGATCACTGGGATGCGTCGCCGCCGGCGGAGATCAGCATCGATGCGCATGCGCCGGGGTTCACGGACTGGGTGCTGGGCGATCGCAAGGGACCACCGCCGATGGTGAAGAGCGCGACGCCCAAGGGGGTCGTGGTGGATCGGGCGCTGATGACGGCGGTGAACACCGGGCCGCTGACGCCGTATGCGGAAACGGCCAAGGAGTCGGACGCCAAGCGCACGGTGTTCCGCTGGAACTTCATGGCCATCGTGCAGGGCAAGCCGAAGGAAGCGGCCGAGCAGTTCGTGGCGGCGAACTTCTGCGACCACAGCCACATGGTGACGCGCGCGAAGAAGGACTGCGGCACGCGTGAGGAGCTGCTGGCCGGCCCGCTGGGTCAGGCCAAAGCAGTGAAGGTGGGTGATCGCATCGAATTGCCGATGCTGGCGACGGTCAGCGGCGAGATGGTGACGATGTATGGTGCGGGTGTGGACATCTTCCGCGTGGTCGACGGCAAGATCACCGATCACTGGGATGCTTCGCCGGGCAAGGCCCTGACGCTGAAGGCGCATGACGTCAACGTGGTCGAGGACATGATCAAGGTGCTGCGCGGCGAACAGATGCGCCGCGATCCGTTCGGTGGTGGCGCGCCGCCGGCCGGTGCTGCGCCGGGCGCGGGTCCGCCGCCGGCGAACTAGAGCTCGGTGCCCGCCATGCCGGCGTAGCGCTCCAGCAGCGCGCGCTGGGCATCGTGGCTCCCGGGGCCAACGCTGGCATGGCGGTAACTGCCGTCGGGCTGCAACAGCCAGGCGTTGGCCTCATCCTGCAGGCAGGAATCCAGGTCGCGACGAATGCGATCGCGCAGCTTGTCGCGCAGCACCGGGAAGGCCACTTCCACGCGACGGAAGAAGTTGCGCTCCATCCAGTCGGCGCTGGCGAGGTAGATCTCTTCCTCGCCACCGTTGGCGAAGCTGTAGACGCGCGAGTGTTCGAGAAAGCGCCCCACCAGCGAGCGCACGCGGATGTTTTCCGACAGTCCCGCCACGCCGGGCCGCAGCGCGCACACGCCGCGCACGATCAGATCGATCTGTACACCGGCCTGCGAGGCGCGGTACAGCGATTCGATGGTCTGCGGATCCACCAGCGCATTGAGCTTCACGATCATGCGGCCACCGCGGCCTGCCAGCGCATGCCGGGCTTCGCGATCGATCATTTCCTGGATGCGCTGGTGCAGCGTGAACGGGGATTGCAGCAGGCGGCGCAGACTGGGCGTCTGCGTCAGGCTGGTGAGCTGCAGGAAGATCTCGTGCACGTCGGCGCCGATGTCAGGATCGGCGGTGAACAGGCCGTAGTCCGTGTAGGCGCGCGCGGTTTTGGCGTGGTAGTTGCCGGTGCCGAGATGGCAGTAGCGGCGGATGCCCAGCTCCTCGCGCCGCACGATGAGCGTGAGTTTGGCGTGGGTCTTGTAGCCCACCACGCCGTACATCACGTGCGCGCCAGCTTCCTGCAGCTGGTTCGACAGTTCGATGTTGGCTTCCTCATCGAAGCGCGCGCGCAGTTCGATGACGGCGGTGACGTCCTTGCCGGCCGCCGCTGCGGCCAGCAATGCCGCGACGATGGCGGAATCATTGCCGGTGCGATACAGCGTCTGCTTGATGGCCAGCACCTGCGGATCGGCAGCGGCCTGGCGCAGCAGATCGGTGACCGGCGTGAAGCTCTGATACGGATGATGCAGCAGCATGTCGCTCTGGCGCATGGCCGCGAACATGTCGGTGTTCTGCGCCAGGCGCGCCGGCAGGCCGGGCGCGAACGGTGTGTATTTCAGGTCGGCGCGCAGCGCCAGCTCGTAGATGGCGGCGAAGCGGTTCAGGTTCACCGGCCCGGGCACCGGATACCAGTCTTCCTGTTCCAGCGAGAACTGCTCGAGCAGGAAGCTGCTGACATCGGGCGGACAGTCGATGGAGGTCTCCAGCCGCACGGCGGCGCCGTAGCGGCGGTGCGCGAGCTCGCCCTCCAGCGCGCGGCGCAGATCGTCGACTTCCTCGTCGTCGACGAACAGATCGCTGTTGCGCGTGACGCGGAACTGCCAGCAGCCCAGCACCTGCATGCCCTTGAACAGGCGCGGCACGAAGGCTTCGACAATGGTGCCCAGCGCGACGAAGCGCCGGCGCGTGCCGTCATCGGGCAATGCCACGATGCGCGGCAGTGAGCGCGGCGCCTGCAACACGGCCAGATCGCTGTGTCGCCCGTAGGCGTCTTCACCGGACAGACGCACGATGAAGTTCAGGCTCTTGTTCTGGATGCGCGGGAAGGGGCGCGCGGGATCCAGCCCCAGCGGCGTGAGCACCGGCTCCACGGCATTGCTGAAATGCGCTTCCAGCCAGGAGCGCGTGCTGTCATTCCATTCGTTCTCGGGCAGCAGCTCGATGCCGGCCTGCTTCAGTTCCGGCAGCAGCACTTCATTCAGGCAGCGGTACTGCGCGGTGATCAGCGCGCTGGCGCCGTCGTGGATGGCGTTGAGCTGGTTCTGGATGCCCGCCAGATCGGCGACGGTCTGTTCGAAGCCCAGCTCCAGCCGCTGCTTCAGACCCGCGACGCGGATCTCGAAGAACTCATCGAGGTTGCTCGAAGAGATGCAGAGAAAGCGCAGCCGCTCCAGCAGCGGCACTTTGCCATCGAGGCTCTGCGCCAGCACGCGGCGGTTGAATTCCAGCGCCGAGAGCTCGCGATTGATGTAGCGCTCGGGGTGTCCGACGGGCAGGTTGCTGCTCTGATCCATGCCGGCATTCTAGCCGGGGCCCGCGTTACAGCTCTGTGACAGTTACGGCTCTGTGACAGCCGCCCGGCCGGGAAACAGCGCGCCCAGCGGTACCGGATGGCGCGCGCCTGTGACGCTGGGCAGATTGGCGGTACCACCCTGCAGATGCCGGTGCGCCAGCCAGGCGAAGGCGGCCGCTTCCACATGCTCGGGCGCGACGCCGAAATCCGCCGTGCTTTGCAGGATCACGCCGCTCAGCAATGCCTGCAGGCGATGCACCAGATGATCGTTGTAGGCCCCGCCGCCGCAGATCAGCAGGCGCGAAGCGCATGGTGCCGGCAGGCCCAGCAGCGCATCGGCGACGCTGCGCGCGGTGAGTTCTGCCAGCGTGGCCTGCACATCGGCGGCTTCCAGGCCGCCACGTGGCAGCGCCTGCGCCAGCCAGGCATCGCTGAACTCATCGCGCCCGGTGCTCTTCGGCGCAGGGCGCGCGAAGTAGGCATTCGCCAGCAACTGCTGCAGCAGGGTTTCATGGACGCGACCCGCTGCGGCCCACGCGCCGTGCCTGTCGTAGGGCTGATTCAGATGCGAGCGGATCCAGCTGTCCATGAGGCAGTTGGCCGGCCCGGTGTCGAAGCCCAGCACGGTCCCATCGGGGCGCAGCAGCGTGATGTTGGCGATGCCGCCCAGATTGAGCACGGCGCGCGTTTCGCTGCGGCTGCCGAAGGCGGCCTGATGAAAGGCCGGCGCCAGCGGCGCGCCTTCACCGCCGGCGGCCACATCGCGGCGCCGGAAGTCGGCAACCACATCGATGCCGCACTTCTCGGCGATGACATTGGGATCGCCGATCTGCAGCGTGAAGGGCAGCGCGGCGCGCGGCCGATGCAGCAGCGTCTGGCCATGACTGCCGATGGCGCGGATGCTGGCAGCGGCGGTGCGCGTGGCATCGAGCAGCTGCTGCACGGTCTGCGCGAATTCCAGCGCCACGGCGGTGTCGAGCGCGCCGTATTCGGTCAACGAGGCGTGATCGGGATGTTCAGCGGCACGCCGCAGACGCGTGGCCAGCGATGCCGGCCAATCGCGCTGGGCCGCGGCGCGCAGTTGCATGCCCTGCGCGCCGATCTCCAGCAGCACGGCATCGATGCCGTCCATGCTGGTGCCGGACATCAGTCCGACATACAGCTGCGTGGCGTTGGCGGTATTGCTGGGCACGGGAGGATCAGCGCGCGGCCGGCGCCGCGGCCGGGCTGGCGGCAACCGGCACGGCCGTGGCTGTCACGGGATCCTGGATCTTCGACAGTGCCGCCAGCAGTGGCGCGCTCTGATTGACGAAGTCGCCGCGCAGGCTGGCGTCGATGGGCGTGGCCTGCGGCAGCTTCACCTTCTGCGGATCCAGGAACACGCCGTTGAGGCGGTATTCATAGTGCAGATGCGGGCCGGTGGCCAGGCCCGTCATGCCCACGTAGGCAATGGTCTGGCCTTGCGTGACGCGCGTGCCCTCATTGATACCTGCGGCGAAGCGCGACAGATGGCCATACACGGTGACGATGCCGCCGCCGTGATCGATCTCCAGCTCATTGCCGTAGCCGCCCTTCCAGCCCTTGAAGCGCACGCGGCCATTGCCCGCCGCTTCCACCGGCGTGCCGATGGGGGCGGCGTAGTCCGTGCCCTTGTGGGCGCGGATCTTGTTCAGGATGGGATGGAAGCGGCCCAGGCTGAAGCCCGAACTGATGCGGCGGAATTCCAGCGGCGCGCGCAGGAAGGCCTTCTCCATGCTGCGGCCGTCCGGCGTGTAGTAGCGCGCCTCGCCATCGGGCGAGGTGTAGCGCACGGCTTCCACCACACGCCCCTGGTTCACGAAGCGCGCCGCGAGGATGTTGCCGTCCTGCACGTACTTGCCGTCCTGGTGCAGGCGCTCATATAGCACCGTGAAATCATCGCCGGCGCGCAGGTCCAGCACGAAGTCGATGTCCCAGCCGAAGATCCTGGCCAGATCCAGCACGGTCTGGTCCTGCATGTCCACGTCGCCGGCAGCCTGGAACAGCGAGGAATGGATCACGCCGTGCGCGACCACGCGCTCCACTTCGACGGGCTTGGCCAGGATGTCGGCGCGGAAGCCATCGCTGCCGCGCTGCATCTGCAGCTTCTCGGTCAGCGACAGATGGCGCTCCAGCGAGATCACGCTGCCATCGCGATGCGTGAAGCGCAGCAGTTCACCGGGGCGCAGTTTGTCCAGCATGGCGCGGGCACCGTCGACGGCGCGCATGTTGGCGAGGTCGGTGAGGTTCAGCTTGGCATTGCGGAAGATGCGATCGAGCGTGTCGTTGCGCTTCACGATCACTTCGAGGCTGGCCAGGCCCGGCGCCAGCTGCGGCGCGCCGGCCAGCGTGGCCAGGCCCGCGGCGTCGCCCTGCGGCGTGAACAGCACGCTGCCGGGCGCAGGAATGCTCTCCGTGCGCTGACGTGTGGCCAGCCAGGCGCACCAGGCAACCAGAACGCAGGCCAGTATGCGCACGGCGGGTTTACGCCAGCGCCTGGATTTTCGACCCCCGGGACTCTCTTGCATCGCGCCCCGGACCGTACCCGAGTGCTTGCGCAGCGGTCAACGGTTGCGGCGTCGATCCTGCTAAAGTCGTAATGGGATGGGACGACGACACGGTGTGACGATGGCGATGGCGGGCGTGAACGAACAGATGGCCGAGCTGCAGCGCGGAGCGCAGGAGCTGCTGGTCAAGGCGGAGCTGGAGAAGAAGCTGGCGCGCGGTGTCCCGCTGCGCATCAAGGCGGGCTTCGATCCCACGGCGCCGGATCTGCACCTCGGCCACACCGTGCTGATCAACAAGCTGCGGCAATTCCAGCAGTTTGGCCACGAGGTGATCTTCCTGATCGGCGACTTCACCGGCCTGATCGGTGACCCTTCCGGCCGCAACGTCACGCGCCCGCGCCTCACGCCGCAAGATGTGCAGGCCAATGCCAAAACCTACCAGCAGCAGATCTTCAAGATCCTCGACCCTGAACGCACCCGCATCGAGTTCAACTCCAACTGGTTCGGCGGCATGCATGCCTCCGGTCTCATCGAGATCGCGGCGCGTGCCACCGTGGCGCGCATGCTGGAGCGCGACGATTTCTCCAGGCGCTTCCGCGGCAACCAGCCCATCGCCATCCACGAATTCCTGTACCCGCTGGTGCAGGGCTACGACTCGGTGGCGCTGCAGGCGGACGTGGAGCTCGGTGGCACCGACCAGAAGTTCAACCTGCTGATGGGCCGGCAGCTGCAGGAGCAGTACGGGCAGGAGCCGCAGGTGGTGCTGACCATGCCGCTGCTCGAAGGGCTGGATGGCGTCAACAAGATGTCCAAGTCGCTGGGCAACTACATTGCCATCAGCGAGCCGGCCGACGACATGTTCGGCAAGCTCATGTCCATCTCCGACGAGCTGATGTGGCGCTACTACGAGCTGCTGTCGTTCCGGCCGCTGGGTGACATCGAGGCGCTGAAGCAGCAGATCGTTGCCGGCCGCAATCCGCGCGACGTGAAGTTCGAGCTGGCGCTGGAGATCGTGGCGCGCTTCCACAGCAAGGCCATTGCGGATCAGGCGCTGCAGAACTTTCAGGCGCGCTTCCAGCGTGGCGATGTGCCCGAGGACATCGAGAGCCTGACGCTGGCGGTGGCCGGCGCGCAGCGTGTGGCCAATGTGCTGAAGGCCGCAGGCCTGGTGGCCAGTACGTCAGAAGCCAATCGCATGATCGATCAAGGTGCGGTGCGCGTGGGTGATACGGCCGAGGCGCTGACCAAGCTCGAGGATCGCGAGCGCACGCTGGCCGTGCCCGGCCGCTATCTGCTGCAGGTGGGCAAGCGCAAGTTCAAGTGGGTGGAATTGCGCGCCGCGGACTGAGGCCGCGCCAGGTATTCGGGACGGCATGTTCATGCCGCGCTGTCCAGACGCGGCGCGTCTGGCGCATTGCGAAAAATATTTTCGGGAATGTGCCGGAAAAGCCACGCAATGAAGGCGGTAACTCTTTTTAAATCAGCGAGTTGGGCTATTTTTGGGCTTCGATGTTGCAAGTCGTTGACAGCCGCCAATCGCCCCCTATAATGCGCGCCCTCAGCACGGTTCAGCCGGCAGCTGCGAAGGCAGCAAAACGGCGCGAAACGTGATGAAAAAAAGGGTTGACGGTTGAAGCTGCGAAGCTATACTGCCCGCCCCCTCGAGGCCACCGCGCCGCGAGATGTTCTTTAAAAGTTTGGCAGGTAATTTGTGTGGGGACTCGCGTCAAACATCCTTTGGATGCCATGACCGAGTGACCAAGAGTCCAGCGATGGGCATTTTGGATTCACTCATCACGTAAAGCTCTAGAAGCATTTAAGTGAAGAGTTTGATCCTGGCTCAGATTGAACGCTGGCGGCGTGCTTAACACATGCAAGTCGAGCGGCAGCGCGGTAGCAATACTGGCGGCGAGCGGCGAACGGGTGAGTAATGCTTCGGAATCTGCCTATTAGTGGGGAATAACTAACCGAAAGGTTAGCTAATGCCGCATACGTCCTACGGGAGAAAGCGGGGGATCGCAAGACCTCGCGCTGATAGATGAGCCGAAGTCGGATTAGCTAGTTGGTGAGGTAACGGCTCACCAAGGCGACAATCCGTAGCTGGTCTGAGAGGACGACCAGCCACACTGGGACTGAGACACGGCCCAGACTCCTACGGGAGGCAGCAGTGGGGAATATTGGACAATGGGCGAAAGCCTGATCCAGCGACGCCGCGTGTGTGAAGAAGGCCTGCGGGTTGTAAAGCACTTTTAGTGGGGATGAAAAGCTCAGGGCTAATACTCCTGGGTCTTGACCTAACCCAAAGAAAAAGCACCGGCTAACTCTGTGCCAGCAGCCGCGGTAATACAGAGGGTGCAAGCGTTAATCGGATTTACTGGGCGTAAAGCGTGCGTAGACGGTTTCGTAAGTCGAGTGTGAAAGCCCCGGGCTCAACCTGGGAATTGCATTCGAGACTGCGAAGCTAGAGTTCGGTAGAGGGAAGCGGAATTTCCGGTGTAGCGGTGAAATGCGTAGATATCGGAAGGAACATCAGTGGCGAAAGCGGCTTCCTGGACCAGAACTGACGTTGAGGTACGAAAGCGTGGGGAGCAAACAGGATTAGATACCCTGGTAGTCCACGCCATAAACGATGACAACTAGACGTTGAGAGGGTCAGCCTCCCAGTGTCGCAGCTAACGCGTTAAGTTGTCCGCCTGGGGAGTACGGCCGCAAGGTTGAAACTCAAAGGAATTGACGGGGACCCGCACAAGCGGTGGAGCATGTGGTTTAATTCGATGCAACGCGAAGAACCTTACCTGGCCTTGACATCTGTCGAATCCTGCAGAGATGCGGGAGTGCCTTCGGGAACGACAAGACAGGTGCTGCATGGCTGTCGTCAGCTCGTGTCGTGAGATGTTGGGTTAAGTCCCGCAACGAGCGCAACCCTTGTCCTTAGTTGCCATCATTAAGTTGGGAACTCTAAGGAGACCGCCGGTGACAAACCGGAGGAAGGTGGGGATGACGTCAAGTCATCATGGCCTTTATGGCCAGGGCTACACACGTGCTACAATGGTAGGTACAGAGGGCAGCCAACGCGCGAGCGGGAGCCAATCCCAGAAAGCCTATCGTAGTCCGGATCGGAGTCTGCAACTCGACTCTGTGAAGTCGGAATCGCTAGTAATCGCAGATCAGCATTGCTGCGGTGAATACGTTCCCGGGTCTTGTACACACCGCCCGTCACACCATGGGAGTTTACTGCACCAGAAGCAGGTAGCCTAACCGCAAGGATGGCGCCTACCACGGTGTGGTCGATGACTGGGGTGAAGTCGTAACAAGGTAGCCGTACGGGAACGTGCGGCTGGATCACCTCCTTTAAAAGATCGCATCCAACAGCAAATGTTGGGCGCGAGTTCCCATACAAGTTACCTGCCCGAACACATCTGGCACAGCGGCCCGGCAATAGCCCCCTTAAGCTCTCTGGCCTAAGGCTGCAGAAACATATGGGTCTGTAGCTCAGTTAGTTAGAGCGCACCCCTGATAAGGGTGAGGTCGGGGGTGCAACTCCTCCCAGACCCACCATCGTCTCGGGGCCATAGCTCAGCTGGGAGAGCGCCTGCTTTGCAAGCAGGAGGTCATCGGTTCGATCCCGATTGGCTCCACCAGCTCCTTGTCGTTTGCCGCTGTACCTGCCAGGTAGGCACGTTGTCAGGCGTGTGATTGAGGAATGTCCATTGCGCAAGCGATGAGCATTCACAGATCACGCGGACCATGAGGCCGTGTTGCTCTTTAACAATCCGGAAAATTCTTAATTTTTTTGATGCCAAGTTTTCAAGCGAAAGTGTTTTATTGATTCTCAAGCTTGGAAATGTCGCGTTCGCAAATGTAGTGAATCAGCTTCATATAACCCAGACTCCTTGAGGTTATATGGTCAAGTGAATAAGCGCATATGGTGGATGCCTAGGCGGTAGAAGGCGATGAAGGACGTGGTAGCCTGCGATAAGCGTCGGCGAGCTGGCAAACAAGCTTCGACCCGGCGATTTCCGAATGGGAAAACCCACAGCTTCGGCTGTATCCAGCACTGAATAAATAGGTGTTGGAAGCAAACCCGGTGAATTGAAACATCTCAGTAACCGGAGGAAAAGAAATCAACCGAGATTCCCTTAGTAGTGGCGAGCGAAAGGGGACCAGCCCAGTCGTGGTAATTCGAAGAGATCTAGTCGAACAGTCTGGAAAGTCTGGCCGTAGCAGGTGATAGCCCTGTAGGCGAAAGATCGAATCGATGAGCGACAAAGAGTAGGACGGGACACGTGTAATCCTGTCTGAACATGGGGGGACCATCCTCCAAGGCTAAATACTCTCTACCGACCGATAGTGAACCAGTACCGTGAGGGAAAGGCGAAAAGAACCGCGGTGAGCGGAGTGAAATAGAACCTGAAACCGTATGCGTACAAGCAGTCGGAGCCCCGCAAGGGGTGACGGCGTACCTTTTGTATAATGGGTCAGCGAGTTATTTTCAGTGGCAAGGCTAACCGAATAGGGGAGCCGTAGGGAAACCGAGTCTTAATAGGGCGCCACAGTCGCTGGGAATAGACCCGAAGCCAGTCGATCTATCCATGGCCAGGATGAAGATCAGGTAACACTGATTGGAGGTCCGAACGAACCACTGTTGCAATAGTGCGTCGATGAGCTGTGGATAGGAGTGAAAGGCTAATCAAGGCTGGCGATAGCTGGTTCTCCCCGAAAGCTATTTAGGTAGTGCCTCGGTGTATTACTCGAGGGGGTAGAGCACTGTTTAGAGAAGGGGGACATCTCGTCCTACCAACTCTATGCAAACTCCGAATACCTCGAAGTACAAACCGGGAGACACACGGCGGGTGCTAACGTCCGTCGTGAAGAGGGAAATAACCCAGACCATCAGCTAAGGTCCCAAAATTTCGGCTAAGTGGTAAACGATGTGAGAAGGCATAGACAGCCAGGAGGTTGGCTTAGAAGCAGCCATCCTTTAAAGAAAGCGTAATAGCTCACTGGTCTAGTCGGCTCGCGCGGAAGATTTAACGGGGCTCAAGCCGAGTACCGAAGCTATGGATGTGCAGCAATGCACGTGGTAGGGGAGCGTTCTCTACGCCTGTGAAGGTGTGCTGCGAGGCATGCTGGAGGTATGAGAAGTGCGAATGCTGACATGAGTAACGTTAAAACGGGTGAAAAACCCGTTCGCCGTAAACCCAAGGTTTCCTGAGCTACGTTAATCGGCTCAGGGTGAGTCGGTTCCTAAGGCGAGACCGAAAGGTGTAGTCGATGGAAAGCAGGTTAATATTCCTGCACCGGACTTCAGTGCGATGGGGTGACGGAGAAGGCTAGATCAGCGGCAGCAGTGCCGTCCAAGGTCGTAGGTGTCTGTTCCTGGCAAATCCGGAGCAGAGTTATCACCGAGAACTGAGTGGGAGGAGACTTCGGTTTCCGAACTGATTGATGCCACGCTCCCGGGAAAAGCCTCTAAGCTTCAGCTGAAGAACGACCGTACCGTAAACCGACACTGGTGGGTGGGGAGATAATCTCCCAAGGCGCTTGAGAGAACTCGGGTTAAGGAACTCTGCAAATTGATACCGTAACTTCGGAAGAAGGTATGCCTACAGGGGTGACCGGACTTGCTCCGTGAGCTCCCGTAGGCCGCAGGTAATCGGTGGCTGCGACTGTTTACCAAAAACACAGGACTCTGCTAACACGTAAGTGGATGTATAGGGTCTGACGCCTGCCCGGTGCCGGAAGGTTAATTGATGGGGTTAGCGCAAGCGAAGCTCCTGATCGAAGCCCCGGTAAACGGCGGCCGTAACTATAACGGTCCTAAGGTAGCGAAATTCCTTGTCGGGTAAGTTCCGACCTGCACGAATGGCGTAACGCTGGCCACACTGTCTCGACCCGAGACTCAGTGAAGTTGAAATCGCTGTGAAGATGCGGCGTAGCTGCGGAAAGACGGAAAGACCCCGTGAACCTTTACTACAGCTTTACACTGAACTTTGACCTTGTTTGTGTAGGATAGGTGGGACCCTTTGAAGTGGGGGCGCTAGCTCTCATGGAGGGAACGTTGAAATACCACCCTGATAAGTTCGGAGTTCTAACCTTGGCCCGTCATCCGGGTTGGGGACACTGTATGGTGGGTAGTTTGACTGGGGCGGTCTCCTCCCAAAGAGTAACGGAGGAGTGCAACGGTACGCTCAGCGCGGTCGGTCATCGCGCACAGAGTGCAATGGCACAAGCGTGCTTAACTGCGAGACGTACATGTCGAGCAGGTGCGAAAGCAGGTCATAGTGATCCGGTGGTTCTGTATGGAAGGGCCATCGCTCAACGGATAAAAGGTACTCCGGGGATAACAGGCTTATTCCTCCCAAGAGTCCACATCGACGGAGGAGTTTGGCACCTCGATGTCGGCTCATCACATCCTGGGGCTGTAGCAGGTCCCAAGGGTTCGGCTGTTCGCCGATTAAAGTGGTACGCGAGCTGGGTTCAAAACGTCGTGAGACAGTTTGGTCCCTATCTTCCGTAGCCGTTGGAGATTTGAGGGTGAGCTGTCCTTAGTACGAGAGGACCGGGATGGACGCACCTCTGGTGTTCCGGTTGTCACGCCAGTGGCACTGCCGGGTAGCTATGTGCGGACGGGATAACCGCTGAAAGCATCTAAGCGGGAAGCCCCCCCCAAGACCAGATCTCCCTGAAGACTTGATCTTCCTGAAGGGCCCAAGAAGACTACTTGGTTGATAGGCCGGGTGTGTAAGTGCAGTAATGCATTCAGCTAACCGGTACTAATTGCCCGTGAGACTTGACCATATAACCTCAAGGCGTCTGCCTTAGAGGATGATTGAAGCTGATTGAAGCCTGCGCGATTCAGGCCACTCATCAGCGAACGCGACAGGCGTCAACGAATTAAGAGTTTTTCCGGTTTTTCCTGACGGCATTAGCGAACGGGAACCACCCGATCCCATTCCGAACTCGGAAGTGAAAACGTTCTGCGCCGATGGTAGTTTGGCTTGTTGCCATGCGAGAGTAGGTCACTGTCAGGATCTTAAATGGAAGGCCCCGTTGCGATGAGCAGCGGGGCCTTCGTCTTTGTGGATCTACCCTAGATGAACGGCCGACGCGAGAGTGTTACCGGCCCGTCGTAGCCGCTCACCGGCGGCTCCAGCCAGTGCGGATCCGCTGCGCGCGGCCAGTGATGTCGGTCAAATCCGGCGGCCTGATGCAGCTGAGCCCGCGAGGCATGCAGCACGAACCACTTGTTCTCCACGTCCAGCGCCAGCGCCGACCAGGGCACCGCGAACAGCTTCTCGCCGACATGGGCCAGGCCGCCCACGCTGAGCACGGCGTACGCGATCTGCCCCTTGGCCAGATCCAGCATGATGTGCGAGATGTGACCGAGCCGTTCTCCGCTCTCGCTGACCACACGTTCTCCGGTCAGCGTATCGGCGGCCATCACATGGGGCCCCGGCCCGCCATGGTCATTCGGGGTGCCGATGATGCCGTCGTGGTTGGGTCGTAAAGCGTCCATGTCTTCAGCCCTCCAGCTTGGGATTGCCGTGTCCGTTGTCCGTTGACTGCGTTGAGCGCCGATTCTAGACCTCCAGGTGGCAGGGCAGGGACCAGAGCAACCTCCTGCATAAGTTAAATGGAGCAATTGACAATCATTCGCATTCGTATAGACTTCTGGCCATGTACGTTTGCGTCTGTCATGGCATTACGGATCGGCAGATCCACCAGGCGGTGGATGCGGGGGCCACCTCGCTGCGCCTGGTGCGCAAGGAGCTGCCCGTGGGCAGCAACTGCGGGCGTTGCGTGGGTTGCGCGGCGCAGGTGATCAAGGATCGTCTGGCGCAACAGCAGTGTGTCGGGGCCGCGCCCTGTGCGGCCGGTGGCGTGGTGCTGGCCGGCGCCTGAACTGGCCGCCCGTCCAGCTCTGAAAGCCAATCATCCTCAGCAGGCGAATCGTTCGCATCGCCATGCGCAACTATCGTTGTTGCGCAACACGGCACGCTCGCCCAAACTCCCGTGCTTCTGAAATAGGCTGATTCTCAGCCTCGGGAGCAAACGATGAAGGGCGACGCCAGGATCATTCAACACCTCAACGTTGTGCTCAAGAACGAGCTCACTGCCATCAACCAGTACTTCCTGCATTCGCGCATGTACGGCAACTGGGGCCTGAAGAAGCTGGAGGCGCACGAGTACCATGAGTCCGTCGATGAGATGAAACATGCGGACAAGCTCATCGAGCGCATCCTGTTCCTCGAAGGCCTGCCGAACCTGCAGGATCTGGGCAAGCTGCTGATCGGCGAGAACGTGCCGGAAATGCTGGCCTGCGATCTCAAGCTCGAGCAGGTTGCGCACGCCGATCTCAAGCGCGCCGTCATCGACTGCGAGCAGATCGGCGATTATGTTTCGCGCGAACTGTTCAAGGAGATCCTCGAGGCCGAAGAAGAGCACATCGACTGGCTGGAAACCCAGATCGATCTGGTCAAGCGCGTCGGCCTGGAGAACTACTGCCAGTCGCAGATGGGCGATTCGAAGCCCGAGTAGGGCGCGGTTCGAGGCTGGTGTTGCCCCAAAATTGACCGTTGTCCGCCGCTGCGCGCGCGTCGCGCGTCGGCTGGGCAGCCGTCAAATGCTGCTGCTAGACTAGCTGCAACCAGAGCGCATGCGGCGCCGGGGGATAACACATGAAGCTTGTCACTGCGATCATCAAACCTTTCAAACTCGACGAAGTGCGCGCGGCGCTCTCCGATCTGGGCGTTTCCGGCATGACGGTGGCGGAAGTCAAAGGCTTCGGTCGTCAGCGCGGTCACACCGAGCTGTACCGCGGCGCTGAATACGTCGTGGATTTCGTGCCGAAGACCCGCGTGGAAATCGCAGTCAAGGACGATCTGGTGGACCCGGTGGTGGATGCCATCGTGAAGGCGGCGCGCACCGGCAAGGTGGGTGACGGCAAGATCTTCATCACCGCCATCCAGCGCGTGGTGCGTATCCGCACCGGCGAAACCGACGATTCGGCTCTCTGAGAAAGCAAAGAGCCCCGCTCGCCGGCCGGGCCCGGGTCGGGGCCCGGCCGGCCAGTGGTACGCATCCTTCAGTCCGCGCGCCGGTACACACTGCGCGCCGACAGTTTCCCGGTCATGGTTCCACTGATGGTGCGCTGGACGCGCAGCAACGAGCCATTGGGGTCGAGCGTGTAACGTTCTTCCCGCCGCTCGCCATTCACGTAGTTCGAGTCGATCACGAAGCTGTTGTGGTCCCAGCCGGTGCGCACCGTGGCCGCGCCGCTGCTGTCGAAACGTGCGGCGCTCTGCCCGGCCTCGAGAATGCGCACCGGTTCATCGTTGACCTTCAGATGCACCGACTCGCCGCTGAACTGCCAGTTCAGCCGCTGCGGCGGGAGCAGAAACTGCTCGAGCGCGATGCGTTCCAGGCGCTGATTCATGGTGGCGCCGCCGCCGGGCCCGCCGGGGCCGCCACCTCCCGGGGCATCGCCCCCTGGACCTGCTGGACCTGCGTCACCCGATCCAGCGCCATCCGCAGGAGCGTCGGCGCCATCGCCCGAACCAGGCTGATCATCGGGATCTTCCAGCGGCGGCACTTCGCCCGGCCCCAGACGCTGCTGGTTGCGCCGCCGGGATTTCATCAGCTTGGCCATGCGCTGCCTGATCAGTGCTGCGGCGTCATCGCTGGTCGGGGTATCCAGTTGCCAGGTGCCGCCCATGGCGGCGCTGTCCGCGCCGCGGCGTTCGCCCAGCGAGCTGCAGGCGCTCAGGCCGCTCAGGCCGCTCAGCAGGGCCGCTGTGCACAGGGTGGTCATCAAGGGGCGGAATTGGACAGTCAGGCGATCGATTTTCATCAGCACTCAGACCTCGAGGGCGCGGCTTTGTTCGATTTCCGGCTTCGGCGCAGCGGCAACCTATAAGCCGTGCCGGTGCCCTGTCAAACGGTCTCAGAGGGTAGACTGCCGGCCCATGTATCGCACCTGTCTCTACCTGGTGGCCGGCTGGTCCGGCTGCTTCGTGATGGCCGTGGAACTGCTCGGCGGTCGCCTGCTGGCACCGTACTTTGGCAGCAGCATCTATGTCTGGGGCGCGTTGATTGCCGTGTTCATGCTGGCGCTGTCGCTGGGCTATCTGCTCGGTGGCCGCTGGTCGTTGCGCACACCCAGCCTGCGCCGCCTGGCGGCGCTGCTGTGGGTGGCGGCGCTGACCCTGCTGCCGGTGCTGATCTGGGGCGAGGGGCTGCTCGATGCCCTCTCGGCGCTCGTGCCCGACCCGCGCTTTGGCTCGCTGTGTGCGGCCACGCTGCTGTTCTTCGTGCCCTGCGTGATCTCGGGCATGGTCTCGCCCTATGCGGTGCGCCTGCTGGTCGCGGATCCGGCGCGCTCCGGTGATCACGCCGGCAAGCTGTACTTCGTCTCCACCTTCGGCAGCGCGCTGGGCACGCTGCTCACCTCGTTCTACCTGGTGCTGTGGCTGGAGGTGAATCAGATCCTGTGGATCATGCTGGGCATCTCCAGCGCCATCGCGCTGCTGGCGGCGCTGACGCCGCGGCCTGCGGAGGCAGCCGCGTGAGGGTTGCCGCTGGCGTGCAAGGGCGAGGTCGTGGCGCGAAGCGCTGGTGGATGCTGCTCGCCATTTTGCTGGCGGGCATGGTGCTGCCGGCCGCTCAGGCCGAACAGACGCTGCTGCATTCCGAGCATTCGCTGTACCGCCAGGTGCTGGTCTACGAAGACGCCGGCACACGCTGCCTGTGCTTCACCAAACGCTGCGCCATCGGCCGCCAGTCCTGCCAGGTCGTCGCGAAGCCCGATCAGCTGGTGTTCGAGTACACCCGCATGGTGCTGGGCGCGTTGCTGATGGGGCCCGAGCCGCGCCGCATCCTGATCGTGGGGCTGGGCGGGGGCACGTTGCCGCGCGCGTTGTCGCGCCTGCTGCCCGACGCGCAGATCGACAGCGTGGAGATCGATGCGGCCGTCACGCGCGTGGCGCGCGACTACTTCGGCTTCCGGCCCGATCAGAAACGGCGTGTCTTCGAGGAGGACGCTCGCCTGTTCATCAAGCGCATGGGGCGCGAGGGCCAGCGCTACGATCTCATCATCCTCGACGCCTACGACAACGAGTACATTCCCGAGCACCTGCTGACGCAGGAGTTCCTTGTCGAGGCGCGTGCGCTGCTGGCGCCCGGTGGGGTGCTGGCGGCGAATACCTTCTCCTCGAGCCGGTTGTACGACAACGAATCGGTGACCTACCATGCCGTGTTCGGCGACTTCTACAACCTCAAGAGCGGCAACCGCGTCATCCTGGTTCGCCAGGGCGGTTTGCCGGCGCAGCCGGTGCTCGTTTCCAATGCGCAACGCTGGCGCGTGCCGCTGGCCTCGTTGGGGGTGGACGTGGATCAATTGCTGCCCCTGTTCGGCACCCAGCCGGACTGGGATGCCAGGGCGCGGGTGCTCACCGATCAGTACTCGCCGGCCAATCTGCTGAACCGCTGAACCCCGAAGCGTCATGAATGCCATCGATCCCACGCGCCAGTGCGCCGCTGCCTTGTTTCTGGTGCGTCCGGCGGCCTTTGGCTTCAATGCCGAGACGGCGGCCAGCAATGCCATGCAGGATGCCGGCGCCGCCATTCGTGATGCCGCGGAGCGCGCGCGCGCCGAGTTCGATGGCGTGGTCAGGGCCTTGCGCGGCGCTGGCGTGCGTCTCAGTGTCGGGGTTGATGTCGCTCCGCCGATGCGACCCGATGCGGTATTTCCCAACAACTGGTTCAGCCTGCAGCGCGATGGCACGGCGGTGCTCTACCCCATGTGTGCACCGAACCGGCGGCTGGAGCGGCGTGCCGAGTATCTGGTGCAGATCAGCGAGGAGCTGGGGTTCGTCGAGCAGCGGCGCATCGATCTGGGCAGCCACGAGCAGCAAGGACAGTTTCTCGAAGGCACCGGCAGCCTGGTGCTCGATCATGTGCAGCGCCTGGCCTATGCCTGCCGCTCGCCGCGCACCGACGCGGCACTGCTGCGCGAATGGTGCGGGCTGCTGGGTTACGAGCCCGTGCTGTTCGATGCCCGTGATCCGCAGGGCGTGGCGTACTACCACACCAATGTGATGCTGAGCATCGGCGCGCGCTGCGCGGTGGCCGCGCTGGATGGCGTGCCGGCAACGCAGGCCGCGCCGCTGCGCGAGCGGCTGCGCAGTGGCGGTCGCGAACTGATCGAAATCGATGCCGGCGCCGTTGCCGGTTTCGCCGGCAATCTGCTCGAGATCACCGGCCACGATGCGCACGGGCAGGCGCAGCAGTACTGGGCGATGTCCGAGTCGGCGCGTCTGGCGCTCGGAGCGGAGCGCTGTGCACGCCTGACCGCTGGCGGCGAGCGTCTGCTGAGCGTGGCCATTCCGACCATCGAACGATTGGGCGGCGGCAGCCTGCGCTGCATGCTCGCCGAGGTGCCGTCATGAGCCCGCCGCTGGCGCAGAAGCTGTTCGCCGCGCTGGCCGATGGCGCCGTGCATTCGGGTCAGGATCTGGCCAGTGCGCTGGGCGTGAGCCGCGGTGGCGTCTGGAAAGCCATCGAATCCCTGCGCGGGATGGGGCTGGAACTGCAGGCCACGCCCAAGCGCGGCTATCGCCTGCAGTCACCGGTGGTGCCGCTGCAGGCCGAATCCATCCGCGCGGCGCTGTCCGAACCCGCGCGCGCGGGACTGCGCCATTGCGAAGTGGCCTGGCAGCTGGGTTCCACCAATGCCGAGCTGCTGGCGCGCCAGGATCTGCCGCTCGATCGTGGCGACGCGCTGCTGGCCGAGTACCAGAGCGCGGGGCGTGGCCGGCGCGGCCGGCAGTGGCTGGCGCCGCCGGGCGGTGCGCTGTGCCTGTCGCTGAGCTGGAATTTCCCGGCGCTGCCCAATGAGGCCAGCGCGCTGAGTCTGGCGGTGGGCGTATGGGTGCGTCGTGCGCTGCTGGCCAGCGGTGTGCATCAGGTGGGATTGAAGTGGCCCAATGATCTGCAGGTCCATGGCGCCAAGCTCGGCGGCATTCTCATCGAGCTGCGCGGCGAAAGCCTGGGCCCGGCGCTGGTGGTGATCGGCGTGGGACTCAACGTCGCCATGAGTGAGGAGCTGCGCGCGGCGATCCGCGCCAGCGGCAACGAGCCCGTGGATCTGCAGCGGCTGGGTCTGGCGCACTGCGATCGCAATGTGCTGGCGGCGCGGCTGCTGGATGAGGCGCTACGCGGCCTGCCCGAGTTCGAACGCAGTGGCCTCGCGCCCTGGCGTGCCGAATGGCAGCAGGCCGACGTATTGAAGGATCGCGCCGTGCAGGTCATGGGCGCGGCCGGTGAAGTGCGGGGCATCGCCCGCGGCATCGATGCCGAAGGCGTGCTGCTGATCGAGACAGCAGCCGGCCTGCAGAAGATCATGGCCGGCGAAGTGAGCGTGAGGGCACAGACATGAAGAGCCTGTTACTGGATTGCGGCAACACGCGGATCAAGTGGGCGGTGTTCGGCAACGGCCGCCTGTCCCGCGCCCGCGCGGTGGACTGGAATGCGCGCACGCTGCCACGGGTGCTGCGCCAGTTGGTGGCCGGTGCCGGTCGCATCGAGCGCATCCTCTGCTGCAGTGTGGCCGGCACAGAGCTGCGCCGCGCGCTGGGCTCCGCCGCGCGCCACGCCGGCTTGCCGGCGCCGCGCTGGGTGCGCAGCCAGCGCGAGCTGGCCGGGCTGCGCAATGGCTATCGCGAGCCCTGGCGCCTGGGCGTGGATCGCTGGGTGGCCGCGCTGGGCGCCATCCACCTGCGTTCGCACCGGCCGTTGCTGATCGTCGATGTGGGCACCGCGCTCACCGTGGATCTCATCGACGCGCATGGCCTGCACCTGGGCGGCGCCATCGTGCCCGGCCCCGAGCTGATGCAGCAGGCCCTGCTCACGCATACCGTGGGCATCCGCCGCCGCGCCCAGGGGGGCGGCGCGCGTGGCAAGGCGGTGTCCGCCAAGGGCCTGTTCGCCCACGACACCCGCGGCGGCCTGTCCGCCGGTGCCCTGTATGCCTGCGCCGCGCTGATCGAGCGTGCCCAGCGCGAGGCGCATGCCCGGGTGGGCGGGCGTTGCGATCTGCTGCTGGCCGGCGGCGCCGCGCCGCGCGTCGCAAAACTGTTAAGGGGGCGCGTGCATCAGGAACCCGATCTGGTCATGATGGGTCTGGCGGTGATGGCCTTCGAATCCCTGATCTGAGATTGCGGAAAACTCCCGGTGCGCAACCTGTTCCTCGGCCTGCTGGTACTGAATCTGTTGTTCTTCGGATGGGCGCGCTGGATCGATGCGCCCGCCGATGGTGGCAGCGGTGCAGGCGCCGCGCCCGCGCTGCGGCTGGCAAAGGAGGCGGGCAAAGGAGCGGACCCGCTGGCCAGCAAGAGCGAGACCCAGCGCTGCTACAGCGTCGGCCCCTATGCCGACGAAGCCGCCATCAATCGCGTGCAGGGCCTGTTCACCAGCCGTGCTGCGAAGACCCTGGTGCGCAAGGTCGAGAACGATGGCGTGCGCTACTGGGTGTACCTGCCAGCCGTGGCGCAGATCACCGAGCAGCATCGCCAGCTGCGGGTGCTGCAGGCCGCCGGCATCAGCGATGCCGAAGTGCTGACCCAGCCCGAATACGCTGGCCGCATTTCCCTCGGGCTGTTCCGCGACAAGGACAAGGCCGATGCCCGCACCGCCGCTGTCACCCAGCTGGGCCTGCAACCGCAGACCGACACGCGCGAAGCGCAGGACAGCGACTACTGGCTGGATGTGACCCTGCCGGCCAGTGCTGCCGCACCGCAGACCAGCGAGCCCGAGCTCGCCAATGGCGGCACCCTGCAGGTGACCCCCTGCGCTGCCCCCACCTGAGAGCCGGCGTCCCGCGAAATCAATGGGTTGTATGCGGCGTGTCAGACATGGCCTATGTGAACTACCACTGGAAAATCGCTCTCCTATCACTATGATAGGCAATGCTGGGCGCGAAGTGAGTGACAGCGCTGAAGATGACAGCAGCTCAAGCCAGAGAGCGGGTGCGCGCGATCGCCGCAGATTCAGGAAATCTGCGTTGGAGTCAGCACATCCGGCAACGAATGGAGCAGCGCGGTTTCGACGACGGCGATGTGCTGCGAGTCCTGAGAACCGGTGACGTGGAGAACGCGCCTTCCGCGGGGAAGGAGCCAGGCGAATGGAAGATCAAACTGACCAAGACGATGTCTGGTGGACGCGTTGCGGGCGTCCTCACGGTGCTGCTTGTCGGTGGCAAGTTGCGTCTGGTGACAGTTGAGTGGGAGGATCATCGATGATGAAAGGAATGTGCTACGGAGACAGCGAACGGAAGACACCTCTGCACTACACGGGGTGTGGCCTGGACGACGTGTATCTGTGCAGCGGGTACGAACTGATCCCCGCTGAAGACGGCGACGATCTGGTCATTCAAGATATCGATGGTCTGCACCGGGCGATCGGCGAGTTTTTGGCGCGCCACAAGAAGGGGCTCAGCGGCAAGGAGTTCCGCTTCCTGCGCAAGCAGATGAATCTCACGCAGAGTGAGCTTGCGACGCTGATGGGATCCACGGATCAAGCGGTGGCGCGCTGGGAGAAGGCGAAGAGCAGGATTCCGGGTTCTTCTGAGACCCTGATTCGCGTCATGTACCTCGGGCATGTCGAGAAGGAATTCCACCTGCACGAGGTACTCCGCGATCTCAGATCCGCCGACGCGCCTGTCATTGATCGTCAGCTCTTCACAGAGACCGAGGACGGCTGGAAAGCGGCGGCTTAGCCGCGCGTGCTGTTCGTGCACCCCACCTCCGGCGCGGTACGAGCCGGCACCGGATCACTGTATCTCGAGTCGTTGCTGTCTTGGATGGCGGTGGCACAATAGCCAAGTCGTCAGGCATCGTTGCGCGCCGCGCTGACACAGGCGCTGACATGAAAATTCCGGACTTCGCATAAGTCCTTGATATGCCGGTATAGCTCAGTTGGTAGAGCGCCAGTTTTGTAAACTGGATGTCGCGGGTTCGATCCCTGCTGCCGGCACCAACTACTTCTCCACGCTGTACCTGCGATACCCGAACAGCAGCACGAACGCGGCCACCAGCAGCGCGACATGCACCCACAGCAGCCGGCTGTAACCGCCCTGCAGATGATCCAGTCCCCACGCGGTGGCATAGGGTCCGATGGCTGAGGCGGTGCCATAGGCGGAGAAGAAGGTGCCGTAGATGCGGCTGTACTGGCGCAGGCCGAAGTAGCGGCGCACCAGGTAGGCAACGACGTCTGATTCACCGCCGACAGCGAGACCCACGCACATGGCAGCAGCGAAGGCGGGGGCGCCGGTGACGCCGAGGATCAGGGCGGAGATGCCGATGATGGGGGCGATGAGGAACAGCTGCGCCACGCGCGGCGCGAACAGCCGATCCAGCAGCCAGCCGGAGAACACGCGGCCGAAGATCACGGCGACGGACAGCGTGGCCTGCACCTGCGAGGCGAGCTGCGCGCTGTTGCCGCGGCTGACCAGCAGGGGCACCAGATGGATCTGCACGCTCTGCAGTCCGCAGCCCATCAACAGGAATACGCCGATCATCAGCCAGTACTGGCCGGTGCCGGCGGCTTCGCGCAGCGTCAGGCCGGAGTGTTCGACGGCGGCAGTGGTCGCACGCGCGGTGGAGTTTTCATCGCCATCGATGTTCTGGCCCATGGCCAGCGGCGTCTCGCGCACCAGCAGCACCACCAGCGGCAGGGTGATGCAGGCGATCAGCGCGGCCATGCCGGCATAGGCATTGCGCCAGCCGTACAGGTCGATGAACTTCTGGATCACCAGCGACCAGATGGCGCCGCCGACGCCCACGCCGGCCAGTGCCAGGCCCAGCGCCAGGCCGAGGCGGCGATTGAACCAGGCGGAGATGATGCGGCTGAACACCACCTGCGTGGTGCCCATGCACAGCACCGCCAGCGCGCCATAGCGCACGTAGTAGCCCATGGGATCACTGCCCATGAACTTGTACGACAGCAGGATCAGCGCTTCGATGGCGAACGACAGCGCCAGCACGCGCCGCACGCCGAAGCGATCGCTGATGGCCCCGATGAAGGGCGCGGAGAGGATGCCGCCGATGCCGGCGATACCGCTGCCCAGAAAGATCTGCGAAGTGCTCCAGCCGAATTCGGCCTTCAGCGGCGCGGCAAACAGGCCGGTCATGTTCAGCACCAGCACCGAGAAGCTGCTGGCGATGCCCAGGATGGCCGTGGCTACGATGATCCAACCGTAAAATAGTTTCTGGCGCGCCATGGACGGCCGCTCCTTGTCTGATATTCCCCGTTCGAGGAGTTTTGCACGATCCCGGCGGTTCGTATAGTCACGGGGGAAATAGAAGTCGCGACGAGCTGCCGAAAGGCGCCACTTCATTCGAGATCGGGCCGCAATTGATGCCCGGCATGTCCTGCCGCAGATCGCAACGGTGGCGTCGGCGGTTCAGCCGATCGGTGGCATCCAGCGGTGCTGATCGCGCGCGAAGATCTCCTCGATCAGGCGCATGACGGTGCGGCAGGCCAGCGATAGCGGGCCGTGCGTGCTGGTCACCAGCGCCAGCGTGCGGCGGATGCGCGGCTGCACCACGCGCGCGGCCTGCATGCGGCCGGCACGCACCTCGCGCATGCAGGAATAGGGACTCATCAGCGAGAAGCACAGCCCTTCGAGCACGGCGCCTTGCTGGAAGGCCAGCGAGTTGGCTTCGACGGCGATGTTGAGCGGCAGCCTCTTGCGGCGGGCGATGTCTTCGACGCTGTCGCGCAGACCGCTCTGCCGCGCCGGCAGGCACAGCGGCAATCCCGCCAGGCGGGCAAACTCCACGGTGGCATTGCATGTCTGTTCGGCGCCGGGTGCGCTGACCAGATAGGTATCGGTGACGGCCAGCGCGCGCTCGTTGCTGGCCAGCGCGCGATAGCGGAACAATACGGCGATATCGAGCCGACCGCTGTCCATCCAGGCGTCCAGCTGCGAACCGGGTTCCGTGATCCGCAGCCGGATGCCGGGATGTTCGCTGCGCGTACGGCGGAACACTTCGGTGGCCAGCGGATGCGCGGCAGGCGGCAGCACGCCCAGACGCACGACGCCGCAGACATGCCCGGAGCTGGCCTTGATGTCGGCATCCAGCGCGTCGCTGGCGGCCAGCCAGGCGCGCACGCGCGGCAGGATCCGCTGGCCCGCGTCGGTCAGTACGACGCCGCGTCCAGTGCGCTGGAACAATGCCGCGCCGCACTCGCGCTCCAGTTGAGAGATCTGGCGGCTGACCCCGGATTGCGCCTTGCCGCGCTCGATCGCGGCACGCGAGAAGCTGCCGGAATCGGCAACATCGACGAACAGACGCATCAGATCCAGCTGCACCGACCCTCCTGGCGCGCGGCGGCGAAGTCTTGGCGTATGCGTTTCCAGCATAGCTGAATTGCGAGTTGGACAGTAGCGGCATGGCGGGAGTGGTTTCTACACTCCGCCCGACTAATTACCCAGTGCGAGAATATTGCCGCTGCGGCGGCCGGATCCCTGGAAGGATCGCGCACTGAAAAAAAACCGGGAACTTGAGGAGGGGTCATGAAGGGTCACAATGTTTCGGCTGCGGGATTCGCCGTGCTGCTCGCCATGGGCGCTGCCAGTGGCATCAGCCAGATGGCGCGCGCCGCCGACAGCGGCGAGAGCGCGGCGCTCGAAGAAGTGGTCATCACCGCGGAGCGGCGCGAAGCGGACGTGCAGAAATCCGCCATCGCCATCGCGGTGATCTCGGGCGATCAGCTCGATGCCGGCGGCGTTTCCAGTACCGCAAAACTGCTGGATCTGATTCCCGGCCTCGACATCACCCACGCCAACATCAACTCCAACATCAGCCTGCGCGGCCTGGCCTCCGGCGCCAGTACCCAGTACGCCGATCCGGTGATGGCCTTCAACATCGGTGGCGTGCCGCTGGGCCGGCAGTTCGCCGCCTCCGGCGCCATGTATGACCTGCAGCGCGTGGAGGTGCTCAAGGGGCCGCAGGGCACGCTGTATGGCCGCAATGCCACCGTCGGCGCCATCAACCTGATTCCGAACCTCCCCACACAGGAGTTCGGCGGCAGCGTCAGCGCCGAACTCGGCAACTACGACACCACGCGACTCACCGGTGTCATCAACATGCCGCTGTCGGCGAACTGGGCCACGCGCCTGGCCGTGGCCACCAACCGCCATTCCGGCTATCTCAGCGACGGTTACGACGACGCCGACAACCAGGCGGCGCGCCTCAGCGCGTTGTACAAGCCCGATGAGCGGTTCTCGCTGCTGCTGTGGAGCGACTACTACCGCGACAACTCCAAGGGTGGCGGCTCGGTGTTCCGCTATGTGAATCCCGGTCAGGAGTGGCAGGTGCCGGGTAATCCCTGGTTCGCGTTCGGCGCGGCGGGTTGCGGCGATACCTCGCGCTGCCCCATCTGGGCGGACAGCGCCGGTCCGGGCGGGACCTTCGTGGAGCCGTTCCGCAGCCGGTCCGTGGTCGGCGATGACGGCTATGTCGATCTGAAGCAGCTGATCACTGCCGCGCAGCTGGACTGGAAGATCGGCAACGACACGCTGACCGTCATTCCGGCCGTCGTGCGCACCCATGCGGAGACGCTGAGCTACAGCAGCGGCCTGACCTGGTGGCCCATGCAGGACATCGACCAGCAGTCGCTGGAAGCGCGCCTGGCTTCCGACACCGAGGCGCGGCTGCGCTGGGTGGTGGGTGCCATGTATTACCACGAGCGGATCGACGCCCTGCTGCGCACGCTGGAGCCCAATGGCTGGCAGCTGGTGCGCACGCCGGACCTGACGGACACCAGCGGTGCCGCCTTCGGCGAAGCCACCTACAGCGTGGCGCCGCGCCTGCGTGTCACCGGTGGGCTGCGCTACACCTCGGAGCGCAAGTCACAGGATGGCTTCACGCTGCTCGACGGCGCCTTCACCGCCACCACCTGTCCGTCACCGGGCGTGTTCGTCACGGGCGCGACCACGGCCTATGGCTACTACTACCCGGTGGGCTATTGCCAGGTGCCCAATGGTGGCAGCCTGAAGTTCACCGATACCAGCTGGAAGCTCGGCGTGGAGTTCGACGTCGCCGCCGAGTCGCTGCTGTATGCGAACGCGCGCACCGGCTTCAAGGCCGGCGGCCTCGCCCCGGCGCTGCCGCCCAACACCTACAAGCCCGAGAAGCTCACGGCCTACGAACTCGGCTCGAAGAACCGCTTCTTTGATGAGCGGCTGCAGGCCAACCTGGAAGTGTTCTACTGGGATTACAAGGACCAGCAGATCAGCGTGCTGCACTCCCTCAACCCGGCCGGTCAGGCGGGCTGGCCGGTGAATGTGCCGGGCTGGGTCAAAGGCGCCGAACTGGCGCTGGATGCGGCACCGACCACGGCCGACCGCCTGCACCTCGATGTGCTGTTCGAGAAGGGCAAGTACGAACTGTACCCGACGGTCCTCAGCACCAGCGGCTCGCTGGGCGGCCTGGTCGACTATCCGCGCATCAATCTGCCGGAGTGGTCGATCAGCGGTGGCGCCGAACACCGCTTCACCGTGTCCACCGGCGGCGCCGTGGTGCTGGGTGCCGATGCGCATTACGAGTCGGGGACGTGGTTGCGGCCGGTGGCCTACGCGGCGCGCCGCATCGGCGATTACCGCGAGGCCTTCATCACCGAGGACCTGAGCTTCGGTTACGAGGCGGCCGGGGATCGCTGGAGCGTCACCGGCTTCGTCAACAACCTGAGCAATGAGGCGGTGATCAGCACCGGTACGTCCGGCGGCGTCAGCACCGGCACCTTCTATCGCCCCCCGACCAACGCGGCCGACGCGCGCTATGCCACACTGCAGCCGCCGCGTACTTATGGAATCCGTTTTGCGGCCAAGTTCTGAGGATGACATGACGCAAGAATCGAAGACCGGACCATCGGGTGAGGATGCCGGGCGCATTGCCGATCTGGCGCGCCGCGAGCTGCTGAAGGGCGCGGGCTGGCTGGCCGGCGCGCTGGTGCTGGACGGTGCCGGCTCGCTGCGCGCACTGGCGGAGACGACCGGTGCGGCGCCGGCGGCCGCCGGCCAGCGCATCGAGCGTTTCGCCGGCCAGGCCGTGTGGCGCGGACAGTCCGATTACGAGGCCGCGCGCCGCAACGCGGTCTGGGTGCAGAACCTGCCGCCGCGCTATCCGGCCCTGATCGCCTTCCCGAAGAACGAAGACGATGTCTGCGCGGCGGTGAAATTCGCCGCCCGCCACAAGCTGAAGGTGGCGCCGCGTTCCGGCGGCCACAGCTGGGCGGCCACGCATCTGCAGGAGGGTACGCTGCTGCTGGATCTGTCGGCGTGGAACCAGATCAGCGTGGATGCGGCCGGCAAGAGCGCCTGGGTGCAGCCGGCGGTGAAGAGCGGCGCGGTGACGGCGGCGCTCAAGCCGTACGGGCTGGCCTTTCCCACCGGCCACAACGCCGATGTCACGCTGGGCGGCTTCCTGCTGTGCGGCGGCTTCGGCCGCAACGGCCGCCAATGGGATGTCGGCTGTCGCCACATCCTCGAGGTGGAATGCGTCAATGCCCGTGGCGAGCTGATCCGCGCCAGCGAGCGGCAGAACCCGGATTTCTACTGGGCGGTGCGCGGCGGCGGGCCGGGGTTCTTCGGCGTCATCACCCGCATGCGGGTGCGCGTGTTCGATCTGCCGGCGGTGATCCGCCAGCGCATCTACATCTACGATATGGCGGACTTCGATGCCGTCATGAAGTGGTCGATGCGGGTGATGCCGCAGCTGCCGGACTACGTGGAGACCATGGTGTTCCGGCGCCGCCTGGACGAGCAGAGCGGCGGCTGGAGCAGCGACGACAACCTGCTGGTGATCGTCGTCAGCATGGCCAACAGCGTCGAGCAGGTGGAAAGCGGCCTCGCCCCGCTGGATACCTGCCCGGTGCAGCCGCGCAAGGTGATCCGCAACGACAATGCCTCGCTGGAGCAGTTCTTCGTCCGCAACGAGGGCAGCGACCCGCAGGGCTGGCGCTTCTCGGTGGACGGCATGTGGTCGGACGCCGATCCCGACCAGCTGGTGCCGGCCCTGCGCCGCATGTACGAGACGCTGCCCACGCCGCGCAGCTTCGTGTACTACAACCTGTGGGGGCCGGCGAAACGCGACTGGCCGGACATGGCCATGTCGCTGCAGGCCAATGTCTACATCGCCGCGCATGCCATCTGGGACGACCCGGCCCAGGATGCGCGCATGCACGCCTGGACCACGGACAACCTGCGCGCGCTGGAGCCCTTCTCGGCGGGCAGCAAGCTCAACGACGACGCCAGCGTGCGCCGGCCCTCCCGCTACTTCAGCGACGCGGCCGCGGCGCGGCTGGCGGCGCTGACGCGCAAGCACGATCCCGATGGCGTGTTCCGCAGCTTCCTGAAGGTGGGCGACGCTGCATGAGTACGATGAGTTAGTTGCCGGCGGATGTTCTGGCGCGATGGAAGGCGAGCGGGCCGGGTTGGCAGACCCGCATGGCGGAAAAGCTCAGCCGCGTTCGGTAGTCGAGTCTCAGGCGCGCCGCGTGGGCGCGTAGGCATCCATCATCAGCCCGGTGCCACCGCCCGACACATGGGCCACGACCGCCGTGCGGCGATGGATCTTGGTGATGGTGCCCAGGTCGATGGCGAAGGCCAGCTCCACCTGCTGGCCCTTGCGCAGGCCCAGGCCGGCGGTGCGGACGAACACGCCATTGGCGCTGAGATTCACGGCGCGGCAGCAGCGGCGCTTGCCGTCGGCCATCATGATGTAGACGGTGGTGCGGGCGCGGTGGCGCGTGTGGAGACGGCGTTCCGCGGTCTTGGTCCCGATCTTGTTCGTCATGCCCGGCTGCAGCCCTTTGGTCGTTGATGCTCAAGTAAACCGTTGCAGAGCCAGTATGCCGACTCCGTCACACTCGCAGTCGGCGACTAAACTTAATGGCGAGGCCGGGGTGATGCAAGCGGGGCCGTCAAAACTGCTTTGTTACGAATTGCGGTATCACCAAAGCTTCAGGCGTACCGCGATCGGGCAGTGATCGCTGAGCGTGCGGCGCCAGGCGTCGCGCGCCGACCAGGTCAGTTGTTCGAAACTGCCGGGAATCCAGCGTGTTTTGGCGCCGCCGCCGAGCACGATGTAGTCGATGAAGCCGTTGTGGGCCTGCCCCGGCGTGCAATTGGCGAAGCGCTGGTTCACCGCACTGTCAAATAGCTGCAGGTTGGCGGGCTCGCCGTCATCGATCTCGGCCCAGAGATTGCGTTGCCGGCCCTGTTCATCGCGCGCCGCGCCCTGCTCATGCAGCAGATCGCGGTTGAAGTCGCCCAGCACCACGAAGCGATGAGCGCTGCGCGCCTGCGCGTCGATCCAGCTCTCCAGATGCGGCACCTGCCGCCCCAGCTTGCGGCAGGCCTCCTCGTCGCGATCCAGCAGGCCGCGCGCACAGCCCGACTTCAGGTGCACATCCATCAACCACAGCTCGTTGGGTGTGTCCGGATACAGCACCACCACCGCTCCGCGCCGCAGTGAGTCGCCCATCGACAGCGACTTCCAGTCCTGCGCGCAGCGAAACGGCACGCCGCGGCGGATGGCAAAGCCGGTGTTCTGCACCACCGCGCTGGCGCTGAAGCAGAACTCGTGGTCGCGGAACACCAGGCGCGCCGCGCTGGGCCCGTCCACCTCCTGCAGCGCGACCACATCGGCATCCAGCTCGCGCGCGCGGCGCGCCAGGGTCGCGAAATCGCTGGCGCTGCGCTCCAGGTCGGCCGCCACGTCGCAGGGAATGGAGCGCTGCGGGCGGCGGGTGGCATCCGCTCGCGTGCAGCGCTTCGCCAGCTCGTTGAAGGTGGCGGGCGCCAGCAGCCAGTCCAGGTTCCAGGTGGCGATCTTGAGCGTGCGGGACGCGGCCGCGGGCGCCGTGGCCGCGGCCATGGCCGCACCCGCCAGCGCGAGGCCGGGCAGCCACAGCGCCAGCGCCGGGAAAAGTGTGAGCCGCTTCACAGTGCGCGCAAGGTTACGACAAGCACAGCAGCGCAGCCACGCCGTCTGTCGCCCGTCCGCGGCCGCTGATCGGATGGCGCTGAAATGCGTGCATTCGCGTGCCTATAGTCGCTGGCATGAAGATAGGGCGGCAGAACGGATTCACGCTGATGGAGCTGATGATCACGCTGGCGCTGGCCGGCGTGATCCTGGCGCTGGCCGTGCCGAACATGGGCGTGTTCATCAAGAACAACCGGCTGACCAGTGCCGCGAACGATCTGCTGCATTCGTTGCAGGTGGCGCGCGCCGAGGCGATCAAGCGGCAGGGCGGCAACGTGGTGGTCTGCGGCACCGCCGACCCGAGCGTCGCCGCCGCCTCGCTGAGCTGCGACAACACCTCGCTGAAGGGCTGGTTCGTGTTCGTCGACACCGACGGCGACTGGGTGCACGACGCCGGCGAGGAGGTCATCGAGACCCACGATCTGGTGGACAGCACCGTCACCGTGAAGGCCGACGGCGCGCGCATCGTCAGCTACGCCGCGACCGGTTTCGCCAATGCCGAGGATACCTACGGCGTTTCCCCGATGGCCACCGTGGTGTTCTGCGATGCGCGCGGCAACACGGCGGTGGGCACGGACTCGACGGCGCGCGCCATGTTCATCGCCACCACCGGCCGCGCCTACATTTCGAAGCTGTATGTCGATGTGAGCAAGGCGCTCAACGCCAGCCATCTCAACGGGACCTGCCCATGATGAACACCCCTGCGGTGTCGAGCTTGCAGCGTGGCATCTCCATCGTCGAGGTGCTGGTGGCGCTGGTGGTGCTGTCGGTGGGCATGCTGGGCATCGCCGGCCTGTACGTGATCACCCTGCGCTCCAGCGGCAGCGCGATCTACCGCACGCAGGCGGTGGCGCTGGCCGCGGACATGGCCGACCGGATCCGCGCCAACCGCAATGCCACCACCAGCTACGCCGGAGCGGCGGACAGCAGCGGCAGCTGCGAGGGCAGCAGTGCCGGCAGCTGCAGCGCCGCCGCCATGGCGGCCAGCGACCTGTACGTGTGGCGCCAGGCCATCGCCAGCACGCTGCCGGGCTCGTCGGGTCTGGCCAACAGCGGCGGCACCATCACGGTCGCGGCGGATGCCACCTACACCAGCCTGTACCTGTACACCATCACCGTGTCCTGGAACGACCCCAGCGATGCCACCAGCGACAGCTCCGGCACGCTCACCTACAAGATGAGCTTCCAGATATGAGCCGCGCCCACTGTCACGCGCCGTGCCCGCCGGCCATGCGCATGCGCGGCCTGAGCCTGGTGGAGCTGCTGGTGGCGCTGGCCATCGGCGCGCTGCTCATCTTCGCCACCACGCAGGTGTACGTGGACAGCCGCAACGCCTACACCAACAACGAGACGGTGGATCGCCTCGAGGAGACCGCCCGCTATGCGCTGGCGGTGATCGAGCCGGACGTGCGCATGGCCGGCTACCTGGGCTTCGTGAAGGGCGCGGCCAACCTCGCCAACGAGACCACCTTCAACTCGGACCTGGCCAGCGTGACCGCGGCCAATGTCTGCGGCACGGGCTTCATCGGCAACCTGGAGAACCCGCTCCAGGGCGACAACAACAGCTACACGATCAGCACGACGAAGACCGCCGCCTGCGATGCGCTGAGCGGCTGGACCACCAATGCGGTGGCCTCGGCGGATACGTTGATCGTGCGGCGCGCCTCGGCGCTGGCGGCCGATCTGACCACCGGCCGCGTGCAGGTGTGCTCCACGCGGGTGCGCGCCTACCTGTTCGACGACGGCGCGGTGCCCACCGGCTGCAGCAGTGTCACCAGCCCCAGCAGCACCTCGGAAGGGCAGATCAACAACCTGATCGTCAGCGCCTACTACATCGACCAGAATTCCGAAGAGGCCACCGGTCTGCCCTCCCTGCGCCGCAAGGAGCTCACGGTGTCCGGCGCTGCGCCGGCCTTCGAGGACGCGCAGGTCATCGCCGGTGTGGAGGACATGCAGATCGAATACGGCATCGAGGATGCCGTCGATGCCACCACCGGCGAGTATACCGGCGTGGCCAACCGCTACGTGGATGCGGCCACCGCCCAGACGCTGGTGGATGCCGGCGGGCAGGTGGTGGCGGTGCGCATCTGGCTGCTGGTGCGCTCCGACACGCCCGAGACCGGCTTCATCGACGGCAAGATCTACCAGTACGCCGATCGCGCCACCACCACCGGCCTCACCGCCAACCTGGCCAGCGATGGCGTCGGCAAGGCCTTCGAGCCCACGCTGGATGCCACGACGGGGTTGAGCAATCTGCAGCATTACCGCCGGCTGCTGGTGTCGCGCACCATCCAGCTGCGCAATGCATCGGGGACCTGACATGAAGATCACGGCAAGAGCGCCTGCGGGCCGCAACCCTCCAGCGATGCGCGGAGCGCGTGGCATGCGCGCGCAGCAGGGCGCGGCGCTGGTGATCGGCCTGATCCTGCTGCTGGTGCTGACCATCCTGGCCGTCTCCGGCATGAACTCGGCCAGCCTGCAGTTCATCATGGCCGGCAGCGAGCAGTACCGGCAGTTCGCCTTCCAGGCCTCCGAGACCGGCATCCAGCAGGCGCTGGTGAAGGGCAGCTTCAATCCGGTCACCGCCACCAACGAGACGGTCAGCGGCGACGTCAACGGCTCATCGACCCAGGCCTACAGCACCGTGATCGCGCGGCAGCTGGACGGCGATTCCACGGCCGCGCCCAGCGGCAGCTCGCTGAGCAAGTTCGTGGCCTACCACTGGGAAATCCAGAGCACCGGCACCTCGGCACGCAGCGCCACCGCCCTGCACCTGCAGGGCGTGTACCGCAAGGCGCTGGCCGACGAGTCCCTCGGCCAGGATTCGACTTCCACCACCAGCACCCTGGAGTGAGGCATCCCATGCGTCCAATCATCCTGTCTTGCGCAATGCTGCTGGCGGGCGCGCTGACGGTGGCGCGGGCCGAACACCTGAAGCCGCAGCTCATCGAAGATGCCGTCGAAACCCAGGCTGATCTGATCAGTCTGCCGGATGCGGCAGGTGGCGTGCTCACGGTGCGCGCCTGCAGCACCTGTGCGATCCGGACATTCCGGTTGTCCGGCAATTTCGCGACCGTGATCCGCGGGCAGAGCGTTCCGCTAGCGACTTATGCCAGCCGGCTGCGTGCCCTCGGTCCAGTGTCGGCAACGGTCATCTACACGATCAGTGACCAGCTGGTCACGCGTATCACGGTCGAAGGGCTTTGAGGCCCAGCCGCGGAGGAGTTTTCATGTCCAAACTCAAATCCTGCCTCGCCACGCTGCTGCCCATGCTGGTGCTGGCATTGGGTGTTGGTGCGGCACGCGCTGATGACACTGAGGTGTTCTTCAACCAGAACAGTACCGGCGCTGCCGCCAACGTCATGCTGATCCTGGACACATCGGGCAGCATGAGTACCAGCGTATCGACCGCTTCCGCGTATAGCGCGTCGACGACCTATACCAGCGACAGCAACTGCGATTCCACCGCCTATTACTACGTGGCTCCTGTTACCAAGGGGAGAACCACTACCTACACTCCGGCTTGCAGCAGCACCAACAAGATAACCAGTGCCAACTTCCAGTGTTATTCCGGGTTGTCGGCGCTGTCGTCCTCGGGTTACTACAATGACACCTTCATCCGGCTGAACACCGTCACGACGGTGACGACGGGTAACAGTACTTCTACCAGCTATGCCTACGGCTGGTCGGCCACGCTCGCAGATTCGGCCACCACATCGAAATCAGGATCGACGACCAAGGTGGTCACGACCACCGGGACCTACATCGAGTGCAAGACTGACGCTGGCAAATATGGCTATGGCACCGACACGACCAAACCCTATCCGGCCAAGGGCTCTTTGACCGCGGCCACCACCTCGGTGGCATGGACGGCGAGTTCGGGTTCTTCCTGGTGGGGGACGGGAACGACTTACACGATCTACAGTGGCAACTACGTCAACTGGTATCTCAACAGCGTCGCCTCCACATCAACCCGTCTCGCCATCATGCAGGCGGCGGTGACCTCGTTGCTGGGAAGCGTGACGAACGTCAATGTTGGGGTGATGCGCTACAACAAGAGCTGCTGCAATACGAGTTCGAACGATACGCAGACAACTGGCGGTGGCATGGTGGTCGTGCCCGTGGGCGACGTCAGTACCAATGCGTCGTCGATCGAGAGCTATGTAAACAGCTGGACGGCTGATGGCTCCACGCCGCTGGAAGAAACACTGTATGAGGCCTATCGCTACTTCGCCGGCTTGAGCGTTTACTACGGCGCCAACTCGACGCCCACCGTCAGTGCCGCGTCGTCGCGCACGGGCGGCGTGTCCACCTCGTCGACGTATGACAGTCCGTCGGACAGCAGCTGCCAGAAGAACTTCATCATCTTCCTGACGGATGGACAGCCCAACGAGGGTTCCAGCACACTGGACACGACGATCAAGAGTCTCACCGACTTCAGCACCGACGGCGGTACCTGCCTGACGTCGGAGCCGACCACCGATTCGGTCGGCGGCCTGTGTCTGGGGGCGCTGGCTCAGTACATGTACAACCACGATCTGCGCAGTGATGTCAGCGGCACGCAGAATGTGACGACCTATTTCATCGGCTTCGGTTCGGATTTCAGCACGGGTACCAACGCGACGGACTACTACAATTATCTGAGTGCCGCGGCGACTGCCGGTGGCGGCGCCGCCTATACGGCCAGCAGCCTGACTGATCTGAGCTCGGTATTCACTTCCATTTTCTCGGAAGTACAGAAGACCAATACCACCTTCACCGCACCGTCCGTGGCGGTCAATGCCTTCAATCGCACCGAAACGCTCAGTGATCTGTACGTGTCGGTGTTCAGCCCCAAGACCACCTATCATTGGCCGGGCAACATCAAGAAATACAAGCTGGTGGGCGGTGTCATCACGGACGCCAATGGTGACCCGGCGGTGGACAAGTCGACGGGCTTCACCTCGGATGATGCCGTCAGTTACTGGACCACGTCGCTGACCGACGGCCAGAACGTGCAGCTGGGCGGTGCCGCCGAGAACATTCCGGTGGCCACGTCACGCACGGTCTACACCTATATCGGCACCAATCCAGCCGGCAAGGGCAAATCCGTCGATTTGACAGCCTGCAGCGATAGCCAATGTCTGTTTTCAACCGACAATGCCAAGCTGACCACGACGCTGCTGGGTGTGAACACCGCGACCGATCCTGCGACCGCGCGGACCACCCTGATCAATTATTCGCGCGGCGAGGACGTGAATGATGTGGACAGCGACAGCGATACCACGGAGCGGTACTCCATTCTGGATACGGGCGATGCCGATGGCGACGGCAGTACCTCCGATTACGTGACCGCCCCCATCATGGGCGATCCCATCCATGCGCAGCCGGCGGTCGTGATCTACAGCGAGAATGACGATGATGATTTGACCCTCCATACCGTCGTGTACACGACCACCAATGACGGCTACCTGCACGCCATCAATGCGGCCAGCGGCAAGGAGTTGTGGGCTTTCATACCGCAGGAGATGCTCGGTCGGCTCGAATCCCTCTATACCAATGAGTCGGCGAGCGATGTGACGGAGAAGACCAGCTACGGCCTGGATGGGCAGGTTCAGGTCCTCAAGTATGATGTGGACGGGGACGGTGCGGTGGAATCGGCCGATGGCGATCGGGTGCTGATCTTCTTTGGCACCGGTCGCAGCACCTCTGCCAGCGCCTACTATGCGATGGATGTGACGGATCCGACGACGCCCAAGTTGCTCTGGGTGGACGATACCTCGATCCTCAGCGGTCTCGGCCAGGCCTGGTCGACGCCGACGGTGGGCCGCTTCAAGGTGTCGGGCGCGACCGAGAACAGCCAGAATCTGGTGCTGTTCGTCGGCGGAGGCTATGCCTCGAGCGAGGACGACTCGCTCACCTACGCCGCCGATTCCGTCGGCGCGCATGTCTACATGCTCGATGCGCTGTATGGCACGGTGCTGTGGTCGGCGGGTAGCAGCAGCTCTGACAGCTTCGTCAGTTCGAGCATGACGCATGCCATACCCAGTACGCTCTCGGTTCTGGATGTGAATGACGACGGTTACTCGGACCGCCTGTATTTCGGTGACATGGGTGGCCAGCTGTGGCGCATCGATCTGACCAGCGGCCTGACCGCGGCCAATGCGGCGGTGGGTGGCGTGATGGCCTCGCTGGGCGGGTCGGCTACTGCGAACTACCGCCGCTTCTACAGCGCGCCGGACGTAGCCGAGGTGACGAGTAGCGGCAGTACACCGTATTTCAACATCGCCCTGGGCAGTGGCTATCGCGGGCATCCGTTGAGCACGAGTGTGCAGGACCGGCTGTATGGCATCCGCGATTACAACGCCTATACGATCTACAATACTTCCTCGTCGACTTACAACCAGACGGCCTTCAACAAACTGACCGTGCTCGCGGATTCGGATCTGCAGACGACTTCCACCTCCAGTGGCGTCACGACGACGAGTGGCACCGTGTATGGCTGGAAGATCCCGTTAATGAGCACTTCGAGCACCTGGGTGGGTGAGAAGTCGCTGACGCCTGCTGCCACCAGCAACAACATCGTGTATTTCACCACGTACACGCCGAATACCGACACCACGACCTCGACCGCCTGTAGCGGCGTGGGATCGGGCACCAACAAGGTCTACGAGGTTAATCTGGCCTCGGGCAAGATCGTCACGACGGTGGATCTGGCGCAGGGCGGCATTGCCTCGGAAGTGGCGTTCACCGAGACGCTGGTGGACAGCAGTGGCGCCAGCTGCACGGGCGCCAGCTGCCTGGTGCAGGAAGTCATCTTCTCCGGCCAGGAAAAGGTGGGTTCGACCACCAGCCAGCAGCTGTACAAGACCTACTGGCACGATGGCTCGGCCAATTGAGGAGAGAATGCGCATGATCCGCAGCGGCATCCGCAGGTATCCGGGTTCGATGGCCGGCATCACGCTCATCGAACTGCTGACCGTGATGGTGGTCATCGCCGTCCTCTCCTCGCTGGCGATTTCCAGCTACCGCCGCTACCTGCTGCGCGTCAATCGCACCGATGCCACGGCCACGCTGCTGCGCATCCAGGTGGCGCAGGAGAAGTACTTCCTGCAGAACAATGCCTACGTGCAGTCGCTGACCAACATCAGCACCGCGCCGCCCACCGGCCTGGGCGTCTCGCTGGGGGACGGCGGCACGACGCCGCGCGGCTATTACACGATGGCCATCACGGCCACCGATACCACTTACACCATCACCGCCACGGCCACGGGCAACCAGGTCAATGACACCGCGGCCTGCCTGACCTTCACCATCGACCAGACCGGCGCGCGCACCCCGGCGGATTCCACCGGCTGCTGGCGCTGACGTCCGCCGGGCGGGCGCGGCGCGGTTGTTGCGAGGTTCTATCCGGCGGCTGTTCCCGGCGCTGCCTCCAGCAGCGGATGCCGCCGCGCCTACCCTGAGACAGGGTGACGTCTTTCCGCAAGCCCGGTTTTGCGCCGGACCATAAACGCGCCCGAAAGTGCGCGTATCCGCCGCGAACATGACTGCGCCCACGCAGCGGACTCCGAGCAGGATCTCGTGAGGACAGGTATTCGACGGATTCTGGCCCGGACGGGCCAGTTCGGCGATCCAGCATTCGGAGCAGCGGCCCCCGCTGGCCGCACGGATGGAAAAAGCATGCCCGTTTCGGGTATAGTCTGAGTCAGACCGCCGCATGATCATCCTCAAGCGCAAGGACTTTGCACGGTGGCAAGCGGGCGAGAAATTGCCTGATGTCGCTTTGTGCAAAGCGGTTGAGGAGATGGAAAGCGGTCTGGTCGATGCGGATCTGGGCGGCTTGCTTTACAAGCAGCGGATCGCGCGTCCGGGCGGCGGCAAGAGTGGCGGATACCGCACCGTGCTGTCGGCCCGCATCGGCAGTCGCTACGTGTTCCTGCACGGGTTTTCCAAGAGTGCCAAGGCGGACCTCTCGCAGGATGAGAGAAGGGCGCTGCAATACGCTGGCAAGGTGTTCCTGGGCCTGTCCACGGATGCGTTGTCGAAGGCGTTGCTGGCCGGCGTGTTACTGGAGGTGTGTTGTGGGAAGCAAGATCGTTGAATCCCTGCGTGACGATCTGGCTGCGCTGCATGAAGCGGGTGCGATCGGCAAGGTGACGATGCGCGAGTTCGATGCGCTTTGCCCCCCGCCGGTGCGGGAGTTCAGTGCCGATGACATCAAGCGCCTGCGCGAGCGGCTGAATTTCAGCCAGCCCGTGTTCGCGCATCACCTGCACACGACGGCTTCCACCGTGCGCAAGTGGGAGCAAGGCGACACCCGCCCCGCAGGTCCCGCGCTCAAGCTGCTCAATCTCATTGCCGACAAGGGCTTGCGGGCCATCCTCTGAAGGCGTCGAGCATGGTGAATTTCACCTGGACCTGCCCGGGCAGCATATTGTGGGCGGCAAACGTCCTGCCGGATGTCGCGTTTCTACTTCTCGCAAATCCCTTATCTAGTCTCGCTCGGCTGAGGAAGCGTTACGACTCGGCGCCGTCGAGAACGCCCTCGCCGCAAGCTGCGCACCACTCACCCGTTACGGCGGGGAAGAGGGTTGCATGTCCCCGGCAGGTGCAGGGCAGGGAGCGGGTGTCATGCCGCAATGTGGTGGCGTCGCAGGCGGGGCACTTCAAGCGCCTGCCCGCCGTGCCGCTCTTCAGTAGACGCGGAACGGGCGGAAGCTGTTGTCTTCGATCTGCAGGCGCGTGGCGCTGAAGCGGCGGCGCAGGGCGCGCGCGGTGCTGCCGGCACGCAGCATCGCCAGGGCCGGAGCGGCGTCCAGGGCCGGCACGGCGCTGGTCTTCTCGCTGTCACGGGCGGCGTCGGTCTGCGGCTTCGACATCAGGTCACTCATGTTCGTTTACCATCCAGTTAGTAATGCAATTAGTTCGTGCTACGTACAATATGCTACTTGAAACACCGGGCAATGCAAGTGACACGGACGTTAAAAGCACATGAAAAGATCGGCGCGTGAGCCAGTTCACACCCGCAGCCGGCGTGATCAGCAGGAATCAATGGGAAGAAGCGCTTGAATTTCGTGCCGGCGCCGACATAATTATAGATATATGTATGGAGGTGCTCGGCATGACAACGCTCAAGCTCACCGCAGTCGGAACGTCCACGGGGGTAGTCATTCCGAAAGAAATGCTGACGCACCTGCGCGTACAGCGGGGTGACAGCCTGCATGTGGTGGAAACCCCGGAGGGCTATCTGCTGACGCCGTTCGATCCTGCCATCGAGGCGCAACTCGAGGCCGGACGCGAGTTCATGAAGGAATACCGGGACACATTCAAGGTTCTCGCCAAGTGAGCAAAGCGCCAGCTTGGATCGACAAGCGCGCGCTTTCGCTGTTACACCAGGAAAGTCTGGCGCAGTTCGGTGGCGCTGCCGGTATGCGCGACGAGGGGCTGTTGGACTCCGCCCTGGCGCGCCCGGTCAACAAGTACTCCTGCGACGGTTGCGGGGATCTCGCCGTCCTGGCGGCGGCTTGCGGGTTTGGGCTTGCGCGCAATCACCCCTTCGTCGACGGCAACAAAAGAGCTGCATTTCTGGCCGTTGGAGTGTTCCTGGCGATCAACGGACATCGCCTGTCAGTGAAGCCTGTAGCGGCCATCGAAGCGATTCTTTCGCTCGCTGCAGGGAGCATGGAGGAGGGGCGTTTCGCCGAATGGATCAAGACGCATCTTCGGGCGGCTGCGGAAGGGCGGTAGAGATCTTTCGTCTTCCTGCCTGCCCCGCCTGCCGGGCGGTTTACGCCAGGAAGGCGCGAATCTCGGCGTCGAAGTGCGGGATGTCGACCAGAAAGGCGTCGTGGCCTTCGAGCGAGGCCAGGCGCGCGAAGCGCGTGGCGACACCATTGCGATCGAAGGCCTCGGCAATGGCGGCCTGCTCATGGATGGGGAACAGCATGTCACTCTCCACGCCGATCACCAGTACCTTCTCCACCTTCGAGGCGCTGACGGCCGCGGCATAGCTGCCGCCGTGTTCGGCCAGATCGAAGCGATCCATGGCGCGCGACAGATACAGGTAGCAGTTCGGATCGAACACGCGCGTGAAGCGTTCGGCCTGGGCTTCGAGATAGCCTTCCACCGAGAAGCGCGGCGCAAACGGGCTGGCGCGCAGGGCGTTGCCGCTGATTTCCTCGCGGCCGAAACGCTGGCGCCACTCGGTGGCCGAGCGGTAGGTGATGGTGCCGAGCTTGCGCGCCAGGCGCATGCCGTTGCGCGGCGGATGGTCGGGGGCATAGTTGCCGCCCTGCCAGTCCGGATCGCGCAGGATGGCCTCGCGCTGCACCGCGCGCAGCGCGATGGCGAAAGGTGAAGCCGCCGGTGAACCGGAGATGCTGATCAGGCGGCGCGTGCCTTCCGGGAACAGCGCGGTGTAGGCGGTGCTGGTCATGCCGCCCAGCGAGGCGCCGGCCACGGCGAACAGCTTGCGGATGCCCAGCGCCAGCACCACTTCATGGCCGGCGCGCGCAATGTCCTCCACCGCGATCTCGGGCAGGGTCAGGCGATAGCGCTGGCCGGTGGCCGGATCGATGGAAGCCGGGCCGGTGGAGCCGAAGCAGCTGCCCAGCGAATTCACGCAGATGACGAAGTAGCGGGCGGTGTCGATGGCCAGGCCCGGCCCCACCATCTTCTGCCACCAGCCGGGGCTGGCATCGGTGTCATTCGAGGCGGCATGCGCCGAGGGCGACAGCCCGGTGAACAGCAGGATGGCATTGCTGCGCCCGGCGTTGAGCTTGCCCCAGCTTTCGTAGGCAATGCGGGCGCCATGCAGCACGCCGCCGCGGTACAGCGCAAACGGCTCCGGCAGCGCCACCGTGTTCGGCGGCGACATCTGTTCCGCACGCGCGTCGCTCATGTCGAGTGCTTCAGAGGTCGGCGTCGGAGCCATCGGAGATGCCTTCGAACAGGGCGGTGGACAGATAACGCTCGCCGGTGTCCGGCAGCATGGCCAGGATCACCGCGCCGGCCGGCGCGGCGCGCGCGACCTTCAATGCAGCCGCAAAAGTGCCTCCCGAGGAGATGCCGCAGAAAATGCCTTCCTGCTTCGCCAGCGCGCGCGCACTCTCGATGGCCTCGGCGTCGCTCACCGGCACGATGCGGTCGGCCACCTTGCGATTGAGCACGGCCGGCACGAAGTCCGGGGTCCAGCCCTGGATCTTGTGGGGCGCGAACGGCTTGCCGGACAGCAGCGCGGCGGCCTCCGGCTCGGTGGCGATGATGCTCACCTCCGGGCGGGCCAGCTTGATCACTTCGCCGGCGCCGGTCAGCGTGCCACCGGTGCCCCAGCCGGTGACGAAGAAATCCAGCCGCCTGGCGGCGAAGTCGCTGAGGATCTCGGGGCCGGTGGTACTGCGGTGGTAGGCGGGGTTGGCCGGGTTCTCGAACTGGCGGGCCAGGAACCAGCCATTCTTCTCGGCCAGCTCGGCGGCCTTCTTCACCATGCCGGTGCCGCGTTCGGCCGCCGGGGTCAGCACCACCTTGGCGCCCAGCAGGCGCATGATCTTGCGGCGCTCGATGGAGAAGGTTTCCACCATCACGGCCACGAAGGGGTAGCCCTTGGCGGCGCAGACCATGGCCAGCGCGATGCCGGTGTTGCCGGAGGTGGCTTCGACCACGGTCTGGCCGGGCTTGAGCGTGCCGCTGCGCTCGGCATCCTCGATGATGGCCAGCGCCAGGCGATCCTTGACCGAGGAGAGCGGGTTGAAGAACTCGCACTTCACGTACATCGTGATGCCCTGCGGCGCCAACCGCTGGATGCGGACGATGGGAGTGCGGCCGACCGTGCCGAGAATGCTGTCGTAAATCATGGCGGGACTGTAATCCCCGTTTGTGACAGCAAGCGATAAGGCAACCGCCATTGTTAGATAACGATTTGTTATGATGGGGCCATGAATTTCCACCAGCTCCAGTACGCCGTGGCCATCGCCCGTCATGGTCTGTCCGTCACCCAGGCCGCCGCGGCGCTGGGTACGTCGCAGCCGGCCATCAGCCGTGCGCTCAAGGCGCTGGAGAAGGAGCTGGGTTTCGATCTGTTCGTGCGCGAGGGGCGGGCCTTCTCGCGGGTCACCCCGCAGGGCGCGCAGGTGCTGGAATACGCCGGCCGGGCGCTGGGCGAGCTGGAGAGCCTCAAGGCCGTGGCCGCCGACCTCAATCAGGACAACCGCGGCACACTGTCGATCGCCACCACCCACACCCAGGCGCGCTACGTGCTGCCGCCGGTGGTGCAGGCGTTCCGCGAACACTACCCGGAGGTCGAACTGCACCTGCATCAGGGCACCTCGGAGCAGATCGCCGAGCTGGTGGCCACGGATCGCGTGCAGCTGGCCATCGCCACCGGTTCCGACGGTCTGTTCCCGGGGCTGGTGCTGCTGCCGGTGTACCGCTGGCACCGCCAGGTCATCGTGCCGAAGAACCACCCGCTGGCGAAGGTGGAGAAGCTCACGCTGGGCGAGCTGGCCAGATACCCGCTGATCACCTATGTCTTCAGCTTCACCGGCGCTTCCTCGCTGCACACGGTGTTTGCGCGCGAAAACCTCACCCCCAAGGTGGCGCTGACGGCGCGCGACTCGGATGTCATCAAGACCTATGTGCGGCTGGGGCTGGGCGTGGGCATCGTTGCCAGCGTGGCCATCGAGCCCGCCCTTGATGCCGATCTGGCCGTTCTGGATGCCTCGCACCTGTTCCCCATCCACACCACGTGGATCGGCTTCCGGCGCGGCACGCTGCTGCGCAATTTCGCCTACGAGTTCATCCAGCAGTTCGGTCCGCACCTGAACCGCAAGCTGGTGGACCGGGCCATCGAGGCGCGCGATCCGGAGTCGCAGGGCGAGCTGTTCCGCAGGATTTCGCTGCCGGTCCGCTGAGGTCTGGGGGCGGGTCTCGGCATCTACCGGCCGACTGTCAACCGCACCGGTTTGCCGACACGGCTCAACATTTCCACCAGCGTATCGATAGTGAACTTGGCGGTCTTCCTGTTCATCACATCGGACACCCGCGGGCGCGATACCATCAGAACGTTGGCAGCCGCGGCCTGCTTTAGGCGATGCTGTTTGACCCATGCAGTCAGCTCGGCCATGAGCTGCTCCTTGAGTCGTCTCGTATCATTGATCTGCTTCCTGGCGGCCGACTGCAGTCGCCTGGCCTCTGCCGGCGAGAAACCCAGCTCCACGAAAATGTTGGCTCCGGGCCGGGTGACGTGGCGGATCTCGGTGTCGATCTTCATGGCTTGCTCTTCCTTGCGAGAACGATGGCACGGTAACGGATCGCGGCGATGCGCCGGTCCTGCCGGCTGGTCGCCTGGGTTTTCTTCTGGAAACAATGCAGGACGTACACAGCCTCCTCGAATTTGGCGACGTACATCACCCGGAAGGCTCCGACAGTCGCGTGCAGTCGGATCTCATGAGTACCGGGTCCCGCATCCGCGAAGGGTTTCCAGTCGTCTGGTTCCAGGCCCGCCTGCACTTTGCCGAGCTGGAACCCGGCCTGCCGGCGTGCAGCGGCGGGAAAGGCCATCAGATCATCATGGGCCGATCCGACCCAGCGGATTTCCTTTTCTGCAATGACGGGGTGTCGCTTGTACAAAATTTTATACAAAAACGGTCGCGGTACGCATGATTTTCGGCGTGCATTGAAACGGGTGCCGCACCCCGCGCTGGATGGAGTGTTGAGGGTCTGCCGGCGCAGGATCAATCGGTTGTTTCATGCCGATATGTCCCCATTGGAGGGCATTCAGCTTCCTGTGAGCGCCGGCATTCATGGAAACTGAACGGCTGCAGAAGCTGCTGGCCGCCGCGGGCCACGGGTCGCGGCGCCAGATCGAGGAGTGGATCCGCGCCGGCCGTGTGACGGTCGATGGCGAGACTGCAGAGCTGGGCCTGCGCGTAGCCGCCACCGCGGACATTCGTCTGGACGGCCGACGCCTCGAGCTGCAGGCACCTGCCGGAGGGCGGCACCAGACCCTGATGTACAACAAGCCGCAGGGCGAGGTGACCACGCGGCGCGACCCGCAGGGCCGGCCGACGGTGTTCGAGCACCTGCCGCCGCCGGCGCAGGGGCGCTGGGTGGTGGTCGGTCGGCTGGACGTGAACACCACCGGTCTGTTGCTGTTCACCACCGACGGCGAATTGGCGCACCGCCTCATGCATCCCTCCTCGCAGATCGAGCGTGAGTACCTGGTGCGGGTGCGTGGCCTGCCGACCGCCGCCACCCTGGCCCAGTTGCGGCGCGGCGTGCCGCTGGACGATGGGCCGGCGCGCTTCCTGCGCCTGGAGGCGGGGCAGGTGACCGAAGGCCACAGCTGGTTTCATGCTGTGCTGCAGGAGGGGCGGAACCGCGAGGTGCGCCGGCTCTGGAATGCGGTCGGCCATGAAGTCGCCCGCTTGATCCGCTTGCGCTACGGCCCCATCTCGCTTCCCGAGGGCCTGCGGGTGGGTCAGAGCCGACTCCTTAATAAGGAGGAGGTGCGCTTGCTATCATCAGCCGCCGGCCAGACCCTCGCGGAGGGCGAACAATGATCAGATTCATCGCTAAACTGGGTTCAAAATCTCTGATTGCTATTGTTTTTGCAACAATTGCCGGCGGATTGGCGACGGCCGCGCGCGCCGACGATCTGGTCCGGGTGACCAGCAGCTTCGAGCTCAAGCATGCGGGCGCCGTGGTACGGCAGGTGGCCAAGCTGTTCAGCGGCGGACTGGGCAAGGGTGGGGCCGAAAAGCTCACCAAGGAGCTCAATGCCATGCCCTCCGATCTGCCGCGCACCTGGGACTACCAGGTGCAGTATCACGGCGCGACCTACCCCCTGCAGGTCCGGGCGCTGCTGGACGATCTGGGCATGCTGGATCTGGACTTCGCCACCGCCCCGGCCGTGGCTCCCGCAGTGCGCGGCGCGGTGGACGGCTACCTGAACTCGCGCGGCCTGTAGCGGGGCGGACGCCGGGTCGGCCGCGACCGGGTGGGGCGCCGCAAAAACCCCTGAAAAATCTCTTGGGTTGGCCCGGAAAGTGCATTGACACGGACCCCCTTCGTCACGAGAATACGCGGCTCGTTTTTCGCGGAGGGGTACCCAAGCGGCCAACGGGAGCAGACTGTAAATCTGCCGGCTTACGCCTTCGTAGGTTCGAATCCTACCCCCTCCACCAGCGGAAGCGGGATCAAGCGCAAGCCTCGTGCGGATTGATTCAGTCGCGTGGTTTTGGTGTTCCTGACGTCATCGAGGCGGGTGTAGTTCAATGGTAGAACCTCAGCCTTCCAAGCTGATGACGTGGGTTCGATTCCCACTACCCGCTCCAGCGTCGGCACTTGCTTGGGTATTCCGCCAATAGATCGGTCGTCTGCTCACGTAGCTCAGTCGGTAGAGCACGTCCTTGGTAAGGACGAGGTCACCGGTTCGATTCCGGTCGTGAGCTCCAGTCGAATGACTGGAAGTTGTTTTGGGTTGTCTTGTGGTGTTGTATTTCTGGCCCGGAGGCCGTGACGTATGTCTAAGGAAAAATTCGAACGCAGCAAGCCGCACGTGAACGTGGGGACGATTGGGCATGTGGACCATGGCAAGACGACGCTGACGGCGGCGCTGACGAAGGTGATGGCCGAGACGAACGGCGGGGAGTTCAAGGCGTACGACCAGATTGACAAGGCGCCGGAAGAGAAGGCGCGCGGCATCACGATTTCCACGGCGCACGTGGAATACCAGTCCAAGGAGCGCCACTACGCGCACGTGGACTGCCCGGGGCATGCCGACTACGTGAAGAACATGATCACCGGTGCCGCGCAGATGGACGGTGCGATCCTGGTGTGCTCGGCCGCGGACGGCCCGATGCCGCAGACGCGCGAGCACATCCTGCTGGCGCGCCAGGTGGGCGTGCCGTACATCGTGGTGTTCCTGAACAAGGCCGACATGGTCGATGACAAGGAGCTGCTGGAGCTGGTGGAGATGGAGGTGCGCGAGCTGCTCTCCACCTACAAGTTCCCCGGCGACAAGACCCCGATTGTGATCGGTTCGGCTCTGAAGGCGCTGGAAGGCGACAAGAGCGAGATCGGCGTGCCGGCGGTGATCAAGCTGGTGGAGGAGATGGACAAGTACATCCCTGTGCCGAAGCGCGAAGTGGAAAAGCCGTTCCTGATGCCGGTGGAAGACGTGTTCTCCATCTCGGGCCGCGGCACGGTGGTGACGGGCCGCATCGAGCGCGGCATCGTCAAGGTGAACGAGGAAGTGGAGATCATCGGTCTGAAGGACACGGTGAAGACCACGTGCACGGGCGTTGAGATGTTCCGCAAGCTGCTGGACGAGGGGCAGGCGGGCGACAACGTGGGCGTGCTGCTGCGTGGCACGAAGCGTGAGGACGTGGAGCGCGGCCAGGTGCTGGCCAAGCCGGGTTCGATCACGCCGCACACGACGTACGAGTGCGAGGTGTACGTGCTGACGAAGGAGGAGGGCGGCCGTCATACGCCGTTCTTCAAGGGCTATCGTCCGCAGTTCTACTTCCGCACGACGGACGTGACGGGGCTGGTGCAGCTGCCGGAAGGTGTGGAGATGGTGATGCCGGGCGACAACATCAAGATGACGGTGGAGCTGATTGCGCCGATCGCGATGGAAGAGGGCCTGCGCTTCGCCATCCGCGAGGGTGGTCGCACCGTCGGCGCCGGCGTCGTCTCCAAGATCCTGAAGTAAGGTTCATGTAGTTAATGGACGGGGTCTGCGCTCACGCGCAGACCCCGTTGAAACCGGGCCGCGAGGCCCTGACTAGGCCAGTAGCTCAATTGGCAGAGCGGCGGTCTCCAAAACCGCAGGTTGGGGGTTCGATTCCCTCCTGGCCTGCCAGCCTCGCGATGAGGCGGCTTTAGGATCAAGGCAGCAGATGGCGATGAACGAGCAAGTGCAGGAACAAGGTGGCGGTGGCACCGCCATGACTGTCGTGGCGGCACTGCTGGTGCTGGCCGGCGTCGCCGCTTACTACGTGCTGGGCAACAGCAACGTGTGGCTGCGTTGGGCCGCGGTGGTTGCGGGCCTGGCGCTCGGCGGTCTGGTGTTCACGTTCTCCGCGCAGGGTCGTGCTTTCGCGCGCTTCATCGCCGAGGCGCGTATCGAGCTGCGCAAGGTCATCTGGCCGAGCAAGCAGGACACCTGGCAGACCACGGCCGTGGTGTTCGGCTTCGTGGTGATTTCTGGCGTGTTCTTCTGGGTGCTGGATCTGTTTCTGGCCTGGGCCACGAAACTGCTCAGCGGACAGGGAGGCTGAACCGTGGCGTTGAGATGGTATGTCGTTCATGCCTATTCGAACTTCGAGCACCGCGTGGCCGAAGCGCTCAAGGAGCGCGTGAAGCGCGACGGTCTGGAGGCCAAGTTCGGCGAAGTGCTGGTGCCGACCGAAGAAGTGGTGGAGATGCGCGACGGCCAGAAGCGCCGCAGCGAGCGCAAGTTCTACCCCGGCTACGTGCTGGTGCAGATGGAGATGGACGAGCAGACCTGGCATCTGGTGCGCGATGTGCCCAAGGTGCTCGGCTTCATCGGTGGCACCAGCGACAAGCCGGCCGCGATCACCGAGAAGGAAGCGAACCGTATTCTGCAGCGCGTTGAGGAAGGTGCGGACAAGCCGCGTCCCAAGGTGCTGTTCGAGCCCGGCCAGGTGGTGCGCGTCACCCATGGCCCGTTCAACGATTTCAACGGTGTGGTGGAGACCGTCAACTACGAGAAGAACCGCCTGCAGGTTGCAGTGCAGATTCTCGGACGCTCCACGCCCGTCGAACTGGACTTCTCGCAGGTCGAGAAGGTCTGAGCAACCAATGGGGAGCCTCGCGGCGTTTGCACCCAGGAGCATGAGCACACATGGCTAAGAAGGTACAAGGCTACATCAAGCTGCAGGTACCGGCGGCTTCGGCGAATCCTTCGCCGCCGATCGGTCCGGCGCTCGGTCAGCAGGGCGTGAACATCATGGAGTTCTGCAAGCAGTTCAATGCGCAGACCCAGAAGCTGGAAAAGGGCTTGCCGATCCCGGTGGTAATCACCGTGTATTCGGACCGCAGCTTCACGTTCATCATGAAGACGCCGCCGGCGTCGGTGCTGATCCGCAAGGCGCTGGGCCTGGAGAAGGGCAGCGGTACGCCGAACACCAACAAGGTTGGCAAGATCAAGCGTGCACAGCTCGAAGAGATCGCGAAGACCAAGACCCCCGACCTGACGGCGGCGGATCTCGAAGCCGCGGTTCGTACGGTGGCGGGCACGGCCCGCAGCATGGGCGTCGACGTGGAGGGTCTCTGACATGCCTTTCGTAGCCAAACGCATCCAGGCGTGGAAGAGCAAGCTCACGCCGGGCAAGCAGTATCCGATCGATGAGGCCCTGGGCCTCGTCAAGGAATTCGCCAAGGCCAAGTTCGCCGAGTCGGTGGACGCGGCCATCAACCTGGGCATCGACGCCAGCAAGTCCGACCAGCAGGTGCGCGGTTCGACCGTGCTGCCGAACGGCACGGGCAAGAAGGTGCGCGTCGCCGTGTTCACCGGTGGCAAGAACCAGGATGCGGCCAAGGCGGCCGGCGCCGACATCGTCGGCATGGAAGACCTGGCCGAGAAGGTCAAGGCCGGCCAGATCGACTTCGATGTCGTGATCGCCAGCCCCGATGCCATGCGCGTCGTCGGCCAGCTCGGTCAGATCCTCGGTCCCCGCGGCCTGATGCCGAACCCCAAGGTCGGCACCGTGACGCCGGATGTGGCCACTGCGGTGAAGAATGCCAAGTCGGGTCAGGTGCGTTATCGCGTCGACAAGGCCGGCATCATCCATTGCACCATCGGCAAGGCGGACTTTGAGACCAACGCGCTCAAGGAAAACCTGGTGGCGCTGCTGAACGATCTGCAGCGTGCCAAGCCGTCGGCGGCCAAGGGCATTTATCTGAAGCGTCTGACGCTCTCCTCGACCATGGGTCCGGGCGTCGGCGTGGATCAGTCGAGTCTCGGCCTCTGATTAATAGAGGCCTTTTGTTCCGGTTTGGTGCGGACCTGCGTTTCCTGAAGAACGCAGGTCTCCATCGAAGACCGCAGGCGGGTCATAGCGACCCTTAATGGTCGCCTGCGCAGATGGTGGTGCCGCTCTTTATGGCGAGATCACCGTCAAGGGTGGATGGGGAAGGGATGCCCGCATCCGATGTGTGATCTTCAGGCCAGGAGGTGTGATTGAAATGGCACTCAACCTAGAAGACAAGCAGTCACTGGTTGCGGAAGTCAGTGCGGTTGCCGCGAGCGCGCAATCCGTAGTGGCGGCCGAGTACCGTGGTCTCACGGTAACCAAGATGACCGAGCTGCGTGCGAAGGCGCGCGCCCAGGGCGTGTACATGCGTGTTGTGAAGAACACGCTGGCGCGTCGGGCCGTGGCCGGCACCGCGTTCGAGAACATCGCTCCCGTATTGAAGGGTCCGCTGGTTCTCGCCTTCTCGAAGGACGATCCGGGCGCTGCTGCGCGCGTGATCAAGGCCTTTGCGAAGGACAACGACAAGCTCGTGGCGACGGCGGTTTCGCTTGGTGGGCAGTTGCTGCCCGGCAAGGATCTCGACCGCGTGGCCAGCCTGCCGACGCGCGATCAGGCGTACGCCATGCTGATGGGCGTGATGAAGGCTCCGATCCAGAAACTGGTCGGTACCCTCAACGCAGCCCCGTCCAAGCTGGTGCGCACGCTGGCTGCCGTCCGTGACCAGAAGCAGGCCGCAGGCGCCTGATTAGCTGTACTTACCAAACTTTAGATCGAATTTGCAGGAGAGAATCATGGCAGTTTCCAAGGACGAAATCCTCGACGCGATTTCCAAGCTGACGCTGGTTGAAGTGGTCGAGCTGATCAGCGACATGGAACAGAAGTTCGGCGTGACCGCGGCGGCCCCGGTGGCCGTTGCCGCCGCCGCCCCGGGCGCAGCCGCCGCTGCTCCGGCCGAAGAGAAGACCGAATTCACCGTCGTGCTGAAGGAATACCCGGCCGACAAGAAGGTGACGGTCATCAAGGTCGTGCGCGAACTGACGGGCCTGGGCCTGAAGGAAGCGAAGGACCTGGTCGAGGGCGTGCCGGCGACCGTCAAGGACGGCGTCAACAAGGCCGACTCTGAGTCTTTCAAGAAGAAGCTCGAAGAAGCCGGCGCGAAGGTCGAGGTCAAGTAACTTCGATGCATCGCACAGGGCCCATGTTCCAGAAGAACCAGGGTCCTGGTCCGCGTGCCGCGCGCGCGGGCGATATCGGCTCCACGGGGGCTGATATCGTCCAGCGCGCGTGTGTTTTTGCTTTTTAGAGGATGGGACAGATGGCTTATTCCTTCACCGAGAAGAAGCGCATCCGCAAGAATTTCGGCAAGCAGCCCGGCATCCTGGAGACGCCGTACCTGCTGGCCATTCAGCTGGACTCGTATCGTCGTTTTCTGCAGGCCGATGCGGCCGAGGAGAGCCGCGAGGACGTAGGTCTGCATGCGGCCTTCAAGAGTGTTTTCCCGATCACAAGCTATTCGGGACACGCGGTGCTCGAGTATGTCGGCTACAAGCTCGGCGAGCCTGTATTCGACGTCAAGGAATGCCAGCTGCGCGGCCTGACCTATGCGGCCCCGCTGCGCGTCAAAGTGCGCCTGGTCATTTTCGACAAGGAAGCCAGTGGCGCCAAGAAGCCCGTCAAGGACGTGCGTGAGCAGGAGGTCTATCTCGGCGAGCTGCCGCTGATGACCGACAACGGCACGTTCATCGTCAACGGCACCGAGCGTGTCATCGTTTCGCAGCTGCACCGCTCGCCCGGCGTGTTCTTCGATCACGACCGTGGCAAGACCCATTCGTCCGGCAAGCTGCTGTTCTCCGCGCGCATCATTCCGTACCGCGGTTCGTGGCTCGATTTCGAGTTCGACCCGAAGGATGCGGTGTTCGCGCGCATCGACCGGCGCCGCAAGTTGCCGGTGTCCATCATCCTGCGCGCCCTCGGCATGAACGAAGCCGAGATGCTGGATGTGTTCTTCGAGAAGAACACCTTCCGCTTCAAGGGCGAGAGCGCGGCGATGGAGCTGGTTCCGCAGCGCCTGCGTGGCGAAACCGCCATTTTCGAAATCAAGATCGGCGACAAGGTGATCGTCGAGGAAGGCCGCCGCATCACGGCGCGCCATGTGCGTCAGCTGGAGGAGTCGGGCGTCAAGGAACTGCCCGTGCCGCGCGAATACCTGCACGGCAAGATCCTCGCGCACGACGTCGTCAACGGCGACACCGGCGAGATCATCGCCAAGGCCAACGAAGTGCTGACTGCGGCGAGCCTGCAGAAGCTCGCCGAAGCCGGCATCAGCGAGATCCGCACGCTGTTCGTGAATGACCTGGACCGCGGTCCGTTCATCTCGGACACGCTGCGCATCGATCCGACCAAGACGCGCCTGGAGGCGCTGGTCGAGATCTACCGCATGATGCGTCCCGGCGAGCCGCCCACCAAGGACGCCGCCGAGAACCTGTTCAACAACCTGTTCTTCAACGCCGAGCGCTACGATCTGTCGGCCGTGGGCCGCATGAAGTTCAATCGCCGTGTCGGTCGCCAGGAGATCGTCGGCTCCGGTGTGCTGTCGAAGGATGACATCCTCGACGTGCTCAAGGTGCTGATCGACATCCGCAACGGCAATGGCTCGGTGGACGACATCGACCACCTGGGCAACCGTCGTGTGCGTTCGGTCGGCGAAATGGCCGAGAACGCCTTCCGCGTCGGCCTGGTGCGCGTCGAGCGCGCCGTCAAGGAGCGCCTGACGATCGCCGAGTCCGAGCCGCTGATGCCGCAGGAGATGATCAACGCCAAGCCGGTGGCGGCGGCGGTGAAGGAATTCTTCGGCTCCTCGCAGCTCTCGCAGTTCATGGACCAGAACAACCCGCTGTCGGAAGTCACGCACAAGCGTCGCGTGTCGGCCCTCGGCCCGGGCGGTCTGACCCGTGAGCGCGCCGGCTTCGAAGTGCGCGACGTGCATCCGACCCACTACGGCCGCGTCTGCCCGATCGAGACCCCTGAAGGTCCGAACATCGGTCTGATCAACTCGCTGTCGGTCTACGCGCGCACCAACTCGTACGGCTTCCTCGAGACGCCGTACCGCCGCGTCGAGAACGGCCGCGTCACCGACAAGATCGACTACCTCTCGGCCATCGAAGAGGGCGAGTTCGCGATCGCGCAGGCCAACGCGCGCGCCGACGCCAAGGGTCAGCTGGCGGACGAGCTGGTGAGCTGCCGCTACCAGAGCGAGTTCACGCTGATGCCGTCGGATCGCATCAACTACATGGACGTCTCGCCGAAGCAGATCGTGTCGGTGGCGGCCTCGCTGATTCCGTTCCTCGAGCACGACGACGCGAACCGCGCGCTGATGGGCTCGAACATGCAGCGCCAGGCAGTGCCGACGCTGCGCGCCCAGACGCCGCTGGTCGGCACGGGCATGGAACGTCCGGTGGCCACCGATTCGGGCGTGACCGTGGTCGCGCGCCGCGGCGGCAAGGTCGACTCCGTGGATGCCTCGCGTATTGTCGTGCGCGTCAACGACGCGGAGACCAATGCCTCCGAGTCGGGCGTCGACATCTACAACCTGACCAAGTACACGCGTTCCAACCAGAACACCTGCATCAACCAGCGCCCGCTGGTGAAGGCCGGCGACAGCATCTCGCGCGGCGACGTGCTGGCCGACGGCCCCTCCACGCACCTGGGCGAGCTGGCGCTGGGCCAGAACATGCTGGTCGCGTTCATGCCGTGGAACGGCTACAACTTCGAAGACTCGATCCTGATCTCCGAGCGTGTGGTGCAGGAAGATCGTTTCACGACGATCCACATCGAAGAGCTGACCTGCGTGGCCCGCGACACCAAGCTGGGTCCTGAGGAAATCACCGCCGACATCCCCAACGTGGGTGACGCGGCGCTGGCCAAGCTCGACGAGGCCGGCATCGCCTTCATCGGCGCCGAAGTGCGCGCCGGCGACATCCTGGTCGGCAAGGTCACGCCGAAGGGCGAGACGCAGCTCACTCCGGAAGAAAAGCTGCTGCGCGCCATCTTCGGTGAGAAGGCCAGCGACGTGAAGGACACCTCGCTGCGCGTGCCGCCGGGCATGGACGGCACCGTGATCGACGTGCGCGTGTTCACGCGCGACGGCGTCGAGAAGGACAGCCGTGCGCAGTCCATCGAGAAGGCCGAGATCGAGCGCGTGCGCAAGGATCTGCAGGATCAGCGCCGCATCCTCGAGGACGACCTGTACTCGCGCGTGCGGGACTCGCTGCTGGGCAAGGTGGCCGCCAACGGCCCGAACAAGCTCAAGAGCGGCACCAAGATCAGCGCCGAGTACCTCGACGGCGTCGAGCGCGATCAGTGGTTCCAGATCAGCCTCGATGACGAAGAAGCCAATGGTCAGCTCGAGGCCGCGCATGAGCGTCTCGACGCCCAGCACAAGGCCTTCGAGAAGCGCCTGGCCGAGAAGCGCGCCAAGATCACCGCCGGCGACGACCTCGCTCCCGGCGTGCTGAAGATGGTCAAGGTCTATCTGGCCGTGAAGCGCCGCGTGCAGCCGGGCGACAAGATGGCCGGCCGCCACGGTAACAAGGGCGTTATCTCCTCGATCGTTCCGGTCGAAGACATGCCGTACCTGGAAGACGGTCGTCCGGTCGACGTGGTGCTGAACCCGCTGGGCGTGCCTTCGCGCATGAACGTCGGTCAGGTGCTCGAGACGCACCTGGGCTGGGCCGCCAAGGGCCTGGGCCTGAAGATCGGCCGCATGCTCGAGGCGCAGTCGGCGCTGGTCGAAGTGCGCGGCTTCCTGGAAGAGGTCTACAACCAGACCGGCGGCCAGGGCGAGAAGATCGATTCGCTCAACGACGCCGAAGTGGTCGAGCTGGCGAAGAACCTGAGCGACGGCGTGCCGATGGCCACGCCGGTGTTCGACGGTGCCAGCGAGCGCGACATCAAGGGCCTGCTCAAGCTGGCCGATCTGCCGCTGAACGGTCAGCACTGGCTGTACGACGGCCGCACCGGCGAGCGCTTCGAGCGCCAGGTCACCGTGGGCTACATGTACATGCTGAAGCTGAACCACCTGGTCGACGACAAGATGCATGCGCGTTCCACCGGTCCATACTCGCTCGTCACCCAGCAGCCGCTGGGTGGCAAGGCGCAGTTCGGCGGCCAGCGCTTCGGTGAGATGGAAGTCTGGGCACTGGAAGCCTACGGCGCGGCCTACACGCTGCAGGAAATGCTCACGGTCAAGTCGGACGACACGATCGGCCGTACCGCGATGTACAAGAACATCGTCGACGGCAATCACGAGATGAAGGCGGGCATGCCCGAGTCCTTCAACGTGCTGGTGAAGGAAATCCGCTCGCTCGGCATCAATGTCGAGCTCGAGCAGGAGTGAGGTAATCCATGAAAGATCTTCTCAAGCTCTTCAAGCAGCAGGCCCCGGTCGAACAGTTCGATTCGATCAAGATCGGACTGGCGTCGCCCGAGATGGTGCGTGCCTGGTCGTATGGTGAGGTGCGCAAGCCCGAAACCATCAACTACCGCACCTTCAAGCCGGAGCGCGACGGTCTGTTCTGCGCCAAGATTTTCGGACCGGTGAAGGACTACGAGTGCCTGTGCGGCAAGTACAAGCGCTTGAAGCACCGCGGCGTGGTCTGCGAAAAGTGCGGCGTGGAAGTCACGCAGTCCAAGGTGCGTCGCGAGCGCATGGGCCACATCGAGCTGGCCAGCCCGACCGCGCACATCTGGTTCCTGAAATCGCTGCCGAGCCGCATCGGTCTGATGCTGGACATGACGCTGCGCGAGATCGAGCGCGTGCTGTACTTCGAGGCCTTCGTGGTCATCGAGCCGGGCGTCACGCCGCTGGAGCGCGGTCAGCTGCTGACCGACGAGATGTACCTGGAAGCCATCGAAGAGCACGGTGACGAGTTCGACGCCCGCATGGGCGCCGAGGCCGTCTACGAGCTGCTCAAGACGATGGATCTGCGCCAGGAAGTCATCAAGGTCCGCGAGGACATGGGCAACACCAGCTCCGAGACCAAGCTCAAGCGCCTCTCCAAGCGCCTGAAGCTGCTCGAGAGCTTCATCGATTCCGGCAACAAGCCGGAGTGGATGGTGATGACCGTGCTGCCGGTGCTGCCGCCGGATCTGCGTCCGCTGGTGCCGCTGGACGGCGGCCGCTTCGCGACCTCGGATCTGAACGATCTGTACCGCCGCGTCATCAACCGCAACAACCGTCTGCGCCGCCTGCTGGAGCTCTCCGCTCCGGACATCATCGTGCGCAACGAGAAGCGCATGCTGCAGGAAGCTGTGGATGCGCTGCTCGACAACGGCCGCCGCGGCCGTGCCATCACCGGCACCAACCGCCGCCCGCTGAAGTCGCTGGCGGACATGATCAAGGGCAAGCAGGGCCGCTTCCGCCAGAACCTGCTGGGCAAGCGCGTCGACTACTCGGGCCGTTCGGTCATCGTGGTGGGTCCGACGCTGCGTCTGCACCAGTGCGGTCTGCCGAAGAAGATGGCGCTGGAGCTGTTCAAGCCCTTCATCTTCAACAAGCTGCAGCTGCGTGGCGAAGCTTCGACCATCAAGGCCGCCAAGCGCCTGGTGGAGCGTGAGGGACCGGAGGTCTGGGACATCCTCGAAGAGGTGATCCGCGAACATCCGGTGCTGCTCAACCGCGCCCCGACGCTGCACCGCCTGGGCATCCAGGCGTTCGAGCCGGTGCTGGTGGAAGGCAAGGCCATCCAGCTGCACCCGCTGGTGTGTACCGCCTTCAACGCCGACTTCGACGGTGACCAGATGGCGGTGCACGTGCCGCTGTCGCTGGAAGCCCAGCTCGAAGCGCGCGCGCTGATGATGAGCTCCAACAACATCCTCTCGCCGGCCAACGGTGATCCGATCATCGTGCCGTCGCAGGACGTGGTGCTCGGCCTGTACTACCTCACGCGCGAGCGTGTCGGTGCCAAGGGCGAGTACATGATGTTCTCGGACGTGCAGGAGGCGCATCGCGCCTACGAGAGCCGCATGGTCGATCTGCAGGCGCGCGTGCGCGTGCGCCTGACGGAATACCAGCGCGATGCCGAAGGCACGCTGGTGCCGAAGATCCGCCACGTGCAGACCACCGTGGGTCGCGCGTTGCTCTCCGAGATCCTGCCGCGTGGCATGTCCTTCGACCTGGTCAACCAGGACATGACCAAGAAGAACATCTCGGGAATCATCAACCAGTGCTACCGCATCCTGGGGCTGAAAGAGACCGTCATCTTCGCCGACCAGCTGATGTACACCGGCTTTGCCTACGCGACGCGCTCCGGCATGTCGTTCGGTATCGACGACATCGTCATTCCGGAACAGAAGGTCAAGCTGGTGGCGGCCGCCGAGAATGAAGTGAAGGAGATCCAGGACCAGTATTCCTCGGGTCTCGTCACCAACGGCGAACGCTACAACAAGGTCGTCGACATCTGGTCGCGCGCCAACGATCAGGTCGCCAAGGCGATGATGGAAAAGCTCGGCAGCGAAGAGGCTGTCGACACGCGCGGCGCGAAGCAGAAGCAGAAGTCGTTCAACTCCATCTTCATGATGGCCGATTCCGGTGCGCGCGGCAGCGCGGCCCAGATCCGTCAGCTGGCCGGCATGCGCGGCCTGATGGCGAAGCCGGACGGCTCCATCATCGAGACGCCGATCACCGCGAACTTCCGCGAGGGTCTGAACGTTCTGCAGTACTTCATCTCCACGCACGGCGCCCGCAAGGGTCTGGCCGACACGGCGCTGAAGACCGCGAACTCCGGTTACCTGACGCGCCGTCTGGTGGATGTGGCGCAGGACCTGGTGGTCACCGAAGTGGATTGCGGCTCCACCCACGGCCTGGCGATGTCGCCGCTGGTCGAGGGCGGTGACGTGGTCGAGGGCCTCGGCGAGCGCGTGCTGGGCCGTGTCATGGCCGCGGACGTGCTCAAGCCGGGCAAGACCGACGTGCTGATCCCGGTCGGCACGCTGCTGGACGAAGCCCTGGTGCGCCTGCTCGAGAAGGAAGGCGTCGATCAGGTGATGGTGCGTTCGCCCATCAACTGCAAGACCCGCTACGGCGTGTGCGCCAACTGCTACGGCCGCGATCTGGCCCGTGGCCGCCTGATCAACATCGGCGAAGCGGTGGGTGTCATCGCGGCGCAGTCGATCGGCGAGCCGGGCACGCAGCTGACCATGCGTACCTTCCACATCGGTGGTGCCGCGTCGCGCGCCGCTGCCGCCTCCAGTGTGGAGATCCGCAACAAGGGCACGCTGCGCTTCCATCACGTCAAGACCGTGGAGCACGAGAAGGGCCATCTGGTCGCCGTGTCGCGTTCCGGTGAAATCGGCGTGGTCGATGAATTCGGCCGCGAGCGCGAGCGCTACAAGATCCCGTTCGGCGCCACGATCAATGCGAAGGAAGGCTCGAAGGTGGTTTCCAACCAGGTGGTCGCCACCTGGGATCCGCATACCCACCCCGTGGTCACGGAAGTGGCCGGCTTCATCAAGTTCCAGGACTTCGTCGATGGCCTGACGGTCACGGCGCAGGTGGACGAGGTGACCGGTCTGTCCAGCACCGTGGTGCTGGATTCCAAGCAGCGCGGCGGCAAGGACCTGCGTCCGACCATCAAGCTGCTGGGCCCCAAAGGCAAGGAAGTCACGTTCGCCAACACGGCCATTCCGGCCGTGTACACGCTGCCGCCGGGCGCCTTGATCAACCTCACCGACGGCGCCAAGGTGTCGGTGGGTGACATCATCGCCCGCATTCCGCAGGAATCTTCGAAGACCCGCGACATCACCGGCGGTCTGCCGCGCGTCGCCGATCTGTTCGAGGCCCGCAAGCCCAAGGATCCGGCGATCCTGGCCGAGAAGACCGGTACGGTCAGCTTCGGCAAGGAAACCAAGGGCAAGCGCCGTCTGGTCATCACCGATGACAAGGGCGAGAAGTACGAGGAGCTGATCCCGAAGTGGCGCCAGCTCAACGTGTTCGAGGGCGAGCAGGTGGAGCGTGGTGAGGTCATCGCCGACGGCGAGCCGAACCCGCACGACATCCTGCGTCTGCAGGGTATCGAGAATCTCGCCAACTACCTGGTGCGCGAGATCCAGGACGTGTATCGCCTGCAGGGTGTGAAGATCAACGACAAGCACATCGAGGTGATCATCCGCCAGATGCTGCGCAAGACCGAGGTGGCGGCCAGCGGCGAAACCACGCTGCTGCGTGGCGAGCAGCTGGATCGCGCCCGTGCGCTCGACATCAACGACCGCGCCGTGAACGAGGGCAAGGGACCTGCGACGCTGCAGCCCGTGCTGCTGGGCATCACCAAGGCCTCGCTGGCCACCGAGAGCTTCGTCTCGGCGGCCTCGTTCCAGGAAACCACGCGCGTGCTGACCGAAGCCGCGGTGCGTGGCCTGAAGGACGATCTGCGCGGCCTGAAGGAAAACGTCATCGTCGGCCGCCTGATCCCGGCGGGCACGGGCTTCGCCGCCCACGCCCACCGTCGTCGCCGCAGCGATACCGATCGCCGCAGCTTCATGGATGTGGGGGGGGCCGTGGCCGACCTCGAAGAGGGCGGCGGTGGTGGCGGCGGCGAGGAGAGCTCGGCGGAGTAATTCCCGACCGGCTCAAAGCGCCTCACTCGCGCCTCACTCATAGGGTGTTGAGACCAGGCCGCGATCCGCAAGGGTCGCGGCCTGGTCTTTTATGGAACGCAGCGGTCGGGAGTAACGGTGCCGCGCCGCGTCATGCATTGGTTGCATCGATGGGCAGCCATCCGCCGAAGCGTTGGCGGGCCTGCGGCCGCGCGGCCATGCTGCGCCCACTGCCAATTCCTTCCGGAGCACCGCCATGGGCCGCCGCTTTGTCGATCTGTCGATCTTCCTCGAGAACGACGTGCTGTCCGATCCGCCGATGCTGGCGCCGAAGATCACCTACATGAAGCATCAGGACACCCTGCATGAATTCATTGCGATGATTCCCGGCACCCGGGCCGAGGACTATCCGGATGGCGAAGCCGCGGCGGCCGAGTGGGTCACGCTGACCACGCACAGCGGCACGCACCTGGATGCGCCCTGGCACTACGCCTCGACCCAGGACGCCAAGGCCGGTGGCTCACGGCCGTCCATCACCATCGACCAGGTGCCGCTGGAGTGGTGTTTCCAGCCCGGTGTGAAACTCGACTTCCGCCACTTCCCGGACGGCTATGTGGCGACCGCGGCGGATGTGGAGGCGGAACTCAAGCGCATCGGCCATGAACTGCAGCCGCTGGACATCGTGGTGGTCAACACGCGGGCCGGATCGCGCTATGGCCACAACGATTTCGTCAGCGCCGGCTGCGGCATGGGCTACGAGGCCACCATGTACCTGCTGGAGCGCGGCGTGCGCCTCACCGGCACCGATGCCTGGAGCTGGGATGCACCGTTCTCCTACACCGCGAAGAAGGTGCAGGAGACCGGCAACAAGGCGCTGATCTGGGAGGGCCACAAGGCCGGCCGCGACATCGGCTACTGCCACCTGGAGAAGATGCACAACCTCGAGGCCATTCCCGGCCATGGCTTCTTCATCAGCTGCTTCCCGCACAAGATCCGTGGCGCTTCGGCCGGCTGGACGCGCGCCGTGGCCATCTTCGACGAGACGCTGGCACGCTGAGGCAGATCGAAAGTCATGACCCCCTCTGGCACACTGCCCGGCAGCCGCAACGGCCGGGACGGGGCATGCACTTCAGGAAGCTGGATCTGAACCTGCTGGTGGCGCTGGACGCGCTGCTGTCCGAGCGCAATGTCAGCCGCGCGGCCGAGCGGCTGTACCTGAGCCAGTCGGCGGCCAGCGGCGCGCTGGCGCGGCTGCGCGAATACTTCCACGACGAGCTGCTCACGCCCATGGGCCGGCAGCTGGTGCTGACGCCGCTGGCCGAGACCCTGCTGCCTTCGGTGCGCGCCATCCTGCGCCAGATCCACGAGACCATCGAGAGCAAGCCGGCCTTCGACCCGGCGCAGTCCGAGCGGCGCTTCCGCATCATGGCCTCGGATTACACGACCACGGTGCTGCTGGCCGAGGCCCTGCGGCGCATCGAGGCGCTGGCGCCGGGGCTGAGCTTCGACATGGTGCCGCAGTCCGAGACCCCGGCCGACTCGCTGGAGCGCGGCGAGGTGGAGCTGGTGGTGGTGCCCGAAGCCTACGTGTCCCAGGCGCACCCCGCGGCCACGCTGTTCGAGGACAGCTTCGTCTGCGTGGTGTGGAACGAGAATAGTGAGGTGGGTTCGGAGCTCAGCTGGGAGCAGTACCTGCAGCTGGGGCATGTGGTGGCGCGTTTTGGCCGTGCGCGCATGCCGGCCTTCGACGAGTGGTTCCTGAACCGCTACGGCTATGCGCGTCGCATCGAGGTGGTCACCACCCAGTTCAACACCCTGCCGCACCTGGTGATCGGCACGCGGCGCGTGGCCACGGTGCACCGGCGGCTGGCGCAGATGTACGTGAAATACCTGCCGCTGCGCATCGTCACGCCACCGGTGGAATTCCCGACCATCGTCGAGTCGCTGCAGTGGCACGCCGGCCAGGAGCGCGACCCGGCCATGCAGTGGCTGCGCGGGCGGCTGCTGGAGGCGGCCGGCCAGATCTGAGCCCGGATTTGACCGGGAACGGGCGGTGCTGCATTGCACCAAACCGGTGCGCCCCAGATAATCCCCGGGTAATCCCCTCTTTAACCTGCCGCGAAGGTCGTTTCAGCAGCCGCCAAGCGTTGACTTGGCTCCCCCCGCTACCTAGAATCGCCGGCCTTTATCGGTCGGGCCGACCCAACGTGCCTGATTGAAAGCAAGCGATCCGAAGCACGGGCTGCCTGATGAGGGCGGCCCGTGCTTCTCTACCGCATCAATAATTTGGAGTTTGCATGGCCACGACAGGTCAGCTGATCCGTCAACCGCGCCGCCAGGCTGCGGAGAAGACCAAGGTACCGGCACTCGGTGCCTCACCGCAGAAGCGCGGCGTCTGCACGCGCGTCTATACGACGACGCCGAAGAAGCCGAACTCGGCGCTGCGCAAGGTCGCGCGTGTCCGTCTGACCAATGGCTATGAAGTCAGCAGTTACATCGGCGGCGAAGGCCACAACCTGCAGGAGCACTCGGTGGTGCTGATCCGCGGCGGTCGTGTCAAAGACCTCCCGGGCGTGCGCTATCACACGGTGCGCGGCACGCTGGATTGCGCCGGCGTGGGCGATCGCAAGCAGGGCCGTTCCAAGTACGGCGCCAAGCGGCCGAAGAAGTAAGAGGTACAGATCATGTCGCGTCGTGCAGCAGCTCCCACCCGGACCATTCTTCCGGACCCGAAATTCCACAGCGAAATGCTGGCCAAGTTCATGAACGTGGTCATGGAAAGCGGCAAGAAATACGCCGCCGAGCGCATCATCTATGGTGCCATCGACCGCATTGGCGAGAAGACCGGCAAGCAGGGCGTGGATGCGCTGGAAGTGCTGAGCGCGGCGCTGGACAACGTCAAGCCGGCGGTCGAGGTAAAGAGCCGCCGCGTCGGCGGTGCCACCTACCAGGTGCCGGTCGAAGTGCGCGCCACGCGCCGTCAGACCCTGGCCATGCGCTGGGTGATCGAGGCCGCGCGCGGTCGCAGCGAGAAATCGATGGCCATGCGCCTGGCGCATGAGCTGCTCGATGCTTCGGAGAATCGTGGCAATGCCGTTCGCAAGCGTGAGGACACGCACCGCATGGCGGAGGCCAACAAGGCCTTCGCGCACTACCGCTGGTAAGCGGTACTGCCTGACGGAGAATCACCGTGGCTCGCGGCACGCCCATTGAACGCTACCGGAACATCGGGATCTCGGCGCACATCGACGCCGGCAAGACCACGACGACCGAACGCATTCTTTTCTACACGGGTGTGTCGCACAAGATCGGTGAGGTTCATGACGGCGCGGCCGTGATGGACTACATGGAGCAGGAGCAGGAGCGTGGCATCACCATCACCTCCGCTGCCACCACCTGCTTCTGGAAGGGGATGGACAAGAACTTCCCCGAGCATCGCATCAACATCATCGACACGCCGGGCCACGTCGACTTCACCATCGAAGTCGAGCGCTCGTTGCGGGTGCTCGATTCAGCCGTGGCGCTGTTCGATTCGGTGGCCGGCGTGCAGCCGCAGTCCGAGACGGTGTGGCGGCAGATGAACCGCTACGCGGTGCCGCGCATCGCCTTCGTCAACAAGATGGATCGCGCCGGCGCCAATTTCCTGCGTGTGGTCGACATGATCCGCGCGCGCCTGCGCGCCAACCCGGTGCCCATCCAGTTGCCGATCGGCGCCGAGGACTCGTTCGAAGGCGTCGTCGATCTCATCAAGATGAAGGCCATCTACTGGGACATGGAAACCCAGGGGATGAAGTTCGAGTACCGCGACATCCCGGCCGCCCTCAGGGAGCAGGCCGAGGAATACCGCGGCGCCATGATCGAGGCGGCGGCCGAGGGCAACGAGGCGCTGCTGAACAAGTATCTGGAGAGCGGCTCGCTGAGCGACGATGAGATCCGCGCCGGCCTGAAGGAGCGCTCGAAGAAGAACGAGATCGTGCTGTGCATGTGCGGCACCGCCTTCAAGAACAAGGGCGTGCAGGCGCTGCTCGACGCGGTCATCGAATACATGCCCTCGCCGGTGGAAATGCCGGACGTGAAGGGCATCGACGACGATGGCGCGCCGCTGACCCGCAAGGCCAGCGATGACGAACCGTTCGCCGCGCTGGCGTTCAAGATCCTCAACGACCCGTTCGTCGGCAACCTGACCTTCTTCCGTGTCTATTCGGGCACGCTGAGCTCGGGCGATGCGGTGTACGTGCCCAGCAAGGGCAAGACCGAGCGCATCGGCCGCCTGCTGCAGATGCATGCCTCCGAGCGCACCGAGATCAAGGAAGTGCGCGCCGGCGACATCGCCGCCGCCGTGGGCCTGAAGGATGTGATCACCGGCGACACGCTGTGCAGCCAGGAAAAGCCGATCACGCTGGAAAAGATGGTGTTCCCGGATCCCGTGATTTCCGTCGCGGTGGAGCCGAAGACCAAGGTCGACCAGGAAAAGATGGGCGTGGCCCTGCAGCGTCTGGCCAAGGAAGATCCTTCCTTCCGCGTGCACACCGATCCGGAGAGTGGTCAGACCATCATCTCCGGCATGGGTGAGTTGCACCTGGAAATCATCGTCGACCGCATGAAGCGCGAATTCAAGGTCGAGGCCAATGTCGGCAAGCCGCAGGTGGCCTACCGCGAGACCATCCGCAAGACGGTCGAGTCGGAGGGCAAGTTCGTGCGCCAGTCCGGCGGTCGCGGCCAGTACGGTCACGTCTGGCTGAAGATCGAGCCCACCGAGCAGGGCAAGGGCTACGAGTTCGTCAACGGCATCGTTGGCGGCAGCGTGCCGCGCGAGTTCATCCCGGCGGTCGACAAGGGCGTCAAGGAAGCGGTCGAGACGGGCGTCATCGCCGGTTATCCGGTGGTCGACGTCAAGGTCACGCTGTTCGACGGTTCGTACCACGATGTGGATTCGAACGAGATGGCGTTCAAGATCGCAGGTTCAATGGGTTTCAAGGAAGGCTTCCGCAGCGCCAAGCCGGTGCTGCTCGAGCCCATCATGAAGGTCGAGGTCGTGACGCCGGAGGACTACTCGGGCGACGTGATCGGCGATCTGAACCGCCGCCGTGGCCAGATCATGGGCATGGACGACGGTGTGTCCGGCAAGGTCATCACCGCCGAGGTGCCGCTGTCCGAGATGTTCGGCTACGCCACCAACGTGCGCTCCATGAGTCAGGGCCGCGCCACGTTCACGATGGAATTTGCCAAGTACATCGAAGTGCCGGCGGCCATCGCCGACAGCATCATCAACCACTGATTTCGCCAAAAGATCACATTCAGGAGTCATCGCCGTGTCCAAAGAGAAATTCGAACGCAGCAAGCCGCACGTGAACGTGGGGACGATTGGGCATGTGGACCATGGCAAGACGACGCTGACGGCGGCGCTGACGAAGGTGATGGCCGAGACGAACGGCGGGGAGTTCAAGGCGTACGACCAGATTGACAAGGCGCCGGAAGAGAAGGCGCGCGGCATCACGATTTCCACGGCGCACGTGGAATACCAGTCCAAGGAGCGCCACTACGCGCACGTGGACTGCCCGGGGCATGCCGACTACGTGAAGAACATGATCACCGGTGCCGCGCAGATGGACGGTGCGATCCTGGTGTGCTCGGCCGCGGACGGCCCGATGCCGCAGACGCGCGAGCACATCCTGCTGGCGCGCCAGGTGGGCGTGCCGTACATCGTGGTGTTCCTGAACAAGGCCGACATGGTCGATGACAAGGAGCTGCTGGAGCTGGTGGAGATGGAGGTGCGCGAGCTGCTCTCCACCTACAAGTTCCCCGGCGACAAGACCCCGATTGTGATCGGTTCGGCTCTGAAGGCGCTGGAAGGCGACAAGAGCGAGATCGGCGTGCCGGCGGTGATCAAGCTGGTGGAGGAGATGGACAAGTACATCCCTGTGCCGAAGCGCGAAGTGGAAAAGCCGTTCCTGATGCCGGTGGAAGACGTGTTCTCCATCTCGGGCCGCGGCACGGTGGTGACGGGCCGCATCGAGCGCGGCATCGTCAAGGTGAACGAGGAAGTGGAGATCATCGGTCTGAAGGACACGGTGAAGACCACGTGCACGGGCGTTGAGATGTTCCGCAAGCTGCTGGACGAGGGGCAGGCGGGCGACAACGTGGGCGTGCTGCTGCGTGGCACGAAGCGTGAGGACGTGGAGCGCGGCCAGGTGCTGGCCAAGCCGGGTTCGATCACGCCGCACACGACGTACGAGTGCGAGGTGTACGTGCTGACGAAGGAGGAGGGCGGCCGTCATACGCCGTTCTTCAAGGGCTATCGTCCGCAGTTCTACTTCCGCACGACGGACGTGACGGGGCTGGTGCAGCTGCCGGAAGGTGTGGAGATGGTGATGCCGGGCGACAACATCAAGATGACGGTGGAGCTGATTGCGCCGATCGCGATGGAAGAGGGCCTGCGCTTCGCCATCCGCGAGGGTGGTCGCACCGTCGGCGCCGGCGTCGTCTCCAAGATCATCAAGTAACCGATTTCGACCAGGATTCACTACCATGGCCAATCAGAACATCCGCATCCGCCTCAAGGCGTTCGACCACCGCCTGATCGACAACTCCGCCAAGGAGATTGTCGACACGGCGCGTCGTACCGGCGCCACGGTCAAGGGCCCGGTGCCCCTGCCGACCAAGATGGAGCGCTTCACGCTGCTGGTCTCGCCGCACTCCGACAAGGATGCGCGCGACCAGTTCGAGCTGCGCACCCACAAGCGTCTGATGGACATCCTCAACCCGACCGACAAGACCGTCGATGCGCTGATGCGCCTCGAGCTGCCGGCCGGCGTGGACGTGCAGATCAAGTTGAATTGAGGCGCGCCGGGGCCCGACGGCCCTGGGGCAGCGGGATCCGCTCGAAACGGATCCCGCCCATGAAGGGGTTTGCGGCAACGCAATAACCTGACTGGAGCCGGGAGCGCAGTGACAGGCGGACGGGCCCCTGAGGCCCGCCGGAAAAAGGGTTCAAAACCCCTTGTATCCGGCCATCCGGTTGTTATACTGCGCGCCCTTTTCCCACCCCTGCCCCTAAAAGCAGAGGTGGGGTCGCGTAAAGCGACATTCGGGCGAGGTTGGCGGTAGGCGCCAAGACCACTCGAGAGCATCGCAGCACTGCTGCGCCCTCCTTGTAGTCACGCCTTTTTTCGTAGGTTGGCACCAATCGCAGTGCCGGCCTCATGAGAGGAATTAGAGATGGCAATTGGTTTGGTCGGCCGCAAATGCGGCATGACGCGCGTTTTCACGGATGCCGGTGAATCGGTACCCGTGACCGTGGTCGAGGTGCTCCCGAATCGGGTCACCCAGGTCAAGACCCGGGAAACGGACGGCTACGCCGCCGTGCAGGTCACCTATGGCACGCGCCGCCCGCAGCTGCTGGGCAAGGCCGTTGCCGGTCACTACGCCAAGGCCAATGTGGCCCCGGGCAAGAACCTCGTGGAATTCCGCGTCGTCAACGGCGAAGGCGCCGAGCTGACCGCGGGCACCGAGCTGAAGGTCGATCGCTTCACCGCCGGTCAGGTGGTGGACGTCACCGGCACCACGATCGGCAAGGGCTATGCCGGCGTCATGAAGCGCCACAACTTCGCGGGCGGCTACGCTTCGCACGGTCACTCGGTGTCGCATCGCGTCCCGGGTTCGATCGGCCAGCGCCAGACGCCGGGCCGCGTGTTCCCGGGCAAGCGCATGTCCGGTCACATGGGTGTGGTGCGTCGTACCACCGAGAATCTGAAGATCGTCAGTGTCGACGCCGAACGCAACCTGCTGCTGATCCGCGGCGCGGTGCCGGGCGCCGAGGGTGGCGAGGTCATCGTGCGTCCTTCCGTGAAGACGGCCCGTCTGGCCAGGCGCAAAGCCGTGACGCCAAGCAAGGCCGAGACCAAGAAGAAGTAAGCCGATATGAAGCTCAAAGTTGCTAATGGCGGTGCCGAGCTGACCGTGTCCGAAGAAACCTTCGGCACCGAGTTCAACCAGGCGCTGGTGTTCCAGGTGGTCAATGCCTACCGTGCGGCCGGCCGCATGGGTACCAAGGCGCAGAAGACCCGTGCCGAGGTGCGTGGCGGCGGCAAGAAGCCGTGGCGCCAGAAGGGCACCGGTTCGGCCCGCGCCGGTTCGATCCGCAGCCCGATCTGGGTCGGTGGTGGTCGTGCGTTCGCCGCTGCGCCCCGCGATCATTCGCAGAAGGTCAACCGCAAAATGTACCGCGGCGCGATCCGCTCGATGCTCTCCGAGCTCGTGCGTCAGGATCGCCTGGTGGTGCTCTCCGAGCTGGCCGTCGAGGCGCCGAAGACCAAGCTGCTGCTCACGCAGTTGAAGACGCTGGGTGTCGAGCAGAACGCGCTGATCATTGTTGAAGCGCTGGACGAGAAGCTGTTCCTGGCCGCGCGCAACCTGCCCTATGTGCAGGTGCTGCCGGTCACCGCGGTGGATCCGGTCAGCCTGGCGCGTTACGAGAAGGTGCTGATCACCGTCGGCGCGGTGAAGCTGCTTGAGGAGCGTCTGCAATGAGCCGTGAAAGACTGATGACCGTGCTGGTCGCCCCGCACGTCACCGAAAAGACTTCGACCCTGCTGCAGACCGCGAACCAGTACACCTTCCGCGTGCGTCGCAATGCGACCCGCACGGAAGTGCGCCAGGCCGTCGAGCTGATGTTCGGTGTCAAGGTCGAAGGCGTGCAGGTGGTCAATGAGCCCGGCAAGGAGCGTCGCTTCGGCGCGCGCCTCGGCCGTACTCAGGACTGGAAGAAGGCCTATGTGCGTCTGGCCGCCGGCCAGAGCATCGATTTCGAAACCCAGGCCGCCGTCAAGGCGTCCTGAGGATCTGGAAAGGTAGCAGGCAATGGCACTGATCAAACTCAAGCCGACTTCGCCAGGCGCCCGTTTCGTGGTGCGCGTGAGTCGCTCGCACCTGTACAAGGGCGGCCCGTACGAGCCGCTGACCGTTCACCAGAACAAGACCGGCGCGCGTAACCACTTCGGCCGCATCACCACCCGCCATGTCGGCGGTGGCTCGCGTCAGAAGTACCGCCTGATCGACTTCCGTCGCGACAAGGACGGCATTGCCGCCACTGTCGAGCGCGTGGAGTACGATCCGAACCGCACCGCGCACATCGCGCTGCTGAAGTACGCCGACGGCGAGCGCCGTTACATCCTGGCGCCCAAGGGCGTGAAGGAAGGCGACGAGCTGCGTTCAGGTGCGGATTCGCCGATCAAGGCCGGCAATGCCATGGCGCTGCGCCACATCCCGATCGGCGGCATGGTGCACAACATCGAGCTCAAGCCGGGCCGCGGCGGCCAGCTGGCGCGCAGCGCCGGTGGTTACGCCCAGTTCACGGCGCGCGAAGGCATCTATGCGTATCTGCGCCTGAAGTCGGGTGAGACCCGCAAGGTGCATGTCGACTGCCGCGCCACCATCGGCGAGCTGTCGAATGACGAACACAACCTGCGTACCTACGGCAAGGCCGGCGCCAAGCGCTGGCGCGGTATCCGCCCGACGGTGCGTGGTCTGGCGATGAACCCGGTCGATCACCCGCACGGTGGTGGCGAAGGCAAGAGCGGCCAGGGTAATCCGCATCCGGTTTCGCCTTGGGGTTGGCAGACCAAGGGCAAGAAGACTCGCCGCAACAAGCGCACGAGCAACATGATCGTGCAGCGGAGGAAGTAAGCGTGCCTCGTTCGTTGAAAAAAGGTCCGTTCGTCGATCTGCATCTGCTGAAGAAGGTGCAGGTTGCCTCGAGCAAGAGCGATCGCCGCCCGATCAAGACCTGGTCGCGGCGTTCGATGGTGATCCCCGAAATGGTGGGTCTGACGCTGGCTGTGCACAACGGCAAGCAGCACATCCCCGTGCTGGTGTCCGAGAACATGGTCGGTCACAAGCTGGGCGAGTTCTCGCCGACCCGCGTGTTCAAGGGCCACGGCGGCGACAAGAAGGTTTCAACCTAAGCCATGCAGACACAAGCCATTTTGCGCTACGCGCGCATCTCGCCGCAGAAGTGCCGCCTGGTGGCGGACGTCGTGCGCGGCAAGAAGGTCGGCCTCGCGATTGCGACGCTGCGTTTCATGCCGAAGAAGGGCGCTGCCCTCGTGCTGAAGGTGCTCGAGTCGGCCATTGCCAACGCCGAGCACAACAACGGCGCGGACATCGACGAGCTGAAGATCTCGCGCATTGAAGTGGATACCGCCCCGGTGCTGAAGCGCTTTGCCGCTCGCGCCAAGGGTCGCGGCAGCCGCATCGTCAAGCGCAACAGTCACATCATGGTTCAGGTCAGCGACGGGAAGAAGGACTAGCACATGGGCCAGAAGGTCAACCCGCTAGGTATTCGTCTGGGCATCACCCGCGACTGGGTGTCGAAGTGGTATGCGACGAAGAAGCAGTTCCCGGTGCTGGTGCACACGGATTTCCGCGTCCGCGAGTTTCTGAAGAAGAAGCTCTCGGAAGCCTCGGTCAGCCGCGTGCTGGTCGAACGCGCCGCGAAGAAGGTCAACATCACCATTCAGACCGCGCGTCCTGGCATCGTGATCGGCAAGAAGGGCGAGGACATCGAGAAGCTGCGTGGCGAAACCGCCAAGCTGCTCGGCATGGCCGTCAATGACGTGCGCCTGAACATCGCCGAGATCCGCAAGCCGGAGCTCGATTCGCAGCTGGTTGCCGAAGGCATCGCGCAGCAGATCGAGAAGCGCGTGATGTTCCGCCGCGCCATGAAGCGTGCGGTGATGGGCACGATGCGCAGCGGCGCGCTGGGCATCAAGGTGCGTCTGTCGGGCCGTCTCAACGGCGCCGAGATCGCCCGCACCGAGTGGGTGCGCGAAGGCCGCATCCCGCTGCACACCTTCCGTGCCGACATCGACTACGGTCTGGCCGAGGCGCGCACCACCTACGGTGTGATCGGCGTGAAGGTCTGGATCTTCAAGGGCGAGGTGTTCGACCAGGCTGAAGTGGCGCGTGGCGCCGAACAGCCGGCCGAGACCGCCGCTCCGGGTGCCGAAGGCGCCACGGCTTAAAGGTTTAACGACATGCTGCAACCAAAACGTACCAAGTACCGCAAGCAGTTCAAGGGCGGTAACACCGGCCTGGCGCAGCGCGGCAGCACGGTGGCCTTTGGCGATTTCGGCCTCAAGGCGACCGAGCGTGCGCGCATGACCGCGCGCGAGATCGAAGCGGCGCGTCGCGCCATGGCCCGCCACGTCAAGCGCGGCGGCCAGATCTGGATCCGCGTGTTCCCGGACGTGCCCATCACCCAGAAGCCTCTGGAAGTGCGCATGGGCTCGGGCAAGGGCAACGTCGAGTACTGGGTCGCCAAGATCAAGCCCGGCAAGGTGCTGTTCGAGATGGAAGGCGTGAGCGAGGCCGATGCCCGCGAAGCGTTCCGTCTGGCGGGTGCCAAGCTGTCGGTGGCCACCACATTCGTCAAGCGTCAGGTGCGCTAATGAACATCGAAGAGCTGCGCAAGAAGTCCGCCGCGGACCTGAAGGCCGAGCTGCTGAATCTGCGCAAGGAGCAGTTCGCCCTGCGCCTGCAGCGCGCCACCGGCCAGGCCGTGAAGCCTGACCAGTTCGGCAAGGTGCGCAAGAACATTGCGCGCGTCAAGACCGTGCTGCGCGCCGCGCAGCTGGCTGGAGAGAAGGCATGAGCGAGACCGAGAAAAGCGTTCGCACGCTCACTGGCCGCGTCACGAGCAACAAGATGGACAAGACCATCTCTGTTTCGATCGAGCGCCTGGTGAAGCACGAGACCTATGGCAAGTACATTCGCCGCACCACCAAGCTGCTGGCGCACGACGAGAACAACGAGGCCCGTGAAGGCGACACCGTCGCGATCACGCCTTGCCGTCCGCTGTCGCGCCGCAAGTCCTGGCGCCTGCACGCGATCGTCGAACGCGCCGCGCAGTAACAGCAGAACAATTACGGAAGCAACGCGATGATCCAGCTGCGCACAATGCTCAATGCCGCCGACAACAGCGGCGCCCGCACCCTGATGTGCATCAAGGTGCTGGGTGGTTCGCACCGCCGCTATGCGACGGTGGGCGATGTCATCAAGGTGAGCGTCAAGGACGCGATCCCCCGTGGCAAGGTGAAGAAGGGCGAAGTCTATGACGCGGTCGTGGTGCGTACGCGCCGTGGCGTGCGCCGCCCGGACGGTTCGCTGATCAAGTTCGACGGCAACGCTGCCGTGCTGCTGACCAACAAGCTCGAGCCGATCGGCACCCGCATCTTCGGGCCCGTGACCCGCGAGCTGCGTACGGTGCAGTTCATGAAGATCATCTCGCTCGCGCCCGAAGTGCTGTGAGCGGCAGGCCAAGGTAATCGCAATGGAAAAGATCAGGAAAGGCGATCAGGTGGTGGTGCTCTCCGGCAAGGACAAGGGTCGGCGCGGTGCCGTGCTGCGTGTCTATCCGGACGCGCGGCTGCTGGTTGAGAACATCAATAAGAGCAAGCGCCACACCAAGGCCAATCCCCAGGCGAACGTGCAGGGCGGCATCATCGAGAAGGAAATGCCGCTTCCTACAGCCAAGGTCGCCATCTGGAATCCGGCCGCCAAGAAGGGCGATCGGGTTGGTTTCAAAACGCTGGCCGACGGCAAGAAGGTGCGCTTCTTCAAGTCGAACGGCGAAGTCATCGACGCTTAAGGCGTAACGAACATGGCAAGGCTTAAAGAGCTCTATCAGCAGAAGATCGTGGCGCAGCTCCAGAAAGATCTGGGTCTGGCCAACGTCAATGAAGTGCCGCGCATCGTCAAGATCACGGTCAACATGGGCGTGGGCGAAGCCGTGGCCGACCGCAAGGTGGTCGATGCCGCGGTGGGCGATCTGACCAGGATCACCGGCCAGAAGCCGCTGATCTGCAAGGCCCGCAAGGCCATCGCGTCGTTCAAGCTGCGTGAAGGCCTGCCGATCGGCGCCAAGGTCACGCTGCGTGGCGAGCGCATGTACGAGTTCCTGGACCGTCTGATCAGCGTGGCGATACCGCGTATCCGCGATTTCCGTGGCGTTTCGGCCCGCGCCTTCGATGGCCAGGGCAACTACAGCCTGGGCGTCAAGGAACAGATCATCTTCCCCGAGATCCAGTACGACCAGATCGATCAGCTGCGTGGCATGGACATCACCATCACCACGACGGCGCGGGACAACAAGCAGGGCCGCGCGTTGCTGGAAGCTTTCAACTTCCCGTTCCGCAAGTAAGCATTTCAAGGAACCGGTATGGCCAAGACCAACATGATCGAACGCGAAAAGCGTCGTCAGTCCACTGCGAAGAAGTTCGCGGCGAAGCGCGCAGCCCTCAAGGAGGCCGTGCGCAGCCCGAAGACTTCGCCGGAAGAGCGCGCCGCCGCCCAGACGCAGCTGCAGAAGCTGCCGCGCGACGCGAGCCCGACCCGCCAGCGCAAGCGCTGTGCGATCACCGGCCGTTCGCGCGGCGTGTACCGCAAGTTCGGTCTGGCACGCACCAAGATCCGTGAAGTCGCCATGCGCGGCGAGATCCCTGGGCTTGCCAAGGCAAGCTGGTAGGAGCCTAAACGATGAGCATGACAGATCCGGTTGCCGACCTGCTGACGCGCATCCGTAATGGACAGGCCGCTGGCAAGCCGAGCGTTTCCCTGGGCGCCTCCAAGCTGAAGGCCGCCATCGTCAAGGTGCTGAAGGACGAAGGCTATATCGCCAACTTCAGTGTCGCCGATGCCGAAGGCAAGCCGACGCTGACGGTCGACCTGAAGTATTACGACGGTCGTCCGGTCATCGACCGCCTCGAGCGTGTCAGCCGTCCCGGCCTGCGTATCTATCGCGGCAAGGAAGAGCTGCCGCGTGTGCTGGGTGGCATGGGCACGGTGATCGTCTCCACGCCGAAGGGCGTGATGACCGACAAGGCTGCGCGCGCCATCGGCCAGGGCGGTGAAGTCCTGTGCGTGGTCGCCTAAGCGAGTAACACATATGTCCAGAGTTGCAAAACGAGTCATCGAACTGCCCAGCGGCGTGACCGTGACGGTTGCCGGCGAGGCTGTGACGGTGAAGGGCGCCAAGGGCAGCCTGTCGCTGCCGCTGAGCACGGGCATCAGCGTGGTGCAGGAAGGCAAGAACGTTGAAGTGAAGTACCAGGGCGACGACGCCGTGCGCACCAGCGCCGGTTCGACCCGCGCGCACCTGGCCAACATGGTCAACGGCGTGTCCAAGGGCTACGAGCGCAAGCTCGAGCTGGTCGGCGTGGGCTATCGCGCCCAGGTGCAGGGCAAGGCGCTGAATCTGGCGCTGGGCTTCTCGCACCCGGTGAACTTCGCGATCCCCGAAGGCATCAGCATCGAGACGCCGAGCCAGACCGAGATCCTGATCAAGGGCATCGACCGCCAGAAGGTGGGGCAGATCGCCGCAGAGATCCGTGGTATCCGTCCGCCGGAGCCGTACAAGGGCAAGGGCGTGCGTTACTCGGATGAGAAAATCTCCCTGAAAGAAGGGAAGAAGAAGTAATGAAAATCACGAAGAAAGACCGCCGTCAGCGGCGTGCCCTGAAGACTCGCGCCCGGATCCGCGAGCAGGGCGTCGCGCGCCTGACGATCCACCGCACGCCGCGCCATATCTATGCGCAGGTGTTCGATGCCGCCGGCGCGCATGTGCTGGCCACGGCGTCCACCGTGCAGGAAGAAGTGGCCAAGGGTCTCGAAGGCACCGGCAACGTCGATGCTGCCAAGGCTGTCGGCAAGGCGATTGCCGCCGCTGCCCTGGCCGCTGGCATCACCAAGGTCGCGTTCGACCGTGCCGGGTTCCAGTTCCATGGACGCGTCAAGGCGCTGGCCGACGCGGCCCGCGAAGCTGGACTCGAGTTCTAAGACTTAATCAGAGACTGCAACGCACATGGCACGCATCGAAAAGTCACAGAATGCCGACGACATGCTGGAGAAGCTGGTCGCCGTCAACCGTACCGCCAAGGTCGTCAAGGGCGGCCGTCAGTTCGGCTTCACGGCCCTGACCGTGGTGGGCGATGGCGCCGGCCGCGTCGGCTTCGGCTTCGGCAAGGCCCGCGAAGTCCCGGTGGCCATCTCCAAGGCCATGGCGCAGGCGCGCAAGAGCCTGGTCAATGTCAGCCTGCGCAACGACACGCTGCACTACGCCGTGCGCGGCGAGCATGGCGCGACCCGCGTGCTGATGCAGCCGGCCTCGGAAGGTACGGGCGTCATCGCCGGCGGCGGCATGCGCGCGGTGCTGGAATGCGCCGGCGTGCGCAACGTGCTGGCCAAGAGCTACGGCTCGCGCAACCCGATCAACGTGGTGCGCGCCACCGTCAAGGCGCTGGCCAACGTGCGTTCGCCGCAGGACATCGCCGCCAAGCGCGGCAAGAGCCTCGAAGAGATCATCGGATAATCAAATGGCCGCCAAGCAAATCAAAGTAAAGCTGGTGAAGAGCACCGCCGGGCAGCTCAAGCGCATTCAGGCTTCGGTGCGCGGTCTGGGCCTGCGCCGTCTGAATCAGACCGTGAGCGTGGCTGACACCGTGGAAAACCGCGGCATGATCAACGCGGCCACCCACATGTTGAAAGTGGAGCAGCACTGATGCGCCTGAACACACTCAAGCCGGTGGCCGGTTCGCGCCGCCCCAAGCTGCGCGTCGGTCGCGGCGCCTCCGCTGGCCAGGGCAAGACCTGCGGCCGCGGCGTCAAGGGTCAGCGCGCCCGCAAGGGTGGCTACCACAAGGTCGGCTTCGAAGGCGGCCAGATGCCGCTGCAGCGTCGTATGCCCAAGGTGGGCTTCCGCTCCGCCATCAAGGCCACGCGCGCCGAAGTGCGTCTGTCCGAGCTGGCGCTGATCAGCGCCACCGTCATCGACCTGGCTGCCCTGAAGGAAGCGCAGATCGTGCCGGTGTTCGCCGAGCAGGCCAAGGTCGTGCTGTCGGGCGAGATCAAGAAGGCCGTCACCCTGAAGGGTGTCGGCGCCACCAAGGGCGCCCGCGCTGCGATCGAAGCGGCCGGCGGCAAGCTGGAGGCCTGATCCGTGGCCCAGTCGCCCGTCTCGAACCCCGCAGCAGCTCTCGCCGAGGCCGGTCGCCTCGGTGATATCCGCGCGCGGCTGTTGTTCCTGATCGGCGCACTGGTGGTCTACCGGATCGGCACGTTCATTCCGGTTCCGGGCATCAACCCGGAAGCGGTGGCGCGCTACTTCAACGACCAGTCCAACACCATCCTGGGCGTGGTCAACATGTTCTCCGGCGGCGCGCTGCAGCGCCTGTCGATCTTCGCGATGGGCGTGATGCCCTACATCTCGGCCTCGATCATCGTGCAGATGCTGTCGATGGTGGTGCCGACGCTGATGGAATATCGCAAGGAAGGCGAGTCGGGCCGCCGCAAGAGCACCCAGCTCACCCGCTACTGCACCGTGGCGCTGGCCGTGTTCCAGTCGTTCGGTGCCGCCGTGGCGCTGCAGAACGGCGGCCTGGTGCTGGCCGGCGGCTTCCAGTGGCTGCTGACGGCCACGCTGACCATGACCACCGGCACCATGTTCCTGATGTGGCTGGGTGAGCAGATCACCGAGCGCGGCATCGGCAACGGCATCTCCATGCTGATCCTCTCCGGCATCGTGGCGGGCCTGCCGCGCGCCGTGGGCACCACCGTGGAGTCGGTCAGCAGCGGCCAGATGAACCCGCTGTTCGCCATCGTGCTGATCGCCATCATCGTCGGCGTCACGGCCTTCTGCGTGTTCGTCGAGACCGCGCAGCGCCGCATCGCCGTGCACTACGCCAAGCGCCAGGTGGGCCGCCGCCTGTACGCCGGCCAGAACAGCCACCTGCCGTTCAAGCTGAACATGTCGGGCGTGATCCCGCCGATCTTCGCTTCGAGCCTGCTGCTGTTCCCGGCCACGTTGGCCAGCTTCTTCGGCACCGCCTCGGATTCGAAGTTCGGCGAAGTGCTGCAGAACATCGCCGCCGCGCTGGGCTACGGCCAGCCGCTGCATCTGGTGCTGTACGCAGCGCTGATCCTGGGTTTTGCGTTCTTCTACACCGCCCTGGTGTTCAACGCGCGCGAGACCTCCGACAACCTGAAGAAGTCCGGGGCCTTCATCCCGGGCATCCGCCCCGGCCAGCAGACCGGCGAGTACATCGACAAGGTGCTCACCCGCCTGACGCTGTGGGGCGCGCTCTACATCATGGGCGTGTGCCTGCTGCCGGAATTTCTGGTGTCGTCGCAGGGCGTACCGTTCCAGTTTGGCGGCACCTCGCTGCTGATCGTCGTGGTGGTGGTGATCGACTTCATGGCCCAGCTGCGGGCGCATACGCTGTCGCACCACTATCCGGGTTTGATGAAGAAGGCGAACCTGCTGGGTCCGGGCCGGAGTGGCTCGGGCGCTGCCGGCTCCTGATAAGACAATTCGAAGCACTGGGTGAGCGATGAAAGTACGTCCGTCAGTCAAGAAGATCTGCAAGAACTGCAAGATTGTGCGGCGCCGCGGCGTGGTCTACGTGATCTGCTCGGACGCCCGCCACAAGCAGCGGCAGGGCTAATTTAGGTACGGCCTGACCCTGGCGACTACGCCGGAGGGCCGATTTGTGGTTAAATTGTCGCCTTTTGGGGCGCGGGTTTAGGGACTTATATGGCACGTATTGCCGGTATCAACATCCCGATGAACAAGCATGTGGTCATTGGTCTGACCCACATCTTCGGCATCGGGCGCACCCGTTCGGTGGAGATCTGCGAGGGCGCGGGCGTGAGCTCGACCACCAAGGTCAAGGATCTCACCGAAGCCGAGATCAACGCCATCCGCAACCAGATCGCCAAGATCGCGGTGGAAGGCGACCTGCGCCGTGAAGTTTCGATGAACATCAAGCGCCTGATGGACCTGGGCACCTGGCGTGGCCTGCGTCATCGCAAGGGTCTGCCGGTCCGTGGCCAGCGCACGCGCACCAATGCGCGCATCCGCAAGGGGCCGCGCAAGCAGGCGGTGAAGCTGAACGCGCCTCCGGGCAAGGCATGAGCCAAGAGTTAAGGCACAGAGACACAAATGGCTGAACAGAAATCACAGCAGAGCGCTGCCGGCGGGGCCAAGAAGCCCAAGAAGGCGCGCAAGAACGTGCTCGACGCAATCGCGCACGTGCACGCTTCGTTCAACAACACCATCATCACGATCACCGATCGTCAGGGCAACACGCTGTCCTGGGCGACCTCGGGCGGTTGTGGTTTCCGCGGCTCGCGCAAGAGCACGCCGTTCGCTGCCCAGGTGGCGGCCGAGAAGGCGGGCGTCGCTGCGCAGGAGCACGGTGTGCGCAATGTGGAAGTGCGCGTCGGCGGCCCTGGCCCCGGGCGCGAATCGGCTGTGCGGGCGCTGAACGCCTGCGGCCTGAAGATCACCAGCATCGAGGACGTGACGCCGATTCCGCATAACGGCTGCCGTCCGCCGAAAAAGCGCCGCGTCTGAGCGTGGCGAAGGAATAGAGCATGGCGCGTTATATCGGTCCCACGTGCAAACTCGCCCGTCGCGAGGGCACGGATCTTTTCCTCAAGAGCGCTGCGAAGCCGCTCGAGAGCAAGTGCAAGTTTCAGGTGCCGCCCGGCGGCGTGAAGAGCGAGCGTCGTCAGCGCCTGTCCGACTACGGCACGCAGCTGCGCGAAAAGCAGAAGCTGCGCCGCATGTACGGCGTGCTGGAGCGTCAGTTCCGCAACTACTACCAGCTGGCTGCGCGCCGCACTGGTGCCACCGGCGAAACGCTGCTGAAGCTGCTGGAGTCGCGCCTCGACAACGTGGTGTACCGCATGGGTTTCGCCGCCACGCGCGCCGAAGCCCGTCAGCTGGTGAGCCACAAGTCCATCGAGGTGAACGGCAAGACGGTCACGATCGCTTCCTACCAGGTCGCCGCCGGCGACGTGGTGCAGGTGCGCGAGAAGGCCCGCAACCAGCTGCGCATCCAGAGCTCGCTGGCTCTGGCCACGCAGGTCGGTTTCCCGGAATGGGTCGAAGTGAACGACAAGGAATTCCGCGGCGTGTTCAAGGCCGTGCCGGCCCGCGACGAGATTCTCCCGGACATCAACGAGAATCTGGTCGTCGAGCTGTATTCGAAGTAATCGTTCTGGTTTCGCGCCGCAAGGCCTCGAGCCATACAGGCTCAAGGTCGTGCGGTGCTTTCAATCGTAAGGTGGGACTGCTATGCAAGCGTCAGTCACTGAGTTTCTCAAGCCCCGCGTCGTCAAGGTGCAGCCGGTTGCGGCCCGCCAGGCGCGCGTCGTCATCGAACCGTTCGAGCGCGGCTTCGGCCACACGCTCGGCAACGCGCTGCGCCGCGTGCTGCTCTCCTCGATGCCGGGTGCGGCCATCACGGAAGTGGAGATCGACGGCGTGCTGCATGAGTACACCAGCATCGAAGGTGTGCAGGAAGACGTGGTCGACATCCTGCTGAACCTGAAGTCCGTCGCCCTGCGCATGCATACGCGCAACAGCGCCGAACTGCGCCTGCACAAGAAGGGCCCGGGCCCGGTCACCGCCGGTGACATCCAGACCGATCACGACATCGAAGTCGTGAACCCGGATCTGGTCATCGCCAACCTGACCAAGGCCGGCGAACTGTCGATGACGCTGAAGGTCGAGCGCGGCCGCGGCTATCGTCCGGCAGTGCAGCGCGTGGCCTTCGAGGAGCAGACCCGTCCGATCGGCCGTCTGCTGCTGGACGCCTCGTTCAGCCCGGTCCGCCGTGTCACGTACGCCGTGGAAGCGGCCCGCGTCGAGCAGCGCACCGACCTGGACAAGCTGATCATCGACATCGAAACCAATGGCACCATCGAGGCGGAAGAAGCCATCCGTCGCGCCGGCGGCATCCTCAAGGATCAGCTGTCGGTGTTCGTCGACCTGCAGGGTGAGGACGAGGCCGTCGCCAAGACCACCGAAATGCAGTTCGACCCGATCCTGCTGCGTCCGGTGGACGAGCTGGAGCTCACGGTCCGCAGTGCCAACTGCCTGAAGGCCGAGAACATCCATTACATCGGCGATCTGGTGCAGCGTACCGAAGTGGAGCTGCTGCGCACGCCGAACCTGGGCAAGAAGTCGCTGACCGAAATCAAGGAAGTGCTGCAGAGCCACGGCCTGATGCTGGGCATGCGCCTCGATGGCTGGCCGCCGGCCGGCCTGCGCCACGATGAAGACAGCGGACTGATCTGAAGAAGATTTGAGAGACAACCATGCGTCACAAGCTTTCCGGGCGTCAGCTCTCGCGTAACAGCTCGCACCGCCATGCGCTGATGCGCAACATGGCCACTGCGCTGCTGCGCTATGAAACCATCAAAACCACGCTGCCCAAGGCCAAGGAATTGCGCCGGGTGGTCGAGCCGCTGATCACGCTGGGCAAGAAGGATTCGGACGCCAGCCGGCGCCTGGCTTTCGCCCGCCTGCGTGACACCTCGGTGGTGGAAAAGCTGTTCGGCGATCTGGGCCCGCGCTTTGCGGCCCGTGCCGGCGGTTACACCCGCATCCTGCGCATGCTGCCGCGCGCCGGAGACAATGCTCCGATGGCGCTGATGCAGCTGGTGGATGGTCCGGCGGCCAAGGTGGCCGGCGGGCCGGATGCCAAGGCCGCCAAGCCCAAGCGCGCCTCGAAGAAGACGGCCAGCAAGGCCGAGGCCGCTGAAGCTGCTCCGGCCGAGGCTCCCAGGAAGCGTGCGCGCAAGAAAGCTGCTGCGGGCTGATTCTCCGGCGCCAACATAAGTAAGATAGGGGCGGGCCGCCTGGTGCGACCCGCCCCTTTATCTTTTTTTCAGGAGCGCAACATGGGCCTGGCCACAGAATTCAAAGAATTTGCCATGAAGGGCAATGTCGTCGACATGGCGGTCGGCGTCATCGTCGGCGCGGCATTCGGCAAGATCGTCTCCTCGCTGGTCGGCGACGTATTCATGCCCATACTGGGCAAATGGACCGGTGGCGTGAATTTTTCCGATCTCGCCATCGCGCTGGGCACCGATCCCACCGGCAAGGAAGTGGTCGTCAAGTACGGCTCCTTCGTGCAGACCATCTTCGATTTCATCATCATCGCACTGGTGCTGTTCTTCGCGCTGAAGGCCATCAACAAGCTGAAAAAGCCTGCGCCGGCCGCTCCGGCCGCACCCGCCGCGCCGCCGCGCCAGGAAGTGCTGCTCGAGGAAATTCGCGATTTGCTCGCCAAACAGCGTTGATTACGAAGCCGTGCCCTGTCTGCCACATGCATTGAAATGTGGCGCAGACTCTATAAAATCCGTGGCGCGGTTTTCTGTAAAGATCGCCTTACAAACTGGTTTGTTTGCTCTCAACGTTTAACCTTCGAACTATTCTGGGGATCATCGATGAACACCAAGCTTGCCCTGAGCGCCCTTGCTGCGGCGCTGGTTCTTTCCGCCTGCGGCAGCCAGGAAGCCGCTGCTCCGGCCGCTGCTCCGGCCGCTGCTCCGGCCACCGAAGCCCCGGCCGCTCCGGCTGCTGATGCTCCTGCCGCCCCGGCGGAAGCCCCGGCCGCTCCGGCCGATGGCGCTGCTCCGGCTGCTCCGGCGAGCTGATGAGGTTCCCTGGGCTCACGCCCAGGGGCTTTGAGTTCGCCAGCGCCTAGCGTTCTTGCGCTAAGAGAGCTGTAAAGAGCCCGCGCCGGCCTGGATTGGCTACGCGGGCTTTTTCTTTGGTAGTGATGCTATGAATGTCAGTGTGCGCGATTCGCGCCGCAGCCGCGGCGACAGGGACTGGCTCGAATCGGTCTATGGCGGGTATCTGAACGACCTCGCCCCGCTGGGTACCGGCCTGTTTCCCGTGCTGGATGAAATCGGACATCGCGGCGGCGACCAGCTGGCGCGCTCCTTCGCCGACTCCAGCACCCGGATTTTCACCGTCCTGTATGGCGATCAGCCGGTGGGCTTTGCCATGGTGCGCCTGTGCAAACCCGGGCTGGGGCAGCCCCTGCCCAACCAGCAGGCCCGTGATTTCTCCATGGCGGAATTCTTCATCGACAGCCGTTGGCGGCGGCGCGGCATTGGCCAGCAGGCCGTGCGCCTGATCCTGGATCGCTTTGCCGGCCGCTGGGAGATCATGGAGTACCAGCGCAATCCCGGCGCCGTGAAGTTCTGGCGCGACGTGGTCAGCCAGTACACCGACGGCCGCTACCAGGAGCGGGTCAGCAACGGCGAGGTCTACCAGTACTTCCAGAGCGGCGCCCGCCGCTGAGCGGACCCCGCGGCTTCGCGCCGGCCCCGCGCCTGGCCCCCGATGGGCCCGATGGTTTAGGGGGCGGCGACTGGCTGCAATCTCGCGGCGGCCGGCGCATCATCGGCCCCTTCCAACCACTCCATTCAAAAATGACACGGGGGCGGTATGCGAGATCCAGTCTGGACACGCCGTGAGTTGTTGAGCGCCGGAGGGGGCTGCCTCGCCGGCACCTTGCTGGGCCAGGGCCTGCCGGGCCTCGCCCAGGCCGCCACGGCCGCGCCGGCCGTTGCGGCTCCCGGCGCCAGTGCCGCTGGCACCCTCACCATTGGCGGCGATATGCCGGTCAATCGACTGGGCTTTGGCGCCATGCGTATCACCGGTGATCAGATCTGGGGGGCGCCGAAGGATCCGGCCGAGGCCCAGCGCGTGTTGCGCCGCGCCGTGGAGCTGGGCGTCAACTTCATCGACACGGCCGACGCCTATGGCCCCAATGTCAGCGAGGAGCTGATCGCGCAGGCGCTCGCGCCTTACCCCAGCGGATTGGTGATCGCCACCAAGGGCGGCTTCACCCGGCCCAATGCCGGCTCCTGGACCCCCGATGGCAGTCCGGCCCATCTGACGGCGGCCTGCGATGCCAGCCTCAAGCGCCTGCGTCTGGAGCGCATCGACCTGTACCAGCTGCATACCGTCGACCGCCAGGTGCCGCTGGAGGACTCGGTGGGCGCACTGCAGAAGCTGCAGCAGGCCGGCAAGATCCGCCACATCGGCCTCTCGAATGTCTCGGCGGCCCAGCTCGCCAAGGCGCGCTCCATCGTCCGGGTGGTCTCGGTGCAGAACCGCTACAACCTGGACGACCGCGGCTCGGATGAGGTGCTGACCATCTGCCAGCGCGATGGGCTGGCCTTCATCCCCTGGGCACCGCTGGGCCAGAGCACGCGCAGCGACAGTGGTCGCAGCAATGCCGACAGCGCGCTGGCCCAGCTGGCCACGCGGCGCGGCATCAGCCCGGCGCAGGCGGCGCTGGCCTGGCTGCTGGCGCGTTCACCGGCGATGCTGCCCATTCCGGGCACCTCCTCGGTGGCGCATCTGGAGCAGAACGTGGCGGCCGCCGGCGTGAAGCTCAGCGCCCAGGAACTGGCCAGCGTCGCGGCTTAGGTGCCCGAGGGCGTCGCCGCCGGCGGCAGGAACTGCAGCGCGCCGCAGATGCGGTTCCAGGCGTTGATCAGCCCCACGGAGGCCGTGAGCGCCGCGATCTGCGGCGCACTGAACTGCGCCTGCAGCCCGGCGTACAGGGCATCCTCCACCGGCGCCTGCGCCATGCGCGTCAGCGCCTCGGTCCAGGCCAGCGCGGCACGCTCGCGCGCCGAGAACACGCTGGCTTCGCGCCAGGTGGCCACCTGATCGAGCTGCGCCGTGGAAACCTTGAGCTGCCGCGCCAGATTCAGGTGCAGCTGCAGGCAGTAGGCGCAGCCATTGAGCTGCGAGGCGCGGATCTTGGTGAGCTCGATCAGTCCTGGCTCGATGCCGGCGCTGGCTACCGCTTTGCCCACGGCGCGCTGGCCGGCGACCACGTCGGGCGCCAGCGTTTCGAACTCGGACCATGGCATGCGTGTCATGAAGCATCTTCCTGTTTCGATCGTCGGCAGTGTGCACGAACAGCCCTGTGCATTCATCAAGGAATGGCGCTTCGCGCTCGACGCCACGATCTGGCAAGCTGCAGCCTTCACACTTCGCTGCAGTAACGATGACGCAGGCCCCGCCGGATCCGGACATGAAGATCGAGCTGCTGACGAAGCGTCTGCTCGCGGCGCTGTGTGCCGCGCTGGCCGGCGCACCGCTGGCCCAGGCGCAGAGCTGCGCTGCCGTGGCGGGCGCTGCGAATGCACCGCTGGTCATCGGGCACCGCGGCGCGCCCGGCTACCTGCCCGAGCACACCCTGGCCAGCTACCAGCTCGCCATCGACCTGGGCGCGGACTACATCGAGACCGATCTGGTGTCGACGCGCGATGGCGTGCTGGTCGCGCGCCATGAGCCCAATCTCATCAACACCACCGACGTGAGCCGCCATCCGGAATTCGCGGCACGGCGGCGCACGGTGCAGATCGATGGCGTGGCCGAGGAAGGCTTCTTCGCCAGCGATTTCACGCTGGCCGAGATCAGGACGCTGCGCGCCGTGCAGGCCTTCGCCGATCGCGATCACTCCTTCGACGGGCGCTTCCGGATCGCCACACTGGATGAAATCCTGCTGTTCGTGAAACAGCAGAGCCAGCGCACCGGCCGGCGCATCGGTTTCTACGTGGAGACCAAACACCCCAGCTACCACCAGGCGCTGGGCCTGCCGCTGGAGGACAAGCTGCTGGCCGCGCTGAAGCAGGCCGGCTATACCAGCGCCAGCGCGCCGGTGTTCATCGAATCCTTTGAAGTCGCCAATCTCAAGTACCTGCATGCGCGCACGCCGCTGCGGCTGATCCAGCTCGTCGATGGCTCATCGCAGGCGGCCGATGGCACGGTGCAGCTCGCGCCGCCCAGCGAGCGCCCCTACGACTTCGTGCTGGCGCAGGATGCGCGCACCTATCGCGATCTGCTGACGCCCGCGGGCCTGAAGGAAGTGGCCACCTATGCCGCCGGCATCGGCCCCTGGAAGGCCTACCTGCTGCCGTCGCGCTGCGCTGTCGTGGATGCCAGGGGCGGCTGCGAGGAATCGCAACGCACGCTGCTCGCGCCCACCCGCATCGTCGAGGATGCGCATGCCGCCGGCCTGCTGGTGCATCCCTTCACCTTCCGCAGCGAGCCGCGCCGCCTGCTGCAGGACTACGGTGCCGATCCACTGGCCGAGTACCGGCGCTTCTATGCACTGGGCGTGGACGGTGTGTTCACCGACTTTGCCAATCACGCCGTACTGGCGCGCAGCCTGTGCGCGCTCGAGGTGCAGCGCTGAGCGGATCGCTATTACCGACGGCTATGGCTTTGCCCAGAAGGTGCAGGACAACGACGCCTCGGCCAATGTATTGGCGAGGGAGAGCTTCACGGCGTTCGGGGCAAGAAGGGGCAGCACGTCCGGCGCTGACACCTTGGCTTCGGCCAGCTGGTCGATGTTGATGGTGCTGAACTTGCAGTAGATGTTCTTCAGCCAGCCGATGTGATCGAGCACCACGCGCACCTTGGGGAACTGCCTGGCCAGCTTCGAGAACTCGGCGATGGCCGCAGGGTTCTCGCCGGGCGGCGTGGTCATGATGTCGAGCACCAGCCCCAGTTCATTGGCGGCGGCCCAGGTGGCCAGCGCGGCCTGCGAGCTCAGCCACGGGAAGCTGCCATCGGTGGCCTGCGGGCCGCTGATGCGCACACCGGCGAGGCCGTGATCGCGCACGCAGGCGCGGATCTGCGCCGGCGTGGCAGGATCTTCCGCCATCCAGCGCAGCACGGCGTCGATGCTGGGCGACTCGCCGCTCGGCAGCGGCGGCGATCAGGAAATTACGGCGTGTAAGCGTGCATCTTCCCCTGCAGCTGGGTGACGGCGCTGCGCGCGCAGGCTTCGTCGTCTTCGTGGGTGGGGGCGCCGCCGATGCCGATGCCGCCGATGAGCTTGCCGTCGAGCAGCAGGGGCAGCGAGCCGGGGTGATCGTTGTAGTCCGGGTTCGCCGCGATCTTCGCTGCGAAATCCTTGTCCTTGGCTGCGCGCGCCTCGAGCTCGGAGCCGGGCGCATTGAAGGCCACGGCCGTTGCAGCCTTGCGCACCGACGTGGCGGTACGGCCCGGCGAGCCATCGGCGCCCAGCGTCACTTTGGCGAGGCCGGCGGAGTCCACTACGCTGACGCTGACCGCAAAACCCTTGGTCTTGCAGGCCGCCAGCGCCGACTCGGCCAGCGCCAGTGCGCTTTGCAGCGTAGGCGTGACGGCGGTGTTGAGCGGTGGCGCGCCGCTCGGTGGACCGGCATTGGCAGGCGCTGCCGCGCCCTTGCCTGGGTCCCCGGCGGGCGCATTCTGTGCGTGCACCGACGTTGCCAGCACGGCGGCGGCAATGGCCGCGGTCAAAATCGATTTCATGTCATCCCCCAGCGCCGCTGCGGCGGCGTTCCTGTCCCCGGATGGTGGGCGATGATGGGCCAGGCCCTGGGTCAGCTGCGATAGAATTTCCGGATCGGGGTATCAGCTATGGGGCGCGCTGTTCGCTGTGACCGGCGGGGCATCGAGCAGCGCCAGCTCGGCGCGCAGCGCGCTGATGAAGTGCTGGGCGGTCGGCCCCAGTCGGGCATGCCGGCGGGTGATCAGGCCACAGGGGCGGCCCCCTTCCACCGGCAGCACCGCGATCTCGCGCACCGCGCCGCGCAGCAGATCGCCGGCCAGCATCATGCGGGGCATGACGGTCAGCATGTCGCTGGTCAGCAGCAGCTCGCGCACCAGCGGCAGCGAATTGGATTCGACCTGCACGAGGGGTGGTGTGGCGAATCGCTTCAGCACGACATCGATTTCGGTGGCGCCCGCCCGGGTGCGCGAGGGCAGCGCCAGCGGATAGCGCTGCAATCCTTCCAGCGGATCGCCACCGGCGGCAAACAACGGATGACTGGCACGCGCCAGTACGGCGACCGCGTCCTGGTACAGCACCTGACGATCGAAGGCATCGGCCGTCGGCGTCGGGTAGACGCGCCCGACCACCAGATCCACCTCCCCCGTGGACAGCGCCGTCAGCAGCTCCTCGGTCTGGCCCTGCAGCACCCGCAGGCGTGAGGCGGGCGCCTTGCCGCGCATGCGCTGCAGAACGCCGGGGAGCAGCCCCACGGCTGCGGCCGGCAAGGCGCCCACCGCCACCCATTCGTCGGCTGCGCTCGCGTCGCCCAGATCCTGGTCGAGCTCGGCCAGCTCCGTCAGGATGCGTCGTGCCGAGGCCAGCAGGCGTGCGCCGCGCGCATTCGGCGTTACGCCGCGGGTGGAGCGCTCGAACAGTGGCGCTCCGACCAGCAGCTCGATTTCGTGCAGCGTGCGCGTCAGCGCCGGCTGCGAGAGGCCCAGCGCCAGTGCAGCCTGCCGCAGGCTGCCATGGCGCTCGATGCCCGCGATCACGCGCAGGTGTTGCAGCTTCAGGTGTCGGGCCAGCAGGCGTTTCATCGGCTGAAGCTTAGCAGTGCAACGGCGAACTGCAGCAGGCCCGCCGGTCGTCCGTGGGCATGGTCTTCGCTGATGTCGTTATCATCATTTGTAACGGCGCAACCTCAATTGTGCGCCGAAGCAACCGATAACCCCTGCATCGGGCGGGCGGATGCGCCCGGCTCATCGTTCAGTGGGTTTCGAAACGGTGCTGAAGAAGATATCTGTGAACCAGCTCACGATTGGCATGTACCTGCAGGGTACCGACGAGTCGTGGCTGAAGCATTCCCTGTGGCGCACCCGGTTCGTCATCCAGGACCAGGAGCAGTTGCAGAAGATCCGCGCCAGTGGCATCGGCGCATGCTGGATCGACATCGAGCAGGGCTGCGACGTGCCGGCGCCGGCCGCCGCCGCGACCCTGGCCGTGCTGGAGACGCCGGTGGTCGAAGCCCCGCGCCGCATCGTCACCTCCATGGCCGAGGAACTGCGCGCGGCGGCGCTGCTGCGGCGGCGCTCGGCGCAGGCCATGCGCGAGATGTTCAGGCAGGTGCGGCTCGGTCAGGCCATCGAGCCGACCGTGTGCGCACCACTGGTGGCGGACGTGGTGGAGTCCATCAACCGCAATCCCGATGCGCTGATCAGCCTGATGCGGCTGAAGAGCGCGGATGAATACACCTACCTGCATTCGGTGACCGTGTGCGCGCTGATGGTGGCGCTGGGCCGCCAGTTGGGCATGAACCAGGAGCAGTGCCGGGATGCCGGCATGGCCGGCATGCTGCACGATCTGGGCAAGGCAGCCATGCCGCAGGAGGTGCTGAACAAGCCCGGCAAGCTCACTGCGGAAGAGTTCGACATCATCAAGACGCATCCGGTGCGCGGTCATGAAATGCTGCTGGAGGTCGGCGGTGTCAGCGAAAGCGTGCTGGACGTCTGCCGCCATCATCACGAACGCATGGACGGCACCGGCTATCCGGATCGCCTCGCGCCCGAACAGATCTCGCTGATCGCGCGCATGGGCGCGGTCTGCGATGTGTATGACGCGGTGACGTCCGACCGCCCCTACAAGTCCGGCTGGGATCCGGCCTATGCCATTGCGCAGATGGCCTCCTGGAAGGGTCACTTCGACACCGACGTCTTCAAGGCCTTCATCCGCAGCGTCGGCATCTATCCCACCGGCTCGCTGGTGCGCATGAGTTCCGGACGACTTGGGGTGGTGGTGCAGCAGAATGCTGAATCGCTGAGCAAGCCGGTGGTGAAGCTGTTCTTCTCCACCAACGGCAATGTGCCGCTGAAGCCGCAGCTGATGGATCTGTCGCGCCCCAACAGCACTGACCGGATCACCGCGCGCGAATCCCCCGACAACTGGAACTTCAAGCATCTGGTGTCGCTGTGGGTGGGTGACGACGAGCTGACGCAGGCGCTGGGCGTGGCCTGAGCTTGCCGCCCTGATGTCCTATGTGTCACACTGCAAATGTGACACTACTGGGACTCAATCTGCAGCCCGGCCAATCCATCTTCGAGCAGGTGGTGTTTGCGGCCCAGCGCGCCTTCCTCAGTGGCGAGTTTCAGCCGGGGCAGCCGTTTCCGTCGGTGCGGGCGTTGGCGGCCGATCTGAAGATTCACCCCAACACGGCCCACAAGGTCATCCAGTTCCTGATCAATGAACGCTGGCTGGAAGTATCGCCAGGTGTCGGCACGATCGTGGCGGAGCGACCGCAGGCGCGGGCGGGGGACAAAAAGCGGCTGCTGCAGGAAGAAGTCGAATACTTGGTCGTGGAAGCAAAGCGCGTGGGAGCCAGCCTGCAGGATGTGATTCAGGCGCTTTCCACGCAATGGACCAAGCTGGAAAAACCCGGAGAGGTGCGGCGCAAATGATCATCCAGACCGAACAGCTGTCAAAACGCTATGGCCGGCATGACGCGCTCAGGGGCTTGAGCCTGTCGGTGCCCGAAGGCAGCGCCTTCGCATTGATCGGCGCCAACGGCGCCGGCAAGACCACCACCATCAAACTGCTGATGAACATCCTTGCGCCATCGGAAGGCAGCGCAACGTTGCTGGGCGTGGATTCGCGGCGATTGTCGCCGCGCGAGCTGACACGCATCGGGTATGTCTCGGAAAACCAGGACATGCCGTTGCGACTCACGGTCGGCGAATATCTCGACTATCTGCGGCCGTTCTATCCAGGCTGGGATCATTCGCTGGAGCGCGACATTCTCGCGCGCATGCGTTTGCCGCTGGAGCGGAAAATTGGCGATCTCTCGCACGGCATGCGCATGAAGATGGCATTGGTCTGTGCGCTGCCATTCAGGCCGGCGCTGCTGGTCCTGGATGAGCCCTTCAGTGGTCTGGACCCGCTGGTGCGCGATGAGTTCATGACGGGTCTGCTCGGGCAGGCCGGCGAGATGACAATCCTGATCTCCTCGCACGAGCTCAATGAAATCGAGGGCGTCGCTACCCATGTGGGATTCATCGATGGCGGCCAGCTGCTGTTCCAGCAATCGATGGAAGAGTTGACCGGACGGCTGCGTTCAGTGCGCGTAACGCTAGGATCTTCGGAACCAGCGGGGACAGAGCTTCCGGAAACCTGGCTGCAGGTGAACCGCGTGGGCAATGTGCTCAGCTTTGTGGATACCCAGTTCTCCCAGGACGAGCTCAGCAGCCGCATCGCCGCCACACTGCGCGGCGTACGCAATATCGACGTGCAGCCCATTTCCTTGCGTAGCATCTTCACGACGCTGGCCCGTGCCGGCCAGGGACAGGAGGTGCGCTCATGATCTGGCACATCTTCCGCAAAGATCTGCGCCTGCTTTGGCCGCTGGCGGCCATCGTTACGGCTCTGCAATTCATCGTCGTCGGCATGATCTGTTTCTATGACCGCGGCAACAGCGTCATGGAGCTGATCACGCTGGCCATGATCCTGCGTTATGCGACGCTGGCAGGGGCGGCGGCGCTGATTGTCATGGTGGTGCATCAGGATGGCGTGCCGGGAGTGCGGCAGGACTGGCTGATACGGCCGGTACGTCGCAGGGACCTGCTGCTCGCGAAACTGCTGTTCGTGCTGCTGCTCGTGCATGGACCGCAGCTGGTGGCGGATACCCTGGAGGGGTTGGTCCATGGTTTTTCCGCTCTGGCCAGTTTAGGCGCGGCATCGAGCAGAAGTCTTGCCATCTTCTGTTTTCTCAGTTTGCCGATGCTGGTGATCGCTGCCGTCACCAGTACATTGGCGCAGGTGTTGTTCACCATGCTGGGTGTCGGCGTGCTGTGTGCGACCGCCGTGACCATGATGACTGCATTGGGTGGCGACCTCATCTCCGGGCCGGCAAGCGGTACGGACTGGGTGCTGCGTTGGGGTTGGGCTCTATTGGTGCTGTTGCTGGCAGTCGTGACACTGCCCCTGCAGTACCTTCGCCGCGCAACGCTGCGCGCGCGTTGTCTGACAGCATTGGCATTTTTGCTGATTCTGACTATTCAATCGCTGCCGTGGCGCTCGACCTTCGCCGTGCAGCAGTGGCTGAGCGCATCATCGGCGGCAAGCGCTCAGGTGGTGCTGAGCTTTGATCCTGTCCTGGGTGTCTATCATCCAAAGGAAGGCGTGTTGCTGCCAGGGGTCGTCGCGATCAATCCCGGCGACCGGGAGATCAGCGCGGTCCGTCAGGAACCCTTCAAGACCTTGTACGTTCCGCTGCGTGCTGCAGGATTACCGCAGGATTCCATCCTTTGGACGGACCGGGCACGGGTGCGGTTGACTGCGGATGATGGTGCCGTTTTGTATCGGGGGGTTGCCAATGAATATGCGAGCGGAATGGTGCGCTCCTGGGGACCGGACTTCATGATGCGGCGTTCAGTCGGGGGCGACGCAGCGCCTGCCGATTATCAGCCCATCCGCATTCCCGCTGCGGCCTACGCCAGCCTCAAGGATCGGACGCTGCGCTTGGAGATCGACTACTCATTGACGTTAATGCGTGTAGGCGCGTCAGGCGCCTTTGCCGCCCTGAACGGTGAGGGCGCGTTCGCAGGTGTGGGCAGCTGTACCACGCGGTTGGATGCCGATGGCGACGGGGTACTGATGAATTGCGTGAAAACCGGCAAGCTACCTTGTGCCTCTGTCACCCTGCAGCATCAACCCAGTGGTCGCCACAATCCTGAGACCCTGGTTTGCGCACCAAGCTACGCGCCGTTCGCGACCCGGATCGCTCCAGATGCGCTGATGCGTTTCGGGGGTGAGCTGCCGTTTCTGGATCGCAACGGTCTCGCCAAATATCCTGTGGATGGACCGCAACTGGTCGATTCGCAGGTGATTATCAAGACCTACGAGCCCGAAGCCCATTTCACCCGGCAGGTGGTCATCCCGGCCATTCGTATTGGTGATTGGTTGGCTCGGCAGCAAGGTGGTTCCGGTTCCAGATTGGCGAGCCTCGATTAGCGGTCTTCGGGCGCCACGCTGTGGCGCCCCGTGCTCGATGCGCAGATGACGCGTCTGGCAGGCAGATGCCCTATCATCTGCTGCCGCATCGCCTGCACCGTCCATGAACCCGCCCGATTCTGTTCCCTCCCTCGACACCTGCCTGCGTCGCGACCAGTTCCGGTTGCGGCGCGAGCGCGACCGTCTGCACGGCGATCGGCAGCGGGGCCGGGACGTCACGGCGGCCGAGGCGCAGCTGGCGCAGAAGATCGCGGTCTCGAGTGCCGCGCGGGCGGCGCGCGCTGCCAGTATGCCGGCCATCCACTATCCGGAAGAGCTGCCGGTGTCCGCGCATCGCGAGCTCATCCGGCGCGCCATCGAAGCGCATCCGGTGGTCATCGTCGCGGGCGAGACCGGCTCGGGCAAGACCACGCAGCTGCCGAAGATCTGCCTGGAAGCGGGCCGCGGCGTGGCGGGCATCATCGGCCATACGCAGCCGCGACGTATCGCCGCGCGCGTGGTGGCGGCGCGCATCGCCGAGGAACTGAAGGTACCGCTGGGTCAACTGGTGGGCTACAAGTTGCGCTTCCAGGATCGCAGCCGCCCGGAAGGCCTCATCAAGCTGATGACCGACGGCATCCTGCTGGCCGAGACGCAAGGCGATCGCTTCCTCGACGACTACGACACGCTGATCGTCGACGAGGCGCATGAGCGCTCGCTGAACATCGACTTCCTGCTCGGCTATCTCAAGTGGCTGCTGCCGCGCCGGCCGGATCTGAAGATCGTGATCACCTCGGCCACCATCGACACCGAACGTTTCTCGAAGCACTTTGGTGATGCGCCGGTCATCAATGTGTCGGGCCGCAGCTACCCGGTGGAGGTGCGTTACCGCGCCGTGGAGCTGGATGAAGAGGACGACGAGACGGCCACCGTCGAGCAGGGCGCCATCCTCGCGGCGGTCGATGAGCTATGGCGCGATCAGAGCGGCGACATCCTGGTGTTCCTGTCCGGTGAGCGCGAGATCCGCGAGACCACCGAGTCGCTGCGCAAGCATCACCCGCAGGGCTGCGAGGTGCTGCCGCTGTACTCGCGCCTGGCGCAGGAGGAACAGCAGCGGGTATTCCATTCCTCCGGCAGGCGGCGCATCGTGCTGGCCACCAATGTGGCCGAAACCTCGCTGACCGTGCCCGGCATCCGCGCCGTGATCGACACCGGCGTGGCGCGCATCAGCCGCTACAGCCACCGTAGCCGCCTGCAGCGCCTGCCCATCGAGAAGATTTCGCAGGCCTCGGCCAACCAGCGCGCCGGCCGCTGCGGTCGCGTCGGGCCGGGCATCGCGATCCGCCTGTATTCGGAAGAAGATTATCTGGCGCGTCCGGCCTTCACCGAGCCGGAGATCCAGCGCACCAATCTCGCCGCCGTCATCCTGCAAATGCATGCGCTGAAGCTGGGTGACATCGAGGCGTTTCCCTTCGTCGAACCGCCGGATGGCCGCTACATCCGCGATGGCCAGCGCACGCTGCGGGAGCTGGGCGCACTGAGCGAAGAAGGTCAACTGACCGAGACCGGCCGGCGTCTGGCGCGGTTGCCGCTGGATCCGCGCCTGGGGCGCATCCTGCTGGCCGGTGCCGCGGAACACTGTCTGGAGGAGATCGCCATCATCGCGTCTGCTTTGTCGGTGCAGGATCCGCGCGATCGGCCCGCCGACAAGCAGACCCAGGCCGACCAGAAGCATGCGTTGCTGCGCGACGAGCAATCCGATTTCCTCTCGCTGCTGAAGCTGTGGCGCGCCTGGACCGAGCAGCGTGCTGCGCTGTCGCGCGCCAGGCTGCGCGGCTGGTGCAAGGAGAACTTCCTCTCCTACCTGCGGCTCAGCGAGTGGCAGGACGTGCATGGTCAGTTGCTGGAAGTGGTCAAGGGCGAGCTGGGGTTGCAACTCAATACCCAGCCCGGTCAGTACGACGCCATCCACCGCGCGCTGCTGGCCGGTCTGTTGTCGCAGGTGGCGCAGCGCAAGGAGCAGGGCGAGTACCTGGGCGCCAATGGCACCAGGCTGAACATCCATCCGGGCTCCGGCCAGTTCAAGGCGCGCCCGGCCTGGATCGTCAGCGCCGAGCAGGTGCAGACCACCAAGGTCTATGCGCGCAATGTGGCGCGCATCGATCCGCTCTGGGTGGAACAGGTGGGCGAGCATCTGGTGAAGCGCCAGCATTACGAGCCGCACTGGGAACGGCGTGCGGCGCGCGCAGCGATTTACGAGCGCGTGACATTGTTCGGCCTGACGCTCTCTGCTGGGCGCAGCGTCCCCTACGAACGCGTCGATGCGGTGGCCGCGCGCCAGCTGTTCATCCGCCACGCGCTGGTGCAGATGGAATACGACAGTCGCGCACCCTTCCTCGAGCACAACCTGAAGCTGCTGGAGGACACGGAGTACCTGCAGCAGAAGGGGCGGCGTGTGGATCTGCTGGTCGACGAGCATCTGCTGTACGCGTTCTTCGATGCGCGCCTTCCCGAGGGCATCTCCACCGGCGCCGCATTCGAGCGCTGGCGCCGCGAGGCGGAAGCCAGGCAGCCCAAGCTGCTCTGGCTGAGCGAAAGCGACATCTCGCCCGGCGAAGCCGAGCTGGATGCCGAGCGCTTCCCGGATCATGTCGCGGCCGGGCCGCTGGTGGTGCAGCTGCGCTATCGCTTCGAACCTGGCCACGAGGATGATGGCGTCTCGGCGCTGCTGCCGCTGCATGTGCTGAACCAGCTGCCGGAGGAGCCCTTCGCCTGGCTGGTGCCGGGGCTGTTCGAGGAGCTGGTGACGGCATTGGTGCGTGCGCTGCCCAAGCAGCTGCGTGTGCACTTCGTGCCGGTGCCGGATGCGGTGGCCAAGGTTCTGCCCATGCTCGACTACGGCCGCGGTTCGATGTACGCGCAGCTGGCCGACGCACTGTCACGCGTCGGCGGCGTGGCCGTGCCGCGCGATGCGTTCCGCGCCGACGTGCTGCCACCGCATCTGCGCATGAATTTTCTGCTGCTCGACGATGCCGAGAAGGTCATCGCCCGTTCGCGCAGTCTGGCGGCGCTGCGCGCGCAACACGCCGGCGCCTCGCAGCGCGAGTACGCGCAGCAGTCGCAACTGACCAGCGGCGTGCGCAGCTGGGAGTTCGGCGACATCCCCGAACAACAGGAGAGCGAGAAGAACGGTCGGCGCCAGGTGGGGTATCCCGCGCTGGTCGATGAGGGTGAGACCGTGGGTCTGCGCGCCTTCGCCACGCTGCCGGAAGCGCGCGCCAGCCATGTGCGCGGCACGGCGCGCATGATCCGTCTGGCGATGGCGCGGGATCTGAAGCCCCTGCGCAAGGATCTCGCGGTGAATGTGAAAGGCGAGCTGGCCTATCGCAATCTCGCGCCGCATCCGCTGCTGAACCCGGAACTGGTGGCCGCCCGCGACCTGCGCGATGACCTGCTCGATCGTGTGGTGATGACGGTGTTCCTCGATGGCCGCGAACCCCTGCGCAGCAAGCCCGCACTGGATGCGCGCATCACCACGCAGCGTGCCGGCATGGGCCTGCCGGCGCAGGAGATCTCGCGCGCCGTGCAGATGGCGCTGGAGCGGCTGACCAACCTTCAGCCGGCGCTGAAAAAAGCGACGCCTGGCGTTGCCGCGGACATCCGCGCGCAGCTGGCCTGGCTGATGCCGGCCGGTTTCCTGCTGGTCACGCCCTGGGAGCGTTTGCGCGAATTCCCGCGCTACCTGCAGGCCATCGAGCAGCGATTGGAGAAGGCCGCGCGCGATCCGGGCCGCGACGCACAGCTCGCCGCCCAGGTCGCCGCGCTGGAAGCGCGCTATCGCGAGCGCGTGAAGGCCGAACGCGGTCTGCTGCCGCCGGCCGAGGACGAATTTCGCTGGTTGCTCGAAGAGCTGCGCGTGTCGCTGTTCGCGCAGCAGCTGCGCACGCGGGTGCCGGTTTCGGCGAAGCGGCTCGAGGAGGCGTGGGCAGCGCGGGCGGTCAAGCGGTTAAGTTTGTGAGTTTGTAAAAATAATAAAATCAATAAGTTATGTATTCTCTATCTCGTTTGAATCGCGTTTCATTCGTGGTTTAATTTTGGGTGATTCGTGTATATTGGATGCCCGAATCAGGGGTTCCCCATGAGTTCACCGCAGGCGTTGTTCCGGAATGTCGCTCGTCAGGACGGTCTGTCCTTCGGCACTGCCGCGGGTGTCGATTACCGCAAGGTCAGTGATTTCGTAGGACTTGATAAGGCCGATCTGGCGCGCCTGTCTGGCGTGAAGAAGACATCGGTTCGCTACGACGCCAATGTCCCGGCCGCGGTGAGTCAGCATCTGACGAACATCGCGAATATCTGCAATCTGGTGTTCGAGTACTTTCAGGACGATCAGAAGACCAAACTCTGGCTGCAGACCCCAAATCCCCTGTTGGGTAATGCCAGTCCGCGGGACATGATCCGCTTCGGTCGATATGACAAGCTGCTGCGATTCGTGACGCAGGCCATGGAAGAGGGAACCGGGCGTGGCGAAACACAAGAACAAGAAGAGCAGACGCCGGCTTCTACACAAAGTCTATAGGGGACCAGAGGGATCATCGCCAACGGTCCCGCCCGGCGAGTTGCTCCTCGAGTACTTCACCGACAATCAGCTACAGACTTGGCAGGCCAAGTCGAAGACGGTTCAGCAGTATCACTACCTCTGGTTCTTCGAACTCGAAGCTCAACGAGCGGTGCATCAGCAGTCCTTGATTGCCGCGCTTCAGTCTGTGCCGCCCGTCGACGTGGAACTCAGTGGTTGGGGGCGCGCAGTTGCCTACAAATATTCCCAGACCCCTTTGTCATGCGTCGGAAGCCTGAAATGGGCAGGCGGGCGCTTTAACTATGGGGCAGACATTGATCCGAGCCGGTTCGAACCCTTTCCATGTCTATATCTTGCTCAAGATCTGGAGACCGGCCTGCGCGAGATGCGCGGTTTGGTTCGGGAAGATGAGCGCGGGGGATTGACCGCAGAAGAGCTAACACTTTGCGCGACGGACAGCTTCACGTGGGTAAGCGTCGAGGGACGCGCGCGCAATATCTTTGACCTGACGAAGGTCCATAACCTGGAAGCGTTCGCGGACATTCTTGCCGGGTTCAAGGTGTCCGCGAGAGTGCGGGCAATGGAGCAGAAGATGCGTGCGACCCCATTGCGGCTGATTGCCAACGCAACGGAATTGAGCGCCGTACTCATGGCGGAGAATTGGCGAGAATATCCCGTCTTGTTTGATACGCCCGCCAACAGCCAGACGTTTGCAAGCTTTCTGATCCAGGCTGGATTTGAAGGTGCTCTCTACAGCTCAACGAAGTCCGGGAAGTTGAACCTGGCTGTTTTCCCCAGACAGTTGGAGCACTCAGATACTGTCATCAGGGTCAAAGACCCGCCTTCTGCGGCCAGTTGTGTCGAGCTGAGCAGACATATCTACTCAAGCGTCGAGTGACGGAGCGCTTCGAGGGCATGGATTGCCGGTGAAGTGCTCCGTGACCCATTCTGCTGCTTCAGATTCTGCCTACCAGCAGCAGGACCACCACAATGACCAGCACCAGTCCCAGTCCGCCGCTGGGGTAGTAGCCCCAGGAAGCGCTGTACGGCCAGGTCGGCAATGCACCCAGCAGCGCCAGCAGCAGGACGATCAACAGTATGGTGCCAAGCATGATGCTTCCTCCTATCCTCTTGTCGCTGTTGTACGACGGAGGGAGTGACGGCACTGTCAGTGCACGCGCGTTTGCGCGCACGCGGGTTGCCATAAGGCTGTCCGCATTGTCCTACGGCGCAGACGGTTGTTGTGCGCTCCATTGCTTCTCGAACTCACGCTGAGCGCGGATGTAGCGGTTGCCGCACTCCACCTGCTCGGACCAGTTGGCAGGTTCATCGCAGGCGGCTGGTGCCTGGTAGAACGCCGCCCAGGCTGCGGCCTTGCGTTGTGCCAGTGCGGTGCGGGCCTGCTGCTGCTCCAGTTGCTGCTGCAGTTCGGCGAGCTGGGCATCGCTGAGAACACTTGTTGGAGGGCGTGATTGCGGTTTGGCGGGACGCGCCACCACGAGCGCAGTGTCCGGGTTCGCGGGTCTTGCGGCCGCGGTCTGGGCGCGCTGAGCTGCGGCGGTGGGAATCGCCTGGACGCTCTTCATCACGGCAGGTTCGATCACCCGCGCATAGAGCATCCAGAACGCCACGAGAACGGCCGCTCCGCCGCCAATTTTCCACAACAGCTCGGCGGCGACGGTCTGCAACAGGCTCGGCTGCGAGCGGCTGCGTGCTGGAGAGCTGCGCGATGGCCGGCTGTCGTTCATGACCACTGCATCGAGTACGGCATCGATGCTGTGCCGAAGTTGTTGAGCGTCCGGCAGCGGCCCCGCCGGAATGCGCACCAGGCGCACGCCTGCCGAGCGCAGCGCGCGCTCCTTGCGGGTGTCGGCGTATTGCCGGTGAGGCTGCCGGTGGAAGCCGTCATCGAGTTCGATCACCGCGGCGACGTTGAAGTGCGCATCGCAGAGCGCGAAGTCGGCGGTGAGCTGATTGAAGTGATTGCGCACACCAAGGGGATCGGCGGCATCGGCGCGCACCTCGAGCAGCTGCGAGAGCGCCAGCTGCACCATCACACGGTATTGCGGATACAGGCCGTTCAGTCGCTGATACAGCGCCTGCTCGCGCTCGGTCAGCAGCGGGCGTGCCTGCAGCGGCCAGAACTCGTCAGAGTCTGCCGCTGCGCGTCGCGGCTCATGGCGCAGCAATAAACCCAGTAGCGCGACGAGCGCGGCGAACAAGACGACGATCCACATGGCATTCCCTCCCCGAGAAGAGAGGGATCATCGCCAAAGGACGGGTCGTTGCGCGTCGATTCGATCACGAATCCGGTTCACACCGAAGCCACGCGCCGGATGGGATCGTTCACAGGCCCGCTGCCGCGAGGCTGGAGCGGCTGGCTTCGTGGCTCAGCCCGTTACCGCGACCGCCGCGCGCTTCTTCGCCAGCAGCGGCTTCAGATACCGCCCGGTCAGCGATTCCGGATGGGCCGCAATCTGCTCCGGCGTGCCGGTGGCGATGATCCTGCCGCCGCGCTCGCCGCCTTCGGGCCCCAGATCGACCACCCAGTCCGCGGTCTTGATGACATCGAGGTTGTGTTCGATGACCACGATGGTGTTGCCGGCTTCGCGCAGCTTCTGCAGCACGCCCAGCAGCTGGGCGATGTCGTGGAAGTGCAGACCGGTGGTGGGCTCGTCGAGGATGTACAGGGTGCGGCCCGAATCGCGCTTGGCCAGCTCGCGCGCCAGCTTCACGCGCTGGGCTTCGCCGCCGGACAGCGTGGTGGCGTTCTGGCCGAGGCGCACGTAGGAGAGGCCCACGTCCATCAGCGTGCGCAGCTTGCTGGCCACGGCCGGCACGTTCTGGAAGAACTGCAGCGCATCCTCGATGGTGGCTTCCAGCACCTGGTGGATGTTGCGGCCCCGGTACTGGATTTCCAGGGTTTCGCGGTTGTAGCGCTTGCCGTGGCAGATGTCGCAGGGCACGTACACATCCGGCAGGAAGTGCATCTCCACCTTGATGACGCCGTCGCCCTCGCAGGCCTCGCAGCGCCCGCCGCGCACGTTGAAGCTGAAGCGGCCGGCGTCGTAGCCGCGCGCGCGCGATTCCGGCACCTGCGCGAACAGTTCGCGGATGGTGGTGAACAGGCCGGTGTAGGTCGCCGGGTTGGAGCGTGGCGTGCGGCCGATGGGGTTCTGGTCGATGTCGATGATGCGCTCGAAATGCTCCAGCCCTTCGATGGCATCGCAGGCCAGCGCCGCACCGGACAGCGCGGTGTCGTTCAGGCGCGCGGCGGCGAAGGCATACAGCGTGTCGTTCACCAGCGTGGACTTGCCCGAGCCGGATACACCGGTCACGCAGGTGAACAGGCCGATGGGAATCTCGGCATCCAGGTTGGCGAGGTTGTTGCCACGCGCGTTGCGGATGCGGATCTGCTTCTTGGGGTCGGGCTTGCGGCGTTTGGCCGGCACGGCGATCTGCTCGCGCCCCGACAGATAGGCACCGGTCAGCGATTCGGGATTCGCCTCGACTTCCTCGGGTGTGCCGCTGGCGACCACGGCGCCGCCATGCACGCCGGCGCCCGGGCCCAGATCCACCACATGATCGGCCGCGCGGATCGCATCCTCATCGTGTTCGACCACGATGACGGTGTTGCCCAGATCGCGCAGCTTGCGCAGCGTGGCCAGCAGGCGATCGTTGTCGCGCTGGTGCAGGCCGATGGAAGGCTCATCCAGGATATACATGACACCGGTGAGCCCCGAGCCGATCTGGCTGGCCAGACGGATGCGCTGTGCTTCGCCACCCGAGAGCGTTTCGGCGCTGCGATCCAGGCTCAGGTAATCCAGGCCCACGTCGACCAGGAAACGCAGGCGATCGCCCACCTCGCGCACGATGCGGCCGGCCACCTTGGCGCGCCAACCCGGCAGCTGCAGCGAATTGAAGTAATCCAGCGCCGAGCCCACGGTCAGATGCGTCAGATCCGGCAGACTGCGGCCTTCGACAAACACCGCGCGCGCCACTTCATTGAGGCGCGAACCACCGCAATCGGGGCAAGGACGGTTGCCGAGGAATTTGCCCAGCTCCTCGCGCACCGCGGCCGAATCGGTCTCGCGGTAGCGGCGCTCCATGTTCGGCATGATGCCTTCGAAGGGGCGCTTGCACAGTGCGCCGCGCGGGCCCGGCTCACGCGTTTCGATCTCTTCCTCGCCACTGCCATACAGCAGCAGCTGGCGCACAGGCTCGGGCAGCTCGTCCCAGGGCTGTTCCACATCGAAGTCGAAGTGCTTGGCCAGCGCCTGCAGCAGATGGAAGTAGTGCTGGTTGCGCCGATCCCAGCCGCGCACCGCGCCGCCGGCCAGCGACAGATGCGGATGCAGGATGACGCGTGCCGGATCGAAGAACTCCTGCACACCCAGGCCATTGCAGGACGGACAGGCGCCGGCCGGATTGTTGAACGAGAACATGCGCGGCTCGAGCAGTGGCACGGCGAAGCCGCACTCGGGGCAGGCATGACGGCTGGAGAAGCTCAGCATCTCCGCGTCCGGATCTTCCGGGAACACCACGCGCGCCACGCCATCGGCCAGCGCCAGCGCGGTCTCGAAGGATTCGGCCAGGCGCTGCTGGAGGTCGGCGCGCACGCGGAAGCGATCCACCACTGCTTCGATGGTGTGCTTGCGGCGCGCATCGAGCTTGGGCGCCTGATCCACTTCGTAGACCTGGCCGTCGATGCGCACGCGGATGTAGCCCTGGCTGGCCAGGCCCGCGATCAGCTCGGCGTGTTCGCCCTTGCGATCCACCACCACTGGCGCGAGCAGCAGACCCTGGCGCCCCTCGGGCGTGGCCAGCACCTGGTCCACCATCTGGCTGACGCTTTGTGCCGCGAGGTCGATGCCATGCTTCAGGCAGCGCGGCAGGCCGGCGCGCGCGAACAGCAGGCGCAGGTAGTCGTAGATCTCGGTGACGGTGCCGACGGTGGAGCGCGGGTTATGCGAGCCGGTCTTCTGCTCGATGGCGATGGCAGGCGAGAGCCCCTCGATGGAGTCCACGTCCGGCTTGTCCATCATCGACAGGAACTGCCGCGCATAGGCCGACAGCGATTCCACGTAGCGACGCTGCCCTTCGGCATACAGCGTGTCGAAGGCCAGCGAGCTCTTGCCCGAACCCGACAGGCCGGTGAACACGATCAGCCGGTCGCGCGGCAGGTCGAGGTCGATGTTGCGCAGGTTGTGGGTCCGCGCACCGCGGATCTGCAGGGTGGGCATGGGGTCCGTCAGGGGGCAATGGGTGGCAACGCCAAACGGCCATTTTAGGCCCTTTGCCTGCAAAAAGGGCTGGCGTTGCGCGGCTAATCGCGTAACTGGTTGAATGCCAAGGAGGTTGAAGATGGGGTGGCGAAAAACCCCGCGGCGGGGCAGGTTACTTCCAGGCGCGCGACAGCAGTTCGTCGAGCGCCGCCAGAATCTGTTCACCCGCATCGCTCAATGATCCGACCTGATCGCCCAGCTGATCGACCGGAATGGACACCATTTCCAGCGGGTGCAGCACCACGTCGATCTGCTGGATCTGAAAGCGCGGATTGAAGGCGGATTCCGGCAGGGCGCCCAGCGCGCTGGCCCGCACCAGCGGCACGACGACGCGACGCCGGTAGGCATCGAATTGCGCGGATTGCACGATGACGACGAAGGGAATCGTGTCGCGGTGGCGACCGGCGTTCAGATGAACGTCGAACTGGGCCATCAGCGCTCGGGTGCCGCCATCACAGCGAGGAGTATTCGTCGGCGATGGAGCCGCTGGCGGCGTTGAACTGGTTCCAGCTGTCCACTGCCCGTTCCAGGACGCGCGCGCGCTGCAGCTGCTCGTGGCGTTCGCGGACCACGTAATCGGCCAGCAGGGTTTCCACCACCGCCGAGAGATTGGGTGTGAGGCTGCGTGCCTGTTTCACCAGATCCTCGTTCAGCGTCAGGTTGACGGGTCGTTTCCCGGCGCCAGTGTCATAGGGGGGATTCATGTATGCGCACAGTATGCGCATACATGGCCCAAGGCGATAGCGTACCGCTGAAGAGAGCCGCAAGCTGGCCGCAATCGGGGCCAAACCCCCGCAAAACGGCGGCTGCCGCAGGGTCGGGGGTCGTCTAGAATAACGGGCTTTCCAATTCTCCCCGCCGCCCTCCTGTTGCGGGGCACAATTGTCTTAAGGAAGAAACATGGCGCGTGGTATCAATAAAGTCATTCTGGTCGGCAACCTGGGTCAGGACCCGGAGAGCCGCGCCATGCCCTCGGGCGGCACGGTCACCAACCTGCGCCTGGCCACCAGCGAGAGCTGGAAGGACAAGCAATCCGGTGAGCAGAAGGAGCGCACCGAATGGCACACCGTAGTGATGTTCGGCCGTCTGGGCGAGATCGCCGCGGAATACCTGAAGAAGGGTTCGCAGGTGTACGTCGAAGGCGCGCTGCGCACGCGCAAGTGGCAGGACAAGGAAGGCCGTGATCGCTACAGCACCGAAATCGTCGCCAGCGACATGCAGATGCTCGGCAGCCGTGGGGGCGCCGGCGGTGGCTCGGGCGACAGCTACGGCGGTGGTGGCTACGGGTCGCGCGAGCGTTCGGAGAGTCACGAGCCGGCCGGCATGTCGGGCAGTGGTGGCGGTGGCAGCAGCCCCGAGTTCGACGACGACATCCCGTTCTGATTCGCGCATGGCCGGCCACTACTACATCAAGACCTTCGGTTGCCAGATGAACGAGTACGACTCCGCCCGCATGGCGGACGTACTGCGTGCCTCGCAGGGGCTCACGCCCACCGACGAGCCCGCCAGCGCCGATGTGCTGCTGATGAACACCTGCTCGGTGCGCGAGAAGGCCGAGGACAAGGTGTATTCGCTGCTGGGCGAGTGGCGCCTGCTCAAGGCGCAGCGGCCCGATCTCATCATCGGTGTGGGCGGCTGTGTGGCCAGCCAGGAAGGCGAGGTGATCCATCAGCGCGCGCCGCATGTGGATCTGGTGTTCGGCCCGCAGACCCTGCACCGCCTGCCCGAGATGATCGCCGAGCTGCGCGCCAGGGGGCGCGCGGTGGTGGATGTCTCCTTCCCCGAGATCGAGAAGTTCGATCGCCTGCCCGAGCCGCGGGCCGAAGGCGCGCGCGCCTATGTGTCGGTCATGGAAGGCTGCAGCAAGTACTGCAGCTTCTGCGTGGTGCCGTACACGCGTGGCGACGAAGTGAGCCGTCCGTTCGATTCCGTCATCGCCGAAGTGCGCGCGCTGGCGCGCCAGGGCGTCGCCGAGATCACGCTGCTGGGCCAGAACGTCAACGCCTATGCCGGTCCCATGGCCGACGGCGCGCGGGTGGATCTGGCCACGCTGATCCATCACGTGGCCGCGGTGCCGGGCGTGGAGCGCATCCGCTTCACCACCTCGCATCCGCTGGAATTCTCCGACAGCCTCATCGAGGCGTACGCGAGCGTGCCGCAGCTGGCCAATCACCTGCACCTGCCGGTGCAGAGCGGGTCGGATCGCATCCTGGCGCTGATGAAGCGCGGCTACACCACGCTCGAATACAAAGAACGCATTCGCAAGCTCCGCAAAGTGCGTCCCGACATCTCGCTGACCACCGACCTCATCGTCGGCTTCCCCGGCGAGAGTGAGCGCGACTTTGAAGCCACCCTGGCGCTGGTGCGCGATGTGAACTTCGATCAGTCCTTCAGCTTCCTGTACAGCCGCCGCCCCGGCACGCCGGCCGCCTCGCTGCCGGATGATGTGCCGCAGGCCGACAAGCAGGCGCGCCTGGCGCGGCTGCAGGCGCAGCTGGATGTGCAGGCCACGGCGGTCAGCCAGTCCATGCACGGCAGTGTGCAGCGCGTGCTGGTGGAAGGCCCCTCGCGCCGCAATCCGCGCGAGCTCGCCGCGCGCACGGCGAACAACCGCATCGTCAATTTCCAGGGGCCCGCCGCGCTGGTGCATCGCTTCGTCGATGTGCAGATCACCGAGGTCATGGCGCATTCGCTGCGCGGCCGCTGGCTGGAAACGGCGCCGCTGCTCGCGGCCGGGAGCAACTGAACCCCTGTGACCGCGCGCAACGCCCTCGCCACCCGCGAATTCGGACTCGAACCCTTCGACAACGCGCGTCTCGCCAATGTCTGCGGGCCGCTGGATCAGAACCTGCGCCTGCTCGAAGAGCGCATGGGCGTGGAGATCCGGCGCCGCGGCGGGCAGTTTCGTGTGCGCGGCGAGCAGGCCCAGACCACCGAGGCCGTGCTGCGCGATCTGTACCGGCTCTCCGGCCGCAGTGAGGTCACCGCCGAGCAGGTGCATCTGCGCCTGGCCGAGCAGGGGGCGGAAGAGGCGGCACCGCGCTCCGCCCACGACAGCACGCCCGCCGTGCTCGACGCCGCCACCGTGCGCACGCCGCGCGGCCTGATCCGCGCGCGTGGTCCGCATCAGCGTGAGTACCTTGCCCAGATGCGCCAGCGCGATCTGTGCTTCGGCATCGGTCCGGCCGGCACCGGCAAGACCTATCTGGCCGTGGCCTGCGCCGTGGAAGCGCTGCAGGCCGAGCGCGTGCGCCGCCTGGTGCTGGTGCGCCCCGCGGTGGAAGCCGGTGAGCGTCTGGGCTTCCTGCCCGGCGATCTGTCGCAGAAGGTCGATCCCTATCTGCGGCCGATGTACGACGCGCTGTACGAAATGATGGGCTTCGATCGCGTGGCGCGCCTGATGGAGCGCAATGTCATCGAGGTCGCGCCGCTGGCCTTCATGCGCGGCCGCTCGCTGAACGAGTCCTACATCCTGCTCGATGAGGCGCAGAACACCACCTCCGAGCAGATGAAGATGTTCCTCACGCGCATCGGCTTCGGCTCGCGTGCCGTGGTCACCGGCGATGTCACGCAGACCGATCTGCCCGCGGGCCGGCTCTCCGGCCTGCGCCATGCGCTCGAGGTGCTGCGCGGGGTGGAAGGCGTGGCCTTCAGTTTCTTCGACGCCGCCGATGTGGTGCGGCATCCGCTGGTGCAGCGGATCGTGCAGGCCTACGAGGCCAGCGGCGGCGATGAGCAGGGCTGATTCCAAAGACGGTCCGCTAGTGTCGCTGCGCACCCAGGTGCGCAGCGGCTGGACACCGGCGCCGCGCCTGCTGCGCCACTGGGTGGGCGCCGCGCTGGGCGCGCGCGCCGCGCATCAGGAAGTGGCCGTGCTCATCGTCGGTCCCGCCGCCATGCGCCGCCTGAACCATCAATGGCGCGGCAAGGACAAGCCCACCAATGTGCTGTCGTTCCCGGCGCAACTGCCGGCAGGGCTGCCGGTCGGATCGCTGTCCGCGAACGCCGAAGCCGCTGCGCTGGGCGATCTGGTGCTGTGCCCGCAGGTGCTGCGCCGTGAAGCGCGCGAGCAGCACAAGCGCGAACGCGATCACTGGGCCCACCTGGTGGTGCATGGCACGCTGCACCTGCTCGGCCACGACCATGAAGAACCCGAAGAAGCGCGCCGCATGGAGCGGCGCGAAGTGCGTGTCCTGCGCCAGCTCGGCATCGCCAATCCCTACCTGATCTCCCACGCCGCATGAACAAGACGCCTGCCGCCAAACCCAGAAACGCACCCAATGGCTGGCGTGCGCGCCTGATCCGCGGCCTGCGCGGCGGCCTGAAAGATCGCTCCGAACTGCTGGAGCTGGTGCGCGAGGCGCAGGCCGGCGGTGTGCTCGATCCGGAAATGTTCGCCATGCTCGAAGGCGCGCTGGCCATGGCCGATCTGCAGGTGCGCGACGTCATGGTGCCGCGCGCGCAGATGGTCTGCGTGCGGCGCGACGATGCCGTGGCGCGCATTGTTGCCGGCGTCACCGAATCCGGGCATTCGCGCTTCCCGGTGGTGGATGGCGACAAGGACGATGTGGTCGGCATCCTGCTCGCCAAGGATCTGCTGCGGCATTTCGCCAGCGCACCGCCGGGCAAGTTCGACATGCGCGAGTACCTGCGCCCCGTGGTGTTCGTGCCCGAGGCCAAGCGCCTCAATGTGCTGCTGAAGGAATTCCGCGGCAATCGCAATCACATGGCCATCGTCGTGGACGAGTACGGCGGTGTGGCCGGCCTGGTCACGATTGAAGACGTCATCGAGCAGATCATCGGCGAGATCGATGATGAGTTCGACATCGAGGAAGACCAGAACATCCGCCGCGAGGACGAGCAGCACTTCCTGGTGCGCGGCGCCACGCCCATCGGCGAGCTCAACGAGTACTTCAGCCTGAGCCTGTCCGACGCAGAGTTCGATACCGTGGCCGGCCTGGTGATGCAGCAGCTCGGCCGCGTGCCGCGCCGGGGCGAGGCGGTGCAGCTCGAGGGCATCGAATTCCGCGTGCAGCGCACCGACCGGCGCCGCATCGACAGCCTGCGTCTGACGCTGCCTGGCGCCACGCCCCCGGTCACCGCACACGCCACACCCGGACCCGGGCCCACGTGAGCGTCTGGCGTTCGGGCGTCACGCCGCCGTGGCGCAGCGTGCTGGCCGCGATCAGCGGTGCGCTGCTGACCTTCGCCTTCGCGCCGTACAACCTCTGGCCGCTGGCCATCGTCTGTCCCGCCCTGCTGTTCGCGCTGTGGCAGGACGCTACGCCGCGTGCCGCGGCGCGCATCGGGTTCAGCTTCGGCGCCGGCCTGTTCGCGCTGGGCACCTGGTGGTTGTACATCAGCATCCGCCAGTTCGGTTCCGCCGCGCTGTGGCTCACGTTGCTGCTGATGGTGGCGCTCGTGGCCATCATGAGCCTGTGGTACGCGCTGCTGGGGTATCTGGCAGCGCGCTGGCTGCCCAGGGCTGGTGTGCGCCGCTGGTTGCTGGGCCTGCCGGGTCTGTGGGTGCTGATCGAATGGCTGCGCGGCTGGGTGGCCTCGGGCTTCCCCTGGCTCACCCTCGGCTACAGCCAGACTGATACCTGGCTGAAATCCTTCGCGCCCATCGGTGGTGTGTATGCGCTTTCGGCGCTGCTGGCCGTGTTCGCCGGCGCGCTGGTCACGCTGTGGCTGGGCCGAACGCGGCAGCGTGCCATCGCGCTGGTGGTGCTGATCGCGCCGTGGCCCATGGGTCTGCTGCTGGCGCGTCATAGCTGGACGCGGCCTGCCGGCGATCCGGTTCCGGTGGCGGTGTTGCAGGGTGCCTTCGCACCGGATGTGAAGTGGCTGGAGAGCAACAATGAAGCCACACGCGCGCTGTATCGCAAGCTCAACACCGAGGCGCTGGGCGCCAGGCTCATCGTGTGGCCCGAGTCGGCCATTCCGGAACTGGCCAACAGCATCGTGCCCTACCTCAGCGGCATTTACGGTGAATCGCGCGCGCATGGCTCGGATCTGGTCATCGGCCTGGTGCGCGCCAACCTCGACACCGATCAGTACTACAACTCGGTGATGGTCCTGAGCGACAAGCCGCAGTGGTACGACAAGCGCCATCTCGTGCCCTTCGCCGAATACTTTCCTGTGCCTGCCTTCGTGCGCCAGTGGCTGCGGCTCATGAGTTTGCCTTACTCGGATTTCACGGCGGGCAGCGAGGCGCAGGGCGCATACTCGGCTGGCGGTACCAGGCTGGCGCTGACCATCTGCTACGAGGATGTGTTTGGCGCCGCGCAGCGCAAGCCGCTGGCCGAAGCTGAACTGCTGGTGAATGTCACCAACGACGCCTGGTTCGGTCATTCCGCTGCGCGCTATCAACACTTCCAGATGGGACGCATGCGGGTGCTGGAAGCGGATCGGCCGCTGGTGCGCGCTGCCAACGATGGCCTGTCCGCATTGGTCGATGCCGATGGCCGCGTGCTGGCCACCGCGCCGGAATATCAGCCGGCGGTGTTGCGGGGAACCGTGCAGCCGCGGCAGGGTCTGACTCCCTACGCACGGGCTGGAGATTGGCCCGTGCTGGTGCTGGCCGGTATCGTCCTGGTGCTCGCACGACCCTGGCGCCGCCGCACGGCCTGGTCCTCACGGGCTTGAATTGACCGGCCGGTATTCGCACATTGAGGTTTGCATTGTTAGCTCAGATGCTTCGGAGAGGAGCGCAAATGTCGCATCAGAATGTAGGCTCCCGGATCTTGGGGGCAGTTGCCTTGGCTACTCTTTTCGCCGCCTGCTCGTCGCCCACCACCACGGTGGCCGCCGCCGCCGCGACACCGTCCCCGGTGCCCGGTTCGGTTTCGGGTCCCGTGCCGGCGGCGCCCAGCACTCCGCTGGTGCGCGGGCTGCCGGATTTCTCGAACCTGGTGGAGCAGGTCGGCCCGGCCGTCGTCAATGTCACCGTGATCGAGAAGGCGCAGCAGGTCAGCAGCACGGGCGGCTCCAGCGCCGATGATCCGTTCGGTGATTTCTTCCGCCAGTTCGGCGTGCAGCCGCGCCAGCAGAACCCCACACCGTCGCGTGGTGAGGGCTCCGGTTTCATCGTCAGTGCGGATGGCTACATCCTCACCAACGCCCACGTGGTCGACAACGCCAGCAAGGTCACGGTGAAGCTCACCGACCGTCGCGAGTTCGAGGCCAAGGTCATCGGTGTGGATGAGCGTACCGACGTGGCCGTCATCAAGATCGATGCCAAGAGCCTGCCGGTGGTGCGCCTCGGCGATCCCAACAAGCTGCGCATCGGTGAATGGGTGGTGGCCATCGGCTCGCCGTTCGGCTTCGAGAACTCCGTGACCGCCGGCATCGTCAGCGGCAAGTTCCGCCGCCTGCCCAGCGAGGACAACCGCAACTACGTGCCCTTCATCCAGACGGACGTGGCCGTTAATCCCGGCAACTCCGGCGGCCCGCTGTTCAACGTGAACGGCGAAGTCGTGGGCATCAACTCGCAGATCTACAGCAACACGCAGAGCTATGCGGGTCTGTCGTTCGCCATCCCGATCGACATCGCCAACAACGTGCGTGAGCAGCTGGTGAAGAACGGCAAGGTGAGCCGCGGCCGCATCGGCGTGGCCATCCAGGAAGTGAACGCCCTGCTGGCCGAGAACCTGGGTCTCGACCGCCCGCGCGGCGCCGCCGTCAGCTCCGTGGATTCCGGCGGTCCCGCCGACAAGGCCGGCATCAAGCCCGAAGACGTGATCCTCTCGGTCAATGGCCAGAGCGTGGACAGCTCCGACCAGCTGCCCGTGCTGATCGCCGCCGTGAAGCCCGGCACCTCCGTGGCGCTGGAAGTCTGGCGCGACAAGAGCATCAAGAAGGTGAACGTCACCGTTGGCGAGATGAAGGAAACCACCGCCAGCAACAGCAAGAGCAACTCGCGTCGTGGCAACCAGCAGGACGACAGCCAGGAGGGCGTGGACATCGGCCGCCTCGGCGTCTCCGTGCGACTGCTCAACGGTGATGAGAAGCAGCAACTGAAGACCACCGGCAACGTCGTGGTGCTCAGCTCCAGCGGCTCCGCCGCCGAGTCCGGCATCGACGAAGGCGATGTCATCCTCGGCGTGAACCGCGTGCGCATCAGCACCGTCGAGGAGCTGCAGGCCGCCATCCGCGCCTCCGGCCGCACCGCCGCGCTGCTGGTGCAGACCCGCTCGCAGGATGGCACGAGCGCAACGCGCATCGTGACGGTACGACTCGACTGAAGATTAGGTTGAGGTGAGAGAGCGAAGGCGCGTCGGGTGACCGGCGCGCCTTTTTTCGTTGGAGGGGTGAAGAAGAAGCGCAACACCGACCTGCCTTCGCAAGATACCGGTACCGATAGTTAAGTAAATCGAAACGGGCTGAGTTGGGTGCCGCGCCTCACTATTTGCGCCGTCGCTACAGCTAGATAGCGGTGAGTGTCGCGTTTGCTCCAGCGTTTATTGACGTTCAAAGAAGCAGGTGCTGTAGTGGGATCAAGCGGATAGGGAAGATCGGGGGTGTTATGCGACAAGTCTGTCCATTTGCAAAAGCGACATTTCGGTCGTCTACTTATAGTTAGATAGCATGAGAAACGTATGCGCAAGTTTCGCGGCTCATGGATTCGGTGTCGTGCCAGACGTGATTGGCGTTAGAGCCTACTTGGATGTATCGCGCCAGATTGACGCTCTTGCGCCGGCCGGTGCGGGGACGCGGCGCCTGATTCAGCACTCTTGGTGCCAAGAGTTGGCTGTGGAGCTGCGTGAGTCCAGTAGGCTCGCTCCGTTTGTATCCTCTGACTCGGTTGCTGTTCAATGCACGGTCTTTGACAAGACTGCCGACACGAACTGGCTCGTAGCTCTGCACCAGGATCGGAGCATTCCGGTGCGCAGTCGAGTATCAGCCTCCGAACTCAGTGGCTGGTCGGAGAAGGAGGGTGACATTTTCGTTCAACCGCCGGCTGCCATTCTTGAAGAACTAGTAGCCATTCGCGTCCACATCGATCCTTGTCCTGTTGAAAGCGGCGCACTGCGCGTGGTTCCCGGTTCACACCTCTACGGTGTGCTCACTCCCGTAGCTGCGAAGGACCTACGTTCCTCATCAGGAGAAGTCGTCGTGCCATCTCCGGCAGGCGGCGCCCTCATAATGAAACCGCTACTGCTGCACGCCTCATCGAAGGCAAGTGCGCCGACTCGCCGACGAGTCCTCCATTTTGTGTTTGGGCCTCGTCATTTGCCTTTTGGCCTAGGATGGCAGCATGCCATCTAACAAATCGCTCGAGCGGTCGCGTGAGGGATAAAGTGCCAACCCTTAACGCAGGCGTGCGCGCCGCTCAGCTCAACCGTTAGGCCCCAGGGAGAGATCAGTACCACCCATCGCTTCCGCGCGGAAAGGAAGATCAGATGTCACGCAAGATCGTGTTCACGCCCAAGGCCGCTAAGCCGCCCGCCTCTTACAGCCAAGCGGTTAAAGCCGCCGGCCTGGTCTTCGTTTCAGGCACAGCGCCGAGCGACCCTGTTACGGGAGCCTTAGTAGGCAGCACAATTCAGGAGCAAACCCGGCAATGCTTGACAAACATCGCCGCAATTCTTGAAGAGGCTGGAAGCTCAATGGAGAGGATCGTCAGTGTCACCATCGTGCTCGCTGACGAAGATGATTTCGCAGGCATGAACGAGGAATACGTGAAGTGGTTTCCGTCCGATCCGCCGGCACGCCAAGGCGCGAAGCTGCCCGCCCGTATCCTAGGTCTCAAGGTGTCCATTGCGGCAATTGCTGAGGCCTAACCCTTTCATCAAGAGGACGGCTTACAGCTGGCTGCGCCAGCCGCAAGCCGCCTCTCATGTCAAGCGTTAGATCGCAAGGAGATGGCATCACTCGCGCTTGCCGTATCTACGTAGTGTAGCTACAATCCCTCATGTTCGTATGGGACGAAGCGAAACGGCTGGCGAATCGCAAGAAACACGGAATCGACTTTGCTGATGCAGAGGAAATATTTCGCGGCTTGACCTTCACGGCCGAGGATGAACGCGAACCCTATGGCGAACGCAGATTTCTCACGCTTGGTCTCTTGGAGGACCAAGTTGTCTCGGTAGCCCATACGGAGAGGGGTGAAGAGATTCGTATCATCTCCATTCGCAAGGCAACGAAACATGAAGCGCGCTTCTACTTCTCGCAAATCCCTTACTAGTCTCGCTCGGCTGAGGAAGCGGCCAGACTCAGCCATTGTGCGCGACCGCGATGCGCCGGAGTGGACTCCTGAAATGTTCGCAAAGGCGGTCGCTCGCAAAGCGCTTGAGCCTGTGCCGCGGAAATCGCTTTTATCGCTCCGAGTGGATTCCGACGTCATCGACTGGTTTCGCTCTCAGGGTGCAGGGTACCAGTCCCGCATGAACGCATTGCTTCGTGCGTATATGGAAGCCCATAAGTAGCTTGCGGCCTAACAAATCGCTGGAGCGGGCGCGTGAAAGATAAAGTGCCAAGCCCAAGCATCGGCGTGCGCGCCGCTCAGCTCAATAGTTAGCCGACTCGATCCGCTTCCATATCCGGCATTGCCGGACTACGGCTTCGCCGTATAATATCGGCTGTGTGCACCTTCGTCGAAACCAAGCTCTTTACCCGCCTGATCGACGAGTACCTTTCGGATGAGGAATATGCTGCACTGCAGCTGTCCCTTGCCGTCAACCCGGAGGCCGGCGATGTCATCAAAGGCACCGGTGGCGTCCGCAAGCTACGCTGGGCGGGCAGTGGTCGAGGCAAGCGCGGTGGCATTCGAGTGATTTACTACCTTCGACTTCAGAGCGGGCAAATCTGGCTCCTTACGGTGTACGCCAAGAATGTGAGGGCCGACATTCCTGCTGGCGTTCTGAAGAAGATTAAGGAGGAGCTAGATGGCACGTACTAAGCGCAATATTGGCCGAGAGATCCTGGAGGGGCTGCAGGAGCTCAAGCGCGGTGAGCACGGCCGCAAGACAACCGTACCTGCCATCTCCGGCATTCGGGATCGTACCGGCCTGTCTCAGGCTCAATTTGCCAACCTTCTGGGGGTCTCGGTTCGCACGCTTCAGGACTGGGAGCAGGGGCGTCGTGCGCCGTCAGGCGCAGCGCGCACATTGTTGCTGGTAGCGGCCAAACATCCCAAGGCGCTTCTCGAGGTCGCATGAGACGTTGTTGCGAGTCGGCTAACCAATCGTTGCAGCGGTCCGGGACCCATCAAGTGCTCGGCCGCGGGCGTGGACGCATATCGCTCGTGGACCTGCCGCGCGCCCGCGTGCTGAACGGTCGGCGAGCGGCCGCTGAACTCTATAGTTAGGCGTCAAGAATGAGGATTTTGCCTCAAGCGACCGTTCACGCTGCTATGGCGGAATATCAGCGCGATCTGATGCGAAGTATGTGGCGTCCGTTGTTCACGTTTTGCGCAATCTGCGCGGCTATTGTGCTGACATGGAATGTTCTAAAGTCACATTTTTCCCCGACCTACGTCGGTATAGGCGCGATGGTTGCGCTATTTGCAGCTCTGCAACTACCAACGTCGGCTTTTCGGAGAAACGTGGCAGCTCTTAGTAGGGCCCACAACCTCGTTTGCCCATCCTGCGGCGAGGCGCTTGGATTCAAGTACGTGACACTGAAAAGCACAGGACACTGCGGCTTTTGCAAGGCAAAGGTCGCAGATGACGCCTAACATAGCGCTCGAGCGCACCGTGAACGATAAACTGCCAAAAATCTGCGTCTGCGAGCGGCGCGCTCAGCTTAGTCGTTAGGCAGCTCTTGTTGCGCGTCGCGCAACGCGGTACACTAAGCGCGTGATCCAATCGTTCCGACATAAGGGATTGCGGCGTTTTTATGAGTCAGGGAGCGTCGCAGGGATCCAGCCAAAACACGCCAAGCGATTGCGTATCTTGCTCGTGGCCCTGGAGACGTCACGGACAATCCAGGACATGGATGTTCCAGGCTTCAATCTCCACCCACTGAAAGGTAGAGAGAAGGGGCGCTGGTCGGTATGGATTAACGGGAATTGGCGCATCACTTTCGAATTTCGAGAGGGTCATGCCTACGTTCTGGACTATGAGGATTACCACTGATGGCTATGCACAACCCCCCTCATCCCGGTGAGTTCATTGCCGAGGTTTATCTCACACCGAACGGTATCACTGGGCGCGAATTGGCTTCGACGCTTGGCGTGTCGGCGTCGACCTTGAATCGCATTCTGACCGGCAAGAGCGGTGTCAGCCCGGAGATGGCTCTTCGTCTCGCCAAGGCTCTGGGTCGGACGCCGGAGAGTTGGTTGGCCATGCAGCATGGTCATGATCTTTGGCAGGCGCGACGCACGGTCGACCTTAGCAAGGTCGAGCGCCTCAAGCTAAGCGCCGCCTAACAATGCGTTCGACCGATCGCAGGATGCATAAAGTGCCAAGATCAAACATCAGCAGCTGCATCGGTTCCTTCGGTTTAGTGGATACCTCGGCGGAATTCGGGCGCTAACTCCAGACCATCTGTTCCGACGCTATCTATGGACGGAATCGCGGATCATAAGGGCTGAGGAAATCTTGCGATTTTCGAAGGATCGAGCGTTCACAGAGGAGTTCTGCCAATACTAACGTTGGGGGGATGAAAGTAGGCGAGCTGATCCGTCTTCTACACATCGACGGTTGGTTCCTGGTTGCGACCAGAGGGAGTCATCGTCAATTCAAGCACTTGGTTAAGCCGGGGCGGGTGACCGTCCCGGGGAAGCCAAGCGACGAGTTGGCTCCGGGTACGCTCAACAGTATTCTCAAGCAAGCCGGTCTGAGGCGAAATTGAGGTGAGTGCGATGCGCTACGCCGTTGTCATCGAAAACGCGGGCTCCAACTTCTCCGCTTACGTTCCGGACCTTCCGGGTTGCGTTGCTACCGCGGCTACGCTTGCGGGGGCGGAAGCGGCGATTCGCGAGGCCATCGAGTTTCACCTGGATGGGCTGCGTGAAGACGGTTCGCCCGTTCCACCTCCGTCGAGCAAGGTCGAGTACATTGAGGTTGTTGCCTGACATGGCGTCGGAGCGCGTGGCTTTGGTCGACTCAAGCGCCAAGTCGAGCCAGGACGGATAGTTGAAACTCGCGGAATCCATGGCAACGTCCAATCACCCCCTTAACTGCCACTGCGGTCACCTCCAGGGCCAGCTGACCCCCGGCCGTGCCGTGCGCGCCGTCTGCTACTGCCGCGACTGCCAGGCTTTCGCGCGCTTCCTCGGTCACGAGGATCAGGTGCTGGATGCCAACAACGGCACCGAGGTCATCGCCACGCTGCCGCGGCATGTCCAGTTCACGGCGGGGCTGGATGCGCTGGCCTGCATGTCGCTGTCGCCGCGCGGGTTGCTGCGCTGGTACGCGAGTTGTTGTCGCACGCCCATCGGCAACACGCCGCGGGATGCGCGCATGCCCTACATTGGTGTGATCCACACCTGCCTGGGGGGTCGCTCGGCGCTGGCTGAGCGCTTCGGTCCGGTGACGATGGCGGTGAATCGCCAGGGGGCGCGCACGCCGGTGCCGGCGACGCCGCTGGGCATTGTCTGCGGTCTGGCGAAGGTGATGAGCGCAGCGCTGCCGGAGCGCTTCACGGGGCGCTATCGGGACACTCCCTTCTTCAGTGGCGAACCGCCCACGCCGATCCGTGTGCCGGAAGTGCTGACCCGCGAGCAGCGGGCGAGCCTGACGCGCTGATCCGCTCTGCCTGATCGGCTAGGTATTGATGCGGATGGCAGCTGCGTTCTGCGGGCGTACACAGGAGGCATGCGCCTCGCAATTCTCGTATCGTCGCTGTGTCTTCCCGCCTGGGGGTTGGCCGTGGAGCCCGCTGTTGCCGCGGCGGTGGCCCAGCAGGAGCTGAGCGCGGCGCTGACGGCGCAGGCGGATGTCCGTCACGGCGCGCAACTCTTTGCAACGCCCTGTGCGAGCTGCCATGGCCCGGATGCTGCGGCTGTGAGTGACGGCAGCGTCCCGGCGTTGGCGGGGCAGCGCGCCAGCGTGGTGATCCGCCAGCTGCTGGACTACCGCAACAGCCGGCGCTGGGATCTGCGCATGGAGAACTTCAGCGATTCGCATCATCTGCCCACGGCGCAGGACATTGCCGATGTGGCGGGCTTCGTGGCGCAGCTGACACCCGCGGCGAATACCGGCGTGGGCAACGGTCGATATGTGCAGCGCGGTCAGCAGCAGTTCCAGCGCCGTTGCGCCAGCTGCCATGGTGCGCAGGGCGAGGGCAGTGAAACGGCGGCGGTGCCCCGGCTTGCAGCTCAGCACTACGCCTACCTGCTGCGGCAGATGCACGACGCCGTGGAAGGGCGTCGTCCGAACTTCTCGCCCGAGCACAAAGCCTTGCTGGCGCGCTTCGAGATGGCCGACTTCGTCGGCGTCGCGGATTACCTGGCGCGCCTGCCGCCCTAGAAATACCCCATGGTGTCGGCCGGCAGGGCCACACGCACGCCGCGTGTCGCCGCCGGTACGCGATTGCGAAAGCCGGCCGGTTTCACCACCAGCACATCGCACTTGAGACTGTCGAGGATGCGCTCTGCGGTGTTGCCGATCAGCAGGCGCCTGAAGCCGGTGCGCGAGATCGCACCCATGACCACGATGGCGCTGCGCGATTGCTCCGCCGCCTCGGTGATGGCATCGATGGGATGGCGGCCGATGGCGTAGCGGTGGGCGCGGGCGACTTTGTGGTGTCGCAGTGCCCGGTCCAGCAGCGCGACGGCGGCGCGTTCGGAGCGCTTCTCGATGTCGCGGAGGGTGCGTTCGGAAACATTGGCCTGCGGCAGCGCTTCGATCGGTGCGCGGATGTAGGCGTGCACGGCGTGCAGGCTGCCATGCAAGGCCAGGCGCAGACTGCTTGCGGCGCCGAGGATCTGCTGATCCAGCTGCAGTGGTTTGGCGAAGGCGTGGGTGGGATCCACGGCCGCCAGGATGGCCGGACGGCGATAGGCATGCGGGTTGCGCACCAGCAGCACCGGAATGGGACTCCAGCGCAACAGCTCCCAGTCGGTCAGGCGCAGCAGCCAGCCGGCGCCGTGTTTGCCGGCATGCCGGTCGATGACGATGAGATCGGCTTTGATGCGCGTGGCCTGGCGGATGATGGCCTCATGCGCCGGGTAGTCCCACTCGGCGGATACCGTCACCTTGATGCTGTGTTCGGTCAGCCGCTCGGCGGCGCGCTCCAGCGCCGCTTTCGCGCGACGCTGCAGGTCTTCCTGCAGGGTCTTGAAGCCGCTGGTGTAGCCAAGGCCGTCCAGATACACCGGTTCCGTCAGGCAGTGGCACAGATGCAGCTGGGCGCCACAGGCGCGCGCGAGTTGCGCGGCCTTGAGCACCGCAGGCGAGGGCTTGCGTGCAGCAGGGTCCTTGATCGCGACCAGAATGCGACGAATCCGGCTCATGGCAGGCTCCTTGAGCGCACAGCCGCTCGTTTGTCTGCCAGGACCTTAGCGCAGTGTTGTCCGCGCGGGTCTGCGTAAGAACACCTAGATCCGCCGGCCGATGGCCTTCACTTCCCCGCGCTCAGCTTCACGAACTGATACTGAAACTCCCGCCCATCCATCAGGGCCTGCACGCCGACCCGCTCATTCAGCCCGTGGATGTTGCCAAAGTCCGGGTCCACGAAGATGCCGGAGATGCCGTAGGTGGGGATGCCCACCGAGCTCACGTAGATGCCATCGGTGGCGCCGGTGGACATGGTGGGCACCACGGGCACGCCGGGGTAGAGCCTGGCGGCGACAGCCTCGACGTTCTTCAGCACCTGCGGCAGCAGCACGGGCGCGGCGGTGGCCGGGCTGCGGGGGTCCTTGATGGTGACGCTGACCTTGGGATCGTCGATGGCGGCGGCCAGCGCATCACGCACGGAATCCACGCTGACGCCGGGGAAAATGCGGCAGTTCACATTGGCGGTGGCGCGCTGGGGCAGGGCATTGGTCGCATGGCCGCCGGACAGCAGGGTGGCCACGCAGGTGGTGCGCAGCATGGAGTGCCACTTCTTGTCGCGTGCCAGCACGGCATTGGCGGCGGGGTCGGCGGGATTCTTGACGATGGCCTGCATGGCCGCGCCGGATTCGCCGGGCGTCAGCGTGCTCATGCGGGTGAAGTAGGCGCGCGTGGTGTCATTGAGCTGCGCGGGGAATTCGAGCTTGGCCACCTTCTGCAGGGCGGTGGCCAGTTCGTAGATGGCATTGTCGGGCACGGGCTGTGAGGAGTGGCCACCGGGATTGGTGGTCTCCACCAGGTAGTCCTGGTAGACCTTTTCGGCGGCTTCGAAGGCCAGCACCACGCGATGGCCCTGGGCATCGAGCTCGCCGGCGGCGCCCTCGTTGATGGCGTATTCGGCGTCGATCCAGTCCTTGTGGTTGCGGGCCAGATAATCGGCGCCATTGAACGCGCCGCTGGTTTCCTCGCCGCAGGTCAGCGCCATGCGGATGGAACGCTTCGGCTTGAAGCCCTCCTGCTTCAGGCGCACCAGCAGGTCGGTGAAGATGGCGGCCATGGCCTTGTCGTCGCTGCTGCCGCGGCCGTAGAAATAGCCGCCTTCTTCAACCAGCACGAAGGGATCGCGCACCCAGTCCTCGCGCCTGGCTTCCACCACATCCAGATGCGCCAGCAGCAGCACGGCCTTGAGCTTGGGATCCGTGCCCTTGAGCTCGGCCACCAGACCGCCGTCCCTGGGATGCTCGGGGGTGCTGAAGAGGTGCAGGTTGCTGTCGGCATAGCCGGCGGCCCGCAGGTGCGCGGCCATGCGTTCGGCGGCCAGTGTGCAGCTGCCAGCGGATAGCGAAGTATTGGTCTCGACCAGCTCTTTGTAGAGGCTGCGGAACGCGGCTTCACCGTTGTCCGCAGCGTGGGTGAGGGATGTGAGGCTGGCCGCGGCCAGCAGGGAGGCAATCAGCAGCGGGTGGCGCTTGCGCATGATTCGACCTCAACACGGAAAATGTTGAGGTCGAATATACGACCCGCCGTCGGGGATTTCAGGCGTTTTCTTTCTGCTGCATCTGGCGGTTCAGGCCCAGCACCACCAGGGTGCACAGCGCGCCCGACAGCAGGTAGGCGCCCGAGGAAATGAGCCCAAAATGGTTCGCCAGCGCCAGCGCGATCCACGGCGCGAAGCCGGCGCCGAACAGCCAGGACAGATCCGAGGTCAGGGCCGAGCCGGTGTAGCGATACTCGTTCGGGAAGTTCGAAGCCAGCGAGCCCGAAGACTGACCGAACGACAGGCCCAGCAGGATGAAGCCGGCGATCATGAAGATGGCCTCACCGGTGTCGCCGCCATTGAGCAGCTGCGGCGCGAAGCCGGAGTACGCGGCGATGGCCGCGGCGGTGATGCCCAGCAGCGTGCGGCGACCGTAGCGATCGGCCAGGATGCCGGACACCACGATCGAGGCCACGCCGAACACGGCGCCGATGGTCTCGATGAACAGGAAGCGCGCCGGTGGCTGCTGCGTGTACAGGAAGATCCACGACAGCGGGAACACCGTGACGGTGTGGAACAGCGCAAAGCTGGCCAGCGGTGCAAACGCACCCAGCAGGATGGATCCGCCCTGGGCGCGCAGCGTCTTCAGCATCGGCGAGGGGCGCAGTTCCAGGTTCTCGAACTGTTCGGCATAGGCCGGCGAGGCCACGATGCGCAGGCGCGCGAACAGCGCCACCACGTTGATGGCGAAGGCCACGAAGAACGGATAACGCCAGCCCCAGTCCATGAAGTCCGCGGCCGAGAGGTTGCCGAGGAAGTAGGCGAACAGCGCGCTGGCCACCACCAGACCCAGCGGTGCCCCGAGCTGCGGGATCATGGCGTACCAGCCGGCGCGTTGACGCGGCACGTTCATGGCCAGCAGCGAGGCCAGGCCATCCCAGGTGCCGCCCAGCGCCAGGCCCTGGCCGATGCGGAAAATACATAGGAGCCAGGCTGAGGCCGAGCCGATATCCTGATAGCTGGGCAGGAAGGCGATGGCCACCGTGGAGCAGCCCAGCAGGAACAGCGCGATGGCCAGGCGCAGCGAGCGGCCATAGCGGCGGTCCACGGCGTTGAACAGGGCCGTGCCGAACGGGCGCGCGATGAAGGCCAACGCAAAGATCAGGAAGGAAAGCAAGGTTGCCGACACCGCATCGCGGTACGGGAACACATACTGCGGGAACACCAGCACGGAGGCGATGGCATATACGAAGAAGTCGAAGAATTCCGAGGTGCGGCCGATAATTACGCCCACCGCGATCTCGCCCGGGGCGGTCTCGCCGGGGTTCTGGCCGTGGCTGCCCAGGGGAACTGCGTCGTGTCTTGCTTCGTTCATGTGAATCTTGTGAGGCTCGGGTACTAGTATGATCGCTTGCGCCGGCTTGCCAGCAACGTGAAAAATACTACATCATACGAATTGTTTGTATTGCTAATCAGTAAAGTAGCGCGTCCGGGCCATCCGCGGCGCCCGTGAGGAGTAGGTTTGAAGCGTTTGCGCACCCTGTGGCTGCTGCCGTTGGTCGCCATCCTGGGCGGTTGCCATGCCGTGGTCCTCGATCCAGCTGGCAACGTTGCCGCACAGCAACGCGACCTGCTCATCCAGTCGACCCTGCTGATGCTGCTGATCATAGTCCCGGTCATTTCGCTGACGGCATTTTTCGCCTGGCGCTATCGCGCTGGCAACAAGAATGCCCGCTATGAGCCGGACTGGGACCATTCCACCAAGCTGGAGCTGGTCATCTGGTCGGGCCCGCTGCTCATCATCATCTGTCTGGGCGCGCTCACCTGGCTGGGCACGCATCTGCTCGATCCCTATCGTCCGCTGAGCCAGGTGGCGCCGGGTCGTTCTGCCGCCGAGGCCGGCGAACCCCTGCAGGTGCAGGTGGTGGCCATGGACTGGAAGTGGCTGTTCATCTACCCGCAGTACGGCGTGGCCACGGTCAACGAGCTGGCCGCTCCGGTGGATCGCCCCATCGAATTCAGCATCACTTCCTCGGCGGTGATGAACTCGTTCTACATCCCGGCGCTGGCCGGCCAGATCTACGCCATGCCGGGCATGCAGACCAAGCTGCACGCCGTGGCCAACCGCATCGGCACCTACGAGGGCATTTCGGCCAACTACAGTGGCGCCGGCTTCTCGGGCATGCACTTCGGTTTCGAAGTGCTCAGCAGCGCCGATTTCGATGCCTGGGTGACGCGGACCCGTGCCGTCAGCGAGACGCTGGATCGTGCCAGCTACCTGAAGCTCGAGCAGCCCAGCGAGAACGAGCCGGTGCATCGCTACGGCACCATCGAGGCGGGCCTGTTCAAGGCTGCCGTCGGCATGTGTATCGAGGCCTCGAAGATGTGCACGGCCGAGATGATGAAGATCGACGCGCAGGGCGGGCTGGGCCTGGCCGGCGTGTACAACGTCAGCGAGCACAGCTACGACAAGTTCCTGCGCCGTGGCGCTGCGCCGGTCACGACCAAGCGCTTCGTGGTCGGCCTGTGCGCCAGCGATGATCTGGGTTACGTCGCTTCGAGTTCGCCCGTGAAGCCCGTGGATGAAGCGCCGCTGCTGGGTCGGGGTCTGCCCGTGCCCGGTGGGCTGCTGTCCATCGCCCGGCTGACGGCCTTCGAGACCGTGTTGCCGCAAGCCACTGCCAATTGATACGCCATAATGACTGAATCCCCCTTGCTGAAATTCCTGTTCGGGCGCCTGTCGCTGGACGCGCTGCCCCTCCACGAACCCATCCTGGTCGGCACCTTCATCATGGTGGCGCTGGGTGGTGCGGCGGTGCTCGGTGCGATCACCTACTACCGCCTGTGGGGCTACCTGTGGCGCGAGTGGTTCACCAGCATCGATCACAAGAAGATCGGCGTCATGTACATGGTGCTGGGCATCGTCATGCTGCTGCGTGGCTTCGCCGACGCGCTGATGATGCGCGCCCAGCAGGCGCTGTCGTTCGGCGCCTCGGAAGGCTTCCTGCCCGCGCACCACTACGACCAGGTGTTCACGGCGCACGGCGTCATCATGATCTTCTTCGTGGCCATGCCCTTCGTCACCGGTCTGATGAACTACATCGTGCCGCTGCAGATCGGCGCGCGCGACGTGTCGTTTCCGTTCCTGAACAATTTCAGCTTCTGGATGACGGTGGCGGGCGCCATGCTGGTGATGGCCTCGCTGTTCATCGGCGAGTTCGCGCGCACCGGCTGGCTGGCTTATCCGCCGCTGTCCAATCTGGCCTACAGCCCCGACGTGGGCGTGGATTACTACATCTGGGGCCTGCAGATCGCAGGCGTCGGAACTCTATTGTCCGGCGTGAACCTGACGGCCACCATCATCAAGATGCGCGCGCCAGGCATGACGCTGATGCGCATGCCGGTGTTCACCTGGACCGCGCTGTGCACCAACATCCTGATCGTGGCGGCGTTCCCGATCCTGACCGTGGTGCTGGCGCTGCTGGGCCTGGATCGCTACGTGGGAACGAACTTCTTCACCAGCGATTTCGGCGGCAGCCCGATGATGTACGTGAACCTGATCTGGATCTGGGGTCACCCCGAGGTGTACATCCTGGTCCTGCCGGTGTTCGGCGTGTTCTCGGAGATCACCTCGACGTTCTCGGGCAAGCGCCTGTTCGGCTACAGCTCCATGGTGTACGCCACGCTGGTGATCACCATCCTCTCCTACCTGGTGTGGCTGCATCACTTCTTCACCATGGGCTCCGGCGCCAGCGTGAACTCGTTCTTCGGCATCACCACGATGATCATCTCGATCCCCACGGGCGCGAAGATCTTCAACTGGCTGTTCACCATGTACCGCGGCCGGGTGCGCTTCGAGCTGCCGATGATGTGGACCATCGCCTTCATGATCACCTTCGTGATCGGCGGCATGACGGGCGTGATGCTGGCGGTGCCGCCGGCGGACTTCGTGCTGCATAACAGCCTGTTTCTGATCGCGCACTTCCACAACGTCATCATCGGCGGCGTGGTGTTCGGCGTGTTCGCGGCCATCAACTTCTGGTTCCCCAAGGCCTTCGGCTTCAGGCTCGATCCGTTCTGGGGCAAGGTGTCGTTCTGGTGCTGGGTGGTGGGTTTCTACATCGCCTTCATGCCGCTGTACGTGCTCGGCCTGATGGGTGTGACGCGCCGCCTGCGCCACTTCGAAGACCCGACGCTGCAGATCTGGTTCGTGGTCGCCGCCCTCGGCGCGCTGCTGATCGCCGCCGGCATCGGCGCCTTCCTGCTGCAGATCTTCGTCAGCATCAGGAACCGCGAGAAGCTGCGCGATGTCACGGGCGATCCGTGGAATGCCCGTACGCTGGAGTGGTCCACGTCCTCGCCGCCGCCGGACTACAACTTCGCGTTCACGCCGGTAGTGCATGACAACGACGCCTGGTGGGACATGAAGCAGCGCGGCTACCAGCGCCCGACCAGCGGGTACAACGACCTGCACATGCCGCGCAACACCGGCGCCGGCATCATCCTGGCGGGCATCAGCTTCGTGCTGGGCTTCGCGCTGATCTGGCACATCTGGTGGCTGGCCGCGGTCAGCTTCGTCGCGCTGCTGGCGACGGCCATCGGCCACACCTTCAACTACGATCGCGCGGGTGAAGTGTCGGCCGCTGTCGTGGCCCGCACCGAAGCCGACTACCTCAAGACGCAGAGCGCGCAGGTTTGATGATGTCCACGATCGCCAGTCCGCAAATGTCCGGAACGCCCGAGTTCTACCTGAAGAAGGAGCACGTGCACGACGGCAACAGCACGTTGCTGGGCTTCTGGATCTACCTGATGAGCGACTGCCTGCTGTTCGCAGCGCTGTTCGCCACCTACGGCGTGCTGGGCGGCAACTACGCCGCCGGCCCGGGCCCCAAGGATCTGTTCGAACTGCCGCTGGTGGCCGTCAACACCACCATGCTGCTGCTCTCCTCGATCACCTACGGCTTCGCCATGCTGGCCATGGAGAAGAAAAAGGTCGGGGCGGTGCAGCTGTGGTTGCTGATCACGGCACTGTTCGGCGCGGCCTTCGTCAGCATCGAGCTGTACGAGTTCCACCATCTGTGGGAGATCGGCGCCACGCCGCAGCGTAGCGCCTTCCTGTCGGCCTTCTTCACGCTGGTCAGCACCCACGGTCTGCATGTCAGCTGCGGCCTGATCTGGTTGTTCACGCTGATGGTGCAGGTGGGCAAGCATGGCCTGCATGCCGCCAACAAGCGCCGCTTGATGTGCCTGTCCATGTTCTGGCACTTCCTCGACGTGGTCTGGATCGGCGTGTTCACCTTTGTCTACCTGATGGGAGTGCTGCGATGAGCGCCGGAACCCACGAGACGGCCGACCACGCAGCTGCCCACGGTCATGACGCGCATGGTGATGACCATGGCGGCCACGGCGAGGCCGGTCACGGCACGCTGAAGTCCTATGTGGTGGGTTTCATCCTCTCCGCCATCCTGACGGCCATCCCGTTCTGGCTGGTGATGTCGGGTGTCATCAGCAGCAAGCAGGGCACGATACTCGCCATCACTGCCTTCGCGGTGGTGCAGATCGTCGTGCACATGGTGTGCTTCCTGCACATGACGCCCAGTGCCGAAGAGGGCTGGTCGCTGACGGCGCTGATCTTCACCATCATCCTGGTGGTGATCGCACTGATCGGTTCCATCTGGGTCATGTACCACCTGAACGCCAACATGGCCCCGGGCCATGACATGACGCAGCCGTTTTGAACCTCGCGTCGGCGCGCGCGACGCGGTCACGCCTGGTGTGGCTGAGCGTCGCGGCGCTGGCGCTGTTCACTGTGTTTGTCGTGCTGGGCGTCTGGCAGCTGCAGCGCCGCGTGTGGAAGCTCGCGCTCATCGAGCGCGTCGAGCAGCGCGTCCACGCCACTCCCAGTGCGCCTCCGCCGCCTGCCCGCTGGCCGCAGGTGGATGCCGCCCATGATGAGTACCGCCACGTGCAGGTGTCCGGTCAGTTCCTGACGGTGGCTCCCGCCGCCGTGCGCGCCGTCACCGAGCTGGGCGAGGGCTTCTGGATCCTGGTGCCGCTGCGCACCGATGCGGGCTTCACGGTGTTGATCAATCGCGGCTTTGTGCCCGAGACGGCCCGTGCCGCCGCGCTGCAGGTGTCGGCCATTCCGCTCGGCGTTCAGCACATCACGGGCCTGCTGCGCATCAGCGAGCCGCGTGGTGGCTTCCTGCGCAGCAATGATCCGGGTCAGGAACGCTGGTTCTCGCGCGATGTGGCTGTCATTGGCGCGCGCCGCAATCTGGCTGAACTCGCGCCGTACTTCATCGATCAGGATGCCGCAGCATCGCCCGCGGCGGACGCTGTTGTCGCGTCCGCGCAGCCCGTGCCCGGCCTCACCGTCATCGCCTTTCGCAACACGCATCTGCAGTACGCGCTGACCTGGTTCGCTCTGGCGCTGGCCACGCTGCTGGGCGCCGGCGCGGCGCTGCGCGAGATAGGCAGCGGCAACGAAGGCTAGCCGCGTTTCTCAGGGGCGCTTCAGATAGGTGGCCGTCTCACTGGCCACCAATGCGCCATCGGCAGCGGAGAAATCGGTCTGCACGACGATGGCGTACAGCGGGCCCGATTTGCCGCGTTTGACCTGAACGTCCTTGAGCACCGAGCGGACGTGGATCCACTCGCCGGCCCGGGCCGGGCGGTGCACCGTGTAGTCGCTGGAACCACCCATGGCGCGGGTGGCCGGCACGGGCACGTCCAATTCAATCGGCGAGCCATCCGGCGGTAGCCGCTCCGCGGCGATGGCCTCGAAAGTCATGGTCTGGAAGAACAGCGGTGGCGCCACGATGTCCGGATATCCAGCCGCGCGGGCCGCCACCGCATCCACATGGATGGGACTGGCTGCGCCAATGGCCTGCGCGAACTTGCGGATGTCCAGCGCCGTGACCAGGTGCTGGCGTTCCCGCATCCGGCCGATCAGCGCCCGCGCCTCCGGCGGCACGACCGCCTCGTCGGCCTCTGCGGTCATCGGCTCAGGCCCTGACCCCGGTTTCGACGTGGCGGTAGTACTCGATGCCGGCATCCTGATAGTCGGGTGAAGTCGAGGTGCCGATGCGATCGACGACGAAACCGGAGAAGGCCGGTACGCCGAGTTCCAGTGCCTTGCGCCCTTCGTGCAGGGCTTCGTACTGCCCCCGGTCGAGATCGACGGGCGTGGCCAGCACATCCGCCATCCGGGTCTTCAACGCGGCGACCTCCCAGCCCGGCATGAGTTCAGCCGGCATGGATTCCGAGGCGTCGCCGCTGCCATAGGCGACCAGCAGCAGTTCCTTGCCGGTGAGATCGACGCCAGTGGCTGCGGCTTCCTCCAGCCCGGCTGCCAGCCAGCCCGGCAGCGAGGCGGTGTAGACATTGCCCACTTCCATCATCGCGGCCGATCCCAGGGTCATCTTCTTTTCGACCAGCTCCTGGTACTCGGGCGTCTCGCGGAAGGCCTTTGCCACCGCGGTCATCAGCGGGAAGGGGTCCTCGATCAGATCGCCGGCCAGGGCCCGCTGCAGCAGCTGCGTATCGGATCTGGTTTCGGCCAGCAGCCTGGTCATGTCGATACCAGCCGCCGCCGCATAGCCCGATAGTTCCGCCAGTCCGCGCCCGCCATCGCGGGCCAGGGCGAACAAATAGGCGATGGTCCAGGCCGTGACCGGCATGCGCCGATAGGGGCGATGCATGAACACCGCCGCCACCTCGCGCAGGTAGCTGGCGCGATCGACCCCCGACTTGCGGAAGAAGGCATCCAGCGAGGCCAGCGTTTCGTCCACGTAACACGAGGTGGAATACTTGCCATTGAAGACCGGCACGTCGCGCACGCGCCGATCTTCGGAGCGTGCCTGGCCCAGGTACCGGAGGAATGGCTTGCGGAAATCCAGCGCGCGGTAGAGCGTGGCGCTGGCGGTGCGCCGGATGTCGATGGCCAGCAGCTTTGGATCCGCTTCCAGCAGCATGGCCACGGCGCCCGCTCCCTGTGTGGGCTCTCCGGTGCTGCCGCGTGCGTACTCGGCGATATCCGAGGCCACCACGATGGCCCGCCGGCCTTCACCGTCCGTCTGCAGGTAGCGCAGTGCGCCTTTGACGGCGAGCACGCCCCCCAGGCAGGCCTGCTTTACTTCCGGGGCTTCGATTTCCCGGGCGATGGCCGGAATACCCCACTGGTGCAGTACCTGGTTCACCAGGCCGCGCACGATGATGGCGCCCGAGGTGGCGTTGTCCGTGCCGGACTCGGTGCCCAGCGCGATGTAGCCCACGGTGCGCGGATCGACGTCGTGATCGCGGATCAGCCGCAGCACGGCGTTCGCGGCCATGGTGTACACATTGTGGTCGGCGCCGACGACGCGGAACGAATTGCCGACCACGGCCCGCGTCTTGGGCCAGGAGTTGCCGGTCCAGTCGCACCAGCGTTCGAGTTGCACCCGATAAGGCGGAACGAAGGCTGAAAAACCGCTGATTCCGAACTTCCTGTTCATGACACCCTTCCGATAGGTCGAACTGCCGTGACGCCGCGGGACATCTGAACGCACCAGGCCGTTCAGCGTCAACGAAATCGTTGGCACGCCATGCCATTTTCAATGGAGCCATTTTTCAATGCAGATTATGGCAAGGCTCCGATTCGCGATGTGATCTCCATCCGGGCCTGCACGAGCCGGCGGTTTGGCCTTACTATGCGGCGCAGGGCGGGGGTTTGGGGCCCTTCGACCGTGAGGATCGCCATGACATTGATCGTCAGGGAGGCGCAGTCGTTTCGCGAGCTGGCGCCGGAATGGGAGGCGCTGTTGCCCCGCTGCCCCGTGCGGACACCGTTCATGTACCCATATTGGTGCGAACTGTGGTGGCAGCACTTCGCGGAGCGGCGCCTGCTGGTCACCGACACGCTCAAGCTGCTCGAGGTGCGGGATGGCGGCGGCGCACTCCGGGCGGTGACCCCGTTCGTGGTGACGACACGACCGTCGTTGCCCTGGCTGAACATCCGCTCGGTGCGGCCCATTGGCGCCGATCCCAATGTCACCGAGCTGTCGACGCTCATCTGCGCGCCCGAGGACGAGGCGGGCGTGGTATCGGCACTGCTCGACTACTTCGTCGCGCGCCGTGGCGAATGGGATCTGCTCAGTCTGGGCGATGTGCGTGCCGACAGCGACAGCGTCGGCATGCTGGGTGGGCGCGCGGGTCTGAGGTGGACCGGCGAAGTGTCGGACTATGTGCTGACACTGCCGGCCGACTGGGAGACGTTCCGCTCTTCGCTGAAGCGCAACATCAAGGAATCGCTGCGCAAGTGCTACAACGCGCCCAGGCGTGAGGGGCTGACGCCGGAATTGCGGGTGCGTGCCGCACCTGCCGAGGTCGCCGCGGCGCTGGAGCGCTGGCTGCATCTGCATACGATGCGCGCGGATCGCACCGACACGGTGATCCACCGCAATGTCTTCGCTGTCGATCCACCGCGTGCCTTCCTGCGTGCCACGGTCGCGCAGCTGGCTGCGCAGGGATTGACACGCATCTTCGAGCTCGAACTCAACGGGCAGGTGGTCGCGAGCCGCATCGGTTTCGTGTTGGGCGACACGTTGTATCTGTATTTCTCGGGATACGACCCGGCATTCGGCCAGTACAGCGTGATGACCACCACGGTCGCCGAAGCCATCAAGTGGGCCATCGAGCAGGGCCTCAAGACCGTCAATCTCTCGCCGGGCAATGACGTGTCCAAGACGCGCTGGAGTCCGGACGAGGTCAGGTATCGCCGGGCAGTGCTGCCCACCCCGTCGCTGCGCGGGCCGATTCTGCATCGGATCGTGCAGTGGGTGACCGCGACACCGGCTGCCTCATTGTTCTCCTTCGCGCGCCGGCAGAGCCACCGGACGCTGATCTCGCCGTCGGCATGAGGAGCGATAATCCTTGCATCCGGTGAAGCGTTTCCAGCGGCGGATCACTGCACGGCTTGCGCAGCTGTTCGAGAACGGTGCGCTGTGGCAGGAGACCACGGGTGCACGGCCGGTCGGCCCCAGGACGCTGCGACGCAGGTTTTCCGACCCGATGCGCACCGTGGTGGGTCTGCCGCTGTTCAATCGCAGGCTGGGCAGGTACTACACCGGACGGAACGATCCGGTCACGCTCGAGCGGCTGGCCCAGCGTCCAGGCTGGCAGGTGGATTGTGCATCGATTGCGCCCGGCATCGGGCTTTCAGGAGCGGTGGCGGTGCCGCGTGACCAGACCGCGCCGTGGCTGCTGTACTTTCTGGGTAACTGGGGTGATCAGCTGCTGAAGAGCCAGCTGTTGCTGGAGGAGTTGCGGGGCTCCAATGACTGGGGGTTGGCCATGTGGGCGCCGCGCGGCTATGAGACTTCGGGGGGGACGCCCCATGTGCAGGACTTCTGCGCCGATGCGCGGCTGCTGTATCAGCGCCTGGTGGAGGTCTTTGGCGCGCATGAGGGGCGCATTCATCTGGTGGGCTTTTCGCTCGGTGCGCTGCTGGCCGCGTCGCTGGCTGGTGAGCTCGAGCGGCAGGGCAGGCCCGTGGCCAGCCTGAGCCTGCTGTCGTTTCACCCCGCCGGCTTCGCGATGCGCACCACTTCGTCGCGCTGGTATGCGCCCTGGATCCTGCCCGACTGGTTCCATCCGATGGTGGCAGCGCAGTGGATGCCGCGACGGACGCTGCTGATGCATGCCGCCGATGACGCCACCGATCCGGTGGAGGATGCCCGCCGCTTTGCGGTGAGTCTGGGCGCGCGCGGCCGGTACATCGAAGTGCCGCGGGGCGGCCACCAGAGCACCATCGCGCCGGCAAGCCTGGGGCAGGTGCGCGAATTCATCGGCACCACGGAATCGACGTGAAGCTGCTGGGGCTGGTGCTGATCGTGCTGCTGTTGTTCCCGGTGCTGCCGCTGCTGCTGGTGGGGCTGTCCATGCCATCCCTGGGCAGGCCCACGACGCTGCCCACCGATCAGCGGCTGGCGACCGCGGAAGGCACGTGGCGCTTCGAGGATGCCGGTACCGGGGATCACGCGCTGGTGCTGCTGCATGGCTTCAACCAGGGCCTGGAGCAGTGGGACGCGGTGTGGGCTGGGCTTGCGGCCTGTCCGGTGCGGCGCCTGCGGGTGGATCTGCCCGGTTTCGCCGGTTCGCGTTTCACGGGTGCCGAGTTCGGGTTGCCCAGCCAGGCCACGCGCCTGCTGGCCCTGCTCCAGGCGCGTGGTGTGCACCGGGTGACACTGGCCGGAGTTTCCATGGGCGGTTCGCTGGCGGCGTGGTTTGCAGCGAAGTACCCAGGGCGGGTGAGTCAGGTGGCGCTGTTCGCGCCTTCCGGGTACCCGGACGCGCTGACCCATCCAGGGCTGTTTGGCCTGCTCGTGAAGCCGGGTCCGCTCAACCGCGCGGCAAGCCGGGTGGCGGATACCTGGCTGTTTGCGCAGCTGTTTCCACGCAGCGCGGCATTGCAGGCACTGACGGTGACGGCGAGCTATGGAGCGCCCTGGGCGGAAGCGCTCCCCCGGATCGAGGCTCCGACACTGGTGGTCTGGTCGCGGCTGGATCCGGTGGCCGATGCCGGTACGGCGGAGTCGGTGGTGCGCCTGATTCCGCGTGGCAGGCTGCTGTGGCTGGATGCGGGCGCGGGTCACTCGGCGCCCAATACACGGCCGGAACGGGTGGCCGGGCTGCTGTGCAGGCTGGCGCAGGGGCAATCGCCAGCCGAGGTGATCGCTCCTCAGCTCTGAATCGGGCCCGAGCGGGCGAGCAGGGCCCAGCAGCGCTCGTCGACGGCGATGGAGAAGTGCATCCGGCCCTTGCGGCTGGTACCGCGGACGACGCCGACATGCCGGTAGCCGCTCTTCTTCACGCCGTGCAGCGATTTGTAGTTGGTGTGATCGACGTAACCCAGCAGGCGGTGCTTGCCCTCGCCGCGGGTGTACTCGAGAACCTTCAGGTGGCGCAGGCCCTGGTACGCGATGCCGCGGTACTTCGGTACGGTGTAACCGTTGAAGTTGTAGATCATGTCGTCGGGCATGTTGAAATGCAGCCCCCAGTGCAGATCGATCAGGGGCGAGCTGCTGATCCAGGTGTAGCCGACCAGATCTGCGCCATCGAGCTGAAGCAGACAGCGGCTGCCGTTCCTGAACGACCGGATGTCCCGCTCATGAAGGCGGGCTTCGGGGTCCTTCTGCAGGCGTTCAAGATCTTCGAGTGTCGCGAAACGGAAGGTATGGTCCTTGGCGGCCTGCGCGGCGCCTGTGGCCGGGCGGGGTGTGTCGAGCACGACGAGAAACAGGCGAAATGCCTTGCCACCGGGAACTGTGGTGAGCGCGCGACGGGCGAGATGCGTAAGCAGGCCTTTGGGTCCGAGCCTGCGCGCCGTGTCGAAAATCTTCCCGAGTTGCGTCACGAGTCTTCCATTTCGGCATGCGACATATGCTGCCGGACGCGCGGTTCCCCGGCGGGTGGTGGCTGGATTCTCCCTGCGGCTCCGGGCCATGAACGCGCATGATTGTGCAAGCGGCGATACGTTCGTGTACAGGGAAATCGTGACACGACTGACGAAGCAGCAGCGCATCCGCCGGCCTGCGTGGTTCCGATGCCATCGCAAAACTGGCCGGAAGTCGAGCGGTGAGTCAACATCTCAGGATCAGGCGGTGTCGAGGTGAGAGCATGACCACGGGCGAGTCCGGCACACTCCATAAAGCTGCGCGCGCGCTCTACCGTTTCGCGAAATGGGATCTGTTGATGGGCGGCGTCCTGTTGCCTTACGGCCGCGCGCGTCACCGCATGCTCCTGCAACACAGTGACCGCAGCAATACCCACACGTACACGAGTTTCTACCGCTCGCCACCTCAATTGGACGCGCTGGCGGGGCCGGTGCTGGATCATTTCGAAAAGCTGGGACGCAAGGAGTTGTCAATTCTGCTCTTTGCGGCCTCGAGCGGTGCCGAGCCGTACACTTTCGCGTCTGAGTTGTTGCACCGACGGCCTGGCCTGCCCTTTTCCATTCGGGCCTCCGATCTGCATGACACGATGGTGATCAAGGGGGCCGCGGGTTTCTATACCCATGACGAAGTGATGCGGCCATGGCCGCTGCCGCAGGAATTCATCGCGCGCACATTCGATCCTGTTGGCGAGAGATACCGGGTGAAGTCACCGATACGTGATCGGGTGCGCTTCGAGCAGGCCGACCTGCTCGACCCGCATCTGCCGGGGCGCTTTGAGTCCGCCGACATCGTGGTGATGCAGAATGTCCTGTTTCATCTGCCGCCTGATCTGGCGCGTGCGGTCTTTGCCAACGTCATTCAGACGCTGAAGGCAGGCGGGGTCCTCTTCATTGAAGGGATGGAGCTCGACATGCGTGTGGAGTTGACCAGGAAGGCAGGACTGCTGCCGCTGGACTATCGGGTAAAGGAGATCCATCAGTATGCCCGGCTGCACTTTCCTGAACGGTGGTGGAATTACTATTACGCAAGCGAGCCATACTCGCTCTTTGCTTCCGATCGCCTTGCCCGCTACAGCACAATTTTCCTTGCACCCACATGAGAGCGCAGACCGGGGCTGGCCAACCGCGTCGTGTGCTACACCTTTGGTAAGGAAGCAGAGTCGCCCGTGAAGGACGTCTACCTTGTCGGCACCGCCCAGAGCCCTGTCACGATGCACGGCGAACCCCATCTCAGCCAGATGGGGGCGGATGTCGTCCTCAGGGCCATTGCCGATGCCCGGATTGATCCCGCGCGCGTGGGTTCATTGCATATAGGCAACATGATGGCGGGCACGCTGTCGAATCAGCAGCAGCTCGGCAGCCTCATTGCCGACTACTGCGGTCTGGCTGGAATGGAGGCCTCCTGCAGCGAGGCTGCCTGTGCCAGCGGCGCCGTTGCCATCCGCGAGGGATATCTGCGCGTGCGGGCCGGTTGCAGCGACGCGGTAGTGGTCTGTGGTGTCGAAATCATGACGGCGGCACCGGCAGCCGATGTGACCCGTGCGCTGGCAGCAGCCACCGACTGGGATCTGGAAGGATCGGTCGGAGAGACCTTCGTATCCCTGAATGCCGCGCTGATGCGCAGCTACGTTCAGCGCCACGGCGTGGATGACGGCTGCTTCGCCGGCTTTTCGCTGACGGCCCACCGCAACGCGCTGACGAATCCCAATGCAGCGTTGCGCAAACAGGTCGATCGCAATGAGTATCTGGGCTCCCGCATGATCGCAGAGCCCCTGCGTCTCTTCGACATCTCGCCCATCTGCAACGGCGCCGCAGCCATCGTTCTGGCTTCAGAGGGCATCGCCCGCGAAGCGGCGCGCAGCGGCCGTCCCATGATCAGGGTGGCGGCTTCAGCGGCGGCGACCGATGCACCCGCCATCGCACATCGCGCCGACCCCCTGCAGCTGCGGGCCGTGACCGTCTCGACCCAGAGGGCGCTGGAGCAGGCGCGCATCGAGCGTCACAGCATCGATCTGTTCGAGCTGCACGATGCCTACACCATCATGACGGCGCTGATTCTCGAAGCGGCCGGTTTTGCCGCGCCTGGCGCCGGCACGTCCTATGCGACAGATGCGGCCAGCGGGTTGAATGGTGAACTGCCGGTGTCGACCTTCGGTGGCTTGAAGGCGCGCGGTCATCCCGTGGGAGCCACCGGCGTCTACCAGTTCGTCGAGTCCTGCCAGCAGCTTGCCGGGACGGCGGGGGCCAATCAGGTTCCCGGCGCAACGGTGGCCATGACGCAGAATATCGGCGGCATTGCCTCGACCGTGGTGACCCATCTGCTGGTCAGGGAGGGGTGAGATGGAAGCCGCCGCGCAGCAGATTCCCGAACTGCAGATCACGCCGACGCACGGGCAGATCTTCATGTTCAGCGCCGTCACCTGGAACCGCCACCACATCCACTTCAGCAAGGATGCCGCGTTGGCCGAGGGGCATGCCGACATCGTGGTCCAGCGTGCGCTGCTCGGGAACTTCATGGCCCGTCATCTCGGCAACTGGCTGGGCAGTCGCGGGGACATCCGCCGTCTCATATGGAAGGTGCAGAAGAGTGCAACGCCGGGGCGGATGCTGCGTTGTCAGGGCACGGTGATCGCTGCGGATGAAACCGACGATGGGCAGCAGCTGCATTGCACGCTGCGCATCGTGGATGACGCGGATGCCGTGGTGGCCAGCGGCGAGGCCACGGTTCTCGTGCGCAACTAGCCCTCAGGGCTTGGGCAGATTCTGCGACGCGGCCAGCGTTTCGCCGGCGGCCGCCTTGCCATTGATCTCGCGATGGCGGCGCTCCAGTTCCTGGCGCAGCTGGCGGCGCATCTGCGCGGCTTCCTGGCGGCGCGCTTCCTGGGCGGTCTGTGGTGTGAGCGGCGGCACGCGCGTGGTGCGACCCTTCTCGTCCACGGCCACCATGGTGAAAAAGCAGCTGTTGGCGTGGCGCACGACCCTGGTCTGGATGTTCTCGGTGAGCACCTTGACACCCACTTCCATCGAGGTGTTGCCGGTGTAGTTCACCGAGGCGAGAAAGGTGACCAGCTCGCCCACGTGGATGGGCTGCTTGAAGGTCACCTGATCCACCGACAGCGTGACCACGTAGCGGCCGGCGTAGCGGCTGGCGCAGGCGTAGGCCACCTGGTCGAGCAGCTTGAGGATCACGCCGCCGTGCACGTTTCCCGAGAAATTGGCCATGTCCGGCGTCATCAGCAGGGTCATGGACAGCTGATGCGCGGCCGAGCCGGAGGTCTGGGGGAGGGTCATGGCCTCATGATACCTGCTGGCACCTCGTGTATTCTTGCCATCCCGCAGATTTCCTGCATTTTGCGCGCATTTTTCCGGGACACGATGGACGAACGCTACCAACCGGCGCTGATCGAACGCGCCGCACAAGACCACTGGAACCAGAACGGCAGTTTCGCGGCGCGCGAGGATCTGTCGCGACCCAAGTACTACTGTCTGTCGATGTTCCCGTATCCGTCGGGCCGGCTGCACATGGGCCATGTGCGCAACTACACCATCGGCGACGTGCTGGCGCGCTTCATGCGCATGCAGGGGCGCAATGTGCTGCAGCCCATGGGCTGGGATGCCTTCGGTCTGCCGGCCGAGAATGCCGCCATCGCCAATGGTGTGCCGCCGGCCCAGTGGACGCGCGACAACATCGCGTACATGAAGAAGCAGTTGCAGGCGCTGGGCTTCGCCATCGACTGGGATCGCGAGATCGCCACCTGCGACGCCTCGTACTATCGCTGGAACCAGTGGCTGTTCCTGCGCATGCTCGAGGCCGGCATCGCCTACAAGAAGACCGGCGTCGTGAACTGGGATCCGGTCGATCAGACCGTGCTCGCCAACGAGCAGGTCATCGACGGGCGCGGCTGGCGCACCGGCGCGCTGGTCGAGAAGCGCGAGATCCCGATGTACTACCTGGCGATCACCCGGTACGCGCCGGAACTGCTGTCCGCGCTCGAAGGGCTGAACGACTGGCCCGAGCGCGTGCGCACCATGCAGGCCAACTGGATCGGCCGCAGCGAGGGCGTGGAGCTGGCCTTCCCCTATGCCGCAGACACCGAAGGCAAGGTCGGCAAGGGTCAGCTGAAGGTGTTCACCACGCGGGCGGACACGCTGTTCGGCGTCACCTTCGTCGCCGTATCGGCCGAGCATCCGCTGGCCACCGCTGCCATGGCCGGCAATGCCAGGCTGGCAGCCTTCGTCGATGAATGCCGTCGCGGCAGCACCATGGAAGCCGACGTGGCCACGGCCGAGAAGCGCGGCCTGCCCACCGGGCTGCATGTGCGCCATCCGCTCACCGGTGCGGAAGTGGAAGTCTGGGTCGCCAACTACGTGCTGATGAGCTACGGCGCAGGCGCGGTGATGGGCGTGCCGGCGCATGACGAGCGCGACTTCGAGTTCGCGCAGAAGCATGGCCTGGCCATCCGCACCGTGGTGAAGAGTGCCAGCGGCGCCTATGAGACGGTCGGCGATGTCTGGCAGGAAGCCTATGGCGAGGACGGCCTGCTGGTGGAGTCGGGCGAGTTCACCGGCCTGGCTTCGTCTGCGGCCATCGATGCCATCGCCGCGAAGCTGGAACGGCTGAACCTGGGCAGGAAGCGTGTGCAATGGCGCCTGCGTGACTGGGGCATCTCGCGCCAGCGCTACTGGGGCTGTCCGATCCCGCTGGTCCACTGTCCCAAGTGCGGCGCGGTGCCGGTGCCGGACGATCAGCTGCCGGTGAGACTGCCCGAGGATCTGGTGCCGGATGGTTCCGGCAATCCGCTCAACAAGCACCCGGCCTTCCAGCACTGCGCCTGCCCGAAGTGTGGCGGTGACGCGCGCCGCGAGACGGATACCATGGACACCTTCGTGGATTCGTCCTGGTACTTCCTGCGCTATGCCTGCGCCGATCTGGCCACGGCGCCGGTCGATCGGCGCGTGCAGTACTGGCTGCCGGTGGATCAGTACATCGGCGGCATCGAGCACGCCATCCTGCATCTGCTGTACTCGCGCTTCTGGACGCGCGCCATGCGCGATCTGAAGCTGCTGACCCTGGATGAGCCGTTCGCCGCGCTGCTGACGCAGGGCATGGTGCTGAACCACATCTACTACCGCGCGCCCGCCGAGGGGCGTCGCAGCTACTTCAATCCGGCCGACGTCGAGGAGCGCACGGACGCAGCCGGCGCGACGCAGGCGATCCTGAAGTCCGACGGCCTGCCGGTGGAAGACGGTGGCCTGGGCACCATGAGCAAGTCCAAGGGCAATGGCGTCGATCCGCAGAGCCTGGTGGAGCAGTACGGCGCCGATACCGCGCGCCTGTTCATGATGTTCGCCGCGCCGCCGGAGCAGTCGCTGGAATGGTCGGACGAGGGCGTGCAGGGGCAGTTCCGCTTCCTGCGCCGCCTGTGGAAGGCGGTGTTCGATCATGTCAGTACAGGGCTGCTGGATGCTGCGACGCTGAAGCAGCAGCTGGGCCAGGCCACCACGCTGGAGGCCGCTGCCAGGAACCTGCGTCGCCAGGCACATCAGACATTGACCAAGGTCACCGCCGACATCGGCCGGCGCCGCACCTTCAACACCGCCATCGCTGCCGTGATGGAGCTGTTGAACGCCATCGGCCGCTTCGAGGCGCGTGACGAAGGTGCCCGCGCCGTGCGTCAGGAGGCGCTGGAAGTGGCGGTGCTGTGCCTCTCGCCCATCGTGCCGCATGTCTGCCATACGCTGTGGCAGGAGCTGGGTCACGCCACGGCCATCATCGACGAGCGCTGGCCCGAGGCCGACCCCGCCGCCTTGACGCAGGATGAAATCGAGCTGATCGTGCAGGTGAACGGCAAGCTGCGCGGGCGCGTCAAGGTGCCGGCGGGCGCCGATCAGGCCGCCGTGCAGGCGGCCGCGCTCGCCGATGAAGGCGTACGTAAATTCGTCGGCGAAGCAATGCCGAAGAAGGTGATCTACGTGCCGGGCAAACTGTTGAACGTGGTGGTGTGATGCGCGCCGCGCGTACCTGGGCCGCGCTGCGTGCCTGGAATGCACCGAGCCTGGTGTTGCCGGCGCTGGCAGTGCTGGCGCTCGGCGGCTGTGGCTTCCATCTGCAGGGCCGCACGCAGCTGCCGGCCAAGCTGGCCGCGCTGCGTCTGAGCGCCGATGACACGCAGTCGGATTTCTATCACGCGCTGCGTCTGTCGCTGCTCAATGCCAACACCCAGCTCGTCGATGCCGATGCGCCGGCCGCTGCCGGGGATGCGCCCAGGCCGGTGCAGCTCATCATCGAGCAGGATTCGGCCACCACGCGCGTGCTGACGGTGTCGACGCGCAACGTGCCCACCGAGTACGAGCTCACCTATGCCGTGCGCTACAGTGTGCAGATGGGTGATCAGAAGCTGATCGACGCGGAGAAGCTGTCGCTGAGCCGCGATTACTCCTACGCCGAAAACCAGGAGCTGGCCAAGCAGCATGAAGCGGCCATCCTGCGCGAGGCGCTGGCCAAGGATCTGGCGTCGGTGGTGATGCGGCGTCTGGCGAGTCTGTAAGGGTTGAGCTGCCGCGCCGGGCCAGCGGCGACCGCCGGGACTTTCTGATGCGGCACTTCAGCGCCGCACCCAGTGGCCACCGGCCAGATGCCAGCCGTCGCGTTCGTGAACCCAGCGATGCGGCTCCCAGCGATAGCCGGGCCGGCCAGCGTCCCAATGACCGTCGACCCAGACGTGGCGGCCCTCCACCCAGTTCCAGTAGCCGCCGATCCAGACGTAATCGGGGCCGGGTGCCGTGCCATACACTTCGACGCGCGGCTCTGGCGGTGCCGTGGCAACCACGCCGCCCACGTAGTAATGGCGCGGCGGCACCACGACGCAGCCGGCCAGCAGCAGCGCCAGTGCGGCAGCCGTGCCTGCGCAGCGCAGGCGGATGATCAGGGGTGATGAATGATTCGTCATGATGGCTTCCTTTCCAGTGAGTGCCTGCGAGCCATAACGGCGCGCGCCAGCGCGGCGTTGACCGCATGAAAAACTCGTAAGGAAGCCTCACTCCCGGCGCGTCCGCAGGGGCGGACACGCCAGGTTACGCAGTCCTACTTCTTCGGCATCACCAGGCCGCGATACTCCAGCAGTGGCTCGATCTGCGGATCACTGCCGTAGAAGTTGCGGAACAGGGTCTTCGGATCCTGCGTGCGGCCACGCGCGAGGATCTTGTTGCGCAGGTAGTCGCCATTGGCGCGCGTGATGCCGCCATGCGAATGGAACCAGGCGCCGGTGTCACGTGCCAGCACTTCGCTCCACAGGTAGGCGTAGTAGCCCGCCGAGTACTCGTTGGAGAAGATGTGCAGGAAGTAGGCGCTGTGGTAGCGCGGCGGCACAGCATCGAACAGCACGCCGTTGGCCTTCAGCGCGGCCTGTTCGAAGGCGCCGATCTGATCGGCGCTGGGCGCCTGGCTCTCGCTGATCTGATGCAGCGACTGATCGATCATGGCCGCTTCCAGGTATTCCAGCGTGGCGTAGCCCTGGTTGAAGCGCTGCGCCGACAGCACGCGCTCCAGCAGCGCCTTGGGCATGGCCTCGCCGGTGCGGTAGTGCCGGGCGTAGTGCGCCACGATTTCCGGCTCGCGCGCCCACATCTCGTTGTACTGCGACGGGAACTCGACGAAGTCGCGCGCCACGTTGGTGCCTTCCAGCGTCTGGTACTGCACGTCCGAGAACATGCCGTGCAGCGCATGGCCGAACTCATGGAACAGCGTGGTCACCTCATCGAAACTCAGCAGCACCGGCTGGCCTTCGGCCGGCTTGGTCAGGTTGACGTTGTTGATGACCACCGGCTTCGCGTTGAACATATGCGACTGTTCGACGAAGTTGCTCATCCAGGCGCCGCCCTGCTTGTTGTCGCGGGCGAAGTAGTCGGCCAGAAACAGCGCCAGCGGCGCGCCGTTGGCGTCGCTGACCTCGTAGATGCGCACGTCGGGGCGATACGCCACCAGATCCTTGCGCTCCTTGAAGCTCACTCCGTACAGCTGGTGTGCGGCGTAGAACACGCCATCCTGCAGCACGTGGTCGAGCTCGAAGTAGGGTTTGACCTGCTCGGCGTCGAAGTCGTACTTGGCCTTGCGCACCTGCTGCGCGTACAGATCCCAGTCCCAGGGCTGCAGCGTGAAGCTCTTGGTGCCCTGTGCCTTGGCCTCGGCGTCGATGACCTTCTGGATGTCCGCCGCTTCGCGTCGCGCCGCGCTGAGCGCGGCCGGCGCGATCTGCCTGAGCATGGCATTGACGGCTTCGGGCGTCGCTGCGGTCTCATCCTCGAGCACGTAGGCGGCGTGGTTCTTGTAGCCCAGCAGCCGCGCGCGCTCGGCGCGCAGCTTCACGATCTTCGCGATGATGGGCAGGTTGTCGGTGTCGCCGCTGGTGGCGCGCGTCACCGAGGCGCGGTAGATGCGCTCGCGCAGCGCGCGGTTCTTCAACGAGCTCAGCACCGGCTGCTGCGTGGTGTTCTGCAGCGCCAGCAGCCACTTGCCGGCAAGGCCGCGCTCCTTGGCAGCATCGGCGGCGGCGCTGATCTGCTCGCTGGAGAGGCCGTCGAGCTCTTTCTCGTTATCCACCACCACGGCGCCGTCCTTGCCGGCCTTCAGCACGTTGAGGCGGAACTGCGTGGTGAGCGTGGAGACTTCTTCGTTGATGGCCTTCACGCGCGCCTTGTCGGCATCGCTGAGGCGTGCGCCGGCGCGCACGAACTGCTCGTGATAGCGCTCGAGCAGCGTCAGCGATTCAGCATCCAGGCCCAGCGTGGCGCGCTGCTGGTACAGCGCATCGACGCGCTTGAACAGACGCGCATCGAGATTGATCGCATCCTGGTGCGCGGAGAGCAGCGGCGCAGTGTCCTGCTCCACCTTCTGCATCTCGTCATCGGTGTTCGAACCGCTGAGATTGAAGAACACGATGGAGACGCGCTCCAGCAGCTGGCCACTGCGCTCCAGTGCCAGGATGGTGTTCTCGAAGCTCGGCGGTGCCGGATTGCCGGCGATGAACTCCACCTCGCGGCGTTGCTCGGCCATGCCCGCCAGGAAGGCCGGCAGGTAGTCGGCATCCTTGATCTGGGCGAAGGGCGGGAGCTGGAAGGGCAGCGTGCTGGGCTGCGCGAACGGGCCGGTGGTGGCATCGGGTGCCGCGGCATCCGCGGCGAAAACACTGGCGGTCACTGCCATGGAGAGAATCCATACAGAGAGTCTAGGGCGCGGCATTGCGTACTCCAGGAAGCTTGCATGGCGCGTCATTCTACATGGTCAGCCCTGCAGTGCCTCCTGGACCTCGGCGCGCGTCACCACGGTGGGTTCATAACGCGCCAGCCAGCCGCTCAGCCGTGTGTGCAGTGCGCGCTGATCCGGCCGCGCCATCCCGGCGTGATGGTGCGCGCCGCGCAGCGCCAGCGTGCCGGCATACAGCGCCAGCCCCATCAATTCCGCCCGCGCCGCCGCGTCGCTGAGTTCACCGAGTTTTTGCACGGCCGCGCGGTCGGGCAGCGCTTCGCGGGCCTGTTCGATGGCGATGGGCAGGGTGGCGCGCACATTGGCCGTCTTGCGCAGGGCTGCCGTGGCCCGCTCCAGCCGTTCGGCGACGCGGCGGTCGCCGCTGCCGTGTACGGCACGCAGCACGCGCGCCTCGGTGAGCAGGCGCGCGGCGATGGCGGTGGGCGCCAGTCCGGGCGCCAGCGGCGCCAACGCGCTCTGCGCGCCACGCACATCACCCACCAGCAGGCAGGTCTCGGCGATGTCGTTCTCCACCTTGGCCACCCAGGCCGGCAGGTTGCCGCGCTGGAAGTCACGCAGTGCCGTGTCGAGCAGCTGGCGGGCCGCACCGTAATCACCCAGCTCACGCAGCGCATAACCCAGCTGCGCTTCGGCGGCTGCACCGACGCCGCGTACTTCGCCAAGCCGCGCCCGCAGCGCCATCGATGCCTTCAGCAGCCGCGCTGCTTCGCGCGCTTCGCCATGCCAGGCATGCATCACGCCGCGGGTCAGCACGCTGTCGAAGGCAATGCCCAGATGACCGGCCGCTTCGGCACTGGCCACGGACTCGGCCGCGGCCGCGATGGCTTCGCGCAGGCGTCCTGCGCCCGAGCAGGCCATGGCCAGGGCCTGGTAGTACAGCGCGCGTTCGGCGTCGTGCACCTGCGGATGCGAGAGATTGGCGCCCACGCCCTGCTGCAGCACCTCGAGCCCGTCCGCGGGCCGCCCCAGGTACACCAGCGTCCAGGCCAGCCGCGCGCGCGCCACCACTTCCTTGTCGGGCAGCGCCAGTTCCTGGGCCAGCAGCAGCGCGGCACGCGCATGGCCCTCGCTGCGCGCATACAGCCCCTGGTTGATGGCCCACAGTGTCTCGGTGAGCTGCAGCTCCAGTCGCTCCGGCGCGCTGCCGGCCAGCAGCCGCATGCGTTCCAGACTGCTCGGCGCGCGCGCGCCGTAGTCGGGATGGGTTTCGGTGAGCGCGATGGCCAGCAGCGCCTGGAACTCGCCCGCCTGATCCTTGCAGGCCACGCAGCTGGCCACGGCCTGATCGAGCAGTTCCACCTGCACCAGCGGTTGCGAGGCAGCCTCGGCCTGGCGCGCCGCGGCCATCCAGCAGGGCGCCGCGCGTTCCCAGTTCTGTGCTGCACTCCAGTGCGTGGCCACGCGGCCCGGCGGTGCCTGCGCCGCCTGCAGTCGCTCGGCCAGCGCCGCGTGCAGGTAGGAGCGGATGGCGCTGGGCACACCGCGCAGCACGGCATCCTGCAGCAGGTCATGCGCGAAGGCCGTGCCGCGCAGGATCTGCGCATGCTCCAGCTCCTGGTACAGCGGTAGCAGCGCTGCGGGTGGGCAGCCGAGGACGTCGGCGGCCAGCGCGGCATTCAGATCCACGCCGGTGATGGCGGTGAGCTGTGCCAGTGACAGCGCTGCGGGCGTGAGCTGCTGCAGGCGCCAGTCGATGGCAGCAGCCACGGACTGCGGCACCGGCAGCGGCTCGCTGACGCGCTCGAGTTGCTGTTCCACATACAGCGTCTTCAGGGATTCGAGCAGGAAGCCCGGATTGCCGCCGCTGTGACGGGTCAGCGGCTGCGACCATTGCAGCGGCTGCAGGCCCTCGAGCAGCAGATCGCCGAGCAGCTCCTGCACCTGCGTCTGCGTGAGCACCGACAGATCCACGCGCGTGAGTTCGCGCTGCGCGGCCAGATCGCCGAGGAACTGGCGCGCCTCGGGTGCCACGCCGCTTTTGCGGGTAAACACGCCGAAACGCAGGCCGCGGCTGCGCAGGCCATCCATGGTGCGGCCGAGCATGGCAAGGCTGGCGCCGTCGGCGAACTGCAGATCGTCGATGAGTACGCCTTCGATGCCGCCTTCATGCGCCGCCGCCAGCCAGTGATGCACGGCCTGCGTGAAGCGCGCGCGGTCCGCGTCGGTGCGCAGCGCATCCGGCGCGTGGCGGGTGGCACCGGGCAGCAGCCGGGCGCATTCGCCGCGAGTGTCGACATCGAAGCCTGCCAGCAGCGCACCGTCCAGTGCGCTCACCAGCCGCGCCAGCGTGCTGTAGGGCTCGAGGCGATCGCCCGGTCGCGCCGTGGCGCGCGCCGTCGCCGCGCGTGCCGCGCTGAAATCCTCCAGCAGCCGGCTCTTGCCCATGCCGGATTCGCCTTCGACGATGAAGGCATGGCCCTGGTCCCAGGCCTGATGCAGCTGCGTGAGTTCGCGCTGGCGGCCCACGCTCTTCGGTGGCCGCAGCAGGGTGACGGGAATGGCCGGTGTCTGCGCGCGCGCGGGTTGCACGGCGGCGCGGATGCTGCGGCCGAGCTGCTGGGTCTCCGCGGACAGCGCGCTGCCATAACTGCGCCGGAGCGTCTCCATGCAGCGATCCCAGGTGGCCAGCGCCGCGACCCGATCGCCGCGCAGGTAATGCCACTGCATCAGCCGGCGATACGGCTCCTCACTGCTGGCGTCGGCGGCCAGTGCGCGCTCCATCAATGCGACGGCGGCTTCGAAGTGGCCCGAGTCATGCGCCTGCTGCGCGGCCTCCAGCCAGTGGCTACGCATTCGTGCGGCGCGCGCGGCGCGTTGCCGCTCCAGCCAGGCATCCAGCCGCGGGCATCCGCCGTAACTGAAGCTGCCCAGCAGGACGCCGTCTTCGGCGGCGCTCAGCGGTGTGTCCAGATCATGCGCGGCGGCCAGTGCCAGCGCGCCGCGTCGCTCCTGCAGCAGCTGGCTGTCGAGCCGGCGCAGACGCAGCAGGCATTGGCGCAGGTTGGCGCGGGCGCGATCGGCGTGCGTGCCCGGCCACAGCAGGGTGGCCAGCTTCTCGCGGCTGCAGGGCCCTTCCACCGCCAGATAGGCCAGCAGTGCCGCCGTGCGGCGCTCCAGAGGGATCTCTGCGGGTGTCGCCGCGGTGCCTTCCGTGCGCTCCGCTGCCCCACGCAGCAGGGCCGGCTCGCCCAGCAGGCGCAGCCGTACGCCGCCGCTGGCGGCCGCAGTTCCATCTGCCGGCCCGGTGACGCCCACGTGACGCCTCGCAACTTAAGGTTGGATCGCCACTGTAGCAAATGAACCAAATACGAAGGATTGCGCATGGTCCGGGCATTGCGCCGCTGGTCGATGGCGGCCCTGTTTCATTTCCGTTCCCAGGTGCTGGGCCGCGAGGTGGTGAAGCACCACATCCGCAGTCCGTACCACGCGGTTTCCGTGCGCTCCGGGCGCTTCGGCGCCTGCGACCTGGCGCGCCAGTGTGCGCAGCGCCGCTTCCTGTCCAGCGAGGCGCCGCCGCTGCCGCTACCCGGCTGTAACCAGGCGCGCTGTGATTGCCGCTATGTGCACCACGAGGATCGCCGCGCCGGCCCGCGGCGCGCCACCGAGCAGGGCATGGGCCGCCGGTTTTTCCCTGGCAGGGATCGCCGCTCGCGCCAGGGACGGCGCCTTGAGGATGCCGATCTCTAGGCCTGCGCCGCTTTTCAGTAAAATGGCCGCATGACGATGCTGTGCTGGTCGGAGCTGCAGCGCTCCGCGGTCGAATTCCTGCTGGCGCGCTACGGCCTGGCGCTGATCGAAGTCGAGGTCGGCGCGCCCATTCCCGGTTCCTACTGGGGCGAGAGCGAGGCGGGGCTGGTCGGCGATCACCTATACGTGCGTGCCGATACGCCGCTGCATTCGCTGCTGCACGAGGCCTGCCACTTCATCTGCATGACGCCCGAGCGGCGCGCGGTGCTGCACACCGACGCCGGCGGTGATTTCGCCGAAGAGGATGCGGTCTGCTACCTGCAGATCCTGCTGGGTGGTGAACTGCTGGCCGATGGCGGCGAGCGCGTCTGCCGCGACATGGACGGCTGGGGTTACACCTTCCGGCTGGGCAGCGCGCGGCGCTGGTTTACAGAAGATGCGGCGGACGCGCGCCAGTGGTTGCATCGGACCGGCCTGATCCACGAGGATGCGCGCCCCAGTTTCCGTCTGCGCGGCTGAGCCACCCCCATGATCGATTTCAATGACATCGCCATCCGGCGCGGCCCGCGCGTGCTGTTCTCCGCGGCCACCTTCAGCCTGTTCCGTGGCGAGAAGACCGGCATCACCGGCGAGAATGGCGCCGGCAAGTCCACCCTGATGGAGCTGGTGCGCGGTGAGCTCACGCCCGATGCCGGCACCTTCCGCATGCCGCCCAACCTGGCTGTGGCGCATGTGTCGCAGGATCTGCACGCCACCGATCAGCCGGCCATCGAGTTCGTGCTCGACGGCGATGCCGAACTGCGCGCGGTGGAGCGCGCCATCGAGGCGGAGCTGGCCCACCCGCATGGCGATGGCGTGAAGCTCGGCGAGCTGTATGGCCGCCTCGCCGAGATCGGCGGCTACGATGCGCGCAGCCGCGCCGCCACGCTGATGCATGGCCTGGGCTTTGACCCGAGCGATGACGAGAAGCCGATCCGCGCCTTCTCCGGTGGCTGGCGCGTGCGCATCAACGTGGCGCAGGCGCTGATGTGCCGCTCCGATCTGCTGCTGCTCGACGAGCCCACCAACCACCTGGATATCGACGCCATCCTGTGGCTGGAGAACTGGCTGCGCGAATACCCGGGCACGCTGATGCTGATCGCGCACGATCGCGACTTCCTCGACCGCGTCTGCGATCGCATCGTCAACATCGAGCATGGCAAGGCCACGGCGTATCGCGGCAACTACTCGGCGTTCGAGACGCAGCGCGCTGCGGAGCTGGCGGTGCAAAGTTCGCTGTTCGCGCGCCAGCAGCGCGAGATCCGGCACATGGAGAGCTTCGTGGCGCGTTTCCGCGCCTCGGCCAGCAAGGCGCGCCAGGCGCAGAGCCGCCTGAAGGCGCTGGAGCGCATGCAGCGCATCGCGCCGGCGCATGTGGATTCCTCCACCTTCGAATTCGCCTTTGCCGAGCCCGACAAACTGCCGCGGCCGCTGCTGGTGATTGAAGAGCAGGGCGCGGGCTACGGCGATCGCACGCTGCTGGAGGGCGTGAGCTTCACCATCTCGCCGGGCGATCGCATCGCGTTGCTGGGCAAGAACGGCGCCGGCAAGTCCACGGTGATGAAGCTGCTGGCCGGCGACATCTCAGCGCGCGGCGGACGACGCACCGAGGCGCGCGATCTGACGCCGGGCTACTTCGCGCAGCATCATCTCGAGCAGTTGAAGGCCAACGAATCGCCGTTGCAGAACCTGCGCCGCATTGGTGGGCAGCGCGCCGCGCGCATGGGCGAAGCGGATCTGCGCGACTTCCTGGCGGGCTTCGGCTTTCGCGGCGATCGCGTGTTCGAAGCCGTCGAGCCCTTCTCCGGCGGCGAGAAGGCGCGTCTCATGCTGGGCCTGGTGACCTTCCTGCGGCCGAACCTGTTGCTGCTGGACGAGCCCACCAACCATCTGGATCTGGAGATGCGCCAGGCACTGGCCGTGGCGCTGCAGGATTATCCCGGCGCCGTGGTGCTGGTGTCGCATGACCGGCATCTGCTCAATTCCGTGGCCGACCAGTTCTACGTCGTGCACCACGGGCATGCCGAGCCCTTCGATGGCGATCTGGAGGACTACGCGAAGTGGCTGGCCAATGGCGCCGGCGCGACGCTGAGCGCCGAAGTGCCTGCTGCAGCTTGGGCTGCGGCGACGCGTGCGCCTGAGCCGAAGAGCGTCGCGAAGCAAGCGCCTGCGAAAGAGCCCCCTGCGCAAGAGGCCGTTGAGGAAACGGCAGCGGCGCGCCCCGCGGAGTCCGCCGATGCGCGTCGCGATCGCAAGCGCAATGAAGCCGCCGATCGTGCCCGGCTCGCGCCGCTGCGTGCCGCGGTGGAGCGCGCCGAGAAGGACATGACGCAGCTGGCGCAGCAGTCGGCACAGCTGGAGAGCGAGTTGACGGCGCCGGAGTTGTATCAGCCGGCCGGCAAGGCGCAGCTGCAAAAGCTGCTGGCCCGTCAGACCGAGCTGAAGAGGAAAATCCAGCAGACCGAGGATCGCTGGCTTGCGGCCAGTGCCGAGCTGGAAGCGGCCGCCGGCGGATAACGCCTGGGCCCGGCATATTTGCTCATGATCACCTGGGTGCGCCGTCACCGCATCGAGCAGGCTCCGCCGGCGTTGCATCCAGCCACTCGATGACACAAAGGAGGAGGATTTTCGGGCAGGAGTCGCTCAGGCGGCGGCCGGGCTTGCCGGCATAATGAGCGGGTGCGCTTCCGTCGTTGATGGCCGTGAGGCTCCAGCCGGATTTTCCTCGCCAACCCAAGGATTTCCATGCCCATCTATCGCTGTGCCGCCTGCGGCTTCATCGGTGAAGACACCACCAGAGCCGCCGGCGGGCAACTGCCATGCGCGAAGTGCGGCACCGCCAACACCCTGTTTGCCGCGCCCTTCTATGTGCAGAAACTGGTGGAACGTTACATGGCGACGCGGCGCGAGCTGGAAACGCTCAAGTTGGCGGCCGCGAATCCCGAGGAGGAATCCGCTTCCGCCAACGACAACCTGCCGGCATCGGGCATGCCGGGGCTGGATGAGCTGAACAACACGGCGCTGCTCGCCACCGAGGCACAGCACCAGCCGCTGCGCGACTGGTTCAAAGCACGGCAAATCGAAGCCATGTTCACTTACGACGCCGTGGACACCACCGGCTACTTCGATGAGGCGGCACGGGAAATCGGCGAACATCATGGGACGCTGGACGGATTGATGGAGCAAATCCGCTACGCCTACCGGCGCGAGTTCTCCTGGCTCAACGTGGATCTGGCAAGACGCGATCCGCAAGACCGCGAGCGAATCCTCGCCTTCTGCCGCCAGCTCTACAGCCACACGCTGTTCAGCCGCTATTCATTCAAGAAGCAGACACAGATGCTCGGCCTTGGCATCCAGCCGGCGCCGGTGGTGCGCAACTTCTTCCAGGGCACGTGGCTGGAGTGGTACGCCCTCGGTACGCTGCTGCAGATGTGCGTGGCGAAAAAACGTGATTTCTCATGCGCGCGCAATGCGATTCTGACGCTGCAGAATTCCGAGGCCCGCGAACTGGACGTGGCGGTGCTGCTCAAGGGCCGCACGCTGGTTGTGGTGGAGTGCAAGACGGGCGAGTTCCGCGCCGAGCTCGCCAAGTACACGAAGCTGCGCCAGCGCCTGGGGCTCGACCGGACGCAGTTCATCATCTGCAACCCGGAACTGCCGGACGATCAGCTGGCCGGGCTGGGCAAGATGTATGAACTGACCTTCGTGAACCTCGGGGCGCTGCGCCCGCATCTGGAAATCATGATCTGACCCGGAGCCGTGCCTTCAAGCGGCGGCGGGTTCAAGCGGCAACATTTCCGGCAGATGTGCTTCCCGGTCGAAGCCGCGCCGCAGCTCACCGATCGAAGCTCTCCGTGTGCAGTGTCGTGATCGGCGGACAGCGCGCCAGCATGAGCGCGCTGCCGTGCCTGCCGTTCGCGCGGGCGCGATTCAGGTGCGATAGAAATACGGATCCAGCACCGTCACCTGCGTGATCCTGTCCACCGGCAGGCTGTTGCAGCCGGCTGCCTGGCGGATGGCCTCCGGCGAGGGCGCATCGTAGATGCAGAAGGTCTTGGTGCGCTCCGGGTTCACGTAGGAGTGCACCCAGCTCACCTTGAAGTCCATGTTCTTGTCGACGACGCCGAGGCAGGCCTGGGCGCCGGCGTCGGTCTGCGGGATGGACAGGCCGTCGGGGAAGGTGCGTTCAACCATGTAGCGGGGCATTGCGGCTCTCCTGATGTTGTTCATCGGTCTGTGGTGGACCGTGGGGGAGAGCGTACGCAGCCGGGCGGCAGCCTTTAAGGGTGGCGCCTACCCATTTTCCGTTCCCGGCATACCCATTTTGGCCAGCAACCCGAGGCGGTGCCCGGCGAGCACGGCGTCGCCGCGGTTGGCCACCTTCAGCTTGGCGAAGATGGCTTCGATGTGGTGATCCACGGTGCGCGTGGAACGCGACAGATGGCCGGCGATGCGCGTGGTGGTGCAGCCGGCCGCCAGCAGGCTGAGGATCTGCAGCTCGCGGGGCGTGAGGCCGGCTGGATTGTCGCGGGTGCGGGCGCGCGGGCCGCGGGGCACGGACTGCACGCCGGCGGCCTTGAGATCGGCGCGTACGGCATCCGCCAATGGTCGGGCGCCGAGGGCATCGAGCATGGCCAGGGCCTGGCATTGCGCCGCCTCATCGCCATCGGCCAGCGCACGCGCTTCCTCGTAGGGGCAGCCCAGCCGGTTCCAGGCCTGCGCGGCCTCGCGCCACTGCCCCAGCATCTGCAGCCGGAAGGGCTCGGCGCAGCCGGGCGGGATCTGCTCGAACCGGCCGCTGCGCCACTGCCAGAAGGCCAGCTCACCGACGAACCAGGGATGGCCCTTGCTCTGCGCGAGATCGTAGGCGCGCAGCGCTTCGGCCTGGCAGGTGGTCGCATCCGCTCGCGCCAGCCAGGCCAGTTCCGCGCGCGCCGCGCACACCGGCGCGAGGCGCTGCAGCGTGCCGGAGCGCTGCGCCAGCTGCAGCGCTTCATCGAGCACCCCGGGGGCGCCCGGATCGCCGCGGCGCGCGCGCAGCCGGCCGAGCGCGATCAGTGCCGTGACGCGATTGGTCGAGCCCTGCGCCTCGCGCGCGGCAATCTCGTTGGCGCGCTGCCCGGCCAGATGCCAGCGGCCGCGGTACAGATCGCACAGCGCCTGCCAGGCCTCCATGTAGCCGGCCAGCCGATCCAGATCATGGGTGCGCGCATAGGCGATGCCATCGGCCAGATACTGTTCCGCGGCGAGGAATTCATGCACTTCGCCCGAGGCGCTGCCCAGCATCACGAAGGCATCGGCGCTGCCCACGCCGCCGTCATGCAGGGTTGCGGCGATGGCGCGGCTTGTCTCGATGGCGGCGCAACCGCCCGCATAGTCGATGAAGATCAGCGCGGCGCCCAGCGACAGATGCGCGCGCGCCAGGATGTCCTGTTCACCCAGTGCTTCCGCCAGCGCGATGGCCTTCTCGCCCCAGCCGATGGCCGCCTGGTAATCGCGGTTCAGCATGCGCAGGTAGGACTGGGTGGCATAGGCCAGCGCCAGTTCGCGCCCCGCGGGCAGTGTCTGCGCCAGCGCGATGGCCTGCTGGCTGGCGGCATCGGCTTCGGCATTGCGCAGCGCGCGCACCAGCGGCATGGCATGCGCGGCCAGCGCTGCGCATTGGCCGCGCACGTCGCCAGCCGCTGCGAACAGCGCGATGGCTTCGGCGCGCGCCGGAATGGCCGTGTCCAGCTCGTTGAGCTCGAAGCCGTGTCCGGCGTAGGCATCGAGCAGCCGCGCCCGTTCGACATCCGGCAGTCGCTGCGCATGACGCAGCGCTGCGCGGCAGTGCGCTGCGGCTTCGCGGCGCGCACCGCGCTCGGCGGCTTCGCGTGCAGCCGCCGGCGCGTAGTGCAGGATGGCGTCCGCGTCATCGGCGCCCTGGGCGTGATGGGCCAGCTGCGCCAGCGACACGCTGCCGGTGGGCCGTGCGGCCAGCGCGGCGAGGATGCGCGCATGCCATTGCAGGCGGCGCGGTGCGGCGATGGAGTGCTCGATGGCGCTGCGCGCCAGATCATGGCGGAAGCGCAGCAGGTCGCCGTCACCGATCAGCAGGCCGCCGAGCACGCAGGCCTCCGCGGCTTCGGCCTGGGCGCCGAGCACTGCGCGCAGCAATGACAGCGGTGCGGCGCCGGGCAGCAGCGAGGCGAGCTGCAGCACTTCCAGCGCTGCCGGTCCCAGGCGCGCGGCCTGCGTCAGCACGGCATCGCGCACGCTGGCGGGCACAGTGCCGCTGCGTGAGGGTTGGCGCAGCAACTCGGCGACGAAGAAGGCGTTGCCGCCGCTGGCCTCGTACAGCCTGCCGGCGTCGTGGCCGCTGGCGGCCGCCATGCTGGCCACGGCACCGCGTGACAGCCGCGGCACGGACAGCCGCAGCACATGCGCGGCGGGCAGATCGCCGAGCACGGCGCGGATGTTGTCGAGCGAGACGGCATCGTCACGGCAGCTGAGGATGAGCAGCGCCGGCAGCCGCGCGATGCGCCGGCCGATGTGGCGGATCAGATCGAGCGTGGCGGCATCGGCCCAGTGCACGTCCTCGATGACGAACACCACGGGCAGCGGCGGCTCGGACAGTTCGGCCAGAGTGGCGGCGAACAGCGCAATTCGATCCGTGAGCTTTTGCAGCGCGCTGCGCAGCCGCGAGGAGGCGGATTCGCCCAGGTCGCACAGTGGTCCCAGCGGCCGCGGTGTGGCCAGCGCTTCGCAGTTGCCCCACAGCACCCGGCCGCCGTTGCGGCGCAGGGCGAAGGCTTCGAGCAGGGAAGTCTTGCCGACGCCCGGTTCACCGCTGACGAACACCAGTGCGCCTTCCCCTGCGCCGGCGCGTGTCTGGGCCGCCGCGAGGGCCGCGAGCAATGTGTCGCGTTCAAGCAGCTGCGGCATCGGTGTCACGTGCGCATCCCTGGCATTGGACTGTTATGGCATGCCGCCCGTCGGCTCGGCAACGCCGTGCCACGAATGCACGGGGTGTGGGCAGCTTGACCTGGAGTGAACTCTAACCAGTACGATCCGCTCATGCCCGGCACCGGATTTGGCGCGTTACCTGATCGAATTCCGGTTCGGGGATATCTGCAGCCGGCCAAGCCTGGATCCGAGAGCGCGTGAAATCGCCACGATCGCTGCACTGGCTGCTCTGGGCAATGCCCGCCCGCAGCTGGAGGTGCTGATGCAGATGGCCGTCTACGCCGGTTTCCCGGCGGCGCTGAATGCACTGTCCGCGGCGCGCTCCGTGTTCAGCGCGCGTGGCATGCAGATCACTTCTCGACGAACGCCCGTTCGATGACGTAGTCGCCGGGCGCGCCGATATGCGGCGAGACCTCGAAGCCGCGCGCATCGAGCTGATCGCTGATGTCCTTGAGCATGCCGGGGCTGCCGCAGATCATGGCGCGGTCGGTGGCGGGGTTCAGCGGCGGCAGACCCAGGTCGGCGCACAGCTTGCCGGTCTCGATGTGATCGGTGATGCGGCCATTGGTGGCGAACTGCTCGCGCGTCACGGTCGGGTAGTAGATCAGCCGGTCGCGCACCAGCTCGCCCAGGTATTCGTGCTGCGGCAGCTCTTCGCGCAGGTAATCGGCATAGGCCAGTTCGCTGACCTGGCGCACGCCGTGTACCAGCACCACTTTCTCGAACTGCTCGTAGCTGGCCGGATCCTTGATGATGCTCAGGAAGGGCGCGAGGCCCGTGCCGGTGGCGAACAGGAACAGGTGCTTGCCGGGCTTGAGGTCGCTGATCAGCAGTGTGCCGGTGGGCTTGCGGCTCACCAGGATCTGATCGCCCTCCTTCAGGTGCTGCAGACGCGAGGTCAGCGGGCCGTTCGGCACCTTGATGCTGAGGAACTCCAGGTGCTCGTCGTGATTGGCGCTGGCGATGCTGTAGGCGCGCATCAGCGGCCGGCCTTCGACCTCCAGCCCGATCATCACGAAGTGGCCGTTCTCGAAGCGCAGGCCGGCGTCGCGGCTGGTGCGGAAGCTGAACAGCGTCTCGTTCCAGTGATGGACGGAGAGGACGGTTTCCTTGCCGATGGCGGCCATGCGCGAGCCCTTGGGGGTATGGGGGTGCCTGCCATGGTAATGGCGGCGCTAAACCAATAAAATCGATTATTGGTCATATGATCTATCGATAATGGTTATATATAGGATGGCGCGGCATGCGTCTGACCCTGCGGCAGCTCGAGATCTTCCTGGCCACGGCGCGCGAACAGAGCGTTTCGCGGGCGGCCGGGAGCCTGGCGTTGTCGCAATCCGCGGCCAGCGCGGCGCTGGGCGAGCTGGAGCGGCAGTACGGCGTGCGGCTGTTCGATCGTGTCGGCAAGCGCGTGCAGCTCAACGATCTGGGCCAGGCGCTGATGCCGCGTGCCGCCGAGCTGCTGGATCGGGCCCGTGAGCTGGAATCGCTGCTGCAGCAAAGTGAGGTGGCCGGCGCGCTGCGCGTCGGCGCCACGCTGACCATCGGCAATTATCTGGGCGCGCAGATCATCAGCGATTACATGCAGCGCTATCCGCGGGCGCATGTGACGCTGGCGGTGGAGAACACGGCGCACATCATCGCGCGCGTGGCTGGCTTCGAGCTGGATCTGGGGCTGGTGGAAGGCAGCTGCCAGCATCCGGATGTCGAGGCCATTCCCTGGGGACGCGATGGACTCGAGGTGTTCGCCGCGCCCGATCATCCGCTGGCGCGCAAGCGCCGCATCACACCGGCGGATCTGGCGCAGGCCGACTGGATCCTGCGCGAACCGGGCTCCGGCACGCGCGAGACCTTCGATCGCGCCGCCAGCGCGGCGCTGGGGCAGGTGCGGGTGCGGCTGGAGCTGGCACACACCGAGGCCATCCTGCAGGCCGTGAAGGCGGGGCTGGGCATCGGCTGCGTGTCGCATATCGCACTGGCGGCGCCGCTGGCCGCCGGCACCATCGTGCGGCTGAAGACGCCATTCCTGTCGTTGCAGCGGGATTTCCTGATCGTCGTGCGCCGGGGCAAGTACCTGAGCGCCGCCAGCCGGCACTTCATCGCGCTGTGCCAGCAGCGCCAGCCTGGCCTCAGCGGCCGGCGAAGCGATCCGCCGCCGCCACCAGCTCGGCGCTGATGCCCGGCTCGAAGGCGGAGTGGCCGGCGTCGCCGACGATCCTGAGCTCCGCCCGCGGCAGCATGCTGTGCAGATCCCAGGCACTGCGCATCGGGCAGACCACGTCGTAGCGGCCCTGCACGATGATGGTGGGAATCCTGCGCAGCCGGCTGGCATTGCGCAGCAGCTGATCGTCCTGCTGCAGGAAGCCGCGGTTGACGAAGTAGTGGCACTCGATGCGCGCGAAGGCCACGGCAATCGCCGGGTTGTCGAACCTGGCGACGTACTCGGGGCTGCTGCGCAGGTGGCTGGTGGCCGCTTCCCACACCGACCAGGCGCGCGCCGCGCGCTCGCGCGTGGCGGCGCTGCGTGAGGTCAGACGCTTGTAGTAGGCCGCCATCATGTCGCCGCGCTCGGCCTTCGGAATGGGCTTGACGAAGGCTTCCCAGCGATCCGGGAACAATGCCGCGGCGCCTTCCGGGTTCTGGTAGAACCACTCCAGCTCCGAGCGGCGCAGCAGGAAGATGCCGCGCAGGATCAGTTCGCTGACGCGCTTCGGATGCGTCTGGGCATAGGCCAGCGCCAGCGTGGAACCCCATGAACCGCCGAATACCAGCCAGCGTTCGATGCCCAGGTGCTGGCGCAGTTTTTCGATGTCCTCGACCAGATCCCAGGTGGTGTTGTCCACCAGGCTGGCGTGCGGCTTGCTCTGGCCGCAACCGCGCTGGTCGAACAGCACGATGCGGTATTTCTTCGGGTTGAAGAAGCGGCGCATGGCCGGATCGGTGCCGCCGCCCGGGCCGCCGTGCAGGAACACCACGGGCTTGCCGTCGGGGTTGCCGCTCTCTTCGTAGTACAGCTCGTGCAGCGCGGAGACGCGCAGCCAGCCATGACGGCGGGCGCGCAGGGCCGGATAGAGTTTGTTCACGTGCGGTTTTCCGTCAGCATGGGACCCAGCGGGCGCCCGCCCAGCAGGTGCACATGCAGGTGATAGACCTCCTGCCCGCCATGCTGATTGCAGTTGATGATCAATCGGTAGCCCGACTCGGCGATGCCCTCGCTGCGCGCCAGATCGCGCGCCACGGTGAACATATGCCCCACCAGCGCCGCGTCGGCGTCGGCGATGTCATTGGCGGTCGGGATGGCCTTGTTGGGCACGATCAGGATATGCGTGGGCGCGCGCGGGTGGATGTCGCGAAAGGCCGTGACCTGCTCGTCCTGATGGACGATCCGGGCCGGAATCTCGCCGCTGATGATGCGTTCGAACAGGGTTGGCATGCCGCCGAGCCTAGTCGGTGGCCGGGAGGGCGGCAAGTGAGCGCAAATGGCCGCATAATGGCGCCCAATGATGGGTGCGCCGATTTGAAGCTGAACTCCGAGGGCCTGACCGCGCAGTTGGCCGAGCGCCTGCTGCCGGTATACCTGGTCTCCGGCGATGAGCCGCTGCTGGCGAGCGAAGCGGCCGACGCCATTCGCGGTCGTGCGCGCGAGCAGGGTTTCAGCGAGCGTGAGGTGTTCTTCCTCGATCGCACCAATGCCAGCTGGGAGGCGCTGCGCGCCTCCGGCCAGGCGCTGTCGCTGTTCGCCAGTCGTCGCATCATGGAGCTGCGTCTGCCCAGTGGAAGGCCCGGCAATCAGGCTGCCACGCTGCTGCAGACCATCGAGCAGGCCGGCGACGATCAGCTGGTGCTGATCCTCACCGACAAGCTGGAGCGCGAGGTGCAGCAGTCGGAGTGGGTGCGGGCGGTGGAAAAGCGCGGCGGCTGGCTGGCGGTCTGGCCGGTGGAGCGCGGCCGCCTGCCGCAGTGGCTGCGGCAGCGCTTTGCTGCGGCGGGCCTGAAGGCCGATGCAGCCGCCATCGAGCTGCTGGCCGAGCGCAGCGAGGGCAACCTGCTGGCGGCGCGCCAGGAGATCGAGAAGCTGGCCCTGCTCAAAGGTCGCGGCGCCACGGTGAGCGCGGCAGACGTGGCCGCCAGCAGCAGCGACAGCGCCCGATTTGACGTATTCCAGCTCGCGCCTGCCATTCAGGGCCGCGATGCGGCGCGGGTGTTGCGTATCCTTGCGGGGTTGCAGGCCGAAGGCACGGAAGCCGTGCTGGTGCTGTGGGCGCTGGCGCGCGAGTTGCGCAACGCGCAGCAGGACGAGGGCAGCGGTGGGCGTGGACGCCTGCCGTTCGCGGAACTGACGGCGCGCGCGGCGCGCGCCGATCGCATGGCCAAGGGCCAGGCGAGTGGTGATGTCTGGGATGAACTGGCGCTGCTGGCCACCGGCCTGTGCGGCGCGCGCGTACTGAGGAACTGATGGGACCCATAGGACTTTTCGGCGGCACCTTCGATCCGATCCACTTTGGCCACCTGCGCACAGCCTTCGAGCTGTGGCAGGCATTGAAGCTCGATGAGGTGCGCTTCCTGCCCACCGGCAATCCGCCGCATCGCGAGGCGCCGCTGGCCAGTGCCGAGCAGCGTCTGGCCATGGTGCGTGCCGCGGTCGCGGGCCAGAAATCCTTCGTGGTCGACGATCGCGAGATCCGCCGCAGCGGCGTGTCCTACTCCGTGGACACGCTCACCGAACTGCGCGGCGAATACCCGGAACGCTCGCTGTGCCTGCTGCTGGGCATGGACGCCTTTCTCGGCATGCCCAACTGGCATCGCTGGCGCGACATCTTCGAACTGGCGCATGTCATCGTGGCGCACCGCCCCGGCTGGAAGGCGCCCATGACCGGCCCGCTGGGCGAGCTCATGGTGGATCGCGGCACCGGCAGTGTGCGCGAGCTGCATTCGGCCAGGGCGGGGCGCGTGTACGTGCACGGCGTCACGCAGCTGGAGATCGCCTCCACCGATCTGCGCTCGCTGATCACCACGGGGCGCGATCTGCGCTACCTGGTGCCCGAAGCGGTGCGCGACATCATTCTCGACAGTGGCTGTTACGGCCAAGGCAGGTAAACAAGTGATCGAACCCAGCAAGTCCGCCGCGCGTCCCAAACTGCGACCCAATGCTCTGGAAAAGCTGGTGCGCACGGCGCTGGAGGACATGAAGGCTCAGAACATCCAGGTGCTGGATGTGCGCGGCCTCACTGACGTCGCCGACACCATGGTGATCGCTTCGGGCACCTCGGATCGTCACGTGCGCTCGATCGCCGAGCACGTGGTGGTCGAGGCCAAGAAGGCCGGCCATCAGCCCATGGGGGTGGAAGGCAAGCGCGACAGCGAGTGGGTGCTGGTGGATCTGCGCGATGTGCTGCTGCATGTGATGCTGCCGCGGGTGCGCGAGTTCTACGCGCTCGAACAGCTATGGGAAGCTCCGCAGCAGGCGCGCAAGGCGGCTCGCAACAAGGCGGTGGCGAAGTCTGCCGCGTCCAGGCCGGCCGCGGGCAAGCCCGCCGCTGCCGCAGGACGCGGCGCACGCGCACCGGCCGCGGCGAAACGTCCGGCGCGGCGCAAGAGCGCAAAGCCCCTGGCGCACTGACCTCCGAGGAGCGCGCATGCGTTTGCGCGTCATTGCCGTCGGCACTCGCATGCCGGAGTGGGTCGATGCCGGCTTCAACGACTATGCGCGGCGTTTGCGCACGCCGTACACGCTGGAGCTGCGCGAGCTCGCCACGGCGACGCGCAGCGGCAGTTCCGCCGGCGCTGCCCGCCAGGCCATGGCCGAGGAAGCCAAGCGCATCCTGGTGGCGTTGGGCGCGCGCAGCTACGTGGTGGCGCTGGATGAGCGCGGCGCTTCACCCACCACGCTGAAGCTGGCGCGCTGGCTGGATGATCGGCGCGGTGCGGGCCAGGATCTGGACTTCATCATCGGCGGCCCCGACGGTCTGGCCGACGAGGTGCTGCAGCGCGCCGACTATCGCTGGTCGCTGTCGCCGCTGACCCTGCCGCATGGCCTGGTGCGCGTGTTCCTGGCCGAGCAGCTGTATCGCGCGGCCAGTGTGCTTGATAACCATCCCTATCACCGCCAGTAAGGACCCATGCCCGACGCGCAACCCCTGCTGATCCTGGCGTCGGCCTCGCCACGCCGCCGCGAACTGCTGGCGCAGATCGGCGTGGCGCATCGTGTGCAGCCCGCCGACATCGATGAAGCGCGGCTCGCCGGGGAGGCGCCCGGCGACTATGTGCAGCGGCTGGCGCGCCAGAAGGCCGAGCATGTGTGGCGCCAGCAGGCGCCACAGGGTGCGTTGCCGGTGCTGGGCGCAGACACCAGCGTGGTCGTCGATGCGGACATCTTCGGCAAGCCGGCCGACCGCGCTGCGGCACTGGCCATGCTGGGGCGTCTGTCCGGCCGGGAGCATGCGGTTTATTCGGCGGTGGCGCTGGTGCATGCTGGCGGGATGCACACGCTCACCTCCATCAGCCGGGTGCGCTTCGCGACGCTGGGGGCGCAGGAATGCGCCGCCTACTGGGACAGCGGTGAACCGCGTGACAAGGCTGGCGCCTACGCCATCCAGGGCCGCGGTGCGGTCTTCATCGAGAGCCTCAGCGGCAGTTTCTCCGGCGTCATGGGCCTGCCCCTGTTCGAAACGGCGCAGCTGTTGCGCCAGGCCGGCATCCGCTGCTGGGATGGGGCGCTGGCATGAGCCGCGAAATCCTCGTCAATGTCACGCCGCGCGAGCTGCGCGCCGCGCTGCTGGAGAACGGCGCGCTGCAGGAATTGCACGTGGAGCGCGCCAGCCGCCGCGGGCTGGTGGGCAATCTGTACAAGGGCCGCGTATCGCGCGTGCTGCCGGGCATGCAGGCGGCCTTCGTGGATGCGGGTCTGGCGCGTACCGCCTTCCTGCACGTGGCCGACATCGCACGCGCGGTGCCGGCCGAAGCGCAGAGCGTTGTGCCACCGGTGGATGACATCACGCGGCTGGTGACGCAGGGCGATGAGATCCTGGTGCAGGTGCTGAAGGATCCGCTTGGCAGCAAGGGCGCACGGCTCTCCACCTTCATCTCGCTGCCCTCGCGTCTGCTGGTGTTCATGCCACGCGGCACGGGCGTGGGCGTGTCGGCGCGCATCGAGGATCCGGAGGAGCGCGAGCGGCTGCGCGAGCTGATGCGCGCTCTGGTGGGCGAGAGCACCGGTGGCTACATCGTGCGCACCGCCGCGGAGCGCGCCACCACCGAGGCGCTGGCGGCCGATGTCGCCTACCTGTCGCGGTTGTGGGAGCACGTGCAGCAGCGCTGGCGCATGGCGTCGGCCGGCTCGCTGATCCACGAGGATCTGTCGCTGTCACTGCGTGTGCTGCGCGATGAGCTCGGACCCGACGTGCAGCGCGTGCTGGTGGATGCGCCGGCAGAGCACGCCAACATGCTGAACTTCGTCGGCTCCTTCATGCCCGAGGCATTGCCGCGCCTGGAGCTGTATGGCGGCCCGCGACCGCTGTTCGATCTGCATGGCATCGAAGACGAACTGGCGCGCGCGCTGGAGCGGCGCGTGCAGTTGAAATCTGGCGGCTACCTGGTCATCGACCAGACCGAGGCGATGACCACCATCGACGTGAACACCGGCGGCTTCGTCGGGCACCGCAATCTCGAAGACACCATCTTCCGCACCAATCTCGAGGCCGCCGTGACCATCGCGCGCCAGCTGCGGCTGCGCAATCTCGGCGGCATCATCATTCTCGATTTCATCGACATGGAAGAGCCGGCGCATCGCGAGCAGCTGCTGGCAGCGCTGTCGACGGCGCTGGCCGCCGATCGCGCCCAGACGCAGATCGCCGGCATCTCGTCGCTGGGTCTGGTGGAGATGACGCGCAAGCGCACCCGCGAGAGCCTGGAGCATGTGCTGTGCGATGTGTGCGCCACCTGCGGTGGCCGCGGCTTCGTCAAGAGCGTGGAGACCGTATGCCACGAGATCTATCGCGAGGTGCTGCGCCAGAGCCGGCAGTTCCAGGTGGAGCAGATCCTGGTGCTGGCGCATCCGGAAGTGGTGGAGCGGCTGGTCGATGAGGAAGCGCCGGTGATCGCGGACCTCGAAATGCAGGTGGGTCGTCCGATCCGGCTGCAGGCCGAGGCACTCAACAACATCGAGCAATACGACGTGGTGCTGGCATGAGTAGCGTCAAAGTCGTTGCCGTGCAGATGAATTCGGGTGCCTCGCGCGAAGAGAACCTCTGCACCGCCGGCAAGCTGCTGGCCGAGGCTGCCGACGCCGGCGCGCGCGTGGCGGTGCTGCCGGAGAACTTCTCGCTGATGGGCGTGAACGATGCCGACCGGCGCGCCATGGCCGAGCCGGAAGGGCGCGGGCCGGTGCAGGATTTCCTGGCCGAGGCGGCGGCGCGGCATCGCATGTGGATTGTTGCCGGCACGACGCCATTGCAGAGCGGCGATGCGGCCGGCCGCGTCGCGCCAGCCTGTCTGGTGTACACCAACGACGGCGTATGCGTGGCACGTTACGACAAGATCCATCTGTTCGATGTCGATCTGACCGATGCCGCCGAGAGCTACCGCGAGTCCGCGCACATGGCGCCGGGTCGCGTGCCGGTGGCGGTGGATACGCCCGCGGGCCGGCTCGGGCTGTCCATCTGTTATGACATCCGCTTCCCGGAACTGTTCCGGCATCTGGTGGCCGAAGGGTGTACCTGGTTCACGGTTCCGGCGGCCTTCACCGTACCCACTGGCCAGGCGCACTGGGAAGTGCTGCTGCGCGCGCGCGCGGTGGAAAATCTTTGCTATGTTGTGGCCGCGGCGCAGTGGGGCGAGCACCCCAACCAGCGCCGCACCTATGGCGACAGCCTGATCTGCGACTACTGGGGCAGCGTGCTGGCGCGTCGCCCGACGGGCGTCGGCATCGTCGTCTCGGAATTCGATCCCCAGGCGCAGGCGGCCCGCCGCGCCAGCTTCCCGGCACTGGCCCATCGTGTGGCCCGGCACTGGCAGCGCTGACATGAGGTACTGCGAATGAACAACCCCGTCCTGCCCACCCGCGCCGATTCGTCCCGTGTCGATCCACTGGTGCTGGCACAGCAGAGCATCCTGGCGCCGGCCGGTCTGGATGAGCGCAACATCGAAAGCGCGCTCGGCAAGGTGCTGGGCGCTGCGGTGGATGCTGCGGATTTGTACTTCCAGCTCTCGCACGAAGAGTCGTGGGCGCTGGAGGACAGCATCGTCAAGGAAGGCAGCGCCAGCATCGAGCAGGGCGTGGGGGTGCGCGCGCTGGCGGGTGAACGCACCGGCTTTGCGTATTCGGACGAGATCGTGCTGCCCGCGCTGCTGGAGGCCGCCGGCGCGGCGCGCGCCATCGCCGTGGAGAAGGGCGAGGGCCGCATGCAGGCCTGGCAGCCGGTGACCGGTCACCAGCTGTATCTGCCCGTCGATCCGCTGCGCTCGCTGAGCGCGGATCAGAAGGTCGAGTGGCTGATGCGCATCGATCGCGAGACGCGCGCCATGGATCCGCGCGTCACCCAGGTCATGGCCAGCGTCAGCGCCGTGCACGAAGTGGTGATGATCGCGCGCAGCGACGGCGTGCTGGCGGCCGACGTGCGCCCGCTGGTGCGCATGAACGTCAGCGTCATCGTCGAGCAGAACGGCCGGCGCGAGCAGGGCTACGCCGGCTGTGGCGGCCGCTACACGCTCGATGAACTGGTGGCCAATGGTCGTCCCGTCGAGCTGGCGCGCGAGGCCGTGCGCCAGGCGCTGGTGAATCTGGAAGCGATTGCGGCGCCGGCCGGTCCGATGACCGTGGTGCTGGGGCCGGGCTGGCCCGGCGTGCTGCTGCACGAGGCCATCGGCCACGGCCTGGAAGGCGATTTCAACCGCAAGGGCACTTCGGCGTTCAGCAATCGCATCGGCGAGCGCGTGGCCAGCGAGGGTTGCACGATTGTCGATGACGGCACGCTGGCGCGCCGCCGCGGTTCACTGAACGTGGATGATGAAGGCACGCCCACCCAGTGCACCACGCTGATCGAGAACGGCATCCTCAAGGGCTACATGCAGGATCGCCTCAATGCGCGCCTCACCGGCGGCCGCTCCACCGGCAACGGCCGGCGCGAGTCCTTCGCGCATGTCACCATGCCGCGCATGACCAACACCTACATGCTGCCCGGCAAGCACACCCCCGAGGAGATCATCGCCTCGGTGGAAAAGGGCATCTACGCCGTGAACTTCGGCGGCGGCCAGGTGGACATCACCTCCGGCAAGTTCGTGTTCTCGGCCAGTGAGGCCTATCTCATCGAGAACGGCAGGATCGGTGCGCCCATCAAGGGCGCCACGCTGATCGGCAATGGCCCCGATGTGCTGACCCGCGTCTCGATGATCGGCAATGATCTGAAGCTCGACGAAGGCGTGGGCACCTGCGGCAAGGAAGGCCAGAGCGTGCCGGTGGGCGTCGGGCAGCCGACGCTGCGGGTGGAGGCGCTCACGGTGGGCGGAACCGGCGGCTGATGGCGGACAGGGTATCGCTGTAGCGCGAACCAGCGATCCGGCAGCTGCGGACTACTCCGCCGCTTCCGACTCGACGGGCGCGATCTTGAGGTGCTCGCCGGTGCGCTCGGCGGTGTCGGCCACCGCGGGCGCCGCGGCGCGGGCGCGGGCGCGCTCGTCCATGTAGAGGATCTCGTGCTGGCCCACGGTGATGACGTCGCCGTCATTGAGGTGGTGGAAGCGCACGCGCTTGGACTTGAAGTAGATGCCATTGGTGCTGTTCAGATCCTCGATGACGCTGCCCTCGGCAGTGGTCATGATCTGGCAGTGATGGCGGCTGATGAAACGGCTGTCGATCTGCAGGTCGTTGCCGGAGGTGCGGCCGATCAGCAGCCGACCCGGATACAGCATGTGATCGTGACTGGTGGTGCCATGCGAGGCGACCAGCAGGATGCGCGCCAGCGGTTGCGGCTTGCCTTCGACGGGTTCGCGCGGCGCGGCGGCGGTGAGATTGCGCAGCTCGCTGGTGCTGATGGAATGCGTGTTCTCCAGCGGCGCTTCGCGTTCCAGACGCGCATAGGCAGGGCCGCGCGGCTTGAATTCCTGCCAGCCCAGTTCCTGGAGGGCTGACTCGATGTCGGCGACGCTGACCTGTTCGCGCTGTTCATTGGCGGCCGCCAGCATGGCGGTGTCGCACAGGGTATTGATCAGACGCGGCGTGCCACCGGAATAGCGCTGGATGATCTCGAACGTATCGGGATGGAACAGCGCGCGACCCTGCGAGCCGGCGACTTCGAGTCGATGCAGCACGTAGGCATGCGTCTCTTCCAGCGACAACGTCGGCAAATGGAAGCGCAGACGCACGCGCTGGGCCATCTGCACCAGCTCCGGGGCGTCGAGCTTCTCGTTCAGTTCCGGTTGGCCGGTGAGAATGATGCGCAGCACCTTGTCCTTGGCGGTTTCCACGCCGGACAGCAGCCGCACTTCCTCGAGCACCTTCAGCGAGAGGTTCTGTGCTTCGTCGACGATCAGCAGCACCTTGCGGCTCTGCGTGTACTGATCGATCAGGAACTGGTTGAGGGTGGCGAGTGCCTCGGCCTTCTTCATCTTGAAGGGCGTGAAGCCGAACTGCACCAGCACCGACTGCAGGAACTCCAGCGTGGATACCTGCGTCTGGTTGATCTGCGCGACCACGACATCGCGTTCCAGCTCGCTCAGGAAGGTCTCCACCAGCGTGGTCTTGCCGGCACCGATCTCGCCGGTGATGACCACGAAGCCATCCGTGAACCAGATGGTGGATTCCATGTAAGCCTTGGCGCGGGCGTGCGCCTTGCTCAGGAACAGGAACTGCGGGTCGGGGCTGAGCCGAAACGGCAATTCCTTGAGCTTGAACTGATCCAAGTACATGCTGGATCCGATTCTAGGGGAAGCTCTGCAACCCTGGATAGACGCGTCGCAAGAAACTGCGGACCAGGCGGTCCCGGGCGGCAGCGGACTCGGCCACGATCGTGCAATGGCCGACTTTGCGGCCAGGGCGTGCCTCTTTGCCGTAGTCGTGCAGATGCACGCCGGGCAGATCCAGCAACTGCGCTGCCGGTGGCACGCTGCCGATCAGGTTGATCATGGCGCTGTGGCCGCGTGCGGCCGCGGAACCCAGCGGCAGATCGAGAATGGCGCGCACATGATTCTCGAACTGGCTGGTGGCGGCGCCTTCGATGGTCCAATGGCCGGAATTATGTACGCGTGGCGCCATTTCATTGGCGATCAGGCGGCCCTTGCGCACGAAGAATTCGATCGCCAGCACACCGACATAGCGGAAATCCCGCAGAAGATTCAGCAGGTAGCCGCGCGCCTTGCGCGCCAGCGCTCCTTGCGGTCCCGGCGCCAGCGTCAGGCGCAGGATGCCGGCATTGTGCAGATTCACGCTCAGCGGATACGTGGCGGTGTCGCCGCTCCAGCTGCGCACACCGAGAGCGGAGACTTCAAAATCGAAGTCGATGCGCTCCTCGTACAACAGTGGCACGCCGCCCAGCGCCTGCCAGGCGGCCTCGATGTCGGCGCTGCTGCGCAGCGTGAATTGCCCCTTGCCGTCATAGCCCATCCGCCGGGTCTTCAATACACCGGGCAGACCGATTTCCTCAGTGGCGCGCACCAGCGCCGCACGCGAGGCCACGGCGCGATAGCGCGTGGTCGGAATGCCCAGGCGCTCGAAGCAGCGCTTCTCGGCGAGGCGGTCCTGCGCGATTTCCAGCGCCTTCAGAGGCGGTGCGACGCGTGTCTGGTGCATGCGCAGCGCAGCGCGCAGCGCCGCAACCGAGATGTTTTCCCAGTCGAAGGTGACCACTTCGGACTGGCGCAGCAGATCGCCGAGCAATGCCGGATCGGTGAATTCCCCCACCAGCGAGGGAGCGATCTGGCCGCCCGGTGTGTCCGCGCTGCGATCCAGGAACAGACAGCGCTGTCCGAGCGGATACGCAGCCAATGCCAGCATGCGGCCGAGCTGGCCGGCACCAATGATGCCGACGCTCATGGCGCGGGTGTGCGCGGATCGGGCTGTGCCAGCACCTTGTCGGTCTGGGCACTGCGGAATTCGAGCAGCGCCTGACCAATCGCGGGATGGCGTGCCGCGAGAATGGCGGCCGCAAACAGCGCGGCGTTGGTGGCGCCCGCAACGCCGATGGCAAAGGTGGCCACTGGAATGCCGGCCGGCATCTGCACGATGGAGAGCAGCGAATCCATGCCGTTGAGCGCCCTGGACTGCACCGGCACGCCCAGCACCGGCAGCGCGGTCTTGGCGGCCGTCATGCCCGGCAGGTGCGCGGCGCCACCGGCGCCGGCGATCAGCACTTCCAGGCCGCGCCCGGCTGCGCTGGCGGCGTATTCGAACAGCAGATCGGGGGTGCGATGGGCCGAGACCACGCGCACTTCATGCGCGATCTTCAGCCGCTCCAGTATCTGCGCGGCGGGCTGCAGCGTCTCCCAGTCGGAGGAGGAGCCCATGATGATGCCGACCAATGGCTTCATCTGGAGAGTTTAACATGCGAGCGATGCTCGTCCGGCTTCAGCGCCAGCGCCTTTTCCAGCGCTTCCAGATCGACGGTGCGCATCAGCTTGCCGATGTATTGTTTCTGGCGTGCCAGCGCCGGGCCGGGGCGCACCCTCTGGCCCTCCAGCACGGCATCGAGCAGCGTTTCGGGCAGCTCCAGCTCGCGCAGGTCGGATTCGCGCAGCGTCAGCAGGTATTCGCCCAGTTTCTGCAAGGATTCGGCGGCGCGCTTGCGCGCCGAGCGGCTGGGGCGCAGGTCCTCAGCGGATTCCTGCTCAGATTCGGGATGTTGTCGGCTCACTGGTACAATTTATCGCATGCAACCGATCGACGCTGCGCGAATTCCGGAACTCGAGGGTATTGTCGAGACGGCACTGCAGGCGGCCCGCGCCGCGGGTGCCACACAGGCCGAGGCCGACGTCAGCCTGCAACGGGGCCTCACGGCCACGGTGCGGCTGGGCGAGGTCGACACCATCGAATATCACCGCGACCGCGGTCTGGCCGTCACGGTGTATCTGGGCCAGGCCAAGGGCTCGGCCAGCACCGCCGACATGCAGCCCGCCGCGGTACTGGAGACGGTCAAAAAGGCCTGCGACATCGCACGCTACACCGCCTCCGATCCCTGTGCCGGTCTGGCCGATCCCGAGGATCTGGCGCGCGATATTCCGGATCTGGATCTGTATCACCCCTGGGACATCGAGCCGGAGCAGGCGGTGGCGCTGGCGCGCGAGTGCGAGGCCGCGGGTCTGGCGCTGGATACCCGGCTCGGCAATTCCGAGGGCGCCACGCTCACCAGCCATCGCGGCGTGCGCGTGTATGGCAACTCCAATGGTTTCCTGGCCGGCTATCCCAGCACCAGCCACAGCCTGAGCTGCGCCCTGGTGGCGCAGGTCGACGACGACATGCAGCGCGACTACTGGTACACGGTGGCGCGTGATCCGCGCGATCTGCAGGCGGCCGGGGAAGTGGGCCGCACGGCGGCGCGGCTGACGCTCTCGCGCCTCGGCGCGCAACGCCTGGCCACCTGCAAGGCGCCGGTGTTGTTCGCGCCCGATGTGGCGCGCGGTTTCTACGGTCACTTCATCGCGGCCATCCGTGGCGCCAGCCAGTATCGGCGCGCCTCGTTCCTGCTCGATGCAGCGGGCGAGCAGGTGTTTCCCTCCTTCATGCGCATCGGCGAGCAGCCGCATCTGCGCGGCGCGCTGGCCAGCAGTCCCTTCGACGCCGAAGGCGTGCGCACCCGTGATCGCACGCTGGTGCAGGATGGCGTGCTGCAGGGCTACGTGCTGGGCAGCTATTCGGCGCGCAAGCTGGGTCTGAAGACCACCGGCAATGCCGGCGGTGTGCACAATCTCGGCATCGTGGCGCCGGGCGCCACCGCCAGTTTCGAACAGCTGCTGGCGCGCATGGGGCGTGGCCTGTACGTCACCGAGCTGATGGGGCAGGGCGTCAATCTGCTCACCGGCGATTACTCGCGCGGCGCCAGCGGTTTCTGGGTGGAGGGAGGCGCCATCGCGTATCCCGTGCACGAGATCACCATCGCCGGCAATCTGCGCGACATGCTGCGCAGTGTGGTGGCGGTGGGTGATGACGTGGATGAGCGCGGCGCCATCCGCAGCGGTTCGCTGCTGCTTCAGGAATTGACGATCGCCGGCGGCTGAGGCGCATCCTCGAGCAGATCGCGCAGGCTGCGGCCCTCGCAATGGCTGCGCCAGGCCTGCTCCAGGCCGCCGAGGAAGGCGTCGACGCGCTCCACCGGCGCGCTGCGATGGGGAATGGGGCCATCGAGCTGGCCGCGCGCCACCTGCAGGATGTCCGCCAGGGCGATGTGGCTGGCGTCGCGCGCCGGCAGCAATTGCTGCTCTTCGGTGTTCACCAGCAACCCCGCCTGCTCCAGCGCCCGCGCCATGCGGGTCACGGCGACGCCCGGCACCTGCAGGCGGGCCGCGAGCAGATCGTCATCCCAGCGCTCGCGGCCATGCGTGTGGCCGCGCGCCACCAGGTACATGATGGCCAGCGCCAGGCGTTCGGTCTCGGCATTGGAGAGCTGCAGCTGGCGCAGGCCGAGCCGCAGGTAGCTGGGGTTCTGCACGTAGAACGACACCTGCGCGCCCAGCAGCAGGATCAGCCAGCCGAAGTAGGTCCAGATCAGCGCGGCAATGATGATGGCGAAGCCCGCGTACACGATGGTCAGGCGCGCCGAAGCGGACACGAAGGTGGCGAACACCGAACCGATCGCGGCCCACAACACGCCGGCGGTGAGGCCGCCGGCCACGGCCGGGCCGTAGCGCACGTGGGTGTTGGGGATGAAGCGATACAGCACGGTGAGCAGCGCCGCGGCCAGTACCACCGGTGCCAGCACCAGGATCAGGGCCCACAAGGTGTCGAGCAGCGGCAGCCGGGTGATCAGCTGCACCGAGCTGCTGCGCAGGGCCAGCTGCGACAGGCCGATGACGCCGGCCACCAGCAGCGGTGCGATGACCAGCAGGCTCAGGTATTCGGCGAAGCGGCGCGCGAAGCTGCGTGGCTGCTCCACGCGCCACACGAAGTTGAAGCTGTTCTCGACCTTCTTCATCGTGTCGATCAGCGTCCACAGCAGCAGCGCCAGACCCACCGAACCCACCAGGCCGCCGCGTACCCTGTCGGCGAACTCCATGACGCGGCGCGTGAGTTCCGTGGCGCCATCGCCCATGGGGCGGAAGAACTCGTAGATCAGCGGCTCGAGCTCACGGTGTGCGCCGAAAGCCTTCAGGATTGCGAAGCTGAAGGCCACCAGCGGGACAACGGCCAGCAGCGTGGCATACACCAGCCCCATGGCGTGCAAGCTCAGCTGGCCGCCCAGCAGGTCGCGCAGGATGGCGTAGGGAAAGCGCAGCAGGCGGCGCAGGCGCGCCAGCAACGTGCTCTGCTCACTGGCCGGCCCGAACAGCCAGCGATCGATGGCGCCCTGCAGTTGCGGCCACATCCGCTGTGGCACTCCTTGAGACTTCAGCCCTGCGCCGGACCGGTCAGGCGCCGCAGCGCCTCGCGGTACTTGGCACTGGTGTGCTCGACGACTTCGGGCGGCAGCTTCGGACCCGGGGCGCGCTTGCCCCAGTCCAGCGTCTCGAGGTAATCGCGCAGGTACTGCTTGTCGAAGGACGGCGGGCTGATGCCCACGCGCCAGGTGTCGGCTGGCCAGAAGCGCGAGGAATCGGGCGTCAGTGCCTCGTCGATCAGCGTCAGGCGGTCGCGCTCGTCCAGGCCGAACTCGAACTTGGTGTCGGCGATGATCAGGCCACGCGCGCGGGCGTGTTCGGAGGCGAAGCGGTACAGCGCCAGCGCCGTGTCGCGCACCTGGGCGGCCAGCTCCGCGCCGATCTGCGCGCTGACCGTCTCGAATGAAATATTTTCATCGTGCGCGCCGAGCTCGGCCTTGGTGGCCGGTGTGAAGATGGGCGCGGGCAGCTGCGCCGCCAGCTGCAGGCCGGCCGGCAGGCGGATGCCGCAGACCGCGCCGCTGGCCTGGTAGTCCTTCCAGCCCGAGCCGATCAGGTAGCCGCGCACCACCGCCTCGATGGGCAGGGCCTTGAGTTTTCTGACAATGGCCGCACGTCCGTCCAGCATGGCCAGCTCGGCGGGGTCCTTGATCACCTCGGCCAGCGAGCGGCCGCTCAGGTGGTTGGGAACGATGTGACGCGTCCGCTCGAACCAGAACTCGGAGATCTGCTGCAGCACGGTGCCCTTGCCCGGTATCGGGTCGGGCATGATCACGTCGAAGGCGCTGATGCGATCCGTGGTGACGATCAGCAGGTGATCGGCATCCACTTCGTAGATGTCACGGACCTTGCCCTGATGCAGGCGCTTGAGGCCTTTCAGGTGCGTTTCAAAGACGGTTTCGGGAGCATTGGCCACGGGCTTGCGGCTACCATATCGCGCGTGGAAGAGGGCGCGCATCTTGCCGTCCGTTGCATATGAGGGTCAAGACGCGCGCATGAATTGGGGTGGCAAGATTCTCGGCGCGACCGTGGGCGCCATGGCCGGCGGCCCGGTGGGTGCCGCGCTGGGCGCGTTGATCGGCCATCAGTTCGATGCCGCGGCCGCCGCGCCGCTGTCCGACCCCAAACCCGACCCGGCCGCCGTCAACCGGCTGTTCTTCCCGGCCATTTTCCGCGTCATGGGCCATGTGGCGCGCGCCGGCGGCGCCATCACCGAGAGCCAGATCGTGGCCGCGCGCATGACCATGCAGGCCCTGCGCCTCGACGCCGAGCAGACCCGCGCCGCGATGGAGTATTTCAACGCCGGCAAGCAGCCCGGCTACTCGCTGCGCGGCGAATTGCAGCCGTTGTACGCCGCGCTGATGTTCCATCCGGAACTCGCGCAGTTCTTCGTCGAGATCCAGGTGCAGACGGCGCTGGCCGGCAATGCGCTCGGTGGCGGTGCGCGCCTGCGCCTGCAGCAGGCCGGGGAGCTGCTGGGGCTGACCCGCGCTGACGTGGATTACCTGGAGCGCGCCATGCGCGCCCGTGCCCAGGCGTACGGCGCCCATGGCGGGGCCGGTGGTGGCCGCAACGGCGGCGTACGCCGCGAAGACGAGCTGGCTGCGGCCTATGAGCAGCTCGGCGTGGCGGTCGCGGCCAGCGACGAGGAAGTCACCAAGGCCTATCGCCGCCAGATGAGCAAGCACCACCCCGACAAGCTGGCCGCCAGCGGGTTGCCTGAGGCGATGCTGGAGAAGGCCAAAGAGCGCACGCAGCAGATACGGGCGGCGTATGAGCTGATCCGGGAACGGCGCGGGATGGCGTAGGCGCAGTGGTGTGGGCGGGCGCGGGCGCGTGATCAGACGGTTCGGTCTTTTCCCGCGCGTTATTGAAACTGCGCGTTGTCGAAGCACGCCGCCGGTGCCGGGCGGAAATTTGAACTGCGGTCGGCACCGCGTCGGAGAGGCGGAGACGGTAGCGTTGTGGCGGCTTGAGTGCACAACGCGCAGGAAAAACCGCCCCGTCTGATCACGCGCCCGCACCCGTTCAGCGCCGTGCCGTGCCGTCGCGCGCGGCGCGCGCATCGGAGGCGGGCGCCGCGCGAATGGCTCGACGCGCGAGGTTTCCGGATCCCCGCTCGTCGTGGTTCTGTCAGTACCGCGCGAGGCCGGACTCTGTGCTCCTCGGGTGGCGCAACGCATGACGCGCGGGCGCGCGATCCGCGCGGCTCTGTGCTTGCGGGCAGGGGTGTGCTTGAAAACGCGGTTGCCGGGATCGCTGTGAAGCCATCCATGGCCGCTGCGTGGGCGACGTCCTGTCGCCCACGCTCCCGTCAACCGTGTTTTCAAGCACACCCCTGCGACAGTCGATTTGCGCGGATCGCGTGCCCACTCGCGCTGCCCAGCTCACCGTCCGCCATGCGTTGACCCGCAACCCAAACACCGTGCGGATGCAAGACGCGCGAAGGATCTCTCGATCCGTCGCGCGCGAAATCCCGTGCGCGCGTGATGCGTGGCGAATCCGGCGCGTGTTGTGACACAGCGGTGGTGAGTGGACGTCTGGCAAAAGAGGCTTTCCGGGAACGTGGGCGACAGGACGTTGCCCACGTAGCCGCCAGGGACGGCTTCACGGCGGTCCCGGAAAGCCTCTTTTGCCAGACGTCCACGCGGCACAGCGTTGTTCCTCGAGACATTCCGACGGATCCAGCTCGCGACAGGCGCGCTGGGTTAAAATCGCGCCATGCAAACCCCCTGGATCGCCCCCTCCATCCTCTCCGCCGACTTCGCCCGCCTGGGCGATGAGGTCAACGCCGTGCTGGCTGCTGGCGCCGACATCGTGCACTTCGATGTCATGGACAATCACTACGTGCCCAATCTCACCATCGGGCCGCTGGTGTGCGAGGCGCTGCGCAAGCACGGCATCAAGGCGCCCATCGATGTGCACCTGATGGTGGAGCCGGTGGATCGCATCGTGCCGGACTTCGCCAAGGCGGGAGCGACCTACATCAGCTTTCATCCCGAAGCCACGCAGCACGTGGATCGCACCATCGGGCTGATCCGCGAATGCGGCTGCAAGCCGGGGCTGGTGCTCAATCCGGCCACGTCGCTGAACTGGCTGGACTACACGCTCGAATCGCTGGATCTGGTGCTGGTGATGTCGGTGAATCCCGGCTTCGGCGGCCAGAAGTTCATCCCGGGCGTATTGCCGAAGATCCGTGAGCTGCGGCGTCGCATCGATGCCAGCGGCAAGCCCATCCGTCTGGAAGTGGACGGTGGCGTGAAGACCGACAACATCGGCGCCATCGCGGCGGCGGGCGCGGATACCTTCGTGGCCGGCTCGGCGATCTTCGGCGCGGGTGACTATGCCGGCATCATCAAGGCGATGCGTACCGCCATCGCCGGGGCACGCGCGGCCTGAGGGGCGGCGTCTGGTAAACACCCCCGGGCAAACAAAAGGGCCGGCATGGGCCGGCCCCGAAGTTCGCCTGAATCTTCCGACGGACGACTATTCGTCGTCGTCCTCATCCTCGTCATCTTCTTCGTCGTCGAAATCAGCGGCGACGGGCCGCGGCTTGCCGGCGGGCGCGGCGCCCGGCTTGGCAGGCACGACGACGGGGCGGGTCTTCATCTTCGGACGCGCGTTGAAGACCACGATGGTCTTGCCGGTGGCGCGCAGCAGGCCCTGGTCTTCCAGTACCTTCAGCACGCGACCGGCCATCTCGCGCGAGCAACCCACCAGGCGCGAGAGCTCCTGGCGCGAGACCTTGATCTGCATGCCTTCCGGATGCGTCATGGCATCGGGCTCGCCGCACAGATCCATGATGGCGTGCGCGACGCGGCCGGTGACGTCCACGAAGGCCAGGTCGCCGAGCTTGCGGTTGGTGCGATCCAGGCGCGTGGCCAGCTGGGTGGCCAGCTCGAACACCAGGCCGGGGCTTTCCGTGGCCACCTGCCGGAAGCGCGGATAGGTCATTTCGGCCAGCTCGCAGGCATTGCGCGTGCGCACCCAGGCGCTGCGCGTCGGCTGCTCGTGGAACAGGCCCATCTCACCGAAGAACTGGCCCTTGTTGAGGTAGGCCAGCACCATCTCGTTGCCTTCCTCATCCTCGATCATCACCTCGACCGAGCCGCCGATGATGTAGTACAGGACATCGGGCAGATCGCCGGCGTGGATCAGTACGGTCTTGGAAGGCACCGTACGGATGCGGCAGTAGCTGAGAAAGCGGTTGATTGCAGGAATGTCGCTCAAGGGTTTGACATTCTCATCCATGGAAGTGTTGCCCTGTTTCTGCGGCGCGGAATGCATGCGGCCCTTTTTATTACATAACCCTAGCGCGCCGCAAGCGTAAACCGCGCACTCGCGCTGGCTTTACCCAGGTTTACAAAATGGAGAATCAAAACCAATAGGCGCTGCGCGTCATCACCTTGGAGGTCTTGCGCATCAACATGCGGATGGGCCAGGGCAGCTCGCTGGCGCCCCGTTCCTGTGCGGCCTGTGCATGCCCGGCCTCGTCACGCTGCATCTGCTCGATGAGGGTTCGACTGCGCTGGTCCTGCGTGGGCAGCTGGCGCAGATGTTCCTCGAGATGGCCTTCCACCTGCCGTTCGGTCTCCGTGACAAAACCAAGACTGATGCGATCGCTGAGCGCCGCGGCGGCCGCACCGATCGCAAACGAGCCCGCGTACCAGAATGGATTGAGGCGGCTGGGTGCCGCTCCCAGCTCCTTGAGCCGATCCGCGCACCAGGCCAGGTGGTCGCCTTCTTCCTCGGCGGCCTTCAGCAGGAAGGCGCGGGTCTCGGGGGTGCGGGCCATCAGGGCCTGGCCGTGGTACAGGGCCTGCGCCGCAATCTCGCCGGCATGGTTCACCCGCATCAGCCCGGCCACATGGCGGCTTTCCGCAGCCGACATGTCTGCGGCGGGCGGCAGCGGCAGCTGGCGGGCGGCGTGGGCCGGAGCGAACAGCGCCCGAAGTGCGTTATCCGCAGCGCACAAAAGCGCATCCAGCGGGTTGGACGGCAGGGGCGCGGGCGGATTGGCCGGTGGCGAGTCGGGGGTGCTCATATCTCTTATTATAGGGGGTCTGCCGGCGCCCCCGCAGGTGAGGAAAAACCGGTTTTGCAATCGGTCCGATGCTTCGCTAAACTGCCGCGCCTTTTTTGACACAGCCCGCGGGCCAGCCCATACGGCGCAAGAGCCCTCAAGGCGGGTGGAGTTCACAGATGAAGACTGAATTTGCAAAGCCGGCAGAAGTGCGCGGTGACTGGTTCGTCGTCGATGCCGAGGGCAAGACCCTGGGGCGTCTGGCGACGCAGATTGCCCATCACCTGAGGGGCAAGCACAAGGCCGATTACAGCCCGCACGTGAACATGGGCGATCACATCGTCGTGCTGAACGCCGAGAAGGTGGCCGTCACCGGCAACAAGCTGGACGACAAGTTCTACCATCATCACACGGGCTACCTGGGCAACCTGAAGTCGATTGCCCTGGGCAAGCTGCTGCAGGAGCACCCGGAGCGCGCGATCGAGTTCGCCGTGAAGGGCATGCTGCCGAAGAACACCCTCGGCCGGCAGATGTTCAAGAAGCTGCATGTGTTCGCGGGCAGCAAGCATCCTCACACCGCCCAGCAGCCCAAGCCGCTGGAACTGTAAGATTCAAGAGATCAGGAACGAAATACGATGGCAGCCAACACGAACTACGGGACCGGTCGCCGCAAAACCTCGACCGCCCGCGTGTACCTGAAGAGCGGCACGGGCCGCATCACGGTGAACGAGCGTCCGCTGGATGAATTCTTCGGCCGTGAAACCGGCCGCATGATCGTCCGCCAGCCGCTGGAAACCGTGCAGCTCACCGCCCGCTTCGACATCGACGCCCATGTCGTCGGTGGCGGCATCACCGGCCAGGCCGGCGCCATCCGTCACGGTATTGCCCGTGCGCTGATCGAATACGACGAATCCCTGCGTCAGCCGCTGCGCCAGGCGGGCTTCGTGACCCGCGACGCGCGCGAGGTCGAGCGCAAGAAGGTCGGTCGCCGCAAGGCCCGCCGCGGTACGCAGTACTCCAAGCGCTAAGGTTCTTGGGGGATCGTCTAGTGGTAGGACTACGGACTCTGACTCCGTCAACCTAGGTTCGAATCCTAGTCCCCCAGCCAAACTGAAGAGGGCCCCGCAAGGGGCCCTTTTCTTTTTCCGGATCGGGATTGCGCAACACCGGAATCCATTCGCTGTGCCAGCGGCGGACGGTGACAACAGGATCGCCGGGACCGCTGTGAAGCCATCCATGGCCGCTGCGTGGGCGACGTCCTGTCGCCCACGCTCCCGTCGATCCTGTTGTCACCATCCGCCACCTACCGTGGTGCCGGCATTGCGCAATCCGGATTTGGAGCAAGCAAGTAGCCATGTGTGGCACTTCGCTCGGCTTAAGTGATGGTCGCGTTGGTGTGAGCTTGCGCACGTTGAGTTGGCGCAAGCAGGTGGAAGAGAGGTTGGAGCAGAACGCTTTCCGGGAGCATGGGCGACAGGGAGGTCGCCCGTGCAGCGGCCATGGATGGCTTCACAGCGGTCCCGGAAAGCGTTCTGCTCCAACCTCTCCGGCGCGAGTCCGTGCCCTGATCGGGCTAGATCGTCTCCACCCGATCGTCATACCCCACCACCAGCAGATCCGCCGGCCGCTGTGCGAACAACCCCACCGTGACCACGCCGGCGATCTGATTGATCGTGCTCTCCAGCGCCTCGGGGTCGGTGATGCGCAGCTGGTGCACGTCGAGGATGTGGTTGCCGTTGTCGGTGGTGACTGCACTGCGCCACACGGGGCGACCCCCCAGGCGGGTGAGGGCGCGCGCGACGTGGCTGCGGGCCATGGGGATGACTTCCACCGGCAGGGGGAAGCGGCCCAGGGTGTCGACCAGCTTGCTGTCGTCGACGATGCACAGGAAGCGTTCGGCGACCGCGGCGACGATCTTCTCGCGCGTCAGCGCGGCGCCACCGCCCTTGATCAGCATGCGGGCGCGGGTGGCCTCGTCGGCGCCGTCGATGTAGAGCTCGAAGCCGCCGATGGCGTTCAGGTCCAGCACCTCGATGCCGACGCGACGCAGCCGCTCGCTGGAAGCTTCGGAGCTGGAGACGGCGCCGCGCAGCCGCCCGCGCCATTCGCCCAGCATGTCGATGAGTTCATTCACGGTGGATCCCGTGCCCACCCCCAGGATGGTGCCGGGTCGTACCTGTTCGAGGGCGGTGCGGGCGGCGCGTTGCTTTTTCAGACGCGCGGCATCGGCATTCACAGTCATTCGCTTCCTCCAGAAACGACAGTGCCCGCTTGCGCGGGCACTGTCTGAGCTTCGAAGTCGGCTAGGAAGCTTGCGCTTCTTTCGCCGCGGCAGAAGGCCTTACTTCTTCTTCGCAGCTGCTTTCTTCTTGGCCTTCTTCTTTGCTTTCGCCATGACATTTCTCCATGTCGGGTTAGTCCGGGGCCAGAGTATATACACGCTTGACAAAAAAACAAGCGAGTGACTTGTCGACCGGCGTGTTGTTGCTTCGTCGTTTGATGCGCGTCTCACTCAAGCGAGAGGATGAAGCGCCAATGAGCGGCGCTCACCGGCGTCACCGAGAGTCGATTGCCGCGTTGAAGGATGCGCATGTCAGCGAGTTTGCCGTCAGCGTGTTTGCGCAGCTCATCCAATGAAATAAGGCGTTTCAGCGCACGCTCGAGCTTCACGTCCATCATGAACCAGCGCGGCGCATCGCTCTTGCTGTCCGCATCGTAGTGCTTGTGGGTGCTGTCGAAGGCGGTGTGATCGGGGTAGGCGGCGCGCACCACGCCGACGATGCCGACGATGCCGGGGGTGTCGCAGCTGGAGTAGTACAGGAAGGCCAGATCCCCTACCGCCATCTCGCGGATGAAGTTGCGCGCCTGGTAGTTGCGTACCCCATCCCAGCAACTGGTCTGTTTGGGGGCGCGTTTGAGCTCGTCGAGCCCGAAAGTCGTCGGTTCAGTCTTAAGCAGCCAGTATTTGCTCATGGCGGGTCCGGTTGGCGGTGCATCAGGCCCAGCTCGGTGCATACCGCATCGAGGGGAACATCGTGGGGAAGGATGGGGAGCGACGGCACCTGCTGGCAAGCGAAGGCCAGTCCCACCAGGCGTGTGCGCCGCGTCCGATCCCGAGCGGACAGCTGCGCGAGGGCGCGGTCGTAGTAACCCGCGCCCGATCCCAGTCGGCCACCCTGCGCATCGAAGCCGAGCAGCGGCACGAACAGGGTGCTCAGATGGCGTGGAGCGACGCGCGCAGCCTGTGCCCGCGGTTCGGGAATGCCATGCCGATTGAGGCGCATGCCGGGGCTGAGCGCGGCGAACTGCAGGGTGCGATGAGCGTAATCGGCAATGCGCGGCAGGTAGATGCGGCAGCCGCGCGCCTGCGCCAGTTCGATCAGCGCACCGGTGGAGACTTCAGACGCTACCGATACATACAGCGCAATGCTGCGACCAGGTATCAGCAGGCCGGAACAGGTGAGGTGTTGCAGGATGCGCTGTTCGGCGCGCCGTCGCTCGGCCCGTGACAGCATCCTGCGGCGTGAGCGCAACAGCGAGCGCCATTGCTCCCGGCCGATTGACTCCCGATCGGGGGTTGCGGCGATGGAGCGGTTCACGATGCAGCCGCAAGGGGGAGAAGAACGGCGCCACCCGCCTGTGCCGGTGTGAACCTTTGCTCTCGAACCAGAGCAATAAGTGGGACGTCTCGCGACAGGTAAGGCTTTCTGCTCGAGGCAGACTTGCACAGTGCTGTCGGCAAGGTGAGTCCCGTGGGTAGCTAAATTAGGGTCGAGAGGTAACCCGATCCACTATCGAACACCGCAGGTGACGCCAGTGGGACTCTACACTAAATGTCGAGCTGCTGCCCGCGCTGCAGGGCGGTCTCGACGCGCTCGCGGATGTGCTTAACGCGCTGCGATACCTCGCCGGCGGAACCGTGACCCTGTTCACGCTGGCGCAAGACTTCATTGGCCAGGTTCAGCGCGGCCATGACGGCGATGCGATCCATGCCCAGCACCCGCCCGCTGTCGCGGATTTCCTTCATCTTCACGTTCAGGAAGGCGGCGCTGTCGAGCAGCGCGGCGCGTTCTTCGGGAGGGCAGGCGACCAGATATTCTTTTTCGAGGATGCGGACGCTGACCGGTTGAGCCTCACTCATGCGCCCTGCTCCATGGCCTTCAATCGGCCGATCATGGCCTCGACCCGCGTGCGGACCTGCTCATTGCGCTGCAGGAGGCCGACGCGCTCCTGTGACATATGGTCCTGCCGCTGGCGCAGCGCGCGGTTTTCTTCCTTGAGCTGATGCAAGGTGGCGATGAGCTCGTCCACGCGCCGCTCCAGCCGCTTGAGCTCTGCGTCGATGGCGCTGGAACGGGTGGTTTCATCCATCGGCGCACTATAGTTCCGCGCTTCTTGCACGGTCAATCAGCGCTGACCTACCATGACCCGATAGCAACCTTGGCTGGCGCGCGCCGCACCGGTAACTTTCCATGGATTCAGTTGATTACGACGAGCTGCAGCACCTGATGCAGGCCGCGCATGCGCTTACCGATCCGGCTGAGGCGCATGGCACGCTGGCCGGTGCGCTGTGCGTGCTGGCGCCTTACAGCGCCGACGACTGGATGGCCGAGGTGCTGCCCGACGGCCAGCGTCTGGCGGCCACCGAAAACGCGTTGCGCAGCCTTTACGAGCAGACCATCAGCGCTCTGAATGGCACCGATTTCGAGTTCGACCTGCTGCTGCCTGACGATGAGCAGAGCGTGGAGGCGCGCACCGAGTCGCTGGGGCTGTGGTGTGCGGGTTTCCTCTACGGCCTGGGGTCGGGCGGCGCCGCGGACGTCGAGCGGCTGGGCGGGGAGGCCGGCGAGATCATCCGCGACCTGACCCAGATCACGCGCGCCGGTGTGGATCTCGACGACGGCGAGGAGGGCAACGAATCCGCGCTGGCCGAACTGGTCGAATACGTCCGGGTCGGCGCCCAGCTGATCTACGACAACCTGGCGGGCATGCGCGACACGCCGCGGCCGCCGGATGCCGCCCTGCATTGAATGATCCGTCTTTCCAGGAGTGCCGCTTGAACAGGCTGCCCATGACCGAACATGCCCGCCGTCGCCGTCTGCTGATGCGTCAGATGGGCCGTGACGCCATTGCCATCCTGCCGGCAGCTCCCACCCGCCAGCGCAACAACGACGTGGAGTACAACTACCGCCAGGACAGCGATTTCCACTACCTCACCGGTTTCGATGAACCGGATGCGGTGGCGGTGCTGGTGCCGGGCCGGCCGGCCGGCGAGTACATCCTGTTCGTGCGCGAGCGCAATCCGGAGCGCGAGATCTGGGATGGCAAGCGCGCCGGTCCTGCGGGCGCGGTGTCCGGGTACGGCGCCGACGATGCCTTCCCCATCGGCGACATCGACGAGATCCTCCCGAGCCTGCTGGAGAGCCGCGAGCGCGTGTTCTACAGCATGGGTCTGAACCACGAGTTCGACCAGCGCATCGTCGGCTGGGTCAACAGCCTGCGCGCCCAGGCGCGTTCCGGCCGGCATCCGCCGCAGGAGTTCGTGGCGCTGGATCATGCCCTGCACGACATGCGGCTGTTCAAGAGCCGCGCCGAGGTCGGCACCATGCGCCGCTCCGGCCAGATCGCAGCTGGCGCCCATGTGCGCGCCATGCGGGCCTGCCGCCCCGGCATGATGGAATACGAGCTCATGGCGGAGCTGCTGTACGAATTTAACCGCCACGGCGCCGACATCAGCTACCACCCCATCGTCGGCGGCGGCGCCAACAGCTGCGTACTGCACTACCGGGACAACAACCAGCGGCTCGCGGACGGCGATCTGCTGCTGATCGACGCCGGCTGCGAGCTGGATTTCTATGCCAGCGACATCACCCGCACCTTCCCGGTGAATGGCCGCTACACCCCCGAGCAGCGCGCCGTGTACGAGGTGGTGCTGTCTGCCCAGCACGCCGCTTTTGCGGAAGTGAAGCCCGGCAACCACTGGAATGCGCCGCATGACGCCGCGGTGCGCGCCATCACCCAGGGCCTGAAGGACCTCGGCCTGCTCAAGGGTCGCCTGCCCCAGCTCATCAAGGAAGGCGCCTACAAGGAATACTTCATGCATCGCACCGGCCACTGGCTGGGCATGGACGTGCACGATGTCGGCGACTACAAGATTGGCGATGAGTGGCGTGTGTTCGAGCCGGGCATGGCGCTGACGGTGGAGCCGGGTATCTACATCGCCGCCGGCAGCCGCGCGCCCAAGGCCTTCTGGAACATCGGCATCCGCATCGAGGACGACGTGGTGGTCACCGCCAGGGGCTGCGAAGTGCTGACCGCCGACGTGCCCACCGATCCGGACGCCATCGAGAAGATCATGGCGGCGTCCAGCATGGCAGCAGCCTGAGCGGAGTCATCGGCCCGTGAGCGCGTCCTCTACGCCGCGTGGCGGTGACCACTACGACGTGGTCATCGTCGGTGGTGGCCTGGTCGGCGCCAGCCTGGCGCTGGCGCTGGCGCCCACGCGGCGGCGCGTGGCGCTGATCGAAGCGGTGCTGCCCGGCGCCGTCAGCCAGCCGAGCTTCGACGATCGCACCTCGGCGCTGGGCAATGGTTCGCGCCGCATCCTCGAGACACTGGGCGCCTGGCCGCGCATCGGTCCGCAGGCGGCCGCCATCCGCACCATCCAGGTCTCGGACGCCGGACACTTCGGCGCCGCGCGGCTCGATGCCACTGAGCAGGGCATCGAAGCGCTGGGCTACACCGTCTCGAACCGCAGCATCGGTGCCGGGCTGTGGGGCGCGCTGCAGGCCGCGCCCGGTGGCGTGCAGGTGATTGCACCGGCGCGCGTGCAGTCGGTGCAGCTCGCCGCGCAGGGCGCCGAGGTGCGCTACAGCGATGCTGCCGGTCAGGACCGGATGCTGCGCGCCGATCTGGCTGTGGCGGCGGACGGCGCGCATTCGCTGGTGCGTGCGGCGGCCGGTATCGGTGCGCATGACGTGGATTACGAACAGGTGGCCATCGTTGCCAACCTCAGCGCTGATCGGCCTGCCGCGGGCATCGCCTACGAGCGCTTCACCACCACCGGTCCGCTGGCGGTGCTGCCACTGGCCGATGGCAGTTACACCGTGGTGTGGACGTTGGCGCCGGCGCATGCCGAAGCCGTGCTGGCCCACGACGATGCCGCCTTCCTCGCCGAGCTGCAGACCTGCTTCGGCTGGCGCATCGGCACCATCCGCCGCGTTGGCAAACGCGCCTCCTATCCGCTGCTGCTGACGCGTGCGCAAAGCGCTGCCGGTGTGCGCTCGGTGCTGGTGGGCAATGCCTCGCAGGCGCTGCATCCGGTGGCGGGGCAGGGCTTCAACCTGGGGTTGCGTGACGCCGCCGTGCTCGCCGAACTGGTGGCCGAGGCGGACGACGCCGGCACGCCGGTGCTGCTGGAGCGCTTCGCCGCGCTGCGCGCCCGTGACCGGGCCGGCATGGTGCAGTTCACCGATGCGCTGGTGCGCGGCTTCGCTTCACGCAAACCCGGCGCCGCGCTGCTGCGCAATCTCGGCCTGCTGGCCTTCGACGCCGCACCTTTTGCCAAGAGCGCGCTGGCTTCGTTGAGCTGGGGGTTCGGCGATCACACACCGCGCCTGATGCGTGGTCTGCCGCTGGCCAGCGGCCCGGATGCCGCCGCTGCCGGGCAGAACGCGCCATGAGCGCAGGCGAGTTCGACGTCGTGGTGGTGGGCGGTGGCCCGAACGGCGCCACCGTGGCCGCACTGCTGGCGCGCCACAGTGGCCTGCCGGCGCAGCGCATCGCCTTGCTGGCACCCGCTGCGGCGCCGGCGCCGATCAGCGCTGCCGCGGAGCCCGAGCTGCGTGTCTTCGCCCTGTCGCGCGCCAGCGAACAGGTGCTGCGTCATGCCGGCGCCTGGGAGCGCCTGCCGCAGGCGCGCCTGTGCGCTTATCAGCGCATGCGCATCTGGCACGAGTCCGTGCCACCCGATGGCGTGGACACGCTGTGTTTCGACGCTGCCGAGCTGGCCGAGCCCAATCTGGGCTACACCGTCGAGAACCGCCCGCTATGGCAGGCCAGCCTGGCCAGTTTCGTCGCCAGTGGCGGTACGCTGATCGATGCCACGCTGAGCAGCGTGCGCATGGCCGAGGCGGCGGCCTGCCTGAGCAGCAGCGCCGGTGAGATCCGCACCCGCCTGCTGGTGGGGGCCGATGGCGCCGACTCGCTGGTGCGCATCCAGCTGGGCTGGTCGAGCAGCGAGCATGACTATCAGCAACGCGCGCTGGTGGCCACGATTGCCACGGCGCGCCCGCATCAGCACTGCGCCTGGCAGCGCTTCACCGCGGAAGGCACGCTGGCCTTCCTGCCGCTGTTCAATGGCGAGTGTTCCATCGTCTGGTCGGTGTCCGCCGCCCGCGCCGCAGCCCTGCTGGCGCTCGACGCCGCGCCGTTCGAAGCCGAGCTGGCCCGCGCCTCCGATCGCGTGCTCGGTGCCGTGCAGCTGCGCAGCCAGCGCGTTGCCGTGCCGCTGCAACGCCGGACCGCGCGGCGCCTGGTGGGCGCGCGCGTCGCATTGCTGGGCGACGCCGCGCATCTCATCCATCCGCTGGCCGGTCAGGGCGTGAATCTCGGCCTGCTGGATGCCGCCGCACTGTGCGAGGCTGTGGGGGACGCGGTGGCCGAACGTGAAGACCCCGGCGCACTGCGCGCGCTGCGCCGCTACGAGCAGCAGCGTTTCAGTCACGACGTGCTGATGAGCTACGGCATGAGCGCGTTCAACGGCCTGTTCGCCCGCGGCGGCATCGGCGGCTGGCTGGCCGCGCGCGCCCTCGGCGTCGCCGGTTCCAGCGCGGTGACACGGCGCCTGTTCGCGCGCCGTGCGCTGGGAATTGCGGGGGAGTTGCCGAGGTGGGCGCGGGCTGGCGCCGCACGCACAGCGCAGTAACCATCACGCTGGTGATGCACCCGAAAGGGGCATGGGTGTATGGTTGTGCACATTGCTAGGGATGGCCACGGCTGACGATAGTCGGATTCGCCATGCAAACTCATGGCTCAGCGCGCAGTGCCAGCGCTCTGCTGGCTTGGCACGCCTGATGCTAAGAATCCTGACATTGCCCGCTGATGGATCGTCATCTGGCAAATGGAACAGAGTCTCAAATCTTATTTATAGGGAGTTCGACGCCTGACCATGGGCAGGAGGGCCATGATTTAGCCGTCATCGAACGGCACAGGCGTCCCAGGCTTCCGCCAATAAATCGAAGATATGGAGGAAGGTTTATGTCGCAGTCAAAGAAGATGACGGCAACGGCCTTGGCGCTCGGCATTTCGGTGGCGGTCTCGCTGCCGGCCGGCGCTGCCGATCAGACGGAAGCCGTCGAAACCGTGGTCATCACGGGTTCATTGATTCCGCAGGCGCAGGTCGAGACAGCGGTTCCCGTCACGACCATTTCGGCGGAGGAAATACAGGCGCGCGGTTATACCTCAGTTGCCGACGCGTTGCAGAGCTCCACATTCTCTACCGGTAGCGTGCAGGGAGCGCAGTTCAGCGGTGGCTTTACGCCGGGCGCACAGACGCTGAGCATGTTTGGTCTCTCGCCGAGCTACGTGAAGTATCTGATCGATGGCCGGCCCATGTCCGACTATCCGGCGCTGTACAACGGCACGGATGCCATCACCAGCATCACGGGAATCCCTATCGGGTTGGTGGATCACATCGACGTGCTGCCAGGCGGGCAGTCCTCCATTTACGGTTCGGATGCCATTGCGGGTGTCGTCAACGTCATCCTGAAAAAGAAGCTGGATGCGCCGGTCGTGGACCTGAGACTGGGTGGCTACAAATATGGCGGTGGCACCGACCGGATGGCGTCCCTGGCCGATAGCTTTACCTTCGGCAAGCTGACCCTGCTCGCGGGCGCCCAGTTCGAGAAAGTCGATCCCATCTGGGGCTATCAACGGCCGCTGACGGACAAGTACAACACCAATGGCACGAGTCCGCAGACCGCCGAGCGCGATATCGCGATTTTTGGCTATTACGGTGACACCGACGGTAATACCTACTACTTCGAAGATCCGAACAACTGCACGGACGTATCGGGGGAATTCGGTAACACGCTGTCCAAGCGCTATCGCAGCGGGGGCCGCGGCTACTACTGTGGTACGACCAACGCTGGTTACTACACCATCGGCAACGGTGATGAATCCATGCAAGGCTATCTGCATGGCACCTTCGATCTGACCGACAATGTGCAGTTGTATGGCGATTTGCTGTTGAACCACGACAAGCTGACGTACAACGCTGCGGGCGCACTGTGGTATGGAACATCGGTCAACTATGGGTACTACGTCGACGAGAATCTCGAAGATTTCACCCAGATGCAGTTGATCTTCGATCCGGGCATCAATGGTGGCGTCACCAACAACATGAATACCAATACCACCAATGCCTGGCGCTCGACTCTGGGAGCGCAGGGTAATCTCTTCGGGTCCAGCTGGACCTACGACGTCGCCATGACCCACACCGAGCAGAAGCTGACTGAGTTGACGCATGTGCTGTGGAATGATGAGGTGGAATCCTGGATGTCCAGCAACATTCTCGGGGATGTGCTGGGTGACTACTACGGCTATTCCATCCTCTCCCCCGATTACACGGCGCTATATGAGCCGATATCCGACGCGGATTACCGCAGTTTCAGCGGCTACGCATCTTCAGCGTCGAAGACCTTCGATAACATGTTGCGGGCGCAGTTCACGCAGCGCGAACTGTTTAAGCTGCCCGGTGGCGATGCCGGCCTTGCGGTGGTGGCGGAGGTGGGTAATCAGGGTTGGAAATATGATCCTGACGAGCGCTTTCTGACTGGCGAGACCTGGGGTTACACGTCCACGGCGGGTGCCGGACATCGTTCACGCTATGCGCTCACCTCGGAGTTGCGGCTGCCGGTGTTTTCATTGCTGACGGCGACTGCCGCAGGTCGCTATGACGCCTACAAGGTGAGTGGCCAGACGGTGGACAAGACGACCTATACGCTGGGTCTGGAATTCCGGCCTGTGGAGACCCTGCTGGCCCGCGCCCGTTATGGTACGGCCTTCAAGGTGCCGACGCTCGCGGACGAATACCAGGGCTTGAGCGGCTATTATACGGTGACGACCGATTACTGGTGGTGTGAGGAGAACGGCTACACCGGTAGCGATATCTCCGATTGCGACTACTACCAGCAATATCAAAAAGGCACGACATCCGGCAGCACCAAGCTCAAGCCCATCACGGCCAAAGTCTGGGATCTGGGCCTGGTATGGTCGCCGGGTAATCTGGTGGCCAGCGCCGATTTCCTGCACTGGGACATCAGCAACGAAGTGACGTCGCAGAGCATTGACCAGATCCTGAAGACGGAGATGTACTGCCGTGACGGTACCTATGACGCCAGTTCACCGACCTGCGTGGCGGCGCTGGCACAGGTGACGCGCGACGCGGATACCGGCTTGATCGACAGCGTCTCCACGCCGAAGGTCAATGTGTCCAAGGAGATCGTCAGCGCGGTCGCGGTCAGCCTGGGCTACACGTACGACGTGGGCAGCTTCGGCACGCTGGATTTGAAGACCTCCTGGAATGACATGGTGAAGCACACCTGGCAGCAGTATGCGGGCGATGACTTCATCAACCTGCTGACGAATCCGTACTGGAGCACGGATTTCAAGTCCAAGGTGGATGCGTCGCTGACCTGGACCAAGGGCGACTGGCGCACCACCCTGTACGCCATCCGTTATGGCAAGACACCCAATTACCTGGCGAACTATTACGAAGAGGGGTACGCCACTGAGGGTGCCGGAAAGCTGCCCGCCTGGACGCTGGCCAATTTGTCGGCGAGCTACAAGGTCACGCCAAACCTGGAGCTGACCGGTACGATCGATAATCTGTTCAACCGCATGCCGCCGGCCGATGACAGCTACCCGGGCACCTCGCTCGCGCCGCTGAACATCTTCAACTACAACAACTACGGCCAGTCGTACTACGTCGAGTTGAATTACAAGTTCAAGTAGTCAGGAAGTACCTTGATTGGAAGAGGGGACGGGAGTGATCCCGTCCCCTTTTTCTTTGGCTGGGTATAGGCTTGGCGTTACATGGATCGCAAAGCGAGGGAGGCAGCAGTGGGACATGTCGCGACAGTGATGCGTCTGGCCGCAATCACAATCATTGGGGCGCGATCGGCGTCGGTACTTGCAGCAGGTCCAGAGGACTTTGCGCGCCTGCCTTCAATATCATCCCCGAGCATTTCCCCCGATGGGCAGTACCTGGCGTTGTCTGTCCACAACAATAACGCCAAGTGGAATGAGTCGGATTACCAGTTGGCCATCTTCAAGCTGCCGTCGCTGGAGGGCGTCAGCAAGTTGAATATGGCGCCATTTTACCGCCCGGGTCAGATCGTCTGGGTCAGCAACAACCGCCTGGCGATGAATCTGCTGTACACCACGGGCTCGCTGGAGGCGCCGCAGGCCACCGGTGAGGTGATCGCGCTCGATTTCGACGGCGGTCACAAGCAGACCCTGTACAGCGCACGTCAGCGGGGTTCCGCGGACGCCGGGATTCATTCGATGGACATGCCGAGCGGATCGGCGGCCATTGCCGGTGTTCCCAGGCCGCGCAATGGGCACATCTATCTGAGCCTCGCGCGCTGGCCGGAGCGCTTCAATACCGATGAATGGAAACCGGATCGAACCCAGCTCTACGACGTGGATGCCTCGTCGGGGCGCGCGACGCTGATCGGCGATATCGACAAGGGCGACATGACCTTCGTCATTCACGACGGTGTGGCCAGGTTTGCCTATGGTACGGAGGATGATCGCAATATCGATGTCTATTCTTACGATCAGTCCTCGAAGGGTTGGCATAAGCTGGACAAATCGGTCACCGGCAAGCAGACCGTTCCGCTGCGCATCAGCCGTGACGGCACCCGTCTTTGGTCACTGTACAGTGCAACCGGTGGTCCAGAGGCTTTGGTGGAGACAGATCTGTCCCTGGGGGATCGCAAACTGCTTGCCAGCGACGACTATGCCTCGGTTGGTGACGTGCTGTGGAATGCCGCCGATGGCGCACCGCTGGGCGCCGTGTTCGGGGATGGTCGGCCGCGGGTGGTGCCGCTGGGCAATTCTGTTCAAGCCAAGGTGCTCAAGGCGTTGGCCCAGAAATTCTCTGATCACACAGTGACGATGGGTGGGATGGATGAAGTCGGTGGCCGCATGCTCGTGGTTGCCGACAGTGACCGCGATCCTGGCAGCATCGCGCTGTTCGACACCGCCACGATGAATGTCCGGCCGTTATTCCAGTCTGAAGACTGGATCCACGCCGAGCAGATGGCCGAGCGGCGGCCTTTCCGGTTCAAGGCATCGGATGGCGTCGAGCTGGACGGCTATCTGACGCTGCCGAACACGCCCACGCAGCGTGCGTTGCCCACTGTGCTGCTGCCACATGGGGGGCCGATTGGGCCGCGGGACGACTGGAGTTACGATCCGGACTCGCAATTCCTGGCCAGTCTGGGCTATGCGGTGGTTCAGGTGAACTACCGCGGTTCCGGCGGACGCGGCCCGGATTTCGAGCAGTCGGGCTACAAGCAGTTTGGCGATCGGATCCAGAAGGACATTCTGGAGGGCCTGCACTGGGCCGTGGCACAGGGCTACACCGATCCCAAACGGGTCTGTGTGTACGGCGGCAGTTTCGGTGGCTATTCCTCGCTGATGCAACCCATCCTGGCGCCCACCGAGTTCAAGTGCGCCATCGACTATGCGGGCGTTTCAGATTGGGCCATTGGCATGAAATTCAGCGATACCTCGCATTACTCGGCGGGTCGCGAATACTTCGCCAATGCAGTTGGCGATGAGGCCACCGCCAAGGCGATCTCGCCCCTGTATCGGCTCGATCAGTTCAAGGTGCCGGTGTTGATCGTGCACGGGGAGGACGACAAGCGTGTCCCGATCGAGAATGCCAAGGCCCTGCGCAGCGCCCTGACGAAGGCCGGAAAGCCGTATGAGTGGTTGACCAAACCCAAGGAAGGGCATGGCTTTTATAGTGAAGAAAACCGGGTCGAGCTGTACCAGCGCATGCAGGCCTTCCTGGCCAGGTACCTGAACAACTGAGCGGGGCTCCCATGATCCTGATCGGCATGTTCGACTCGCCCTTCGTGCGGCGCGTGGCGGTCACGCTGAAGCTCTACGGCATGGCCTTCGAACACCGCGACTGGTCGGTGGGGCGCGACTTCGACAAGATCCGCCAGTACAACCCGCTGGGCCGCGTGCCCACGCTGGTGCTCAACGACGGCGAGGCGCTGCTCGAGTCCAGCGCCATCCTCGACTACCTGAACGAGTGCGTGGGGTCGGAGCGTTCGCTGCTGCCGGCGTCGGGCGCGCCGCGGCGTCTGGCGCTGCGCTGCATGGCCATGGCGGCGGGCGCGGCGGAGAAGGCGGCTCTGACGGTGTACGAGCGTGCTTTCCGTCCGGCGGAGAAACGCCACGAACCCTGGGTGGCGCGCTGCACGACGCAGGCGCGCGGTGCGCTGGATGAGCTGGAGCGCTGTGCCATGCCGGAGTTCACAGCCACCCGCGCCGAATGGTTCGCGCCGGACCGCGCCTGATCGGCAGGATCAACGCGATTCGCCCGGCCGGATTCACCCCGCCGGTTTCGCCTGCGGGGCGCCTTACTTGCAGGCGCCCTTCATGACCACCAGGCTGCCGGTGCTGAGCACCGACACGAAATCCAGCACGCCATCGCCATCGAAGTCGGCCACCGCGGCATCGTAGCTGCCGCTGCCGGTGGGTACGCGCAACGGTGGCTGGAAGGTGCCGTCGCCATTGCCGAACAGGATGTCGGTGAAGCCGCCGCCGGCCTCGGCGCGGATGTTGGACACCGATGAGAGCACGTCCAGCTTGCCGTTCTGGCGCAGATCCGCCACGGTCACCGATACGGGTTTGCCACCCGGATCTCCGGAAGCCGGGTAGTCCACCGGCGGGTTGAAGCTGCCCTTGCCGGTGTTGATCAGCACGCTGACCGAGCCGCTGCGCTGGTTCGCGGTCACCAGATCCGGGTAGCCGTCGTGATTGAAGTCGCCGGCGTCGATGGAGAAAGTGCCGGCGCCGGCTTCATACTGGATGGCTTCACCCAGCGTGCCGTCGCCCTTGCCCAGCAGCACATGCAAAGCCCCGGTAGGCCCGTTGTTGGCCAGCGCCACGTCGGGCTTGCCGTCCTTGTTGAAGTCCGCCACCACCACGCCGTGCGGGTTGTTGCCGGCGGGAAAGTCGCTGCGTGGGCCGAAGGTGCCGTCGCCCTTGCCCAGCAGCACGCCCACCGTATTGGCCGTGGAGTTGGCCACGACCAGATCCAGCTTGCCATCGCCGTTCATGTCGGCCGCCGCCACGGCGCGCGGCTTGGTGCCGGTGTCGTACTTCACGAAGGGTTTGAAGGTGCCGTCGCCGTTGTTGATGAAGACGTCGACTTCGGTGGCGACGATGGTCGGGTCGGAGGTGCCGAACAGCTCCACCGCCAGATCGGGGTAGCCGTCGCCGTTGAAGTCACCGGCCGCCGTCTCATAGGGCCCGGCGTTGCCCAGTGTGTACTGCACCGGAGCGGCGAACTGGCCCTTGCCCTTGCCCAGCACCACGGTGATGGTGCCTTTCTCCAGGCTCATGCCGCCCTGGTTGGCTGCGACGATGTCGGGCACGCCGTCCTTGTTGAGATCCAGCGCCAGGACGTGAACGGAGCGGCTGCCCGAAGGAATGCTGACCAGCGGGCTGTAGCTGCAGGTGGTTGCTGTCTGCGCGCCAGCTCCCAGCGCAGGGAGGCAGATGCTCATCAGGCCCGTCAGGGCCGTCAGTGTGCGCAGGTGACAAGGTGAGTTGCTGCCGATGTTCATGGTGGCATCCTCGCGGTAGTCATACGCCCCAAAAAAATGGGAGGCGGATGAGGGGGGTACTCATCCGCCTCCGGCGAGGCCAGCTCCAGTATCGCCTCTCCGACAACTAGTAGTTGGCGCTCAACGTCAGGCCGAAGGTGCGCGGCGGCAGCAGATCCACGTAGCCGCCGTTCACGACGATGTTGCCGGCCGCAACGGTGCCCGTGTACGAGGGGCTGGAGTTGCTCATCACCGGTGTGTTGCCGATGTTGCGGACGTAGGCGCTGAGCTGGTACTTGCCGTCCTTCGACGCCACCGTCGTGAAGAAGTCGTACAGCCGGTAGGTACGCTGCACCAGCGGGAAGTAGGCGCCGGTGTCCATCGCCAGCGCGGCTTCGGTGATGGGGTTGCCGGTCGCCACCGTGGGGCTGATCCAGTAGGCGCTCTTGTAGCTCATGGCAGCGCGCGGCGTCACGGTCACGCCGTTGTTGAAGGCAAACTCGTGCTGGTACGCGAGATTGCCGCTCCAGCGCGGCGACTGCGTCAGCGTGGCACCCTTCACCGAGCCGATGAAATCGTTGAACTCGCTCGCCAGCGTGCTGGCGATGGAGGTCAGCGAGGCATCGGTGCTGCCGCTCAGACCGGCCAGGCTCAGGATGTCGTCGCCGGTGTAGTTGTCGACGCCGGTTGCCTTGGTGAAGGTCGAGCGCAGGAACTCCAGCGACAGATCGATGCGATCACGGCTGGTCGGCACGAAAGCCATATCCAGATCGACGCCGCTGGAGCGCATGTCGGCGTAGTACGCCGCCGTGCTCAGGCCAAAGCAGCCGGAAGCCTCGGTGCCGGTGGTGTTGAAGGCCGCCACCGCCGGGTTGCTCGAGGTCGGCGAGCAGGTCGAGGCATTGCTGTCGGTGGGCGTCACGGCGTAGGTGATGGAGTTGCCCAGGCCGACGCTCTGGAACGTGCGGTTGTGATAGCGCGAATCGAAGGCTTCGACATTGGCCTGCAGCTTGTTGTCGAACCAGCGGCTCTTGATGCCCAGCGCGATCTGCTCCAGCGTCAGACCGGGGCCGGCCACCAGGGTGGTCGCCGTCACACCCATGCCGGAAGTGGTCAGCGCACCGCGCTGATAACCGGTGGAGTAGTTGGCATACACCATGGCTTCAGGCAGCACGTCGTACTCGATGCCGGCATTCCAGACCGTGTGCACGTACTTCTTCTTGCCCTCGACCTCCGTGAACGCCGTCGGGACGCGCGTGATCGAATACACGCCGCCGGTGTTGCTGACCGTATCGACATACGCGTTGTTGCCGTCGCTGTCGGTCATCAGCTGGTTGGTGCTGTCGTATTCGACCGTGCTGTAGTTGTAGCGCAGGCCCGCCGTCAGGCGCAGCTGGTTGTCGCTCAGCAGGCGCAGGGTGCCATTCGAATAGGCGGCCAGATCCGTGGTGCCGCCGCCCAGCGTGTTGCTCTGGTCGTAGCACAGGAAGGGCGAATCGGCGAGATAGCAGCCGATCAGATTGGTGGTGGAGCTGCCGCTGGTCACGGTCGGGTAGGCCGTGATCGGCAGGTAGGTGGTGCGCTGATAGCCCACGGCGGCACCGGTGTGGTTGTAGTTCAGGCCGGCGAGCCAGATCAGCTTGCCATCGTCATGCGAGGCCAGACGCAGATCCAGCTGTTCGTAGCCCTGGCGGCGCGACTCACCCATGTAGCTGGTGCCGCGCTGCACTTCCTGTGAATTGAAGGTGGTACGCTGGATGGATGGCACCGCCGTGAACTTGCCGATGCTGGTGTCCCAGTTGGCTTCCACCTGGTAGGTGTTGATGTTGGTGTGCCGGTACGGATTGTTGGGCCACACATCGGCCGGATAGCCGTCATCCCAGGGATTGCTGCGCTGGTCGTAGGTCACGCCGTTGCGGACCGCCACGTACATGGCGGGGCAGCCCATCACGTAGATCAGCGGCGTGGTGTTGCTGTTGGCGCTGACCAGGCTGCTGGTGCCGCCGGTGTAGCAGGGCGAGTAGATGGTGGCCGGGTTGGCCGTCAGCGTGGTGCCGCTGTACTGGCCCTGGCTGTTCACCGGGCTGCGGAACACGCTGCTGGCGTTGGCGCCATAGGCGTTGTAGGTGCTGGTAACACCGGTGATCGGGTTGGTCCAGTTGAAGCTGCTGCTGCTGCCCGTCAATGCCGTCCAGCTCTGCCACTGGCCGGTGTACAGCAGGGTGCCGTCGGAGACGCCGTTGCCGCCGATGTTCTGGGTGTTGACAGTGGCGACGATGTCGAGCGCGTCGCTGGGCTTCCAGCGGTACTTGATGCGCCCCTGGAACTGATCGCTGTCGCCGGCGTTGGCGGAGATGTAGCCGTCGCGCTTGTTGGTGGAGAAGCTGGCGCGGATTGCCTGGTCATTCGTGATGGGCAGGTTCAGGACGCCTTCGGCATTGCGGGTGTTGTAGCTGCCGGCCTCCAGCGAGCCGCTGGTCTGGTACTCGAACACCGGCTGGTTGCTCACCAGGCTCACGGCGCCGGCCAGCACGTTGCCGCCGATGGTGGTGGCCGACTGGGTGCCGCGCATCACTTCCACCTGCGAGACGTCCAGCGTGCCGCCGCGAATGGTCTCGGGCCGCATGTTCACGGCGCCGTCGACCACCACCGCAACGCCCTGGGCGTTGCCGCGGATGTAGACGGTGGATCCCACCTGGCTGGATTGCAGATTGAGGCCGGCCACGCCGTTGAGGATCTCGTCGACGCGCGACTTGGCTTCCTTCTTCAGCTGTTCGCCCGACAGCACCTGGATGGATTGCGCAGTTTTCTGCAGGTTGGTTTCGCGCTTTTCAGCGGTCACCACCACTTCCTCCAGTTCCAGTCCGGTTTCGGTCGCACTCTGTGCGATGGCGTGGTCGATGGCCCCCAGCGTCGCCAGGGTGCCGGACAGGCACGCGATGATCGTCTTTTTCATTGGAAACTTCCTTGCTCTTTTTTTGGATGCACCACTGCGCTGATGGTCCGCGGCATTCCTGCCGACATCAGCGTTCCCCCTGCACCGAGGGATACGGTGTTCATGTGTTGCTGGCGGTTCCCCCCAATGGCCCGCCGCCTCCCCGGAGATTTTATTTCCCCGTGCAAATAATTATTGGGACGAAAATAACATTAACTCTTCTTCGGGAACAAGAAAAGATTTGTCGGCGCTGCCGGCTGCGCCCGTGACGGTAGGATTGCATGCATGAAGAGCGCCTGCCCGCCCGTTCCCGCCCTGCGTCCGTTGCGCGCACTGCCGGGCGGCGCAGTGCAAGCGCGACTGGTCGCGGCGCTGGCGGCCGCCGACGGCCTGGCGGGAGCGCAGGCCATCCATGAGCTGTGGATGCGTCGCGCCGCGCCGCCGGCGCAGATCGACGCGCTGCTGGAGCGGCTATGGCAGGCCGCGGCCGACAGCATTCCCGACTGGCTGCCGATGCGCCACGTGGCCTGGCTGGAGTTCGCCTATCAGGTGGCTGGGCAGTTCCGGGCGGTGCGTCGCGGCCGCAGCCACATCTACCTGGTGCTGCTCGACTACAGCGATCGGCGCGGTGAGCCGCACGGTGTGTACGTGGGCATGACCAGCCATGCGCCGGGGCTTCGCTTCGATCAGCACAAGCAGGGCATTCGTGCGGCGCGTTCGGTGACCCGGCGCGGCCTGGAGTTGCTCACCGGGCCGGTGCAGCACCTGCAGTTCATTGCCCGCCCGGAAGCCGCGCGTATCGAAGCCGAACTGGCCGATGCGCTGCGGGCGCTGGGGCTGCAGGTGGAGGGTGGGCACTGACGGTGAAGCGCTCCTTCGAGATCGTCAGCGGTGCGGTGCATGGCTACCTGCCCAGGCGTACACTCGCCCTGGTGCAGGAAGGGCGTCTGCTGCGGCAGGGCGAGCTCATCAATGCCTGGAACGCCGCTGAATCTCGCGCCAAGCTGCCTTTCATCGATCCGTTGGAGTAGCGCCTATGCTCCCCAGAATCACGGCGATACGCTACGTCGAGCCATTTTCAATCTGGGTGCAGTTTGCAGATGGTCTTTCTGGCGAGATTGATCTGCAGGCAGATCTGCAAGGCCCGATTTTTCTGCCACTGAGAGATCGGGCGCTGTTTGCTCAATTGCGCTTTGACCCTGATCTCAGGACCGTGGTGTGGCCCAATGGCGCAGATCTCGCGCCCGAGTTTCTGCGCTCGCGACTGCTCGGGCTACCGGCGTAGCGCTGTCCGATCCGCGGCTATTTCCTTGGCAACGCGTCGATCTTCGCCGCGCAGATGAAATCGTTCTCGGTCAGCCCGCCGACGGCGTGAGTGGAATAACGCACGCGGCAGTAGTTGTAGCCGACTTCCAGATCCGGATGGTGATCCTCGATGTTGGCCACATGCGCCAGCGCGTTGACGAAGCTCATGGTGCGGTAGAAGTCGAGGAAGCCGAAGGCGCGCTTCAGCGCCTTGCCGTCTTCGACGATCTGCCAGTCGCCATCGAGCCTGGCCAGCAGCGCGCGCGCCGCTGCGGCATCCAGCGCGGGCACGCCGCCTTCACAGGGAATGCACTTCTTGCCGGTCAGTTCGCTCATGTTGCAGCTCCTCGCGCAGCGCATAGCTGCGCGCCACATAGGCTTCCACCAGGTCCTGGAATTCTGCGGCGATGTTCTCGCCCTTCAGCGTCACGGTCTTCTGCCCATCCTCGTACACCGGCGCCACCGGGCGTTCGCCGGTGCCGGGCAGGCTGATGCCGATGTTGGCGTGCTTGCTCTCGCCCGGTCCGTTGACCACGCAGCCCATCACCGCGACCGATAGATCCTCGACGCCGATGCGCGTGCGACGCCACTCGGGCATGCGCCGGCGCAGATGCTCCTGGATGCTCTGCGCCAGCGTCTGGAAGAAGGTGCTGGTGGTGCGGCCGCAGCCGGGGCAGGCGGTGACCAGCGGCGCGAACGAGCGAAAGCCCATGGTCTGCAGCAGTTCCTGCGCGACGATGACTTCGCGCGAGCGATCGCCGCCTGGCTCTGGCGTCAGCGAAATGCGGATGGTGTCGCCGATGCCCTGTTGCAGCAGCACGGCGAGCGCGGCGCTGGAAGCGACGATGCCCTTGGAACCCATGCCGGCTTCGGTCAGTCCCAGATGCAGCGGGAAGCGCGAGCGGCGCGCCAGTTCCTGATACACCAGGATCAGATCCTGCACCGCGGACACTTTCGCCGACAGGATGATGCGCTCGGCCGGCAATCCCAGCTCCACCGCGCGTTCGGCGCTCTCGATGGCCGAGCGCACCAGCGCCTCGCGCATCACGGCCTGTGCATCCAGTGGCTCGGGCAGCGCATTGTTCGCGTCCATGACGCGAGCCAGCAGATCCTGGTCGAGGCTGCCCCAGTTCACGCCAATGCGCACCGGCTTGCCGTAGCGGCAGGCGAATTCGATCATCTCGGCGAACTGCGGGTCGCGCTTGCTGCCGCGGCCCACGTTGCCGGGGTTGATGCGGTACTTGGCCAGGGCCTCGGCGCACTCCGGATGGTCCTTCAGCAGCTTGTGGCCATTGAAGTGAAAATCACCGATAATTGGCACATTAACGCCGATTTTTGCCAGATCTTCGCGGATTTTCGCAACAGATCCGGCGGCTTCGTCGCTGTTGACGGTGATGCGGACCAGCTCGGAGCCGGCCTCGGCCAGCTGGCGGATCTGCAGCACGGTGGCTGGGATGTCGGCCGTGTCGGTGTTGGTCATGGACTGCACGACGATGGGCGAGCCGCCACCCACGGGCAGACCACCGACCGAGACGCGCAGGGTTTGCTGACGCTGAATTTTCATAGCCCTGACATTGTAGTGGCCTTTGTGTCAGGGCTGTTATGATGCGCCACCCGCCAATCGGGTTGACCGGAGAGTGTCCCGCAAGGGGCCGCCGAAGGCGCAATTTCCGCCCGGAAACGCTCAGGCAAACGAACGGTCAGCATGCGGCGGGCTCTGGAGAGTGATGTGGCAGCGCATGCGCGCCCATCCACCGAAGGGGAGAGGCGTGATGCTTGCCGGGGGGCAGGCATCACGCCCGATCTCTCAGGTCCAAGGACAGAGGGGCGGCAGGCGTTATCGAATACGCCTGCCGCCCCTTTTCTTTTTTTGCACGCCATGAAATGGATGTGGAGAGCGGCCCATGGGTAGACGCACCCCGTTGTACGACCAGCACGTGAAGCTCGGCGCGCGCATGGTGGACTTTGGCGGCTGGGACATGCCGGTGGCCTACGGCTCGCAGATCGAGGAACACCACGCGGTGCGCCGCGCCGCCGGTGTGTTCGATGTCTCGCATATGTGCGTCATCGATGCGGCCGGAACCCGTGCGCGCGATTTCCTGCGTTTCCTGCTCGCCAACGATGTGGCACGCCTGACGCTGCCGGGCAAGGCGCTATACAGCTGCATGCTCAACGAGCAGGGCGGCGTCATCGACGATCTCATCGTTTATTTCCAGGATCCCGAGCATTACCGCATCGTCGTCAATGCCGGCACGCGCGACTCGGATCTGGCCTGGATGCGCGCCAGGGCTGAGCCCTTCGGTGTGCAGCTCACCGAGCGCAGCGATCTGGCCATGGTGGCGGTGCAGGGGCCGCAGGCGCGTGAACGCGTCGCGGCGCTGCTGCTGCCCGGCCATGCCGCGGTGGCGCTGGGCCTGGAAGCCTTCTTCGGCGCCCAGCTCTCCGACGCCTTCGTGGCGCGCACCGGCTACACCGGTGAAGATGGCTTCGAGATCATGCTGCCGGCCACGCGCGTGGTGGAGTTCTGGAACCAGCTGCTGGATCTGGGCGTGGTGCCCTGCGGCCTGGGCGCGCGCGACACGCTGCGCCTGGAAGCGGGCATGAACCTGTATGGCAACGACATGGACGCGCAGCAGAATCCGCTGGAGTCGGGGCTGGCCTGGACGGTGGCGATGGAGCCGCCGGAGCGTGAGTTCATCGGGCGCGCCGCGCTCACTGCGCTGCGTCAGGCGGGCCTGCAGCGCCGCTTCGTCGGCCTGGTGCTGGAGGATCGCGCCGTGATGCGCGGCCATCAGCGCGTGCGCCTGAGTGGTGGCGCCGAGAGCCCGGAAACGCTGGGCGAGATCACCAGTGGCAGCTTTTCTCCCACGCTGGCACGCTCCATCGCATTGGCGCGGGTGCCGGCGGCCGTGGGCAGCAGTGTGGAAGTCGAAGTGCGTGGCAAGTGGCTGCCGGCGCGGGTGGTGAAGCCGCCCTTCGTGCGCCACGGTCGCGCGCTGGTCTGAGTGCATATTCGTAAGGAGTGGCCATGAGCGAGATTCCCGATGACCTGCGCTACACGCGCAGCCACGAGTGGCTGCGGCAGCTGCCGGACGGCAGCATCCGCATCGGCATCAGCGACCATGCGCAGCAGGCGCTGGGCGATCTGGTGTTCGTCGAGCTGCCGGAAGTGGGTCGCAGTGTCACGGCTGGAGAAGCCTGCGCCGTGGTGGAGTCGGTGAAGGCCGCCTCGGATGTGTACAGCCCGCTCAGCGGCGAGGTGGTGGCCGTCAACGAACAGCTGGCCGCTGCGCCCGAGCTGGTGAACCAGCAGCCCTATGCCGATGGCTGGCTGTTCACGGTGAAGCCCGGCGCGCCGCCGGCCGCCGATCTGCTCGACGCCGCCGCCTACGCTGCGGTCGCCGCGGGCTAGTTCTTCTCAAGGAGATCCAGGCGCGATGCCCTTCATTCCGCATACGCAGAGCGACGTCGAGACCATGCTGGCGGCCATCGGCGTCGACAGCATCGAACGGCTGTTCGAGGAAATCCCCGCCAGCCTGCGCGTGCAGTCGCTGGAGGGCGTGCCCGAAGGGCTGAACGAACAGCAGGTGCTGCGGCTGATGCGCGGTCGCGCGCGCCAGGACGGGCAGCCGCTGTGCTTCATCGGCGCCGGTGCCTACGAGCACTTCATTCCGTCGGCGGTGTGGACACTGCTGTCGCGTGGCGAGTTCTACAGCGCCTACACGCCCTACCAGGCCGAGGCCAGCCAGGGCACGCTGCAGTCCATCTACGAGTACCAGAGCATGATCACCGGCCTGACCGGCATGCAGGTCTCGAATGCCTCGCTGTACGACGGCGGCAGCGCGCTGGCCGAAGCCGCGCTGATGGCCGTGCGCGCGCATCGCAAGTCCAGGTCGGCGCGCATCCTGGTGCCGCGCGCTGTGAACCCCAGCTATCGCGCCGTGGCCGCGGCCACGGCCGGGAACCAGGGCCTGAAATTCGAGGATGTGCCCTTCGATCGCGCCAGCGGCCAGACGCCGCTGTCGGCGCTGACGCCGTTCGCCGGCCAGGACATCACCGCCGTGGTCATCCAGCAGCCGAACTTCTTCGGTGTGCTCGAAGACGTGGATGCCATCACCGACTGGGCCCATGCCAATGGCGCGCTGGTGATCGGCTCGGTGAATCCCACCTCGCTGGCGCTGCTGAAGCCGCCGGGCCAGTGGGGCAGCAAGGGCGCCGATATCGTCGTGGGCGAGGGCCAGCCGCTGGGCTGTCCGCTGTCCTCGGGTGGCCCGTACTTCGGCTTCATGACCACGCGCATGGAGTTCGTGCGCCAGATGCCGGGCCGCATCGTGGGCCGCACCGTGGATCTGGATGGTCGCCCCGGTTTCGCGCTCACGCTGCAGGCGCGCGAGCAGCACATCCGCCGCGCCAAGGCCACGTCCAACATCTGCACCAACCAGGGCCTGCTGATGATGGCGGGCACCCTCTACATGGCGCTGATGGGCGCCGAAGGTCTGGAGCGCGTCGCCAGTGCCTGCGTGCAGCGCCGCCATGAACTGGTGGAAGCGCTCAGCGCCCTGCCGGGCGTGAAGCGCGGCTTTGCCGCTGCGCACTTTCACGAGGCCGTGCTGCTGCTGGATCGCCCGGTGGCGCCGGTGCTCGAAGCGCTGGCCGCGCGCGGCATCGAAGGTGGCTTCGATCTCGGCCGCGACTACCCCGAGCTGGGCAATGCGCTGCTGGTGTGCGCCACCGAGACGCGCAGCGCCGAGGACATCGCGGCGTATGCCGCTGCGCTCGGCGACGCACTCAAGACGAGCTACGCGGCATGATTTTCAGGCCAGATGCATCAAGAGACCTCGTGCCAGCGCGCGGCGCGCAACGACCCGATTGCAAATCGAGGGTCGGGCGCGCCCTCTATCGATTTGCAATCGGGTCGTTGCGCACCGCGCGCTTTCATGCGGCCCCGTATGCCTCTTGCCCGGATGTGATGCCATGACCACTCCCGAAATGCGTGAACCGCTGATATTCGATTACTCGGTGCCCGGCCGTGGCGCGATGGGTCTGTGGCCTGAAGCCACCACCGGTGCCCAGCTATTGCCGCCGAACCTGCGCCGCGCGCAGCGCGCGCCGCTGCCCGAGGCTTCCGAGCTGGACGTGGTGCGCCACTACACGCGCCTGTCGCAGTTGAACTTCTCCATCGACACGCACTTCTACCCGCTGGGTTCGTGCACGATGAAGTACAACCCCAAGGCCTGCCATGCCGCAGCGCTGATGCCGGAGTTCGCCGGTCGTCATCCGCTGGCCTCGCTGCAGCACAGCCAGGGCTTCCTGGCCTGCATGTACGAGCTGCAGCAGATGCTGATGGAAGTCACCGGCATGAAGGGTGTGGCGCTCTCGCCGATGGCCGGTGCGCACGGCGAGTTCGCCGGCGTGGCCATGATCCGCGCCTATCATCGCGCGCGCGGCGATCTGAACCGCACCGAGATCATCGTGCCGCAGGCAGCGCATGGCACCAACCCGGCCACCGCCACCATGTGCGGCTGCACGGTGCGCGAAGTGCCGGTGCTGGCCGATGGCGACGTGGATGTGGAAGCGCTGCGCGCGGCCGTGGGTCCGCAGACCGCTGGCATCATGCTGACCAATCCGTCGACGCTGGGCGTGTTCGAACGCCGCATCGAAGAGGTGGCACGCATCGTCCACGAGGCCGGCGGCCTGCTGTACTACGACGGCGCCAACCTCAACGCCATCCTCGGCAAGGTGCGGCCGGGCGACATGGGCTTCGACGTCATCCACATGAACCTGCACAAGACCTTCTCCACTCCGCATGGCGGCGGCGGGCCGGGCGCGGGTGCGGTGGGGGTGAGCCAGCGTCTGCTGCCCTACCTGCCCATCCCGGTGGTGGGCCGCGAAGGCGAGAACCATCGCTGGCTGGACGAGCGTGATCTGCCCCAGAGCATCGGCCGGCTGTCGGCCTTCATGGGCAATGCCGGTGTGCTGCTGCGGGCTTATGTCTACATGCGCATGCTGGGCCGCGCCGGCATGGCGCGCGTCGGCGAATACGCCACGCTGAATGCCAACTACCTGTTCGCGCGGCTGCAGCAGCTGGGCTTCGATGCGGCCTATCCGCAGCGGCGCGCCAGCCACGAGTTCATTTTGACGCTGAAACGTCTGGCTGCGGAGCGCAATGTCACGGCGATGGACGTGGCCAAGCGCTTGCTGGATTATGGCTTCCATGCGCCCACGACGTACTTCCCGTTGCTGGTGCCGGAATGCCTGCTGATCGAACCGACGGAGACCGAGAGTCTGGAAACGCTGGATGCCTTCTGCGGGGCCATGGCGCAGATCCTGCGCGAGGCCGAGGATATGCCCGACGAGCTGAAAAAAGCGCCTCTGCAGATGCCGGTGCGGCGTCTCGACGACGTGCGCGCCGCGCGTGAACTCGATCTGGCCTGCCAGCCTGCCAAAGCCGCTGCGGCGAGCGCTGCCTGATGGACAGTGCGCCCGTGATCGAGCGGCGCAAGCCGCGCGGCGTCACGCGCCTGCTGAAGGCCTTCGGGGCCAGCTGCAAGGGCTTCGCCGGCGCCTACCGTGAGGAGGCCGCGTTCCGTCAGGAACTGGCCTTTGCCGTGGTGGCGCTGCCCTTGGGGCTGTGGCTTGGGCACAATGGGGTGGAGCGCGCGCTGCTGGTCGGCCCGGTGCTGCTGGTGCTGATCGTGGAGCTGCTCAACAGCGCCATCGAAGCGACAGTCGATCGCATCGGCCTGGAGCGCCACGCGCTCTCGGGTCTGGCCAAGGACATCGGTTCGGCGGCGGTGCTGCTGAGTTTCGGCCTGCTGGCCATCGTCTGGGCACTGGTGCTGCTGGGCCGCTGACGCTTTGAATTTTTGCGGGGGTCGTTCGGGTGACAGCTCTGATCTGCGGGTCGATGGCCTATGACACGGTCATGGTTTTTCAGGGACGATTTCGCGAGCACATTCTGCCGGACAAGCTGCATGTCCTGAATGTCTCCTTCCTCGCCCCCCAGATGCGCCGCAATTTCGGCGGCTGCGCGGGCAATATCGCCTACAACCTGAAACTCCTCGGCGGCGAGGGGTTGATCATGGCCACCGTCGGCCATGACTTCGCGCCCTATGCCGAATGGCTGGGCCGCCAGGGCATCGAGACGCGCCACATCCGCGTGATCGAGACGGCCTTCACTGCGCAGGCCTACATCACCACCGATCTGGACGACAACCAGATCACGGCCTTTCATCCTGGCGCCATGAGCGAGTCGCACCAGAACCGCGTGGCAGCGGCGGGCCAGGGCGTGCGCCTGGGGATCGTGGCGCCCGATGGTCGCGACGGCATGATCGAACATGCGCGCCAGTTCGCGGCCGCCGGCATCCCCTTCATCTTCGATCCGGGCCAGGGTCTGCCCATGTTCGATGGCGCGGCGCTGCGCGAATTCATCGAGCAGGCCAGCTGGGTGGCTGTGAACGACTACGAGGCCGGGCTGCTGTGCGAGCGCACCGGCTGGAGCGCCGCGGACATTGCCACGCGCGTGCGCGCGCTGATCGTCACGCGCGGCGCCCAGGGTTCCTGGATCTACACCGGCGGTGAGCGTCTGGAGATTCCGGTGGCGCGCGCCGCGCAGCTGGCAGATCCCACCGGCTGCGGCGATGCCTATCGCGCCGGATTGCTGTTCGGGCTGCAGCGCGGCCTGGACTGGCAGACCACCGGACGCATCGCATCGCTGGCCGGCGCCATCAAGATCGAGCAGCACGGCACGCAGCAGCATCGCTACACGTGGCCGGAATTCGCCACGCGTTTCCACGAGAACTTCGGATACCTGCCATGACAAGAATCAGAACGGCTGGAACCCTCGTCGGCACCCTGGGTCTGGTGCTGGCGCTTGCGCCGCTGGGGGCGTTGCATGCCGCGGCGCCGGCGCCGCAACCGAGTTCGCCGGCTGCCGCTGCGGCCACGGCGGCCACGGCCGCGCAGCCGGAGCGCCCCGATTGGGCACAGACGCTGGAGCGCATCGCCAGCAGCGTGGTCACCATCGAAGTGGACCAGACGCGTTCCTTCGACACCGAGCGCAACACCACGGCGCAGGCCACCGGTTTCGTCATCGACGCCGAGCGTGGTCTGATCCTCACCAACCGCCACGTGGTCACACCGGGTCCGGTCACTGCCGAAGCCACCTTCCTCAACCGCGAGGAAGTGCAGCTCTATCCGGTGTACCGCGATCCCATCCACGACTTCGGCATCTATCACTACGATCCGTCCAAGTTGCGCTTCATCAAGCCGGCTTCGCTGCCGCTGGCGCCCGAAGGCGCCGTGGTGGGCCGCGAGATCCGTGTGGTCGGCAACAATGCCGGTGAGCAGCTCTCCATCCTGGCCGGCACACTGGCTCGTCTGGATCGCGAAGCGCCGGACTACGGCGTGGGCCGCTACAACGACTTCAACACCTTCTACATCCAGGCGGCCTCCGGCACCTCCGGTGGTTCGTCCGGTTCACCGGTGATCGATGTGCAGGGGCGCGTGGTGGGTCTGAATGCCGGCGGCGCCACCGGCGCGGCCTCGAGCTTCTACCTGCCGCTGGGCCGCGTGAAGCGCGCGCTGCAGCTCATCCAGGCGAACAAGCCGGTGACGCGCGGCACGCTGGAAACCGAATTCCTGTACCGCCCCTATGACGAACTGCGTCGCCTCGGGCTGCGCAGCGCCACCGAGACCGAGGCGCGCCAGGCCGCACCGGCCGCCACCGGCATGCTGGTGGTCAGCAATGTGCAGCCTGGCTCCGTGGCCGATGGTGTGCTGCAGCCGGGCGATGTGCTGGTACGCGTCAACGGCAAGCTGGTCACGCAGTTCGAGCCGCTGGAAGCGCTGCTGGATGATTCGGTCAGCGGCAGCGTCGAACTGCAGGTGGAGCGCGGCGGCGAGCCGCACACCGCCAAGCTGACGGTGGAGAACCTCGATGCCATCTCGCCGGCCACGTATCTGGAGCTGGGCGAGTCGGTGCTGCATACGCTGTCCTACCAGATGGCGCGCCACTTCCATGTGCCCATCAAGGGCGTGTTCGTGGCCGCGCAGGGTTACATGCTGAGCGCGGCCGGCGTGCCGCGCGGCGCGGTGATCCGCCAGGTGAACGGCACCACGGTGGACAGCCTCGATGACTTCCAGAAAGTGATCGCCACGCTGGGCGACGGTGCGCGCCTGAGCCTGCGCTACTTCACCATCGACAATCCGCGCAGCACGCAGCTGCAATCGGCGCGTGTGGACCGGCGCTGGTTCCCGGCGCAGCGCTGCAGCCGTGACGACAAGCTCGGCATCTGGCCGTGCACCTCATTGCCGATGGCCGCCGCCGCGGCCGCGCCCACCGGTGGCACCGTGCAGTTCCCCAGCTATGAGGACACGCATGCCGCAAAGCTGGCACCCTCGCTGGTCTCGATCCGCTTCGACATGCCGTACTCGGTGTCGGGCGTCACCGAGCGCAACTATCACGGCACCGGCCTGATCATCGATGCGCAGCGCGGTCTCATCATCACCGATCGCAATACCGTGCCGGTGTCGCTGGGTGATGTGCGGCTCACCTTCGCCGGCATGCTGGAGATCCCGGGTGAGGTGCGCTACATCCATCCGCTGCACAACCTGGCCATCATCCACTACGACCCCAAGCTGCTCGGCAGCACACCCGTGAAGGCCGCCGTGCTGGCCACGCAGCCGCTTAAGGCGGGTGAGAACGTGCATGTGGTGGGCCTCGACAATGACGGCGAGGTCAAGGTGCGCAGCACGCAGATCTCGGCTGTGGATCCGCTGCAGCTGCCGCTGTCGCGCTCGGTGCAATTCCGCGAGAGCAACCTGGCGGTGGCTTCGCTGGTGAATGCGCCCGACGATCTGATCGGCGTGCTGGCCGACGACAAGGATCGCGTGCGCGGCCTGTGGGCCAGCTTTGCCTCCGACAACGGCCGCGAACTGGTGCAGCAGACCTTTGGCATCGGCAGCGATGTGGTGGCCGAGACGCTGGACATCGTGCGCAGCGATGCGCCGCTGTATTCACTGGAAGCCGAGCTGCTGCCGCAGCAGCTGGCCAATGCCCGCCAGTTCGGTCTCACCGACGCCTGGGTGCAGCGCATCCTGAAGGCCAACCCGCGCGCCACCCAGGTGCTGGGGGTGGTGCGTCTGGTCGGTGGTTCAGATGCGCAGAAGGTGCTGCAGCAGGGCGATCTGCTGCTGGCCATCGACGGCCAGGTGGTGACGGACTTCCGCGCGGTGGAGCGCGCCGTGGGCGCCAAGCCCAATGTAAAAGTTACTGTCTGGCGTCCGGATGGTGAGCATGAGCTGGCAGTGAACACCGCGCGGCTCACCGGTTCGGATCTGGATCGTGTACTGCAGTGGGCCGGCGCCACGCTGCAGGCTCCGCATCGGGCCATCAGTGCGCAGCGCGGCCTCGCGCCGGACGGTGTGTATGTGGCCTATTACAGCTTCGGCTCGCCGGCCACGCGCTTCGGGCTCACGCCGGGTCGTCGCATCCTCGAGGTGGATGGTCAGCCCATCCCCGATCTGGATGCCTTCATCAAGAGTGTTTCTGGCCGCGCCGATCGCGCTTCGCTGCGGATCAAGACCGAGGCCTGGAACGGCGCCCAGGAGGTGATCACGCTGAAGCTGGATCGCCAGTACTGGCCGGCCTATGAACTCACCCGCAATTCCGAGGGCTGGGAGCGCCACGCGCTCGAATAGAGCGCGCTGCGCCGGTACGATGGGCCCATGGTCAGAGTGATGCGCGCCACCCAGCAGGAGCTGAACGCCGCCGTCGAGGCGCTGCGTAGTGGCGACGTCGTGGCTTTTCCCACCGAGACCGTCTACGGCCTCGGCGCCAATGCCCAGCATCTGAGCGCCGTGCAGCGGGTGTTTGCACTCAAGGGGCGCCCGGCCGAGCACCCGTTGATCGTGCATCTGGACAGCCGCCGTTATCTGCATCGCTGGGCGCGCGAGCTGCCGGCCAGCGCCGAGAAGCTGGCTGCCGCCTTCTGGCCCGGCCCGCTGACGCTGGTCCTGCCGCGCGCCGAAGGCGTGCTGGACGCCGTCACGGGCGGGCAGGACACCGTGGCCGTGCGCGTGCCCGCGCATCCCATGGCGCAGCAGCTGCTCACTGCCTTCGGTGGCGGCATGGTGGCGCCGTCCGCGAATCGTTATGGCCGCGTGAGTCCCACGCGCGCCGAGCACGTGCGCGAGGAATTCGGCGACGCCGTGCCCGTGGTGCTCGATGGCGGTGAATGCCAGATCGGCCTGGAGTCCACGATCGTGGATTGCACCGGCGAGCTGCCGCGCATCCTGCGTCTGGGCATGCTCAGCGCCAGCGCGCTGCGTGAAGTGGTGGGCGAGCTGGCAGTGGGCGGTGCGGATGCGCCGCGCGTGCCGGGCAGCGTGCCCGCGCACTACGCGCCGAACACGCCCATGCGCATCGTGCCCGTCGATGAAGTCGACGCGATTGCGGAGCAAGAGTCTGCCGGTGGCCGGCGCATCGCCGTGCTGGCGCATCGCCCGCCGTTGCGCACCTATCCTTCCGTGACCTGGGTGAACACCGGCCGTCGCGCCGAGAAGTACGCCCACGATCTGTATGCCCATCTGCGCACGCTGGACAAGACCGGCTGCGAACTGATCCTGGTGCAGGAAGTGCCGGATACCGAAAACTGGGCCGCGATCCGCGATCGCCTGCAGCGTGCTGCCGCCGGCAGCGCGCAGTCCTGATTCTTTCTCCCATTCACCCTTTGCAACGGATCTGACGTCCATGGCGCGTTACATCGACCCATTCCAGCCCGAACACATCCACCGTCTGGTCGAGGAGTTCGGCTCACCGCTGCTGATCGTGGACTGCCAGCGGGTGCGCACCCAGTGGCGCAAGCTGAAGAAGGCGCTGCCCGGCGTGGATCTGCACTATGCGCTCAAGCCGCTGCCGCATGCCGCCGTGGTCAGCACGCTGATCGCCGAGGATGGCTGGTTCGATCTGGCCACCAGCGGCGAGGTGCAGCTGGTGCGCGATCTGGGTGTGGATCCGCGCCGCTGCATCCATACCCATCCCATCAAGCGCGAAGTGGATATCCGCAACGCGCTCGACTACGGCGTGCGCATCTTCGTCGCCGACAACGTCGATGAGGTGCGCAAGTTCAAGCCGTTCCGCGAGCATGCCACGCTGCTGCTGCGCGTCTCGTTCCGCTCGCCCGGCGCGGTGGTGGATCTGTCGCGCAAGTTCGGCTGCGATCCGGAGCAGGCGGTGGAATTGGCGCGCCTGGCAGCCTCGCTGGGCATCGATGTGCAGGGCTTCTCGTTCCATGTGGGCTCGCAGGCGGCCGACGCCTTGAAGCATGTGGAAGCCATCGAGGTATGCGCCAAGCTGCTGGCGGCCGCGCGCCGCGAGAAGCTGGGTACGCTCGACACTCTGGACATCGGCGGTGGCTTCCCGATCGAGTATCTGAACCACGTGCCGGACATCCACAAGTTCTGCGCGCCGATCCGCACTGCGCTGGCCAAGCTGCCCAAGCGCATCCGCGTCATCGCCGAGCCGGGTCGCTTCGTCGCCGGTCCCTGCGCCATGGGCGTGGCCAGCGTCATGGGTCGCGCCAAGCGCGAGGGCCATTGGTGGTACTACCTCGACGACGGTCTGTACGGTTCGTACAGTGGCCAGATGTATGACCACGCCAGGTATCCGGTGGAGTCGATGAAGCAGGGCGGCGACTTGCTGCCCTCGGTGCTGGCCGGCCCCACCTGCGATTCCATCGACGTGATCGCCGAAAACCTGATGCTGCCCGAGCTCAAGGCTGGCGATCTGCTGATCGGCCGCGCCATGGGCGCCTACACCTGGGCCAGCGCCTCGGAGTTCAACTTCTTCCCCAAGGCCACCGTGGTGGCCGTGAATCGCAAGCCCGGCGACGGCGGCGGAGTCTTGTGATGCGCGCATGACCTACTTCGAGACGCTGCTGCTGATCCTGCTGGCCGCCATCCTGCTGCTGCAGGTCACGCGGCGTCTCGCCCTGCCTTATCCGTCGGTGCTGGCCGTGGCTGGTGTGGCCATGGGGCTGATTCCGGGCGCACCGTCCTTCGCCATCGATCCGCCCACCGCGCTGGCCTTGTTCATTGCGCCAGCACTGCTCGATGCAGCCTTTGATTTCCAGTTCCGCGCCGTCAAACGACTGTGGAAGCCGCTGTTCGCGCTGGCTGTGGTGGCGGTGCTGGTCACGACCGCCGTGGTGGCCTGGATCGGCTGGCGCTTTGCTGGTTTGCCGCTGGCGGCGGCCGTGGCGCTGGGCGCCATTGTCGCGCCGCCCGATGCAGCGGCGGCCACCGCATCCCTGGGCAATGTCTCGCTGCCGCGGCGCACGCTGGCGGTGCTCAAGGGCGAGAGCCTGCTGAACGATGCCACCGCGCTGCTGCTGTTCGGCGTAGCACTGTCGGCGCAGGGCTACGAGACCGACGCGGTGCGCTCGGTGGGCCTGCGGCTGCTGGTTGCGGCGCCCGGTGGCGTCGTGCTTGGCATCGCTTTCGCATGGATCTATCGCTACATCGCCCGCTACGTGACCGGCACGCTCGGCGGCAACCTGCTCGAGTTCGTGGTCACCTTCTGGGTGTGGATCCTCGCCGATCGGCTGGGGCTGTCGGCCGTGCTGTGCGTGGTCGCCTTCGCCATGACGCTGGCGCGCATTGCCGCGCCCCACCAGCGGCCGCGCGTGAGGGTGCATTCCTTTGCCGTCTGGGACGCGGTGGTGTTCCTGCTGAACGTGCTGGCCTTCCTCATCATGGGCATGCAGGCACGGCGCATCATCGGCGAGATGGAGGCGCAGCCGCTGCAGCAGGCGCTGCGCTTCGCGCTCATCGTGGTGGTGGGCGTCATCGTCACGCGTCTGGCCATCGTGCTGTTCTACAACTTTCTGGCGCGCCGCTTCCCGACCCGACATGGCACATCCGAAGCGGCCTCGCTGCGCCACAGCCTACTGGTGGGCTGGTCCGGCATGCGCGGCCTGGTCACGCTGGCCACGGCCTTCGCGCTGCCCGCCGCTTTTCCGCAGCGCTCGCTGATCGTGCTGTCCGCGTTCGCCGTCGTGCTCGCCACGCTGGTGGTGCAGGGCCTGACCCTCACGCCACTGATCCGCCTGCTCGGCCTGGATCGCGATGACACCGCCGAGCGCGAACTGGTCAGCGCACGCAAGCACATGGCCCGCGCCGCCCTGGCAGCGCTGCAAGGGCACGACGGTCCTGAGGCCGAGGCCACCCGTTACTTCTATCGGGTCGAAGCCGAAGCCATCAGTGATCGCAAACAGCAACCCGTGTTCGATCGGCATCGCGAGTTGGGGTTGATCGCGGTGCGCGCCGAACGCGCCGCGCTGCGCGCTCTGCAGAGAGAGATGAAAGTGGGCTCTGAAGCCTTTCTTGTCCTGCAGGAAGGCCTCGACTGGAAGGAGCTGGCGTTGCTGTCGGAGACGGATTCGCAGATCGAGCAGAGCTAGGCATCAGTCGCGCCGATGGATCCATCGGGGTGCTTGCTTCTCGGAATCTCCCTATCCAGCGAGGCATCGCAGCGATGCTAGGATGCCGTCCCACTCATCGCGGACTGCAAATAAGGGCATCTCCATGGCCAGGATCATCGGCGGCATTGCCTCCTCGCACACTCCCACCATTGGCTTTGCCTTCGACACCGGCAAGCAGGATGACCCGGCATGGCGCCCCATCTTCGAGGCCTACCAGCCCATCCGTCAGTGGTTGCAGGACAAGCAGCCGGATGTGCTGCTGTATATCTACAACGATCACGTAACGTCATTCTTCTTTGACCATTACTCGGCGTTCGCGCTGGGTGTGGGCGAGACCTATCCCGTGGCGGACGAAGGCGCGGGCGCGCGCGATCTGCCGGCGCTGCGCGGCGATCCGGCGCTGGCCCGCCATCTGGGCACCGCGCTGATGGCCGAAGAGTTCGACATGTCGTTCTTCCAGGGCAAGGGCCTCGATCACGGTTGCTTCTCGCCGCTGTCCATCATGTGGGATCACCAGAGCGACTGGCCTGGCCGCGTCGTGCCGCTGGCGGTGGGTGTGCTGCAGTTTCCGATCCCCACCGCTGCGCGTTGCTACAAGCTTGGCCAGGCGCTGCGTCGTGCGATCGAATCGTATCCGCCGGACATCAAGGTCGCGCTGGTCGCCACCGGCGGCCTTTCGCACCAGGTGCATGGTGAGCGCGCCGGCTTCAACAACACCGAATGGGATCAGCGTTTCCTCGATCTGTTCGAGAATGACCCCGAGGCGCTGGTGCGCATGACCCATGCCGACTACGCCAAGCTCGGTGGCTTCGAAGGCGCCGAAGTCATCATGTGGCTGATCATGCGCGGCGCCCTGCCGGCGCAGGTGCGCAAGCTGCATCAGAGCTACTACCTCCCGTCGATGACCGGCATCGCCACCGCCATCTACGAAGGCATCGCCAGCACCGAACCCGCCCCGCAGCACTGGGACGAGTACCTGGCCTTCTGCAACCGGCAGCTCGCCGGCATTCAGTCGTTGCCCGGTACCCATCCGTTTACGCTCGAGCGCAGCGTGAAGGCCTATCGCCTCAGCAAGTATCTGCACGGCCTGATCGAACCCGAACAGCGCGCCTATTTTCGCGCCGATGAAGCCGCCACTTATGTCGCCGCCGGCCTCACCGAGGAAGAGCAGCGCCTGGTGCGCGAGCGCGACTGGCTCGGCCTGATCCACTACGGCGTGATTTTCTTCCTGCTCGAGAAGCTCGGCGCTGTCATCGGCGTTTCAAACCCGCATATCTATGCCGCTTTCCGCGGGGAGACGCTGGAGCAGTTTCAGAAGAGCCGCAATGCGGCTGTGCTGTACTCCGTAGCCGGCAAGGACTCTGTTAGCGATCTCAACTGGGATAAAGAGCAGGCGGCGGGAAAGAAGTAGCCACCTATTCCCGTTGTGCGGCGGCTCGCGTTGGGCATGCGGTCGTCGCTGGACAGGGAGTCAAGAGTCCGTCCGTCGGAATCTGTGTCGGGGGCACCCAACAAGGGCGCCCCTAATTATTGTCGTGTTTGATACAGCGTTTATTGACGCGCGAAAAGACAGGTGCTGTAGTCAGATCAAGCGGATAGGGGAGGCGGCGGGTGTTATGCGGCAGGTCTGTCCATTTTCAAAGGCGACATTTCGGTCGCCTACTTATAGTTATGCGTCCGGAGCGGCAATTTGCCGCCGTCGTTGCCGGTGGTAGAGTTCACTCATGAAATCTATTCGCCTGTCTGATGTCTTGGAGCTGCCCGTCGAGGAGCGGCTTGAGCTCGTAGGTAACATCTGGGACAGCATCGCGCAAGTTCCTGATGCAGTTGAACTTACAGACTCTCAGCGCGCAGAGCTCGACCGCCGGCTGGAAGCCTACCGGCGTGATCCTTCAGCCGGTTCCCCTTGGGCAGAGGTCAAGGCTCGCATCCTGAGCGGCGGCTGATGCGCCTGATCGTCGGCGCCGATGCGGAAGCAGATCTGGCGCAGGCATACATGTGGTACGAAGAGCAGCGCCGCGGCTTGGGTCGCGAATTCTTGGAGGAAGCGTCGCGGTGTCTGCAGTCCATCGAACAAAGGCCGTTGAGCTTCGCGCGTGTGGACGATCTGGTGCGGAGAGCCATTCTTCACCGATTTCCGTATGTTTTGCTCTTTGCAGTTTCGGACGAACACATCAGTGTTATCGCAGCGTTTCATATGGCGCGACATCCGGACGCGCTTTCCCTGCGATCCGGGAAGGACGCATAACAAATCGCTCGAGCGGTCGCGTGAAGAATAAAGTGCCAAGCTCAAACGCTGGCGTGCGCGCCGCTCAGCTCAATCGTTAGGCGCCATGAGAGACGCGTGGCAGGCACAGATGAACGCGGCATTCGACGTGTACCTCGCGATGTCGAATGCGTTACGAGACGACCTTGAGGCGATTCTACGCTCGGAAGACCTCTCGCAGAGCTATAGACGTAACTTCATCCGTGCCTCAAGTTCGCTGATTGAAGGGTATGCGCACTGCTTCAGGGCTATATGCGATATCGGCCTGGTAACAGGGCCGGGCGACCTAACCACGGATGAAGTTGCTGCTCTAAGAGACGAGCATTCGCTGGGTGCAAAGGATCGGACCAAATTCACTCTGCGTGCTGTCTACAAAATGCTCAAACTTCCTGGTCCGCCAGATTTCAGCGACAGGGGTTGGGTCCAAGCTCGGACGTTCTTGGAGAAGCGAGATGCGGTTATGCACCCGAAGAGTATGAGGAATTTGGAGCTCCCGGACGGCGAGTGGAATGAAGTTAAGGACGGGGCCATCTGGCTATTTGGGCAACTGTTCGGCGTCATGGAGCAGCTGGCGGTGACACATGGCGCCTAACAACGCTGGAGCGCAGCCGTGACCGATAAAGCGCCCAGTCATGGTCTCAGCGTTGAATATCTTGATTTGGGGCCATGGCCGGAGGAGTCCATCTCATCACTCGACCGATCGCAGGAGGCATAAAGTGCCAAGATCAAACATCAGTAGCTGCGTCGGTCAGCGCGAGCGCCAGGCCAAGTGGGGGCTGTCGCAACGCTGTCAGGCATGTTTCGGGTTGCTGGCGGGGCCGTGACGTGTTCAAAATCAGTTGCTTAGGTGAAAAATGGGCGACCTCGGAGATAGCAACAACCTATGCTAATTCGCAAACTCAGATTGCAGCACGGCTGGACACAAGAGCACTTGGCCCAGCTAACCGGGCTTAGTGTGCGAAGTATTCAGCGCCTTGAGCGTGGGCATCCCTGCAGTATTGATACGCAGAATTCATTGGCTGCAGTCTTTGAGGTTGATCGTTCACTTTTTCAACCTGGAGAACATTCAATGAATAACGCGGCAGAAGTGAAGGAAGACGAGCGCAAGGCCATTGAACACGTCAGAGGTATCAAGGAATTTTATGGCCATGTGATCATGTATGCCTTTTTCCTATTGGCGTTCGGGTTTGCGTTTGGATTCAGGCATCCGTTGATTTTATGGGGTTCAATAGGTTGGGGGCTCGGCATCGTGGTTCACTGGCTGACGGCGTTTGAAATTGTGAGTCTGTTTGGCCCGAACTGGGAGCGGAAACGAGTAGAAAAGCGTCTTGGGCGAACACTCTAGAACCAACTTGGCCTGACTACGCGTCGAGCGGACGCTTTGGGTCACCGACGAGTAGCCGCGCGGCCGCCCTCACTTGTTTGTCATTGTCTGTGCGGCCGCGCGTCCCTCCCACTGTCAGCATGGCGCCGCTCGACGCGAGCGCTAGGTGATCCGTATCCGGGCCGCGCAAGATGCCTTTCGGCGACTCTCGCGCCTTTTCACCTACTCGAACAGCTTGACGATGCTCTGATACTTCTCGATATACCAACGGTTTTCGTTGTTGTACCTGGGCAGCGCAACCGGTCGCACGCCACTCCCGTCCGTCTTCCACACGCAGGGGCAGGTCACCGCGGGATCTGCCGAGGCCGCGTCCGCGCGTGCGAGCTGATCCAGGCCCACGTCGATCTTGTTCAGCACTTTGTACAGCTTGGTGACGTTGCGCGCTCCGCCGTTGTACGCGGCCACCGGGAAGATGCCGAGCACGTCCGGGTTCGCGAGCCACGCGGTGCGGATGTCCTCGCGCATGTCGGCGAGGTCGAGGTCGAGCAGGCAGATTGCGGCCTTCATCGCGTTCAGCAGGTTGGTCGCGCCCAGTGCGAAGTCGGGATCGAGATTCGCGGCCTGGCAGCGCCGCACGACCATGGCATAGGTGCCGTTGTTGCGGCGGTTGGTGAACTGCATCGGGCCCAGCGCGTTGGCGCTGGACACACTGTAGCGATACGCCTCACCCTGCTTCAGGCCGTACTGGTTCAGCACTTCGTCGAAGGCGCGGGCCTGCTCGTCGATGTAGTCCTGATCGTCCGTCTGCTCGATGACGGCGAGCGTCGTCACGACCTGCACCGGGATCACGTCGGCGAGCAGCTTGCCAGGAAAGGCGACGCTGGGCGCCTCGGCGCGGCGCAGCTGGTCCATGGCGGTGTGGGCGGTGGAGAGCAGGAAATCCCGGCCAGCGCGAACCAGTGCCGGTTCGAAGGTATCGTCGGTGTAGGGCAGGTAGACGATCGGTTTTGCGGTCTCGACCAGCGCACTCCACTGCTTGCGCTTCAGCAGGGCGTTGTCGAACACCGGAAACTTGCGACCATAGACCTTCAGTGGCTCCCCGTTCTTCGTGAACGAGAACATCAGCCGCTCCGCGCCGGTGCCCTTGACGTGCGTGGCCACGATGCCGGGTGTGAGGTTGCGGAAGCGCAGGGGCTTGCCGCCGGGCTTCCATTTCACCGGGGGCCGCGGCAGCTCGATCTGCGCGATGCTCCACTGCTGCTGCGTCTCGCTCCACAGCGCGAACGCAACCGGACGGCCGCGCAGTACGCGATTCTTGCCGGAACCATCGAAGTAGTACTGCAGGTCGACGTTGCGCAGCAGCCGCTGGCCTTCCGCGACCCGGTTCTGGATGATCTCCTGCGGCCCCAGCTCGCCGCGCACCACGATCTCCTGCGGCGGCTCGCCGACCGGCGGCTCCGCCTCGGCCACGGCAAGCGGGACTTCCGCCTCCGGCTCTTTCGACGTCTCGGGCTGCGCCGTGGCCGGCTGCTCGAGCACACTCTGCGGTGCGGCAGAGGCCGGCACCTCGTCGATCACCGGTGGTTCGAGTTCTTCGCCTTCGCGCTGCGTCGCGCAGGCAGAAAGGATCAAGCCCGCGAGCAGGGCGAACAGTCGGGCCCGGCGGCCCAGTGCAAACACATCCATGGGTGCGAATCGTAACCGAGTTGGGGGTGAGCGACAGCTGCCTTCGTCCCTCCCACCGCGGCCGCGCGCGCTTCAAGTGCGATGTCCCTTCGCCTCCGAAGGCGCGGCCGCTTGCAAGCATTCGCTCATGAGGAGTTCAAGGCTTTGGCAGTTCGATCAAGCCGGCTGCCCGCATGATATGAAACGTGCGCGGCTCGACCGCGCTACTGCCCGTGGCGTTGTTGTGAGAGGTAACCATCGCATCGACCGGCACCGCGGCGGCGTTGTGACGGATGAAAACGGCTACAGCAACTGCACCCAACAGACAGCAAACGCGCATCGGATTCGGGCCCTCTTTCATGGAGAACAATTCTCCGCATGTCGCTCCGGGAAGTGGGACGAGCCGCGCCGTCCGCGCACCCGGCGATTGAGATGCGGCTCACATAACGCCCGGTTAAATCCAGGGTCGTCTGCCGGTGGTCAGGGGCTGCCGTGGGCGGATTCGCCGCGGTTCACTGCAGGGTTGCCGAACACGCTGCCGGTGCCGCTGACACAGCCCAGCGCCAGCAATGCCGAACGCTGCGCTTCGCTGTCCACGCCCGAGGCGATCGGTGTGAGCTCCAGTGCGCGCGCCATGCCGATGCCGGCCTCGCACACCCGTCGCGCCACCGGGTCCTGGCCCAGCGCGCCGATCCAGCAGCGATCCAGTTGCAGACCCCACAACGGTGTGCGTGCCAGCGCTTCCAGTGAGCCCATGCCGCGCGCCACCCTATTGATGACGATCTGGATGCCGAGCCGGGCGAGGCGCTCCAGGCCCCCGCCGGGGCGCGCGATGAAGGTCTGTTCGGCGATGCGCAGTTCCAGCCGTTCGGGAGGCAGATTGCCGGCTGCGAGCCAGCGTGCGATATCGTCGGCGAACGACTCCTGCAGCACATGGTGCCGCAGCGGACTGATGGACAGGCGCAGCCCCGGATCGCGGGGCTGCGAGAGGCGCGCAAAGTCTCCTTGCACGCATTCCAGTGCGCGCCACGTGAGTTCCGCAGCCAGGCCCGTGGCCTCGGCCACGCGCAGGAATTCGGTCGGCGCGATCTCGCCGCGCAGCGGGTGTTCCCAGCGCAGCCGGCCCACCCAGGCGTTGAGCCGGCCGCTGGCCAGCTCGTGACGGCCGCGATACTGCAGACGCAACGAGCCATCGCGGATGGCGGCGCGCAGTTCGTGGCCCAGATCCAGGCGTGCCAGCGACTTCAGGCGCAGGGTGTCGCTGAAGAAGGCGGCCTGCTGCCGGCCGGCGCGACGTGCCTCGGCTGCGGCCGAGTGCGCATGTTCCACCAGCAGTCGCGCCGTGGCGGCGTCACGACCCAGCAGCGCAACACCCGCGTGGGGTGCCAGATGGAACCGGGATGAGCCCACCTCCACCGGCTGGCGCAGCGATGCGCAGACCTGCTCGAGCACCGCTTCGATGCGTTCGCGATCGCCGGTGTCGAACACCAGGCCGATCAGTTCGTCATTGATCTGGCCGAGATACCAGGGCGTCTGCGCGCTGTCCGTATCGATATCGCCGGCCGGCAGGCGACGCACCGCGGCGCTCATGGCCTGCCGGGAAACCTTGGGTGCGATGGCCTGCGCAATGTCGCTGAGGCCTTCGACCTCGACGACGGCCAGCGCCAGTGCCCTCTCGCGCAGCGTGGCCAGCGCCACCGACTCCTTGAAACGGCGCATGAAGCCGCGGCGATCCAGCTGCGGCGCCTGGCTGATGCCGGTGGCATCGAGCACATCCTCGCGTGTGCCGGGCAGGGCCGCGCGCAGCGCGCACAGCGCCCGATCCGGTCCCTGCGGCGTGACGCGCACTTCATAGTCCACTTCTTCCCAGCGGAAGGTGGCTTCGGCGGCGCCGCGCTGGGTGATGGCCTTGCGTGTCAGCTGGCGCAGCAAGGTGGCAACAGCATCGGGCCAGAGCTGTTCGCAACCATGCCCGGCCGCCAGCATCGCCGGGCGCAGCCGCGGTACGCCCTGGCCGCCGTCCAGCTGCAGCACGATGCCGTCACGCCGGATCAGCACGATCAGGTCGGGCAGGGCACTGCTCAGGGATTCATGGTGCTGCGAAGGCATGATCCGCCCATCGTAGCCAGCGGCGCGGTGTGGAAACCGGACGGCGGTCGCAGCCTGGGCAAGGTCACGGCCGGGGCAGCGAACGGCCGCGCGGGGGCTGCGCTGCCAGAACTTGAACGTCGGTTGCAGCAACTGCGAAGCACTGCGCTGTTTTTGCGACGCGGCCCTCACCACCATCAAGAATGGCCGCCACGAAGCGATATGGCACTCACGGTCCACGCATGCAAAGGTTCGAGTGCCATGGGTATCAAGGTCATTCCGTCGGATGTCATCGAAGCCAGCGAGCTGCTGTTGCTGCCGCATTCCGGCCGGGTCGTCAGCGACGAGCGTGGCAATAACCTGTGGGAATGGCGCCGTCACGACGGAACCTATTCGCGTGAGTTGTCCGCCGAGGATCTGGAGCAGCTGATCGCGCCGCTGCGCAAACTGCAGGGCGGTGCTGTCGAGACGCGCGTGGCCAGTGATTACTGGTGCTACCAGGTGCAGCGCGAGGATCGCCTGCGGCGCATGGCCTGAGGAATGTGGAGCCCGGCTTGAGAGCTCAAGAAGCGCCGTCGGCTACGGCTTCGTCCGATCCCAACGCGATCCTCGAGTCGCCCTATGGCGCGGAATTGCGGCGGGGTGTAGGCGACCGCTACAGCCGACCGGACATCGAGGTGGAATACACGCGGATGCGCCTGGACGACGCCGCGCTGCTGATCCGTCTGACGGCCGCGCTGATCATGCTGGCCACGGTTCTGCGGTTCCTGGAACAGTCCATCAATGGCACCTGGAATCGATTTCTCCCCGAGGAGTTTGGCTTCACAGTGGCGGTCTCGGCCGCGCTGGCGATCATTTCCTGGAGTCCGGGCTACCATCGGCTCTATTTGCCCGTTGCGCGGGTCGTCATCCCGATCCGCAACGCCGTCATGGCAATCCCTGTCGCAGGCGCTGCCGCTCACGGGCACGCCGAGCTGCTGATGGTTCTGCCGCTGTTCATCGTGGGGCCGTTCTTCTTCGCCGGACTGCCTGCCGGCGCAGCGCTGAATGCAGCGCTGTTCGGCGTCGTATCCTACGCCGCATCCGCATTCTTCTTTCATCTCGACACGGCTCTGGCACTGCGCACCGGCATCTTCATGCTGATGTCGGTGCCCCTCTGTGCGATTGCCGTCAGGAAAATGGAAAAGAAGGCTCGCACCAGCTTCCTGGAAAGCAAGCTGCTCGCCGAGCTGGCGCAGATCGATCCGCTGACGGGCACCAGGAATCGCCGCGTGCTGGAAGAGCACCTTGCCCGGGTATGGCGGCAGGCGATCGATGACAAGCGAAATCTGGCTGCTTTGCTGATCGATGTCGATTACTTCAAGCCTTACAACGACGAGTACGGCCATCAGGCAGGCGATCAGGCGCTGCGTCGGATCGCGCACGCGTTGCAGGGCCTCGTCACGCGTCCGCTGGACATCCTGGCGCGCTATGGCGGCGAAGAGTTCGTGGTGATTCTGCATGATGTCGACGCCTCCAAGGCGCATGAAATGGCGGAGCGAATGCGTCGTGGCATCAGCGCTCTCGGCATCGAACATCGCACTTCCCGTATCTGCGCCACAGTGACGATCAGCATCGGCGTGGCCGTGGTCGCCCCGATCTGGCAGCGTCAGCATCGCGGAGTGCTGCAATTGGCGGATCAGGCTCTCTACAAGGCGAAGTCCGAGGGCCGCAATCGGGTCGAGCTGATGGACGAGACGGAATACGAGATGATGATCACCGGCATCTTTTCCAGTGGCCAGATCGGGCATCGGCTCAGTGCGTCCGGCCCAGATCACCTGATTGGCCCATGATGAGGGCCGCGGCTTTCGGGTCTGCCGGTCAGGCCGTAAGGTGCACGCCTGGGAGCGTGCGGTTGGGCGCCCGCACTGGCCGCGTCGCATGAACATGTTTCCTGTTCGGTGAAAACGTTGCGGCGAGCGCCAGCAACACCACGCAGAGCAGAATGCGCAGCGGCGCGAGCCAGTAGCCACTGAGCAGGCTGAAGCCGTTCAGGGATATCACGAACCAGCTCAGGAAGCTCAGAAATACGACGGCTGCAGCCAGCAGGTAACGCCAGCCGAGCAGCAGCGCGCCGGCCGCCAGCGCGGCATTGAGCACGGGTCGTGACTTTGCCCCGACTTTCATCCCACTCTGATTCCAGCAGACCCTGTTCGTGCAAATCCACATACGGACCGCACAAATCGGGCAGCGGTTTCTGCCATCATGGCGCCATTCGCGATGCAAGGAAGAGCGCATGAACACGCGTCCGCGGCGACTGCTGGCCATCCTGGCCCTGCTTCCCACGCTGCCTCTGCCGGCGCAGACACCGGGCGCCGCGCTGCCCGCTACTGCTGCCGCACCCCGGGTGGAATTGTTCTCGCCCCGCGGCACCGCACAGCAGGTGCGTCAGGTAACTGCGCGTTTCAGCGCACCCATGGTGGCGCTGGGCGATCCGCGTCTGCCGGACCCGTTCACCATCGCTTGCCCGGCGACGGGAGCGGGGCGCTGGGCGGACGGCCGCAACTGGGTCTATGACTTCGATGCCGATCTGCCGGCTGGCGTGGTCTGCCGCTTCACGCTCAAGCCCAATCTGGCCACGCTGGCGGCGGTGCCGCTGTCCGGTACCCGCGAGTTCCGTTTCGACACGGGTGGCCCGGCCATCACGCGTTCATTGCCACGCGAGGGTTGGGAGCAGATCGATCAGGATCAGATCTTCCTGCTGAAACTGGCCGCGCCGGCGACCACCGAGTCCATCCGCGCCAATGCCTCCTGTGTGGTTGCGAACATCGCCGAGCGCCTTCCGGTTGAGGTGCTGAGCGGTGCCGAGCGCGAGCAGGTGCTGGCACAGCGCCGCCTGCTGGGCTACGACTACCTGCGGTTGCTGTGGAAGGATGGTGAGGAATCCAACGTCCGGGTCCGCAACCGGGCCATGGAGGAGGATGAGGCGGCGCTGGTGGTGCTGCGCTGTCAGCGTCGACTGCCGCCTGGCGCCCAGCTGAGTCTGAACTGGGGCGCAGGCATTGCGACGACCACCGGTCTGACAACGACGCAGGATCAGCAACTGGTGTTCCGTGTGCGGCCGGCCTTCACGGCACAGGTGGAATGCACACGGACCAATGCGCGCTCGGGCTGCATCCCGGTGCAGCCCATCGAAGTGAGTTTCAGCGCGCCGATTGCGCGTGCGCAGGCGCTGGCCATCCGCATCAAGGGCAAGGGCATCACGCTGACGCCCAAGGCCGCCGATGACAATGCGCCTACGCTCACGGGCGTGCGCTTCGATGCGCCGCTGCCGGAGAGCAGCACGCTGACGGTGGTGCTGCCGCCCAATGTCGTCGATGACGCTGGCCGGCCCCTGGAGAATGCCGCACGCTTCCCGCTGTCCGTCACGGTGGATGCCTATCCGCCGCTGGCCAAGTTTGCGGCCGACTTCGGCATCCTCGAACTGCAGCAGGGCGGCGTGCTGCCGGTCACGCTGCGCAATGTCGAAGCGTCGGTTGCGGCCACGCAGGCGGCGCTGCCGGCCCGGATGCTGCGGCTCGATGCCGATCCCAAGCGCATTGCGGATTGGCTGATGCGGGTGGAGAAGGCCAACGAGTCGAAGGGCGAATGGGTGGCCGCCACGCCCGAAGACCGCGCTGCGCTCAAGCCCAAGCTCGAGGATCAGCAGGAAGAAGATGAGGAGGGCGGCAAGCCGGGTCGCGTATGGCGCGAAGCCACCGGTACCGAGTCGGTGTTCGCAGCGGCCGATCAGACCACGAGCTTCTCGGTGGCCAAGAGTGTCGGCAGCCAGCCGGCCGAAGTGGTGGGCATTCCACTGAAGAAGGCCGGCTTCTACGTGGTCGAGCTGCAGAGCGAAGCGCTGGGGCGTGCGCTGCTCGGGCGTGATCAGAAGCGCTACGTCACGGCCGCCGCGCTGGTGACCGACATGGCCGTGCACCTGGAGTGGGGCCGTGAAGCCTCGCGCGTGTGGGTCACGCGGCTCAGCGATGGCAAGCCGGTGGCCGATGCGCAGGTTGTCATCACCGATTACTGCGACGGTGACACGCTGTGGAGCGGTCGCACCGATGGCGATGGTCTGGCCGCGCCGGGTGCGCAGCTGGGTGCCCCGCAGGGTGGCAGCACCTGCAATCAGTGGGCGCCGCACCCGCTGCTGGCCGTGGCAAAGAAAGGCGATGACTTCACGTTCACGCAGTCGGGCTGGAACGAGGGCATCACGCCCTATCTGTTCGGCGTTCCTACCGCCAGCGAGCGCGAGGCGAACATCTGGCACACGGTGCTGGATCGGGCGCTGTTCCGAGCCGGCGAAACGGTTTCGATGAAGCACTTCCAGCGCCGTCACGTGCTCGATGGCATGACCATTCCCGCCGGTGCGCGCCACGCGCTGGCGGTGACCATCGTCCATGCAGGCAGCGGACAGCGTTACAAGCTCTCAGCCAGCGCGGGTGCCGATGGCATTGCGGAGAATCAATGGAAGATTCCCGCCGAAGCCAAGCTCGGCATGTACAGCGTGCTGATCGACGATCATTTCAGCGGGCAGTTCCGGGTCGAGGAGTTCCGCCTTCCCTCCATGCGCGGCAGCGTGATCGGCTCGGCGCAGCCCCTGGTGCAACCGAAGCAGGCAGCGCTGGATCTGCATGTGGCCTATCTGTCTGGCGGTGGCGCCGCCAATCTGGCGGTGAAGCTGCGTACGCTGGTCGAGCCGCGCACGGTGAGTTTTGCCGACTACGAGGACTATCGCTTCGGTGGCGCTCCCGTGCAGGAGGGTTTGACGACCTCGGGCGGCGGCGAGGCCGACTTCGATTTCGACAACCCGGCCGAGACCGATACGACACGCACGCAGATCCTGCCGGTCACGCTGGATGCAGCGGGCGCGGCACGTGTGACGGTGGGGGATCTGCCGGCGCTCAGTGGCCCGGCGCAGCTCACCGCCGAGCTCGAATACGCCGACGCCAACGGCGAAATCCTGACCACCACGGGCCATGTGCGGCTGGTACCCGCGGCGCTCAATGTCGGTATCCGCAGCGAGGGCTGGGTGGCCAGCCCCGAACAGCTGCGCTTCCGCGTACTGGTGCTGGATCTGGCCGGCAAGCCGGTGGCGAAGCAGGCGGTGGCGGCGAAGCTGTACCAGTCCAGTTCCTACTCGTATCGCAAACGCCTGATCGGTGGCTTCTATGCCTACGAAAGCACGCGCGAAGTGAAGCCGCTTGCCACGCAGTGCACCGGCGTCACGGACGCGCAGGGTCTGCTCAGCTGCGAGGTGGCGCCAGGCATCTCCGGCCAGGTGATCGTGCGCGCCGAGACGCGCGATGCGCAGGGCAATGTTGCCGGTGCGACCACCTCGATGTGGCTGGCGGGCAAGGATGCCTGGTGGTTCGGCGGCACCAGCGGCGATCGCATGGATGTGCTGCCCGAGAAGAAGGAATACCAGGCCGGCGAGACGGCGCGCTTCCAGGTACGCATGCCGTTCCGTGAGGCCACGGTGCTGGTCAGCGTGGAGCGCGAGGGCGTGCTGCGCAGTTTCGTCACGCGGCTGCGCGGCGAAGCACCGGTGGTGGAAGTGCCCATCACCGCAAGCGATTCACCCAATGTGTTCGTGTCGGTGCTGGCGGTGCGCGGCCGGATACCGGCGCCCAGGGGTGCCAAGGCGCAGGGCGAGCGCATCACGGCGCTGGTCGATCTGGACAAGCCGGCCTACCGGCTGGGCGTGGCGCAGATCAAGGTGGGCTGGCGCCCGCATCAGCTGGACGTGCGCGTGCAGCCGGAGCAGGACACGTACCGCATCGGCGCAACCGTGCCCACGCGCATTCATGTGACCACGGCCAGTGGCGCGGCGCTGCCGGCGGGCACCGAGGTTGCCGTCGCGGCCGTCGATGAGGCTCTTCTCGATCTCGCCGACAATCCCAGCTGGGATCTGCTCAGCGCCATGATGGGACAGCGCGGTCTGGAGGTGTGGACCTCCACCGCGCAGATGCAGGTGGTGGGTAAGCGTCACTACGGTCGCAAGGCAGTTCCGCATGGCGGTGGCGGCGGTCGCGAGGCGGATCGGGCGCGCGAGCAGTTCGACAGTCTGCTGCTGTGGAGGTCACGCGTCGTGGTGGATGCCAATGGCGATGCCAGCGTGAACGTGCCGCTCAATGATTCCTTGTCCAGCTTCCGCATCGTTGCGGTGGCGCATGGTGGCGCGCAGCTGTTCGGCACCGGTTCCGCCACCATCCGCACCACGCAGGATCTGATCCTGACGTCCGGATTGCCGCCGGTGGTGCGCGAGGGCGATCAGTACGCGGCCACCTTCACGGTGCGCAACACCACGGATCACACGCAGAATCTGCAGGTCAGCGCCGTGGTCTCACCGGCCCTGGGCGCACCGCTGGCCATGCAGCAGCTCCAGCTGCCGGCGGGCCAGTCGCGCGATCTCTCGTGGCAGATCACGGTTCCGGTGGATCGCACGCGGCTCAGCTGGGATGTGACGGCCAGCGAAGTGGGTGGTGCGGGCCGCGACCGGTTGAAGGTCAGCGAGCAGGTGAGCGCGGCCTTCCCGGTGCGTACCTACCAGGCCACCATCGCGCAGCTCACCGCGCCGCTGACGATCCCGGCCGCAGTACCCAAGGGGGCGATCGCCAATCGTGGCGGACTGGAGGTGACGCTGCAGGCGAAGCTCGCCGACAACCTGGCGGGCGTGCGCGAGTACATGTCTGGCTATCCATACATCTGTCTGGAGCAGCAGCTGTCACAGGCCATCGCCTTGCAGGATCGGGCCGCCTGGGACGGCTTGATGAAGCGGCTGCCGGCGTGGATGGATCGCGACGGTCTGCTCAAGTATTTTCCGGGCGAGGCGCTGCAGGGGGACGACACGCTGACAGCCTATGTGCTCAGCATCGCCAATGAGGCGGGCTGGCCGCTGCTGGATGCCGATCGCGAAACGCTGACTAATGCGCTGACGCGCTTCGTCAACGGTCGCATCGTGCGCGGCTCGGCGCTGCCAACGGCCGATCTCACGCTGCGCAAGCTGGCAGCGATTGCAGCGCTGTCGCGTTATGGCGCAGCGCAGACGTCCATGCTCGACAGTCTCACCATCGAGCCGAACCTGTGGCCCACTTCGGCGGTGCTGGACTGGGTGGACATCCTCCAGCGCACGCCCGGCATTCCAAAGAGCGCTGAGAAGCTCGATGCCGCCTTTGGCATCCTGCGGGCGCGACTGAACTTCCAGGGCACGACCATGGGCTTTTCCACTGAGCGCAGCGATGCGCTGTGGTGGCTGATGATCTCGACGGACTCCAACGCCAATCGCCTGCTGCTGGCGGTGCTGGAGCGGCCGGAGTGGCGCGAGGACATGCCGCGTGTGGTACGCGGTGCGCTCGGCCGGCAGCGGGCTGGCCACTGGAACACCACGGTGGCCAATGCCTGGGGTGTGCTGGCGATGCAGAAGTTCTCGACCGCGTTCGAATCGACGCCGATCAGCGGTCTCTCGTCGGTGAGCTATGGCGGTACGCGCAAGGATGTGAGCTGGCCGAAGGGTACCGGCAGCGCCAATGTGAAGCTGCCGTGGAACAGCGCCGCGAGTGCGACGCCAGGCAGTGCCACTGCGTCACCCGCCACGCTGCAGGTCTCCCATGCGGGCACGGGTGCGCCGTGGGCGACAGTTCGGGCCACGGCGGCGCTGCCGTTGGACAAGCCACTGTCCACGGGCTTTCGCATTCAGCGCACCATCACGCCGGTGGAGCAGCGCACCGCTGGCGTGTGGACTCGCGGCGACGTGGCACGCGTGCGGCTGGATCTCGAAGCTCAATCCGACATGAGTTGGGTGGTGGTCGATGATCCGGTGCCGGCCGGCGCCACGCTGCTCGGCAGTGGTCTGGGCGGACAGTCGGCGCTGCTGACGCGCAATGAGCAGCGCTCGGGTGTTGCCTGGCTGGCGTTCGAGGAGCGGCGCTTCGATGGACTGCGTGCCTACTATCGCTTCGTGCCCAAGGGCAAGTGGACGGTGGAATACACCGTGCGTCTGAACAATCCCGGCCGCTTCGTGCTGCCGGCGACGCGGGTGGAAGCCATGTATGCGCCGGAGATGCTGGGCGAATTGCCCAATGCGCCGCTGTCGGTGGGGACGCTGCCGTGAACGGCTGGTCACCGCGCTGGCGCACGGTGCTGCGTCGAGGCTTGTTCGTGAGTGGCGCCGCGCTGCTCGGCATGGCGGCAGTGCTGCTGTGGCTGTACCTGCCTGCGCCCGTCATGACATTTGGGCAGGTGCGCGCCCGCTACCAGCCGTCTGCGGCCGAATTGCTCGATCGGCACGGCGAGGTGCTGGATCGCGCCCGCATCGACTATGGCGTCGATCGTCGCGACTGGGTGCCGCTGGAGCAGATCTCGCCGGCGCTGATCACCGCGGTCGTCGACGGCGAGGATCGTCGCTTCGCGCAGCATCATGGCGTGGACTGGCGCGGTACCCTCAGTGCATTGCGCGACGATCTGACCGCACGCCAGTACCGTGGCGCCAGCACCATCACCATGCAACTGGCGCGACTGATCGCAGCGCGTCCGGCAGCGCGCGGCCTCGCCGCCTGGCCGCAGAAGCTGTGGCAGGCGCGCCAGGCGCTGAGCCTGGAGCGTTCCTGGAGCAAGGCGCAGATCCTCGAGGCCTACCTGAATCTGCTGAGCTATCGCGGCGAACTGCAGGGCATTGGCGCAGCGGCCCAGCGGCTGGCGGGCAAATCGCCGGGCAGCCTGACCCTGCCCGAGAGTCTGGTCATCGCCGCGCTGCTGCCGCAACCCGGCGCTGATGCCGCGCAGGCTGCGCGCCGCGCCTGTGCGCGGGCTCAGGCGCGCCAACCCGGTATGGACTGCACGCAGCTGCTCAGCACCGCGAAGGCATTGCTGAAGCGCGAGACGGCGGGGAATCGTTCCGCGCAGGATGACTGGACCGATGGTGAGCGGTTGGCGCCGCAACTGGCGCGTGCATTGCTGAAGCAGCCGGGCGAACGCGTCGCCACCACGCTCGATGCGCGCATACAGCGCATGGCGCGCGACATCGTGCGCGCCCGGCTGATGCAATTGGCCGACCAGAACGTGCGCGATGGCGCCGCGCTGGTGGTGGACAATGCCAGCGGCGAGGTGCTGGCCTATGTGGCGTCGGGTGGCCCGAACTCGCGAGCAGCGCAGATCGATGGTGTTCAGGCCATGCGTCAGGCCGGTTCGACGCTGAAGCCCTTCCTGTATGGCATGGCCATCGAGCGGCACTACCTGACCGCGGCCTCGCTGCTCGATGACTCGCCGATCAATCTGGATACCGCGACCGGCACCTACATCCCGCAGGACTACGACAAGGACTACAAGGGGCTGGTGAGTGTGCGCACCGCGCTGGCCAGTTCGCTGAATGTGCCGACTGTTCGCACCCTGGTGCTGGTGGGTGTCGAACCGTTCCGCGATCGCCTGCATGCGCTGGGCTATGCAGGACTGGTCGAGGACGGCGACTTCTACGGCTATTCGCTGGCGCTGGGGTCCGCCGAGGTGTCGCTGTGGCAGCAGGCGCAGGCCTATCGTGCGCTGGCGCGCGGCGGGGTGTGGTCGCCGCTGACGTTGCGGCCTCTATCGGAGTCGGTGGCTGCTTCAGCCACGCCGGGCGAGCAGCGCGAGTTCTCCGCCGCCGCCAGCTTCATCATCGGCGACATCCTCAGCGATCGCGCTGCGCGTGCCGTGACCTTCGGACTCGACAGCCATCTGGCCACCCCGTTCTGGAGCGCCGCGAAGACCGGCACCAGCAAGGACATGCGTGACAACTGGTGCATCGGCTTCTCGCAGCGATACACGGTGGCCGTCTGGGTGGGAAATTTCGAGGGCGATTCGATGCACGAGGTCAGTGGCGTCACCGGCGCGGCGCCGATCTGGCATGACATCCTGGTGCAGTTGCAGCGCGATGCCTCTTCCACTGAACCCACTCCGCCCGCGGATGTCGTGGCCAGCCCCGTGAAATTCTCTCCGGCGGTGGAGCCGGCGCGCCGCGAATGGTTCACCAGCGCTGGCGCCACGCCACAGGTCGTGGCCACCCAGGGACGTGGCGCGTTGGCTCATATTGAGAGCCCCGCCAACGGCATGGTCATCGCGCTCGATCCCGACATCCCGCCCGGACGCCAGCGTGTCGCCATCTCCCTCCAGGGCGATCTGGCCGGCAAGCGGCTGCTCATCAATGAGCGCACACTCGGTGAGGCGCAGGCGCTGCAACTCTGGGAGCCGAAGCCGGGCCGTTACCTGCTGACGCTGCAGGATGAGAGCGGGCGCTCACTGGATCGCGTGTATTTCACGGTGCGAGGGGGAGGGTAAGGGCCACCTCTGGCGTCGCACGGCGTCGTGGATACCGACGGCCGGCGCCAACTCGTCGAGCTGCTCAGTCCATCAACTGCCGCGTGAAATAGATCATCTCCAGCGCGCGCGTATGCGCAGCCTCTACCAGGTTCGCGCCCGCGCCATGCCCGCCTTCGATGACTTCATAGTAGTAGTAGGGATGGCCATATTCCGCCATGCGCGCGGCGAATTTGCGCGCATGCTGCGGCCCCACGCGATCGTCCTTGGTCGTGGTCCAGATCAGTGGCATGGGGTAGTTCTGGTCGCGGCGCAGCGCCTGGTACGGCGAGATCGAGGCCAGGAAGGTGCGCTCCTCCGGGACGGATACGCTGCCATATTCGCCCACCCACGAAGCGCCCGCCGCGATGGATTCGAAGCGCAGCATGTCCAGCAGCGGGACGGCGATGTCGACGGCATGCCACAGATCCGGATGCTGGGTCATCTCCACGCCCATCAGCAGGCCGCCATTGGAGCCACCCATGATGCCCAGGCGACGCGGCGTGGTGAAACCGCGGCCGATCAGGTCGCGCGCCACGGCAGAGAAGTCGTCGTAGATCACCTGTCGGTGCGTCTTCAATCCGGCTTCGTGCCAGGCGGGTCCGAACTCGCCGCCACCGCGGATATTGGCCAGCACGAAGATTCCGCCATGCTCCAGCCACAGTTTGCCGTAGGAGCCCGAATAGAACGGCGCCTCGGTCACCTGGAAGCCGCCGTAGGCATTGAGGATGGTCGGATGGCTGCCATCGAGCCGCAGATTCTTGGGATGCACGACGAAGTAGGGCACGCGCGTGCCATCAGGCGAAGTGGCTTCGAACTGCTCCACCACCGCGTTGCTGGCGTCGAATTGCGGCGGCAGGGATTTGAGTGCGCGCGGGGGCGTGTCCTGATCGTCGTTTGCCAGGTACAGCGTCTCCGGCATCAGGAAGGAATTCACCGACACCATGTACTGCGTGCCGTGCTGGTCGGACGCCGTCAGGTCGGTGCTGGCATTGTCGGGCAGCGGCACTGAGCGCGAGGTCCAGCGATTGTCTGCGCCGCGATGAAAGACCTGCACGCGGCCACGCACATTGTCGATGGTGTGGGCGATCAGCGCTGAACGCGTGGTGCGCAGCTCTTCCAGGCTTTCGCGCGGTCCGGGTTGCCAGACCAGCACGGGCATCGGATGCGCCGGATCGGTCTGCAGCGCCGTCGCATCGAGCGCCACCAGCGCGCCGGCCGGGAGTGTCGCCGCACCTGTCTGCGGCCAGTCTTCGTTCAGACGCACCAGCAATGCATTGCTCACCATGCCCAGCACATCGAACTTGCGTGGCAGCGGCAGCGGGCGCACAGCGTCGCCCTGCACGAGGTACAGCTCGGACTCGAAGAAGGTCAGCGCACGCTGGATCAACGACAGACGATGGCCATCGCCATCTATCAGCGTGGTGGGCGCGACCAGGACGTCTTCGGGTTGACCGCGGAACAGTTCGCGCGCTGCTGTCAACGGTGTGCCGCGACGCCAGCGCTTGACCACGAAGGGATAACCCGAACGCGTCATCTCGCCGGCTTGCCACTCGCGCGCCACCAGCAGCGTGTTTTCGGTCTCCCAATCCACCGTCTGCTTGCCGCGCGGCAGCTCGAAGCCGTGTGCCACAAAGCGCTGGCTGGACAGATCGAATTCACGCACGGTCTGGGCGTCCTCGCCGCCATCCGACAGCGACAGCAGGCAGCGACGCTCCGCCGGGTCGAGACAGTTCGCGCCTTCCCACACCCAGTTCGCTTTCTCATCACGGGCCAGGCGATCCAGGTCCAATACCGGCTGCCACTGGGGCGTCGTCTGGCCGTAGTCCGCCAGTGAGGTTCGGCGCCACAGTCCACGCACATGCTGTGCGTCCTGCCAGAAATTGAAGACCTGGCCGTTCAGGAAGGAGGGATGCGCGATGCGGTCCTTGTTCTCTGCGATCGCGCGGGCCTGCGATGCGTAGGTCGCAAAACGCGCATCCTGCTCCAGCACCGCGACAGTGCGTGCGTTCTCTTTCTTCACCCAATCCAGCGCCTGCGGTGAATCCACCTGTTCCAGCCATAGGTACGGATCATCTGCAGTGGGTGTCTCAGCCGCATGCACCGACATAAACAGGGACAGAGCCCCACAGGCCAGCAAGGCGCTGCGAAGGAACGGGGCGGGAGCGGTGATGTGTGGCATGGCGGGTCCACTCAACGGGAGGAATGGACCCTTAACATAGGCCAACGCGCGTTGAGTGCAAAGAGCGGCTTATCGGGCTGCCGTCACCGGTGCGAGCGGCGGTGTCTGCCAGCCCAGACCCAGGCTCTTGTGGAGGGCGATGTAGTCCTTCAGTAGCTGGGCATCGCCGGAGATGCGGCTCTGTTCGGCCGAGAAGCGCGTGCGTTCGGCGTCCAGCCAGTCCAGCGCGGAGGTCGTGCCTGCCCGGTAGCGCTGCTGCGTCAGATCGGCCGCATGCGTGGCGGACGTTTCGACTTTGCGCAGGCTGACGACGTTGTCGCGCTGATGGCCATAGCGCGACAAGGCGACGTTGGCGTCGCGCAGGGCATTGAGCACCGCGCCTTCGTACTTTGCTTCGGCCTCGTCGTAGTCACCGCGCGCTTCTTCCACCTTGGCTTTGTTGCGGCCAAAGTCGAGCAGATTCCATTGCAGCAGCGGGGCACCCAGCCACATGAAGCTGCTGCCGTTGAACAGATCGCCGGGTTTTTCGCTGTTGAGCCCCAGATCGCCGATCAGGGTCAGCTTGGGGAAAAAGTCTGCAATGCGCTGGCCGATCTGGGCATTGGCGGCCACCAGCTGCCACTCTGCGGCGCGAATGTCCGGACGCTGCCGGATCAGCGACGCGGGATCTCCGATGCTGACCGTTTCCGGCAGCACCGGTAGCGGTGCTGGCTGCTGCAGTTCCGTATCCAGCGCGCCCGGTGCCTTGCCGGTCAGCACGGCGAGCTGATCCAGGGATTCGGTGATCTGGGAATCCAGCGGAATCAGGGACTCGCGGGTGGTTTCCAGCTGGGTACGCACGCGCTCCACGTCCAGATCGGAGGCCACGCCGCGCTCGCGACGCTGCTGAGTCAGCTCCAGCACCTGTTGTTCCAGCTCCGCGGATTTGCGGACCAGCGCGATACGCTGTTGCTGATCGCGCAGATCGATATAGGTCTGCGCTACTTCCGCGGAGAGCTGCACCTGGGCGTCGGCCAGACTCGCGGTCGCCGCCTCTGCCTTGGCGGACGCGTTTTGCACGGCGCGTCGCTTGCCGCCAAACAGATCGGCCTCCCAGGTGGCGTCGAAGCCGACGTTGTAGATCTCGAAAGTGCCCACGCCCAGCGGCAGGTCCGCGTGCGCGTAGGCCGCGCTGGCGCTGCCGCTCGGCAAGGTGTTGCTGTGCGCCTGGCTCAGGCCGGCGCGGGACTGTCTGAGGCGGGCCTGTGCGGCGCGCAGATCCGGGCTGTGCGTCAGCGCCGTTTCGATCAATGCCGTCAGTTCCGCATCATTCAGCCCCTGCCACCAGGCCGAGGCAGTCGGTCCGTTGCGTACGGCGTTTTGCGGAGCGCGTACGAAGCTGCCTGCCTGCACCGAGTCGGCAGCGACTGGCGGCGCGCCATGGTAATTGGGTCCCACCGTGCAGCCACTGACCAGGGTGAGGCCGAGCGCGGCAGTGACTGAATACTTGCTGGAGATGGACATCCGATTGAACCTCAATGCGCCGCTTCGGCGGCACGGCGGGCCTGCGCAGGCGAGGCCCTCTTCAGGAAAAGCGCCAGGGGTATGCACAGCAGCAGCGCGATACCCAGTACGTAGAAGGTTTCCGAATACGTGATCACCAGGGCCTGCTGCTGCATGGTCTGCGCCAGCGAGCCCAGCGCCTGCATCTTGGCCAGGGCGATATCCCCATGGCGCTGGAAGAAGCCGGCAGCGTTGGCGGCCAGGCTCTCCTGGCCCACCAGCGAATTGGCGCTGACGGAGTCGTTGATGACGGCCAGATGGAAGGCGTCACGGCGGTCGATGTAGACACCCAGCAACGCCAGGCCCACGGAGCCACCGAGATTGCGTGCCATGTTGTACAGGCCGGCGGCATCACCGATGTCCTCGCGGGCGATCGAGGCCATGGAGGCCTGATTCAGCGGCATCATGGCCAGTATCTGGCCAACACCGCGCAGCAGTTGTGATGCATAGAAGTCATGTCCGACGCTCTGCGCCGTGAGGCTGATGTCCAGCATGCAGCTGCCGAAGAAGGCCAGCAGGCCGAGGATGACCAGAGTCCTGGGATTCACCTTGCCCAGCAGCCGCGGCAGCACCGGCATCATCAGGAAGGCCGGCAGACCGGACACCAGCATGATGGCGCCGGATTGCTCGGCGTTGTAGACGGCAATGCCGGCCAGGAACTGCGGCAGCAGGTAGGACACGCTGTACAGGCCGGCGCCGACCGCGAACACGATCAGGATGACGCTGGCGTAACTTCTGTTGGCCAGCAGCCTGAGTTTGACCACCGGGTGTTTCGCCGTGAACTGGGCAATCCCCAGCATCGCGATGCCCACCACCGCCAGGATGCTCAGCCACACAATCATGTTCGAATCGAACCAGTTGGCGCGCTGGCCTTCTTCCAGCACCACCGTCAGCGAACTCAGGCCCATCGCCAGCCCGAAGATGCCCAGCCAGTCGGCGTTGACGATCTGATGCCAGTCGATCCGCTCCTTCGGCAGGCCGGCATAGAGCAGTGCGACCAGCATCACGCCCACCGGAATGTTGACGAAGAAGCACCAGCTCCAGCTGATGTGCTCGGCCAGGTAGCCCCCCAGCACCGGGCCCAGCAGCGGACCCACCAGCACGATCAGGCCGAACAGCGTCATGCCGATGGGAAACTGATGGGCGGGCAGGCGGGTGCGCACGATGGTTTGAGCCGTCGGAATCATGGCGCCGCCGGCGAAGCCCTGGCCGATGCGTCCGATGATCATCTGCGTCAGGCTGTGGGAGAAGCCGCACAGGATCGAGAACGCCGTGAACAGCACGGTATTGCCCAGCAGGAAGGTGCGCAGACCGAAAACCCGCGTCAGCCACGCGGTCAGCGGGATCATCACGATCTCGGACATCAGATAGCCGGTGGAGATCCAGGTGCCTTCCGTGCCGGTGGCACCGATCTCACCCTGGATCTGCGGCAGGGCAGAGTTGGTGATGGAGATGTCCAGGGTCGCCATCAGGGCGCCCAGGGCGCCGGCGATGACCGCGATCCAGTCTCCGATCTTCGCGTTCGGCGGATGTCCCGCCGCGGCGGCTTCAGCCACGGCCGTTCTCTTGGGCCAGCTTCTGCGGCGCCTGCGGCTGCGTGCGCGTGTCCACGGAAACCGTGACCGACAGCCCCGGCACCAGCACGTTGCGGGTTGCCGCACTGGTGTCTACATGAATACGGACCGGCACACGCTGCACGATCTTGGTGAAGTTGCCGGTGGCGTTCTGCGCGGGCAGCAACGCGAACTGCGAGCCCGTGCCCGGCGAGAAGCTGACGATCGTGCCCGTCAACGCCACACCCGGCAGTGCGTCCACATGCAGCGTAGCCGGCTGGCCCACGCGCATGGCGCCGATCTGTGTTTCCTTGAAGTTGGCGGTCAGGTACAGATCCTGAACCGGCACGATGGTCATCATCCGGGTGCCGGGCTGAACGAACTGGCCGACGCGTACTGAACGGTCACCCACCCGTCCATCGAGCGTGCTGCGCACGGTCGTGTCCTGCGCATCGAGCTGCGCCTGGTCCGCGCTGGCCTGTGCGGCCTGCAGCTGGGCGCGGGCCTGATCGATCTGCGCCTGCGTGGTGGCCGGCTGACGCTCGGCGGCCTGCAAGGCGGCGCTGTTCGCGGCCAGCGTCGCCGTGGCCTGGTTGAGGGCATTGCGCAGTTCCGCCAGGCGCTCGCCGCTCTCCGCACCGCTGGCTACCAGCGGCTCGTAGCGCTTCACTTCATCGCTCGCATGCGCTGCACTGGCCTTGGCGCCTTCGACATTGGCGCGCGCCTGCGCGATCTGCGCCTGCTGTTGCAGCAGTTCGGCGGCGCCGCGTTCGATGTCGGCTTTGCGCGCGGCGATGGTGGCGTTGGCCTGCGCCAGGGCTGCGTCGTAGTTGCGTCCGTCCAGGCGCACCAGTGGTTGGCCCGCTTTAACGGCTTCGTTGTCGGTGACGTAGACCTCGGCCACGTAGCCCAGGACCTTCGGCGCAATCGTCACGCTGTCTGCCTGCAAATAGGCGTCGTCGGTGCTTTCGATGAAGCGGCCATAAACCCACCAGCGCACCAGCCAGAGCGCGCCGGCGAGCAGCACCACTGCGCCCAGTGCGAGCAGGATGGTGCGGCGGCGGGTTCGGGCGGTGTCTGCCGTTGCGGCGGGTAGCGTGGGGGTGGCTGCGGTGTCCATGAGGATTCCAGAAGTATTCCAGACGGTAAAAATATTCCAATTGGTAAAAATGTGTCAAGTGGTATAATTCAGGCCATATAATTCACAGGCGCAGGATCGGTATGGCAGGGCTCGCGAAGCACCGGCATTCGGCCGAAGGCGGATATCAGCGTGGCGAGGAAACCCGCGCCCGCATCGTCACGACGGCACTGAAGCTGTTCGGCGAACGCGGCTACGACGGAACGTCCACGCGTGAGATAGCCGCCAGCGCCGGCGTCAATGCTCCGGCACTGCAGTACTACTTTGACGGCAAAGAGGGGCTCTATATTGCATGCGTCGAGCACATCGTCGCGCGCGTGTGGGAGTACCTGTCAGACGTCACCGAACGGGCGCAGCAGGTGTTGGCACGCCCGAAGGCATCCGACGCAGAGCTGATCGAAGCCTTCTGCGCCATGCAGGCGCAGTTCGCGGAATTCATGTTCACGTCCACGGACAAGGACGACTGGCGTCTGTTCATGGCGCGCCAGCAGGCCGGCGGCGGACCGGCGGCCGGTTTCCAGCTGGCTTACAAAGGCATCAACGCTCGCGTGACTCCGGTCATCGCATCGCTGGTTGGGCGGTTGCTGGGGCGAGCGGCCGATGATGAAGAGACGGTGATCCGGACCGCGGCCCTGCAGGGCCAGCTGACGATCTTCCACATCAGCCGGCGCAATGTGCTGAAGACCCTGGGTTGGGATGCCATCAATGCGGAGCGCCTGGCGCTCATCAAGCGGCTGATTCGCGAGCAGACGGAGGCGATGCTGCGATCGTTCGTGCAGATGCGCGACGCTGCTCGGCGCACTCCGGCGTCTGTCGTTACCAGGAAAAAGACGGCCGGAACAAGGCAGGGGGCCTCCGCAAAGCAGTCATAGCGGTCTATGCAGTGGTGGAGGCCGCGGCGGATTGGGCGTGGCGCTCAGCCCATGGAATGATTTTCTCCAGCCGTCGCCCGATCCGTCGCGACGCGACTTCCATGTCGTGGGCCGCCTGTGCGCGCAGCCAGTAGCCATTGGAGAGGCCAAAGAAGCGGCACAGGCGCAAATCGGTGTCCGCTGTGATCGCGCGGCGACCATGCACGATCTCGCCGATGCGCTGTGCCGGCACGCCGATCTCCTTGGCGAGGCGGTATTGCGTAACGCCCAGTGGTTCGAGGAAATCCTCGCGCAGCAGGATACCGGGAGTGATGAGGCGGGCTTTGCGCATGGTTTCAAGTCTCAGTGATAGTCCACGATTTCGACGTCTTCCGGCCCCGTGGGTGTCCAGCGAAAGCAGATTCTCCACTGTGCATTGATACGGATGCTGTACTGACCTCTCCGTGTCCCGGCCAGCGCTTCGAGATGATTGCCTGGCGGAATCCGCAAATCATCCAGCCGTCCCGCGATTTCCAGTTGCCGCAGCTTGCGGCGCGCCACGTCTTGCATGCTGCCAAATCGCGGCACGCGCTGGCCAGCGGCCAATGCCTGCGTAGCCCTGCAGCGGAATGACCGGATCATTCCTCATTCTGGGATATCCAGGTAATCACGTGACGCGTGATTATAGTGCGAAAATCACCAGAAATGCGAGAGAGGGTTCATCACCGCCTTGCAGGCAGACGGAGGCGGTGAAGCGACGCTCACGCTGATCTGCCGGCCACCGCTGAGCGGTTGTGCGGAGGGGGCAGCCAGCGGTTCCACAGCGCCGTGAGCATCAGCAACCCCAATCCGGCGCAGACAAATGGTCCGAAATCATAGATCGATCGCAACAACAGGTGTCGATGCAGGGTGCTGTGGCTTAATGGCGCGATCACCAGGCCGATTTCCGGAAGGAGAGCGACGCTGGCGATCAGCGCGGCACTGGAGCGGTAAACCAGAGTGAAAGGCAGTGACAGCAGCAGGCTGATGGTGCCGCCCATGACGAGACTCATTGCGCCGAACGTGATGCCCAACAGGAATGGCGGGTGATGTGGCAGCCAGGGCAGGATGAGCGTGGCAAGGTCACCTCCGAGCGCGCTGACCGGTAGGCAGGCAAAGGCGAGAAAGGGAAAGGCGAGGGCGCCCAGTAGCCGCCGATGCCAATTGCCGGGAGTTGCTGCCGCGGCCAGCGCCACGAACACCACGCACAGAAGAATTCGCAGTGGTACGAACCAATATCCGCTGAGTATTGGCAGGCTGTTTAGTGAAACGCCGAACCAGCCGAGGAAAGCCAACCACACCCCAGTTGCGGCCAGCAGGTAGCGCCAACCCAGTATGGCCGCTACGGCGATCAAAAAAGTAATGAGAATCGGACGGGTTCGGTTGCCGTATCGTTCAAGGTAGCTGGCCCAGACGCAACCGATGGCCCATACGAGCGCATGCACATTGCCGCGGACGTGCTCGAGTTCCGCACTCATGGCATTCGCCCAGTCTGTGTGAGCGGGTCCCAGAGCCCGCTGCGCATGACGTACCAGAGCCTGCGCAACACTTCGAAGCAACGAGGTTCCGCTGGCCACGACTCTTGCTCCTATGCGGGTCGAGTTGCGAACTCATCGGATGAGTGGAGCGCCGTCTCCTTGGCGAGCTGTAGGCCGGCTGCTGTCAGACGATAGGCATGTCGCGGTGGCCGACCCGGGTACTCGGCTTGCTTCCACTGCGATTCCAGCAGTCCCTGCTCGTGAAGGCGCATCAGCAGGGGGTAGAGCGTGCCGGACTTCAGGCCGGTTTCTTTGGATAGGTCATAGCCGTGCCGCCAGCTTCGTGACCTGGAGAGCAGCGCCGACAGCAGCTGGCGCGTCTGTCGGGAGGCATTGGGTGGACGGCCCATGATTTATTTCAACATATGTAGAGTTATAGATCAAGCGCGAGAAGCAATCGGCACGCGTCGAACTAGCCCTTCAATGCCCCCGCCAACTCCTCCAGACTCCTCAACGCCGGCAAACACTCCGTCCCCCGACACAGATAGGCAACGCCCTGCGGTGATGAAGTCTTCACCGCCAACGCTTCGGGCAGCTCCAGTGCATCTTCCGGCACCGCCAGCACCCAGCGGTTCGGCGCATACACGCGCCCCAGCTGGCTGCGCCAGTTCTCGATGATCTCAGTCGGCCCGCGCAGCACCACGATCTGCGGCTGCTGCAGATAGCTCTCCAGCGCATTGAGCAGGGTGGTGTGGCCATGCGGATAACGCTGCAGGGCGTCCCAGGCGGCGCGCAGGGTGTGTTCGGCGGCATCGAGGTAGCGCGCGTCACCCAGCAGTGAGCCGAGGCGCAGCAGCACGTCGAGGGCCACGGCGTTACCAGCGGGCAGAGCGTCATCGCCGAAGCTCTTGGGACGGGCGATGAGCTGCTCATGATCGTCGGCAGTGAAGAAGAAGCCGCCGGCGTCGCGATCGGTGAAGTGCGTGAGCACGGCGTCCATCAGTTCGCCGGCGAAGTGCAGGAGGCCGGCGTCGAAGCGCACGCTCACCAGCTCCAGCGCGGCATCGGCGAGGAATACGTAATCGTCGAGATAGGCGGCCAGGCGTGCTTCACCACCGGCGCTGGTGGCCAGCAATCGTCCCGCGTGCCAGTGATGCGCGCGTAACCAGGTGAGGGCTTGTTCTGCAGCCGCGGCGTAGTCGCTGCGGTTCAGGCAGCGGGCGGCAATGGCCAGGCCGCGGATGGCGAGTGCATTCCAGCTGGTCAGGCGTTTGTCGTCGAGACCGGGACGCACGCGTTGCGTGCGGGCCGCAAGCAGCTTGCTGCGGGTCACATCGAGCTGGGCTTCGAGCTGGTATTCCTCGCGCTTGAGCAGCTGCGCGACCTCGGCCAGGGAGCGCTGCACGGTGAAGTGCCACTGGCCCTCGAAATTGGGTTCGTCCTCATCCAGGCCGTGGCGCAGGGCCCAGGCCTCGTACTCGGCGGGCGCCAGCAGCGCGCGCAGCTCGGCCTCATCCCAGACGTAAAATTTACCTTCGTGGCCTTCGGAATCGGCATCCAGGCTGGAGTAGAAGCCGCCCTCGGGGGCGCGCATCTCGCCGATCAGCCAGTCGGCGGTGCGCTCGGCCACGCTGCGAAACAGCGGTTCGCCGGTGGCGATATGCGCCTCGGCATAGGCGGGCAGCAGCTCGGCGTTGTCGTACAGCATCTTCTCGAAATGCGGGATGGCCCAGCGCTCATCTACGCTGTAGCGGCAGAAGCCGCCGCCCACCTGGTCGAACAGGCCGCCCTCGGCCATGCGCGTCAGGGTCAGCGTGCTCATGTACAGCGCCTGCAGGTCGGGCGCGGTGGCCGCGGCGCTGGCGTACCAGTCGCGCAGCAGTCGGGTCAGCGTGCGCGGATGCGGAAATTTCGGGGCGTTGCCGAAGCCGCCGAACTGGCCATCGAAGCTGCGCTCCAGCAGGGCGCGGCATTGCTGCAGCGGGCCGGCGTCCGGCGCCACGTCGGTGGCGGCCGGGTTCAGGTCGGCCAGGGCGCGCACCACGGCATCGGCCGGCCGGCGCAGCTCCTCGCCGTGCTCGCGATGGTAGGCGGCGATCTGCTCCAGCACGCTGCCGAAACCGGGCATGCCGTGGCGGGGCACGGGCGGGAAGTAGGTGCCGGCGAAGAACGGGCGCTGGTCCTCGGGCAGCAGGAACAGGGTCAGCGGCCAGCCACCGCCGCGGCCGGTGAGCATCTGCTGGGCGATCTGGTAGAGGCGGTCGAGGTCCGGGCGCTCCTCGCGATCCACCTTGATGTTGACGAAATCCCGGTTCATGACGGCCGCAATGGCCTCATTCTCGAAGGATTCGTGTGCCATGACATGGCACCAGTGGCAGGCCGCGTAGCCGATGGACAGCAGGATGGGCTTGCCACTCTGGCGGGCCAGTTCCAGGGCTTGGGGGCCCCAGGGATACCAGTCCACCGGGTTGTGGGCGTGCTGGCGCAGGTAGGGGCTGGTCTCGCCGGCCAGGCGATTGGGGTGGCCGGAGCCGTTTGCAGTGCTCATCGGGACGATCCGGCGGCCTTAAAGTAGAATGCGCTGCCCACTATACAGAGAACCCGCCGCGACGATGACCCCTGCCGAAGAACTTGCCCCGGAGCCAACCGCTGACGCGGGACTGCCGGTGCTGCGCCTCAAGCGCGGCGAAGATCGACGACTGCGTGCCGGGCACCTGTGGGTGTTCTCGAACGAGGTGGACACCGAGCACAGCCCGCTGTCCCGCTTCAGCGTGGGCCAGATCGTCGCGGTGCACACCGACCGTGACCAGTTCCTGGGCTATGCCTACATCAATCCGCATGCGCTGATCTGCGCCCGCATTCTCAGCCGCAGCCCGGTGCATCCGCCGGATGTCTCGCTGCTGGTGCATCGACTCAAGGTGGCGCTGGCGCTGCGCGAGCGGCTGTACAAGCAGCCCTACTACCGGCTGGTGTTCGGCGAGTCCGACGGTCTGCCGGGGCTGGTGCTGGATCGCTATGGCGACGTGCTGGTGGGCCAGATCGCCACGGCCGGCATGGAGGCGCTGCGCGCCGACATCGAGGCGGCCGTGCAGCAGGTGATCGCACCGCGCGCGCTGGTGTGGAAGAACGATGGCTCGGCGCGCGAGCTGGAGCAGCTGCCGCGCCAGGTGCTGACAGCCTTCGGCAAGGCGCCGGATGAGCTGCAGGTGCAGGAAGGCGCGCTCAAGTACGTGGTGGCGCTGGGTCAGGCACAGAAGACCGGCTGGTTCTATGACCAGACCAGCAACCGCGAGCTGTTTGGCCGGTTGCTGACGCCCGGCGCACGCGTGCTGGACGTCTGCAGCTACGCCGGCGGCTGGGCGGTGAGCGCCCTGCGCCATGGCGCGCGCGAGGCGGTGTGCGTGGATTCCTCGGAAGGCGCGCTGGCCTCGGCTGCGCGTAATGCCGCTGCCAATGGCGTTGCCATCACGGCGCGCAAGGGCGATGCCTTCGAAGTGCTCGACGAGCTGCTGCGCGCCGGAGAGCGTTTCGATGCCATCATTCTCGACCCGCCGGCCTTCATCAAGCGCCGCAAGGATGCGCCGCGCGGCCAGGCGGCCTACCGCAAGCTGAACCAGCTGGCCATGCGGCTGCTGGAGCGCGACGCGTTGCTGGTGAGCTGCTCCTGCAGCTGGCATCTGCCGGCCGACGAGCTGTTGGCGCTGATCCAGAGCGCCGGCCGGCACACCAGCCGCTTCGTGCAGGTGCTGGCCAGCGGTGGCCAGTCGCCCGATCATCCGGTGCATCCGGCCATCCCGGAAACGCGCTATCTCAAGGCCTTCTTCTGTCGCGTCACGCGCGAGTAGCCCGCACGTACAGGACATCATGCTGACTTACCCGACCTTCAATCCCATCGCGCTGCAGCTCGGTCCGCTCAAGGTTCACTGGTACGGCATCATGTACCTGGTGGGCTTTGCCGTGGCCTGGTACCTGGCGCGCTGGCGCGCCCGCCAGCCCACCAGCACCTGGACGGCCAACGACGTCGACGATCTGATCTTCTACGCCATGCTGGGCGTGATCCTCGGCGGTCGCATCGGCTACGTGGTGTTCTATGGCACCTCGATGTGGCGCAACGATCTGCTCTACCCGTTCAAGATCTGGGAGGGCGGCATGTCCTTCCACGGTGGCCTGGCCGGTGTGCTGGTGGCCACGGCCATCTTTGCGCATCAGCGCGGTCGCGCCGTGATCGACGTGTTCGACTTCCTCGCGCCGCTGCCGGGCATCGGCCTGATGGCGGGGCGGTTGGGCAACTTCATCAACGGCGAGCTGTGGGGCCGCGTCACCACCAGCCGCTTCGGCATGCTGGTGCCGGACCTGAACGGCAATGGCGTGGTGGGGCGTTTCCCCTCGCAGCTGTATGAGGCGGCGCTGGAAGGCCTGCTGCTGTTCCTGGTGCTGTGGCTCTACACGGCAAAGCCGCGGCCGCGCTGGGCGCCGGCCGGGCTGTTCCTGCTGCTGTATTCGGCTTCGCGCATCCTGGTGGAATTCGTGCGTGAACCCGATGCCCAGCTGGGCTACCTGGCGGGCAGCTTCGTCACCATGGGCATGATCCTGTCGCTGCCCATGTTCCTGGCCGGTCTGCTGATGTGGGGGTATGCGCACCGCCGTCCGCAGGCTTCCGGCAATTTTCGTCGCGCCGCATGAAGCAATACCTGGAGCTGCTGCGCCATGTGCGTGAGCACGGGGCGCGCAAGGAAGATCGCACCGGCACCGGCACGCTCTCGGTGTTCGGTTACCAGCTGCGCTGCAACCTGGCGGAAGGCTTCCCGCTGCTGACCACCAAGAAGATCCATCTGCCGGCCGTGGTGCACGAGCTGCTGTGGTTTCTGCGCGGCGAGACCAACACGGCCTACCTGCACGAGCATGGCGTGAGCATCTGGGATGAGTGGGCCGATGCCCAGGGCGAGCTCGGGCCGGTGTACGGCAAGCAGTGGCGCTCCTGGGGCACGGCGGATGGCCGGCAGATCGATCAGATCAGCGCGGCCATCGAGCAGATCCGCCGCAACCCGAACTCGCGCCGCATCCTGGTCAGCGCCTGGAATGTCGGCGAGCTGCAGGCCATGGCGCTGCAGCCCTGCCATGCGCTGTTCCAGTTCCACGTGGCCGAGGGCAAGCTCTCCTGCCAGCTCTACCAGCGCAGCGCCGATGTGTTTCTCGGCGTGCCGTTCAACATCGCCTCCTATGCGCTGCTGACGCACATGATCGCGCAGCAATGCGATCTGGCGCCGGGCGAGTTCATCTGGACCGGCGGCGACACGCATCTGTATCTGAACCATCTCGAGCAGGCCGACACGCAGCTGGCGCGCACGCCGCATGCGCTGCCCAGGCTGCACATCAGGCGTCGGCCCGACACCATTTTCGACTACCGGTACGAGGACTTCGAATTCGTGGATTACCAGTTTCATTCGGCGATCAAGGCGCCGGTGGCCGTATGAGCCCGCCGCAGAGCAAGCAGAAGCCGCGCAAGGCGGTCAAACCCCCGAAGGCAGCCCGCGCCGGTCTGTACCGCGTGCGCCGCTCCAAGGTGCACGGGCTGGGCGCCTTCGCCAGCCAGGCCGTGCGCAAGGGCACGCGCGTCGCCGAGTATCTCGGCGATCGCATCAGCCACCAGGAAGCCAACCGTCGCTACGACACCAAGGACAACAAGGACAACCACACCTTCCTGTTCACGGTGGATCGCTACCTGGTGATCGACGGTGGCAGCAATGGCAATGATGCGCGCTTCATCAACCACAGCTGCGATCCGAACCTGGAAGCGACGGTGGAACAGCGTCGTGTGTTCCTCGATGCGGTGCGCAGCATCAAGCCCGGCGAGGAGCTGAGCTTCGATTACCAGATCGGCCGCGACAAGAGCGATCCGCCCGACATCGACCAGGTATTCGCCTGCCGTTGCGGCGCCGAGCTGTGCCGGGGCACCATGCTGTATCCGGCCAAGCGGCCCGAGCCGCGCAAGAAGAAGAGCAAGGTGGTCGCGAAGAAGGGCGTCAAGGCCAAGAGGAAGGCCGCACGCAAATGAAGAAGCGCGCGATCAGCGGCAGCGCGGTGCTCGGGGCCATGGGCATTGTCTACGGAGACATCGGCACCAGCCCGCTGTACGCGCTGCGCGAGACGATCGCGGCGGCCGGCGGGGTGCGCAGCGGCGGCGAGGTGGTGCTGGGCGCGCTGTCGCTGATCTTCTGGAGCCTGCTGATCCAGGTCGCGCTGAAATACGTGACCGTCATCATGCGAGCCGACAACGAGGGCGAGGGTGGCGTGCTGTCGCTGTTCGCGCTGGTGCTGCGGCAGGTGCAGGGCGTCACCCGCCGGGTGCGGGTGGTGGTGGCGCTGGCGGCGCTGGGCGCGGCGCTGTTCTACTGCGACGCGCTGATCACGCCGGCCATGTCGGTGCTGAGCGCCGTGGAAGGCATGGAGCTCATCAACCCGTCCTTCAGCCGGGCCGTGGTGCCGGTGACGCTGGTCATCATCGTGCTGCTGTTCGCCATCCAGCGCGGCGGCACGGAGAAGATCGGCCGCCTGTTCGGCCCCGTCATGCTGCTGTGGTTCGTGTCGCTGGCACTGCTGGGCGTCCATGCCATCGTCGGCAATCCGGTGGTGTTGCGGGCACTGGATCCGCGCTACGGGCTGGCGCTACTGTGGCAGCATTCGGGCGTGGCGCTGGCCATCATGGGCGGTGTGTTCCTGACGCTGACCGGTGGCGAGGCGCTGTACGCGGACATGGGTCATTTCGGCCGCGGGCCGGTGCGCGTCGCCTGGTTCGGCTGTGTCTGGCCGGCGCTGCTGCTGAACTATTTCGGCCAGGGCGCGCTGATGCTGGCGGAGCCGGAAACCGCGGCCGCGCCGCTGTTCGCGCTGGTGCCACGCGAGCTGCTGCTGTCCTTCGTGCTGCTGGCAACGGCCGCGACCATCATCGCCTCGCAGGCCAACATCACCGGGGCCTTCTCGGTGACGCGCCAGGCCATCCAGCTCGATCTGCTGCCGCGCCTGCGCATCCTGCAGACCTCGGCACATGAGCACAGCCAGATCTTCGTGCCGGTGGTCAACGGCGTGCTGCTGATCGCGGTATGCCTGTTCGTGCTGGGCTTCCGCTCCTCCGCGGCGCTGGGCTCGGCCTATGGCGCAGCCGTGGCCGGCACCATGATGATCACCACGGTGCTCGGTTCCATGCTGGCGGCCACGCTGTGGAAGTGGCCGCGCTGGCGCGTCGCGCTGGTGTTCGCGCCGCTGGCGCTGATGGACGTGTGCTTCGTCACCAGCAACCTGGCCAAGTTCGCCTCGGGTGCCTGGGTGCCGCTGCTGCTCGCCGCGCTGTTGTTCGGCGTGTTCATGGTCTGGAGAAGTGGCCGACTGCTGCTGCGCTCTGCGTTGCGTCAGATGGCCCGCCCGCTGAGCGAGCTGCCGGATGTGCTGGCGCGCGCCACGCGCGTGCCGGGCACGGCGGTGTTCCTGGCCAGCGATCCGCGTCATATCCCCACGGCGTTGCTGCGCAATCTCGAGCACAACCACGTGGTGCACGAGCGCCTGGTGTTCCTGAACATGGAGATCATGCGTTCGCCGCGTCAGGATCCGGCCGATCGCGTGCGCATCGAGGCACTGTTGCCCGATGTGTACCAGATCACGGCGCGCTTCGGCTTCATGGAAATGCCCGATGTCGGCGAGGCACTGAAGCAGTGCCGCACGCGCAATCTCAAGCTGTTCGCGCAGGATTGCTCGTTCTTCCTGGGCTGGCACCTGGTGGCGCCGCGGCCGCGCGGCGGCTACACCGGCCTGCGCAACAACCTGTTCGCGTGGATGCAGCGGCGCAGCACCCAGGCAGCCGAGTTCTTCCGCATGCCGGAGAAACGCGTGATCGTGCTGGCCACGCAGGTCGAGCTTTGAACCGCACGCCACCGGTCCCGGCGCCATTCGCACACTGCGTGGCGGATACCCTGGCGACGCCGCGTGTCACGCTGGTGGTGGCAGCGGCACGCAATGGGGTCATCGGCCGCGAGGCGCAGCTGCCCTGGCAGCTGCCTGACGATCTGAAGCACTTCAAGGCCGTGACGCTCGGCAAACCCGTCATCATGGGCCGCAAGACTTTCGAATCCATCGGCCGGCCGTTGCCGGGCCGGCGCAATCTGGTGCTGTCGCGTTCCGAGGCATCGCTGCCGGCGGGCGTGGAGCGCGTGGCCTCGCTGGAGGAGGCGTTGCAGCGCTGTGCGCAGGTCGAAGAGGTGTGCGTCATTGGCGGCGGTGAAATCTTCCGCCTGGCGCTGCCGCTGGCCACGCGCGTGGAGCTGACGCGGGTGCAGGCGGATGTGCCCGGCGACGTGCATTTCCCGGAGCTTGCGCCGCCCTGGCATGAGCTCGCGCGCAGCGAGCATGGAGTCGATGCGCGCCATGCGCATGCAATGAGCTTCATCACGCTGGTGCGGGATGCGGCGGCCGCTGCCGCCGCGGGTGCCCGTTAGCATGGCGGGCGGCAAGGCGCTGCCGCCGCTGGTCGTGGCGCGCGTGCGCAATGGCTTCGGTCTGGTGGCCACGCGCCGCTTCGAGCGCGGCGAGCGCATCGACGAAATCCGCGGCCGCATCGTCACGCCGGCGCGGCTGTGGCGCTACTGGGACAGCGATCCGCAGCGCGCCGCCAACTGCATCCGCTTCGATGCCGAACACTATCTGGATCCGCGCGGCGAGATAGGCCAGTTCGCCAACCATTCCTGCGATCCGAATGCGGCACTGCTGCGCGAAGGGCCGCGTCTGGTGCTGCGTGCGCTGAAGATCTGCCGTCCGGGTGATGAGATCACGCACGACTATGCCACGCTGCTGGGCGCCGACGACATCTGGCGCATGCGCTGCAATTGCGGCGAGCGGCGCTGCCGCGGCGTGGTGAGCAATGTCGCTTCGCTGCCTGCCCCGCTGTTCGCGCGTTATCGCAAACAGGGATTGATCGCTGCATTCATCCTGGCAACGCTGCGCGACGCGACGTCCAGCTGAGTTCCCGCCGTCACCATCACGGCCGCCGCGCGGTCGCGCGTTGTTCCAACGCATCAGTTCTTTGCAATCCTTAATTCTTTTCGCAAGGAATTGTTGTTAATCTGCTGCGGTCGAGGAACAACAATTATCGTCGAGCTTTGGGGGCATGACGAAACACATCATTCTGCCGTTGCGGCAGCGGTCGCGTGCGCGACTGCACCGCCCGGTCATCCAAATCAGTCACTGAATCTGTTGAAGCGCCGTGGCGTCTCGCCGCGCCGCTGCAGCGGGCTTCTTTATCTGCGTCACGGACGATGCGTTGCTGAGGAAAACCCGGCAGGGCGGAGCCTTGCCGATCGTTACGGAAAACCATACTGGGGAGTGGTTGAGATGAAAAACGCATCATGGATACGTGCAATGCAATGGCTGGCCCTGGCGGGCGTTGCCACCAATGTCTGCGCGCAGAGCGCAGGTTCAGAAAATGAGCTGGAGGAGATCGTGGTGACCGCCGAGAAGCGGCCCACCGATCTGCAGAAGACGCCCATTTCCATCCAGGTCTACAAGGGCGACGAGCTGCGCAAGGAAGGCAAGAAGCGCATCGACGAGATCATGCAGGGCGTGGCTGGCGTGAACTCGCAGGACAACGGCAATGGCACGGCTTTCTACATGCGCGGCGTGGATGCCGGCACCGTGGTGGTCGGTGCGCCGCCGGGTAGTTCCGGTCAGTCGCAGTCGGCGGTGGCCATCCTGATCGACGGCGTGTACCAGAACCGGTCCGAGACGGTGAAAGCCGGAACGCTGGACGTTTCGCAGGTGGAGGTTTCGCGCGGCACGCAGAGCACCAACCTCGGCGCCTCGGCCCTGTCCGGCGCCATCAGTCTGGTGTCGAACCAGCCGGTGTTCAACTACCAGGCCACTGGCACCGCGGAGCGCGGCAACTACAATGATCGCAGCATCGAAGGCGTCTTCAATCTGCCGCTGTCGGACGATCAGGCGTTGCGTCTGGCATATTCCAATGCCAAGCGCGACGGCTACGTGGCCAGCAATGCCGGCAATTCCGACAACGAAAACACGCGCCTGAAATATCGCTGGAAGCCCAGCGACGCACTGAACATCGTGCTGACCGCGCAGCAGAGCGTCAGCGGTGGCAATGGGGTCTCCAGCGGTGGCCTGCTCTACACCGGCCACTGGATCAACTACACCGCCGCTGCGGCAGCGGATTGCAGCTCGACGACCTGTCTGGGCAATACGTCGCCGGGTTCGAGCACCTTCAAGCCGACGGTGATCGGCTATCCGCCGCAGTATCTGGCGGTGAAGGACGGCGTGACCTTCCGGGATCGCAGCGACCCCTGGGACGATGGTTTCCCGGCGGGTGGCTGGGCCAACGATCCGTATCGGCGCGCCACCATCGACCAGTACAGCGCTGACATCGATTACAACACGGGTTTCGGTACCTTCACCGTGACCCCGTCGTACCAGACCACCACCAATGCTTCCGAGAGCGCGGCCAGTGGCACGGGCTTCAGCCGCGGTACCGGTTGGCAGCATACGGCGCAGATCGACGCGCGTCTGGCGTCGCTGGCGGATTCGAAGCTCAGCTGGCTGGCGGGTGTGTACTACTACGACACCAACTCCGGCGGCGAATCGGCGCAGATCCAGTACCCGGGTGCCAGTGGCGGCGGCGGCGTGTCCGGCGCCTGCTCGGCGACGGACAACGTTCTGTGCTACACGTGGCAGAACACGGCCTACAACAAGCAGAGCACGGCATCGGCCTATGGCAATTTCAGCTATCCGGTGCTGGATACGCTGCGCGCCGTCGGCGGTGTGCGCTATTCGAAGGACAAGAAGAGCTTCCTGTACAGCGGCAACGCCAGCGGTGATGGTGGCGGTCCGACGAATGCCTACTGCTATGTGTGGAACGCCAGTACCTGCAGCACGGCCTCGACGGCCAGCGGTTCCTGGCATGGTCTGACCTACAGTGCCGGTCTGGAATACGATGTGCTGCCGACTGCCATGGCGTACGCCAAGTACTCCACCGGCTACCAGCCCGGCAACATCAACTTCAACACCACCAACGGTCAGCAGAGCACCATCGATCCGCAGACTCTGCAGCAGTGGACGTTGGGCCTGAAGAGCCGCTTCCTGGACAACCGGCTGCAGCTGAACCTGGAGGCATTCCGCTCGGTGTATCACAACCGCGTGCTGCAGGGAGGCGTCAGTGTCTCCAGTGGTGGGCCTTGCACCGGCGCGGTGGCCAATACCGAATTCCAGGTGGACACGGATCTGAGCTGCTTCGGCATCGGCCGCAACTTCCAGGTGGTGGTGCCGCAGCTGTTCTCCCGCGGCGTGGATCTGGATGCCAACTGGCTGCCGACCAGCGCCGATCGGCTGGATCTGTCGGCCGAGTTCCTGGAGTCGCGCCAGAAGCGCCCGGATGTGCCGACGTTCTCGACCGCCGACATCCTCGGCTTTGCCAACATCAGCGATCCCACCGATGCCCAGACCGAAGCGGCCGCCGCACTGGCCAGCCAGGTCAACAGCATCGTGGCTTCGTATGACGGGCTGACGCTGCAGAACTCGCCGAAGTGGACCCTGAACGGCACGTACCAGCATGCCTTCACGTTTGGTGATGGCAGCCAGCTCACGCCGCAGCTCAACTGGGTGTATCGCACGCGTTACTGGTCGACCACTTCGGTGGACAGCACCACCAACGTGGCCAACCCCAGCGTGTCCTACCAGAACGCCTACAACCTGGTGAACGCCTACCTGGGCTGGCAGAACAAGGACGGCAAGCTGAACGTGAACCTGTTCGTGAAGAACGTGGGGAACTACGCCGTCATGACCACCTACGCCGGAACCTACGTGTCGCTCGATGCGCCGCGCACTTTCGGTCTGACCGTCAGCGCCAGCCTGTAAGGTTGGCGGGCGAGGCGATGTGAAGCGGGGCCGGTGGGCGCAAGCCTGCCGGCCCTTTGTCATTCAGAGCTGGGCTTCGTCCAGGGCGAAAATCGCACGGGGCGCGATTGAAATCGAGGACACCCTCATATGAACGCTTTTCCCAACTCCGTCAGCGTGTTAGGCGATTCTCCGTGCTCAACGTTGGGACAGGGCCTGGGGCGGACTACAGTCTGAGGAGGCCCGCGGGGGAGAGGCGCGTCAGTTTCCATGCCAGGTAGAAGACCGACGCCTGGGCGACGGTGATCACCGCAATAGAGCCACTGATCAGTGAAGAGACCGGAATATTTTCAAACGCGTACTGGCTCGACAAGTAGGTGCCGATTGCGCGGATAATGATGATGCCTGTAATCAGGCCTACCATGCTTATCGTCATATTCTCGGCCGCAAGCGAGAAGGTGATGCGGCTTATGCTTGCACCGAGGGCTCGCCGGATTGCCAGGCTATGCACTCTCTGCAAGATCCAATAGTTGGTTGATCCGGCAATGCTGTTGGCTGCCGCAATGATTACGGCCATCAGAATTACGATGAGGATTTCAGCAGCTGTCTTGTCAACGGAAAAATAGCGATCTCTCACCTCGTGGTATGGCAAAACGGACCATTGCGTTCGACCAATGAAATCTCTGTTTAGTGTCTGTTCCAGTCGCACCGCAGCGGATGCTTCATCGACCCCCCCTTTAATCCTGATGGCAATCAGTTTGCTCATGGGTTCTGTTGGTCTCATAGGCAAGAAGATAGCATCTTGTGAACGATTTTCCCCGTAATAGGCGGGACGAGAAAGGCTTCGAAGGGTTCCAGTCACTGTCATGGTCTGTCCATTGATAGAAATCGTGTTTCCAACTGCGCTCCCGGTGGGAAAAAGCTTTTTTGCCAACTGCTCCGTCAGTACTGCCAGTCGGCATCCGTCGAGGGACATATCTGATAAGGTCGCGTATTCCTCGTCGAGAAACCATCTTCCAGATAGTAAACCGAGGCCCAGTGTCTTGGCGGAGCTGGAATCCCCGATATAGACGGAGGTCTGAATAACTTCCGCGTGTCCGCTGGCGTCCAGTGGCAACTCGTCAGAGCTGATCGAGACGGTCCAGCTTTCGTGCCCTGAAAGAGGAAGTTGGTTGACTATGCTCGCCGATTGTACGTCCGGCTGACTCGGTAGGACGTTGAGGGCGTCGTCCATTGGCAGACTGGATGCGGTGGAGACAGAGTCTGGCGTCGATCTGGCGATGAGCAATTGCGATTCCTGAAGGCCGCTTGAAGTACGAATGGCCAGAAATCTATCCCATGATAAGGCGATCACGTTCGCCAGAATTACGCATGATATGGAAATTTCCAGTGCCAATATCGCCACGATGGGTTTGTGGTGTCGTAGCGCCTTAATTATTAAGAGGAATTCGCGCATTCATTCAGAGTACTTGCATTTGTACGCGAGGTGCCAGACGACTCATCTTCCAGGCTGGATAGGCGCCCGTTGCGATGCTGCCGGTCACGGCAATGCCAATCAGCATGCACAACATCGTTTTATCCATTGCGGAAACTTCTGTGAAGCGAACGGGAATACGGTGTAGCAGTGTCAGTCCAAGTTGAGTAAGGATCAAGCCAATAGTCGCGCCAGCAATTCCGAGTAAAAGGCTCTCGGCCAAAGATTCCATGAGGATATTAATCTGTGAAGCCCCCAACGCGCGACGCAGACCGGACTCTGCGCTGCGTCGCAGGTATTGAGGCAGCAGGGTGCTTGTGACGCTCAAAAGGCAAAGCGCCATGAAACAGAATCCAAGCGCCGCGTAGACGCGAACTTCGTTGGGTACCACCTTCTCCTTTCTTAAGGTCTCCGTGACTGTTCGTAGGGTGGCCTTTCCCTCTGCAGCTGTAAGTCCCTGTGAGTGTAGCGTCGAAACGTAGTCGATTACGAAAGTGCGATAGGCCGAGTGCCAGCTGAGAGGGATATCTGCCCACATTGATATCCAATAACAACCTGATGTCATCAGATCACTTGTCTTCGGTATCGTCATCGCGGAGCCATCGGCACATCGAAAAGACGTTGAAATCTGATCGTTTAGATCTCGCGTGGACGTTATAGGAATGTATACCTCGTCGGCGGGTTCATAGGCTCCTACAGATAAATCGTAATACCTGGGAACGGGTCGCCAATCGCCGATGACTCCAACGATCCGGAATTGCGAGTCCCCTATGAGGATTTCTTCACCTGCGACTGTGGTTTCCCTTCCGAAGAGAGACTGTGCAAGCTTTTCGCCAATGATGGCAACGTGGGCGCCATCCTGATCGACCGCCTCATCCCAGGCTTGCCCTACAAGGATTGGTACGTCGAAAACTCTGAAGAAGTTTTTGTCGGTCAGCCTGATCAATATGGACTTCTTTTTGTCGACGCTATCCGCAATGGATATATCGCCTATCCCTTGAGCGGAAATGCTGCCAACCGCGGGAGGTTGCAAAGACGCCAGAAGGGCATTCGCGTCCCGGTAGGTAAGCGAGTCTGCGGTGTCCTCGTCATTTGATCCATCCAGCATGAGTCGTGTTTCGAGAAGAGTATGTTTCTTGTTGGGAATGGGGTCAGCTGTAAGAACATGCACAATGCATGTGGTTGTCATGCAGGCACCTATTCCCAATCCAATGGTCAAAGAAACTGTCAATGCTAGGAACGGGTGTTTGCGCAATCGACCCGTTGCTAGTTCGAATGCGTATCTGATGGCATGCATGTTCGGTGGGAGTTCTCAGCGATTTTCAAGCGACAAGACAACGTACTTGGCATCCAGTGCGACTTTTCCATTGACGGCGTTAAGAAGCATCAGATGTCGGGATGTGCAGGGAGCGCATTCCCCAAGACTTGATCCGGCGCGAATGCCGATTAAAGTGAAAGCATTTGACTTCGATAGAATTGCAGATAAGGTGATTTCTTCTTCAGCCAGCACTTTCGTTAGCAGCTGCTTCAGTTTTTCGCAATTCTGGTCTGCTACTGGTATTGATCGTCCATTGCTGTTCAGGAAATTCTGCAATTTGTTATCTGCGTCTGCGCTCGTGGCAACTAGTAGAAGCGAGCCATTCCTGTCGAAAAGGAATGTCGTCGGAAGGTCATTTGGCAGTCCGCTTCGGATATAGGAAGGTGCTGATAGCGTGATTGTCTGGGTGGCCAAGGCGGGTAAGGCGATGCTGATCAGCAGGCCAGACGTCAGTAGCCGGGACACCAGAAGACCAATTCTGATTTGTCTGCGCATCGATATGAGGCTCCCGTGGTGTCCGCAGAAGAAGGCGCAGGCCGGATGGCAAGAATGGCGGTTTTCGATATCTGCTGTCCGGCCAGCGCGATGCTCAAGGCTTTCGGTAGCTACGCTTCCTGCCTTACATCGGACAAGTAACTCTGCAATAAATGGTGCATTTCCCGCTTGTACACGAAATTCCGCATTCTGTAGTGCAGGCAGCAGATGCCACGCGGCTAAGGCCGATCATCGCAATCAGAGCAAAGGCAATACTTGATCCAGTTCGCTTGCTCCTTTCCGATATTAAATGGTTTAAAACAACCAAAACGGAAGATTGACGATTTGTCCTATACACGCGTTATGAAATGGTGTCAAATTGCCAACATTGTTCGATCTCGATTGCGCTATTGGTTGTTGCGCAAGCCTTGATCGAGACCATGTGTTGTGCGTTGTGAAGTCCTGTCGGGGCAACTAGAACCTATCTCAAAACTGTTTGAGCATGATGCATAGAGCTGCCAGCTGCACGAAGCCGAGGAAATTGGCTGGATAGTATTCCCAGCGAACGAGGAGCCGACGTTGCCACTGGATCCAGGCAAAGAAGCGTTCGACGATCCAGCGTCGTTCGTAGCGACGCAACCGCCGTCCGTCTTGCGTCTTCTTGCGCGTGCGGTTCGACTTGTGCGGCGAGATCATTTCGATGCCCTGCTGGCGCAGCTCCTGGTCGAGTGGGTCGCTGTCGTACGCTTTGTCGCCGATCAGGTTCTCGGGCTTCGCCTCGATCATGTAGAAGTCGAAGGTCAGCTGCACCAGCGTTACTTCGTGGTGGTTCGCGGCGTGCGTCGTCACTGCGAGCGGCAATCCATGCCGATCCACTATCGCCATGATTTTCACGCCTTTTCCGCGGCGCGTCGGCCCGATCTGCCCGCCGCCACCCTTCGCCGAGGCAAAGCTCGCATCGATGTAGCATTCCGACTCGTCGATCGCGCCTTCCTCGCGAAGCGTGTTCGCCAGCTCGGTCAGCGCCGCGCGGATTACCTCGTTCTCGCACCACCGCTGAAAACGGCGATGCACCGTCTTGTAGTTCGGGTAGGACTGCGGAAGCATGTGCCACTGCGCGCCTGTGTTCAGGATCCACAGCACCGCTTCGAGCACTCTGCGCGCTGCAATCGGCTTGCGACCCGGCCGATCGTCCGGATAGCTCTCCTCCGGAAAGTGCTTCCGGATCAGCTCCCACTGCTCGTCGCTCAATCGCAGCATGCATGGATCTTACCTATGAATTGCAGCTATTAAACGGTTTTGAGATAGGTTCTAGTTTAGTTGCCAGGTAAACATGCCGCACGAAACGCCGTTTGGAGATCAGAGAGATATCCGGGGTACGGAGTTGCAGGATCGGCCACTGCTTCCGTCCCGTCGCCGCCTTGGCTCGTTCACGGTGGGGGTGGCGGTTGTTAGCGCTATCATTGTTGTTATCTCTATTGCGATTTTGGGTCGGTCGGTGAATCGATCCTTACTGACTATCTCTACGGTGGAAAGAGGGCTCTTCGTCCGCGATGTTCTCTCGGAAGGTAAGGTCGTCGCATCAATCAGTCCAACTCTCTATGCGCCTGCCTCGGGAGTACTAAATCTGCTGGTGCATCCCGGTGATTCGGTCAAGAAAGCGCAAGTGCTAGGTGTCATCGAAAACCCTGAATTGATCGCGAAATTGGCTCAGGAACGGGCAAATGCCGAAAACGTCAGGCTTGAGCAGGGCCGCGTCAGACTGGATGGAGAACGCAAGCTTGCTCAATTCACGACTGCCTATAAGCAGGCAATGTTGGCAGAGTCGACTGCGGAGCGGGAGTTGATCCGCGATCGAAAGGCCTTCGAGGCTGGGGCTTATCCGGAACTGCTTGTTCTCCGGGCTGAGGACGATCTTAAAAAAGCGGGGATGGATTCCGAGTTGGCGCGGGGTAACGTCGAACTACAGATCAAGCAGAATCAATTTGATGCCGACAGTCAGAGAACGTTTGTTATCAGGCAAAACTCGGTGATTACCGATCTCGAGCGTGAGGTTGATGCGCTGCGAATACGCTCTCCCCTTGACGGAGTTGTCGGTCAGGTCTTGGTTGCGGATCGCGCAAGTGTTTCAAACGATATGGCCATTTTTAATGTGGTCGATCTCTCCAAGCTGGAGGTGCAGATGAGAGTTCCGGAGAGCCTCGCTAGGGATCTTGCCCCAGGCATGTCTGCAGTATTGCAGGGTAATGGTGAGGAGTGGCAGGGGACCATCTATAGAGTCTCCCCAGAGGTTGTTAATGGAGAAGTGACGGCGCAAATTCACTTTTCTGGGGCAGTTCCCGAAGGATTGCGGCAAAATCAGCGTGTTTCTGTTCGAATAATCATAGATCGCCAGGAAAACGTATTGCTTGTTGATCGTGGTTCGCTGGTTCGCCAGCAGCGTCAGGACAGCGTGTATGTGGTAGAGGGCCGAATTGCGAAAAAGCGCCAGGTTCGGTTCGGCCTAAGCAGTGTCAGGAAAATTCAAGTCATTGAGGGCTTGCAAGCCGGAGAGCAGATTGTCACGGCGGGCGATGAGGTTTTTCGCGGGCAGGCTCAAGTCAAAATATCAAATTAGGTTTTGGGGTCTTCGCTCATGGTGAAAATGGAGCGCGTCTCAAAAATATACAAGACAAATTCGGTAGAGACGCATGCCTTGCGTGAGCTATCCATTGAAATTGGTGGAGGAGAGTTTGTCGCCATTACCGGCACGTCCGGATCCGGCAAGAGTACATTTCTAAATATAGCCGGGTTGCTCGAAGAGCATACCAGCGGTCGTTATGAGTTGGATGGTACCGATGTGTCGACTCTGGGGGATCGACAGCGATCATTGCTGCGAAACACGAGAATTGGTTTTATCTTTCAGTCTTTTAATCTCATCCCGGATCTGAGTATCGAGGACAATGTTTCTGTCCCTTTGAGATATAGAAGAATGTCTATGCAAGAGTGCAGGCAGCGAACGGTTTCTGCGCTACGCGTTGTGGGATTGTCGGGTCGGGCTGGCCACCTGCCCGCGCAACTTTCCGGCGGCCAACAACAGCGTGCGGCGATCGCCAGGGCTATTGCCGGCGGTCCGGCAATACTCTTTGCGGACGAACCAACGGGAAACCTCGACTCGGAAATGGCGGCGGGAGTGTTGCAACTGCTCGTGGATTTGCATCGAAGAGGCACCTGCATCGTTCTCGTAACTCATGATCAAGAAATTGCTGCGCATGCGCAGAGAAGAGTTCGTATTGAAGATGGGAGAATTATAAGAGATGAGGGTGGGATCTAACGTCCTCGTGCGTGGTTCGGCGCGCACGAGGTAGGCCTATAGGTTCGTCTCCGCAAGGAGCTCATCGATCACTGCGGTGTGAGCTGCGATTGGCAATAGTCCACGCGTCACCAGCACGTCGATCAGCCGCTCCTGCACCGCTCCGCGTCGCAGGGCTTCGACATACGGGATCTCGGCGTGGAACATCACCATCGAGTAGCGCGGGATGAAGCGGCCGGGAAAGCGCTGCTCCAGCTCCAATCCCAGCTGCTTGCGTAGCGCGAAGTCCGCGGTGCGCACTCCATCGCGCATCTCCACATAGTTCTCCAGCGCCATCTGCGCGATGGCGTCGGTGTTGCCGCGGCGTTCGCGTTCGAAGCGCTGCAAGGTATCGGCGCCGCTGCCATGGCGGGCGATTAGCTCCACCAGCTCGGCGCAGTCCTCGAACCCGCAGTTCAGGCCCTGGCCGTGGAAGGGCACGATGGCATGCGCGGCATCGCCCAGCAGCAGCATGCGCCCGGCCACCCAGGGCCAGCAATGCAGTGTGGCCAGCTGGCTCTGCGGATGGGCAGTGAACTGCTGCTCCAGGTCCGGCAGCAGCGCCAGCGCATCGGGAAACTGCTCGGCGAAGAAGCTCCGCAGCGCACCGGGCTCATTCAGCGCGGCAAAGCTCACCGGGCCGGTGCGCGGCAGGAACAGCGTGGCGGTGAAGCTGCCGTCGCAGTTGGGCAGGGCGATCAGCATGTGGCCGCCGCGTGGCCAGATATGCAGCGCCTGCGCATCCATGGCGAAGCCACCGGCGGCCGTGGCTGCGATGGCCAGTTCCTTGTAATCGTGCAGCAGCGCTTCGTCACGATCGCTCAGACGGCCACGCTGGGCCAGCGCGCGCCGCAGACCGGAGCCGGCGCCGTCGGCGCCGAAGACTGTGCCGACTTCGATGCTGTGCTGCCCGCCGCTGAGTTCGTCGTGCAGCTGCAGAGTGCCGCGATCAGGATCGGCATCCACGCAGCGCTGCCTGAAGTGCAGCTCGATCAGGGGTTCGTACGCTGCCGCTTCCACCAGCAGACGGTTGAGCCGCGCGCGGCTGATGGCGTAGATGACTTCGCCTTCGTTCTGGCCATAGGCCATGAACCGGGTGTGGCCGTGTTCATCGTGCAGGCAGCGGCCCGGCATCTTCACCATCTCGCGGCTCACGGCCGCGAAGACGCCGGCGGCGCGCAGCGGTTCGATGCCGCGGGCTGCCAACGCCAGATTGATGGAGCGGCCGCGCTCCTCGGGTGCGCTGCGCGGATCAGGGCGGCGCTCATACAGGCGCGAACGCAGGCCCTGGCGCGCCAGCAGCAGCGCCAGCAGCGTGCCGACCGGGCCGGCGCCGACGATGGTGAGCGTTTCGGAAGCGGCTGCGTTCACGTGCTCTGCAGCGCCTCGGCCAGGCGCGTGACGGCCTGCCACACGTCTTCGTAGCGGTTGTACAGCGGCACCGGCGCCATGCGGATGATGTCCGGTTCGCGCCAGTCGGCGACCACGTCGCGTGCCTGCAGGGCCTCGAACACCCGGCGGGCGCGCTGCGCCGCGCCGCGCACGCGCAAGGACAACTGGCAGCCGCGCTGGGCCGGATCGGGGGGGGTGATGACGGCGATCTGATCGGCGCAGTAGCGTGCGATCAGCGTCTCCAGCCAGCTGGTGAGCCGCTGCGATTTATCGCGCAGCGCGGCCATGCCGGCCTGATCAAACAGCTCCAGGGACGCGAGCAGGGGCGCCGTGGCCAGGATGGGCGGATTGGAGAGCTGCCAGGCGGCGGCCCCGGGTGTGGCCACGTGCTCCGGCCCCATGGCGAAGCGCGTGGCGTGCTCGTGACCCCACCAGCCGCTGAGGCGGGTGAGATCCATGCGCCGGGCGTGGCGCTGGTGCACGAAGGCGCCGGCGATCGCACCCGGCCCGCCATTGAGGTACTTGTAGCTGCACCAGGCGGCAAAGTCCGCGCCACTCTCGTCCAGCGCCAGTGGCACATTGCCGATGGCGTGGGCCAGATCGAAGCCGCACACCGCGCCAGCGCGCTGCGTGGCACGCGCGATGCGCGCCAGATCGAAGGCCTGGCCGGTGCGGTACTGCACGCCCGGCCACAGCACCAGCGCCAGGTGACCGGCCTCGGTCTCGATCTGCGCTTCGATGTCTTCGTGGCGCAGGGTGTCTTCGCCGGGGCGCGGCGCCAGCTCGATCAGCGTGGCGGCCGGATCGAGGCCGTGCCAGTGCAGCTGCGAGACCATGGCGTGGCGATCCGACGGAAAAGCGCCGGCTTCGATCAGCACGCGGCTGCGTGCCGGCGTGGGCCGGTAGAAGCTGGCCAGCAGCAGATGCAGGTTCACGGTCAGGCCGTTCATCGCGACCACTTCGTCACGCTGCGCACCCACCAGTCGCGCCAGCGGCTCCTGCAACTGCTCGGCGTAGTCGATCCAGGGACGGCGGCTGCGATGATGACCGTTGACGCCGAGCTGCTCCCAGTCGCTCAGCTCCTCGTTGACGCGTTCGCGTGCAGCGAGCGGCGCCAGTCCCAGTGAGTGGCCGCACAGATAGATGAGCGGCGCGCCACGTTCGTTGCGCGGCAGGGCGAACTGCCCGCGGAAGGTGGCCAGCACATCGCCTTCATCCAGCGCGCGCGCTTCCTGCAGGGCGGTGTCGGCGCTCATGGCAGCTGCACCGCGTGCAGCAGCGGGCGCGAGGGCACGGCGTCGCCCGCCAGCGCCGGCACCTGCAGCCACAGCAGCCACAGGCCGTCGTGCACGTCGTCCGGAATGAAGGCCAGTTCCGTGGCCGTGCAGTGCGCGCGTTGCGCATCCGCGAGCCGCGTGCCGCCGGCGGGCAGGCCGAAGAAGATGCGATGGGCGGCGAGGGCGCCGCCATCCTGCATGCGATCCAGTGAGGGCAGATCCACGATCAGATGCTCGATCCCTTGTTCGACCAGCCAGTGTGCGGCGGCCGGGGTCAGATAGGCGGCGCCGGTCGCGTCGTAGTTGCGGCTGCGCTTGCCGGGGTCGTTGGGCAGGGTGCGCACGATCAGGGCGCGCGGCTGCAGGCTGCGCGGCACACCCTGCAGTGCGCGCTGCCAGCCTTCCGCCAGCGCGGTATGGGTGACCAGCCTGTCGGCCGCCTCCGGCACGACGCTGACGGTGAGCAGCACAGCGAGCAGTGGTGCCGTCGGTACCACCTGCTGGGCATCCAGCGGTTCCACAGTCAGATGCCCCACGCATTCGGTGTGCGTGCCGTTGCAATGGGGGGTGAGCGTCAGGGTGCTGCAATTGCAGCTCGCGCCGGTTGCGACACGAGCGGTAAAACCCGGCACGTCCAGTGCTTCGCTGCGCGCCGGCGCCGCGCCAAAGGCTGCGGGCTGCGTGGTGTCGAAACGCTGCTCCAGCGCCAGGCTGATGCCCTGGCGCAGATCGGCACGCAGGGCGTGGCCAGCGAGGTTCAGTGTCGCCCAGCCGCGCAGATCATTGCTGTCCCGCATGATGCTCCGCTGATTGACCGGGAGGCTGCATCACGGCATGACAATGCTTGCAGGTGCGCAGGCTCAGTGAGCCGAAGAAGCGATCGAACACCGGCGGAAACTGGGTCTCGATGTCGTGCAGGTGGAAGAACTCCTCGTACAGCAGCTGGCCGCAGTTCTCGCAGTACCACTGCAGGCCGTCGAATTCATCCTTGCGGCGGCGGCGTTCGATGACCAGGCCGATGCCGCCCGCCGAGCGCTGCGGCGAGTGCGGCACATTGGCCGGCAGCAGCAGCATCTGCCCTGCGCCGATGCGGATGTCGTGAATGCCATCGGCTTCCACGACGCGCAGCACCATCTCGCCCTCGAGCTGGTAGAAGAACTCATCCGCCGGATCGACGTGGAAGTCCTTTCTGGAGTTCGGACCGCCCACCACCATGACGATGAACTCGCCGTCTTTGTAAACGACCTTGTTGCCGACGGGAGGTTTCAACAGAGGGCGGTTGTCCTCGATCCATTGTGTGAAGTTGAGCGCCTGCAATCTGTTCATAAAGTCCTGCAAGTGTGTCGATGAATCCCGACAGTTATCCGGTCCGCAGCCCTCAAGCGTATGGTACGCATTTGCTGACCGGGAAGAACACTGATGAGAACCGCACCCCGCGCCGCCGTTCTGCTGCTGCCGATTCTCGCGGTCCCGCTGCTGGGCGGCTGCAGCCATCTGGGCAAGCTGGCGTTCTGGCGCAGGGCGCCGGCGGGGGTGGAAGTGGCGCAGGAAATCAGCGCGCAGGACGGCACCGGGCAGAGCCAGGCGCTGGCACAGACCTGGCAGCGTAACGCGGTGCGCGTCGACGTCACCGCCCTGGCCGGGCAGGGACAGCTGGTGCTGCATCCGCTGGCCGGCCACGACTGGCCCATCCGGCTCGAATTCCTGGCGCGTCCCGGCGCCTTCACCCGGTTGCAGGTGAGCGGCGATCAGCGGGTGATTCTGGCTGTGCCCGCAGGGGGCGACAGCGTGGTGCTGAAAGTGCCCGCCGGCGTGTACTCGGCGCGCACCAAAGAGCTGGTGTTGAGCTGGTCGAGCGATTCGACAGCGGGTTGAGCATCCGGTTGCAGCCGGCCGCCCCGCGACGCTACTCGCCGCCATCCAGCGGCACGGCGCCCAAAGCCCGGACGCTCACCGGTTCGGGCTGTTCGGCGTCCAGATTCACCGCGCTCAGCGACCCGCCCCACACGCAGCCGGTATCCAGCGCCAGCACGCCGCGGCCACGATAGAAGCCCAGCGTCGACCAGTGGCCGAAGATCACCCGCGTGCCGCGCCGCGCGGCATCGGAAGCGCGGAACCAGGGCATGAAGGGCGCGGGGATCTCGTCGGGGCCGCCCTTCATTTTCATGTCGATGCGCCCCTCCGCGGTGCAGGCACGCATGCGCGTAAGCACGTTGATGATGAAGCGCTGCCGCTCCCAGCCCCGCAGTGATTCCTGCCAGCGATCCGGCTCATCGCCATACATGTGTTCAAACAGCCTGCGCGGCTGCTCGCGCAGGTTCTGTTCCACCTCGGCGGCGAGTTCACGCGCCAGCGGCGGCGACCACTGCGGGACGATGCCGGCGTGCACCAGCAGATCGTCATGCGCAGAGTCGTGGTGCGCCAGCGGCAGCGACAACAGCCAGTCGATCAGCAGGCCGCGGTCCGCCGCCTCGAGAATCGGCGCCAGCGTGTCGCGCTTCTTCGGCTTGCGATCGGCGCCCAGTGCGACGGCCAGCAGGTGCAGGTCATGATTGCCCAGCACACTGATGGCGTTCGCGCCCAGGGCGCGTACCCGGCGCAGCACCGCCAGTGAGGCCGGGCCGCGGTTGACCAGATCGCCGCAGAACCACAGCTGGTCGCGGTCGGAGCGGAACCGGATTTTCTGCAGCAGCGCGCCGAGTTCGGCATCGCAGCCCTGCACGTCACCGATGGCCCAACGCGCCATGGCGCCGCCGGGCTAGTGCAGCAGGCCGGGTTTGGCCAGGCGGAAGGCGGGAATCGGCGCGTCGAAGCGCAGGCCCTCGTCGTCCACCATCTGGTAACTGCCCTGCATGGCGCCCACCGGCGTCTCGATGACGGCGCCGCTGGAATAGCGGAAGCCCTGGCCGGGCTTGATGTAGGGCTGCTCGCCGACCACGCCGTCGCCGCGCATTTCCTGCACCCGGCCATTGGCATCGGTGATGATCCAGTGGCGTGTCATCAGGCGCGCCGGCGTCTCGCCATCGTTGTGGATGGTGATGGTGTACGAGAACACGTAGCGACGCTCGGATGGCTCGGATTGCTCCTCGAGATAGGAGGTTTCGACTTCGACGCGGATGTTGTGGCGGGGCAGGATTTCCATGACGGGGATGGATTGCGGGCTAGCGCACGCGAACGGCGAGGACGTCGCAGGGTGCGGCATGCAGCACCGTGTCTTCGGTCAGGTTGATGAGGATGGACAGGCCGTGCCGCGCGCGACTGCCCAGCACGATCAGATCCGGCGACCAGGCGCGCGCCACACGCAGCACCTCGGTCTTGATGTTGCCCGAACTCACCTGGCACTGTGCGGCGGCGACGCCGTGGCGCGCTGCCAGCTCCTGCAGCTGCACCCTGGCGCGCTCCAGCAGTTTCTCGTCGATCTGCACCACCGGCACCAGCGAGTCGCTCAGCGGCTCGATGGGCATGTATTCGACCACGTGCAGCACCGACAGCAGGCCCGCGCGGCTGCGGGTGACTTCGGCCGCGCGCGCCAGCACCGATTCGCTGTCGGCGGTCAGATCGACGATGGCCAGGATGCGCTCGTAGGCCTTGGCAGGTGTTTCGTTGCCCATGGCCTAGTGAAGCACAGCCAAGGACTGTTGTGCCAGCCGCCCGAAAGCCTCCGGCGGCAGGGTTTCGGCCCGGATGCCGGGGTCCAGTCCGATGGCTTCGATGTCCGCAGCGCCGACCCAGCGCGACAGGGCGTTGCGCAGCGTCTTGCGGCGCTGGCTGAAGGCGGCACTGACCACCTCGGCGTAGCGTGGCGTCAGGGCCCAGTCCGGCGGGCTGGTGCTCGGCGTCATGCGCAGGACGGAGGACCAGACGCGTGGTGGCGGGCGGAAGGCGCCGGGGCCAACATCGAACAGATGTTCGGAGTGCACCCGCGGCGCCAGCATCACGCCGAGCCGGCCGTATTGATCGCTGCCCGGGGCGGCGACGATGCGATCGATGACTTCCTTCTGCATCATGAAGACCATCTCATCGATGTGTTCGGCCTGTTCCAGCAATGCGAACAGCAGCGGCGTGGAGATGTTGTAGGGCAGATTGCCCACCAGCCGCAGCTTGCCGCCGAGGCGCGCCGCGAGCGCTGCCCAGTCGAAGCGCAGTGCATCGCCGACATGCAGTGTCAGGCCACGCGGCCCGAGTTCGGCCTGCAGGGTGGCGGCCAGATCGCGATCGATCTCCACGGCCTCGAGTGCACCGGCGTGTTCGAGCAGCGGCCGTGTCAGCGTGCCCGGTCCCGGGCCGATTTCCACCAGGTGCTGGCCGGGCTTTGGATCGATGGCGACGAGAATGCGATCGATGACCGCCGGGTCATGCAGGAAGTGCTGGCCGAAGCGCTTGCGGGTGCGCATCACGGCTGTGCCGCCGTGGCAATGGCGCCCATGTGCGCGGCCAGCCGGAGGGCGGCCAGCAGGCTGCCGGCATCGGCGCGGCCGGTGCCGGCCAGATCCAGTGCCGTGCCGTGGTCCACCGAGGTGCGCACGATGGGCAGGCCGAGCGTGACGTTGACTGCCTCGCCAAAACCCGCGTGCTTGAGCACCGGCAGACCCTGGTCATGGAACATGGCCAGCACCGCATCCACGCCCTGCAGATGGCGCGGCACGAACAGCGTATCGGCCGGCAGCGGACCACGCGCGTCGATGCCGGCGGCACGCACTTCCTGCAATGCCGGGATGAGGGTGGTGATCTCCTCGTCGCCCAGATGACCGCCTTCGCCGGCGTGCGGATTGAGGCCGCAGACGGCGATATGCGGCTGCGCGATGCCGAAGAAGCGGCGCAGATCCGCGGCCAGGATGCGCAGCACCTGCACCAGGCCCTGGCGGGTGATGGCCTCGCTGACGGCGCGCAGCGGCAGATGCGTGGTGGCCAGCGCCACGCGCAGCTCGCCGGCCACCAGCATCATGACCGGCAGCGGCGCGTGCGTGAGCTGGGCGATGAATTCGGTGTGGCCGGTGAAGGCAATGCCCGCGTCGTTGATGACGCTCTTCTGCACCGGCGCCGTGACCATGGCAGCGAACTCGCCGCTGACGCAGCCGTGGGTGGCGCGCTCGATCATGCTCAGCACGGCACGCGCGTTGCGGGCGTCGAGCACGCCATCGCGCACCGTGGCGGCCAGTGGCACGTGCAGCACGCACAGCTCATGGGCGGCGCGCGTGATGGCAGCGCCAGGCTGGTAGTCGCAAAAGCGGATGGAATGGCCGAGCCGCGCGGCGCGCTGCGCCAGCAGTTCGCGGTCGGCCAGGCAGACCAGCGGCTGCGCGCGTTCGGCGCGCGCCGCGGCCAGACACAGATCGGGGCCGATGCCGGCCGGCTCGCCGCTGGTGAGGGCGATGGCGCCGTTCATTGCGCCCTCAGATGAGGGATTCGACGTAGGCCTCGTCGCGCAGTTCCTGCAGCCACAGCTCGGTGGCTTCATCCAGGCGGCTGTCGCGCAGCTGGCGATAGGCCTGCTCGCGTGCGGCGGTGTCGGTGTTGTCGAAATCGCGTTTGCCCAGCAGCTGCATGATGTGCCAGCCGTATTCGCTCTTGAACGGTTCGCTGATCTCGTTCTCGGATAGGCTCTGCGCCACCTTGGCGAACTCCGGCACGTAGACGTCGGGCTTGCTCCAGCCCAGATCGCCGCCATTGACGGCCGAACCCGGGTCTTCGGAGGTGGCCTTGGCGAGTACGGCGAAGTCCGCGGTGCCGGCCAGGATGCTGGCGCGCATGTCGGCGAGCTTGGCGCGCACCGTGGCGTCATCCTGCACTTCAGTGGGTTTGATCAGGATGTGGCGCAGATGCAGCTGCTGGATGATCTGCCGGCCGCTGCTGCTGCGGGTCTCGTTGAGCTTCACGATGTGGAAGCCGCTGGAGGTCTGCAGCACGTTGCTGATCTCGCCGGCCTTCAGACCGACCACCACGTCGCTGAGGAAGGTGGGCAGCTCCGGGCCCTTGCGCCAGCCCAGCGAGCCGCCCTCCAGCGCCGTCTGGCTGGCCGAGTAGCTGACCGCGAGCTGCGCGAAGTTCTCGCCGCCACGGGCGCGCTTGAGCACGTCGTCGGCGCGGGCCCTGGCTGCTGCGATCTGTGCCGGCGAGGCATCCTGCGCCACCGCGATCAGGATGTGGGAGACGTTGTACTCGTTGGCGGCAGAGGCCGTGCGCTTCTGCTGCTCGATGTACTGGTCGAGTTCGCGCGGCGAGATGCTGATGCGGCTCAGCACATCGCGCTGCTGCAGCATCTGGCGCTGGATTTCGCGACGCAGCGAGGTGCGGTAGGAGGCATAGTCGAAACCTTCGGCGGCCAGGCGTTCCGGCAGCTGCGCGAAGGTGACGTTGTTGCGCTTGGCGATGTCTTCCATCGCGGCATTGAGCTGCTCGTCGCTGACCTTGATGCCGGCGCGATCGGCGCGCTGCGCCTGGATCTCCTCGAGGATCAGCCGGTCCAGCAGCTGCTGACGCAGCACCTTCTCGTCCGGCAGGGCCACACCCTGGGTGGTCAGACGGCCCTTCACTTCGATGAGCTGTTGATCCAGCTCGCTTTCCATGACGACGCCGTCATTGACGATGGCCACGACGCGGTCGAGCAGTTCGCCACGCGCCGACAGTGGCGCCTTGTCCGCCAGCGCCACGGACGCGACCAGAAAGCCTCCGAGCAGGGCGGCCAGCAACTTGCGATGCATCTAAATTCCTTGTTTGCTCAAAGGCTTGAAGAGGAGGCGGAGTATCCCCGAATCGACCTTTCAAGGAAAGAGTCGGCTCCGGTTCCGACACTGGAGAGTCCGTTGAGTTCCAGCTGCAGGTAGAAGCCATTGTCCATCTCGCCGGTGCGCCGGCTGACCGAGCGGCGCGCCACGAAACGCAGGCCCCAGCAGTCGCCGCGGAACTGGAAACCGGCGAAATGCTCGACGCTGGCGTCGTCGCGCAGCGAATAGACGCTGCGGCCGTATAGATCCCAGCGCTTGGCAATGGGCCAGGCCAGCGAGGCATCCACCTGCTCCAGCGAGCCACGCTGGAAGCGGTAGCCGAAATTGGCCACCTTGTCGGTGGCCGGGATGTATTGCAGGTTCACCTGGGATTTTTCCGCGCGCGACTGGGAGGGATCCCAGGCCATGCTGGTCTGCACGTTCCAGTTGTAGAAGCCGGTCAGGTCGATCTGCCCCACCAGATCCGAGCGCGACTGGTGCGAGGCGGTCTCGTCCGGCAGCGTCACGCGCGGCTGGGCGAAGTAGTAGCGCTGGCCGAAACTGGCGCTCAGATAGCGCGTGCCGGATGCGGTGGAGAACATGCGCGTGGTCAGGCCCAGCGTCACCTGGTTGGCATCGCCGATGCGATCCAGCCCCACATAGCGGTTGGTGTCGAACAGTTCGGTCAGGTTGATGTCCGAGGTGGAGCTGTCGAACACCGGCAACTGCGACTGGTCGCGATACGGGATGTAGACGTACAGCAGCCGCGGTTCCAGCGTCACGCTGCGCTGGCCCTTGGCGCCCGCCAGGCGCTCGAACTGCATGCCCGTATCGAAGCTCAGCACCGGCAGGTTGCGGCTCACGCTGTAGGTGCTGGCATCCGCGGTGGTGTTGTCGGTGAGCTGGTAGTAGGTGGAATCCCAGGCCACATTCGGGCGGAGGTAGTAGCCCGCCTCGGTGATGTCCAGGCCCACCTGCGGCCGGGCGTGCGCGCGCCAGCCATCGACGCTGTCGGCGCGCCAGAAGTTGGTGGCGTCGCTGTCGAAGCCCCATTGCAGCAGGCGGTTGTCGCTGCTCCACAGCGCATTGGCGGTGAGGCTGGGCAGTTCCACATAGGGGTGATCGCTGTCGGCCAGCGTGGAATCCAGTGTCTGCAGGTGCTGGGCTGCCAGCGCCAGCAGCCAGGTGTCGTCGCGGTAGCCCAGGCGCGCGCTCTGGGCAAGGAACGGCGTGCTGCTGATCTGCGTGCCGTCGCCGAAGTCTTCCAGGTAGGACATGTCGCTGACCTGTTCGGCGTTCAGGTCCACGCGCCAGCCCGCGGGCAGCGCCAGGCGCTCATCGAGTTTCACGTGCGCCCGCTGCGTGCCGGTGTCCTGGTCGCGCGGCATGAAGGAGGCCTGCACATTGGTGGTGCTGGCCGTGCCCAGGTAGCGGAATTCGCCGCCCAGATCCAGGCCACGCTCGGTGTAGATCGTGGGCGCCAGTGTCAGGTCGTAATTCGGCGCCAGATTCCAGTACCAGGGCGCGGTGACGGACAGGCCGCTGCGCGAGGAATTGCCCAGCGTCGGGAACAGCAGGCCGGTCTGGCGCGCATTGCTCAGCGGAAAGGAGATCCAGGGCAGATAGATGACCGGCACGCCCTTGAAGATGACGCTGGCGCCGCGGCCGGTGCCGCGCATGGTGTTGGTGTCCAGCGTCACCTGGCGCGCGCGCAGCTGCCAGTCGGCGCGATCGGCCGGGCAGGTGGTGTAGATGGCGCGCGTGAGCTGCAGCACCTTGCCGTCGACGTCGGTGTCGACTTCGCTGGCATGACCGCGGCCGGCCTGCTGCAGGAATTCGAAATCCGCGTCGTGGAACTGGCCACCCTCGTCGCCATAGCTGCCCGAATCGCCCTTCACGTGCAGCGTCGGGTCGCGGTAATCCATCTGGCCGAAGATGCGCAGATCGTTGCTGTTCTCGTCGTAGGTGACCTTGTTCTCGGCCTCGAACAGCCGATCACCCATGCGCACCGTGACCGGGCCGGTGAATTCAGCCTTGCCGTCGGTGCCATAGGTGGCCTGCGCGGCATCGAAATGGATTTCCTGGCCGGCCACCGAGCCGGGCAGCTGCGGGCTGGGCGGGGAATCGTCGGCACAGAAAGCCCAGGCCGCCGGCTGGGAAGCCGAATACAGCAGGGAGAGGAGCAGCGCGCGGTGCAGAAGGGTGGGGAGGGTCATGGAGGCGCACAGTATAATTGAGCCCATGACCGATACCGATCCGCGTCTGCAGCAACTGGGTGTCTGGCTGCAGCGCTCGCCGGCCGCGCCCGTGGCCCGTATGGAACCCGCCTCCGCCGATGCCAGTTTCCGCCGCTACTTCCGCGTCTGGTGCACCGATGGCAGCACGCGCATTGCCATGGACGCGCCGCCCGACAAGGAGGCGCTGGCACCCTTCGTGCACGTGGCGCGCCTGCTGGAGCGCTGCGGCGCGCATGTGCCGCACCTGGAGAGCGTGGACGAGGCGGCTGGCTTCGCGCTGATGGAGGATCTGGGCGGCACGCATTTTCTCGCGCATCTGCAGTCGGGTGCGGATCCCGCGACCCTTTACGGTGAAGCGCTGGCCGCGCTGCGCCGGATCCAGCTCGGCGGGCGCGAGCTGCAGCAGGAACTGCCGCGCTACGATGCCGTGGTGCTCGAGCGCGAGATGCGCCTGATGCCCGAGTGGTTCTGTGGCCGTCATCTGCAGCGGGTGCTGGACGAAGACGAGCAGCAGCTCATCGACGCCACCTTTGCCTTCCTGGTGCGCGAGGCGCTGGCGCAGCCGCGTGTGTTCGTGCATCGCGATTATCACTCCCGCAATCTGATGATCACGCCGCGGCGCAGCCCCGGCATCATCGATTTTCAGGATGCGCTCAGCGGTCCGGTGGGCTACGACCTGGTGTCGTTGCTGAAGGACTGCTACGTGAGCTGGCCGCGCGCACAGGTGGAGCGCTGGCTGGCGGAGTATCGCGCCGCGCTCATCCTCGAAGGCGGTGCGGAGCTGGCGGGTGTCGATGACGCGCAATTCCTGCGCTGGTTCGATCTGATCGGTCTGCAGCGCCACATCAAGGTGCTCGGCATCTTCGCGCGGCTGTGGTATCGCGATGGCAAGAGCGGCTATCTGGCCGATCTGCCGCTGACACTGCACTACGTGCGTGACACGGCGCGGCGCTATCCGGAGCTCGCCGCCTTCTCCGCATGGCTCGAGGCACGCGTCGCTCCGCTGCTGGCGGCCGCCAATGCGCGCGAGCAGGAGAGCGTGGCTTGAAGGTCATGGTGCTGGCGGCCGGGCGCGGCGAGCGCATGCGTCCGCTGACCGATCACACGCCCAAGCCGCTGATCCCCGTACAAGGCAAGCCGCTGCTGTTCTGGCATCTGGAGGCGCTGGCGCGCGCCGGCTTTCGCGAAGTGGTCATCAATCTGGCGTGGCTGGGCGCGCAGATCCGCGCCGCGGTGGGCGATGGCAGCCGTTTCGGGTTGCAGGTGTCCTTCAGCGATGAAGGAGATACTGCACTGGAAACGGGCGGTGGCATCCATCATGCGTTGCGATGGCTGGGTGATCGGCCATTTTTGGTAATCAATGCAGATACTTTCACTGATCTTCACTTTGAGCGCCTTGTGCTGGAAGAAGGCGCGCTTGCACACTTGGTGCTGGTTCCGAATCCCGACCATCACCCGCGAGGTGATTTCGCACTGAACGAGGCGGGTTTCGTGAATCTGGAGGGGCACCAGCGCCACACCTATGCCGGCTACGGGATCTACGACCCGCAGCTGTTCGCGGATTGCGTGCCCGGACGTTTTCCGCTGCTGCCGCTGTTGCGGAAGGCGATCGCGGCCGGCCGGTTGCGCGGCGAGCTGTATCGGGGACTGTGGTCCGACGTGGGGACGGTACAGCGGCTGCAGGCACTGGAGCTGAAGCTCGGATAAGTGAACGCGCCTGGCGCGCAGGGATCGGGGGGAGTGTGCTGAAGAAGATTCTGTTCCAGACCCACTGGGTCGTGGGCATCACCGTGGGTTTGATCCTGTCGCTGCAGGGGTTCACCGGCGGACTGCTGGCATTCGAGCGCGAACTCACCGCGCTGTTCACGCCGCAGGTCACGGTGAAGCCGCATGGCGCGGCGCTGTCGGTCGCCGATCTGTACGCGCGCGTGCTGGCCGATCATCCCGGTCAGCGCATTGCCAGCCTGACGCTGTCGGCCACGCCGACCAGACCGGTGGAGGTGCGCTTCGTGAATACCCGCCGCGGTGGTCCGGGCGGGGGTGGCCCGGGCGCTGGTGGTGGTCCGGCTGGTATGGGCGGTGCTGCTCCCGGCGCGAGGCCCGGCGGCGGCGACGCGGGGCCGCAGGGCGGTGGGCCTGGCGGCGGCGGTGGCCCGGGTGGTGGTAATGCCGTCACCTACGTGGATCCCTACAGCGGCGCGACGCTGCCCGAGCCGGGCGCGGCGGCCGAAGGCTTTTTCCAGGGCGTGGAGCGCATTCATCGCGGCATGTGGGCCGGCATGGGTGCGGCTGGCCAGCTGGTGCGCAAGGTGATGAGCTCCAGCGCCATGCTGTTGCTGATCATGATCGCCTCGGGTCTGTATCTGCGCTGGCCGCGTGGCAAGGCGGCGCGCAACTGGCGCTCCTGGTTCAAGATCAACTGGCGCCTTAAAGGCCCCGCATTCCTGTGGAACCTGCACGCCGTGGTGGGCACCTGCGTGCTGCTGGTCTACCTGGTCTCGGCCCATACCGGGCTGATGATCGGACGGCAGTTCGGCTGGTACACCAACACCACGGCGAGCGTTTTCAACCTCACCATTCCGGGCCTGAACGGCCCCGGTGGCGGTGGGCCGGGCGGTGGCCCCGGTGGTGGAGGTCCTGGTGGCGGCCCGGGTGGTGCAAGTCCGGGTGGCGCCATGCAGGGTGGCAGTGCGCGTGCCGCGGCTGCGGCCGTGAACATGGCGGCAATCTGGCAGGCTTTCGCAGCGCTTGTACCCACCTATGACACGGTGACCATCACGCTGCCGCAGGGTGGCAGCCCGGCCGTGGGTGTGCGCTACGTGCCCAAGGGCGCACCCGACGAAGCGGCGCAGACGCTGGGCTTCGATGCGCAGACGGCGCTTACCGCCGAGGCGCCGGAAGCAGCTACCAGGGCGCCGGGCGCCGACAGCGACAGCGACAGCAATGCGCCGCCGCCCAATGGTGACAGCGGTTTCTGGAAGCAGCTCGCAGGCGGTCGCGCGCCCATCCACACCGGGCGCTACTTCGGTATCCCCGGCCAGATCGTGATGATGAGCGCCGGCTGGTGCATGCCGATCTTCTTCATCACCGGCTGGATGATGTACATCGAGCGGCGCCGTCGCAAGCGGCGCGCCGCGCAGCGCGCCCAGGTGGCCACCGCTGCAGTGGTCAACGCCTGAGAGACTGCTCCGTGCACCTTCAAGACTCGGTCAGGATGCGAGGGATGGGAGCCGCTGCCGCGTAACAGACAAGCGGCTCCCTTCCAACTCCACCCGAGGTCGAGGCATTGTTTCCTGCCATCCGCCATGCGCGCGCCAGGTTCCTGATGCTCATCGGGTTGTGCGCGCCGCTGCTCGCCCCGGGGCTCGCGCAGGCCCATAACGTTGCCGCGGCCGATCGTGCCTTCCTGAAGAGCAGCAGCGGCGCGCAGCCCTTCATCTACGCCTACCTGGGGGCCAAGCACATGGTCACCGGTTACGACCATCTGCTGTTCCTGCTCGGCGTGATCTTCTTCCTGTACCGGCTGCGTGATGTGGCCGGCTACGTCACGCTGTTCGCCATCGGCCACAGCACCACGCTGCTGCTGGGCGTGCTGGCCGGCTGGCATGTGAACGCCTATGCCATCGACGCCATCATCGGCCTGTCGGTGGCCTACAAGGCCTTCGAGAATCTCGGTGGTTTCCGTCAGGTGTTCGGTATCGAGCCCGATACGCGTGTCGCGGTGCTGGTGTTCGGTCTGTTCCATGGCATGGGCCTGGCCACGCGCATCCAGGAGCTGGCGCTGTCGCGCCAGTCGCTGCTGCCCAATCTGGTGTCCTTCAATGTGGGCGTGGAAATCGGACAGCTGCTGGCGCTGGGCGTGCTGGTGCTGCTGATCAACCTGTGGCGCACGCGTGAAGGTTTCGCACGTCATGCCTTCGCCGCCAATGTCGTGCTGATGGGGTGTGGCTTCGTGCTGGTCGGCTACCAGCTCAGCGGCTACTTCCTGGTCAGCGCCGCCTGAGAGGCTTCGAGGAACCCATCGTCATGAATGCCCCTGCATCCCCGATTGTCTATTCACGCGCGCGCATCCTGCGCGCCACGCTGCTGGCCCTGCTGGTGGCGGCGCTGCTCACCGTGCTGGTGGTCATGCCAGCCGAATACGGCAAGGATCTCACCGGCTTCGGTCGCCTCACGGGTCTGGTGGCGCTGTCGGGCGCGCGTGGTCAGGCGGCGGTGAGCGGCGCCGCGAGTGCTGCGCCGGCTGCTGCGGTTGCCGCTACGCCGGCCAGCGCCGACGCCGACGCCGACGTCGTCGACGCCACGGCCGATGGCCAGGCGCCGCCGCTCGGCGTGTGGGCGCATGCGCATCCCGATGCCTGGCAGAACGCTCACTTCGAAGTGCAACTCAAGGGTGACGAGGAGCTCGAATACAAGGCCGTGGTGAAGCGCGGCGAGCCGCTGTTCTACCGCTGGCGCGTAAAGCAGGGCTCGCAGGTGTACTTCGAATTCCATGGCGAGCCCACCGCCGGCAAGTGGCCGGCCGAGTACTACGAGAGCTACGAGAAGGGCGAGAGCACCGGCGGGCAGGGCTCGATGGTGGCGCCCTTTACCGGGAACCACGGCTGGTACTGGCTGAACCTGAGTGCGACCCCGGTCACCATCGAAGTGGACCTGGTCGGTTATTATGCGAACTTCGGCCGCATCGGCCCAGCGCCGCAATAACTCCCGCAATAACTGACCCGCAGTATTTGATGAGCACCGACCAGACGCTGACATTGACCGTCGCCTGCCCGGATCGGGTCGGCATCGTGGCCCGGGTGGCCACCTTCATCGCCGAGCATCACGGTTCGATCATCGAAGCCAATCACCATTCCGATGCCGGCACGCAGCGCTTCTTCATGCGCAACGTGATCCAGGCGAGTTCACTGCCGTTCGACGCCGCCGGTTTCCGGCAGCGCTTCGCGCCCATCGCCGCCGGGTTCGACATGCACTGGCAGGTCAGCGAGTCCGCGCAGCCCAAGCGCGTGCTGATCCTGGTATCGAAGCACGATCACTGCCTGGTCGATCTGCTGTATCGCTGGCGCAGCGGCGATCTGCCCTGCGAAGTGGTGGGTGTGGTCTCCAATCATCCGGATCTGCGCGACTACACCGAGTGGCATGGCGTGCCGTTCTATCACCTGCCGGTGAACAAGGAGAACAAGGCCGAGAGTTACGAGCGCCTGTGCGCGCTGTACGAAGGTCTGCGTGGCGATGTCATGGTGCTGGCGCGCTACATGCAGATCCTCTCATCCGAGGTGTGCGCCCGCTATCCGGGTCGCATCATCAACATCCATCACGGCTTCCTGCCCTCGTTCATCGGCGCCGCGCCCTACCAGCAGGCCTTCGATCGCGGCGTGAAGCTGATCGGCGCCACCTGCCACTACGTCACCGAAGAGCTGGACCAGGGGCCCATCATCGAACAGGATGTGATCCGCATCGATCACAGCGACTCGGTGTCCGACCTCGTGCACTACGGCAAGGACATCGAACGCCAGGTGCTGTCACGCGGCCTGCGCTACCACCTGGAAGATCGCGTGCTGCGCAACGGGCGCCGCACGGTGGTGTTCCGCTAAGACGTCTTTTGCCGCGGCACAACGCCCTGGCTGCGCCGGTCCTCTGATGCCCACGGTTCCCGACAACAATACTCATGGGGGAGTCTCGAACATGAAGAACAAGAGTGACTGGTTGGCAGGCGCGTATGGCCTGATCGCGAGCGGCGCCACGCTGCTGGCCGGTGCGCAGGGCGCGCCGGCCGCCGGCCCGCCGGGTGGCGGCGCGGGCGGACCGCCGGCCATGGCGGCGGCGCAGGACAACGCACTGGAAGCCGACGGCAAGGCCACGATCCAGGGCTGGGGCAAGCTGATCGATGCCGGCAAGGTCGACGAGGCCTTCGAGAAGTACGTCAGCAAGCGGTTCAACGACCACTCGCATCTGGCGCAGCGCTTTGCCGGCGTGCCCAAGGTGGGCTATGCCGAGGCGCTGAAGCTGTTCAAGCAGTTCGCCGCTCGTCCCGGCACGCTGGTGGAGCAGATCACCGCCAACGATGCGATGGTCACCATCAAGGGCAAGCTGGGCCAGGACATTTTCCGCGTCGAGAAGGGCAAGATCACCGATCACTGGGACACGCTGGGCGGGTTCACGGGCGGTGGCGGCGGTGCGCCCGGCGCCGGCGCCGGTGGTCCTCCGGGTGGTGGCGCAGGTGGCCCTCCCGGCGGCGCGCCGGCGCAGACCAGGTAAGGGGCGCTTCGGCTCATCCGCGGGGGCCGTCCGTGAAGGGGCGGCCCCAATCCTCTAGAATGTCCGCCATGGCAGAGTTCAAGGGCATCCCGCTGGTGCCCGCCGCGGGCGAAGCCCCGCGCAGCGGCGAGAAATACCAGACTCCTCAAGGTTTTACAGCCATCCGCGATGGCCAGAAGGCGCGCTCCGGCGTGGATCGCTCGGCGCTGTCCGGCAAACCGCGCTGGCTGAAGGCGCCCATCGCCACGGGCGAAGGCTACGACTTCGTGCGCCGCACGGTGCGCGAGCACCGCCTCGCCACGGTGTGCGAGGAGGCCAAGTGCCCGAACATCGGCGAGTGCTGGAACGCCGGCACCGCCACCATCATGCTGATGGGCGCGGTGTGTACGCGCGCCTGCCGCTTCTGCTCGGTGGACACGGGTAACCCGCGCGGCTGGCTGGATGCCACGGAGCCGGCCAACGTGGCCGACTCCGTGGCGCTGATGAAGCTCAGGTATGTGGTGCTGACCTCGGTGAACCGCGACGACCTGCCGGATGGCGGCGCCGCGCATTACGCCGAATGCATCCGCGCCATCAAGCAACGCACGCCGAGCACGGCCGTGGAAGCGCTGACGCCGGATTTCCAGGGCGTGCTGGCCGATGTCGAGAAGGTGGTCGACAGCGGCCTGGAAGTGTTCGCGCAGAACGTGGAGACCGTGGAGCGCCTTACGCATCCGGTGCGTGACCCGCGTGCCGGTTACCGGCAGACGCTGGACGTGCTGGCGCATGCCAGGCGGCATCGCCCCGGCGTGCTCACCAAGACCAGCCTGATGCTGGGCCTGGGCGAGACGGACGATGAGATCGTGCGCACCATGGACGATCTGCGCGCCGTCGGTGTGGACATCCTCACGCTGGGCCAGTACCTGCGGCCCACGGTGAACCACCTGGCCGTGCAGCGCTTCGTCACGCCCGAGGAGTTCGCGCGCTACCGCGAATGGGCTCTGGCGCGCGGCTTCCGCGAATGCGTGTCCGGTCCGCTGGTGCGCTCCAGCTACCGCGCCGAGCAGGCGCTGGCCGGCAACAACGTGGGCCTGGGAGCGGCGGGTGTCGCGGCCCTCTGAAGCCGGCGTGGCGGTGCCGCTGGGCGCCGCGCCGGTCGTGCGCTGGCTGGGCCGCGTGCCCTACGAGCGCACCTGGCACGCCATGCAGGACTACACCGCCACGCGCGGGCCCGAGGATCCTGACGTCATCTGGCTGCTGGAGCACGATCCGGTATTCACGCTGGGCATGAACGCGGATCGCAGCCATGTGCTGGCGGCCGGCGATATTCCGGTGGTGCAGATCGATCGCGGCGGGCAGGTCACCTTCCATGGTCCGGGGCAGCTGGTGGTGTATCCGCTGATCGACGTGCGCCGCGCCGGTCTGGGCGTGCGCGATCTGGTCACGGCGCTGGAACGCGCCGTCATTGCCTACGCCGCGGATTTCGGCGCGCGCGCCGAGTGCCGTGCCAATGCGCCGGGGGTGTACGTGGCCGGTCGCAAGCTGGCCAGCGTCGGACTACGCATCCGTCGCGGCGGCAGCTACCATGGCCTGGCGCTGAATGTGAACATGGATCTGGCGCCGTTCGGGCGCATCAATCCCTGCGGCTACGCGGGGCTGCAGATGACCCAGCTGGCGGCGCTGGGCGGCACCGGTCAGGTCGAACAGGCGGCGCGCGAGTTTGCGCCGCATCTGCTGGCGCAGCTGGCCGAGGGTGGGCGCAACTGCCTGTGCGCCGCGGCCGACTCCTGAGCGCAGCTTCTACAGCACCAGCATCACTTCCGGGGTTTCCTTCAGGTCGCTGAACAGCGCAGCGATCTGCTCTGGCCCCTGGGCGTGGATGACGTAGGTGATGCCAATGAAATTCTGCTGGGCCGACGGCCGCTCGGTGATGGTGATGCGGTGCAGCGGGCCGGCGTGCCGCTCAAAGATGGCATCCAGCCGCGGGCGCAAGTCCTCGGCCACGCGGGCCATGACCTTGATGGGGTAGTGGCAGGGAAATTCGAGTTCGATCCTGGTGTCCATGGAGGCATTGTCTCACTGTTCGCGGAAGCTGGATTTGCCCCTCCATATGGGGATTAAGTCCTTGTTTTTCCAATTTCAGAAGTTTTTACTTGACAAAAGTACAATTGTGGTAGACTCGGGCCCGATCGTGAGTGCTGGTTTCGTTCCATGAGCCCTGTGTGCCATTGAGCTCGAGCCGAAGACGCGATCAGGTGACAGGATCTACGGTTCGATGGCTCGTGAGACGCTCTCTCCCTGACCTTCCGCTGGTGTTCCTGCCGTGTGGGGCGCTGGAGTAATAACCAATACGATATTCCGCGCTTCGAGTAGTTTGGAGAGTTGTGATTCATGGCGAAGATTTACGTTGGAAACCTGCCGTTCTCGGCCAGCGAGCCGGATGTGCGCGCGCTGTTCTCGCAGCACGGCACTGTCGAGTCGGTTTCGCTGCCGACCGATCGTGAAACCGGTCGTCCTCGTGGCTTCGGGTTCGTGGAGATGAGCCAGGCCGATGCGGCCCGTGCCATCCAGAGCCTGAATGGCTACAACATGGGCGGTCGCCCGCTGCGCGTCAATGAAGCCCAGGACAAGCCCCGCACTGGCGGCGGCGGTCGTCCGGGCGGCGGTGGCGGCTTCCGCGGCGGCGCCGGCGGTGGCGGCGGCGGTCGCTGGTAAGCGTTCGAGCTTGCCATCGAGCTGGCAATAGCTGAAAAAGGCCCGGAAGAAATTCCGGGCCTTTTTGTTTGGGGCGATCGGTTGAGGCAGGGCCGATGAGCAGGGTTCCCGTGGATGCGTTGGACAACGGCTGCGACGCCTGCGCGGCGCTGGCGGGCTGACATGCTGCGCGCAGCGCTGCTGGCCGATGCTGCGGAACTGGCGCGACTCGCCACGCAGCTGGGCTATCCCTGCGATGCCGGCGCCATGCGTGCGCGCGTCGCGCGCGTGCTCGGTGATCCTGCGCAATGTGTGCAGGTACTGGCGCACGCCGAGGGCGGCTTGCAGGGCTGGATCCATGTGGCGCGGCAATTCAGCCTGGAGTCCGGCGAGCGGATCGAAATCCTCGGGCTGGTCGTGGATGAGGCTGCGCGTCGCAGCGGCGCGGGGCAGCGCCTGGTGGCCTGCGCCGCGGAGTGGGCGCGCAGCCAGGGCCATGCGCAGCTGGTGGTGCGCTCCAATGTGCAGCGTGATGTCTCGCACGCCTTCTATCGCGCACTGGGTTTCGAACCGTCCAAGACCCAGCATGTGTATGTCAGGGCGTTGTAGAGGTGTCGAAAAAAGCAGTCAGCGCAGCGGCCATGCCCTGGTTTATTCTTGCCAGCCTGAATTTCGGGGGGCGGCATCATGCTCAGACATTCCTGGTTGTGGCTGTGTATTCCGGCACTGGCCTGCGCGCAGGTGGGGCAGCCCACGGCCAGCGAACGCGGCGGGCCCGCCACGGGTGGCGGCACCTTCGCCGACCCGAACGCGGCCGCGGTGGTGGGCAACCCGGATCCGCGCGATCTCACCGGCAGCTGGCGCATTCGCATGAGCGGTCGGCCCGGCAGTGCGCCGGCCCTGACCGCGGCCGTCGCACCGGCCAGCGAGGATCCGGATGCGATCGCGTTGCCGGCCGGTTTCGCTCCGCAGGATTCGGATGAGGCCAGGTTCACCTCCGCGGCGCGGCGCCGCTGCCTGCCGAGCTTCTCGGTGTTCGGCGGCATCGAGGGGCCGCTGCTGGTCATGCAGAGTCCCGAACAGATCACGCTGCTGGGCGAGGAGATGCACCATATCCGCCGCATCTACCTGCGCGGCGCGCACACGCCGGGTCTGGCGCCCAGCTACCTGGGTGAGTCCATCGGTCACTGGGAGGGCGATGTGCTGGTGGTCGATACCACGGGCATCAAGGACGGCGGAGCGCGCGGCAATCGCGCGCGCAGCACCCATCTGGTGGAACGCTTCCGCAAGATCGACAATGGCGCGGCGCTGGAGGATCGGCTCACCTGGCTGGCTGCGGACGGCTCCACGGTGGCGCGCAGCCGGGAGGTCGTCGACTATCGGCCGGGCCAGCAGCCGATGGAATGGATCTGCGAGGACTTCAGCGATAACTTCCTCGATCCGGTTTACGAGCAATAACGCTCCTTCGTCGCAACGGCAAGGCGGTCATCGGGTTTGGACCAGTTTCTGCAATCGGCGCTGCTGACGTTCACGTCGCTGCTGTTCATCGTCGATCCGATCGCGGCGCTGCCCTCGTTCCTGGTCATCACGCAGCAGGAGAGCTCGGAGCACCGGCGCCGCACGGCGCTGCGCGCCTGCATCGCCATGGCGGTGCTGATGGTGGTGTTCGCCGCCGCCGGCAGCTTCATCTTCCGTGCTTTCGGCATCACGCTGCCGGCGTTTCGTGTGGCCGGCGGCCTGATCCTGTGGCTGGTGGCCTTCGACATGCTGCGTGCCCAGCGCACCACGCACGAGGGCAACGAGGAGATGGCCGAAGGGCGCATCAAGGAGGACGTGGCGCTCACGCCGCTGGCCATCCCGATGCTGGCCGGTCCCGGTGCCATCTCCACGGTGATGGTGCTGTCGGCGCAGGCGCATACGCTGGCCGAATGCGTCATCGTGTACGCCGCCATCCTGCTCACGGCGCTGGTCTCCTACATCACGCTGTGTCTGGGCGAGCGGCTGCTGGGCTTCTTCGGCCAGACCGGCATCCGCGTGCTCACGCGCCTCATGGGTCTGCTGCTCGCCGCCGTGGCCACGCAGTTCATCCTCACCGGCATCAAGGACGGACTGGCTTCGTGAATTTCCGCAAGTCGTGGTTGCTCGGCGCACTGCTGCTGAGTTGCGTGGCGCATGGCGCCGATGGCCAGCTGCCCTGGAAGAAGGGCGATGAGGCGCCGGCCGTGGCCGGCATCCGTCTGGGCGACGAGCGCGAGAAGATCGAGAAGCTGCTGGGTGAAGCCCCCGAGCGCAAGGAACTGGACAATGGTGCACTCGGGCTCATCTATCCGCAGCGTGGCGTGGCCTTCGTCATCGGCACGCATGGCGCGGGTGTCGCGCTGATGTACCTGATGAGCCCGGCCGCCGGCGATCTCGACGGCGTGCACTGGGGGGATACGCGCGATGTCGTGCTGGCGCATTGGGGCGAACCCACGCTGGTGCAGGGCGCGCAGGCCTTCTACGTCGTGGGCAGCTGGAACATCACCGTGGAGCTGGGCGAAGGGCAGCAGATCTCCGTGCTGTCCGTGGGGCGCGCCAGCGGCGAGCTGGAACAATTACTGTCGGAATAGGGATTGGCAACGCATGATCGTCGAACATCGCACCTACACGCTGTACCCGGGCAAGGTGCCCGAGTTCTTCAAGGTCTATCTGCCCGACGCGCTGGAACTGCAGCGCAAGGTCCTGGGCAATCTGCTTGGTTACTTCACGGTGGAGGCCGGCACGCTGAACCAGTTCGTGCACCTGTGGGGTTACGAGAGTTTCGAGGATAGGCTCAGGCGCCGCGCGCTGCTGATGGCCGAGCCGCTGTGGCAGGACTACCTGGTGCGCGCCATGCCGCTGATCCAGCTGCAGGAATCCAGGATCCTGCTGCCCACGGCCTTCTCACCGATCAAATAATCGCGTTTTCGTCATCGAGGATTCTCAAGTCATGGCTGACATCGGCTTCATCGGTCTGGGCATCATGGGCGCGCCCATGGCGGGTCATCTGCGCGCTGCGGGCCACACCGTGTACACCTATGCGCGTCGCAGGAGTGCGGCCGAGCTCACGGCGGCAGGTTTCATCGCCTGCGCCAGCTCGAAGGAAGTGGCGCAGAAGAGCGAGATCATCATCACCATGGTGCCGGACACGCCGGATGTGCAGGCCGTGCTGTTTGGTGAGGATGGCGTGGCCGCGGGGCTCTCCGCCGGCAAGCTGGTCATCGACATGAGCTCGATCTCGCCGATCGCCACCAAGGAATTCGCCGCGCGCATCGAGCAGCTCGGTGCGGATTACATCGACGCGCCGGTGTCCGGGGGTGAAGTGGGCGCCAAGGCCGCCAGTCTCACCATCATGGTGGGCGCGAAGCCGGCGGCGTTCGAGCGGGCCCGGCCGCTGTTCGAGAAGATGGGCAAGAACATCACGCTGATCGGCAGCGTGGGTGCCGGCCAGACCACCAAGGTCGCCAACCAGATCATCGTGGCGCTGAACATCGAAGCGGTGGGCGAGGCGCTGTTGTTCGCTTCCAAGGCGGGCGCGGATCCGGCCAAGGTGCGTCAGGCGCTGATGGGTGGCTTTGCCGCCTCGCGCATTCTCGAAGTGCACGGCGAGCGCATGATCAAGCGCAGCTTCGATCCGGGCTTTCGCATCGAGCTGCACCTGAAGGATCTGGGGCTGGCGCTGGAAGGCGCCAAGGCGCTGCAGCTGTCGCTGCCGCACACCGCCTCGGTGGCGCAGCTGATGAACGCGGCGCGCGCCAATGGTCTGGGTCAGCGCGATCACTCGGCGCTGGTGCAGGTGCTGGAACAGCTGGGCCATCACGCCATCGCCGCCAACGATGCCAGCGCCTGAAGGCGCCACCCAGGCCGGGCTGCTGCGCGCCCTGTACGCAGCGGCCGTTGCGGCCGCCAGCGCCGAGCAGCGCCTGCCGCCGTTCCTGCCCTCTGCGCCGCGCGGTCGTACCGTCGTGGTGGGGGCCGGCAAGGCCGCTGCAGCCATGGCGCAGAGTGTGGAGCGGCACTGGCAGGGCGAGCTCAGTGGCCTGGTCATCACGCGTTATGGGCATGGACTGCCCTGTCAGCGCATCGAGGTGGTGGAGGCCGGGCATCCCGCGCCCGATGCCGCGGGCGAGCAGGCCGCTGCGCGCATCCTGCAACTGGCCGGCGAGCTTGGCCCCGACGACCTTTTGCTGTGTCTGATCTCCGGTGGTGGTTCGGCGCTGCTGACGCTGCCACCGCCTGGCATCACGCTGGCGGAGAAGCGTGCCATCACCCGGGCCCTGCTGCGCAGTGGCGCCGCCATCGCCGAGATGAACTGCGTGCGCAAGCATCTCTCGGCCATCAAGGGCGGACGGCTGGCGCTGGCCGCGCAGCGCGCGCCGGTGGTCAGCCTCATCATCTCGGACGTGCCCGGCGATGATCTGTCGGTGATCGCCTCGGGTCCGACCGTGGCGGATCCATCCACGCGCCAGCAGGCGCTGGCAGTGCTCGAGCGCCATGCGATCGCGACACCGGATTCGGTCCGTGCCTGGCTGCAGGATCCCGCGTCGGAAACGCCCAAGCCCGGCGATACGCGCCTGGGGCGGGTGCGCAATGAATTGATTGCCACCCCGCAGCAGTCCCTGCTCGCCGCTGCCGAGGTGGCGCGCGCCGCGGGCTACACGCCGCTGATCCTGGGTGACGCACTGGAAGGGGAGGCGCGCGAGAGCGCGCGCGTGCATGCCGGCATTGCGCTGGCCTGCCAGGCGCATGGCACCCCGCTGCCCGCGCCCTGTGCGCTGCTCTCGGGCGGCGAGACCACCGTGATGGTGCGCGGCGCTGGCCGCGGTGGCCGCAATGCCGAGTTCCTGCTGGGTCTGGCGCTGGCGTTGCAGGGGCGTGCGGGCATCCACGCGCTGGCCGCCGATACCGACGGCATCGATGGCACCGAGGACAATGCCGGAGCGCTGCTGGCGCCCGACTGCCTGCAGCGTGCCGCGGCGCTGGGGCTCGATGTCCAGGCGCTGCAGGCCGACAACGACGCCTATGCCTTTTTCGCCGCGCTCGATGCGTTGCTGGTGACCGGCCCGACACGCACCAACGTCAACGACTTTCGTGCCATCCTGGTCGACAACTGACAAACCTTGCGGGGAGAGCCATGAACGATGCGAACACTGTCGCCGAGCTGATTGCGCTGGAGCACAACCGCGGCGCTGCGCTGGTGGCGCGCGATGCCGCCGCGCTCGATGCGCTGTTTCCTGATGACCTGGTACACATCCACACCACCGGCCAGCAGATGAACAAGCAGGAGCTGCTGCACTACGTGCTGCACGTGCTGCAGTTCCTGGCAGTCACGCGCGCCGATCTGAAGGTCGCGGTGCATGGCGATGTGGCGGTGATGACCGGCAAGATGCGCAACACCATGAAGCGCGTGGACAAGCCGGAGCCGGTGACCACCGATGCGCTGGTCACCCAGGTATGGGTGCGTACCGGCAGCGGCTGGCGGCAGTCGAACTTCCATGCCTGCCGTGCGGCCGCGCCCGGACAGGGCTAAAGTATCGCTTCTGCAACATTTCCGGCTCCCTCCCTGACGTTAATTGACAACAAAACCGGCTCTTGGCGGAACTTTTATGTTGCGAATAAGCGGCAAATGTTGGTACTTTGTCGCCGCACATCCGAATAGGGTGTACCGAGGGGGGGCTCTTGGGATCCCGACGCACGGATCGCGTCTAGCATGTCCGATCCGGCAAGGAACGGACGCGAATGTCGATCCGTTCATCCCCCTTGCGTCGAGGGAATGCAACTACCTTAGGGGGATCCTAAACAATGTTCATCAGGAAACCGGGCTTCGCGCTCGGCGCCGTCGGCTTGCTCGCGTTTGGCGATCTGGTCGGTGCCGCCCATGCAGCCGAAGCTGAAGACACGCTCGAAGAGGTGGTCGTCACCGCCGAAAAGCGTGAGACCAACCTGCAGAAGACCGCGATCTCGATCCAGGTCTACTCGGGCGAAGAGCTGAAGAAGGACGGCAAGAAGCGCATCGACGAGATCATGAGCGGCGTCGTGGGCGTGCAGTCCCAGGGCAGCCAGGTCGGATCGAACTTCTACATGCGCGGTGTGGATGCCGGCGGTGGCGGCGGCAGTGCATCGGCCGTGGCCGTGCTGATCGATGGCGTCTACCAGACGCGCTCGGAAACCGTGCGTGGTGGCACGCTGGACATGGCGCAGGTGGAAGTGATGCGCGGCACGCAGAGCACCAACCTGGGCGCCAGCTCGCTGGCCGGTGCCGTCAGCCTGGTTTCCAACCAGCCGGTGTTCGAGTACCAGTCCAGTGGCAACCTCGAAGTGGGCAACTACAACCTGCTGGCGATGGAAGGCGTGCTGAACCTGCCGCTGAGCAGCGATCAGGCACTGCGCGTCGCCTATTCGAGCAACAAGCGCGATGGCTACCTCAGCTCCGGCGCCGGCGATTCGGACCTGCAGAACGCGCGCCTGAAGTATCGCATCAAGTTCGGTGACGACGTGGATCTGGTCACCACCGTGAATCACCAGGTGATCGGCGGCAACGGCGTGTCCGACGGCGTGCTGCTGTACACCGGCCACTGGGAACCGTACAACGGCCAGGTGACGATGTCGGGCTGCAATCCGACCACGACGACCACGTACTTCGCGACCATGGGTTGTCCGGTGAGCTATGTGGCCGTGGCCGACGGCGTCACGTACAAGGATCGCTCCAACCCCTGGGACGACGGCTTGCCGGCCAACGCCTGGTCGAACAATCCGTATCGCCACACGGTCATCAACACCTATAGCGCCGATCTGAACTGGAATACCGGCATCGGCAAGCTGACGGCGACGCCGTCGGTGCAGACCGCTTCCTACCTGTCCACCGAGCCGGCGCGCGGCACCAGCTGGCACGAAGAAGACCAGGACCAGCCCACCGACCAGATCGACGTGCGCCTGACGTCGAATGCGGATTCGAAGCTGGAATGGCTGGCGGGCGCGTACTACATGTACACGAACCTCTCCAACCTGTTCGCCAACGTCTACGAGCCGGGCGCCACCGGGCAGTACACCTGCGCGGCGACTTCCGCATCGGACTGCTACACGTACACCAGCACCAAGTACAACAAGCAGACCACGATCTCGGCGTACACCGACATGACCTATCCGTTGACGGATACTTTCCGTCTGAAGGGCGGTCTGCGCTACTCGCATGACAAGAAGAACTTTGCGATCACCGGCGCTGCTGTCGATGGCACGCGGGCCGGGCCGACCGAGGCCTTCGACTACGTGCTGGGTGGTGCCAGCTGGCAGGCGGTGACCTATCGCGGTGGCGTGGAGTACGACGTGCTGCCGCAGTCCATGGCCTATGCCATGTACTCGACCGGCTATCAGCCGGGCACGGTCAATACCACCAACATCACCGGCACCAAGAAGCTGGAGCTCGAGCAGATCACGCTGGGCCTGAAGAACCGCTTCTTCGACGACAAACTGCAGGCCAACGTCGAGTTCTTCAACTCGCAGTACCACAACCGTGCCATCCAGGGCAGTCTGAGTCCGATACTGGATCAGACCGACACCACCGTCTCCTGCGGTGGTCCGCCGGGCACGCCGACGGGCGCGAGCGTCAGCGACACCAACGCCTGCCTGTACTACGCCGGTGCGGCGACGATTCCGAACCTGCTGTCGCGTGGCGTGGATCTGGAAGTGAACTGGCTGCCGACGGCGCAGGATCGCATCGACTTCTCGGCCGAGTTCCTCAAGTCCATCTACGAGGACTCCCCGGACGTGCCTTCGTACTCGGCGGCGCAGATCCTCAGCCTGGCCGGCATCACGGCCCCGACCGCGGCCGAGGAGGCCAATGCCGAGACCCTGGCCGCCAGCTGGAAGAGCCTGGTGGCGCAGTATGCGGGCCTGACGCTGCAGAACTCGCCGAAGTGGACGCTGAACGCGACCTACAGCCACACCTTCTCGCTGACGAATGGCAGCACGCTGACGCCACGCGTGAACGGTGTGTACAAGACGCGTTACTGGACCGCGGGTGGCCAGTCGGCCAATGCCGTGGACCCGGGTGATTCCTACCAGGAAGCGTATGCGTTGTGGAATGCCTACCTGACCTGGCAGTCGTCCGATGGCAAGTTCAGCGTGGCTGGCAATGTGAAGAACATCGCCAACAAGCCGATCATGACCGACTACGGCGGCACCTACGTCGCGCTGGATGCGCCGCGTACGTTCAGCATCAGCTTCAACGCCAATCTGTAAGCTGATCGAACGGGATCACTGAGCTGTCAGTGGTCCGGTAGACGACCAAGGCCGGCGGGAGTGATCCCGCCGGCCTTTTTGTTGCCAATTGATGCAGATTGGCCACAGGGGGTCAGTTTGCAACAGCTTTCTTGCAACAGTCCTGACTTTCTTGATAGTTTCCCTCTCGCACGCCCGGATGGCGTGCAACCCGAGGGGGGCCCTGGATCCCGACGCATGGATCGCGTCACCACGTAAACCGGCCATATGACCGGTGTGGGGTATTGATCCATGCGTTCTCCCCGTGTGTCGAGGGAATGTAACTATTAGGGGGATTCAATCCAATGATCATCAAGAAACCGGGCTTCGCGCTCGGCGCCGTCGCTTTGCTCGCGTTCGGCGACTGGGCCGGCTCCGTACTGGCCGCTGAGAGCGAAGATGCGCTCGAAGAGGTCGTTGTCACAGCCGAGAAGCGTGCCACCAACCTGCAGAAGACTCCGATCTCGATCCAGGTCTACTCAGGCGAAGAACTGAAGAAAGAGGGCAAGAAGCGCATCGACGAGATCATGAACGGCGTGGTTGGCGTGCAGACGCAGGGCAGCCAGGTCGGTTCGAGTTTCTACATGCGCGGCGTCGACGCCGGCGGTGGCGGCCCTCCGGGGGGCGGGCCGACGCAGTCGGCCGTCGCCGTGCTGATCGATGGCGTGTATCAGAACCGCTCGGAAGTGGTCCGCGGCGGCACGCTCGATGTGTCGCAGGTCGAAGTGATGCGCGGTACGCAGAGCACCACGGTCGGCGCCGGCGCCCTGTCGGGCGCAGTCAGCCTCATTTCCAACAACCCGGTGTTTGAGTACCAGGCCAGCGGCAATGTCGAGGTCGGCAACTACAAGCTGCTGAATACCGAAGGCGTGCTGAACGTGCCGCTGAGCAGCGATCAGGCGCTGCGCTTCGCCTATTCCAGCAACAAGCGCGACGGCTATATCAGCAGCGGCGCCGGCGATTCGGATCTCACCAATGCACGACTGAAGTATCGCTGGAAGCTCAGTGACAACCTCGATGCCATCGTGACCGCCAGCCACCAGAATATCGGTGGCAACGGCGTGTCGGATGGCGTGCTGTTGTACAGCGGTCACTGGGTGCCATTCAGCGGCCAGGTGGCGATGACGGGTTGCAATCCCACGACGACGACCACCTACATCGCCACCATGGGCTGCCCGCCGCTGTTCGTGGCGGTGGCCGATGGCGTGACCTACAAGGATCGCTCCAATCCCTGGGATGACGGCTATCCGGCCAATGCCTGGCCGAACAATCCGTATCGCGACACCAACATCGACAGCTACAGTGCCGACATCAACTGGGAAACCGGCATCGGCAAGCTGACGGTAACGCCCTCGGTGCAGCATGCGACCTTCATGTCGACCGAGCCGCCGCGCGGCACCAGTTTCCGCGAGCAGGACCAGGCGCAGGACACGCGTCAGTTCGAGGCGCGTCTGGCGTCCGATGCCAGCAGCAGGATCGAGTGGCTGGTGGGTGCGTACTACTACTACACCAACACGACCGGCACCTTCCACACTCTGATCATGCCGGGCGCCACGGGCATGGACTCGTGCGCCGTGTCCGATCCGCTGGCGTACTGCCATACCTGGTCCGATACCCGCGAGAGTTCGCAGACCACCGAGTCGCTGTATGGTTCGGCCACCTACCCGGTGCTGGACACACTGCGCCTGAAGGGCAGTCTGCGCTACCAGCGCGACAACAAGGGCATCAATACCAGCTCCGCGGACGTGGCGGGCACGCAGGAAGGGCCGAGCTCGGCCTACAACTACGTGATCGCCAATGTCGACTGGCATGACATCACCTACCAGGGCACGATCGAGTACGACGTGGCGCCGCAGTCCATGCTGTATGCCAGCTACGCCACCGGCTATCAGCCCGGCACGCTGGATGCCATGACGACCACCGGCACGGAGAAGATGACGCTCGAACAGGTCACGCTCGGCATCAAGAACCGCTTCTTCGACAACCGCCTGCAGGTGAATGTGGAAGCATTCAATTCGCAGTATCACAACCGCTCGCTGCAGGGCACGCTCAACACCAGCCTGTCCACCACCGATAACACGGTGACGTGTCCGGGCCAGGGCGCCACTTCGACGGTGGTCAGCATCAGTGATACCAACGCCTGCGTGAACTACCCGTCGACGCCGACCATTCCGGATCTGCTCTCGCGTGGCGTGGATCTGGAAGTGAACTGGCTGCCGAGCAGCAAGGATCGCGTCGACTTCACGGCCGAGTATCTGGAATCCGTGTACAGCTCGGCACCCGATGTGCCGGCCTATACCGCGGCGCAGCTGCTGAGCCTGGCCGGCGTTGCATCGCCGACCTCGGCGCAGAGCACCAATGCCGATACCCTGGCTTCGTACTGGAACAGCCTGGTCCAGTCCTACAAGGGTCTGACGCTGCAGAACTCGCCGAAGTGGAGCCTGAACGCAACCTACCAGCACATCTTCGATCTGGCCGGTGGCAGCACGCTGACGCCCAGCATCAACGGTGTCTACAAGACGCGTTACTGGACCCAGGGCGGCGGCCCGGGCGCCAACATCGCCAATCCCGGCAATTCCTACCAGGAGGCGTACAACATGTTCAACGTGTACCTGGCCTGGGCTTCCGCGGATGGCAAGTTCAACGTGAACGGCTATGTGAAGAACATCGAGAACGAGCCGATCATGGTGAACTACGGCACCACCTACGTGACGCTGGATGCGCCGCGTACCTTTGGTGTGTCGTTCAGCGCCAGCCTCTGACGGATTCGGCGAAGCCGAATGAAATGGGCCGGCGGGAGTGATCCCGCCGGCTTTTTCTTTCGGGTCGCTCGACGGCGCTCAATCCAGATTCCCCGTGAGCCAAATTCCTGTTTGACGTATTTGCCCACCCGGATAATTTTATTTCTTGCGCAGGGTAAATAAATCCTGCTAACGTCCTCGCGCGCATCGGGAGGATGCGTGGCGATAGGGAAATCGCTCAAAGCGACGCACGGAATGCGTCAGGAGCTGCCATCCGGCCGCAATGTCCGGAAGGCTCCATGACTTCATGCCGTGCCCGCCCTGTCGTGTTCGAGGGACTGAAAAAAACGGGGGGCAATCCATGTTCAGCAAGAATCCGGGCTACATGCTCGGCGGCCTCGCTTTGCTCGCGATCGGCGGGTGGAGCATGGCGGCGATCGCCGCCGAGAGCGATGCGCTCGAGGAAGTCGTCGTCACTGCCGAAAAGCGCGCAACCAATCTGCAGAAAACCGCCATCTCCATTCAGGTGTACTCCGGCGAGGAGCTGAAGAAGGAAGGCAAGAAGCGCATCGACGACATCATGAGCGGCGTGGTCGGCGTGCAGTCGCAGGGCAGCCAGGTCGGCTCGAATTTCTACATGCGCGGCGTGGACGCCGGTGGTGCCGGTGCGCCGGGCGGCGGACCGAACCAGACCGCGGTGGCCGTGCTGATCGACGGTGTGTACCAGAATCGCAGCGAGACCGTGCGTGGCGGTACGCTGGACGTGTCGCAGGTGGAGGTGCTGCGCGGCACGCAGAGCACCAACCTGGGCGCGAGTTCACTGTCGGGTGCCGTGAGCCTGGTGTCGAACAATCCGGTGTTCCAGTACGAAGCCAATGGCAACGTCGAGATCGGCAACTACAATCTGCTGACCATGGAGGGCGTGGTCAACGTCCCGCTCAGCGACCACCAGGCCATCCGCTTTGCCTATTCCAGCAACAAGCGCGACGGCTACATCAGCGCCGGCGCCGGCGACTCGGATCTGAAGAACGCGCGCCTGAAGTATCGTTACAAGTTCAGCGACGATCTGGATCTGGTGCTGACGGCCAATCACCAGAACATCGGCGGCAACGGCGTCTCGGACGGCGTGCTGCTGTACACCGGCCACTGGGAGCCGTTCACCGGCCAGGTGAATCCGACCACCACCGGCGGCTGCAACTACAGCACTGCCGGCACCAGCTACATCACCGTCATGGGCTGTCCGGGCACCTTCATCGCGGTGCGCGACGGCGTGGACTACCTGCATCGCTCGGACCCCTGGGACGACGGCTATCCGGCCGACCGCTGGCCGAACAATCCGTTCCGCAACACCAACATCGACAGCTACAGTGCCGATGTGAACTGGAACACCGGCCTCGGCAAGGTGACCGTGACGCCCTCGGTGCAGCATGCGCACTTCACCTCTTCGGAACCGCCACGCGGCACCAGCTGGATGAACCAGGACCAGGTGCAGGACACGCGGCAGCTCGACGCGCGCATCGCCTCCAATCCGGGCAATTCCAGGCTCGAATGGCTGGCGGGCGTGTATTACTACTACACCAACCTGTATGGCACGTTCCAGAACGTGATCTTCCCGGGCTCGGGCATGGGAGTAGTGGGCAATTGCACCACCAGCACGCGCTACTGCTACACCTGGGACAACTCGCCGTATGGCAAGCAGCAGACTGAATCCGCCTATACCGATCTGACGTATTCGCTGACGGATAGCTTCCGGTTGAAGGGCGGTCTGCGTTACTCGCGCGACACCAAGAGCTTCTCGACCAGCACGGATACGGCCGGCAACGTGAGCGGCGCCACCGCGCCTTACACCTACATCACGGGCGATGCCACCTGGGTGGCCTTCACGTATCGCGCCGGCGTGGAATATGACCTCGCGCCGCAGTCGATGCTGTATGCCATGTATGCCACGGGTTACCAGCCCGGCGCGCTCAACAGCACCAATGTGAATGGCACGCCGAAGCTGGAGCTGGAGCAGATCACGCTGGGCAGCAAGAACCGCTTCCTGGATGACAGGCTGCAGGTCAATGTGGAGGCGTTCAACTCGCAGTATCACAACCGCGCCATCCAGGGCTCGCTGGCCCCGACGCTGGTGCAGGGAGAGACTTCGGTGAACTGCGGCCGTGCGCCCGGCACACCGACGGCGGTGGCGATCAGCGATACCAACGCCTGTATCAACTATGCGGGCACGCCGATCATCCCGAACCTGCTGTCGCGGGGCGTGGATCTGGAGGTGAGCTATCTGCCCACCGCCAACGACCGCCTGGATTTCTCGGCCGAGTATCTGGAGTCGCGGTACGAGGAGGCGCCGGATAACGTGCCGGCCTACACCGCCAGCGATCTGCTGACGCTGGCCGGCCTCACGGCGCCGACTGCGGCCGAGAGCGCCAACGCCCAGGCGCTGGCCGATGGCTGGAACAGTCTGGTGGCTTCCTATGCGGGTCTCACGCTGCAGAACTCGCCGAAGTGGACCCTGAACGCGGACTACAGCCACACCTTCAGCCTGGCCAACGGCAGCACGCTGGTGCCGCGCGCCACGGCCATCTGGAAGTCGCGCTACTGGACGGCGGGCGGCCAGTCGGCCAATGCCGCCAACCCCGGCCTGTCGTACCAGGAGTCGTACAGCTGGTACAACGCCTCGCTGAGCTGGACCACAGCGGATGGCAAGTTCAACGTGGTGGGCAATGTGAAGAACATCGCCAACAAGGCCATCATGACCAATTACGGCGGCACCTATGTGTCGCTGGATCAGCCACGGACCTTCAGCATCAGCTTCAGCGCCAATCTCTGAGGCGCTGCGGTTGACAGGCCAGGGAAAGGGCCTTCAGGAAGCCGGCGGGGTTCGCTCCGCCGGCTTTTTGTTTGTCTGGTGTGACCGTCACAGCAGTGCAGCGGCAGGCTGACAGGAACATTTTTATTCCCCTTGTTCTCGTTCCCCGCGGCGGCGAATTTCTTGTTGCTGAATGTGTACAGCAGTTGCGAAGTCCCTGCCGATATCGGCTATAGTCGGACCAGCCTTCCAGGAGGAAGGCTTTGGGGTAAAGCGCGGACAAGGACGGTTACGCTTTAAATAACTCGAAAAAACCCTGGATCCACGAAGGGTCGGCGGGTTTTGCGAATTGGGGGAATCAACGGCGTCTTCTTGAATCCGGCGGCGGGCCGGATGCGTCGTGTCATCTCCACTGCGTGGCTGATCCTGGTCCTCGCTGATGTATCAATCAGCCAGGGAGGGGGGGCCAATGAAGCCATTGAAACCGGCGATGGTGCTGGGCGCGGCAGTGTTTGCGCTCGGTGTCGGTGCCACGGATCGCGCAGTCGCGCAAAGCGCTGCGCCCGCAGCCGATCAACTCGAAGAAGTGGTCGTCACGGCCGAAAAGCGTGCGACCAATCTGCAGAAGACTTCCAGTTCCATCGAAGTGAAGACCGGCGAGCAGTTGCGCGCCGAGGGCAAGAAGCGCATCGACGAGATCATGAAGGGCACGGTGGGTGTGGCTGCGCAGGACAGCCAGGTCGGCGTGTCGTTCACCATCCGCGGTGTCGCCTCGGTGGAAGGTGGGCCGCCGGGCGGCACCATCACCGGCACCTCCATTCCCGTGATCATCGACGGCGTGGCCCAGTCGCGCGGCGAAGTGGTCCGTGGCGGTACGCTGGACGTATCCCAGGTGGAAGTCATGCGCGGCCCGCAGAGCACCAACGTGGGTGCCGGCGCCATGGCCGGTGCGGTCAGCCTGGTCACCAACAACCCGGTCTTCAAGTATGAAGCCAATGGTCTGCTCGAAAAGGGCAACTACAATCTGACCAATGTGGAGGGCGTGCTGAACGTCCCGCTGACCGACGACCAGGCGCTGCGTCTGGCCTATTCGACCAACAAGCGCGATGGCTACATCAGCGCGGGTGCCGGCGATTCCGATCTGCTCACCGCGCGCCTGAAATATCGCTGGAAACCCAGCGACAATCTGGACATCGTCGCATCGCTCACCCACAACAGCATCGGTGGCAACGGCGTGCAGCAGGGCGTGCTGCTGTCGACGGGACATTGGGCGCCCTATGACTATGCCAACCCGGCGTTCCCGATGACGGCAAATGGGCTGTGCTCCAACACCAGCAACATCACCGTCATGGGCTGCCCGGTGCAGTACTACGTGGTCAGTGACGGTGTGGATTTCCGTCATCGTGCGGATGCCTGGGATGACGGGTTCCCGGCCGATGCCTGGCCGAACGATCCATTCCGTGACACGCGGGTGGATTCCTACAGTGTGCAGGCGACCTGGGATGTGGGCTTCGGTACGCTGACGGCGCTGCCCTCCTACGAGCATTCGACCTTCCGCTCGATGGAGCCGCCGCGTGGCCTGTTCTACATGTCCGAGGATCTGGTGCAGAACACCAAGCAGGTGGAGGTGAGGCTGTCCTCGCCCAGCGGCGGCAAGCTGGAGTGGCTGGGCGGTCTCTACTACTACGACACCAATCGCTTCGGTGCCGGCTCCGACTTCACCAGTGGCGCCAACATCAGCTATCCGGGCAACAGCGACATGGGCGTGGTGTGCGGGACTGCGACGACCAATCCGGGCAATTGCTACACCTGGGGCGGATCGAAGTACTCCACGATGAAGACCGAGTCGGCCTTCGGCAATTTCAAGTACTCGCTGCTCGATACCCTGCGGCTGATCGGCGGTCTGCGCTACAGCAGCGACAAGAAGGCGGCCGTGGGCAGCTCCAGCAATGTGGCGGGCACCGCCGCGGGGCCGGGTTCGGCGTACACCTGGGCCGCCGAAATAGCCGGCAAGTGGAGCGCGACCACCTACCGCGCTGGCGTGGAGTGGGACTTCCTGCCCGACAGCATGCTGTACCTCACGCGCTCGACCGGCTATCAGGCCGGCTCGGCTTCGGCTGATCCGATGGGTGTGGTGACCGTGGGTCCGGCCCTGAAGCTCAATCAGACGGAGCTGGGTGTGAAGAACCGCTTCTTCGACCAGAAACTGCAGCTGAATGTGGCGCTGTTCAATTCCGACTACCGCAACCGGCCGATCGAGGGTCAGATCTCGGCGCTGACGGCCGGTTCATCGTCGACCACCTGCACTTTCGCCGCGGCTCCCGGCGGACCGGCGCCGGTGCTGCAGGCCAACGCCACCTGCGCGCAGATTGCGCAGAATGCCGCGACCGCTCCGAAGCTGATCTCGCGCGGCGTGGATCTGGATGTGAGCTGGTTGCCCACTTCGAACGATCGCATCGACTGGACGCTGGAGTACCTGGACGCCAAGTACAACTCGCAGCCGTCGATCACCGGCTATGGCACCAGTGCATTCACCGCGCAGAACATCATCGATGCGGGCGGCGATGCTGCCACGGCGCAGGAGCTGGCGGATTCGCTGAATGGCCAGCTGAACATTCTCGGCCATGGCCTGCTGCAGAACTCGCCCAAGTACAGCTCGAACTTCACGTACTCGCATGCGTTCCGGCTGAACAGCGGCGCGTCGATCACGCCGAAGGTCAACTGGGTGTACAAACAGCGTTACTGGTCCTTCGGCAACGGGCCGGGTGCCAACCTGCAGTCCATCCTGGCGGATACCAGCAACCTGGCGTGGCAGCAGGCCTACAACACCTTCGACGCCTATCTGGGTTGGGACAGTGCCGATGGCAGGTTCACGGTCAATGCCTACATGAAGAATGTCGGCAATGAGGTGGTGTTGACCAACTATGGCGGCAGTTATGTCTCGCTGGATGCACCGCGCACCTTCGGCGTGATCTTCCAGGCGAGCTTCTGAGGATGAGCTGAGCTTTCGGATAATCCATAGCAGGGAACGTCCCGGTGTGTCCGCACCGAGGACGGATTGGGGCCGGCAAGGCGCGTGCTTTGCCGGCCCTTTTTGTTGATACTGCACGGCGCAGGAAGCACTTTTTCGGGGGATTCGTAAGTTTCATGTCGAAGGCAGCCAGGAAGACGGCGGCGCCCAGCCAGCCGTACAACAAGCATTTCATCGGACTGTGCCTGTGTTTCACCCTGAGCGGCGTGGCCGCGCTGATCTACCAGACGGCCTGGACGCGGCAATTCGCGCTGGTCTTTGGTACCTCGGAGCTGGCGGTGGCCACGGTGCTGGCCGCCTACATGGGGGGGCTGGCGCTGGGCGCACGCCTGGCCGCGCTGTATCTGCCGCGCATTCGCCGCCCGGTGCGCTGGTATGCATTGCTGGAGCTGGGCATTGGGGCAGCCGCGGCGCTGCTGGTGCCGGCGGGCCTGTGGCTGGCCGAGCGCCTGCTGGTGAGCTGGTTCGGCAATCAGCCCGCACCACCCGACAGCGCGCTGTCCGGCAGCACCTGGTTCTACCTGGTGGCGGCCTTCGTCATCCTGATGATTCCCACTACGCTGATGGGCGCGACGCTGCCGCTGCTGGTGCGCGATGGTGTGCAATCCGACGCGCAGATCGGCGCGCGCACCGGCCTGCTGTATGCCTGCAATACGGCGGGCGCCGTTGCCGGGGCCTTGCTGTGCGCGTTGCTGCTGCTGCCGGCGCTGGGGCTGTCGGGCACGGTGTGGAGTGCGGCCGCCGTGAATCTGCTGGTGGGTGTCGTGGCGCTGGTGCTGCTGCAGACGCCGGCGGCCGCGACTCCCACCGACAATGCCGCCGTGAGCGGCACTGAGTTCAGCGCTGCCGGCGGCGCGAGCAACACAGCGCTGGCCGCGTCAACCCCGCCACGCTGGGCGCGTGGCGCGGATTGGGTATTGCCGCTGTTGCTGCTGTCCGGCGCCGTGTCCTTCGTGCACGAGGTGCTGTGGACACGTCTGTTGCAGCGGGTCGTGGGTGGCAGCGTGCATGCCTTCGGCATCATGGTGGCCAGTTTCCTGCTGGGTATCGCGCTGGGCGGAGCGCTGGGTGCGCGGCTGGCGCGCGATCGCCAGCGCGCCGTGCAGGCGCTGGTGCTGAGCCAGCTGGGCATTGCGCTGGGTGCGGTGCTGGCCTGGTATGCCGTCGATGAGCTGGCAGCGCTGCTCACCACGCAGTGGCAGCGCGAGGGTTTTGGTCTGGTGGTGCTGCTGCCGCTGACCTTCGCCATCGGTCTCACCTATCCGCTGGCCGTGCGTGTCCTCGCGCGCGGCGTGGCCGATGCCTCGTCGGCGGCGGCGCGTGTGTACAGCTGGAACACCCTCGGTGCCATCGCCGGCGCCTTGCTGGGCGGCTTCCTGCTGATTCCGGCCCTGCGCTACGAAGGCACCATTCGGCTGCTGGTGCTGCTCAGCACCTTGCTGGCTCTGGGCAGCGCGCTGTTGCTGCTGCCCTTGCGGCGTGCCTGGCTGGTTGCGCCGGCCGTGGCGGTGCTCGGCGCAGCGCTGTTCCACCCGGGCGTGCCGGACCGGCTGCTGCGCGTTTCGCCGCTGCGCAGTGGCGTGGGTGAGATGGTCTATTACGGTGTGGGCCGCAGCGCCGATGTGGTGGCCATGGTCGATGACGGCCTGATTGGTCTGCGCACCAATGGCCTGCCGGAAGCCGCCATCGTGGTGCACGGGGGCCTCGCGCCCAGCAGCGTGGAAGCCTGGATGTCGGCGCTGGCCGTGGTGTCGCGGCCGGATACGGCGCACATGCTGGTGGTCGGGTTCGGTGGCGGCAATGTGCTGCAGGCCGTGCCGCAGTCGGTGCGCAATGTCGATGTCATCGAACTGGAGCCTGAAGTCATCGCTGCGAACCGCCGCATCGCCACGCTGCGCAACAGCGACCCGCTCAGCGACAGCCGCGTGCACCTGATCCAGAACGACGCACGCGGCGCGCTGTCGCTGACCGATGCGCGTTACGACGCCATCGTTTCGCAACCCTCGCATCCGTGGACCGCGGGCGCCTCGCATCTGTATACGCGCGAGTTCATGCAGCAGGCACGCTCGCATCTGAATCCCGGCGGTGTGTTCGTGCAATGGATGGCTGCCGAATTCATGGACGAGCCGCTGCTGCGTTCGCTGCTGGCCACGCTGGCGGACGTTTTCCCGCAGGTGCGCCTGTATCGCACCTCGCCGACCACGCTGCTGATGATGGGCTCGGATGCGCCCATCGAACCGGAGCGGCACCTGGCCACCACCCAGCGTGTACTGGACAGTTCTTCTTTGCATTACGCGCGCATCGGCCTGCATGCGCCGGAAGATCTGGTGGCCGCGCTGGCACTGGATGATGCGGGCGTGCGCGCCGCGGCCGGCGGCCAGGCGCCCATCACCGATGATGACAACCGCCTGGCGACCGCCAACCCGTACAGTCGCGGCGGTGGCATGACGGCCGATCGCGTGGCCGCGCTGCTCGCGCCCTTCGATCCGCTCACGCATGCCGACAGCTTCGTGCATCGTGAAATAGCGGGACAGCTGGACTTCGCCTACATCTGGCGGCGCGTGGATTTCTGGAGCGGCGATGCGGGCACCGGCGGGCTGGAGCGGCTGCACGCCCTCGCCGATGCCCTGGGCGATACGCCGCGGGCGGCGCAGTTGCGCTACATGATGGCCATGCGCCTGAAGGAGCCGGCCATCGGGCGGCAGCTGATCGACACGGCCGTGATGCGCTGGCCTGATGACAGCACGCTGCGCTACCTCGCAGTGGAGGGCGAACTCGGCGCGCTGGCGCAGGGAGGCGGTTCGGCCGAGGCGCGCGCCAATCTGCGTCGTCTGCCGGACGACGCCCTGCACGTGTTCGCGGCCATGCAGGCGGCCTCCAGCCAGCAATGGGATCAGGTGCGCGCGCTGGACGCCGCGCTGTCGGAAATTCCGTGGACGGCGCCGTGGGGTTTGCAGGCGGCGCAACTGCGCTGCGAGTGGCGCATCCGCGTGAAGAATGCCGAGCTGCGTCCGCAGGTGGGCGATGAGGGCATTGCCATTGCCGATCGCGCGCTGAATACGCAGCCCGACCTGTTCTGGTATTCGCTGCGCGCCTGGAGTGCCGTGGGTACCGGGCGTCCGGACGTGGAGCTGGAATCCATCGCTGGTTTTGCCCAGACGTTGCAGGGCATTGCTGCCAAGCTCAGCGGCGCGGATCTGCAGATCGCGCGTTCGCGCGCCCAGTCGCTGCAAGCGCTGCTGGAGGAGCTGTCCCGCGACCCGCAGTCCGACCCGATCCGTCGGACCCAGGTCCGGGAAAAGCTGGACGCGGCGCTCATGGGATTGAACGTCAAGAGTTAGGATTTCTCACAACAAATTGTGGTTGCTTTACAACCGCCGTAAGGCTTCCGCATACTCCGCGGGCGCCTGGATGCAGCGCTCGTGGGGGGGCGGGACCAGTACGCAGCAGGTGATCCTCTTTTGGATCCGCCCAACGGGTGGATCCGGGCTCAGGGAATCGGGCGTGAGGAAAGGCTGACGGCAGCGGACAGAACGTCCAGTTGTTGCGGCATTTCGCCCGGCTGCGCCACAGCTCAATCCCTCATCGATAACAAAACTCTGAAGTTATGAGGGATTATCATGTCAATTCAGAAAAAGCCGGGCCTGTGGCTCGGCCTCGCCACGTTGAGCGTGGGGGTATGGTCCACGGCACTGTGGGCCGCGGAACAAGCCGAAGACACTCTGGAAGAGGTGGTCGTCACCGCCGAGAAGCGTGAGACCAACCTGCAGAAGACCGCGATGTCCATTCAGGTCTACCAGGGCACGGAACTCAAGCAGGAAGGCAAGAAGCGCATCGACGAGATCATGAGCGGTGTCGTGGGCGTGCAGGCCCAGGACAGTCAGGTCGGTGCGTCGTTCTCGGTGCGTGGCATGGACACCGGCACCAGCGGTCCGCCGGGCACCAATCCGGGCGCCACGGTCGCGGTGCTGATCGACGGCGTGTACCAGTCGCGCAGCGAAGTGGTGCGCGGTGGCACACTGGATGTGGCGCAGGCCGAAGTGATGCGCGGCACCCAGTCCACCACCATCGGCGCCAGCTCGCTGGCCGGTGCGGTCAGCCTGGTCTCCAACCAGCCGGTGTTCGACTACCAGGCCAACGGCACGATCACCGTCGGCAATTACAACGCGCTGGCCACCGAAGGCGTGCTGAACCTGCCGCTGACCAGCGATCAGGCAATCCGCGCCGCCTACTCCTCCGACAAGCGCGACGGTTACCTGAGCAGCAATGCGGGTAATTCCGACAACACCACGGCGCGTGTGAAATATCGCTGGCAGCCCAGCGACGATCTGAACGCCGTGATCACCATCGAACAGCAGCATGTGGGTGGCAACGGCGTCAGTGCCGGCGTGCTGACTTACGAAGGCTACTGGGAGAACTACGTTTCCGGCCACACCTATGACGCCACGATGGGCTACCCCCCGTCACTGGGCCATGTGGACAGCAGCACCACGTACAAGGACCGCAGCAATCCCTGGGATGACGGCTATCCGGCCGACACCTGGCCGATGAACCCGTTCCGCGACACGCGCATCACCAGCTACAACGCCAAGATCGACTGGAAGACCAGCATCGGCACGCTGACGGTGACGCCGTCGCTGCAGAGCTCGACCTTCCGTTCGGCCGAGCCGCCGCGCGCCGATGCGTGGATGGGTGAGGACCGTTCGCAGCCCACACAGCAGATCGAAGTGCGTCTGGCCTCGCCGGACAGCTCCTCGTTCCAGTGGATGACGGGTCTGTACTACTACTACACGGACCTTACCGGCACCATCAAGACGGTGTCCAATCCAGGTGAGGCCATGAGCTGCGCTACTTCGACTGTTGCCTGCTATACCTGGGTCGACACGCCGAAGAATTCGACGCTGACCGAATCGGCCTTCGCCGACGTGACCTATCCGCTGTCGGACGCCCTGCGTCTGATCGGTGGTCTGCGTTACAGCCGCGATGAAAAGCAGTTCCAGACCAGTGCCGACAATGGTGGCCTGGGCTCGGTTGCCAGCATCACCGGCCCGAACGCTGCGTACAGCTACTCGCCGGTGGTGACCGGCAAGTGGAACGCGCTGACCTATCGCAGCGGCGTGGAATGGGACTTCGTGCCGACCTCGATGGCGTATCTGACCTACGCAACCGGTTACCAGCCGGGCGTGGCCAACTACGATACGATGGCCAACGCGGCGACGGTGTCGGTGAAGAACACTACGCGTCAGTTCACGCTGGGTGTGAAGAACCGCTTCCTCGACAACCGGCTGCAGGCGAATGTGGAGCTGTTCCAGAACCGCTTCTACAACCGCCCGTTCAACGATCCGACCTCGATCACCCTGGGCACCACGAGCTGTACGGCGACGGGCACTTCGGGTCTGATCGTCGGCGCCGATCTGACCTGCCTCAATCCGAACTCCACCACCATCGTGATGCCTTACCAGCAGTCGCGTGGTGCGGACTTCGAATTCAACTATCTGCCGACGGCGGATGATCGCATCGATCTGACCTTCGAGTACCTGGACTCCACCTACGGTGCGAATCCCACGGCCCCGACCTACACCTTGCAGCAGGTTCTGGATGCGGCCGGCAGCACCGACACCGCGGCAGCACAGTCGCTGCTCGATGCTTACAACACGCTGATCCAGTCGTACAAGGGCGTTACGCTGCAGAATTCGCCGAAGACCAGCGGCAATCTGAGCTACGAACACACCTTCCGTCTGGTCAGCGGCGCGAGCCTGGCTCCGAAGCTCAACGTCGAGTACAAGGACAAGTACTGGGCGCAGGGCGGTGGTCCGGCTCCGGCCGGCTTCACCAGCGCCACGACGGCGCTGGCGGCGGACTCGATCGTGCGCCAGGACGCCTACGAGCTGTTCAATGCCTCGACCACCTGGACCAGCTCGGATGGCAAGTACACGGCGACCGGATTCATCAAGAACATCGCCAACAAGGCCATCCAGACCAACATCTCCGGTGATGGCGGCGTGGCCTATGTCAGCCTGGGTGCGCCGCGCACCTTCGGTCTGACCATCAGCGCCAGCCTGTAAGGAAACAGCTGTTGGTAAGGATCAGGGATGATCCGCGGCCGGCCGGCAGCGATGCCGGCCGGCCACCTGCCATAGCGTGGCGCCCAGGGCGAGCGCTGCCAGCGCGGCCAGCAGCCACCAGGCGTGAGCGGCCAGCGCTTCGAGCAGCGGCTCGAGCGGATTGGGCAGATTGAAGGCACGCTGACCGATCCAGGCCAGCGCGGCCGCGGCGGCCACGCCCGCCAGCGGCAGACGCAGCAGCGCATACCAGGAGGTGCGTGCCAGCAGCATCAGCCAGGGCAGGCACAGCGCCACGATGGCCAGCTGCATGGCCTCGATGCCCAGATTGAAACTCGCCAGGCTCAACACCAACGCACCCGAGTCGTAGCCGAAGCCACCCAGCGCCTCGGCGAAGGCCATGCCATGCACCAGGCCGAAGCCGGTGGCGATCCAGGTCTCGCGTCCGGCATAGAAAGGGCGGATGGCATGCAGGGCCGAAACCAGGATGGAGACGGCCACCAGGATCTCGATGAGGCGCACCGGTGGTGTGATCAGGCCGAGTGCCGCCAGCGCCAGCGTCAGCGAATGGCCCAGCGTGAAGCCGGTGACGATGCGCAGCACATGGCCGAGGCCGCGGCGCACCGGCGCGGCGTCCTGCCAGCGCCGGCCAGCTGCACGCAACGGTGCAATCAGCAGCAAGGTCAGCAGGAACAGCAGATGATCGATGCCGGTGGCGATGTGTTCGCGACCGAGTGCGAAGAAGGCCAGGGCGCCGCGCCACCAGGCGCTGTCGGCGCGTTGCAGGGTCAGTGCATCGTTCCAGGCATAGAGCACGCCGATGAATTTCGGCTCATGGCCGGAGAGGCCCTGGCGGAAGTCGCGGCGCTGGAAGACGTAGATCTTGTGCGAAGCCACCTGATGAGCGATGACCGTGTCGTGCAGCCACAGCCGGGACAGATCGGCGCCCGCCGTGGTTCGCAACAGCAAGGTGACGACCAGGCAATCCCCGTCGCCCACGTGCTGAATGCCCAGCGCGGTGACCTGCTGCGTCAGCGGCCGGCTGGCCGCGTCGCGCGCTTCGAAATGCCCGGAAACGTAGCGGGCCAGGGCGGCACCGGCGGGCGTCCCGAGCCGGACATCGGGCGTGAGATCGCCCTGCAGTTCGGCCGGCAGCGCCAGCTGCAGTTCGCTCAGCGGCAGATCCATCTGCGCGACGGCACGATCCACGCCGATGTCCAGATACAGCGCCGTGCCGGGGACCACATGCGCGCTGGCCAGATGCCAGCCGCCCAGCAGCCAGAGCAGGCACCAGCGGATCAGCCGCAGGCGCCCCGGGGAGCCCGGGGCGCCCGGGGAGCTCGGGGCGCCTGCGGTTGCGGCAGACAGCACACTTCCCTGCGCCATCGAATCAATCGCTCAGCTGGTTGCCGTAGTCGTAGGACTTGTCGCGGTAGATCATGTGGTAGTGCGTCTTGCTGGTGATCACCACGCCCTGCTGACAGGCCACCTCGATCCACACCCGCGGGCCGTCGATGCGCATGTAGGTGTTGGCGGTATCGACGGCGACACCCGCCGACTGCGTGCCGCCCCAGCTGATGTAGGTATCCGCGTAAGCCGAGCTGGAGGTGTAGGTGCTCAGCAGCGAATCCGAGACATCGGACGGATAGTCTTCGACGTACTGCTTGATGGCCGCCGTCACCAGCGCCTGCTGGGCGCTGGTCAGGCTGGAGACCAGGATGCCCTTGCGGCTGCTGCCGGTGGGGAAGCTGACAGCGCTGTAGGTGCCGGTGCCGTATTCGACCGGGCCCAGCACCACGTCCGAGAAGGTGGTCCCGCTGATGTATGCCGAGCTCAGTTCGGTGTCAGTCAGTCCGTTGTACATGGCCACCAGGGCCGCGGCCTTGTCGGCCAGCACCTGGTAGGTGCCGGCGTAGTCACCGGTGACGGTGAACGAGGCCTTGGGTTCCACGCCGATGTGGTGGGGCGTGGGGTAGGCGACGCCGCTGAGGAAGGTGATGTTGAAGGCCATGTGGTGGCCGCCCAGCATCAGCATCCAGTCACCGGTCGAGGACGGTGTGCCGATGAAGCCCACATAATAGTTGCCCGAACCGTAGCTGGACTGGATCGTGCCCAGATAGTCGTCCGCGGCCAGCACGCCGATGTAGTCGTCGTAACCCTGGTCGGACAGCGCCACCTGCGCCAGCGCCAGCATGGCGGTCCGGCTGCTGCTGTTGGTCATGGCGCTGACTTCCAGGCCGGCGCGGGTCTTGCCCGGCAGGTTCGACCACTCGGTCTTGGCGACATCGTTCGACCACAATAACTGGATCGTGGATTGCTGCGCGGTGGTCAGCGTGTTGTACAGCGCTTCGGCCGCGCAGGTCACGTTCTCGGCATAGGTGCCGGTGGTGCAATCGGTGGAAGTGCCGCTGGAACTCGAGCTGGAACTGCCCGAGCTGGAACTCGAGGAACTGGAACTTCCGCCCGAGCTGGAACTGGAACTCGAACTGGAGCTTGAACTCGAGCTCGAACTGCTGCTGTCGGAAGAGTCGCCGCCTCCACATCCGGCCAAGGCCAACGCCAGGACGGCGCACAGCGGCACCAGACGGGTTACTGTGTGGTTGTGCGCGAACATGCTGAATCCTCGGTTCTGTTTTGGAGTGAGAGGTGACTATAGAATCGCGCGGGTACCGGAAGCTCAGGAAAATGTAATGTCCTAGGTATGGTAATTTCCGAACCATCCATCACGGATGCTGTATGCAGCAGCCGAGATTGCTGGATCAGGAAGTGCTGATGTCGCGCTGGGCCGACAGCAGCGAACCGGCTGCTTCAATTATCAGCGTGCGTAACCAGTGATTGGCCGGATCGGGGCCCCGACTGGGATGCCAGTACAGCGTTTCAACGCGCTGCGGAATCGGGAACTGGGGTAGCGCGATGCGCAGCGGAAACAGATTGCAATAGTGTTGTGCCAGCAATCGAGGCAGCAGCGCGACGCGTTGCGTGTTGCGCAGCAGAGCCGGCAGCAGCTGCAGGCTGTCGACACTGGCCTCCACGCGCCGTGTGCCGGCTGTCAGATTCTGATACCAGCGATCAAAGGGCGTGGTGCTGGAGCGCGGACTGGCGCAGCGCACATGACCAAATGCCACAAATTGTTCCATCGAGAGCGTTGAGCCGATGTCGCGATGCTCGCGATCGATCAGTGCCACGTAGGGATCCTCGATGAGCCGACTGCCCACCAGGCCGCTGGCTGCCGTGGCCTCGGCACACAGTACCAGGTCGGCATCGGCGCTTTCTGGTTCTTCGCCGCGCCGCGGCTGCAGCAGTTCGATGGTGATGCCTGGCGCCTCGGCATGGATGGGCTGCAGGGCATCCGCCAGTAATACCGTGGTGATGTACTCGGAGGCCAGCAGCTTGAAATGCCGTGACTCGCTGGCCGGATCGAAGCCGCCGCGCCGCATGGCCAGGGCGTCGATCCTCAGCAGCAGATCACTGACCGGCTCGATCAGCTGTTGTGCCAGCGGCGTAAGTTCAAAGCGCCGGCCCACTGCAACCAGCAGTGGGTCGTCAAATGTGGCACGCAGTCGTGCCAGGATGCCGCTGACCGCCGACTGCGACAGATGCAGGATCTCACCCGCGCGCGTCACGCTGCGCTCAGTCAGCAGTACCTGCAGAGGACGCAGCAGACTCGGACCCAGATTGGCTGATCTGGCGCGCTGCTGTGGATCGCTGCGTGTGCCATCGGGGGCAGTGGTAATGCAGTCGAACATGCGTTGCCTGCTCAGCCCGCCATCAACGGCAATGCAATGATCACGCGCAGGCCACGGTCCTTGCGATTGCGCAGCTGCACGCTGCCGCCATGATCGAGCACCACGCTGCGCACGATGGTGAGCCCCAGGCCGATGCCTCCGGTGTCGCGGTTGCGTGAGGCCTCGGTGCGGAAGAAGGGCTCGAACACGCGCTCGCGCATGGATTCGGGAATGCCCGGGCCGTCGTCATCGATCTCCAGTGTGCACTCGTTCTCGGCACTGCGCAGTCGCAGCCGCGCGCGTTCGCCGTATTTCAGGGCATTGTCGACCACGTTGCTGATGGCGCGTCGCAGGGCGATCGAATCGCCGTGCACGATGACCGGCTCGCCACCCTGCATGGTGACGTCGTGCCCGACGTCGTGCTGATCATCGACCACGCTCTCCACCAGCAGGCGGAAGTCCAGTTTCTGGCGCGCGCCACCCAGTGACTGATCGCGCACGTAGTCCAGTGCTGCGGCGATCATCAGCTTCATTTCCTGCAGGTCGGCTTCGATTTTTTCCTTCAGGGGTGGTTCGACCGCATCGAGCCGGAAGGCAATGCGCATCAGCGGCGTGCGCAGATCGTGTGCGATGGCGCCGACCATCTGCGAGCGCTCCTGCAGCAGGCGCATCAGACGACCCTGCATGGCATTGAAGGAATCGATGGCCACCAGCATTTCCGGTGGACCTTCACGTTCCAGCACGGAGCCGTAGGGATCGGTGCCGAGATGACGGGCGGCGTCGGCAAAGCGGCTGATCGGCCGCGACAGTGCGCGCGCGAACATCCACGACAGGGGCAGCAGCGTCAGCAGCCCGAGTGCGAACAGCAACAGCGCCTGACGGTTGAAGATGTCGGGGGAGTCGGAGGGCCCGGATTCAATGACACGCCAGTGTCCGGGTGACTGCTGCCAGCCAGCAACAAAACCCCGTCGCAGCAGTGACGAGGCGTCACTGCCCGAACCGAACAGGCTGAAGCCTGGTTTGCGGATATTGAGCCGCACGTGATCGGGTTGGGCGCCGATGCGCGTGGCCAACACCGCCGTGAGCCGTTGTGAGGCCTCCGCGTCGGTGTCCGGCGGAGCGGCCGGCGCGCTGGTCGCATCCTTGAAATGCCAGTTCTTGCGCAGATCCTCGAGCGATTCGAAACGATCATCGGGCGGAGGACCGGAAGGAGGACCGGAGCTGAGGCTGGACACTCCAGATCGGGGCGTCTGGAGATCCTCGTCAGGCGCGAGCGAGTCATCGCGGCTCTGTATGCGATCGGTGGAGACCAGCGAGCGCGCCAGATCTGCCACCGACAGGTAGGCAGCGCTGCTCACCGGCTGCGTGGCGAACAGCGCCACACCCACGCACTCGGCGATCAACAGCGACGCCAATGTCAGCAGGAAACTGCGCCCGAAGATGGACAGACGCAATCCCCGCAACCAACCCACGCTCACAGCCGCGTGACCTTGGGCAGCAGCATGTAGCCTTCATTGCGCACGGTGCGGATCAGTTCCGTCTCCGAGCGCTCGTTGAGCTTGCGGCGCAGGCGGCTGATCTGGCTGTCGATGGCGCGATCGAAGGGTTCCACCTGCCGGCCACGGGTGAACTCCAGCAGCTGATCGCGGCTCAGCACGCGCTGCGGATGTTCGACAAAGGTACGCAGCAGCAGGAATTCGCCACTGGAGAGGTTGATGTAGGTGCCGCTCGGGTCGCGCAGCTCACGGCGCCGCAGATCGAGCTGCCAGCCGCCGAATTCCAGGCGCGTGTCGTCGAAGGTCAGTTCGGCGCTGGGCGTTGCCTGGCTGCGTCGCAGGACCGCGCGCACCCGCGCCAGCAGCTCGCGCGGATTGCAGGGTTTGGGCAGGTAGTCGTCGGCGCCGACTTCCAGTCCGATGATCTTGTCGGTGTCGCTGGCCAGGGCGCTGAGGATGATGATGGCCGGACCACGCTGGCTGGTCAGTCGGCGCGCAATGCTGAGCCCATCTTCGCCGGGCATCATGATGTCGAGAATGATGACATCCGGCTGGAACTCATCCAGCACCGGCTGCATTTCGGCGGCATTGGCGACGGCCCGCACCCGATAGCCGTGGCTGGCCAGGAAATCGGAGATCAGTCGCCGCAGCTCCAGATCATCATCGACCACGAGCAGTTTTGACGTCAGATCCATGCTGGCGAGAGGCGTATTCACGCCCGCAAGTAGACCACCCTACTTTCAAAGCGATTTGCCATCCTTGTCACAAAGTTACCACATGGCGACAAATGATTGACAAGAACGGCTCCTGGACTGCGTGCTGGCCAGCATCCGGCGCCGGTCCCGGCGCTCGCGCCTGACGGATGCGGCGCAGCCGCACTCGTCGTAAGCTGGCCATCGCCGATTCCAGGTAAACAAGAACTGCCGGCTGCGTCCGCGCCTCGTTGGCCGGACGCAATCGTTTCATCTGTCTGTGGGGCGACATGAGCAACGTATCCGAATCGACTTCCAATGAAGCGCCGATGAGTGCTGCCCAGTGGGTGGTCATCGGCCTGTCCGTGCTGTTCATGGCACTGGATGGCTTCGACATGCTCTCCATCAGTTTTGCCTCGTCGGGCATAGCGGCGGAGTGGGGCATCAATTTCGCCGGGCTCGGCTGGGTGCTGTCCATCGAGCTGTTTGGCATGGCGGTGGGCGCCGTGTTCGGCGGTGGTATCTCGGATCGACTGGGGCGTCGCCCGGTGCTGCTGGGCTGCCTGCTGCTGACTGCGGTGGGCATGGGCATCGCAGGTCATGCGCCGGATCTGACGGTGCTGATCACGGCACGCGCGATCACCGGCCTTGGCATCGGTGGCATCCTGGTGTGCACCAACTCGATGGCGGCGGAATTCTCCAATGCGCGGCTGCGCACCTTCTGCGTGGCGCTGGTGGGGGTCGGTTATCCCGTGGGCGCGGCGGCTGGCGGTTTCGCCGTGGCGGCCATGCTCGGACATGGTGGCTGGCGTTTCATCTTCAATCTCGGTGCCCTCTGCGCGCTGGTGGCATTGCCGCTGGGCTTCTGGCTCATTCCCGAATCGCCGCGCTGGCTGGCGCGCAGCGCGCAAGGTGGCGCGGGCGTGGGTACAACCGCCCGGCCGGCGCTGCGCTGGCCGCCGGCGCTGGTGTGGGTGTGCGTGCTGGTCACTGCCACCTATCTGCTGCATGTGTTCAGCTTCTATTTCATGCTGAAGTGGATTCCACGCATCCTGACTTCAGTGGGCTACACCGCACCGCAGGCGGCACGTGTGCTCACCTGGGCCAATGTCGGTGGCGCGATCGGCGGCATGACGCTGGGCATCCTGGCGGGACGCACCCGCAACTTCGCCGTGACGCTGGCGCTGCTGCTGATCTCCGCGGCGGCCGTGGTGGCCTTCGGCATGAACACCGCGGATGTCGGCAAGCTGATTCCGATCTGCATCCTGGCGGGCTTCGGTTGCAACGGTGCCATCCTCGGCATCTACGCCATCATCGCCAGTTCCTTCCCGGTGGAGCAGCGTGGCATGGGTACGGGCATCGCCATCGGTGTGGGCCGTCTCGGCGCTGTGCTCGCGCCCATCGTTGCGGGCTATCTGCTGCAGGTGGGGTTGAGCATTCCGCTGGTGGCCACCGTCATGGCCTGCGGTTCACTGCTGTCGGTGCTGGCCTTGTGCGTGCTCAAGCGCCTGCAACCGTTGCAGGCCGCGGCAGCTGCCTGAGGCTGCCAGCGCGTGGCCTGAGCCGCACGGACTGCGATTCATGACTGATATTGCGGCAGGGTCGTGCGGGCTGGTCGGTGCTAATCCTGCGCCAGCCGGGCCTGCGGGAAACCCAGAGTGGCGAGCTTGCGCACCAGCGCGTCGTAGTCGGCGACGCTGGCGATGGGACCGACGCGGATGCGGCGCAGTCGCTGGCCGTTGGTATCGAGCGGCAGGATGAAGGTATTGGAAATTCCGGCAGCTTGCAGACGCTGCACGGCACGATCGGCATTGGTGGCGTCGCTGAAGGCACCCACCTGGATGTACAGCGGCTGCGCGGGCAGATCCGGCAGCACCGGCGCCGCGATCGGATCCGCCGCAATGGCCGTGGTCTCGGGGATTGCCGCGGTGAGGGCGGGGGCGGCTGCGGCATTGTCCGGCGTCGCAGCCGGCGTTGCCACGACGGCCGGTGCCGCGTTGATCGGTACCGGTGCATCCAGCGTGTTCTGCGACGGCGCCAGCGGTTCGCCAGGCTCCAGCGCCCGCACTTCGACGAAGGCCGTGCCACTGCGGATCATGTCGAGCTTGGCCGCGGCGGTGTAGGACAGATCGATAATGCGGTTGGCGACGAACGGGCCGCGGTCATTGATGCGGACCACGACGCTGCGGCCATTGGACAGATTGGTGACGCGCGCGTAGGTGGGCAGTGGCAAGGTCGGATGCGCGGCCGTCATGCCCAGCATGTCGTAGGGCTCGCCCATGGCGGTCTTCAGACCATGGAATCCCGGTCCGTACCAGGAGGCGACGCCGCGCTCGACGAAGCCGGTGCTGCTGCTCAGCACCACATAGCGCCGGCCATTGATCTCGTAGAACGGCGGGTTGCCGGCGCGGGTGCGTGTTTCGACGCGCGGAATCGCATCGGGAATGGCGTCGAGATTGGTGGGCAGTGGCGGCAGGGGGCTGGCGCGCCGCGCCGGCCGATGGGCGCAGCCCCCCAGCAGCGCCAGACAGCACAACGCGACGCCGGCAGCGCCACGCGCGGCTCTCATCGATTGGCGTCCTCGAGTACGCGCTGCTTCACGGCCGCGGCCAGTTCATACACCGCCATGGCATACATGGGGCTGCGGTTGTAGCGCGTGATGACATAGAAGTTCTTGAAGCCCACGCGCCAGGCCTGGGCATCCTCACGCGGCGCGGAGATCAGCACGGCCTGCGTGTCGGCCGGCAGCGAGGTGCTGACGGTCAGGCCCGCGCCAGCGAGATCCTTCAGGGTGCGATCCAGCGCGACCGTGCTGGGCGCATCCAGCGAGCGATCCGCTGCCAGCGTGGCCTCGGCGAGCACCGGCCCGCCATATTGCCAGCCGTGCTGGCTGAAGTAGTTGGCGATGCTGGCGAAGATGTCGCCCCAGTCGTTCCACAGATCGCGCTGCGTGGAGCTGCCTTCGTTGACGGCGAAGTTGCGGTAGCTCGATGGCATGAACTGCGCAGCGCCCATGGCGCCGGCATAGGAGCCGAGTGTGGCGGTGGCGTCGAGTTTCTCGTCCTCGACCAGCAGCAGGTACTGCGCCAGCTCCTTGCGGAAGAATTCACTGCGCGCCGGATAGTCGAAGGCCAGGGTGCTGAGCGCATCGAGCACGCGATACCGGCCGGTGATACGCCCGTAGCTGGTTTCCACACCCAGGATGGCGATCAGGTATTCGGGTTCGACATGACGCTCGGCCGCGACCTGATCGAGCAGCTCGCGATGCGCGCGCCACAGCTGTGCGCCCTGTTCGATGCGTTCCGGCGTCAGGAAGCGCGCGCGGTACTGCCACCAGGGCAGGGCCTTCTCGGCCGGCTTGCTCATCGCTTCGATGATCCTGGGTTGCGGCTCGGCCTGCGCCAGCAGCTTCCACACTGCGTCGGCATCGCGCTTCTGCGTGGTGGCGAAGTCGGCGACGAAGGACTGGATGTCCTTGCGGGTGAGGTCGAAGCGGTTGCGGTCCTCGGCGCGCGAGTCGGCCAGCGCCGTGCCCGGCAGCAGGGCCAGCAGCAGGATACCCAGGGTGTTGCTCAGCTTCGGCATGCCTGTCAGGAACCCACCAGTTTGCGATGCGAGTACAGGCCCATGAGGATACCGAAGCCTGCCAGCAGCGTCACGACCGAGGTGCCGCCATAGCTCACCAGCGGCAGCGGCACACCGACCACCGGCACCAGGCCGCTGACCATGCCGGCGTTGATGAACACGTACACGAAGAAAGTGAGCGCCAGGCTGGAGGAGAGCAGGCGCGAGAAGGTGTCGCTGGTCTGGCTGGCCAGATACACCGAGCGTGACACGATGAAGAGATACAGCAGCAGCAGCAGCAGCAACCCCACCAGGCCGAATTCCTCACCGATCACCGCGAAGATGAAGTCGGTGGAGCTCTCCGGCAGAAAGTTCAGCTGCGCCTGCGAGCCATTCATCCAGCCCTTGCCGAACAGGCCACCGGAGCCGATCGCGATCTGCGACTGGATGATGTGATAGCCACGGCCGAGCGGATCGTTCTGCGGATCGAGGAAGGTGAGTACGCGCTGCTTCTGGTAATCGAGCAGGAAGTTCCAGCCGATGACGGCCGCGCCGATGCCGGCCGCCGCCAGCGCGATGATGAGGCGCGTGGACAGGCCGGCCATCAGCACCACCAGGCCACCGCCCGCCAGGATCAGCGCGGCCGTACCCAGATCGGGTTGCATGGCCACCAGGCCCACCGGCAGGAAGATGATGCCGGTGACCACGGCCAGCGCACTCCAGCTCGGCGGCAGCGGGCGCTCGTGCAGATAGGAGGCGGCCAGCATGGGCACGCCGATCTTCATCAGCTCCGAAGGCTGGAAACGCAGGATGCCCAGATCCAGCCAGCGCTGCGCGCCCTTGCTGACATAGCCCATGGCGTCGACCACCAGCAGCATGGCGATGCCAACGCCGTACAGCCACGGCGCCAGACGGCGCAGGAAGTTGGGACTGGCCTGCGCCAGCGCCACCATGGCCGCACCGCCGAGCACGAAGCGCAGCACCGTGCGGATCACCGTCTCCATGCTCTGACCCGAAGCGCTGTACTGCACGATGAGCGCATACAGCCCGAGCAGGCACAGCGCCGAGAGCAAGGCGCTGTCCAGGCCCCAGCGACCGATCAGCCGGGTGGTGTCGGAGAGTCGACGCGGTCGGGTGTTGAAGATCTCTTCGCGCATCATTGGGCCTGGTTGCCGGCCGGGGGTGCCGAAGCGGCTGCCGGCGCCGGGTTGGCCACCGCGCTCACGGGCACTTCCTTCAGCAGGTAGGCATCCATGACCTTGCGCGCGATGGGGGCCGCGGCGGTGCCGTGGCTGGCGTTCTCGAGCAGCACCGCCACCGCGATCTTGGGATGATCCACGGGTGCGAAGGCGATGAACCAGCCATGGTTGCGCAGCCGCTCGGCGACGAAGGCCTTGCCGTTGTTGCTGGCGCTCTGGCTCAGGCTGTACACCTGCGCGGTGCCGGTCTTGGCAGCCACACTGTAGATGGCCTTGGACACGGGGGTGCTGGTGGCCGTGCCCTGCTTGACCACATCCACCATGCCCTGCACCACTGCATCCCAGGATTCGGGCGCGATGTCGTCGATGTTCGCTGCGCTCTTCGGCGGCAGCATCACCACCTGACCAGTGCTGGAGTCGCGCGTGCCGGTGATCAGGCGCGGTGCGTAATTCCTGCCGCGCGCGGCGATCAGCGCGGTGGCATGGGCCAGCTCCACCGGCGTCACCGTCAGATAGCCCTGGCCGATGCCGAAATTGATGGTCTCGCCGGGATACCAGACCTGATCGGCAGCGCGCTTGAAGGTCTGCTTCTTCCATTGCGGCGAGGGCAGGATACCGGCCTTCTCGCCGCCGATGTCGATGCCGGTGACAGCTCCGAAGCCGAAGCGATCCAGGAAGGTGGCGATGCGATCCACGCCCAGCGTGCGTGCCAGGCCATAGAAATAGACGTCGCAGGACTGCGCGATGGCCTTGTACAGGTTCACGTTGCCGTGGCCCAGTTCCTTCCAGTCGCGGTAGCGGCGCGAACTGCCCGGCAGCATGAAGTAGCCGCGGCAGAACTCGGTCTCATCCGGGTTGACCACTTTGTATTCCAGACCGGCCAGACCCATGAAGGGCTTGATGGTCGAGCCGGCCGGGTAGGCGCCGCGCAGCGCACGATTCAGCAGCGGCTTGTCGATGTTTTCGGTGAGCGAGGCGTATTCGGCGCGCGTCAGACCGCGCGCGAACAGGCCCGGATCGAAGCCCGGCTTGCTGGCCAGCGCCAGCACATCGCCAGTGTCCGGATCGATGGCCACCACGGCACCGCGAAAGCTGCCCAGCCCATCCTCGGCCGCCTGCTGGGTTTCCAGATCCAGCGAGGTGAGCACGTCCGTGCCCGAGGTCGGAATCTCCGACTCCAGCACCGGCGAGTAGGCGCCGACGCGCTGCACCGAGCGGCCCTGGGCATTCACCAGGATTTCGCGATAGCCGTTCTTGCCGTGCAGCTCTTTCTCGTAGCTGGCTTCCACGCCGGTCTTGCCGATCAGCGTGGTGCCATTGTAGGCACTGCGATCGATGCGCTGCAGGTCCTGCTCGCTGATGGCGCCCACATAACCGAGTGCGTGCACGGCCAGTTCGCCGTAGGGGTAGTGGCGCGTCTGGCGGGTCACCAGATCCACACCCGGGAATTCATGGCGATGGACCGCGAAGCGGCCGATTTCCTCATCCGTCATGCGCAGACGGATCGGGACGCTGTCGAAGCTGCGGCGTGCCATGATGGCGCGCCGCGTCTCGTCGAGTTCATCGGCCGACAGCAGCCCGATGCTCACCAGACGATTGAGCGTCTCGGCCAGATCGGGGGTCTGTTCGCGCACCAGCTCCAGCTGGTAGCCCGGCTCGTTGTCGGCGAGGATCTTGCCATTGCGGTCCAGGATCAGGCCACGACTGGCGGGAATCGGATCGAGCCGCACGCGATTGCCCTGCGAGAGCTCCAGATAATAGTCGTGCTGGAAGATCTGCAACCACACCAGCTGGCCGATCAGCAGCAGGCTCAGCAGTCCGATGATGAACAATGCCGCGACCGTGCGGTTGGAGTAGATGCGCTGCTCCTTCCACAGGTCCTTGATGCGGACATTGCTGTTCATCGCGTCGAGTAGAGGCGCCCGAAGATGCCGACCATGATGGGCCAGAGCAGCGCGCCGGTCAGCGTGTGCACCCAGCGCAGCGGCGTGGAATAGGTGCGGCCGGTCCAGCCGTCGATGGCCCACAGCGCGCCTTCGTAGATCACCAGTGCGGCAAAGACGAACAGCGACTGCTCGAACAGCGGCTTGGCGCGCAACAGCAGGCTCAGGCGGATGGCGAGATAGGTGACCAGCGCCGCGGCCAGGGCATGCTCGCCCAGCAGCGAACCGGTGAACACGTCAAGGAACAGACCGCCGACGAAACCCAGCAGGATGCCGCCGGTGCGTGGCGTCATGATGGACCAGTACAGCACCACCATCACCAGGAACACCGGCCGCAGCACTGCCAGCGATGTGGGCAGCGGCACGACGCTGAGCACCAGACCGCACAGCACGGTCAGCCATACCGCCAGACGGGATGCGCCGCCGTTGCTCACTTATTCGTCATCTTTATTGTTGTCGAGCGCCGGCGTGGTGGTCGGCCGGGTCAGCGGCGCGGCCGGCTGGGCCACCGGTGCCGCCGGGTGTTCCGGCGTGAATTCCACCAGCAGCACTTCGCGGCTGGCGGCAATGCCGGCGATGGGTTGCGCATGCACCTGCGCCAGTGCCTGCTTGGCGTCGCGCACCACGCCGGTGACGCGTGCCACCGGATAGCCGGAGGGATAGACGCCGCCCAGTCCCGAGCTCAGCAGCAGATCGCCGCTGCGGATGTCGGAGTTGGTGGCCAGATAGGGCAGCAGCAGCTCGCCGGAGATGCCCGACCCCACCGCGATGGTGCGCACGCCATTGCGCAGCACCTGCACGGGGATGGCGCTCTCCGGATCGGTGATCAGGATGACTTCGGCGCTCAGCGGGCCCACCGACACCACCTGACCGAGGACGCCCTGGGCGTCGATGACGGCCTGGTTGTTGAAGACGCCGCTGCTGGCGCCGTGGTTGATGACCACGCGCTGGCGCGACGGGTTGGAATCCACGCCGATGACCTCGGCGAGCTGCCACTTCTTGATGAGCGGCGGCAGCGCGGCCTTCAGACCGCGCAGCTCGACATTCTCGCGCTCCAGCCCGTCGGCGCGCAGGGCCGCAAGCTGTGCCGTGCGCAGCGCCTCCCGCAGCTCGTCGTTCTCGGTACGCAGCGCGCTGCGCGATTGCAGGCTCTCGGTCAGCCAGCGCCACATGCTGGCTGGCGAATTGACCGCGGTTTGCACCGGGTATGCGAGGGCCTGCAGTCCGTAGCGCAGCTGCGAGGTCCAGCGGCCGCGCTGGTCCAGATACATCAGGACCAGCGCCAGCAGCGCGTAGACCGCGAAACGCAGACCGGCCGACGGACCGCGATCGTATAAGGGGCGATCGCTGGGAGATCCGAAGCTCATTCGAGCCCGAAGTGACCCGGTCCCAGTTCGTCCATCAGCTCGAGGATGCGACCGCCGCCGCGTGCCACGCAGGTCAACGGATCATCGGCGACCACGACGGGCAGACCGGTTTCTTCCATGAGCAGCTTGTCGATGTCACGCAGCAGCGCGCCACCGCCGGTGAGCACGATGCCGCGCTCCGCGACGTCCGCGCCGAGTTCGGGCGGAGTCTGCTCCAGCGCCTGCTTCACGGCGCTGACGATACCCTGCAGCGGCTCCTGCAGGGCTTCGAGGATCTCGTTGCTGTTCAGCGTGAAGCTGCGCGGCACGCCTTCGGAGAGATTGCGGCCCTTCACCGACAGCTCGCGCACCTGCTGGCCCGGATAGGCCGAGCCGATCTCGATCTTGATGCGTTCGGCCGTGGCTTCGCCGATCAGGATGCCGTAGTTGCGGCGCACGTAATTCATGATGGCGTCGTCGAAGCGATCGCCGCCGATGCGCGCCGAGTTCGCATACACGATGCCGTTCAGGGACAGCACCGCGACTTCGCTGGTGCCGCCACCGATGTCCAGCACCATGGAGCCGCGCGCTTCCTGCACCGGCAGGCCGGAGCCCACGGCCGCGGCCATCGGTTCGCTGACGATGGCGACATTGCGCGCACCAGCACCTTCGGCCGACTCGCGGATGGCGCGGCGCTCCACCTGGGTGGAGCCGAACGGCACGCACACCAGCACGCGCGGCGAGGGCTTGAGGAAACGGTTGCCGTGCACTTTGTTGATGAAGTACTGCAGCATCTTCTCGGTGTAGGTGAAGTCGGCGATCACGCCGTCCTTCATCGGACGCACCGCGTTGATGTGGCCAGGCGTGCGGCCCAGCATGCCCTTGGCCTCGGCGCCAACCGCCACGATGATCTTGCCGCCGCGCGAGGGTTCATCCTGCACGGCAACGACCGAAGGCTCATTGAGCACGATGCCGCGATCGCGGACGTAGATCAGGGTGTTGGCCGTACCCAGATCGATCGACAAATCGCTGGAAAAATAGCCGCGCAGGCGCTTGAACATGTAAGGCTGCCAGAAGGGGTTAGGGGTGGAAAAATTAGTGCGCTAATCTAGCAATCGAAGGGGTATTCCACAAGGCGGAAGGTGTATGATTTCCCGCTGTTTTTCCCCTGCCGGAGACGCCCGCCTTGAGCCTGACCGCGAAGGACATCCAGAACATTGCCCATCTGGCGCGCCTCGATCTGACCGAGGCCGAGACCGCGGCCTATGTAGCCTCGCTCTCCAGCATCATCGGTCTGGTCGGTGAGCTCGATCGCGCCGACACGGCCCAGGTCGAGCCCATGAGCCATCCGCTGCCGGGGCTTACGCAAAGGCTGCGTGCCGACCAGGTGAGCGAGAGCGATCAGCACGCGCTGTTCCAGCAAAACGCACCCCAGGTCGAAGCCGGTCTGTATCTCGTTCCGAAAGTCATCGAGTAATGTATGCATTTGCAGACAGTCACTGAGCTGGCAGCCGGGCTGGCCGGCCGCAAGTTTTCTGCCACCGAACTGGCCAAAAGCCTGCTGGCGCGTATTGACGCGGCGCAGCCGAAGCTCAATGCCTTCACCAGCGTCGAGGCCGACAAGGCGCTGGCCGCCGCGGCGGCCGCCGACCAGAAGATCGCCCGGGGCGAGGGCGGCGCGCTGACCGGCATTCCCATCGCGCACAAGGACATCTTCTGCGCCGAAGGCTCGCTGAGCACCTGCGGCTCGCGCATGCTGGCCAATTTCGTCTCGCCCTATGACGCCACCGTGGTGGCCAGGCTGCGTGCCGCCGGCACCGTGGTGCTGGGCCGGACCAACATGGACGAGTTCGCCATGGGTTCCTCCAACGAGACCAGCTGGTTCGGTCCGGTGAAGAACCCCTGGGATCTCGAGCGTGTGCCGGGCGGCTCCTCGGGCGGCTCGGCGGCGGCCGTGGCCGCGCGCCTGGTGCCGGCGGCAACCGCCACCGATACCGGCGGTTCGATCCGCCAGCCGGCGGCCTTCTGCGGCGTCACCGGCATCAAGCCCACCTATGGTCGGGTGTCGCGCTACGGGATGATCGCCTTCGCCTCCAGCCTGGATCAGGGCGGCATCCTCTCGGCCAGTGCCGCCGACGCGGCGCTGCTGCTGGGAACCATGGCGGGCTTCGATCCCAGGGACTCCACCAGCGTGGATCTGCCGGTGCCGGATTACAGCGCGGCGCTGGGCAAGTCCATCAAGGGTTTGCGCATCGGGCTGATCAAGGAGTTCTTCGACACCGGGCTGGATGCTGGCATCGCCAGCGCCATCCACGCGGCCATCGATGTATTGAAGCAGCAGGGCGCCGTGTTCAGCGAGGTGAGCCTGCCGAACCTGCCGCTGTCCGTGCCCACCTACTACGTGGTGGCGCCGGCCGAGTGCTCTTCCAACCTGGCGCGCTTCGACGGGGTGCGCTTCGGTCATCGCTGCGAGAATCCGCGCGATCTCACCGACCTGTACAAGCGCTCGCGCGCCGAAGGTTTCGGCGCCGAGGTCAAGCGCCGCATCATGACCGGCACCTACGTGCTGTCGGCCGGCTATTACGACGCCTACTACCTGAAGGCCCAGCGCGTGCGTCAGCTGATCGCGCGCGACTTCAGCGCGAGCTTCAAGTCCGTGGACATGATCCTGGGTCCGACCACGCCCACCCCGGCCTTCGAGCTGGGCGCCAAGGTCGACGATCCGGTCACCATGTACCTGAACGACATCTACACCATCGGCGCCAATCTGGCCGGCCTGCCGGCGTTGTCGCTGCCCTGCGGTTTCGTCAATGCGCTGCCCGTGGGCTTGCAGCTGATCGGCCCGCATTTCTCCGAAGAGCAGCTGCTCAATGCGGCCCACAGCTACCAGCTGGATACCGATTGGCACCGCCAGGTGCCGGATGCCTTTCGTGCCGAGGGATTGAAGTGATGGAATGGGAAACCGTCATCGGGCTGGAAATCCATGCCCAGCTTGCCACCCGGTCGAAGATCTTCTCCGGCTCGGCCACCGCGTTTGGCGCTGCGCCCAATGCCCAGGCCAACCTCATCGATCTCGGCTACCCCGGCGTGCTGCCGGTGCTCAATGCCGAGGCCGTGCGCATGGCGGCCATGTTTGGCATCGCCATCCAGGCCAGGGTGGCGCGCCGCTCGGTATTCGCGCGCAAGAACTACTTCTACCCGGATCTGCCCAAGGGTTATCAGATCAGCCAGTACGAGCTGCCCATCGTGGCTGGTGGCCACATCGACATCGTGCTCGATGACGGCAGCACCAAGCGCGTGGGCGTGACGCGCGCGCATCTGGAAGAGGACGCCGGCAAGAGTCTGCACGAAGGTCTCGTGGGCCTGACGGGCGTGGATCTGAACCGCGCCGGCACGCCGCTGATCGAGATCGTCTCCGAGCCCGAGATGCGTTCGGCCAAAGAAGCCGTGGCCTACATGAAGAAGGTGCACACGCTGGTGCGCTACCTGGGTATCTGCGACGGCAACATGCAGGAAGGCTCGTTCCGTTGCGATGCCAATGTCTCCGTGCGCCCCAGGGGGCAGGAAAAGTTCGGCACGCGCGCCGAGATCAAGAACATCAACTCGTTCCGCTTCGTCGAGAAGGCCATCAACTACGAGATCGGTCGCCAGATCGAAGTGCTCGAAGGCGGCGGCAAGGTGGTGCAGGAGACGCGCCTGTACGATCCCGACAAGGGCGAGACGCGCTCCATGCGTTCCAAGGAAGAGGCCAACGACTACCGCTACTTCCCGGATCCGGATCTGCTGCCGGTGGAAGTGGACCAGGCCTTCATCGACGGCGTGGCCGCGGCGCTGCCGGAACTGCCCGACCAGAAGGCGGCGCGTTTCGCGAGCGAGCACGGCCTGTCAGCTTACGACGCCGGTGTGCTGACGGCCAGTCGCGAGCTGGCGGCGTACTACGAAGAAGCCGTGAAAGAACTGGGTGGTGAGCCCAAGCTGGTGGCCAATCTGGTCATGGGCGATTTCTCCGGCTTCCTCAACCGCGATGGCCTGGAGATCGGCGCGAGCCCGGTGTCGGCCGCGGCGCTGGCCGGCCTGTTGAAGCGCGTGCGCGACAACACCATCAGCGGCAAGATCGCCAAGGAAGTGTTCGAGGCCATGTGGAGCGACGGCAAAAGCGCCGACGCCATCATCGCCGCCAAGGGTCTGCAGCAGATCACGGACAACTCCGCCATCGAGAAGGCCATCGACGTCGTCATGGCAGCGAACCCCGGCCAGCTGGCGGACTACCGCTCCGGCAAGGACAAGCTGTTCGGCTTCTTCGTCGGCCAGGTCATGAAGGCCACCCAGGGCAAGGCCAATCCGGCGCTGCTGAACGATCTGCTGAAGAAGAAACTCGGTGGCTGAGGATTCTGGCCGCGGCAGCGGCGAATTGCGCCGCTTCCTGCTCGACCCTCACCCGGTGCGCGGACAGTGGGTGCAGCTGCGGGATGCCTGGAATGACATGCGCGCCTGGCAGCAGTATCCGCCAGCGGTGGAAGAACTGCTGGGTCAGGCGGCGGTGGCCTCGGTGTTGCTGGCGGCCACGCTGAAGTTCGACGGTCAGCTCACGCTGCAGCTGGCCGGCAATGGCCGCGTGAGCCTGCTGGTGGCCCAATGCACGCGCGACTTTGAACTGCGCGCCATCGCGCACCACAGCCTGGGCGCCCAGGAATCCGCGAGCTTTGCCGAACTCATCGGCGACGGCCGGCTGGTCGTCACGCTGGAGACCGAACACAGCGGCGCGCGCTACCAGGGCGTCGTGCCGCTGCAGGGCGCAACGCTGGCCGAATGTCTGGAAAACTATTTTGCCAGCTCCGAGCAGCTGCCCACGCGGCTGGCCTTGCTGGCTGATCACACCCGCGCTTCGGGTGTATTGCTGCAGAAGCTGCCGCAGGCGGCGGCTGGCGGCGAAGCGCAGGCGGCGCGCGCGGAAGCGGCCTGGGACGAGATGCAGAAGAATCTGCTGGCATTGCCTGTCGCCACGCTGCGCAGCGCCGCGGTGGAAGAGGTGGCCCGGCAGCTGTGCGGCGAGTTCGACTGCCATCTGCATGGCGGTACGCCGGTGCGCTTCGCCTGTCGCTGCAGTCCCGAACGCGTCACCGAGCTGCTGCGTCTGCTCGGCGAGCAGGAAGCGCAGGCCGTGCTCGCCGAGCATGGGCATGTCACCGTGACCTGCGAGTTCTGTGCGCACCCGTATCGCTTCGATGCCATCGACATCGAGCGGGTGTTTGCGCAAGCCGGGACCAGCCCAACGCCGAGCCGGACGCTGAACTGATTTCGTGGCCGCGCGCGGGCCGCGTGTTCTTCAGGTCTTCAGCGAGAACGGCGTGAAATCCGTCTGCCGATCGTAGAAGTCTTCCTGCTCGGCATGCTTCAGCGCTGCGACCACGCGATAGGTGACCGGCGTCATGACGATCTCCCACGTGGTCTTCAGCACGTACTGCGTGGTCATGACGGTGAACAGCAGCTTTGGATCCCAGGAGCCGGCGAACGCGATGCTGTAGAACAGCGCCGAATCCACCGCCTCGCCGCAGATGGTCGAGCCGATGGTGCGCGTCCACAACCACTTGCCGCTGCTCCACAGCTTCATCTTGGCCAGCACATAGCTGTTGACGAAGGAGCCGCACCAGAAGGCGATGATGGAGGCAGCGATGATGCGCGGCGTGCTGCCGAAGATCGCGGCCACCGCCGGCTGCTTGTCCAGCCACTCCTGCGCCGGCGGCAGTGTGACGATGGTCCAGGCCATCAGCGAGGCGAAGGCCAGTGCGCCGAAGCCGGCCCACACGCAACGCCGGTCGCGCGCGTAGCCGTACACTTCGGTGAGCACGTCGCCGAAGACGTAGGAGAGCGGGAAGAACAGCACGCCGGCCATGAAGGTGACATCGCCGATGAGCGGGAAATGCAGCGTGGAAACCTTGGCGGGTCCGATCAGGTTCGAACACAGCAGGATGCAGACATAGGCCGCCATCACCAGGTCGTAGTAACGGTATTGGCGGGTGGCGGTGGTTGTCATGGGTGCTCAGCAGGGTGCGGTAACAGCGGCGCTTTTGCAACTCGCACACCGGCGGGCGCAGAATTGCCGGCAGGGAAATTGTGGGCAGAGAGCCCGGGCACTGACCGTCGTCAACCCGACACGCACAGTCGAAATACCTGGATAGGGGGATTCATGAAGTCCATTGATCGTTCCGTGAAGCAGCTGCTGTGGATGGCCGCGCTGGGCGCGGCCGGCGTTGCGCCAGCCTTCGGTGCCGGTTTTGCGCTGCTGGAGCAGAGCGCCAGCGGTCTGGGGCGCTCCTTTGCCGGCAGCGCTGCGGTGGCCGATGACGCCACGACGATTTTCTTCAATGCGGCGGGGTTGGCTGAGCTCAACAGCCAGGCGGTGGTGGGCGCCTCGCTGGTGGATATCGACAGCAAGTTCCATAGCGACCTCGTGAGCGTTGCCGCTGCCGGTCAGACTTCCGTCGGTGGTGACGGCGGCAACGCCGGTGGCCTCAATACCGTGCCCAGCGCCTACCTGGCCTGGCGGCTGTCACCGCGTCTGGTGGCCGGCCTCGGCGTGAACGCGCCCTATGGTCTGAAGACCGAGTACGACAATGGCTGGGTGGGTCGCTTCCAGGCCCTGAAGTCCGATGTGAAGACCCTCAACATCAATCCCACGCTGGCCTGGCGGCTCAGCGATCGGTGGTCGTTCGGCATCGGCGCGGACCAGCAGCACATCAAGGCCACGCTCAGCAGCAATGTGAACGTGGCGGCGGCGCTGCTGAATACGCTGACGACGATGTACGCGAATTCCCAGATCAGCCAGGGCAACTACCTCACCGCGGCCGCCGCCAGCTACGATCTCACCGGCACCAGCACGGTGACCGGCAGCGACAATGCCTGGGGCTGGAACGCAGGTGCGCTGTTCAAGGCCACCGACAATACGCGCATCGGCGTGTCGTATCGTTCCGCCATCAGCTATCACATCCGTGGCGACGTGAATTTCGATCTGCCCGGCAGCACCAATCCCTACGTGGCCGGCATCATCGCCACAGCCGGTGTCGGGCAGCTGGCCGATGGTCCGGTGTCGCTGGATCTGAAGCTGCCGGCGCTGGCCATCGCCTCGCTGACGCACAAGCTCACCGATCGCGCCGCGGTCATGGCGGATGTGTCGTGGACCGGCTGGAGTTCGGTGCCGGCGCTGAACATCGTGCGCGATTCGGGCACCACGCTGTCCTCGACCCCCGAGAAGTGGAAGGACACCTGGCGCTACGCGCTGGGCGCCGACTGCCAGGTCAGCGACAGCTGGGTGCTGCGCGTGGGCGCAGCCTACGACCAGAGCCCGGTGCCGGACAGCACGCGCACGCCGCGCCTGCCGGATGCGGATCGCACCTGGCTGTCGGCCGGCGCCAGCTGGAAGCCCAACCAGACCCTGGTGATCGATGCCGGCTATGCGCATCTGATCGCCAAGGACGCGAAGCTCGATCAGGACAATGGCAGCGAGGCCGCCTATGGGCTGATCGATGGCGTGCAAAAGTCCTCGATCGACATCTTTGCGCTGCAGGCCCATCTCAACTTCTGACGGGAGCTGACACAAACCGTAAGGCGCAGCCACCAACATCGGGTTTCCCCTGCGCCGGCCGGTGCTTGAGGAGATGTTCGTGCCGGAGATCTACTGAAGAGTCCGCGCTGGCCGGCGCGAACGTTGCTGCGTCAGTGCGCGCGCGCAGGCACGGGATTGTTCAGCTCATCGAGATAGGCGGTGCCGCCCAGCCCGCTCATCTGCCCGAGGATCCACTGCTGGCGGCTCTGCACATAGGCGGACGGCGCTTCCACATGCAATCGGCGCGGCGCCGGCAGTACCGCCGCCAGCAAGGCCGCGTCATAGCGGCTCAGTCGGCGCGCCGGCTTGCGGAAGTAGCGCTGTCCGGCGGCTTCCACGCCATAGGTGCCGGGACCGAACTCGGCGATGTTCAGATACATCTCGAGAATGCGCTCCTTCGGCCAGAGCGCTTCGATCAGCAGCGTGAAGCCGGCTTCCAGGCCCTTGCGGAAGTAGCTGCGACCCGACCACAGGAACAGGTTCTTGGCCACCTGCTGCGAGATGGTGCTGGCGCCGCGCACCTTCCTGCTGCGCGCGTTGTGGCGCACAGCCTCGCGAATGGACTTCAGATCGAAGCCCATGTGAAACGGAAACTGCTGATCTTCCGAGGCAATCACGGCGATGGCTGCCTGCGGCGAGATGTCCTCGAGATCCACCCACTGATAGCGGGTCTGGTAGCCGCGCTCGCCGCGGGTCATGGCGTCGATGCTGGCTTCGATCATGAAGGCGCTGCGCCAGGGATGCACCCAGCGCAGCACCAGCACCATCAGCACGCAGCTGATGAAGACGGCCAGCACAGCCAGCAGCAGGGCGCGCGTCAGCCCCCAGAGCAGCGAGCGGCGGGCCATGCGCGCGTCAGACGCGCTTGACCGACTTGATCAGGGCTTCTTCCACCGGAGCGTCGGTGTAGCCGCGCACGCGGCCGGTCTTCACCCTGGCGATGGCATCGACCACGTCCAGCCCTTCAGTGACGCGTGCGAACACGGCGTAGCCGGGGTTGCCGCGGCCCTGGTCGAGGAAGTCGTTGTCGGTGAGGTTGACGAAGAACTGCGAGGTGGCGCTGTGCGGATCGTCGGTGCGCGCCATCGACAGCGAACCGCGCAGGTTCTTCAGGCCATTGGCGGCTTCATTCTTGATCGGCGCGCGGGTCTTCTTCTGCGCGAAGTCCGGAGTCAGGCCGCCGCCCTGGATCACGAAGCCGGGAATCACGCGATGGAAGATCGTGCCGTCGAAGAAGCCGTCGTCGACGTAGGTCAGAAAGTTTTCCACCGTGACCGGGGCTTCTTTTTCCAGCAGCTCCACCGTGAAGTTGCCGTGCGTGGTTTCAAAACGGACCGTGGCCATACCTGAGATTCCTGAATAGAGATTTCACTTAATGTCTGGAACCGGTCCAGGCCACTGCGCCTCGGTGACGCGTGGCAGCCCGGCCAGATCGGGGTGGGAGCCTACGTGAGAGAACCCTTGAGCGACAAGCAGTTCCGCCACCGCTGCTGCCTGCGTTGCGCCATGCTCCAGCAGCAGCCAGCCGCCGGGGTGCAGGTGAGCTGGCGTCTGTCGCGCCAGCGCTTCATAGGCTTCCAGGCCAGTGGCCCCGCTGACCAGGGCGCTGCGTGGCTCCTGCTGCAGGACCGGGTCCGCGAGTGCGGCATCCTCCTCGGCCAGGTAGGGCGGGTTGCTGACGATCAGATCGAAGCGCCCGGTACCCAGCGCGGCGCACCAGGAACCCTGCGCAAAGGCCACGTTGCCGAACTCCAGGCGCTGCGCATTGGCGCGCGCCACGGCCAGTGCCGCGGCCGAGGCGTCGGTGGCCAGGATCTGCCACGCGGGGCGCTCGTGCGCCAGCGCCAGCGCAATGGCACCGGAGCCGGTGCCCAGATCCGCGCAGCGCGCAGCCGCGAGCGGGCCGCGCAGCAGCGCGCGTTCCACCAGCGTCTCGGTGTCCGGCCGCGGCACCAGCACTGCGGGTGATACCTGCAGCGGCAGCGACCAGAACTCGCGCTCACCGATCAGGTAGGCCACTGGCTGGCCGGTGGCGCGCGCGCGGAGGAGCTGCGCATAGCGCTCGGCCAGCGACGGCTGCAAGGTGTCTGTCAGATGCGCCAGCAGGGCGCCACGGCGCATGCCGAGCAGGTGCGCCAGCAGCAGTTCCGCATCCAGCCGGGCGCTGTCGAAGGCTGCCAGTTGCAGCGCGGCTGCACGCAGCGCCTGCTCGAGAGTTTGCATGGGTTAAGATGGCGGGATGGTTTCAATTCGTGGAGTTTCGCATGCCGATGATGATGCTGCCCGGCCGTGATGCCAGCGTGAGCACGCTGCTGGAGGCGGCCAGCCAGCTGTTCCGGGCCACGCTGTTCAAGACGCTGCCCGAGGCCATGATCGCTGCCCTGTGCGCGCAGGCTCCGTTGCTGTATCTCACGGCCCATGGCATCAAGACGCCGCTGACGCAACCGCCCGACGATCCGGCTTTCTGGATGCTGTACGTCGCAGGCCTGGCGGCTTCACTCTGGCTGATGAGCACGGTGCTGCTGCGTCAGCGCACGCTGCTGGGCGGCGGTGTGCCGGATCTGCGCGCCGAGCTGATGTTCGCGCTGCGGCGCCTGCCGGTGCAGCTGGCGGCAGTGGTGCTGGCGGGCGCGGCGTTGAGCCTGTGCGCCTATCCGCTGCTGGTGCCCATGGGCGCACTCTCGCTGCTGCTCGGCATTCCGATGCTGGTGCTGGCCTTCTTTCTCATCGTCTGTTTCTTCATCGTGCCCTGTGTGGCGCTGTTCGAGGCGCTGGGGCCGTGGCAGGTGCTGCGTACCAGCGTGCTGCGCATCCGTTCGATGTGGTGGAAGAGCACGGCCGCCTTCGTCATCGGCCTGCTGGTCGTCGCGGTCTGCGTGATCATGGCCAGCGCCGTGCTGGGCGTGCTGATGGGCGTGCTGGGCAATGCCGCCAGTGCGCCGATGCAGGCGTTGCAGACTGCGCTCGCCCTGTTGTTCGAGGCCGGCATGCAGTGCTTCATGCTGGCGCTGGCGCAGGTGCTCTACTCCGCGGCCAGCAGCTCCGCCTGATATTCCTGCCGGAGCGCATCGAGCAGTTCATCCAGATCGCCATCCATCACCTGCGCGAGTTTGTACAGCGTCAGGTTGATGCGATGGTCGGTGACGCGCCCCTGCGGGAAGTTGTAGGTGCGGATGCGCTCGGAGCGATCGCCGCTGCCCACCTGCAGCTTGCGCGACTGGGCCTGGGCTGAATCACGTTTCTCGCGCTCGCTGGCCAGCAGGCGCGCCTGCAGCAAGGACATCGCCCGCGCGCGGTTCTTGTGCTGCGAGCGCTCGTCCTGGCACTCCACCACCACGCCCGTGGGGATATGCGTGATGCGGATGGCCGACTCGGTCTTGTTCACGTGCTGGCCGCCGGCGCCGGATGAGCGGTAGGTGTCGATGCGCAGGTCGGCCGGGTTGATGTCGATGGCGTCGATCTCCTCCAGCTCCGGCAGGATGGCCACCGTGCAGGCCGAGGTGTGGATGCGGCCCTGCGCTTCGGTGGCCGGTACGCGCTGCACGCGATGCGCGCCGGATTCGAACTTGAAGCGCGAGAAGGCGCCGCGGCCGACGATGCGGCAGATCACCTCGCGGTAGCCGCCATGTTCGCCGGGATTCTCGTTGAGCGTTTCCACCTGCCAGCGCTGCCGTTCCGCGTAGCGCAGGTACATGCGCAGCAGATCGCCGGCAAAGATCGCCGCCTCATCGCCACCGGTGCCGGCGCGCACTTCCAGGTAGATATTGCGCTCGTCGCGATCGTCCCTGGGCAGCAGCAGCAGCGCCAGGGATTGTTCCCGCGCCGCGATCTGTGCGTTGAGTTGCGTGACCTCGCTCTCGCCCAGTTCACGCATGCCCGGGTCGCCGTCGCGCTGCAATTCCTGCGCAGCGGCCAGTTCCCCTTCGAGCTGCCGGTAGGCATTGAAGGCGTCGGCGGTGGGCTGCAGCTGGGCATATTCCACCGACAAGTCGCGGAACTGCGACGATCCCCCCGCCAGCTCCGGATCGGCCAACAATCGGCCCACTTCCTCAAAACGTTCGACGGCTTTCTCAAGCTTAAGGCGGATCGACGATTTCATCTGAGCTATAGTCGCATGATCATGAAAAATTGGCACCGCACGCTGATCGGTTCCGCTCTGCCCGCCACGCTGCTCGCGGTGTGGCTGATCCCCGGCATGGCACGCGAAGGCTCCTCGCTGGAGGAGGCCAACACGCTGGTGCTGGATGCCGAGGTGGCCCTGCAACGCGGCCAGTGCAGCAAGGCGGCGATGAACTACAGCGTGCTGGTGCAGCGCCTGGCCGATGCCGGGGTGGCTGGCCGCGCCACGCAGGTGGCGCTGGACTGCGCGCAGCCGCAGCTGGCGCGCATCGCCGCGCAGCGCTGGGTGCAGCTCGCACCCACCTCGCCGGAAGCGTTGCACGCCGGCATTCGTGCCCAGCTCGAGGTCTACGATGTCGCCGCCGCCCGCGCGCTGTGGCTGCGCTGGCTGGCGCTGCCGGGCGCGGCCAAGCCCGATGATGTGGCCGCCGAAATCGCCACGCTGGCCGGCGATGCCGACAATGCGCCGCTGCGGCGCATGTTCGATGGCCTGCCGGCCGGCAATGCCGCGATGGCGGGCGCTTCCGTGCAGCTGGCACTGGCGCAGCTGGCTTTCAATGGTTTCGATTACCGCAGTTCGGTGGAGCTGGCGCGCAAGGCGCTGGCTGTCGAGGACATCACGCCGCAGCTGCAGCAGGAAGCGCAGTGGCTGGTGGCGCGCGGCAGCAGCAGCCTGGGCGATGCGACCGCGGCCTATGCCGCCATCGACGCGCTGGCGAAGTCGCAGCCCGAGCAGGCGGCCATGGCACGCACCGAAGTGCTGGAGCGTCTCGGCCAGGATCAGGAGCTGGCGCAGCAGCTCGAGCAGATGCAGAAGAGCGATCAGGCCGTGCTGCGCCGTGAGGCGCAACGCCAGCTCGCGCTGCAGGCACTGGCCGATGGCAGGCAGGAGCAGGCCCAACAGCTGCTCGAGCCCATGCTGAAGGACGAGAACAGCGTGGTCACCGGCGTGTACTACATGGCGGCACTGGCCGAACAGCGCGGTGACAAACAGGCCGCGCTGCGTGGCTATGGCCTGCTCGGCGGCACCGCCTACGACAGCAGCGCGCGGCAGCGCATGGCGCGGCTGCTGTGCAGCGCCGGTCAGCAGCAGCAAGCGCTGGAGCTGCTGGCGCCCAGCGCCGATGCCGATGCACCCGCGCGTCTGCAGGCGCATATCCAGCGCTCGGCACTGCTGGCCGATTGCGGTTCGGTGAGCGAGGCGGTCAGCGAGATCAAGGGTCAGCTGGCCGAATATGGTTCCGACCCCAGCCTGCGCTACCAGTACGCGGTGGTGCTGGAGCGCGCCGGCAAGACGCGCGAGGCCATCACCGAGCTGGAGAACCTGCGCAAGGCGCGCCCGCAGGATCCGGACATCGCCAATGCGCTGGGCTACACGTTGGCCGATCATTCCCAGCAGCTCACGCGCGCCGAGCAGCTGGTGCGCGCCGCCCTGAAAGAGCAGCCGGACAATCCTTCCATTCTCGACAGCCTGGCCTGGCTGCAGTATCGCCGTGGCAATGCGCGTGCCGCGCTGCCGCTGTTCGAGCGCGCCTGGCGCCTGCTCGAGAACGGCGACATCGCCGCGCACTGGGGTGAGGTGCTGTGGAGCCTGGACGAGAAGCAGCAGGCGCTGGAGGTCTGGCAGCGCGGCGCGCGCCTCGATCCGGACAGCGAGCTGCTCAAGAAGCTGCTGCAACAGCATCCGCTGCAGCCCTCCACCGAGACCTGAACGCGCGCTGCATGGTTACCCGGGGCGCATGATGATGACGCCACGCTTGGCTGTCCTTGCTGCGCTGGCGCTGGCCACGTTGCTGGCCGGCTGCGTCAGCGCGCCGCGCTCCAGCAGCAATGCCATGCCCTGGCAGCAAAGCCACGCAGCCCTGCAGCAGCAGGCCAGCTATCAGTGGAGCGGCCGCGTGGCGGTGGCCGCCGGCAGCGAAGGTTTTTCCAGCGGCATCGGCTGGCAACAGCAGCAGGCCGATACGCATCTCACCTTGAGTGGCCCGCTGGGTGTGGCCGCGCAGCTCGACTATGTCGGCGGCGAATTGCGCTATGCCGATCGCGATGGCCGCAAGCTCACCGGCAGTGAGGCCGAGCAGGCGCTGGCCGGCATGCTGGGCTTCGAGCTGCCGCTGGCGCAATTGCGCTACTGGATGCTGGGTGTGGATGATCCTTCGCAGCCGGCTGAAATCCGCCTCGATGAGGCGCAGCGCCTCGCGTCATTGACGCAGTCCGGCTGGCAGATCGACTACCCGGCCTGGCGCGCCGAAGGCGGTCGCTGGCTGCCGGAACGCGTGGTGCTGAGTCGCGCGCAGCTGCGCGTGAAGGTGCTGATCTCGCAGTGGACCCTGTGAGCGGATCCGAACTGCGCTGGTTCGCGGCGCCGGCCAAACTCAATCTCATGCTGCGGGTCACCGGTCGGCGTGCCGATGGCTTTCATGATCTGCAGACCGTGTTCCAGCTCATCGATCTGCAGGATGCCGTGGGCATCGCATCGCGGGCCGACGGCCGCATCGAGCGCCTGAGTGGCGCCGCGGGCGTCGAACTGGAACAGGATCTGGTGGTGCGCGCCGCGCGGGCGCTGCAGGCCGCCACCGGCACCTCACTGGGTGCCACGCTCACCGTGCAGAAGCGCATCCCCATGGGCGGTGGCCTGGGTGGCGGCAGTTCCGATGCGGCCACTACGCTGTGTGCGCTGAACAGGATCTGGAGAACCGGATTGTCGACGACCGCCCTGGCGGAGCTGGGCCTGGCGCTGGGCTCGGATGTGCCTGTTTTTGTGAGGGGTTTGAATGCCTGGGGCGAGGGCCGTGGCGAGCGGCTGACGCCCATGGAGCTGCCCGAGCGCTGGTTCCTGGTGGTGCATCCGGGCGTTCACGTCAGTACCTCTGACGTGTTCCAGGCCCCTGAATTGACACGAAATTCACCGCTCAGCACAATACGCGCCTTTTTGCAGGCCGGGCCTGAAGCCCGCGGCGGAAATGACTGTGAACCCGTGGTTCGCGCGCGCTACCCTGAGGTGGCCGCGGCGCTGGACTGGTTGGGCGGTCTGGTTCCGGCGCAGCTCACCGGCACCGGCGCCTGCCTGTTCGCGAGTTTCGATTCCGCGGCCGCCGCGGAGCGCATCGCGGCGCGCGTGCCTGATCAGTGGCGCGCCTGGGTGGTGCGTGGTCTGATGCGCTCCCCGCTGCTCGCGCAGCTGCGGGAGCATTGAGCGATCGGTTTGATCGGTTGGGGTGTCGCCAAGTGGTAAGGCAGCGGGTTTTGATCCCGCCATTCGTAGGTTCGAATCCTGCCACCCCAGCCAAATTCTTCAATAAAAACAATGAGCCTATTCCTGCAGGGATGCGGCGAAGTCCCCTGGAGTCCCCAAAAACTGGCACTAGGCTGGCACTAGAGCACCCTTACGCCGTGTGGCGCAATTAGTGGCGCTTGCAAGTGGTTGTCTGAACAAGAGAATCCACGGGACTAGGCAGCGGGATCAGGGCGCGTGAATGGCGGGATTGGCGCCATCATTTTGCTTCCATATGGAATGCCACAGGCTTAGCTAAGAGATACATTCCGCAGAACCGCTCTTCCAGAAATAGAAAGGGCGGACGCAGAGCTGCGTCGACCCTCGGTTTCCATGCTTAGCCAGTGACTGTCAGAACTGTGCGGAGACACCAACACCATAGGTGCGCGGCGCTCCGATCGACAGCTCATGAATGCCGAATATCGAGATCTCGCGCGTGAACATGCGCACGGCTTCATTCGTCACATTGTTCGCATAGGCGGTCAGCTGCCAGTTCGCATCCGTCGGCTGCCAGGACGAGTGCAGATCGACGAGTGTGTAGGCGGGCTGGCGCGAGTCCAGTGCCGGCTCGATGGAAATGTCGGAGGCCGAGTAGAACCGCGCCTGACCGCCCACAGACCACTTGCCCTTGTTCAAGCGGAAGTCGTGATCGTAGCCGAGCACCTCAGTCCAGGCTGGCGCCTGCGGCAGATGACTGCCGGAGCGGTCGAGGCCGGTCGGGGGCGGATACGTGACGCTGTAGTAGGTGAACTGGTCAAAGCGGTTGTTGTTGTACGCCACACTCAGATCCAGCTGATCATCGGTGGTCAGCTTGTATGAGCCTTCGAGCTCTCCGCCCCACAGCGTTGCGGATGCAGCGTTGAGTACGGCCACGACAGGCGGGGTCGCGGTGAAGGCAACCGTGAACACCTGGTAGTTCGAGTAGTCGTAGTGGAACAGCGAGGTGTTCAGCTGTAGCCGATTGTCCAGAAAGCGGTTCTTGGATCCGACCTCGAAAGCCTTCAGCTCTTCCGGCTGATAGAGCTTGGTCGGATCGGTATCCGCCGCGGCCGGGTCATTGATGCCGCCGGCCTTGAACCCCGTGGAGTAGGTGGCGTAGAGCAGGTGATCGGCTGCCAGATCGAATTCCGCACCCGCCTTGTAGGTGAATTTATTGGTCTTGAAACGGACCGGCGATGAGACGTCCACGACGGTTGCGCCCACGGCGGCAGCGGAGAAGGTCGTTGTCGCCGCAGATTTCTCGTCCTGCGTATACCGACCGCCGGCGATCAAGCGCAGACGTTCGGACACAGGCAAGGTCAGCTGTCCGAATACGGCCTTGGAAATTGTCTCGGTCGGAGAAGTGGTCGTAGCACTCATGAAGCCTGCGTGGGTTCCCGGTGCCAACTGGGGTGCGAAGGGATTGGATACCACTCGGTAATCCAGGTAATACGCGCCCGCCAGCCATTGGATCTTGCTCTCGGGCCGCGACGCGAGCCTGAGCTCGTGTGTGGTCTGCGTGTTGTCCGCGTGGCTGACTACCAGGCCATTGGCTCCCAGTAGGTTGTAGTCACCGTAGATGTGGATTCGATACCACGACGGTAGATAAGAGAGCTTGCCGATACCCACATCGACATCGAGCTGGCCGTAGAGAGCATTGCGACGATCCTCCTGTCGACCCGGCAGGTCGGTTGTCTCCCAGGGATCATCATGCGCTGACAGTGGGGCTTGCGTGCTGCCATTGCCGCGGCCGTTCAGCCGGACGGTATCTGCGGCCAGCAGCAGCGACATCGTATCGCTGGGCGTGTATTTGAGCTTCAGTCGTCCCGCCTGCAGATCCTCGTCGTTCGTACCATTCGACATGTAGCCGTCGTGGGTACTGGAGAGGAACGCGCCGCGCAGGGCGAGCGTGTCGGACAGTGGCACGTTCAGCATGCCCTCGAAGCGCCGGGAATTGTAGTTACCCGCTTGAACCGAGCCGAATCCCTCGAAGCGGTTCACAGGATCGTTCGAGATGACGTTGACCGAACCGGCCGTGGCATTGCGCCCGTACAAGGTACCCTGCGGCCCTCGCAAGACCTCGACGCGTGCGATGTCGTACTGGGATCCAAACAGCCCGTCTGATTGATAGATTCCGTCGACGCTGACCGCCGCCGAAGGATCCGTTCCCAGCGCCGGGCCCACGCCGCGAATGAACGGTGTGCCACCCGTCAGCGAACTGTCCTGGATGCGCACTGCCGGAATGACTGCCAGAGCATCTTCGATGCGGTTCTTGCCTTCGGCAGCGAGATCGCTACCGGATAGAGCCGTGATCGAGAGCGACATTTTCTGGATGTTCTCGTCGCGGCGTTCCGCCGTCACGACGATTTCTTCCAGTGTTGCGGAGTCCTGTTCTCCTGGGGCCGTTGCCGCATGAACAGCGACACTTCCGGAAATAGTCAGCAAACCGCAAGTCAGTGCGGCAAATGGTTTCAACACAGCTTATCCCCCTACATTGGCATTGAATGACGACGCGGGAATTGTTGCGGCTTCCCTGCCGAGCTTTAACGTCGCCGGCCATACTAAAGGCGGAGCTGTTGTTTTCGGCGCCACAAGCCAGGATACATTTCGGTTAGTTACTCACCATCCAATAGATAGAAGAAGAAACAGGAATAAATAGGTTAGTAACTGATTTGATGCGGAGATGGCTTCCCATGCAACCATCGCATCGCTGACCGGCAGTTGCATAAGCCGGAACCAGCGCGGGGGCAAAGAAAAGATGAACGCATCAGCACACAGGCTACTCGGCCGGACGGCGAGTGGCTCATGTTGACGTGCGACGCTGATCGGACACCCCTCGCTACGAAATCAATAAAGAGGAGCGAGACGGATGAAAGCGATTCTGGGCGCCACCGCTGTTTGCCTGACGGCATTTGCCGTGCAGGCGCAGGCCACCGAACCCACCGATCTGGATGGCGCCAAGACGCCGGCCGGGAAACTGGTGCTCGACTATTTCAATATGCGCTTCCGCGACTGCCAGGTCGATGCGGCCATGGATAAGTACTACAGCACGAAGCTCGTGGAGCATGGGTGGCTGGGTAACGGCGGTGTAGAGCCGCCGCGTGGTGCGATGGGGCCGCCGCCTGGAGAGAAGTCGGGCGCCGCCGGTGGCACCGGGCCGGCTGCTGCACAGGGCGGCGCTCCGACTGCAGCGCCGGGCACTGCTCCGCAGGGCGCAGGTGCTCCGCCAACTGGCGGCAAATGTCAGCCCATCGCCGATATCAAGAAGCTGATCGTGCAGGGTGATCTGGTGTTCGTGCAGGCGCACGGTCATTCGACCAAACCCAATGGCGATCTGCTGTGGATTCTCTATCGCGTCAAGGACGGCAAGATCGTCGAGCACTGGGATACGCATGATGCGATCGGTGCACAGGCGAATCAGCAATGGTAACGGCCGTCGGTAACTCGGCGGGGCACAGCGCGCGCTGCCGATCCAGGCGACTACTGGGTGCACTGGCGCTCGGGGCGGTTGCGCTGTCTGTCAGCACGCAGCTCAGCGCGGCTGCGCCCTCGGCGACCCCGGACTTTGAAGGTATCTGGTTGCCCAACGACTTCATCGGCGGCGGTGGTCCGGGCGGCCCAGGTGGACCAGGTGGTCCCGGTGGGTCGGGCCCTGGCGGTCCGGAAGGCCCAGGCGGGGCAGGTGCTCCGGGTGCCGCTGCGGCGGGTGGGCCCGGCGGTCCTCCCGGCGGCTTCCAAAATGGGGCGCCCGGTGGCGGCCCCAGCGGCGGGCCGCCCATGGATCAGGTGGTCAACTGCGCGCCGCTGACGCGACTCGACGGCGGCGGCGGCGGTGATTCAGACATGATCGTGCAGAGCCCCAAGCAGATCCTGTTGCTCTCCGAAGAATGGATGGATGTTGCGCGCCGCATTTACATCGACGGCAAACATCCGACCCAGCTCAAGCCACAGCCCAATGGTCATTCCATCGGCCACTGGGAGGGTAATGCGCTCATCGTCGACACCGTCGGCTACTCCGACAAGGACGGCAAGGACATCGGCCAGCATGTGGTCGAGCGCTGGACTCGCGATGGAGACAAGCTGACCTCGAAGGCCACGGTCACGGACAAGACCGGCAAGAGCACGCAGCGCACCTTCACCTGGACCCAGGAGAAGGGCCTGCAATACAACGAGAGCGTCTGCGAAGAGGCCTACGACCGCTTCCAGTACGTCAACGGTCAGCTCGTCGACACCAACACCGCCGATCAGGCTACGAGGTCTTCGCCGTGAAGTTCACGATGTTGTTTGTCGCGCCGCTCGCGGCGCTGTCGGTGAGCGCTGCCGTGCAGGCTGCCGCGCCTCCCGATCTCTACGGGCCCTGGATCGCATCAAAACCGGTGACGCATCTGAAGGCCGCCAACGGTTCAGCGCCGCCGCTGACCGAGCTTGGAGAGAAGCTCTATGCCCAAAACCAGTCGAACCTGAAGGCTGATCCGCTCAAGCAATGTCTGCCAGGTGGCAATCCGCGCATGATGAATGTCACCGGATTCCCGTTCAACGTGGTTCAGGGAACCAAATACTACGCAGTGATGTTCGAGTGGAATCACCGCCAGCGGATCATTTACATGAACTCCGAGCATTTCAAGAACCTTGGGCCAGGCTACTTCGGGCAGTCCATTGGTCACTGGGAAGGCGATACGCTGGTCGTAGACACCACGCGCTACAACGATCGCGCTTGGCTGGACGATTCCGGTCTGCCACACAGCAAGCAGCTGCACACGATTGAGCGCATCCGGCTGCGTGACGCGAACACGCTGCAGGTGAGCATCACCTTTTCGGATCCGACCCTCTACTCGCGCGACTGGACCGCCGAGCTGACCTACACCAGGAAGCCTGGCGTGATTCTCGAGGAAGACAATTGCATCAAGCGTCTGGGGCTCACGCTCGAATCCAAGGCGCAGCAGAACTAGGAGCAGCATGACGATGGCAATTCGCAAGATGACAATGGCGCTGGGTATCACCTGTGCGCTGGCAGCGACACTGCCGCCAGCGGCGCTGGCGCACCACTCGGTGTCCATGTTCGACACATCCAAGTCCGTGCTGGTGGAGGGCACCGTCAAGGACTGGAACTGGACCAATCCGCATTCCTGGCTGCAGCTGATGGTGCTCAGTGACGGCAAACAGGTCGAGGCAGGCTATGAGCTGCGCTCACCCAACGCACTGCTGCGCGAAGGTTTCGCCGAGGATTCCTTTCATCCCGGCGATCACGTCAAGGTGCTGGCCGCTCCGCGTCGCGACGGCAGCGTGGGCGGCATGCTGCTGTGTGTGCGGACCGCGGATGGCAAGTGGTTGGGCTCGGATCCGAGCTCCAAGGACAAGTGCCACGACTGATGTCCGGACGGCACGTCCGCAACGCTGGGCGTCGCGGGCGTGCCGTCGGTCGTTCCCGGGTCGCGGCTCAGTTCGGGCCCAGGGTCTGCGCGTCGCGATAGCCGGAGACGACGTGCGGAACGATCTCGCGCTCGAACTGCGCATTGGCGATCATCTCGCCACCGGCATACTTGGTCAGGAAGATGCGATAGGTCGAACGATTGGGAATCGTGACAGTCTCGCCGCCTTTGACCTCAGGCTGACCGTAATACTTGTCCCAGTCGATCTTCTCGCCGTCCTTGGGCGGTCGGCCACCCATGATGAAATAACTCAGCACCAGACCGCGCTCGGTGTCGACCAGCGGATGGCGACGCTCGCGCATCACCTGTCCCTTGCCTCCGCCACCTGGGCCGGCCCCACCGGGGCCGCCTGCGGGCGGACCACTGGCGCCGGGTTCGGCGCCAACTCCCGGCGGAGCGGCCGGTGCCGATTCATCCTCGGGGTCGCGTTCCATGATGGTCTTGCCGGCCATCGGCGCGCCCGGCATGCGCGGTGGTCCGCCCTGTTGCATGACCGATGCAGGAACCTCATAGCCGTTTTCGCCGCCGATGATCTTGCCGGCAGTCCGCTTGAGTTTCGTGGGCTCAAAGCGCGCGCCGCCCATCGCAGAAGCCTGAATATTTTCATCAGCCATCAGAACGAGATCGGCACGTGGGGTGCGTTTGTCGGCGGGTAGTACCGCATCCAGTGCGGGATCGAAGGAAGTGGGGTCATCGGGGTTGAAGAAGATGGTCTCGCCGCGACGGGTGTAGAAGAACTCCGACTCGGCGATCTTGCGATCTACGACGCGCAGCCGCGAGATGAAGTAGGCACCGCGGCCGTCGACGTGAAAGAAACCGACTGTGGCCACTTCGCCGGACTTCGGGTCGGCCAGCTTCCAGGTGGCGGTGAAGGGCGTGCTCTTCTTCCAGATGCCTTCGCCCAGCGCCAGTGGCTGCAGGTTCTGCGTGGCCTTCAGGTCGGCTGCAAGCGGGATCCCCTTCGGGTCGTGTTTCAAGAGAGCGGCGTTGAACCCGTCGTTGATGTTCAGAAGACAGGTGCGATCGCAGTCGGCCGATGCGGCCTGCGTGGTGGTGGTCAGCCACGCCGCGGCTGCGATTCCGGCTGCTGCGTACCAGGAGCGGTCGGATGTTCTCATCAGCAAGTCCCCCTTCTTCGTCTCGTTTGTCGTTGTCGATGTATCCGTGCGCGCGTGATTGTAGTCACCGTGCCGAATGGCTGAGTGCTCTTTAAAAAACTTGGCGCGTCGCGCGCTGCAGGCGAAGACAAAGGTTTGAAGCTAATCAATTAGTAAGCAATGACTTTATTTGTAAGGAAATGATGGAGGCGATCGTTGCGTGCGAGCATTGACTCACAAAGATAGATGAGTGCTTGTCCGACGTGCGCAACGCGCGTCGCGATGAGGGGGGAATTCAGCGTCGGGGATGCAGGGATTGCTTGCCCGTCGGTCGTGCTCCTGCTTGGAGCATGGCCCTCACAAGGACAGTGTTGTGGACAATCCATGCCTGCTTCAGAACCAACTATCGTCGCGCAGCTCCCGACGCGTTGTGCGGCATTGTCGTTGACAGGGAGTCAATGGGATGAAACGAAGCATCTGGCTTGCCGCTGGTGTGGCGGCGCTGTCTGGTTTGGGGTCGGCGCAGACCTGGGCCGCGGCAGAGAGCGATCAGCTCGAGGAAATCGTCGTCACGGCCGAGAAGCGACCCGAGAATGTGCAGAAGGTCTCCATCTCTATCCAGGTTAAGAATGGAGACGAGCTGCGCAAGGCCGGAAAGAAGCGCATCGACGAGATCATGGAGGATACGGTCGGTATCCAGGCGCAGGGGAGTCCGACTGGAACATCGTTCTACATTCGCGGTGTCGAGCCAGCTCCAGCTGGCCGCGGGACCCCGGTTACGACACCCATCATCATCGATGGTGTGGCACAGAACCGTACCGAGACGGTTCGCGGCGGTACGCTGGATGTGGCGCAGGTGGAAGTGATGCGCGGACCGCAGAGCACCGGTCTGGGTGCCAATTCGCTGGCCGGCGCCATTTCGTTGGTGACGAACAACCCGGTATTCGAGTACCAGGGCACCGGCTCACTGGAATACGGGAATTACAACAAGCAGTCCGTCGAAGGCGTGATGAACCTGCCGCTGAGTGACAGGCAGGCGCTGCGCTTCGCTTATTCCACCGATCGTCGTGACGGCTACTACCGCAGCGGCACCGGCGACACGGACGTGCAGAGCGCGCGCGTCAAATACCGCTTCAAGCCGTCGGATGATCTGGATACCGTGCTTACGGTTTCCCACCAGAAGATTGGCGGCAATGGTGCGGAGATCGGCGTGCGCTCCAGCGGGCACTGGGAGCCTTATACCGGCGCTCCGGCAACCGCGGGTTCATACAGCTGCACCACCGTTCCAAGCGGAGCGCTGGATACCATTGGCTGCCCTATCACCTACATTCTCGTGGATGACGGCACCAATTTCAGGACCCGCAAGGATGCCTGGAACGACGGACTGCCGAAGAATGGCTGGGGTTGGGCGAGTGGACAGAACACCACCATTGATCAGGCCAATCTCGAGGTGACCTGGAACACCAAGCTGGGAACGGTAGTGGTCCAGCCGAGCTATCAGCGTTCGCACACCGACACCATCGAAGCACCCATGGGCGTGTCGGGCAGTGGCTTTGCGCACGAGGACATCCGCGAGAACACCAGTTCTGTGGATGCGCGCATCAGTTCCAACCCGAGTAGCAATCTGGATGGGCGCCTGGAGTGGCAGGCTGGTATCCGCTACAACGTGGACGATTACGGTCACAACAATCTGTTCGTTTCTACCTCGGCGCCTGGCGATATGGGTTGCAGCCAGAACAGCCGCTGCTACAGCTATGGCATCACGCCGGCGATGAAGGCGACAGGCGAGTCGGGCTACCTGAATGGCAAGTTCAGCATGGTGGAGAGCCTGCGTCTGATCGGCGGCCTGCGTTACAACCACGACAGTGCGTCGGTCACCCAGACCAACGGCTTCATCGCGGGTGATCAGAACGGTCCTGATCCGACCGCACTGGCTGCGGCGACCAATGCGAGTGGTTCGCGCACTTGGAACAAGGTGACCTATCGCGCCGGTCTGGAGTGGGATGTGGTCCCGAATGCGATGCTGTATGCCACGTATTCCACCGGCTACACACCCGGCACGGTCAGCGGCATGAACCTCACGGGTACGGACCCGGTGACGCTGAAGCAGTACACCGCGGGCTGGAAGACGCAGTGGCTGGACAACCGACTGCAGTTCAACGGTGAGGCCTTCGCCTCGACCTTCTTCAACCGCTCGGCGCCGCTGCCCTCGGTCAGCACCGCCGATGCGACCGACTGCAACTATCCGCAATCGCCTCCGGGTGGTCCGCCGGCGGGTGTGAATGGCATCGAAGTGATCGACGGCACGGGTGGCGGAGCCTGCGCGCAGGTCACAGGAACCGTGCAGGTGCCGGAGGTGCAGTCCAACGGCCTGGATATGGACATGACCTGGCTGATCACCTCGGCAGATCGGCTGACGCTCACGGCTGAATATCTGAAGACCTGGTACAAGGCTCGTCCTGTGGTTGTGGGTGGATTCGATGCGAGCAGCGAGTCCAGCATCGAAGCGGCAATCCGCGCCGCCTATAGTGGAACGCTGAGTGATGCGTACGCGAGCGAGCTGGCAGGTCTGATCAATGACAACTTCGGTGCCATCGTCGGCGTGCAGTTGCAGAATGCGCCCAAGTACAGCGCCACGCTGGCCTATGCGCATGACTTCGGCCTGGGATCAAAGGGCACGTTCACGCCGCGTATCGAAGGGACCTACAAGGACACCTACTGGTCGGTAGGCGAGCTGGGTGTGCCCGGTGCTCCGACTATCTCCGCGGTCATCGCGGATACGCACAGCCTGTACTGGCAGCCGTCCTACACCAAGTGGGATGCATACGGGACCTGGCAGAGCGCGGACGGCAAGTTCACGCTGACCGGCTACGTCAAGAATCTCACCGACAAGGTGATCATGACGGCCTATGGCCAGGCCGTGCTGCTCGCCGCACCACGTACCTTTGGTGTGACAGTCAGTGCTTACTTCTGATCGCGTAATGAGCTGATCGGCCGAGAAAGCTGATCGATCTAAGCGGCCGGTGGAGTACTCCACCGGCCGTTTTATTTTCTGTGTGATGAATGGCACGAGTCGCCAGCCATGATTTTTATTCCCTACTAACTAATATGTAAGTTATTGATTTTGCTTAAGTATTGATGCGAGCATGCGCGCAACAAATAGTCGACAACTTGTCGGACGCAAACAACAAGACGTCACGACGGGAAGGGGAATTCAGCGTCGGGGTGTAAGGGGCTGCTTGGCCGGTTGGCCGTGATCCATCTAGGGATCCGGCTGTACAGGGATTGTGAGCAGGGCAATCCGTCTCAGCACAGTTATTACCGCCGGAGCAAATCCCGACGCGTTGCTCGGCATGGTTGGCGGGGAGTCAATGGAATGAAACGAAGCATCATGAAACCAGGCCTCTGGTTTACGGTGGGGTTGGCGCTGGCCAGTGGCGTAAGCACTGCCCAGAACGCGGCGTCAGGCGATCAGCTCGAAGAAATCGTGGTCACGGCCGAGAAGCGGCCTGAGAATCTGCAGAAGGTGTCGATCTCCATTCAGGTCAAGAATGGCGATGAGTTGCGCGAGCAAGGCAAGAAGCGCATCGATGAGATCATGGAAGGGACCGTCGGCATTCAGGCCCAGGGCAGCCCGACCGGTACGTCGTTCTATATCCGTGGCGTCGAACCGGCCGCCGCAGGTCGCGGCACGCCAGTGACCACGCCCATCATCATCGATGGCGTGGCGCAGAACCGCACCGAGTCCGTGCGTGGCGGCACACTGGACGTGGCGCAGGTCGAGGTGATGCGCGGTCCGCAGAGCACCGGCCTTGGCGCCAACTCGCTGTCGGGAGCCATCTCGCTGGTTTCGAACAAGCCCGTGTTTGAATACCAGGGCACCGGTTCGATCGAATACGGCAATTACAACAAGCAGTCCGTTGAAGGCGTAATGAACCTGCCGCTGAGCGACACGCAGGCGCTGCGTTTCGCCTATTCGACCGACCGGCGTGACGGCTACTACGAGAGTGGCACGGGCGACACCGACGTGCAGAACGCGCGCCTGAAGTATCGCTTCAAGCCCTCTGACACTCTGGACACCGTGTTCACGCTGTCGCACCAGAAGATCGGTGGCAACGGCTCCGAGATCGGCGTGCGTTCCAGCGGTCGCTGGGTACCGTACACCGGCACGGCTACCACTTCGGGTACCTACGATTGCACCACCGTGCCCAGTGGAGCGACCGACACCATCGGTTGCCCGATCACCTACGTCCTGGTCGATGACGGCACAAACTTCCGCACCCGTTCCGATGCCTGGAGCGACGGTCTGCCGAAGAATGGCTGGGGCTGGACCAGTGGTCAGGACACGACCATCGATCAGGCCAACGTGGAAATTAATTGGGATACCAAGATCGGCACGGTGGTAATCCAGCCGAGCTTCCAGCGTTCCTATACGCACACGGTGGAAGCGCCCATGGGCGTCTCTGGCAGCAGTTTCTCGATCGAGGACATCCACGAGAACACCACGTCGCTGGACGCGCGTCTGGCCTCGAACGCCACCAGCAATCTGGACGGAAGGCTGGAATGGCAGGCGGGTGTCCGCTACAACCTGGATGACTACGGTCACAACAACCTGTTCGTGTCCACATCGGCACCGGGCGTCCAGAACTGTACGCAGAATTCCCGTTGCTACAGCTACAGCATCACGCCGGCGCAGCAGGCCGTGAGCCGTTCGCTGTACGCCAATGGAAAGTACAGCCTGTTTGACACGCTGCGTCTGGTTGCCGGCCTGCGCTACAACCACGACGGCGCTTCGGTCACCCAGACCAACGGTTCGCTCGACGGCGACGCAAACGGTGTTTATGCCTCGTCTTTGGCGTCGGCAACGAACTCAAGCGGATCGCGCACTTGGAACAAGCTGACCTATCGTGCCGGTCTGGAGTGGGATGTGGTCCCGAGCACCATGCTTTATGCCACGTTCTCGACCGGTTACACCCCGGGAACGGTCAGCGGCATGAACCTCACGGGCACCGATCCGGTGACTCTGCGGCAGTACACCGCGGGCTGGAAGAGCCAGTGGCTGGATAACCGGCTGCAGTTCAATGGCGAGATCTTCTCGACCACGTACTTCAACCGCACGGCGCCCATCTCGTCGGTCAGCACGGCTGACGCCACCGACTGCGAGTTCCCGAACGCCGGCCCCGGCACGGTGCTGGGTGTGAACGGTCTGCTGGTCATCGATGGCACGGGTGGTGGTGCCTGCGCCGAGGTCACTGGCACGGTTCAGGTGCCGAAGATTCAGTCCAATGGTTTGGACATGGATCTGACCTGGCTGATCACTTCGAACGATCGCTTGACCTTGACGGCTGAGTACCTGAAGACCTGGTACAAGACGCGTCCGGTCGTGTCCGGCGGCTTCGACGCCAGCAACCTGAGCAGTATCGAGGATGCGATCCGCGCCGGCTACAACGGCAGCGGTACACTCAGCGATGCCTATGTTACGGAGCTGGCCAATCTGCTCAACGACAGCTTCGGTGCCGTCGTGGGCGTTCAGCTGCAGAACGCACCCAAGTACAGCGCCACGCTGGCCTATTCCCATGATTTCAACATGGGGGAGAAGGGCACGTTCACGCCGCGCATCGAAGGCACGTTCAAGGATACCTTCTGGACGGTGGGTGAGCTCGGCGTGCCGGGTACGCCGACGATCTCCGAGGTCATCGCGGACAAGCACAGCCTGTACTGGCAGCCCGCTTACACCAAGTGGGATGCCTACGCCTCCTGGGAAAACGCGGACGGCAAGTTCGATGTGACCGGCTATGTGAAGAACATCGACAACAAGGTCATTGTCACCGCCGTTGGTCAGGCGGTGCTGCTGGCTGCCCCGCGCACCTTCGGGGTGACGGTTAGCGCCCATTTCTAAGTTGGTAGGAAGCTGATCTGCCAGGATGGCTGATCGGTGGGAAGGGCCGGCGGAGGGATCCACCGGCCTTTCTTCTTAGGTGAAGGGTATTTCCATGCGAGGCATGGCGATCCCGATCAGGTCGCTTTGCGCACCGGACGCTCAAGGCCCAGCCGCTTCTCCCTTTGATGAGGCTGGTGATGCGGTCCAGCTGTACGAAGGCGGAACGATGTACACGACAAAATCGGGCCGGATCCAGCCGGCTCTCGAGCTGATCCATGCGCTCGCGGATCAGATACATCTTCCCGCCGCTATGCAGTTCGGCGTAATGGCCGCTGGCCAGGATGTAGTCGATATCAAGAACCGGAACCAGCTGCACCTGTCCTGGGCCTTCCACCGCCAGTCGCTCGGCGAAGATTTCGGCACTGCCAACAGGGGTGCTATCGAAGCCGGCTAGGAGCTGCCGAAGCGGCTGCGCAATGGCGTCCATCTTGCGTAATTCGGTTTGGCGTTGCGCGCGGGACAACGCCTGAGCGAAGCGCTCGTCGGTGAACGGCTTAAGCAGGTAATCTACAGCGGCCAGCTCAAAGGCGGGCAAAGCGTAGTTGTCGTAGGCTGTTACGAACACAGTGACCGGCATGTCGGCTACGCCGATCTCTCGCACCACGTCGATACCGCTCATGCCGGGCATTTGTACATCCAGGAAGACGATATCCGGCTGCAATTCTTTGATCGCACGCACGGCGTCAGTTCCAGACCCTACTGACCCAACACAGCGCACTTCCCGTGCCTCTGCCAGTAGCTCTTCGATCCGCTGCCGGGCGAGAGCGCCGTCATCCACGATCAGAACCCGGCTTAGCAGGGGCTTGTTCATCGTGCGCCTGCTGCGACGATCGAAAGATGAGCGAAGCGAAGTGGCACCGTGATCTCCACAGTAAATTTCCCAGCGCTGGGAGCTGCGCCAAGCGCAAGTGGGACGAAGCTCATTACCTGTATGACGAATGGTTCGATAACCACGACCAGATCGCCACGCAGGGCGCGCCCGCTTACCGCAGCGTGCACGAGCAGTTCGCCATCATCCCGGGGCACCGCTAAGTGTCCGTCCTGCAGGGAGGTTTGAAAATGTCTCGCAGTAATCGTTTCAGCGCACCGGCGTTGCTGATGGGAGTTGCCAGTCTGGCAGCTGCTGCGCCGATTTGGTCGCAGGAGCCGCCAGTGCTCGGTCCGACGGTTGACTGGGCTTCGATGCCGACAGTCTCGCCAACCGGCAAACCCAACGATCCTAACGATCCCATGCGCTCGTACTACAACAGCACGACCATCGGTGAGTACTACCCGTTGTGGAAGTTCCATATCTGGTACGGCGAGGACGGCACGCACATCCTGTTCTATGCGCATCGCTATCCGGATGGCACGACCCACATGGGAGCTGCCCAGCGCTACTGGCGCCTGGTCGGCACGCCGGGGCACTACGGTCTGTGTCTGCGTTCAGATCCGGATCCGAAGGCCAAGGAGAGCTGCGGTCCATTTGACATGCATCACTACGGGGAACTGTGGTGGCAGGACTATGACCGCGTCGCCAGCGGCGATATTCCCACCTACAACGACGTGCATGAAGTCTTCACCTTCGTGGAGGGGAAACGCTGATGGCTACTCGACTGTGGATGCTGATGGGCGGACTGATGGCGGCGCGTGCCGTACTGGCCCAGGACGATCCGATGAGTGCTTACTACGACAATACGCTGGTTTGCAGTTCGACTGCCCAGCAATGTCACATCTGGTTCAAGCGCGATGGCAGCTATCGCCAGTACCTGCTCACGCCGGCTGAGGGTGGAAAGTTTAGTCTGCTGGGGCTGGAGGGCTCGTTCACTGTTGCCAAGCGTGATGGAGTGTATGAAACCTGCCTGGCACCGCGTGGCAACGGCGGTCCAATGGGCATGCGCCCGACGGAGTGCTACGGCCTGGCGGGGCACAAGGTGGGCGAGGAGTGGGTCGCGGCGGGCAAAGTGCCGATGACTTTCACGCTGCGCGCCGGCCGCCAGGTCAATGCGCTGAGTGGATTTCTGAACTGATCTGAATTACTGAACCGATAGGTCGCCGGCTGCCTCCCCCAAAGCCGGCAAACAGCAAGGGCGCGCCCGCAAGGACGCGCCCTTGTTTCTAGGCGGCAGCGGGCCGTTACTTGCCCATCAGTTTCTTGTAGAAGGGCGAGCGCAGCTCGCAGACGTCCTCCTCGATGCGCCCAGCGGCAACCCGCTCGAATGCGATCGCAACGTCCCAAGGCCTCGTGTAATAGGTCTTGTCGGTGATTGTCAGTCTTACTTCCATCTTCCTGCCGCCGTCTTTCGGGATGTAGCGCTCCACCAGGGTCATGTCGCCGCTGAGCGGCAACCCAGAGCGGTCGAGCAACTGGTTGTCGTTGTACAGGGCGGACTTGACGACCAGCGTTGAACCCTCCCAGTGGGCGGCCGACGTGCCGTAGTAGCGCGGGATCTGCAGCGCAGGCAGTTCATCCTGCCAGGTGATGAAGACGCGGTGGTTACGGTTGAAGGTGTAGCCCTGGAATACCTGCTTGCCCGTGATCACCTGCATGTCGAAGGGGCTGCCGTCCCACAACGTGCGTGGAAAACCCATGGGCTTGCAGCGCTCGCCGCTCAAATCGAAGGAGTCATCGCCCTTTGCGAGCTGCGCCTTGTGTTCGTCATAAAGCTTCTGGCCCGCTACGTTGAGCGGAGGTGCCTTGCCGTTGGCGTCCTTCAGTTGTGCGAAGGACGGTGTGGTCATCCTCCATACGCCGTTGATTGCCGTTTCCTGCGGCGTGGCAGTTACGCCGGCCCATGCCGCCGTGGCTACCAGGCCGGAGAAGCCCACCAGCGTCATGCTGATTGATCGGATACTTGCCATGGTCATTCCTTACTGGTTGAGCTCGAACGACTTGCCATCGATTTCGATGACCGCGATCCATTCGCCGCCGGCCGTGCCATCCTTGCGCGGGGCCACCTTGGCCTTGATCTTCATGCCGGCCTGCAGCGTGTCGCGGGTCCAGCCGCGCCGCACCAGCATGTTCACCGCGGGACCTTCCAGGTCCCACTGCTGTTCGCCGCCCTTGCCGTCCGGGACAATCAGGTAGATCCAAGTATGCGGATTGGTGTATCGGAATTCCTTCACCGTACCGCTCAGTGCGACCGGATTGGCCTGGTCGTACTGCGTGGAAGAATGATGAGCCTGGGCTGCTCCACCGAGCAGGCAGACCAACAGGCCTGTGAGCATGAGAGACAGATACTTCTTCATGGTGAACCTCTTCCTAATTCGTCTTGCCGAGCTGGTCTTTGTAAGCGGCGCCACCTGGCAGCCATTCCTCGTTGTTGTCTTCGCAGAACCATTCCAGCGTCTCCAGGCCGTTCGCCCAGTTCAACGTGACGTCGCGACCCGAGCGCTTCGTGCCATCCGCGTCCAGGTAACTGACGGCGATGTGCAGCTGCTTCTTGTCGTCATTCTTGGTCCAGCGTTCGAGCATTGTGGTGCCGGTCTTCTGGCTGTTGATCCCGACGGTCTCGACGATCAGCGTGTTGCCGTCCCAATGACCGACCGAGACACCGCCATAGCTCGGCGTGGGATTCTTCGGCAGGCTGCCGGTCAGGTAGATGCGCCGGTGGTGGTGCATCTCCTCGGAAGACCAGTTGATGAGTTCGGGTGTCTGGGTGATGGTCGTAGGACCATCGACGCCGGTGTAAAGCGGCTCCTGCGGCATGCAAAGGATGCGCGAGGGTAGTTGACCTGCTGCTCCGTTGTTGCCGGCTGGATTCAGGTCCGGGTTGCCGCCCTGGTTTGGCGCGCCGCCACCCGGAGGAGCTCCACCAGCTCCGCCCGGAGGGCCACCCGCGCCGACAGGCGGACCGCCGGCATTACCTGGAGGGCCGCCGGGCCCGCCACCATCATTGGGCGGGCCGCCGCCGCCCAGTCCCATGTCGACGCGCCAGGATCCGGAGAAGTCGCGTGGATCCGCGCCCGGCTGGGCGCCATTGCCAGCGCTGTTCTTAGGCGGGCCTGGACGTTCCAGCTTCCTTTCAGAGTCCGAGAGCTTCTCGATCTGGGCACTGCTGAGGCTGGCCATTCCAACGGCGATCAGGCCGATCAGCCAGCGGTGCCTGTGATGTGTCGTGAGTTTATTGTTCATGGTGTCATCCTGATTGAACGCAACGCGCCCGGAACCGATGGAGCGACATGCCACATCGATTCCGGGCGTATACCCCTTCCGCGCGTCAGTACGCGATCGATGCGTTGACGCCGAATGTCCGCGGACTGTTGACGACGGCGCGATACAGCGGATATTCACCGTATTGCAGCTGCGCCTTGTCTTCGATGTTCTTCACCCAACCGGACAGCGACCAGCGATCGCCGGAACTGTTGAACGTCACCGATGCATCGCTGCGCGTATAGGCCTTCTGGAACGAATAGCCGTTGTCGCGCGTGGTGATCGAAGCCCAGTAGGATGAGGAGAGTTTCGTGTTGGCCTGGGCGCTGAGTTTGCCGCCAAACACCGCCCAGTCATGCTGATAGCCGAACGTGGCAGAATTGCGCGGAGTCATGGCCATGGGTTGGCCGTTCAGGCTCACCAGACTGGGGTAGCGCGTCGCGTCGAAGTCACCGTAACGCGCGTCCGTGTAACTGTAGCTGGCGTTCAGCTGATCATGCGCGGCGAACTTGTACTGCACTTCCAGTTCTGCGCCCTTGTTGATGCCGGCACCAGCATTGGCGATGTACAGCGAGAAGGTGCTGTTGGTAACAGTATCCGGAATATAGGCGTCCGGCAGCGGATAGCCCTCGAAATTCACGTACTGGACCTGCAGATCCTTGTAGCGGTAGTAGTACACGGAGCCATTGACCTGCAGGGAGTCGTCCAGGAAGCGGTTCTTGCTACCCACTTCGTAGGCAGTCAGGTATTCCGGCCGATAGGCGCGCGGTGGCACTGCCGCGGTGTAGAAGCCGCCGGCCTTGTAACCGGTGGAGACCTGGCCGTACACCATGGACTGCGGCGCGAGGTCGTAGTCCAGTCCGAGCTTGTAGGTGGTTGAGGAGTAGTTGGCGGTTCGTACGATCTGGCCGCTGTCGTACCCGGGAATGGCGACACTGGTGATATGCGTGGCGTTCGATTTCGCATCCTGCGTGTAGCGTGCACCCGCCGTCAGATGCAGGGATTCGGTCAACGGATAGGTAATCTGGCCGAAGGGCGCCTTGGAGGTGGACGGACTCGCTCCTAGATTGTTCAGCTGGTAAAGCGCGATCGTGTCGTCATTGCTGTCGGTAACATCGACTGTCGTAGTGCCTGTATTACCAGTTGGGGCGTTGTCCGACCATAGATAGTAGTAGCCCACCACCCAGTTGATGGCCGAAGACGCCGGCGAACTCAGGCGCACTTCCGCGGTCTTCTGAGTCTCGCGGTTGATGCTGGCATTGAGCGCGCCGTTGTAGCGCGAATCGATGCCCGTGATGAGATTTCCGTCGACGTAACGAGCGCTCTTGGTCAGAGTCGGGATGACGGTCAGCGAGCCCCAGCCGAGGTCGTAGTCGCTTTGCACCGCCATCGTGACGAATTTGAAATCGATAGTGTCGGCAGGGTGCGTGGGGTCCACATACCACGGGTCGTCCGAATCGGTCTCCCAGGGGCCGCCAGCCATCGGGACGGTCGTGGACAGCTTGCCCTTCTGGCGCGAGTAGTCCAGAAGACCCTGCAGCGTCCAGGCCTCCAGCGGCTTGTACAGGACTTTGAGACGTCCGCCAGTGACGTCGGAGGCTTGGCCGCCATTGCTGAAGTAGCCGTCACGCTTCTCGCGCACGCCGGCCACGCGGATGGCCAGATCGTCAGTGAGGGATAGATTCTGAGCGGCGTCAATATGCCGCAGGTTGTAATTGCCCACCTGCAGATTGACGCGGCCGTCGTCGTTTCCGATCTGAGGTCCATTGCTTACCACGTTCACCGCGCCACCGTCGGCGTTGCGTCCATAGATGGTGCCCTGCGGGCCACGCAGCACCTCGACACGTGAGATGTCGTACATGGCCGCGGAGATGCGCTCAGAACGGGCGGAGTAGACGCCGTCGATGCTGGTGGCGACGGTTGGATCGACGGAATTAGAGTCGCCGTTGGTGCCGACACCGCGGATGTAGATGTTTCCGCCCTGCGACGTGGTCTGAATCGAAAGTGAGGGGACGTTTTGCAATACAGTGCTGAGCTGATTGTCGCCGCGCTCGCGGATTTCCTCTCCGGAAATTGTGGTGATAGAAATGGCTGTCTTCTGGGCGTCCTGGGGGCGCTTCTCAGCCGTGACAATGATTTCCTCCAGGCCCTCATTGGCATTCCCAACGTCCTGTGCCCAGATTGGCATGAATGCTCCGAGCTGAATAACCGCGCCTGTGGCGGCGGCGATGCGTGCCTTGTGCATATGGATGTACCCCGCGTTACGTTTGTTTGATTAGTGCGACAGCAACGCAACAGAGGCGCGATCCATGGCAGTCCGCAAGTTGCGAACCCCCCATCTTGTTGTGCTAGCGGCGGGAAAGTACTGGCACGGACAGCTAACTAACAATGTGTGTCGCTAGCTGCAAGGTTTGTAACTAACAAAATGGATAGAGGCCCTGTGGCGAGAAGCGCTACGGGCGTCGTGCCGGCATCTGCAACTCCAGAATAGAGGCGCAGATGCCGGCTGAATTTAATCAGTACAGGCCGTCAGCCGTTCCGGCCACGGGCTCCACCGTGTCCCACTGCTCGACGATCTTGCCGTTCTTGATATGGAAGATATCCACGACCTCATCACCGACCTTGGGTTGCGGCTTGGTGTTGGGTTGCGGGCTGGTCACCATTGTGCCGATGCCAGGGCACCCGGTGATCAGCGAATGAACGATGACATAGTCGCCGTCCGTATAGATGTGCTTGAACTCATATTTGAAGTTGGGGAAGCCTTCAAGGAACTTGGCCAACCCTTGCGGATTGTGGCCTCCTGGCTTGCCAGGGTAGTGAATCTCGTCATCCGCCACATACTTGGCGAACGTCTCTACCGGCTTGTGCTGATTCCAGACGCCGTCGAGATAGCCGAGCGCGATGGCGACATTCGGGTTGTTCTTCGCGGCAGGCGTCATTGTCGGATCGGCCCATGCCGTGGTGGCAACCGCCAGGGCGGCGATGGTTCCCAGCAATACCTTTTTCATATTCAGACCTCTGAAAAATGGAGACGTAATCACTGACGCCCCGGGCGTAGTGCGCGCCAGACTATATCGACGCCACTGCATGCTTTGGTCATTTGTTCAAAAAGAATAGCGACCAACCAGAAGGTTAGTAGCAAACCTCGAATCTGCTTTGCGAAGAGTCGCCCGCTGCTACGATTTCTGCCGATCCAAATACAACAGCTCAACGAGCGGTGCCGTGCGGCACTTCAATGAGTCGGACGAGTCGGGGGTAATGAATGAAACGTAGCTCTTACGAGGTCGGCAAGCGCATGGTTGAAAAGCGCATGAGGTTCGTCGTGGCTGTTCCCGCGACATTTGCATTGCTGTTGGGGGCAGCGGTGGCAAGTGCCCAGTTGCCGCTGGGGAAAATCGGTTCTCCGAAGAATGCCAGCGTTCCACCTAACACCAGTGGACCGCGGAATCTGGAAGGCATTTGGTGGCCAGAGTCCGACGGTGGTAGTCCTCCGCCGGGAGCGGGCGGTGCAGGGGGACCTCCAGGCGCCGGCGGCCCTCCAGGTAGTGGAGGCCCTTCGGGCGGCGGTGGTCCTGGCGCTGGAGGCCCTCCGGGTGAACCCGCAATCACCGATGCGCGTACGCAGTGTGCACCAAAGTTCCATCTCAGCGGTGGCGGTGGCGGCTCAAGTGTGTTGATCGTCCAGAGCGACAAGCAACTGGTGCTGTCCGGCGAGGAGAACACCGGAACCTTCCAGAACATCTACGTCGGCGCAACGCACCCGTCCTCGGACAAGCTGGTGCCGCAGCCCAATGGTCATTCGATTGCTCATTGGGATGGCAATACGCTCGTGATTGATTCGATCGGCTACTCTGATGACAGCGGCAAGGATTCCGGCAAGCACATCGTCGAGCGCATCAGCAAGAGTGGCAGCAAGCTCACGGTTGAGGCGACAACCACGACGAAGGACGGCAAGTCCACCAGCAGCAAGGAGACCTGGGCCTGGCGTCCGGACTTCCAATACAACGAAAGCATCTGCGAGGAGGGTTTCGATCGTTACCAGCTGGTCGACGGCGCACTCTCGAATCCGAATGTTCCTCCCAATCGCAAAGAGAAGAAGAAATGAGCGCCGCAATCAACAAAGCAGTCTGTGTGGGCTTGTTTGCCGTGGGCGTAGTGTCTACGAGTGTGGCAGCTCCGGATTTCAGTGGTCCGTGGGAGACCACAGCCAAGAACGACAGGCTCAAAACGGTTGATGGCAAAGATCCGCCGCTGACCGCAGAAGGCCGCAAGATGTTGCAGGCCAATAGCACTAACCTGAAGGACGATCCGGCCAAGCGGTGTCTGCCGCCGGGCGTGCCGCGCGCCATGATGCAGAGTGGCTTCGCCTTCAACTTCGTGGTGGGGCAGGACGTGGCCGGCATGTTCTTCGAATGGAATCATCTGCCGCGTCCGATCTGGATGAATATTGCTCACTTCGAGAACATCGGTCCCACATACCTCGGACAGAGCGTCGGCCAATGGGATGGCGACACGCTGGTAGTCAATACCAACGGGTTCAATGAGACCACCTGGCTGGATAGCAGCGGTCTGCCTCATTCCGATCAGCTCGAGACGGTCGAGCGCATCCGTCTGAAGGACGCCAACACGCTCGAGGATCAGATCACTTTCATGGATTCGAAGGTTTTCGCCAAGCCCTGGACGACCGTGCTGACCTTCCAGAAACGGCCGGGCTACGTCGTCAAGGAAGACTTCTGTCTGAAGCGTCTGAACATTAACGCTGTGGCAAGCGAATAACCGGAATCAAAGCGAGGAAATTATCATGCTGAAGAGGATTCTATGGGCCTCGGGTGCGGCGCTGGCGGTTCTGCCCGCTTATGCGCATCACTCGACAGCCATGTTTGATCGCAGTCAGCGTCTGTGGGCGGAAGGCACGGTCAAGGAATGGGAGTGGACCAACCCGCACGCCTGGCTGCAGATTACCGCGCCAGACAAGGCCGGAACGTCGGTTGAGCAAGGCTTTGAGCTGGGCGCTCCGAACACGCTGATCCGCGACGGTTTTCGTAAGGATACCTTCAAGGTGGGCGAAAAGGTGAAGGTGCTGTATTCGCCGCGTAAGGACGGAACGGTGGGTGGTCTGTACTACTGCGCACGGACAGCCGATGGCCACTGGATGGTGTTCGGCATGGGTCCGAACAGCACGCCGCCGACCGAGTGCAAGGACTGAAGATGCAACCCGGGCTGACTGACAAGGTGGACTTCGTGTCCGAAACGACTGCTGCGCGGCAGCCTGGATTCTTTCAGGGCTTGTTCCTGCTCCTGCCGATCACCCTGGCGGTGATCGGTGTTTCCGTATTCACTGCGACCGTGGCGCAAATGCAGCAGCATTTCGCCACAGTTCCGAACGGCGACTACCTCGTCAATCTCCTGCAGACCATGCCAGGGTTCTGGATCGTCGCCTTCTCGCCGGTGGCAGGATGGTTGGCCGACCGCTTCGGTCGCCGGCAGATCCTGCTGGTGTCGATGGTGTTGTATGCGGTAGCCGGCGTGGCGCCGTTCTTCATGGAGAACATCTACCAGATCTTGGTGACCCGCTGCGTGGTGGGCATGTGCGAGTCGGTGGTGATGACGATTACCACCACGATGCTATGCGACTATTTCAAGGGCCACCTGCGCGAGCGTTGGTTGGCCAGCCAAACCGGGGTGGCATCGTTGTCGGCCTTGATGATCATCCCCCTGGGTGGGTACCTGGGTTCCATCTTCGGCTGGCAGGGGCCGTTCCTGGTCTATCTATATAGTGTGCCGCTGGTGGCCCTGGTGGCTCTGTTCTGCTGGGAACCCGAACGTGAGCCGGCGTTGCCGGCCGCGCAGGCGGTGGCGAACGATGACGTCCGCTATCAGACCATTCCGTGGCTGCGGATGTCTGGCATCCTCTCCGTGACACTGGTGGGCGCGGTAATGTTCTATGCCACCATCACGCAGAATTCCAATGCTCTGGTCAGTCTTGGCGTCACTGACACGGCAGAGATCGGCCGCTGGGCCATGATCGCCAGCATCGGTGTGCCAGTAGGAACGGTGGTGTTTTGGTGCATCGGCCGGCTGTCGATCGGCTGGCTGCTGTTCATCGATTTCCTGCTTATTGGCGTCGGCTTCTTGTTCATGAGCTCGGCGAAAACGCCGGCAGCCTATGCCTATGCGGCGAATCTGCAGCAGATCGGCTGTGGTCTGGTGCAGCCCACGCTGCTGGTTTGGGCAACGCGCGGGTTGGCCTATCAGATCCGGGGTCGCGGCAATGGCCTGTGGCAGGGGGCGCTGGGGTTGGGGCTGTTCGTCAGCGGCGCTTCGATCACCTTCCTTGGAAAAGAGGTCGGCGGGCTCATTCCCGCCTTCGGTGTGCTCGGCAAAGTGTCTCTTTTGGCAGCAGCCTGCGCGCTGGTAGGCGCGTTGATCGTTAGACGCGCGCCTCACTGATCCATATCGGCGAAATCGCCCTCGGATGCCGTATCAAAACCCTGGCGCGCATTGATGATCACCTCGTAGTTCACCTCGGCCCAGGAAAAGAGGGCCTCCACGATAGTGGTCAGAGAGCGCCCAAGTTCCGAGGATTCGTACTCGACTCGTGGCGGCACGGTCGGCCATACCTTGCGGATCACCAGGCCGTCGCGCTCCATCAAGCGCAGCTTCGAGGTCAGCACGCGATGCGAGATGGTGCTCTCGTGCGACAGCACCGAGACCAGTCCGCGCAGAGTCGAATAGCGGCACTTGCCGGACTTCAGAACGGTCAGGATCAGACTGGTCCATTTGTCGCCAACCATGTGCAGGATTTCGCGCACGGGGGCCGTTGGTGAGGTTCCGTAGGTGGAGTGGCGCGAGGCCAGTCGATACAGCGATTCGGCGTCGAAGTCGGCTTCGCCCTTGTCGTTGATCAGCGCAGTGATCTTCCTCAGGAGCTCCTTCTCCTTATTACTGCCACCGCTCTTGCCGTTTGGATTGTCTTTCGTATTGGCCATGTGTCGATTCTAACTAAAAAGTTCCCATCTTATAAATTGTTGCGTTCTTCTGTGACTTGCAGCGCTGATAAATAATAGCCGCGCAACAAGCGTCGCACTTGCGACGTGATCTGCCAAGAAAATTAAGGGGGTGCGCGGCACCGAGGATTGGTGTGCATGCGCAACAAGGGCCTATTTCACTGTCACGATCGAGAGAATCCATTGCCATGAATTATGAACAGTTTTCGACCTACATCAGCCGTTTCAACAATGAGGATGCGGGAACCTTCGACACCTATCTGGCGGCCGATGTGACCGTTCAGAACGGCCGGATGCACTACAGCGGCGTGCAGGGCATGAAGGATCACTACGCGAAGATCTGGAAATCCATGCGCGAGATCCTGAGCGTCCAGCGCTTCGTTTCGGATGGCGAGACCATGGCGGTCGAGCTGCACACGCATTTCGACGTCCGCAAGGATGAGAAGGATTCTCCGTTCGGTGAAATAAAGAAGGGTGAGATGTTCGATTACTCAGGTGTCGTCCTCTATCGGGTGAAGGACGGCAAGATCACTGACATCAAGGTCAGCTACCTGGATTTCGTCAAGACTGCGTTGGACGGCACGCAGACTTCGCTGGGGATCGTGCACTAGAAATTAAAAGTATCCAGGAAAAATAGAATACATCCGGGATGCGATGACGATCCACGGCGGTGCTTGGAAAGCCCGCCAAGAAAAGAAAACAGACAGGAAGTTCTGAGAAAGGGGGTTTCGATGAAGAAGCTTAAGTGCATCGGCATTGCTGGTGCTGTTACCACGATGCTCAGTGGTTTCTGGAGCGGAACGGCACTCGCGCAGAGTGCCGCGCCCGCCGCGGATAAGGTTGAGCTGGAAGAGATCGTGGTAACCGCCGAAAAGCGGGAGATGAACCTGCAGAAGATCTCTACGTCCATTCAGGTGAAAACGGGTGAGGATTTGCGCGCGGAAGGCAAGAAGCGCATCGACGAAATCATGCAGGGTACGGCGGGCATTCAGGCGCAGTCGAATGCCACCGGCCTGACGTTCTTCGTGCGTGGCGTGGATTCGAGCACCGGCCAACCCGGGCAGTCGATCGTCTCGCCGGTGGCCGTGTTGATCGACGGCGTTGCCCAGTCGCGCGACGAGACCGTTCGTGGGGCCACCGTCGATCTGGCTCGTGCCGAGATCATGCGCGGGCCGCAGAGCACTACATTGGGTGCCAACGCCCTGTCCGGCGCGGTGAGCCTGGTTTCCAACCAGCCGGCCTTGGGCGTGTTTGACGCCAACGGGTCACTGGAAGTGGGTGACTACGCCAAGCGCGCCGTCGAAGGCGTGTTCAACGCGCCGCTTTCTTCCGACACCGCCTTGCGTCTGGCTTTCTCGACCGACCAGCGTAACGGCTATATCAGTTCGGGGCTTGGTGACTCCGACCTGTATACGGCGCGCGTCAAGTTCCGATGGAAGCCCTCGGACGCTCTGGACACCGTCTTCACGGCATCCCAGCAGCACATTGGCGGCTATGGAACGTCGCAGAACATCCTGCTGGCCTATGGGTACTGGACGCCGATCAGCTCGAGCAATGCCAGCAGCCTGAGTCTGACCAATTCCAGCTGCGCCAGCAGCGACAGCAGCATCATCATCCGCGGTTGCCCAGGCAGCTACTATGCGGTGGCGCCCTCGAATCCCGGCAGCGTGACGCCCAGCTTCCGCGACCGCAGTGATCCCTGGGACGACGGGTTCCCGCGTTATGGGTTCAGCAACAACCCGGTGCAGAACTCCACCATCAACCAGTTCAGCGAACAGGTGGACTGGGATACGGCCATCGGCACAGTAACGGTGCTGCCGGCTTTCCAGCTGACTCATTACTTCGTCATCGAGACGCCAATGGGCGCCAGCTACATGAACCGCTGGCAGAGCGAGGCGACGCCGACCCTGGATGTACACCTGAATTCCAAGTCGGGCAGCGCATTGACGTGGACGGCGGGTCTGTACTACAGCCACGATAAGATCTACGACCAGCGCATCGCCTTCGTCGAATATCCGGACGGCGGCATGGGTGATGCCTGTGATCCGAGCGCTGATTCCCAGCAGAGCTGCTACACCTACGAAGACACGCCCCTGACGTTGCGTGTGAACAAGTCCGTCTACGCCAACGGCCAGTACTCGCTGACCGACCGGTTGCGGCTGATCGGTGGTGTGCGCTATGCCAAGGACACTGCGGAGATGCAGATCCGCGATGATGTCGATGGTACCGCGGCCGGTCCGGATGCGACGGCGCTGGCGGCGGCCACGGTGTACAGCGGTAAGGGTTCGTGGAGCAAGGCCACGTACCGGGGTGGCGTCGAGTACGACGTGATGCCGGGCACAATGGTCTACGCCGTGTACTCCACCGGTTACACGCCTGGATCGTTCTCGGTGACCAATTCGGCCATGGGCGCTGTGGGGGGCACCGTGAATCAGAATCCGGCCACCACCCTCAAGCAGATATCGGCCGGCTTCAAGAGCCAGTGGTTCGACAACCGCGTGCAGCTGAATGTGGATCTGTTCCGCAGCACGTTCTACAACCGCGCCATCCAGGGAGTGATCAGCGCCTACACCGGCGACGCCAACTCCAACAACTGTACTTACAGCGGACCGCCGACCACGCTGCAGTACTCTTCGACTGGCACGGGTGGTTACTGCCTGGTGGTAGGCCAGGATGCGGCTACCGTGCCGCAGTTCGTGAGCCAGGGTGTGGATCTTGACGGCGCCTGGCTAATCTCTGCGGATGACAAGCTGTCGGTCACGTACGAATACCTTAAGGCCAAGTACGACTCCGCGCCGACCTTCAACGGAGACTATTCGGCGACGGCTATCCAGGCGCTGGATTCGACCATCAGTCTGACGGATGCGACCACGCTGTCGAATGCGTTGGCGGCGTCGATCAACGGGTTCATTGGAGCTGTGCCCCAGAACTCGCCCGTGAACAGTGCAACGCTCGACTACCAGCACGTGTTCCGGCTCAGCTCGGGGAGCCAGATTACGCCGCGTGTGTCGGCGACCTACAAGAGCAAGTACTGGTCTTTCGGCGGCTCTCCCGGCGCCAACGTCAGCCAGATCCTTGCGGATACCAGTTCCAGCGATCTGGCTTGGCAGCAGGCGTACACGCGTTGGGATCTGTATCTAGCCTGGGACAGTGCCGACGGCAAGTTGGGTGCCAGCGCCTATGTAAAGAATGCGGGCAATGAGGTCGTGATGACGAACTACACCTATCCGTACGTTTCGCTGGAAGCGCCCCGTACCTTCGGTGTGATTCTCAGCGCGCGCCTGTGAAGCAGGGTTGATTCCCTTTTACCTGGAGATAGAGAGACATCATGAACAAGAAGATTCTGGCAGCGGGCATTGCCGCTGCCGTATTCGTGGCGGGGGCAGCCGCGGCCAGCGAGCCGACCGATATGGACGGCGCGAAGACGGCCAATGGCAAGCTGATTCTCGAGTACTTCAACAAGGGCTTCCGTGGGCAGTGCAAGACCACGGAGACCGACAAGGAGTACTACAGCGCCAAGGTCATCGAACATGGCTGGCTAGGTATGAGCACGGCTGCTGGCGGCGCACCGAAGGGTGCACCGGGCGGCAATGGTGCGGCAGCGGGCGCTGCTCCGCCGGCGGGTGGCGCACCGCAGGGGGCCGGGGCGCCTCCGGCAGGAGCAGCGGGTGGCGCACCGCCCGCTGGCATGCCGCCGGGTGGCGGTACCTGTCCGAATGCGGAGATCCTCAAGGTGGTGGTGCAGGGCGATCTGGTGTTCGTCCAGGCGCATGGCCTGCAGAGCAAGCCGAACGGCGATCTGCTGTGGATTCTCTACCGGGTCAAGGACGGCAAGATCACCGAGCACTGGGATACGCACAACGAAATTCCGGACGCCCAGGTCGGCAAGCAGTGGTGAGCTGATCGCCACTAAATGAGTTGCCGTCTGCAGGAGTGAGAACTCCTGTAGGCGGCACCAGTACAACAAGAACAACAACAGCATTGGAATGGATCGGGGGCACGACGTGAACATCGGTAAACGCGGAATGATCGAAGCGATGACGGTCATCGCACTGGGGTTATTGTCCAGCGTCGCGTGGTCGCATCACTCCACGGCTGCCTACGACCGGGACCACAAGGTGCTGGTCGAAGGAACCGTCAAGGATTTCAAGTGGACCAATCCGCATTCCTGGCTGTTCATGAGCGTACCGGACGACAAGGGCGGAATCGACGAATGGGCCTTCGAGTGCGGCAGCGTCGTGCAGCTAAAGAACATCGGCTGGACTCGAAACAAGGTGAAGGCCGGAGACAAGGTGAAGATCGTCGCCATCATCGCTCGTGACGGCACTCGCCGTGGCGAAGTGCAGACGCTGGTGACTGCCGACGGCGAGAAGCTGCAGAACCGGATTGGTTACTGATGATGATTGCCATGAAGAATGTCATCGCAAGCCGTCTCGCCGCTGCCATCTGCGCGGTGCTGGCTGGTGCTGTGCAGGCACAGATCAAGGAAATTCCCCAGGACAGCAACGGTATCGAAGGTCTGACGAAGTCGGACATCGCCTTCGAGCCAGAGAATGAATATCGCCGCACGCATGCGTTGGGCGAGTCCGCGCATGCCGCAGCCGGCACCCCACCGGGTTCGACAGATCCGCATAACCTGTCCGGTTCCTGGATCGTGGGGCCCATCTATTCAGTCAACGCCGACGGCACCTACGACGACACCGAAAAGCCGCCGGGTCAGAGCGGCGGCCCGGGCGCTGCGCCCGGTGGTGCCGCCCCTCCGGGTGTCACAGCCGCCGGTGCTGCTCCTTCGGGTGGGCCGCCGCAAGGCGGCGCGGGAGCGCCGGCTGGCTTCCCTTCGGGCCCTGGCAAGACCACCTGTATTCCGGTCACCGCGTTCACGTTGGGCATGCCGGGTCGCATCCTGCAGGCCGATAACGTGATCTACCTGTTCGAGAACGGTCCGCGCACCATGAACCGCCGCATCGAAATGAACGGTTCGCACCCGGACGGCCTGGTGCCCACCTACAGCGGTCATTCGATCGCCCATTGGGAAGGTGAGTGGCTGATCGTCGATACAGTGGGTTTGAAGGGTAGCCCTGGCCTGGAGATGGGCGGTGGTGGCCTTCAGTTCACCTCAGCCAGCCGCGTGACCGAGCGGCTGCGCAAGTTCGACGACAACATGATGCTGGAGAGCTTCGTCACCGTGACCGATCCGGCGCTGAAACAGCCCATCGTGCGACGGGTGACGGCCTACTACCGTCCCGACCTGAACTACGTCGAGGCGCCCTGCGAGGAATATTCGGATCCCTTCGAAGGGCAGTACAACAGCGCGCCGGCGCAGAGGAAGCCGTGATGCGTCTGTTCAAGGTAAGCCGCCTGTCGGCTCTGGTCGCGATGGTATTGACGGGCGCGGCCATCGGTGGCGGCAATATCGTTCTCGCAGCAGACATGCAGGCCTTCGCAGGTTTCTGGGCGCCTGCGCAGCAGGTCGCCGAGCTGAAGACTGCAGACGGCAAGGCGCCGCCGCTGAAGCCGCTGGCGCGCAAGTACTACCAGGCCTTCCAGGCAGCCGCAGCCAAGGGCGATCGCTGGTTCGACAATGAGCTCGATTGCTTGCCGCCGGGCATGACGCGCCTGCTGACCCAATCTCCGTTCGAACTGATCGTTGATCCGGAGCATGTGGCGCTGTGGTTCCAGTGGAACCGCTTCGTCCATGTGGCGGAACGCCGCAGTGAACATCCGTCGAGCTACGACTATCCGGGTTATCTGGGCCACACCATCGCCTATCTGCAGGGCGACGCGCTGGTGCTGGACAGCGAGTATTTCAATGATGAAACGCTGCTGGACTACGGCGGCCTGCCTCATAGCGACAAGCTGCAGCTGCGTCAGGTGCTGCGTCTTAGCGACGCAAATACGCTGGTCGATCAGCTCACCATCACCGATCCGGGTGCGTTCACGACGCCCTGGATTACGCAGCTGAATTTTCAGCGCATGCCCGCAGGGACGCGGTTCACCGAGGACGTCTGTGTCGAGCGTCAGGGCATCACCAAACTGGATGCTCATCGCCGCCGTGACGCGGGTTTGAAGAAACTTGGCCTGGGAGAGCTTTGAGTCATGAACCGTCATTCATACGCAGTGTGCGCAGGTCTTCTGATTCCTGCCCTGTTGTCGCTGGGAATCCCCGCCGTCCAGGCGCAACAGCCAGGCACGGCTGCAAAGCCGGACAGTTGCGATCGCGACTGCATGGAAGCCTACGCGACGAACTATGCGCTGGCGCTGATCCGTCACGACGCCAGTGCACTGCCATTGGCGGCCAATGCCGTGCTCACCGTCAATCAGGCGATCACGCCGGTGGGAACGGGACTGTGGAAGAGCGCGGTGAAGTTCTACTCGACGCCCAGCAGCACGCAGTATGTCGTGGACTTCAAGAGCGGCCAGGTCGGCATGATGGGCGTGATCGACATCGGCGAACCGGCGATGTTCGCGACGCGCCTGAAGATCGCGGGCGGCAAGATCACGGAGATCGAAACCCTGATCAAGCGTCGCGGCGACGCTGGTAGCCCGTTCTGGCCGCAGGGTTATCTGTACCGCGAGGCGCCGTACATTCGGACGATCCCGGCCAAAGTAGCCTCTTCGCGTGAGCAGCTCGCCAAGGTTGCCGACAGCTACTGGACCTCGGCCACTACCACGCACACGGCCATCAACTACTCGGTGGACTGCGTGCACTTGGAAAACGGCATGAACACTAGTTGGGAACGGCCGCTGAGCAGTGACGAAGCTGCCGATCCAGCGGGCAATCCCGCCTCGGATTACGACGGTCGCATCTGGACCTGTGCACGCGAGCTTGAGCGCAGCACGCGTGCCTGGCAGGCGTCGCGTCTGCACCGCCGGCTCATCGATGAAGAGCGCGGCCTAGTGATGGATTGGAATCTGGTCGACAGCGATCGCAGTGCTGCTCCGCGTGCGGTTGCTGCGGGCACCGCGCCCAAGCCGCCTTCCAGCCCACCGAAATGGGGTCCGCCTTCGCCGGACACTGATGGTTGGCCGGCGTGCGACAGCGCGCTGTGTGGCAATGACAACGCGCCAGGCATGCTGGCCGGGCCTGGGGGGCCGGGCGGGCCAGGAGGTCCGGGAGGTTCTGCTGGACCAGGAGGTCCAGGGGCTTCGGGAACTCCCGGTTCCGGCGGTTCGGGCGGCATGCCGACCGGCATGTTTGGTCTGACGGTCAACAAAGTCACCAACTACAACGCGCAGCTGTTTCGTATCGCGCGTGGTGAGGTCATGCGCGAGCAGGTGTTCTGGACAACTCTGCCCGCGGATACGAAATCGCAGTTCTAACCATGGAGCGGTAGCTCATGCGTCGTCAACAAGTTCTGCCTGGTGCCAGGAGGTGCCGGTTAGCCCATGGGCGGCGGGTCAACGGCGGTAACGCCTCTGACCGGCCACCTGATGAGAGCAGAAAAGGCATCGCAGTGATCCGGAAGCGCAACTGTACGGATCGCAGCGCTGATGCTGGAACGCGGACGCCCCAACAGGTGTCGCTATTCGCTGTCCATGGGTTTTGTTCCTTGCAAACACTGTAGGCCCCCCCCAGGTTCCCTCAGCGGTGTTTGCAAGGAACGTTTCTCTGTATTCCAATCTGATCCGCGTTGGCGGCCGGAGAGCTTGAGTGTTGAGAAAGCTGCTTTTTCAGCTGCACTGGATTCTGGGTATCAGCATCGGGACCATGATGGCGTTCTCCGGTCTCACCGGCGCCATGCTGGCCTTTGGTCCGCAGCTGACGGACTACTTCAGTGGCGCCAACGAGCCCGTCGCGATTGCGGGCCAACCGCTCGATGCGGCCCAACTCTATGAACGCGTGCATCGTGCTAGGCCGGATCGGCAGATCACCAAACTGTATCTGTACGAGGAAGCTGGCAAGCCGGCACTGGTTACGTATGCGGCGCTACGCAGCAGCAATCCAGGACCAACGGCACCGCAGTCAGAAGTCCAGCGCGTCAATCCGTATACCGGTGACCTGCTGCCAGTCAAACCCGTGGGGCGAGCCCTGCGACGCTTCGAACTTTGGCTGCGGGACGTACATCAGGGTCATTGGTTTGGCCCCGGGACGGGCTCTACCATCGCGGCATGGTTCATCGGTTTCGGCGCCGTGACGCTGTTCGTAATGGCATTGTCCGGCTTGTACATGCGTTGGCCGCGGGGCAGGTCCATGCGCCGCTGGAGCGCCTGGTTCGCGATCAACATCCGTTTGAAGGGGCGGGTGTTCCTGTTCAACCTGCATGCCGTCCTGGGCACCTGCGCGTTCGTGGGTCTGCTGGTGCTGGCCCACAGCGGTGCATTCCAGAATGGCGAGATGAGCTGGTACGGCCATGCCGTGCGCAAACTGACGGGTGCGCCGGCGCAGGAAGAGCGCAGGGGACCGCCACCCGGCATGGGTGCTGGCATGGGGCCACCCGGCGTTAGCGCTCAGTCGGGTCCGCCTCCTGGCGGTGCTCCGCCAATGGGTGGGCCCGGTATGGGTGGCATGGGCGGTTCGTCTGTCGTGGTCTATTACATGAACGCCGCCAGTTACGTGAACGCAGATACCATCGAGACCAACGTACGGCGTGCGCGCCTGGATACGACTAATGGAACACTGCAGCCACTGACGGAATCCGTGCCGCGCACCTTCGGTGAGAAGCTGGTGGCGAACAATCAGAATATTCATGAAGGCCGCATCTTCGGATGGGGCGGAACACTGGTTTTGATGTTGTCGGCGTTGATGTTGCCGGTGTTCTATATCACAGGCTGGATGATGTATCTGCAGCGTCGACGGCGAGCGGCAGGACGGAAAGTTGAGGCACAAAGGAGCGCAGCGTGAACAAGTGGCAGGTGCAGATGGGTTGGTTGTCGGGCGCAGCGGCTCTGCTGCTGGCGCAGAGCGTTTCAGCAGCAACGATTGTAGTTTACGGAGCCACCGGCTCTGTCGGCAGCGTCATTGTGCGCGAGGCCTTGAGCCGTGGGGACACCGTCATTGGCGTGGCGCGCGATCCACAGAAAGTGAGCTTCGACGACAAGAATTTCCATGCCGTGGCGGGTGACGTCACTGACGAGGATTCCTTTCGCAAGATCACCGCCGGTGCCGACGCAGTGATCCTTTCGGTGGTCGGCCCTGGCAAGGACAACTTACCGGAAAATTCGGTCCAGGCGCAGGCTGCCGCGGTCGCCGTCAAGGCCTTCACCGGCGCGAAGAAGGCACCTTATGTGCTCGAGATTGGCGGCGCCTCGACCCTGTACGGTAGCCGCGAGGGTACAGCAGCGCATCTGCCAGTGAAGGCAGAGCCGGGCAGTGTGATGTACGGCGTGTTCCTGGGACATTGGTCGGTGCTGGAGATTTTCCGTGCCAGCACCATCCGCTGGACCGTGTTGACGCCCCCCCAAAGTATCCAGGGCTGGAGCCCGAATGCGCCGCCGGTTGTGAACCGCACCGGCAAGTATCGCACTGCCACCGATAGCTTCGTCACCGGTGCGGATGGCAAGAGCGCGATCGATATCGGCGATCTGGCCGTGGCTGCCATCGATGAAGTCGAGAAGCCGCACTTCGTCGGGCAACGCTTCACGGTGGGATACTGATGGATATCCGGATCCATCACGCTGCGCTGAGCGTGCCGGATCTGGAGGCTTCCATCCGGTGGTATGGCGAAGTGTTCGGGTTTGAACTCGAACATCGCGGTTTCCTGCCGCCGGTGCCCGCGGATGTTGCCTTCCTGCGCAGGGGATCACTGCGTCTGGAGCTGTTTCAGCCCCGTGATGGTAAGGCGCTACCCGCGGATCGGCGCATTCCGGACGAGGATCTCAAGACCCATGGGCACAAGCACGTGTGTTTCGCCGTACGCTCGGTCGAACAGGCCGCGGCCGAGTTGCGTGAGCGCAGCGCTGACATTGTCTTTATGAAGAAGATGCCTGAGGCCACCATTCTATTCCTGCGTGACAACGCCGGAAATCTCATCGAACTGTTCGAAGCGCCGGAGTTGTTCTGAGTCCATCCGTGACTATCCTGCCGCTTCTTTAGTGAGAAAAAAGTTAGCGGCAATTCTGGTGCTTTTGACGCTCGACCCAATTGCGCCTCGTCGACCATCGTTGCTAACGTCTTCGGATCATTTCGGAGGGGTCAATGAATAAATCGATTTCTGCGCTGGTGGCGCTGGTCATCAGCGTCTCCGCTGCGCATGCAGCACAGACAGCGTCGGCTGCGACCACGGCGGCAACTCCTGCTTGCGACCGTGATTGCATGCAGGGCTACGCCGTTGCGTATTCGAAGGCCCTTCTGAAGCACGACGCGTCGTCGCTGCCCATGGCCAAGGATGTGAAGGTCACGGAAAACGCCAAGCCCAGTTCGCTGAGCAGCGGCATATGGAAGACGGCGTCCCGCTATCTGTCCAACACCAGCACCACGCAGTTCGTGGTGGACTTTACGACCGGACAGGTCGGCATGATGTGCGTGATCGAGGACAACCAGAATGGCAAGCTGGTGCCGGCCTTTCTGGCGCTGCGGCTGAAGATCGACGGCGGCAAGATCACCGAGATTGAACAGATCGTCAAACACGAGAGTGATGTCGGCGGTCCTTTCCAGCCGGAGGGCTTCATCTGGCGTGAAGCACCTTATATTCGCACTATTCCGCCCAAGCTGTTCACCACCCGCGCTGGTTTGGCGCGCACGGCGGACATCTACTGGAACGTCGCGACGACCACGCACAACGGTTATCTGGTGCCGTACACCGTCGACTGTTTCCACGCGGAGAACGGCATGCTGGGCAGCTACGAGCGTCCGCTGGACAGCTACGAGGCTTACTATCCCGAGAATAATCCGCAATCGGATTTCGATGGTCGCATCTGGACCTGCGAACGTGAACATTCACTGAGCACCGCGGCCTGGACCAAGGCCAAGCTGCACCGCCGTCTCATCGACGAGGAGCGCGGTCTGGTGATGGACTGGAACTTGGTGGAGCGCACCACGGGTTCATTCAAGATCACCACGGCCATGCCGGACGGCTCGGCGTTCAAACCCAACAGGTACGGACCGCCGTCGCGCGCCGCTGATGGTTGGCCGACGCAGATGGCGGGTGCGGTGCCCGGTGAAGTCGCCACTCCGCCGGGTGGTGCGGGTGGGCCGGGTGCTGGGGCGGCAGGTGCGGGCGCGCCGGGCGGTCCTGGTGGGCCGGGCGGTCCGGGTGGCGGCGGTCCCGCCGTGTCGATGGCCCCCGCAGGTCCTTCCGCGAACTATCATGCGCAGCTGTTCCGTATCGTCAACGGCCGTATCGCGCGCGAACAGATCATCTGGGTGACCGCGCCGACGGGCACGGCCTCGCCATTCTGAGCTCAAGCAATCGGAGAGATCTCATGTCCCATTCCGACTATCGCAATGACCGACGCCAATTTCTCCTTGCCGGTCTAGGTGTAGCTGCGGCTGCGCTGGCAGCGCCCTCGTGGTTGCAGGCTGCAGAACCCGCGAAGCTGAAGATCGGTGTGGTCGGTTCAGGGAAAGTGGGAAGTGCGCTGGGTGGCGCCTGGATCAAGACGGGCCATCAGGTGATGTTTTCGTCGACCAAGATCGAGAACGACAAAACGCTGGCGGCCAGCCTCGGGCCCAACGCATTGGCCGGCACGCCGCGCGAAGCCGCCCAGTTCGCGGACGTGCTGCTGATTTCAGTGCCGTTTTCAGCATTGGCGGCTGTGGGCAAGGAGCTGGGCGATCTGCTCAAGGGCAAGATCGTCATCGACACCTGCAATGCCTACGAGCGGCGCGACGGCGAAATCGCCAAGGCCGCACTGGAGAAGGGCATTGCCTATGCCAACGCCGAGCTGCTGCCGGGCGCACGCACGGTGCGTGCCTTCAATGCCATCGGCGCCTTCCGCATGGGTACAGGCTTGCAGGACAGCGTGCACCTCGGTATTCCGATCGCCGGGCAGGATGAGCAGGCCACCGCGACTGTTTCTGCACTGATCCGTGAGATCGGCTTCGAGCCAGTGTCCGTGGGCTGGAGCCTGGCCAACCAGCTGCGGCCCGATACGCCGTTGGCCGGCGAGCATACGCCCGAAGAGCTACGCAACATCGTGGCGACGTTGAAGTAACCACTACCCTCGAGAAGAACCATGATCAAGAGCCTGAGTGCCTTTGCCGTCCTGGCATTAGCGAGCACAGTAACTTTCGGTGATGCGGTAGAGCCGGGCGATATGGCCGGTGAGAATACGCCCGGCGGACAGGCTGGCATCGCCTGGGCAAAAGCGATGTTTGCGAGCTGTGATAATCCGCAGGCGGTTACCAAGATGTTCGCAAAGTATGTGGACATTGCACGCTACAAGAATCATCCGGCGGCGCGTGATGGTGACGAGGCCAAGATGGAGAGCGCCGTTGCGGCGCAGATGTGTACCAAGCACACCCAACTGGATATCAAGAAGGTTGTCGTCAGCGGCAATCTGGTGATCCTGCAGATGGGAGTCAGTAATGACGACACCCCTAATCCTACAGGCATCACCGAGTGGTTCCGCATCAAGGACGGAAAGATAGTGGATCACTGGGACATGAGTCGGAAGATGCAGTCTGCGGAGGATCGTGTTTTCTGAGAGTGTCGCGGCACATCTAATTACAGGACCACGGCAGCCACGGTTGCGAGCCGCTCAACGGCTAGTGCCAGCTTTGGTGCCAGCCATGGGGAATAGCGGGGATGTCAGGGGATGTCGGCACTCTATTTAATCAGTAACTTGCTGTTCATAAAGGGTTTATTCCGGGGTTTTGATCCCGCCATTCGTAGGTTCGAATCCTGCCACCCCAGCCAGCTCTTTTTGAGTTCAGATTTCCTGCTTTTTCCGCAGCGAAACGTGCCCTCTCTTGGTGTGGGGACTTCGGCCTCTAGTGCCAGCCTGGTGCCAGCTACAGGGGACTCCTGGGGGGCTGTCGTCGTCACATTAATGTCAGGTTGCCGCTCGTCTTCCAGGAGCATCCAGACCTTGATCATTGAAAACGGTTCGCCAGGTGTGGCGGGCCACGATCCAATCCTCATCCGTGGGAATTCTCCACACGCTGATGCGGCTTGTCGCCTGGCTCAGTCGTAATTCTCCGGCGTCATTGCTCTGCGGATCCAGATCCATGCCCAGCCACCGCAGAGGCTCGCAGATCCGCGCGCGGATGACTGGCGCGTTCTCGCCGATGCCGCCGGTGAACACCAATGCGTCGAATCCGCCCAGCGAGACACTCAGCGCGCCGATCTCGCGCGCCACACGCAATACAAAGACCTCGACGGCCATGCGCGCCGCCGGCTCATTACTGGCCAGCAGGGTGCGCATGTCGCCGCTGATTCCGGACAAGCCCAGCAGGCCGCTGTGCTGGTACAGCAGATTCTCCAGTGTGGTGGCGCTCCAGCCCCGTCGCTGCAGATAGAGGAGGGCGCCCGGATCAAGGGCACCGCAGCGCGTGCTCATGGGCAGGCCATCCAGCGGCGTGAAGCCCATCGTGGTGTCCACGCTGCGGCCGGCCTGCAAGGCACACAGGCTGGCTCCGGCGCCGAGGTGCGCCACGATCACTCGACCCCGCGCAATGTCCGGCGCTACGCGCGGCAGTGCCTGCGCGATGTATTCGTAGGACAGGCCATGAAAGCCGTAGCGCCGCACACCCAGCGAGCGGATGGATTCGGGCAGGGCATAGCTGGCGATATTGGGCGGCAGGGTGTGGTGGAAGGCGGTATCGAAGCAGGCCACCTGGGGCAGTTGCGGCTGCAGTGCGCTCATGGCCTGGATCAGCGCGACATTGTGCGGTTGGTGCAGGGGCGCCAGAGGGACGAGTTCGTGCAGTGCCTGCAACACTTCCGTGTCGACGCGAACCGGGCCGTGAAAACGCTCGCCGCCATGGACCACGCGGTGCCCGACCGCACTCAGCGCTTCGTCAGGGTGGCTGCGATCCAGCGCTGTGAGAATGTCCGGCAGGAAGCTCTCGGTCCTCGCATTCACGCGCTGCGGCCATCGCTGCTCACTCAGCAGCTGGCCATTTGAGTCGTACCGGCGCAGCTGAGGTTCGGCATCGAGACGGGTAACTTCTGCACGCGCGAGCACCTGAGGCTCTTCATGCTCGCCGATGCGGAACAGCGCGGACTTCAGGCTGGAGGAGCCGGCATTGAGCGCCAGGACAAGAGAGCCAGCACCGCTCATGTCCGTCCCGGCCAGTGCCACTGGGCGATCTCGGGTAGTTCCACGCCATGCTCGCGGATGTACTCGCCATGCCGCCGCAGCATCTGTTGGGCCTTTTCCTGGACGCGCGCACCGCGTTCGCCCAGCCTCAGGCGATCGATGGCATTGCACACCAGATGATAGCGATCCAGCTGGTTCAAAACGGTCATGTCGAAGGCGGTGGTGATGGTGCCTTCCTCGCGATAACCATGCACATGGAAGTTGACGTGGTTGTGGCGTCGATAGACCAGACGATGAACCAGCGAGGGATAGCCATGGAAGGCAAAGATCACCGGCTTGCTGCGGGTGAACAGCGCATCAAAGGCTTCGTCTTCCAGCCCGTGCGGGTGTTCGCTGGCGGATTGCAGCCGCATCAGGTCGACGACGTTGACCACGCGGATCCGCAGTTCCGGCAGCTCGGTGCGCAGGATCGAAACGGCTGCCAGGGTCTCCAGTGTTGGAACGTCGCCGGCGCAGGCCATGACCAGATCGGGCTGTGCATCACCCTCGTTGCTGGCCCAGCGCCAGATGCCGGCGCCCGCGGCGCAATGCGCGGCTGCCTCGGGCATCGAGAGCCATTGGGGCGCGGGATGTTTGCCGGCGATCACCACATTCACGTAATGACGGCTGCGCAGGCAGTGATCCGCGACCGACAACAGGCAGTTGGCATCCGGCGGCAGGTAGACGCGCACCACCTCTGCCTTCTTGTTGATCACGTGATCGATGAATCCGGGATCCTGGTGCGTGAAGCCGTTGTGATCCTGGCGCCAGACATGTGAGCTCAGCAGGTAATTCAGTGAGGCGATGCGTGCCCGCCAGGGAATCCGGGCCGTGACCTTCAGCCACTTGGCGTGCTGATTGAACATCGAATCGACGATGTGGATGAAGGCCTCGTAGCTGTTGAACAGGCCATGCCGGCCGGTGAGCAGGTAACCCTCCAGCCAGCCTTCGCACTGGTGCTCGCTCAGCACTTCCATGACCCGGCCCGCGGGCGCGAGATGCTCATCGGTGGGCAGCGTCGTGGTGTCCCACTGGCGCGCGGTGACTTCAAAGACGGCCTGCAATTTATTGGAAGCGGTTTCGTCGGGTCCGAACAGGCGAAAGTTGTCGGGATTGCGCCGGATCACTTCGCGCAGAAAGCCGCCCAGCGTGTCGGTATCACTGGCGTTGATGCCGCCGGGCCTGGCTACCGCGACGGCGAAATCGCGAAAGTCGGGCATGTGCAGTTCCTGCAGCAGCAGACCACCGTTGGCGTGCGGGTTCGCGCCCATACGTCGCGTGCCTTCGGGAGCCAGCTCCAGGAGCTGCGGCAGCACTCGTCCGTCGCCGTCGAACAGTTCGGCGGGGCGGTAGCTTTGCAGCCATTCATCCAGCTGTTGCAGATGTCCGGGATTCCCGCGGGGATCCGACAGCGGCACCTGATGTGATCGGAACGTGTTTTCGACCGGCTGACCGTCCACGAACTTGGGGCCGGTCCAGCCCTTGGGAGACTCCAGCACCACCATGGGCCAGCGCGGGCGCCCGCTGGCGTGGCCGCTGCGCGCCGCCGTCTGGATGGCCTGAATGGAATGAACGACCTGATCCAGCGTATCCGCCATCTGGCGGTGCATGCTCATCGGGTCATCACCGCAAACGAAGTGCGGTTCCCAGCCGTAGCCGCGCAGCAGCGCTTCGAGTTCAGAGCGACCGATGCGCGCCAGAATGGTGGGGTTGGCGATCTTGTAGCCGTTCAGATGCAGGATGGGCAGCACGGCGCCGTCTCGCTGTGCATTGAGGAACTTGTTGGAATGCCAGGCGGTGGCCAGTGGGCCGGTCTCGGCTTCGCCATCGCCGATGACACAGGTGGCGATCAACCCCGGATTGTCGAACACCGCGCCGAAGGCATGGCTGAGCGAATAGCCCAGTTCACCGCCTTCGTGGATCGAGCCGGGACACTCCGGTGAGACATGGCTGGGAATCCCACCGGGGAAGGAGAACTGTTTGAACAGGCGCTTCAGTCCGGCTTCGTCCTGCGTGATATGCGGGTAGATCTCCGAATAGGTGCCTTCCAGGTAGGTGTTCGCGACCAGCGCCGGGCCGCCATGGCCGGGGCCGGACAGGTAGATCATGTCCAGCCCATGCTCCCGGATGACGCGATTGAGGTGCACGTAGATGAAGTTCTGCCCGGGCGTGGTGCCCCAGTGGCCGAGCAGGATGGGCTTGATGTGTTCGGCGCGCAGCGGCTGGCGCAGCAGCGGGTTGTCATAGAGGTAGATCTGGCCCACACACAGATAGTTGGCGGCGCGCCAGTAGGCGTTCATGCGCGCAAGCAGTTCGGTGGAAGCGGATGGCATTGGCGGGTCTCCGGCGGACTGCGGTAGACAGATCCCACTGTGTCATGACAGCGAGCGCAATCAGTATAAGCCGCACCTCATTGACAGCTCGCGCAGCAGCTCCATCACGGCGTTTGCAGGTGCCATTTGGCGATCATACTGCGGTGCACAATGACCAGGAACCCGTAAGTCCCGGATAATTCCAAGGAGCGGCGCCCCGCGCCGCGCCGCAGGGTTCGAGCGAAATGGCAGCCCATCGTGTATCATCCTGCGCCCGCGTCGGCGGCCGTCTGGCTGCACCAGACGCGTGTCCGTGCCCAATCCGGCGCGGCCAGCATCAGTCTCGCGCTTAGTCGTTGTTCTTGGGATGACACTGTGGACTCGCAGTCGCTGACACTCTTCACCGGCAACGCCAATCCGGCGCTCGCTCAGGAAATCGCCCGTCACCTGATGGTGCCGATGGGGCGCGCCACCGTAGGCCGCTTCAGTGACGGGGAGGTCAACGTGGAGATCATGGAGAACGTGCGCGGCCGCGACGTCTTCATCGTTCAGTCCACCTGCCCGCCGGTGAATGAAAGCCTGATGGAGCTGCTGGTGATGGTGGACGCCTGCCGCCGCGCCTCGGCCGCGCGCATCACCGCGGTGGTGCCGTACTTCGGCTACGCCCGTCAGGATCGCCGTCCGCGTGCCACGCGCTCGGCGATCACCGCCAAGCTGGTGGCCGACATGATCGGTGTGGCTGGCGTGGATCGCCTGCTGACACTGGATCTGCATGCCGACCAGATCCAGGGCTTCTTCTCCATCCCTGTAGATAATGTGTACGGCTCGCCCGTGCTGCTCGGCGACGTATGGCGCCAGGGGCATCCGAATCTGATGGTGGTGTCGCCGGATGTGGGCGGTGTGGTGCGCGCGCGTGCCTTCGCCAAGCAGCTTGACGATGCCGAGCTGGCCATCATCGACAAGCGCCGTCCGCGCCCGAACGAATCGAAGGTGATGAACATCATCGGCGAGGTGAAGGGCCGCACCTGCGTGCTGATCGACGACATGGTCGACACCGCCGGCACGCTGTGCATCGCCGCCCAGGCCCTGAAGGATGAGGGCGCCACCAAGGTGGTGGCCTACATCACGCACGCGGTGCTCTCCGGCAAGGCGGTGGACAAGATTTCGAATTCGGTGCTGGATGAATTGGTGGTGACCGACACCATTCCGCTGAGCGATGCGGCGCGCGCCTGCGGCCGCATCCGTCAACTGTCGGTCGCGGCGTTGCTGGCGGAGACCATCCGCCGCATCCGCGACGAAGAGTCGGTGAGTTCGCTCTATATCGATTGAGTTTTTGTCGAGAGAGGAAGGCGCTGGTCGCGGTGACCTTCCGTTGTTGTGTCTTAACCAGGAGTGTTCCATGAAGATCAGCTTTGAACTGAGCGCGGAACCGCGCAATGACCAGGGCAAGGGTGCGAGCCGCCGCCTGCGTCATGCCGGTCAGGTTCCCGCAGTACTGTACGGCCATGGTGAGCCGCGCAACCTTGCGTTCAATCATCAGAAACTGCTCGGTCTGATCGAGAACGAGAAGTTCTACTCGTCCATCATCAGCATCACCGTGGGTTCGGAAACCAAGCCTGCCATCGTCAAGGATGTGCAGATGCATCCGGCCCGCAATGCCATCGTGCACCTGGATCTGCAGCGCGTCGTCGAGAACGAGCTGATCCGTCTGCACCTGCCGATTCACTTCAAGGGCGAGAGCATTTCGCCGGGCGTGAAGACCCAGGGCGGTGTGGTGTCGCGTGGCATGACCGATGTGGAAATCGTCTGTCTGCCCAAGGATCTGCCGGAGTTCGTCGAAGTCGACATGTCGGGCATGAGCCTGAACGACACCGTGCATCTGGCCGATCTGAAGCTGCCGGCCGGCGTAACCGTGCCGGTGCTGCAGCATGGCCTGAACCCGCCGGTGGTCTCGATCCACAGCCCGCGTGCTGCCGAGCCCGAGCCCACCGCCGAGGCTGCCGCCACCGATGCCGCCGCAGCTCCGGCTGCGGGTGCCGCTGCTGGCGATGCCAAGAAGGAAGAGGCCAAGAAAGAGCCTGCCAAGAAGGAAGCCGCCAAGAAGTAATTGGCGTCTTTGCGTTGTTGCCGCGCTGCTTCTTTACGGGCCGCGCGGCGCACAGCTCGCATACAGGCCGCCTGCGGGCGGCCTGTGTGTTTGTGCGAAGGAGTCTGATCGGTGGCTGGGTTGGCGCTCAAACTGGTGGTGGGCCTGGGCAATCCGGGGGCGGAGTACGCGCGCACGCGCCACAACGCCGGCTGGTGGTTCGTCGATGCCCTGGCGGATCAGCACCGCGGCAACTGGAAGGCCGATCGCAAGGCGCATACCGAAACCTGTCGCATCGACGTGGACGGCCACGAGCTGTGGCTGCTGAAGCCCACCGCGTTCATGAACCGCAGCGGTGGTCCGACACAGTCGGTGGCTGGTTTCTATCGCATCCAGCCGTCTGAAATACTGGTGGTGCACGATGAGCTGGATCTGCCCGCTGGCACCGCGCGCCTGAAGCAGGGCGGTGGTCACGGTGGCCACAACGGCCTGCGCGATCTGATCGCCGTGCTCGGTGCCGATTTCTGGCGCCTGCGGCTGGGGATTGCGCATCCCGGCGATCGCGACCAAGTCGTGGATTACGTGCTGCAGCGTCCGGGCCGTGAGGACGAGCAGCAGATCGAGGACGCCCTGAAGCGCGCCCTGACGGTGTTCCCGCAGCTGCTGGGCGCCGGCGCGCAGAAGGCCATGAATGTCTTGCACAGCGCTGGCCATGCCGCGCCTGCCAACCCCGGTGACAAGAAGGGATCGAAAGAATGAGTATCAAGTGCGGAATCGTCGGTCTGCCGAACGTCGGCAAGTCCACCCTGTTCAACGCGCTCACGCGCGCCCAGATCGCGGCGGAAAACTATCCGTTCTGCACCATCGATCCGAACGTCGGCGTGGTGCCGGTGCCCGATCCGCGCCTGGATGAGCTGGCGAAGATCGTCAGCCCCGAGAAGATCCTGCCGACCACCGTGGAGTTCGTCGACATCGCCGGCATCGTCAAGGGCGCGGCGCAGGGCGAGGGCCTGGGCAACAAGTTCCTCTCGCATATCCGCGAAGTGGACGCCATCGCGCATGTGGTGCGCTGCTTCGAGAACGACGACATCGTGCACGTGTCGGGCAAGGTTAATCCGATCGCCGACATCGAGATCATCAACACTGAGCTGGCGCTCGCGGATCTGGAGAGCGTCGAGAAGGCGTTCGGCCGCGCCGAGAAGGCCGCCAAGGCGCAGGACAAGGATGCCGCAAAGCTGCGTGATGTGCTCGGTCGCGTGCGCACCGTGCTGAACGAAGGCCGTCCGGCGCGCGCGCTGGGACTGGATGAGAACGACCGCCTGCTGATCCGCGACCTGCATCTGCTGACGATGAAGCCGATGTTGTATGTGGCGAATGTCAACGAAGGTGGCTTCCACGACAATCCGCTGCTGGCTGCCGTCGAGAAGCTCGCCGCGTCCGAGCACGCGCAAGTCGTTGCCGTGTGCGCCGCCATCGAGGCGGAGATCGCGCAGCTCGAAGATGCCGACCGTAAGGACTTCCTCGAATCGCTGGGCTTGCACGAGCCTGGCCTGAACCGCGTGATCCGCGCCGGCTACGCGCTGCTCGGCCTGCAGACCTATTTCACCGCCGGCCCGAAGGAAGTGCGTGCCTGGACCGTGCGAACTGGCAGCACCGCGCCGCAGGCCGCCGGCGTCATCCACACCGATTTCGAGCGGGGTTTCATCCGCGCCGAAGTGATCGGCTACGACGACTACATCCGCTGCAAAGGCGAGGGCGGTGCCAAGGAAGCCGGCAAGCTGCGTCTGGAGGGCAAGGAGTACATCGTCCGAGAAGGCGATGTGATGCACTTCCGGTTCAATGTCTGAATCTCGAGCCTGCCCGCTCTCCGTACAAAGTGGTGTCCGGACGTGCCTGCGCTAGGTGTCGTGCAGCACTCCCAGTGACTCGAACACTTCGGTGACGGACTGGATGTAATGCAGGAAGGGCGCGGACTCGCGTACTGCGAGGCGCCGTGGGCGCGGCAGTTCGATGGGTACTATGGACTCGATGCGACCGGGTCGCGGCGACATGACGACGACGCGGTCGCTGAGAAATACTGCCTCACTGATCGAATGGGTGATGAATAGCACCGTCATTTGCCGGTCCAGGCACAGGCGTTGCAAATCGATCTGCAATTGGTCGCGTGTCAGCGCATCCAGCGCTCCAAAAGGCTCGTCCATGACCAGCAATGCGGGTCTGTGCAGCAGGGCACGGCAGATCGAGACACGCTGGCGCATGCCGCCGGACAGTTCGTGCGGATAGGCATCTGCGAAGGATGCCAGTCCTACCATCGCCAGCAATTCACGCGCCTCGGCCGCAGCGTCCTTGAGATTGAGTTTGCGCAATTCCGCCTGCAGCAGGATGTTGCCGAGAGCGCTGCGCCAATCCAGCAGCAGATCCTGCTGGAAGACGATGCCCAGTTGTTCCACCGGCTTTTGGACACGCTGCCCCGCAATGTTGATGGTTCCGCTGCTCGTGGGCAGCAGCCCTGCGAGCATCATCATCAGTGTGCTCTTGCCGCAGCCGCTGGGACCGATGACGGAAACGAACTCTCCCGGGTACAGATCGAGTGATACCGGATTGAGTGCCTGAACCACGCCGCGCTGCGTGCGGAATTGGCGCGACACCTCGGCGATGCGCACGAAAGGTTCGCGCTCTGTCGGGCATGGAAGTGTCGCGGACAGGTTGGCAGGAGCTGTGGTGATGTCTAGATCTGGCATGGCGTCGCCCTGGCGGCTCAACAAAAGTGCTTGGCTGATAGTATATGCCGATGGTATACCATACAAGCTCCAAACCACCATCGGAGATGAACCACGTGATCGTCGAGCAACGCACCTATACCATCCAGATCGGCAAGATGAATGCCTTCCGCGACGCCTTTGCGGAGAAGGGGCTGCCGGCCCAGAAGCGTATCCTCGGAAATTTTCTAGGTTTTTTCGTCAGTGATGTCGGCGAATTGAACCAGGCGATCCAGATGTGGGGCTATGAAAGCTACGCTGAACGGGAGCGTCGGCGTGCCATCCTGGCCACCGATCCGGACTGGCTTGATTACCTGCGCAACAGTCCACCGGTGATCCTGCGCCAGGAGAATCGCATTCTGCTGCCGGCTGCGTTTTCTCCCATTTCCTGACAGCCCGCCCTGGACCCGGAGCCGAACCATGAGCGACTACGACACAGTTATCCGCAATGGCACGATCGTCACCGCCACGGACACTTTTGCTGCGGATGTCGGCGTACGCGATGGCATCGTCGTCCGGCTGGGTCGGCAGATAGGACCGGGTCGCCACGAGATTGATGCTCGCGATCGACTGGTCATGCCGGGCGGAGTGGACAGTCATGTGCATATCGAGCAGAAGTCATCCACAGGCGTGATGTGTGCGGATGATTTTCTCTCTGGAACGATTTCCGCGGCCTTTGGCGGGACAACCACGATCATTCCGTTTGCTGCTCAACATCGAGGTGATTCCCTCCATGACGTGGTGCGTGAATATCATGCCTTGGCGGGGCCCAAGGCGGTGATTGACTACGCGTTTCATCTGATCGTTTCAGATCCAACGCCTGCTGTCCTTGAGCAGGAGCTGCCGGAGTTAATCCGCTCGGGCTACACCTCTTTCAAGATCTACATGACGTACGATCGTCTGAAGCTCGATGACGGACAGATACTCGATGTCCTTTCGGTCGCGCGCCGGGAAGGCGCGCTGGTCATGGTGCACGCCGAAAACAATGAGGTCATCAAGTGGCTGGCAAAGAAGCTGGTCAACAGCGGACTGAAACGGCCGTTTCATCACTCTCTTGCTCATGCACGTATCGCCGAGAGCGAGGCCACCGGTCGCATGATCGCTCTGGCCACGCTGCTTGATGTGCCGATCCTGATCGTGCATGTTTCGAGCATGGAGGCGGCCCAGACCATCCGTTTCGCCCAGGATCAGGGCTTGAAGATCTATGCGGAGACCTGCCCGCAGTACCTGTTCCTCACCGCGCAGGATCTCGACCGTGAGGGCCTGGAAGGAGCCAAATACTGCTGCAGTCCGCCGCCCCGGGATGCGGTGGCCCAGGAGGCGATCTGGCGTGGCCTGCTCAACGGAACCTTTCAGGTGTTTTCGTCGGATCATGCTCCTTACCGTTTCGACGCCAGCGGCAAGCTGCCCAAAGGCGAGGAGACCACCTTCAAGGACATCGCCAATGGCGTGCCCGGCATCGAATTGCGCCAGGCGTTGCTGTTCAGCGAAGGGGTCGGCAAGGGGCGCATCGATCTCAACGAGTTCGTTGCACTGACATCGACTCGGCACGCGAAGATGTATGGTCTGCATCCCCGCAAGGGCACGATCGCGGTTGGATCCGACGCGGATATCGCGATCTGGGACCCCGAGCGTGTGATCAAGGTGACGGCTGCGGGGCTGCACGACAATGTGGGTTACACCCCCTATGAAGGCCGTTCGCTGAAGGGTTGGCCGACAACGGTGCTGAGCCGGGGGAGAGTGGTGGTCGATGAAGGACGGTTGCAGGTTGAGCCTGGCAGCGGCCAATTCCTGCCTTGCGGAAAGCCGACGACAGCCATTCCTGCAAACCGGCCGACACAGGAGATGGAGCGTTTCGTTGCCGATATCGATGCGCTGAATGGGGCCAAAGACTGCTGCTGAGCAGGACGGGAGCAGCAGAATCCGCGCCGACCTACCAGCCGCAGGCCACGGCGCCCAGGGCATCGGCAGCGGCCGCCAGAGTTGGCTCGACGACCGGGATTCCAAGCTGCCTGGCCAGTTCATCGCGATAGCGTGCCATGCCGGCGCAGCCCATGATTAATACGTCTGCATGGTCCGTGTCGCGCAAGGTGACACCAACTTGATACAGTCGGTAAAGGGTGTGCTGCGCATCCGCAAGATCCGTGACGCCGACACCGATGGCCCGGTCGCCGGCGAACCGAGCCTGCACACCCATGGCGCCGATGTAGCGCAGATGTCGCGGGATGGAGGTCGACAGGATGGACAGAATTCCAAAGCGTGTGCCGCGCGCGAGCGCGGCGAGAATCCCGCTTTCGGCAATGCCGAAAACCGGAACCTTGCTCAATTCCCGCGCGGCATGCAGACCCGGATCGCTGAAGCAGGCGATCACATAGGCATCCGCGATCTCGCTGCGGAGGCCGGTCAGGATGGGGGCCACGACACTTTCAACGTCCTGCTGTGTCTGGATGCCGGCAGGGCCCCCGCTGAGACCCAGGACATCGAGCGTAGTTCGGGTCTGTTCTCTCAATGGCGACAGCGCCAGATCGATGGCATCGGTGATGCTGCGCGAAGAATTCGGATTGATGACCAGTACCCTAGACATGCAACATCTCCGCGGCGCTTCAGATGGATCTGATCAGTCCGCCATCCACCCGGATCAGTGATCCGGTGACATAGGAAGCCCGCTCACTGGCCAGAAACGCAACCACGTCGGCGAATTCCTGTGGGGTGCCATAGCGTCCCATCGGTATCGTGGCGGCGGAGGCTGCAGCCACTTCCGCCTGCGTGCGTCCCTGCTTCTGGGCCGCCGCGAGGTCGAGTGCGTCGACGCGGTCAGTATGGATGCGGCCGGGTATCACCACGTTGACGGTGATGCCGTTGGCAGCGACTTCGTTGGCCAGAGTCTTGGACCAGCCGACGACGGAGGAGCGGATGGCATTCGAAAGCGCCAGATTGGCGATGGGCTGCTCGACTCCTGAGGAAGCGATGCTCACGATACGTCCCCAGTTACGTGCAACCATTGCGGGCAGCAGCAGCTGGGTCAGCGTGAACAGTGATGCGGCCATCTGTTGGAAATGGTCGCTCCATTGATCTGGCAGAACGGCCTGAGTTCCTGCAGGCGGCGGACCGCCGCTGTTGTTCACCAGAATGTCGACGGGACCACCGCTGAGTGCCTCGGTGGCGGCGCGTGTCAGGCTGTCGCGGCTGGAGAGATCGATGCACAGGGGTTGCAGACGAGCGGCCATGGATTCAGGCAACAGACTGCGCCAGGCCGTTACGGCGTCGATGTTGCGTGCCGCTGCGAGAACCTGTGCACCCTCGCTCAGCAGCGCGCGCGCTACTGCCGCACCCAGTCCGCGACTGGCTCCGACAACCAGGGCCCTGCGGCCCGTCAGATTCAGGTCCATGCGCCAATCTCCCTCAGTTTGCGCAGTTGTCGTTCCACCAGCAGATCGACTTCAGCAACATCCGCAGCGCTCAACAGGGTACGGGGTTCGCGCAGTGCAGGCGAGGCGAGTACGCCACGCTTGGCGAGGACGTATTTGCGGATGGCCAGCCCAATGCCTGGTTGCTGTTCATAACGCATCAGCGGCAGATAGGCGTCGAACAGATCGCGAGCGCGTGTCCGATCCCCGCGTTCGTGGGCAGCGCAGATTTCCACCATCATTTCGGGGAAGGCGAAGCCGGTCATGGCGCCGTCGGCACCGCGTTCCAGCTCCTCGGCCAGAAAGAGGCCACCATTTCCCACCAGGATGCTTATCCGGCGCAGCAGACCCTGTTCACTTGCCTGGCGCAATTGACTGATCTTGCTCAGTCCCGGCCAGTCCTCGTGCTTGAGCATCACGCAGGAGGGGATGTCGGCAATGATGCGCTTGAGCACGTTCATGCTCATTTGCACGCATGTGGACAGCGGGAAGTCCTGCAGCACGAACGGAATGCCGTTCAGGAATCGCGCAACATTCTGGAAATACTGGACGATCTGATCATCGGTACGCACCGTGGTCGGTGGCGCAACCATGACCCCCGCGCAGCCTGCATCCATGGCCTGGCGTGCCAGTTCACCCAGAGCGGCAAAATTGGGTGTCGACACTCCCACGACCAGCGGAACGCGGCCGGCGACGCGTCGGGCCACATGGCTGACGAAGGTGGCGGACTCCGCCGCCGTCAGCTTGTTCGCTTCCCCCATCATGCCAAGCAGCGTCAACCCTGTGACGCCGGCCGAGAGGTAGAAGTCGATCATCCTGTCGGTGCTGTGCAGATCGATGTGGCCGTCCTCGGTAAATGGAGTGGCCGCAACCATGAATACGCCGCGGGAATTCTCGTCGAGAATGGTCATCGAACTACTGGTTCCTTGAGTTTCCCATAGGGGACTTTTTCAAAGTGGCATGCCGGCGTTCACCATATTGGTGCGCGCCATCTGGAGCAGCTGCTCTGTTTCCGCAACATCCTGCATCGGTGCTCTCAGAAAGCCGTTGGCAGGATAAAAGCAGGCGGCATTGAAATATGGGCGATACATTTCCCACCGGGCGCGCAGCAGACTGGAGGGGCCGTCGTCCTCGCCGCGATCCTGGCGCAGGGCGCGGATGTCGATCATTGCCTGGACCGCGGTGCTCTCATCTGCTTCCTCGTGGTAGGCGAGCAGGGCACCGGTGTGGTCGATGATGCGGGAGCGACCACCAAGCTCCTTGCGGTCGATCGAGAAGCCAATCGGACCGGCAACGTTCGCACTGATCAGATACATTTTGTTTTCGGCGCAGCGGGCAATCTTGGCCGCGTCCTCGGCGTGGCTGCGCTTGCCGTTGGTCGGATGCAGGATGACCTCGGCGCCCTGCATCATCATCACGCGGGCGACTTCCGGGACCGATATCTCACTGCAGGGAATCATGCTGAGGCGGCCCAATTCGGTATCGACAACCGGGAACACGGAGTCGCGCGGTGTTCGACGCAGATAGTCGTCCATGAAATCGTGCGGCGACGGAAACGCCGCGGTCGTGATACGGCGGTAGCGCAGGATGATGTCACCCGAGGGGCCAATCAGGAATGAAGTGTTGAAGTAGCGCCCGGGCCATTCGTCTGAAGTTTCAAACTGGTTTCCCGCGATGTAGAGCGCATGCCTGCGGGCCAAGGACTGCAATGGAGCCGTAATCGGACCTGGCACTGGACAGCAGGCCTTGTCGATCCACTGCTGTACCGGCATGTCGTGAGGAGCTCCCTGGAATGCGAATTCAGGGCACACGTACAGGCGCGGCGGATCTGCCTGACGGTTGGCCGACTCGATCAGAGCGATACAACGCTCCAGGTTTTCATCGATCACGGCCCAGGCAGCTGTGCGATCCGGCGTGGTCACGGCCAGATTGCTGTGCATTTGTACGCTGGCGGCACGCCAGGGCTTGATGGTCATCGCCTGTTTCACCAAAGCATAATTGTGCGCCGACGATATTCCAATGGAATACCAAATCCGTCAAGCGCAACCTGCTCAAGTCGCAGACGCGGCGGTGCTGCGCCTGTTGTCAGGACAGATGGAAGGGCGTGAAAGGGGAGCGAGTCGGCCGATGACGCGTGTCCGCCGGCCGGCGCGGTGAAGCGTTAGGCGGCGGCGCCGTCGCGGGTCGTCAGGAGTGCATCCGGGCGTCGTCCGGCGGACACCACCTGCTGCACGATTGCGGTCTTGGCATTTTCGAGGTGTTCGGCCATCAGTGCGCGCGCCTTGTCCGAATCGCCGGCGGCTACCGCGTCGATCAGAGCCAGATGCTCAAGTGAACCGGGCCGGCGCCTGCCGGGAATGCGGCGAGTGTTGAAGATGCGCGTACGACGGCGCAGATCCCGGATCATTGTCAGCAGCAGCTTGTTGTCAGCTGCTTCCGCGATCGTGTAATGCACCAGATCATCCACGTGCCAGTGCTGCGCTGGCGAGGGATCTTCCGCCTCCATGAGCGCCCACACCTGTCTGCGCATTTCCTCAAGCGCCGGCTTGCCAATGCGTCCGGCTGCCAAGCCGGCAGCCTCGACTTCGAGCAGTTTGCGTATGTTCAGGATCTCGATGTAATCCTGCAGCGAAACATTCAAAACGGTCATCAGGCGTCCCATCTGACGCGTGACGAGCCCTTCCGTCTCAAGCTGGTGCAGCGCTTCACGCACAGGTGTGCGCGAAATGTTCAATGCTTCGGCCAGGCGCCGCTCCTGCAGCGGTGCACCGGCGCGCAATTCGCCGACCAGCAGCATGTCGAGCAGACGTTCATAAGCGAGTTCGCGCAGACTGCGCTCATTGGCTTGCAGCGCCGCAACATCGATATCGCCGAGTTGCTGCGGCGGGCTGGCCTTGCTGGCAATCTTCTTGTCGCTCTTTGCGGGCATGTCCAGTCTTCCGTTCGGCATTCTGGGATTGTATTGAGCCGTTTTGTCGGCCATGTGTATATCACCAGTATCCCAGATCCAGGTACCACGCGACAACCCGGTTTGCCTGGCGTACCTGGCTTCGCTGCAGACGCGTGCGCACCAATTCTCGAGGTGTTGCCTTCGGGCCCAAGGCTTGCAACTACCGCTTCCAGAACCACTCGCTATTTGGCGAGTGCTGTTCTAGACTCAATCCGGCACTTGGGGATACCGTTGGCATACCGAAAGAGCAGCATCATGTCCCAGCGATCAGCATTCGGAAGAGAAATGAGCCATCCGGCTCGGCCGGTAGCAACGCAGAGTCCGTCGCGGTTCTGGCGTCGGTCCGCCTTGCTGGCGCTGATCTGCCTGGTTGCGCGGGTGCAGTGGGCGCCGGCGGCAGGTCTCGACAAGGTCACTGTCCGGCTCGATTGGCTCGCCTCGGCCTACCACGCGCCTCTGTTCGTTGCGCGCGCGCGTGGCTATTACGCTGAACAGGGGCTGGATGTCGAATTGCAGAACGGCCAGGGCAGTCTCTCAACGCTGCAGGTGGTCGGTTCGGGCAACGATACGATCGGGTTGGCGAACATCTCGGCGATTGCTACGGCGGCGGGTCGGGGTGTGCCGGTTGTTGCGATCGGTGGATTGATTCAACGGGCTCCTGAGGCGGTGCTGTCGCTGGCATCGGCAAACATCCGCAAGCCCAAGGATCTCGAGGGCAAGCGTTGGGGGGCGGTGGCGGGTGATGAGGCTCAGCGCCTCTTCGAGGCCTATGCAGCCGTCAATCAGATCGATCTGCGCAAGATCAGAAAGATCACGCTCAATCATGGAGCAGCGCTGACCTCTCTACTCAACGGTGATGTCGACTTCATCTGCGCCTGGGCTCTTGAGGATGGTTTGAAGCTCGCTCGAGTCAAACCGATCGCGCCGCCGCTGCTGTTTGCCGACTCTGGCATCAATACGCTCGGCACCGCCTTCTTTGTCACGCGCGCGACGCTGCAGGCCAAGCCGGATGTTCTGCGCCGTTTCATGGTGGCCACGCAGAAGGGAGCCGCAGCGATGAGTGCTGATCCCGCGGCCGCGGTTCAGGCGGTCTACGCGGCCAGGCCGGAGAACGATCGCGCGATGCTCGAGCAGGAGATCGCGGGGCTCGGGCCCTATCTGCGCACCCAGCGCAGCGCCGGCCGCCCGTTTGGCTGGCTCGCGTCCGAGGACGTGGAGAGCATGCTGGCCGTGATGCGCCAGCACTACGGGCTGTCGGCCAACGTGCTGGCGGCGCAGATATTTACCAATCGGTTTGTGGAGTAGTAAGCCTATGCAGATGCAGCAGGTCGGGGGCGGTGCGAGGGTGCCAGCATCCTGGTGGGCGACATGCATCCAGATGAATTCGCAGCCCGTGGCGCCGCAGGTTGGGCGCTCGCCGGTGCGGCCGCTGATCGACGCCAACGTTGCGCGGGCTGTCGAAGCCATCGATCGCGCCTGCAGCGGCCCGCATCCGCCGGCGCTGGTGGTGCTTCCGGAGTTTGCCTTTCAGGGGCCGCCGCACGGCGTGCCGATTTCTGATTGGATCGAGCACGCCTGCGACAGTCTGCCTGGCAGGGCCACTGGACCTCTGCAGTCGCTGGCGGCGAAGCGCGGAGTGTTCATCGCCGGAAATCTCTTCGAGCGCGACGATCGCTGGCCGGGGCGCTTCTTCAACACCAGTTTCCTCATCGATGATCGCGGCGAAGTCATTCTGCGTTATCGGCGCGTCAATACGGCTTTGTGGCCCTCGCCGCACGACTTTCTCGACGAGTACGTCGCGGAGTACGGGATCGAAGGGATTTTCCCGGTCGCCGACACGCCCCTCGGAAGACTGGCGGTGATTCCGTGTGGCGAGATCGCCGTCCCGGAAGTGTCACGCGCCTTCATGTTGCGCGGTGCAGAGGTGCTCCTGCATCCCACCAACGAGGAGTACTCGCCTGGCCAGGAAGCGGCCAAGATCGCACGGGCGGCGGAGAACATGGTCTACGTGATCAGCGCCAATGTCGCCGGTCCGATCGGCTTTTCGCTGGACGGTTCGATATTGGGTGGCCGCTCCAGGATCGTGGACTACCGGGGGAAGACGCTGGCCCTGGATTCTGGCGCTGGAGAGTCGGTCGAGACGGCGGCGGTGATCGATATCAGGGCGCTGCGGGCAGCGCGCCGGGACACGGGCCTCGCCAATACGATCCTGCGCTCGCGTTGGGAGATCTATCGGCCACTGTTCGATTCCGCCAAGACCTATCCGCCCAATCGGTTCCTGGGCAGACCGATGACTGATTCCGCCGCGACCAGATCCGTTTCGGCTGCGGCACTCAGCAATCTCGTTGAGGCCGGCATCGTCGTCCCTGAACCCGCCCATTTTGAATGACGGAGACTGAAATCATGCTGAGCCAGGCAGACAACGAAGCACTGACAAGAGTTGGCCGGGGAACCCCGATGGGCGACTTTATGCGCCAGTTCTGGATTCCCGCGTGCAAGTCAGATGAGCTGGCGTCGGACGGTGATCCCATGCGGCTGATGCTGCTGGGTGAGAAGTTGATCGCGTTTCGGGATACGTCCGGACGCGTGGGCATTTTCGATCATCGCTGCCCGCATCGTTGTGCGTCGCTGTTCTTCGGTCGCAATGAACACGGAGGGATCCGCTGCGGCTATCACGGCTGGAAGTTCGATGTGGAGGGCAATTGCCTCGACCAGCCGAATCTTCCCGACAAGAACCGCTTCCCTGCAGGCACGCGGGCGATGGCCTATCGAACCGCCGAGAGAGGCGGATTGGTCTTTGTCTATATGGGGGAACGCAAGGTACCCCCGCCGCTTCCCGACATCGAAGCCACCAAGGGACCGTCTCATGGCGCCGGGATTGTTCTGACCCAGCGTGACTGCAACTGGCTGCAGAATCTGGAAGGGGATATCGACACCTCGCATCTCGGGTTCCTGCATGCGGGAAGCATCGACGGAGATGCGATCGACGAAGCGGATCCGCAGCGCTACACGGTGATCAACAAGTCACCGCAGATCAATGTCGCGGAGATGCCGTTCGGCACGATGTACTCGGCGCAGCGCCCGGCAGGCTCTGGTGAAGAGCACCATCGCTTCGCCTGTTTCATCTTCCCATTCTGGGTAACTTATCCCAGCGACATGATGGAGACAAACGTGTCGGTGAATGCCTGGGTGCCCATCGATGATGAGCACACCATGATCTTCAATATCGATCTGTTCAGGGGAGACGGCAAGAGCACGGCGATGCACTACAAGGATGGTACCGTTGTTCCGGGGCTGGCGCGTCCCCAGGAGTATCTGCCGCGAACCACCGACTGGATGGGACGCTGGCGTACCGCACAGAACCGCGTCAACGACTATGGGCGCAGTCGGGAGGCCATGGAGGAAGGCTGCTACATCGGTGTGCGGGGCATCCCGCTACAGGATCAGGCCATCATCGAGAGTATGGGGCCGATCGTGGATCGCAGCCTGGAGCATCTGGCAACCAGTGATCGCATGGTGACGACCACGCGCCGGGTCATGCTGAAGGCGGTCCGGGAGTTCGGTGCCACCGGCAAACTGCCGGAGGTGCTGGATCGTCCGGAGCTAAGTGCCGGGGCCCGCGGTGGTGATATCGTCGTAGCGGCCGGTACGGACTGGCAGTCCGGCTATGAGACCGCGATGCTTGAGGCCATTCCGTATGCCGCCGCGGGCACTGAGAAATAAGCGCAGCCATCGTGTCCGAAAGCAGAGAACCAATCCCCGCTGCCGGATTCATGAGGATGCGCGTCGCAGCGATACATCAGGAGGCTCTGGACGTCCGCTCCTTTGAGTTGCGATCGACCGATGCGCGGCCGCTACCGGCTCATGAGCCCGGTGCGCATATTGATCTGCGGCTGCCAGGTGGCATCGAACGCAGCTATTCGTTGCTGGATCCCGAGACCGACGGGCGCAGTTATCGGATAGCTGTGCAACGCGATCCTCGCAGTCGCGGTGGGTCCTCTTATCTTTTTGAGAATGTGACCGTTGGGGATCATCTGGACGTGGCGACGCCCGTCAACAGTTTCCCGCTGTGCCAGGACGCCGCGCCGTCGGTCCTGATTGCCGGCGGGATTGGCATTACGCCCATTTACTCGATGGTGCGCCGTCTGGAGCAGCAGGGACGTCGCTGGCAGTTGTTTTATGCGGCCAGGACGCGCGAACGCGCGGCATTTCTTGCCGAGTTGTCGATGCTGGAGCAGGCTGGTTCCGGTCGAGTGACGCTGTTTTTCGATGCGGAACGAAGTGGAGCACAGCTCGATATCGCGGCCATTGCTGCTCGCTGCCCGTCAGACGCACATCTCTATTGCTGCGGGCCGGTATCGATGCTGGCTGCTTTCGAGACCGCCACCGCGCGCATTCCCGAGGAACGCCGGCACGTCGAGTATTTCGCCGCTGCCAATGCGCCGGCCGCAGGCGGCTTCGACGTGGAGTTGCATCGGAGCGGGCGCGTCATTCGCGTACCGCCGGGCCGCTCGATTCTCGATACCTTGCTGGAGTCCGGAATGGATCTGCCGCGTTCCTGTCGCTCTGGTGTCTGCGGTACCTGTGAGACGACGGTGATTGCCGGCATTCCAGATCACCGTGATCAGGTGCTTTCCGCGCGGGAACGCGCCAGCAACAGCAAGATCATGATCTGTTGTTCCGGCAGCCTGGGCGAGAAGCTGGTGCTGGACTTATGAGACCGCTGGAGGTTCGAGGAGCCGTATGCTTATGGAAAGTCAAAACCGACCCCATCTGAGGCTTTGGCGCAGGATTCGCCGTATGCAGATTCCATATGCCTGGCTTGCCCTGCTGGTCATGCTGGCGGTCTGGCAGCTGGCATGCGGAGTTTTTTCGGTTTCCTCCTTCATCCTTCCGTCGCCCGCGGCGATTGGCCGGGACCTCGTCGACAACTGGAAGTATTTCCTGCCTCATGTCTGGATGACAATGCTGGAAATCATTGTCGGCTTTGCAGGCAGTATCCTCGTTGGCATTCCGGTCGCAATACTGCTGACATTCTCGCGAGTGCTCGAGCGCGCTGTATATCCTCTGATCGTCGGATCGCAGGTGATCCCCAAGGTGGCCATAGCGCCCATCATGCTGGCCTGGTTCGGATTCGGAATGGCGCCGAAGGTGGCCATCATCATCACCGTGGCTTTTTTTCCGATCGTAATCAATGCCGTCGTCGGACTGCAGTCCGCTCCTCCGCAGATGATTCAGCTGGCGCGCTCCATGGGTGCCGGCGCGGCGCAGATATTCTGGCGGTTTCGTCTGCCACACGCGCTGCCGACGCTGATGGCGGGCATCAAGATGGCTTCGGTGCTGGCTGTGATCGGTGCGGTGGTTGCGGAGTTCGTTGGAGCCGATTCCGGGCTCGGTTACGTCATCGTCTCGGCATCATCAAGCTTTGACGTGACCCGCCAGTTCTCTGCCATCGTGCTGCTCTCGGTGCTGGGCATGCTGTTTTTCAAGTTCACGGAAATTGCCGAGCGTCGCGCCATTCCCTGGCATGTATCGAACCGACCGACACTGCAATAGTTTCAACGGATCCTGCGACTGGTTCTGGGAGTTCAACGTCATGAGCATCGAGAGATATGGGGCAGACGCCAAGGGCGCGGGCGGCCAGCGACTGCCCTTCAGCAAGGCTGTGCGTGCCGGAGATTTCGTGTTTGTTTCCGGTCAGGTGGCTGTCGGGCCGGATGGCGAAATTGTTGGGGGGGGAATCGTCGAGCAGACACGTCGTACCATAGAGAATGTCCGCGCCATCCTCGAATCGGTGGACCTCGGTCTGTCGGATGTCGTCAAGGTGACAGTCTGGCTGGAAGACACGCGCGACTTCTGGAGCTTCAACCGGGTCTACACCGAGTATTTTGGTGCGGCACTGCCGGCGCGCTCCTGCGTACGCGCCGAGCTGATGTCACCTGGCAAGGTGGAAATCGAAGCGATCGCCTACGCGCCGCGCTGATTCGTCATGCGTCATGGCAGTCGGTCTCCGCAAGGCGGGCACCGACTGATCCATGTGGTTCTCTTTAATGAATCCGGTTATCTGCTGCTGCGCAGGTTCCCACGCTTCCGCAAGGCTCGCCTGAAGCAGGCCGCGGTCCCTTGTGTGACCGACAGGCTGATCCCGGCCTCCCTTTCCAATTCGCCAATTCAAGTCGGCTTTCTCCTTCATGGTGCACTGGTATACCAATGTGGTGTGGGTTTGCGCCATGACGGTGCGGGAGATGGTCGATGCTGCGCCTGATCGGAGGCGGATTTTCTCATTCACCGGTGAATGGATACCAAGTGAATTCTGGATAAGTCTTTAAATTTCAATCTGTTATTTCCGTTCGTCGACGAGCGAAGAAGGCCTTGCCGAAGTTCGAGGAGTGTTGGCGTCCCAATGGCATACCAGATGCATACTGTTTGAGTAGACAACGCCGTTGCGGCTCGACTTACTCGCAGGAGATCAGAAGATGAAGTCCATGTTGAAAGGGGTATCCGGCAAAGGCTCGCAGGCCGATGCAGTTCCTGAGTTCGCCGGCACGGTCGCGCGTGGCGGAGCGGTTGCCGCGTTCGTGGCGGCGACGCTGCATGCATCGGCCCTCTGGGCGCAGTCCGCGCCGCAGTCCGACGCGCTGGATGAGATCGTGGTTACCGGTACACGCCAGAGCGGTCTGTCCGCTGCCGAGAGCCCGACTCCCATCCAGATCGTGTCCCCCGAATCGCTGGCCGCAGCGGCCGGCAATACCGATCTTATGAAGGCGCTTGCTCAGGTCATTCCGTCATTGACCAGTCAGCCTTACGGCAACGGCGGCTCCAACCATACGCTGATGGTCAAGCTCAAGGGCTTGAGCCCGAATCACGTGCTGATCCTGGTCAACGGCAAGCGCCGGCACACCACCGCCAATCTCGCCGTCAATGCCTCCGCCTATCAAGGCGGTGCAGGCGCCGATCTGAACTTCATCCCGATGTCGGCAATCGACCATGTCGAAGTGCTGACCGAGGGGGCGGCGGCTCAGTACGGCAGCGACGCGATTGCGGGCGTCATCAACATCATTCTGAAGAAGAGTGCCTCGGGTGGAAGCGTCAGCGCCACCTATGGTCAGAACTTCGACGATGGTCCGGCCAACAATCTGCCGTTTACGAGCAACGGCGGCACGGCGACCTTCACCGCAAATGCCGGCTTGACGCCTATCGAGAACGGCTACCTGAACGTCAGTGCCGAGGTGAAGAATCACAACCACACGTTCGTCGGTGCCGAAGATCCGCGCACTACGGCTGCGTCGGCTCAGGCGACTTCGCCTGGTGCAAACATGGCGAGCGCCCAGGGCTATCCCTATCTCAACTGGATTCAGGGTGATGCCGCGTATCACTCGAAGGTCGTCGAATACAACGCCGGCTATGATTTCGGCGGTGGCACGGAGCTCTACTCCTTCGGCACATACGGTGTGAAGGACGCTGACTCCTACCAGAACTATCGCGGTCCCACCGTCTACAAGTACACCAACACAACCACGGGTGTGACCACCTACCCGTATCCGTTCGGCTTCGAGCCGCGCGAGGCGGTGGAGGAGGTGGACTTCGCCGGTACCATCGGCCTCAAGACCTCCCTGCTCGGCTGGTCATGGGATCTGTCAAGCACGTGGGGGCGTGACCGCCACGACATCTACACGTTGGACTCGGCCAACACGACCTACTACGCAACCACGGGCAATCTGTCCCAGACGGACTTCTACGACGGATCGCTGATTGCCACGCAGTGGACCACGGACCTGGATGTGAACCGTGACTTCGACGTCGGGCTGGCCAGTCCGCTCAACGTTGCGCTGGGTCTTGAGCATCGCCGGGATACCTACGAGATCCTGGCTGGCGACGAACAGTCCTGGAAGTATGGTGGCGCCGCCGCCAACGCAGGCTACTCGACCCAGGATGCCGGCAACCACGGTCGCAACAACGATGCGCTCTATATCGATCTGGGCGGAAAAATGACGCAGAAGCTGCGCCTGGATGCGGCAGGCCGCTTTGAGCATTACAGCGACTTCGGCAGCAAGGTGGTGGGCAAGCTGTCGGCACGCTACGACTTCGTGCCGGCCTTCGCCATGCGCGCCACGGTGAGCACCGGGTTCCGTGCGCCCACACTGGCGGAGGAATACTACTCGGCCATCAGTGTCGGCCCGAGCAGCATCTCCGCGCAGTTGCCACCCAACGGTGCCGCAGCGGCCGTGCTGGGGCTGGGTGATCTGAAGCCGGAACGCTCGGTCAATCAGAGTGTCGGCTTCGTATTCCGGCCGACCGAGCGGATGAATGCCACGCTGGATCTGTATCGCATCCGGGTCGCCGACCGCATCATCGGTAGCGGAACCCTGTACGGTACTTCAAGCGGTGTCGTGATCTCCAGTCTGATCAATGACGTGCTGAATGCATCAGGGATCGAGACCAACGGATCTGGAGTCACCAGCACCGGCATCAATCTGTTCACCAATGGCGTCAATACGAAGACGGACGGCGCAGACCTGACCTTCGACTTCCCCGTTCAGTACTCGTTCGGCGACATCGACTGGAACGTCGGCGCGAACTACAACACCACCTCCGTAACCTACGTCAAGTCCTTGAGTGATGATCTTGTGGCGGCATTGCGTGGCTCGCCGGTGTACAGCCAGACCGCCCTCGCGAACCTGACTACGGCGACTCCGAAGTACGTGGTCAATCTGGGTGCGCGTTGGAGCGTTGGCCGAATGACCCTGAACGTGCTCGAGAAGATTTACGGCAAGAGCTCGAGCTGGGGCAGCACGACGGACAATGCGACGGGAACGCGCGTGTACTATGAGAACGTCATCAGTGCGGCGCCCATCACCAACGTTGATCTGAGCTGGAAATTCTCGGATGCCCTGAACGTGACCGTGGGTGCAAACAACCTGTTCAATCGTTATCCGAACAAGCTCAATTCGGAGCTGCTGGCGGCACTGAACAGCTCGTATGCGGTTACGCGCAATGATGCGTCCGGCGCGGCTCAGTATCCGATCTTCTCGCCCTATGGCATCAACGGCGGTTTCTACTATGTCCGGGCGACATATGGATTCTGAGTCGTTCTCTCTGCAGGGCGTCCGCGCTGCAGTACCGACTTTGGCGTTGATGCTTTTGTCCGTCGGCGCGTCGGCGGCATCTGCCGCCGACGCGCCCGGGGCGGATCCGTCCTTCGCGGATCCAAATCGGTTCGTGTCAAAGGATGGCGCCTATCTGTATCGGGCCATCTGTCAGGGATGTCATATGCCGGATGGTCGCGGCGCGACGGGAGCCGGCGTTTACCCTGCGCTGGCCGGCAATCCCAAGCTGGCATCGCCGCTCTATCCGGCCCTGCTGGTGGTGGGAGGGTTGAGGGCCATGCCTTCCTTCGCGGCGATGCTGGACGACGAGCAGGTGGCCGCGGTCGTCAACTATGTGCGTACCCACTTCGGCAACCAGTATGGTGATGAGCTCCAGTCGGCCAGCGTGAAGGCTCTGCGCAAATGAAAAAATGGATCGAGACGATGCGCTTGACCGCTGGTGCCACGCGCTGGCGGTTGCCTGGTTGGATCGCTGTCTGGCTGCTGGCGGCGCCGGCCATGGCCGGCGCTCGTGACACGTCTGCGGCCTACATCGAGGTGAATGGCGTAACGCTGCGCTATCAGCTGGACGGCAGCGGATCGGACCTGGTGGTGCTGCTGCCGAGTACCGGCAAGCCCCTGGAATACTGGGATGAGATTCTGCCGTCCTTGAGAAGGCACAACCGGCGCTTCCTGCGCTACGACATCCGCGGCGTCGGCCTCTCACAGAAGCTCACGCAGGCGATCACGATGCAGGACGAAGTGGATGATCTGGCCGCATTGCTCGACGCGCTCGAGCTGCGGGGCAGGGTGACCATGGTGGGCGTGGCCTTCGGCGGGTCGATCGAGATGCAGTATGCAGCACAGCACCCGGATCGCGTGCGCGGCATCGTCAATATCAGTCCATCGGCGCAGCTCGTTGGGCGTTCCCTGCACACTGAGCCGAGGACGGTGGCGAACGCGCCTGCACCGGAATCGGATCCCTATGCGTTCACCTATCCCGCGAAGCTGCGCACCAACCCGCAGCGCTGGAGAACTTACGCGGGTCTGGAGCGTTCCAACGATCCGCTCAGCAAGCGCCTGACTGAAGCGCTGATCTACTCGACACCTTTCGCGGATGTGATGCCCAGGATTCAGTGTCCGGTGCTGATGGTCGCGACGCTGCAATATCTGCGACGAACTCCAGCGGAGGTTCAGGAGCTTTCCATGACGTTGCCTCATGGTGACTTCACGGTGCTTGACTCCGGTCACGATGCGCCGTTCCAGACACCGGAGCTGGTGGCGCCCGTATTGCGGGAATTCTTCAAGAAAAGCGGCATCTGAGGCTTCCACAGTCCGTTCCTGGAGTTCGCTCATGCGACTGAGTCGGCGTGAAATATTGGCACTGATGCAGGTGATCGGGGCCGCGACCATGATGGGCGAGCGCAGCGCGTTTGCGGAGTCGGACTATCGCGGGCCGATCAGCCTGGAGGGCAATCCGGGCAGGACGCGCGTGCTGGTTGTCGGAGCGGGTCTCGCGGGGCTCACCGCGGCCTACGAGTTGCAGCGTGTCGGCTATGAGGTGCAGGTACTGGAATACAACACCCGCGTGGGCGGGCGTTCATGGACCTTGCGCGGCGGCGATACCTATACCGAGCTCGGCGGAGCCACGCAGCACTGCGAGTTCGCTCCAGGAGTCTACATGAACCCTGGTCCGTGGCGCGTCTCGCACAAGCATCGGGCCTTCCTTGATTACTGCCGGCGCTTCGGAGTCGCGGTCGAACCGTTCTTGCAGCTGGACAACAATGGCTTTGTCCATGCCCGCAATGCGCTTGGCGGCAAGCCGCAGCGCTACAGTCATGTTGTCCCGGACTTTCAAGGCTATGTGGCGGAATTGCTGGCGAGTTGCCTCAGTGGCGGCGGTCTGACAGGGCGCCTCGGAACGGGTGAAGCTGAACAGCTGCGTTCTCTGCTTTCGTCCTGGGGTGGGCTGGACAACGACGGTCGATATCTGAAGGGTGCCGCCAGTTCCAGAATGCGCGGCGCCGGTGATTTCAACGTCGCCAGCGGCTTCTCCGATTACAGCGAACCACTGCGGCTGGCCGATGTGATGGCTTTGTGCGATGCCGCCGCGGTATGGCGTGGTGCAAACCACGCAGGACTGGCTGAGTTCCAGATGCCGCTTTTTCAGCCCGTGGGCGGCATGGACATGCTCGCCAAGGCTTTCGGCCGTAAGGTCGGGCACCTCGTGCGCTTCAATGCCAAGGTCACGGCTGTCAGGCAGGCCGAGAGCGGTGTCGCGGTGGAATATCTCGATGGCCGCAGCGGCAAGATGGAGGTCGAGCGGGCCGACTGGTGCATATGCACGTTGCCGTTGTCGGTGCTGAGCCAGGTAGATCTGGAAGTTGGCGCCCCCATGCTCGCTGGCATCGGCGCGGTTGCCTACGGCTCCGAGGTGAAGATCGGTCTGCAGTTCAAACGTCGCTTCTGGGAGCAAGATGACGCCATCTACGGGGGCTTCAGCCTCACCGATCTGCCCATCCGGCAGATCTTCTATCCGAGCTATTCGTTGAACAGCTCCGGCAAGGGAATGCTATACGGTGCCGTCTTGCATCGCGGTCCGCTTCCTTATGAGTTCACGGGCCTGAGTCCGCAGGAGCGCATCGCCAAGGCCGTCGAATACGGCGCGCAGATCCATCCCCAGTATCGTGAGGAATTCGAGAACGGGATGGCGGTGGCCTGGCACCGCAACCCATATTCCATGGGTTGCACCGCGCAGTGGACCGACGATCTGCTGCGCGTGCACTATGCCAATCTCCGCAATATTGATGGTCATGTCATGCTGGCAGGAGAAGGTGTTTCCAATCGCGGCTGGCAGGATGGTGCCATCATGTCCGCCCTGGACGCAGTCCAGCGCCTGCATGCCCGGGTACGGGCCACGGTGACGGCATGAAAGACGTAGCGACCGCAAATTTCAGTCGACGACGTCTACTGAGTCTGATCGGTCAATGGGGCGGCGCCGCCGCCATGTACCAGGCCATGTCGGCTCTTGGCTTCGCCGAAGAGTCACCCTATCGCGAACCGATTCAACTGCAGGGAGATCCGCGCGGTGCGAGAGTCGTGGTGCTGGGCGCCGGGCTTGCGGGCCTCACCGCAGCCCTCGAATTGCGCCGGGCCGGATATCGCGTCACGCTGCTCGAATACAACGATCGCGTCGGCGGTCGATCGTGGACGATTCGTGGCGGTGACGTCTTTGCGGAGCTCGGCGGCGAGACACAGCGCTGCGAATTCGCCGCTGGCGAGTACATCAATCCGGGACCCTGGCGCATTGCGCATCATCATCGCGCGATCATCGACTATTGTCGGCGCCTGAAAGTTCCGCTCGAGCCGTTCATCGAAGTCAACTACAACGGCTTTGTGCATTCCACGCACGCCTTCAACGGGGTGCCGCGGCGTTGGCATGAGGTGGTCCCCGATTTCCAGGGGCATGTGGGTGAGCTGCTGGCCAAGGCAACGCGTCAGCAGCAGCTCGATGATGCACTGAGTGCGGACGATCTCGAGCTGCTGCGTACCGTGCTGCGCAGTTGGGCTGGCCTGGACGCGGATCTGCGCTATACGCGCGGTGCCGCCAGCAGCCGCATGAGGGGCTTCGGTGCGGCAGATCTGGCGGAAGGCACCGCTGCACCGACCGATCCATTGCCATTGGTGGAGCTTCTGAAGTTGAGCCGCGACGCGGGCATCTGGCAGGTCTCGAACCACAGCGGATACCGCGACCTGCAGAATCCGCTGTTCCAGCCGGTGGGTGGCATGGATGCGATTCCGATGGCCTTTGCGCATGAGATCCAGGAGATCATCAGGCTCAATGCGCGCGTCACCGCGATTCATCAGGATGCGCGCGGTGTGCGCGTGGCCTATGAAGACGTGGCCTCACCGGGTTCGACGCACTATGCGGAAGGCGACTGGTGCATCTGCACGATTCCGCTGTCGATACTCGGCCAGATCGAGATGCGGGTTGGCGACGCCATGCGTCGCGGAATTCAGGCCATCTCCTACTCGACTTCGATGAAGGCGGGGCTGCAATTCAAACGTCGCTTTTGGGAACAGGACGAGTCGATCTATGGCGGCTTCTCGCATACCAATCTTCCGATCACCACGATTGCCTATCCGAGTCATGGCCTGAACGGATCCGGACCCGGCGTGCTGTACGGCGCATTTTCGTTCGGTGCCTATTCGTACGAATTCACCGGACTGAGTCCGGCGGAGCGTCTGGCAAAGGTGGTTGAGTACGGGGCACAGATCCATCCCCAGTACCGCAGTGAATACCTGAACGGCATCAGCGTGGCATGGCATCGGGTGCCGTTCACGCTGGGGTGCTTCGCACGTTGGAGCGAAGACCTGCGAAGGGAGCACTACCGGAATCTCTACGAGATGGACGGCCGCATCGTGTTGGCTGGTGAGGCTGTGGCGCAGGCCGTAGGCGGTTGGCAGGAAGGGGCCATTCTCTCCGGGCTCGATGCCGTGCAGCGCGTCCATCAGCGTGTGGTGAAGTCATGAAGATGTTCAGACACATTCTGGTGGTGCTGGGCATTGCGTGCTTCGGATTGCCGGCCTGCATGTCGACGCGCGCGATTCCACCGCCCAGCAGTGCGTCACAGTGGGCCGAGGTGGCTCCCGACGTGCGGCTGCGATATCAGAAGATCGGGCACGGCCCTCATACGCTGGTGCTGTTGCACGAGCTGGGCGCCAGTCTGGAGAACTGGGACGAGGAGCTGAAGTACTGGGTGCGCAAGGATCGCACCGTGATCCGCTACGATCAGCGTGGTGCGGGTCTCTCGGCGAAGTTGCGGGAGCCGTGGACCATGACGGGAGCCGCGGAGGACCTGCTTGGCTTGCTCAATGCCATCGGAGTGCGGGACGCCGTGGTGTTGGTGGGAGATACCACCGGATCATCGATCGCGCTGCAGTTCGCGGCGGCGCATCCGGAGCGCGTCGCAGGCGTTGTCGCGCTCGATCCCGCGGCGCACTCGGTGCCGCAGCCCAAGTCATTGGCAAAGTTTCCCGATCCGCTGCTGGTTGACGCGCCGTTGGCAACGCTCAGCACGCAGCTGCCGGATCCTGCCAATCCCGACGCCGCACATCTGGGCAGGGCGCGGGAGTTCAGTGTGGTGTATCCGGAGGTTCTGCGCACTGACCCGCGGCGCTATGCCCGTTTTGAAGGCGTCGCCTATTCGACCGATCCGACCAGCGCGCTGCTCACCCTGAGAATGCTCTATTCCACGGGTTTTGCGGCCGTGTTGCCGGCCATACGCTGCCCGGTGATCGTCACGGGCGGCACGTTGTTCCTGCGCCCGATGTCCGAGTATCGCGAGATCGCTGCGGCCATGCCGCAGGGGCGCTTTGTGGAACTGAAGACCGGCCATTACCCGGCGGTCGAGTCTCCGGAACTGGTGGGTCCGTTGGTCAGCAATTTCCTGCAGGAGCTCGGATGGTGAAGTGGAGCCAGGCGCGGTCCCTGTTCGGGTTCCTGCTGTTCATCCTGGTGACGGCGCCGGTCGTCACTGCCTATGGTGCGCAGCCCCAGTGGGCCACCGTGAATCACGTGAGCTTGCGCTATGAGGTGCAGGGTGACGGTGCGGATGTCATCGTGCTTCTGCAGGAGTCCGGCCTGCCGCTGGAGATGTGGGACGACGTCGTACCGCAGCTGTTGACGCATCGTCGCAGCATCCTGCGTTACGATCCGCGCGGCATCGGCCTGTCCGAGAAGATCCGTGTTCCGTTCACCCTGCAGGACGAAGTGGAAGATCTGCATGCGCTCTTGCAGGTCGCTCAGATCCGCAGACCCGTGGTGCTGATCGGTGGCGCCAAAGGCGGCTCCGTCGCACTGGCATTCGCGGCGGCGCACCCAGAGAGCGTCAGGGGCGTGATCGTGACCAGTCCGAGTGCCTTGCTCCAGGCGCGTGCGCCGCGCACATGGATTGACCCGGCGCGCGATCCGCTGGGGGCGCGCCGCTCCGAAGAGGCGACGCTCAAGGTGATCTACCCCGAGCGCTTCCGCGCCGACGTGGGTCGTTGGCAGCGCTTCCTGGGGATGTTCGGTGCCAACGATCCGGATAGTCAGAGACTGTCCGAGCAGTTGATCAATACCACCGGATTCGCCGATATCCTCCCCGCGATCCAATGTCCCACGCTGCTGCTTGCAACGTCCCTCTTTGTCCGGCCAGTCGAGTCGGTGCGCGAGCTCGCCAGCAAGATTCCTCAAGGCCGGGTAGTGGTTGTCGAGACCGGGCACCTGGCATCCTGGCAGTCACCCGAGCTCGTCATACCAATCTATCGCAGGTTTCTGCGTGAAGTCGGGAGCTGAAGAGCGATGTGGGTCGAGGGGCAGCAGGGCAATGAGCGGCGCCGAATTCCTCAATCCTTTGAAATCAGCGCGGCCATGGCCTGATCGTTCGGCTCTGGGCTGGCGGACAGGCCGGCAATCACGCCGATCCGATCCTCGATACTGCGGTTCTGGCTGAGCTTGCGCTTGCCTTCCAGGCGTGTGATCGGTAGCCGAACACCAACGATGGCCTTGAGCTGGGCCGCGATGTAATCGGCGGGCGCATCGTCCACCGACCAGGGCTGCGGCCGCCCCTGCTCATGCCGGTCGGTCAGTCGTCTGACAATCTCCAGCAGCCGTTCCGGTTCCTGAAAGAACTCGACCGGACCGTAGGCGTGCACAGCCTCGTAGTTCCAGGTCGGTACCACGCGATGATCCTGCTGCTTCGAGGCATACCAGCTGGGGCTGATGTAGGCATCAGCGCCCATGAAGAGGGCCAGTGCCTCGCCTTGCGCGGCTGCGCGCCAGTGCGGATTGCCACGCGCCACATGACCATACAGGGTGCCGTGCGGGCCTTCGCCGGCTTCCAGCAGAACCGGCAGCGGCGTGCACAGCAGGCCACTGGCGGTAGCGGTGATGAGGTTGCACAGTCGCGCCTCACGCAGGATCCGCTGCACGCTAGCCAGATCCTCGGCGCGAAAGGCGCTGGGTACATACATGCGTTGTGCTTCCTGCCAGGCCCGTCAGGGCGTGCCGCCGGTGTGCTGCTTGATCCAGCCCATCACGGTCTGATGCCACAGCAGTGAATTCTGCGGTTTCAGCACCCAGTGGTTCTCGTCGGGGAAGCGCAGGAACTTCGATTCGATGCCCATGCGCTGCAACGTGGTGAACGTGGCGATGCCTTCGTCCGGGACTACGCGGTAGTCGTGATCCGAATGCACCACCAGCATTGGCACGCTCCAGTTGGCCGCGTGCAGGGCCGGGTTGAATTCATCGTACTTCTGCGGGTTCGAGTAGGCGGGCCCGCCGTTCTCCCACTCGGCGAACCACAGCTCTTCGGTGGCGTAGCCCATGAAGCGGGTGTCGAACAGGCCGTCGTGCTCGACCAGGCACTTCCAGGGTTCCTTCCAGTTGCCGGCGATCCAGTTGATCATGTAGCCGCCGTAGGAAGCGCCCAGCGCGCAGGCACGACTGGCATCGAGGAAGGGATATTGCGCCAACGCTGCGGCATAACCCTTCTTTAGATCCTCCAGCGGGCGATCGCCCCAGTGCTGGCTGATGCTGTCGGTGAAGGCCTGGCCGTAGCCGGGCGAGCCGTGGAAGTCGATGAACACCACGCCGAAGCCTTCGCCGGCGTAGCTCTGCGCATTCCAGCGGTAAGACCAGGCGTCCGAAAAGCTGCTCTGCGGGCCGCCGTGCACGATGAAGGCCACCGGATAGCGCCGGCCTTCCACGTAACCTGCCGGCTTCATCACGTAGCCGTATACGGTTTCATCATTCCAGCCCTCGAAACTGAACTGCTCGAAGGCGCCGAATTCCACGCCGGCCAGACGCTGCGCATTGATCTGCGTCAACGGTTGGGCGGCCGCGTCGATCAGCGCGGAGCGCTCCTTGCCCCTGGACTGCGGACCCTGCAGGTACAGCTGCGTGGGACCGCCCAGTCCACTCTTGGCGAACACCATGCCGCTCGCGGTCTCGGCGTATTCGTCCAGGTGGCCGCCGCGCGTCACGGGCGTGACTGCGCCGCTGCGCGCATCGATGCGAAACAGCCGGTGCGTGCCGAGGTCATCGGCGGTGACCCACAGGCTCCTGCCGTCCTTCGACCAGGTGATGTCATCCGCGGAGCGATCCCAGTCGGCTGCCAGCGCGCGCACGGTGCCGCTCTGCAGATCGCGCAGATACAGCCAGAAGCGATCCGCCTCGAAAGCCGGACGCTTCATGGCGCGATAGGCCAGCGTACGGCCGTCGGGCGACACGCGCGGCGTGGCGTCCCAGGCCTGGTTGTCCGCTGTCAGGTCGCGCAACGCGCCTGGCTGCACCAGGTTCTGCACGTAGACGTCGAAGTTGGTGCTCCACGGTTCGCTCTTACCGGCCAGGCGTGCACCGAAGTACAGCCACTGGCTGTCGGGGGAGATATCGATCTCCTTGATATCGCCATCGGGCTTTGAGAATACATCGGCGTCGAAGCCGGGCATCAGTGCCACAGGATTTACGGCGACGCCGGTGCTGTCGAAATCGAGACGGAAGAGGTGGTTGCGCGTACCGTCCGCCCAGGTGTCCCAGTGGCGCACGAACAGCTTGTCGTAGACGACACCTGAGGTTTTTTGTGCCTTGCGCGCTTCCTGGCTCTTCAGTGTGTAGGCGATCTCATCGCCACCGTTCGCTGCCGCAGCGCCAGCCGGATCCACGGCCAGCACCACGACGATGTGCTTGCCATCAGGCGTGACGCGAAAGCCGTTCACGTCCAGCGGCAGTTTCGTCACCTGGACGGCGGTGGCGCCTGCCAGTGTCGTGCGCCACACCTGCGCGCTGCTCGAGCGGTCGGACATGAAGTAGATGAAGCGGCCATCGGGACTGAAGGCGGGGTCCGACGCGCCGCCGTCGGAGACGGCAAGTTTCGTTTCAGGCCGGCTCAGATCGGTGAGATCGCGCAGCCAGATGGAGTACTCACCGCGGGTCTCGTCCTTGTTCAGGGTGCGAACCTGGAACAGCGCCCAGTGGGCATCGGGGGAGACGGACAGCGCACTGATGCGATCCAGCCGCACCAGGTCCTGGTAGGTGAAGGGGCGCGCCTGCAGAGACAGCGGAGTGGCAAGTGCCGTCGCACCGAGCAGGAGTGTCGTCAGCAACGCATGAAATGAACTCAGGCGCATAGGTGGAGCTCGGGTTTCAATGTGATGACGCCGATGATAGTCCGGATCGGCACCGTGGTGAGTATTGGCTGATATGGGCAGATCGGTGCAAAGGGCGCACACTTATGGTTCGACGCAACGTTATCGAGGGCACGATTCATGGCCGCAGAGAAACCCACCCATCAACTCAACGCTGCGGGCCAGAGCCTGTGGCTGGACAACATCAGCCGCGGCCTGCTGGCCAGCGGCCGGCTGCGCCAGTATCGCGATGAGCTCTCGGTTACCGGTCTGACATCGAACCCTTCCATCTTCGACGAGGCCATCCGGCGCGGCAGCGATTACGACACCGCCATCGGCCAGGCGCCGGCCGGCGCCGACGACGAGCAGGTGTTCTTCGATCTGGCGCTGCAGGATCTGCGCGGCGCGGCGCAGATCTTCGCCGACATCCACACGCGCACGCAGGGTGTGGACGGCTGGGTGTCGCTGGAGCTCTCGCCGCTGCTGGCCGACGACACGGCCGCCTCGATCGCGCAGGCGCGCAAGCTGCACGCCGCGGCCAGTCTGCCGAACCTCTACATCAAGATTCCCGGCACGCCGGCCGGCGTGCCGGCCATCGAGGAATCCATCTTCGCCGGCATACCGGTGAACGTGACGCTGCTGTTCTCGCGCGAGCAGTATCAGGCGGCCGCCGAGGCCTACGTCCGCGGCATCGAACGGCGCGTGGCCGCGGGTCTGGATCCACGCGTGGAATCGGTGGCATCGGTGTTCGTCAGCCGCTGGGATCGCGCCGTCACCGGCAAGGTACCGGACGAGCTGCATAACCGCCTGGGCATTGCCATTGCGCAGCGCGTCTATGCCAGCGCCCGCGCGTTGTTCAATACGGATCGCTGGATGCGGCTGCAGAATCTCGGCGCGCGTCCGCAGCGGGTGCTGTGGGGCAGTACCGGCAGCAAGGACCCCAAGGCGCCGGATACGCTGTACATCAGCGCTCTGGCGGCGCCCTTTACCGTGAATACCATGCCCGAGGCCACGCTGCTGGCCTTCGCGGATCACGGCGCGCTCACGGCGCTGTTGCCGGCGGATGGTGGTGACTGCGAGGCGGTGCTGGCGCGCTTTGCGTCTGCGGGTGTGGATGTGGCTGCGCTGGCGCTGCGGCTGCAGCAGGAAGGGGCGGAGGCTTTCGTCAAATCCTGGAATGAGCTGATCGGCTGCATCCGCGAGCGGCGTGCCGCCCTGCGTCCGGGGGGCTGAGGGGCCAAATTCCCGCCCCCGGGAAAACGCCTGTCGGGCCCGCTGCGGGGCGATTGCCGGGCCAGCTTATCTGCCCCCTGCCTCCCACCCCGTTTTTGCCTTGACTAGGGGGGGTGTCACCCGGAGAATTCGCGCTCCTTTTGGGTCAGGCTGGCTAGGTAGCTCAGCTGGTTAGAGCGTGGCACTCATAATGCCGAGGTCGTGGGTTCGAGTCCCACCCTAGCCACCAGCCTGTCCTTTCATGCTCCATTGCGGGCGGTCGTGGAGGTCGTTGTGAAGATTATCGGTCCAGATTATGCAGTGTTCGGTGTCGAGGACCTGGAAGCCAGCAAGCAATACCTGCGCGACTACGGTCTGATCGAGGCTGAATCAACTCCGAGCGGCGGTATCTTCCGCGCGCTGGACAACACTTATATCGAAGTCCGCAAGTCCACGGACCTCGGCCTGCCGCCGATGATGGCGCCTTCGCCGAACGTGCGCGACACCGTGTACGGCGTGCAGACCAAGGCGGACATCGAGGCCATTGGCGCGGAGCTGAGCCGGGATCGCGAGTGCAAGCTCGATGCCGAAGGCACGCTGCGCACCGTCGACGACTCCGGCTTCCACATCGGCTTCCGTGTCACGCGTCGCGTGCCGATCAATGCGGCGCCGCTGCTGATCAACTGCCCGGGCCAGCCGTTCCAGCGCCCGCCGAACGTCATCGCCGCCTATCACGAAGCCGTGATCGTTCCGCGCACCTTCTCGCATATCGTGTATTTCGTGCCCGATGTGGTGAAGGCCGAGAAGTTCTACATCGAACGCCTGCAGTTCCGCCTGGTGGATCGGTTCACGAATGCGGGTCCCTTCCTGCGTCCGGCTGCCAATCCGGAGCACCACACGCTGTTCCTGATCCAGGGCCGCGGCGCGCACACCATCGGCTGCAACCACTGGACCTTCCACGTGTCCGGTCCGGCGGAAATGCTGCAGGCCGGCTGGCGCTTCCAGCGCAAGGGCTACAAGAGCTTCTGGGGTCCGGGTCGCCACATCCTGGGCTCGAACTTCTTCTGGTACTTCAACAGCCCGTTCGGCTGTGCCGTGGAATACGACGCCGACATGGACCTGCACGACGACGCCTGGGTGCCGCGCGCCATGCCGGCCGACAAGCACACCTCGCAGATCTTCCTGTTCGACGGCAAGGAGCCCTGGTCGCCGGGCGGCGGCTGATCGCCTCGGGGCGATCGGCCGTGCCGCGTGAGCGGGACGGAGGCGATCCAGAAGGCGGCGTCCGGCAACGGAGGCCGCCTTCGTTCTTTCAGGCGGCGCGCCCCAGTGGCAGCACGCGCGGTCCCGCAGCCGCCCGACCGGCACGCTGCTCCTGCCAGTGCCACAGCGCCAGTTCGCCACTCTGGTCCTCGATGAGCGCCGAGCAGCTGTCCACCCAGTCGCCATCATTGCAGTAGAGCAGGCCGTCGCGTTCCACGAGGGCGGCGCGATGGATGTGGCCGCAGACCACGCCGTCGAGACCGCGGCGCTGCGCGGCATGCAGTGCCGCCCTTTCGAACTGCTCGATGTACTGGCTGGCGGTGCCGACGCGGCTCTTCAGCCAGCCGGCCAGCGACCAGTAGGGGTGGCCGAAGCGCCGGCGCCAGGCGTTCACGGCCCGGTTGCTCCACAGCAGCACGTCATAGGCAAAGCAGCCCAGCGCGCTCAGCCAGCGGCTGCATTTCACGGCGCTGTCGAACTCATCGCCATGCAGCACCAGCAGTCTCTTGCCGCGCGCGGTCTCATGCACGTATTCGCGCTGCAGTTCCATGCGGCCGAAATCCATGCCGCAGAAGCCGCGCAGGGCTTCGTCGTGATTGCCGGGAATGAAGATCAGCTCGGTGCCTTCGGTGGAGAGCGCCATGAGCTTGCGCAGCACCTGGGTGTGCGAGTCCGGCCAGTAGCGGCTGCGTTTCATCTGCCACAGATCGATGATGTCGCCGACCAGAATCAGCTTCCGGGGTTGAACGCGATGCAGGAAGTCCAGCAACAGATCGGCGCGGCAATCGCGCGTTCCGAGGTGGACATCGGATACAAAGACAGTGCGCACGGGGCTGGGTGGGCGCCGATCATTGCGTTGCAAGCTGCGTTTCCTCGCTGCCGGGAGAGGCGCTGCGCAGACTGATCCCTGGCCATGACAGCCCTGTTGCACCCGCTTGAAGGATTGATGAGCGTCGCGCCAGTGGTCGGTGCATTTTCCGGTCGCTACGCACTAAAATAGGGCAACCAGCGACATCAGTGGCGTGCCTGCACCGCGGCAGGTAGTTTCGAATCTGCGGTCAGTTCGAGTCAGGAGCCACCATGAGCGTCGATCTCATTGATTTCAGGGCAGCGGTTGAGACGGTCGAATCGACTCCGGAGCCTGGCAGGAGAGTTGAGGAGGTACCGCTACAGCAGACGCGCAATGCCTACTCCGACCCTACCGGACGCTTCCACGTCGGCCACTGGGCGTCCGATCGTGGTGCGTGGCGTATTCGATACAGTGAATATGAATTATGTCATCTACTCACGGGCAGCGTGGTCATCGAGAGCGAATCGGGTACTTCCTGGAGCTTTGGGCAGGGTGATAGCTTCATGATTCCAAAGGGATTTGTTGGAATCTGGCGCGTCATCGAACCCTGCGAGAAGTTGTATGCGATTTATGAAGAAAGTCCTTCGGCAGGGTAGGGTGTCGTCGCTGCGAGGGTTGGTACGTTCGTTGCACTTGGTCCTGCTGGGTATTTTTGCAACAAGACCCGTTACAGGGGAGAGGACTTCATGACTAAGGCACGCGTCTATCTGGCTGGCATCGCGCTGGCTGCGGCTGCTTCGGCGGCCCAGGCCGACATCACCTTCACGCCGACGCTCACGTCGGACTACGACTTCCGCGGCTACACGCAGACCGCGAAGGATCCGGCGATGCAGTTGGGCGTTGACGCCGTCAGCGGCCCGATCCACGTCGGCGCCTGGGGTAGCAACGTGAATTTCGGCAGCTCGTCCACCGAGCTGGACTTCGTGGCTGACTACACCTTCGGCAGCGACGACAGCTTCTTCAAGACCAACACCGGTCTGGTGTACTACACCTATCCGGGCGCCTACACCACGGGTTCGTATCCGGAAATCTGGGTCTCCCTGTCGCATGGCTGGTTCTCGGTCGCCGAGCACTACTCGTGGGATTGGGCCGGTCTGGGTACGGATGCCAACTACATCGAGGGCAACCTGTCGATCCCGCTGGGTGACAGCGGCTTCGGCGTCAGCCTGCACGGCGGCTACAGCAGCGGCCAGTACTGGGATACGGACGACTACACCGACTACTCCATTGGTGTGACCAAGAGCTTCGGTGCCTTCAACTTCGCGCTCAAGTACGTCGACAGCAATGCCACGTACGACAAGAGCACGGACGTGTTCAGCGCCGATGGCCGCGCCATCCTGTCGGTCTCGACCACGCTGCCCTGGGCGAAGTGAGTCGTAGCGGCTGACCAGGACAGGTTGGCTCAAATGAAGAAGGCCCGGCTCGCCGGGCCTTTTTCTTTGGGCGGTCGTTTCGCGCCTGCCGGGGCGGGGCTTGCGCCACAGCGGGTTGTTGTAAAAAAGCCGAGACTATTTCCATCGGCTGGATGACCGGCACGATGCGCCGGCAGGGGCCGGCAAGATCGCAGAACATCTCAAATAATCGAAGAAAAAGAACCTTAATTCAGCGATAAATAGCAAAATTGACGCTAATTTTGCGGATTTCTGCAAGCATTACGATTGCGGCGTTGCCTGACGCTTCACCGGTCGCGAGTTGTATAATTCTCCTTGGCACCACTGATGGTGCTTTTATGCAACAACTCCCCGAGGAGGGATTTCATGACCCACGCACGTATCTATCTGTCTGGCATCGCGCTGATGGCCACCGCTGCAGCCGCTCAAGCAGATGGACTCACCGTCACTCCGGCCGTGGTCTCGGACTACGACTTCCGTGGCGTCTCGCAGTCGGCAACGGATCCCGCCTTGCAGGCCGGTGTGGACTACACCGCCGGTGCTTTCCACGTCGGCGCCTGGGCCAGCACCATCGACTTCGGCCGCGGCTCCGATGCCGACGCCGAGCTGGATCTGGCGGCGGACTATTCCTTCGCGGCCAGCGGCATCAGCTACAACACCGGCATCGTCTACTACACCTACCCGGGTGAGGGCAGCCTGAACACGCCGGAGATCTGGATCAGCGGCAACAAGGGCTGGTTCACCGGTGCCCTGCATTACTCCTGGGACTGGTTCAATGCCGGCAACGAGTACTACGTCGAAGGCAACGGCAACTTCCCGATCGGCAAGTCCGGCTACGCCATCACGGGCCACATCGGCTACAACTTCGGCGAAGCCTACAAGCCGAACGAGTACACCGATTACTCGGTGGGCGTGACCAAGAGCTTCGGCAACTTCAACGCCTCGCTGAAGTACGTCTTCAGCGATGCGCCGGAGAACCGCGCCGACGTGTTCAACACCGAGGATCGCCTGATCCTGGGCGTGTCGACCACGCTGCCCTGGGCGAAGTAACACTCGCTTTGGCATAGGGTCACGGCCTCGTCCGTGACTGAAGAAGCCCGGCCTTGCGCCGGGCTTCCACCCCGCCCGCCGCGAGCTGCGCCGGACGGCTGAAACGGCCCGCGGTGCTAGACTGCGCGGCATGAATTCCCCGCCGAACGCCCCCGCCAAAACGCCCGTGAACGCACCGTCCAGCGCTACGGCCGCGCAGTCCTGGCATGCGCGCGCCGCGGCGCTGCAGATCGAAGGGCGGGCTTGCATCGATGGCAAATTGCGCGCGGCGCAGTCGGGCCAGAGCTTCGATGCCATCAGTCCCATCGACGGGCGCACGCTGGCGCGCGTGGCCGCCGGTGACAGCGCCGACATCGATGCTGCAGTGGCCGCCGCGCGCTCGGCGTTCGAGCGCGGTGACTGGCGCAATCAGCCGCCGGCGGCGCGCAAGAAGGTGTTGCTGGCCTTTGCCGATCTGATCGCTGCGCATCGCGATGAGCTGGCGCTGCTCGAGACGCTGGACATGGGCAAGCCCATCAGCGACAGCCTGAGCGTGGATGTGCGCGCCACGGTGGGTTGCATCCGCTGGTATGCCGAGGCCATCGACAAGATCTACGACGAAGTGGCACCCACGGCGCCGGATCAGCTGGCGCTGATCACGCGCGAACCGCTGGGCGTGGTCGGTGCCATCGTGCCGTGGAATTTTCCGATGATCATGGCGGCCTGGAAGATCGGCCCCATCCTCGCGGCCGGCAACTCGCTGGTATTGAAGCCCTCGGAGAAATCCCCGCTGACGGCCATCCGCCTGGCGCAGCTGGCCGTGGAGGCCGGGCTGCCGCCGGGCGTGTTCAACGTGGTGCCGGGCTTCGGCCATACCGCCGGCAAGGCGCTGGCGCTGCACATGGACGTGGATGGCATTGCCTTCACCGGCTCGACTGCCACCGGCAAGCTGATCGTGCAGTACGCCGGCCAGTCGAACCTCAAGCGCATCGGCGTGGAGCTGGGCGGCAAGTCACCGAACATCGTGTTCGCCGACTACGACGATCTGGAGCGCGTGGCGCAGACCGCGGCCGGCGCCATCTTCTTCAACCAGGGCGAGATGTGCTCGGCCGGTTCACGCCTGCTGGTGGACGAGCGCATCCGCGAGCCGCTGCAGGCGCGCATCGTGGCGCTGGCGCAGGGCATGCCGCCCGGCGATCCGCTCGATCCGGCTACGCGCACCGGCGCCATCGTCGATGAGCCGCAGACGCAGCGCGTATTGGGCTACATTGACTCGGGCCGTCAGGAGGGCGCGCAGCTGCTCACCGGCGGCCGTCGTGTCGGTGTGCATGAGCAGGGCTGCTATGTGGAGCCCACCGTGTTCGCCGGCGTGCAGCCGGGCATGCGTATCGCGCGTGAGGAGATCTTCGGGCCGGTGCTGTCCATCATCGGTTTTCGCGATGACGAAGAAGCGCTGCGCATTGCCAATGGTACGGACTATGGTCTGGCCGCCGCGGTGTGGACCCGCGATATCCGCCGCGCGCATCGCGCTGCCAAGGCGCTGCGCGCCGGTCTTGTGTATGTGAACTGCTATGACGCCGACGACATCACGGTGCCGTTCGGCGGGGTGAAACAGTCGGGCATGGGGCGCGACAAGTCGCTGCATGCCTTCGACAAGTACACCGAACTGAAAACAACGTGGATCGATCTGTCCTGAATACTCTGTCCTACCTGGCCAGCGCTCCGCGCGGACTGGCCGATCTGCTGGTGCGTGAATTGACGGCGCTGGGCGCCGAAGATGTGCGTGAGCGCGGCCCCAGCGTCGTATTTCGCGGTGATCTGGCCGTGGGCTATCGCGCCTGCCTGCGCGCACGCACCGCCAGTCGCGTGCTGCTGGAGATCGCCACCTTCAGTGCCGCGACGGTGGAGGAGTACTACGCCGCGCTGCGCGCCATCGACTGGCAGCAGCATGTGGATCCGGCCGGTACGCTGGCCTGCGATTTCTCGGGCCGTCATCCGGCCATTGCCAACACGCACTTTGGCGCGTTGAAGCTCAAGGATGCGATCTGCGATCAGCTGCGTGCCGCTACCGGCCGGCGGCTCGACATCTCGCTGGATCGCCCCGGCGTGAAGGTGCATGCCCATGCCAACGGCGCGCAGTTCTCGATTTCCATCGACTTCGCCGGCGAAGGTCTGCACCGCCGTGGCTGGCGCACCGAGGCAGGTGAAGCACCGCTGCGCGAGAACGTCGCGGCAGGTCTGTTGTTGCGCGCTGGCTGGGAGCGCATGGCCGAGGAAGGCGCCGAGTTTCTCGATCCCATGTGCGGCTCCGGCACGCTGGTGATCGAAGCGGCCAGCATCGCGACGCGGCGCGCCAGTGGTCTGCTGCGACCGTACTTTGGTTTCTTCGGCTGGCGCGGCCACGATCCTTCCTTGTGGCAGTCTCTGGTGGATGAGGCGCGCGCCAACGAGCAGCGCGTGCTGGCCAATGTCATCCGCGGTTCCGATCGCGATGCGCGCGTGCTGCAGATCGCGCGCGCCAATGCCGTGCGCGCCGGCGTCGGCGAACTGGTGCAGTTCGAGCACACGCCGGTCAGCAGCGTGGTGCCGCGGAGTACGGCACCGGGACTGGTGTGCGTGAATCCGCCCTATGGTGTGCGTCTGGAGGATGCGCAGGGTGCGGAAGCGGCGTACCGCGAGCTGGGCCGCGTGCTGCGCGCGCACTTCGCTGGCTGGGAAGCGGCTATTCTTACTGCCACACCCGAAGCCAGCCGCGCCCTGCAGCTGCGCAACTACCGCACGCATGACATCGACAACGGCGCGATTCCCTGCCGGCTGCTGCGCATCGATCTGTCCGATCCGGGCACCGTGGCGCCCGCCGATCCGCTGAGCGATCCGGACCCGCAGATTGCGCAGAGCGCGGGCGCGCAGATGTTTGCCAATCGCCTGGGCAAGAACCTCAGGAATCTCGGCCGCGAGGCGCGGCGCGCGCAGGTGAGCTGCTACCGGCTGTACGACGCCGACATGCCCGAGTACGCGCTGGCCATCGATCGCTACGAGGAGAGCGGTACGGCTCTGCCGCACCTGTATGTGCAGGAGTATGCGCCGCCATCCAGCATCGATCCGCAGGCCGCGCGCCGGCGGCGCGCCGAGGCGTTCTCGACGCTGGTAGGTACGGCGGGCGTGCCGGCCGAGCGCATCCATCTGCGTGTGCGCCAGCGTCAGCGGGGCGCCAGCCAGTACGAAGCGCAGGATGAGCAGGGCGCGTTCCTGACAGTGGCAGAGGGTGGACTGAAGTTCCGTGTGAATTTCACCGACTACCTCGACACCGGCCTGTTCCTGGATCATCGCCTGGTGCGCGCACGCCTGCGCGAACTGGCGGCCGGCAAGCGCTTCCTGAATTTGTTCTGCTACACCGCCACGGCCAGCGTCTATGCCGCCGCAGGTGGCGCGGCGCACAGCGTCAGCGTGGATCTGTCGAACACCTATCTCGATTGGGCGGGGCAGAACTTCCTGCTCAATGGCATGCAGCCGGCGCAGCATGAGCTGGTGCGTGCCGATTGCCGCGCATGGCTGGATGAAGCCGTGCGCCGCGGCCGCGCCTTCGATCTGATCTTCTGTGATCCGCCGACCTTCTCGAACTCCAAGCGCATGGCGGGCGTGCTCGACACGCAGCGCGATCACCCGCAGCTGATCGAGCAGTGCATGCAGCTGCTGGCGCCGGGCGGTGTGCTGGTGTTCTCCACCAATGCGCAGCGCTTCAGGCTCGATCCGGCGCTGAGCGGGCGCTACGCGGTGCAGGATGTCTCGGCGCGCAGCCTGCCGTTCGACTTTGCGCGCAATCCGAACATTCATCGCTGTTACGAACTGTTTCAGACAATGGCCAAATGAGCATGTGCGGAACCGCACGGCGTCTCCATGGTCCACTGGAATCAGCAACCATGGGGGTGGTGCATGGACGAGATCACAGTGCAGCTGCATCGACGCAGTCTGCTGCAGGGGTTGGGATTCTTTGGCGTGGCCGCCGCATTGAGCGGCTGTGGCGGCGGTTCGGGCGGTGATGCCAGCGGTTCGAGCTCGTCGGGTTCTTCCAGCTCATCGGGCAGTTCTTCCAGCAGCTCCTCCAGCAGCAGCTCGAGTTCGGGCGCTTCGAGCTCTTCGAGTTCTTCCGGCTCGACGACCGAGACGGCGCTGTGGGGTGACACCGGCTGGGATGCCACGCCCAGCTACAGCACCACGGCCACGGTGCAATCCTTCGATGACTTCGTGTCCATCACGCTGCCCTCCAGCGGCAGCTATACGCTGCGTTTGCCGGCCGGCTGCAACAGCACCTCGGGCACGGTGAATTCCGTGGCCTGCTCCAGTGGTGGCGAGAGCGTGGCGCTGAGCGCCTACTATCTGGGCAAGTACCAGGTGACCAACGCCAACTGGCTGGCGTACTGCGTGGCCAGCGGCATCACCTCCTATCCGGCCTACTGGAGCGGCGCCAGCTATCCGGCCGGCACGGAAAATCATCCGGTGCTGTTCATCTCCTACAACCAGGCAGTGGCGTATTGCACCTGGCTGACCAGCACACTGAACAATGGCTACACCTTCTACGTGCCCAGCGAGGCCGAGTGGGAATGGGCGGCGCTGGGTACCAACACCACCTACACCTACCCCTGGGGCAGCAGCGTCGGCATCACCTACGACGCCAGCACCGGCACGCTCAGCAGTCATCACAACTGCAATGCCGTGTGTACGGCGCTGGTGCTCAGTTCGGGCATGACCACGCTGAGCTATTACGACGATTCAGTCGTGACGCAGGGCACGGGTTACGATGCCAGCAGCGACACGGGTGTGCTCAGCGAGATCCTGTCGATGAGCAGCAGCGGCAACGTGACCGGCTGGCAGTACGATTCATCGGATTCCACGGCCAGCAATTATTTGGGCAATGCAGACTTTGCCAATTCCGATCAGTTCCGGCGGCTGGTGTACACCTGGGGTGGTTACACCACGGCCGTGGGCAGCTACGAGAATGGCAAGTCCTGGTCCGGCTGCTACGACATGGCTGGCAATGCACATGAATGGACGTCCACGGTGGGTCTGGCCGAGAACGGCGTGGAAGCGGGCACCTATGTGAACATCGTGCGCGGCGGCTCCTGGTATGCGGTCAGCGCCACCAGCTGCATCATGCGCGGCGAGGGTCGTTCAGCCTCCGGCATGTTCAATTCCATCGGACTGCGCATCGCCGCGAAGTAGCGCGGCGAGCGCTCATCGCGTGTGTGCCGGCCGAGGCGAGCGGGCCCGTGGGGTTCAGTTCGGATCGGCCGCCGCGACATCCGAGGTCTGCGCGTCGGCCTGCGCGCGCTGCGCAGCCGCCGCATCCTGCGCGGCGTCGAGCTTGCGCCTGAAGGCGTCTTCGGTGGCTTTGGCGTTGTTCGCCTCGTCCACTTCGCTTTGCGCGCCGCTGGCGGTCACGGCCGTGGTTTCGGCCAGGCCGCAGGCCGAGAGCAGCAGCGGCAACGAAGCCAGCGCCAGCCAGCCGGCGGTGCGGGCGATTGTGGGGCGGGCGATTCTGGACAGGGGCATGGGAGCTCCCGATCAGCGGTTGAAGAGGCGGGCCACCAGATTCCAGGCGCCCAGGAACAACAGCCAGACCAATACGCCAAACAGGGCCGCGAATACCAGCCCCTGCAGTGAAAGTGGCACGGACGGCACGAAACTCTGCCAGGTGGCCCGGGCCAGAGCGGCATCGAGGTGCTGCGCCAGATAGCCCAGTTGGTGCATCAGGTCCGCATTCAAGGCCTGCACGGCTGCCGTGAGCCGTGCTTCGGTCGTGACCATCTGCCGGATGGCCTCGCCCTCGGCATGGAAGGTGGGATCGGCGCTGGCCAGGTGATAGTCGATCAGCGCCTGCAGGCTGCCGTTGTGGTAGCGGGCGGCGATCTCCTTGAACGGCGCCAGATCCATCAGCACCTGATCGAGCCGGCCGCCAAGACGCTGGCGATACTGGGCGATGAAGCTGGGCACGGCTCCTGCGCACAGCACGGCCGCCACCAGCAGTATCCGGTCAATCAGTCCGCGCACGCGCGTGATTGCCGCTGTGCGCGGCTCGGAGCGCGGGTGCAGACGAATTGGCTTGCCGATCTGGGACATCCTGCCGATCAAGCCACAGCCAGGCGGTGAACTCCAGCTGTAGTTCCGCGCCGACACCGCCCGTGTCCACGGGAACCGGGTTGGGATGCCCAGGAATGGGCGGGTGCGAGGGTGAATGTGGGTGTTAACCTGTCTGCAGAAACGACAGGGCCGTCGGCCCCCGATGCCGTGTTCCGCTACAGTGGGACAGATCGGGTGGATACCCTTGAGGGATCAAGTTGATAGTCGACAGACTGACGAGTTATGACCAATTCCTGTCCCTGGAGCAGGAGTGGCGTGCTCTCGAAGCATCGATGCTGGATCTGCCCTTTGTGACGTTCGATTGGGTGGCCGCCTGGTGGCAATGCCTGCGCTCGGATCGTTTCATGGTCCGGGACGAGCTGTTCTTTGTGGTGTTTCGCGATCAGGCGGGTTCCTTGCGTGGCGTGGCGCCGCTGATGTTGACGTCGAGACCGGCTCGTGGCCCGCTGCGGATGCGGCAGCTCCAGTGTGTCGGTGCGGACACCAATCTGACGGAATTGCGCTGTGTCGCCGCACATCGCTCGGATCTGGATGCCATCCACTTGGCGTTGATCGACTATCTGCGCGGCCTGCAGTTGCCTTTGGACTGGATCAAGTTCACGGGCATCGGCAGTTCCGCCGTTCTGGAGCACATCACCCGCAAGTTTGGTGTGCCGCGCTGGAGCCGCGCGATTCCGGATTTTGTGATTACCCTGAAGGCTACCTGGGAGGAGTTCAGGGGCGGGCTTCCCCGCAACATCAAGGAATCGCTGCGCAAGTGCTACAACGCCCCCAGACGTGATGGAGTGGAATTCGAGTTCGTCCGGGTGTCGCAGACCGGTGAACTGCAGGCGGCGATCCCGGACGTGCTGCGACTGCATGCGGCTCGTTCGGAGTTGGCCGGTACCGTGGATCATCCGAATGTGTTTCGATCGGAAGCATCGCAGCGGTTTTTGCGAGAGGTCTGTCGTCGCTTTGCCCTGCGTGATCGCCTGCGCATCTATCAGCTCAGGCGTGACGGCGTCGTTGTCGCCACCCGGGTAGGCTTCGTATGCAACGACTCGCTGTATCTTTTCTACTCCGGATACGATCCAGCCTATGCGCGTTACAGTGTCATGACCAGGGTCGTCGCCGAGGCCATCCAGGATGCCATCGCCAGTGGTCTGAAGACGGTCAATCTCTCGGTGGGGCGGGATATTTCCAAGGAACGTTGGCATCCGCAAGAGTTGACCTATCATGAGATCGACGTGACCGCTCCGTGTCACTGGAGTCGCATGATGTACCAGCTCTACAGAATCGCCAGCGTCTGTTTGCGCAAGTAACGGTCGGACCGGGTTTGCTCGCGCGACGCCGGAAGGGCTCTTGCGCCCGTAGCCGGCACTGAATCAAAGGAAACGGCCGATCGTGCGCATGGCCAGTTTCAGACTCATCAGCTCGAGATTTCCGTGGTGCTCCCGGTACCTGCGGTGCATCAACTTGTAGACTTTTGCAAACGCAGTGTCGTCGGGGCGGCCATGCATCAGTGAATCCGGATTGATACGGTAGTGGACGACGTCGGCATCGATGAAATCGAAGCCGAAACTGCGGATGGCGCGACAGAAGAAATCCACATCCTCGTTCAGCTCGAGATCCGTGTGGTAGCCCTCAAGTGCCTGGATACATTCCCGCCGCACTATGCAGGCCGAGTTGACCAGCAGCGTCGGCTTGAACAGCAGATTGGCGACCAGCCAGCTGCGTAAACGCAGGCGCGCTGCCAGACGCGCCCGGCGGCTGGCGGTCGAAAAAAAGGCCACCTCATGGGACAGATCGGCGGCGTCGCTGGTGGCGAACGGCCGGATGTGTCCGAACACGACACCAGTCTTCGGTCGTGCGTCAAAACGCCGGATTGCCTCCGCGTAGAAGCCGTCTGCTACCCGATCGTCGTCGTCGAGGAAGTGCACGAGGCGCCCGGTTGCATGTTTCCAGCCGGCATTGCGCACCAAAGCCGGCCTGCCTCGCGAGGCGGGCGTATGCCTGAAATAACGCACCGGCTGCGACGTGTAGGGTGCAACGGCGGCTGCGGCCGAACCGTCCGGACAATCATCCATCACGATGATCTCGCCGGCGACGTTCTGGGCCAGTGCGCTGTCGATCGCTTCGACCAGCTGTTCTGGACGGCGGTAGGTCGGGATGACAGTGGAGATGTCGAATCCGGATGTCGCTCCCATGGGTATTCGGCGCTCAGAGCTATGTGGGCGGGTTGCGTTGCGAGATGATTTCATGGAGCTCGAGCGGCCGTCCATCCGGGTCGGCGCAGAATGTGAAGCGTGCACCGCTCAGCTCAGAGAGCTTCATGCGGGCGGATAGGCCACGTAGGCCAGATGCCGACTGTCCGGCGCCCAGCTGTTGCCGTTGAGTGTGCCCTGGCCACCGCATAGCGCAATGATGTCGTGGACTGCACCGTCCGCGAATGTCAGACAGCGCAACAGCACGTCGCGGTTTGCGGGGTGGCCTTCGGTGCGGGGTGCATAGCTCAGATAGGCGAGCCGGCCGTTGTCGGGTGCCAGGTGGGGGAACCAGTTGACTCGCTCATCACGAGTCAACTGTTCGATGCCGGAGCCATCCCGCCGCGCGCGAAACAGCTGCGAGTCTCCGGGCCATCGTCCTTGCAGTTCCGAATTGAAATACAGCCACTCGCCATCGGGCGCGTACTCCGGTCCGTCGATGGCGACGCCCGGTTCGAGGATGCAATGGCTCTGCCCGCCGGAGGTGGGCAGCGCGTGGATGGCGAGTCGAGCGCTGCGCGTATGCAGGGCGGTGGCCGACAGCCACTGGCCGTCCGGCGAAATGCCATGCAGGTACAGCTGCAGGGGGTCGTCGCCATCGGCCGTCGAGAGTGTCTGCGGTGTGCCGCCGGAAAAGGGCACGCGATGGATCTGGCCACCTGCCGTGAAGTACAGCTGTCGTCCGTCCGGGGAGAAGAGGTGATCGTTGCTGACATCGTAAATGGCGCCGGTGTCGATGGGCTGCGGTTCCCCGCGACCATCGCTGGGCACTCGAAACAACCGGCCGTCGCCATTGAAGACCAGCCAGCGCCCATCGGGGCTCCAGTTGGGAGCTTCGATCCTCATTCGCGTTTCGTGGATGATGCGTCGAGCGCTGCCATCAAAGCCAATGACTGTCAGTTGCGAGACGCGGCTGCGGCGCCAGTGCCGCAGTAGATGTTTGAACATCATCGTGGCCCGGGTTTTTGGGGTCTGGGTGTCAGCATCGCGTCGGCGGCCTTCAGCGCGACGGCGACGATGGTCAGGCAGGTGTTGACGGCGCCGGCGCTGGGCAGCACCGATGCGTCGACCACGTGGAGGTTCGGGATGTCGTGAACGGCGCAGTCGGCGTTGCACACCGAGGTACGCGGATCCTCGCCCATGCGGGCCGTGCCGACCTGATGCCAGAGTGTGGGCGGGTTGTTGCGCGCGATGACCCGGTAGCCCGCGCTTCTGAATGTCGCGGCGGCCCGTTGGCGCGCGCTGTCGAAGGTCCGTTTGGAGAGGCGCGGTTCGGTCTTCGCAGCGATGCCTTCTGCGGTCACGACATGGCCGGAGTCGGCACCGGGCACCGCCTCGATCATGTAGAAGCACAGCAGCGAGCGCTGCGCCAGCAGGCGTGCCGGCAGGCGCATGAGCCGCGAGGAGAAGCGCCAGTATGGCATCTGGCCGGCGACCTGGATGACGCCCAACGGCCAGGGCCAGTCCGGCATACCGTCGTAATGGTTGTTGATGCTGAAGGTCTTGGTGTGGTTGGCGGGTTGGGCGCGCCAGGACAGCAGCGGGAAGATCATGCCCGTCCAGTGTCCACCCAGGTAGCGGCCCAGGTTGCCATGGGCATTGCCCAGACCGGCCGGATGCCGGGCCGTGCGCGACTGCCACAGCAGCTGCATGGAGCCCGGCAGTCCCGCCGCGACCACGATCCGCCCGGCCTCGATCAACTGGTTGGTGCCATGACGCCGGATCATGGCGCCGATCGCCCGTGAACCCGAGGCATCGGTCACGATGCGCAGGCATTCACTCTGCAACGCCAGTTCGACGTTGCCCGTGAGCAGCGCCGGGCGCAGCGTGGCGCTTTCCGCGTCCATCTTGGCATCCAGCGAGCAGGCGTAGGCATCGCAGGTGGAGCACAGCGTGCAGCGGCCCTGCGGACCGTAGTCGACGCCGCGTGGAATCGCCGACACGACGTGGCCCGCGGCCTGCAGTCGCTGCACGCACGGGGCCACCACGGCGCTGTGCGGCAGCGGTCCGAAGGGCAGCGGCTGCGAGCGTGGCGGTTCGGTGGGATCGCCGGCAGGATCGCCGTGCACGCGGTAGAGCCGTTCGGCCGCACAGTAGTAAGGTTCCAGCGCGGCATAGTCGAACGGCCACGCGGGTGAAATCCCCGCCTCGTGTTGCGTGGCAAGGAAGTCACTGGCGCGCATGCGATACATCGCCGCACCGAAGAACTTTGACTGGCCGCCGACGAAGCGCGCCGGGCTCTCGCCCATGGCGATCAGGTCGTAGAGATAATGGCCGACGACACCTGGAGCAGCCGGGGTCGTGGGAGCGAACAGTTCGCCACGCTCCACCACCAGCACCTTGCGGCCGGCGTGCGCCAGGCGATGCGCGACGGCGCTGCCTCCCGGCCCCGAACCGATGACGATTGCGTCGTAGTGCGGACCGAGGGTGGGCGGCGCATGCGCCGCATACAGGGCCGCGAGATCCATCAATGCGACCGCTTCAACATCGAGCGCAGCATCTGCAGCTGTTGGGGCTGAACGCCGCCGATCATGTAGAGGATCGCCGCGTAGCAGAATCCTGCGAGCGGCACGCTGATCCATTCGGTGACGCCCGAGACCAGCCAGGCACAGGCCGCCATGGCGGCGCCTGCCGTCAATGCGCGTGCCAGGCACAGCAGGATGGAGCGATCCAGGATGCCGCGCGGCAGCAGCCAGAAGCCCGCCAGCAGCATGAAGGTCTCACTGGCGATGTTGACGATGTTGACGCCGAGGCCGCCGTTGCCGAAGTGTGCCTGGAACCAGGGTATCAGCAGTGGATCGGCCACGAGACTCACAACCAGGGCCACCGATTGCACCATTGACCAGGAACGCTGCCGTCCCGCGGCATTGATGCAGGTGCCGACGATCATCGTCACATACAGCAGCAGGACAAAACCCGCCAATATGCGCAGATTGTCGATGGCGGGGCCGTAGGCCTGTGCGCTGAACAACAGGATTCCCACGTTGGCGAACAAGGCGCAACCCGTTGCCAGGGGCACTGTGATGATGATGGCGATACGCAGTGTGGCTTGCGCGGTCTGGCAGTAGTCATGGGTGTTCTGCGTCCAGAGCCGGCATAGCGTCGGATACAGCGCCGAAATCATCGCCGTGGCGGGAAACAGCAGCGGGTTGATCAGCTTGCGTGCCGCAGCCAGCCACCCGATGGCCTGTTCGGAAGCAAATTGCCTGAGAAAATAGGCATCCACGGCTGGTGTCAGATACAGCACCAGGTTGAGCACCAGGAAAGAGGTGCCGGTCCCCAGCAGATCGCGCAGTGTGGTGGCGTCGAACTGCAGATGATCGATGCCCACGCCCCGCAGGGAGCGCCACACCCATGCGAGCATCAGCAGCGAAGCCAGCGCTATGCCCACGAGGCAGGCCAGCAGTGTGCCCCACCAGAACAGTGCCGGAATGACCAGCACGGCTGTCAGCAGCTGGGTGCCCAGCTGCGCATAGGCGGACAAGCCGCTGCGCTCAAAGCCGCGCACCGCATCGGTGGCGTTCCTTACAAGCAAGGCCAGCGCCTGGCCGAGGCAGACCAGCGACAGACCGGCCAGGAAGGTTCGCGTTGCCCCGCGCCAGTAGAAGATCGCGGTCATGACCCCCAATGCCAGCACCGAGCCGCACAGCGTCCAGCTCATCACGCTGCCGAGGTAGCGGCCCGCTCCGGCACGATCGGTGGCGATGCGTGCAGGCATGATGGTGCCCAGCCCCCAATCGACGAACAGGAAGGCCAGCGTGGCGAAGGTCGTCAGCAGGTAGTACTGGCCGTATTCCTCGGGGCCCAGATGGCGCCCCATCAGGATGTTGGTCAGCATCGAAAGCGGCATGCCCAGTATCTGGGCAAGCATCATGATCAGGGCGTTGCGGGCCACGACACGGCGGGAATTGGCGGCATCGCCGTCGCTCATCGCATCAGTGGTCAAGAGGGCTCCCGATTGCCGTTGCGGCGGCCGGGTCTTTCGTGACCCTCAAGATTGAACCGCGAGCGTAGGGGCCGTGCGGCGGCCTGTCCAGCCGGACGCCAGGTGGCTGGGATCTGTTTCACAGGCGCTGCCCGGCAATGCCCGTCTACAGCAGATCCCTGAGCCGGTACCACAGCATGGCCAGCACCAGTGCCGGCCGGCGCAACGCCAGGCCGCCGGGAAAGTCGTGGTGTGGAATGCGCGCGAACAGATCGAAGCGTTCGCTCTGGCCCGCGATCGCCTCGGCCGCAACCTTCCCGGCCAGGCCCGTCAGCGCCAGGCCGTGGCCCGAGAAACCCTGCAGGTACCAGACACGGGGCGTCAGGCGGCCGAAATGCGGCGCGCGGTTCAGGGTGATGTCCACGTAGCCGCCCCAGCTGTACTCGATGCGCGTATCGGCCAGCTGCGGGAACACCTGCAGCATGCGCGCGCGCGTGGCGTTGGCCGTGTCGCCTGCGCTCAGGCCCGCGTAGCTCACGCGCCCGCCGAACAGCAGGCGGTGATCGGCGCTCAGGCGGTAGTAGTCCATCACCCAGCTCAGATCCGTGATCGCGGCATTGTTGGCGATCAGCGCGCGGGCGCGTGCTGCGCCCAGCGGTTCGGTGGCCACGATGTAGGTGCCCACGCCCATGATCTTGCGCTGCAGTTGCGGTTCGAGTGGACCCAGCCAGGCATTGCCGGCCAGCACCAGGTGTTCGCAGTCCACATGGCCGTGCTCGGTGAGCACCTGCACTCGTTGTGCACCGGATTCGCTGCGGGTGCTGCGCCGGCCCGTGACGCGTGTGCCTTCGAAGATTTGCACGCCCGCCGCCTGCGCGGCCGCGGCCATGCCCAGCGTGTAGCGCAGCGGGTGCAGATGACCGGCCTGGCCGTCGTACAGGGCGTTCAGATAGCGGTCGCTGGCCACCAGCTGGCGCAGTTCATCATGCGCGATGCTGCGCAGGCTCTGATAGCCGTACTGCTCTTCAAGCTCCTGCTGCCAGGCATGCAGCTCCGCCACGTGGCGCGGCTTCAGCGACACCAGCATCTGGCCATCCACCCACTGGCAGTCGATGCGATGCTGCGCGATGCGCTGCTTGAGCAGGTTCAGTCCTTCGACGGACAGATTCCAGAGCCGGTGCGCATCGGCCTTGCCGACCAGTTTCTCGATCCTGCCCTGATGCGCGGAGAAGCCGGCCAGCACCTGCCCGCCATTGCGTCCGGAGGCGCCCCAGCCGACTCGCTCGGCTTCCAGTACCACCACCTGCTGACCCCGTTCCGCCAGGTGCAGCGCGGTGGAAAGGCCGGCCAGGCCAGCGCCGACCACGCAGACATCGCAACGCAATGAGCCCTGCAGCGCAGGAGCCGGCGCGCCGCGCCCGGCGCTGGCTTCGTAGTAGTTGCGCATGGTGGGTGCAGGATAGCGCGATTTTTCGCAACGAATAAGAAAGATCAATAAAAATAATGGCTTGCGATTACGTTGCAATGCAAAAATCGTGACAGAATGCCAACCCTGCAAGGACTGCCCGTGTGGCCCTGTGGTCTAATGATGGCGCCTCGGAGCCTCGTCATATGTCTATCAAACGTCCCCTGATCGGGATCCCCGCGGACCGTCGACAGATCGGTCCGCAGCCGTACCACATGGTCACGGAGAAATATCTGACCGCCGTCCTGGATGCCGCCGGTGGCATTCCCGTCATCATTCCAGCCATCGGCCGCGAGCTGGCGCTGGATGAGCTGCTGGAGACCGTCGACGGCCTGCTGTTCATGGGCAGCCCCTCGAATGTGGAGCCGCACCGCTACCAGGGCATGCCCAGCGTGGCGGGTACGCTGCACGATCCGCATCGCGATGACACCACGCTGCCGCTGATTCCGAAGGCGGTGGCGGCCGGCGTGCCGGTGCTGGGCATCTGCCGTGGTTTCCAGGAGATGAACGTCGCCTTCGGCGGCACGCTGTGCCAGCGGCTGCACGAGCAGGACGGGCTGATGGATCATCGCGAGGATCCCAGCCAGCCACTCGACGTGCAGTATGGCCCGGCGCATGAGGTGGAACTGGTGAGAGGTGGTCTGCTGCACCGTCTGGCGGGCGGGCAGGAACGCATCACGGTCAATTCCCTGCACTGGCAGGGCGTACAGCAACTCGGCCCGGGACTGGCCGTGGAAGCCCATGCCCCCGATGGCGTGGTCGAAGCCTTCCGGGTGGAGCAGGCGCAGCGCTTCGCCGTCGCCGTGCAATGGCATCCGGAATGGCGGGTGATGGACAACCCGTTTTCGCGCGCACTGTTCGCCGCCTTCGGCGCCGACTGCCGCGCGCGCAGCTAGACAAGAACCAGGTGATTCATGGCCAACGAGATCCAGCAGTTTTTCCGCGACCACGGTATTTCCGAAGTCGAGGCCATCATTCCCGACATGGCGGGCATCGCGCGCGGCAAGGTGATGCCGGCCGAGAAGTTCGCCGAGGACGAGGGCATGCGCCTGCCGGAGAGCATCTTCCTGCAGACGGTGACCGGCGATTACCCGCCCAACACCGACAACGCCATGAGCCCGGCCGAGATCGACATCGTGCTGAAGGCCGACCCGAAGACGGTGCGCGTGGTGCCGTGGACGGCCGAGCCCACGGCGCAGGTGATCCACGACTGCTACTACTCCGACGGCCGGCGCGTGACGATGGCGCCGCGCCAGGTGCTGCAGCATGTGCTGGAGCTGTATGCGCAGCGCGGCTGGGAGCCGGTGGTGGCGCCGGAGCTGGAGTTCTACCTGGTCGAGCCGAACATCGATGCCGACTACCAGCTCAAGCCGCCCATCGGCCGCTCGGGCCGCGCCGAGCCCGGTCGGCAGAGCTACAGCATCGCGGCCGTCAATGAATTCGATCCGCTGTTCGACGACATCTATGCCTTCTGCGAGGCGCAGGACATCGAGATCGACACGCTGATCCACGAGGACGGCCCGGCGCAGATGGAAATCAATCTGCTGCACGGCTACCCCATGGATCTGGCCGACCAGGCCTTCCTGTTCAAGCGCACCGCCCGCGAGGCAGCGCTGCGCCACAAGATGTATGCCACCTTCATGGCCAAGCCGCACTCCAAGGAGCCGGGCAGCGCCATGCACATCCACCAGAGCGTGGTGGATGTGAAGACCCGCAAGAACATCTTCAGCAACTCCGATGGCTCGCCGTCCTCGTTGTTCTTCTCCCACATCGCCGGCCTGCAGCGTTACCTGCCGGCGGCCATGAGCCTGTTCGCGCCGAACGTGAATTCCTACCGGCGCATCTCGCGCTTCCAGCTGGCGCCGATCAACGTGGCCTGGGGCTACGACAACCGCACCGCGGGTCTGCGCGTGCCGGTGTCCGGTCCGGAGGCGCGCCGCGTGGAGAATCGTCTGGGCGGCGCGGATGCAAACCCCTACATCGCCATGGCCACCTCGCTGGCCTGCGGGTACCTGGGCATGGTGGAAGGCCTGCAGCCCTCCGAACCCATCACCGGTTCGGCGCATGAACTGCCCTATGCACTGCCGCGCTCGCTGGACGAGGCGTTGAACCGCCTGCGTGACTGCGAGCCGCTGGTGCAGCTGCTGGGCGAGCCCTTCATCGCCGCTTACACCATCGTGAAGGAAGCCGAATACGAGGTATTCCTGCAGGTGATCAGCTCCTGGGAACGCGAGCACCTGCTGCTGAACGTGTGAGCGCTTCACAGCATCACAGCGCTGGTATATAACTCCGAAGATCAGGCCGCATCTTGCAAAATCTTCAAGCCGGGGAGACCCATTCGCCATGAACATCCGCCTGCGTGATTCAATTCAGTGCGTGCTTCTGGCCACTTTGGTGCTGGCCGGTTGCAGCAGCAAACAGGAAGCTGCCGCTCCGGCGCCGGCCGCGGCCGCTGCTCCCGCCATCCCGCTGGATGACGAGAAGGTGCTGAACGTCTACAACTGGGTCGACTACATCGGCCCCGATGTGGTTGCGAACTTCGAGAAGGAAACCGGCGTCAAGGTCAACTACGACGTCTTCGACTCCAACGAACTGCTCGAGACCAAGCTGCTCTCCGGCAGCACCGGCTACGACGTGGTGGTGCCCTCGGCCTCGTTCCTGGAGCGTCAGATCAAGGCGGGCGTGTTCCAGAAGCTCGACAAGAGCCTGCTGACCAACCTCGGCAACATGGACCCGGACATCAGCGCCATCATCGCCCGCCACGATCCGGGCAATGAGCATTCGGTGAACTACTTCTGGGGCACCTCGGGCGTCGGCTACAACGTCGACAAGATCAATGCCGCCATGAAGGACGCGCCGGTCAACAGCTTCGCGATGTTCTACGACCCGAACGTCATCAAGAACTTCAAGAAGTGCGGCGTCACCATCCTCGACGCGCCGGACGAGGTGATCGGCACCGTGCTGATCTACCTGGGCCGCGATGCCATGAGCGAGAAGAAGGAAGACCTGGACGCCGCCGCCAAGGTGCTGATGTCGATCCGCCCCTACGTGCGCGAGGTCAAGTCGGCCGGCTACATCGAGGATCTGGCCAATGGCGAGATCTGCCTGTCGCTGGGCTGGAGCGGTGACGTGGGCCAGGCGGCCTCGCGTGCCGAGGAAGCCAAGAAGGGCGTGAACATCAAGTACAGCATCCCCAAGGAAGGCGCCATCATGTTCTTCGACATGCTGGCCATCCCGGCCGATGCCAAGCATCCGAAGAACGCCCATGCCTTCATCAACTACCTGATGCGTCCGGACGTGGCCGCCAGCAACGCCAACTTCGTGCGCTATGCCTCGGCCAACAAGGCGGCGTTCGACCAGGGCCTGTTCGACAAGTCGGTGACGGAGGATCCGAACGTCTATCCGCCGGCCGACGTGCGCGCCCACATGTATCCGAACCTGGCTCGTTCGCAGGACTTCACCCGCGAGCTGAACCGCGTCTGGACCCGCTTCAAGACCGGCAAGTAAGCACCGAGGCTGCTGCCAAGCATGGCTGGCCCCGCCAAGCCGAAGCGTGAGCCCTGGCTCGACCCCGATGCGCAGCCCTATGTGCGCATCGAGGCCGTGAGCAAGCGCTTCGGCGATTTCACTGCGGTCAACAAGGTCTCGCTCAATATCTACAAGGGCGAGATCTTCTGCCTGCTGGGTGGTTCCGGCTGCGGCAAGACCACCCTGTTGCGCATGCTGGCGGGCTTCGAGACGCCCAGCGCCGGGCGCATCTTCATCGACGGCCAGGACATGGCGGACACGCCGCCGTACGAGCGGCCCGTGAACATGATGTTCCAGTCCTATGCGCTGTTCCCGCACATGACGGTGGAGCGCAATGTGGCCTTCGGCCTGGAGCAGGAGCACCTGCCCAAGGGCGAGATCAGCGAACGCGTCGAGCAGATTCTCGACATCGTGCGCCTGAAGGAATACGCGCTGCGCAAGCCGCACCAGCTCTCCGGCGGCCAGCGGCAGCGTGTGGCGCTGGCGCGCGCGCTGGTCAAGCGCCCCAAGCTGCTGCTGCTGGATGAGCCGCTGGGTGCGCTGGATCGCAAGCTGCGCGAGCACACCCAGTTCGAGCTGATCAGCATCCAGGAGCGCCTGGGTGTCACCTTCGTGGTGGTTACGCATGATCAGGAAGAGGCCATGACGCTGGCCTCGCGCATCGGCGTCATGAACCGCGGCGAGATCGTGCAGGTAGGCACACCGCGCGAGATTTACGAATTCCCGACCACGCGCTTCGTGGCCGATTTCATCGGTTCGGTGAACCTGTTCGAAGGCGTGATGACGGAGGACGAGCCCGAGTACGTGCGCGTGAGCTGCCCGGAGCTCAAGGGCGCGCCGGTGTATGTGGATCACGGCGTCAGCGCTGCGCCGGAGGCCAAGCTGTGGGTGGCGATCCGGCCGGAGAAGATCCAGCTGCAGCGCGAGCAGCCCGAACACCCGGACAACTGGGCGCAGGGCATCGTGCGCGAGATCGCCTACATGGGCGACTGGTCGGTCTACATCGTGGAGCTGGAAGGCGGCCGCATGGTGCGCGCCACGCAGGCCAACAGCGCCCGCAAGCCCGATGAGCGCTTCACCTGGGATGAATCGGTCTACCTGACCTGGGATGCCGCCAGCCCCGTGGTGGGAGCCGGCTGATGAGCCAGCCGGGGATGAAAATCCCGGGCCTGGCGCTGCTGCGGGGCGTGCTGGGCAAGCGCCTGGTGATCGCGCTGCCCATGCTGTGGCTGCTGCTGTTCTTCCTGGTCCCCTTCATCATCGTTTTCAAGATCTCGTTCTCCGAAACCATCATCGCCATGCCGCCGGTGGCGCCGATGATCGACTGGATCAACGGCCAGATGCAGGTGCATCTGCGCCTGGCCAACTACGCGCGGCTGTTCGGCGACAACCTGTACTGGATGTCGTACGCCTATTCGGTGATGGTGGCGGCCATCTCCACGCTGCTGTGCCTGCTGATTGCCTATCCCATGGCCTATGTGATCGCGCGCGCCCAGGGCAGCATGCGCAATGTGCTGTTCATGCTGGTGATGCTGCCGTCGCTGACCTCGCTGCTGCTGCGCGTGTATGCCTGGATCGGCCTGCTGCAGAACAATGGTGTCATCAACAATGTGCTGATGGGGTTGGGGCTGATCGATGAGCCCATCATCATGTTGCACACCAATTTCGCCACCTACGTGGGCATCGTCTACAGCTACCTGCCGTTCATGGTGTTGCCGCTGTACTCGAACCTGGAGAAGCATGATCTGACGCTGCTGGAGGCGGCCGCCGATCTGGGTGCGCACCCGTTCAAGTCCTTCCTGCGCATCACGCTGCCGCTGTCGGTGCCGGGCATGGTGGCCGGTTCCATGCTGGTGTTCATCCCGGCGGTGGGCGAGTTCGTGATCCCGACGTTGCTGGGTCCCACTGACCAGCTGATGATCGGCCGTGTGCTCACCGACGAATTCTTCGCCAACCGCGACTGGCCGGTGGCCAGCGCCGTGGCCATCGCCATGCTGTTCCTGCTGGTGGCGCCCATCCTGGTGTTCCAGCGCTACCAGGCCAAGGAACTGGAGAGCAAGGCATGAGGCGGCGCAGCTTCATGGTGCCGACGCTGGCCGGGTTCGGCTTCGCGTTCCTCTACATCCCCATTGTTTCGCTGATCATCTATTCGTTCAACAATTCGCGCCTGGTCACGGTGTGGGATGCCGCGAATTCGCCCACCCTGAAGTGGTACGGCCGCCTGTTCCAGAACGACCAGATCATGGGCGCCGCCTGGCTGTCCATCAAGATCGCCTTCGTGAACGCCACCGGCGCGGCCATCATCGGCACGCTGGCTGGTTTCGTGCTTGCGCGCTTCAAGAACTTTCATCTGCGCACGCTGTTCTCCGGCATGGTCACGGCGCCGCTGGTGATGCCGGAAGTCATCACCGGTCTGTCGCTGCTGCTGCTGTTCGTGTCCATGGAGCAGTTCATCGGCTGGCCGCGGGGTCGCGGCGTCACCACCATCACCATCGCGCACATCACCTTCTCGATGTCCTATGTAGCGGTGATCATCCAGTCGCGGCTGGCCAGCTTCGACAACTCGCTGGAAGAGGCCGCGCTGGATCTGGGCGCCAGGCCCCTCACCGTGTTTCGTCGCATCACGCTGCCGCTGATCATGCCGGCGGTGATCTCCGGCTGGGCCATGTCCTTCGTGCTGTCCTGGGATGACGTGGTGATCTCGCAGTTCGTCGCAGGTCCCGGTTCCAGCACGCTGCCCATGGTGATCTTCTCCAAGGTGCGCCTGGGCGTGAGCCCCGATGTGAACGCCCTGGCCACGCTGCTGATCCTCATCGTCGGAGCGGGCGTGGTGGGTTCGGCGATCTGGCTGCAGAAGCAGGAAAAGCGGCGCGAGCGCGAGATGCGCATGGCCGCCGCCGACGCCTAGGGCTGCCATGCGCGGCCTGGGGGAAGCGGGCAAGCTGCCCGATGTCGGCACCACCGTATTCACCGTGATTTCGCGGCGCGCCGCCGAGCTGGGCGCGCTGAATCTCGGTCAGGGTTTTCCCGACTACGCCATCGATCCGCGGCTGGCCGAACTGGTGCACGAGGCCATGCGCCGCGGCTTCAACCAGTACGCGCCCATGATCGGCAGTGCCGCGCTGCGCAGCGTGATCGCCGCGCGGCTGAAGACGCAGCATGGCGTCGACGTCGATCCCGAAACCGAGATCACCGTGACGCAGGGCGCCACCGAGGCGCTTTACTCCACCATCCAGGCGCTGGTGGGGCAGGGCGATGAGGCCATCGTCTTCGATCCCAGCTACGACAGCTACGATCCCGCCATTCGTCTGGCCGGTGGTCGCTGCGTGCACATCCCGCTGGTTGCGCCCGGGTTCGCCGTGGACTGGCAGCGCGTGCGCACGGCCATCACGCCGCGCACCCGGTTGATCCTCATCAACTCGCCGCATAACCCCAGCGCCACGGTGCTGTCGGCCGCCGATCTGCGCGAGCTCGCCGAACTCGTCACCAGGCACGATCTGCTGGTGCTGTCCGATGAGGTGTACGAACACCTGATGTTCGACGGCGCGCGCCATGCCAGCGTGTTGGGCGTGCCCGCACTGCGCAAGCGCTCCGTCGCCGTGTATTCCTTCGGCAAGATGCTGCATGCCACCGGCCTGCGCATCGGTTACGCCGTCGCGCCGCCGGCGTTGAGCGCCGAGCTGCGCAAGGTGCATCAGTTCAACACCTTCGCCGTCACCCATCCGCTGCAGCAGGCCATTGCTGACTACCTGGTCGAGCAGCCTGATTGCGGTGCGCGCCTGCCAGTGTTCTTCCAGCCCAAGCGCGATCGTGTCGTCACCGCGCTCGCCGGCAGTGGTCTCGGCCTGCCGCGCGCCGCCGGCTCCTACTTCCAGTTGCTGGATTACAGTGCCTGGGCCGATGTGCCGGATACCGTCATGGCCGAACGCCTGCTCACCGAGGCTGGCGTGGCACTGATTCCGCTCTCACCGTTCTACAAGGAGCCAGCGACGCGGCAGCGGTTGCTGCGGCTGTGCTTCGCGAAGCGGGATGCGACACTGGATGAGGCGGTGAGGCGGCTGGTGCAGTTCGGCAATTGATCTATCCGAGGTCGTGGCAGTAGGCTTGAGCGCATGAACGCCTCCCCGCTGGCACTGTCCATCGCCTCGATGATTCTTGGCGCCACCCCCGTCTTCGCCGCGGAGGCAGTCGAAAAACCTGCGGCGCCGCATTACGGCCAGTGGGGCGTCGACCTCACCGGCCGCGATGCGAAGGCCGCCCCGGGCGACAATTTCGATGCCTATGTGAACGGTGCCTGGCAGGCACGTACGCCGATCCCCGCCGACCAGACCTCGACCAGCAGTTTCTACGACATCTACAACCTGACGCTGGCGCAGAAGAAATACGTGATTGCGACCCAGGCGCCCACCACCCCCATCGGTGGCCTGTACCAGAGCTTCATGGACGAGAAGGGCGTGGAAAAGGCCGGCGACCGGGCCCTGCGCGCGGAACTCGCGCGGGTTGCGGCCTTGCCGGACCGCAGCGCGTTGGCCCGCTACATGGGCGGCACGCAGGGGGCATTCGGCAGTTCGATGTTCAGCGTCGGTGTGGACACGGATACCGCCGACCCCACGATGAACGTGGTGTGGCTGGGGCAGGCCGGTCTGGGTCTGCCCGACCGGGACTACTACCTGAAAGACGAATTCAAGCCACAGCGGGCAGCCTACGTCGCCTACATCACGCGTGCGTTCGGGCTGGCGGGTGTCCCGCAGCCGGCGAAGAGCGCGGCCGATGTCGTCGCCTTCGAGACCCGCATCGCCGAACGGAGCTGGCCGGTGGCGGAGCGGCGCGAGATCGAGAAGATCAACAATCCGATGACCCCCGAGCAGCTCAAGGCGTACGCGCCAGGCTTCGACTGGGATGTCTTCCTCGCCGCCGCGGGCATCGACCAGGTGCCCAGGCTGATCGTGTCCGAGAACACTGCGGTCAAGGCGCTGGCCGGGCTCTTCGACAGCACGCCGCTGGAAACGCTGAAGGCCTGGGAGAGTTTTGGGGTGATCGCGCAGGCGTCTGCGTATCTGCCGGACCGCTATGTGCAGAATCGCTTCCAGTTCCGCAGGGTGCTGTACGGTATCCAGCAGCTGGCGCCGCGCTGGAAGCGGGCCGACTCGTTGCTCGATGGTTCGCTCGGCGAACTCATGGGCCAGAACTACGTGGCCGACTTCTTCCCGCCCGGTTCGAAGGCGATGATGGAGGAGCTGGTGGCGAACCTGAAGGTGGCCATGGCCAGCCGCATCGTCGGCAACGAGTGGATGAGTCCGGCGACCAAGATGGCGGCGCTGGAGAAGCTGGCGAAGATGGACGTGATGGTCGGCTACCCCGACAAGTTCCGCGACTATTCGGCGCTGCAGATCAAGTCCGACGATCTGTACGGCAATGTGCAGCGCTCCAGCGCCTTCGAATGGCAGTACCAGCTGTCCAAGCTCAAGGAACCCCTCGATCGCAGGAAGTGGGCGATGAATCCTCAGGAGGTCAATGCCTACAACGGTGGCCTGGAGAACAAGATCGTTTTTCCCGCCGGCTTCCTGCAAGCGCCGGCCTTCGATCCGTCGGCCGATGCGGCCGTCAACTACGGCGCCATCGGTGCGGTGATCGGCCATGAGATCAGCCATGGGTTCGATGACCAGGGCCGCAAGATCGACGCCACCGGCAAGGTGCGCGACTGGTGGACGGCGGCGGATGCCGCACGCTTCCAGGAACAGGCGGACAAGTTCGGTGCCCAGTACGACAGCTACGAGCCGGTGCCCGGCCTGCACGTCAACGGCAAGCTGACCATGGGTGAGAACATCGCGGACATGGCCGGCGTGCTGGTGGCACTGGATGCCTATCACGCTTCGCTGAAGGGCCGGCCCGCGCCGGTGATCGGCGGGCTGACCGGCGATCAGCGGTTCTTCCTGTCCTTCGCGCAGTTCTGGCGCGAGAACATCCGGCCGGATACGGTCAAGGCGCAGATGGCTTCGGATCCGCATACGCCCTCCGAATTCCGCGTCATCGGGCCGTTGCGCAACATCGATGCCTGGTATGCCGCCTTCGACGTGCAGCCTGGCAGCAAGTACTACATTTCGCCGGAGGAGCGCGTGCGGTTGTGGTGAGGGCTGGGCGTCGCCGGGACCGTTCGCGTATCATCCGCCCCGGTCCAACGAAACAGCCCTGGGGGCTTGGCGATGTCCGAACAATCCTACGAATTCGAGATCCAGCACCACCACGGCGCGATGAGCGTGCCCAGCCTCGATGAGGCCATTGCCTGGTATGAGCGCATGCTGGGCTTCAAGGTGGAGAAGCGTTTCCACATTGCGAAGATTCCGGCCGACGTGGCCATGATCAAGCGCGGCCCGCTGCGCCTGGAACTCTTCGAAGTGCCGAACGCCAATCCGCTGCCGGAGGAGCGCCGTTTCCCCGACAGCGACAACCGCACGCATGGCAACAAGCACGTGGCCTTCGTGGTGCGCGATGCGCTGGCCATTGCCGATCTGCTGCGCAGCCGCGGCGGTGACATCGCCATGGTGGTCAATGCGCCGCACGGCCGCGGTTTTTTCATCCGCGACAACGCTGGCAACTTGATCGAATTCGTCGAAGAGCCGGGCATGTGGGAGCCGGCGGCCTGAAGCGTACGCAGGCGCGCCGGCTGTCGTGGCCGGCGCGGACCACTGAGCAGCGCGTGCGCGGGTTCACTGCTGCACGCCGCTCACCCAGGCCTTGCGGATCAGTCGGCCGCATTGCACGGATTCCACGGCGACTTCACCACCGACCTTGCCCTTGCGTGCCAGGATGCCGTACCAGCTCTGGCTGGCGTCGATCCACGGATAGAAGCCGAAGGCGCCGGGGCTGCTGAAGGCACCATCGCCCATCTTCGGATCATCCTCCACCCAGTGCGCCATCGAGTAATGCCAGCTCTCGCCGGAAGGGATGGGCGTGTGCAATGCGCTCGGGCAGGTGGCGGGATTGGTGCACACGGCATTCGCACCGAGCACATCGTGCATGCGCAGATCGCCGCTCAGGATCTTGCGCAGGAACAGACCGTACTGTGCTGCCGAGGCGGACATGCCGCCCGCCATCTGCGGCGAATCGAAGTGGAACAGCAGATCCTCGCCCAGCGTGCGGCGGAAATCGCGCGTCAGCAGCTGCGAGTCATCGTTGCCCAACCCCAGATCCACGGCCATTTTCTGGAAGTGGCCGCCGGCATAGTAGAAGCGCCCGACGGCCTGCGCGTCGAAGTCATCGTTGTGGCCTTCGCGGCTGCGTGCTTCGAAGCAGCTGGCCACCGTCGCGGACTTGCGCAGCGCCGCTTGCAGCTTGCAGGCGGTGTAGCCGAAGTGCGTGTAACCGCTGGTCATGTTCAGCGCATGGATGTCGCTGTCCGAGAGCTGGCCGTTGCGGCGCTGGATCGCATAGGCGCCGAACACCCACTTGGACGCTGAAGCGATCAGCATCTCGGTGTCGGCGTTGTAGGTGTTGCCGCCCACGGAGCCGGAGGCCAGCGGTGCGTGACGATCGCCGATCTCCCAGTAGAAGGGCTGGGCGGGTTTGCAGGCGGCGTTGTCGCGGGCCGTGGCACTGGCGGCAACACTGCGCTGGGCCATGCCAGGCGCCGCTGCGGGCGCGGAGATCGTGGCCGCAGTGGCGGGCAGGGCCTGCGCCGCTCCCAGGCCGATGAGCGCGCAAAGCATCCAGGGTCGTGCGGTGTTCATGAGCATGCAGAACGCTCCATTGCCGTTGCGGTTGACCGCCCGCCGGATTGGTAGAATCCGGCCATGAAACCCGAGACCCAGGCCAATCATCCCCCCGCTGTCGAACTGCCCGCGGACAACCATGCCGTGGTGCCGCCCATCTACCAGAGTGTCAAGTTCGAGTTCGACACGGTGGACGATACGCTGGGCATGTTGCGCGGTGAGCGCGCCGGTTTTTATTACAGCCGCTCCACGAATCCGACGCTGCGGCAGCTGGAACTGACGCTGGCGCAGCTGCAGGGTCGCGAGGCGGCGCTGGTCTGTGCCTCGGGCGTGGGCGCCATCGCGCAGACGCTGCTGGGGCTGACCAGGCAGGGCGATCATATCCTGTGCTTCCTCGAAGGTTATGGGCCGACGCGCCAGCTGATCCGCCGGGTGCTGGGCCGCTACGGCATCACCCATACCATGCTGTCCATCACGGCCGCCGAGGCCGGGATCGAAGCAGCGCTGGCCGCGCAGCCCACGCGGCTGGTGATGTTCGAGAGCCCGACCAATCCCGCCAACCGCATCGCCGACATCGCGCTGCTGACACGCCTGGCGCGCAAGCATGGCGCGCTGACGGTGCTGGACAACACCTTCGCCGGCCCGCACCAGCATGGCCAGTTCGACATCGACCTGTTCGTACACAGCCTGACCAAGTTCGCCGGTGGTCATGGCGACGTGCTGGGCGGCGCGGTGATCGGCAGCGAGACGCTGATCCGCGCGCTGCGGCCGGAGTTCAGCGTGCTGGGCGGGGCGCTCGATCCGCATGCCGCCTTCCTGATCCAGCGCGGGCTGAAGAGCTACTTCGTGCGTTATCGCGCGCAATGCGCCAATGCGCGGGCGCTGGCGCAGTACCTGGAGCAGCAGCCCATGGTGGAGCGCGTCAGCTATCCGGGCCTTGCCACCCATCCGCAGCACGCGCTGGCGGCAGCGCAGATGAGTGATTTCGGCTCGGTGATCAGCTTCGATCTGAAGGGTGGGGCGCGCGCCTCGCAGCGTTGCGCCGAAGCGCTGCAGCTGTTCGCCATTGCCGCCAGCCTGGGTTCCACCGAGAGCCTGGTGCTGCCCTCGCAGCTGCTGGCCTCGCGGGATCTGAGCGCCGAACAGCAGGCCGCCAGCGGCCTGTTGCCGGGGACGGTGCGTCTGTCCGTGGGGCTGGAAGCCGTGGAAGATCTGATCGCCGATTTGCAGCAGGCGCTGGTGGCCTCGCAAGCGTGAACCGCCTCGCGATTTGACAAGAGGATTCTGGACCGCGCGGTCCGGATGCGCGCAAATGCAGCCAAGGAGACATATCCCGGCTGCCATGCATCACCTCTCGCTACTGACCCGTCGCTCCACGGCCCGCACCCTCGCGGTTCATGACGCCGTGGCAGCCGCGCTCTCGGTGGCCCTGCAGCCCGTCCCCGCCCGCCCGCTGCTGTTCGATGCCGTGATCGCCAACCTGTCGGCCGGCGCTCCGGTGCAGAACGCCGACATGGCGCTGCGGGGCTACAAACATCTGCGTACCGCGCTGGTCGGCGGAGCGCCGGGCAACGCGCTGCTGCAGTCGCACTGGCGCGAGGCGCTGGCCTGCGGCTACTTCGCGGCGCAGCTGGCCTGGCACCTGGGTTTCGATCTGCGTACCGCGGCGGCCGCGGGTCTGCTGCATCGTTGCGGTGAGGCCGCGGCGCTGGCGGCGCTGGCACTGGTGGAAGAACAGCATGCGCTGCGTCTGGATGCGCCGTCGCGCGCCGGGTTGTGCGCCGAGCAGGGCGAAGAGCTGGCCACGCGCCTGCTGCACGCCTGGTCGATTCCGCCGTCGGTCACTGCGGCGGCGCTCGGCTGGCGCCACTCGGTCAGCGAGCCCGGCCCGATGAATCTCTCCAAGCTGGTTTACTTGGCGCACCTGCTGGCGCTGGCCTGCCTGGAGCCGGAATTTGCCCCGCCGGGGCTGGAAGATGCGGCGGCCAATGAGCTGGGCGTGGATGCTCAGGTGCTCGGCAAGGTCATGCAATCCGACGCCGCACTGCGGGCGTTGCTGTCCAGGGCCGGCTGATCCCTGCCCGACTTCTCTTTGCCGCATTGAGTGCGACGGAAGCGCCCTTGTGAGGCGCCTCCGTCACGGCGTGCTTACTTCGATGCCTTGACCGAACCCGACTTCACGGCCTCGTACACCACGCGCACGAAGGTGTCGCGGTTGTCCGGTCCGCCCGGTGCCACGGCCGTGTCGTTCGCCAGCAGCTTGGCGGCGACCACCTCATCCGCGCTCTTGCCGTCCTTGATCAGCGCCGCCACCTGATCCACGGTGCGGTACATCATGTCCAGGTAGGTCTTGAACTCGGCCTTGCCGATCGGTGAACCATGGCCCGGCAGGATCTTCGTATCCTTGTTGGCGCGCTTGAGGATGGCCTGCATTGCCGCAAGATTGCCCGCCAGCGTGCCGCCGGCGTTCTGGTCCAGGTACGGGTACTCGTTGGTATGCAGCAGGTCGCCCGCGACGATGACATTCTGCTTCGGCAGCCAGATGTAGATGTCATTGTCCATGTGGCCGCCCGGCTCGTAGGTCATCTCGGCCTTCACGCCGGGGATGCTCAGCGTCTTCTTGTCCTTGAAGGTGATGGTGGGGCGTGCCTTCTCCGGCAGCGGATCCACCGTCTGGCCGCGCACATTCACCGTGCTGGTGGACAGACGCACCAGCGTCTTCTCCTGCGCCACGATCGGAATGCCGGCCTCACCGAAGGCCAGATTGCTGCCGGTGTGATCGCCATGGCTGTGCGTGTTGACCACGTACTTGATCGGCAGGCTGGTGACTTCGGCAATCCTGGCCTTGATGGCGTCGGCATTGCCCGGCGTCAGCGTGTCGAACAGGATCACGCCGTCCTTGCCGACCACGAAGGAGCAGTCCGAACGGCCCTTCAGGAAGTACATGCCCTTGCCCAGGTCGATGCGCGTCAGCGTCTCGGCCTGCTGGGCCGGTGCGCCAGCCGGAGCAGCGCCGGGCGCTGCACCCGGGGCTGCGCCTGCGGGCGGGCCTTGCTGGGCGAGAGCGGCAACGGGCAACAGCAACAACAGCGACAAACGGATTGAATGGTTCACGTGATTATTCCCCCAGGAAAGAAATAGCATGATGCCAGAAGCACGGGGAGACCAGAAGCGCCCCCGGGGGGCGAGGACCCCGGCGCAACGGGATGACCGCAGTGCTAGCCGCTGTTTCGCAGCGCCGTGGCCACCGCGTTGATGGACAGCTGGATGCCCTCGCGCACGCGCGGATCGCTCTCGCCGCCGCGGTGCCGCTTCAGCAGCTCCACCTGCAGCAGGTTCAGCGGTTCGATGTAGGGCAGGCGCAGGCGGATCGAGGTATCCAGCGCCGGCTTGTGCTCCAGCAGGCGCGACTGGCCGGTGATGGAGAGGATGGCGTCATGCGTGGTCAGCCAGGCGTCGCGGATACGGCCGAAGATGTCCTGGGCCAGCGCCTGATCCTGCACCAGCGTGCTGTAGTGGCGCGCGATGGTCATATCGGATTTGGCGATGACCATCTCGAGGTTGTCGAGGGTGGTGCGGAAAAACGGCCACACTTCCAGCATCTCGCGCAGCAGTCCCTGATCGCCGAAGTTCTTCAGCGCCTGGCCAGCGCCGTACCAGCCGGGCAGCATGACGCGCGCCTGCGCCCAGCTGAACACCCAGGGGATGGCGCGCAGATCCTCGATGCGATCGGACTTGGTGCGCGAGGCGGGGCGCGAGCCGATTTTCAGTTCCGCGATCTCGGCAATGGGCGTCATCTGCCGGAAGCAGGTGACGAAGCCCTCGGTGCCGTACACCAGCTGGCGGTAGATGTTGAACGCATCCTTCGAGATCGCGTCCATGGCATCGGCGAAGCGCAACGCCACATCGGCGGGCACCTGTGACTGCTCCAGCGTGGCCAGCAGGGTGGCCGAGCACATCGCATCGAGATTGGTCATGGCGTGCTCGCGCGTGCCGTACTTTGCGGCGATGACCTCGCCCTGCTCGGTGATGCGGATGCGCCCCTGCACCGTGCCGCGCGGCTGCGCGCGGATCGCGTCGAAGGAAGAGCCGCCGCCGCGGCCCACGGCGCCGCCGCGGCCGTGGAAGATCTGCATGGCGGTGTGGTGCTTCTCGAAGATCCTGGCCAGCGCGCGCGTGGCCTGGTTCAGGCTCCACACCGAGGTGAGATAGCCGCCATCCTTGTTGGAGTCGGAGTAGCCGACCATCACTTCCTGGTAACCGCGCGCCTGCGTGATGGCCTGCATCTCCGGCAGCGAAAAAAAGTCGTCCATGATCTGCTGCGAGCGCTGCAGATCGCCGATGGTCTCGAACAGCGGCACCACCATGATGCTGGTCTGCGGCGGCTGGCCGTCCACGCCGGGCCGGTACAGGCCGGCCTCCTTCAGCATCAGATACACCTCGAGCAGATCCGACACGCTCTCGGACTTGGAGATGTTGTAGGTGGTGATGCAGCCTTTGCCATACAGCGCATGCGCCTCGGCGGCGGCGCGCACGATGGCCAGCTCGATCCCGGTTTCCTCGGCGTAGCTGGCGAAGGGACTGGCCAGCAGCCGCTCGGTGGCCAGTTCCCGGCGCAGCAGCGCTACGCGTGCGGCCTCGTCGAGGCTGGCGTACTGGCTTTCCACGCCCGCCACCTTCAGCAGGTCGCCGACCACGCGCGCATGCACATCGGAGTTCTGGCGCAGATCCAGCGTGGCCAGATGAAAGCCGAAGGTTTCCACGGCGCGGATCAGCCGCCCCAGCGCACCGCCACTGGCCAATAGTCGATGGCCGCCGCTGCTCAGCGAATGCGCCAGAGCCACCAGGTCCTGGCGCAGTTCATCGGGTGATTCATAGGGCGTGGCCGGCACCGTCGCGGCGCGGGCGGGCTCGCGGCCCGTGATCCTGCGATACGTGGCGGCAGCGCGTGCGTAGATGCCGGTGATGGCGCGGCGGTAGGGTTCGTCGCGCCGCCCCGGATTGTGATCGCCGCCTTCGTCGGCGAGCTTCACTACTTCCGGCGTGGTGTTGGCGAGCTCGGTGGAGATGGACAGCTCCGCGCCCAGCGCATTGAGCTTGGCGAGATAGTCGGCCAGCACGGCCTCAGCCGAACGCGACAGTGCGAACTGCAGCGAGTCCGCCTTCACGTTCGGATTGCCGTCGCGATCGCCACCGATCCAGCTGCCCAGGCGCAGGAAGCTCTTGGGCCGGTGCTGCAGCAGCCGCTCCCAGCGCGCGTACAGCGCGGGCACGGCCGGCAGGAATACATCGCGCAGGTAGGCGAGGGCGTTCTCGACCTCGTCGGCCACGATCAGTCGCTCGCGGCGCAGCGGCCGGGTCTGCCACAGCAGCGCGATCTGGCGCAGGATGGCCTGCTCCAGCACATCGCCATCCGCTGTCTCGACGCGGCCGGCATCACGCAGCCGCATCAGTTCGGCGATGCGGTTGCGATGATCGATCATGCTCTTGCGCATCACCTCGGTGGGGTGGGCGGTGAGCACCGGCACCACCAGCGCGTGATCGAGCAGCTGCGCCGCCTCGCCGGTTTCGATGCCTTCCGAGCGCAGCCGCAGCAGCACCGTGGCCAGATCGTCGCTGCGATCCGCGGCCATGCCGGCGCGGTCCTCGGCCAGGTTGGCCAGCATCGAGAACAGCATGAAGCTGCGCACGAAGGCCAGCGTTTCATCCAGGCTCAGGGCATCGAGGTCCAGGTTCAGCGCGTGCTCATCGGCAATGCCGCGATGGCGGTTCACCGAGGTGGAGCGGATGGTCTCGATGCGCCTGAACAGCTCCTCGCCGCCATAGGCGCGGATCACGTCGCCGAGCAGGCGACCGAGATAGCGGATGTCGACGTTCTGGGCAATCGGCGGAGAACCTTGGGGTATCGGCATATGCAACAATACTGCGCAAAGTGACGGGGAAATTGCTCAAAATGGTGCGTGGCCGGCTGCCATCCGCGCCGGTTCGGGCCTGCCCTGCGAGGTTTGCAAATTGCCGGCCAGATTGCCAGTGAACACCGAAATCATGACATTCGTATTCATGCCCGCCGCGTGGGCTGCGCCGCAGGTGGTGTCATGAGTCGCGGCGCGTGGCTGGCGTTTGCGGCGCTGGGCGTGATCTGGGGTCTGCCGTACTTCTTCATCAAGCTGGCTGTGCAGGAGCTCTCGCCCTTCGTGGTGGCCTGGGGGCGCATCGTGCTGGCGGCCAGCATCCTGTTGCCCGTGGCCGCCCATCGTGGCGCCCTGCGGCTGGTGGGCCGCCACAAGGGGGCCATCGCGGCCTTCGCCGTGGTGGAGTTCGTCATACCGTTCTGCGCCATCTCGCTGGGCGAGCGCTGGATCAGTTCGTCCGTCACCGGCGTGCTGATCGCCATGGTGCCGCTGAGCATTGCGCTGATCTCGCGTTTCTTCGGCCTGCATGAACCGCTGGGCGGCTGGCGGCTGCTGGGTCTGGTTGTGGGCCTGGTGGGTGTCGTGGCGCTGCTGGGCTTCGGGGCGGTCTCCGGTACCCATGGCTGGGCCGGCGTGGCCTGCATGATCATCGCCACGCTGGGCTATGCAGCCGGTCCGTTGATCGTGCAGCGGCATCTGAGCGACATGGATTCCTTCGGGCCGGTGGCGGCCAGCCTGGGCTTTGCCAGCGTGATCCTGGCGCCCGCTGCGTTGTGGAGCCTGCCGGCGCACTGGCCTTCGCCGCTGGCGCTGGGCTCCATCGCTGTGCTCGGCGCCGTGTGTACCGCGCTGGCCATGCTGCTGATGTTCTACCTGATCCGCCATGCCGGCGCGGCGCGGGCTTCGGTCATCACCTACATCAACCCGGCGGTGGCCACGCTGCTGGGAGTAGCGGTGCTGCATGAGCATCTGGGCCCCGGTGCCTTCGTGGCCTTTGCGCTGATCCTGCTGGGCTCCTGGCTGGCCACGCGCGGAGCGGCTGCCGCGCGCGCCTGAGGCAACGGCGGTTGCGGCAGTTGTTTATTCCCTATGTAGGGAATATGCTGCCGGCAACGGATCGGGGGTCTTGTCCATGCGCATGGGTGCACGCATCGCGGCAGTCTGTCTGCTCGCCTTCACGTCCTGGTCGGTGTTCGCGGCGGTGCCCGCGGCGCAGACCTACTACTTCCTCGTCTTCAATGCGCCGGCCGCGGGCCAGGAAGAGGCCTACAACCGCTGGTATGACACCCAGCATGCGCCGGATGTGGTGTCCATTCCCGGCTTCGTCAGCGCACAGCGCTTCGTCTACAACGAAGGCGTGCAGCTGCGCGAGGTGGCGCTGAAGAAGCCAAAGTACCTGGTCATCTACAAGATCGTCACGCCGGATCTGCCGGCGGTGATCGCCGAAGTGAAGCGGCGGTTGCAGAGCGGCGAGACGCGCGTCAGCGACGCGCTGGATCGCAACTCCGGGCAGATGTACATCTACCGCGCTTTCCGGCCCGAGGTGCGCGGTGCGGGCGGCGACGTGCCGGGTGCTCCGGCCGGTCCGAAACAGAAATACTTCCAGGTGGTGTTCGGCAATGCCGTGGCTGGCAAGGATGCCGAGTTCAACACCTGGTACGACCAGGACCATGCGCCGAACATGGTGGCGGCGAAGGGTTTCGTCTGGGCGCGGCGTGCCATCATCAACGAAGTGCAGATGGAGCCGATTCCCGATGCGCCGCGTTATCTGGCGCTGTTCGACATCGAAACCAACGACCTGCCGGCCGTGCTGAAGCAGCCGGGCAAGGGCACCGAGCCGCCACCGGCCTTTGATCGCGAGCACACCTACGGCTATACCTACCGGGCCATTGGGCCGGAGCTCAGTGGTGATGCGGTACGCGCCGAACGGGCCCGGGCAAAGGCCCAGTCCAAGACTCAGTCTGGGATCAAGTCGCCCTAGCGTTTTCGTCTATTCCTGCTCTGGCGCGAGCTTCGCCAGCGGCTGCGGCAGTTCGGCAAGGAAGTAGGCCAGCACCGCCATCGTCGCCACCTGGCTGCGCAGATCTTCCGGATCGATCTTGTCCAGCGTGTCGGCCGGCGTGTGGTGGTAGTCGAAGTAGTGGCGCGTATCCACCATCGGTGCGAAGCCCGGCACACCAGCTGCCTGCAATGGCGCGATGTCCGAACCCAGTTCACGTGACATGGCGTTGGCCGTCAGCACCGCCGCATTGATCGGCAGCAGTGCATCGCTGACGGGCTTCAACTTCGCATAGGAGTCTTCGCTCAGCGCAGCCAGCAGGCCCAGTGCGCGGCCGGCGCCGCTATCGCTCTCGATGGCGGCGGTCTGACCGGCCAATGCCTCACTCACTGACTTGAAGTAGGCCTTCGAGCCGCGACCGCCATTTTCTTCATTGGTCCAGCCGATGAAACGGATGGTGCGGCGGGGATGCAGATTCAGCTGCTGCATCACTTCGATGACCGCCGCGGCACCGAGTACGCCCGAGCCATCGTCGGCGGCGCCGGTGGCCAGATCCCAGGAATCCAGATGTCCTGAGACGACGACGTACTCGTCGGGCTTCTCGCGACCCGGCCAGTCGGCGATGACGTTGAAGCTGTCGGCGTCCGGCAGGATCTGCGGTGTCAGCAGCAGGTTCATCGTCACCGGGCCCCTGGCCGCCAGGCGCGCGATCAGATCTGCATCCTCGGCGGCCAGCGCAGCCGCGGGGATGGGTGTCTGGCCGTCTTTGAAGATCGTGACGCCGGTATGCGGCAGGCGATAGTCGGCGCCGCCAATGGAGCGCACCAGCGCCGCGGTGGCACCCAGCGCGGCCGCTTCCGATGGGCCATAGGTGCGCACGCGCGTGCCGCGGCCATAGGCGAAGCGTGCTCCGCCGGACATTGCCAGGCGCTCATCGAACTTGTACGTGAACACCACGATGTTGCCGCGCACCTGCGCGGCATGCGCTTTCAGGTCATCGATGTCGCTGACCGCCACGATGCGGCCGGTGAGCCCGGTGGCCGCCGTGGCGCCCGAACCACCGAGCGCGACCAGCCGCAGTTTCTGCGTGATGCCGGCGGGGTGATTGGCGTAGTCGGTGAGCTCCGCGCTTTCGGCACCCCGCACCCAGTGCGGCACCTTGGCAGGCTGCAACGTCACCTTCGCGCCCAGCCCACGCATTGTGGCAGCGACGCGCTCGATGGCCACTTCCAGTCCCTTCGAGCCGGACAGGCGCGGACCGACGCTGTCGGTCAGATCGGTCAGCTGATTCCAGACCCAGTCGCTGCCCATCGCAGTGTCGCGGATACGTGCCAGCGTGGCGGCATCGACGGCCGGAGCAGTGGTTTGAGGGGCGGGCGTCTGGGCGAGGACAGCACTGTTCATGCCGAGGAGGGCACAGAGTTGCAGGGCCGCAGCCGGGAGGGTGCGCAGCATCGAGGGAGATTTCATGCCCCTGAACCTATCAAAACGGCTGCGGCGCGCAACCGCAAATCAGCGGCGCGAAGACGGACCATCAACCGATCCGCATATCGTGGCCTGCGGCATTCTGCTGCCCTGAGCCGCGCGCAGGCGCCGGATCGCTCGCTTCAGCCCTTGCCGAGCAGATCCAGCTGGCCATGGCGGGTGACGCGCCGGTCGAACAATCCCCAGGCGCCTTCGCCGCCATGCCAGGCGCCGCCGGTGGCGGCCTTGGCGTATTCGGTGGCACGCGTCTCGAAGAAGTTCGCATGCTCCACGCCGTTGAGGATTTCCGTCAGCCAGGGCAGCGGATGTTCCCTGATGCCGTACAGCTGCGGTAAGCCAAGCTGCTGCAGGCGCCAGTCGGCCACGAAGCGGATGTAGCGCTTCACCTGATCGGCCGACAGTCCTTCGATGGGCCCGAGCTCGAAGGCCAGATCCACGAAGCGATCTTCCAGGCTCACCACGGTGCGGCAGCACTCGACGATGTCGTCGCGCACCGCGTCGGTCAGCGCGCCGGTCTCGGCGGCGAAGCTGTGAAACAGGCGGATCACACCCTCGCAGTGCAGGGTCTCGTCGCGCACCGACCAGGAGACGATCTGGCCCATGCCGCGCATCTTGTTGTGGCGCGGGAAGTTCAGCAGGATGGCGAAGCTGGCGAACAGCTGCAGGCCTTCGGTGAAGCCACCGAACATGGCCAGCGTGCGCAGGATGTCGGCCTCGGTGTCGACGCCGAAGCGCTGCATGTACTCGTGCTTGTCGCGCATGGCTTCGTAGTCCATGAAGGCCGCGAACTCGGCATCCGGCATGCCCAGCGTTTCCAGCAGCAGCGCGTAGGCTGCAATGTGCACGGTCTCCATGTTGGCGAAGGCCGCCAGCATCATCTTGACCTCGGTGGGCCGGAACACGCGCGCATAGCGTTCCAGGTAGTTGTCCTGCACCTCCACGTCGGATTGCGTGAAGAAGCGGAACACCTGCGTCAGCAGGTTGCGCTCGCCATCGGTGATGCGCGTCGCCCAGTCCTTGCAGTCCTCGCCCAGCGGGATCTCCTCCGGCATCCAGTGGATCTGCTGCTGGCGGCGCCAGAACTCGATGGCCCAGGGATAGCGGAACGGCTTGTAGCTGCGGCTCGGCGTCATCAGGCCGGGGCGCTGGATCAGCTCGATCTGCGCGGCAGTGTCGGTCATGCAATCGGTCCTCGCGTTGAGCGTTGCGCAGGGTTCACTGGCACGCCAGGCATTCGTCGTAGCGGTTTTCGTCGGCACCCAGTTCGCGCGTCGGCCAGCGGCGCGTGTTGTCGCCTTCCACACCGGCAAAGCCGGCGCGCTGCACGGACTTGGAGCGGCAGTAGTACAGGCTCTTGATGCCGCGCTCCCAGGCGGTCCAGTGCAGCATCAGCAGATCCCACTTGTGGATGTCGCTGTGCAGGTAGAGGTTCAGCGACTGCCCCTGGCAGATGAAGGGCGTGCGATCGGCGGCCAGGTCGATGACCCAGCGCTGGTCGATCTCGAAGGCAGTGCGAAACACCGCGCGTTCGTCTTCGCTGAGCGCTTCCAGATGCTGTACCGAGCCTTCGTGTTCGAGGATGGAACGCCAGGTCTCGGCGGTGTCCAGACCACGCTCGGCCAGCAGCGCCTTGAGCGCCGGGTTCTTCACCGTGTGCGAGCCCGACAGCGTCTTGTGCGTATAGATATTGGCCGGGATCGGCTCGATGCAGGCGCTGGTGCCGCCGCAGATGATGCTGATGCTGGCCGTGGGCGCGATGGCCAGCTTGTGGCTGAAACGCTCCAGCACGCCACGCTCGGCGGCATCGGGGCAGGCGCCACGCTCTTCGGCCAGATGACGCGAGGCGCGGTCCGCTTCGCTGCGCAGGTGGCGGAACAATTTCATGTTCCAGCTCTTGGCCAGCGCGCTTTCGAACGGAATGCCCAGCGATTGCAGGAAGGAGTGAAAGCCCATGGCGCCCAGGCCCACCGAGCGCTCGCGCATGGCCGAGTACTTGGCGGTGGCCATCGAGTCCGGTGCCTCGTCGATGAACTGCTGCAGCACGTTGTCCAGAAAGCGCAGCAGATCCTCGATGAAGAGCGGTTCGTCCTTCCATGCCTCCCAGTGCTCGAAATTCACCGAGGACAGGCAGCACACGGCGGTGCGTGCCTGGCCCAGATGATCGCGACCGGTGGGCAGCAGGATCTCGCTGCACAGGTTGGATTGGTGCACCTGCAGGCCCAGCTCGCGCTGATGCCCGGCCAGAGCGCGATTGGCGCTGTCGACGAACAGCAGATACGGCTCGCCGGTCTGGAGGCGGGTCTCGAGGATCTTCTGCCACAGCAGTCGTGCTGGAACCGTCTTCAGCGTCAGGCCGGTCACCGGGCTGCACAGCGCGAAGGGCTGATCATCGCGCACCGCCTGCATGAACTCGTCGGTGATGTTCACGCCATGGTGCAGGTTCAGGCTCTTGCGGTTGAAGTCGCCCGAGGGCTTGCGGATCTCGATGAACTCCTCGATCTCCGGATGGTGCACGTCGAGATACACGGCCGCGGAGCCGCGCCGCAGTGAGCCCTGCGAGATCGCCAGTGTCAGCGAATCCATCACGCGCACGAAGGGGATGATGCCTGAGGTCTGGCCGCAGCCCTTGACCGGCTCGCCGATGGAGCGCACCGCGCCCCAGTAGGTGCCGATGCCGCCGCCGTTGGAAGCCAGCCAGACGTTCTCGGTCCAGGTGGCGACGATGTCATCGAGACTGTCGTCGACGGCGTTCAGGAAGCAGGAGATGGGCAGGCCGCGATCCGCGCCGCCATTGCTGAGGATGGGCGTGGAGGGCAGGAACCACAGCTTCGATATGTAGTCGTACAGCCGCTGTGCATGCGCGGTGTCATCCGCATAGGCGCGTGACACGCGCGCGAACAGATCCTGGAAGCTCTCGCCTGGCAGCAGGTAACGATCCTGCAGCGTGGCCTTGCCGAACGGTGTCAGCAGCGCATCGCGGCTGGGATCCGTGTCCACCTCGCCGACGCGCTTGCGCCAGACGTCGTCGCGTTTGGCCAGGGAGGGTTGGCTGCGGGCCCGGGTCGGAGACATGCATTCACCTCGTTCTCGTCATGGGCTGAGGTGAAAGCGCTGCCGCGAACGGATGAACAGGCCGCGCCCGTATCCATCGCAAGCCGCTCGGCGCACCCCGGCCGATCAGTTGTCCGGTGCTTCGGCAGGTCTCCTGGCTCGCAGCTTCATCGCCATCGGCGCCTTCCCGGGCCCGGGGCCCAGTGGTGATTGCCGATCGCTCGCTGCGTACAGTTGCGGGGGCAGCTGCGGAATCTCGAAGCCCTCAAGGCTCGATCACCGCATTCCCTTTTGATCGCTCACGCGAACCGATGCACCACAAGATCTTGGGGTAGTTGACTCGATCGTGTCAATAGATTGTGCGTGGTCGACGCTAAGGTGCTGAAAGAATGGCGAGTCTCGCGACCGATGAACGGGTCGCGGAATGACCTGCGGTCTGCCGTATGCCCAGATACTCATTCCAGGTCAGCGCGAAACCATCGCCCCAAGGGTGAATGGCAGGAATAAATGCCTGTGCGGCAGTGTGCGTGAGTTGCTGGATGGGCTGCAGGGGACTGCCGCGTGCATCGAACTGCTGTGCGTAGACCTGCGTCGTGCCGCCGCTGTCGTCGCACCAGGCCAGTCCAACGCGCGCGGCATTCCACGCTACGTAGGCGCCGGTGGCAGCACCAGGGCTGTGCGTGACGCGCAGTTGCTTGTCTGCGGCAAAGGGGCCATGCAGGTCGGCGAGCGTGCCGACGTGCAGGTACACCTGCGGATGCCCGTCACGCTGGTCAAACCAGGTGACGGCCACCTGTTCTCCGGCGATGGCAATGTCGGGGTACAGGGATGCGTGGCCGTCGTCGTCACTGAGAGTGTAATGCGCGCTGCCCTCAAGGCCGATCTCCAGCGCCTGCAACTCATGCGCGCGCTGCTCTAACTGCGCGTCATAGACCACGTGGAAGACGCCGCGATCATCGACCGCAGCATTCAGATTCCAGGTGTCCGTACTGGCATCCCCCGCCTTGAGCGCGGGTTGCAACAGCACTCCTTGGGCATCCAGGCGCGTCGCCCAGACTTCGTTCGACGCGGGCGTGCCCTCCGTAATGCGCGGCGCCTGCAACCATGCGACCAAGATCTCGTTGTTCCAGGTGCGTACCACCGGATTGCGTCCCTGGTATGCGCTGCCAGAAAGCGCGATCTGCCACCGACGTGTGCCGTTGGGTGCAAAGCAGCCCAGCATTGCAGTCAGCGCGCCTTTGTCATCCTTCTCGTACCATGCGACCAGCAACGAGTCGCCGAAGACCTGCACATCCGGTTCGTAGGCGTGCCGCATTCCGTCAGTCAGTGCCAGCAGTGACTCCTCTGGTCTGGCGTGAGCGTCGGTGAGGCGCAGATAGATCGCATCATGCGCGACATCGCCGCCATGCCAGGCGATGGCCAGCCGGTCATGAAAGTTGGCGAAGCTGGTCTCATAGGCCAGCATGCCGATGGGGCTGATTGTCTGAGTTCCGCACCCCGCCAGCAGCCACAGCGCGGCGTAGCTACACCAGCGGCTAACGCGCATAACGCCAGCGCCACACCATCAGCCCGCCGAGCAGCAGTGCCGCAAACCATGCCAATGGCCGCAGGTCGTCCTCGCTGAGGCTTTGCTGCGTTGACCGGTTCTCGCTGCTGCGTTCCTGCTGATCCATCACGTAGCCTTGCAAGGTGGTACTGCTACGATCCTTCCGGCCAGATGCTGCCTCGGGGGAGGGTACGGGCTGGTTGGCAGACGTGTTTTCACTGACGGGGGAATTCGCAGCGCTCGCCGGCTGCCGGGCTTCACTGGCGCTTGCAGCGGCTGCGCGCGTGCGCGCGGCCTCAGCCTGTTCACGTGCGTCGTTGCTGCGCGCGAATTGCTCAAGGGTGCGGGCCGCCGATTCAATTGATTGACCCAGCGCCTTCTCCATCACGCTGCGGAACTGACGCAGGGCGGGCGTTGGCACGCCGGCGGTCTGGCCGCGCTCCAGCGCATATTGCAGCAGGCGCGCGTTGCCGCAGGTGAGGTCCGAACAGCTGCTGCCATGCGCGTTCACGCTCGTGATGAATTCTCGGGTCAGCTGATCCAGGGTTGCGGCATCCGGTTTCCAGTAGCCCTTGCGCACGGTCTCGAGCATGCGGGCGGTGATGTCCTGGTAGGCAAAGGGCGAGGCCTGTTCGAAGAACTGTTTCAGTTGCAGCTGGTACTTGTCCTGCACGTACACGTCGAAGCTCTCCTGCCACAGGCTGGCGTCGACGAGCTCTGGCGTGGTCGCATTCCAGCCCCACAGGTATTCGGCAAAGGCGCGCATCTCGCCGGCGCCGGCATACCCTTCCTTCTTCATGCCCTCGATCCAGGTCGGATTCACGTAGCGCGAGCGGAATTCCTGGCCGATGAAGGTGCCAAGGCTGGTCATCTCGGGATGGCCGGGATCGCGGGTGTTGGCGACCACCGTATCCGGTGTCTTGCCGTCGATGTTGCGGATCGCGGCGGCCAGGCCGCCCATGTACATGTACATGTCATCGTTGTCGAGGGCGCCATACAGTGCGGTGGAGCTGCTGTGGACCACCTTTTCGGTGCCGGAGAGCGCCAGCGCGAAGACGTCCTGCATGGCCTCGCCCCAGAAACCGTTGCCGTAGCCATGCCCCATCTTGCGCAGGTAGTCATTGGCGAAACCTGCATCGCTGTCCCACGAGCCGCTGGCGGCGACGATGGTCGAGGTATTGAGGTTGTAGGTGCCTGGAGGTTCATCGAAGATGCGAACGCCGGCGCGCGCCTCGGCATCGCGTGCGCTGTAGCCGCGTTGCATCAGCGTGGCTTTCGTCGCCAGGAAGTGCTTGCGCACCAGATTGTCGGCCTCATCCAGCGCCTTCACCTTCTGCACGGCCTGGTCCATCAGCTTGGTGACATTGCTGAACATGCCTTCCGCCGCCGAGGCGATCACGATGTCCACACGCGGTCGCCCCAGCTGGGCGCGTGGAATCACCTCCACGTCCACGACCTTGCCGCGCTCGTTCCATACCGGCCGGGTGCCCAGCAGCCAGAAGATCTGCGACTCGAGTACTCCTTCGTGGCGCATGGTCTCGTCGCCCCAGATCACGAAGGAGACTTTTTCAGGATAGTGGCCGTGCTGCTTGAGGTGATCGGCCAGCATCTGGTCCGCCAGCTTGCGGCCCATTTCCCAGGCGGCCGGTTTCGGCACTTTGTCAGGGTCGATGCCGTAGAAGTTGCGACCCGTGGGATAGGAGTCGGGATTGCGCACCGGCTCGCCGCCGCCACCGGCCGGCACGAACCGGCCACTGAGCCCTTTCATCAGGCCTTCCAGCTCCAGCGGTCCGGAGGAGGCGATGCGCTGGTCCATGTCCGCTGCCTGCGCCTTGCTCTGCGTGGGCAGCTGTGAACGATCCACGCTCATGATGGCGTCGACCGTACTGGCGCGCATCTGCGGGTCGGGGGTGCGGCCGAAGGCATGCAGTCCGTAGGGGATGTTCTGGCTGCCCACCTTCAGCAGGTAGTTCTCGATGCCATGCAGCTGCTCGTCGCTCCATTGCTTCGCGGGATCGAGACCCAGCTCTTTGGCGATGCCCAGCGTGCCGGCAAGCTCCTGGATCTGTTTGGCGTAGGCATCGGCAAGCTGCGGATTCTTGGTCTCGTTGACCGAGTGGTCGTTCATCAGTTCGCCCAGTCGGGTCAGATCCGGCGACAACCCCGCCTTGGTGAACGGCGGCACCATGTGATCGATCAGCGTGGCCATGCTGCGCCGGCGAGCCACCAGCCCTTCGCCCACCACATCCACGTTGTACACATAGAGGTTGGGCAGATCCGCGATCAGCGCATCGGGCGCATCGTCCTCGGCCAGGCCGGCGGAACGGCCGTCGAGCCATTCCAGCGTGCCGTGCGTGCCGAGATGGATCACGGCGTCGGCCTTGAAGCCATTGCGCAGCCACGCATAGGCAGCCACGTACTGGTGATGGGGCGCCAGATTGCTGGCGTGGTACATCTTCTCCAGATCTTCGCCCCAGGCGCGCGCGGGTTGCGGAGTCAGCACTACGTTGCCGTAGCGGACCATCGGGATGATCAGTTCCACGCCGGCGCCGCTGCGCTGGGCCATCAGGCTGCTCGAGGAGGGATCGCTCCAGTCCTTGATGATCTTGTCGCGCAGGCTCTTGGGGTACGCATCCAGCCAGGCGCGATACTGCGTCATGGAGATACGCACCGCATCGCTGTCTGCTGCCACCAGCTCCTGCAGATCTCCGGGAGCGTGACCGAGCACGTTGCGTGCGCGTGTCGTGATGTCGGCCAATACCTGTGCAGAGGAGGGCGCAGCGCCGCCAAGGTCGTAGCCCTGCCGCGCCAGTTCGCCGAGGATGTTGGCGATCGAATCGGCGACATTGAGATAGCTGGCACCGATATTGGCTTTGCCCGGAGGGTAGTCGTAGTACAGCAGGGCCACGTGTTTGGTCGCGTTGGGCTTGCCGCGCAGCGCGGCGTAGCGCAGCGCGCGGCTCACCAGCATGCTGGTGCGTGATGCCACCGGCGTGGTCACGATGGCGGTCAGACCGCTGGTGGCATCGCGGATCTTTTCCTTGGTGCTGATGACGGTGGGCGCGATCGTGCCGGCCAGTTCGGGCACGGCCAGATTGAAGGTGCCTTCGAAGTCGGACAGGCCGGTGGCCGAACTGCGCCAGTCCTGTTCGCTGCGGCCGTACAGGCCGATGGGATTGAGGACCGCGATGTCTGTCTTTGCCAGCTGCAATGAGGTGTCGAAGCTGGAGAAACTGAAATTGCCGCCCAATGCGACATCGGCGCGCGGCTGTCCCTGCGCATCGATCAGCAGGTGCTGGAAGGTCTCTGCGCCCGGGTAACCGAACACCGGAACGGCATCACCTCCCTGGTGCTCGACTTCGGCGATGAGTGCATCCAGCGATTTCGTGTCGCCGGTGTAATAGGTGGCCTTGAAGAAGCTGATGGCCACGCGGGGCGCGCCCGGATGCTGCTTGCCGTGCGCCCTGCGCCAGGCGTCGAATTCCTCCCAGGTGGCGAAGACCTTGCCGCCCGCGCCGTCGGGATAGTAGTAGCCGAAGTCCAGCGAGGGCTGGGGATCCGGCAATGGCAGATCGGCGATGCCGGCCCGGGTGAGCGCGAGCTTCAGCAATCCGAGCCGGTTGCCGGCACCGGAGTCGGCGAAGTACTGGCGCGCCCTGGGATCCCAGACCACGCCCTGCTGTGTGTAGGACTGCTGCCCCAGCAAACCTTCACCGACCCCCAGAACCGTGCCATGCGAACGCACGCTGCGGATCAGGTCGGTCTGATAGGTGGAGTTGAACTTGGCCAGCATCTGCTCGTTCATGGTGTCGAACACCAGTACGTTCGCGCCCAGCATGTCCGCGGCGCTCACGTCGTTGAACAGGGATTCGGTGAGCAGCGTCAGTTTCACGCGCTGCCGCAGTTCGGGATGTTCGCTCAGCAGTGACTGGAAGGCCTGCAGCGTGCCGGGCACGTTGCCATCGGAATAAAGAAAAGCGATGTTGATGCCATCCACGGGTGTCGCCGCCACCGTCGTGGCCTCGGCGCCCCAGGTCAGGCGCGACGCCAGGATTGCCAGGCCGATGCCGCACAGCCATGCGGCAAAGATTCGGCTACTGCGCGCGTTCGCTGCCGGTTTCCGGAACATAGATGATCTGACCATTGCCCAGCCGATAGGCGGTCCCGAGCCGCTCGCCATCGCCGGCCGCCGTCTGTCCGGTGAGCTTGTAGGCCGTGATGTTCTTGCCCTTCTTGACGATGATCTCGCGCTGTCCGCTGGCGCTGGTCTTCACCATGGTTACCTCGCTCTGTGCATCGACCAGATCGTCCATCCGGTAGATGGAGAACAGCGTGATCATCAGGCTGACGATGAAGACGACCGACACGTCGAACAGATTGGCGACGCCGGCGAGCGGATCTTCCTCGGGAAGCTCTTCGGCAGAGGGCAGGTGCAGGAAGCGTCCCATCAGCGGCGCTCCAGTTCGCCGACCAGATGTTCGGCCAGAAAGCGCTGCTCACGCACATCGCTGCCCAGCCAGCCCTGTCGCAGGGTCGTGACGCCATAGGCCAGCGTGCCGGCGGCCAGCCCGATGATGGTGCTGGTGAAGGCCACCACCATTTGCGAGGACATGGCCTGCAGGTTGCCGCTGGCCATGGCGGCCAGCGATCCGCCCATCGGGATCAGTGTCCCCATCAGGCCGAGGCTCGGGCCAATGCGCACCAGGGCACGCGGACCATTCAGGCGATGGCGCAGGGTCTCTTCGCCGGCGGCCACGATGTTCTCCAGACCGCCATCACCCAGGGCCTGTTCGGTGTATTGCTGCTGAACCCGGCTGAGCAGGCGCCGCAAGTCGGCTGGCAGCAGGGCCAGTCGCGTCGCATCGGCTCGCAGCGCAGCGCCGGCCTTCAGCCAGCGTTGCAGATCGAAGCCGCGCCGTTCCCGATTGCGCGCCACCAGCTCGGTGAGGCAGCGGGCGGCGTAGTACAGCGCGGCGGCGACACACAGCCACAGCAGCAGCATGACCGGCAGACGCAGCACCTGGCCCAGCGCGAACAACCCGTTTTCCAGCAGACCTGTCAGATTCATCGACGTACCCACCAGCCATGAAGAAATCCGGCGCTGCAGGCGATCAGCACGCTCAGCCCTACCCAGCGCGGAAAGGCAGCGATTTGCAGCGTCACACCCGTCCGGTTCAGCGCCTGGGCCGAGCGCCAGCCTTCGGACAGCGTCGGCAGGGCGGCCACGATGGGGCCGGCGATGACCAGGCCACACAGCGCCTGATCCAGCAGGCGCGGTGGCGCAAAACGATGCCGGGTCTGCGCCAGGACATACGCCGCCGCGGCAAGCGACAGGACGGGAGCGAGTTCAAACCACCAGGGCAGTCCCTGCGCGGCATGTGCTGCGACGGCGCCGGCGGCAGCGGCGCCCGCCGCGACCGCACCGGGCCAGCCCGGAGCGTGATGCAGCAACCGCCACGCAGCCGCCGCGGACAGCAGCAGGCAGATGCCTGGTGGAGAGGAGGGCAACCACAGGGCGGCTGTCAGTGTGAATGCAAAGGCAGCGACCCCAAGCCACAACATGTGTCGCGCACCACGCAACGATGCGGCGAATGCCAATGAGGCATACGCCAGAAAGATCCACTGCGCTGCCGAAATGACGACCATCCATGACCTCCTGAATCCAACCTGTACGCGGCCACGCAACCGACCCCTCAATTTGAGGGAACGGGCCGCGGCTGCGTAAGACCGTTCGAATGTCGGCACAAAGCTGACCGCGAACCAACCTTGTCCTTGGGGAGATTTCGAACATGCATCCACCGCATGGAAGCCGTCGCATCGTGCGCGCGGCACCGCTGATGATCGCGCCGCTGCTGTTGACTGGTGTCGCCGTGGCAGCCGAGGACGACGATCTGGAGCAGATCATCCTGGTGGCGAACCGTGCTCCGGTGGCGGCCGACAAGGTCGGAAATTCCGTGACGGTGCTGGACGAGCAGCAGATTCACGACAGCCAGGCCGTGGCGGTTTCCGATCTGCTGGCCGCGACCCCGGGTGTGGAATTCGCGCGCAATGGCGGGCCGGGTGCGCTGACTTCCGTTTTCGTCCGTGGCGCGAACTCCGATCAGACCCTGGTGCTGGTGGATGGCGTGCAGTTGAACGATCCGTCCTCCACCGGTGGTGGCTTCGACTTCGGCAACCTGCTGGTCGGTGACATCTCGCGTATCGAGGTGCTGCGCGGCTCGCAGTCCACGCTGTACGGTAGCCAGGCCATCGGTGGCGTGATCAACCTGGTCACCAGGGAGAGCGAGGGGAGTCTGTCGGGCAATGCCCAGGCCGAGGTGGGCAGTCAGCAGACCAGTCTCCTCAAGGGTGGAGTGGGTGGCGCCTTCGATCGCTTCAGCTTCCGTGTCGGCGCGGGCTACTACGACACCCAGGGCGTTTCCGCGCAGACTGCGAACACCGAGCCTGATCCGTTTCATAACCTGACGTTCAACGGCCGCGTCGGTTTCGCCTTCACGCCGGACGTCCGGCTCGATCTGCGCAGCTACTATTCAGATGGCAAGTACAACTATGATGGCGCCTATCTGCCCGACTATTCCGTGGCGGACGTCGGTGTGTATGGCCGCACCCGCCAGCTCGTGGACTATTCGGGTCTGAACGTCGATCTGTTCGGCGGGGCGCTCTCGAATCGCATCGCCTTCCAGTACACCGGCACCGATCGCGGCAACTACTACACCTCGTACAGTGGTGACAGCGCGGAGACCCATCAGCTGTATGCCTATTCGGGTGTCAATCAGCGCTACGAATACCAGGGTACTTGGAAGATCGCTTCGGGCTGGCAGGCCGTCTTCGGCGCGCAGCGCGAGGCGCTGCGCATGACCAGCGCTCCCTATTCACCGACCAGCGCGAAGACCAGTGAAAGCAGTCTCTATGCGCAGTTGCAGGCCGAAGTCGCTCAAGGACTGACACTGACTGCCGGCGAGCGCTACGACGATCATGAAACCTTCGGTTCACACAGCACCGGCCAGCTCGCCGCTGCCTGGGCGTTGCCCAGCCATACCGTGCTGCGCGCCAGCTGGGGGCAGGGCTTCAAGGCACCGTCGCTGTACCAGCTGTACGCTTCGTATTACGGCAACCCTGCTCTCAAGCCGGAGCAGTCCGACAGCTGGGATACGGGCATCGAGCAGCGTTGGGGCCATGGCAGTGTCACCGCTACCTATTTCTCGCGCCATTCGACCAATCTGATTACCTACGATCCGTTCACGTACGTGTACTACAACACCGCCAAGGCCCAGGCGGACGGCGTGGAATTGTCGGCTGAGCTGCGTCCCACGCATGCTCTGACGCTTAGCGCGAATTACACGAACCTGAGAACCATCGACAAGTCGCCTGGCTCCGATACCTATGGATTGCAACTGCTGCGTCGTCCGAAGAGCAGCGCCAACGTTGGCGTCACTTACCAATGGCCGGTCGGCCTGAAGACCGGTGTCACCGCGCGTTACTCGAGTGGCGGCATTGATCAGGATTTCAACGACTATCCAGACTATCCGCGCGTGCAGCTCGACAGCTATACGCTCGTGGATTTGCGTGTGGCCTATCCGTTACTCGAGCAGAAACTTGAGTTGTACGGTCGTGTCGAGAATCTGTTCGATAAGGACTACGCCACGGTCCTTGGCTACGGCACCCTGGGTCGGGCGACCTATGTGGGAGTAAGTGCGAAGTTCTAGGTTTTCCGGAAAGCGTGCAGTCGCCACCTGCGTCGATCTGAACTACCCACATGATTACCCCCAGGGTGGGAGCACAGGGGCGGCTGCACGCGTTTTTTCCCATTCAGTCGCTATGGCATAGCGACTCGAGCCGCTGATCGACGAGCAAATTCTGCGGTACCCGTAAAGCGAACTGCCGCTCCAGACACTCCCGCAATTCAACTCCACCGCTGAAAACGCGCTGCTCGACGCGCTCATCTCCCAGCCGGGTCGTCAGACGGTTGTTCAGCAGCGTATGCCGTCGCTCGCCGTCGACGCGCGCGGCGATCAGGTTGCGTACGAAGCGCGAATCCGGATGCGTGGATACGAACCAGTTCATCTGGGCGTAGTCGCACAGCTGGGCGGGGGTCAGTCCATAGCGATACAGGCTGCGCCACTGACCGCCGATATGGGCCGCGAGCGTCCAGCCATCGGACTCACGTATCAGCCGATAACGCTCATGCGGTGTCTGCTGTTCGCCAGCTTCGAGCAGCAGCGGGGCGGTGAGGCTGAGGCGGCCAAAGCCCACATCAGTGAGGTATTCGCCCTCGGCGCAGCGCACGTGCAGCACCATGTGGGTCAGCGGCACATGCACCTCCGGTCCCAGATCCCATAGCACGCGCGCTGGGTAGCCCGTTACTTCGAAGCCCAGTGTCGTCAAGACCGCAGCCAGCAGCCCATTGTGCTCGAAGCAATAGCCACCACGGCCGGCCTCCACCAGCTTGGCGAAGACACTGTCCAGATCGATGTTCACCGGCCGGCCGAGGAAGCTGTCGAGGTTCTCGAAGGGCAGTGCTTCGGGCTGGCGCCGATGCAGCGCGTCCAGTGTGGCCAGATCGGCGAGCAGCGGGCCCACATGACCGATGCGCCGCGCGTACGCCTGCAAGCGGGCGGCGTTCAGCGTGGGCGTTTCGTAACGGCTCATAGCCAGGCATTCCATAGCGGCACGGTGGCGAACGATAGCAGCAGACCGACGCTGACCACACTGTTGGCCAGATCCGGATCGAGCTTGTGGTGATGGCAGATCATGGCCGCGGTGAACATGGGTGCCATGGCCATCTGCAGTACGGCCACGGTGAGGATCAGGCCGGAAACACCCAGCAGCCAGCCCAGCGCCAGCGTGGCTGCCGGTGCCAGCAGCAGCTTCCAGCCCATGCTGAGAAAGATTGCGCCGCGTTCGGCCCTGGGCAGGGTGAGCCGCAGTCGCAGCCCGATGGCGAACAGCACCAGTGGTCCCATGCTCTGGCCGACGCGGTGCAGGGTCTGCGCCACGGCATCGGGCCAGTTCAGATGCAGCGCGCCCAGCGTGAAGCCGATCCAGATGGCCCAGAAGGCCGGAAACAGGGCGATGCGTTTGAGGATCTCGCGGCTGCCGGGGCGCGCATGGCCGCTGTACAGCGCGGCGACCAGTGCGCCACCTACGGCGATGACGGGCATGCAGCCGAGCTGATCCGCGATCACGGCCAGCGACAGTCCATCGCGGCCGCGCATGGCCTCGATCATCGGGTATCCGATGAAGGCGGTATTCGAGGCGCCGCACATGAGGATGACCGCGGCGGTGCGCCCCGGCGTCCAGCCGAGCAGGCGGCCCAGCCAGCCGATGACCACGAAGGCCACCACGAAGCCCAGCCACTGCGAGGCCACCAGGTACCACAGCGTGGCGTGCCAGGGCAGCGCGGGCAGCAGCTCCAGCACCACGGCCGGCAGCGCCACATTCAGCGACCACCAGTTGAAGCTGTTGGCCATGGCTTCGGCCTGACGCAGCCGCTGCAGCAGCGCGCCGAGCACCAGCATGGCAAAGGTCAATGTCAGGAAGGACAGCAAACTGGTCATCCGACGGCGGGGAGCACTTCATGGTAACAGGCGCGCGGTGCAGCGTACTCTGGCAACATCGTCGTCATGGAGAACCTGGTAACAACGAAGTGGCTGGCTGACGAGCTGGGCAAGCCGGATCTGGTGGTGTTCGACGCCAGCATGTACCTGCCCACCGAACCGCAGGATGCGCAGGCCCTGTATCGCGCCCAGCACATTCCGGGTGCGCGCTTCTTCGACATCAACGAGTTCGCGGATCCCGACGCATCCCTGCCGCATATGGTGCCGGGCGCCGCGCGCTTCGAGCGGCTGATGGGCGCGCAGGGTGTGGGCCATGCCACGCGCGTGGTGTTCTACGATCAGCGCGGGTTGTTCTCGGCGGCGCGTGGCTGGTGGCTGATGCGGTTGTTCGGGCATGAGCAGGTGGCGGTGCTGGATGGCGGCCTGCCCAAGTGGCTGCGCGAACAGCGCGCGGTGGCCAGTGGCGAGGCGGTGCCGCTCCAACCCGCCGTGTTCACGGCGCGACTGCGCGCGTCGCTGCTGCGTGGATTGGGCGACGTGCTCGACAATGTCACGACGCCGCGGGAGTTGCTGCTCGATGCGCGCTCGCGCGGGCGTTTCGAAGGCACGGCGCCGGAGCCGCGCGCGGGACTGGCCAGCGGCCATGTGCCGGGCAGTCGCAGTCTGCCCTTCAATGAGCTGCTGAATGCGGATGGAACTCTGCTGCCAGTGGAACAACTGCAGGCGCGCTTCGCGGCGCTGGGCGTGGAGCAGAGCACAGCGGTGGTTGCCAGCTGCGGCTCGGGCGTGACCTCCACCGTCATTGCGCTGGCGCTGGCCGTGGCGGGTTATCCGCCTGCGGCCATTTACGATGGGTCGTGGTCGGAGTGGGGAGCTGCGCCGGGTGTGCCGGTGGCCTCCGGGCCGGCATCAGACGACACGGCACTGGCGGTCTGAGCGTCGGGCGCAAAGTGGCGATCCAGCGTCGCGCTGCGCAGGCTGCCGCACAGGCCCAGGCACCGGACGACGCTGCGTCTCAAGTGCCTGGTGCCTGGGCGGATCTCATCCCGGAATCTTCACGTAGCCGCTCATGATCTTCAACAGCGTGCTGCGGCCCTTGCGCGTCGCGGAGACCTGCTTGCTGTCGCCGACGCCTTCGGTGCGACCCATCCACACGCCGGTGGCCCCCTTGTACGGGCCTGAGCCGTCGATGACCACGTTGAAGATCAGGTCACGGCCGTAGTCATCACCGCGGATCAACGTGCCCGGCACCGAGTCGTACACGAAGAAGTCGCCGTCCTTGGTGCGATAGATGCAGAACAGCGGATCGGCACGGCCGGTGAGGGCCTTGAACAGGCCGGCCGCCCAGTCCGGCAGCGGGTGGTTCTTGGCTTCCGGAAATTCCTTGCCGCAAAAATATTCCACACTGCCGAAGGGGTCGAGGAAGCCGACGCCGTGGTGCCAGGTTTCGCCGCCGCTGGGCCAGGCCTTGAACACATCGGCGCCGGCGTTGATCTGCGCGACGGTCTCATAGGTCTTGGCAGCCGGCATGGCCGGCGGTGGCTGGCCCTGGCCATTGCCGGCAGCGCCCTGACTGAAGGCGCCCGAGGTGGTCAATGCCAGCGTGGCGCCGCACAGCAGGGCGCGCAGGACTGTTCCCGAAGACGTGGACATGGTTGGATTTCCCCCAATTGAATCGTTTGATGGTCGATCAGCGTCGCTGATCATAGCCAGTTAATTCCCCAGTCTGCGAATTTTGTCGCGGCACTCCAGCCAGGCTCAGCTGCCGATGCTGGCCAGCACGGCGTTCAGCGTCGCGCTCGGACGCATGGCCGCTGCGCATTTCGCCGGCGACGGGTGGTAATAGCCCGCGATGTCGACAGGCTTGCCCTGGGCGCCGATCAGTTCGCCGGCGATCTTCTGCTCGTCGGCGGTGAGCTGGTCGGCCACCGGCTTGAACCGTTTCTGCAGCTCCGCATCCTTGCCCTGCGCGGCCAGCGCCTGCGCCCAATACAGCGCCAGGTAGAAGTGGCTGCCGCGATTGTCGGTCTGGCCGACCTTGCGCGCCGGCGACTTGTCGCTCTCCAGGAACTTGCCATTGGCCTGATCCAGGCATTCGGCCAGCACGGCCGCCTTCCTGTTGCCGGTCTTGGCGGCCATGTCTTCGATGGAGACCTGCAGCGCCAGGAATTCTCCCAGTGAATCCCAGCGCAGGTAGCCCTCTTCGAGGAACTGCTGCACATGTTTCGGCGCGGAGCCACCGGCGCCGGTTTCATACATGCCACCCCCGGCCAGCAGTGGCACGATGGAGAGCATCTTGGCGCTGGTGCCCAGCTCCAGGATGGGGAACAGGTCGGTGAGGTAGTCGCGCAGCACGTTGCCGGTGACGGAGATGCTGTCCTTGCCGGCGCGGATGCGCTCCAGCGATACCTTGCAGGCTTCCACCGGCGAGAGGATGCGGATGTCCAGCCCGGTGGTGTCGTGATCCTTCAGGTAGCTGCGCACCTTCTCGATCAGATTGCGGTCATAGGCGCGCTGGTCATCCAGCCAGAAGATCGTGGTCGAGCCGGTGGCGCGGGCGCGGTTCACGGCCAGCTTCACCCAGTCGCGGATCGCGACGTCCTTGGTCTGGCACATGCGCCAGATGTCACCTTGTTCGACAGCGTGCTGCGTGAGCACCTTGCCGTCGGCATCGACCACCTTCACCACACCGGCGGCGGCGATCTCGAAGGTCTTGTCATGCGAGCCGTATTCCTCGGCCGCCTGCGCCATCAGGCCGACATTGGCGACGCTGCCCATGGTGGGCACGTCATAGGCACCGTGCTGTTTGCAGTCATCGATGGTGGCCTGGTAGATGCCGGCATAGCAGCGATCCGGAATCAGCGCCTTCATGTCGTGCAGCTTGCCGTCCGGACCCCACATGCAGCCCGAGGCGCGGATGGCGGCCGGCATCGAGGCGTCGATGATAACGTCGCTGGGCACGTGCAGGTTGGTGATGCCCTTTTCGGAATCCACCATGGCCAGCGGCGGGCGTGAGTCGTATACGGCCTTCAGATCCGCTTCGATGGTGGCCTTCTGGTCGGCCGGCAGCGTTGCGATTCTGGCATAGACATCGCCGATGCCGTTGCGCGGGTTCACGCCCAGCTGCTTGAAGACACCGGCATGCTTGGCGAACACATCCTTGTAGTACACGCTGACGGCGTGGCCGAACAGGATGGGGTCGGACACCTTCATCATGGTGGCTTTCAGATGCAGCGACAGCAGCAGGCCGCGGGCCTTGGCCTCGCTGATCTGCGCTTCGTAGTAGTCGCGCAGCGCGCGGGCGCTGAGGAAGGTGGCGCTGATCAGTTCGGCGTCCTTTACCTTCACCCCGTCCTTCAGCACCGTGGTGGCGCCGTTCTGGTCGGTGAATTCGATGCGCAGGGCGCCGGCCCTGGCGATCAGCGCCGACTGCTCGTTGGCGTAGAAGTCGCCGCCACTCATGCTGGACACATGCGTGGGAGAGTCCTTGCGCCACACGCCCATGGAGTGCGGATGCTTGCGCGCGTACTGCTTCACGGCATTGGCGACGCGGCGATCCGAGTTGCCTTCGCGCAGCACCGGGTTCACGGCACTGCCGGAGACCTTGGCGTAGCGCGCCTTGATCTGCTTCTCGGCGTCGTTCTGCGGGTTTTCCGGGTAATCGGGAACCGCATAACCCTGCGACTGCAGTTCCTTGATGGCGCTCTTGAGCTGCGGGATCGAGGCGCTGATGTTCGGCAGCTTGATGATGTTGGCTTGCGGCGTCTTGGCCAGTTCGCCCAGTTCGGCCAGATCGTCGCTCTGCATCTGAGCGGCGGACAGATGGTCGCGGAAGTTCGCCAGGATGCGGCCGGCCAGCGAGATATCGCGGGTTTCCACCGAGATCGAAGCAGCCCTGGTGAAGGCCTGCACGATGGGCAGCAGCGAATAGGTCGCCAGCGCCGGGGCCTCATCGGTCAGGGTGTAGATGATCTTCGCGTCGCTCATGAAAAGTCCTTGGCGCTTGCAAGAGGTCGGGAGAGTGCGGCAACTACCGCGTATGGCCCGCCATTATAGCGGAGCGGGTCGGCAGGCGTTGCATGGCTGGCGTGCGGAAGCGGGCATCACTTCAGCGTCAGCATGGCGTCGCGCGCCGCCTTGAATTCGGCGCCGGCCTTCCACTGCGGGAAGCGCCTGGTGCTGGCCAGGGTCAGGCCCACGTTGAACAGCATCTGGACGTCCTGCGCGCCGCCTTCGAGGGTCCAGTCCGGCTGGATCACGTCGGCCACCTGATGGTAACGCTTGGCAATGTACTCGCTCTTCTTGTCGTCGCCGTAGCTGGCCGGCTGGCCGACGAAGTCCAGGCCGCCGCCGGCATACAGAACCGGGATGCCGACGCGCGCGAATTCGAGCTGGTCGGCCCGATAGAAGCTGCCGCGTTCGGGATGCAGGTCGCTGACCACCCTGCGGCCCTGCGCTTCGATGGCCTGCGTGGCGATGTCGTCCATCTCGGACTTGCCGAAACCCACCAGCTCCACATCGCGCGTGCGACCCAGCGTATTGATGACATCCATGTTGATGTCGGCGACGGTGGTACGCAGCGGATACAGCGGATGCCTGGCGTAGTAGGCCGCGCCGAGCAGACCGCGTTCCTCGCCGGTGGTGGCAATGAACAGCACCGAACGCGCCGGCGCCACGGGCAGCGCCTTGAAGGCTTCGCCCAGGGTCAGCAGGGCGGCGGTGCCCGAGGCATTGTCTGCCGCGCCATGGAACACCTGATCAGACTTGCTGCCCGGCAGTGTCCGGTTCCAGCCGAAGTGATCCCAGTGCGCGCTGTAGATCACGGTCTCGCCGGCGCGCTGCGGATCGCTGCCCGGCAGGCGCGCCACGACATTGCGCGAATCCAGCTCGCGCCAGCTGTTGCGCACGTCGAAGCTCACCGTGGATTTGAGCGCCACCGGCTGGAAGCTGCGGCTCAGTGCCTGCTGTTTCAGCGTGTCGAAATCCAGGCCGTTGCGGGCGAACAGCGCGCGTGCCACGTCCAGCGTCATCCAGCCGGCCATGGTGGGGAAGTCCGGGTTCGGTCCCCTGGTGCGCAACGAGAAGTTCTCGCCATTCCAGCTGCTGACGACCACGGAGTAGGGATACGCGGCCGGGCCGGTCTCATGCACGATGATGGCGGCGGTCGCGCCCAGCTTCGCCGCGATCTCGAACTTGTAGGTCCAGCGGCCGTAGTAGGTCATGGCCTTGCCGCCGAACATGCTCTGGTCCAGCTGTGAGGCATCCTTCGGATCGGGAATCGGCGGATCGTTGATGAGCATGATGAGGGTCTTGCCCTTCAGATCGATGCCCTTGTAATCATCCCAGTTGAACTCCGGGGCCTGCACGCCGTAGCCCACGAAGAGCAGCGGCGAGTCCTTGATGAGCAGATGCTTCCTGCGCACGCTGCTCCAGCCCACGTAGTCGTCCGGTGTCTTCAGCTGCACCTTGTCTGCGCCGGTCTTGAAGCTGACGCTGGGTTTGCTGCTGAAGGCCGTCATCGGCACTTTCTGGATGTAGCTGCCGTCGGGATTGCCGGGTGCGAGGCCCGCTGCCTTGAACTGGCCTACCAGGTAATCGACGGTCATGTCTTCGCCATGACTGCCCGGTGAGCGCCCCTCGAAGTCGTCGGAGGCCAGTGTGCCGATGCGGCTCAGCAGCTTCTGCCCGGTAATCACGGCCAGCGCCGGAGCGGCTGGATCGCTGTTCGGTTGAGTGCCGGCCGGCTGTGCGGCGCCCAGTGTGGCCAGGCAGGCGGCCAGGACGCCGCTGAACAGTTGCAGGGGTTTTCTCATGGGGGGCTCCTCGCGGATCAGGCAATTACTTTGGCCTTGAATAAATCCTTTCGCAACCGGCATTTGCATTTGAGATGCGAATAACTATTATTTGCGCCTCATGCCAGCCAGGGCGTTCTGCCCAAGCCAGCCCGACCGGGTTTCTCCGGCTCGAATCAAAGGTAGAGGTTAGGGATGTTCAGACGAGTGACAGGATGTGCTGTCGGACTGCTGCTGCCCATGGCATTGCAGGCCGTGGAGCTGGCCGTGGACGACATCGAGGAGATCGTCATCACCAGCACGCGTGTGCAGACCGCTGCCACGCGTGCCACCAGCGCCAAGAGCGATGCCCCGCTGATCGAGATTCCGCAGGCCATCTCCGTGGTCGGCAGCGACTACATCAAGGATCTGCAGATCCGTGATCTGGGCGATGCGCTGCGCGGTGTGGCCGGCGTGTCCCGCAGCAGTACGTACGGTTTCTACGACGCCTATGTGATCCGCGGCTACGACGCTGCCTATGGCAGCATCTATCTCGATGGTCTGATGGAGACCAATGTGGCCGGCGCGAACAATGAGCTGGCCGGCCTGGAGCGGGTGGAAGTGGTCAAGGGGCCGGCTTCCGCACTGTTCGGCGCTTCGCCGCTCGGTGGTGTCGTCAATCTGGTCAGCAAGCGTCCGCAGCGCGAACGCTTTGTCGATGTCAGCGTTGGCACCGGCTCATACAACCTGATCGAATCGAGCGTGGATGCGAACTCGCCGCTGAACGACAGCGGCACGTTGCTCGGCCGTCTCAACGTCCTGTACCGCGATACGGATGATTTCGTGAAGAACTCCGGCGAGAACCGTCTGTTCATCGCACCGGTGCTCAGCTGGGAGGTCGATTCCGGCACCCATCTGACCCTGCTGACACGCTACCAGCGCGATCGCGATAACCCCTGGTCACCGTATACGGCCTACGGCACGGTCCTGCCCAGCGCCAATGGCGAGTTGCCCAGCGACTTCGCCGTGAATTTCGCCGGCAGCGACAAATCCCACAGTGATCTGGACAAGCTCCAGCTCGGCTATGTGTTCGACCATGCCTTCAGCGATGCGCTGAAATTCGGCCAGACGCTGCGCTATTCGCACACCCGCACCGCCTGGAACAACTGGGTGTTCTCCGACACCTTCATCGACAGCAGCTTTGTCGACGGCGTACAGCAGGGTCGGGAGCTCGGCCTGTATGTGTACGGGCCCTATGAGCAAACGGACCGCGATCTGGCCGTGGACAGCCGGGTGACCTACAAATGGGTGACGGGTCCGGTCGAGCATCAACTGATGGTGGGCGTGGATCATCGCCGCAACCACAACGAGTATGCCGACAAGGGCGGCAACTTCGATTCCAGCGTCAATACGCTGGACGTGGTCGATCCGGATTACGCCGCCGCGCTGATCCACGACGCGGCTTACGCGTACAGCGGCGAATCCAGCATGCACCAGACCGGCACCTACGTGCAGGATCATCTGGCTGTGGGCGGGAAGTTCTTCGCCACGCTCGGCGGGCGTTGGGACAGCGTCAACTCGGACGGCTTTCGCAACCACGCCTTCAGTCCGAACGTGGGTTTGAACTACTTCGTGACGCCGGCCGTCTCACTGTATGCGAACTGGGCGAAGTCGTTCACGCCGCAGTATTCCTGGCAGACCACCTTCGAGGGTGCGACGCTGCCGCCGGAAACCGGCCGCAATATCGAAGGCGGTGTGAAGATCGGCACCAGCGACGACACGCTCGGCGCCATGGTCTCGGTATTCCAGCTTACGCGCCAGAATGTGGGCGTCAGCGATCCGGATCATCCGCTGTTCTACATCGTCACCGGCGAGCAGCGCAGTCGCGGCCTGGAAGTGGAGGGCACCTGGATTCCGCAGCCGGCCTGGACACTGCAGCTGGCCTACACTCATCTGGATGCCGTCATCACCCGCGACACCAGCATTCCGGTGGGCACGGAGCTGTCGAACGTGCCGCGCAACAACCTGTACGTGTTTGGCAAGTACGTGATCCAGCAGGGGGCGCTGGCCAACTCCGGCGTCAATCTCTCGGTGCTGTACAACAGCGAAAAGAACAGCAGCCTCTATGAGGCGGACACCAACGGCGATGGCATTCCCGAACCGGCGGTGAAGCTGCCGGGTTACACCATCGTCGATGCTGGCCTGTCGTATTCGCTGTTCGGCTGGGAAACACGCTTCGCGTTGAACAACGTGTTCGACCGTCGCTATTACCCGGACGCCAATGATTTCACCCGCGTGACGCCGGGTGAGCCGCGCAACTGGAAGCTGTCGGTATCAAAGCGGTTTTGATGAGCCGCGCGCGCCCGGGTCGCCGTCATGCGATCCGGGCGCACTCTTAAGGAAGGCTTACTTGCAAATATAAATGAGATTGATTATCATTTATAAAGATGACCACCCAACGCGATAACCGCCTGAATTCAAAGACGATTTCCGGCGGCTGTAATGAACGCCCGCGGAGCGATGCGCAGACCTGCATCAGCACGCGAGAACTCTTCCAGCAGTCGCGGGAAGTACTCATCGATCACGAGGGCCAGATCTACCGTCTGCGACTAACCCAGCAGAACAAGCTGATCCTGAACAAGTAATCCCAACCCGGTAAGCCAGCCAATCCGCCAGCCCCTCGGGTGCTTCGGTCGCCAGCCATTGCCGGTGCAGCGCTGTTCGTGAAGCGACAGCGCTGAGCCATTTCAATGGAGAGAGCAATGCGAGCGAAGATTTCGTTGATCGGTATGGCAGTGGCCGCCGCGCTGGCGGGCACGGCGCGCGCCGAGGATGTACCCAGTCAGGTCTCCAGTGTAGACAGCAGTGACGACTCGGGCGTCGAGACCATTCTGATCGTCGGTCAGCGCGCGGCGCGTACCAGCAAGGGCGCCACCGGTCTGGAGATGTCGCTGGCGGATACGCCGCAGTCCGAGACCGTGGTCGACAGCGCCACGATGGAGCAGTTCGGCCTCACCGACATCAACAGCGCGCTGCGTCTGGTGACCGGCGTCAACGTCGAACAGTTCGAGACTGATCGCACCTACTACAACTCGCGCGGCTTCGACATCACCAGCGTGCAGGTGGACGGCGTCGGCATGCCCTTCGACAGCGTCATCGTCGGTGCGCTGGATTCCGCCATCTACGACAAGATCGAGGTCGTGCGCGGCGCCAATGCGCTGTTGACGGGCATCGGCAATCCGTCGGGCACCGTCAACTACGTGCGCAAGCGTCCCACCAATGACTTTCAGGTCAACGGCGAGCTGACCGTGGGCTCCTGGAACGATCGTCGCGCGGTCGCGGATCTGTCCGCGCCGCTGGTGGAATCGGGGCAGTGGGCGGCACGCGTGGTCGGTGTGATCGAGGACAAGGATTCGTACCTGAACCTGTATCACAACCAGCGCAAGGTGTTTTACGGTGTGATCGACGGCCAGCTGGGCGAGCGCGTCACGCTGGCGGCGGGCTTCTCGCACCAGGACAACAACTCCGACGGCGTGATGTGGGGTTCACTGCCGCTGGTGCGCAGTGATGGCAGCCAGGCCAGCTATGACGTCTCTTCGACCACGGCCATGAACTGGACCTACTGGGACACGCATACCAATACGGCCTTCGCCGAGCTGGGTGTGGCCTTGCCGAAGGACTGGCAGCTGAAGAGCACGCTGAACTACACCACCTACCGCGAGCCGTCGCAGTTGTTCTATATCTACGGCAACGTCGATCCCGACACCGGCCTGGGCCTGTACAGCTGGCCGAGTTCGTACAGCTACACCCGGCACAACGTGCTCTCCGACACCTCGCTGACCGGCAACTTCGACTTGTTCGGCCGCAGCCACGAGGCGACGCTGGGTCTGAGTCTGGCCAAGTCGGGCGACCGCGACTTCGGGGCCAGCTCGGCCGCTGATACGGGAGTTGCCCTGCCTGCCTATCCGGGCTGGGACGGCACCGAGCTGGCGGAGCCGGCCTTCACTGACCGGACGCTGGAAGAGTACGCCGATACGCGCATCAACCGTCTGTACGGCGCCACGCGTCTGAACGTCACCGATGAACTGAAGCTCATCGCCGGTTTCAACGCCGTGGATGCGAAGACCACGGGTGTCAGCTGGAGCGTCAGCTCGGATCAGAAGGAACGCGGTGTTACGCCCTATGTGGGCCTGACCTGGCGCTTCCTGCCGAACCTGAACGCCTATGCCAGCTACAGCGACATCTATCAGCCGCAGTACCAGATCACCTCGGCCTTCAAGCCGGTGGGATCGGCCAAGGGCAGCAGCTACGAAGCCGGCGTGAAGGGTGAGTGGCTGAACAAGCAGCTGCTGACGACGCTGTCCGTGTTCCGTGCCGACCAGGACAACTTTGCGGAGTTCGTCGGCTACTCGGATTCAAACTACACCTACGCCTTCTACGACGGCATCTCGATCCGCTCCAAGGGCTTCGAGTTTGAAGTCGCCGGCAAGCCCACCGAGTCGCTGACGTTGCAGGCGGGCTATACGCAGCTGAGCCTGAAGGATCCGGATGGATCCGATACGCGCATCTATATTCCGCGCCGGACCCTGAAGCTGATGGCGTCCTGGAAGGTGCCGGCCGTGACCGGACTGGAAGTGGGCGCCAATCTGCGCTGGCAGAGTGCCATCTACAATGATGTCAGCTACTACAATACGGCTCTGGATGACTATGCGACCACCCGCCTGCAGCAGGGCGCCTATGGGGTCGCCGGTCTGCAGGGTTCGTATCAGCTGAACCGACACCTGCAGTTCAGCCTCAATGTCGACAACGTGAACGACAAGAAGTACCTGAACAGTTTCTACGGTGGTGATCAGGCCTTCTACGGCGAGCCGCGCAGCTTCTCGGCCAGCGTCAAGGTCAGCTACTGAGGTCCGATGCGATGACATCAACCGCGATTGCAAGCCCGCGCACCTTCCACCTGCGGCCGCTGCTGGTGGTGGTGCACCGCTGGTTCGGGCTTGCGATCGCGGTGTTCCTGTTCGTGGCCGGTCTCACCGGCGCGGTGATCAGCTGGGATCACGAGCTGGATTCGGCGCTCAATCCGCAGCTGTACCACGCGCAGAGCGCCCAACATGGGCAAAGCGCTGGTTCGCTGGACAATGGTCTGGCGTTGGCCTCGCATGTCGAGGCGCTGCGCCCGCAGCTGCAGGTGACCTATGTGCCATTGGTGGCCGAGGCCGGGGAAACCCTGCAGATGTCGGTGGCGCCGCGCATCGATCCGGCCACCGGCAAGCTCTTCGCGCTCGACTACAACCAGGTGGCGGTGGATCCGGCCACCGGCGTCATCCAGGGGCAGCGCGAGTGGGGCGCCGTGTCGCTGGCGCGCGAGAACCTGCTGCCCTTCCTGTACAAGCTTCACTACAGCATGCACATTCCGGATGTCGGTACATTCGAGCTGGGTGTGTTCATCATGGGCATCATCGGCATCGTCTGGACATTGGATGCCTTTGTCGCGCTGGTGATCTCGTTTCCGAGTCTCAAGTCCTGGCGCAAGTCCTTCGCCTTCCGCTGGAACAAGGGTGGCTTTCCGCTGCTGTTCGACCTGCATCGCTCCAGCGGGGTGTGGCTATGGCCGCTGCTGTTGGTGCTGGCGCTCACTTCGGTGTCGATGAACCTGAACTACGAGGTGGTACGCCCTGTGGTTTCGATGTTCTCGCGACTTTCGCCTGATCCCATTTCGCTGCGCACGCCGGTGGCCGCGGAGAAGGCGGTCGCGCCTGCCGTCACGCGTGAACAGGTGTTGGCGTTGGCGCAGGCCGAAGGCGTGCGGCGCGGCTGGAAGACGCCGGCCGGTGCGGTGTACTACTCACCCGAATATGCAGCCTATGGCGTGGGTTTCTTCGCGCCGGGCAATGAGCATGGAGATGGCGGTCTGGGCAATGCCTGGCTGTACTTCGATGCGGCCAACGGCGCGTCGATGGGCGCCAGCGTGCCAGGCGAGGGCACGGCGGGTGATATCTATCTGCAGGCGCAGTTTCCACTGCATTCGGGCCGTATCGCAGGTCTCGCCGGCCGCATTCTGGTGAGTGCCCTGGGCCTGATCGTAGCCATGCTCTCGGTTACCGGTGTCTGGATCTGGGTACGCAAGCGGTGGCGCGCGCGCGTGGGTGTAAGATCGGGACAGGCAACGGGTGAGGCTTATGTCCCCCAAGAGAGAGCGTCTCGAGCATGACAGCATGGGCGAGCTGGCGGTGCCGGCCGATGCCCTGTGGGGTGCGCAAACCCAGCGCGCATTGCAGAACTTCCACTTAAGTCCACTGGTGATGCCGCGCGGGTTCATCCGCGCGCTGGGTCTGATCAAGTGGGCTGCTGCTGCCGCCAACATCGAACTGGCGGGCCTCAAACCTGATACTGCCGCTGCCATCCAGCGCGCGGCGCTGGCCGTTTCCAAGGGCAAGCACGACGCGCACTTCCCGCTCGATGTCTTTCAGACGGGTTCGGGCACCAGCAGCAACATGAACGCCAACGAGGTCATCGCGCACCTCGCCAGCGAGCTGCTGGGCGCGCCGGTGCATGCCAATGACGACGTGAACCGCAGCCAGAGTTCCAATGATGTCATTCCCTCCGCCATCCATGTCAGCGCCGCGCTGGAGCTCGCTGAACAGCTGCTGCCCGCGCTGAAACAGCTGATCGGCGTCATTGAGTCCAAGCGCCGGCTGCTGGGCGAACTGGTGAAGACCGGTCGCACGCATCTGATGGACGCCATGCCGCTGACGCTGGATCAGGAACTCTCCGGCTGGCAGGCGCAGCTGGAGCAGGCGCATGAACGCCTGGCGCAATGCCAGCCGCGCTTGCAGCAGCTGGCGCTGGGTGGCACCGCCGTCGGCACCGGCATCAATGCGCCAGCGGGATTTGCCTGGCGCGTGGCGGCTGTGCTGTCGGAGAAGGCGGGGCTGGTGTTCGTGCCGAATCCGAATTTCTTCGCGGCGCTGGGCAGTCAGGACACGGCAGTGGAGCTGTCCGGGCAGCTGCGCGCGTTGGCGGTGGCACTGATGAAGATCGCCAACGATCTGCGCTGGATGAACAGCGGTCCGCTGGCGGGCCTGGGCGAAATCGCGCTGCCAGCACTGCAGCCTGGCAGCAGCATCATGCCTGGCAAGGTCAATCCCGTGATTCCTGAAGCGGTGGCCATGATCGCTGCGCAAGTGATGGGCAATGACACCACCATTGCCATCGCCGGTCAGAGCGGCAACTTCCAGCTCAACGTCATGCTGCCGGTGATCGCCTACAACCTGTTGCAGAGTATCGAGTTGCTGGCCAATGCCTGTCGGGCGCTGGGTGATCAGGCCATCGCCGGCTTCAAGGTCAACCATGATCGCCTGCAGGATGCCCTGGCGCGTAATCCCATCCTGGTCACCGCGCTCAACGAACTGATCGGCTACGAGCTGGGCGCTGCCATCGCCAAGCAGGCCTACAAGGAAGGCCGCCCGGTCATCGATGTGGCGGCCGAGCGCACCCAGTACAGCCGCGAGCAACTGCAGCAGCTGCTCGATCCGTTGCGGTTGACCAAGGGTGGCAGCAGCGGTGGTAGCGCAGGCGGCTAGTTTCCGCTGACCGATCCTAGCCGCGCCGTCGCAGCGCGGCTTTCAACCCGGCACGAAACTGCATCGCGCCGCCCATCGAAGGATGACGCAATGGCGTGCAGGCCAGGCCCAGTTCCTCGAGCGCCGACTGCGCCTGCTTGCCCACTGCGAACAACTGGACCTGCGGAAATACTGCCAGCAATGCTTCGAGTACCGGCAATCCCGCCGCGCGTTCGGACGGTGTGGGCGTGCGGTTGGATTGCAGATTGCCGGGTTTGTGCGGATGCCAGGGATAGGCATTCCACAACAGCGTGTCCGCGGCGGCGCCCAGTTCATGCAGAGCGCCCCACACGGTGGTGGCGGAAGGCTCGCTCCAGGGGATGTGACGCTGCGAGAGTCGCGCCGCCGGCACGCTCACACGCGGAACGGCATCCGCCAGCAGCAGGCGTTCGCTGGTGAAGGGAATGCCGGACACATGACAGCCCTGGTAACCCGAGGCCTCGCCGAGCAGGATGCGGGCTGGCTGCGCGGCCAGATGGGCTTTGAGTCGCGCCAGCCGCTGGGCGGCGGCATCCGCACACAGATCCTGCAATGTGTCGCGCTGGGTCCATGGATTGAACACCTGCGCGGGGACTTCGGCCGCGATCAGCCGCAGGAAACGCCCGAGGTTGCTCCGGCTCAACGCCATCCGGCCTTGGCGGCCTGTGCTTCGCCCGCGGCATCCAGTGGCTCACCGCTGATCTGCGCCTGCACGCGATCGAGCACGGCGCTCGGCAGACTGCTGCCCGCCTGACGATAGTTCGCACCACTGCTGCCGGCTGGCGCGCTGCTCAGCATCTGCAGCTGCCAGTCATTGCCGCTGCGACAGGCAACGCCGGCCAGCGCGCCGCTGCCGCCGCTGCTGAAGGCGCGGCAGTAGGCGCCGCTGCGATCCTTGAAACTCACGTTCAGGCGGATGGCAGCGTCATTGCCCTGGGTGCTGGCCAGCTGCGTGTTCAGCGCCTGCGCCAAGGCGCCGCGCGCCACCGCCGCGCCCCCATTGCTGGCGACCCAGCCGGCGTCGGGATTGCCACCGAGCTTCACCAGGGTGCCGAGCAATACACCGACGATGAGACTGGCGGCGACGGTACCCCACTGCAGCCACGGGCGCGCCTTGCGCGGCACATGGCCATGCGGCACCACGCGCGGCCGGAATGGCAGTACCTGCGCCGTGTGCTGTGCGCCCTGGCCGCTGCCCAGCGCCGCCATCAGGCGTTGCGGTATGGGTTCCTTCAATACCGGGTCGTAGGCGGCCTGCAGTCGACCGCGCAGCGCACGATGCCGCTCGACGCGCGCGGCGAGCTGTGGATCCAGCTTCAACGCAGCTTCGATGGCGGCGCGCTCACTGGCTTCGAGTTCGCCGTCGGCATAGGCCATCAACTGTTCGTCGGTGATGTTCATGACGATGCCTCCAGGTTCGGGCGCAGCAGTTTCTGCAACGCCTCGCGGCCACGCGCCAGGCGGCTGGTCAGCGTGCCCATGGGCACCTGCATGACTGCGGCCGCTTCCTTGTATGACAGACCCTCGATCAGCACCAGGCTCACCGCTGTGCGCTGCTCCTCGGGCAGCAGCGCCATCGCCGCTTCCACGGATTCGAGCTCCGTGGCGGTATTCTCGCCGCCGGCGCTGACCACTTCACTGAATTCCTCGACATCCAGGTGTGTGCCGCGCCGCTTGCGGGCGCGCACCTCGTCGATCCAGGCATTGCGAATGATGGTGTACATCCAGCTGTCCAGCCGCGTATCGGGTTGCCACTGCTCCGATCTGGCCAGGGCCCGCTCCAGCGCAATCTGCAACACATCGTCGGCGTCGGCCTCGTGATGCGTCAGGCCGCGCGCGAAGCGGCGCAACCTGGGCAGCAGCTCCAACAACTGCTGCTGCATGCTGGCGGGAAACACGGTCATCTCCTGCCTGTCAAACGAGCCGGAGCGGCGGTTTCTTCCGCCCGCATGGCAATTTTCCGGCAAAAGGTGTGACAAGTCGCGTGGGCTGTGGATGAATCGGGGCCGATGCGACGTTTGGATGACATGAAGGCAAAGCTTAGCAAACCGCCGCGCCGTCGCCGGGGCGCATTGCGGCGCACTGTGCTGGGGATCGCACTGGCCACCGGCCTGTGTGGCGCGGTACAGGCGCAGCTCGGCCTGTCGCGGGTCGCCGGGGCCGTGTCTGGCGCCACGACTACGTTGACGCAGCAGCTGCAGGGTACGGCGGGCGCTGCGCTCGATCAGGTGGACGCCGCGGCGCAGACCGCGCTGCGCGCCGCACGCCTGCGCACGCTGCTGGCCAACAACCGCGATACGCTCGAGACCGACCCGAACGGCGCCCCCATCGTGCGCAGCCGCGTGCTGGCCATTGCGCCCAACGACGTGGCGCTGGCCGCCGCCCGCGCGGCCGGTTTCGCCGTGCTCGAGGACACCACGCTGGATGGCGTGGGGTTGCGCGTCATCGTGCTGGCGGTACCCGGCCAGCTCTCCACCGCCGCGGCGCTGCGGCGTCTGAGGGCCCTGGATCCCGCCGGCAGTTATGACTATGACCACATTTATACCGAGAGCGGCGCGAGCGGGCCGGCGGGTGGTTCGTCTCCGGTGGGCGGGCGTGAAGGCGCTGCGCGAGCTGAATCCGTGACTGCCTCTGCCAGCGCGTCTGGCGGCGCGGCGGTGCGTGTGGGCCTGATCGATGGCGGTGTGGATGCGGCGCACCCGGCGTTCCAGGGCATGCCAGTGCAGCGCTGGGGTTGTGACGGGCAGAGCATCCCGAATGCCCATGGCACGGCGGTGGCTTCACTGCTGGTGGGACAGGCCGGCGCCTTTCATGGCGCAGCGCCGGGCGCGCAGCTGTTCGCCGCCGATGTCTACTGTGGTGCGCCGACGGGGGGCGCGGTTCTCAGCATTGCCCAGGCGCTGGGCTGGCTGGCGCAGCAGCAGGTGCCGGTCATCAACATCAGCCTGGTGGGGCCGGCCAATACGCTGCTGGAGCAAACCGTGCGTGCACTACAGGCACGTGGGCATCTGATCGTCGCAGCGGTGGGCAACGATGGTCCCGCCGCGCCACCGCTGTATCCCGCGTCGTATCCAGGTGTGATCGGCGTGACCGGCGTGGATGCGCACCAGCATGTGCTGCTCGAGGCCGCGCGCGGCAAGCAGGTGCGCTTCGCCGCGCCTGGCACGGACATGGCGGCTGCCGCTCCCGGTGGCGCCTACGTCAGCGTGCGCGGCACCTCGTTCGCCGCACCCATTGTCGCGGGCCTGCTGGCGCTGCGCCTGGCAACGCCGGAGCGCAACGCTGCCGATGCGGCCGTCGCCGCGCTGGCGGCCAGCGCCGTCGATCTGGGATCGCGTGGCGTCGACAAGACCTATGGCTGCGGTCTGGTGGGCGAGTCGGCGCGCATTGCACTGGCCGCCGTCGGGATTTCCTCGGGCGGCGCAACGCCGACGGCCCTGCGCGACTAAACCGTCAGCGCGTGGCGATGCCGCCATCCATGCAGGGGAGGGATCAGGCGCGGACAACCTGTCCGACCCGCTCGAAAAAAAAATTTCATACCTCGGGAAGAAAACCCGGATCCGGCTCGTTGTACCAGCAAAGGACGCGGGTGGTCCGCGCTCCATGATCCGGAGAACAACCATGAAGACTCAGCAGATTCTTTCCGCCGTGGCGCTGGCAACGGCGCTGGCCCTTGCCTCCAATGCCCAGGCGCAGTTGCTGGGCGGCGGTGGCTCCATCGGTGGTGCGCTCTCGGGCGCGATGGGCCCGGGTGGTCTGAGCGGCGCAGCCAACGGTGGCTTCGGCGCGACGGGCACGCTCGACACCACGCGGGTGCGTGACACCACCAGCAAGGTCACGGACAAGACCCGCGAGGCGGCCAGCAAGGCCAAGGACACCGCGACCAGCACCGCATCGAATGCGGCGGCGCAGGGCCAGAGCGCCGTGGACAATGCCAGGACGGCGGCCGGCAATGCGGCTTCCAGCAGCGTGAACGTCGCTGCCAACGGGGCCGCCAGCGGTACTGCCGCGGCCAACTCCGCCACGCAGTCGGCGTCGGGTTCGGCCGGTGGCACCGCCTCGGGCACTGTGTCGGGTGTGACCACGAGTGCCACTTCGGCGGGCAGCGGCAGCGGTCTGACGTCATCGAGCGGTTCGACGCTGAATGCCGGCTCGCTGCAGACCAGCCACAGTGCCGATGCCAGTGCGTCCAGGTCGGGTGCCAGCGGCAATGCCAGCGCCAGCGCGTCCAGGTCCAGCGGGACGTTGCAGGGCAACGCCGCCGGCAATGGCAGCGTCAGCGCCGGTCCTACGCAGTAAGTTCGAATGACCTGCAGGCGGCGGGATTCAGGTCCCGCCGCCTTTTTGCAGGTGAACGGCGACACTGCGCCCCGTACAGGCCGCGTTCATACAATGCGCGCTAGTCTCAAAGCCGTCAGTTGCATGAGGAATGGAGTGTCATGAAATCCAAGGTATTGGCATTGGTTGCGGTGGGTGCGTTGTATTCGGCCGTATCGCTGGCCCAGATCGGGGTGTCCATCAGTATTGGTCAGCCCGGTTTCTACGGTCAGCTCGACATCGGTGATTACCCGCGTCCGGCTCTGATCTACGCCAAGCCCGTGGTCATCGAGCGTGGCCCGGCCTACGTTGCCGAACCGATCTATCTGCATGTGCCGCGTGCACATGCGCGCAACTGGCGGCATTACTGCAGTCGCTACAGCGCCTGCGGGCGCCCGGTCTACTTCGTGCAGGACAACTGGTACAACAAGGTGTACGTGCCGAAGTACCGCGAACGTCATGTCGAGCGTCCGGTGCAGGAGCGCGCCGAGCGTCGTGACGATCGCCATGACGACCGCGACAATCCCGGCCAGCGCTGAAGCCTGGCGGCCGCGGCGCTACTCGAACAGCATCCACACCGCGGTCGCGGCCAGCGACGCGCCCATGATGCGGTTGAACCAGGCGAAGCGCGCACCCTGTTGCAGCCAGGAGCGCAGGGCCGCGCCCAGCCACGACCACAGCGAGCTGCTGCACAGACCGCACAGCACGAACACCGCGAACACCGGCCAGACACCACCGCTGCCATTCTGCGGCCGCATGTAGCTGCCCACGGCGGCCACTGCCATCATCCAGGCCTTGGGATTGGCGTACTGGAACAGGGCCGATTGCACGAAGGTCAGCGGGCGCGCCACCTGCTTGTCCTTCAGCGTGCGGGTGTTGCCGATCAGCCAGGCGATGTAGATCAGATAGACGATGCCCAGCCACTTCACCAGCAGCATGGCGACCGGATGCGCCAGCAGCAGCGCGGCGGCCCCGAGCGTGCCGAGCAGCAGCAGCGTGGCCATGCCGAAGGGCACGCCGAAGATATGCGGCAGCGCTGCGCGCAGGCCGAAGTTGGCGCCGGTGGCGGCGGCGATGGCGTTGTTCGGTCCGGGTGTGAACGAAGTGATGATGGCGAACATCACCAGCGCGGTGAGCTGTTCCGGGTTCATGTGAGGCCTTCCTCCCTCAGTACCAAAGCAAACAACGAACTGTCGACGTTGCCGCCCGTGGCCACGACGCCGACCTTCAGGCCGGCGAGGCGGGCGCGTTGCTGCCAGGCACCGGCCAGCGAGGCCGCCCCGGCGCCTTCCACCACGTTGTGCGTGGCGCGGAAGATCCAGCGCATGGCGGCCGCCACCTCTGCGTCGCTGACCATCAGGACCTCTTCCACCTGCGCGCGGATCAGCGCCAGCGCGTCCGCATTGGGGCGGCGGCAGGCCAGACCATCGGCGAGCCGCGTGGTCGCGGGGGCTTCGATGAGTTCGCCGCGTGCCAGCGACAGCGCGCAGGCAGGGGCGTGGGCCGAGACCACGCCGACGATGCGGGTCCTGAGGTTCAATGCCGCGCGCGCCGCGATGCAGGCGCAGATGCCCGAGCCCATGCCAATGGGTACGTACACCACATCCAGTGCCGGCTGCGCTGCAAAGAACTCCAGCCAATAGCTGGCCACGCCGCTGATCAATACCGGATCGAAGCTCTCGACGAAGTGTGCGCCGCGTTCGGCAGCTGCCAGACGCGCCTGATCGCTGGCGGCCTGGAAGTCCTCGCCATGTTCGATGAGCTGCACGCCCAGCGAACGCATGGCGCTGTTCTTCTCCGTGCTGTTGCCGATGGGCACGTAGATGGTGGCCTTCAGTCCGGCGCGCCGCACGGCGAAACCGATGGACTGGCCGTGATTGCCGCGAGTGGCGCTGACCAGCTCCGTGCATGACGGGTCACGGCGTCGCAGTGCGTCCACGTACACCAGGCCGCCGCGCAGCTTGAAGGCGCCGACCGGGCCATGGTTCTCATGCTTCATCCACACCTCGGCGCCGAAAGGAGCCGCGATCTGCGGCCAGACGTACTGGGGTGAGGGCGGCATGGCGGCCTGCACCAGCCGCTGGGCGGCGTGCAGTTCGGCGAGCGTGGGCAGGGTGCTGGATGACATGGTTGGACTGTAGCGAAGCCAGGCAGTACAGTGGCAGTACAGTTATTGAGTTGATTGCGGCCGCTGGCCTGCTGTTTGCGGCAGTACAGTTGCCCTCTGACGGTGCGAAACCATGGATAAAGCGCTCGAATCCCGCGAATGGCCGGTACGGCCGGTGCGTCCTGTGACGGGCGCGGACAGCACGCTGCCCGAACAGCTGGCGGCCTGGCTGAGTCTGCGCATCGAGGAACACGCGCTGAAGCCGGGTACGCGCCTGCCTTCGATCCGGCGCTTCGCCGCAGATAAAGAAGTGAGCCGCTCCACTGTGGTGGAGGCCTACGACCGGCTGGTGGCACTGGGCTATGTGGAGTCACGACGCGGTTCCGGCTTCTACGTGCGCGCGCGGCGCACGCGCAGCGTGCAACCCCGATCGCCGCTGGCGCCGGCGCGTGGCGTGCCCACGCTGGATGTGCTCTGGCTCCTGCGCAGCATGCTGCGGCAGATGCCGGGCAGCGATCAGCCCGGTGCTGGGGTGTTGCCGGCCGACTGGCTGGACAGCGATCTGATCGGCGCGGCGGTGCGCGCCGTGGGTCGCAGCGCCGGCAGCAGCCTGCTGGGCTACGGTGTTCCCGAAGGGTATCTGCCCTTGCGTCAGCAGTTATCGCAACGCCTGGCGCAGTTCGACATCGGTGCGCTGCCCGAGCAGATCATCACCACCCATGGCGTCACCCATGGCATCGATCTGGTGGCGCGTCACTTCGTCGCGCCCGGCGATACGGTGTTCGTCGAGGATCCCGCCTGGTTCGTGATGTTCGGGCGCTTCGCCGCCTTTGGCGCACAGGTGATCGGTGTGCCCCGTGCGCTCGATGGCCCCGACATGGCGGTGTTGACCAATCTGCTGGCACGCCATCGCCCCAAGCTGTTCGTGATAAGCAGTGTGCTGCACAACCCCACGGGTACCTCGATCAGCGCCGCCAATGCGCATCGCCTGCTGAAATTGGCCGACGAGTTCGGCTTCATGATCGTCGAGGATGATGTGTACGGCGATCTGCACGCCGGTCGCGCGCTGCGGCTGGCCAGCTTCGATCAGCTGCGGCGCGTGATTTATCTGGGTGGGTTCTCGAAGACCCTGGCGGCGAATCTGCGCGTGGGCTTCATTGCCGCCGGTGGCGAGTACATCCAGCCGCTGACCGATGTGAAGATGCTGACGGGGCTGGCCGTTTCCGAGCTCACTGAACGGGTGGTGGCGCGCGTGCTGGCCGAAGGCCAGTACCGCCGCCATGTGGAACGGTTGCGGATGCGTCTGGATGCGGCGCGCGGGCGGACCGCGCGGGCACTGGAGCGCATGGGCGTGAAGCTGTTCACCGATCCGGAGGCCGGCATCTTCCTGTGGGGAGACTTCGGGCGCGACACCAATGCCATTGCGGCCGCCGGTGCCGAACAAAAAGTCCTGTGCGCACCCGGCAGCCTGTTCTCGCCCACGCAGCTGCCCAGCACCTGGATGCGCGTGTCGGCGGCCGCCAGCCTCAATCCGCGGGCGCTGGAATTTCTGGCCCGCGCTGTTGCCCGCGATTGAAGGCGCGCGGCGCCCGGGCGCGGTAGGATCGTGTCTGGACCGGGCCACGCGGCCCATTCAACAAGAGGGCGGGGATCATGAGCAATGTTCTCAAGCGCGCCTTTGGCGCGCTGGCGATGCTGCTGTGTGTGGGGTACGCCACGATGGCGGGTGCCGCGGCCAGCAACGATCGCATCATCGTATCGGGCGCCTCCGGCCAGTTGGGCGGGCTGGTGATCAAGGAGCTGCTGGCGCGCGGCGTGCCGGCGAAGAACCTCATTCTGGTCAGCCACACGCCGGACAAGCTGGCCGACTACGCCAGGCAGGGCGCCAGCGTACGCTTCGGCGACGTGAACAAGCCCGAGTCGCTGGCCGATGCCTATGCCGGTGGCACGCGCATGCTGATGATCAGCATCGGCCTCGGTGAGAAGACACCGCGTCCGCAACTGCATAAGCGTGCCTTCGACGCGGCCGTGAAGGCCGGCGTGAAGCACATCGTGTACACCTCCTTCCTCGGCGCCGATGTCAGCCAGTCGCCGCTGGCCGTGGATCATCGCGCCAGCGAAGCCAACCTGAAGGCCAGCGGTGCGAAATGGACCATGCTGCGCAATGGCGTGTATGCCGAGTTCACCGTGCTGGGTGCGGCCCAGCGCATGGTGAGCAGCGGCAAGGTGACGGTGGCGGCCAACGAGATGCCGTCGGCGCCCGTGACGCGTGAGGATTGCGCCGCCGCCGCGGCGGGTGCGCTGCTGAATCCGGCGGCCGAGGACCAGGCCTATGACATCACCGGTCCGGCGCTGATCACCACCACGGATATCGCGCGCGTGGCCAGCGAAGTCACGGGTCGCAAGATCGACGTCAGCATCGGCCAGCCAGGAACCGACGGCGGCGGTCTGGGCATGACGGTGCCGACCTCGGAGCAGATCGCGCAGAACATCAGGAACTTCAAGATGCTGACGGGCCGCGAGCCCACCAGCCTGCGGCAGCTGCTGGAAGCCAACAAGGCGCAGCTGCTGAAGTAACGCGGCCTTCATCGGACGGCAACGCTGCCATGCCTGGCAGCGTTGCCCGATGCGCGGTTAGACGCGCCGCGCCGCCTGCGGCAATATCGGTGGCATGACATCGAAAGCTGCGTCATTGGCTGGCACCCCCAAGGCGGATGGTTTCTGGATGCCGGGCGAATTCGAGCGTCACAGCGGCTGCTGGATGCTCTGGCCCGAACGCTACGACAACTGGCGCGAGCAGGCGCTGCCGGCCCAGCGCGCCTTTGCGCTGGTGGCCGCGGCGATCTCGCGTTTCGAGCGCGTTACGATCGGCGTGTCCGCGGCGGCCGAGCCTTTCGCGCGCGCGGCGCTGCTGCCGCGCATCCGGGTGCAGCGCATGCCCAGCGACGACGCCTGGATGCGCGATGTGGGACCCACCATCGTGGTCAATGCCGCTGGCGAGCGTCGCGGTGTGCACTGGCGTTTCAATGCCTGGGGTGGCATCTACACACCCTGCAAGCGCGACCAGCAGGTGGCGCGCCAGGTATTGGAGCTGGAGGGGTTGGCGCGCTATCGCGCACCCTTCATCAACGAAGGTGGCGCCATCCACAGCGACGGCGAGGGCACGCTGCTGGTCACCGAGCAATGCCTGCTCAATCCGAATCGCAATCCGAAACTTTCCCGGGCACGCATCGAGAAGCTGCTGCTGGACTACACCGGCGCCGAGAAGGTGCTGTGGCTGGGGGCCGGTGTCATCAATGACGAGACCGGTGGCCACATCGACAACCTGGCCTGTTTCGCGCGGCCCGGCGAGGTGTGCCTCACCTGGACCGACAACAGGCGCGATCGGCAGTATCGCGTCTGCGCCGACGCGCTGGAGCGGCTGACGCAGATGCGCGATGCGCGCGGTCGCAGCCTCATCGTGCACCAGCTGCCATCGCCGGGTCCGCTGTACATGGAAAAGCATGAGGCGCGCGGACTGGTGCAGAAGGAAGGCATCCGGCCGCTGCGTGCCGGCCTGCGGCTGGCCGGCAGCTATGTAAACTTCTATCTGGCCAATGGCGGCGTGGTCGTGCCGCTGCTGGATGAGAGCACGGACGAGGCGGCGCTGCAGAAGTTGCGCGCCATCTTCCCGGAGCGCGAGGTGGTGGGCGTGCCGGCGCGCGAGATCCTGCTCGGCGGCGGCAACATCCACTGCATCACCCAGCAGATCCCGGCGCCACGCAAACGATCCCGTTCTGCGACCAGCCAGCCTGCCAAGAACCAGCCCGCAAGAGAGAAACAGGAGCCCGCATGACCAAGCGAGTGAAGGATCTGGCGCAAGCCACGCGCGTAATACCCGGATCGCATCACAAGCTGGGTGAGCGCAAGGCCGCCGAAACCTACGGCTGGGACGAGGATGCGGCACGCGCCGAAGTGCGGCGCATGGGCGCCGAGCTCGCCGAGCTGCAGTACAAGCTCTATGCCGATGGCCGCTTCGGTCTGCTGGTGGTGCTGCAGGCCATCGATGGCGGCGGCAAGGACAGCACCACGCGTCATGTGTTCTCCGCCTTCAATCCGCAGGGGTGTTCGGTCACCTCGTTCAAGGCGCCGGGCGCCGAGGAGCTGCGCCACGACTACCTGTGGCGCGTGCACCAGCATGTGCCGGGGCGCGGCGAGGTGGGCGTGTTCAATCGCTCACACTATGAGGACGTGCTGGTGGTGCGCGTCGACAAGCTGGTCCCAAAACCGGTGTGGAAGCTGCGCTACGAGCAGATCAACCAGTTCGAGCGCATGCTGGTGGAGAGCAACATCCACGTGGTGAAACTGTTCCTGCATATCAGCCGCGATGAGCAGAAACGGCGCTTCGAGGAACGCATCCACGATCCGCACAAGCACTGGAAGTTCGACCCCAAGGATCTGGACAAGCGCGCGCAATGGCAGGAGTACCGCGAGGCCTATGAGGACATGCTGCTCCGCTGCAGTACCCGTCATGCGCCCTGGCATGTGATCCCGGCCAACAACAAGTGGCTGCGGGATCTGGCGGTTTCCCAGGTGGTGTTGCAGGCTCTGCAGAAGCTGCCGCTGCAATTTCCCAAGCCGAAGTTCGACCCGAAGAAGATCAGGGTTGCGGATTGAGCCGGCGAGGCGCGTCCGTGGCGCTACAGCGCTGCGGACGGAAGCTTTGCGCTCGTCAGGATCCGCCGCCGCTCGATCTCAGAGGCCCGCCAGTTCCTTCTCCGCCTGCGCCAGCCACTCCTGCTGCATCTTGCGGTAGTGGCGCGGGGCGGCGCGCGCATGCTCGAGCAATTCCTGCAGCACCTGCTTCGCCTGGGAGCGTTGCTCCGTCTGCTTGAGCAGCTGCGCATAGCGCAGCTTGGCTTCGGCGCCGGCGTAGTAGCCGGCCAGCACCTTGTATTCCTCCAGCGCCTTTCCGGTGGCCCCTTCGGCCTGTAACAGGCGGGCGTACAGCAGGTGACCATCCGGTGACTTGTAGCCGGGGTTGTGCTGGATCAGCGCGTCCAGCGTCTGGCGCGCTTCGGTGGGCTGGCCCAGCGCGAACTGCGCGCGCGCCAGGCCCAGCATCAGGTTCGGATCGTGCTCATACAGGCCACTGAGCGCCTGACGGTAGATCTCGATGGCTTCGCCGGCGCGATGCTGGCGCAGCAGTTCGTCGGCGTAGCGCTGGCGGCTGGCCACGTCGCCGGAGCGTCGAGCCTCCAGTTCGTAGCGGCGCAGGTCCTGGCCCGGATCAAGGGCGCGCTGCACGCCGCGCACCGCGCGCCGGCTGGTGCGGCTGCGGAACAGATCCGGAAGGATCTCCACGGCCAGGTAGACCAGTGCGCCGATGGGGACCAGCCACAACATGACCCACACCCAGATGGTGTTACGACCGGTCTTGATGCAATGGACGATCAGGCCCACCGAGATCAGCAGTGAAATGAGATAGAACGGGCTGGTGAGGTAGGAAAGCATGCCTTTTAGTATAGTGAAGGCCCCATGCGTCTGTTGACCCTGATCGTCACCCTCTCGTTGGCCTTGACAGCGCCGCTGGCGGCTGCGGCGGACGACGCGGCAACGCCCCCGCATCGGCCGCGCATCGGCCTGGTGCTCTCCGGTGGTGGCGCGCGCGGCGCAGCGCACATCGGTGTGCTCAAGGTGCTCGACGAGCTGCACATTCCCATCGACGCCATCGCCGGCACCAGCATGGGGGCCGTGGTCGGTGGACTGTATGCCAGCGGCATGTCCGGCAACGACATCGAAAAGCTGCTCACTTCCGTGGACTGGCAGGACGCCTTCCGTGACCGGCCGCCGCGCGCGGGGCTTGCCTATCGTCGCAAGCTGGAGGAGCGCGACTACATCGACGTGCCGCTGGGCATCCGGGGCAAGCGGCTGTTGCTGCCGCGTGGCCTGATCCAGGGCCAGAAGCTGGTGCAGATCCTGCGTCAGCAGACCCTGCCGGTGGCCGGCATCCAGGATTTCGACAAGCTGCCTATTCCGTTTCGCGCCGTGGCCACCGACCTTGCCAATGGCGAGCGCGTGATCCTCGGCTCCGGCGATCTGACCATGGCGTTGCGCGCCAGCCTGTCGGCACCTGGCGTCTTCACGCCGGTAACGCTGGACAACCGCTTGCTGGTCGACGGCGGACTCTCCAGCAATCTGCCGGTGGATGTGGCACGCAGCATGGGCGTGGACATCCTCATCGTCGTCGATGTGGGCAATCCGCTGCTGAGCCGCCAGCAGCTCAACAGCATCGCGCGCGTATCCACGCAGACGCTGGCGGTGCTGATGCGTTCGGACACCGAGCGGCAGCTGGGCACGCTCTCCAGCCACGACGTGCTGATCCAGCCGATCATGAGCGATGTGGCGTCCTACGACTTTCGCGTGCTGCGCAAGGCCATCGATGCCGGCTACGCTGCGGCGCGCGCCGCTGCCCCGAATCTGGCCGAACACAGTGACGACGATGCGGATTACCAGCGCTATCTGCAGTTGCGCGCGGCGCGCAATGCGCCGCTGCCCGTGCCGCAATTCATCGCTGTCGCCCCGGGTTCAGAGCGCTACGCGCGGCTGGTACAGGCCACTTTCGGCGACATGGCCGGACAGCCGCTGCAGCCGAATGCCATTGCCCGGCGCGAGAACGATCTCTATGGGCGCGGCGAGCTCGAATCCATCGACTATCAGCTGAGCCAGGATGCAACGCAGCGCGACGGGTTGCTGTTCAACCTGCAGCGCAATTCCTGGGGGCCGAACTATGTGCGCTTCGGACTGAGCCTGCAGGATGACTTCGAGGGCAATTCCAGTTTCAACGCCTACGGTAGGCTGGATTTCACCGAACTCAACCAGCTGGGTGGCGAATGGGTGTGGGATGGGCGCATCGGCACTTCCCCGTCGCTGTCCAGCGAATTCTATCAGCCGTTGTCACTGGCGCAGCGTTACTTCATCGCTCCGCATGCCGAGGTGGAGGCGCACAACGTTTCCGAGATCGTCGACGGTGAAGTGGTCGGACGCTACCGGGTGCGCAGCTTCCAGATGGGCCTGGATCTGGGGCGTGAACTGGGCAGCTGGGGCGAGGTGCGCACCGGCGTGCTGGACACCAATGGCAGTTCGCGTCTGACGCTGGGCTCGACCAACATACCGGCCACCACCTTTCACGCGCGCGCCTACTTCGCGCGGCTCTCCTACGATCGCATGGACAGCGCCACCTTCCCGCATTCGGGGCAGGCGTTGCAGCTCGAGGGCCGTACCGAAGAGGGCGACGCCGGCGGTGAGCAGGGTACTGACCAGCTGAGCCTGGACTGGCGCATCGCCGGGTCGCTGGGCAAGAACACCTTCATTGGCTGGGTGTCGGCCGGCAGTACGGTGGGCGGCAGCGCCACCAACGTGCGTACCTACTTCGAACTGGGCGGCTTCGCCAATCTCTCCGGCATCACCGCGGACTCGCTGGCGGGGCCACATTACGGCATTGCCCGCGCCATCTACATGCGCAAGGTGGGCAGCGGCGGCGAAGGGCTGCTGAACGTGCCGGCCTACGCCGGTCTGTCCCTGGAGATGGGCAATGTGTGGTCCGATCGCAAGGACATCGGCCTTGAGGACATCCACAAGGACGCGGCACTGTTCTTCGGTGCGGACACCTATCTGGGCCCCGCCTACCTGGCCGTGGGCTATGACCAGAAAGGGCAGGGCGCGGCCCTGTACCTGTTCCTGGGACGGGGTCTGTAGGCAGAGTCGGGGTGCCCACGCCTCTTCATTCGCGGCAGTCACCCCGGTTGCGCAATGCTCCGGCTCGTACGGTGCGTGCGGCGGGCGCAATGCTGATCGTGGGTCTGCCCGCGCTGCTGGCCTGGTCGGCAACGGCCGGGTGAGCGCCGGGGCGCGGCCGGCAGTTTCAGCGCGCCGCTCAGGCCAGCTTCCTGATCACCAGGCTGTGCCAGCCGGTGCGATAGGTCTCGAAACCTGGTGAGGCTGCGTGCGCTACGCGCACCGGCTGCGTGCCCAGCTTCACGGTGCGCGCGCTGCGCTTCTCGCGCAGCATGTCGGCCAGATCTTCGAAGGCCAGTCTTTCCTTCAGCAGCCTGCCCTCCGAGTCGGCCAGCACCTGACCGCTGTCATCGATGATGCATACGCGGGTTTTCTGCCATTCCTCGCGCGACAGCGGCGTGCGCTTCACCACGGTCTGGCCCAGTGCCTCCCAGGCGAACACGATGCCGAGCACGCCCAGCGGTCTGCCGTTGACACGGCCGCCCTCGCGCACCACGCAGGAGTAAACCAGCGCCAGTTCGTCGTTCACCAGCGGTGAGGCGTGCACGGACTGGAAGCCGTACTCGCTGCCGCTGCCGGTGGCCAGTGCGGCCTGGAACCAGGCCGCTTCGGCCACGTTCATGCCCTGCGAGCGGAACTTCTCGGGGCGGCCGTTGGCGATCACCGTGCCGGTGAGATCCACCAGCGCCAGATCGAAATAGACCGTGTAGGAGTCCAGAATCTGTCCGAGCCGCCGCGTCGCCAGGCGGCGCGCCGATTCATCAGGGTTCTGCAGGCAATCGCAGGCCGTGGCGTCCGTGGCCCACCAGCGCACGTCGCAGCTGCGCTCATACAGGTTGCGATCGATCAGATCGATGTTGGCCAGCGCCAGGTCGCACAACCGGTTGTCACGCACCTGGGTGGAGAGGCGAGCGATCATCTCGTCGAGCGCCACGCCCGTGGTCTGCGACTTGGCGACGATGTCCGAGGCTGCCTTGCCCATGTCGCCGGACAGACGGGTGAGTTCCTGCGCCACCACCGAGAAACCCAGGCCGGCATTGCCGGCCCGCGCTGCTTCGATGCGGGCGTTCATCGACAGCATCTGCGAGGCGCGATTGACCGCAGAAATATGGCTGACCGACTCCAGCACATCGTCCAGCATGCGTCGCGACAGCGAAATCACCGCCTCGACATGATGATCGACGGAGGCCTCGTTGCCGTCCGCCGCAATTTTCTCAGGCATGGAGGCAGCATAGCCGCATGAAGCTTTTGTTGCGAAGCCGAATGGTTCGCATTGAGAACGAAATTTTTTGAAGCTGGCGCGAAGCCGCGTTTCCCGTCAGTGCGCCATGGCGCGAAGGCGGGCAGCGCCGCAGTGATGCCTGATCCTGGTGCAGGGTTGGGAGTGGCGGGGCGGCGCAGCCGCGCCCGCGGCGGCCCTTACAGGCCGCGGCTGACGGCCAGGTTTTCGACCTTGTCGAAGCTCAGAGCCGGCTTGTCGCCGACGCGGGAATATTCGTGTTCCCGGGCCATTTCCGACAGAACGGTGTCGCGTTCGGCAGCTGTGGCGAACCAGTGCTCGCGCTGCCAGTCCGAGCCCATGAGCTTGCGGAACGGATCGCCCGGACGCAGGCTGACGCGGATGCCATAGGGCCGCGGACGCTGTTCCGTCGGACCCACCAGGTTGTTTGCTTGCGAGATGCCCATATGATTGGGAAATTCTAACCGGATTGGAGTGCCAGAACATGACAGCCAGCACGCATTTTGTGAATGCTCAGGCCCTGCGGCCGCCGTTCGCGCCCGGTCTGAAGCAGGCACTGTTCGGTCTGGGCTGTTTCTGGGGCGCCGAGCGCCTGTTCTGGGAGCTGCCCGGTGTGGTGGTCACCGCCGTGGGCTATGCCGGCGGCACCGTGGCCGATCCCGATTACAAGCTGGTCTGCGCTGGCCGCACCAACCACGCCGAGGTGGTGCTGGTGGTGTACGACCCGGCGAAGATCAGCTACGACAGCCTGCTGAAGGCCTTCTGGGAACACCACGACCCCACCCAGGGCAATCGCCAGGGCAATGACCACGGCACGCAGTACCGCTCCGTGATCTTCTGCTACGACGATGCGCAGCTCGATGCCGCTGAACAGAGCCGCGAGCTCTACCAGGCCGCGCTGCACGCCGCCGGCCGCGGTCGCATCACCACGCAGATCGGGAAGGCGCCGCCGTTCTACTATGCGGAGGAGTATCACCAGCAGTATCTGGCGAAAAATCCGGATGGCTACTGCGGCCTGGGCGGCTGCGGCATTCGCCTTGATTCTTCAGTAAGCGCTGGCGTCACCAAACACCAGTCGCACGGTGCGGACCAGAATCCTGAAGTCCATAGCCAGTGACCACTGGCGCAGATAATCCAGGTCGTAATCAATGCGGCGCCGCATCTTGTCGATGGTTTCGGTTTCGCCACGCAGACCATTCACCTGTGCCCAGCCGGTGATGCCAGGACGCACCTTGTGGCGGAACATGTAGCCATCAATCAGGCGTCGATATTGTTCATTGTGTGCCACGGCGTGCGGGCGCGGGCCCACCAGACTCATGCGTCCTTGCAGCACGTTGATGATCTGCGGCAGTTCATCCAGTGACGAGCTCCGCAGAAACTGACCGAAGCGGGTGATGCGCTGATCGCCACGCACGGCTTGCACCACGTCCTTGCCATTTTCCTGTACGCGCATGGAGCGGAACTTGTACACCGTAATCCGTTCGCCATGCAGGCCATAACGATGCTGGCGGAACAGGGCGGGACCTGGCGATGACAGTTTGACGCCGAAAGCGATAATCAGCAGTACCGGCCAGATGACAGCCAGCACCAGTCCGGAAATCACGATGTCGGTTATGCGTTTGTACAGCGCATTGATGCCATCCAGTGGGGTGTCATACACCGACAGCAGAGGCATGCCTTCAATCTCGGTCATGCGTGCCTGGATGGTGTCGAGGAACATGATCAATGGCACGACATATACCGATGCGGTGGTGTCGCGCAGTTCTTTCAGGACTTTGCGCACTCGCGCGTTGGTAGCTACCGGCAGGGTGATGTACACCGCGTTGATGTTGTGTGTCTGGACGTACTGGCACACTTCACTGAGATCACCCAGCATATTCTGTCCGCATTCACCCGGCAGGCGGGTGCTGTCGCGGTCGTCGAAGAAACCCATGAAATTCTGATTGCCTGCAGCTTGTGTGCGGCGATTCAGTTCCAGTGCCAGCTCATTGGCACCAATCACCACATACCGATGCGTGTCGATCATGGTCAGGCCGGTCAGACGTGCCAGCCAGGCGCTGACCGCCGATGACTGCGCGGCAATGAAGGGGCCCATGGCAAACCAGGTCAGCATCTGTCTGGTGGTCAACGCCGGGCTGCTGTTGAGGGTGTTGTCGATGAACAGCAGCAGCAGGCTCAGCAGAATCCAGTCCACCAGCAGTCCCGGGAAATGCTGTTTGAGGTTGTCCCACAGGTTGGGAGCATCGGGCGTCATGCGCGGCACCGAGATCAGCTGCAGCGCGCCGACAAACACGATGACGGCCAGTGAAAAGGCGGGCAGCGACAGTGGTGCGTTACCCAGCCACAGCGAAATCAGAAAACTCAGGCTTGCCCACAGCGGTGCCAGAGCGCGATGCACGCTGCTCATGATGGGTGATTGTGCAGAGCCCATTTTGACGCGCCGATGCTTCAGACCTGCAATGCGGATCTGCTGCGTGTCCATGGGCGAGCGATCGGGCTGAAAGCTGGGTGTCATCACGTTCAGATTGTAAAAAGGTCTGTCAGCGCTTTGGCGCTTTTATGTATAGCCGCTGACGATTTATGTACAAAGCCGGGGGTGATGAATTCGAGACATGCTCCGCAAATTCAGCGCGGGGAATGACTTCAAGTGTGATTCAGGGCACTGGCCAGCAGCAGGCACAGTGAGTACTCGATGGCGAGCAAGGCGGTTTGACGCAGTTTGTGGACGGCCGAACGTGACAGGCTTTCCCAGGGCGGTGCCAGCAACCGGATTCGGTGCGAGCAGTAGCTGATGCCGATGATGCCAATCACGGAGCCGAGTACCACCAATGCCCATCCCAATGCGCTGGTGCCAGCCGCCGGCCGCGCAGCCGCACCGCAGACGATCAGCCAGAACAGGCTGATTCTGCCGAAGTAGCTCAGGGCGTTGGCGGGATAGTGAGGCACGAGGCTCGATGCAGTGGGACTGACAACCCTTGATCGGCTTGCAGGCCCGCATCTTGAGCAACAAGGTGCATTGAAAGAGGCCCGATCCGCACCCTGAGCTGGAGTCGGCATGGCAGAGAGCTCCACCGGAGTCGGTTTCCCGATCCGCACGGTGGTCCGGCGGGTCTGAGTCTGGCATGCTGAAGTCGTGACAAGGAAAGGGTGGGGGGAACCATGATTTCAAGTGCAATTGTTTCGTGGCGGCGGCTGGCTGCTCTGGCGCTGTGTGCGTTGTCGAGCCTGGCGCTGGCGGCGCCGAAGACTTACAACGCCGTGCAGATCGAAGCGGGCGGCAAGCCGGTACTGAAGGCCGTGGCCATGCTGGAGCCGGCGGCCGGACAGGTGCGGGTGCGGGTCTATGCCGTGGGCGTCAACCCGGTGGACTGGAAGACGGTGCAGCGTATGGCGGCGGGTACGGCGCCGGTGGGCGTGAACAACGAACTGAACCCCTACAACACGCCGGGCTACGATGCGGCGGGCGTGATCGACGCCATTGGCGCCGGCGTCAGCGGCTTCAAGGCCGGCGATGCCGTCATCGTCTGGACGCGCGCGCGCGGCACCTATGCCGAGTACGTGGTCGCGCCGGCCGAGACCGTGGTGCCCAAGCCGAAGAACATTTCCTTTGCAGAAGCTGCCGGCATTCCCCATGCGAGCATGACGGCGTGGAACATGCTCGTCGACGTGGCGCAGGTGCAGAAGGGCCAGAGCGTGGTGGTGCTGGGTGGTTCGGGTGGCGTGGGTTCGGCGGCGGTGCAGATCGCCAAGAGCCGTGGCGCCCGCGTGATCTCCACGGCATCCACCAGCAACATCGACTTGCTGAAGTCCCTGGGCGTGGATCAGCCCATCGACTACAAGACGCAGAACTTCGAGGACATCGTCCGGGACGCGGACGTGGTCATCAACACCGTGGACAGCGACAACGCCAACAAGGCGCTGAAGGTGCTGAAGAAGGGCGGCATCCTGGTCTCGGTGGGCGGTCTGCCCAGCGATGCGGATTGCGCTGCCGCGCAGGTGCGCTGCTCCAATCGCACCATGACCGGCACCTCGCAGCACGACATGCTGACGGGCCTGGCCAGGCTTGCCGAGCAGGGCCAGTTCAGGATTGTCATCGACAAGAGCTACGCGTCGCTGGCTGAAACCGCGCAGGCCTGGGAATACAGCCAGGGCGGACACACGCGCGGCAAGTCAGTGATCGAGGTTGGCCACTAGGCAGGGTGACTCGCGGCCAGGCGTCGCGCAGACGCATGCGTCCGGGATTGCGGTGCACCCCGCGCAGGTGGCATCGTGGCGCTGGCATGCATTCCCTGTTGCGATGGTTCCAGGTTCTGGTCGGCAGTGCGGCGGCGTTGGGAGCGTGGCCCGCCGCTGCCGGGCAATTGACGCTCGAACGGCTGTTTGCCGATCCGGGCCTGGATGGTCCCAAACCGCGCAACGTGCAGATCGCGCCGGATGGTTCGCGGGTGGGGCTGCTGCGCGGCAAGCTCGACGATCAGTACCAGCTCGATCTGTGGGCCTACGATGTGCGCGCCAATCAGCTGCGTCTGCTGGTGGACTCGCGCGAACTGGCGGCCGACGCAACGCTCAGCGACGCCGAGAAGGCGCGCCGCGAGCGCGAACGCACCGCGGCCTACCACGGCATTGCCGACTATCAATGGTCGCCGGATGGTCAGCAGCTGTTGTTCCCACTGGCAGACAAACTGTATCTGTACGATCTGCGCAAGCCGCCCGGCCAGGCGCTGCGCCTGCTGCTGCAGCAGGCGGATGTCATCGATCCGCAGATTTCGCCGCGCGGCCACTATGTTTCCTACGTATGGCAGCAGAACCTGTACGTGATCGAGCTGGCCACGGGCCAGGTGCGTCAGCTCACCCAGGATGGCGGTGGCGCTATCCACAATGCCGAGGCTGAATTCATCGCGCAGGAGGAGATGGACCGCAGCCAGGGGTACTGGTGGGCGCCCGATGATTCGCAGCTTGCCTTCGAGCGCTACGACGAGTCCCAGGTGGCCGAAGTGCAGCGCTTCGAGGTGTATGCCGATCACACCGAGGTGGTTCGCCAGCGCTATCCGCGCGCCGGCGCTGCCAATGTGCGCGTGCAGCTCGGGTTGCTGGTGCCACAGGGTGGTGCGACGCGCTGGCTGGATCTGGGCGCGGATCCGGATATCTATCTGGCGCGCGTCAACTGGCTGCCCGATGCCAGCGCGCTCGCCTTCCAGGTGCAGTCACGCGACCAGAAGCATCTGGATCTGCGCTGGGCCGCAGCCGGCACGCTGCAGCAGCGCAGTCTGCTGACAGAAAGCTCATCGACCTGGATCAATCTGAACGACGACCTGCATTTCCTGAAGCGCAGCGCCCGGTTCCTCTGGGCGTCGGAGCGCAGCGGCTTCAAGCAGCTGTATCTGTATGGTCTGGATGGTCAGCTGGTGCGCATGCTGGGAACGACCGGCTGGCGCATCGATGCCGTGCTGGCGGTGGATGAAAAGCATGGGCTGGTCTATTTTACCTCGAATCGTGACGATGCGCTGGAGCAGCAGATCTACACACTGCGGCTGGATGGGCGCGACGGCGGGCAGCCGCGGCGCATCAGCCAGGAACCGGGCTGGCATGCGGCCGTGTTCCCGCGTCAGGCGGATGATCTGCAGCTGTACGTGGACAGCTATTCGTCACCGGATACGCCGCCCAATGTCAGTGTGCGCGGCCCCGACGGGCGGCGCCTGGCCTGGCTGGAAGCCAACGCGCTGGATCAGAGCCACCCCTACTGGAGCTATCGCGACAGCCATGTGGTGCCCGAATACGGCGTGCTGAAGGCGGCCGATGGTCAGGAGCTGCATTACAGCCTGCTGAAGCCGCCGCACTTCGATGCCACTCGCCGCTATCCCGCGATCCTCTACACCTATGGCGGTCCCACCGTGCAGGTGGTGCAGAAGCGCTGGCCCGCGCTGTATCACGAGTATCTGGCGCAGCAGGGCTACCTGGTCTTCTCCATCGACAACCGCGGTTCCGATCGGCGCAGCCGCGCCTTCTCCGACCCCATCTATCGTCAGCTGGGCGAGGTCGAGGCGCAGGATCAGCTCACCGGCGTGGCCTGGCTGAAGCAGCAGAGTTTTGTCGACCCCAAGGCCATCGGCGTGTTCGGCTGGAGCTATGGCGGCTACATGAGCGTGAATCTGCTGACGCGCGCCAGCAGTGAATTTGCCGCCGGTGTGGCTGTGGCGCCGGTCACCGACTGGTCGCTGTACGACACGCATTACACCGAGCGCTACCTGCAGCGGCCGCGGGACAATGCGGAGGGCTATGCGCAGAGCGGGGTGTTCGCGCGGCTGGCGGGGCTCACGGCGCCGCTGCTGCTGGTGCACGGCATGGCGGACGACAACGTGCTGTTCAGCAATTCCACGCAGCTGATGGCGGCCCTGCAGGCTCAGGGCACGCAGTTCGAACTGATGACCTACCCGGGCGGCAAGCATGGGCTGTCGACGCCCGCCATGCAGCGCCATGCCTACCGCGCCATCACCGAGTTCTTCGACCAGCACCTCAAGGGTGCCGGGGCGGCGCCCGCTCAGTAGCGGGCGAACGATCAGCGCGGTGGTTCCGCGCCCGGGTTGGTGTCTTCCAGCGGGAAGGTGCGGGCGCCGCCGCTCTCATTGGCGGCAGGCGCCGCAGTGGAAGTGGCCGGGGTTGCCGCCGGCGCATTGCCACCCGGAGCGCCATTGCCCGACAACGTGGTCAGCGCGGCGATGAAGCGGCGCGCCGATTCCGAATTGCTGCGCACCTTGCCGGCGGCGATCTCGTCGGTGCTGGTTTCACGGCCGTAGAAGCTGCGGTTGGCCTTGCTGTCGAAGGTCAGCGCCGTGCCGTCCAGCGCCACGCCGGCGAACAGGCCGCGGGTGCGCGTGTAGGCATACACCTCGGCATCCTTGCCGGCGGCGGCTTCGGTCTGGCGGCCGAGCGGGCCGGCCGTCACGGCGGCGCTGCCGCCCAGCGTGAAGTCGCCCTTCTCGAAGTATTCGACGCTGCGACGTGTGGCGAAGATCAGCACCACGTCGGCAGCCTGCGCACCGATCTGCCAGCCGACGCTGCCGCCGGTCAGCGAAATGAACACGGGCTCGGAGAAGCGTCCGGCCGTGTCACGCACGCTGAGCGCGCCGGTGCCGTGCCGGCCACCGAAGATGAAGGCGCCCTGGATGACATCCGGGATGACGGCGACGCCGTAGGCGCGCTGCATCAGCCAGGCGGGTACGTTCTGGTCGGGCTGGTTGCGCAGTTCCTCGAGCACCTTGCTGGCCAGCACCAGCTTGGCTTCCTGGCGGTTTTCAGCCGCCGGGCTCAGCGTCGGAATCGCAACGGTAAGCAGGGCAAGCAGCGCAGCCGCCAGCCCGGGCAGTCTCATGTTCATAGTCGTCCCCTGGCAAATGGCCAATGTTCAGCTGGCCAATGATCCGTCAGTACCAGATCGAAATAAAGAACTGCAGAACGTCGGCGTCCAGCACGTACAGCGGTTCGGTTCCAGGTGACGAAGTTGTCACTCTGACATCGCGGAAATCGTCGTAGGCGATGTGCAGGTGATCCCAGCTCAGGTTGAGCGTGCCCTTGTCGATCCAGGGCGCACGCGCCACCTTGAACTGCCATGCGGCACCCGCTCCCAATGTGACATTGGTGAAGGTGGCAAGTTCACGATCGCGCGCCATGAAGTTCTGCGCGTTCGCGTAGGGAAACAGATCGCTGTAGAAGGTCGCGTGGGTCTGCGTGTAGAAGCGCAGGCGGCCGTCGAAGGTCCAGCCTTTCCACGGCTGTGTGTAGCCCAGGCGCGCGGTGTGCGCCTGGATGCCCCAGGTGTCGGAGTAGAAGCGGTAGCTGCCATCCAGCGCAGCGCGCCACGGCAGGTAGTACTTCAGCTCCGCGGAGATCGCGTTGCCGGTGCGGGTGTGCGGATAGACTTCCTTGTCCCAGCTGTAGCCGTTGCCGTTGCTGGCATCCACGTAGCGGATCGAGCGGTACGGGTTGTTCAGCACGCCCTGGCTTTCAGTGGTCTCGTAGTTCAGGCCCAGCAGCAGTTTGCGCGTCAGCACCTGCGAGAGCCCCACCTGCCAGTTGGCGCGGTCGGTGTTGCCCACCCAGTTGGTGACGTTGTTGACGTGGTCGCGCTCGCCGACCTGGTCCCAGCCGCGCGTGTAGCCGAAGGAGACGGTGGTCAGATCGCCGAACATGTCCTGGCTGACCGATAGGTAGCCGGTCTTGGACTTGTAGTCGGGCTCATTGCTGTCGATGTAGCCGGCGCTGTAGGTGGTCTTGCCATGCAGGTAGTCGACGCCGACGCTGCCCTGCCTGCGCTCTTCCTTGTAGCAGGCGCTCTTGCACATGGGGCTGGCCTGCGTCACCACGTCGATGGAGGCGCTGGAGATCATGTCGACGTAGTAGTTGCCCGACACCGATACGGAATCGCCGATCTTCTTGCGCACCAGCACCGAGGGACCCTGGATGGTGATGCCGCCGCCGCTGTAGTTGTGATACAGCACGTCGGCGCGATCCTCGGGCAGCACGCCGGCCGAGGCGGCCTGCCACAGGCACAGGCTGCCCGCGCACAGGCGCAGCAGCGTGCTCAATTTCTTCGCAGCCTGCATCAATTGCATCCGCAACCGCCACCCACGCTGCCGGTGGCGCCACGGGCACCCTCGCGGGATTCGAACACGTGATCGAGATACGAGGCGGAGATCGGATTCGGCGAGAACGACATGATGGGATCCGCCAGGTGTTCGCGCTCGTAGGGCTTCACCCAGGGTCGCAGTGGCGCGCAGCCAGCCAGCAGGCCCGCTGCCGCCATGCCCGCCAAAGCCAGGACTCGCCGTTTCATCTGCCTATTTCTCCCGGATCAAGGCGCGCAGCTGATCCATGTAGTCGTTCTCGGCGCCGCTCTTGTAACCGCGGTGGATGTAGCGCACGTTGCCCTTGCGATCCACGATCACGGTGTTGGGCATGCCATTGACGTCGTACAGCTTACTGACGGCGCTGTCGGTGTCGAAGAGTATCGGAAAGGAGACAGGCGTGGCCTTGAGCCATTCCAGGCCCGCCGAGGAATCCGGCTCCACGTTCACGCCCACCAGCGTGACACCCATGGATTTGTAGCGCTTGTAGATCTGCTCGAGGATGGGCATCTCGGTGCGGCACGGGCCGCACCAGCTGGCCCAGAAATTCACCAGCACCACCTGGCCCTTGTAGTCGCCGAGCGCGACTGGCTTGCCGAGCGTGGAATTGAGCCTGAAGGCCGGCGCCGCGGCGCCTTCGTTCAGGGCCGCCTGGCCTGGCGCGGCAGCGAGCAGCGCTGCGCTGGCGAGAGCGGCGGAAAACAGGGCACTACGCATGATCGCGACTCCTTGCAATGCGCGGCTAGAAGAACACGCTGGCGCCGATCTGCGCCTGCAGGTTGTTCTTCAGTTTGTTGACGCCGAGCAGATCCGAGTTGAACACCACGTCCTGCATCTCGATGTGCAGCGCCAGCCAGTCGGTGGGCAGCACCTGGAAGCCGGTACCGAAGTTGATGCTGAAATACTGGTCGCCTGCGAACTTCACCGAACCGATGCCGCCCAGCAGGTACAGCGTGCTGGTCATGGCGCGGTTGCGGCCGATGAAAATTTCGCCGGGCAGGAAGTTGTAGCCCAGCGACAGGCTGTAATGTGTGAGCTTCCTCTCATCGTCGGTGAGCAGCTGGATATTGCCGCCCAGGGTCTCGAAGCTGGTCTTGCCGGCTGTGGCGCGCGCCAGGCTGGCCTCGAAGAAGAAGTCCTCGGTGACGTGGTACCTGAAGCGCAGGCCCGAATAGGGGCTGGCACCGAAGTCTTCGATGGACAGCTCGCCGTAGTAGGCGCCGATCTCGATGTTCTCGGTGTCGATCTTCGGCACCTTGATCTTGCGGCGTTCCACCACCGGATCGATCACCCGCGGCGCGGCATTGTCGCTGCTGTCCGGCTGCGCTTCGATCGGCGCGGAGGTGACCGGCGCGGAGGTGACCGGCGGGCTGGCTTCCGCGCCCTCCGCGGCTGCCTGGGTCTTGTGCCAGGGCAGGTGCAGGCTCGCGCAGCCGGCCAGCGGCAGGCTGATGAGCGCTAGTAGAAGAACGCGAGTCCGAGCTTCCATTCCTGTTTCACCTCATTTTGATCGCGGCTGGTGAATACCGTGTGATGACGGTACTCACCGCGCACGAAGAAGCGCCGCGCCCAGTAGTAGCGCACGCCCAGGCCCACATAGGCCGTCTGATCGGTGCTGTCCAGCGGTTCGGCCAGCGTCACCTTGGGCGCCACGTGATCCAGGCCCGTGCCCAGCGTGACGAAGGGCGAGAGGCGCCACTGCGGCATGAAAACGTGATTGATGCCGATCTCCACGACGTAACCGTTGGAGATGTTGCCCAGGTACTGGCCGGCGGTCAGCTCGATCTTCAGCTGGTCGTTGAACGAGAATGACTGGTACGCCGAAATCATCGAAGCGCCGGCGTAGTCGCCGGCCATGACGCCGGTCTCCCAGCGATGGCTGATGAAGCCGGCGCGATCGCCGCGGTTGAAGGTGAAGGCGCTGCCGTCGGCGAGCTGCGCCAGCACCAGATCCTGCTCCGATGCCCAACCCTCGATGCCGCGCTCGGTGCGTACCTTGAACCACTCGGTGCGCCGCATGATCACGTCCACCGAATCGCCGCGGCCGACCACCTGCGTGACCGGATAGCCGCGACCCGGCCCGGAGTGCAGTTCCAGGTAGGGCTGGGTGATGAACAGCTGCAGCAGTTCCTTGTCGCGCGCAGCGGCGGGCGCCGCCGGCAGGGCCAGCAGCGCGCACAACAGCAGCCAGGCAAGGTTATTGGGCCAGCGGTACTTTGAAAGGATCGTTGTAATACGAAGCTCCAATATCCACCCACTCCGAGAGCAGGCGCAATTCTGCCGTGGTCAGTCGACCCGCATGGCTGCCGCCCGTCGCAAACAACGGGAAGAAGCTGGTGGAGGCATTGGCGCCGCCGGCCCGGATCGGTCCTGCCACGGTCACGCCATTGCCGCTGGTGTCCGTCTGCTGGATCAGTGTATCCGCAGGACCAAGGATTAGCACCGCGTGGGCCGCCGTCAGTTGCAGGTAGGCGCGATACTGGGTGGTCGCGGTCTGCGCCGGGTCGTCGTCCAGCTCGAGATTGCCATCCGGCGGCCTGGGTACGGTGGTGTCGGTGAAGATGCCGTCGCCGTCCGGATCGCGCTGAACCACCTGCGTGAGGCTGCTCGAATGGCAGCTGACGCAGGTATCCGAGCCCAGCGGGTGATCGGTGTCCACGGTGCCGCGGGTCACCGACCACAGCGGATGGATATGCGTCTCGTAGTTGATCACGATGCGGCAGGTCGGCACCCAGGTGGTGGCGCAGGAGGTGCCGGTCGGGATCGTGGTGGTCAGGCCGGTGGCCATGGCGTTCGATGTATACACGTACGCGAAGCTTTCGTTGCCGGTGCTGCCGCTGAACCACGGGTCCGTGAACGTCACGTTGACGCTGAGCGTGTTCGCGGCATTGAGGTTGGCAGCGGCGATGGTGGAGTTGTTCGCCGGATTGCAGACGTAGTTGAACAGCGTCTCGGCCATGGTCTGCGTGCAGCCGGACGGTGGCTGCAAGGCAGTGCCGCTGTAGGTGCTGGCACCGGAATAGACGGGCGTGAACAGCCCGTTGCGGTGATGCGAAACGCTGATGGTGTCGCCGTCGTCGGTAACCGTCATCGGCCGGTAATAACAACCGAAGCAGCTGCCGACCTCACCGGGGCGCAGCTGCTGCCAGATGTTGTTGGGCTGGAAAATGCGTCGGCCGTTGGCATCGAGCACCACCGCCTGGAAGGCCACGTTGGCCGGCACCTTCACACGCACCGAGCCATCCGGTTCGATCGGCACATAGCCGATGATCTCGCGCATGAAGCGGCCATTGGGACCGAAGGCCAGGTCGGTGTCGAAGTCGCGTCCGTTGCCATCGTCCGGATCGTCGCTGGGCAGCGAAACCGCTTTCTCGATGCGCAGGAAGCGCGCCGGACGGTAGGTGGCGGCCAGCGCCGACACACCGCTGATCGTCGCGCCGGAGGGTCCGCCGAGCGAGGCGACGGAGGAGGCCAGGCCGCTCCAGGTGCCATCGTCCCAGTCGTACACGCTGGGGATGTCGAGGATGGCCAGGCCGGCGCTCGACAGGGTGCTGCTGGAGGTGTCGGCAATGTAGGCCGGCAGCTGCGCCGTGCCGCGTGCCTGCAGCGACACCACGTCGGTGACCATCACCCCTTCCGTGGGCTCGAAGATGGGTTTGAAGGTGTTGTCAGAAGGGTTGAACAGCCAGAGCGAGTATACCGAAGGCGCCAGTGTCAGCGTCCCGGCGGAGAACTTGGTCATGTTGGCGTCGGTGCAGGCCACGACGGTGCCATCGGTCTGCTGCAGACGGCATTCCGACCAGCTCACCAGGATGCGCCCGGAGTCATCCCAGAGCGGGTAGGCGGCCAGGAAGCGGCCGCCCGGCGAAGCCAGCGGCAGTTCGTTGGCCACGCCATTGCGCACGTCGTTGCTGGTGGCGGTGACCTGCCCGGGGCCTGCTGCCGAGGAGATCGCGCTCTTCACCGTGGGCACGCCCTGGTGCTGTTCCACGTAGTTGGCGGCATCGATGATGTACAGGTTGCCGCCGAAGTCGGCGTTCGTGAACGGCCGGCCCAGCGCCAGCAGCTTGCCGTCCTCCATCTCGCGCACCCGCACGAACTCGATGGTGTCGTCGCAGTCGCTGACGTCGCCGCAGCTGCCGCTGTCATGGCTTTCCGCGCCGTACAGCAGCTGCTGGTCGGAGCCATCCGGATTCGCGCTGTACAGATGCATGGCATTGCGGCGCGCGCCGAAGCTGTCGCGCGCGCTGTCCCAGCGCGTGAACACGATGCGGCCGGTGCAGCCGGCACTGTTGCCGGTGGCATCGGGACAATCGGCCGCCTGGCCGGTCTTCAGCACCGACAGTACTGCGCCATAGATATCGTGGCTCTGGTTGAAACTGATCTGGTGGATGTCGGTGCCGTCGCCATTCATCACATGCAGCGTGAAGGCGGGTTCGTTGCGATCCTCGGTCTGCGCCTCGAACTGCGGTTTGCCCTCATCGAGCAGCACGGACTTGGACTGCGGCTGCCGTGTGGAGGAGAACAGGATGCGGCGGCGGATGCCGTTGTCCGGCAGGTAGTGCGGTGAGAGATCCTGGCCGGCATCGGCGGTGACGTCGTCGCTGATGACGCGCACCGGGCAGGTGCTGCCGATCACGAACTCCCAGATGCCCCAGTTGGGCGTCTCATTTTCGTCCTGATCCATGATCTGGCGCGCCGCAAAGATCAGGCGCGTGCCATCGGTGGAGACGTCCAGGTCGCGGATGTCCCATTCGCTGCCTGCGCCCATGCCGGTGGTGGCGTCGCAGGCGGCATTGCCGGTGATCTTGGTTTCGGTGCCGCTGGCCGAAGCCTGATCGCGCACATACAGATTGGCGGCCGTGGAGATGTCGCGCTGCTGGCGCAGGTCATCCTCGTCCTGTGTCTGGGGTGTGACGCGCTTCACATATGCGATGGAAAAATCCACCGTGGCCGAGTCGCTGCTCTGGCCACTGCCGATGCTGACGCTGCCTTTGCTGCCGCAGGCAGCCAGCGCGAGCAGACTCGCGGCAGTCATAATCACCCGGAATTTCATCCCTACGTGCTCCCTTGCGGCACTAACTGCCCAACTGCGTCACAAACAGGCAGCAGCAGCGATTTCTCATACCTCAAGCATACCTCCGGATGCTGCTTTTGCAGGATGTCTGCACGCAGCGACGTCGGTGCTTTGAGACATTACGCACAGGGTTGGGGGCTGCTTAAGATGGCCGCCAAGTGCAGCAGGGATCATGCACGCAAGGGAGTTTCAAGAGATGGCAATCCACACTCGCAGCAACCGCGTGCAGCGCGTCGCTGTGGCCGTCGCCGCCGCGCTCGTGGCGCTGCAGGCACCCATGGCGGCCCTGGCCAGCTCCCGTGACCAGGCCAAGCGGTTGCATGACCGTATCGCCGGCGTTCCGCCCAGCGACGCCGTGCTCACCAACATGGCGAGCCTGATCAGCAGCGGGGACAGCAACGGCGCCGCGCAGCTGGCCCTGGCCAACAGCAACTTCTACAACGTCACGCTGAAGAACTGGGTCGCGCCCTGGACCAACCGCGCCCAGAGCGTGTTCGTCCCGCTGAACGACTACACCGCCACCGTCATCGGCATGGTGCGCGACGACGTGGATTTCCGGCAGGTGCTCTCCGGCGACATCCTCTACATCGGCAACACTTCCGGCGCGCCCAGCTATTCGCCGGCCAACAACGATCACTACCAGTATCTCGAGGATCACGGCGTGGATCTGAAGAGCGCGCTGGTGCAGACCACACAGTCCTCGCTGCTGGGCATCCCGGCCGCCGCGACCGCCGGTATCTGGACCACGCGCGCCGCGGCCGAAGCCTTCTTCATCGCCGGAACCAACCGGGCACAGTGGCGCTTCACGATGATCAACTACATGTGCAAGGACATGACGGAGCTGAACGACATCACCCGCCCGCCGGATCGCATCCGCCAGGATGTGAGCCGCTCGCCGGGTGGCGACAGCCGCGTGTTCCTGAACAACTGCATCGGCTGCCACAGCGGCATGGATCCGATGGCGCAGGCCTTTGCCTACTACAACTACAACGACAGCACCGGCCGCCTGGAATACACGGACGGCACGGTGCAGCCCAAGTACCTGATCAATTCCGACAACTTCAAGAGTGGCTTCATCACCCAGGACGACACCTGGGACAACTACTGGCGCTCGGGCCAGAACTCGCTGCTCGGCTGGAGCAGCGGCGGCGGCCACGGCAACGGTGCCAAGTCCATGGGGCAGGAGCTGGCCAACAGCCAGCAGTTCGCCCAGTGCCAGGTGCAGAAGGTTTTCAAGGCCGTGTGTCTGCGTGATCCGGGCAATGACACCGATCGCGCCGAGATCAGCACGCTGACCAGCGCCTTCCAGAGCAACGGCTACAAGATCAAGCAGGTATTCGCCGACGCCGGCGTGTACTGCATGGGCCAGTAGGGAGAATCACCGTGAGCCGTTTCAAACGAATCATCGCGCTGCTGCCCGCGCTGTGCTCCACGGCCGTGCTGGCCATGCTGGCCGCCTGTTCCGGTGGCGCCTCGACCACCACCAATCCGAATACCGCGGTGGCTACCGCCGGTGAATACACGGGGCCGGCGGCCACCTCGGCCGACGTGCAGGCCTTCAAGATCAACCTGTGGGAGAACATCCGCGCCAGCAACCGCTGCGGCAACTGCCACAAGGCCGACGGCCAGTCGCCGATGTTCGCGCGTTCCGATGACGTGAACCTGGCCTATACGGCCGCGCTGCAGGTCGTGAACCTGTCCGAACCCGACCAGTCGCTGATGGTGACCAAAGTCGGCGGTGGCCATAACTGCTGGCTCGCCAGCAACCAGGCCTGCGCCGACATTCTCACCACCTGGATCAAGAACTGGGCCGGCGGAGCCGGTTCCAGCACCGGCACGCAGATCGAGCTGACGGCGCCCACCGACATCGATGTGGGCAGTGCCAAGAGCTTCCCCACCGATACCGCGGCGTTCTCCAGCACCGTTTATCCGTTGCTGACGGCGCATTGCTCGCGCTGTCACTCGCCGAGCGCGGCCGTGCCACAGACGCCGTACTTTGCCTCCAGCGACATTGCCGAGGCCTATGCGGCCGCCGAAGCCAAGATCAACCTCGACAGTCCGGAACTCTCGCGCTTCTACGTGCGCCTGCACGACGAGTACCACAATTGCTGGTACGCGCCGGTCAGCTGCCCGGACAGCGCCACCGACATGCTGGCCGCCATCCAGGCCTTCGTGAACCAGATTCCGGTCACGGAAGTGGATCCCTCGCTGGTGCTGTCCAAGGCGCTGACGCTGTACGACGGCATCGTGGCCGCCGGCCAGAACCGCTACGACACCAACATCATCGCCAAGTACCAGTTCAAGGAAGGCACTGGCAGCGTGGCCTACGACACCAGCGGCGTGGATCCGGCCGCGGATCTGACCACCTCGGGCGATGTGTCCTGGGTGGGCGGCTGGGGTCTGCAGTTCGGCACCAGCGGTGGCCGTGCGCAGGCCACGGTGTCCACCAGCGGCAAGCTGTACACGAAGATCCGCTCCAGCGGCGAGTACAGCATCGAGCTGTGGGCCGCGCCGGGCAATGTGGCGCAGGAAGACGCCTGGCTGGCCGGTTTCGCCGGCAACGCCACCTCGGTCAATTTCGCGGTGGGCCAGCATGCCTATCAATACGAGATCTTCGGCCGCAGCAGCAGCACCGACGCCGCTGGCGCGCCGGCGCTGCTGACCAATGCGGATGACCAGGATGCGCAGGCCTCGCTGCAGCACATCGTGGTCACCTTCGATCCGGTCAACGGCCGTCGCCTGTACGTGAACGGCAACTACACCGGCGATGCCGACGCGGAAAAGGGCGGTGACGTCTCCGGTTGGGACAACACCTTCGCCTTCCTGCTCGGCAACGATCCGTCTTCGAATCGCAAGTGGGCCGGCGTGGTGCGCTTCGCCGCGCTCTACGATCGCGCGCTGACGCTGGATCAGGTGCAGCAGAACTACGCCGCCGGCGTGGGTGAGCGCTACTTCCTGCTGTTCAATGTCAGCGCCCTGACTGGCGTGAGCAAGAGCTACATCCTGTTCGAGGGCAGCCGCTACGACAGCTACAGCTACCTGTTCACGCGGCCGACCTTCATCAGCCTGGACAGCAGTGTCACGCCGGGCAGCATCCCCATCCAGGGCATGCGCATCGGCATCAATGGCAAGGAGGCCGCGGTGGGCCAGGCCTATGCGCCGCTGGATGTGACGGTCACGGATGCCAACTACTCCTCGACCAGTGGCCAGCTGCTCTCCAGCATCGGTACGGTGATCGCGCTGGAGAAGGGACCGAGCTCGGATCTGTTCTTCCTGAGCTTCGATCGCATCGGCAACCAGACGCATGTGCGCACCGAGACCACGCCGGTGGCCTCGGTGGATACCTCGGTCACCGAGAATTCCGACATCGGCGCGCGCGTGTTCTCCGAGATCAATGCCACGCTGTCGAGCATCACCGGTGTGCCCACCACCAACACCGATGTGACCTCCACCTACACGCTGGTGGAGCAGCAGCTGCCGACGGTGCCGACCTTCGAGGGCATCCTGGCTTCGCACCAGGTGGGCATTGCCCAGCTGGCGATCCAGTACTGCGATTCGCTGGTGGATACCAGTGCGCTGGCAACCAGCTTCTTCCCGGGCCTGTCGCTGTCCGCCTCGCCGTCCTCGGCTTTCGGCAGCAGCAGCGGCAAGGCGCTGGTCATCAGTCCACTGCTGGCCAATGGCCTGGGCAGCAACCTGACGTCGCAGCCCACGGATGCCGACGTGACCACCGAGCTGTCGAACCTGATCGACCGGCTGGTGGCCAGCGACAGCTCCAGCAGCGGCCGCACGGCCAATATCACCAAAGCCACCTGTGCCGCCGTTCTCGGCAGCGCAGCCATGCTGATCAAGTGAGGCATTCATCATGAAGATCCGCCGCAAGGGACCGCTGGGGCTGAATGAGCCGCTGCGCCACCCGGACCATCGCCGGCCGCTCACCCGCCGCGATTTCATCGCGCAGGGTTTCATGACCGGCGCTGCCACGGTGGCGGGATTCTCGGCGTTGTCGCTGTTCGCCAATCCGCGCAAGGCCTACGCCACGCTGTCCAGCGACATCGAGGCACTGAAGAGCTCACCCTGCAACATCACCGCGGGCGCGGGGCTGGTGCCGTTCATTGCCTTCGATCTGGCTGGCGGCGCGAACATCGCCGGTTCCAACGTGCTGGTGGGCGGTTCGGGCGGTCAGCTCGATTTCCTCTCCACCGCCGGGTACAGCAAGCTCGGCCTGCCGGGCAACATGGTGCCGAACTCTTCGCTGGGCACGGGCAGCAACATCGACCAGACGCTGGGTCTGGCCTTCCACAGCGACAGCGCCTTCCTGCGCGGCATCCGCGCCAGCACGGCGCTGGCCGCGGGTGTCACCGGCGCGATTATCGCCGCACGCAGCGAGAACGATACGGGTGCCAACCCGCACAACCCGATGTACGGCATCTACACCGCCGGCGCCAAGGGCGATCTGCTGACGCTGATCGGCTCGGACAGTTCGGATTCGGGTGGCAACTCGATGTCTCCCGCCTACATGATCGACGCCACCGTGCGTCCCACCAAGGTGGATCGCGCCTCGGACGTCACCGGGCTGGTGGACACCGGCAAGCTGATCGGCCTGCTGAACCAGGACGATGCCGTGGCAGTGCTCGAATCCATCGAACGCATCAGCGCCAAGAAGCTCGGGCAGGTGAGCACCGGCCTGACGGCTGACACCGTGGCCAAGCAGCTCGTGCAGTGTGGTTACGTAAAGGCCGCGGATCTGGCCGACCGCTATGGCAGTGCGCAGACCACGCTGAACCCGGATCTGGACACGAACATTGTCGGCAGCACCGGCATCTTCTCGACCGCCGAGTACAACTCCGAGTCCGAATACCGCAAGACCGCCGCGGTCATGAAGATGGTCGTCAACGGCTATGCCGGCGCCGGCACCATCGAGATGGGCGGGTTCGATTATCACACCGGCGATCGTGCCACCGGCGAGGCGCGCGACGAGCGCGCCGGCCGCTGCATCGGCGCGGTGCTGGAATATGCGGCGCGCGTCGGTTCGCCGGTCATGATCTACGTGTTCAGCGATGGCTCGCTGTCCTCGAACGGTACCATCGACAATTCCACCGGCGGCCGCGGCAAGGGTGTGTGGACCGGCGACAACCAGGCCACCGCAGCCTCGTTCTTCCTGGTCTACAACCCGGGTGGCATCACGCCGATTTTCAACCAGATCGGTTACTTCAACGCCGACGGCAACGTGAATACCTCTTCGAGCCCCGCGGCCAACGCCGTCAACCTGCTGGCCGAGACCGTGGTGCTGAACTATCTGGCGCTGCATGGCCGCGCCGGCGAGTTCGCCGCGTTACGCTGGGCCAGTGGCCAGGGCACCAGCCTGGGCAGCGGGTCGGCGCTGGATGCGCTGATCGCCGTGCCGCAGATCCTCTAGTACGGCAGGCACAGGTCTGTGAGGGCCCGGTGACAGCACCGGGCGTTGCCGCTTGCCGACACTCGACGCGCTTCACCCATCACGGCTACTGTGGGCGCTTGTTCCATTCCCCCTGGAGTGTGACTTGATCCGAAGTCAACTGACCGCGATGCTGGGTACCCTGCTGCTGGGCGGCCTGTTGCCGCTGGCGGTGGCGGCACCCGATGCAGGGGAGGCAGCGCCGGATTTTGCCCTGCCGGGCTATACCGGCAGCAATGTGCGACTCTCGGAGTACCGCGGTGAAGTCGTCGTGCTGACGTTCTGGAGCAGTCGTTGCGGCCAATGTGCCCAGCAGCTCGCAGCGCTGGATCAATTGCAGTCCACCTACCGCTCGGCGGGTCTGGTCACGCTGGCGGTCGGCATCGACGACGACGAGACGCGGGCGGCAGAATTTGCACGCTCACATGATTGGCGGATACCGTTGCTGAAGGACCGCGACAAGCAGGTGGGGCGTGCCTATGGCGTCGACCGCCTGCCGACCACGGTGCTGATCGACCGCAGCGGTCATGTCCGTTACCGTTTCCGCGACTACCGGTCCACGCAGAGCGACTACCTGATGCAGCTGCGCGCCCTGCTGGACGATTCGGATGCTGGGAAGTGATGACCATATGATGCGATTCCCCTTTGCCCCGGTGCTGCGCACCGTCCTGTTGTCCCTGTGCCTGCTGGGCCCGCAACGCCTGGTGCTGGCCGCTGAACCCGCGGTGGAGCCCGGCGTGGTGACCAGCAGCTCGGCCGCCGCGCCGGCGGCTGCCAGCGCCGATCCCACCGCACCCGAAGCGGCGGCCGAAGCCGGTGCCGGCACGCGCGGTCTGGACGAACAGATCCAGGATCTGAAGAAAGACGCGGTGGACCTCAACACCGAGCTGTTCTCGCTGGAAGAGGAACTGCTGTTCCCGGCCAACACCCAGGTGGCGGTATTCGTGTCCATGGATGTGGGCGAGTTCTTCGCGCTTGACGCCATCACGCTCAAGGTCGACAACAAGGAAGTCAGCAACTACCTGTACACCCCGCGCGAAGTCACGGCCCTGCTCAAGGGCGGCGTGCAGCGTCTGTACGTGGGCAATCTCAAGGCCGGCCAGCACGAGCTGGTGGCGTTCTTCAGCGGCAAGGGTCCGAACGACCGCGATTACAGCCGCGCGGCGACCATCACCTTCGAGAAGGGGATCGGCGCCAAGTATCTGGAGCTGAAGATCACGGACCGCACCCGCAAGCTGCAGCCCGAATTCGAAATCCGGGACTGGGAGTAGCGCGGGATGCGGCGCTGGCCGTCAATTCTTCTCGCCGCCGGCGCGGCGTTGTGGGTGAGCCCACTGCTGCTGGCGAAGTCCAAGGCGGATCCGGAGAAGCTCACGCCGATCAAGGTGCAGGATCTGCACTACGGTGATGTGCTGTTCCATTACTACGCCGAAGAGGACTTCGAGGCGCTGACGCGCCTGAAGGCCTACGAGAACTGGCAGCGCATGCCCAACCACCAGGCCGATGCCGATCTGCTGGCGGGCGGCCTGTATCTGTCGCTGGGAATGCACAACGAGGCCGGTGAGCGCTTCGAGCGTCTGCTCACCGGGAACGTGCCGGTGGGCGTGCGCAACCGCGCCTGGTACTACCTGGCCAAGGTCTGGTACACGCGCGGCTACTACCCCAAGGCCGAGGCGGCGCTGGGCCGCATCAGTGGCACGCTCTCGCCGGAGCTGGAGGCTGAACGTCTGCACCTGCTGGTCAATGTCCTGATGCAGCAGGGCCGCTTCGACGACGCCATCGCGAAGCTCAGCGGCTGGCAGGGGCGCGGCGACTGGACCGCCTATGCGCGTTTCAATCTTGGCGTGGCCCTGGTGCGCGAGAACCGGCTGGCCGATGCCGATCCCTTCCTGACGCAGGTGGGCACCTTGAACGCGGCCGGCGAGGAGCTGCTGGCGCTGCGCGACAAGGCCAATGTGGCGTTGGGCTATGCGCACCTGCAGGCCAATGATCCGGGCCCGGCGCAGACGGCGCTGGCGCGCGTGCGCCTGGATGGCCCGTATGCTTCCAAGGCGTTGCTGGGAGCCGGTTGGGCCGCCGCCGCCCAGGGGGACTACAAAGCGGCACTGACGCCGTGGCTGGAGCTGCATCAGCGCAATCTGCTCGACGCCGCCGTGCAGGAGTCCTATCTGGCCGTGCCCTATGCCTTCAGTCAGCTGGGCGCCGGCGGCCAGGCTGCCGATTACTATGAATCGGCCATCAAGGACTTCGGCACTGAAAGCGATCAACTCGACGCCGCGCTGGTAAAGCTCGGCAATGGCGGCATGCTCGATGCACTGCTGAAGAGCGATGACGGCCGCCAGGGCTGGTTCTGGCAGTTGAAGCAGCTGCCCGATGCGCCCGAGTCGCGCTACCTGTATGCGCTGCTGGCAGACAATGACTTCCAGGAAGGCCTGAAGAATTTTCGTGACCTCACCGCGCTCGATCGGCGCCTGGGCGTCTGGCAGGAGAGCATGGAAGCCTTCGGCGCCATGATCGATACCCGCGAGAAGGCCTATGCGCAGAAGGTGCCGGCCGCCGATGCGCTGCTGGCCACCAAGCGGCCGGGCCAGCTGCTGCAGCGGCGCGCCGCGCTGGACACCGAGCTCGATTCCGTCGAGACCACGGCCGATGTCGCTGCCCTGGGTACGGCCGAAGAGCGGGCGCAGTGGGCCCAGGTGCGCGAGCTCGAGGAGAACCTCAAGCAGCTGCCCGATGACGAGGAGAGCAACAACCTGCGCGCCAGGCTGCGCCTGATCAAGGGCGTGCTGTACTGGCATTTCGACGAGCAGTTCAAGGAGCGCGATTACGAGCAGCGCCGCCAGCTGCGCGAAATCGATGCGGCGCTGAACGAGGCGCAGAACCGCTGGGTGCGGGTGCAGAAGGCGCGCAGCAGCGTGCCGACCAATACTGGCGAGTTCGCGCGTCGCGTGGCCGAGCTCAGCGCGCGACTGGATGCGCTGCGCGCCAGACTGGCTGGCGCCGCCACGCTGCAGGATCGCTATCTGGAAGGATTGGCCGCCGCGGAGCTCAATGCTCAGAAGGAGCGCCTCTCGGCCTACCAGGTGCAGGCACGCTTTGCCCTGGCCGATATCTATGACCGCGCCGCCACCGGCAGCGGATCGCAGCCGCGGAGCGAGCCGCCCGCGCAGGACGGGCAGCCCGCCGGATCCACTGTGCCGCCGGCGCAGCAGGAGCCGCGATGAAACACTCACTGCCGCCGCTGCCTCTGCTGCTGGGCGCTGCGCTGTGTGCGGCGGCGCCGCTGTTTGCGGCTGACAGCAATACGAAGAACAAGACACAGACCGTGGGCGATCTGGCCACCCGGCAGGTGGAGATCCGCAAGGATGGTCCCGGCGGCGGTACCGCCGGCAAGGCCATGGAGAGCTACCAGCGCTTCCTGGAGCTGTCCAACACCGATCCCAAGCTGCGTGCTGAAGCCCTGCGCCGGCTCGGTGACCTGAACCTGGAAGCCGGCGAACTCGATCGCATGGCCAGCGAGGTCACGCAGATCGATCAGCAGGGCGCCGAAGCCATCAAGCTGTACAGCACGCTGCTGAAGGCCTATCCCGACTATCCGCGCAACGACCAGGTGCTCTACCAGCTGGCGCGCGCCTACGAGACCACCGGTCAGACCACCCAGGCGCTGGCCACGCTGGATGGCATCGTGCAGCGCTATCCGTCCAGTCCGGTGGTGCCCGAAGTGCAGTTCCGTCGCGGCGAGATGCTGTTCTCCGCCAGGCGCTATCCGGAGGCGCAGCGCGCCTACGAGGCGGTGCTGGCGCGCGGTGCGCAGGGTTCGGCTTTCTACGGCCAGGCGCAGTACAAGCACGGCTGGTCGCTGTTCAAGCAGTCGCGCAACGAGGAGAGCCTGGAGTCCTTCTTCGATGTTCTCGATCGCAGTCTGCTCGATGCGCGCGCCACCGGCGGCGTGCGCAACTGGGACACGCTGCCACGCGCCGAGCGCGAGCTCGATGACGACACGCTGCGTGTCGTCAGCATCACCTTCTCGTATCTGGATGGTCCGGCGTCGCTGAACGACTACCTGGGCAAGCGCGGCAGCGCCACGCCCTACAGCTGGCTGCTGTACTCGCGCCTCGGCGATCTGTACGTGGAGAAGCAGCGCTACCAGGATGCGGCCGCGGCTTATCGCGCCTATGTGCAGCGCTCGCCCACCGATGTCCATGCGCCAGTGCTGGCGAACCAGGCCATCGAGGCCTACCGCAAGGGTGGTTTCGTGGATCTGGTGCTGCAGGGCAAGCAGGAATACGTGCAGAGCTTCGGTCTGTCCGCGCCATTCTGGCAGGGGCGCCAGCAGCGCGACTATCCGGAAGTGGTGGCGGGCCTGAAGGCCAACCTGATGGACGTGGCGCAGTACTACCACGCCCAGGCGCAGAAGACCAGGAAGCCGGCGGATTACGCGCCGGCGGCGCGCTGGTACCGCGAATACCTGGCCTCGTTCCCGAACGATCCGGATTCGGCCGCTACCAACTACCTGCTGGCGGACGCGCTGTTCGAGAGCCAGCAGTATGACCAGGCGGCCGCCGAATACGAGCGCACGGCCTACACCTATGCTCCCAATGACAAGTCTGCGGCTGCCGGTTACGCGGCGCTGATCGCCTACCAGAAGTACGAAGCCACGCTCAGTGATGCCGCAGCGAAGAGCAGGTGGCATGCGCAGGCCACGGCATCGGGTGTGCGCTTCGCCAGGACCTATCCGAACCACCCGCAAGCCGCCGGCGTGCTGACGCGCGCCGCGCAGGACGAGTTCGCGGCCGGTGATCTGCCGCAGGCCATCGAATTGTCGAAGACGCTGCTGGCCCGCCAGCCGCCGGTGGATCGTGCGCGCCAGCGCATCGGCTGGGCCATCATCGGCCAGTCGCAGTTCACTCAGGGGCAGTTCGCGGAAGCCGAGCAGGCCTTTGGCAATGCGCTGAGTGTGGCCGAGGCCAACGATCCGGAGCGTGCCGATCTCAGCGAGCGTCTGGCCGCCGCGGTGTACAAGCAGGGTGAAGCCAAGCGCACCGCCGGTGATCAGGCCGGTGCTGCGGCGGATTTCCTGCGCGTCGGCCAGCTGGTGCCGGGCGCCAGGATCCGCGCCACGGCACAGTACGACGCCGCGGCGGCGCTGATCACGGCCCAGCAGTGGCCGCGTGCCATCGAAGTGCTGGAGGGCTATCGCCGCGATTATCCCAAGGGCGAATATGCCGCCGACGTGGGCCGCAAGCTCGCGGTGGCCTACACGCAGGCCGGCCGCGGTGCGCAGGCGGCGGGCGAGTTCGAGCGCATTGCCACCACGCCGGGCGAGGATCGCGCCGTGGTGCTCGAGGCGCTGAATCAGGCCGCCGACCTGTACGAGAAGTCGGGTAACACGGCGCGCGCCACGGCCATGCTGGAACAGCGCGTGGCGCAGTACCCGACGCCGGTGCCCGATGCCGTGGATGCGCGCGCGCGTTTGGCGGATCTGGCCGCGGCCAGCGGCAACACCGAACGTCAGAACTACTGGCGGCGCGAAATCATCAAGGCCGATGCCACCGCCGGCGCGGCGCGCACGGATCGCATGCGTCTGCTGGCGGCGCAGTCACAGCTGGCCCTGGCAGCGCCCACGCGTGATGCCTTCCGCGCCATCAAGCTCACGGCGCCGCTGAAGAAGAGCATCGTGGCCAAGAAGCAGGCGCTGGAGGCTTCGCTCAGCGCCTACAAGGCGGTGGCCAGCTACGAGGTGCCGGCCACAACCACGGCTGCCACCTACGAGATGGCCGAGCTGTATCGTCAGCTGGGCGTGGATCTGATGGCCTCCGAGCGTCCGAAGAAGATGAGCGCCGACGAGAACGAGCAGTATGAATCGCTGCTGGAAGAGCAGGCGTTCCCGTTCGAGGAGCAGGCCATCGCGCTGCATGAGGTGAATGCCCAGCGCACCAGGGATGGCGTCTACGATGCCTCCGTGGCCCAGAGCCTGGCGCAGCTGGCCAAGCTCAAACCGGCGCGCTACGGCAAGAGCGAGCTCGCCGACGACAAACTGAATACGCCGGGCGCCGTGGCGCGTCGCGCCGGACGTCTGGCCGATGCCGAGAGCGCGCTGCGCGCGCAGGTGGCGGGTGCGGACGTCAATGCCGCAGCCTGGAACGAGCTCGGCCTGACGCTGCGCGCCGAAGGCAGATTTGCCGATGCGCGCAGCGCGTATCAGAGTGCATTGCAGCTGGATCCCGACAATGCCGCGGCGCATCGCAATCTGGCGGTGCTGCTGGATCTGTACATGAACGATCCCGGTGACGCGCTGGCCGAGTTCGAGCGCTATCGGGAGCTGTCGGGCGAGGACAAACCGGTCAGCACCTGGATTGCCGAACTGCGTCAGCGCACGGGCGTCAAGGCGACGCCACCGCCGACCGATAAAGGAGGCGCATCATGAAGCTGCATCGCATCTCCATGGGAGGGTCGCTGTTGCTGGCGCTCGCTCTCCCTCTGGCCTGGCAGGCACAGGCCGCGGATGCTCCGGCGACCGAACCCGCTGCATCGGTCAGCGCGCAGAGCGCTGCTCAGCCGGCTGCCGCGGATGCCGCCAGGAAGGCCGCCGCTGCCAAGGCTGCCGGCGGCGCCAAAGCCGCCGACGCCAAGCCCGCCGCTGCCAAGCCCGCTGACGTCAAGCCGTCATCGGCCACGGACAAGATCCAGCTGGACACCACGCAGATCACCGGCAACAAGGAATTGCCCAAGGTGATGTACGTGGTGCCCTGGAAGAAGTCCGATCTGGGCGAATTCGGTGGTCGGCCCGCCAGGAGCCTGCTCGACGAGGTGCTGGCGCCCGTGGATCGTGACGTGTTCCGGCGCCAGACGAGCTACTACAACGCATTGCAGCCCGATGCCGCCGCGGCGACGGCGGGTGGGGATGAGAAGTAGGTCGCAGCGGCCGATGCCGCTGTGTATCTAGTGTGAGTCAGTTCCAAGTACGGGAGTCGATGATGAATGTTCTCAATTCCATAGTCCGCTTCTTCCAGGGCGGCGGGTGGATGATGTACCCGATCGCGATCGTGCTCGTGATCGGCGTCGCCATCGCCGTGGAGCGCTACATCTACCTGACCTACACGGCGCTGCGTAATCGCTCGCTGTGGAACGAGGTCTCGCCATTGCTGGCGCAGGGCAACTTCCGCCAGGCGGTGCAGCTCACCTCCAAGTCCAAGGCCGCCATCGGCCAGATCCTCAGCTACGGCCTGGCCCGCATCCAGTCGGCGCGCCGTCGCGACGACATCGAGAAGGCCATGGAAGAGAGCCTGATGGACGTCGTGCCCAAGCTGGAGAAGCGCACGCATTACCTCGCCACCTTTGCCAATCTGGCCACGCTGCTGGGTCTGCTGGGCACGGTGATGGGTCTGATCGGCGCCTTCGGCGCGGTGGCCACGGTGAATCCGGCCGAGAAGGCCAACCTGCTGTCGGCCAGCATCTCGGTGTCGATGAACTGCACTGCCTTCGGTCTGATGACCGCGGTGCCGCTGCTGGTCATCCACGCGGTGCTGCAGACCAAGACCACCGAGCTGATCGACAGCCTGGAAATGGCGTCGGTGAAGTTCCTCAACGCGATCACCGAGCGCAATCCGGACAAGCCGACCGCCGCCTGATCTCGTCCAACGCCACCGACTGATACGAGAACCGCATGAGCCGTTCCCGCAATCTGCGCAAGTTGCTGCGTCACCAGCGCCGCCCGTCGGAGCTGCAGCTCGTGTCGATGATCGACATCTTCACCGTGCTGGTCACCTTCCTGCTGATGACCGCGGTGTTCTCGCGAACCGTGATTCTGGAGCTGAGACTCCCGACCCAGAATGCGTCGTTCAAGGAACCGCCGCCCGGCCTGCAGCTGGAAGTCATCGTGCGCAAGGACGGCCTGCAGGTGGCGGATCGCGGCACCGGCCCGCTGCGCACGCTGCCCATGGCCGCGGCCGGTGGCTATGACTTCGGCGGCCTGACCGAATACCTGCAGTTCGTGAAGTCGCGCTACCCCGACAAGACCGATGCCTCCATCCTGCTCGAGCCCGACACGCCGTATGACACGCTGGTGCAGGTCATGGATCGCGTGCGTGTCGCCGAGGTGAATGCCGGGTTGCAGACCGTGCAGGCCGAACTGTTTCCGGATATCTCCATTGGTGACGCTCCGGTGAGCGATGCTGGAGCCACGCCATGAGCATGTCCAACCGCGCGCGGCGCATGTTGCAGCATCAGATCCGCAACAAGGCCGATGCCGATCTGAACCTGATCCCGATGATCGACATCCTCAGCGTCATGGTGTCCTTCCTGCTGGTGTATTCCACCGAGGTGGAGGTGGTCCAGAACAGCAAGGGCATCGAGGTGCCGCAGTCCATCGCCGAGACCAAGCCGCGCCAGACCGTGGTCGTCATGGTCACCAAGGAGGAGATCTTCGTGCAGGGCGAGCGCGTGGCCTCGGTTGCGGAGGTACGTGACAACGGCAGTGCGCTGATTGCGCCGCTGTCGGTGGCGCTGAAGCGCCCGACGCTGGTCGGTACCGTGCTGACCGACAAGGATCTGAAGGACCGCGAGATCACGGTGATGGCCGACAAGGCACTGCCCTACGAGGTCCTGAAGAAAGTGATGAGCACCTGCACCGATGCGGACTATGGCCGCATCTCGCTGGCGGTGCTGCAGGCGGACAAACCCGTCAGCGCAGCCATGCTGCAGCGTTGACGGCCGCGGAGAACCCACGTGCAACTGCCCGAGTACTACCGCAACTACGAACTGGCCTGGGAATCCGACCAGGAGACGCGCGGACGCCTGCAGCGGCTGTTGGCCTGGGGGCTGGCCATCTTCCTGCTGTTCGGCATCGGTCTGCCGTTCATCCATCTGCCCAAGGTGGCGGAGACGCCGGAAGAAGCGGTGCCGCCGCGCCTGGCGCAGCTCATGGTGCAGGAGAAGCCCAAGCCGCCGGCGCCGAAGCCGGTGGAGCAGCCCAAGGAAGAGCCGAAGCCCGAGGCCAAGCCCAAGCCCACCGAGCAGCCCAAGCCCGAGGACGTGCGCAAGAAGGTGCAGAACTCGGCGGCCATGCGCACCATCCGCGACCAGTTTGCCGATCTGCGTGACACCGTGGATACCCAGACCCTGAGCAAGACGCGTGACGTCGTGGCCACGCCCGGTCAGGACAGCCGCTCGGATCGCTCGATGATCGCTTCGAAGGCCGGTGACGGCTCGGCCGGCATCACCACCGCGAATGCCAGCCGTGGCTTTGGCTCGGGCGCCGGCGCGCTCGGCAACAATCAGACCGGCTCGGTGACCTCCAATGTGGCCGCCGTCGCCAAGGATGGCGGTGCGCGCACCGGTGCCAACGGCAAGGGCGGGCGCAGCGATGAGGAAGTCGAGCTGGTGTTCGACAAGGGCAAGGGCGCGCTGTATGCGCTGTACAGCCGCGCGCTGCGCGAGCAGCCCGACCTGCAGGGCAAGCTGGTGCTGGAGCTGACCATCTCGCCCGGCGGCGACGTTACCGTCTGCCGTGTCGTGTCCAGCGAGCTGAAGAACCCGGAGCTCGAGGCCAAGATCGTCGCGCGCGTCAAACAGTTCAAGTTCGAGGCGAAGGACGTCAACACCATCACGGTGACCAAGCCGATCGAGTTCTTCCCGGCGTAAGGCTTGGGCTCAGGCGCGACTCTTCGTTGCCGCGCGCAGGATCCGGTGGTCGGAGGTGCGGAAGTTGCTTACTCCGGCGCCTCCGGCAGCTCGGTCGGAATGAGCACTTCTTCGTTGGCGATGCGCGCGGGCACGCTGATCAGATGCTGGCCCTCGCAGATACCCGCCGTGCATTCACCGCTGGCCACGTCGAAATGCGCGCCATGCGCGAAGCACACGATGTCGCCGCCGGGACAGGCGAGGAATTTGTCCTTGGCCCAGTCCAGCGGTCGCCAGTTGTGCGGGCAGGTGTTCAGGTAGACATGAACGGCATCGCCGCGGCGCACGGCGAACAGTTTGTCGTTGCCGCTGGCGTCCGGGGCAAAGCCGCGCGCGCCGCCGTCGGGAATGTCGCTCATGCGGCACAGCAGCCGCTCGGTCGCTTCGCTCATGCCACCATGCTACTGGATTCGCGTGCACCCGCCACGGCTGATGGCGATGGGGCCATCAGCTGTGGCGGCGCGCGCACCGATCTTCAGGCACCTGGATGGAACTTGGGCCGGGCATCGAAGCAGAAGGTCTGCGAGGTGTCGGCATTGCAGGGCATGTGGCGCGGCACCCAGCGATCGTCATGCCGGTCCATGTCGGCGTCGAATTCCATCAGGCCGCCGAACGGGCTGTTGAAGTACCAGAAATAATTCGAGCCGAGGATGTGCCGGCCCGGGCCCCAGAACGACTTGTAGCCCTTGCGGCAGAATTCCCAGCCGGCCTTCAGCAGCTCGTTGGCGCCGGAGAGATGGAAGGTAAAGTGCTGCACGCCCAGCGGCGCGTTGGCGGGTACCTGGATCAGGAACAGCGTGTGGTGTTCGTCGGTGCCGGCCGGTCGCATGAAGGGGCCGAGACCGATGAAATAGTCCACGGTGCGAAAGCCGAGCCGCTCGGCGTAAAACTTTTCGGCGCGCACGGCATCATGCGTGAACAGCACGAAATGCGAGAGCGTGGCGGGGCGGATCGGCGCATCGTCCACGGCCGCCACCATGTTCAGGGCGCGGCCCGGTGCGCAGCCGGGATAATTGCTGGCATCCGGCGGCGGGGCGAGCGGGCGGCGGAGGGTCACCTGGAAGGCAATGGGATAGCCGTCGTCATCGTGCGAGTGCAGCACGCCGTCGCTGAGCTGGCGCACTTCGCGGTCGCGGCCCAGATCGGCGCCGATGCGGGCCAGCACGGCCGCGTTGGCGACGCCGTACACCGCCTCACGCAGGTTGGGCGAGGGCGCCATGGCGCGCGCCAGGCCCTGGTCGGAAGCGCGGCGCAGGATGGCGCTGGTGCCGTCCTGGGCCTCGAAGGTGGCGCCGGAGGGGGCGGATTCGATCCGCCGCAGGCCGTAATCGGACAGGTAACGCATGGCTCCATCCAGATCCTCGACCCCGAAAATCAGTGAATCCGGTCCAATGATGTTCACGCAGGCACCCCACCGCAGTCGGAATGATGAAAGCGTGATGATCAGGGGTGTTGCCCGGCCTGACAGCTGTGTAGATTACGTAGTGTCAACGGGCCCGGATGCCGTCATGAACCTGCAATCCGAAATCGACTACTTCAACGAACTGGCGCCCGTGGATCAGGCCCGCCTGCTGGCGGTCTTCATCCATGAGCTGTCCGCTGAAGGGCGCAGCACCTACGGGGCACTGGTCGATCAGGTGCAGGACGGCGCGCGCCTGCGTTTCGTCAACGAGATGGTGTGCCGCCTGGCGCGCTATGTCGAACAGCTGCTGGGCGACGATGCCACGCGGCCTGGCGCCGATGTGCTGATGCGCATGCTGCTCGCGCCGCGCGCCGACAAGGGCGCCGAGCGCCTGATCCAGAACGCCTATCGCCGCTCCATCCAGGGTTTCGATCGCTACGACACCACGGTGACGTTCTAGTGGAGGCGGTCGAGGCGGTCGGGCCGCTCGCCCAGGTCCTGATCCTGCTCACGGCGTCGGTGCTGGTGATCGCGCTGGCGCGCCGCCTGGGCCTGCCACCGACGCTGGGTTACCTGGTGGTGGGCATGGTGCTGGGGCCGCTGGCCATCGGCCTTTATACCGCCAATGAGGCCAGCAGCGAGCTCGGCGAACTCGGTGTGGTGTTCCTGCTGTTCACGCTCGGGCTGGAATTCTCCTGGCCACGCATGGTGGCCATGCGCCGCGAAGTGTTCGGGCTGGGCGCACTGCAATTGCTGGTAGTGGCCGGGGGCTTCGTGCTCGGGCTGATGGCGCTGGGTGTGCGCGGGCCGGTGGCCGCCGTGCTGGGCGGCGCGCTGACCATGTCGTCCACCGCCATCGTGGTACGCCAGCTCACCGATCAGTCCGAGATCAACCGCACGCATGGCCGGCTCTCCTTCGCCGTGCTGCTGTTCCAGGATCTGGCCTTCGTGCCGTTGCTGGCGCTGGCCACGGCGCTGGCCGGCGGTGGCAGCAGTTTCACCACCAGCAACGTCGTGCGGCTGGTGGTCGAGGGCCTGCTGGCGCTGGCCACGGTGCTGGCCATCGGCCGCTGGCTGCTGCGTCCGCTGCTGCAGTGGATCGCACACAGCCGCCTGCGCGAACTGTTCACGCTGGCGGTGCTGCTGGTGGTGCTGGCGGCGGCGTGGATCACGCAGCTGGTGGGGCTGTCGATGGCGCTGGGCGCCTTCCTGGCCGGCATGATGCTGGCCGAATCCGAATATCGCCATCAGGTGGAGACCGTCATCCGCCCGTTCCGCGAGCTGCTGCTGGGCCTGTTCTTCATCTCGGTGGGCACGCTGCTGGATCTGCGCCTGCTGTACCAGCGCTTCTTCGTGGTGTTCGCGCTGCTGTTCGGCATGCTGATCGCCAAGACACTGCTGACCGCCGTGGTGACGCGCGCCTTCGTGCCGAACAGTTTCCGCGCACTGCGTACCGGCGTGGTGCTGGCCGGTGGCGGCGAATTCGGCGTGGCGCTGCTGACCATCCTGCTGCAGCGGGAAGGGCTGGTGCCGGCGCAGTGGGCCCAGCCGCTGCTGGTCGCGGTGGTGGTCAGCATGATCGCCAGCCCGCTGCTGATCCGCTACAACAAGCCCATCACGCGCATGATGCTGGGCGAGAAAGGCCCGCCACGTCCCAGCGCCGTGCAGCGCGAGGAAGCCGCCCACATCGATGTGGCGCGGCGCGAGCATGTGATCCTGTGCGGGTTCGGGCGCGTCGGCCAGAACATCGCGCGCGTGCTCGAAGCGCAGGGCTTCGAATACCTGGCCGTGGATCTGGATCCGGCACGCATCCGCCTGGCGCGCCAGGTGGGCGATCCGGTGGTGTTCGGTGACAGCTCGGACGAGGAGCTGCTCGAGCACGTGGGTCTGCAGCATGCCAGCGCCGTGATCATCAGTTTCGCCGATCCGGCCGTGTCGGTGGGCATCGTGCGCGCCATCCGCCATCTGCGCAGCGACGTGCCCATCCTGGTGCGCACCCAGGATGATGCGCACCTGTCCGAGCTGCGCGATGCCGGCGCCACCGAGGTGGTACCGGAAACCTTCGAGGCCAGCCTGATGCTGGTGTCGCAGACCCTGATGCTGCTGAACGTGCCGGCGGCGCGCGTGTGGCATCAGATCGCCGAGATCCGCAGCGGCCGCTACGCCACCCTGCGCGGCATTTTCCGGCATGGCGATGCGCCGCTGCCGGATGAAACCCACGCCTGGCGCGAGGAACTGCGCTCGGTGGTGCTGCCGCCGCGTGCCTGGGCGGTGGGCCGTACGCTGGAGGAGATCCGCCAGCGGGGCGCCGAGGTGGCGGTGACCGCCATCCGCCGCGCCGGCATCACCGGCCGCGATCCGGCGCCCGACACCGAACTGCGCGAGGGCGACGTGGTGGTGATTTATGGTACGCCGGCGGCCATGGAGCACGCCGAGGCCGTATTGCTGGCAGGTTAGCAGGCCGCAAAGCGCTACAATCCCGCGCCGTGAACCGCGACCAGATCCATTTTCCCCCGCGCCACAATCCGCTGCGCGAGGACATCCACCTGATGGGCGACCTGCTGGGCCAGGTGCTGCGCGAGCAGGGCGGCGATCTGCTGTTCGACGTGGTGGAGCTGGACCGGCAGAGCGCCATCCGCCGCCGCGCCGGCACCGAGGGCGCCGGCGTGCAGCTGGCCGCGCGGGTGCGCGGCCGTCCGCCGCAGCTGGCCCGTGATCTGGTGCGCGCCTTCTCCGCCTGGTTCAGCCTGGTCAACGTGGCCGAGAAGGTGCATCGCATCCGCCGGCGCCGCGAGTACTTCCAGCAGGAAGAGGGCAAGCCGCAACCGGGCGGCGTGGAAGACGCGCTGGCCGAGCTCAAGGCGCAGGGTCTCGGCCTCGACGACGTGCTGCAGCTGCTGGGCGAGCTGTCCATCGAGCCGGTGCTGACCGCGCATCCCACCGAATCCACCCGTCGCACCACGCTGCGCCGGCAGCAGCGCATGGCGCGTCTGGTGCTGGATCTGGGTAACCCGTTGCTGGCGCCGTATGAGCGTGCCGCCTTGCTGGAGCGCATGCGGGCCGAGATCACCACCGACTGGCAGAGCGAGGAACATCCGCGCGAGCGCCTGAACGTGGCCGACGAGCGTGAGCATGCCGTCTACTACCTGGGCGAAGTGTTCTACCAGATCGTGCCGGCCTTTTATCACGAGATCGCCACGGCGCTGGCCAAGCTGTACGGCGTGGGCATCGAGACACTGCAGTTGCCCACGCTGCTGCGCTTCGGTACCTGGGTGGGTGGCGACATGGATGGCAATGCCGACGTGCATGCCAAGACCATCCGCGACACGCTGCTGCGCCAGCAGCAGGTCATCATCAACAACTATTTCAGCGAGTGCCAGGCGCTGGGCCAGCAGCTCTCGCAGAGCGCCAGCCGTGTCGGCATCTCACCGGAGCTGCAGCAGCGCAGCGACGACTACCGCACGCTGTTTCCCGGCGCCGAGCGCGTGGCGCCGGCGCGCCACGATCGCATGCCGTACCGCGTGTTCCTGGCCCAGGTAGCCGAGCGGCTGCGCTGCACCTACGACGGCCGGCCCAACGGTTACGAGCGGCCGGCCCAGTTCCGCGACGACATCCTGCTCATCGCCAACAGCCTGCATGCCCACCACGGTGTGCACGCCGGCCTGTTTCGCGTGCGCCGCCTGCTGACGCGCATCGACACCTTCAAATTCCATCTGGCCACGCTGGATCTGCGCCAGCGCGCCGACGTGCACCACGCAGTGCTGGCGCAGGGCCTGGCCGATCCGCAGTGGACGCAGCGCACGCCCGAAGAGCGCCATGCGCGGCTGGTGGACATCCTGGAGCGCGACGCCGGTCCGGCCGTGAGTCTGGATGCGCTGGGCAAGCGCACGCTGGCGGTGTTCGATGCCATGGTGCAGGCGCGCCATCGCTATGGTGCGGAAGCGGTGGGCCTGTACATCATCGCGGGTGCACGCCAGGCCGATGACGTGCTCGCCCCACTGGTGCTGGCACGCTGGGCCGAGGCCTACGACCGGCGTACCGGCGAGGTGGCGCTGGACGTGGCGCCGCAGTTCGATCGGGTCGAGACACTGGAGAGCTGTGGCGCCACGATCAAGCAACTGCTCGAGGACAGCGTGTACCGCCGGCATCTGGATTCGCGCGGCCGGCTGCAGACGGTGCTGATCGGTTATTCGGAGAGCGGCCAGCAGGCCGGCATGGTGGCCTCGCGTCTGGCTGCCTATCGCGCCCAGCGCCATCTCACCGAAGCATTGAGCCGCGCACGCGAAGATCACGTGCTGTTCTACGCGCGCGGCGGCAGTGCGCCGCGCGGCGGTGGGCGCATCGACGCGTTGCTGCGCGCGGCGCCGGCCGAGTCCGTCAGCGGCGTGCTGCGCTTCACCGAGCAGGGCGAGAGCATCAGCCAGAACTACGGGTTGCGCCCGAACGCCATGCGCACGCTGGAGCGCGCCTTCTCCACGCTGTCGCTGGCCACGCTGGCGGTGCGCCGGCGCATTGCGCTGACGGAAAGCCAGCAGCTGGCCGACTGCGCGCAGCTCATGGCCAAGGCCAGCAGCGACGCCTGGCGCGCGCTGGTGTTCGAGGAGCCCGGCTTCAACGAATTCTTCCACGCCGTCACGCCCATGGATGTCATCATGCGCATGCAGATCGGTGCCAGCACGCTGCTGCGCGCCGATCGTCTCGGCATCGAGACCGTGCGCCCCTCGGCCTGGGTATTCGCCTGGTCGCAGTCGCGGCACATGCTGCCCGGCTGGTATGGCGCGGGTTCGGGCATGAAGGCCGTGCTCGAGCAGCGCGGCCTGGAGCTGCTGCGGCGAAGCTATCGCGGTTGGCCGTTTTTCCGGTTGCTGATCGACGACATCGAAGCCACGCTGGCGCGCTCGGATACGGGCATCTCGCAGCACTACGACCGGCTGGCGCCGGCGGCGCTGCGGCCGCTGGCCGAGCGCATCCGCGCCGAACATGCCCGCTGCATCGAGCTGGTGCTGGCCGTGAAGGAGAGCACCGCATTGCTGGATGGCGATCGCACCCTGCAACGCAGTATCGAACTGCGCAACCCGTACGTGGACCCGATGAACCTCATCCAGGTGGACCTGCTGGAGCGCTGGCGCGCCGGCGGGCGCCAGGATCGGGCCCTGTTCGAGGCGCTGGTGGCCAGCGTGGGTGGCATCGCCCGCGGGCTGCAGACCAACGGGTGATATGGAAATAACCGCCGGCGCGCTGGCAGCGCCGGGGGCCCTCCACTAGCATTACGCACCGTGTATCAGTACGACCAAATCGACCGTACCCTGGTCAATGAAAGGGTGGCCCAGTTCCGCGACCAGACCCGGCGCTTCCTCGCCGGCGAGCTGAGCGAGGACGAATTCCGTCCGCTGCGCCTGCGCAACGGCCTGTACATCCAGAAGTATGCGCCGATGCTGCGCGTCTCGGTGCCGTACGGGCTGCTGTCCTCGCAGCAGCTGCGCATGCTGGCGCATATCGCCCGCAAGTACGACCGCGACTTCGGCCATTTCAGCACCCGCCAGAACATCCAGTACAACTGGCCCAGGCTGGAAGAGGTGCCGGATATCCTGGCGGATCTGGCCACGGTCGAGATGCATGCCATGCAGACCAGTGGCAACTGCATCCGCAACATCACTTCGGATCATCTGGCCGGCGTGGCGCCGGACGAGCTGGCCGATCCGCGCCCCTGGTGCGAGATCATCCGCCAGTGGTCCACGCTGCATCCCGAATTCACCTATCTGCCGCGCAAGTTCAAGATCGCCGTCACCGGCGCGCCGGCGGATCGTGCGGCTTCCGAGGTGCACGACATCGGCCTGCACCTCAAGCTCAATGCGCAGGGCGAGCTGGGCTTCGAAGTGCTGGTCGGCGGTGGCCTGGGCCGCATGCCGATGATCGGCAAGCGCATCCGCGAATGGGTGTCGCCGCAGGATCTGCTGGGTTACCTGGAAGCCGTGCTGCGCGTGTACAACCGCTACGGCCGTCGCGACAACATCCACCGCGCCCGCATCAAGGTGCTGGTGAAGGCGCTGGGCGCCGAGGAATTCGCGCGCCAGGTGGAAGTGGAGTTCGCCGCCAACCGTGCCTTCGCGCCGCAGCTGTCGGCTGACGAGATCGCGCGCATCAGTGCTTTCTTCGCGCCGCCGGCCTACCGGAAGCTGGCCGACATCGATGCCACCGCGGGCCATGAAGCTGCCTTCAAGGCCTGGTACCAGCACAACACCCGTGCCCACAAGGTGCCGGGTTATCGCGCCGTGTTCGTGTCGCTGAAGGCGCACGGCGAGGCGCCGGGCGACATGAGCAGCGCGCAGATGGATGCCGTGGCGGATCTCGCCGATGGCTACAGCTTTGGCCAGCTGCGCGCCACGCATGATCAGAACCTGGTGCTGGCCGACGTGGAGCAGCGGCACCTGCATGATCTGTGGCTGGCGCTGCAGGCGCAGCGGCTGGCAACGCCGAACATCGGCACGCTCACCGACATGATCTGCTGCCCGGGCCTGGATTTCTGCGGTCTGGCGAACGCCACCTCGATTCCCATCGCCAAGCAGATCCAGGAGCGTTTCTCCGATTTCGACTATCTGTACGACCTCGGTCCGATCGAGATCAAGATGTCGGGCTGCATGAATGCCTGCGGGCATCATCACATCGGCCACATCGGCATCCTCGGCGTCGACAAGCATGGCGAGGAGTGGTACCAGATCACGCTCGGTGGCTCTTCCAGCGGCCAGGTGGCGCTGGGTGAAGTCATCGGTCGCTCGGTGGCCAAGAGCGAAGTCGCCAACACCATTGCCAGCATTCTCGATGTGTACGTGGAGCAGCGTGAGGACGGCGAGAGCTTCCTGCAGGCTGTGCGGCGCATCGGCATCGAACCTTTTCAGGAGCGCGTGTATGCGACGGATCATTCGGCAGCGTGAGATCGTGCAGGATGGCTGGCGCTATCCCGCCGCGAACGCGCCGGCCGCTTCCGGCGACGCAGGTCCGGTTGCGCTGACGCTGGCTGAATTCGTGGCAGCGGCGCCCGCGGCCGCGCCGGGTTCGCTGGGCCTGTGGCTGGAGCCGGCGGACGCTGTGGAGCAGGCCGGTGCACTGATCGATCGTGCCCGGCTGGTGGTGGCCCATTTCCCGAAGAATGGCGAGGGCCGTGGCTTCACGCAGGCACAGCTGCTGCGTCAGCGCTTTGGCTATGCGGGTGAGCTGCGCGCCGCCGGCGCCGTCAAGCGCGACCAGCTGTTCTTCCTGGCGCGCTGTGGCTTCGATGCCTTCGATCTGGATCCGGCCGAGGATCCCGAGGACGCGCTGGTGGCATTCAAGACCTTCAGCGTGGCCTACCAGCCCAGCAGCGATCCCGGCCAGCGCTATGGCGGGCGGCGCTTCTGACGTCTTGACCACCGTGATGCTGCGCGGCTAAGTTGCCGCAGCTGAAGCGATCGCGCTCGCGGGGGGCAACAATGACGATTTCAATCGTGCGCAATGCCCTGGGCATTGCCGGCAGTGCATTTCTGATGATCACGGCCGGCCAGCAGGCCGCCGCACAGCAGCCTCCGCAGAGCGAGGCGCCCAGGCAGTTGGCCGGTGTCGCCTCGCACACGGCCGATCCGCTGCTGAATTTCTACGGCAACACGCTGGTATGTCTGGCTGCCGTGGGCGGCGCGGATCTCTGCCATCAGTGGATCAACGCCGACGGCACCTTCATCAACATCGATCAGGGCGGTGCGCATACCGGGCATTACACCGTCAGCCAGCCCGACAACGACGGCAAGATCCGCATCTGCTACTACTTCGATACGCGCACCACCACCAGCCCATCGGACCTGCTGCGCGGTGGCGCTGCGGGCCCACCGCCGGGTGCTGCCGGGGCGGCGGGTGCGGGCGGGCCATCGGGTGGCGCCCCCGGAGCCAATCAGGGCGTCACGGTCTGCAAGAGCCCCAACTCGCACACCACCTGCCAGCGCAATGTCGATCCGGCGACGATTGCGCCGCAGGACCAGCGTTACATCACGCATTCGGCCGAGGACGCCTTCTACAAGGGCATGTGCTACCCGATGGGGCGGCATGAAGTGGGCGATGTGTGGTTCGAGACCGGCGATCCCATGCCGCGCGATCTGGGCACCGACAAGGTCATGCTGGTGCGTGGCCGCCGCTGAGCGGTTCAGCCCTGTTTGCGCGCCGGCGCCCCATCGCGCACGCGCAGGATCTTGTTGCTCTCGTCGATCTGGAACAGGCCGACGGCCTTGATCAGGCCGCTGAGCTTGGCATAGCCATAGTTGCGCGAGTCGAAGTCCGGCTCGCGCTTGACGGCGGCGCTGCCGACGGCGCCCAGATGGGCCCAGCCTTCCTCGTCCGAGTTGGCATCGATGGCAGCACGCAGCAGCGTCAGCAGTTCCTGGTCGGCGCGCAGTTCCTTGGTGCTGCGGCGGCGGCTCTCACCCTCGACCGGTTCGTCGGCGGTGACCGAGAACACCTCGGTGTAGATGAACTTGTCGCAGGCCACCACGAAGGGCTTGGGCGTCTTCTTCTCGCCAAAACCGTAGACGCGTTTGCCCGACTCGCGCAGCCGCGACGCCAGCCGCGTGAAGTCGCTGTCGCTGGAGACCAGGCAGAAGCCATCGAAGGCGCCTGAGTACAGCAGATCCATGGCATCGATGATGAGCGCGCTGTCCGTGGCGTTCTTGCCGCGGGTATTGGCGAACTGCTGCATGGGCTGGATGGAGAATTCCAGCAGCACGTCCTTCCATGGCCCCAGATTCGGCTTGGTCCAGTCGCCGTAGATGCGCTTCACGCTGGCCACGCCATACTTGGCGACTTCATCCAGCAGCTTCTTGATGGTCGCGGCGCTGGCGTTGTCGGCGTCGATCAGTACCGCGAGTGTGGCATTGCTGTCGGTGTTGATGGCCATCGCATCTCCTGTGCGTTGCTCACTGCTGACTGTTGCTCACCGCTGCGACGGCCGCAGCCAGTTCATCGACGTGTGTCTCGGTATGCGCTGCGGACAGGAAACCCACCTCGAAGCCACTGGGTGCCAGATAAATGCCGCGCGCCAGCAGCGGGTGGTACAGGGCCTTGTAGCGCGCACCGGCGTCGGTCGGAAAGGACTTCAGCGCGCGCATCGGCGTGGCCGGCCGGCCGCTGCTCGAGGCGCACAACCAGAAGATGGAGCCGCAGCGCTGCACGGCCAGATTCGGCACGCCGCTCAGCTGCTGTTCGAGGCGCGCGCCCAGCTTCTCCAGCTGCGCGTACACCGCGCCATCGGCCAGCCGCTGCAGCATGGCCAGGCCCGCGCACATGGCCAGCGGGTTGGCGCTGAGCGTGCCGGCCTGATACACCGGACCCACCGGCGCCACCAGTTCCATCAGTTCGCGCCGGCCGCCGTAGGCACCCACCGGAAAGCCGCCGCCGATGACCTTGCCGTAGGTGACCAGGTCCGGCTCGATGCCCGTGAGGCCCGCGTAGCCGGTGAAGCCGACGCGAAAGCCCGAGATCACCTCGTCGAAGATCAGCAGCGCGCCGTTGGCGCGCGCCAGCCGCGCCACTTCGCGCAGGAATTCCAGGCGCTGCGGCAGCAGGCCGTAGTTGGCCGGCAGCGGCTCGAGGATGACGGCGGCGATCTGATCGCCGGTGCGCTCGAAGGCGGCATGCAGTGCGTGTTCGTCGTCGAGCGGGATCACCAGTGTTTCGTTGATCACTTCGTCGGCCAGTCCCGCGCTGTCCGGCACCGGCGCATCAGCGAGTCCCGAGCCGGCCCGCAGCAGCATGGCGTCGGCATGGCCGTGGTAGCAGCCTTCGAACTTCAGGATCTTCGAGCGTCCGGTGGCGCCACGCGCCACGCGCAGTGCGCTCATCACCGCCTCGGTGCCCGAGTTCACGAAGCGGATGCTCTGCACCCAGGGAATGCGCTGCGTGATGAACTCGGCCAGTTCCAGGCTGTACGGTTCGGCCGTGCCCAGGCTCCAGCCGCGACCCAGCGCGGTGATGGCCGCTGACTGGATGCCCGGATCGGCGTGACCGAGGATCAGCGGCCCGAAGGCCATGCAGAAATCCAGATAGCGCTGACCATCCACATCGGTGAGGTAGGCGCCGGCACCGCCGGTCATGAAGCGCGGCGTGCCGCCGACGCTGCGAAAGGCGCGCACCGGCGAGTGCACGCCACCAGGGGAGACGGCGCGCGCGCGTGTGAACAGTTCTTCGGAACGACTCATGGGTTCAGCCACTCGCGCGCCTCGCGCGCTCCATAGGTGATGATCATCTGCGCGCCGGCGCGCACGAAGGCGGTCATGATCTCGCGATGCAGGGCGGCGCGCGGCGCCAGACCCTGCGCGGCCAGCGCTTCGAGCGCGGCGTATTCGCCGCTGACGTGGTACACGGCCCAGGGCTTTTTGATCCCGCGCGACAGTTCGCGCAGCAGATCCAGGTAGGGCAGGCCGGGCTTCACCATCATGATGTCGGCGCCTTCGGCCGCATCGCGCTCGGCACACAGCCAGGCGTCGCTGGGGCGCGCCGGATCGAGCTGGTAGCTGGCGCGGTCCTTGAGTTTCACTTCCGACTTCGGCGCTGAATCCGCAGCGATGCGGAACGGGCCGTACAGCGTGGACTGGAACTTCACCGCGTAGCTCATCAGGATGGTGCGATCGTGGCCGTTGGCATCCAGCGCGCGGCGGATGGCGCCGATGCGTCCGTCCATCATGTCGCTGGGCGCCACGCAGTCGGCGCCGGCGCGGGCATAGGCCAACGCTGCCGCGACCAGCTCATCGACGCTGGCCGCGTTGTCCAGGTGATCGCCCTCGGCATTGAGCACGCCGCAATGGCCGTGCGGCGTGGAGGAGCACAGGCACACATCCACCGCCAGCCACACATCCCTGCCGAAGCGCCGCTTGATGGCCTCGATCTGGCCGGCGGTGAACGACCAGTCGATGTCGTGGGCGCTGCGCGCCGTGGGCACGCCGAACAGCAGGAATTTGCTGACGCCGGCCTTGAGGTCGGATTCGATCTGCCGCAGCAGCGAATCGGGCGTGTCCTGGTTCACCCCGGTCAATCCCGGCACGGGCTCCGGCGCTGCCGTTCCCTCGGCCACGAACAGGGGCTGGATGAGCTGCTCGAGCCGCACCTGCACCTCGCGGGTCAGGGAGCGGATATGCGGATCCTGGCGCAGGCGGCGCAGATTGAGGTGTTCCATGCCGGCAATTTTCCCCGATCCGTCCGGCGGGGAGGTCATCATTTGTCACCCTCATCGAGGGGGCGGTCACAATCGGGTCTTCATGACGTTTGGTTATGATGTCTGCCCTGCCGTGACTGCCCGTCCGGGCATATGATTCGCGCCCCGGCACTGATTGCCGGCCTCCTGCCTTTTGCAGGCAAGTGTTTTACGAGGGAAATTCATGGCCGAAATCGCCGCCGCCGCCGCTGCTCCGTCCGATGCCCGCCTGGCCGATCTGGCTGCCGGCAGCGTGGACGTGCTGCGCCAGGCCGTGCGGCAGTTCGGCAAGGTGGTGTACGCCAGCAGCCTGGGCGCCGAAGCCATCGTGCTGGCGGACCTGATCTGGACCCAGGTTCCCGAAATCGACATCGTCACCATCGACACCGGCCGTCTGCCCGAGGAGACGCTGGAGCTGCTTGAACGCCTGGAGCGCCGCTACAGGAAGCGGGTGCGGGTCATTTACCCGGATGCCGAACAGGTGGAGCACTTCGTCAGCGCCAACGGCATCAATGGCTTCTACCTGAGTCTGGAGGCGCGTCAGGCCTGCTGCCATGTGCGCAAGGTGGTGCCCTTCCGGAAGATCGTGGCCGGCTATGCCGCCTGGGTCACCGGTGTGCGTCGCGATCAGTCCGAGGCGCGCGCCCGCAACGCCGTGGTCGCGCAGGATGATCGTTACGGACTTGCCAAGGTGAGTCCGCTGCTGGACTGGAGCGAGGCGGACGTGTGGGGCTACATCCGCGCGCACAAGCTGCCGTACAACGTGCTGCACGATCGCAACTATCCCAGCATCGGCTGTGCGCCGTGCTCGCGCGCCATCGAGCCCGGCCAGGATCAGCGCGCCGGCCGCTGGTGGTGGGAAAATCCGGACACGCGTGAATGCGGTCTGCAGCCGCGTCAGCCACGTGTCGCCAGCCACAGCTGATCCGCTTCTCGCATGGACTATCTGCCGGTATTCCTCGACCTGCGCGGCAAGGGCGCGCTGGTGGTGGGAGGGGGCGCCGTCGCCGCGCGCAAGATCGAGCTGCTGCTGAAGGCCGGCGCCAGGGTCCAGGTCGTCGCGCCCGGGTTGCATGCCGAGGTGCGCCAGCTGGTGACCGATGGCCGTGTGCAGCACCTGAGCGCGGCATTCAGCGCCGAGCATTGCGACGCCCGGCATTTCATCATCGCCGCCACCGATCAGCCGGAGGTGAATCGCGCCGTGGCCGAGGCGGGTGCCGCGCGTGGCATCTGGGTCAATGTGGTCGACGACCAGGCGCAGTCCTCCTGCATCCTGCCGGCCATCATCGATCGCGATCCAGTGCTGGTGGCGGTCGGAACGGCAGGCACTTCGCCCACGCTGGCGCGGCGTCTGCGTGCGCGTATCGAGGCATTGCTGCCGGAAGGACTGGGCGCGCTGGCGCGCTTTGCCGGCCGCTGGCGCGCACCGGTGCGTGAGGCGCTGCCGGATCTGGCGCAGCGGCGGCGTTTCTGGGAACAGGTGCTCGACGGGCCCGTGGCCAGCGTCGTGCAGGGCGGTGCCGATGGCACCGCGCCGATGCAGGCGGCACTGCGGGCCGCGCAGGCCGGTGCCGCACAGTCGCGCGGCGCGGTGTGGCTCATCGGCGCCGGACCCGGCGACCCCGACCTGCTGACCCTGAAGGCCCTGCAACTGCTGCAGGATGCGGACGTGGTGCTTTACGACCGCTTGGTGTCGCCCAGCGTGCTGGAGCGCGTGCGGCGTGATGCCGAGCGCGTGTTCGTCGGCAAGGAACCTGGCCACCATCGCACTACACAGGCACGCATCCACGAACTGCTGCTGGAATACGCCGGGCGCGGCCTGCGCGTGGCGCGCCTGAAGGGCGGTGACCCTTTCATCTTCGGTCGTGGCGGCGAGGAAGTCGCCGTGCTGACGCAGGCCGGCATCCCGGTCACGGTGGTTCCGGGCATCACCGCCGCATTGGGTGCCGCGGCAAGCTGTGGGCTGCCGCTGACGCATCGAGGCGTGTCGCAGTCGGTGACATTTGTCACCGCGATGAGCGAGGCCACCGAATTGCTGAACTGGTCATCGCTGGCTGCGCCGCTGCAGACCGTGGTGTTCTACATGGGCATGGCGCAGCTGCCGCGCATCGTGGCACGCTTGCGCGCGGAAGGGGCGCAGGGCACGCGCGGCGCCGTGGTGATCGAACGCGCCACGCTGCCGCAGCAACGCGCCGTATTCGGCACGCTGGCGGATATCGAAGCGCGCGCTGCGGCGGCGGGTGTCGGCGCGCCGGCCCTGCTGATCGTCGGTGATGTGGCGGAACTGGAAGGCATCGTAAGGAGCCATGAATGATCGTTGCGAAGGATTTTCTCGAAGCCGTGGGCCACACACCGTTGATCCGGCTGCGCCGGGTCAGTGAGGAGACGGGCTGCGAGATCTTCGGCAAGGCCGAGTTCATGAATCCGGGTGGTTCGGTGAAGGATCGCGCCGCCCGCCACATCGTGCTCGACGCCGAGAAGCGCGGCGTGCTCAAACCCGGCGGCACCGTGGTCGAAGGCACGGCCGGCAACACCGGTATCGGCCTCGCGCACGTGTGCAATGCGCGCGGCTATCGCTGCGTCATCGTGATGCCCGACAACCAGTCGCCGGAAAAGTATGCGCTGATCGAAGCCATCGGCGCCGAGGTGCGCAAGGTGAAGACCGTGCCGTACGCCGATCCGAATCATTACCAGAAGGTTGCCGGCCGCCTGGCCGATGAGCTGCCCGATGCCATCTGGGCCAACCAGTTCGACAATACGGCCAACCGCCGGGCGCATGTGGAGACCACGGGTCCGGAGATCTGGGAGCAGACCGACGGAGGCATCGATGCCTTCGTCGCCGCCAGCGGCACCGGCGGCACGCTGGCCGGCGTGTCCGAGTACCTGAAGTCGCGCAACCGGGCGATCCGCACCGTGCTGGCCGATCCGCCGGGCAGTGCGCTGTTCGAATACATCAAGCATGGCGCGCTGAAGGCCACCGGCAGCGGTTCGATCACCGAGGGCATCGGCATTGGCCGCGTCACCGCCAACATGCAGGACGCTCCGGTGGACGACGCCGTGCACATCGAGGATCCGGAGACGGTGGCCTATGTCTACCGCCTGCTGCGCGAGGAGGGGTTGTTCGTCAGCAGCACCAGCGGCATCAATGTGGCTGCAGCCGTGCGTGTGGCGCGCCAGATGGGACCGGGCCACACCATCGTCACCGTGCTGTGCGACAGCGGCTCGAAGTATCTGTCGCGGCTGTTCAACCGCGAATGGCTGCAGCAGAAGGGATTGCTGCGCTATGCCGTCGAGGGCCTGCCGCTGTAGCCGCTGCCGTTGTGGCCGCTGCCGGAGGCGACGTGCCGACCGCGTGCACGCCCGGCACGGCCGCTTATGCCGGCATGTGCGCCCGCAGTCCGCGGGCCGTCAGCGCCGTCCAGGCTTCTTCGACGGAGTCGACGATGTCGAACAGGGCGAGGTCGGCGCGCGCGATCATGCCTTCCTCCACCAGCAGATCGAAGTCGATCACCCGCGACCAGTAGTTGCGGTCGAACAGCACGACGGGCAGGGACTGCGATTTGCCGGTCTGGCACAGCGTGAGGATCTCGAACAGTTCGTCGAAGGTGCCGAAACCGCCCGGGAAGATGGCCAGCGCATTGGCACGCATCGCGAAGTGCATCTTGCGCATCGCGAAGTAGTGGAAGCGGAAGGTGAGCTCGGGCGTGGAGTAGGCGTTCGGCTGCTGTTCGCGCGGCAGCGTGATGTTGAAGCCGATGCTGGGTGCGCCCACGTCATGCGCGCCGCGGTTCGCGGCCTCCATGATGCCGGGACCACCGCCCGTGGCGATGACATTGTCGCGCCAGCGCTCCTGCGGCGCGAACGCGCCGCCGCGGCGGGAGGCGACGCGGGCGAATTCGCGCGCCATCTCGTACCAGGCGGACTGCCGCAGCAGGCGTCCGGCCGTCGCCTGCTCCTGCGGTGTCTGCGCCGCCGCCATCATGGCCTGTGCCTGTTCGGGTGACGGCACGCGCGCGCTGCCGAACACGATGATGGTGGAGCGGATGCCCCAGTCGCGCAGCGACAGCTCTGCCTTCGAGTATTCCAGCGCGAAACGGATGCCGCGCATTTCGTCGCGCAGCAGGAAATGGTCATCCTCCACCGGCAGCAGGTAGCTGGGTGAGGCGAGCTGGGCATCGTTGCTGGCAACGCGATCGTCGGACATCATTCACCTGCAGTACGGCGGTACTTTGCTGCGCGCGCATGATACCGCGAAGGCCACCGGCGGTACCGCCTGCGCTGCTTGTCTTTGCCGGTGCCGACACTGCACTATCATCCCCATACGATCAGAACAGGGGGATGGAATCATGACTTGCATGCATTCGTTGGTGGTGGCGCGCTGGCCGGCGGTGGCCGCGGCGCTGGGATTGCTGGTCGGCAGCGTGGCTGGCGCGCAGACACCGCCGACGGATGCGGCTGGGAATGGCGCACCAGTCGGCGCACCAGTCGGCGCACCGGGCGGTGCACCGGGCGGTGCGGGTGGCAGCCGCAGCGGCCCGCCGCCCGGCATGGGCAATGCGGGTTCCTGCAGCGCCAACGCGGGCCTGCCGCAGGCCGGTGAGCTGATGGGCAAGGGTTCGACGCGGCGTAGCACCCCCAATCCCAATGGTGAACCGCCGGCGGCGCCCGCCGCCGCACGCAACCAGGTCCAGCAGCATGTGGCGCAGTTGCAGGCGGCACTGCAGCTCAGCGCGGATCAGCAGCAGTACTGGGATTCCTATCAGGAAATGGTGGCGGTGCTGTCGCGCGACCGTAATCAGGCGGCGCAATTCGCGGCGAAGGCGGCCGATCCGGCGACGCCCATGCCGGAACGCATGCAGGCACGCATCCAAACCCTGGCGACCCAGTGCAACACGCTCAATCGCATGAGCCAGCAGATCGTGCTGCTGTACGACCATCTCACGCCGGAGCAGCAGAAGATCGCCAACCGGCTGGATCTGGATCCATCTGCGAAGGGGGAATGATGCGTACTACGGGAACACTGATGCTGGGTGGTGTACTGCTCGCCGGGGATGGCCGCCGCCGCGGACAGCGACATCAAGGTCTGGATCGATGCCGGCAAGGGTGACGTCGCCAAGGAGACACGCAACAAGCAGGTCGTGGTCGGTGGCTGGCTGCAGGATCCGGGCAAGGAGCACTGGCAGAATTTCATGGTTCCGGAGTTCATCAACCATGATCCGGACGAGCCGCGCGTCGGCGCGCAGGCGCTGGTGGACTGGTTAGTGAACGATCGATTCGATCCGCAGGCGCAGATCGGGCGCTGCCGCCGGGGCCGGACCTGGCTGAGCGCCTGCAAGGCGAAGTGATCGGGCCGCGTTGGCGGAACGCCAGGCGGCGGCGCGATAATTTTTCCTGATGCACTCTGCGAAACATTGATAACAGGGTCGTGGCGTTGCCCGGCTAGCATGGGCAATTCAACCTGTAGATGAAAACGCAGGCCGGCGCCGCTGCCATCGGCGCCGGTAGCGACAAGGGGGCGGCAATGAGTTCCGGCATCCAATCACTGCGGCCGACGGTGGCCATGATTCTGGCGGTTTTCCTCGGCCTGCCCGGCATCGCCCCGGCGCAGGCATCCCCTGCCTCCGGCGCGCCCGCCGCAGGCGCGGAGGTCATTCGCCTGCGCGGTACCGTGGAGAGCATGCAAGACGGTGTGATGACGCTCAAGGAGCGCAGCGGCAAGACCCTGCACATAGAGTTCCGGGACAACACCGGCGTGCAGGAAATCTTTCCCATCGACTTTGCGACCATCAAGCCGGGCGCCGTGGTGGGTACCACCGGCCTGCCGCAGGCGGATGGTGCCCTCAGGGCCATCGAGGTACGTCTGTTCCCGGCGGAATCCGGCGGTCCGCCCGAGGGCCAGCGTTCCTCCGACCTGCAGCCAGGCAGCATCCTCGCCAATGGCCACGTGCTCGGCGTGGTCGCCACGGCGCATCAGCGGCAGATACAGCTGAACGTGCAGAACGAGAAGAAGAGCATTCTCGTGCCGGACGACGCCCCGGTCACCAGCTACCGCGCTGGCAATATCGGCATGCTGAAGCCGGGCGCCAAGGTGTATCTGCACGTGACCCAGGCGGGTCCGGATCAGTACCGGGCCGCTTCCGCCACGGTCGGCGCCAATGGCATGACGCCGCCGCAATAGCCACCCATTCAGAGCTCATTTCAATCCGGAAGACATCCATGAAAAAAATATCTTCGTGCCGTTTGCCCCTGGCAACCCTCGGATTCGCCTGCGCCCTCACGGGTCTGGCCACCTTCGGGGCGCCGCGTATCGCCCATGCCGATGCGGCGCCATTCAAGCTGTTCGATGGCCACCTGCATCCGGTCTCGGATGACACGCAACGCTATCCCCATGCTGCCGGTGCCGGCGGGCCGCCGGGAGGTGGCGCACCGGGCGGGGCGCCGGGCGGTGGTGGTGCGGGTGGCCCGCCGGGCGGCGGCGGTGCGGGCGCCAGCAATGGTGCCCCCCAGGCCAAGACGGACATCGACAAGCGCGTGCTGCAGTGGATGGACGAGGAAGGCGTCGAAGCCATTGCCGACGTGCAGAAGCGCGGCACCTACGGCACGGACAACAGCTACACCATCGATGCGGCCGATGCGCACAAGGATCGCCTCAATGCCGTGGTGATCCTCGATGCACAGGATGCCAGGTCGCCGGCGCAGCTGCAGGAGATGATCCAGAAGCACGGCATCGCCGGCCTGCGCCTGACCGGCGCCCCCTCCGCCGACGGCACCTTTCCGTGGCTGAGTTCGCCACAGGCGCTGAAAGTATGGGAGGTCGCGAACAAGTACGGCATCGTGCTGGACATCATGATCACCAACGAGGACAACACGCAGTACGGTGTTCCGGAGATCATCAAGCTGGCCAAGGCCTATCCGAATGTCCGGCTGGTGCTCGATCATGCGCTCTTCCCCAAGGTGAGCGGTGCGCCCGACTACGGCGTCAACGCCACGTACGCGGCGATGGCCAAGCAGAAGAACATCTACTACAAGTTCACCTCGATCAACCTCGGCAATCTGCGCGCGGCCAACGTGCCGGCGCCGGATTTCGTGCGGCGCCTGGTCGACGTGTATGGCGCTGACCACGTGCTGTGGGGTTCGGATGCCGCCAACACCGGCGGTACCTACCACGATCTGGTGGCTGGCATCGTCGCGACGACGACCAAACTCAACGACACGGAAAAGCGCAAGGTCCTGCACGACACGGGCAAGGGCGTGTTCGTGCGTGGCGGCAAACTCGCGAAGTAATGAACGGTGGGCGCGCGGCCGGTTCGAGGCCGCGACGCCACCTGCAAATTTCCTGCAGATTCCTGTGTTCTGGTAGCGCCTGAAAATCAGGGTGGCGCTTCGGATCGCTGCGCGGGGCAGCGTGTGAAGACGCCGCGGAACCGGGGATCATCCATGCGTAGTCTCAGGCCGTTTCTGGTCGGTTCGTTGTCATGCGGGCTGCTGCTGGCGGGAGCCGTGCAAGCCCAGACTTCGCCTCCGGGCGCAGCGCCGAACGCTGCGCCAGGCTCGCAACAGGGTCCCGGTGGGCCGGGCGGTCCAGGTGGGCCGGGGCCAGGTCCGGCCGCGGCGCCGGAAGTGGATCATTCCAGGGAGTGCGATAGCGCCTGCCTGCGCAGGCACATCGAGAAATATCTGCAGGCCTATCTCAGGCACGACCCCTCCGGCCTGCAGATCAACCCGACGCTGCGCGCCAGCGAGAACAGTGTGGCGGTGGCGCTGGGCGACAACAGCTGGAACACCGTCAAACGCATGGCAGCGGAGAAGGTGATCCTGACCGATCCCTTCGCCGGACAGGTGATGGTGCTGGGCGTGGTCGAGATGCGGGGTCCGGAGCAGTTCGTGTTCTCGCTGCGTCTGAAGATCGAGAACAACCGCATATCCGAATCCGAGATTCAGACCATTTCGGAGCGCACCGGTGGTGTGCATTTTCATCCCGAGCTGATGGCGCAGAGCTACGCGAAGCTCGATGCCATGGTGCCGGCGGCGCAGCGTGCAACGCGCGAAGCGCTGCTCAAGTCGGCGCGTCTGGCGTGGGGGCTGGATGCCGGTGTCGCGGTGAGCCGCACCACGGACTGCCTGCACTACGAGAACTGGGAATCGCCGGATGGCGGTTCCGGCTGTCGCGGCGCGGGCCGCAATCCGCGCAATGTGCGCGTGCCGCTGGTCGATGTGGAGAAGGGCGTAGCCGTCTCCTATGTCATGGAGGACTTCTCAAGCCCGCAACTGGGCGATGGTCCGCCCGCCGAAGCGAACATGAAGCTGCCGCTGTTCTATCTGCAGCCGACCTCGCTCTCGATTGCCAAGGCGGCAAAGTTCGTGGACGGCAAGTTTGCGACCGACGTGTGGCTGATGCAGACCGGCGAGATCGGCATGATGCCGGTGTTCCGCAAGTAATGCCGGCGCGCTGCGTCATTCAAGAGCAGCGCAGGGGAGCGAGCCATGAAAGGTCGTAGGTCGCTGTGGTGGCTGGGCCTGTGCCTCGGGTCGGTGTTGCTGCAGGGCATGCCGGTGTCTGCACAGCCGGTGTCTGCGCAGGAAGGCCCGCCACCGCAAGCCGGCGCGCAAGGCGGCCCCGGCGGCCCGGGTGGTCCGGGAGGACCGCCGGGCGGGGAGGAGCCCGTGACGGTGCCGCCAGCGGGCTTCGATGTCGGCAAGGCGCTGAGCGACGGGCAGCGTGCACTGGCGGCAGGCAGGTATGCGGAGGTGGTGGAGCGTTACGCAAACCCCATCATCAACTACTACGCCTACCGCTATGGCACGCGTGGGCGACGCATGTTCGTGGCACACGATGCCGCCGAGGCCGCTCGGTACGTGGCCACGGGCGCGCGGGCGCTGGATCTATCCACGGACGATGGCGTGGTGAATGGTCAGCCGTTGCCACCGGCAACCTATGGCAGCTGCAATATCGTGGTGCCGGTAGGGAGCCTGTCCGATGCCTTTGCGCTGAAGGCCCAGGCGCTGGCCAGACAGGGCAAGTCCGATGAAGCCCTGCAGATGCTGGGTCGCAGTACGGCGCTGTCGCCTGGCTATCCGACCTACTGGAATGACATCGCCGAGCTGTATGTGCAGCTCAACCGCTGCGAGGACGCGACCGGCGCCTATGCGCAGGCCGAAGAGACGCTGAAGCAGATGTCCAATGAGACGCTCAGGAAGGCACAGGCGGCGCGAACCCTGCGGGGCAGGACTGCCCTGGCGCAATGCCGATCGTAACGGCGGCTGGTTCTTACAGCAGGCCGAGGTCGCGTATCAGTCGCAGCACGCTGGTGAGGATGACCATGATGCCCACGCCGATCATCAGTCGGCGCTTGGGCAGCTTGGCGGTCCACAGGGCCGCGAACGGCGAGGCCAGCAGCGCTCCGGCCACCAGTCCAATGGCGTAGCGCGACAGCTGGGTGAGGCCCAGGTGGTGCACCAGCACGGTGAACACCACCACGGCCACCACCGTCTCGGCGACGTTGCCGGTGCCTACGGCCAGGCGCGGTGGCAGGCCGAAGGCCACCAGATTGCTGGTGACCAGCGGTCCCCATACACCCGACACGGATTCCAGGAAGCCGCCGGCGATACCGACGCCGGCGGTGTGCTTCATGTCGATCTGCATCGTCTCGATGTGCGAGGCTTTCCAGATGATGTAGCCGCCGACGAAGATCAGGTAGCCGCTGACAATGGGCCCGACCAGCCTGGCCTGGCCCTGCGTGATCAGCCAGGCACCGATGACGCCGCCCAGCGCGCCGCTCAGCGCCAGGATCAGGAAGGTGCGCCATTCCAGGTTGCGGAAGGCCATGTGCGAGATGCCGGAGGCCGTGCCGGTGATGATCTTGGCGCCATTCACGGAGGCGCTGACCACTTCGCGCGGCAGGCCGATCAGCGTCAGCACGGTGGAGCTGATCACGCCGAAGCCCATGCCCAGCACGCCGTCGCAGAGCTGGGCGATCAGCCCGATCGCCACGAACATCAAAGTGCTCGTGTCGAGCAGGGAGTACAGGTAGTCCATTCTGGAATTTTAGCCCGCATGCCTCATGCAAGGCAGATAACAGAATGGGCCTTGTGTTCCCGCGAATGTGTGCTAGGCGCGGCGAGTGCTGCGAGCGTGGTACCAGCGCAACGCATTCTTCACAATTCTTGGCCGATCTGCGCCTTTCCAGACGTCGCGCCCATGGTGCTTCGCCAGCTCCCCATTAGTCTTGTGCGGCAACTCGCGCCAGTAAGGCGCAGCACAAACAACAAGGTCATCGCATGAAGGATTTCTTGCAGTCGCTGGCTAAGAACCGGCTGGTATGGGTGGCGGCCGTGGTCGTGGTGGGAGCGGCAGTCTGGTTCACCTTCTTCTCGGGGGCGCGCAGCGGCAATGTCAGTTATGACACGACGGCCGTGGATCGCGGCAACGTGGAAGTTTCCGTTTCCTCGTCCGGCGCGGTCTCGCCGCTGGTGACGGTGAGCGTGGGCTCGCAGGTCTCCGGCCAGATCACGCAGGTGCTGGTGGACTACAACTCCAAGGTGAAGAAGGACCAGCTGCTGGCGGTCATCGATCCTTCCACCTTCCAGAGCAAGGTGCAGTCGGCGGAAGCCGATCTGGTGGTGCAGCAGGCCACCATCAGCAGCAAGGAAGTGGCCCTCGGCACCGCCAAGGTCGCGCTGGAGCAGGCGCAGCGTGATTACGATCGCGCCAAGAAGCTCTCCACCCAGGGGCTGGTGTCCACCAATGATCTGGAGAAGGCGCTCAATACGCTGGAGCAGGACCAGAATGCGGTGAAGATCGCCGAGGCGGATCTGAACAACGCCAAGGCCAGCATCGTGAAGGTGCGCGCCACACTGGATCAGGCACGCATCGACCTGTCGCACACCCAGATCCGCTCCTCGGTGGATGGCGTGGTGATCTCGCGTTCGGCCGACGTCGGCCAGACCGTGCAGTCCTCGATGACGGTGGCCACGCTGTTCCAGATTGCGCAGGATCTCTCGCGCATCCAGATCGAGACCAAGGTGGACGAGGCCGATATCGGTTCGGTGAAAGACACCAGCCGCGCCACCTTCACGGTGGACGCCTACCCGGATCGCAGCTTCAAGGGCAACGTGGCCCAGGTGCGCATCAACGGCACCACCAGCAGCAATGTCGTGACCTACAGCGTCATGGTGCAGGCGGACAATCCGGATCAGATCCTGCTGCCCGGCATGACGGCCAACGTGAAGATCATCACCAGCGAGCGTTCGGGCGTGCTGCGCATTCCGGCGGCGGCACTGCGCTTCCGTCCGGCTGGCGCGGGTGCGGATGCCGTGGCGGCGCTGGGCCTGAATTCGGCGCCGAAGCGCTCCAGTTCGCAGGGCGGCGGCGGCGGCCCCGGTGGTGGCCCGGGTGGCGGTGGCGGTGGCGGCGGTCCCGGTGGTGGTTCCGGTGGCGGCGGCGGCAACCGTCAGGGTGGCAGCAATGGCCCTCCGGGTGGTGGCGGTTTCCCCGGTGGTCCGGACGCCGGCAACAGCGCTGGTTCGCAGCGCGCCCTGGTGGAAATGACCCCGGAAGTCATGCAGACGCTGGGTCTGGACGAGAAGCAGCAGGCCGCGGTGAAGGAAGCCATGGCTTCGGTCACCAGGCGTGCCGCCGCCGACAAGAGCAGCGGCAGCAGCAACCCGCTCGGCGGCGGTGGCGGCGGCATGCCGAACTTCCGCCAGATGATGGGTGGCAATGACGATGCCAGCACCAACCGGCAGCGTGTGCTGAACGCCCTGGCCGGCATCCTCACCGAGGAGCAGCTGCAGAAGTACACGGCCATGGCCGCCACGCAGAGCGTACGCGCGGCGTCGATCTACGTGCTGGACGCGAACGGCAAGCTGCAGGCCAAGCGCATCCGCGTGGGGTTGTCCGACGACAACTACACCGAAGTGGTCGACGGTCTGGCCGAGGGCGACAAGGTCGTGGTGCGCGCCCGTACCCAGCAGAAGAGCTGAGTACCATGGCAGACGTTCCTCTGATTTCCGCCCACAAGCTGGTGAAGAGCTACCAGCTGGGCGAGCAGGTCGTGCATGCGCTGCGCGAAATCTCCTTCGATGTGCATCAGGGAGAGTTCGTCGCCATCATGGGGCCGTCGGGTTCGGGCAAATCCACGCTGATGAACATGATCGGCGCGCTGGATCAACCCACCAGCGGCAGCATGTCCATCGACGGCGCCGAGATCTCCCGGATGAGCCCGGATGAGCTCGCCGACCTGCGCAACCGCACGATTGGTTTCGTGTTCCAGCAGTTCAACCTGCTGCGCCGGACCACGGCCGTGGACAACGTCAAACTGCCGCTGCTGTATTCGCGGCGGCGGCCGGCCAATCCGTCGGCGGCGGCCATCGAGAGGTTGAGGGAAGTGGGGCTGGGGGATCGTCTCGATCACCAGCCTTCGCAGCTCTCCGGCGGTCAGCAGCAGCGCGTGGCCATCGCGCGCGCGCTGGTGAACGCGCCGCGGCTGATCCTGGCCGACGAGCCCACCGGCGCGCTCGACACCCAGACCTCGGCGGAGATCATGGCGCTGTTCAAGCGTCTCAACGCCGCGGGTCTGACCATCATCATCGTCACGCACGAGCCTGATGTGGCGGCTCATGCCAAGCGCCTGCTGCGCGTCCGCGACGGCAAGATCGTCGAGGATCGCAGCACCGAAGGCGGCGTCACGCATTAGGGAGCGATGGGCGATGAGCCTGCAAGAAATCCTGGAATTCATCAAAGTCGCCCTGACGGCGCTGCGGCTCAACAAGCTGCGCAGTGCCCTGACGGCGCTCGGCATCATCATCGGCGTGGCTTCGGTGATCGTCATGGCCGCCATCGGCAACGGCGCCACGGCGCAGCTGCAGAAGCAGATTGCCTCGCTGGGTACCAACGTGCTGAACGTCATGCCCGGATCGATGCGTGTCGGTGGCCGCCAGCTCGGCTTCGGCGGCGCCGTGCCGCTGTCCGAAAAGGACATGCGTGCATTGAGCGCCGGCGTGACTGGCATCGCCGCCATGTCGGGCACACTCAACGGCAGTGTCACCGTCGTGTACGGCGCGGCCAACTGGAGCACCACGGTCAATGGTGTGCATGCCGATTACTTCAATGTGCGTCCCTGGCCGCTGAAGTCCGGCCGTTATTTCACCAGCGACGAAGTCAGCAAGGGCGCCAAGGTGGTCATCGTCGGCTCCTCGGTGACCAAGGAGCTGTTCGAGGATGGCCGCGATCCGGTGGGTGAGACCATCCGCATCAACAACATCCCCTTCGAGATCCTCGGCACGCTGAGCACGCGTGGCCAGTCCGGCGGCAGCGACCCGGACGATGTGGTGATCGTGCCGCTGACCACGGCGCGCTCGCGCCTGGTGGGCCGTGGCTTTGCGACGGTTCCGGATACCGTCGGACAGCTGGCGATCCGCGTCGCCGACGACGCCGACATGACGCAGGTGCAGGATGGCATCGCCACCATTCTGCGCAAGCAGCGCCGCATCGGCGCGAATGAAGAAGACAACTTCAGCATCCGCAATTTTGCCGAGCTGCTGCAGACCCGCAACGAGCAGCAGCAGACGCTCAGCTACCTGCTGGCAACCACGGCGGCCATGTCGCTGGTGGTGGGCGGCATCGGCATCATGAACATCATGCTGGTGTCGGTGACCGAGCGCACCCGCGAGATCGGCCTGCGCATGGCGGTGGGAGCACGCGGCATCGACGTGATGGCGCAGTTCCTCACCGAGGCCGTGCTGCTGTGTCTGGTCGGCGGTCTCATCGGTCTGCTCATCGGCGCGGTGGTGACCATCATCATCAGCCAGGTGGCGGGCTGGACCGTCAGCATCGGCGCCGGCACCGTGGCGATGGCCATTCTGGCCTCGGCAGCGGTGGGCATCATCTTCGGATTCGTGCCGGCGCAGCGCGCCGCCAGGCTCAATCCGATCGACGCCCTGCGTTACGAGTGAGTCATCCGGCGCCGCAGCCTTGCGCTGCGGCGCCGTTTCTGTCGCCAATCGGCGAGCAGATGCGGCGGTGCGCGCCGCTGCCTATCATGGGCGCTTCCGATCACCATCGAGTGCCGCCATGAAGAGCCTTGCCCCGTTCAGTATGCCGCGTCTGGCTATCGCACTGGTGCTGGGCGCGTTGGCGCCGGCTGCCCATGCAGAATGGGTCGAGCGCACCGTGGACGGCATCATGGGTACGCGCATCCATGTGGAGCTGTGGGCTGACGACAAGGCGGCCGGCGAGGCCGACATCGATGCGGTGATGGCCGAGATGAACCGCATCGACTACGCGATGAGCACCTACAAGCCCGACAGCGAGGTATCGCAGGTCAATGCCCGCGCCGCCAAGGCGCCGATGAGGATCAGCCAGGAGCTGTTCGATCTGCTCGAGACGGCGGTGGAGTATTCGAAGATCACCGACGGCGCCTTCGACATCACCTACGCCAGCGTTGGTTTCATGTACGACTTCCGCGCACGGCAGAAGCCCACCGAGGCGCAGATCGAGCAGGCGCTGCCGGCGGTGAACTATCGCCACCTGCTGCTGGACCGCAAGAACCGCACCATCAAGTTCTCGCAGAGCGGCGTGCGCATCGATCTGGGTGGCATCGCCAAGGGTTATTCGGTGGATCGCGGCATCCAGATCCTGCAGGCCAGGGGCATCCAGCATGCGCTGGTCACCGCGGGCGGCGATTCACGCATCATCGGCGATCGTTTCGGCAAGCCCTGGATCGTCGGCATCCGCCACCCGGACAACCCCGATCAGGTGATCGCGCTCATCCCGCTGGTGGACACGGCGATCTCCACCTCCGGTGATTACGAGCGCTACTTCGACGAGGGCGGGCAGCGCTATCACCACATCATCGATCCGCGCACCGGCCATTCCGCCAGCGGCGTGCGCAGCGCCACGGTTCTCGCGCCCACCGCCACGCGCACCGACGGTCTGTCCAAGACGGCCTTCGTGCTCGGGCCGGACGAGGCGCTGAAGATCTACAACAAGCTCGACGACGTGGATGCCATTCTGGTGGCCCCGGATGGCCGGGTGCTGTACACCAAGGGCATGGAGCCAGGCGACACGGCGGGCAAGCCGTAAACGTCGGACTTGCGACTCACGGAATGAAGAAAAACCTGACGCATCAACGACGCGTCAGGCCTGACCCGACATGGAGATGAGGCGGGGTCGAAAAAAATCAGTCTTCGCAGTTCACGCACAGCGGCCGGCGATAATCTTCCTCGGGCTCTTGCGTGGCACGCGCCAGCTGCAGCTTGGGCAGCAGCGTGGCAATGGCCGCCAGCGCCTCGCCACACTTGCGGGCGTCCTGGGACAGGCCGGCATTGCGGCAGACGGCGTAATCGTCTGCAAAGACCTCGCGCAGCGTTTCCAGGTGGTCGATGGTGGTGTCGATCAGCGTGGTGGTGTCGGTGAACATGGCGCCCTCCGAAAGCTCGTGAGCTGTATATTCATACAGTATCCGCCGGAGCGCAAGTCCGTCGAAGGGGCAGTGAACACGGTAGGCTATGTCAACCGTCCATGGGGGCGGATTTCACCACCAAAGGACCGACACCGGCATGCTGGAACGTTTCATCGAAAGGGCCCTGTTCGCGAGCCGCTGGCTGCTGGCGCCGGTGTATCTGGGCATGTCGCTGGCGCTGCTGGCGCTGGGCATCAAGTTCTTCCAGGAAGTCGGCCATGTCATGGGCGGCATCTTCAGTCTGGCGGAATCCGATCTGGTGCTGACGCTGTTGTCGATGATCGATCTGGTGCTGGTCGGCAGCCTGATCGTCATGGTGATGTTCTCCGGCTACGAGAACTTCGTCTCGCGCATCGATGCGGGTGAGGAGGGCGACAAGCTCGGCTGGCTGGGCAAGCTCGATTCCGGCACACTGAAGCTGAAGGTGGCTGCCTCCATCGTGGCCATTTCCTCCATCCACCTGCTGCAGAAGTTCATGGACGTGGAGGATCTGCCCGGCGACAAGCTGCTGTGGTACGTCATCATCCACCTCACCTTCGTGGTCTCGGCCGTGATGATGGGCGTGCTCGATCGCATGTCCTTCGCCGCGCACCGCAACCACTGATTCGAACCGCGTCTTTAGCCCTGGAGTCGCCACCATGCGTCTGGATGACAGTCGAGCCAGTCAGAACGTCGAGGATCGCCGTGGCAGTGGCGGTGTGCGGCGCTACGTGCCGCATATCGGTTTCGGCGGTCTGGCGGTGCTGGTGGTGGGTTATCTGTTCGGTATCAACCCTTCGACGCTGCTGGGCCTCATGGAAGCCACGCAGGGCACCGGTACCGGAGGCGCTGCCAGTTCCGCTCCGGCGCAGACCGGTACGCCCACGGACCCGCAGGGGCTGTTCGCCGCCAAGGTGCTGGGCGAGACCGAGGACATGTGGACGCAGTTCTTCAAGGATCTCGGCAGCAAGACACCCTATCCGCCGCCGACCCTGACACTGTTCTCCGGTTCGGTGGAGTCGGCCTGCGGCATGGCCAGCGCCGCCGCCGGTCCGTTCTACTGTCCGGGCGACCAGCACGTGTACATCGATCTGGATTTCTTCAATGAGCTGGAGAGCCGCTTCGGCGCGCCCGGCGATTTCGCGCGCGCCTACGTGATCGCGCACGAGGTGGGGCACCACATCCAGTTCCTGCTCGGCACCACCGAGGCTGCGGAGAAGGCCATGTCCAGCTCCACCAAGGCAGTGGCCAATCGCACCTCCGTGGCGCTGGAGCTGCAGGCGGACTGCTACGCGGGCATCTGGGCCAAGGACGCGGATAGCGCCCACAAGATTCTCGAGGCCGGCGATCTGGACGAGGCGCTGAAGGCCGCGTCCGCGGTCGGTGACGACACCCTGCAGAAGGCCACCCAGGGCCGTGTGGTGCCGGACAGCTTTACGCACGGCACCTCCCAGCAGCGCATGCGCTGGTTCAAGAAGGGCTATGACGGCGGCACGCTGCAGGGCTGCGATACATTCTCCGCCGGCGCCGATCTCTGATCATCTGCGGAAAGCCCGACGGCCCCAGCTCCGCAACGGGTGAGTCAGGGCTGTCCGCGCCTTCCGACTGAGGAGGGCTGGCTATCCAGTGCATGCTCGCGCATGCCTGGTGTAGCAGCAGGCCAGCAGCGTCACGGTGCCGCCGATCAGGTACAGCGGCCCGGGCACTTCATCCAGCAGCAGCAGGGAAGCCACCACGCTGATCAGCGGCGCGAGATTCAGCACCATCACGCCCCAGTATTCCGATGAGCGCCGCACACCGTGGAAGTACAGCACGAAGGCCAGCGTGAACTGCAGGCAGCCCACGCCGGCCGCGCCCAGCAGCATGGCGAATCCCGGTGCAGCGCCGGCAGCGGCGGGCGTATTGCCGATGCTGTTCAGCACTGTGACCAGGGCCAGTGAACTGGCCTGCTGGATGACCAGCATCGAGAGGATGGCAGTGGGTCGCAGCAATTGCGTCGACACCGAGACGTACAGTGCGGCGGCCATGGTGCCGAGGAACACGATCAGATCGCCATACAGCGAGGCGGTGCCGCCGTCGTCGCCGGCGCCGAGCACGACCAGCAGCACACCGGCCGAGGCTACCAGCATGGCCAGCAGCAGCGCGAGATCGCGGCGCAGACGGAAGAACAGCAGATTGATCAGCAGGATGCCGCAGGGCTCCAGCGCCAGGATCAGCGCGGTGTGCAGCGCTGAGGTGCGCTGCAGGCCGACGAACTCCAGATAGTAGGCCGCGCCGGGTTCGAGCATGCCCACCAGCAGCAGCGGCGGCAGCAGGCGCCAGCGCGGGATCGCAAGGCGCGTGCGCGAGACCAGCATGAACACCAGCAACAGCACCAGGCTGGCGCTGAGCTGGGTGCTGATCAGCGTGGCGACGTCGAGACGCTCGAGCAGCAGTTTGCTCAGGGGGATGGCGCTGCCCCAGCAGAAGGCGGCAGCGAGCAGTGCCAGTGAACCGCCATCGAGCGCCCGCAGCCAGTAGGGCCGCTGCGTGGCCGCTGCGTGGCCGCGGCGTGGCCGCGGCGTGCCTGGTGCGAGGTGGGGCGGGTGGGATGGCTGCAATACTCCGTTGTGGACGCCGCTGCCTTGCAAGGGAGTCTAGCGCAGGCGGCAGGGCTTCATTTGCAGCAAGGCGGGCCTTGGTGCACCATGGTATGGTTATATTCAATCATCAAATGAGCGGGGGTCGCCAGCATGCACGCCAAAGTGGATACGTCTGCGCAGTTCGAGCGCTCCAATCCCATCACCAATGAGGTGGCGAGTCGTGCTGCGGCGATGACGCCGGTGCAGGCCTGCGCCGTGGCGGATCGGGCCGCGGCAGCGGCCGCCGCCTGGGCGCAGCAGGGACCCAACGCGCGCCGCGCCGTACTGATGAAGGCCGCGGCTGCACTGGAAGCACGCAAGGACGATTTCGTGCAGGCCATGATGGGCGAGATCGGTGCCACGGCCGGCTGGGCCATGTTCAACCTGATGCTGGCGGTCAGCATGACGCGCGAGGCGGCGGCGTTGACCACGCAGATCAGCGGCGAAGTCATTCCCTCCGACAAGCCGGGCTGTCTGGCGTTGGCGCTGCGCGAACCCGTGGGTGTGATCCTCGGTATTGCGCCGTGGAATGCGCCCATCATTCTCGGCGTACGCGCCATCGCTGTGCCGCTGGCCTGTGGCAACGCCGTGATCCTCAAAGCCTCTGAGCTGTGCCCGCGCACGCATGCGCTGATCGTCGAGGCGTTCGCGGAAGCCGGTTTCCCGGAGGGTGTGGTCAACGTGGTGACCAACGCGCCGGCCGATGCGGCCGCAGTGGTGGGCGCGCTGATCGATCATGCCGCGGTCCGGCGCATCAATTTCACCGGTTCGACTGCGGTGGGCCGCGTGATCGCCAAACGCGCCGCCGAGCATCTGAAGCCCTGTCTGTTGGAGCTGGGCGGCAAGGCGCCGCTGGTCATTCTTGACGACGCCGATCTCGACGAGGCGGTGAAGGCCGCGGCCTTCGGTGCCTTCATGAATCAGGGCCAGATCTGCATGTCGACGGAGCGCATCATCGTGGTGGATGCGGTCGCCGAGGAATTCGCGCGCCGTTTTGCTGCGAAGGTGCAGAGCCTCGCGGTGGGTGATCCGCGCGACGGCAAGACGCCGCTGGGTGCCGTGGTGGACCGCAAGACCGTCACCCATGTGAACAAGCTGGTCGATGATGCCGTGGGCAAAGGCGCCCGGGTCATTGTCGGCGGTCGCGCCGAGTCGGTGCTGATGCCGGCCACCGTGGTCGATGCCGTGAACGACGGGATGATGTTGTATCGCGATGAGAGCTTCGGGCCGGTGGTGGCGCTGATCCGTGCGCAGGATGAGTCCGATGCCATCCGGCTCGCCAACGACAGCGAGTATGGGCTCTCGGCTGCGGTCTTCACGCGCGATACCGCACGCGGTCTGCGCGTGGCGCGGCAGCTGCGTTCCGGCATCTGTCACATCAACGGGCCCACCGTGCATGACGAGGCGCAAATGCCCTTTGGTGGTGTCGGTGCCTCCGGTTATGGCCGCTTCGGCGGCAAGGCCGGCATCGACCAGTTCACCGAGCTGCGCTGGATCACGATGGAAACGCTGCCCGGTCACTTCCCCATCTGAACGCTGCCATCCAGGAGCAGGTTTGATGCGCACGCGCGCGAAGCGAGGCACGGTGGTGCCGGATGAGTCACCTGCCATTGTGGCGGATGTGAACGGTGCCGCCATCAGTCTGGGTCCATTGCCGGATTTTCTCGGCTATGCGCTGCGGCGTGCCCAGATGACGGTGTTCGAATCCTTCACCCGGATGCTGGCACAGTTCCAGCTCAAGCCGGGTGATTTCGGCGTGCTCATCGTCATCGACCACAATCCGGGGCTGCGCAGCACCGATGTGTGCAATGCGCTGGGCTTCCAGAAGGCGAATTTCGCGCCGCTGTTGCAGCGACTGGAGGGGCGCAATCTGGTGAAGCGCGTGTCTTCGCCCAGCGATCGGCGCGCGCAATCCCTGCAGCTCACTGCGGCGGGTCGCAAGCTGCTGGCGCGAGCGCTGCAGGTGCATGCCGAACACGAGCAGGACATGCTGGGCAATCTGGATCGCGAGGCGGTCAGCCGTCTGATCGTCCAGCTCAACAAGCTGGCGAATGGTTTGGAGTAGTGAGGTTCAGTCATGGCAGAGAAGAATCAGGATGGCGCGCCGCGCATCGAGCGCAGTGAGTCGGATACCGTGGCCTGCGAAGTGCGTGCGGGCATCGCCTGGGTGCGTTTCAACCGTCCCGAGAAGCGCAATTGCATGAGTCCCGGCCTCAACCGGCAGATGCTGCGCGTGTTGAACGAGCTGGAATTCCGCGCCGATGTGGGCGTGCTGGTGCTCTCCGGTGAGGGCAGTGCCTGGTCGGCCGGCATGGATCTGAAGGAATATTTTCGCGAGAACGAGGCCAAGGGGCTGGGCGCCACGCGTGCCGCGCAGCGTGAGGCCTATGGCTGGTGGCAGCGGCTGCGCTGGTATCAGAAACCCACCATCGCCATGGTCAATGGCTGGTGCTTCGGTGGCGGCTATGGGCCGCTGTTCGCCTGCGATCTGGCCTTCGCCGCCGAGGAGGCGCAATTCGGTCTGTCCGAGATCAACTGGGGCATCCTGCCCGGCGGCGGCGCCACCAAGGTGGCGCGCGAGTTGATGCCCTTCCGTCGCGCCATGTATCACGCATTGATGGGTGAGAACATCGATGGCCGCACTGCCGCGCAGTGGGGGCTGGTCAATGAAGCCGTGCCGCTGGCGCAGTTGCCGGCGCGGGTCGAAGCGGTGGCGCAGGTGCTGCTGACGAAGAATCCCGTGGCGCTGAAGGCCACCAAGGATGCCATCCGGCGCGTGGGCGAGATGACCTACGAGAACGCCGAGGACTACCTGGTGCGCGCGCAGGAAGCCGCCAACTCCTTCGACAACGAAGGGCGCAAGGAAGGCATCCGCCAGTTCATCGACGAGAAGAGCTACAAGCCCGGTCTCGGCGCCTACGACAAGAGTCGCCACGGCGGGGAGAGCTGATTTGGCAGCGGCTGCTCTGGCGCGGCTGTTGCGGCCGCGTTCCGTCGCCGTGATTGGCGCATCGCCGACGCCGGGGTCACTCGGCGCGTCAGTGATTGCGAACCTGGAGCGCATGGGGTTTGCCGGCGATCTGCATCTGGTGAACCCCAAGCGCAGCGAAATTCATGGCCGTCCCTGTCTGTCGGCGGTTGCTGCGTTGCCCGAGGGTGTGGATGCGGCGGTGCTGGCGATTCCCCGCGCGGGTGTGCTCGAGACACTGCGCGCGCTGGTGGAGCGCAAAGTGGGCGCCGCCGTGATCTTCTCCTCTGGTTTCGCCGAAGGTGGCGCACAGGGTCTGGCTGAGCAACAGGAGATTGCGCGCCTGGCCGCCGACTCCGGCATGGCCGTGGAGGGTCCCAACTGCCTGGGCCTGGTCAACTACGTCGACGGCATAGCGCTCACCTTCGTCGAGACGCCAGCCGTGGCGCTGGGCGATCGACCCGGCATTGCCATCGTTTCGCAGAGCGGTGCCATGGCGGCAGTGCTGGGCGTGATGCTGAACAGCCGTGGCCTGGGGCTGTCCTATTCGGTGTCCACTGGCAACGAAGCAGCCAGCGGCGTCGAGGACTACATCGAATTCCTGCTCGACGATCCGCATACCCGCACCATCGGGATGATCGTGGAGCATTTCCGTCAGCCGCAGCGTTTCCTGGCTGCGGCACGTCGTGCGCGCGAGCGCGGCAAACGCATCGTCATCCTGCATCCGGGGCGCAGTGCGGCCGCGCGCGAGTCGGCGGCGACGCACACTGGTGCGCTGGCTGGCGACTACGACACCATGAAGGTCAAGGTGGAGCAGCAGGGCGTGCTGCTGGCCGGATCGCTGGAGGAACTGGGCGATCTGCTGGAGCTGATCCATCGCTGCCCGGTGCTGCCACAGCAGGGTGCGGTGGTGATGACCGAGTCCGGCGCGTTCAAGGCGCTGACCCTGGATCTGTGCGAGCAGATCGGCCTGTCGCTGCCGGCGCTGAATGACGCGCGGGCGCCGGCTTTGCGCGCTGCCATGCCCGAGTTCGTGCCGGTCAGCAATCCGCTGGATCTGACCGCGCAGGCGCTGGTGGATCCCGACCTGTATCGGCGCACGCTGGCGGCGCTGCTGCAGGATGAACGCTTCGGCACCGTGGTGTTCGGCATCATCCAGACCGATCCGGTGACCTGTGATCTGAAATTTCCGCCCATCCTTCAGGCTCTCCGCGAGCTGCGGCCCGACAAGGCAGTGATCTTCGCGGGCCTCGACGAAGGAGCCCAGGTGCCGGCTGCCTATGTGCAGTCATTGCGTGAGCTGGGTGTGCCGTACTTTCCGTCCGCGGAGCGCGCGCTGCGTGCGGTGGCGCGTCTGGTGGCGGCACCCGAGCCACAGCCGGCAGCGGCGGCGAAGCCTGGGGTGCGGCTTGATGGCGTTCTGCCTGCGGGCGTCATGATGGCCGAGTACCAGGCGAAACAATTGCTCGCGCCATTGGGTGTGCCCTTTCCTGTGGGTCGCCTGGTCCGCACACTGGATGCAGCGCATGCCGCAGCGGCGGAACTGGGTTTCCCGGTGGTGCTGAAGGCGCAGTCGGTGGATCTGCCGCACAAGAGCGATGCCGGTGGTGTCATCGTCGGCCTGCACGATGAAACGGAGCTGGCCGCGGGCTGGGCGCAGTTGCAGGCCAACCTGGCGCGCAACCGGCCGGGGCTGGTGCTGGAAGGCGTGCTGGTGGAGTGCATGGGGCCGCGCGGCGTGGAGCTAATTGTCGGCGGTCGCAACGATCCGGAGTGGGGCGCGGTGGTCCTGGTCGGCTTTGGCGGTGTACAGGCCGAGCTGCTGAAGGACGTGCGTCTGCTGCCGCCCGATCTGGGAGCAGAGGCCATCATCCGCGAGCTGCAGCAACTGCGCTGCGCGGCGTTGCTGGGCGGCTTTCGCGGCGCGCCGCCATTGGATGTCGAGGCGGTCGCGGGCATCATGGCCAGCCTGGGCGCCTTGTTGCAGGCCGAGCCGCGCATTGCCGAGATCGATCTCAACCCGGTTGTGGTCTATCCGCGTGGCAGCGGCGCCCTGGCGCTGGATGCATTGATCGGTTTGCGTCCGTCCACCTGAAGAGGTTCGTGACAGATCGACAGATGAAAACGCTCCAGGACATCAAGGCCTTCGTCGAAGTCGCGCGCACCGGCAGTTTCGTGCGGGCGGGCGAAGTGCTGAACCAGTCGAACTCGGCGGTCAGCAAGGCGATTGCGCGTCTGGAGCAGGAGCTGGGGGTGCCGCTGCTGCGGCGTACTACGCGGCATCTGTCGCTGACCGAGGAAGGGCATGCCTACTATGCCAGCTGCCAGAAGCTGCTGGATGATCTGGAACGCGCCGATGATGCGGTGACCTCGCATCTGCGCGTGCCGCAGGGCGTGCTGCGCGTGCATTTTCCGCTGCTGTGGGCGCGCGAGGTGGTGGTGCCGGCACTGCCGGACTTTTATGCGCGCTACCCGCAGGTGCATCTGCAGATGGTGTTCGCCGAGACCAGCGTGCAGCTCAGCGATGCCTTCGATGTCAGCATCCAGGTGGGGCCCACCGTAGAAGGCCGCTTCGTCATCCGTGAGATCTGCAGCACCCGCAGCCTGATTGCCGCGTCTCCGGAGTATCTGCAGCGTGCCGGTACGCCCGAACATCCCGATGACCTGCACAAGCACGACTGCGTGCGCTTCATGATGTCGGATCGCATGGCGCCCGTGCCCTGGACCTTGCAGATCGGCGGGCAAACGCGGCGCATGGAAGTGCGCAGCCGGCTCGATCTGAGTGATCCGCAGGCCATGGTGCAGGCCGCGGTGGCGGGCCTGGGGCTGGTACAAGGCCCGGATTTCCTGGTGCGCCCGCATATCGAGGCCGGCCGCCTGCAGCAGGTGCTGGCTCCATGGGAGGCCGATGGGCCGCCCATTGCAGTGGTGTGGTCCAAGGACCGCTACACGCCGCTGCGCCTGCGTGTGTTTGTCGATTGGCTGCTGGAATTGCGCAAGCACGCGCCGGCGCCATTGTCCCGCGGCGGGAAGAACTGATATTCCCCTTTCCTGCTTTATCCCTCGCCGCGCTCAACGCACCATATAGTTATACGATATTAGTTTTGGAGCCGGCACTGCCGCTCCGATTCGGGCTTGAAGGGGGGAGCAATGAAGTTTGAAGACACAGGGCGTGGCCGCATCCTGCGTGGCCTGCAGTCAGTGGCCGCGGTCGCGGCATTTGTGGCGCTGGGTTCGGTCGGTCCGGCCAGCGCACACCATTCCTTCGCCATGTTCGATCAGGGCAAGACGGTGACGCTGAAGGGCTCGGTCAGGGAGTTCCAGTGGACCAATCCGCATTCGTGGATTCAGTTGCTGGTAAGCGACGAGCAGGGCAACACCACCGAGTGGGGCATCGAGCTTGGCAGTCCGTCGGGTTTGCTGCGCCAGGGCTGGACCAGCAAGTCGCTGCAGCCGGGCGACAAGATCACCGTGACGGTGCATCCGCTGCGTGACGGCACGCCGGGCGCTTCGTTCATGAATGCCACCCGTGATGACGGCAAGCCGCTGGGTCGGCCGCCGGAAGCGCGCTGAAGGAGCCACGCATGAACCGCACGATCTCGTTGCGCGCCGTGACCCTGGTCTGTCTCGCCATGGGTGCGTTGGCATCCGTCGCCGCCCAGGCAGCTACCAACTCCAAGGCACGCATGAAGGCCTTCTCGGCCATGCAGGATTGGCATGGCATGTGGGAGCTCGACGGAGCACCGGGCACGCTGCAGCCGCAGCCTGCGTCAGCCGGTGGACCGGGTGCAGCAGCGCCGGTGAATCTGGCTGATCCCACTGGCGGCAACCCGTCGCCTGGGGCCAGCGCGGGCGCGGCCCGCCCGGTGCAGCGCGACTACATGCCCTACAACGCCGAGTGGGAGGCGCACTACCAGACGCTCCTGAAGGGCGATTACAGCAAGATTGCGGGGCAGAACACCAACACCCGCTACTGCGCGGCGGGCATGCCGCGCGTGCTGGCCTCGCCCTTCATGTTCGAAGTGATCGTCACGCCCGAGAAGACCTGGATGATCTTCACGCAGCGCGAGATCCGCCACATCTACACCGATGGTCGCGCCCATCCGTCCGAGGACGCAGTGATCCGCACGCTGTGGGGCGACTCCGTCGGTCACTGGGAGGGCGGCACACTGGTGGTGGATACCACTGACGTGATTCCCGGCCTGTGGCTGGATCCGTCCGCCGCAACGCTCAGCGATGCCATGGAGATCAAGGAACGCTGGAGCATGGTCGATCAGGACCATCTGCAGAACCAGATCACCATCGTCGATCCGAAGGCATTGACCGCTCCGTGGTCCTTCACGCGCAAGTACAAACGCGTGAAGGACTTCGATCGCATGATCGATGACATCTGCGGCGAGAACGATCGCAATCCCATTGTCGATGGAAAGATGCAGACCCTGGTCAAGTAATGATCCAGTGATCTAGAGAAAAACGGGGGATCCAACATGAGTTCGATATTGATCCGGGGCGCGCTGCTCGCGCTCCTGGCGGGGACGGCCTGCGCCGCAGAAACCTCCGGCACCGTGCCGGTCAACACCATCGCCGCCGCTGCCGTGCGCACGCTGACCACGGGTGTGCGTGGACCCGAAGGTCCCAGCGAATTGCCGGATGGTTCCGTCGCCATGGTCGAGTTCACGGCCGGTGACATCATCCGCGTCGATCAGAAAGGCGCGAAGGATGTGCTGGCGCAGCCGGGTATCGGCGTTGCGGGCACCGTCATGGGCAAGGACGGTGCGCTGTACGTTGCCAAGCTGAATCTCAGCAATTTCATGCGCCGGCCGGAAGGTGAGAGCGCGCCAGGTGGCAGCCCCCCGCCCGCCGGCGCGGCTCCGCCCCCGGCTGGCGGTGGGGCACCTGCGAGTTCGCGCGACTCTTCGCCCAGCGCCATCGTGCGCATCGATCTGGCCACGAAGCAATCCAGGGTCCTGTACTCGACCTATGAAGGCAAGGAGCTGGGTGGCCCGAACGATCTGGTCTCGGATCAGTGGGGCGATCTGTGGTTCTCCGATCCGACCACATCCTCCGTGTTCAATGCGCGCATCGATGGCACGAAGCTGCAGCGGGTGATCAGTGACGCCAAGGGCGTCAATGGCATCACGCTCTCGCCGGATCGCAAAACGCTGTACGTGATGAACGGACCGAACCTGGTGAGCTATGCCATCAGCGCGCGCGGCACGCTGCGCAGCGTCGACGGCAAGCCGCAGGCCACCGTGGTCGCGGCCTGGCCCACCGGCACGCATGAGCCCGACGGCCTGAAGACCGAGGCCAACGGCAACATCGTCGCCGCCTGCTGGGAGGACGGCATCCTGGTGTTCTCGCCGCAGGGCAAGCTGCTGTCGAGAACCCTGGTCCAGGATCTGAGCGTCATCAACGTCGCCTTCGGCGGCAAGGATCTGAAGACGCTGTATCTCGCGGGTCATCCGGCCAACGTCATGGTGGGCAGTCTGGCTGCCATCGCCTGGCCCCGTGCTGGTCTGCGCTGAGTCCAACTGATTTTCAATCGAAGGAATGATTGCATGAAGTCTTACTCTGTCTCTCTGCTGGCGGGTGCTCTGGTCGCGGCCGGCCTTGCTCATCAGGTCCATGCTGCAGATGCTGCTGGCGGCGAGGAAGCCACGCTGGAGGAGGTGATCGTCACCGCCGAGAAGCGTGAAACGAATCTGCAGAAAACAGCGATCTCGGTGGCCGTGATCAGCGGCGAGGAACTTGCCGAAGAGAACAAGACGCGCATGGACGAGATCCTGGAAGGCACGCCCGGCGTGCAGATCCAGGAAGGTCCTGGTGGCTTCATCGCCAACATTCGTGGTGTCACCAACAACCAGGGTGGTACGGCCGATTATCCCACCTCCATGTACAACGACGGCGTGTACACGCAGGTGGAGATCGAAAATCGCGGTGCGTTCTTCGATCTCAACCGCGTCGAGGTGCTGCGTGGCCCGCAGGGCACGCTGTACGGCGGCAATGCGCTGGGCGGCAGCGTGAACTTCATCAGCAATGATCCGGATCTGACCAGGTACACCGCCAGTGCCGGGTTCACGGTGGGCAACTACAACCTGGTGTCCACCCAGGGCGTGGTCAATGCGCCGCTGGGTTCGTCCTGGGCGCTGCGCGTCGCCGGCGCCACCGAGAATCGCGACGGCTATCTGAGCTCGGGCCAGGACGACTCGGTGTACAGCGCCGGCCGCGTGAAACTGCGCTACAACCCCTCGGAAGCCCTGAATCTGGTGCTCTCGGCGGTATATACAAAGGTGGGTGGTGAGGGCGGCGGCACCGTGGCCGCGCCGCTGGCGCCGGCCACACTCGACGATCGTGACGATCCCTGGGCCAATTCCGTGACGGTGACGCCGAAAACGGATGCGCGCATGGTCAGCTATCGCGCCCATCTGGATGCCGATGTCGGCATCGGCACGCTGACCTACATCCCGGCCTACACGGACGTGAAGCAGAATCAGCTGTCGGCCGCCTTTGGTCCTACGGCACTGGCCGTGTTCCATCACATGCGCTCCACGCAGGAACTGCGCCTGAGTTCACTGGCCGATTCCGCCATCCAGTGGACCGGCGGCCTGTACTACCTGCACTACAACACGCCGTTCGCGATCGAGAGCCCGGATGGCACGACGCTGATCCAGGGGCAGGTGTACAACAAGATGACGCAGAAGGCGGTGTTCGGTCAGGCCACCTTCCCGGTTGCCGACGCATTGCGCTTCACGGCCGGCGCGCGTTACAGCAAGGGCGACGGCTCGCGGCTGGGATCGGGTGCCAGTGCCGGACAGACGGGGCAGGTGGGCTTCAGCAAGACCACCTGGAAGGCGGGACTGGAATATGACCTGACGCCGACCTCCATGCTGTACGGCAATGTCTCCACTGGCTTCCGCGCCGGCGGCATCCAGAACACCCTGCAGACCGGCAGCAGCTCGGAGTTGTCGAGCTTCCCGCCGGAGGAGATGACTTCCTTCGCGCTGGGCAGTAAGAACCGTTTTTGGAACGATCGGGCGCAGGTTAACGCCGAGTTCTTCTACTACGACTTCCAGAACTACCAGGTATCGGACACGGCGGTGATCGGCGGCGTGAACGTGCCGGAGAGCTTCGATGCGCAGAACGTCAAAGAGTACGGCGGCGAGCTGGAAACCCAGTTCGTGCTGACCGAGAACGACCGTCTCGAAGCCTCGGTGGCTTGGCTGCATGCCAAATTCGGGGTTCAGGACAACGATACGTTCGATATCTCGAACACCGATCTGGATCACGCTCCGCAGTGGAATCTGCGGGCGGCGTACGACCACTCCTGGCGCTTCGCCAGCAATGCGCTGCTGACGGCATCGGCTGATGCCAACTATGTGAGCTCACAGAAGGTGAATTATTCGGGCCTCGTCACTGCGGTGTACGGTGAGTCGCCGGCACACACACTGGTCAACGCGACGCTCAAGTACGATTCGCCCGATCAGCTGTGGAATGTGTCGGCCTACGTGCGCAATATCACCAACTACGCGGTGATCAATGCCGTGTCGTCGTTTGGTACTGCGAACATCGGTGCGCCGCGCACCTTCGGCATCAGCGCGGCTATCAAGCTGGACGTTGAAAAATAACCAGGGGGCATCATGCGACATCGGGTATCGATACTTTGGGGTGCGCTGCTGGCGCTGGGAATGATCTCTGCGCAGGCGGCGGGCGTGCAGCCGCAGGTGCTGGCCTCGGGTTTCAGCTTTCCGGAAGGACCGGTGCTGATGCCTGATGGCGGCGTCGTGTTCGTGGAAATCCTGGGCGACAAGCTCACACGCATTGCGGTGGACGGTTCGACCAGCACCTGGGTGGAGGTCGGTCCGGGTCCGAATGGTGCTGCCATCGGACCCGACGGCGCCCTGTATGTGCTGACCAATGGCGGCAAGCCGGGCAATACCAACGGCGGATCAGTGGTTCGCATCGATCCGAAGACCAGGGCGTCGAAGGTGCTCTACACCAGTGTCGATGGTGAGCGCCTGAAAGGCCCCAATGACATCGTGTTCGATGAATGGGGTGACTTCTGGTTCACTGACTTCGCCGGCGGTGCGCTGTACAACGCGCGCATCGACGGCAGCCGCATCACACGCATTGCCACGATCCCCGGTGCCAATGGCATCGGCTTGTCGCCCGACCATCGCACGCTGTACGTGGCCCAGGTGCAGCAGCGCCAGGTGGCAAAGCTGCAGGTGATCGGACGCGGCCAGGTGCAGCAGAAGGACGGTGCCGCCGACGTGCAGGTGCTGGCAAAGCTCGAGGACAGCCTCGACTCTCTGAAAGTGGATGCCAAGGGTGACGTTCTGGTGGCATCGGGTGAGGCGGGTATCACCAGCGTCGCCCCGGATGGGCGAGTGCTGGGCAAGACCTCCGTGCTCGGCAAGCGCGTTACCAACCTGGTGTTCACCGGCAAGGATCTGAAGACACTGTACGTCACGGCCAATGATCAGGGCACCTCCGGTTCCCTGATCGCCGTGCCCTGGCCCGATGCGGGTCTGAAGCTGCTGTACTGATGGAGTCAATCATGTTCACCAAGAAATCACTGCTTGTGCTGGGCGCGCTGGGTGCGCTGCTGGGCTCGTTGCCGGCGGCAGCGGCCTGCAACGAGAAGTGTCTGAATCGCGCGCTGGATGGCTATCTGGCGCAGCTGGTGAAGCACGATCCGGCGCCGCTGAAGGTCAGCGCCAATCTGATCGCGGTGGAGAACGCCAAGCCTGTGGCGTTGGGGCAGGGTTCCTGGCAGAGCGTGGCGTCGTTGCCCATCGGCATGCGTTTCGCCGATGCATCAACCAGCCAGATCGTCTATTTCGGTGCGGTGAAAGACAAGGACGGCAAGACTGGTTCACTGTTTCTGCGTCTGAAGGTGGCGGACGGCAGGATCGCCGAATCGGAACTGTTCACCCGTGGCGCCTACACCGGTGAAGGGCAGGAAACGCCGGGCATGCTCGAGCCGGACATCCTGTACGACGCTATCGTGCCGGAGGCGCGCCGCTCCACGCGCGATCAGCTCAAGGGTGTGGTCAACGCCTACATGGAAGGCATCAGCAAGCATGATGGCGCGCTGTTCCCTGCCAGCTATCGCTGCGATCGATATCAGGCGGGTCGCAAGTGGACCAATGCGCCGGACAATCCACCCGAGCGTGGTGGTGGCACCTGCCAGGGCAGCATGGCGAACCTCAAAGGTCAGGAGGTGGTCAATCGCCGCTTCCCGGTCATGATTCCGGAACTGGGCATTGCCGTGGGTCTGTTCATCATTCCGCATGCCGAACGCGATCCGAAGGGCGCCACCAATGTGGCTGAAGTCTTCAAGATCGTCGACGGCAAGGTGCGCTCCATCGAGGAGTTCAGCTTCGTCGCCGGCTTTCCACCCAGTTCGGGTTTCGCTGACGAGTAACGATGAGCTCAGGTCCGCTGGCTGCGAACAAATCTGTTCGACCCAGCGGACCGCTCGTGACGAGTCTATCGCCGTGCTGGCTTTTGTCGCAGGATACGAACCCGATGCAGGCGGCATGGAAGAGAATCAATGACTGATGCGAAGTCGGCTGGCCGCGGGGGGCTCACGGTATTCCTGTGTGTGCTGGTGGCCTTGTGTGAAGGCATCGATCTGCAGGCTGCGGGTCTGGCCGCAGCGGGCATCAAGGCGGCCTATGCGCCGGACGCGCAGACGCTGGGCACCTTCTTCAGCGCCAGTACTTTCGGTTTGTTCTTCGGCGCGCTGCTCGGTGGTCCGCTATCGGATCGCATCGGCCGCAAGGGCGTGCTGGTGGTGTCGGTGGCGCTGTTCGGTGTGTTCTCGATCCTGACTGCCTTCGCCGGCAGCATGGAGCAGCTCACCTGGGCGCGCGTGTTCACAGGACTGGGACTGGGCGGTGCGTTGCCCAATCTGATTGCGCTGGTATCCGAATCCAGTCCCGACGATCGGCGCAGTGCCAATGTGGCCTTCGCCTATGCCGGTACCCCTTTCGGCGGTGCGCTCATCAGTCTGTTCAATTTCTCGGTCACGCCGGCCCAGTGGCATCAGATCTTCATCATCGGCGGCGTGGTGCCGTTGTTCGTGGCGCCGCTGCTGGCGTTGTACCTGCAGGAGTCCGCTGAATTCAGCGGCGCGCGTGCCGCCGCGGCCCGCGGTGCCATCGCCGGCAATGCCGCCACCACGGAAGGCAAGCTGGCTGCCTTGTTCGGCGGTGCCCAATGGCTGCGCACGCTGCTGCTGTGGATCAGTTTCTTCCTTGGCCTGCTGACGCTGTATCTGCTGCTGAACTGGCTGCCCACGCTGCTGATCGATGGCGGTCTGACCGGCGCGCAGTCCACGCTGGCGCAGGTGGCCTTCAATCTCGGCGGTGCTGTGGCGGCCTTTCTCATCGGCCGATTGCTGGAAGGCCCGTACCGTCGGCCAGCCGTCATTCTGGCTTTCGCTGCCGTTCCAGTGCTGATCTATGCGCTGGCGGCCAACGGTCTGGGTGTTGCCGCCATCGTCAGCGTGGTGTTCGTGCTGGGCATCGCCGTGCTGTCGGCCCAGGCCGTGCTGTACGCCATCGCACCGGGTTTCTACCCGACGCTGGCCCGCGGTCTGGGTGTGGGGCTTGCCGTGGCCATTGGTCGCACCGGTTCCATCGTGGGACCGAAGTACGGCGGTTATCTGAAAGCGCAGGGGCTGAATACCTCGCAGCTGTTGCACCAGCTGCTGCCCTTCGTGATCGCCGGCAGCATCGCCGCCATCCTGCTGATCCTGCTGCGGTCGTCGAAGCGCTAGGTGTCTGTCAGCCCGGATCTTGCTGACGCTGCTGATCCAGCAGCCGACTGACGTAGGACGCTGAGCGCGTACGCCGCGCGATCAGCGTATACAGCGCCGGTACCACGAACATGGTCAGCAGCACCGCGAGGATCAGGCCACAGAACACCGTGGCGCCAATGGAGCGGCGGCTTTCGGCACCGGCACCCGTGGCGATCACCAGGGGTACGGCACCCACCGCCGTGGCCAGGCTGGTCATCAGCACCGGGCGCAGGCGCGTGGTGGCGGCCTCGATGGTGGCCTGCACGAATTCGGTGCCGCGATCACGCAGCTGATTGGCAAATTCCACGATCAGGATGCCGTTCTTGCTGGCAATGCCCACCAGCATCACCAGGCCGATCTGGCTGTAGACGTTCAGCGAGGAGCCGAAGATCACCAGGCCCAGTAGTGCACCCACCAGCGCCATGGGCACCGAGGCCAGGATCACGATGGGGTGGACGAAGCTTTCGAACTGCGCGGCCAGCACCAGGTAGACGATCAGCAGCGCGAAGCCGAAGGTCTGCAGCAGGCCACTGCTGCTGCGCTTCAGTTCGCGTGACTGGCCGTCATAGTCGATCTGCGGCGTGCCCTCGTGAATCTCCTCGTGTACCACGCGCTCGATGTACTGCAGGGCGTCGCCCAGTGCATAGCCGGGTGCGAGCGTGGCCGAGATCGTCACGGCGCGCTGGCGGTTGAAGCGCTTGAGCTCGGTGGGGCCGGCCTGTTCGTTGATCTGCACCACGCTGGCCAGCGGCACCACCGGAGCCGCACTGCTGGCGCTGGCCGTGCCGCGCACGTAGATGTTGTCCAGATCGCTGACGGTGGCGCGCTGATCGTCGCGGGCCTGCAGCATGACGTTGTATTCACGGCCGCCGCTGATGTAAGTGGTCACGGTGCTGGAGCCCATCATGGTCTCCAGCGTGCTGCCGATGCTGTCCATGGGCACGCCCAGGTCTGCGGCGCGATTGCGATCCACCTGCACGTACAGCTGCGGCTTGCGCTCCTTGTAGTCGGAATCCAGGTTCAGTATGCGCGGATTGTCGCGCGCGATGCGCGCCATGACCTGGTCCGACCAGCCGGACACGGTGGCGTAGTCCGGGCCTTCCAGCACCACCTGCACCGGGCTGTTGCCGCTGCGTTGGGCGAAGGCCGAGGGCAGGGTGGGGAAGGCGCGCACACCGGGAATGCCGGCCATCTCGCGCCGCAGCCGCTCGGCGATCTGTTCGGCGCTCTCGTTGCGCCGATTCCAGTCCACCAGCCGCACCATGACCATGCCGCTGTTCACGTCGCTGCTGACGTTGCCGCCATTGCCGCCGCCGACGCGCGCCAAGACGTTGCGCACATTGCCGCGATCCATCTCGGAGCGCGCGAAATCCTCGACCTGTTTGAACTTGTCGTCCATGTAGGTCAGCGAGGCGCCTTCGATGCCGGTGACCATGACGCGAATGGCGCCGCGATCCTCGCTGGGCGTGAGTTCCTGCGGCAGCCGCGCCGCGGCGAACGGCCAGCCGAGCAGCAGCAACGCAATCACGCTGGCCGCCACTGCGCCGGTGCTGGCGAGAATCCAGAAGGGGCGCCGGCCGCTCAGTGCCGCGCTCAACCAGCGGCGATAGCGCTGCGCCACCCGCTGGAAGGCATTGTCCACGGCGCTGGCCAGGCGGCCGCGCTGTACGCCGTTGGCGAACAGCTTGGAACACATCATCGGTGTGAGCGTCAGCGCCACCAGCGCCGAGAAGCCCACGGCCGCGGCGATGGTCACGCCGAACTCGCTGAACATGCGGCCGATGGTGCCTTGCAGGTAGGAGATGGGCAGGAACACCGCAATCAGCACCAGCGTGGTGGCGATGACCGCGAAGCCGATTTCACGCGCGCCGTTCATGGCGGCCAGCAGACCGGGCTCACCGTGCTCGGCACGGCGCACGATGTTCTCCAGCACCACGATGGCGTCGTCGACCACCAGGCCGATGGCGAGTACCGCGCCCAGCAGCGTCACGGTGTTCAGCGAATAGCCCAGCGCAGCCATTACCGTGGCCGCCGCCAGGATGGAAACGGGAATGGTGACCGCCGGGATGATCATGGCGCGCAGGCTGCCGAGGAACAGGTAGATCACCACCAGCACGATGACCAGCGTCTCCAGCAGCGCCCGCATCACCTTCTCCATCGAGGCGATGATGAAGGCGGAGTTGTCCACCTGGACCTTCAGCGTGATGTCCTCCGGCAGCTGCGCCTGCAGGGCCGCGACCTCGGCCTTGGCGGCCTGCGCCACCTGCAGCACATTGGCCGTGGATTGCGGCACCAGCATCATCATCACGGTGGGTTTGCCGTCCGAGCGCGCGATGGTGCGCGCATCCTCGGCGCCCAGCTGCACCGAGGCGATGTCACGCAGGCGCACCAGGTAGCCATCGCCACCGTGCGTCAGCACCAGGTTCTCGAACTCCGCCGGCGTGCGGAACGACATGTCGGTGCGCACCGAGAATTCGCGTTGCTGCGATTCGATGCGCCCCGAAGGCAGCTGCACATTCTGCGTACGCAACGCACCGGTGACGTCCGCGACGGTGATCTGCCGCGCCGCCATGGCCTGGCGATCCAGCCAGATGCGCATGGCGTAGCGGCGCGTGCCGCCGCCGCGCACCTGGGCCACGCCCGGGATGGCCGCGAGCGGGTCGTTCAGGTAGCGCTCGACGTAATCGCTGAGTTCCAGATCGCTGCGGCGGCTGCTGGAGACCGCCAGCATCAGCACCGGGTCGGTGGATTCGCCAGTCTTGCTGATCTGCGGCGGGTCGGCGTCCTCGGGCAGGCGCGCCACGACGCGCGCCACGCGCTCGCGCACGTCGTTGGCGGCCGCATCCAGATCGCGGCCCACGTCGAATTCGATGGTGATGGAGGAGGAGCCGTCGCGGCTGGAGGAACTGAGCTTGTCGATGCCCTCGACACCGGCCAGCTCATTCTCGAGCACCTGCGTGATGCGCGATTCGATGATGTCGGCTGAAGCGCCGCGGTAGCTGGTGGAGATGCCGACCACCGGAGCGGTGACATCCGGCAGTTCACGCACCGGCAGACGCAGGGCCGCCATGCACCCCAGGATGACCAGCAACAGCGACAGGACGGTCGCGAAAACCGGGCGGCGGATGGACAGATCGGAGAGTGTCATGGCGGCGGCCATGATACCCAGAACTCACCGGCGGGCGGACCGGCCAAATGCGATCTGGCCGATCCGCCCGCGAACCGGGAAGATCCGCTTACTGCGCGTTCTTCGCCTTGAAGGCCTTCAGCTCGACATTGAAGGCGGCGGCCACGGCCGTCACCTTGTCCACCTCGGCGTTCTGACGCTCGGCGTACTTCGCTTCGATCTTGGACTTCTCGTCCGCGGTGATCTTGTCGCCGCCGGCGGCAATGGCCGCATCCTGCTCGGACTTCAGGCAGGCCGAGTAGGTTTTGACGGCGGCGTCGTATTCCTTGATGGCCCGCTGGGTCGCGAGCATCTCGTCGCGGGAAGCCGAGGCCCCACTGGGCACCTTGATCGACTGGTTGGGGGCTTCGCAGGCAGCAAACGTCGGGCCGGCGGCCACGAACGCCAGCATCGACAGTGTCACGACGGCTTTCATCAGATCAGACCTCAGTTGGTTGGAAAACGCCAAAACCGCATCCAGCGAGTGGCGATCGCGATCAGTGCGAATTTCCCCACCCACCCCGGCCTCTGCCGGGCCGTTTAATCAGACCGCGATGTTAAGCGCGGGTTCCGTCCGCCGCCAGCAGTCGCAAAGATCTTGACGTCCCTTGACGGGAAAGGGTCGCCTGGCGCCGGCCGGTGGGGTGTGCCGGCCGGTCACCAGGCGAAGGCTGGGGGTCAACTGTGGGTCAACTGGAGGTCAATCAGCTCGCGTTCTTGTCCTTGAAAATCTTCAGCTCGGTGTTGAACTTGTCGGCCACCTTCTTCAGGCGGTCGATCTGCTCGTTCACCTTGGCTTCACTGCCGAGACCCGATTTCGACATGCAGTCCGAGTATTCGCGGACGGCAGTGTCATAGGCTTTCACGGCCTTTTGCGCCGCAACCATGTCGTCGCGGGACGCGGTGGCACCGCTGGGCACCGCAACGTCACTCGCGGGGGCAGCGCAATCGGCGTAAGCGTTGCCGGCAAGCAGGCCGGTGGCGATCAGCAGGGCAGTACGGGCATTCACGGCAGGTTCCTCCCTCGAGGGGTTTTGAGTACTTACAGTCCAGGTAGCGGACCTGAGACCCCGAACTTTAGAGCGGCGATTGCGGTTGCGCGCCGAGTGCGAACTGCGTCAAAGTTTCGGGGTGTTTGGACTGTTGTTTATGTTCACAACGAGAATTCAGGAGGGGACATGGGCATTGCGGAACTCAATCGACGTGAGATCCTGCAGCTTGGATCGCTGGGCGCACTGGGTCTGCTGGCCGCGCGCGCTGGCTGGAGCGCCCAGAGCGGCGGTGCGCTGATCACCAAGGGCATTCCCGCGACGAACGAGCAGTTGCCGGTCGTCGGCATCGGGACCAACTCCTTCAATCTGGCCAACAGCAATACGTTAAGTGCCGTCCTGAGCCGTTTCACCGAGCTGGGCGCCACTCTTATCGATACGGCGGCCAGCTATGGCGAGAGCGAAGAGGTCATCGGCAAGGTTCTGGCGGAGCTGAAGCTGCGCAACAAGGTGTTCATTGCCACCAAGCTCACCGGCGGCGGCGCCATGCAGATGGGTCCGCCGGGCGGGGGCGGCGGGCCTCCGGGCGGCGGCAGGCCAGGCGGCGGCGCTGGCGGTGCCGGTGGACCTCCCGGTGGCGGTCCGCCCAACATGGGGCCGCAGGTGTATGGCAAGGAGAGTCTGGACCGCTCGCTGCAGCGTCTGCAGACCGACCACCTCGATCTGCTCGAAGTGCACAACCTCAATGGTGTCGACACGCTGATGCCGCAGCTCATCGAGTGGAAGAAGGCCGGCAAGATCCGCTATCTCGGCATCACCACGTCCAATGACAGCCAGCACGAGGCGGTGGCCGAGGCCATCCGCAAGTACACGCTGGATTTCGTGCAGGTGAACTACTCGCTGGGTCTGCGCAATGCCGAGAAGGTGGTGTTCCCGGTGGCGCAGGAACGCAAGGTGGCCGTGATTGCGAATGTGCCGCTGGGCGGCCGCGGCGGCAGCCTGATCAGCGCAGCCAAGGGCCGCATGCTGCCAGCCTGGGCCGCCGATTTCGGTGCCACCAGCTGGGCGCAGCTGCTGCTCAAATACGTGGTGTCGCACCCGGCCGTGACGGCCACCATCACCGGCATGACCAAGGTCGAGCACGTGGACGACAACCTGCAGGCCTCGCGCGGCAAGCTGCCGGATGCCGCGCAGCGCAAGAAGATCGAGGACTACTGGGCCAGCAAGGCCTGAGCGGTCCCCGCGCTGGCCGCAGCCCAGCCGGCATCGAGCGTGCGGCGGGCCAGGGTGCCCGCCGCCGCGGTTCAGCCGCTGGCGCGCGCCAGATAGGCGCGCCAGCCGCCGAACGAGGTGATGTCCCGGGCTTGCGTCACCGCCTGCGATTCGCACACGAAACCCGGCACCTCTGAGCCATCTGCCAGTTTCACCTTGCCGATACCCAGCGGCGCGGGAATGGCGGCGACGAAGCTGCCGAAGCCCGCCGCCGGCAGCGACCACACTTCCAGCTCGATGGCGCCGCCGCCACCGGCCACGTGCACCATGCCCGGCCGATACGGCGGACCGCCGGGCAGGGCATAGAGCCGGTACTCGGGCGCGCTGCGGGTCCTGCGCACGAAGGCGGCGCCGCGCGCGGTGAGCTGCGGATTCAGCGGCAGGCCGGCCAGGTGCGCACCACAGACCGCGATCGGGATGCGTTGCTCTGCGGCCAGCCAGTCGTAGTCGGTCTCATCGGGCAATGCATGCGGGGTAGCGCCCGCCTTCACACCCGCCGCGGCGTGCACTCGCGCAGCCAGCGCCAGCAGTACATTGTCCTGCCAGGCCTGCGCCAGCAGCGTGATGCCGCCGGGCAGCCCATCGGCACCGAAGCCGGCGGGTACCGCCACGGCGGACAGATCCAGCAGGTTCACGAAATTCGTGTAATGCCCGAGCTGCGAATTGAGCCGGATGGGGTCGGCGAGCACGGCCTCGATGGTGAAGATGCTGCCGGCCGTGGGCGTGACCAGCACGTCGATCTGTCGCCACAGATCAGCTGCGCTGCGCTTGAGCTCCATCAGGCGGTACTGCGCGCGGAAGCTGTCTTCGGCGCTGCGTCCCTTGGCGGCTTCGATAATGGTTCGCGTGACCGGGTACAGGCTGTCCGGCCGGGTGCGCAGCAGATCGGCCACCACCGTGAGCCGTTCGGCCAGCCAGGGGCCTTCATACAGCAGACGCGCCACTTCCAGCAGCGGTTCCAGATCGATCTCCACGCGCGTGCCGCCGAGCTGCTCCAGTCGGGCAAGGCTGCGTTGGTACAATTCGCGATAGCCGGCATTGCCGAAGAATTCGAGCTGCTGCGTGTGCGGGACGCCGAAGCGCCAGCTGCTCTGCGACAGCCAGCCGGGTGCGAAGCCGGGTTGCGCCAGGCGCGAATAGCTGTCGGCAGCGTCGAAGCCTTCGGCGATGCGCGCCACGCGCGCTGCATCCGACGCGCACAGCGCGAACACCGACAGCGCATCGATGCTGCGGCAGGCCGGCACCATGCCGCGGTTGCTGAAACGGCCCAGCGTGGGTTTGAGGCCGACCAGATTGTTGAAGGCGGCGGGCACGCGGCCCGAACCGGCGGTGTCGGTGCCCAGTGAGAAGCTGGCCAGGCCCAGCGCCACCGCGACGGCGGAACCGGAACTCGAACCGCCGGAGAGATATTGCGGGTCGAAGGCGTTGCGACACACCCCATAGGGGGAGCGTGTGCCCACCAGACCGGTGGCGAACTGGTCGAGATTGCACTTGCCAAGGGGCAGTGCGCCCGCATCGAGCAGTTTCTGCACGACGGTGGCGGACCCGGAAGGTGTGTAAGCGTAGGCGGGGCAGCCGGCCGTGGTCGGAACCCCGGCCAGATCGATGTTGTCCTTGATGGCGAAGGGCACGCCGTACAGCGGCAGCGATGCGGGATCCAGCGTCTCGAGCCGCCGTGCATGCGCCAGCAGTTCCTCACGCTCGCACAGCTGGATCCAGATGCCGCGATCCGCGTGGCGCTCGATACGTGTGAACAGTTCGTTGAGCAGGGCCGTGGGAGTGAGGCCCTCATGGGCATAGGCCCGTTGCAGACTGGCAATGTCCAGCGCCAGGGAAACACTCATGTCGAACTCTCCGCCGCAACCTGCGGCCTGAACACCAGCAGGGTCTCGCCGGCAGTGACGGCACGCCCACTGCTGACACAGAGCTTCTCCACCACGCCGGCTTCCTCGGCGCGCACCACGAATTCCATCTTCATGGCCTCCAGCACCATCAGCTCGTCACCCGCACGCACGCTCTGGCCCGGCTGCACGCGCACCTGCCACAGGCTGCCGGTGAGCGGCGCGCTGACGGCGATGCAGTCATCCGGAATCTCGGTGGCTGCAGGCGTCGCACTGAGCTGCGCTTCGCTCTCGCTGCGATCCAGACCGGCGCTGCGCCAGCGTTCGCGTTCCGCCTCGAAGGCAGCACGCTGCCGGGCACGGAAAGCGGCGATGTCATCGGCCTGTTCGGCGAGGAAGCGTCGGTAGTCGCCGAGACGAAAACGCGCGGGCTCGATGCGCAGTGGTTCCAGACCATAGGGGAAGCGTTCGCGCAGCTCCAGCAATTGCGCGGGGCTGACCGGGTGGAAGCGGATCTGGTCGAAACAGCGCAGCAGCCAGGGCTTGCCGGCTTCGAACTCGCGCGTGCTGCGATAGCGATTCCACATCTGCACGGTGCGGCCGACGAACTGGTAGCCACCGGGGCCTTCCATGCCGTACACGCACAGATAGGCACCACCGATGCCCACGGCGTTCTCTGGCGTCCAGGTGCGTGCCGGGTTGTACTTGGTCGTCACCAGGCGATGACGCGGATCCAGCGGTGTGGCCACGGGCGCGCCGAGATAGACGTCGCCCAGACCCATCACCAGGTAGCTGGCGTCGAACACCGTGCGGTATACATCGTCGATGGAGTCGAGCCCGTTGATGCGGCGGATGAATTCGATGTTCGACGGGCACCAGGGCGCATCGGCGCGTACCGAACCCATGTAGCGTTCGATGGCAACCCGGGTGGCCGGATCGTCCCAGGACAGCGGCAGGTGCACGATGCGGCTGGGCAGTTCCAGTTCATCGATGCCGGGCAGTTGCTCCAGCCCGCGCAGCACCTGGTGCAACATCTGCTCCTGGGTGATGCACCGGCAGTCGAAATGCAGCTGCAGCGAGCGGATGCCCGGGGTCAGATCGATCAGTGCCGGCAGGGATTGGGTGCGCAGCCATTCATACAGCGCCTGCACGTAGCAGCGCAGCTCGATGTCCAGCACCAGCGCACCGAACTCCACCAGCAGATTGTCGTCGCCGGATTGGCGCACGCAGACTTCCGGGTGGCGTGCCGAGGCAGGCAGGCGCAGCAATACGGCGTCGGAAGGCGCGATTGCGCGCGCGATGACAGGTGCGTTGCCGGTCGCGTCGTGGACGCCAAGCGTCCGGATCAGCTGTCGCTGCGCCTCGAGTTGCGCGCGCGCAGTGGCGGCGTCGATGGCGTGGAAGCGGATGCGATCGCCCGGACGCAGTTGCCCGATCTTCCATAGCTCCGCCAGCGCGATGGTGACCGGACAGACGAAGCCGCCAAGGCTTGGGCCATCGGGTCCGAGGATCACCGGCATGTCGCCGGTGTAGTCGATGGCGCCGATGGCGTAGGCGTTGTCGTGGATGTTGGAGGGATGCAGGCCGGCTTCGCCGCCGTCGGAGCGGGCCCACTCGGGCTTCGGACCCACCAGGCGCACGCCAGTGCGGCTGGAGTTGTAATGCACCTGCCAGTCGGTGGCGAAGAAGGTTTCAATGTCCGCCGGGGTGAAGAATTCGGGGGCGCTGTGCGGTCCATGCAGCACGCCGATCTGCCAGTGATCCGAGTAGCCGGGAATGGCCTGCGCTGCGATGGCGGTACAGCCTTGCAACGAACCGTCCGGCTGCTTGAGGCGCAGCACGTCGCCGGCGCGCAGCGCACGGCCGGCATGACCACCGAACTGACCGAGCGTGAAGGTGGCGCAGCTGCCAAGGTAGGCCGGCGCATCGAAGCCCCCTTTGACAGCCAGATAGCTGCGCTGGCCGGCGCCGGTCATGGCGCCCAGCTTCAGCACGCTGCCGGCAGGCACCGCCACCGGGGCCCACCAGGGCAGGGCCTGTTCATCCAGCGTGGCGCGCAGTGGCGCGCCACCCAGTGCGATCACGCAATCGCAGGCAAAGCGCAGCGTCGGTCCGTTGACCGTGAGTTCCAGCGCCACGGCATCTTCCGCGTTGCCCAGCATGCGGTTCACCAGCTGGAAGGCCAGTGCATCCATGGGGCCCGAGGGCGGAACCCCCACCTCCCAGTAGCCCATGCGGCCGGGATGATCCTGCAGGGTGCTGAGCGCACCGGGTTGCAGCACCTCGATGGTGGCAGAGGTGTATTGCAGAGCGCTCAGCCAGCGCGTGGTCTGGTCGCCCGCGATGAAGTGCGGCTGATCGAGCAGGAAGCGCAGATAGTCGAGATTGGTCTCGATGCCGTATACGGCGGTGTCGCGCAATTCCGCCAGCAATTTGAGTCGTGCGGCCTCGCGCGTCCCGGCGTGGCAGATGATTTTCGCCAGCATGGGGTCGTACATCGCGGGCACTTCGGTGCCGGCTTCGATCCAGCCATCGACACGCGTGTGCTGTGGCAATGTCAGCGCCGCGATCAGGCCGCTGGACGGGCGGAAATTGCGCGCCGGATCTTCGGCATACAGGCGCACCTGGAGGGCGTGGCCGCGCGGTGCGGGCTGGAAGGTGGCGAGGTTCAGGGCGTCGCCCGCCGCCTGGCGGATCATCCACTCCACCAGGTCCACGCCGTACACCTCCTCGGTCACGCCATGTTCCACCTGCAGGCGCGTGTTCACCTCCAGAAAGTAGAACTGCTGCGTATCCGCGTCGTAGACGAACTCCACCGTGCCGGCGGACTGGTAGGCCACGGCTGTGCCGAGCCGGCGCGCGCAGCCCTGCAGGGCTGCGCGTGTTGCGCCGGAGAGATGCGGTGCGGGCGTCTCTTCGATGACTTTCTGGTTGCGCCGCTGCACCGAGCAGTCGCGTTCTCCCAGTGTGACCACAGTGCCGGCGCCATCGCCGAACAGCTGTACTTCGATATGCCGGGCGCGGGCGACGAATTTCTCGAGGAATACGCCGCCGTCACTGAAATTGCTGCGCGCCAGGCGCTGCACGGCCTCAAAGGCGCTGCTCAGCGCGGTTTCGTCCGCGCAGTGCATGAGCCCGATGCCGCCGCCACCGGCCGTGCTCTTCAGCATCACCGGGTAGCCGATACGCGCCGCTTCGCGGCGGGCGGTGTCGAGGTCCTGCAGCAGCGCGCTGCCGGGCAGCAGCGGCACAGCGTTGGCGGCGGCCAGTTCGCGGGCCCGATGCTTCAGGCCGAAATCGCGCATCTGCTGCGGGGTCGGTCCGACGAAGACCAGGCCAGCGGCGGCGCAGGCTTCGGCAAACCCGGCATTCTCGCTGAGAAAGCCGTAGCCGGGGTGGATGGCTGCGGCGCCCGTGGCCAGCGCCGCGGTGATGATGCGTTGCTGGTCGAGATAACTCTCGGCCGGCGCGGCAGCGCCCACGTGCACGGCCTCGTCGGCCTGGCGCACGTGCAGGGCGTGGCGATCGGCGTCGGAGTAGATGGCAACGACCTGGATGCCCAGGCGATGCGCGGTACGGATGATCCGGCAGGCAATGGCCCCGCGGTTGGCGATCAGTATCTTCTTGAACATCCAGCGGCTCCGGCAGCAGCAAAACGCCGGGTCGTCCCGGCCATTGTTCTCGTCGGCGCCACGGGTCGTCCCGCGTCGCGGCTGTTGTATCAGGGCGTGACGCTAGGTCACGCCGTGAGTGGTCCAGCCCAGGCCTGCACCCGGATCGGCGTCGGGTTGTATGCGTTGCAGGGGTTGTTGAGTTGCGGACAATTCGAGATCAATACCAGCACGTCCATGTCGGCGCGCATCTGCACGTGGCGTCCGGCTGCCGAGATGCCGTCGGCGAAGGTGAGACCACCGGTCGGCGTCACCGGGACGTTCATGAAGAAATTGATGTTGGAAGGCAGATCGCGCTTGCTCATGCCCGGCTGGTGCGCGGCCAGCGCAGCCAGGAAGTTGTCACGGCAGCTGTGCATGTAGCGCTTCTCCAGCGCATAACGCACGGTATTGCTCTCGCAGGAGCAGGCCCCGCCCAGCGTATCGTGCCGTCCGCAGGTATCTTCGGTGATGGTCAGCATGGCGTTGCCGAGATTGGAGCGCAGCACTGAACCCGCGCTCAGATACAGCGCGCGTTGCGCGCGGATGGTGTCCTGTGCGCTGTAGCGTTCGCTGCAATCCGCCGCGTTGTAAAACAGCGTGTCCACCGCCTGGTTGCCCTCCAGATCGGTGATGCGCAAGTGATGGCCGCGCGGCACGTGCCCGATCCAGGGCTCGCCGGCGGGCACCACCACGTCGAAGTTTCCGGCGGTCGTGTTCATGCGATTCCCCACGGCAGAAACATGGCCTCGGTGTTCCGAAAGCCGCGGGCATTCTCCGGGCAATGGGCGCGACAGGCATCCTCGGCGGGCGCCGGGCCGGTGAGCAGGGCGTCGAGCTGCGCGGCGCGCGGCCGGTACTGACGGTCCGGGTCCAGCGGGTGTTGCCCCGCATACAGCATCACCAGCGTGTCCATCTCGAAGCGCAGCGTGACGCTGTCACCGGCTCGACAATGGTTGTTGGCCAGACTCATGGTGCCGTCGTCTTCCACCGTGACCTTGCTGAAGAAATTGATGTTGGCCACCAGATCGCGCAATCCCAGACCCCATTTGCCCAATTCCAGCAGCAACGCATCGCGGCCGTTGCTGTAGCGCTCGTTGCGCTGTTCCTGGAACCGGGTGATGCCATGGCGCTCGTTGACCAGCGCTGCATCCGTGATGCCGCCGAGCGGATCGTGCCAGCCGCAGCTGTCGGTCGTGATGGAGCAGAGGATGCGCCCCATGTCGGAGTAGCACACGTGACCTGCCGTCAGCAGTGCAGTGTGCTGGGCCTTGAGCGTATCGGCCATGTTGTAGCGTTCCAGCGGCTGTTCGTGGTTGTAGAACAGCGCCGCGACATTGGCGTCGGCTGCTTGCGCCGTGAGCCGCAGGCTCATGCCTCGACGCAGAACGCCCGACCACGATGCGCCACCGCGCAGGGTCTGGGTCCACAGCTGCTTCGGACTTCCGGACAATGCCTGTTCTCCTCGTCGTTGCACGCTGCGGGTGCAAGCGTCATACCAGTGTGGGCGGCTTCAGTGCCGCGCGGACTTGGCCGTCTTGCCATGCCTTGTCGGCGCTGTGATCGCACCGGCATGGCACCCGGGACGCGGCTCGCGTCCCAATTCAGTGCGCATCGACTGCGTCGCTTGTGCCTGCGCCGCAGGCAAATCCCATGCAAATCAGCCTGCTCATTCCAATGGCATCAGTTGGCATCAAACCTGCTAGGAAAGCAAGGCCCCAGTATTACTTTTAAGCGCTTTCGTAATATTCCAGGGAGTTGTCCATGTACATCCGCAATGTTGTTTTCAGGCTCGGGCGCTGGCGCGCCGGCCTCGCCCTGCCGCTCCTGGCTCTGTGGGCGGTGGCCGCCCAGGCTGCCGCGCCGCTGAAGATCGGCTACAGCGACTGGCCGGGCTGGGTGGCCTGGCAGGTCGCCATCGACAAGGGCTGGTTCAAGGAGGCCGGCGTCGACGTCAAGTTCGAATGGTTCGACTATTCGGCTTCGATGGACGCCTTTGCCGCCGGCAAGCTCGACGCGGTCACCATGACCAATGGCGATGCGCTGGTCACTGGCTCCGGTGGCGGCAAGAGCGTCATGCTGATGCTCACCGACTATTCCAACGGCAATGATGTGATCGTCGCCAAGGCGCCGATCAAGTCGCTGAAGGACCTGAAGGGCAAGAAGGTGGCGGTCGAAACCGGACTGGTCGAACACCTGCTGCTGCTCAATGGTCTGAAGAAGGCCGGCATGAAGGAGTCGGACGTCACGCTGGTCAACGCCAAGACCAACGAGATGCCGCAGGTGCTGGCCTCGGGCGACGTGGCCGCCGTGGGCTGCTGGCAACCCATCGTCAACGAGGCGCTGAAGGCTGTGCCGGGTTCGCACCGCCTCTATACCTCTGCCGACGAGCCCGGGCTCATCTACGACGTACTGGCCGCCAATCCCACCAGCGCGGCCAAACGCAAGGCCGAGTGGGTCCAGGTGCTGAAGGTCTGGAGCCGGGTGGTCAAATACATCAACGATCCCAAGACCCAGGCGGATGCCGTGAAGATCATGGCGGCGCGTTCCGGTGTCAGTCCCGAGGAATACCTGCCGCTGCTGAAGGGTACGCACCTGCTGGATCTGGCCGACGGCGCCAAGGTGTACGTCAAGGGTGAAGGGTTCGGGTCGCTGTACGGCTCCACGAAGATCGTCGACGACTTCAACGTCGCGAACGCCGTATACAAGGCGCCGGAAAATCTTGTCAGCTATCTCGATCCTTCGTTTACGGCTGCTGCGCTGAAGTAAGCGATGAGCACCGGGCAGGGGCAGGCGGAAAAGAAGATCACGCCTGGGCTCGGTGCGCTGGTGGCCAAGGGGCGCCGGCGCACCTGGCTCACGCTGGGTTCCTTCGTCCTGCCCCTGCTGCTGTGGTGCCTGATCAGCTACGTGCCCTTCGTCTGGCATCCGAAGGTGCTGGTCGAGCAGCCGGGCGGGGTCGACTACTTCCAGCCCGGCATGCTGGTGGATCGCGGCGAATTCGACGAGCAGGTGGCGCAGATGCGCACTCAGGGCACCGCCATCCCCAGTGGCAGCCCCGCCAATCCGATCTATCTGCCGGCGCCGCATCAGGTGCTGAGGGCGTTGTACGCGGCCTTCACCAGCGAGCCCGAGCAGAAGGGTGCGCCCTGGCTGCACCAGAGCCTGTGGCACAGCATCCAGGTTATCTTCTGGGGGTTCACGATCTCATCGGTGCTCGGCGTGCCGCTGGGTATCCTCGCTGGCGCTTCGCCGACGCTGGGCCGGCTCACCGAGCCCTTCATCGAATTCTTCCGCTATCTGCCGGCGCCCGCCTTTGGCGCGCTGGCGGTCGCCATCCTCGGCATCTATGACGGACCCAAGATCGCCATCATCGTCATCGGCACCTTCTTCCAGCAGGTGCTGATCATCGCCAACACCACGCGCAAGCTCGACGCCACCATCATCGAGGCGGCGCGCACGCTTGGATCGCGCGGCCTGCGCCTGATCTTCAGGGTCGTGGTCCCCGGCATCCTGCCGGATCTGTATCGCGACCAGCGCATCCTGCTGGGCTGGGCCTGGACCTATCTGATCGTGGCCGAACTGATCGGCACCAGCACTGGCATCACCTGGTTCATCACCCAGCAGGCCCGCTACCAGCACTTCGAGAATGTGTATGCCGCCATCGCCCTGATCGGAATCATCGGCTTCGGCTGCGATCTGTTGCTGGAGCGGCTGGGCCGCCGGCTGTTTCCCTGGGACCGGACCTTCGAGCGTTCCTGAAGCATGAATACCGCTGTGACCTATCTGGATCAGTCCGAGGCCGTCCGCAGCCGCTTCGCCAGGCTCAAGCAGCGCGATGTGATCCTCGATGTGCGCCATCTGGGCAAGCGTTACCTGTCGCCGCAGGGCGAGGTGGAGGCGTTGCGCGATATCAGTTTCCAGGTGCACCGGCGCGAGTTCGTCTGTGTCATCGGGCCGTCGGGCTGCGGCAAGTCCACGCTGATCCGGATCCTGGCCGGACTGGATCAGCACAGTGCGGGCGAGGCGCTGCTCGACGGCAAACCCATCAGCGGGCCGGGGCGCGATCGCGGCATGGTATTCCAGGGGTATTCGCTGTTCCCGTGGCTGAGCGTCAAGAAGAACGTCATGTTCGGTCCGCAGGTCAACGGGGCGGATCACGACGCGGCGGAACGCGATGCGCTGATGTGGCTGGATCTGGTCGGGCTGACCAAGTTCGCCGACGCCTATCCCCACCAGCTCTCCGGCGGCATGCGCCAGCGCGTGGCCATTGCGCGGGCACTGGTCAATCAGCCGCGCATCCTGCTGATGGACGAACCCTTCGGCGCGCTGGATGCGCAGACCCGCTGCCGCATGCAAAGCCACCTGCTCGACATCTGGCGCAACATCGACATCACCGTGCTGTTCATCACGCACGATCTCGACGAGGCCATCTTCCTGGCTGACCGCATCCTGGTACTGAAGGCCAATCCCGGCGAGGTGCAGGAACTGATCGAGGTGCCGGTGCCAAGGCCGCGCTCATCGGCGCAGTTCACCAGCGCCGAGTTCGTCGCCACGCGCGCGCGGCTCGACGCACTGATCCATCCGACGGTACAGGAGTCGGTCGAAGAGCAGGGCATCAAACCGCATCTGATCCGCATGACCGACATTGCGGACAACGTGGAGTGAGCGATGCAGTCTGGAGCAGGGCATGCAATGGAGTGATCTGACCTGGAAGGAGCTGCCCGGGATACTGGGCGAGCATGCGGCCGCCATCCTGCCGGTGGGTGCCACCGAACAGCATGGGCCGCATCTGGGCTGTGGGGTCGACAGCGTCATCGCCGAGGAGTTGTGCGCAATCGCCGCGCAGCGCACCGGGGTGCCCATGTTGCCGTTGCTGCCTTACGGCTGCTCGCTGGGTCATAGCCGCCGCTGGCCCGGTACCATCGCGCTGACACCGGGATTGTTGATGGAGCTGGTCCGGCAGATCGGCGACTGGGCTTACCACAGCGGCGTGCGACGGCTGTTCATCGTCAATGCCCATGTCACCAATGCGGCACCGTTGCGCTGTGCACTGGAGATGCTGCGCTCTGAGTACGACGATCTGATGGTGGCCGTGATCAACACGGCAACGCTCAGCGCCCGGGTGCGCGAGTTCCATGCCGCGGACGGCGCCGACTGGCATGCCAACGACGCCGAGACCTCGATGATGCTGGCCATCGCGCCACAGGGCGTGCGCACCGAGCGGCTGGCCGAGGCTGACGATCCCGATCGCACCGACGAATGTGTCTTCGCGCATCCGGTCAACCGCACCAGCTGCAATGGCGTAACCGGCAAGCCCAGTCTGGCCACGGCCGACAAGGGCCGGCAGTGGTTCGACTGGCTGGTCGAAGATCTGTGCGCCCTCATCCAGAAGGGAAGTACCGAGCGGCCGCCGCTCGAGGCTTCCTATTTCGAAAGTGTCAACAAGGAACTCCCATGACCGCTCTTCCGGAAACCCTCGTTCTGCAGCAGGAACTGGCTGCGCGCGGCATCAAGTACTGCATCGGTGCCTACGTGGACATTCACGGGGTCCCGAAGGCCAAGGTGGTTCCGATCGCGCATCTGCCGCATATGGCGCAGGGGTCGGAGCGCTACACCGGCTATGCCCTCGACGGGTTGGGGCAGGCACCGAATGACGACGAACTGGTCGCCATGCCGGACTTTTCGCGGCTGATGCAGCTGCCCTGGGAACCGAAGATCGCCTGGATTCCTTCCGACAATCATTTTCGCGGTGAGCCGTATGCGCTCAATACGCGCGTGGCCCTGCAGCGGCAGCTGGCCGAGGCCGCCAGGCTCGGCTTCGGCATGAACCTGGGCATCGAGTGCGAGGTGTTCCTGTTGCGCCAGACGGCGGAAGGGCGGCTGACGGTTCCGGATGCCGAGGACAAGCTGACCAAGCCCTGCTACGACGTGCGCGGCTTCGTCAACAGCTTCGACTGGCTGGACCAGATGGCCAGCGCCATGAATGGACTGGGCTGGGACCTGTATTCCTTCGATCATGAAGACGCCAATGGCCAGTTCGAGTTCGACTTCCAGTATGCGGATGCGCTCAGCACCTGCGACCGGCTGGTGTTCTTCCGCTTCATGGCCAAGCACTATGCGCGCCAGCAGGGCCTGATCGCCACGATGATGCCCAAGCCCTTTGCCGACAAGACCGGCAACGGCGCGCATTTCAATATGTCGCTGTATGAGCTGGCCAGCGGCAGGAATCTCTTTGCCTGCGACATAAAAGACGATCCGCGCGGGCTGGGCCTGACGCCGCTGGGCTACCAGTTCGTCGCCGGCATTCTCAAGCACGGCCGGGCGCTGTGCGCGGCCTTCGCGCCGACGGTGAACAGCTACAAGCGCCTGGTGCGGCGGGGAGCGATGAGCTACTTCTCCTGGGCACCGGTGTTCAACTCCTATGGGTCGAACAACCGCACCAACTCGGTCCGCATCCCGGCCAATGGGGGTCGCTGCGAATCGCGCAACGCCGATGGCGCCGTCAATCCCTACCTGGCCGCAACCCTGGCGCTGGCGGCCGGCCTGGAAGGGATCCGCGCAGGGCTCGATCCTGGCGAGCCGAACGAGGACAACCTGTACGAGATCGGGGACGACGAGCGGCGCGCCCGTGGCATCGAATTCCTGCCGCAGAACCTGCAGGAAGCGGTGGCGGCCTTTGCGGCCGATCCGCTGGTGGAGCGGGTGCTGGGCAAGGAGCTGCGCGACGAATTCATCCGCTACAAGACCGAGGAATGGGAGGCTTACCACCTGAGCATCAGCCAGTGGGAAACCGAGCGTTACAGCTACATGTTCTGAACTGGGCGCTGTCACCCTCATCTGTCACTATCCGGGAATGAAGAAAGAAGGCACATCGATACCGGTCAGCCGGATCAGCATTTCGCTGCCGCCGACCCTGCTCGAGGAGCTCGATCGCATGGTCGAGAGCCGCGGCTATGGCAGCCGTTCCCAGGCCATCGGCGAAATGGTCACCTACCAGCTGGCCGAGCACAAACGCAAGCTGGGCAACGACGTGATGGTTGGCACCATCACGCTGCTGTATGACCGGCTGACGCGTGGGCTGCAGAAGAAGCTGGCTGACCTGCAGTTCCTGCACATCGATGAGGTCATCAGCTCGCTGCATGTGCATCTGACCCATGACCAGCTCATGGAGGTCATCCTGATCCAGGGGCCGGCCAACCACCTGCAGGCCATCGCCAACGAAATGATTTCCCAGCGCGGGGTGCTGACCGGGGAACTGCAGCTGCTGGCGGCGGTGATTCCGCCGCTGCATGCCGCGACCGCCGCCGCGATCGTGCAGGGGCGCGATCGCCAGCGTCGCCGCCGGCAGCGTTGAACAGCGTCAGCTGGGATTCTCCAGACTGAACATGGCGTTCGCGTCGTCGTAGGCAAAGGCCTCGGCATAACGCGCCAGACTGATGGTGGCGCGCAGCGTCTGCTCGGCAGCCGCCTCGCTCATGAAATCTTCCAGCTCATCGGTGAAGCGGCTCTTGCGCGCACTGTGTGAAGCGCGTTCGTCCAGGATGCGGAGGATATGCGCGGCCAGCGGCAGGTAGTTCAGCAGATGCCGGGCGAAGATGCGCTTGCGCTCGTCCAGATCGGCGCTGGCGAAGGCCACGCCATCCTCGGTCAGGCGGATGTCGCCGCCTTCCACTTCAGCAAAGCGCATCAGCTGCAATGTTTCCGCCACGGGGAACAGCTCGTCGATCTCCATCTGCAGATCCGAGGCGATCTCGGGCAGGTCGGCCTTGCCGTTGAAAGGCGCGGCGGCGACGGTCTCCATCAGACCGGCCAGCAGGTTGGAGGAAACATGCGGCAGCTCCACGCCGATGCCCGATCCCGGCAGACGCTGTTCGGGACGATTGCTGGCCACACTGGCGTCGGGGCGTGCAGTCATCTCCACATAGATGCGCTCCACCAGATCGCGGAACGAAGGATCCAGGCGATTGCGCGGCTGCGGCAGCTGCACGGCAATCTCGGAGAGGATGCGGCCGGGATTGCTGCCGAACACCAGGATGCGATCGCACATCAGCACCGCTTCCTCGATGTTGTGCGTTACCAGCACGACTCCCTTGATGGGCATGCGTCCTTCGGACCATAGCTCCAGGAAATCGGTGCGCAGGGTTTCGGCGGTCAGTACGTCCAGCGCCGAAAAGGGTTCGTCCATCAGCAGGATGTTCGGATGCACCACCAGCGCGCGGGCGAAACCGACACGCTGACGCATGCCGCCCGACAGCTCGCGCGGATAGGCGGATTCGAAGCCGTCCAGGCCGATCATGTCGATGGCGGCCAGCGAGCGCTTGCGGATTTCGGCCTTCGCCACGCCCTGCGCTTCCAGGCCCAGCGCCACGTTCTCGAACACCGTCAACCAGGGGAAGATGGCGAAGCTCTGGAATACCATGGCCACGCCGTCGGCGGGCCCGTCGATGGGCTTGCCCAGATAGCTCAGCGAACCGGCGCTCGGCTGTGACAACCCCGCGATCAGTCGCAGCAGTGTGGACTTGCCGGAACCGGAACGCCCCAGCAGGCCGACGATCTGGCCTTCGCCCAGCTGCAGGTTCACGCCGTCCAGCACCAGCAGTTCGGTGCCATCGGGCTTGGGAAAGGCCTTGCGGACGGCGTCCACGCTCAGCAATGCCGTAGTGTTCATGGCGGCAGCCTCATCAGGTGAGTCGGAATTTGCGTTCCGCGTAGTAATACAGCGGACGCCAGAAGCAGCGGTTGAGCAGCACGACGAACACGCTCATCGTGGCGATGCCCAGCACGACGCGATGCAGATCGCCGGCCGTGGTGGCATTGGCGATGTAGGCGCCCAGGCCGCGCGCCTGCACCTGGGTGTCGCGCCAGCTGGCCACCTCGGCCACGATGGCTGCGTTCCAGGAGCCGCCGCTGGCGGTGATGGCGCCGGTGATGAAGTAGGGGAACACGGCCGGCAGCGCCACGCGCCGCCACCACAGCCAGCCGCGCAGTTGCAGGTTCTCTGCGGCGTTGCGCAGTTCGGAGGGGATCACCGAGGCGCCGGCGATCACATTGAACAGGATGTACCACTGCGTGCCCAGGATCATCAGCGGGCTCAGCCACAGATCCGGATCGAGCTTCCAGGTCACGATGCCGAACACGGCCATCGGGAACAGCAGATTGGCCGGAAAGGCTGCCAGGAATTGCGCGACCGGTTGCACGATGGCCGCCACGCGCGGCCGCAAGCCCACCCAGATGCCCACCGGCACCCAGATCAGGCTGGCCAGCGCAATGAGCACGAACACGCGCAGCATGGTCAGCAGGGCGAGGCCCACCACTTCGCGCAGCTCGGCCAGAGACGTGCTGGCGATCAGCACCGCGCCGATGCGCCAGCAGGCCAGCGCCACCAGAATGACGATCAGGGCAAACCACAGCAGGTCGAGTCGGGCAGGTCCATGCTGTGGCCGCGTGGGTTGCGCGCGGCGTTGGCGCCGCAACCAGCGACTGCTCAGGTGCAGCGCTGCGTGAAACAGCTGCCGCAGCAGCGCCACGAGCCGCGATCGGCGCAGCATGGTCAGGGCCCAGGAGCGGGGCGCGGGAGCACCCGGATCCTGCTCGACGCGGAAGCGATCACCCCAGGCCACCAGTGGCCGGAACAGCAACTGGTCGTACAGCAGGATCACCACCAGCATGGTCAGGATGGCCCAGCCGATGGCGCGCAGGTTGCCCCGGGCGATGGCCAGCGCGATGTAGGAGCCGATGCCGGGCAATGCCACCGTGGTGTGGCCCACGCTGATCGATTCGGAGGCCACCACGAAGAACCAGCCGCCGGACATGGACATCATCATGTTCCAGATGAGCGGCGGCATCGCGAATGGCACCTCCAGCTCCCAGAAGCGCATCCAGGGCGAGAGCCGGAAGGACACGGCGGCTTCCTGCAGCTCGCTCGGCACCGTGCGCAGCGATTGGTAGAAGCTGAAGGCCATGTTCCAGGCCTGGCTGGTGAAGATGGCGAAGATGGCGGCGAATTCCGCGCCCAGCACCCGCCCCGGTGCCAGCGACATGAAAAACACCACCGTCACGGAAATGAAACCCAGGATGGGCACCGACTGCAGGATGTCCAGCATGGGCACCAGCAGCCGCTCGGCGCGCGGGCTGCGGGCAGCCCAGGTGGCGTAGGTGAGTGTGAACAACAGCGACAGCCCCAGCGCCGCGAACATGCGCAGCGTGGTGCGTGCCGCGTAATGCGGCAGGTTGGCCGGATCCAGTGACAACGGTTCGCTCTGCAGGCTGGAGAGCGAACTGAACAGGCCGCGGCTGGCCTCGCCGAGGAACACCAGCATGCCGACCACGACGATCAGCGCCACCACATCCCAGCGGGTCGCGAACTCGCGTAGAAAACCGAATGCGGTGGGGCGGGTCATGGCATGCGGGACCGTCGGGCTGGGCGGGAGGCAGAACCGGGGCGCAAGGATAAGACAAACACAGCCTGTGCGCTGCGTACTGGCGGGAACATTGACGCAGGTTTAAGGTCCAGCCGTGATGACCAAGCCCGCACGCACTCCCGCGTCCTACCCATCCGGCACGCTGCCCACGCAGCTGACGCTGCCCTGGCTGGTGGAGGAATTGCAGCGCAGGGGGCTGATCAGCGCCGAGCTCGCCCGGCAGTCGCTGAAGCCTCCCGCCAAGCTCAATCCCGGCGAGAAGCTGCACCCGCTGTCACTGCTGGCGGCACAGGAGTGGCCCGATCCGCGCGCCGTGGACCGTAAGCTGACGATCGACGTTCTGACGCGCTGGCTGGCGCAGCGCGCCGGCATTCCCTACCTGCACATCGATCCGCTGCGGCTGGACATGAGCCAGCTCACCGGCCTGGTCACCTATGCCTATGCCACGCGCATCGGCATCCTGCCCATCAAGAGCGGGCCGGCCGGCGTGATGATCGCGGTGAAGGATCCGTTCGCCGTCGACTGGGTGCCGGAACTGGAAGCGGCGCTGGGGCGGCCGGTGAAACGCGTGTTCGCCAACCCCGCCGACATCGACCGCTACCTGGTGGAGTTCTACGCCATTGCGCGCTCGGTGAAGCTCAGCGGCGCGGAGCGCGCCAATACCGCGCCAGCCGGCCTGCGCAATCTGGAGCAGCTCACCGAACTGAGCCGGGCCGGAAAGCTCTCTGCCGAAGATCAGCACGTCGTCGCCATCGTCGACTGGCTGCTGCAGTATGCCTTCGACTCGCGCGCCAGCGACATCCATCTCGAGCCGCGCCGTGACACCGGCAACGTGCGTTTCCGCATCGACGGTGTGCTGCATGATGTCTACCAGTTGCCGGCGCTGGTGATGCCGGCCGTGACCAGCCGCATCAAGATCATGGGGCGTCTGGATGTTGCCGAGCGGCGCCGCCCGCAGGATGGCCGCATCCGCGCCCGTTCCCCGGATGGCAAGGAAATCGAGCTGCGTGTCTCGGCGTTGCCCACCGCCTTCGGCGAAAAGCTGGTGCTGCGCATCTTCAATCCCGATGTGCTGGTGCGTGACTTCAACAAGCTGGGTTTTTCGACCGACGAGGCCGCTGCCTGGCGCGGCATGATCGATCAGCCGCATGGCATCGTGCTGGTCACCGGGCCCACCGGCTCGGGCAAGACCACCACGCTGTATTCTTCGCTGAAGCAGCTGGCCACCAGCGATGTGAATGTCTGCACCATCGAAGATCCGATCGAACTGATCGACGGCAGCTTCAACCAGATGCAGGTGCAGCCGAATATCGATCTGAATTTCGCCGACGGCGTGCGTGCGCTGCTGCGCCAGGATCCGGACATCATCATGATCGGTGAGATCCGCGACCTGGAGACTGCCGAGGTAGCGGTGCAGGCGGCCCTGACCGGCCACCTGGTGCTCTCCACGCTGCACACCAATGACTCGCCGTCCGCGATGACGCGCCTGCTGGAACTGGGTGTGCCTGCGTACCTGATCCGCGCCACGGTCATCGGTGTGCTGGCGCAACGCCTGGTGCGCACGCTCTGTCCGCATTGCAAGAGTCCGCAGCCGCTCGGTGTGGAGGAATGGCGCAATCTGGGCGCCGATGGGGCGGTGGCCATGCCGGCCAGCATCCACAGGGCCAATGGCTGCCTGGAGTGCCGCCAGACCGGCTATCTGGGTCGCACCGGCGTGTACGAAATCATGCCCGTCAACGGTCAGCTGCGTTCGATGATCAATGGCAGCACCGATCTGGCCGATCTGCGCCGCGCCGCCGCGCGACAGGGCATGACGCCGCTGCGCCACGCTGGTGCCATGAAAGTGGCCGCAGGGCTCACCACGATCAGCGAAGTGCTGGGGTTGACGCCGGATCCGCGCCAGGGGGATTAGACTTCGTGGTCTGGTTCGAAGGCGCGGTACAGCGCCCGCCCAGCATCGCGCGCCAGCGTTCCCGGGCGTTTACCGCGATGGGGGTGGGACGAAATGCCGCGAGCCAGGTGCGCAATTGCGCGCCGAGTGCCGGGTTCGCGGGCGCATTCGGGGCGCCGGTGTTGTCTTGGGACACGGGAGTGCTGGATGAGTCCGATGAATGGATTCCGCCGTGACCAGATGCCGTGTGTCACGGCGGAATCCGCAACGCCCGGCGACTAACGCGCGCGCTGCGCCTCGGGCAAGGTTACCGAGAATTCCAGTACCTCATGTCCTTCATCCTGGCCGACGCTGACCTGCACGGAGGAGGGATCGACGTTGACGTACTTGTGGATCACTTCCAGCAGCTCACGACGCAACAGCGGCAGGTAGTCGGGGCTGCCGCGCGCGCTGCGCTCCTGAGCCACGATGATGCGCAGCCGCTCCTTGGCGACGTTGGCGGAGGAGGGGGTTTTGCGGAACAGCTTCAACAGGCCCATGTCAGCCTCCGAAGATGCGCGCAAAGAAGCCCTTCCTGGGCTCGTCGATGAAGCGCAGCGGCAGGGTCTCGCCGAGCAGCCGGGCTACCGCATCGTCATACGCGTGCGATGCATCGCTTGCGCCGTTGAGGATCACCGGGGTGCCGGCATTGGATGCGGACAGCACATCCGGTGATTCCGGTATGACGCCCACCACGTCCAGCCCCAGGATTTCCTTGACGTCGTCCACGCTCATCATTTCGCCGGCGCTGACGCGACGCGGGCTGTAGCGCGTGAGCAGCAGATGCTCCTTCACGCCGCCGTTGCCGGCTTCGGCGCGCTGCGTCTTGCTCGACAACAGGCCCAGGATGCGGTCGGAATCGCGCACCGAGGAGACCTCGGGGTTGACCACGACCACGGCGCGGTCGGCGAAGTACATGGCCAGATGCGCGCCTTTTTCGATGCCGGCCGGCGAATCGCAGATCACGTAGTCGAAGCCGTCGGCAATCAGCTCGTCGAGCACGCGCCGCACGCCGTCGCTGGTCAGCGCATCCTTGTCGCGTGTCTGGGAAGCCGCCAGCACGTACAGGGTCTCGAGCCGTTTGTCCTTGATGAGCGCCTGTTTGAGGGTGCAGTCACCCTGGATGACGTTGACGAAGTCGTAAACGACCCGCCGCTCGCAACCCATGATGAGGTCGAGGTTGCGCAACCCGATGTCGAAGTCGATCACTGCGACTTTTTTTCCGCGGCGGGCCAGGCCGCACGCGAGGCTCGCCGAGGTCGTGGTCTTGCCGACCCCTCCCTTACCCGAGGTAACGACGATGATTTCTGTCAATGCTCAAGTCTCCACTTGCAAAAGTCGTATTCATGCGCCGATGCGGGCGAAGCGCAGGTTGTCGCCTGCCAGCCAGACCTGCACCGGTTTTCCCGCCAGCTCGGCCGGAATCGTTTCGAAGACGCGGAACACGCCTGCGATCGAGACCAGTTCGGCATGGAACTCCTGGCAGAACAGCCGGGCGCTCTCGTTGCCGCGCGCGCCCGCCATCGCCCGGCCGCGCATCGGGCCGTAGACATGCAGGCAGCCGTCGGTCATCACTTCCGCGCCTGCGCTGACCATCGCGGTGACCACCAGATCCCGGTTGCGGGCATAGAGGCGCTGGCCGGAGCGCACGGTGTGCGGATGGATCAGCGTCCCGGGCTGCTCGGCTGCGGCCGCTTCCGCGGCGACCTGCGGCTCCGGCGGCGCCCCGGCTCGCGCCGGCTCTGCGTTCGAGACGAGCTCCAGCGTCGGAATCGCAGCTACAGGAGCACCTTGCGCCCGAAAGCTAGAAAGCACTGGAAGAGCGAGTGCTGCTGCCAGATGCTCCAGATCGTTGCCGGTGCCGGCCACGCCCACGGTGGCCATGCCGGCGCGACGGATGGCATCGATGACACCGCGCACGGCGGCCTCGGTCGGCGCCGACTCCAGCGAGCCCAGATCCAGACACACGGCGGTACCGCGGAAGAAGTGCGGCACCGTCGCGATCCGGCCGGTGAGCTCATCGAGGATGGCGCCCGGGTCGGTGGTGCGCACGCGCACCTGCAGCAGGCCAATCTGGCCGTAGCGGATATCGACCGCGGGCTGGGTCGGCAACTCGACTGCAGGCTTGAAATTCAATTCCAGGTTCGTGCTCAAAAGCAGTCCTCGCGCACTCAATGGCCACCGGGTTCCACGGCGACGAAGCGGTCCAGGAATGGGGGGCAGTGTACCGGTAAGTGGTGGACTGTGTCACAGCATCGAAGCGGCGCGCGAGCGCCGCGTCCAGGCCGGTGCGCTGCTCCAGGCCGCCGACGCACCGGCCCACGAATCGCGTATCGCGCGGCTGGAGCAACTGGTCAACGCCCTGGAGTGCTCACGCGGCTTCTTCAGGACCCTGCAGTAGCCGCGTTGCGTCGTTGCCCCCCTGCGCCACCGGCTGCACCGCCTTCCTTGCGCGCGGTGCCACGATACAAGCCATCGGCAGTGGACGACTGCCTGCTCAGCAACTGGATGGTGTTCCTGGCGAACGCCACCATGTCGGGATTGCCGCCTTCGAACAGCAGCTCGTCAATGGAGTGACGCATCATCGCGTCGTGGCCATAGACCGTCAGCAGCAGGTAGGCGTTGTCGAACTCCGTGCCCGACAGTTTGGCCAGATCGATGCCGGGCGCGATGGTGGGGCCGCAACCGGGAACCGTCGGACTCTGGCACTGGGAGGCCGGCCGCCGCTGTACGGGCGCTGCGGCCTGTGTCGCGGAACGCTTCAGCGTCTCCAGAACGCCCACGGTGGAATAGGTCTGGCCGTCACCGAGCGCGCTCACGCCGCGTGATTTGCCTTCTTCCAGTGGACGGTATTCGCCGCTGGGGTTGGCCGTGGTCACCAGCTGGAATTTTCCATACAGACCCACCATGTCGGTGCCCAGCTTCTGATACATCTCCAGTTCGCTCTGCGCATATTTCCTGACCGCATCGGTGCTGCCTTTTTCCAGCGCCAGTTTGTCGGCGGCGATCACCGCGGACTGCCGGTCGAAAAAGCCACGTAATACGTGTTCTTCGGCGGTGGAGATGCCGGACTCGGCCTGGGCAGCGGCGGCGCAGCCCAGCAGGGCGGCGGTGAGCAGTGACTGAATGCAAGTGCGCATTGTTTTCCCCCGAAAACGTGTTCTGAGTGGCCGGGACAAATTAAATTCCCCGATAGAGAATATATAGCAAAACGGGTTGCTGCGTCGGGATCGCGTTACAATGGCCGCACAATGATCCGAGCCTCAGGCGTCAGCCGCCGCTTCAACGATTTCCTCGCTGTCGACCAGGTCAGCTTCGAGGTGCCGGAAGGCGAGATCTTTGCCTTCCTCGGCCCCAATGGCGCCGGCAAGACCACCACCATCCGCATGCTCACCACGCTGCTGGAACCCAGCGAGGGCCAGATCGCCATCGACGGGCTGGATGTGACGCGGCATCGTGCCGAGGTGCGCAGGCGCTTCGGCATCGTGTTCCAGGACCCGAGCCTGGACGTGGAACTCACCGCGCTGGAGAACCTGCGCATCCACGGCGTGCTGTATGGGGTCTCGCGGCGCGACTGCCTGGCGCGCGGCGAGCGGCTGCTGCGCATGTTCGAGCTGTGGGAGCGGCGCAATGAGCCGGTGAAGCGCTACTCCGGTGGCATGAAGCGTCGCCTGGAGATCGCGCGCAGCCTGCTGCATACGCCGCGCGTCATCTTCCTCGACGAGCCCACCCTGGGGCTGGATCCGCAGACCCGCAACCAGTTGTGGAATCACGTGCGCGCGCTGAACGAGGACGAGAAGGTCACCGTGTTTCTGACCACCCACTACATGGATGAGGCCGAGAAAGTGGCCCAGCGCATCGCCATCATCGATCATGGCCGCATCGTCGCGCAGGGCAGCGCCGCCGAGTTGCGTACGCAGACCGGTACCGAATCGCTGGAGGAGGCGTTCCTCGCGCTGACTGGCGCGCAGATCCGCGAGGAAGGCGCCGCCGGCAATGATTTCATGCGGCAGATGATCCGCAACTCGAGGCGCTGACATGCGGGTCATTGCGATTCTCTGGCTGCGCCAGCTGATCCGTCAGGCGCGCTCGCGGGCGCGCATCCTGGGCGCACTCGGGCAGCCGGTGCTGTTCCTGGTCTCCTTCGGCTTCGGTTTCGGGCCGGTTTTCCAGCGTGCCGGCGAGGGCAACTACATGCAGTTCCTGGCGCCCGGCGTCATCGGCATGGGCGTGGTGTTCAGCGGCATGTTCAGCGGCATGGATCTGATCTGGGACAAGCAGTTCGGCTTCCTGCGCGAGACCCTGGTGGCGCCGGTGCCGCGCTGGCAGATCATGCTGGGGCGCACCTTCGGTGGCGCCACGGTGGCGCTGCTGCAGGGCCTGCTGGTGGCCATCGCCTGCCTGTGCGTGGGTTTTCGTCCGGCCAGCCTGGTGCAGCTGCCGCTGGCGCTGGCCTTCATGCTGCTCGCGGCGCTGATGTTCACCGCTCTGGGCACGGCCATCGCCTCGCTGGTGGAGGACTTCCATGCCTTCCCGCTGATCATGAATTTCCTGGTGATGCCGCTGTTCTTCCTGTCCGGCGCACTGTTCCCGCTGGCCGGCACCGGCGCGCTGGCCGGCATTGCGCGTTTCAATCCGGTGGCCTATGCCGTGGATGGTCTGCGCGGTACGCTCAGCGGCCACTGGCATTTCGGCTTCGGCGCGGACGCCGGCATCCTGTGTGCCGTGACGTTGCTGATCATCGCCATCGGTTCATGGCTGTTCGAGAAGGTGGAGGCATAGATATGGCAGTGCGACCCATCCTGCGCATGGGAGACCCGCGGCTGTTGCAGGTGTCGCAGCCCATCGAGGCCTTCGATACGCCCGAGCTGCATGAACTGATCGCCGACATGCAGCAGACCATGGTGGCTGCCAACGGCGCGGGCCTGGCGGCGCCGCAGATCGGCGCAGCGCTGCGTCTGGTGATCTTCGGCGGTGGCCCGAGCGCGCGCTATCCGGATGCCGATGCCGTGCCGTACACGGTGCTGATCAATCCGGAGCTGACCGCGCTGGGTGGTGAACGCGATGAGGCCTGGGAGGGCTGTCTGTCCGTGCCCGGCATGCGCGGTCTGGTGCCGCGCTTCACGAATCTGCGTTATCGCGGCTTCGATCCGTATGGCGAGCCCATCGATCGCACGGTCAGCGGCTTTCATGCGCGCGTCGTGCAGCACGAGGTGGATCACCTCGACGGCATCCTCTATCCCATGCGCATCGAAGACCTGCGCGCCTTCGGCTTCAATGAAGAGCTGTTCCCGGGCGTTGATCTGCAGGACGATTGATTGCCGGCCCGGGTTCTTTGGGCAAAGAGTCGAGAGGCGCAAAGTCGCTTGTCGGCGAGCGCGACTCTTTTCGCGCCTTGGCCCGTCAAATCCGCCAGAAACTCCGAAGCCGGTGTCGGCCATCACCGCCACCGCGCGGAACTCCAGCCCCTTGGCGAAGTGCACGCAAGGGCAGGCCTGCGTGCTGCACGGCCTGCCCGCGCCGGTGGCGAGCTCGAGCGCGAGGCGGCTCAAGTTCGGGTTGGCCTCGTTGTTGGCCTTGCCCAGATGGTCGAGGAAGCGCTTGCCGTTGTTGCCGAGCTGCGGCGCGACCTCGGTGAGAAAGCCCCTGGCCTTCGTCGAACACCAGCGACGCCTGATCCGCCGCGCCCTTGCGCTTGCGCGGCTTGGGGATCGGGGTGATGGAGTCGGCCTGACGGCGTGAGTCGGTGATGACCTGCGTGGGCTGGCCGGACGTATCCAGCTCCCAATGCCGAGCAGGGCGCTCGTAGGGAGAGTTCAGGATGGGTTGATCGAAGAACGGGTTGGACATGCCCTGAGTCATCCTTTGCTTTTTTTCCTGGTGGGTTGCCCCCTTGTCGATGCTGCGGCCTCGCTGGTGCGGCTGGCCATCCAGCGCTCCAGATCAGCCCTGCGACAGACGCGGGGCACGATCCGCACCGACGCGCCGAACTGGCAACCGTGGCTGCTGGTCTTCCGGCGCTCGCTGGCCGAGCAGGTGCGGCGGCTGGAGAAGAAAGTCGAACGCGAAAAGATTGTGCTGGCCGCGCTGCCCGGGCTGTCACTGCAAATCGTGGAGTTCGCCCGGGAGCATGGGCGCATCACGATGGCGGAGGCGATCAAGCTGACAGGAGCCAGCCGCAACACACTCAAGCAGCACTTGCGCGACCTGACCGAACGCAATCATCTGGAGCAGCACGGCAGCGGGCGTGGCGTGTGGCACGGGTTGAGATGACGCGGCCAAATCGCCGCAACCACGGCCTCAAGGCCAAGGCGCTGCCGGCCCTCTGCAACGCCATCTTCGCCGCCGCAGCTCATTCCTGCAGCGTCACACTGGTGACGAAGTATTCGGTTTCGCCGAAGCAGGAGTTCGGGATCCAGCGGTGCTGGTTGTAGCGCAACGTCACGCGCTTGCCCATCAGGCTGTTGATCTGGCGGACCACCGCATCGTCGCGCACCGTGAAATCGAATTTTTCGGTGAGCGTGCCGGGCAGGTTCACCATGGCCATCTCGCCTTCCCAGGTCTTGCACACCCAGCCCTTGTGGGAGAGCTTCTGCACGTAGCCGGCGCGTTCGCCACTGGCATAGGACCAGGTGAGCGTGAACCAGGTGAAACCGGCCAGGCCCAGGATGGCTGCCAGTACGATGAAAACCGCGATCCGAAGCATGGGTACCGTCCGATGGTCGTGTCGGGGCGATTATGCCTGTGCGCTGCTCATTGTGTGGGGCCGGCTGCGGAAAATTGCGCGGCCACATCGATCTGCGCGTAGGCGGGCAGCAGCTCGACCTTCTGGCTGGCGATCCAGGCGCTGACATCGGGCTTGAACAGGGATTGATAGGCTGTCCAGTAGCGCAGTGAGCGGCCGGTGTCTCCCACGGGCATGTCCGCCACCACCGGCAGGCGCAGGATCAGGTAGTCGCCTTCCGTCGTGGTGACCACGCCGCTGTACTGATCGGGCTGCAATTTCGCATAGGCTGAGGCGAAGCTCTGGCCGCGGGCCTGCGGTCCCAGGATCTGGTTGCCGCCGTCGGTGGCCAGCGCGTCGAACAGCGTCACCGGCTCCTTGCTGGCCTTCAGGCGCTGCAGCATCGTCGTCAGGCGCTGCTGGTTGGCGGTGCGCTGGCGCAGGGCCAGGGGTTTTTGCTCCGTGTCGATGCCGGGCAGGAACACATAGCGCACCAGCATCAGTTTCTGCTGTTGCACGTAGCCGCTCACGCAGGCGTCATCACAGCGTTCGCCACGCGTGCCGTAGACGCGCTCGAACACCGCGTTGCCGAGCAGATCCATCTTCTTCAGGAATTCGAAGACTTCTTCGGAGCCGTACATGGATTCCACGATGCGGCGGTATTCGCTCTCGCCGCCGTAGATCTGGATTTCGCGCTGGCGTTCCTGCACCAGGCGCTGCTGTTCCTCGGCACTGATGTCCAGGCCGAGTTCACGTGCCTTGCTCTCGATGGCGCGATCCTTGCGCGCGTAGTCGATGGCCGTGGTCAGGAAGAACTCGCGCAACGGCAGCCCGTTCTGGGTGACGCTCCAGTCACTGATTTTGTCGATGTTGTGGGTGCGCAGGTAGTACTTGCCGATGTAGGCAATCCAGAAGCGCACTTCCGGCCAGTACACCGGCTGACCGTCGACGTTCAGGATGGCCACATTGTCGGCGTCGTGGGAGTCGTCGAGGGAGGGCGGGGCCGGCGCCTGCTGGGCCCAGGCTGGCGCCAGCAGCAGGCAGTACGCTGCCGCCAGGGTCGGACCCAGGCGGCGACGTTCAGTGTGTTTCGGTGCGGACTCCGATACGGGTCTGGATATTGGGCTGTGCATCAGCGCCATTATGCATTCGGTCGCACCTGCAGGACGATCCTGCCGCGGTAGCTGCCCGCCGCGAGCGGCTTCTCCACGCCATCGACACTCAGCACCAGGCTGCTGCCCTTGGGCGCGGACAGGCGTGCGCCGGGTGCCAGGCTCAGCGAGTTCAGGTAGGAGGTGCGCGTCACCGTCCAGCCCGAGGTGCCGTCCATGCTGACCTTCAGACCGTACCTGTCGGCACTGCCCGTCAGCGTATTGACCACGTCGCCGATGCTCTTGAGCGTCGCGCGCGTGGGGGCTTTGCCGCTGGCCGGCGCCTGTGTGCCGGTGCTGATGGCGCCGGTGAGCTGGGCCTTTTTCAGGGTGATCGTCATGTCCCCGCGCTTCGTCATCGTATGCACGATGTCGCCCTGCAGATCGGTGTTGCGGAAGGTGGCCACGACATCGCTGCTGCCGCCGGCGCCGCCCGGACCACTAGCGTCGGATGGAACACCGGCGCCGGCACCCGGAGGGCCGCCCGCGCTCCCCGGGGGAGCGCCGCCGGGCGGGCCACCGGCCACGCCAACGATGGGGCCACTGCCGCCACCCGCCATCGGGTCATCGTTCTCCATGGCCTGCAGCAGGATGCCGTTGGCGGGTTTGATGCGCGCGTCGTCCACCACGATGATGGCGCCGCGGCCCTTCACCTGGATGCCGGTGGAACGCGTGTTGAACACCGTGCCCGAGTCCAGGGTGAGCGTACCGCCCGAGCCGCTGTGCATGACCACGCCGAAGCGGCCGGAGTCGACCACGGTGTTGTCGCTGAAGGTGGCGGAACCGTTGGCGGCGACGATGAGCGCCATGTCGGCCACCTTGAAGGTGCAGTGGCTGAAGTAGTCATGCGAATCGCCGATGGTGTAGGCGCCGTAGCCGCTTTCGACCGTCTCGATGGTGCTGTCCTTCACGTACATGCGCGTGTGCTCGGCGGCGTCCACCGACAGTGCGCCCCAGCCCTGAGTCCTGATGTGGCTGCGGTTGTAGTGGACCGTGGCACGATCCACCAGATTGGTGGCGCGCACGTTGCCGGTCAGGCCCAGCATCCACGGCACCTCCATCATCTTGCCCACCTGGATGGTGAACGCATAGTCCGCCGGCAGCGTGCCGTTGTGCACCTCGATGCTGGAGTCGTTGACGGTCATGTCGCTGTCGCCGCCGACGAAGATGGCGGTGCGCACCGCCCCCGTGGTGTTGATGGTGGCCTTGTCCACCGTCACTCTGGCCCTGCCGCTGGACATGATGGCTGCGCCGAAACCGGCGAAATCGTTGCCGCCGTTGCCGGTGAAGTTGAACGTCGGCTTTTCGATCCGGTAGGTGGAATCGCCGGTCACCAGGATGCCGTTGAACTTCTCCTCCTTCGAGGTGATGGCAATATCCTGCGCGGCGCTGTCGGTGACGCTGCCGCCTGCCACTGCGGCGGCCACCGATTTGTCGGCCACGTACCTGCCGTTGTCGATGTAGATGGCGCTGCGGAAGTGATGGGGTTCGAGCTGCTGGTACTGCACGATGACGTCGCGGGTCGGCGTGAGCACCACGTGGCCCTGGTAGTCGCCCGGCGCCAGCGGTACGTCCACGCCATCGACGGTCAGCGTCAGCAGGTAGCCTGGCGGTGCCACCACGTGCGCGCCGGCCGGAATCGTCAGGCGCCGCAGTGCCGTAGTCTGCGTGATGCGCGTTTCGGCGCCGGGCTGCAGCGTGAGCACGGCGTCCGCAGCCGCACCCTGCGGCGCCAGGCTGCTGGTTGTGCTGCAGGATGCCAGCGTGAGCGCGAGCAGGAGTGCCGCGCCAATTCTGTTCTGAATCATGTCCCCACCTCCGGTTGGCTTCAGTGCCGGGAGCTCTGGCTCTTGTTGGTCTTTACGCACGCGGAGGCCAAATCCCGCAATGGGGTCTTGAAAGTGCGCGGATGTGAAGATTTATGCGTATTCTTGTCAAATGGAAGAGGCCGCAACATCCGATGCCGTGGTGGTGCCCTATACAGAGCTGTCGGAACAGGCACTGCGCGGTGTCATCGAGTCCGTGGTGCTACGTGAAGGTACGGATTACGGCGAACGCGAAATTGCGCATCGGACCAAGGTGGATCAGATCCTGCAGCAGCTGCGCCGTGGCGAACTACAGATCGTGTTCGACCCGCATAGCGAAAGCGTGGACGTCGTGCCGCGTACGCCCCATCGCAACGGAGACTTATAGAATGCTTACCTGGAAGGATGTGCTGCGCTATTCGAAAGACGGCGTGCCCGCACCGGAGTGCCGCGTGGAGAAGAGCGATGCCGAGTGGCGCGCGCAATTGAGTGACGACGAATATCGCGTCACCCGCCACGCCGGCACCGAGCGCCCCTTCAGCTCGGAGATGTGCAGTCTGTTCGAGCCCGGCATCTACGCCTGCCGCTGCTGCGGCACCGTGCTGTTCAATGCCTCGCAGAAGTTCGAGTCGGGGACCGGCTGGCCGTCATTCACGCAGCCGGTGGCGCTGAATGCCGTGGCGTATCACAGCGACACCAGCCACGGCATGGTGCGCGTGGAAACCGTCTGCAATGCCTGCGATGCTCATCTGGGCCATGTGTTTCCGGACGGGCCGGGTCCTACCGGCCTGCGTTACTGCATCAATGCCGTGGCGCTGAGGAAGGTTGCCGGTCATTAGGAAGCGGTGCGACCCGCCGTTGCGGTGGCCGACCCTACCTGGTTTTCAGCGCACCACGGGCAGTAGCACGCGGCTGGCGTTGCCCGGGCCGTAGTACACACTTTGCGTGGCCGCGCGATAGTCACTGCTCTTCGCATTGAAGATATTCGGCACGAAGCTCTGCGGGTTGCGGTCGTACAGCGGGAACAGGCTGGACTGCACCTGCACCATGAGGCGGTGGCCGGGCAGGAACACGTGATTCACATTGGGCAGGCTGAAGCGGTATTCCTCCACCTTGCCGGGGGTGAGTGCCTGCGGTTTGTCGAAGCCATGCACATAACGGCCGCGGAAAATCTCGATGCCGATGGGCAGTTCGAAGCCGGCCATGCCGGGCTGGGAGCCCTGGTCAGCCGGTTCGGGTGAAGTGTTCGGGTAGACATCGATGAGCTTGACCACCCAGTCGCTGTCCGTGCCGCTGGTGGCGGCGAACAGATCCACCTGCGGTGCCCCCATGATGTGCACGGGCTGCTCCAGCGCTTCGCTCTGGTAGACCAGCACATCGGTGCGATCGGACACGAAGCGCTGATCGTGCACCAGCCATGGCTTCCACTGCAGGGCGTCGTCCATGTCCACCGGGCGGGGCAGGAAGGGCACGGGCTTGGCCGGATCGGAGACATAGCTGTCATGGCCGGCGCTGGCCGGTGCCGTGAAGCTGGCGTTGAATTTCCCGCCCAGATACAGCGGCGTGTTTGTGCCCATCGGCCACTTCTCCGAGATCTCCCAGCGGTTGGTGCCGGTGGCATAGGTGAGCACCGGCGGCGTCTTCGGATCGGGCGCACCCTTCAGATGGTGATCCAGAAAGGGCTTCAGATACTTCACGCGGAATTCATTCGCGGTATCGCCGGTGAAGCTCAGCGCGCCCAGGCCGTAGCCGTAGTGGTTCACGCCGGAGTGGCGCCACGGGCCGATGACCAGCGTCAGCAGGTCGTTGTTGGTGTCCTTGGGTTCCAGCGCCTTGTAGACGGCGGGCGCGCCATAGGAGTCTTCCTGGTCCCACTGGCCGACGATGAGCATGGTGGGCACGGTGAGCGGGCGCGCGGCCATCAGCTTGTCCACGGCCTGCAGCGACCAGAAGTCGCTGTAGGCGGGGTTCTGCATCAGCTTCTGCGTGAACGGGATGTTCTCGAGCCCCAGGCGGCGCGCGTAATCGCCGGCCGATCCGGCCAGCAGGAAGCGCGAGTAGTCATCACCGACCCCGTCCGGTGGCGCGCCACCCGAGCCCTTGTCGAGGCTCTGTTCCAGACCATAGGCGAAGCTGCTGACGCGGAAGGCGCCATTGTGGAACCAGTCATCGCCCATCCAGCCATCGACCATGGGGCTCTGCGGCACGGCGGCCTTCAGCGCCGGATGCGGATTGATCTCCGCCATCAGCGAGGTGAAGCCCAGGTAACTGGAGCCGATGATGCCCACCCTGCCGTTGCTCTCCGGCACGTTCTTCACCAGCCAGTCGATGGTGTCGTAGGCGTCGGTGGCTTCATCGATGCCGGTGGCATTGAGCGGGCCGCTCAACGGCCGGTTCATGACGAACTCGCCTTCGGAGCCATGCAGTCCGCGGATGTCCTGGTAGACGCGGATGTAGTGGTCGGCGACGAATTCCGCATCCATGGCCGGCAGCACTTCGCTGAGCGCCTGGCTGGCGGTGCGCGCCGTGGAGCCCTTGGCGTCGTAGGGAGTGCGCGACAGCAGGATGGGTTGGTTGCGCGTGCCCTTGAGCATGTAGATGACGGTGTAGAGTTTCACGCCATCGCGCATCGGGATCATGGCTTCACGCCGGATGTAGTCGGCCTGTGGCAACACGTTGTCATAGCTCTTCACCACATCCGCAGTCATGGGTGTGACGGCTGTTTCGGCGGCAGGGGTGAACTGCGCCAGCAGGGTGAGGGCGTACAGCGCGAGCGCGCCGTTCTGGGACCATGGGTGTTGCATGCGAAACTCCCGGCTCTGGAAGGGGCGTGCCTTCGGCACATGTCCGCAAGGATAGGCGATCGGATGGCAGACAGACCAATCGCAGTGGCCGGAGCTCGGCGCGGTCCGGATGGAGCCGCCGCGGAGGAAGGGCCGGTGGCAGGAGCCGCCACCGGCCGGATCGTCAGGCTTCGCTGGTCTCGGTGCTGCGCGCAGCGCGCCTGCGATCGTTCTCGCTGAGGAAGCGCTTGCGGATGCGGATGTTCTCCGGCGTCACTTCCACCAGCTCGTCGTCGGCGATGAATTCCACCGCATATTCCAGCGTCAGCTTGATCGGCGGCGTCAGCAGGATGGCATCGTCCTTGCCGGCGGCGCGGATATTGGTGAGCTTCTTGGTCTTGATCGGGTTCACGACCAGGTCGTTCTCGCGGCTGTGGATGCCGATGATCATGCCCTCGTAGACCTTCTCGCCATGCGAGACGAACATGCGGCCGCGTTCCTGCAGCGCGAAGATGGAGTAGGCCACGGCCTCGCCATGCTCGTTGCTGATCAGCACGCCGTTGTGGCGGTCCGGGATATCGCCCTCGACCTCATCGAAGCCATCGAAGATGTGACTGATCAGGCCGGTGCCACGCGTCATGGTCAGGAACTCGCCCTGGAAGCCGATCAGGCCACGGGCCGGCACGCGGTATTCCAGGCGCACGCGGCCGTTGCCGTCGACCACCATGTCGGTGAGCCTGGCGCGGCGCGTGCCCAGCGCCTGCATCACATCGCCCTGGTGCTCGCTCTCGATATCGATGGTCAGCGCCTCGTAGGGTTCGAGCGTGCGGCCGTCGACCACCTTGCGCAGCACCTGAGGCTTGCCGACCGCGAGCTCATAGCCTTCGCGGCGCATGTTTTCGATCAGGATGGTCAGGTGCAGCTCGCCGCGACCGGACACCAGGAAGATGTCGGGCTCGGCGGTGTCCTCGACGCGCAGCGCCACGTTGCTCTGCAGTTCGCGGTGCAGGCGCTCGCGGATCTGGCGGCTGGTGACGTACTTGCCTTCGCGGCCGGCCAGCGGCGAGGTGTTCACCTGGAAGTGCATGGCCAGCGTCGGCTCGTCCACCTTGATGGGCGGCAGGCCTTCAGGATTTTCCTGTGCGCACACGGTCAGGCCGATGTTCACGTCCTCGATGCCGGTGACGGCGACGATGTCGCCGGCCACGGCTTCCTGCACCGATTCGCGCTGCAGCCCCTTGAAGGTCAGCACCTGCTGGATCTTGGCGGTGCCGCGCTCCTCATCGCCGTAGCGCAGGGCGACGGTGGTGCCGGCCTTGATGGTGCCGCGGCGGATGCGGCCGATGCCGATACGGCCCACGTAGGAGTTGTAGTCCAGCGTCGAAATCTGCAACTGCAGCGGGCCCTCCACGTCGGCCGGCGGCGCCGGCACGTACTGCAGGATGGCCTCGTACAGTGCGCTCATGTCCGGCGCGCGCTGCGTGGCGTCGGTGCTGGCCCAGCCCTGCAGGGCCGAGGCGTAGATCACCGGGAAGTCGAGCTGCTCGTCGGTGGCGCCGAGTTTGTCGAACAGATCGAAGGTCTGGTCGATGACCCAGCCCGGACGCGCGCCCGGACGGTCGATCTTGTTCACCACCACGATGGCCTTGTGGCCCAGCGCCAGCGCCTTGCGCGTGACGAAACGCGTCTGCGGCATCGGGCCTTCGACGGCGTCCACCACCAGCAGCACGGCGTCCACCATGGACAGCACGCGCTCCACTTCGCCACCGAAGTCGGCATGCCCGGGTGTGTCGACGATGTTGATACGGGTGCCGCCATACTCGATGGCGCAGTTCTTCGCCAGGATGGTGATGCCGCGCTCACGTTCGATGTCGTTGGAGTCCATGACGCGCTCGGCCACCTTCTCGTGCGATTCGAAGGTACCGGACTGCTTCAACAGACAATCCACCAGGGTGGTCTTGCCGTGGTCGACGTGGGCGATGATGGCGATGTTGCGGATGGCGCGCTGCATGGTGTTTAGGGGGTCGGGCGGCGGAAAAAGGACGCGCAGGGTAGCAGAATCAGGGGCTTGGCACGAATCTGACTGCAGATGCGTGACAGCAGGGTTGGTGGTAACATATATAAAGATATCCTTATATGTTGAAGCTAACCATTCACGGCGGTCGGGTGGACGAGGTGGCGGCGGCGCTGAAGTGCGCGGCCGAGCCCACGCGTCTGCGGCTGCTGGCGCTGCTGGCGCATGGCGAGCTGACGGTGGGGGAGATCGGCCGCATCCTCGGCCAGAGCCAGCCACGCATCTCGCGGCACCTGAAAATCCTCACCGAAACCGGCTTTCTCGACCGCTTCCGCGAGCAGCAGTGCGTGTATTACCGCGTGCCCGTCAGTGGCCGGAGCCTGGCCTGGATGCGCCGGTTGCTGGAATTCCTCGACCCTTCCGAACCGCAGCTGGCGCGTGATCGCGAGCGGCTGGCCAGCGTGATCCAGGCGCGCGCCCGCGCCGCGGCGCGCAATCTACCGGCTGCCGAATTGCAGGGCGCCGGCTCACTGCCGCGCGAGCTGGGCGGGGCGCTGGTGGAGGAACTGGGGCCGGCGGCCGTTGGCGAACTGCTCGATGTGGGCACGGGTGCCGGTGACATGCTGCAGCTGCTGGGCCCCAGCGCGCAGCATGCCGTGGGCGTGGACATTTCCACGCCGGCACTGCGGCTGGCACGCACGCGCGTGCACAGCGCGGGTCTGGCGCATTGCGAACTGCAGCGCGGCGACATGTATGCGCTGCCCTGTGAGGATGCGCGCTTCGATACCGTCAGCATGGATCGCGTGCTGGCGCAGTCGGAGCGACCGGTGGATGCCTTGCGCGAAGCCGCGCGCGCCCTGCGTCGCCCGGGGCGCCTGGTGGTGGTCGAGCAATACGAGCCGCTGCTCAAGAGCGGTGCGCCCGATCCGCTCAATCGCCTGCGGCGCTGGTTGTCCGAAGCCGGTTTTCACCTCGAACGTCTGCGTCCCTGCGACCCCGCGGGTGCGCATTACATCATTGCCGTGGCGCGGGTCGCGCCGGCGGCCGGAGTGGTCTGATGAGTGTGTCCTTCGAGTTCTTTCCGCCTGCCAATCCGCAGATGGAGCAGACGCTGTGGCAATCCATCCAGCGGCTGGCGCCGGTGAAACCGCAGTTCGTGTCCGTGACCTATGGCGCAGGCGGTTCCACGCGCGAGCGCACGCACGCGACCATCGCGCGCATCCTGGCGGAAACCGAACTGCTGCCGGCCGCGCATCTGACCTGCGTGGGCGCTGCGCGCAGCGAGATCGATGACATCGTCGATCGATATCATGAACTCGGCGTGCGTCACATCGTGGCGCTGCGAGGTGATCCGGCCACGGGCGTGGGTACGAGCTTCGTCGCGCATCCGCAAGGCTATGAAGCTTCGCCGGCGCTGGTGGCGGGCATCAAGCAGCGGCACCCCGACATCGAGATCTCGGTATCCGCCTATCCGGAGAAGCACCCGGAAGCGCGCGATTTCGATGCCGACATCGACACGCTGCAGGCCAAGGTCGATGCGGGCGCCACGCGCGCCATCACCCAGGTGTTCTTCGACAACGATTGCTATTTCCGCTATCTGGAGCGGGTGCGGGCGCGCGGCATCGACATCCCCATCGTGCCCGGCATCATGCCGCTGCAGAACTTCAAACAGGCCCGCAGCTTCGTCACCCGTGCCGGCACCACGGTGCCGGACTGGCTGGCGCGCAAATTCGACGGGCTCGATGACGACGTGGAGACCCGCAAGCTGATCGCTGCGGCGGTGGCCATCGAGCAGGTGCAGGAGCTGGTGCGCCACGGCGTGCAGGACTTCCATTTCTATACGCTGAACCGTTCGGAGCTGACGCTGGCCATCTGCCATGCGCTGGGAGCACGTCCATGAGCCGCGAACAACGCATCGCAACTTTCCGTCGCCTGCTGCGCGAGCGCATCCTGATCCTCGATGGTGCCATGGGCACCATGATCCAGAGCTACAAGCCGGACGAGGCCGCCTATCGCGGCCAGCGCTTCGCCGACTGGGGCAGCGATCTGAAGGGCAACAACGACCTGCTGGTGCTCACCCAGCCGGCGCTGATCCGCGAAATCCACGGCCGCTACCTGCAGGCCGGTGCGGACATCATCGAGACCAACACCTTCAACTCCAATGCGCCGTCGCAGGGTGACTACCGCATGGCGGGGCTGGTGCCGGAGCTGAATCTGGCGGCCGCTTCGCTGGCGCGCTCGGTGGCGGATGAGTACTCGGCGCGCACGGGTCAGATGCGCTTCGTGGCCGGTGCGCTGGGTCCGACCAACCGCACCGCGTCGCTGTCGCCGCGGGTGAACGATCCGGCCTATCGCAACATCAGCTTCGATCAGCTGGTGGCCACCTACAGTGAATCCGCCGAGGCGCTGCTGGCCGGCGGCGTGGACCTGTTCCTGATCGAGACCATTTTCGACACCCTCAATGCCAAGGCGGCGCTGTTCGCGGTGCGCAAGGTGATGCGCGAGCAGCAGGTTGATCTGCCCGTCATGGTGTCAGGCACGATCACCGATGCTTCGGGGCGCACGCTGTCAGGCCAGACCACGGAAGCCTTCTGGAATTCCATTCGCCACGCAGCACCGGAAGTGGTGGGTCTGAACTGCGCGCTGGGCGCCAGGCAGCTGCGACCCTACATCGAGGAGTTCGCGCGCATCGCCGACGCAGCGGTATGCGCCTATCCGAACGCCGGCCTGCCCAATGCCTTCGGGGAATACGACGAGACGCCAGCCCAGACCGCCGAGCTGGTGCGCGAGTTTGCCGCCAGCGGCCTGGTCAACATCCTGGGTGGCTGTTGCGGCACGACGGCGGATCACATCGCGCATCTGCGCGAGGCGGTGGTGCGCCTGCCGACACGCCTGATCCCCAAGATTCCGCGCCGCTGCCGGCTGGCGGGCCTGGAGCCGGTGACCATCGGAGCGGACAGCCTGTTCGTGAACGTGGGTGAACGCACCAACGTCACCGGATCCGCCAGGTTCCGCAAACTCATCGAGGCCGACGATTACAACGCCGCGCTCGACGTGGCGCGCCAGCAGGTGATGAGCGGCGCGCAGATCATCGACATCAACATGGACGAGGGCATGCTGGATTCGGAGGCCGCCATGGTGCGCTTCCTGAACCTGGTGGCCTCCGAACCGGATATCGCGCGCGTGCCGGTGATGATCGACTCCTCCAAGTGGACGGTCATTGAAGCAGGCCTCAAATGCCTGCAGGGCAAGGGCATCGTCAATTCCATCAGCCTGAAGGAAGGCGAGGCCAGGTTCCTCGAGCAGGCTGCGCTGATCCGTGCCTATGGCGCCGCCGTGGTGGTCATGGCCTTCGACGAGACCGGCCAGGCCGATACGGTGGCGCGCAAGGTGTCGATCTGCGAGCGCAGCTACCGATTGCTGCTCGACAAGCTCGACTTTCCGCCCGAAGACATCATCTTCGATCCGAACATCTTCGCGGTGGCCACGGGCATCGAGGAGCACAACCGTTACGCGCTGGATTTCATCGAGGCCACCGCCGAGATCAGGCGGCGTTGCCCGCATGCGCTGATCAGCGGCGGCGTCAGCAATGTGTCCTTCAGCTTCCGCGGCAACGAGCCGGTGCGCGAAGCCATGCATTCGGTGTTCCTGTACCACGCCATCAAGGCGGGCATGAGCATGGGCATCGTCAACGCCGGACAGCTCGCCATCTACGAGCAGATCGATGCCGAGCTGCGCGAGCGCGTTGAGGACGTGATCCTGGCGCGTCGCGCCGACGCCACGGAACGTCTGCTCGAAGTGGCGGGCCGCTACAAGGGCGAAGCCGGTCAGAAGCGCGCCGAAGATCTCGCCTGGCGTGGCTGGCCGGTGGAGAAGCGCCTGGAACATGCGCTGGTGCGCGGCATCGACGAGTACGTGGTGGCGGACACCGAAGAGGCACGTCAGCACTTTCCGCACCCGCTGCAGGTCATCGAAGGGCCGCTGATGTCCGGCATGAACGTGGTCGGCGACCTGTTCGGCGCCGGCAAGATGTTCCTGCCGCAGGTGGTGAAGTCCGCGCGCGTCATGAAGAAGGCCGTGGCGCACCTGATTCCCTTCATCGAAGCGCTGAAGGGCAGTGGCGGTGTGGCACACAGCAACGGCAAGATCGTGCTGGCCACGGTGAAGGGCGACGTGCACGACATCGGCAAGAACATCGTCGGTGTCGTCCTCCAGTGCAACAACTTCGAGGTCATCGACCTCGGCGTCATGGTGCCGGCGGAGAAGATCCTGGCCACGGCGCGCGAACAGCACTGCGATCTGATCGGCCTGTCGGGCCTGATCACGCCATCGCTGGACGAGATGGTGCATATCGCGCAGGAGATGCAGCGCCAGGGCTACACCCAGCCGCTGCTGATCGGTGGCGCGACCACCTCGCCGGCCCACACCTCGGTGCGCATCGATCCGCGCTACCAGGGCGCGGTGGTGTATGTGAAGGACGCCTCGCGCGCCGTCGGCGTCTGCCAGCAGCTGATGAGCACGACCCAGCGCACCGACTATGTTGCCGCGGTCAAAGCCGATCATGTCAAGCGCCGTGAACAGCATGCCGGTAAGCGCACGCGCGGGCCGCAGCTGTCGCTGGCGCAGGCGCGCGCCGATCGCATCGTGTTCGACTGGCAGCAGTACACGCCGCCGGTGCCGCGCATGCTGGGTATCCGCAGCTTTGACAACTACTCGCTGGAGGAGCTGTCACGCTACATCGACTGGACGCCGTTCTTCCAGGCCTGGGAGCTGCGCGGCCGTTTCCCGGACATCCTCACCGATCCCGTCGTCGGCGAGCAGGCGGCGCAGCTGTATGCCGAAGCCACGCAGATGCTGCGTGCGCTGATCCGCGAGGGTTGGCTGAAGGCGCGCGGCGTCATCGGTCTGTTCCCCGCCAACTCGGTGAACGGCGAAGACGTGGAGATCTACACCGACGACAGCCGCACCCGGGTGCTGCGCACGCTGCACTTCCTGCGCCAGCAGAAGGATCTGCCCGAGGGCAAGGCGCATGGCTCGCTGGCCGATTACATCGCACCGAAGGAATCCGGCGTGCGCGATTACATTGGCGCCTTTGCGGTCACCGCCGGCTTGGATATCGAGGCGCAGCTGGCGAAATTCGCGGCGGCGCATGATGACTATTCCGGCATCATGCTGAAGGTGCTGGCGGATCGTCTGGCCGAGGCCTTCGCCGAGCGGCTGCATGAGCGTGTGCGGCGCGAGTTCTGGGGCTATGCGCCCGAGGAACAGTGCAGCAGCGAGCAGCTGATCCGCGAGGAGTATCGCGGCATCCGCCCGGCGCCGGGCTATCCCGCCTGCCCGGATCACACCGAGAAGGCCACGCTGTGGCAGCTGGTCGATCCGTCGCAGCATGCGGGCATCGACATCACCGAATCCTTCGCCATGCATCCGGGTGCCGCCGTCAGCGGCTGGTATTTCTCGCATCCGCAGGCGCGCTACCTGAACATCGGGCGCATCGAAGCCGATCAGGTGGCCGACTATGCTCGGCGCAAGGGCATGAGTGTGGCGGAGGTGGAGCGCTGGCTGGCGCCGAACCTGGGCTACGAACCGGGTGAGAGCCCGGCTGCGGTGGCGTAGCCCACCCGCGGCCCGACCGGGCATCAGGCTGGGCGCGGCCGCCGCGCGTGGAGGCCGAAGCCGAGGATGCCCGCGTAGCAGATCGAGGGCACGATCAGCGCCATCTTCAGGCCCACCCAGTCGGCGGCGTGACCGGTGAGCAACGGCACTACTGCGCCACCGACGATGGCCACGCAGATGATGCCCGAGCCTTCCGCCGCGCGTGCGCCCAGGCCCTCGCTGGCCAGCGAGAAGATGGTGGGGAACATGATGGAGTTGAACAGTCCGATGGCCAGCAGCGACCAGCCGGCAAGGGTGCCGCTGCTGTTCGCCGATACGCCGAGTAGCACGATGGCCACGCCGGCCACACAGGCCAGCACCTTGCCGGGCGAGAAGATGCGCAACAGATAAGCGCCGATGAAGCGGCCCACCATGGCGCCACCCCAGTAGAAAGGCACATGCTTGCCGGCGGATTCCTGACCCAGCCCCAGCACATCGGCCTGCATCAGGTAGCTCACCATCAGCGAACCGATGGCCACTTCCGCACCCACATACAGGAAGATGCACAGCGCGCCGTAGCCGAAACGCGGCTGACGCAGCAGCGTGAAGGCCTGCAGGATGCTGGTGCTCTCAGGCGGTGCTTCCTGCAGACGATTGCGTCGCAGCCAGACCAGTGCGGCCACGATCAGCAGCGCCGCGGCCAACCCGATATAAGTGCGCACGATCACTTGTGCTTCCTGCGAGCGGTACTCGGCCAATGCCGTGCCCGCGAGCTTCGTGACATCCACCTGCGAGAGTGTGCCCAGGATCAGGATGGAGCCCACATAGGGGAAGATGGTGGTGCCCAGAGAATTGAAGGCCTGCGCGAAGGTCAGGCGGCTGTGTGCGGTGGCTGGTGCGCCCAGCATGGAGATCAGCGGATTGGCCACCACTTGCACAATGGTGATGCCAGCGGCCAGCACGAACAGCGCCGCGAGGAACATGCCGAAGGCGCTGGACGCGGCGGCCGGGATGAACAGCAGGCAGCCAGCAGCCATCAGCAGCAGGCCGAGCACCGCGGTGCGCATGTAGCCGATGCGCTCCACGATCGCCGCACCCGGCAGTGAAACCAGGAAGTAGGCCGTGAAGAAGGCGGACTGCACCAGCATCACCTCGCCGTAGTTGAGCGTGAACAGCCCCTTCAGCTTGGGGATGATCACATCGTTGAGGCTGGTGATACCGCCGAAGATGAAGAACAGCGCGAATACGAACAGGCGCAGGTCCGGGCTGCCCGTGCCGGCCGTGGGCGGATCCGTCGCGGGGTGAGTCGGGGAAGCGTGACGGATATCAGGATCCATAAGCGGGCCTCGGCAGTTGAAGCGGACGGAAGTGACTGTGGAGAATAAGACATCTGCGGCACGAGCAAACAACAAGCTGAACCAGCCATAATGCGCGCATGGCCGGTCCTCCTCATCCTCCTCCCGCTCATGCGCCGCGCGCCGGCGAACTGTTGCGCGGTTTCTTCAGTGTGTTCGCCTACAGCCGGCGCGCCCTGGCGCTGGTGTGGGAGACCAACCGCAGGCTGCTGGGCTGGCTGATTGCGCTGACGCTGGCGGCTGGTGTGGTGCCGGCGGGCATCGCCTGGGTGGGTGCGCAGATCGTGGATGCCGTTGTCATGGCTACACGCAGCCCCACGCACGACGCGCGCCGGGTGCTGGAGCTGGTGTTGCTCGAAGGTCTGCTGGTGGCCTTGCTGGCGGCTCTGCAACGCGGCCTGTCGCTGTGCCAGGCGCTGCTGCGTGCGCAGCTGGGCCAGCGCGTCAATGTGATGATCCTTGAGAAGGCGCTGACGCTGCAGCTGGCGCACTTCGAGGATTCCGAGTTCTACGACAAGCTGACGCGCGCACGGCGCGAGGCGTCGAGCCGGCCGCTGAGTCTGGTGATGCGCACGCTGGGACTGACGCAGAACCTGATCTCGCTGCTGTCCTTCGGCGCGCTGCTGGTGCGCTTCTCGCCCTGGACGGTGGTGTTGTTGCTGGTGGCGGGCCTGCCGGCTTTTGTGGCCGAGACCAAGTTCTCCGGTGACGCCTTCCGTCTGTTCCGCTGGCGCTCGCCCGAGACACGGGTGCAGATGTACCTGGAGACGGTGCTGGCGCGCGAGGACTCGGCCAAGGAAGTGAAGCTGTTCGGTCTCGGTGGCCGTTTTCTGCAGCGCTATCGCGACATCTTCGCCAGGCTCTACAAGGAAGATCGGGCGCTGTCGATCCGTCGCGATGGCTGGGGCTTCGCGCTCGGCCTGGTGGGTACGGTCACGCTGTACTCGGCCTACGCCTGGATCGCGCTGTCGGCGGTGGGGGCGCGCATCACGCTGGGCCAGATGACCATGTACCTGATGCTGTTCCGGCAGGGACAGTCGGCGGTCTCGGCCATCCTCTCGGCCGTGGGCGGCATGTACGAGGACAATCTGTACCTCTCCACGCTGTACGAATACCTGGAGACACCGGTGCCGGCGCCGCTGGGCCATCTGCCGCGCGGGTCTGTCCCCGGCGACGGCGTGCGCTTCGAGAACGTGGGGTTCAGCTATCCGGAGAGCGCTGAACCGGCGCTGGCCGACATCACGCTGCATCTGCCGCCTGGCGCCAGCCTTGCGCTGGTGGGGGAAAACGGCTCCGGCAAGACGACGCTGATCAAACTGCTGACGCGCCTGTACACGCCTACCACCGGACGCATCCTGCTCGATGGTCTGGATCTGCAGCAGTGGGATGAAGCGGCGCTGCGCGCGCGCATTGGTGTGATCTTCCAGGACTTCGTGCGCTACCAGATGCAGGTAGGCGAGAATATCGGCGCGGGCGACGAGCCGCATTATGAAGATGAGGCGCGTTGGGCGGAGTCGGCGGACAAGGGGCAGGCCGCGGAGTTCATCGATCAGCTGCCCAACGCCTATCACACGCAGCTGGGCAAATGGTTCCGCGACGGTCGCGAGCTGTCCGGCGGGCAGTGGCAGAAGATCGCGCTGTCGCGCGCCTTCATGCGTGGTGGCGCCGACGTGCTGGTGCTGGATGAACCCACGGCAGCGATGGATGCGCGCGCCGAAGCCGAGGTGTTCGAACGCTTCCGGCAGCTGGCGCGTGGCCGCATCACCATCCTGATCTCGCATCGCTTTTCCACGGTGCGCATGGCGGATCAGATCGTGGTGCTGCAGCAGGGGCGGATTCTCGAGCGCGGCAGCCACGAAGAGCTGATGGCGTTGAATGGGCATTATGCCCAGCTGTTCCTGCTGCAGGCGCGCGGCTACCGTTAGCGGCCATGATGCCGGCGGCTCTTGGTAGAATGAGCCGCATGGAAGAGCCTGCCGACACTTTTGACGCCGCCTTCGCCAAAGCCGTGGATCTGGGCAATCGCCTGGCCGGCAAGGACAAGGAAGCCGACCTTTGGGACATTGCCGACGGCCTGCTGGCCGGTGCCATCCAGTACTGGCTGTATTCGCGCCAGCCCTGTGGTGATCCGCGCTGTGAGGATTGCCTGCCCATCAGCACGGCAGAGCAGCGCATGGCGGAGTTGAAGAAGCTGATCGATCAGCTCGCTGCCGAAAGCGAGTATTTCCACGCTCCGACCGACGCAAACGTCGGTCGCGCCTGAGTTTTCCCTCGTGCAGTGGCCGGCCCGCAGGGGCGGCCCGCTGACGCTGTTCCCGTTGCGTCCAGGATGTTGCCGCAATATTTTCTTAAGAAATGACTTGAATGCGAATCATTTTCATATGAGAATTCACCCCGTCTCGTAGGCAACGCTCCTTCCCAGGTCAGTCACTACCGATCAGAGACCTTGCCCGGCTGTGCGCCCGCAAAGCTGGCCGGTTTGACGACTCATTAGGGAGAGACGAGACGATGAAGCTGCGCGTGTCGCCGCTGGCGGCCACCGTATTTGCCATGCAGGCGCTGCCTGCCCTGGCCCAGGAATCCACCGCATCCGTCGCAGGCGCCACGCGCCTGTCCACCGTCACGGTGCAGGATGAAGCCATCAACGATTACAAGGCCGATGAGGCTTCCTCGCCGAAGTTCACGGCGCCGCTGCTGGATACACCCAAGTCGGTGACGGTCATTCCCGCGCAGGTGCTGCAGGACACGGGCAGCACCACGCTGCAGGAGGCGCTGAGCCTGGTGCCCGGCATCACCTTCCTGGCGGGCGAGGGCGGTCAGGCATTGGCGGATCGTCCGGTGATCCGCGGCCTGAACTCCACCTCGAGCCTGACCATCGACGGCATCCGCGATATCGGCACGCAGACCCGCGATACCTTTGCGCTGGAAACCATCGAAGTCACCAAGGGCGCGGACTCGGCCTACGGCGGTCGCGGTTCGGGCGGCGGCAGCGTGAATCTGGTGACCAAGCAGCCCTTCCTGAAGGATGCGACCGCCGCCACGCTGACGGCGGGAACCTCGGACACGCTGCGTGGCACGGTTGATCAGAACTGGAAGCTGGGCGAGAGCAGCGCCTTGCGCGTGAACGCCGAAGGCGCCGCCGGCAACGTGCCGGGTCGCGATGCGGCCGTGGACTACGACAAGCGCGGTGCTGCGGCCTCGCTGGGCTTCGGTCTGGGTACGCGCAGTGAAGTGGTGCTGGACTACTACCTGATGCGCCAGAGCGGTATGCCGGATTACAGCATGCCCTACGATCCGCTCACCGGTCTGCCGGTCACCGAGACCATGGGCGTGGATGCCAGCAATTTCTATGGTCTGCGCAATCGCGACTTCCGCATTGCCAATACCGACATCGGCACCCTGAGCTTCAAGCGCGAGCTGGCCAGCAACATGACGCTGCAGAACCGCACCCGGTATGGCAGCTCGCTGAACAGCTACGTGGTCACCAACCCTGATGACAGCAAGGGCAACGTCGACGACGGCTACGTTTATCGCTCCTCCAAGAGCCGCTGGACCGAGACCAGGACCTTCGCCAACGCCACCGACTTCACGGTGCAGCTGCAGACCGGCGCAATTTCGCATTCGATCAGCGCCGGTGCCGAGTTCACCCGCGAGCGCAAGGAGCAGGACAGCTGGCTGGTGAGCAGCAGCGCGGGTCCGGCAACGTCCGGCGTATGTGTGCTCTCCGACGGCAGCAAGGATGCGTCGCTGGATTGCGCCAGCCTTTACAATCCCAATCCCGATGATGTGTGGCTGGGCACGGTGAAGCGCGCCAACGCGCCTACTTACTACACCACCCAGACGCGTTCGCTGTATGCCTTCGACACGCTGGGCTTCGGTTCGCACTGGTCGCTGAATGCCGGTCTGCGCTGGGATGACTACAGCACCGAGGCTCTGCGCCATGCGGGCACCAACTCGGCGGGCACGGCCGTGTCGGCCCTGTACGCCTCGGGACGCGACAACTTCCTGAACTACCAGGTGGGCCTGGTGTTCAAGCCGGTTGCGGCCGGCTCGCTGTATGCCTCCTATGCCACGGACTCCACGCCGGCGGCGCTGGGCACCGGCGACGAGGATGCCGTCACCACCACGACGGCGGATCTGAAGCCGGAGGAATCGCACACCGGCGAAGTGGGCGTGAAGTGGGAGCTGTTCGACCGCCAGACGTTGCTGACCTTCGCGCTGTTCGACACGGTGCGCAAGAACGCACGCATCGAAGTGTCCTCGGGTGTGTATGAGCAGGTGGGAGAGTCGCGCATCAAGGGCGCGGAGCTGGGCATCACCGGCAACCTGACGGCACAGTGGAATGTGTTCGGCGGCTACTCCTTCCTCGACAGCGAACTGGTGCGCGGTGCGTATTCCAGCCTGGCTGTCGGCAAGTCCCTGCCGAACACGCCCGAGCATAGCCTGACACTGTCGACACGCTACCAGCTGCTGCGCAAGCTCAGCATCGGCGGTACGGCGTATCACGTCAGCGAAGTGTATGGCAGCCATGCAACGACGGCGACCGCGCTCGACAAGCGGGTGCCGGGCTACTGGCGCTTCGATGCGTCCACGGCCTATGCGTTCGATGAGCGCTTCGATCTGCAGCTGAACGTGCAGAACCTGACCGACAAGGTGTACTACACCAAGGCCTACGCGACGCATTACGCGGCGCTGGGCCCGGGTCGTCTGCTGCTGCTGTCGCTGAACATGAAGCTCTGAGCGCCCGGCATGCTGTTGCGCATTCCAGAAGTGCTCTCCGCCACCCAGCTGGCGCACTGCCGGCGGGTGCTGGAAGCCGCGGAATGGGTCGATGGCAACGTGACCTCCGGACATCAGTCGGCCAAGGCCAAGAGCAATCTGCAGGTTCCGGAAGAGCATCCCGCCGCCCGTGAGGTTGGCGGGATGATCCTGCAGGCGCTGAACCAGCAGCCGCTGTTCATCTCGGCGGCACTGCCGCACCAGGTGTACCCGCCGCTTTTCAACCGCTATGGCGTGGGTCAGCAGTTCCGCGTCCACATCGACAATTCGGTGCGCCAGTATCGCAGTGGCCTGCGGGTACGCACCGATCTGTCGGCCACGCTGTTCCTGTCCGATCCCGCCGACTACGAGGGCGGCGAGCTCATCATCGAGGATGTGTACGGTGAGCAGCGCATCAAGTTCGCCGCCGGCGACATGGTGCTGTATCCCGCCAGCAGTCTGCACCGCGTCAGTCCCATTCTGCGCGGCGAACGCATGGCCTCGTTCTTCTGGATCCAGAGCATGGTGCGCGATGACGCGCAGCGTGCGTTGCTGTTCCAGCTGGACACGGCCATCCAGAAACTGACGCTGGATGCAGCGGACAATGATGAGCTGGTGCGTCTCACGGGCATCTATCACAACCTGTTGCGCTTCTGGGCGGATGTGTAGATGAATGCCCGGATTGAATACCTGCGCCCGCAGCTCGGCACCGCTCAGCCGCGCTGGTTCAGCGCTGCCGCCGTGGTCGCTGTGCATCTGCTGGCGCTGCTGGCTCTGTGGTGGTCGCGACCTGCGCTCGAGCATCGCGCCGTCGCCGCGCCGCTCACGGTCAGTCTGATCGACACTGTGCCACGCTCCGAGGTGGCCGAACCAAAACCCCAGCTGATTCCACCTGGCAGTGTGGTGGTGCCGCAGATCCGGCCGGTGATGATTGCTTTCGCGGATACGCCGCAATCTGTGGAGCGCGTCGAAGTGGCCAGCACCGCGAGCACGCTGAGCAGTGCCACGGAGCGTGCGGCGCCGCTGGTGCCGCCGAGCTTCGATGCAGCTTATTTGAATAATCCCGGACCACGCTATCCACCGACATCGCGCAAGCTGCGCGAAGAGGGCGAAGTGCTGTTGCGCGTGCTGGTGCGATCCGATGGCAGCGCAGAGCGGGTCGAGATCGAACACAGCAGTGGTTTCTTCCGGCTCGACGCAGCGGCCGCCGAGGTGGTCGCGCAGCGCTGGCATTTCGTCGCCGCCAGGCAGAACGGTCAGCCGGTCGCGGCCTGGGTGCTGGTGCCCGTCCGCTTCGAGTTGCGCTGATGATGCCTTCATGAACGCCAGGGCCAGCTCGCGCGCGCAATGGATGAAGCGGCTGCACACCTGGCACTGGATCAGCTCGGCACTGTGCCTGATCGGCATGATCCTGTTCGCCGCCACGGGCATCACGCTCAATCACGCCGCACAGATTCCGGCCAAACCCCGCGTCGAGCGGCAGCAGGCAGTTCTACCCGATGCATTGCAGGCCTCTCTGCGTGCCGTGACCGACACGCAACCGGCACCGCTGCCCGCGCCCCTGCGCGAGTGGCTGGCGCAGCGCTGGTCGGTGGTAGCGGAGGAGCGTGCCGCCGAATGGCGTGCCGAGGAGATCTATCTGTCACTGCCCCGTCCCGGCGGTGATGCCTGGCTCAGCATCGATCGCGCCACGGGCGAAGTCGAATACGAGCGCACCGATCATGGCTGGATCGCGTACCTCAACGATTTGCACAAGGGGCGTCACACCGGCGCGAGCTGGAACTGGTTCATCGACCTGTTCGCCGCCACCTGTCTGATGTTCTCGATCACCGGATTGCTGCTGTTGAAGCTGCACGCGCCGCGTCGTCCCAGCACCTGGCCGCTGGTCGGCATGGGGCTGGCCATTCCGGTGCTGCTGCTGGTGCTGTTCCATCTCTAGATTCATTCGAGCCTTCATCGAGGTCTCTTCCATGCGCGAGTCGTATTCACTGGTTCTGGTTGGCGGCCTGATCGGCGCACCCGCCATAGCGGGCACGCTGGATCTGTCCGTGCAACTGCCGCAGCTCAACGTTGCCGAATATCACCGACCCTATGTGGCGGTGTGGCTGGAGCGCGAGGATCGCAGCGTCGCCGCGAATCTCGCCGTCTGGTACCAGCAGGAACGCCAGCGCATGGCGGGACCAGGCGGCAACGCAGCGGGCGCCGGCGGCCCTTCAGGCGCGGCACCGGGCGGTGGTCCAGGCGGTGGCGGTCCGCAGATGGGCGGCGAGAGCGGCACCAAGTGGCTGCCGGATCTGCGTCAGTGGTGGCGTCGCACCGGACGGGATCTGACGGTGCCGGCGGATGGCATCACCGGTGCCACACGACCGGCCGGCGAGCAGCACCTGCATTTCGCCGAAGGCACTGCGCCGCTCACGGCGCTGGCGCCGGGACGTTATCGCCTCGTCATCGAGGCGGCGCGCGAGGACGGCGGTCGCGAAGTGCTCGATCTGCCTTTCGAATGGCCGGTGAAGTCCGCGCAGGACCTGCAGGCGCAGGGCAGCAGCGAGCTGGGCGCCGTGAAGCTGTCGCTGAAGCGCTAACCCGCATCAACAGGAGATCGGATCAATGAACAAGCCTCTGTATTTTTGCGCCGCTCTGCTGGCGCTGCTGCCCTTGAGTGCCGAAGCCCACAAGCTGTGGCTGATGCCGTCGAAAACCGTGCTGAACACGGGAGAGTGGGTGACTTTCGATGTGGGCGCCTCCACGCAGCCCTTCGTGAAGGATCACGCTGCAGCACGACTCGACAACCTGCAGATCACCGCACCGGACGGCACTCGCGTCGAAGCGCAGAACACGGCCACCGGCCGTCTGCGCAGCACCTTCGACCTGCAGCTCACGCAGGCCGGCACCTGGCGTGTGGCGCTGGTGAGCAGCGGCATCTCGGCGAGCTGGAGCGAGGCGGGCCAGATGAAGCGCTGGCCGCAACGCGGTGCGCCGTCCACGCCGGAAGATTTCGCCAAGGCTGTGCCGGCCAACGCGACGGATCTGAAGGTGTCGCAGATGCAAAATCGCGTGGAGAGCTTCGTCACAGCGGGTACGCCGGGTGGCAGTGCCGTGAAGCCTCTTGGCAAGGGGCTGGAACTCACACCCGTGACCGGCTTCAACGATCTGTTCGCCGGTGAGGCGGCCACGTTCCAGTTCCTGCTCGATGGCAAGCCGGCGCCGGATCTGAAGGTCGAGCTGATCGCGGATCGCGCCCAGTATCGCAATGCCATGGAAGAGCAGGCGCTGGTCACGGATGCCAGGGGGCAGTTGCAGATCACGTGGAAGACGCCGGGGTTGTACTGGCTGTCGGCTTCGATCCAGGACCAGAACGGTGAAGCGCCTGCCAAAGAACGGCGCGCCAGCTACACCGCCATCCTTGAAGTGCTCGCGCCCTGATGCAGCCAGCTGCGGCAATGCCATCGCAGCAACCCCTGCGTTTGCTGATACCGGCCCAGCTCTCGGCGGCAGCGCTGCAGGGTGCCATCGCCAACGCCCAGGTGCACGTGCTGCAGGGAACCAGCATGGGTACGCAGTGGACCGTGAAGGCCGTGGGTCCGCAGGGTGCACTGCCGGCGTCGTGGCGCGCCGGCATCGAGCATGAACTGCAGCGTGTCGTAGCGCAGATGAGCAACTGGGACGTCAGTTCGGATCTGTGCCGTTACAACATTGCACCCGCCGGCAGCTGGGTGGCGCTGCCGGCGGAGTGTCTGGAAGTGGTAGGCACCGCCCTGGTCATCGCCGCCGAGAGCGGCGGCGCGTTCGATCCGACGGCTGGCGCATTGGTGAATTGCTGGGGCTTCGGTCCGGCACCCCGGCGCACTGTGCCGCCGGATGCTCTGGAGATCGCGCGTGCCCTGCGCAGGGTAGGCTGGAGCCGCATTGCGATGCATGCCGAGCGCCGCAGTCTGTGGCAGCCGGGCGGCGTCACGCTGGATCTGTGCGCGATCGCCAAAGGGTTCGCGGTCGATCAGATCGCCTGCTGGCTGGAGCAGCAGGGTGTGGCGCACTATCTGATTGAAGTGGGTGGTGAATTGCGCGGGCAGGGTTGCAAGCCGGATGGTCTGCCCTGGTGGGTCGAGATGGAGATGCCGTCGCCAGGCGGATTGCCAGGTACGCGCATCGCGCTGGAAGGGCTGGCCGTTGCGACCTCGGGTGATTACCGGCGTGGTTTCGAGCATGAGGGCGAGCGCTTTGCGCACACGCTGGATCCACGCACCGGTTGCCCGGTGCAGCACGCCATGGCCTCGGTGAGCGTGGTGCATGCCAGCTGCATGCATGCCGATGCGCTGGCCACGGCGATCACCGTGCTCGGGCCGCAGGCGGGTTTCGATTGGGCGGAACGGCGTGGCATCGCTGCGCGGCTGATCCTCCGCACGCCACGGGGTCTGATGGAGCGCTGTACCAGCGAACTGCTGGCCTTGGCGTCATAGCAGCAAAAAAATGGGCCGGCAAAGGCCGGCCCATTTCCCTCGCAATCGCTGCGGTTCGCGCTTCAGTTGCGCGGTGCGCCGCCCTGGCCGCCGGCCGGAGGGCCACCGGCCGCGCCCGCAGCGCCGCCGGCCGGACGCTGACCGCCCGGGGGACCATTGCTCAGGTCCTGACCCAGCAGCAGGCGCTCCATGTTGGAGTTCTGCGCGCTGATCAGCTCCAGCGCCGTCTTGGCATAGGCCACCAGATCCGGGTTGGCATCCTTCATCGACAGCTCATCGGAGATGTGACGCACCATGGCGCTGTGCGCGATGCCCACGCGGAACACGAACTGCTTGTCGAAGTCGGCGCCGGAGAGCTTCTGCATCTCCTCCAGGTCGTAGGTGTAACGGGCATTGCCACCGCCGCCCCCCGCGCCACGCGCGCCGGCGCCGCCTGCAGCGGCACCGCCACCGCCACCGCCACCGCCCGGCGGACCACCCGCGCCCTGGCCGCCGCCCGCAGGCCGGCCTGCACCGCCTCCCGGAGGAGCGCCGCCCGGACCGCCGCCGCCGCCGCTGACCAGCGCGGCGGCCTGCTTGCTGCTCCAGCTGGCTCCGGCCGGCAGGGTTTCAACCCCGCGGGTCACACCCTGGGCCAGCTCGGGCGAACCGCCGCCCGCACTGCCACCGGTGATGAGCTTGAACTCATCGTCCATCTTGGCAACGCCCTCGGCCAGCTTCTGGTACATGTCCAGTTCGCTCTGTGCGAACTTCTTGACCGAATCCTTGCTGCCCTTCTCCAGGGCCAGCTTGCTGAGCTGCACGGCGGCGGACTGGCGGTCGAAGAAACCGCGCAGCACATGTTCCTCGTTGTTGGTGAGGGTTGGCACGGCCGCCAGCACCAGTACGGGCAGGGCGCTGAGCGTGCCCAGCAGCAGTGAACGGGAAAGCTTCCGCATGATCGTCTCCTGGTGTTCTTCTGGATGGATTTGCCGACCGCAAAGGCGGGGCGCGAGCCCCAACCCCCCCAAGTCCGGCGCGGGCCATTATGGGCGTGCCGCCAGCCGTGGCCAAGGCGCCGGCACGTCAAGAATTATTATTCCCCCGTTAAGGAATTTTCAGCCGGCTGCCGCGCTCGCCGCCGGCTGCTGGCCGGTGATTTCGACCAGCGCAGCCTCGAGTTTGGCCACACCCTCGTCGAGCAGGGCTTCGGGGATCGTCAGGGGTGCCAGGAAGCGGATGACATTGCTGTGCAGGCCACAGGAGAGCAGTACCAGGCCGTGGCGCGCGGCGGCCTGCACCAGCGCCCGGGTGGAGTCCACATCCGGATGGGCGGCGCTGCCCTCGCGCACCAGCTCCATGGCCACCATGAAGCCCACACCGCGCACTTCGCCGATGAGCGGAAAGCGCAGCTTCAGCGCGCGCAGCTTGCCCATCAGGCGCGCGCCCAGCGCGTCGGCACGCTCCAGCAGCCGCTCTTCGCGGATGACATCGAGCACCGCCAGGCCCGCGGCGCAGGCCAGCGGTGCGCCGGCATAGGTGCCGCCCAGGCCACCCGGACCGGGCGCATCCATGATGGCGGCCTTGCCGATCACGCCGGACAGCGTGAAACCGCCGGCGATGCTCTTGGCCACCGTGATCAGGTCGGGCTCCACGCCGGCGTGTTCGATGGCGAACAGCTTGCCGGTGCGGCCGAAGCCGGTCTGGATCTCGTCGGCGATCAGCAGGATGCCGTGCCGGTCGCACAGCGCGCGCAGCTGGCGCAGCAATTCCGGCGGCGCGATGTAGAAACCGCCTTCGCCCTGCACCGGTTCGATGATGATGGCCGCGACGCGGTTCGGATCCACGTCGGCCTTGAACAGCGCCTCGATGGCGCTCAGCGAATCCTCGGGCGTGATGCCGTGGTAGCTCATCGGAAACGGCACGTGATAGACGTCCGGCAGCAGCGCACCGAAGCCGGCCTTGTAGGGTTGCACCTTGCCGGTCAGCGCCAGCGCGGCCAGCGTGCGGCCATGGAAGCCGCCGGTGAAGGCGATGACGGCATTGCGGCCGGTGTGGAAGCGGGCGAGCTTGATGGCGTTTTCCACCGCCTCGGCGCCGGTGGAGAACAGGATGGTCTTCTTCGGCGTGTGGCCGGGCGCCAGCGCATTGAGCTGCTCGGCCAGCTGCACATAGCTTTCGTAGGGCGTGACCTGGAAGGCGGCATGCGCCAGCTTCTGGTTCTGCGCCGTCACGGCAGCCACCACCCTGGGATGCAGATGGCCGGTGTTCAGCACGGCGATGCCGCTGGCAAAGTCGATGTAGCGGCGGCCCTCCACATCCCACAGCTCGGCGTTCCGGGCGCGCTCGGCATAGATGGCCAGTGAGTTGGCCACACCCCGGGGTATGGCGGCCAGACGACGCTGATGCAGCTCGGCATTGGTGGGCATGACGACCTCCGTTAGCCCCGCATTATAGACCCCGGAGCGGCCCGACATGGCCGGCCGTACATATGGTCAGACCGCGTATCGCTTTGAATGACAAGGCGATGGGCGGCTAGAATCGCGGCCTTCACGAGTACGTCCTCAAAGCCATCGGAAGCCAGCAACTTGAGCGAATCAGCCATCTCCACCGAAGTGGTCATCATCGGCGCCGGTCCGGCCGGCCTGTTCCAGGTATTCGAACTGGGCCTGCTGGGCATCAAGGCCCATGTGCTCGATTCGCTGAAGGTGGTGGGTGGTCAGTGCGCCGAGCTGTATCCGGAAAAGCCTATCTACGACATCCCGGCGCTGCCCGTCTGCGGCGCGCAGGAGCTGGTCGACCGGCTGATGCAGCAGATCAAACCCTTCGGCGCGCAGTTCCATCTGGGTGAGGAGGCGGTGTCGCTGCGCAAGCAGGAGAGCGGCCGTTTCGAGGTCATCACCAGTGCCGGCACCGTGTTCGATGCGGGTGCGGTCATCATCGCGGCCGGCGTGGGTTCGTTCCAGCCGCGGCGTCTGGGTGTGCCCGGCAGCGAGCATTTCGAGGACCGGCAGATCCAGTACAAGGTGCGTACGGCCGCCGACTATCACGGCAGGCGTCTGGTGATCTTCGGTGGCGGCGATTCCGCGCTGGACTGGACGCTGGCCTTCGCGCCGCATGCACGCAGCCTGACGCTGGTGCACCGGCGCGCCGAATTCCGCGCGGCGCCGGCTTCGGTGGCGCAGATGCGCGCGCTGGAAGCCGAAGGCAAGGTGCGCTTCATCGAAGGCGTGGCGCAGGAAGTGCGCGGCGCCGATGGCCAGCTGCAGGGCGTGGACATCAAGGGGCATGACGGTGTGGTGCATGCGGTGGATGCCGATCACCTGCTGGTGTTCTTCGGTCTCGCGCCGAAGCTTGGACCCATTGCCGAATGGGGCCTGACGCTGGACAAGCGCGCGCTGGTGGTCGACACGGAGAAATTCCAGACCAGCATTCCCGGCGTGTTCGCCATCGGCGACATCAACACCTATCCGGGCAAGAAGAAGCTGATCCTGTCGGGCTTCCACGAGGCGGCGCTGGCGGCCTTCGCCGCGCAGGCCTACCTGTACCCGGGCAAGAAGCAGTTCCTGCAGTACACCACCACCAGCCCGGCGATGCAGAAGCGGCTCGGCGTCGCCGGCGAGTAACGGCGGGAAGTCCCGGGACAGCGGTCGAGGCGCCGGCCGTCGGGCCGGCGCCTCCCCATCTATTTGCGCCTGCTCTTGCCTTTGCTGGAGCTCTTGCTCGAACTCTTGCTCGAACCCTGGTTCCTGCCCGGGGCCCGGGTCCTGGTCTGAGCCTGGGGCCCGGACACGGCCTTGATCTGCGTCACCGATGCCGGAGCGCCGGCATCGCCGAGCTTGCGCAGGATGCGATCCTGCACCCACTGCGCGCTCCACCAGTCCACGGGCGTGACGGCATGGCCGCCCACCAGCATGGTGAAGTGCAGGTGATCACCGCCGGCCAGGCCGGTGGCGCCGCTGCGGCCGAGCTGCTGGCCCTCCTGCACTTCGTCGCCCACCTTCACCTGGATGGAGGAGAGGTGCGCATACAGTGACTGCAGGCCCATGCCATGGTCGACGATCACGCAGTTGCCATAGATGCCCAGCCAGCCGGCATGCAGCACGCGGCCGCGGTTCGCGGCCACCACCGGCGTCATGGCGATGGAGGCCAGATCGAAGCCCAGATGCGTCTGGTGATCGACTTCCTGGCCCTTGTACACATAGGTGCGCTGATCGGCGAAGCTGCCTTCCACCGCCGTGTTCACCAGCTGCTTGAACGCGCCCTGCCACAGGATCTGCGGCGCGCTCTTCTGCGCCAGTGCTGCGATCTGCTCACCATTCATCCTGCGCAGATCGTTGTTGATGCGCAGGAAGGAGCCAAGCAGATCCGAGGGGTTGTCGACCTTCAGTTCCGGGCTGTTCTGCAGGATGGGTGGCACCACGCGTGCCAGGTAGCGATCGTCCAGCTCGATGCGGCTGTGCTTGTACACCTTGGGGAATACCCGGTAGTCGAAGGGCGCATGCGCTTCATTGCCCACCGCATCGCGTGCATACAGCGCCATCGGTGCGGCCGGATCCTGATCCCACAGCAGCGCGAAGAAGGCCACGCGCAGGCCGGGATCGGCGTTTGGAATGCCGGCGCCGGAAGCCGGGTAGCCACGATATTCGTACTCGCCCACGCGCACGCCGGAGTCCACATCGGCAGGGGAGACGCGGTACACCACCATCTCCGAGCCACCGAGGTTGATGAACTGGAAGGTGGACAGCGCGGCCACGGTGGGCGGCTCGAAGCGCACTTCCACGTCACGCCGCACCGTGGTGCGGATGTGCTGGTAGCCGAACAACACCGGGCGCTCGGCGCTGACGATGACGGTGGCCTTGCCGGCCACCAGCTGCGGCGCCTGCTGCTTGCCGATGGTACCCACCAGCGTCACGCGATTGGGGCCGGCCTGGGAGGGCTGCACTGCGCCTTCGCCCGGGAAGACATACACGGGCATGACAACGCCCTGCTGTTCAATGCTGACTGTCAGCCGGTTCAGCTGGCCGTTGGGTGTGTCGATGGCCAGCTCCAGCCGCCCCGCAGCGCCAATGGCTGTGGTCGGTGACTGGATGTCGATGACCGGGGCCGTGCCGCGCCCCGCGCAATACCAGGTGGCGCCGGCCGCCAGCGCCAGCAGCACCACGAACAGCAGAAACTTCTTCATCCCGATCTCGAGCCTCTCGTTGCGAGGTCGCATGTTAACCGGTTTGACCGGGTGCTGGATTGCGGCATTCAGGTACACTCATCCCCATGGATCCCCGTCTTGCGGAGCTGCTGCGGCTGCTCGAGCTGGAGCAACTCGAGGTCAACATCTTTCGCGGCAACAGCCGCGACATCGGCAGCCCGCAGGTCTATGGCGGGCAGGTGCTGGGCCAGGCGCTGAAAGCGGCCTGTGCCACGGTGGCGCCGGATCGCATCGTGCATTCGCTGCATGCGTATTTCTTGCAGCGCGGCGATTTCAACGCACCCATCGTCTACTTCGTCGATCGCAGCCGCGATGGCCAGAGTTTCTCCAGCCGGCGCGTGACCGCCATCCAGCATGGCGAGCAGATGTTCCACTGCTCGCTGTCCTTCCAGTTGCCGCAGCAGGGCGTCGAGCACCAGATCCCGATGCCGCAGGTGCCGCCACCCGAATCGCTGCCCGAAGGGCTGGCGCCCGAGCAGATGCTGCCGCAGCTGCCGGAGAAGATGCGGCAGTTCTATGCGCGCGCGCGCCCCTTCGAGTTCCGGCTGGTCAATCCGGTCGATCTGTCGCACCCGCAGGCGGCGCCGCCGCATCAGTGCATCTGGATCCGTGCCGTGGACAAGTTGCCGGACGACGACGTGCTGCATCGCTGCCTGCTGGCCTACATCTCGGACTTCCAGCTGCTCAGTACCGCCACGCTGCCGCATGCCGTGCCCTACATGAGCAGCAATCTCATCCTCGCCAGCATCGATCACGCCATGTGGTTCCATGCGCCGCCACGGGTCGACGACTGGTTCCTGTATGCCATCGACAGCCCCAGCGCCAGCGGCGCGCGCGGCTTCTCGCGCGGCAGCCTGTTCTCGCGCGACGGCAAGCTGGTGGCCAGCACTGCGCAGGAAGGCCTGCTGCGCGTCAGCGGTCCGCACAGTTGAGGTTCGAGCGACTTACAACGACAGCCCATAACGACAACACAGGGAGCCCCGCCATGAGCAGCAGCGATGATCGTACACTGGCCATCATCACGCCCATCACCGCCATCTTCACGTACTTCCTCGGGCCACTGATCATCTACCTGATCAAGAAGGACGAGCCGGACAGCATGACGCTGCGCGCGGCGCGTGAGGCACTGAATTTCCAGATCACGCTGGCGTTGGTGTACATGGCCTGCGGCATGGCCTGGTTCCTGGTCCTGCCGATCTTCTTTCTCGCCATCGGTCACATCGTCAACTTCATCCTGTGCATCGTGCACGCGGTGAAGGTGAGCAACGGCGAGGATTTCCGTTACCCGCTGACCTGGCGACTGATCAAGGATTGACGCTCAGGGAGTTGGCCCGCCACGGGGCAGGTGGTGCGGTTCGCGCAGCACCTTGCCCGGATTCATGATGCCCTTGGGATCCAGTGCCGCCTTGATGGCGCGCATGGCCGCCAGTTCCGCCGGCGGCGCATAGCGTTCCAGTTCCTCGACCTTGAGGCGGCCGATGCCGTGCTCGGCGCTGATGCTGCCGTGGAACTGGTGCACCAGCTCGTGGATGGCGCGCTTCACCACTGGTTCGCGCGCCAGGAAGCTGGCGTCAGCGAAACCATCGGTGCGATTGATGTTGAAGTGCAGGTTGCCGTCACCGGCATGGCCGTAGCAGACCAGCACGCCATCGGGCACGTGCTCGGCCACCCAGTGGCTGGCGGCGGCGACGAAGTCGGGCAGCTCGTGCACGGGCACGGAGATGTCGTGCTTGAGGCTGGGCCCGGCGTGGCGCTGCGCCTCGGGAATGGATTCGCGCAGCCTCCAGAAGGCCAGGCGCTGCCGTTCGTTCTGCGCCAGCGCGGCATCCAGCGCCAGACCCTGCTCGAGCGCGGTGCCCAGCGCCTGCTGCAGCAGGGCATCGAGCGGTTCGACGGAGGGTGAGCTCAGCTCGCACAGAATGTACCAGTGATGGGGTTGGTCGAGCGGGTCGGTGACGCCGGGAATGAAGCGCGTGGTCAGATCGATGCCGACGCGCGGGATCAGCTCGAAGGAGTTCAGCCGTTCGCCGGCCGTCGCACGCAGCAGCGCCAGCAGCGCCACGGCGGAACGCACATCGGGAATGGCCACGAAGGCGGCGGCATGGCTGCGCATCTGCGGCCACAGCTTCAGCGTGGCTGCGGTGATCACACCCAGTGTGCCCTCGGCGCCGATCAGCAGCGACTTCAGGTCGTAACCGGTGTTGTCCTTGCGCAGGGCGGTCAGACCTTCGAACAGGCTGCCATCGGGCAGCACCGCCTCGATGCCCAGCACCAGCTCGCGCGTCATGCCGAAGCGCAGCACGTTCAGGCCGCCGGCATTGGTGGCGAGATTGCCGCCGATCTGGCAGCTGCCCTGCGAACCCAGCGCCAAAGGAAAGAAGCGTCCAGCATCCTCGGCGGCGCGCTGCACCTGTTCCAGTGTGCAGCCGGCTTCCACCGTCATCGAGAAGTTGTCGGCGTCAATGCTGCGCACCGCGTTGAGACGCTTCAGCGCCAGCACGATCTGCGTACCGCTCTCGTCGGGCGTGGCGCCGCCGCAGTAGCCGGTATTGCCGCCCTGGGGCACCACGCCGATGCCGTGCTGGGCGCAGCAGCGGATCACGGCCGCTACCTTGGCGACGCTGCGCGGGAGCACCACGGCCCGCGCGTGGCCCTGGTAGAGCTTGCGATGATCGACCAGATACGGGGCGAGATCGGCGCCTTCAGTGAGCAGCTCGTCGGTGTCGAGCAGCGTCACCAGATCGGGCGGCAGCGGGGGCAGGTCAGTCCGGAGCATGCGCCATTGTAGCGGGCGGCGCGGGGTTCGCAGCGGCACTGATGCCAAGGTCCGCATCGGCATCCGCGGCAAAGCGGCCCTGGGCATCCATCTCGGCAAACAGTCCGCCCTGCGCCACCAGCTCGGCATAGCGGCCCTGCTCGATCAGGCGACCGCGCTCCAGCACCAGGATCAGATCGGCATTGCGCACGGTGGAGAGGCGGTGCGCGATGACGAAGGTGGTCCGATCGCGCTTCAGGGCGTTGAGCGCCGCCTGGATGCGTGCCTCGGTCACGGTATCCAGCGCACTGGTGGCTTCGTCGAGAATGAGGATGGGCGCGTCCTTCAGCATGGCGCGGGCAATGGCCAGCCGCTGGCGTTCGCCGCCGGACAGCGAGCGGCCGCGCTCGGCCACCAGCGTGGCGTAACCTTCGGGTTTCACGACGATGAAGTCGTGCGCCTGCGCGGCGCGCGCAGCGGCCTCCAGTTCGGCGACGTCGGCGTCCGGCTTGCCGACGCGCAGGTTGTCGGCGATGGAGCGGTAGAACAAGCCGGGGTCCTGGAACACCACGGCGATGTGCTCGCGCAGCGAGTTCACGTCCACGCTGCGGATATCGATGCCGTCGATGCTGATGCGTCCCTCGTCCGGGTCGTAGACGCGATACAGCAGGTTCAGCGCCGTGGTCTTGCCGGCGCCGGTGGGGCCCACCAGCGCCACGGTGCTGCCGGCCGGCGCGCGGAAACTCAGCGACTGCAGTGCCGTGTGGGAGGTCTCGTAGCCGAAGCGGACATTCTCGAACACCACAGCGCCGTGCGGCCGCGGCATGCGCGGCAGGCCGGCCGAGCTGCGGATCACGGCCGGCGTATCCAGCACGGCGAAGAATTCACCCAGCGCCGGCGTCTGGAAGAACAGGTTGGAGATGAAGCCGGCGAGCTGTTCGAGCCGGCCGATCAGCAGCAGTGCAAAGCCCACGAAACTCACGATGGTTCCCACCGACACTTCGCCGCGGCCATTGAGCGCCACGCCCAGCGCGAAGATGGCCACCACCGTCAGCGTGCTGGCGGTGCGTGTGGCCACGGCCAGCCAGGCCCAGCCGCGCAGCACCGGGTACTGTGCCTTCAGCACGCCGCTCATCATGGCCCGCAGCTCGGCCACTTCGGCCGCGACGCGTGTGAAGCTCTGCACGATCAGCACATTGCCGAACACGTCGCCGGTGCGTTCGGAGATGGCCTGGTGCAGTTCCTCCACCTGATGCTGCGCGCGACTGGTCCGGCGCATGGCGATGGCATTGGCGACGGCGAAGCTGAACATCAGCGCCATCATCAGCAACGAGAGCTTCCAGTTCATGCGCAGCGTCAGCGGCAGCATCACCAGAACCGAGAGCAGCGTGGTCAGATGTTCGCGCAGGAAGCCCAGCCAGATGCTGAACAGGTTGCCGGTGGCGGTGTGCAGGATGCGCAGCAGGCGGCCGGTGTGATGCGAGCCGTGGTAGGACAGGGGCAGCGCCACGGCATGCTCGAAGAACAGCGCGATGGCGGCCAGCCGGCGGCGGTGCGCCAGTCGATCGGCGTACAGCGACACCCAGACACTGGCCGCCACGCCGGCCAGGCCCACAACGGCCCACAGCAGGATGTTGCGCCAGGCATCCTGCTGGCCGCGCGCGGCCAGCGCATCGACCACGCGGCCGAACAGCCAGGGCTCGAGAAAGAACACGCCGGCGAGACCCAGGTTGGCCAGCACCAGCACCCAGGCCAGTCCCTTCTCGGGCGCCAGCAGGCCGATGACGCGCAGGTAGATGCGCCACATGCTCATGCCACTCATGGCCGGATCGTGCGGTTCAGACGCCCGATGGATACTCGGGCTTGATCAGCAGCATCTGCACGTCGCCGAGCTGGCGTTCGGCGAAGCCGCCCTCGCAGTAGCAGAGATAGAACTCCCACATGCGAATGAAGCTGTCCGGATAGCCCAGCGCACGCACGCGATCGAGCTTGTCCATGACATTGCGGCGCCACTCCGCCAGGGTGCGGGCGTAATGCGGACCGATGTCGTTGAGGCGCGCGATCTTCAGGTCGGTGGCGCGCAACAGCGACTGGCTCATGGCGGTGATGGAGGGAATGAAGCTGCCTGGGAAGATGTGGCGCTGGATGAAGTCCACGGACTGCAGAGCGCGCTCGTACAACTGGTCGCGGATGGTGATGGCTTGCAGCAGCATGGCGCCCGAGTTCTTCAGCAGCCGGGAGCACTGCGCGAAGTAGGTGTCGAGAAAGTTCGCGCCCACCGCTTCGATCATCTCCACCGAGACGATCTTGTCGTACTCGCCATCCAGATCGCGGTAGTCTTTCAGCAGCAGCGTGATGCGATCGGCAAGCCCCAGCTCGGCGATACGCGCCCGTACGTACTCGTACTGGCGCTGCGACACCGTGGTGGTGGTGACATGGCAGCCGTAGTGTTGTGCGGCGTGGATGGCGAGACCGCCCCAGCCGGTGCCGATTTCCAGCAGCCGCTCGTCCGCTTTGAGCTGCAGTGCCTGGCAGATGGCGTCGAACTTGGCGCGCGAGGCGTCGGCCAGCGAACTCGTCGGGGTTTCGAAGATGCCGCAGGAATAGGCGAGGGTCTCATCCAGCATCAGCTGGTAGAAGTCGTTGCCCAGATCATAGTGCGCGGCGATGTTGCGGCGGCTGCCGGCCCGGCTGTTGCGGTTGAGGCGGTGGAGCAGCGCGCGTGTCGGGCGGCTGAGCCAGGCGAAGCCCCTTTCCAGTGAACCCATGACCGCCTGATTCACGACCATCAGGCGGATCAGGCCGGTCAGATCGTCGCAGCGCCACCAGCCCTGCATGTAGGCCTCGCCCGCGCCTACGGTCCCGCCGCGCAGCGTGCTGCCGTAGAAGCGCGCATCCGTGATCACGATGCGAATGCTCAGTTCGCAGCGCGCCGTGCGCCGTCCGAAGGTATGCAGGGTCCCATCGGTGTCCTGCAGCAGCAGTTCACCGTCCGCGAGATGCTTGAGCCGCGCGATCAACAGGCGGCGCGCGAGACTGGTCGGGATCAGGGAGATCATGCTCCAATTCTGGACCGGATGGCCCATTCCGTACAGATATCGGAAGGGGGTAGGCGGAAGTGGTGGAGGCGGGGCAGGTGGGACGCCCAGAAAACGACGGCCGGGTCATGCCCGGCCGTCGTGAGTTACAAGACTGAAACTTACCTTCAGTAGCGGCGCGCCGGGTTGTCGCGCACCTTGGCGGGCACCGGCTGCAGATCCCAGACCAGGCCGAACCAGGACATGATCTTCAGCAGGTAGAAGGTGATGTCGTACTCCCACCAGTAGAAGCCCTGGCGGGTGGAGTTCGGATAATAGTGGTGGTTGTTGTGCCAGCCTTCGCCCAGCGTCAGGATGGCCAGGAACCAGTTGTTGCGGCTGGTATCCGTGGTCTTGTAGCGCTGCTTGCCGAACACATGCGACAGCGAATTGATCGTGTACGTCGCGTGCCAGCAGAACACCGTGGAGATCACGAAGCCCCAGACCAGCATCTGCGAGCCGCTGGTGTTCAGCCCCGGTGCGGTCTTCTCCAGGATCACGCCCAGGAAGAACATGCCCACACCCAGCAGGATGGGCACGATGATGTCGAAACGATCCAGCCAGCGCAGTTCCGGGAATTTCAGCAGGTCGCGGACATACTTCAGGTCCGGGCTCGAGCCGCGCACCGTCAGGAACCAGCTGGTGTGCGACTTCCAGAAGCCATGCTGCTTGGGCGAGTGGATGTCATCCGGCTGATCCGAATGCGCATGGTGGTGGCGGTGATGGGCGGCCCACCAGACCGGTCCGCGCTGCACGGCCGAAGCGCCCAGCACGCCGAAGATGAACTGGCCGACCCGCGAGGTCTTGAAAGAGCGGTGCGAGAAGTAGCGATGGTAGAAGCCCGTGATCGCGAACATGCGCACCACGTAGGCGATGACTGCCACCAGGATGGCCACCGGGCTGACACCCACCACGAAGGCGAACAGGCAGCATAGGTGCATGACGATGAACGGCAGGATGCGCACCAGATCGATGTGATCCGGGGACTTGTCCTGCACGTTGCCGGACTGGGCGCTGTCGAACCAGCTGGCGACCGCCAGCAGCTTGCGCTTGAACCAGCCGGCCGCTTTGGGCTCGGATACCGCAGTAGACATTACGATTGCCTCATTTTGAGCAAATCGGGCGCGACTCTATCGAAGGGCGCGCGCCCTGAAAAGACATTCAGGATGGTTTTCGTGACCTGGGGAGCGCTTCAGGCTGCTTTGCGCAGTGCCTCAATGCGCTCCTCCAGGGATGGGTGGCTCATGAACAACCGTTTCAGGCCGCCTTCCGTGCCGCCAGCGATGCCAAATGCCGCCATCTGTTGCGGCAAGTCCTCATTGTGCGCAGCGCCCAGACGCTGCAGTGCGGCGATCATGTTTTCGCGGCCCGCCAGGCGCGCACCGCCCGCGTCGGCGCGGAATTCGCGCCGACGCGAGAACCACATGACGATCATGCTGGCCAGCACGCCGAGTACCACCTGAGCCACCATGACCGTGACGAAGTAGCCGATGCCGCCCCCACCGCGGTTGTCATCGCGATTGCCGGACAGCGCACGATCGACAATGCTGCCGATGACGCGCGACAGGAAGAAGACAAAGGTATTCACCACGCCCTGGATCAGCGTCAGGGTGACCATGTCGCCGTTGGCCACATGCGAGATCTCATGGCCGAGCACGGCTTCGACCTCGCTGCGGTTCATGCGCGCCAGCAGCCCGGTGCTGACCGCCACCAGCGATGCATCGCGGCGCGCACCCGTGGCGAAGGCATTGGGCTGCGGCGAGTCGAAGATGCCCACCTCCGGCATGGCGATCCCGGCCTGCTGGGACAGCTGGCGCACCGTGGCCACCAGCCATTGCTCGGTGGCGTCGGCCGGCTGTTCGATGACACGCACGCCCATGGCGCGCTTGGCCATCCACTTGGACATTGCCAGCGAGATCAGTGCGCCACCAAAACCCATGACGGCGGCCAGCGCCAGCAGCTGGCCGTAGCCGCTGCCCTGGGCATAAAGCCAGCGGTCGATGCCGAGCAGGTGGACGACCACCGACAGCACCAGCATCACGGCAAAGTTGGTCAGCACCAGCAGGAAAATGCGCTTCATGGACGTGTGTACGTACGACGCTCGGTTACGGCCCGAATCGGCGGGCCACCCATGTGCTAGATGATACCGGAATGGCGCATTTCAATCCCCCAATAATTACTATTATTTTCAGATACTTGGAATGAATCTGAGATGGATTCGCATTTTCGTTGCAGCAATCCCTGCGGCCACGCGTCATTTAACTCAACTTGCCGGCATCCAGGGCCATGCGCACCAGCTCCGCCAGCGAGCGCGCCTTCATCTTTTCCATCACATGCGCGCGATGGATTTCCACCGTGCGCTGGCTGACACCCAGTTCGGCACCGATCACCTTGTTGGCCTTGCCGCGGGTCACCAGCAGCATCACTTCGTGCTCCCGCGGCGTCAGTTCGGCGAAGCGCGCACGGATGGCCGCGTCGGCGGCCAGCTCGCTGCGCCGCTCGGCATCCAGCGCCAGGGCCCTGTGGACGCGCTCGAGCAGGTCCTGATCGCTGAAGGGCTTTTGCAGGAAGTCGAAGGCGCCGTTCTGCATGGCCTCCACGGCCATGGGCACATCGCCATGCCCGGTGATGAAGATCACCGGAAGGGTGGCGCCGCGCTGGTTCAGTGCCTGCTGCATCTCCATGCCGTTCATGCCCGGCATGCGCACGTCCAGCACCAGGCAACCGGCACGGGCGTGATCGTGCGCGGCCAGGAAGTCCTGTGCCGAGGCAAAGACTTCCGCCTGCAATCCCACCGAACGCAGCAACAGGCGCAGCGAGCTGCGCACGGCATCGTCGTCGTCGACGATGAAAATGGTGGTCGGCTTTGCGCTCATGCATCCTCTCCAGAGTGGGCGGGCAGGGATAGCTGAAAGACGCTGCCCTGGGGCAGGTTGGGCTGGTAGGTGAGCTGGCCGCCGTGATCCGTGATCAGTGAACGGCTGATGGCGAGCCCCAGCCCCGTACCTTCCGGTTTGGTCGTGAAAAAGGCTTCGAACAAACGCTGCACGCAGTCGGGCGGTACGCCCGGGCCGGTGTCGCTGACGCAGATGGCAACGTGGTCAGGCCCGTCCATGCCGGTGCGCACTTCGATGCGGCGGGTCGCGGCGCTCTGGCCCTGCAGGGCCTCGATGGCGTTGCGCACCAGGTTGATCAGCACCTGCTGCAGCTGGATCGGGTCGGCCTCGATGTCGGGCAGGGGATCGGTGAGCTGCAGATCGACGCGCACTTCGTTGAGGCGGGTATCCGCCTCGGTCAGCACCGCCAGTTCGCGCACCAGCGCATTGACCGCCACACGCTCGCGCTGCGTGGCGCGGCTCTTCACCAGTGTCCGCAGGCGCTTGATGACGGCGCCGGCGCGCAGCGCCTGGCTGCCGATCTGCTGCAGGGCTGCGGCCACTTCCTCGTGATCCGCCGGCGCGGCGCGCAGCAGGCGTTCCGCCGCCTGGGCGTACAGGGTGATGGCCGTCAGCGGCTGGTTTAGTTCATGGGCCAGGCCCGTGGTCAGCTCGCCCAGCGTGGAGAGGCGCGCCACATGGGTCAGCCGCTCCTGGGTCTCGCGCATGGCATCACCCACTGCGCGCAGCTCCTGCTCCTGACGCCGGCGCATGGTCAGATCGTGCAGGAAACCGACGAAACGCGGTGGCCCGCTACCCCCGATCTGGCCCACGGCCAGATTGGCGGGGAAGGTGCTGCCGTCACGGCGCAGGGCAATGATGTCGCGCCCGATGCCGATGACATGCGCCTCGCCACTTTTGAGGAAGCGGCTCAGGTAGCCGGCATGCTGGCTGCGGTCGGGCTCGGGCATCAGCGTTTCGACGCGCTGGCCGATGATCTGCGCCGCGGAGTAACCGAACAGGCGTTCGGCCGAGGCATTGAAAGTCTGGATGACGCCGTGGTGGTCGATGATCACCACGGCGTCGACGCAGGCGTCGAGGAGTGCCTGGAACTCGTCAGTAGTTGCTTTCTTCTTCGTCTTCGTCCCAGTCCTCGTCATCTTCGTCGTCTTCGTCCTCGTCTTCGTCCTCGTCCCAGTCGTCTTCCTCGTCTTCGTCCTCATCCTCGTCGCCGCCCTCGGACCAGCCTTCCGGCTCCGCGATCTGTTCGAGATCCAGTTCCTGCCAGGCATCCAGGTCGAGCTCTTCGATGTCGCCGTCGAGGTATTCGATCTCTACCAGCTCGGCGTCCTCGTCGACCGACAGCACGCGGAAGCTCTCGTTCTCTTCAAGATTCTCGTACCACTGACCGACGGTCGGTTCGTATTCTCTGGCCACCTGCGAACTACCTTCTGCGACTGTTACATTGGATGGGCAACGGGCCCGCAGCGGATATTAGGGGGCTTCGTGGCGGCCCTGCAAATCGCGTAGCATTCCCGTCGCATGTCCAGCCGCAAATCCGCACGTCCCGTATCGCAATCCCCACTGCTGCGCGCCCGCCGCGTGGTCGTCAAGGTGGGCTCGGCCCTGCTGGTCGATGCCGCCACCGGCCGGCTCAACCGCGCCTGGCTCGAATCGCTGGTGGCCGACCTCCTGCGCCTGCGCAAGCGCGGCCAGCAAGTCATCCTGGTGTCCTCCGGCGCCGTGGCACTGGGGCGCCGCCACCTGGGACTGGCCAAAGGCCCGCTGCGGCTGGAGGAGAAACAGGCCGCCGCGGCGGTGGGGCAGATCCGTCTGGCGCATGCCTACAAGGAGCTGCTCGAGGCCCACGAGGTCACCGTGGCCCAGGTGCTGCTGACGCTGGATGACAGCGAGGATCGCACCCGTTACCTGAACGCGCGCGCCACCTTCAATGCCTTGCTGGGTCTGGGGGCCATCGCGGTGGTGAACGAGAACGACACCGTGGCCACCGCCGAGATCCGCTATGGTGACAACGACCGGCTGGCGGCGCGCGTGGCGCAGATGGCCAGCGCCGACTGCCTGATCCTGCTCTCCGACGTGGATGGCCTGTACAGCGCCGATCCCAATCGCGACCCGCAGGCCAAATTCATCCCGGTGGTGCGTGAGATCACGCCGGATATCGAGGCCATGGCCGGCGGTTCCGCCTCGGACGTGGGGTCCGGAGGCATGACCACCAAGATCATCGCCGCCAAGATCGCCGTGGGCGCCGGCTGCCACATGTGCATTGCCGCCGGCAGCCCGCTCAACCCGCTCAGACGCATCGAGACGCGCGAGCACTGCACCTGGTTCCTGCCGGCCTCCACCCCGGTGGCGGCGCGCAAGCAGTGGATCGCCGGTACGCTGCGGCCGGCCGGAGCCATCCACATCGACGCCGGCGCGCTGCGCGCCTTGCGCAGTGGCAAGAGCCTGCTGGCGGCGGGGGTCACCGCGGCGCGCGGTGGCTTCGATGCCGGGGACACGGTCAGCGTGCTCTCGCCGGAGGGTGAGGAGGTGGCGCGCGGCGTCGTGGCCTATTCCGATGCCGATACCGTCCGTATCATGGGGCGCAAGAGCCAGGAGATCGAGGTGCTGCTCGGCACCGCTGGCGGTGGCGCATTGATCCACCGCGACGATCTGGTGCTGCTGCGCTCCTGAACGGTTCAGCCGAAGGTTGTAGTCCATGAATGCCGAGAGTTCTGTCGTGAGCCAGGTCGATGTGCCGGCCCTGATGCAGCAGCTGGGTCGCGCCGCCGTGTCCGCGGCCAGCGCGCTGGCGCTGTCGGACACCGCCAGCCGCAATCGCGCGCTGACCGCCGCCGCCGCCGCCATCCGCGCGCAGCAGCCGCGGATCCTCACCGCCAATGCGGCCGACATGGCTGCGGCACAGGCGGCTGGCCTGGGCGCTGCCATGCTCGATCGCCTCAAGCTCGATGAGAAGCGCGTCGCGGCCATCGCCAGGGGACTGGAGGACATCGCCGCGCTGCCTGATCCGGTGGGTACGGTGAGCGCCGAATGGACACGGCCCAACGGCCTGGTGATCCAGCGGGTGCGTGTGCCGCTGGGCGTCATCGGCATCATTTACGAGAGTCGCCCCAACGTGACCGCGGATGCTGGCGCGCTGTGTCTGAAGTCGGGCAACGCCGCCATCCTGCGTGGCGGCTCGGAGAGCAGCCGTTCCTCGGCCGCCATCCATGCCTGCCTGCTGGCCGGTTTGCGTGAAGCCGGCCTGCCCGAGGCCAGCATCCAGCTGGTGCCCACCACCGATCGCGCTGCGGTGGGCGAGATGCTCGCCGGCATGACCGACACCATCGACGTGGTGGTGCCGCGCGGCGGCAAGAGCCTGGTGGCGCGCGTGCAGAAGGAAGCGCGCGTGCCCGTCATCGGCCATCTGGAAGGCAACTGCCACGTGTACGTGGATCGTGCCGCCGATCCGGCCATGGCGCGCGAGATCGTGCTGAACGCCAAGCTGCGCCGTACCGGCATCTGCGGCGCCGCCGAGACGCTGCTGGTGGATCGCGCGGGCGCGGCGACGCAGCTGGTGCCGCTGGTCAAAGCCCTGCTCGACGCCGGTTGCGAAGTGCGTGGCGATGCCGAGGTGCAGCAGGTGGATGCGCGCGTGAAGCCGGCCACCGAGCAGGACTGGTACACCGAATACCTGGATTCCATCATTGCGGCGCGCTTGGTGGACGGAGTCGACGCTGCCGCTGCGCATATCGCGCAGTATGGATCGGCGCATACCGAAGCCATCGTCACGCAGGATGCGGCCACCGCCGAGCGCTTCCTGAACCAGGTCGACAGCGCCATCGTGCTGTGGAATGCCTCCACGCAGTTCGCGGACGGCGGCGAGTTCGGCATGGGCGCCGAGATCGGCATCTCCACCGACCGCTTCCATGCGCGCGGACCGGTGGGGCTCGAGCAGCTGTGCAGCTACAAGTACGTGGTGCGGGGAAGCGGGCAGATCCGACCGGGTTGAGCAGCCGGATTCGTCCCGTCGAGCCGACCAGCAGAGTCGGGAAGAACTGGAAAAAACGGGGGGCGTATGTTCAGCCGCAAGCGCGTTGTGCCGGCGTTGGCCATGGTTGGTCTGCTGGCGGGATCGGTGCAGGCTGCCGAGTACTGGGGCGTCAGCTACAAGAACATCGAGGTGACGGCGGCGGGCAGCGAGAAGAACGCGCTGACGCTGGTCAGCAACCTGCAGCGCCTGGATACGGCGCTGGCCAATGTTCTGACTGTGGATCTCGGCAGCGATCGGCCGCAGCTGTATATCTATTCGCTGCCGATGAGCGTGTTCCAGCAGGTGAAGCCCAAGCACGAGGAGTTCGGTTCGCTTTATTCCGCCAACGAGCTGGACGCCGATATGCTTATCAACAGCAATGCCCATACCGATCGGCGTTATTTCGGCGCCTATTTCGGATATGCCGGCAGTCTGTTGACCCTCAACGCGGGCGTGTCGCGCTATCCGGAATGGTTCCGGATCGGGATTGCCGAGGTGTTTGCCGCCACCTCGATGGATGACGACGAAGTCACGCTTGGTGGCTACGAATCGAATCAGGTCCAGCAGCTCTATCTGGCGCGCAGCCAGGGAAAATTCCTGCCGGCCGAAACCCTGTTGACCCTGCAGCACGATGATCCGCACTTCAAGTCGCAGGAATACCGCTCGCTGTATCAGTCGCAGTGCTGGCTGCTGGCACACCTGGTGGTCATCGAAGGACAGATGCGCGACGCCTTCAACACTTTCCTGGGCCGCGTCTCAGGTGGTGAAGATGCGGCCACGGCGTTCGCTGCCAGCTTTCCGGGTGGTTACGCCAGTATTGATACGCTGCTGAATCAGGCGCTGACCGCCGGCCGGCTGCGCTCCATCATTGTGAAGGTTCCGGTGCCGAGCATCGATGCGCAGCCGCGTCGTCTCAGCGAGGCGCAGATGAACGGCCGGCTTGCGCAGATGGCGGTCCGCAGCGATCAGCTCGACGCGGGTCTGGCCTTGGCGGCGCAAACGCTCAAGAGTGTGCCGGATGATGAATACGCACTGCGCGCCGAGCTGGTCGGCAACATGCGCAAGGAGCAGTACGCCGAGGTATGGCGGCTCCTGCAGACACTGCAGACCCGCGAGGATCTGTCGGAACGGGGCAGCGCCGAGGTGGCCGCGATGTGGGCGCGCCTGGCAGAGCTGGCGCCCGCCAAGCTGCCGGCTGGACTGGAGCAATCCGTCCTGCAGCCGCAGGCCATGGGTCGGCTGGAGCAGGTGGTGGCTCGCAATCCCGACGATCTGCGCTCCTGGGACCTGCTGGCCAATCTCTATGGCCTGTCCAGTGATCGAACTGCAGCGACGGCGTTTGCCAAACGGGCTGAACAGGTTTTCTACCGTCATTCCAGCAACGCCATGCTCGCGGCAGCGCTCGCGCGGCTCTACGCCCGCCAGGGCAATTTCAGTGATGCGTTCAAGTTCGCGGTGGCCTGGCATAACCTGACGCCCGGCGAAGCCGGACGCAATGCGGCCAGCAACATGATGCGGAATCTGCAGCAGGCGATGGCGCGCAACGGCACTTAGCCGGAGCAACGCCCGTTCCGCCGAGGTGGTGTGCCACGCGGCGTCCCGGTTTGTCTGCGGCCTGGCAATATCTGCGCCACCATGGCGTCTTACCTGTGCCATGGACGCAATTCTCGGCATGACGGGCGAACGCCTCGAACAGGATCGGCAGATCGCGGCGGCGGAGCGCTTCCGGGCGCCGCTGCGCGGTTTCCTGCGCCGCTACCTGCATAACGACAGCGAAGCCGAGGATCTGGTCCAGGACGTCTACTACGAGCTGGTGGTGGCCGCGCGCCTGATGCATCCGATCGAAGAGGTCGGCGCGTGGCTGTTCCGCGTGGCGCGCAACCGCATGGTGGACCTGTTCCGGCGCCGCAAGCGTCATGCCCGCTACATCAGCGACGATCTGCCGGATCTGGACGAATGGATCCCGGCACCGGACGGCAGTCCGGAAACCGAGTACGCGCGCGGGCTGCTGTTCGATGAGCTGATGGCGGCGCTGCAGGCGCTGCCGGAGGCGCAGCGTGCCGTGTTCATCGCTCATGAACTCGAAGGCGAAACCTTCGAAGCCATGGCAGAGCGTACCCAGACCCCCCTCAATACCTTGCTGGCGCGCAAGCACCGGGCCGTGAAGGCGCTGCGTGCGCGGTTGCAGACATTCAACGATTTGCCCGATATCGGGCCAGGAGATCCGTGATGCGCACAATGGGTTCGATGCGGCGTGGGCCGCGGGTGATCAAGTTCATGGTCGCCGCCTGCGTGCTGGCAGCGCTGGCCAGTGCTGCGACCATGCTGCTGTGGAATGCATTGCTGCCGGCGCTGTTCGGGCTGGCGCACATCGGCTTCTGGCAGGCGCTGGGATTGCTGGTGCTGTCGCGGCTGCTGTTTGGGGGTCTGCGTGGCCCCATGGGCGGGCCGGTGGGCATGGCCTGGCGGCAGAAGATGCAGGAGCGCTGGCAGCAGATGACGCCCGAGCAGCGCGAGCGCCTGCGCTCGGGGTGGGGTGGCAAGTGGGCCGGCTGTGGCCCGCAGCGCGAGGGCGATCAGGCGGCGGAGTGATTCACTTCCACGGTGATGTGCACCAGCTCCTCGTGGATCGACAGCAGCGAGCGGAACAGTTCGGGTGTGGCCGGCGGCGGGGCGCTGACGCTGAGGATGCAGGCGTACTTGCCATGCGCCACGCGCCACACATGCAGGTCCTGCAGTGTGGCCGGGATGGGTGAGGCAGCGATCACCTCGCGGATCTCGGCGACCACCGGCGAATCCATCTCGGCATCCACCAGGATGCGGCCGGTGTCGCGCAGCAGGCCGATGGCCCACACCGCCACCACCACCGTGCCCACCAGCCCCATGACGGGATCGAGCCAGGCGGCGCCGAAGTACTTGCCGCCCAGCAGTGCGGCGATGGCCAGCACCGAGGTGGCGGCGTCGGCCGCCACGTGGATGTAGGCGGAGCGCAGATTCAGGTCCTGACCGTGCTCGTGCCCCTGCTCATCATGGTGGTCGTGATCAGCGAGATCGTGTCCGTGGCCATGGTGATGGCCGTGTTCGGCGCCGCCGAGCAGCCAGGCTGAGGCCAGATTGACCAGCAGCCCCAGCACGGCGATGGCCAGGGCCTCGTTGTAGGCGATCACCACCGGACTGCGCAGCCGGCTCACAGACTCGTAGACCATGTAACCGGCGATGCCGAACAGCAGCAGCGCGCTGGTGTAGCCGCCCAGGATCTCGATCTTCCAGGTGCCGAAGGCGAAGCGCTGGTCGTTGGCCCAGCGCCGCGCCAGCGCATAGGCCGCGGCCGACAGGCCCAGCGCGATCACATGCGAGCTCATATGCCAGCCGTCGGCCAGCAGCGCCATCGAGTGGAACAGCCAGCCGGCGCTGAGCTCGATGACCATCATTACGGCCGTGAGCAGCACCACCAGCTTGGTGCGCCGTTCGGCCGTGGGATTACCGCCATGCATCAGCGGAGTGTGACAGTGACTGTCCTGGGTGCCCGGAGCGCTCATGGTCTGATACTCTACCCCAGTATAGAGGGGGAAGGAAAACCGATGTCACATACACTGCGCGACAAGAAGCGTCTGCTGCTGCGGGTGCGCCGCATCCAGGGGCAGGTGGCGGCGCTGGAGCGCGCACTCAGCGAGGAGCGCGACTGTTCGCAAGTCCTGCAGCAGCTGGCCGCGGTGCGTGGTGCGGCCACCAGCCTGATGTCGGATGTGTTCGAGGAACACCTGCGCGAGCATCTCGGGCCGGACAGCGGCAGCGCGCGCCAACGCGAGCGTGAGCTGGAAGAAGTGGCGCGCATCGTCAAGCGCTATCTGCGCTAGGCCGGCCGAAGCGCGCATACAGCATCGGGATCAGCAGCAGCGTCAGCGGTGTGGCCGAGAACAGTCCGCCCACCACCACGGTGGCCAGCGGCCGCTGGATCTCGGAGCCGATGCCGCGCGCCAGCAGCATGGGCAACAGGCCGAGTGCGGTGATGCCGGCGGTCATCAGCACCGGCCGCAGGCGTGACAGGGCGCCTGCCATGACGGCCTCGTGCAGCGCATGGCCGGCGCGCAGGCGCTGGTTGATGGCCGAGACCATCACCACGCCGTTGAGAACCGCCACGCCGAACAGCGCAATGAAGCCAATCGATCCGGGCACCGAGAGGTATTGACCGCTCAGCAGCAGCGCCAGGATGCCGCCGATCAGGGCCAGCGGCACATTGATCATCACCAGCGTGGCCTGCGCGGCCGAACCGAAGGCGAAGTACAGCAGCAGGAAGATCAGTCCCAGCGAGATTGGCACCACGATCATCAGGCGCTGCTGCGCGCGTTGCTGATTCTCGAACTGGCCGCCGAACACCACCGAGTAACCGGCCGGTAGCCGGACTTCATTGGCGATGCGTTGCTGCAGCTCGGCGACCACGCCGCCCATGTCGCGGCCTTCCACATTCGCCTGGATCACCACGCGCCGCTGCACGTCGTCGCGGCGGATCTGCGGCGGTCCGGATTCGATCGCCACGCTGGCCACATCGCCGAGTTTCAGCCAGGCACCATCGGGCGCCCGCAGTGTCAGTGCGCGGATGGCCGCCGCGCTGTCACGGTACTGCTGCGCCAGACGCACATTGATCTCGTAGCGCTCGTTGCCGTGGATGACTTCGCCGGCACTGCGCCCGCCGATTTCCTCGGCGACCAGTCGCATCACGTCGGCCACCGGCACGCCGTAACGGGCCAGCGCATCGCGATCGGGCCGCACCACCAGCTGCGCCTGGCCCGCGATGCTCTCCATGGCCACGTCGCGGGTGCCGCGCACCTTGCCGGCCAGCGCCGCGATCTGTGCGCCCCTGGTGGCCAGAACGTCCAGATCCGGACCGAACAACTTGATGGCCAGCTGCGCTTTCACGCCCGACAGCAACTCGTCGACGCGGGTGGCGATGGGCTGACCAAAGGAGACCGCCACGCCTGGAAAGGCCTCCAGCCGGGCGGCGATCAAGGCTTCCATCCCACTGCGGTTGCGCGCCGAACGCCACTCGT